>CAVTAS010000007.1:0-152977 GCA_963732765.1 uncultured Alphaproteobacteria bacterium | reverse complement strand
GTTGCGGCGCCTGCGCCAGCACGTCGACATGCCGGTGATCTTCCTGACCTCAAAGGACGAGGAGATCGACGAGCTGTTCGGCCTGAAGATGGGCGCCGACGACTACATCGCCAAGCCGTTCTCGCTCCGCCTCGTGGTTGAGCGGGTGAAGGCGGTGCTGCGCCGCTTCCCGCCGAAGGAGCCGGGCGCGGCGCAGGCCGAGGCGGCGCGCGTGCTCGAGCGCGGCAAGCTGAAGCTCGATCCCGAGCGCCATACCTGCCACTGGGACAACAAGCCGGTGACGCTGACCGTCACAGAGTTCCTGATCCTGCAGGCGCTCGCGACGCGGCCGGGCGTGGTCAAGACGCGCGACTCGCTGATGGATGCGGCCTACGACGATCAGGTCTACGTCGACGATCGCACGATCGACAGCCACATCAAGCGCCTGCGCAAGAAGTTCAAGCAGGTCGACGACGACTTCGACGTGATCGAGACGCTCTATGGCGTCGGCTACCGGTTCAAGGAATAAGTACGAGGAGAGGCGCGCCGCATATGGCGTTCGATACCGAGCGGTCCAAGATGCGCTCCCGGATGTTGGGCGACGCCTGGGCCGGCTCGCAGGCACTGGCCGGACGGGTACGCGAGCTGGCCGGGAGGGCCGCACCCTGGGGCGAGCGTGGTCAAGGGGCGGCCGCTCCGGCAGCCGCTCTTCCGTTTCGTTACGGCGAGCCTGAAGCGACGCATCATCGCGTCGAACCTGCTGGGGCTGTTGATCCTGCGCGGCGGCTACCTCTATCTCAACCAGTACAAGGCCTGGCTGGTCGACGCGAAGGTCGACAGCCTGACCGCACAGGGCGACATCATCGCGCAGGCGATCGCGGCCAACGCGGCGCTGGTCGGGGAGCGGATCGTGCTCGACCCGGACGAGTTGCCGGAGCGGGAGACATCGCTCAACCCGTTCCGGGGTCGATGATTTCAACCAAGCTCCAGTCTCGCTCGGGCCCGAGAACTCGAGCCGGTGCTGCGCCGACTGATCCAGCCCGACATCCGGGCGCGCGTGTTCGACCGTGACGGCAAGCTGATCGTCGATTCGAAGCGTTCCTGTCGCGCGCGAGCTTCAACCCGCCGGCTGCCAGCAAGGCAGCGGAGGAGAGCTCCAAGCCGCGCACGAAGAACTTCTGGACGCGGCTGACGGAGTATCTGTACACGTCTGACCTGCCGGTGCTGAAGGAGCTGGAGCAGGCCAACGGCAACTACTATCCGCCGGTGCGCAGCGCGATGGGCGGGGCGGGCGCACCGATGCTGCTGCTCAACGAGGACGGCGAGCAGATCGTATCCGATGCGGCGCCGATCAAGCGGGCGCAGCGCTGGTGCAGGGCGTGCTGCTGCTGTCGACGGAGCCCGGCGAGATCGAGAAGGTGCTGATCAAGGAGCGCAACGCGATCTTCAAGGTCGCGCTGCTGGCGCTGGCGGCGACTCTGCTGGCGGCGATGCTGTTGCACTATTCGGTGGCGGGTCCGCTGCGCCGGCTGTCGGCGGCGGCCGAGCATGTCAGCCGCAACATCAACGCGCGGCACGATCTTCCCGGACTACTCAGGCGCGCAAGGACGAGGTCGGCCGGCTCAGCCAGTCGTTCAACGCGATGACCGCGGCGCTCTACCGGCGCATCGAGGCCAGCGAGAAATTCGCCGCCGACGTCGCGCACGAGTTGAAAAACCCGCTGACGGCGGCGCGCTCGACGGCGGAGTTGCTGTCATATGCGCAGACCGAAGAGCAACGGAACCAGCTGGTGCCGACCATCCAGATGGAGCTGAAGCGGCTCAACAAGCTGATCACCGACGTTTCCAATGCATCGCGGCTCGATGCCGAGCTGGCGCTGCAGCGAGTACGAGCCGTTCGACGTCGACCGGCGTGCTTGACCGGCGTCACCGACGCGTTCCGCGACATCGTCTCCGACGACGGGCGCAAGGTCGTGCTCGATATCGAGCCGAGCAAGGCCGGCCTTTCGCGATCAAGGGCATCGAGAGCCGGTTCGGGCAGGTGGCGACGAACCTGATCGACAATGCGCTGTCGTTCTCGCCGGAGAACGGCACCGTGACCGTTCGCCTGCGCCGGACGCAAGACCATGTCGTGTTCTCGGTCGAGGACGAGGGACCGGGCATCGAACCCGACAAGCTGGAGACGATCTTCGACCGCTTCTATACCTATCGTCCAACCGCCAATGCCAGCCGTGGCAACAACTCCGGCCTCGGGCTATCGATCTCGCGCGAGATCGTGTACGCGCACTCCGGCCGGATCTGGGCGGAAAACCGCTATCGCAGCGGCGAGGGGCCAGGCGCGAAGCCGCTCGGCGCGCGGTTCACCGTCGAATTGCCGGTCGAGCCACTCCTTGCGCCGCGTTCGCGGCTCGCTGCCAAGCTGGCGTGGCGTGGCTGAGCTGATCCATGGCACGGCGATCGCGGTCGCCGGCCGGGCGGCGCTGATCCGCGGGCCGACGGGTAGCGGCAAGTCCGATCTCGCCTTGCGCTGTCTGGCCGTCGCCGCCGGTCCGCTCACGCCGGAAGCCGCCCGGCTGGTCGCCGACGACCAGGTGCTGGCTGACCTGGCCGGCGGGCGCGTGATGCTCAGTGCGCCGGCGACGATACGCGGTCTGATCGAGGTGCGCGGCCTCGGCATCTTGGCCGTGCCGGCGTGCGATGCGGCCGGCCTGGCGCTGGTGGTCGATCTGGTCGCGGCGGGTGGTGTCGAACGGTTGCCGGAGCCGGGGCAATTGCAGACGGTTTGCGGGGTCGCTGTCCCGTGCATGAAACTGGCGCCGTTCGAGATGTCGGCGCCGCTCAAGCTGCTGCTGGCGCTCGGCGACAGCGGGCAAACGCTCCCAGTCCATCGAAATTCCGCTCATCTGCCGTAGTTGCGCGGCAGTCAGACCGCTATAGAGTGCGCCGCGCTTGGAGTGCTTGGAGCACTTTGAACTCCGGGCTACCGCCGGCTGACAACCGGCCGGTGAGAACAGGTCAACATGAAGGGGAGGCACATATGATTTCATTCTCACGGCGCGGGTTCGTGCTGTCGGCGGCAACCGCGGGTCTCGCGCTCGGGCTCGACCGGCAGGTCGAGATCATTCCGTCGGCGCTTGCGCAGGGGCCGCAGCGCATCCGATGAACCCGAAAGGCCTTGCGTTCCACAAGCTTCAAGATCGGCGACATCGAGGTCACGAACGTCGTGGACGGACTCGGCATGCGGCAGCACGAGGCCAGCTTCGTCAAGAATGCATCGATCGACGATGTCAAGGCGGCGCTGAAGAAAGCCGGCTTGTCGGACGCTCAGGTTCCCGCATCCTATACCGTCACGTTCGTGAAAATCGGCGATCGGACGATCATGTTCGATTCCGGTTTCGGTGCGAACGGACCGGCCGGCACCGGAACGCTCGCCGAGAACGCGAAGAAGGCCGGGATCGACGTCGGTAAGCTCAGCGCGATCGTCGTCACGCATTTCCATCCAGATCACTTCTTCGGACTGTACACGAAGGAGAATGCTCAGGTGTTCGGCAACACCGAGATCATCGTGCCGGAAGCCGAATACAAGTACTGGGCCGACCCTTCCGTCATCGAGAAATTGCCGGAGGCGCGCCGGGGGGTCGCGCGGCGGGTTCAATCGTCGATGCCGCAGTGGAAGAACCTGAAGCAGGTCGCCGCCGACAAGGATGCCGTGCCCGGCGTTCGCGCGGTGCCGACATATGGCCATACGCCGGGCCATACGAGCTTCCTCGTCAGCTCCGGCAGCAGCCAGCTCATGGTGCTCGCCGACGTGACGAACGTGCCGGCGATGAACATGCAGAACCCGGGCTGGCACCTGGTGTTCGACCAGGACGCGCAGATGGCGGAGGCCACGCGTCGCCGCGTGTTCGATCGCGTCGTCGCCGACAAGATCGTGTGCACCGGCTACCACTGGGGCATGCCGGGCGCCGGCACCGTAGCAAGGACGGCAACGGCTATGCGCTGACGCCGGTGGCGTGAGCGGCGGCGATCGTCGAGACATGGCGAGCCGGCGGTTTCCCGCCGGCTCGCTTCGTATCAGCGTGTCGCTCAGCGATGGCCCCTGGCCTGCCCTGGCCCTGGGCTTGACCGTGGCGCTCGCCGCCGGCCATGCCGTGACGCATGCCTTGCCACCCTGGCCGGCCTCGCCAGCCCGGGCAACGTGCGCTGCGCCTTGTCCTTCTGCGCGGCATCGAGCTGGGCGAGCAACGTGTCCGCCGCTGCCTTACCTTGGTCGCAGCCTCGTCGCGCTGCTTTTGCATCGTCTTGCGAAATGCATCACGCTCCTTCTGGTCCATCTTTTGGACGGCGTCGTGATCGATCTTCTCGCGGTGCTCGCGGCGCTCGGCTGCGAAGGTCGTGACGACCTTGGTGTAGGTGTCCCAGGCCGGCGACTGCGCCGCCGTGATGCCGATCTCGGTCTTGGCGGCGCCAGGCGGGCTTCGACGTCGGCGGCGGTGCCCATGCCGTTGCCACGGTTCTGGCCATCCGGCCCATGCCACCGCCCATGCCACCCCTGCCTTGCCCTGCATCATGCCGTGCTCGCCGCCCATGCGGCCGTGACCGCCGCCGGGGCCGGTCTGGGCCACAGCGTAGGCGCCCAGCAGGCCGACTGCGGCTGCTGCAACGCCAGCGGTCAGGATCGACTTCTTGCTCATGATCTTCATTGTCTTCTCCTCGTTCATCTCACCGGCGGTCGAGCCGCCGTGAGCTGGAACCTAGGGAGGAGCTGTCACAGGAGCTTTTCGGCGAGGCCTTGTTTGCAACAGATTGTCACAGCTGCCGGGGCTGTCACACCTTGTCACAATTTTCCAAGCCGGATGGGCCAGGCTGCGATTACATTGCCGACCATGACGCAGGCGCCGCACATCCTGATCGTCGACGACCATCGCGAGATGCGCGAGCTGGTTTCGCGCGCGCTCGTCAAGGAAGGGTTCCGCGTGTCAGGCGGCCGGCGATGGCAAGGCGATGCGCAAGGTGCTGGCCGACCGGCGCATCGATCTCATTCTGCTCGACCTGATGCTGCCCGGCGAGAGCGGGCTGGCGCTGTGCCGCGAAATCCGCGCCAGTCGAATGTGCCGATCATCATGGTGACGGCCAAGGGCGAGGAAGTCGATCGCGTCATCGGGCTCGAGCTCGGCGCCGACGACTATCTGCCGAAGCCGTTCGGCACGCGCGAACTGTTGGCGCGGATCAATGCCGTGTTGCGCCGCACCGGCACGGACAACGCCAAGACGGACGTCGGCGGACACGCCCAAGCGCTACCAGTTCGATCGCTGGACCTTGAATGCGGAGGCGCGCGAGTTGTCCGTGACGACGGCTGGTGGTGCCGCTCAGCACCGGCGAGTACGATCTGCTGGTCGTCATGCTGGAGCGGCCGCAGCGGGTACTGTCGCGCGAGACGCTGCTCGACCTGGCGCGCGGCCGCAGCGCGGCTCCGTTCGACCGCAGCATCGATACGCAGGTCAGCCGCCTGCGCAAGAAGCTGGAAGTCGATCCGGCCGATCCGCGGATCATCCAGACCGTGTGGGGCGGCGGCTACATGCTGGCGACGAAGGTGGTCGAGGCATGATGCGGCTGGTCCCCAGAACACTGTTTGCGCAGACGCTGGCGCTGCTGCTGGCCGGCATCGGGCTCGCGATCCTGGTCGGGAGCTGGATCTATTCGACGGAGCGGCAGGAGGCGGTGCGTGCGATCGGTGCGCTGGCGGCGGCCGAGCGCGTCGTCAATCTGACGCGGCTGATCGAGGATACGCCGGCGGACTGGCGATCGCGCGTCGTGGAGGGCGCCAGCGATCCGACGTTTCGTGTGTCGTTGAGTACCAAGCGGCCGCCGTTCGCCGGTGCGGAGCCGGGCAGTGGGCCGGCGACGATGATCGGCGGCTTCCTGCGCAGCGCGCTGCCGGGACGGGACGTGCTGGTCGAGGTTGCCGCCGACGTCGCGCCGCGGCCCGGCGACGAGGGCGCGTTGCGCGGGCCGGGGCCGGGCCCGACCGGCGGATCGTTCAACGGGAAGGGGCAAGGCTGGGGCCAAGGTGGCGGACCGGGACGGCGCGAGGGCCGCCCGGTGGCTACGGCATGTCCTATCGCGGTGGGCATGGGCCGCTGGCGCAGGCGGTGATGTCGTGGCGCGGGATGCAAGCCGCGGTCGATCTCGGCGGCGGGCAATGGCTGTCGTTCGCGACGGCACTGCCCGAAACCGGTCCCGTGATCTCGACCAACCTGTTGCTGGCGGTCGCTGCGTCGGCAGGCCTGATCGCGTTGCTGACGGCGCTCGCGGCGCGGCGGATCACGGCGCCGATCCGGTTCCTGTCGGACGCTGCGCAGCGCGACTGGGCCGGGATGTCGAGGCGCCGGCGCTGCCGGAGACCGGGACGGTGGAAGTTCGCCGCGCGGCGCAGGCGTTCAACGAGATGCAGGAGCGTGTGCGGCGGCTGATCGAGAACCGCACGCTGATGCTGGCCGCGATCTCGCACGATCTGAGGACGCAGCTCACGCTGCTGCGACTGAAGACAGAGGCGCTGCCGGCGGCGGAGGAGCGGGACCGGCTGATGCAGAGCATCGCCGATATGGAGGCGATGCTGGCGGCGACGCTGGCGTTCGCGCGCGACGAGGCGGCGAGCGAGGCGCCCAAGCATGTCGACGTTGCGGCTCTGGTCGGCAGCATCGTCGACGACATGGCGGATGCCGGGCTGGCGGTCGCGGCCGGCACGATCGAGGAGCGGGTGGCGATCGACTGCAAGCCGCTCGGGCTGCGGCGGGCGATCACCAATCTCGCGGAGAACGCCGTCAAATATGGTCGGCGCGCGACGCTGTCGCTGAGGACGACGGCGGATACGATCCAGATCTTCGTCGACGATGAGGGGCCGGGCATTCCCGAGGCCGAGCTCGGCCGCGTGCTGCAGCCGTTCTACCGGCTGGAGGAGTCGCGGAATCTCGATACCGGCGGCGTCGGTCTCGGGCTCGCGATCGCCAACTCGGTGGCGCGGGCGCACGGTGGCGCGTTGCAACTGGCAATCTGCCGGGGGGCGGGCTCAGGGCGACGATCGAATTGCCGCGATGATCGGAATGCGCCGTCGGAGCCGACAGCCGCGTGGCTCGCCGTCGCTGTCCGGGTCGTCGTCGAGTGAGCGGGCGGCATCGATGGTCATCAGCGGGACGCCATCGCGGATCGGGAAGGCGAGGCGTGCGGCGCGGCTGATCAGCTCGTTGGCGGGCGCGTCGTAGTCGAGCGAGGTCTTGGTGACCGGGCAGACCAGCAGCTCGAGCAGATGCGTGTCCGTGCCCGGCTTGGCCGCCGGTGGCTTGCGGCTCAGTCGCGTCGCGGTCATGACGTCATCTCCATTCGATCTACTGCAGGGTGCCGCCGGGGTCGCCGCCAGTCGACGCGATCGCCATCTCGGCGAGTGCGATCAGCACGTCGGTGCGCGCCTCGAGGTCGCGCGCCTCCAGCAGTGCCTGTTTCTCCTCGGGTCCGAACGGGCTCATCATCGCGAGGCCGTTGACGAGCGGCTCGAGCGGGGCGCGATTGATCGCGTTCCAGTCGGCCTGCAGCTTGCGTGCTTCCAGATAGGCCTTGAGCGTGCGCAGTACGCCGGTGCGGTCGAGTCCGCTCGGCGCTGGCGTCGGCGGCGAGATCGGCGGCGAAGCCCTCGTAGGCGACGTCGGCCAGGCGATAGGGTTTCGGGGTCGCTGCCTCCTCGACTGTCGCAAAACGGGCGATGCCGGTCAGGGTGATCAGCAGGCGGCCATCGTCGAGCTCGCGGAATGCCGTCAGCCGGCCGACGCAGCCGAAGCGCTTCAAGCGGCACGGCGTTGCCGTGCGGGCTCTCGCGGGCCGCTGCGTCTCGGCCGGCTGGACGATGCCGAGCAGGCGATTGCCGGCGATGACGTCGTCGAGCATGGCGAGGTAGCGCGGCTCGAACACGTTGAGCGGCAGCTCCGCGCGCGGCAGCAGGATCACGCCGCGCAGCGGAAACAGCGGGATGCGTCGCGGCAGGTCGGCGATCTGGCGGTAGCGGTCGGCGAGGGCCATGGCGGTCTCCCGTTCAGGTCGTCGTCAGACGCGGCAGTCGATGCTCGGCAAGCAGGTGCCGCGCGAGTTCGGCTCACGAGAACATCAGCGACGACAACCGGCGGCGGCCGTCGATGGTGTGCGGGATCCTTCGGGCCCCATGCCTCGAACAATTGCACGAGCTGCTTGCGGGCGGCCTGCTCGTTCCAATTGCGGTCGCGGCGGAAGCATTCGAGCAGGTGATCGACGGCCTTGGCCTTGTCGCCGCTGCCGGCGCAGGCGACGGCGAGGTCGATACGCGCCTGGTGGTCGGCCGGATCGGCGGCGACCTTGGCCTCCAGAGCGGCGGTGTCGGTGCCCGGCGCCGGACCGCTTCGCCAACTCGATGGCGGCGATCACGCTGGCGATCGGTCCCTGCTCGCGCCGTGCCGGCGGGATCAGTGCGATGGTCTGCTCGGCGCGGGCGATGTCGCCGCTCTTCAGGTAGCAGCGGGCGAGGCCGGCGACGGCGGTCGCGTTCTCGCGGTCCTCCTGCAGCACGGCGGCGTAGACCTCGGCGGCGCCTGCAGGTCACCGGCCTCCATGGCCTTGTCGGCCTGCTCGAGGGCTGCGGCGATGTCGGCGGCGCCGTCCTCGCCGAGCAGGCGGTCGACGAAGGCCTTGATCTGCGCTCTCGGTCTGCAGGCCCATGAAGCCGTCGAGTGGGCGGCCGTCGCGGAAGGCGTAGACGGTCGGCAGCGACTGGATGCGGAGCTGGCCGGGGATCGCGGGGTGCTGGTCGACGTTGAGCTTCACCAGCCGGACCTTGCCGCCGTAGCTGCGCACGACCTTGTCCAGAAGGGGCGCGAGCTGCTTGCAGGGGCCGCACCAGTCGGCCCAGAAGTCGACGAGAACGACGGCCTGCTTGGAGGCCTCGATCACGTCCTTGGTGAAATTGGCAGTCGTCGTCTCCTTGACGAGGTCGCCGCCGGGGGCGGCTGGGGCCGCTGGTGCGGCCGGTTTGCGAAATCCGAAATCCATCTGCAACTCTCCTGTGCCCGCCGTCTCGCTCGCCAAGGCCGCCCACCGCGGCACCGGCGGTCAGTCCGGCTGGCGTCATCGGGGCTGGGCTCCCGCCGAGATATAGGATGCGGGGCTCGTGTCCGCACGCGCGAATGAACCGCAAAAGGTCGTCGCGTGCAATGTTGGTTGTCGCGGTGTTCTCCAACGGGTGGCCGTCGATCGTATCATAAGCCATCAATTGGGCGTCGATGATGACAATGACGCGATTTTCCGTGTCGTCGACGAGGGCGGACATCGGCGCCGCATGGGGACTTTCACGCCCGATCCCGAGATTGATCCGGCTTCCCAGGCAGCTGCGTCGCTCCGGTCGGGAATCGCAAGGACCGAGAGTGCCAATGGGTTACGTCAGCAGTCGGAGCGGCGATGCGCCTTGCCAAATGCATTCGGAATGCTGGTATGTAATACTATATCATTCACGCCATTCGCAACCTGGAGACGAAGCCATGCCCCGGCGACAGGTCGCTGACGAGTCCGGCCGCCGCAGCGTCCGGCTTTCCAGCGCCCGACCACAATCACGGCAGTTGCGAGGCGCACCTGCTCGAGCGAGCCGGCCGGCAGTTCGAGGCCAAGGGCATGAAGCTGACGACGCTGCGCCAGCGGGTGCTGGCCGAGATCGCCGCCTCGCACCAGGCGCTCGGCGCCTACGACATCCTGGAGCGGCTGGCGGGCAAGGGGCCGCGGCTGGCGCCGATCTCGGTCTACCGTGCGATCGAGGCTCTGGCCGACGCCGGGCTGGTGCACCGGCTGGAGAGCCGCAACGCGTTCTTCGCCTGCCATGCCAGCCATGCGCCGGACCGCGACCAGATCATCCTGGTGTGCGAGGCATGCGGGCGGGTCGCAGAGGTGGCCGGCGAGCGGGTGTTCGCGGCTCTCGGCGATGCCGTGGCGGCGGTCGGCGTTCGTGCCGCGGCGGACGGTCGCCGAGGTCGCGGGCCGCTGTGCGGCATGTCCGGCAGGCGAGGCAACGTGAGCACACCCCGGATGCCAGCAGCGACGCGCCACGTGGATGCGCATGACCACGATCAGCGCACGGCGATCATGATCACCACCACCACGACCACCAGCATCACGACATGGCGCCGCGTCCGTTCGTCGACGACGCGCTGGTTTCGGCGCGCGGGCTCACCGTCGTACGTGACAAGCGCACGCTGATCGAGGCGATCGACCTCGACATCGCGGCAGGCGAGATCGTCACCGTGATCGGCCCGAACGGTGCCGGCAAGACGACGCTGGTGCGCGTGCTGCTCGGTCTCGTGCGCCGGATGGCGGCGAGATCAGGCGACGCAGCGATCTCAGGATCGGCTATGCGCCGCAGCGGTTCGACATCGACCGCGCGATCCCGATGAGCGTCGAGCGGTTCCTCGCGCTGGGCGGCCGGCACGAGGCGGCCGACGATCGGTGCGGCGCTCGACGAGGTCGGCGCGGCGCGGGTGCGCGGGCAGCAGATCGCCAGCCTGTCGGGCGGCGAGTTGCAGCGCGTGGTGCTGGCGCGCGCGCTGCTGCGGCGGCCGAACCTGCTGGTGCTCGACGAGCCGGTGCGCGGCGTCGACTATGCCGGCGAGGCCGAGCTCTACGCGCTGATCGGGCGGTTGCGCGACAAGCGCGGGCTCGGCGTGCTGCTGGTCAGCCACGACCTGCATATCGTGATGGCGAGCTCGGATCGGGTCGTGTGCATCAACCGGCACGTCTGTTGCTCGGGTGTGCCGCACTCGGTGGCGCGCGATCCGGAGTACGTGCGGCTGTTCGGTCCCGACGCGGCGCGCGCGGTGGCGATCTACCATCACGAGCATGATCACCGGCACGATCTGGCCGGCGCGAGCTCGCGGTAAGAGCGAACGTCGGGGATGTGATCGCAGGCGCCACGAGCGTACGGCGAAGCGGCCCGTCGACGGGTCGGGATCCGCTGCGCGCTGGGAAGCCCGATATCCCTGGCGATTCGGGAACGCACAATCATGTGGGCGTGATGGAACCGTTTCTCATTCGCGCGTTGGCGGCCGGACTCGGCCTCGCCGTGATCGCGGCGCCGCTCGGCTGCTTCCTGGTGTGGAGCCGCATGGCGTTCTTCGGCGAGGCGATCGCGCAGGCGAGCCTGATCGGCATCGCGCTGGGGCTCGCGCTCAAGCTCGACCTGACGTTGGCGGCGCTGGCAGGATCGGTCGCCGTCGCGCTGTTGCTGTTCGCGCTCGGGCGGCAGCGACTGGTGCCGCTCGATTCGATCCTCAGTCTGCTCGCGCACGCCTCGCTGGCGATCGGCGTCGTCGCGACGGCGCTGGTCAAGGGACCGTCGATCGACCTGATGGGCTATCTGTTCGGCGACATCTTCGCGGTGGCGCCGGCCGATCTCGTCTGGGTCGGTGCCGGCGGCGCTGGTGGTGGTCGCGGCGATGGCGTGGCTGTGGCAGCCGCTGTTGTCGCTCGCCGTGCACGAGGAGCTGGCGGCGGCCGAAGGCGTCGACCGGGATCGCGTGCGGCTGGCGTTCGTGGTGCTGCTGGCGCTGGCGGTGGCGATCGCGATGAAGATCGTCGGCATTCTGCTGACCGTGGCGTTCCTGATCATTCCGGCAGCGACGGCGCGGCCGTTCTCGTCGACGCCGGAGCGGATGGTGCTGCTGGCCGCGCTGGTTGCGGCGGCCGGCGTGATCGGCGGGCTGATGCTGTCGTTCCAGCTCGACACGCCGGGCGGGCCGTCGATCGTCGTCGTGCTGTCGATCCTGGCGGGGCTGTCGCTGACCGCGGCCGGGCTGCGGCGCGGGTGATGTGCGGATGGGTCGCTGCCTCGGCCGCAGGCGAGTTTCCGTTCGCACTGCGCACCGGGTTGAACCCGGCGATCGGCGTAGGCTGGCGTCAAGGCCGCACTTCGCGGCCGCGACCCAGCAACAACGGGTATTCCGCGACATGCTGGGTCGCGCTCCGCTTGACGCCAGCCTACGCGTTGCTGAATTGATCAACCCTGTGTCGGGTCGAGCACGATCTTGCCCATGCCGGGGTCGGCTTCCATCATGCGGTGGGCGTCGGCGGCGCGCGACAGCGGCATGACGTGCGCGATGCGGAGCTTGATGCGGCCGTCGGCGACGGCGGCGAAGCAAGCCGGCAGGTCCTCCGGCTTCGAGCCCGGCTCGCCCTTGATGGTTATGCGGTTGTGGTAGAGGTGGTTGAAATTGAGCGTGACATCGGGGCCGCCGTGCGCGCCCGCAGTCACCAGCCGGCCGTTCATGCCGATCGCCTTGAACGCCTCGGGCAGCACCTTCGGATTGGCGATGTTGTCGTAGAGAACGTCGACGCCCTTGCCGCCGGTGATCTCGGTGATGCGGGCGCGCAGGTTCTCGGTCGAATAGTCGACCGCGTGATCGGCGCCGAGCGTCAGGCCGTAGTCGGCGCGCTGGCGTGAGCCGGCGGTGGCGATGACGTTGGCGCCGACGACGTGCCTGGCGATCTGGATGCCGACGGAGCCGAGGTTGCCGCTGGCGCCCATGATCAGCACCCACTCGCCGGCTTTCAGCTCGCGCGACGTTGCAGAGCAGGTTCCAGGCGGTCGGGACGTGGCGCATGGCGACGGCGGCCTCGTGGAAGCCGAGTGCTGACGGCAAGCGGATCGTCGCCATCGCGGGCACGCAGACCAGCTCGGCGAAGCCGCCCTGACGCTTGATGCCCATCATGCCTTTCGGGCCGGCGTAGCCCTTGCCGTCCTCGGCCACGACGTCGAGCGGCATGTTGCCGGCGGCAGCGACGCGCTCACCAGCCTTGAAACCGGTGACGCCGGGGCCGATCGCGTCGATCGTTCCTGCGCAGTCGACGCCGGGGATCAGCGGCAGCACCGGCTCGCGCCGGACCTGGCTGCCGCTGCGGACGGCAACGTCGAGCACGCGGTTGACGGTCGTGGCATGGACGCGGACGCGGACCTCGCCGGCGCGCGGCACGGGGTCGGGCACGTCCTCGTAGCGCAGGACGTCGGGCGGGCCGAACTCGTGGAACCTGATGGCCTTCAAGCTTGCCTCCGTGCCGGTGCGATCGCTGGTGTGCTCGATGGGCGGGAGAGTGTCACGGCGACCGCGGCGGCGGCAACCATTCGCGCTAGAGCCTGTCCGGCTTTCTTCGAATTGCCGGAAGCCTCTTGCTCTTTGCATTTTCGTGCTTCTTTTCGGAAAACCGGTTCCCACTTTTCCGGAAGCACTCTAGCTCGAGTAGCTCGCGTCCCCGGCCGAGCGGTCCGACCCGATGGGCGGAGCGCAAAGAGCCGGGGTCCATCCCACCTCGAATGGGAAAGACCCCGGGTCTGCGCGCGCTTTGACAGCGCGCTCCGCCCGGGGACGCTTCACTTGGTTGGTCCGTCGCGTCAAAGTCAGAACGAATGGGGCGGCAACCGGGGCGTTCACGACATCCCGCCGCCGAAGCCGGCGGGCAGGTCGAGCGGGTGGTGATCGACGTGGACGGTGCCGTCGGCCGCTAAGGCGCACCAGATTGATGCTGCGGGCGTAGTCGGGGGAGCCGGAGTACCAGGCTTCGGTGGGGCCGTTGCCGACCCTGATGCGGCGGTTCCAGTGGCCGAGCGCGACGTAGTCGGCGCCGGTGGCTTCCAGGTCGGCGTCGCCGATCAGCCAGGACGGCCGCAGCGGTGTCGAGCGATCCGGCGTCGGCATGTAGTGGCCATGCGCCATCGCGATCTGCCACGGTGTCGTGCGCGGGCGGATCTCGGCCAGCGGCTCCATGTCGTGATAGTCGCGATGCGGACGGCCCCAGACCTCGAGGCCGAGCGGCGCGAACAGCGCGGCTTCGGCGTGCGTGATGCCGAGGATGTGCAGGCCGTCGACGCGGGCGAACGCAGCATCGTGGAATACCGCCTCGTCGATGGCGGGATCGTGGTTGCCCGGCAGTATGACGATCGGCAGCGCGAACTCGCGCATGATGTCGGCGGCGCGGGCGATGGTGGCGGCCGCTATGCGATGGCACTCGAAGGTGTCACCGGCGAGCAGGACGAGGTCGGCGCCGCCGGTGCGGGCGGCGGTGAGCACCGCGCGCAGTCCGGCGGTGCCGTCGCCGTCGTGCAGGCCGGCGGTGTAGCCGTCGTCGATGTGCACGTCGGAGGCATGCGCCACGACGATGTCGCGGCGTGGCGCCACGCTGTGCTTGATCGTCACGAGACCCCTCGCTGGCCGCGCTGATTTGGCGGCCGGGCGAGGTTAGTTCGCGCGTGGCGGATTGGCCAGAGCCGTCAGTGAGCCGTAGTTATTCGGCGGCCATCATCGACTGGCTGGCGCCGGAGTCGTTGTCCGCACCGTCGCTCAGCATGCCGAGCGCATGCATGTAGGTCTGGAGGATCGCCTCCTCCTCGTCGCGGTCGGTCTTGCTCTTCTTGCGCAGCCGGATGATCTGGCGCAGGATCTTGACGTCGAAGCCCACGGCCTTGGCCTCGGCGAGCTTGTCGCGGATGTCCTCGGCGATGCCCTTCTTGTCCTCCTCGAGGCGCTCGATCTGCTCGATGAGCTGGCGAAGCTGATTCTGGGTGCTGGCTTGAAGCGTGCTCATTGGAATAATCCCCACTGACGTATGCGCCGCGCGCAGCCGCTAAGTCCCTCGGCCAAACGCGCGACAGACATCCACAAACGCAAATGTCACTGATCCGTCGACGCTAGACCGGGGCGGCGGCGGCAACAAGGCGGCGGTGCGGGGATTTCCAAGGTTATCCCCGCAACTCACCGATCCGGCCCGGACTGATACAGCGGCTTCCCCGCGGCGAGGATCGGTGCGATATGCGACGTCGGTGCATTGTTGCATTCAGGCGACATGCGAGCAGGCGACGGTCGGGAGGCTCACTGAAGCGTGGCGGCGAACCCCAAACCAAAACCAGACGTGCCGCTGCCGACGCAAGGGGCGATCTATGGCGCGGGCCTGTTCTCCAACAGCTTTTCCGACGTGATGTCGGTGATCCTGCCGCTGTGGCTGGCGGGCATGGGCTATTCGGCGGCGGCGATCGGCTTCGTGGTCGGCGCCAAGCATATCCTGCCGCTGTTCCTGGCCATTCATGGCGGCGCGCTGATGGACCGGCTGGGCGCGCGGCGCGTGATCGTCGCCAGCGGGCTTGCCAGCTTCGTGCTGTTGCCGCTGTACCCGCTGCAGACGCTTCCTGGTGATGATCATACTGCTGCAGCTGCTGAGCGGCTTTTCCTCGGCGCTGAGCTGGATCGGCGCGCAGACGCTGTTCGGGCGGATCATGCTCGGACACCCGGAGTATGCCGGGCCGTTCGCATTCTCGCTGCGGATGGGCAGCTTCGTCGGGCCGCCTGCCGGCGGGCTGGCGTTCGACTTGTGGGGCGTGTGGGGCGGCTTCGCGGTGCTGGCGCTGTGGGCGGCTGGAACCGTGGCGTGCGCCTGGTTCCTGCCGCCGTCGCGGTCGCTGCCGGCCGGACGCGCGCGGGTCGAGATCGCCGACCTGATGCCGCGGACCTCGGACTATGTGGCCGCATTCAAGCTCGCGCGGTGCCGGCGATGGGGACGGTGCTGATGATCACGGTGTTCCGCATCGCGTCGAGCAGCATGCAGGACTCGTTCTATCCGATCTACCTGAAGTCGATCGGGTTTCCGGCGACGCAGATCGGATTGCTGATCACGGTATCGTCGGCGGTGGCGGCGGCGAGCGCGCTCAGCGTCGGGCGGCTGACGCGCTATGTCGATCCGCTGTGGCTGCTGATCGTGACCACGGCGGGCTCGATCGTGTTCATCTCGATCACGCCGCTGCTCGTGTCGGCGACGGCGCTGATCATCACGGCGGCAGTGCGCGGCTTCTGCATGGGGGTCAGCCAGCCGCTGATGCTGTCGCTGCTGGTGGGGGCGGCCGAGCGCAAGAACCAGGGGCTGGGGGTTGCGCTGCGGACGACGGCCAATCGCGCGGCGGCGGCGGTGACGCCGATGTCGATGGGGCTGGTCGCAGCGGTGTTCGGCCTCAATGCCAGCTTCCTGCTGGTCGGCGGCGCGCTGCTCGCGGGCCTCGGTGCCGTTGCCTGGCACATCGCGCATCGGGCGCCGGTGGAGCCGATCAAAAAAGAATAAGGCGGCGCCCGGTGAGCGCCGCCCTCGAGCTTGTGGATAGTGGGATTCGCAGCGTCAGAACGAGCGCTTGGCGCCGTTGTCGATGTGGAACAGGCCGCCGCCGTAGTGCTTGAAGCCGCCGACGGCGCTGCGCATGTAGGAGGCTGCCGCGCTGACGTTGCCGTGTACACGCAGGTCGGCCGCTTCGCCCGTCAAGTGCCAGGACTTCGACGCGCCGCCGACGCGACGGTTGTGGGCACGACTGCGGCAGGTCGAGTTGACCGTCACCGGGCCGTAGTTGGCGGCGACCGCGGCGATCACGTTGCGCAGGTTGCCGGCGAGGCAGCCGGAGTTGGCGCGCCAGGCGATGGAGCCGCCGGTCAGGCTGCGCTGGGGGGCGGGAGTGGGGACCGAATCACGGCCGAGGCTGGCGACGCGGGTGCGGCGCTGGGCGGCTGGACGCGCGGCCTGCTCCTCGGCGGCTGCGCCGGCAACCGCTGCCCGGGCGGCGCTGCGCTGCGTGGTCGGGCTGGCGGCGCTGGTGGTGCGGGTTGTCCGGGTTGAGCGGGTCGCCGGCGAGCCCTCGGTACTGGCGCTGCTAGTAGTCACCCAGTTTCGGATCGGGTATTCGTTGAATTGAGCGGCTGCTGTACCCGACAGGGCTGTCAGTACTGTCACGCTGGCAATTGACGCCAGCATCGTGGCAGAAACCCGGTTCAAGTGCCAGTATTTACCGGATGAAACTCGATTGTCGACCAAGTATTGAACCGCATTCGACATAACGATCACTCCCCTCGAAGCTACAAGAGTTCGACGCTGATCCCCGCGCAGCGGCGATTGTCGAAGCTGGAGCTTCGGCGGGGGGAGGCCTAATCTTAAAAATTAAACATTTATATGCGCTTGATCCATATTGGTTAATATGAAGAATTAGTTTCTGCGTTCAACTATGTGCATCCGTGTGAATACTTAAGCTCGCAAGAATTGAACGACGGGGGCTTGGGGCGGGCTTTGCGCGGCTACACCGGATCTCATCGCTCCTGTGCCGGGCGTGGCGGGCTTGCGTCGCAAGCATTCAAACTTCAAGATCGCTGTCCTCAGCAGTGCGCATCGGAGAGCCGCGATGACGATTATCGAGCCGATCGAGGCCGACGCCGGCAACAAGCCGGCCTACCTGTCCGGCTTCGGCAACAGCTTCGCGACCGAGGCCATTCCCGGCGCGCTGCCGGTCGGGCGCAACTCGCCGCAGCGCTGCGCCTATGGGCTCTATGCCGAGCAACTGTCCGGCTCGCCGTTCACCGCGCCGCGCGGCGCCAACCAGCGCTCCTGGCTCTACCGCATCCGCCCGACGGTCCGCCACCACGGCCGCTTCACCAAGGTCGACGCCGGCACTGATGCGCACCGCGCCCTGCCACGACGAGAGCGAGCTGCCGATCGGCCAGCTGCGCTGGAGCCCGACGCCGATCCCGGACAAGCCGCTGACCTTCATCCAGGGCCTCGCGACGATGACGACGGCCGGCGACGCCAACGCGCAGGCCGGCATGGCCGCGCACATCTACCTCGCCACCCGCTCGATGGAGAACCAGTACCTGTTCAACGCCGACGGCGAGATGATGATCGTGCCGCAGGAGAACGGCCTGCGGCTGCGCACCGAGTTCGGCGTCATCGACGTGACGCCGGGCGAGATCGCTGTGATCCCGCGCGGCGTGATCTTCAGCGTCGACCTACCGGCGGGGCCGGCGCGCGGCTATGTCTGCGAGAACTACGGCGGCGCCGTTCACGTTGCCCGAGCGCGGCCCGATCGGCGCCAACTGCCTCGCCAACCAGCGCGACTTCCTGGCCCCGGTCGCCGCCTACGAGGACAAGGACGGGCCAGGCGAGCTCTATCGTCAAATGGTGCGGCCGCCTCTATCGCTCCGAGATCGGCCATTCGCCGCTCGACGTCGTCGCCTGGCACGGCAACTACGCGCCCTACAAGTACGACCTGCGCCACTTCTCGCCGGTCGGCGCGATGCTGTTCGACCACCCCGACCCGTCGATCTTCACGGTGCTGACCGCGCCGTCGGAGACGCCCGGCACCGCCAACATCGACTTCGTGATCTTCCCCGAGCGCTGGGCGGTGGCGGAGAACACGTTCCGCCCGCCCTGGTATCACCGCAACATCATGTCGGAGTTCATGGGGCTGATCTACGGCCAGTACGACGCCAAGCCGCAGGGCTTCGTGCCCGGCGGCATGAGCCTGCACAACTGCATGCTGCCGCACGGCCCCGACAACGATGCCTTCGTGCACGCGAGCAATGCCGAGCTGAAGCCCGGTCAAGCTCACCAACACGATGGCGTTCATGTTCGAGACGCGCTACCCGCAGCATCTGACGGGCTACGCCGCGCGGCTGCCGACGCTGCAGGACGACTATGCCGACTGCTGGAACGGCCTGCAGAAGCGGTTCAGCCTGGACCTGAAGGGAACGTAGCCGCGTCCGGGCGGCGCCGGCTCATTCCGCCGGTGCCAGTGTCGGTTGGTCGGCTGCGCGACCGCGGCCTCGCAGGCGTTGCACCAGGGCGCGGACAAGGTGGCTGAAGCCCGACAACTCCGCCTCGAACTCGATGTCGGTGACGTTCTCGCCGTCAAGGAAACGGGGCAGCAGGTGCGGGTTGTCGCCGGGATAGGCGAGGCGGTTGTCGCAGGTCGTCGCGCTGGCGAGGCCGAGCCTGGCGAGGGTGCGCGCGGCGCCCCGCGAGGTGACGCCCGAGGGATAGCAGAAGTGTCGGAACGTCGACGGCGGCACGCCGAGCAGGCCGGCAAGAGCGGCGCGATTGTCGGCGATCTCGCGCTCTATGACGGCATCCGACATGTCGCCGAGTGAGTGGTTGTGGGTGTGCAGCTCGATGTCGATGCCGGCGGCGCGGGCCTGGCGCAGCTCGTCCGGCGTCATGTAGGCGAAGGCGCGCTCGCGCAGATCACGGTCGACGTCGATGCGGAATGCTGTGCCGAAGCGGTGCGCGGCGGCGAGGCGCTCGGTGTTGGGGCGGGAGCGATCGGTGGCGGTGGCATAGTCGGCGGCGGCGGTCGTGGTGATCGTCTCCGGGGCGACGGCCTTGCGGTAGCACATCGCCATGACGTGGCCGAGCGGCTCGGCTTGCAGGAACTGGGCGGTGTCGACGTACAGCGTGGCCGGCATGGCGTGCGTGGCGAGCGGCGGCAGCATTGCACTGAAGGTGCCGTACCAGCCGTCGTCGATGGTGATGACGACGGCGGCGGGTGACAACGTGGTCCTGCCGGCGAGGCCGTCCACTGCATCGGTCAGGGACACGACTGGATGGCCTTGCCGCTTTACCAGCTCGAGCCGGCGCGCGAACTTGTCGGCGTTGATGAACATGCTGTCCGGCGAGCGCCCGGGGCGGCCGAGCCAGACACCATGATAGCACAAGATACGCACGCCGCCGGAGGTGAGCCGGCGCGCGATGGCGAACAGGCCGAGCAACTTGGCTGCGGTCAGGGCAATCGATTTGACGGCCTTGTACATCGTCGTGGTGTCGTCCGGCTGGCGCGCGATCCCGTCGTCGGCAATCGCACCTCCGGCATAGCCGGAGGTAGCGTCTCGTGGCCAGCGAATAGCAGGGCCTTGGTTCGACGATCGACGGTTAAGGCTCGGCTTGGTTTACACGGCGGTCGCTCGCCGCTTTGCGCTTGACCGGGCGCGCTTGCAGGCAATCGCTGGACAAGCCTCCGGCCCGCCCGATACCCTCGTTGGAAGTACGCCACATCGTCAAGCGTGGCGGCAGGGAGGATCTGACATGCTGCGTCTCACCGCATCGATTGCAGGACTGATCGCGAGCGCGGCACCGGCCGCCGGCGCGATGGCGCAGGAGTTCCCATCGCGGCCGATCAAGCTCATCATCGGCTTCGCGCCCGGTCAGCTCGGCCGACGTGACGAGCCGGATCGTCGCGGAGGAAATGGGCAGCGGCCTCGGCCAGCCGGTGATCGTGGAGGCGCGGCCGGGCGCGTCGAGCAACATCGCCGCCGACGCCGTGATCAAGGCCGAGCCCGACGGCTACACGCTGTTCCTCGGCTCGGTCGCCAACATCATCAGCCGCGCGACCAAGGCCGGCGGCTCGGTCGATATCGGCAAGGACCTGAAGGCGATCGGTCTCGTGTGCGCGGTGCCCAACATCCTGGTCGTCAACACGGCCGTGAAGGCCGACAGCGTGAAGGAACTGATCGCGCTCGCCAAGGCGGAGCCGGGCAAGCTCAACTACGGCTCGCCGGGTCCCGGCACGATCCCGCATCTGTCGGGCGAATTGTTCAATGTGATGGCCGGCGTGAAGATGGTGCACGTGCCCTACAAGGGCACCGCGCAGGCAGCGCAGGACCTGCTCGGCGGCACCCTGCACGTGATGTTCGCGCCGTCCTCGACCGTGCTGGAGCTGATCGAGGGCAAGAAGTTGCGCGCGCTGGCGTGGACGATCACCACGCGCGGGCCGGCGCTGCCGACGTACCGACGATCTCGGAGGCGGGTCTGCCGGGTTTCGACACCTCGATCTGGTTCGGCATCAATGCGCCCGCCGCGACGCCGGCCGCGGTGGCCGACAAGCTCGGCGCGGCGCTGGTCGGGGCGGTCAAGTCCGACGCCGTCACCAAGGCGTTCCGCGTGCAGGGCATCGAGCCGAGCGCGGTGCTGGCGTATCGATCGTCGTCCTGTCCATGGCGCACAGGCCGTAACGGAACCCGCGCCAGGGGATCGGCTCTGGCGATACGCTGGCACCGGCAGGCGCCAGATGCCGGCGCTCGAGCGGGGTCAGCTGCCACAGGCCGGCCGCGAACAGCAACAGCGCGGCGAACGGGCGCGACGCCGTCAGCATCATGGGCGAGAGCAGGCCCGCAGCGTCCAGCACCCCGTGCAAGACCGTCGCAGCCAGCGCGAACGCGCCCCAGGCGAGGCTATAGCCAGCCAGAGAGCGATAGGCCGGCGAGCCCGGCCGGCGTCGGGCATAGGCACGAGAACGGTGGAGTGGCCGACGGCAGCATCATGGCCAGCATCATGGTCCACCACATGACGATCATGCCAGCGCCATCCCACGGTCCAGGCCGGCTGCGGCATGGCGGACATGGCAACGCCCAGGCCCAGCGCTTCGATCCCGGGCGCCGCGCGCCATCCGCGTCATCTCCAACGCCGACATGCCCATGCCCGCGCCGAGAACGGTGGCCATGGCCGATGCGACCGTCAGCACCGCCAACGCCCAGCCGATCCCGCGCCCGGCGGACGCCGCTATGGTCCGCGGCCCGCTCAGGCTGCCAACGCCTTCAACGCCGGCACATACGTGTACCCCAGATCCTCCGCCACGGCTTGTAGGTCACCTTGCCCTTGCACACATTGAGCCCCGCCCGCAGGTGCGGATTGTCCAGCAGCGCCTGTTCCAGCCCTTGTCGGCGATCTGCAGGCCGAGCGGCAGGGTCACATTGTTGAGCGCATAGGTCGAGGTGCGCGCAACGCCGCCGGGCATGTTGGCGACGCAGTAGTGGATGACGCCGTCGACGACATAGGTCGGATCGGCGTGCGTGGTCGCCTTCGAGGTCTCGGCGCAGCCGCCCTGGTCGATGGCGACGTCGACCAGCACCGAGCCCGTTCTTCCAGTCCTTCAGCATCGCCCGGTGACGAGCTTCGGCGCCGCCGCGCCGGGGATCAGCACACCGCCGATCACCAGATCGGCATCGCGGCACTCGTCCTCGACCGCGCCTTGTGTCGAATAGAGCGTCTTCAGCTGCGTGCCGAAGCGGGCGACCAGCTCCTCCATCCGGTCGACGGACTTTTCGAGGATCGACCACGTCGGCGCCCAGCCCGAGCGCCATCGCCGCCGCATTGGTGCCGACGACGCCGCCGCCGAGGATGACGACCTTGCCGGGCGCGACGCCCGGCACGCCGCCGAGCAGCACGCCACGCCCGCCCTGCGCCTTTTCCAGGCAATGCGCGCCCGACTGGATCGACATGCGGCCGGCCACCTGGCTCATCGGCGCCAGCAGCGGCAGCGACCCGGCCGGGTGCCGGTCACCGTCTCGTAGGCGATGCAGACGGCGCCCGACTTGACGAGGTCCTGGGTCTGCTCGGGATCCGGCGCAAGATGCAGATAGGTATAGAGGATTTGCCCCTCGCCGCAGCATCTTGCGCTCGCCGGCCTGCGGCTCCTTCACCTTCACGATCATGTCGGCCTTGGCAAAGATCTCGCCGGCGCCGTCGACGATCATCGCGCCGGCCGTCACGTAGTCGTCGTCGCTGAGCCGATGCCCGGCGCCGGCATTCGTCTCGACCATGACCTGATGGCCATGGTGCACCGCCTCGCGCACCGAGTGCGGCGTCATGCCGACCCGGTACTCGTGGTTCTTGATCTCCTTCGGAACGCCGATCAGCATGGGGGTGCTCCTGGTGGGTCTGCGCAGAGGGGCCGCGCGTTCGTGATCGACAATATCATGGAGAGGAGTTAGTGTCGCTGGGGCGCCGGCGGTAGCACCAGGGCCCTCAGCCGAGACGAGACCAGCCGAGCGGTTTCGCTTCCGGTAATGACCAGGTCTGCATCCGGTGGACGCGCCACTACCGTCCGTGCCAGCACCTTATTGCTGCCTCTGGCAATTCCTCCGCTCTCGCGCTATCGAAATTTGACCCAACCTACCGAATTCCGGTACAAAACATGGACGACGACCGCTTCGAGTGGCACACGAAAAAAACCGCGCGCAACCTGGCCGAGCACGGCATCACTTTCGAGGTTGCGTGCGAAGTCTTCGACGATCCGGCAATGATCGACGGCCCGACGACCGCGAGGATTACGGCGAAGACCGCTACAATGCCATTGGTCAAGTGAAGGGCCGCCTTTTGGTAGTCACATACACTATCGCGGTAACAAAATTCGCCTGATCTCGGCGCGGCTTGCCGATCCGCATGAACGGAGGCATACCATGAAAAAACCCGCTAAAAAGGCCTCCGACACATTCGACTGGTCGCGCTTCGACGCCATGACCGACGCAGAAATTCATGCGGCAGCGCTGGCCGATCCGGATGCGCAACCGTTGACGGCAAAGCAGCTCGCCGGGATGAAACCAATGTCGCGCGTAAAGCTCCTGCGGATGCGGTTGCGTCTGACCCAGGAGCAATTCAGCCAGCGCTACGGCATCCCGCTGACGACCCTGCGCGACTGGGAACAATACCGCAGCGAACCGGACACGGCGGCGCAGTCGTACATCCGCGCCATCGAGGCGTCCCGACGCCATCGGGAAGGTGGTTGGCGGGCGGAAGCAGCCGGAGCCGGTTGATTCCCAACAGCTTGGCGCGCGCCGGCTCCCCGGACGCGAGCTCCATCGCCCCTCTTCCGTGGGGAAGGGCCGGGGCCAGGGTCGATCAGGAGCCGAAACGAGTCGGTCCATGCTGCGCGACCGAGGCAGTCGCTGCGCTCCAACCCCATCCCGGCGGGCAGTGCGCGCACCTTTCCCAACGGAGAAGGTAATCCGTGGCGCCATCCGGGGAAACGAACCTCATCTTGGGCGCACTTTTCGGGCCAATCTGGAGCGCCGCTCAGGCCCAAGATGACGATCATGTCCCCGACGTGCTAACCTCACCAGCAAGGAGATCACCCATGTCCACCGTGCTTGAACAGGCGCTCGAAGAACTGAAAGCCATGCCCGCCGACGCGCAGGAGGCGATTGCCCATGATCTGCTGGAACTGATCCGCTCGGAACGGAAATGGGACGAGCTGTTCGCCGATCCGCGCAGCGAGGCGCTGTTCGAGCGGATGGCGAAGGAGGTGCGGGCGGACATTGCGGCTGGGAATGTGATCGAGGGCGACCCGTCGGATCGGCATGACCGCGGAAGGTCATGAAGTCTCGGACAAACCGGACGTTCTGGGATGGCTTTGATGCGTGCCAGCAGAGGAGCAAGACCGCGCACGCGACGTCTATCGGCTTTGGCGAGCCAATCCCACACACCCATCGTTGCATTTCAAGCGCGTAAGCCGCAAGTTTCCGATCTATTCGGTTCGAATTGGCTTGAACTACCGCTCGCTTGGCCTGCGTGATCGCGACACCATCACTTGGTATTGGATCGGGCCGCATGCCGAGTACGATAAGAAGTTGAAATAGGTGCAGAATGTCAGAAGCTACCAACGTCGACGATATCGTCGACCAGCTCACCGACCTCTACGACCAGCCCGACCAGATCAAACTGTGGCTGTTGTCGAGGCAGAAACTGCTGGGCGGCCGCATCCCGATGGAGCTTATTCAGGAGGGTAAGTCCAAGGAGGTGATTGGCGCTATTGATCAACACAGGGATGGTGTCTTCGTCTGACCGATACCTCTGCGCCCAAACCACGATTGTCGATTGCCGATTGGCTTACGTGAACGAATTCACAGTCACCGGGACACATCGTCAACGCATTTTAAATTTCAAAAATTTTGGAATTTTTTTGCTTATTTGCGTAGCCAAAATCAGGCTAGCGACCTTTGGCTCCGTAACGTCGCCGAACGACGCGGCGACGTTACGGAGCCAAAGGCTACATTGTCAATAGGCGACAAGTAAGCATTTGATATTGTTGTGAAAAATTGTTTCATCGAACTTCTGAACTCCCAATCACTTTCCGAATGGACAGAAATCATAACGACGTGCTACATTTCTCTCCATGGATAGTAAAGAAAAGCAACCCAGAAAGAAGATCGAGGCGCTAGAAAAGAGGCTATCGAAAGTCGTTGAGCACTCGAAGGCTGTAGAAGGGGAGCTCAATGATCTCCGCAGCTTAGAAGCAGCTATTCGCGACGAAATACTCAGACTTAAGCTGGCCACCTCTTCTCCATTGGGTAAATCCACCAAGAAAAACGCGAATCTGTACTTAGTCTTCCATGCGATACGAGAGGACTACGCTGTCACCTTTGGCAGCGATTGGATGACACCAGATCAACTGTTCAAGATCGCAAGATCGGTGGTGCCTGACTTGGAGCGAGGCACTTTGAGAAGCTATCTATACCGGCTTAAGCATGCGGGAATGATGATCAAACATCACAACCGCTGGCAACCAGCCCAATTGCCCAAAACAATGGAGGCACTAGACAAGCAAACAAGCAACGAACCTTCGTAGAACAGGAAGAGCCCGACGCAGATTTTCGAGGTCCAGCGTCGAGCCCAGCCAATAGCAAACGAGCTCTTACACCCGTTCAACCAGCATTATCAGGTGGATTGCATCTCCTGTCAATACTGCGGTTGACGGCGGCTGTCTGAGCGATTTACGGACAGGAAATAGACATGCTACCGCAATCTTTCACCTTTTGGGATACAGAAACTACGGGAAATCGACAAGGCATTCGATATGCCAATCGAAATCGGTGGGTTGTCTACGACAACTGACCTCATTCCGACTGACGAATTCGAGATCAAGTGTAGACCGTCAAAGTTTAACTTACCACATCCCGCAGCATTGGTTGTGACGGGTTCTAGCATTGCCGAACTCCTGGAACGTGATCGATCCCCTTACAGTGCCGTATGCGAGTTCGCTGCTCGCGTTTAGTTGGTGCATATTCCGCCAACTTGCTTCGTCACTTACAATGGAGTGAGTTTCGACGACCCGCTTCTCCAGCACACTTTCTATCGGAACCTGCATGACCCATATCTCATGCAGAAGAATGGAAACACTAGACTTGACCTCTTGCATGTGACTCGCCTGTTGTATTCATTGAACCTAGCCAATCTTAAAGTTGGTGCGAACAAGAAAAATCAACCATCATTTAAGCTTGATCAGATCGCACCGCTAAATGGGTTCAAAGAGCTCGGCGCGCACTCAGCGTCAGTAGATGTTCGAGCGTTGGCACATCTCGCCGCAATTGTCCGCTCCAGGGCACCGGACATATGGCATAAGTCTGTGTCACTTTGGTCTCAAAAGGCTGAAGTCCATAACCTCCTGATGAGTAACGAGGTCGTTGTCGCTTTCGAATGGAATTGGCAATCCGGAAAGCCAATATTCAAAGCAATTGCGCCCCTATGTCCCAGCCGCAGCTATCCAGGTGAGTTCTTGTGTTTTGACTTGCAGTTCGACCAAGATCGTTATCGAATTTCTACTGCTGAATCCCTGACACAGCAATTTACGATTGGGACAACACCCCGACCAGTTTGTCCGATCCGACTTAACGCCGTGCCAGTCGTTTTCGCAGTAGACGACCCAATTGTAAGTGCCGTACTGCCCGACACCGTTCGCGCGCTTGTAGAAAAAGCCAAGCAGTTGCGGAACAACGCCGATCTGATTGATCGAATCGTCGAGGCCGCTGAGTTGCGGCGCGGCAAGTTCGACGCCCCGAAGTATTTCGAACAACAATTGTATTCGGGCGGCTTTACGACAAATGCTGAGCAGTCGGTAATGAGGGACTTTCATCAAGCTGAGGGAGTTCACAAGTACCGCGTTTTGAGAAAACTGACCGACGAGCGCATGAAGTATTTCGCTGCCCGTGTCGTCTATGAGGACTGGCCAGACTCCTTACCGCGCGCCGAGTTTCAGAAACTTGATCGCGAGCTACTGTCGCGAATGCATTGCACTACAAAAGAGCCCTTCGCGACTCTTAACAGCGTAACTCAGGACATCAGCAAGCTTTCAACGACGGCTGATCCGGCTGCTGCACACATTCTGTCCCAGTATCGATCTTACATTGAGACACTGAACTCGTCTTCAAAGGCGGCGTAACACGACGTTTTCCATAGTTTTTCGACCCGTCGAGCCATCTAGTACGCCTGCGGACAAGTTTCCACAAGTTCGCAGGCGTCTTATTTGGCCGTTTAGCACGAGTTGGTACGAACCGGGTTGATAACTGACAGTCCAGACCGGGCTGATGCCTGACAGGTCATATGCTGCTCGAATCACTAAGGAGATTCGAGCGATGCCCTTTCAGGAGACTGGTGCCTTGGCTGAGCGTATCGCGTTGTTGAAGGACTACGATAGCGGAGTTTTCACGGTGGCGGAGTTGGCCCGCCGGTATGGCGTGAGCCGCGAGACCATCTACGTGTGGAAGCGGCGGCGCGCTGGTGGTGACGCCCGCTGGTTCGAGGACCGCTCGCATGCGGTCATGAGTTGCCCGCACGCAACGGCGCCCGAGCTGGTCGCCGCCATCCTTGAGGTCCGCGAGCGATTCCCCCATTTCGGACCCAAGAAGATTGCCGCCTGGCTCATCGACCGTCACCCAGGCATCATCATCCCGCCGGCCTTGTCGACCATCGGCGACATCCTCAAGCGCGCGGGACTGGTCGAGGCGCGCCGGCGCGAGCGGCGGCCGATCGCGCAAGCCGAGATCGCGCCGCCCAATCAGGCCCCGAACGTTGAGTGGGCGGTCGATTTCAAGGGCTGGTTCCGGCTGCTCAATGGTCAGCGCTGCGACCCCCTCACGGTCACCGATACCGCCAGCCGCTATCTGATCGCGACCAGGATTATCAATCCGACCTATGCTGATGTGCGGGCCGCGTTCGAGCTGATCTTCGACATGTACGGTCTGCCCAATGCGATCCGCTCCGACAACGGAGCACCGTTCGGATCAACCGGGGCTGGCGGCCTATCACGGCTTTCGGTGTGGTTCCTGAAGCTTGGCATCGAGCCCCATTTCATCAGGCCCGGCAAGCCGCAGGAGAACGGACGGCATGAGCGGATGCACCGTACCCTGAAGGCTCAGACGACCAACCCTGCCGCCGTCAGCAAGGCCGAGCAGCAAGTGCGCTTTGATGCGTTCCGCCGGCATTACAACAAAGAGCGGCCACACGAAGCGCTCGGCCAGACCCCGCCGGCCACCCACTGGACGCCATCGGCCCGCGCCCTTCCAGCGTGTGCCCCGGAGCCCTGGTACGACGCCAGCCACGAGGTCCGCCGCGTCGATCACAAGGGCTTCATCAAGTGGCGCGGCGAGCTCGTCTTCATCGGCGAGGCGCTGGCGGGCGAGAGCGTCGGCCTCACACAGATCGATGCCGAAGGCCGTCACTTGGTGCGCTTCAGCACGCGCGACCTCGGCGTCATCGATGCAACCTTCCGGTTCCACCGCTTCGCTCCGCCGCGTGCGCGGCTCCACTACGCGGTGGAACCGGAAGGTGACACCTGAACGAACCGCGAATACTGTCAAGCGTCAGCCCGGTTCAATCTGTCAGGCATCGGCCCGGTCGTTCAGTCGATCCCCCTACCCCAACACCCCCGCCAGCACCTTCACCCCGGCCTCGATCTTCTCCGTCTCGATGCTGGAAAACCCCAGCCGGAAGCAATTCTTCCGCACCGGCCGGTCGGCTAAAAACGCGCTCCCCGCCTCGATCACCACGCCCTTCTCCAGCGCCCGCGCCGCCAGCGCATCCGCATCCGACCCCTCCGGGCCCCGCTGCAGCCACACGCTCGACCCCCCATGGCTCGGCATCCGCGCCATGCCGGGCAGATGCCGCTCGATCGCCTCGCCGATCACTTTCCACCGCTCGCCGTACACCCGCCGCAGCCGGAGGATCATCGCATCATGATGCCCGAGCTGCAGGAACAGCGCCGCCGTGCGTTGCGCGTTGGTCGGCGGGTGGCGCAGCATCAGGCGGCGCAGCGCGCGCGCCTCGGCAATCAGCGCGGGCGGGCCGACCAGGTACCCTAGGCGCAGACCCGGGAAGATGGTTTTGCTCAGACTGCCGACATAGAGCACTCGTCCGTCGCGATCGAGCGACTTCAGAGCCGGCAGCGGGGCGCAGACGTAGTTGGTCTCGAACTCGTAGTCGTCCTCCACGATCAGGAGATCATGCGTACGCGCTCGATCCAGCAGCGCCATGCGGCGCGCCTCCGACATGGTGACCGTCGTAGGCGCCTGATGGCTTGGCGTCACGTAGACCAGGTCCTGCGCGGCCAGCCGCTCGTCGACAATCAGGCCGTGCTCGTCGACCGGGATGGGCGTGACGTGGCCCGTGTTCAGAGCGAATTGTGTTGCGCACATCGGGATAGCCGGGGTTCTCGACCGCGACGCGGGTATCGGGGCCGACAAGAAGTGACGTGAGCAGATAGAGCGCATGCTGAGCGCCGACCGTGATCAGGATCTCGTGCTCGGACGCCATGACGCCGCGGCGCGGTAGCAGGCGGGTGCGGATTTGCTCCACCAGCATCGGATCGTCGGCAGCGTGGTGGTCCATCGCCCAGTCGTCCAGCCAGCGGCGGCCCAGCGCCTGGCGCGCGCAATCGCGCCACTCCGCCATCGGAAACAGGTTGAGGTCGGCCTGGCCGTAGATGAAGGGGTAGGGGTAGCGCGCCCAATCGGACGGCTTCGTGCCAGGTTGGATTGCGACGCGGCGAGACGTCTGTATACCGCGAAGACCAGTCGATAAGACGCTCCGCGGGCCGCGCGGGCGCGGAGCCGTTTTTAGAGGAGACCGCTGGAAGATCCGTCATCGCCCTATTGACGTAGTAGCCCGAGCGTTCCAGGCCGGCCAGGAAGCCGTCGTCGACCAACGATTGGTAGGCCAATGTTACGGTATTACGAGACACGTTCAGGTCGCGCGCCAGCGCGCGGCTCGACGGCATACGGTCGCCCGCCGGCAACTGGCCGCCGACGATCGCGGTGACGATCTTTTCGCGGATCTGCGCCTGCAGGCTGGTCGGCGCCGTGGGTTGCAGATGGAACAGCAGATCGCGCATTTGGGGATCGGGCTCAGGGGTGTTATGCAAGCGAGGGCGAGAGGCGCTGGCCCCAAGGGAGATCAAGGCGTGGCTCTTGGTTGGAGCCAGGCTGGACCCTAGCCTCGGCAAGGATACATGACAAGTGTGCTGCAGTTTCACAAGTTGTCATCGCTTTTACTCGCTTTTCCCAAGGGAGTCCTATTGACTCCTACCGGACTCCTGCTCGAGTCCTAATCAGTCCAGGTTCGTCTTATACGCGAAATCCCGTAAGTTACGTCGCACATCAGGAGCCGCCCCCCATGGCCGCCGCAACGCTTAAGGTAACCGCCAATTCGCTCGAAGAGCATTGGATGCCGTTCTCGCAGAACAAGGATTTCAAGGACAATCCGCGTTTGGTGGTGAAAAGCGAGGGGATGTATCTGTGGGATCATAAGGGCGGCAAGGTGCTCGATGCGTCGAGCGCATTGTTTAATGTGCCGTGCGGACATGGGCGGACGGAGATCTCCGAGGCCGTCTATAACCAATTGAAATTAAACGATTATACGGCGCCGTTCCAGCTCGGACATCCCGGCGGATTTGCGCTCGCCAAGGAGATCACCAAGCTGACCCCCAAGGGCATGGGGCATGTGTTCTTCACCAACTCGGGATCGGAGAGCATCGATACCGCGATCAAGATGGTTTATGCCTATCACGCCGCGCGCGGAGATCATAAACGGCACCGCTTTGTATCGCGCGAGCGGGCCTATCACGGGGTCAATATCGGCGGCGTCTCGCTATCGGGAATGGTCAGAAATCGTGAGACATTTCCAGGGGTTATGCCCTATGTAAGCCTTATGAGGCATACGCATCTTCCGGAAAACAAGTTCACCCGCGGCCAGGGCGACCATGGCGGCGTGGAGCTGGCTAACGATCTTGAGCGGATCGCGTTAACCTACGGGCCGGGCACCATCGCGGCCTGTTTCGTCGAGCCGATCGCGGGATCGACGGGCTGCCTGGTGCCGCCGAAAGGTTACCTGGAACGCTTGCGAGAAATCTGCGACAAATACGGAATTCTCCTTGTATTTGATGAGGTTATCACCGGCTTCGGGCGCACCGGGAAGGCCTTTGCGGCGCAGAGTTTCGGCGTTAACCCCGACCTGATGACCATCGCCAAGGCGGTCACCAACGGCGCGCAGCCGATGGGCGGCGTTATCGTTAAGGACGAAATTTACGATACCGTCGTGAACAAGGCGCCCGAGGGGATGATCGAGTTCTTCCACGGTTATACTAACTCGGCCCATCCGGCCGCCTGCGCCGCCGGATTGGCCACCATGGAGATCTACAACAGAGAAAAACTGTTCGAACGGGGCGAGAAACTGTCGCCCTACCTGCTCGATTCTGTATGGAAACTCAAGGACTTAGACATGGTCACGGACATCCGCGGCTATGGCATGATGGCGGCCGTGGACGTCAAGCCCGGTAAGGTTGCCGGCGCACGCGGCAACGAGTTGCAGAAGCGCCTGTTCTGGAATGGCTGCCACATCAAGTGGACCGGCGACACCGCCATCATCGCCCCCCCGCTGGTGACCGAGAAGGCCCATATCGACGAAATGATCGAGAAACTGCGCAAGACCCTTGCCGAGTTCAAGGACTAGGAACTCTCAGGTAAAATCGAGTAGCAAGCGAGAAACTACCAGAGAGATTTGAGACTCCACTGGAGCTTGGCGCGAAACATCGAGATTTTTTCCAGAACAAGACCAAGCCATGGCAACCACACTCCCAACCAAAGCCCGCGCCGTCATCATCGGAGGCGGGGTCGCCGGCTGCTCGGTCGCTTACCATCTCGCAAAACTCGGCTGGAAGGACATCGTCCTCCTCGAGCGCAAGCAGCTGACATCCGGCACCACCTGGCACGCCGCCGGCCTGCTCAGCCAATCGCGCGCTTCGCCCGTGTTGCAGAAGCTGACCACATATTCGACCGATCTCTACGAGCGCTTGGAAGCCGAGACAGGCATATCCACCGGCATCAAACGCTCCGGTTCGCTGTTCGCCGCCATCTCCGACGAGCGGGCTCAGGAAGTCCGCCGCCTGGCATCGTCCGTACGCAACAACGGCCTCGACGGCGAGCTGCTGACGCCTTCCGAGGCCAAGACACTTTACCCGCTCCTCAACGTCGACGACGTCAAGCTCGGCTACTTCATCCCGCGCGACGGCCAGGCCGATCCCGCCAATGTCGCCCTAGCCATGGCCAAGGGCGCACGCCAGCAGGGCGTCAAGATTTTCGAGAACGTCCAGGTCACAGGCATCACCAAAGCCAACGGCCGCGTCACTGGTGTGACAACTCCAGATGGTCCGATAGCATCCGACGTAGTCGTCAATTGCGCGGGCCTATGGGCGCGCGAGATCGGGATGATGGCGGGCGCTGCCGTGCCGCTGCAGGCCTGCGAGCATTTCTACATCGTCACCGAACCGATCAAGGGCCTCGACCGCGCGCTCCCCGTGCTGCGGGTGCAGGAGGAATGCGCCTACTACAAAGAGGACGCCGGCAAGATCCTGCTGGGATGCTTCGAACCCATCGCCAAGCCCTGGGGCGTCACAGGTGTCCCGGACGATCACGGCTTTACGACGCTCCCGGAGGATTTCGATCACTTCGCACCTATCCTGGAGATGGCCACCAAGCGGATGCCCGCGCTGCAGACCGCCGGTATCAAGCTGTTTTTCAACGGCCCCGAGAGCTTCACCCAGGACGACCGCTTTCATATCGGCGAGCAACCTGAACTGCGCGGCTTCTATGTGCTGGCCGGATTTAACTCCGTAGGCATCGTCACCTCGGGTGGCGCCGGCATGGCTCTCGCCCAGTGGATCCAGGATGGCGAACCGCCCTTCGACCTCACCGATATGGATGTCCGCCGCAACACGCCGTTCCAGAACACCAAGAGCTATCTGGTTGCCCGTGTCACCGAAACGCTCGGCCTGCTCTATGCGGATCATTGGCCCTACCGGCAGTTCGCCTCGGCGCGCGGCGTGCGCCAATCGCCGCTGCATGAGCGCATGGATAAGCTCGGCGCCTGCTTCGGCGAAGCGGCCGGCTGGGAGCGTCCGAACTGGTTTCTCCCCGAGGCCGCGCGCGCCCGAGGTGAAAAGGCGGAGTACAAATATTCCTGGGGCCAACAGAACTGGTTTCCTTACGCCCGCGACGAACATCTCGCCATCCGTACCGGGGTCGGCTTTTTCGACATGACCAGCTTCGGCAAGCTGCGTGTCGAGGGCCGCGATGCCGAAGCCGTGCTGCAGAAGATCTGCGCCAATGATGTTGCCGTTCCCGTGGGCAAGATCGTCTACACGCAATGGCTCAATCGCAAAGGCGGCGTCGAGGCCGACGTGACGGTGACACGGCTGTCGGAGACCGCATTTCTGGTCATCACGCCCTCAATGACGGTGCCGCGCGACATGGCCTGGCTGAAACGGCACATGCCGGAGAACGCGCATTGCGTGGTGACGGATGTGACGGCCATGGAATGCGTCATTCCGGTCATGGGTCCGAAGGCGCGTGAGCTGTTGACAAAAGTGACGCCTGCGGATCTTTCCAACGCGGCGTTCCCGTTCGGCACCATGCAGGAGATCGAGCTCGGTTTCACAGAGGTGCGTGCGCACCGCGTCACCTATGTCGGCGAACTCGGCTGGGAGATTTACGCCACGGCCGATATGGCGCGCCATGTGTTCGACCGCATCTGGGAGGCCGGCCAGCCGTTGGGTCTGAGACCCTGTGGTCTTCATACGTTGGATTCCTGCCGCATCGAGAAGGGCTTCCGCCACCAAGGCCACGATATGTCGGACGAGGAGCATGTGCTGGAGGCGGGGCTGGGATTTGCCGTGAAGATCTATAAGTCCAAGGGGCGGTTCGGTGACTTCATTGGGCGCGAGGCGGTTATCGCGAAGAAGGCGACGGGGCTGGACAAGCGGCTGGTCCAGTTCAAGCTCGAAGATCGCGAAGCCATGCTCTATCACCACGAACCGATCTGGCGTGACGGCAAGCGCGCGGGCTACATCACCTCCGGCAATTACGGGCACTTCCTCGGTGCGAGTATCGGGCTTGGCTATGTGAAGGGGCCGCTCGGTGAGACGGGAGCGGATGTTCTGCGATCGTCCTATGAAGTCGAAGTAGCCGGCAAGCGTATCCCTGCGACGGCGAGCCTGAAGCCGATGTATGATCCCGAAGGGCTGAAAGTGAGGGCGTAGGGCGCATTTTTCTCCTCTCCCCTCGCCTCTTTGCGAGGGGAGAGGATGTCGCCCGAAGCGCCTTAGCGCGGAGGACTAAGCGACAGGTGAGGGGCAGCCGCTTGCTCCTCACGGATGGCGTGAAGTTCGGAGCATATTCCTGCCCCTCACCGACCGCGTGGCTCTTGCGCTGAAACGCGCGGCGAGACGCGGTCTCCTCTCCCCCCAAATAGGGGGAGAGGAGAGGCACCGCCGTCATCCCAGCTTCCTATCCAGCCAATCGCGCGTCCGGAAATACGGCCCGACCACCGGCAGCAGCCACTTCGGATCGCCCTTGTACAGAGGATGATCCGGAAACTCCTCGCGATCGAATGCACACGCATAATTTGCGATGCCGGCGATCTTTCGCCCGGTCTGTGTTCCCAGATAGGTCATCATGGCCACGCCCGAGCCGTTGCAGCCGAGCGCGTAATGCAGCCCGTCCATGCGGCCCATGTGCGGCACTTCGTCGAAAGTGAAGGCCACATTGCCGGTCCAGGCGTGAGTTATCTTGGTGCCTGCCAGCTGCGGGAAGCGATCCAGCAGGTGCTGGTAGAGGATCGGCGCGGTATCGAGGGGATCGGACAGGCTGAACTTGGCACGCCCACCGAAGATCAGCCGACGCCTGTCCCCCGACATCCGGTAATAGGTCAGAACCCGCCGCGTGTCGTAGATGCTCTTGTTGCGCGGGATCAGCGCATGGGCCAGATCCTCGGGCAGTTCCTCGGTAGCAATGATGTAGCTGCCCACCGGCACCACGCGGCGCTTCAGGTTTGGCGTCACGTCGCCAGTGTAGCCGTTGGTTGCGATCACCACGTCCCCGACCTCGACGGTGCCGCGCGCCGTCTCGACGTGCCACTTGGCCCCGACCTGAGCGATCTTGGTCACCGGTGCCTTGCCGCAGATCGCGATACCCTTGGCCGTCGCGATGTCGAGCAGGCCTTTGTAGTATTTGGCTGGATGCAAATGCGCAGCGCGGTTGGCCACCATGCCGCCGTGGTAGTAGTCCGACGCGATCTCGTCGCGCTGGCGCTCTTTGGGCAGCATATAGGCGTCGCTGTCGGCATATTCGTTTAAGGGACCGAGCTTTTTCGCCATCTGCAGATAGTGCTTGGCGGCCCAGGCTCCCCCGAAGCGCCCGGTCTTGGTCCACTCGCACTCGATCCCGTTCTCGGCGATGATCCGCTCAATGAGCGTAAAACTGTCGGAGGCGTCCGTGTAGAGACGTTCGAGTTCCTCGCGGGTGTTGGCGCCGGTGTAACGCTTGCCCACCGATGTGCCGCCCGAGACCATGCCGCCATTGCGCGTCGAGCCGCCGAAACCGGGTTCGTTCGCATCCAGCACCACGGCTTCGAACCCAAGGCGGTGGAGTTCGATGGCGGCGCAGAGACCCGTGTAGCCGCCACCAACAATGGCGACACGAGCTGTATGCGGAACATCCACGGCCTCACTGGCTGTGGGCTGGTAGGCTTCCCACCAGTACGGTTTGGCCTTGAAGTCGCGATGGAAAATGTCGGAGCGGGACATCGTACTGTAGCCACCTTTCTGATGCTGCGATATGCCGCTCTGGTGAGGCGTAGGGGCGGCTTGCGGCCGCCCTCTCTCAGCGAGCACGCTTCACGAGGGCGGCCGCAAGCCGCCCCTACTTAGATAGTCCTGTTACAAACAAATCGACCGCTGCTCCGTCGCAGTAAGCCAACATTCCTCCAAATTGTCGCCCGGCCCTGCGCGATCCATCACCAGGAACTCCTGCTGGGGTTGCAGCGCCAGCACAGGATGATGCCAAGTGTTGCGCGCGTAGTTGACGCCCTGCCGACCGGTTGCGCGGAAACAGCGGATGGTCGCGGGATCGGGGCGGGTTCCCCCTTCGCCGACAACCACCAGCCAGTTATGATCCGTTAGCGGATAGAACGCTTGCGAGCCCAACGGGTGCCGCTCCAGCATACGCACGACAAATGGGAACGGCCGTTGGTTGGTGCGGAATAGCGAGAGGATCGCCGCCCCACCCTCCGCATGGACATCGGCTGTCGCCAGCGCGTGAAACCGCTCCGTTGTCCCCTCATTGATCATGCGGCGTTCGGCGCCAACCGTCTCGATGACCTCGCCAAAGGGCGCGAAAGCAGCTCGCGTCAGCGGCTCGATCCGAAGTGTCGAAGGTGTCGTCACTTGGCGAGCTTCCCGAAGATCCTGAGGCGCGAGACGCCGCCGTCGGGATAGATATTGAGTTTCACATGGCTGACCGGGCCAAGTTTCGCGATCTGGTCGGCATTGAACGTGTGCACCGTATCGGCCTTCAACTGCTGCATGCCCATCAGTTCCGGCCAGAACTGCGACTGCGTGATAATCGAGGCGCGCGTGCCTTGCTCGACCTTGGCGGCCTGCAACGAACAGCGGTCGGCGAAATTGCCCTTGTAGAATGCGGTATCGACTTCGATCTTTTCTAACGTGCCTACGCCGCCGAGGGCGACGATGATCCAATCATTGCCCGGTTCGCGGCGGCGGCGCGTCTCCCAACCGTCTCCCATGTTGCGCCCGCGCCCCTCCATCAGGAAGGCGGGTAGGTTGCCGTAGTGGGCGTCGTTGTAGGCGACGATCATGCCGCCGTTCTTCAACGCCGAGAGTTCGTGCACTGTCTTGGTATCGCCCGCTTTCCAGTTCGGAACCGGCGCACCGTAAACGCGCAATCGCGCCACGCCGCCATCGGGAAAAATCTGCAGGCGGATGTAATTGACGGCGAGGTCCGACTGCACGGCGAAATAGTGGTGCCGGCTGGAGCCGAGCGAATTGATCGGCAGCAGCGGTGTCCAGACCGTTTTATCGCTAGGTTCGGCCTCCGAGCGGCAGCCCTCGAGCGAGGCGGCCGGCGGGAAGTTGCCGGTGAAGTGGCTGGTGTCGATGTCGAGGCCCTTGATGACACAGGGCGTCGCCAGCTGCACGATGGCCCAGTCATGCCCGCCATGGCGGCGGCGGCGCGACTCCCAGCCATCCATCCATTTTCCGTTATCGTCGTATTTGTCGGGGACGAAAACGGCGGGCGTGTCCTGCAGCATGCGGGATTTGTCGGCGAAGAAGTCGTCAGTCGCGAAAGTAGCAACGGCGCCGAGGCGGGCGCTGGCGAGGTTGGGATAGTCGTAGACGAAGTCGGGAACGTCGGGCTCGCGCTTCATTTGGAACTCTTGTTAGCTTGGTACGGATGCTCTGTACGCCAATGCCGCGCGATGTCGACGCGCCGCGTCAGCCAGACCTTGTCGTGCCGTTGGACATAGTCGATGAAACGCGCCAGCGATTGGATGCGCGCTGGCCGGCCGATCAGACGGCAATGCAGGCCGATGGACAGCATGCGCGGCGTCGTTTCGCCCTCGGCGTAGAGTGCGTCGAAGGCATCCTTCAGGTAAGTGAAGAACTGGTCGCCGGAGTTGAAGCCCTGGGGCGTGGCAAAGCGCATGTCGTTGGTGTCGAGCGTGTACGGAACGATGAGGTGCGGTGTGTCGACCATGCGGGACCAAAATGGGAGGTCATCGGAGTAATCGTCGGCGTCGTAGAGGAAACCGCCCTCCTCGGCGACCAGCGCGCGCGTATTCTCCGACGTTCGCCCGGTGTACCAGCCGAGCGGGCGTTCGCCGGTGATGCGTTTGTGGATCGCGATGGCTTGGCTCATGTGCTCGCGTTCTTCGGCGATGGGCATGCCGTGGTAGTTGATCCAGCGCAGCCCGTGCGAGCAGATCTCGTGGCCGTCCTTGAGCGCCACCTCGGCGACCTTGGGCAGCCGCTCCAACGCCATGGCGACGGCGAACATCGTAAGGGGAATTTGTCTGGAACGGAACAGATCGAGCAGCCGCCACACGCCGACGCGCGAGCCGTACTCGTAGATCGACTCCATGCTCATGTGGCGCGCGCCGGCGAACGGCAGCGCACCGACGATTTCGCTGAGGAAGATCTCGGACTGCTTGTCGCCGTGCAGGACGTTCATTTCGCCGCCCTCCTCGTAGTTGAGGACGAATTGCACGGCCACGCGCGCCTTGCCGGGCCAGTTGGCTTGGGGCGGGTTCGGGCCGTAGCCGGCCATGTCGCGGGGATAGGCATCTGTCATGTCAGAGCCCCTTGCTCGCCAGCCAGCCGGCCAGGATCTGCCGCTCTTCCGGCTCGATCTCGGTCACGTTACCCGGCGGCATGGCGTTGGACCAGACGGCGGCAGCGGCGATCTTGCGGGCGTGCGCCTCGATCTGCTCGGGCGTTTCCAGCAGGATGCCCTTGGGCGCATGGCGCATGCCCGGCCAGCCGGGTTCGGCCGCATGGCACATGCTGCAGCGGCCGGCGATCACGTTCTGAGCGTCGGCGAGCACCACCGGCTTGGCGGGATCGGCGCTGGCTCTAACGCCATAGCTCGGCCCCTAGCGTGCTCAGCCAGATCGCCGCGATCACGCAGGCCGCCGCCACGCCCCAGGTCCACCAGGGCGAGGGCAGGCCCTTGTGGCGGCTGTTGTAGAAGTGCCGCACCACCACGCCGATCACGATCACCAGGCCTAAGATGGCCCAGCTCCAGCGCGTGGCGTAGACGAACGGATAGTGGTTGCCGATCATCACGAACACGACCGGCAACGTGAGATAATTGTTGTGCAGGCTGCGCTGTTTGCCGCGCTTGCCGAGAGTGGGATCGGGGGTTTCGCCCTTTGAGCAGCGCCGCCACCACCTTGCGCTGGCCGGGGATGATCACCATCGCCACGTTCGCCACCATTATGGTGCCGATCAGCGCGCCGATCTCCATGAAAGCGCCGCGGGCCGAGAAGATTTGCGTGAAGACATAGGCCGCCAGCACCAGGAACGCGAAGCCAACGCCAAGCAAGGCGCGATCGTCATTGCCCAGTGAGGAGCGACAAATACCATCGTAGATCACCCAGCCCGCAACTAACCCCGCAAGACTTAGCCGCACCGCCTGCCAGGGGGCCAGCGCCATCACATGCGTATCGATGAGGTAAAGCCCGGCCGCGAAGTAATACACGACGGCGAGCAACGCCATGCCGCTGAGCCAGGTCGCGTAGGCCTCCCACTTGAACCAGGTCAGCTCGTCAGGCATCTGCTTGGGCGCCACCAGGTACTTCACCATGTGGTAGAAGCCGCCGCCATGGACCTGCCAGGCGTCGCCGAACGCCTGCTCGGGCAAGTGCTCGCGCTGCTTCAGGCTCAGGTCCAGATGGATGAAATAGAACGACGAACCAATCCACGCGATGCCGGCCACCACATGCAGCCAGCGGATCAGAAGCTCGGCCCAGTCGAGTAGAATGGCGGTCGGCATGGCGCTGGCAATCGCTTCCTTTGTGAGAAACAGCCCACTGTTCTAGGCCACCGGATAGCGATCATCAACGTGACAATAGCGGGCAGCAGGCCGCCGGCAGGCAGTTGAGCGGGGGATGTGCTCAGTCAGAACCAACCGATATCCAACACAATTGTTGAGCAGCCTGCCATTTCGAATTGCCAAGCCAACGCTGGCCTTCGTAGTGTCCCGGCGCTAACAAGTCGGAATGCAGGATCTTCAGCCTTGGCGCGGCTGAGGTTTGGCATGAGGCTGGCACGGATAGGAGAACGAACGCGGTGCAAGGCGGCCAAGGCAAGACACAGATCCGGGGCGGGGCGGCGCCGACGGACATTTCCGATCCGGCCTACTTCCATAAGGTCGTGGATTGCCAATGGGCGTGCCCGACCCACACGCCGGTGCCCGAATACATCCGGCTGATCGCGCAAGGACGCTATGCCGCTGCCTATATGCTGAACTGGGAAAGCAACGTCTTTCCAGGTATCCTCGGGCGGGTTTGCGACCGGCCGTGCGAACCAGCCTGCCGGCGCGGCCGCGTGCAGGCCAGCGACGAGGTCAACGCCAAGGACCCCTCACATACCAACGCTGCGCCAGTGGCCATCTGCCGCCTGAAGCGGGTCGCAGCCGACTACAAGGGCGACATCGACAGCTTCCTGCCAGAGATCCCGGCCAAGGGCAACGGCAAGCGCATTGCGCTGTTGGGTGCCGGCCCGGCGTCGTTGACGGTCGCGCGCGATCTGGCGCCGCTGGGCTACCACGTCGTCCTCTACGACAAGGACCCCAAGGGCGGCGGCCTGATGCGCACCAACATTCCCTCGTTCCGGCTGCCCGTCGGCGTGCTCGACGAGGAGGTGGAGCGCGTGCTGGGCTTCGGCATCGAGGCGCGTTTCGGCCAGCGCGTGTCCAGCCTGCGCAAGGTGCTGGCGGACAACTACGACGCCGTATTCGTCGGCACCGGCGCGCCAAAGGGCAAGGATCTCGCCATCCCCGGCCGGGCCGAGGCGGCCAAGAACATCCACATCGGCATCGATTGGCTGACCTCCGTCGCCTTCGGCCACGTCGAGAAGATCGGCCGCCGCGTCGTCGTGATCGGCGGCGGCAATACAGCCATGGACTGCTGCCGAACCGCGCTGCGCTTGGGCGCCGAGGCCGTAACGGTCACCATCCGCTCGCCGCGCAAGGTCATGAAGGCGTCGGAGTGGGAGATCAAGGACGCGCTGCACGAAGGCATCCCGATCCTCGACAATCACGCCCCCAAGCGCTTCGTGATCGAAAAAGGCAAGCTGACGGGCGTCGTGTTCGACAAAATGGTCGAGAGCGGCCTTGATACCAAGGGCCGCCCCAAACTGGCGCCGTCGGGCGAAACCGTCACCATCCCTTGCGACGACGTGCTGATGGCGATCGGCCAGGAGAACGCCTTCGAGTGGATCGAACGCGATATCGGCATCGGCTTCAACGAATGGAACATGCCCGAAGTCGACAAGACCACCTTCATGTCGAGCCGGCCCGGCGTGTTCTTCGGTGGCGATGCCGCCTGGGGGCCGAACAACATCATCTGGGCGGTGTCGCACGGCCATCAGGCCGCGATCTCGATCGACGCCTATTGCAACGGCCGCGCGATCACCGAGCGCCCGAAGCCGGGGGCGACGCTGGTCAGCCAGAAAATGGGCATCCACGAGTGGTCGTACAAGAACGACTACGACCCTGCCCGGCGCGTGGGCGTGCCGCATGCCGAGCTCGCGGCCTCGCTGCGCAACCTGAAGCTTGAGGTGGAGCTGGGCTACGACGACCGGCTGGCCGCCAAGGAGGCTGATCGCTGCCTCAACTGCGACGTGCAGACCGTGTTCGCACCCAAGCTCTGCATCGAGTGCGACGCCTGCATGGACATCTGCCCAGTCGATTGCATCAATTTCACCGACAACGCGCCCGAGCCGGATTTGCGCGCCAGTTTGCGCGTCCCCGCCACCAATCCCGAGCAGGCCATCTACGTTTCCGACATCCTCAAGACCGGCCGTATCATGGCCAAGGACGAGGACATGTGCCTGCACTGCGGGCTGTGCGCGGAGCGCTGCCCGACCGGCGCCTGGGACATGCAGAAGTTCTTCCTGGTGGATACCCAGGCCTCCAAGGCTTGCCAGACCCACCACAATGTTTATCTGAGGCCGCAAAGTCGGCCGCCGGCCAGCGCCGCAGGCACGGTCGGTGTCGGACAAAAAGGTTTGCAGCCAGCATGAGCGGTATCAACGATTTCGTCGTCAAGTTCGCCACCGTAAACGGTTCGGGATCGGCGAGCGCGAACACCATATTCGCCAAGACGTTATTCCGCATGGGCATCCCGGTGGCGCCCAAGAACATCTTCCCGTCCAACATCCAGGGCCTGCCAACCTGGTACGAAGTGCGGGTGTCGGAGGCTGGCTACGCCGCCCGGCGCGAAGGCATCGACCTGATGGTCGCCATGAACCCGCAAACTTATGACGAGGATCTTTCCGAGGTCGTGCGCGGCGGTTGGTTTCTTTACGACAGCTCGCGTCCCCGCCAATGGAACCGGACCGATATTGAAATCCTGGCGCTACCGATTGCCGAAATATGCGCGCAGAAATGGTCCGACCCGCGTCAGCGCCAGCTGTTCAAGAACATGGTCTATGTCGGAGCGCTCACGGCGCTGCTGGAGATGGATCTGGAGGTCCTGAAGGCGGTAGTCGCCGATCAGTTGAAAGGCAAGGAGAAGCTGTTCGAGGCCAACATGCAGGCCATCGCGCTTGGCCGCGACTACGCCGCGGCAAACTTCAAATGCCCGCTGCCGATCAAGGTGCGTCACGCGACGACCGCCAAGGGCAAGATCATGGTCACCGGCAACGAAGCGGCCGGCCTGGGAGCGATCTATGCCGGCGCCACGGTGTGCGCCTGGTATCCCATCACGCCGTCCACATCGGTCGCCGAAGGTTTTGAGAAATACGCCAAGCGGCTTCGCGTCACCAAGGACGGGAAGCGGCTCTACGGCATTGTGCAGGCCGAAGATGAACTGTCGGCGATCGGCATCGCCATCGGCGCGGCCTGGAACGGCGCGCGCTCGTTCACATCGACCTCGGGCCCGGGCATCTCCCTGATGAACGAATTCATCGGCCTCGCCTATTTCGCCGAAATCCCGCTGGTGCTTTACAACATCCAGCGCGGCGGCCCCTCAACCGGCATGCCGACCCGCACCGGACAGCCCGATGTGCTGGCCTGCGCCTATGCCTCGCATGGCGACACTAAGCATGTGCTGCTGTTCCCCGCCGACCCCACCGAATGCTTCTCGCTCGGCGCCGAGGCCTTCAACCTCGCCGAGCGGCTGCAGACGCCGGTGATGGTGATGTCGGACCTCGACATCGGCATGAACGACTGGGTGACCGAGCCGTTCGCTTGGGACGACAGCAAAGTCCACGATCGCGGCAAGGTGCTGAGCGCCGAGCAGCTGGAAGGGTTTCTGGCAAAATACGAGAAGCCCTGGGGCCGCTATCTTGATGTCGATGGCGACGCCATCGGCTACCGCACTCTGCCGGGCACGCATCCCACCATGGGCGCCTATTTCACGCGTGGCACGTCGCACACGGAGTATGCGCGCTACACCGAGGACGGCCGCATCCACGCCAAGATGCTCGACCGCATCCGCCGCAAGTTCGAGACCGCCGCCGGCTTGATGCCCAAGCCCGAGATCGTGATCCGCGACAAGGCCGCCAAGACCGGCGTGATCTACTTCGGCGCGACCCGTCCTGGCGTGCTGGAAGGGCTCGATCTGCTGGCCAAGGACGGCTTAAAGCTCAACTCGATGCGCCTGAGGGCCTTCCCGTTCGGCCCCGAAGTGAAAGCCTTCTGCGATGCGCACGACCGCATCTTCGTGGTCGAGCAGAACCGCGACGCGCAAATGCGCACCCTGCTGATGGTGGAAGCCGAAGTGCCCGGCGAAAAGCTAATCGCCACGCTGAATTACGACGGCATGCCGCTGACGGCGGACTTCGTCCGCAAAGCCATTCTCAAGCAACTTAGCGCCCGCCAAGGCGCGGGCAGCGGAGTAGAGCGGCGTTGAATGCTGGCGCCGCCGCTCATAACATTGTGCGCGGCTGCCGATCCCAGGAGGTCCGAATGCTGATCAAGATCGCCGAGGCCGATCAGATGACCGTCAAGGAGTTTCTCGCGTATTTGGACTCGCGGCCGGATGGCGAGCGATGGGAGTTGATCGAGGGTGTTGCTAAATTGAACCCGTCGCCAACGCAATGGCATCAGCTCATTGCATCGAACATCGTGCATGGGCTGATGTCGTGGAAAGCAATCAGCGGGGCGAAGTGGGTGCCGTTGCTTGGCGTTGGTACGCACGTTCCTATTTCGCCCAACAGCCTGCCGCGGCCAGATGTTTATGTGCAGGAGGGGCCACCCCTGGCGTCCTACGTGACGGATGATGCCCTCGTTTTGTTCGAGATCCTGTCGAAATCGAATCGCAAGGCCGATCGCGCTTGGCGCAAGCGGGTCTATGCCAGCATCCCGAATTGCCAGCACTATGTAACCGTCTCGACCAAGGCAGCCGAAGTCGTCCGGCATGACAGGACGAAACTCTGGGCGGAAACAAAGGTTTCCGGCTTGGGCGCAGCGCTGGAGCTGCCGGCTTTGCGATACGACATGCCGCTCGCAGATATCTACCGGTGGACTCCAATCACATGAGAGCTTGCTGATTCCATGACCTACATCGTCAAACCAGCCGCCTTCCATCCCGCGCTCAAGAAGAACGACCTCGGGCTGACGCACCGCGACTACGAAGCCACCATGTCGACGTTGTGCGCGGGCTGCGGGCACGACTTCGATCACGGCGGCTATCATCGAGGCGTGCTTCGAGATGAGCCTGCCCGCGCATCGGATCGCGAAAATCTCCGGCATCGGCTGTTCGTCCAAGACGCCGACCTATTTCCTCGGCCGCTCGCACGGCTTCAATTCCGTACACGGACGTATGCCATCCGTTGCGACCGGCGCGAACATGGCCAACCGCGATCTGACCTACATCGGCGTCTCGGGCGACGGCGACACCGCCTCGATCGGCCTCGGACAGTTCTGCCATGCGATACGGCGCAAGCTGAACATGACTTATGTGGTCATGAACAACGGCTGCTATGGCCTGACCAAAGGCCAGTTCTCGGCCACCAACGACAAGGCGTCACCGTCCAAGAAGGGCGAGGCCAATCCGTTCGATGCGATCGATCTGTGCCAGATCGCGATCCAGTTGGGCGCTGGGTTCGTCGCGCGCTCGTTCTCGGGCGACAAGCGCCAGCTGATCCCGCTCATCAAAGCCGCGCTCAGCTACAAAGGTTTCGCCTTCCTCGACGTCATCTCGCCCTGCGTGACCTTCAACAACCACCCCACCTCGACCAAGAGCTACGACTACGTCCGCGCCCACAACATGGCCTCGGAAAACAAGCTCGACTTCGTTGAAGGCCGCGAGGAAATCACCGCTGATTATGAGGCCGGCACGGCCACCGACATCACCATGCACGACGGTTCGCGGGTGCGGCTCTACAAGGTCGACGGCGGCCATGATCCGCGCGATCCCGATGCCGCCATCGCGACCATCCGCAAGACCGCGGCCAGCGGCACGGTGGCGACGGGCCTGCTCTACATCGACGAGGCACAGCAGGACCTGCACGACATGCTGGACAGCGATGCGCGCCCGCTGAACGCGCTTCCGATGAGCGAACTCTGCCCCGGGGCCGGCGCGTTGGCGCAGATCAACGCGCGGTTCATGTAGAGCGCTCGCCGAAGATGTAGGTGGCGCGCACCGCCCGGTCGTCACCCAGGATCATCAGAGCAAAGAGCACGTCTTCGATGCTGCGCGCCTGCGACACGCGCTCGGCCAGGATCGGCCGCGATTTCGGATCGAGCACCACAATATCGGCCTCATAGCCAGTCACCAGATTGCCGATCTGATGCTCCATGCGCAGCACCTTGGCTGAGCCGAGCGTGGCGAGATGGAACGCCTGCACGGGATGCAGCGAATGGCCTCGCAGCTGGGCAATCTCATAAGCGGCACGCATGGTGGCCAACATCGAGAACGATGACCCTCCGCCGACATCGGTGGCCAGGCCAACTGGGACGGAGGCGGGTCCGGCGGTCATCCCGGCAAGATCGAACAGTCCCGAGCCGATGAAGGTGTTCGAGGTCGGGCAATGCGAGATGCCTGAGCCACTGGCGCGCAGGGCGTCGCGCTCGCGCTGGCTGAGATGGATGGCGTGGCCGAAGTTGGCTCCTGGACCAGTCAGGCCAAAACGTTCGTAGACGCCGATATAGTCGGGCGCGTCGGGGTACAGTTCGCCCACCCAGGCGATCTCTCTGGCGTTCTCGCTGACATGGGTCTGCATCAGCGTGCCGGGATGCTCTGCCCACAGCGCACCGGCGGCAGCGAGTTGCTCGGGCGTCGATGTCGGGGCGAAGCGCGGCGTTACGGCGTAGATGTTCCGCCCCTTGCCGTGCCAGCGTGCGATGAGATCCTTGGACTGATCGTAGCCCGCTTGCGGTGTATCCGTCAGACCGGCCGGCGCGTTGCGGTCCATCAGGACCTTGCCGCCGGCCACACGCATGTTGCGGGCGGTCGCGGCGGCAAAGAACGCTTCGGCCGATTGCGGGTGGACGGTGCAGTAGCTCGACACCGTGGTGGTGCCGTTACGCAGCACTTCGGCGAAGAACACTTCGGCAATCGCGGCGCAATGGGCGGGATCGGCGAAGGCGAGTTCGGCCGGGAAAGTGTAGGTGTTGAGCCAGTCGATCAGCTGCTTGCCGTAGCTGGCGATGACGCGGGTCTGCGGATAATGGATGTGGCTGTCGACAAAGCCGGCCATGATGATATGGCCGGGGTAGTGGTCGACGCGGACGCCGGGGTGGCGAGCGAGGACAGCGGACGCTGACCCGGTCTCGAGGATGCGGCCATTCGAGACAATCACCGCCCCATCGCTGTCGTATGCGTACGCCTCTTCCACCGGCCCCGCGAACGGATCGGCCTTGAAGGAAAACGTCTGCCCACGGACAGCGAAGGTGGTCATTGACCCGACCAGGTGAGGGGTGGACTTTCCTCTCCCCCGCCACTTCGCGGGGGAGAGGATGTCGCCCGAGCCGCCGTAGCGGCGAGGAATCAGCGACAGGTGAGGGGCAGAAGCTTGCTCCGCACAGGTGGCAAGCGGGCCGGAGCGAGGGGCTGCCCCTCACCGACCGCCCAGCTCTTGCCGCCAAGGTGGGCGGCTGCGAGACGCGGTCTCCTCTCCCCCTAAGTAGGGGGAGAGGTCAGTCCGCGTCTTACTTCGGGATCGTGCCTTCAATGCCTTCGACATAGAAGCTCATGCCAAGCAGGTCGCCATCGGGCGCGGTCGTGCCGGCAGCGAGCCAGTCCGAGCCGTCCTGCTTCTTGATCGGCCCCGTGAACGGATGCAGCGTGCCCGCCGCAATCGCCTTGATCTCCGCTTCGGCAGCCGCACGCAGATCGTCCGGCACCTTCTTGTTGATCGGCGGGATCTCCACGGCGCCTTCCTTCATGCCTTCCCAGGTCGAGCCGGTCTTCCAAGTGCCATCCATGGCCGCCTTGACGCGGGACACCACATAGGGGTTCCAGTTGTCGGCGATCGAGGTGATCACGTTGTCCGGGGCAAAGTGCGCCATGTCGGACGATTGGCCGACGGCCCACAGGCCCTTCTCAGCAGCGACCTTGACGGCGGCGGCGCTGTCGGTGTGCTGCATCAGAACGTCGGCACCCTGAGCAATCAGCGCCTTGGCGGCATCGGCTTCCTTGCCGGGATCGAACCAGGTCGAGACCCAAACGATCTTCATTTTGACGTTGGGATTGACTTTCTTGGCGCCGATATAGGCGGCGTTGATGCCCATCACCACTTCCGGGATCGGGAAGGAAGCGATGTAGCCGATGGTGTTGGTCTTGGTCAGCTTGCCCGCGAGCCCGCCCACCACATAACGCCCCTCATGGAAACGAATGTTGTAGTTGGCCATGTTGTCGGCTGTCTTGAAGCCGGTCGCATGCTCGAACTTCACGTCCGGGAACTGCGCGGCGGCTTTCAGCGTTGGGTTCATGAACCCGAAGCTGGTTGTAAAGATGATCTTGTTGCCGTCCTGGGCCAGCTGCGTGATGACGCGCTCGGCGTCCGGGCCCTCGGGTACGTTCTCGACTTCGATCACTTTGACCTTGTCGCCAAACTCCTTCTTCACCGCCTCGGCGCTGAGATGGTGCTGATACGTATAGCCACCGTCGCCAATCGGACCAGTGTGGACAAAGCCGACCTTGAAAGGCTCTTCGGCAAAGGCTTGGCCGCCAAGTGCCGTACCGGCAGCGAGCGCAAACGCAGCCAAGCCGCGCCGGGTCATCGAAGCAATCATCATTCACAACCTCCTTGGGCAGGAAGCGTCCCGCCAAACCCTGTTATTAGACCATCACGAGGCCGCGTAAAATACCTTCCCCAACGATGCCGGTGCATTGAGTTGCAGTTTCATTTTGTCGCGGGATATGAAAACGAGCACGATGACTGTCGCAAGATAGGGCAGCATGGACAGAATATTGGCAGAAACGCTCACCCCCAGCGCCTGGGCGTGCAGTTGCAGCACGGTGACGCCACCGAAGATGTAGGCCCCGAGCAGCGAGCGCCACGGCTTCCAGGCCGCGAACACGACCAGGGCGAGCGCGATCCAGCCACGGCCGGCTGTCATCTTCTCGGCCCACAGCGGGGTCTGCACGAGCGAGAGATAGGCCCCGCCGAGGCCCGCCATCGCGCCGCCGAACATCAGCGCGAGATAGCGGATGCGCACCACCGGATAGCCGATGGCGTGCGCCGCGTCGTGGTTCTCGCCGACAGCGCGCAGGACCAGGCCGGAGCGAGTGCGGTTGAGGAACCACCAGACCGCGGCGACGCAAGCGATGGAGAGATAGACCATCAGATCCTGGCCGAAGATCAGTTTGCCAACGACAGGAATGTCCGACACCCACGGGATTGACAGGCGCGGGAACGGGCCGGCGGAGAGACCGGAATAGCCCTGCCCCCAGAGCGCGGAGATGCCAAGCCCGAACATCGTCAGGGCAAGTCCGGAAGCAACCTGGTTGGCGAGCAGCGTCTGAGTGAGGATGGCGAATAGCAGCGCCATCAGTGCGCCCCCGGCCATGGCCGCCACCAAGGCCAGCGCATGGTTGCCGGTTCCTATGACGGTGGCAAAGCCGGCCACTGCCCCCATGATCATCATGCCCTCAACGCCGAGGTTGAGCACCCCGGATTTCTCCGCGACGAGCTCGCCGAGGGCGGCGAACAGGAGCGGCGTCGACGCGACGACCACGCCGATCAGGATGTCTACCAGAAGGTCAGGGGACATGAGGTTCATCTTCGGCCTGCAGATGTTTCGGAGGCATGTCGCCGGCGTCGAGCCGAAGATGAACTTCGTGTCCCCAGTCTTTGGCGCAAAGACTGGGGACACGAAGTTCATCACCAGCGCGAGAGCTGCGCACGATACGGTAGGCAGTCGGATTGCTGGCGATGAACATCATGTCCCCACCACCGGCGCTTGCCGCACAATCCGTATACGGTACGTCACCAGTACATCCACCGCGAGCAGGAAGAACAGCAGCATACCCTGGAATACGCCCTTGACCGCCGACGGCAATCCGAAGGCGACCTGCGCCGCATCGCCGCCATTGTAGGTCAGCGCCATCAGCAGACCCGACGCGATGATGCCGATGGGATGCAGCCGGCCGAGGAACGCCACGATGATCGCCGTGAACCCATAGTTGTTCGGGATTTGAGGCACCAGCTGCCCGACTGGCCCTGCGGCCTCGAACAATCCCGACAGCCCCGCCATGCCGCCCGAAACCAGGAGGCACATCCAGATGATGCGGTTCTCCGAAAACCCTGCGAAACGCGCCGCTGCCGGAGCCGCACCCAGCACGCGGATTTGATAGCCGAGCAAATGCCGCGCCAGGGCGATCTGCGCCACCACAGCTGCGGCAATCGCCACCAGGAAGCCGATATGCGCGCGCGTCCCGGGGATCAGCGTCGGCACCCGCGCGGCATCCTGAAACAACCGGCTTTCCGGAAAGTTCAGCCCCTCGGGATCGCGCAAGGGGCCGTCCACCGTCACGGTCAGAAACAGCACGGCCACATAAGTGAGCATCAGGCTGACGAGAATCTCGTTGGCGTTGAAACGCGTTTTCAGCAGCGCCGGGATCGCTGCCCAGGCCGCCCCACCCAGGATCCCCGCCGCGCACATCAGGGGAAAGACCCAGTATCCGCCCCCCGGATAGGCAGCGAGGCCAACGGCGCTGCCGGTGATGGCGCCCATGGTGTACTGACCTTCGGCGCCGATGTTCCAGACGTTGGCCCGGAAACTGAGCGCCAGCCCCACGGCAATCAGAACCAGCGGCGTCGCCTTCACAAGCAGTTCGGCCACGCCGCGGAAGGAGGTGAGCGGATCGATGAAGATCTTGTACAGCGCTGCACCTGGTGGCTTGCCGAGGAGAGCGAACATAATAGCGCCGCCAATAATGGTCAGCGCCAACGCTAAAAGGGGCGTAAGGTAGAACATGGTGCGCGAAAGTTCTTTGCGCGGCTCAAGTCTAAACATGCGCCGGCTCCTTTGCGGGAGCAGCGGTCGCCCCGCCCATGTCGCGGCCGATTTCTTCCACTGTGATGTCCTCGGCTGGGCGCGTGACAGATAGACGCCCGTTGGCGATCACGGCAATGCGCGTCGAGATGGCGAGCAATTCGTCGAGGTCCTGCGAAATCACCAGCACGACAGTGCCATTGGCCGCCAAATCGATCAGCGACTGATGGATCGCTGCAGCCGCGCCGGCATCGACACCCCAGGTCGGTTGCGATACCACCAATACCGATGGCTTCTGCATCACCTCGCGACCGACGACGAACTTCTGCAAGTTGCCGCCAGACAAGCTCTGCGCCAGGTTAGAAACGCTGGCCGTCTTCACTTCGAACCGGTTGACGATGTCCTCGGCAAAGCGGGTCGCCGCTTCAAGATCAAGCATGGAGTTGCGCGCCAGCCCCATGCGCTCGACGCCAGATAGCAGCGTATTCTCGGCCAGCGACAGCGACGGCACAGCCGCATGACCCAACCGCTCCTCAGGCACAAAACTCATGCCGAGGACGCGCCGCGCCTGCGGGCCGAGAGCGCCAATTGGCCGGCCATCGAGCGTAATCTGGTGGGCCGGCGCCGGACGCTCGCCAATCAGCGCTTCCATCAGCTCTATCTGCCCATTGCCCGCTACACCCGCTATGCCAACGATCTCGCCGGAGCGCACATCGAGCGACAGCTGATCAAGATCGACGCCGAACTGATGATCGCTGGCAAGGGTTAGCCGATCAAGGCGCAAACGAACCGGGCCGGGAGCCATTGTCGCGCGCAAGGGCGGTTTCAGAAGACCACCGATCATCATCTCGGCGAGGCCCTTTGCGGTTTCCTGTCTCGGATCGCAGCTGGCCACCAGCTTGCCGCCGCGAAGAACGGTGGCCTTGTCGCACAGCTCACGGATCTCTTCCAGCTTGTGCGAAATGTAAAGTATGGACACGCCCTCGGACTTCACGCGGCGTAGCGTGCGGAACAGCACCTCCACCTCCTGCGGCGTCAGCACCGAGGTCGGCTCGTCCATGATGATCAGGCGCGGCTTCTGCAACAGTACCCGGATGATTTCGATGCGCTGACGCTCGCCCACCGACAAAGTGCCGACCATGCGATCGGGATCGACAGTAAAGCCATAGGCCGACGAGAGCGCGACAATGTCGCTGGCCAGCGCCCGCCCGGTGCCGCGCCCTTCCATGCCGAGCGCCACGTTGTCGGCCACAGACAGGCCCTCGAACAGCGTGAAATGCTGGAACACCATGCCGATGCCGCGCGCACGGGCGTCGGATGGCTTATTAGGTGCATACGGAGCGCCGTCGAGAGTCATGGTGCCGGAGTTCGGCTTCATGACGCCGTAGATCATCTTGACCAGCGTCGACTTGCCCGCCCCGTTTTCGCCCAGCAGAGCGTGGATCTCGCCTTTGCCAACAGAAAAACTGACTTGGTCGTTGGCGATCACGCCGGGAAAACTGCGCGTGATGTCGCGGATGTCGAGAAGTGCCGGATCAGCCATGCTGGCGGTCTTTCTGCGTCAGCGCTGCGGTGTGAGAACTGGCCCAGGCGGCCAGCTGAGCCGCGACGCTGATGGCAATCATGGCGGGCTCCTTGCCCGTGATGCCGCCGATACCGATCGGGCAGGCGAGGCGTGTCAGAGCAGCATCGGCGATGCCGGCCTCGCGTAGCCGCTTTTTGAAACGGGCTCGTTTTGTCGCTGAGCCGATCAACCCCGCCCAGGCGAATTTTTTCGCCAATACCGCGTGCGTTATCGACAAGTCGAGGGCGTGGGAAAAAGTCATGATGAGGTGCAGGGCTTCGGATGGCGCGGCGGCGGCGACTGCGGCGGGATCGGTGGCGACGATGGGTGTGGCGTTCGACGGGAGGGGTTTAGGGAAACGATCCGCAGCCACATCGACCCAGGTGACGGCAAAAGGCAAGTCCGCTAACGCGCGCACAACCGCGCGGCCGACATGGCCTGCGCCATAGAGATACAGCAGGTGCGGGAGCGCTGCCTCGGGTTCAATGACGTAGTCGGCAGCGCCTTTATGGCCGCGGATGACGAGCGTGGCGCGCGGGCGTTCGCCCGACAGCATGGCGCGGACGGCACGGAGCACGGGGAGGGGAAGGTCGCCAGTGTGGTGGCGGTCGTGAATGAGGGTTGGCGGTTCGTCTGACGCGATCGCCTTCACGACTACCCCCGGAGCCGGAGGCGGGGCTCCACTTCCTTCTCCCTTAGGGAGAAGGTGGCGCTCCTGAGCGGAGGCGCAAAAGAATTGGACGTCGGATGAGTGGTACATGGAGCCGAGTTGTGGCACGTAGGCGTGACAACCGCTGGCCCCTGTACCCCACATCCGGCGGTTGGCCACCTGCTCCCTATGGGAGAAGGGAAAGAGGTGCGAGTCCGGCGCTTGATTTGAATGCGGAGCAACCACTTCAAACAGCACCCTGACCATGCCGCCGCAGCATTGGCCGAGCGCAGGGCCGAGCGGGTAGGCGCGCAACTCGCGATGCCAGTCCGGCAGATCGTCCGCCAGCATCTTTCGCGCCGCCGCAATCGCTTCGTGCTCCAATGAGCCGCCACCGATGGTGCCGTCGATACCGTCTGTCCACACCCACATCACCGCGCCGGCCTCGCGCGGGACGGAGCCTTCGGCTTCGGCGACCAGGATGCGGATGGCGTTCATTTCACCTTCGCCTTTACGGCCTCAACCGCGAACAGCACCCTTTCAGGCGTGGCCGGTGCATCCAGCGCCGGATCAATCATGTAATCACCGACGCTCGCCACCGCATCGCCGAGCGCCAGCAGCGCTGAGATCCCCAACATCAGCGGTGGCTCGCCCACGGCCTTGGAGCGATAGATCGTGTCCTCACGGTTCTCGCCGTTCCACAGCGCGATGTTCATCACAGGTGGTCGATCTCCACACGCCGGAATCTTATACGTCGAGGGAGCGTGCGTGGCGAGCCGCCCTTTGCCGTCCCACACCAGTTCTTCCGTCGTCAACCAGCCCGCACCCTGCACAAAGCCGCCCTCGATCTGGCCGAGGTCGATGGCCGGGTTCAGCGATTTGCCCACGTCATGCAGGATATCCACGCGCAGCATGCGGTTTTCGCCGGTCAGCGTATCGATCGCGACCTCAGTGACGGCGGCGCCATAGGCGAAGTAGAAGAACGGCCGGCCCTTGCCTGTCGTGCGATCCCAATGGATTTTTGGCGTGGCGTAGTAGCCGGTCGAGGACAGCGATACACGCTTGGCATGCGCGAGCGCCGCCGCTTGCGCGAGCGTGTACGTCTTATCCCCCGCAACCACGCGCCCCGCCTCGAACCGCACCTCGCCCGAAGTGCTTCCGGTCTCGGCCGCCAGCACGTCGGCGATCCGTCGCCTTGATCGTGCGTGCCGCCTCGCGCGCCGCCATGCCGTTCAGATCCGATCCCGAGGACGCGGCCGTCGGGGACGTGTTTGGCACCTTGCCAGTAGTCGTGGCCGTGATCTTCACGTTCGCGATGTCGCACTGGAATTCCTCGGCTACCACCTGCGCGATCTTTTGATAGAGCCCCTGCCCCATCTCGGTGCCGCCGTGGTTGAGGTGGATCGATCCGTCCGTGTAGACATGCAACAGCGCGCCAGCCTGATTCATCTGTGTGAAGGTGAAGGATATGCCGAATTTTACCGGGCTGAGCGCGATGCCGCGCTTCAGGATGGGGCTGTTGGTATTCCACTCACGGATTGCTGCGCGGCGCTTGGAATAATCCGACGTGCGCACCAATTGCTCCGTCATTGCATGGCTAATGGAGTCCTCGACCTCCATGTGATAGGGTGTCAAACTCCGCCCGCTCCCGGCCGACTTGCCCATCGGCGCATAGAAATTCGCGCGCCGCACCTCGAGCGGGTCCTTGCCGAGCTTGATCGCAATCGCCTCGATCACCCGCTCCATGCCGACCATGCCCTGTGGGCCGCCGAAGCCTCGGAACGCCGTATTCGACACCGTGTTGGTCTTGCAGCGATAGGACTTGATCAGCACATGCGGCAGATAATAGCAGTTGTCGGCATGGAACATGGCGCGGTCGCAGATCGCCATCGACAAATCGAACGACATGCCGCAGCGCGCCGCCTGCTCGAACACGATGCCCTGTATGCGTCCGTCCGCATCGAAGCCGACATCGTAATCGATGCGGAAATCGTGGCGCTTGCCGGTGATCTCCATATCGTCGTCGCGATCATAACGCAGTTTGGCGGGGCGGCCGGTCTTGCACGCGACCAGCGCGGCGACGGCGGCTGGCAGGCTGCCCTGGCTCTCCTTGCCGCCGAAACCACCGCCCATGCGCCGCACCTCCACGGTCACGGCATTGAACGGCACGTCCAACACATGGGCAACGATGTGCTGGATCTCGGTTGGATGCTGCGTCGAGGAATGCACCAGCATATCGCCGTCCTCGCCGGGGATGGCGAGCGCGACCTGGCCCTCAAGATAGAAGTGTTCCTGCCCGCCCATCCGCACCCGGCCTTTCAGGCGGTGCGGGGCACCGGCCAACGCCGCATCGGGATCGCCGCGCCCGAACGTGTACGGATCGGCCAGGAACGATTTCGCCTCCATCGCCTCATCCAAATGGATGATGGCAGGCTTATCGACATAGGTTACATTAGCCAGACGCGCGGCCCGGCGGGCGGCCAAGTGGCTGGTTGCCGCAACCGCGAACATCGACTGGCCGTAGTGCTGCACAAGGCCAGGTGCGAACACAGGATCGTCCCCCCGGCCCTGTGGACTGATGTCGTTGCGGCCCGGAATATCCCCCGCCGTGAGCACAGCGACGACACCAGGCGCTGCACGCACGCGGGCGAGGTCGAGTTCCCCTAGCTCGGCATGCGCCCGCGTGCTCATGCCCAGCGCGATATGCAGCGTGCCGGGCGGCTCGGGGATGTCATCGGTATAGATCGCAGTTCCCGCGACGTGCTTGTGTGCGCTGTCGTGCGGGATGGGCTGGGCTATGCCGCCGCTGATACGGGTGGGCGTGCTATCGTGCATGGCAAATTCCTCGCAACACGACGAGGACTCCCTTCTCCCATTGGGAGAAGGTGGCGCGCAGCGACGGATGAGGGGGTCGCAGGTGCGGGTGCAGCACAGTTGGCGCAACACCCCCCGGCAGCAATCCCCTCATCCGCCCCTTGGGCACCTTCTCCCCACGGGAGAAGGCGATCGCCGCGCAGGCAGCGTGTGGGAAGCGTATTGTTGGATCAGGTTTTCTCACGCTGTTCATGCTGAACCAACCGCATCCGGGCCGGCTGCATCCGACCCGACAACTTTCATGATCCGTGCACCTCGGCCAACAAGACGCGACATGACATCGGCTGTGGTCTCATGATAGTGGCGCACAAGGAGGTTCTTCGCCACTTGGCGTCGATACCCCGCCGAGGCGCGCATATCGGAAATCGGCTGGAAGTCTATATCGAACGCAAGCTGGGCTGCCTCAACTGTCTGCAAGGTCCAGGGCTTGCCAATCAACTCATTTTCGACGGCTTTAGCGCGCTTGGGTGTACTTGCCATGCCGCCGAAGGCGATGCGGGCGGCACTGACCGTGCCATTCTCGACGGTCAGATAGAAGCATCCGCAAACAGCAGATATATCCTGATCGAAGCGCTTTGAGATCTTATAGCAGGCTAGTCGCCAATTGACGTGATCGTTGAAGTCACCCGTGAAGTCCCCCTTTATGGAAAGGCTCACGATGAACTCACCCGGGCGGCGATCCTGTTTGCCGTAGTCAATGAAGAAGTCTTCTAGCGGCACGCTTCGATGCTCGGCCCCCTTGCGAAGATTTACTGTCGCGCCGAGCGCAATCAACGCGGGAGCCATGTCGCCGATAGGCGAACCGTTTGCAATGTTGCCACCTATAGTGCCGCTATTGCGCACCTGCACCGAACCTAAACGGCGGAACAGGTACTGCAGTCCCGGCCAATACCAACTGAGGTCAACCTCACATTCGGAATAAGTGCATCCGGAATGAAGCACCAAACAGTCTCTGCGGCGCTCCAAGCGCCTGAGTTCGCCCACCCGTTGGGTCGAAATCAGGACCGGCACGTCGCGATGCTGCTTGGTCACCCAAAGCCCGACATCGGTTGCACCTCCAAGGATAGTGGCTTGTGGATGGGTCTCAAAAAGACTGGCCAGTTCGTCAACCGTCGTGGGGGCGAAGAACTTGCCATTTGGATGCTCAATGGCGAGGCTGCCAAGAACCCCACCCCCGGTCCCTCCCCACAAGGGAGAGGGGAGTTCGACCGTCGTTGTGGTGGGCAATGGGTCCGCCAACGCCCGCTTAGCTGCCGCAACAATCGGTCCGTAGCCGGTGCAACGGCAGAGGTTTCCGGCCAGCAAATCGTCAATCTCCGAAACTGCATCTTCCGGCGACTGATACGCCGCATACAAACTCATCACGAAACCTGGCGTGCAGAACCCGCATTGCGAGCCGTGGCAGTCCACCATCGCCTGCTGCACCGGATGCAGTTCGCCATTGGGGCCGCGCAACCCTTCCACCGTTGTGACCGACAGCCCATCCACCATCGGCACGAACTGGATGCACGCATTCACGGCGCGCGCCACGCCATCGGGGCCGGTCACCACCACCGTACACGCCCCGCAATCCCCCTCGTTGCAGCCCTCCTTCGTCCCCGTCAGCCGCAGATCCTCGCGCAGGTAATCCAGCAAAGTGCGCGTCGGCGGCACGGAGCGAGGAACGTCGTGGCGGACGCCGTTCAGCAGAAAACTCACTTGGTCGCGCGTTTCGGCCAAACTCAGCTCCCCCGGTAGGTCGAATAGCCGTAGGGCGAGACCAGCAGCGGCACGTGATAATGCGCGTCGGCTGACGATATGCCGAACCTGATCACAATCACATCCAGGAAGCGCGGGACGGGCAGCGCCACGCCACTGGCAGCGAAATAGTCCCCGGCATGAAACGCAAGCTCGTAGACGCCGGGCCGGAAGGTCGCCCCTTCCAGCAGCGGCTGGTCACAGCGCCCGTCGGCGTTGGTCGCGGTATCGGCGAGCAACGAGCGCGCTGCGCCGTCAATGCGGGTGAGCTCAACGCGCATGCCGCGCCCAGGCAAGCCCGCACTGGTGTCCAGGACGTGGGTGGTCAGGCGGCCCAAGATCGGGCGCTCCTTCTCAAGCGTGTGATCACGATCGCCACACTCAAGCACAAATTCATCCCCGGCGTCGATGCCTGTCGACCGTCACAAACCCCGGTCCGACGCCCATTTTGCCGCGCCAGCCATCCCCTGCCATGTCGCATCGGCTTCTGGACGCTGCCCGTTCCCTACGCTAAGATTTTTCCCGATCAGCTCAGGTTGGCCCGCCCGGCTTGGCTGATTGCCCCCGTGGCGGAATTGGTAGACGCGGCAGACTCAAAATCTGTTGTCTTCGGATGTGCCCGTTCGAGTTGGGCCGGGGGCACCATTCTTTCGACGCTTTGGGACGTCACAAGCGGCCCGGCAGTTATGGCTTTGCCGAAGTAGTGGGAGACGGCATGCGCAAGCTGGTGGGTTTTGCAGTCACGCTCGCGCTTGCGGTGCTCGCCTTGTTGCGCCCGGCCCTGGCAGGCCCAGCGATCCTGTTCGACGCCAATTCCGGCGCGGTCATCTATTCCGAGGACGTGGACCAGGTTTGGCACCCCGCCTCCCTGACCAAGCTCATGACCGCCTATGTCACCTTCAAGGCGCTGAAGGACGGCAAACTCAAGCTCGACCAGAAGCTGACGGTCGGCGAGGCTGGGTTCAAGGCGCCCCCAAGCAAGCTTGGGTTGAAAGTCGGCGACACCATCACTGCTGATCTCGCGATTAAGGCCATGGTGGTGAAATCGGCCAACGACATGGCCATCACCATCGCCGAGTTTATTGGCGGCAGCGAGGCCGGGTTCGCCGAGCTGATGAACGCCGAGGCCAAACGGCTGGGCATGAAGAAATCGAGCTACGCCAACGCCAGCGGGCTGCCGAACGACGGCCAGCTGACCAGCGCGCGCGATCTGGCGATCCTGACCCAAGCGCTGATCCGCGACTTTCCCGAACAGGCCTATCTGTTCACAATGGCCTCGGTGAAAGTCGGTGCCAAAGACGTCGAAACGCACAACACGCTGCTGAAAACCTATGACGGCGCCGACGGTATGAAGACCGGCTTCATCTGCGATTCCGGCTACAACATCGTCGCCTCGGCGACGCGGGACGGGCACCGGCTGGTGGCGGTGGTGCTGGGCGAGGCCTCGTCGGCCAGCCGCAATGTGCGCGCCGCCGCGATGCTGGATTTCGGTTTCCAGAACTATCTGTGGAGGACGCTGTTCAATCCGGCCACGGTCGAGACTGTGCAGGGCGCGCCCACAGATACCGCCATTGTGATCAAAGTTCGCGATCAGGTATCGAGCTGCGTGGCCCATGACACGGCCAAGGCCAAAGCAGTGGAGCGGTCAAAGGCGCGGGCCGAGAAGCGGGCTAAAGCTGGCAAGGGACCGAAGGTAGTCAAGGACGCCAAACCGGATGCGGCCAAGGTGGCGCCGGCGGCGACGGACACGAAGCCGGCGGCCAAGACACCGGCCGTGAAGCTGAAGCCGACAGCAGCCAATGCACCGGCGGTGCCTGCCAAGGCGGCGGCGAACTGAGGGGCTTGGGCGCACCTTGCCAGGAGTACGTTGTCCAGCGTATCCTTTGTGAATGTCCCACGCCGCATTCGACGATTTGTAAAGCAGCAAAAGGAGCAGGCTTCAAGAGCCGGCAGCTTCGATGCTGAGAAATGTCGCCGTGACTGGATCGCTGCGATTGACGATCTATATGCACAGGTTGAGGGCTTCATCGCCAGTTATGCAAAGCGAGGCGACATCGAGGTTTCCTTCCGCCCCTTGAAGGTGAGCGAAGACATCATTGGCGCGTATGAAACACGGCGCATGAAACTTAAGATTGGCTTGAAGGAAGTTACTTTAGAACCAATCGGCCGCTTGATTATTGGCGCCATGGGGCGTGTCGATCTCGTTGGACCTGGCGGGACCGCGAAGATCGTGCGCGTTGACAAAAAGCTCGACCGCCCAAGTACAAACCTTAAAGTTTATCAAGAACTCAGTGATATCCCGACACCATTGCCGTCGGCGAAGGGTGTGGATTTGGCTTGGAAGTTTTCTGCGCATGCCCCTGAACGACGGTATGATAGCCTGACGCGCAACTCATTCCTGTCCGCCGTCATGGAAGTGGCGAATGCCTAAGAGGGTCCAGTTTTCGGACCTACATTTGGCATTTGAAGATATCCGGGAGCATCATGAGGTCGTAAGGCGGGCACTGCTGTTCTATTTCGCCGCCAAGCCAGACAAGCGGTTTCTCGATTATTCGCAGGATCAGCTGGATACAGAACGAGCATCCCGGTTGAAGGAGTCCGAGACCCTCTCATGCCTCAACTTATTGACATCCATTGAAGCTGCATCCCCTGGCCAACCAACTCAACGAAACCCTGAACTATCGCCATTGGCTTGCTCATGGCCGTTATTGGAGTTTGAACCGAATTCGAGTCTCGGACTTTGACGAAGTATATCACTTGGCGAAGGAAATTGATGCTGCGTTTCCGTTGCTCGCGAATCGGAACCGCTCGACGTAAGTTGGCCCATGCCAACATATTACGTCTTGGCAAGCCTACGGCTCCAGCTCGGTATCCCAGTAGAGATAGTCGAGCCACGACGTGTGCAGATAGTTCGGCGGGAACAACCGGCCATTGCGGTGCAGCTCGTGCACGGTCGGGCGGTGCGGCTCGTGGTACGGATGCATCCTGGCCTCGCGCGGCATCATCCCGCCCTTTTTCAGGTTGCAGGGCGCGCAGGCCGTGACGACGTTGTCCCAGCGCGTCATGCCGCCCTTGGAGCGCGGAATGACGTGATCGAACGTAAGGTCGCCGGGATGGCCGCAATACTGGCAACTGAAGCGGTCGCGCAGGAAGACGTTGAACCGGGTGAAAGCCGGGTAGCGCGCGGGGCGGACGTAGCTCTTGAGCGAGACCACACTCGGCAACCGCATGGAAAAGCTGGTGCTTTTGACCTCGCGCTCGTACTCTGAGACGATGTTGACACGGTCCAGGAATACGGCTTTCACCGTATCCTGCCAGCTCCACAGCGAGAGCGGGTAATAGCTCAAGGGCCGGAAATCGGCGTTGAGCACCAACGCCGGGAAGGTCTCCGGGGATCTGTAAACGGCTGCGGCTGTCACGTCAGCTTGACCCTAAGGTTGTTGCCTCGGCTCGTCCCAGCGTGATTCGCACCATCACCCTATCTCATGCGCCATACTATACGGCCATGTCGGTTCTGTGAAGATTAGAATCCGCGACTTGCGGCCCCGAGAGCGAAATGCTCGCCATATGGGTAGGCTGCGACCGGGCCGCCGGGCGGGCTATGCTCGAAATGGTACAATGTTGGAGGGGCGCAATGGCGGACGGCAGGAAGCGGTGGTTGGGGGCCCGGATAAGGCGGATCAGTCTCGGTGGGCGCGAGATCGTAACCCAGGGGCTGACCACGCAGGCCTGGAGCGACTTCCATCACCGGGCCATGACCGCCAGCTGGCGCGTGTTCTTTGCCAGTACGCTGAGCATCTTCCTCGGGCTGAACCTACTGTTCGCGATTTTCTACTGGCTTGGCGACAGCCCCGTCAGCAACGCACGCGCCGGCAACCTGCTCGATCTGTTCTTCTTCAGCGTCGAGACGCTCGCCACGGTCGGCTATGGCAATATGTACCCGCAGACGTTTTACGGGCATATCATCGCGACGGTCGAGATTTTCATCGGTATGACCCTGATCGCTGTCATGACCGGGCTGATCTTTGCCCGATTTTCGCGCCCCCAGGCCCGCTTTTTGTTCGCGCAGAAAGTCGTGATCGGGACCATCGATGGCGGCCCGGCATTGATGCTTCGTCTGGCGAATGCGCGTGGCAATACCATCACGGGAGCCAATGCGCGGCTGTGGCTGCTGGTCACCGAACAGACCGCCGAAGGGGTGCGCTACCGGCGATTTTCCGAGCTGAAGCTGGAGCGCAGCGAGAATCCGATTTTCGCGCTGAGCTGGACCATCTTTCACAAAATCGACGCGCAGAGCCCGCTGTTTGGCGCGGATGCCGAAGGCCTTGCAGCGCAGGATTTGCTGCTGCTGCTAACGGTCACAGGATACGACGATCAATCCACCCAGGAGCTCAAGGCGCGCATGACCTATGCGCACGGCGACATCGCCTGGCGGCACCGCTACGTCGATATGGTAACGTTGGACCAGGGGCGCACGCATATCGATTTCACGAAAATGCACGACGTTGTGCCGGAAGATGTCTAGTTCCCCGAGCCGTCAGGCGTGCAGGCAAAACCGCCCAGGACAAGCCAGCTGCCGGGCGCCAGAGGGGCCGGGCAGGCGCTAGAAATCCACTTGGCATTGGCAACCACCTTAGACACCCGCGGGGCGGCGCCTGGCCGCGTGGTACGGCTGACGATGCTCATGGAATAGGCCGATTGGAAATCGCCCGAGACTTCCATGCGCATTTTGGCTGTGGTAGCGCCGTCAGTGCAGATTTGGTCCCAAGCCAAACTGGTGCCGGGAACGGGCCCCTGGCTGCAGTTGCCTTCGACGGCCGGCTGTGCTTGCAAGCGCGCCTGCTCCGACGCCGCGTCGATGCATTCGTATGTGCTGCCGTCAACCCCGGCCTTGCCGAACAGGCCCTGGACTGTTGTATGCTCCCAGCAACCCGCCCGCCGCGCAGGCACCTGGAAGGTGTCTGCACCCAAAGCGGGCGCAGCATCGACGAGTGCGAGGCAGACTATACTTGCGATCCAACGCGAGGCAGCCATGTGAACGTCCGGCATGAGTTGCAATGACACAATGCCTTATAGCGTCAGCAGAATAACGCAAGGACACTCGAATTGCAGATAACCCACAAGCCGTTGCCTGTGGGTTCCTGATGATGCTGCTATCACCCCCAAAACCAGCGCTAGGTCTGTTGGCTCCACCCGGCGGCCACGCCGGGCCAACGAAAGTCTCCAATGTCTTCCACGCTCAGCCCCTTGTTCTGGCTCGCGCCTTATGTGCTGCGTTACAAGCGCGTCGCGCTGCTGGCGTTGATCGCGCTCGTCGTCGCCTCCACCAGCATGGTGCTGGTGCCGGTGGGGGTGCGCAATATTGTCGATCAGGGCTTTACCGGGGCCGATACCGGCTCGGTGAACCGGTACTTTCTCAGTATGATCGGGGTCGGCGTGCTGCTCGCGATGGCCAGCGCCACGCGCTACTATTGTGTCAGCTGGCTGGGCGAGCGCGTAGTCGCTGATCTGCAGAAGGACGTGTTCGCGCATGTCCTGACACTCGGCCAGGGCTTCTACGAGACCACCCAGACCGGCGAATTGCTCTCCCGCCTCACCGCCGATACCGGCCTGATCCGCTCTGCCGTCTCAACCGCCATCTCGCAGACGCTACGCAATCTGCTGATGCTGGTTGCCGCCTTCGTCATGATGTTCCTCACCAGCACCAAACTCAGCCTGATGGTGCTGGTGGTCATTCCGGTGATCGTGTTGCCGCTGGTGATATCGGGGCGCGGTGTGCGCAAGCTGACCAAGAGCGCGCAGGACCAACTGGCCACCGCCGCGGCCCATGCCGGCGAGAGCCTGATGGGTATCCGCACACTGCAGGCCTTCACCAACGAGGGGCCGGCGGGCAAGCGCTTTGCAGATTTGATCGAAGCGGCGTTCGACGCGGCGCGCAAGCGGCTGTGGGCGCGCGCGACACTGACAGCCGTGGCCATGGCGCTGGTGTTCTCTTCGGTGGTCGGCGTGTTGTGGTACGGCGCGACGGCGGTGCTGGCGCAAGAGATGTCGGCCGGCAGTCTGGTGCAGTTCGTGCTCTATGCCGTGTTCGCGGCTGGCGCGCTCGGCGAGCTTTCGGAGGTCTACGGCGAGGTACAGCAGGCGGCCGGCGCGGCGGGGCGGCTGAACGAGCTGATGGCGCTGACGCCGGAAATCGCCTCGCCTGCTCATCCCAAGCCGCTTCCCGTTCCAGCCCAGGGCAGGGTGGAATTCCGCGACGTCAGTTTCCGTTACCCGTCCCGGCCCGATGCGGCAACGCTGGACACGGTGTCGTTCAAGGCCGCGCCGGGCGAGACCATCGCCGTGGTCGGGCCGTCAGGGGCGGGCAAGAGCACGCTGTTCAACCTCATCTTGCGCTTCCACGACGCGACCCAGGGATCGGTGCTGATCGATGGCGTACCGGTTGTGGAAGCTGACCTGGCCGAGGTGCGCCGCCGCCTCGCGCTGGTGCCGCAGGACGTGACCATGTTCGCCGATACGGTGGCGGCCAATATCGCCTACGGAACGCCGGACGCGTCGCAAGCCACCATCGCCGCCGCCGCGCGCACGGCCAACGCCGACGGTTTCATCGAGGCGCTGCCGCAAGGCTACGCAACCCTGGTCGGCGAGCGCGGCGTCACGCTCTCGGGCGGCCAGCGCCAGCGCATCGCGGTTGCGCGCGCTGTGCTGCGCAATGCCAAGATCTTGCTCTTGGACGAGGCCACCAGCGCGCTCGATGCCGAGAGCGAGGCCGAGGTGCAGAAGGGCCTGGCCGGTGCCATGCAAGGGCGGACAACGCTGGTGATTGCGCACCGACTGGCTACCATCCAGCGCGCCGACCGCATCCTGGTGATGGAGGCGGGACGGATCGTCGAAGTCGGCACGCACGAGGTGTTGAGCAGGGCCGGTGGGCTATATGCACGGCTGGCGGCGATGCAGTTCCGCGAAGGCGGGGGCGTAGGTGGCTTGCCCTCTCACTCTGCACTGCAGGAGGCGAGGGAAGTTCAGCCCGCCCTATAAGTGCTACGATTGTGTACTCTCATAAATCCCCACATCCCTGCCCGCGAGCCTTCCATGACCACCGACATCATCGATTTCGTCCGCCGCGCGCTGGAGGCCAAAATCCCGCGCGACGATATTTCCAAAGCGCTCGCAGCAGCGAAATGGCCCGAGCACGAAGTACGTTCCGCGCTCAACGCCTTCGCCGACGTGCCATTCGCCATCGCGGTGCCGCGCCCGCGCCCGTATCTCTCGGCCCGCGACGTGTTCACCTATCTGGTGCTGTTCTGCGCGCTCTATGCCAGCGTCTGGTACATCGTGCAGCTGCTCTTCGCCTTCATCGACAAGGCGATCCCGGATGCCGCGCGGGCCAATCAGTATCAGGCTGCCTACGCCGACGAATTGATCCGTTGGGGCATCGCAGGGTTGGTCGTTGCCGCACCGCTGTTCCTCTACATGTTTCGCCTCGTGTCCTTGCGCATTGCCCGCGATCCAAATGCGCGCGAGTTGCGTCCGCGCAAATGGCTGACCTATCTGACGCTGGCATTGGCGGTTTCCGCGCTGGCGGGCGACCTGATCGGACTGGTCTACAACGGCCTCAGCGGCGATCTTACCGTGCCGATCTTGTTGAAATCCGCCGTGGTCGCCCTGATCGCAGGCGGAACGTTCCTCTATTTCTACCATGACGTGCGCCAGGGAGAAGACGCATGAGGCCGGCCAACGACAATGCGCGCTCCTCGCCGTTGAAGCTTCGCCACATGCCGCGGGGGAACCTCTGGTTCGCCGGATTAGGCACGCTGCTTGCGGCGCTGGCCATTATCGCCGGGCTGCTGACGATCAGCCCGCCCTGGGTGGTGCGCAAACAACGTCTCGACGAGCAGCGCACAGCGAGCCTCAATATGCTCTCAGACCTCGTCGGCAGGTACCATCTCGACAATGGCAAACTGCCACAAAGCCTCGATGACCTGTTCAAGTTGACGACGTACCGCCCCTATCTGGCGACGGTCGATCCCGCGACGGGCGCCGCATTCGAGTACCGGCCTGGCGCCGCGCGCGACTACAAGCTGTGCGCCACCTTCGATCTGGCCAGCAACGAGAGCGGTCAGGCCAAGGGCAATCTCTGGTCTCACCAAGCCGGCCCCCAGTGCTTCGATCTGATCGCTCCGACGAAGTAGCTGCGTCCCACCCCGCCACGGCCCTTTACCCGGCATTAACCGGCGCAGCCCAAATATCGTCCCTGGCTGCTGATGCCGAAAGGCTGGTTCAGGGATTTCGTTATGCCGAATGCCGCGCTTGCCGATATGCCGGCTCAGGTCGCGCTCGCACTGTCGCTGGCAAGCTCCAGCACGGGGGCAGACTACAACTATCTCGTGAACACGGCCCGCAGCGAGTTCGAGCTTCCAAGCCGAGGCCAAGGCGCCAACCTCCAGCGCGCAAGGCCTGTTCCAGTTCATCGAGGAAACCTGGATTCGCACTATCAAGGACGATGGCCCATCTTTCGGCCTTGACCGCTACGCTGCGCTGATCAGCAAGACTGCGGCCGGGCGCTACGTTGTCGCCACTCCGGCTGACCGCGCCGCCATTCTGGCGCTGCGCAAGAACCCGAAAATCTCCGCCATGATGGCGGGCGCCTACGCCAAGCGGAACGCCGATTTCGTCTCCGGGGAGATCGGCCGGCCGCCGACCTCCGAAGAACTCTATATCGCGCATTTTCTCGGGCCCTCGGACGCTGCCAAACTGATCAGCCTGCGCGACCGCCATCCGGGCCTGACTGCCCCCGACATTTTCCCCAGTGCGGCGCGCGCCAACCGGTCGATTTTCTACAGCGACGACGGCGCGCGCAGCATCGGCCAGGTCTACGATCTGCTGGTCGCGCGCCAGCAGAACGGCGGAGCCGCGCCTGGCGACGACGGCGCCTTTTTCAGTGGCAGGATCGATTTCGGCAACTGGAAGCCGACCATTGAAATGGATCTGCCGATGAAGGCCAAGGCCAAGCCGCAGCTTGCCTCAACTGACGGCCTGTCGCTGTTCGACTATCTCGCCGGCAAGGGCAAGACGGCGCCGGCAGAACCGGTCGACCCCGACACGACCGCCAGCACCTCGGCGCCCACTTGGTCGGCCGAGGTCGCTCCGCATGCCGAGGTTCCCTACATCACCGTCGCCGACGACTATTCGCTTGGCCAAGCCGATGGCAGTGCAGTTGACGATGCGCCTGCGCCCGTGGCCAAACCTGCCGTACGCGCCCTGATGGCCGAAGCCGAAGCTCCCCGCATCAAGATCATCCATGTGCCGCCGAAGAAGTAACGCAGCCCGCCGGTTCGGTGATTGCCGCCGTGCTGTCCCGCGTTCTAAGGTTCGACTGTCATGCATTTGACCGGATCGACCAGAATTGGGAGCGCACAATGGCAGATCGTCTCAAGGGCAAGGTCGCGCTGATTTCGGGTGGCGCCACCGGTATGGGTGGGGCTGCGTCGCGGCTGTTCGCTGCCGAAGGAGCGAAGGTTGGCATCGTCGACCGCAATGCCGAGGCGGGCCATCAGGCCGTCGAGGACATCCGCGCAGCTGGCGGGATCGCGATGTTTGCCCAAGCCGATGTTTCCAAGGCCGAGGACGTTGCCAATGCGGTCGCCGAAGTCAGCCTGAAACTGGGCGCCATACGCGTACTGTTCAATCACGCGGGCACCATCATCATCAAGCCGTTCCTGGAGACCGCCGAGGAGGAATGGGACTGGCTGACGGCAGTCAACGTCAAGAGCATGTATCTGATGACCAAGGCCGTGCTGCCGCAAATGATCGCGGCCGGCGGCGGCTCGATCGTATGCACGTCGTCGATTTCGGGTGTCGTGGCGACGCCGCTGGAGGTCGCCTACTGCACCACCAAAGGCGCATGCCATATGTTCGCCCGCGCTATTGCCGTCGAGTTCCGCGACCAGGGCATCCGCTGTAACGCCGTGTGCCCCGGGTTCGTACGCACGCCGCACGGATTGCGCGAGGTGAAGGAGTTGTCGGCGCTCGGCGTGGACGCGTCCGATGCCGCGTTGGCCGTCTCGCAAGGCCGCATCTGCGAGCCCGAAGAGGTCGCTCGCGCCGCCCTGTTCCTGGCCAGCGACGAAGCCAGCTTCGTCAATGGCACGCATTTGTTCGTGGACAACGGCTTCACTGCAATGTGACCGGTCGCCGTCTCAATACCGGAACTGTTCGGTCAGGATACGCTCGCCGAGCGAGTGGCCCTGGTCAAACATCATGGGCATCGAACGGTCCATGTCTTCGGCGATGTTGACCTCCACCACGGAGCGAAATTCGATGTTGTCGGCGGCCGAGCCAACCGGGCGCTTGAACGCTTCCAGCACTTCGATCCGAATGCGCGCGCGATCGGAAAGCAGCGCGCCGCGCCAGCGCCGCGGACGGAACGGGCAGATCGGCGTCAGCGCTAGCAGATGTGAATTGATCGGTAGGATTGGTCCGTAGGCCGACAGGTTATAGGCGGTGGAACCGGCCGGTGTCGCCACCAGCACGCCGTCGCAAATCAGTTCCTCCATGCGCACGGTATCGTCGATGGAGAGGCGCAATTTGGCGGCCTGATAACTCTCGCGGAACAGCGACACCTCGTTGATCGCCATGGCCTCATGCTCGATGCCGTCGGCGTCGCGCACGCGCATCGTCAAGGGATGGATATGGGTCACCTCGGCAGAGGCCAGCCGCTCCAGCAGCTGGTCCTCGCTGTAGTCGTTCATGAGAAAGCCCACCGAACCGCGGTTCATGCCGTAGATCGGCACACCGCTATCGATGTATTGGCGCAGTGTCTGCAGCATCAGCCCGTCGCCGCCCAATGCCACGATAACATCGGCGTCCTGTGGCTTGGCATCGCCGTAACGCGCGATCAGCCGTTTGCGCGCCTCCATGGCCTCAGGCACCAACGAAGCCAGAAAGGCGATGGATTTGAGTTTGCGACGGCGTTTGGCGGCCATGATGGGGCGTTCCAGATGCTGCGCCAGCGTGCGGGCTTTGCGGCTAGTTCTGCGCGTGATTCCACAAGGGACAGTTAAGAGGGCGGAACGAGGGCTCCGCGCACGGCGGCCGGCTCCCGGCTACGGGTGTCGCCGTGCGTCAACAAAGAAGAGATTAAATTTGGGTTAACTGATTCGGGCGCATTCCTCAGATCCCGAACTTTGGCGATCCGCGTCCCGGATGCGCCCTTTTCTGTGAGCCCGTTCAAATGGCCAACCCCGCCGCCCCCGGCATGTTCGCCAGCGACAACCCGCTGGTCCGACAGGCCCTCGCAAACTTGCGCTCCGGGCTCTATCTCGTCGGCATCTTTTCCGTCATCGTCAACGTGCTGATGCTGACCACCTCGGTCTACCTGATGCAGATCTCCGATCGCGTCATGGTGAGCCGCAGCAACGACACGCTGATCCTGCTCACGGTTGGAGCGATCTTTGCGCTGATCATCCTGGTCGTGTTCGATTTCCTACGCAAAGTCATCCTGGCCCGGCTTGGCGTCAAGATCGAGGCGGCGCTTGGGGGACCTCTACTGGCGGCGTCCATCGAAAAATCCATCGGTGGGACGGCGACCGACGCTCAAGGCCTGCGCGATCTCTCGACCTTGCGCGGCTTCATGAACGGCCCGGTGATGCCGACGCTGTTCGACGTCCCGACCGTACCGCTCTACATGTTCGTGATTTTCGCCATCCACTGGCAGCTTGGCCTACTGACGCTGGCCGGTTGCATCACGTTGGCCTTTTTTGCCCGCCTCAACCAAGTCCTCACCAAGGCGCCGCTTGACGAAGCCAGCAAGGCCGGCGCGCTCGCCCTGTCCCGCGCCTCGTCGCAGGTGCGCAACGCCGACGCCGTGCGCTCCATGGGCATGATCGGCGAGTGCGTTGCGATCTGGGGTGGCTTCAACGTCAAGTCGCTAAACGTGCAGATGAAGGCAACCGAGGCCAACGCCGTCGTCTCGTCACTGTCGAAGTTCGCCCGTCTGGTGCTGCAGATCGGCATTCTTGGCTGGGGCAGCTATCTCGCGCTGAACGGTGAGATCACGGCGGGCATGAGCATCGCCTGCTCGATCATCGGCGCGCGCGCTCTCGCCCCGGTGGAAGCGGCCATCGAAAGCTGGAAGAGCGTCGTCCAGGCGCTGGAATCGTACCACCGCGTCAACCGGCTGATGTCGGCCAGCCAGTTGGCCGCGCCGCGCACCATCCTGCCCGCTCCCAAGGGCGAAATCGTGATCGATAAACTGGTTTACGCAGTACAGACGGCGCGCGAACCGATCATCAAGCAGATCTCGTTCGGCATTTTCCCGGGCACCTCGGTCGCCCTGATCGGGTCCACCGGAGCGGGCAAGTCCACGCTCGGCCGGCTGATCATCGGTGCTCTTCCTGTCACATCGGGCACCATTCGCCTGGATGGCTCGGACCTGCGCAACTGGGACCCGACGCAGCTTGGCCGCGCTGTTGGATACCTGCCGCAGGACGTCGAACTCTTCCCGGGCACCATCGCCGAAAACATCGCCCGCCTGCGCACCGATGTGACGTCCGAAGACGTACTGGCGGCGGCCAAATTCGCCGGCGTGCACGACCTGATCGTGCGCCTCAAGGACGGCTACGAGACTGTCGTTCACGAGCGCGGCGCTCCCCTTTCGGGTGGCCAGCGCCAGCGCGTCGCGCTTGCCCGCGCCTTCTTCGGCATGCCCAAGCTGGTGGTGCTGGACGAACCGGACGCCGCCCTCGACCAGGAGGGCGAACTGGCCCTGATGCGCGCCTTAACGAACGCCAAGGACGCTGGCATGACCGTGCTGGTCACCACCCAGCGCCGCAACATCCTGGGCGCCATCGAAAAGATCCTGGTGCTGCGCGATGGCATGATCGAGCTCTATGGCCCGCGCGACCAGGTGCTGGAACGCATGGCCCAGACTGCTAATGGGACTGCCGCCGGCCAACAGGCCCCCGCGCCCGCCCCAAGACCCGTCGCTGTAACCGAGGAGGCCGGCAAGCCGGTTCGCGCCCATGCATAACCAGCCCAACGATCCGCACAAAGACACCTGGCGCCAGTCCCTCGGCGCGGCTCTCGACAAGGCCTCGCCGGTCGGTGCGAAACTCGTGAACTCGCTGGGCGCTTTGGTGCTCGGCGGCGAGCCCGCGCCCGTGCCGGTCACGCCCGCGCCCGTGGGCGGCACCGTCGGCTTTCCTGCTCCCGATCTCAACCTGCAGTTGAACGGCTGGACGCGCGATCTCAAGCAGTCCATCGCCCGCCCCGCGCGCGTCGGGATCTGGACCATGGTGGTCTTCGTCTTCGGCCTGGGCACTTGGGCTGCCACTGCGCCCCTCTCGAGCGCCATCATTGCCCATGGTAGCTTCGTCGCCACGGGCCAGAACAAGATCGTGCAGCACCTTGAAGGCGGCATCATCGCCAAGATCCTGGCCAGCGAAGGCGAGAAGGTCAGCGAGGGGCAGGCGCTGTTCGAACTGGACGACACCAACTCGCGCGCCGACGAACAGCGACTCACCATCAGGCAGGCAACGCTGCTGGCGACCAAGGCCCGGCTCGATGCCGAGCGCAATGGCGAAAGCGAAGTCGCGTTCCCTGAGCAGCTGCAAGCTATGGCCGCCAATCCGGAGGTGGCCAAAAGCATCGCCGCTCAGCGCGCCTTGTTCGTTTCGCGCCAAGCCGAGTTCGAAGGTCAGCGCGATATCAGCCAGGGCCAGATCAAGGCCATCCAGCAGGAGATCGTCGGCCTGAATGCTCAGAAATCTTCGGCAGAACAGCAACTCGAGTTTCTGACCAAGGAAACCGAGACCGCTGCGCGGCTTTTGGAAAAAGGGCTCTCCGAACAATCGCGCGTCCTCGAACTGCGCCGCGCCAAAGCTAAGACGCAAGGCGACATCGGCCAGTTCATTGCCGAGATCAGCCGCGCCGAGCAGCGCATCCTGCAGGCCAGGGACGAACTGGCGCATCTCCACTCCAAGATGATTTCGGACGGGGCCGAACTCTATCGCGAAACCACGGCTGATCTGTCGGACACCGAGCAACGGTTGACGGCGGCCAAGGGCGTGCTGTCGCGCCACATCATCCGCGCGCCGGCCAACGGTGTGATCGTGAAGTTCAACTACCACACCGCCGGCGGCGTCATTCCGCCCGGTCAGATCGTAGCCGAAATCCTGCCGACCGACGCCAAGCTGATTGTGGAAGCCATGGTCCGCCCAGAGGAGATCGACTTCGTGCACTCCGGCCAGCCGGCCGAAGTGCGGCTTTCGGCCCTCAACCAGCGCACGACACCGCTGGTGCAAGGCACCGTGGTCTACGTTTCGGCCGACAAGATCCAGAACACCAACAGCCGCTCGGCCGGCGCTGAGTACTACTATCTCGCCCGCGTCGAGCTGGACGAAGCCTCGGTGAAAGAGCGCATTGGCAAGCTGAAACTCTCCCCCGGCATGCCCGGCGAGGTCTACATGAAGACCGGCGAGCGCACCATGTGGCAGTATCTGACGCGTCCGATCGTGGATGTGATGTGGCACGGAGCGCGCGAGAAGTAGGTCGCGTCAGCGCACCCCAGCCAGCGCCAGCAGCACCGCAATCGAGACCGCCGCCATTGTCAGAACAGCGGTGCCGCCCCCGAACACACGCAACGATGTGGTCTCAAGCGAGCGGTTGAGTGCGGCGGCATTGGCGAGGCGACTGGCGACGATCGAGACGCCTAGAAGCGTAATCACGATCGGACGGTGCCCGAGCGCCTCCGCAAGAGCGAGCAACAACACCGCCAGCGGCGCCTGCTCGATGAAGTTACCATGGGCACGAATGGCCTGCGCCAGCCCTTTGTCTCCGCCATCGCCAGCAGAAACTTTGGTGCGCACGCGATGCATGATCACGTTGGCGGTCAGGATGGCGGCCAAGAGGCCGAGCAGACCGGCGAAAAGGGCGCTGGCGACAGGGAATGTGGCGGTCATGGCGGGCTCCGGTATGGATTGAGGTTGTGCGCGACAGCTCTGTCGCTGATCCAATGACGGTCCCGGTGCAGGCCATTCGACATCGGCGGAGGATTTTTGTTACGCTCCTGCAAGAGAACCCACAGGAGACCCCCCCATGAAGATCGCGATCACCGGCGGCGCCGGATTTGTCGGCCGCAGACTGTCTGAGCGGCTGGCCAAGGACGGCAGTCTGGGCGGGCGCGAAATCACCGGCATGACGCTCTACGATGTGGTGGCTCCCGTCTCGCCCGCTGGCGCCAAGTTTCCAGTCAAACTGATCACCGGCGACATGCCCGCCCCCGGCGAGACCGACAAACTCATCGCCGACCGTCCCGATGTGATCTTCCATCTCGCGGCCATTGTGTCGGGTGAGGCGGAGCAGGACTTCGACAAGGGCTACCGGATCAACCTGGTGGCGACACAGAACCTGCTGGAGAGCATCCGGCACGGCTATGCCAAGATCGACACCAAACCACGGCTGGTGTTCACCTCCAGCATTGCAGTGTTCGGCGCGCCGTTCCCCGAGAAGATCCCGGACGAGTTTCAGCACACGCCATTGACGTCATACGGCGCGCAAAAGGCCATCGGCGAACTACTGCTGTCGGACTACACGCGCAAGGGGTTCCTCGACGGCATCGGCATCCGCTTGCCAACAGTCTGTATTCGTCCCGGCAAGCCGAACAAGGCGGCATCGGGCTTCTTCTCCAACATCTGCCGCGAACCGCTGGCAGGGCAAGAGGCCGTGTTGCCGGTCGATGAGGACGTGTTGCACTGGCATGCCAGTCCGCGCGCGGCCATCGGCTTCCTGCTGCGCGCCGCCACCATCCAAGGCGCGGAGGTTGGCCCCCGCCGCAATCTCACAATGCCCGGTCTTGCAGTAACGGTTGGCGAACAGATCGCAGCCTTGCGCAAGATCGGCGGCGAGGCGGTGGTGAAACGCATCCGCCGCGAGCCCGATGCCTTCATCCAGAAAATCGTCGCCGGTTGGCCGCGCAATTTCGATCCCAAGCGGGCGCTGGCGCTCGGCTTCAAGGGCGACACCTCGTTCGAGGAGATCGTGCGCATCCATATCGAGGACGAGTTGGGCGGGAAGATTGCAGGCTAGCCTCGCGCCATTGAGTGGGGACGCCATGGGCTGAGTGCTTGCGGTGGGCTGGCCGGCGCAATAGCGTCGATGGGCAGCGATAGTTACAGCAGGGAACCTTCATGGACACCATCGGCGTCGGCCTCATCGGGACTGGCTTCATCGGCAAGGCGCATGCGCTGGCCTACAACAGCGTCAAGGCGATCTTCGGCGATGTCCCCCAGCCCAAGCGCCTGCTGCTGTGCGATCTCGATGCCAAGGTCGCCGCCCAGAAGGCCGCCGAATACGGCTTCGAGCGCTCGACCACCCATTGGCGCGAGATGGTTGCCGATCCCGCGATCCAGCTGATCTCCATCGCCACCTGGAACGGCACCCACAAGCAGATCGCCATCGCGGCGCTGGAAGCTGGCAAGCATGTGTGGTGCGAAAAGCCGATGGCGCTCAGCCTCAAGCACGCCGAGGAGATGACGGCGGCGGCCCGCAAGGCCAAGGGTCTCGTCACCATGATGGGCTACAACTACGTCAAGAACCCCGCTGTGCAGAATATGAAGCGGCTGATTGCCGACGGCGTGATCGGCAAGGTGATCGACGTGCGCGGCAACGTGGATGAAGACTACATGGCCGATCCGCTGCTGCCCTGGAGCTGGCGGCTGAAGGCGGAGGATGCGGGGCTCGGGACGCTGGGCGATATCACGTCGCACCTGATCTCGCTGGTGCACGACACGGTCGGCCCGATCGCCAAGCTGTCGGCCATTCTCGACACTGTGCACAAGACGCGCCCGCTGTTGGACAAGCCTGGCGAAACCGGCGAGGTCGAGAACGACGACGTCGCCCATGCGGTTGTGCGGTTCCGCAATGGCGCGCGCGGCGTTCTGGCTTCAAGCCGCGTCGCGCATGGTCGAAAGAGCATGATCCGGCTGGAAGTGCACGGCGACAAAGGCATGCTGGTGTTCGACCAGGAGCGCATGAACGAGTTGCATCTGTACACGGCCGATGGCCCCAAGGACACGCGCGGCTTCCGCACCATCCTGACCGCTCCTCAGCACCCGCCTTATGACCGCTTCTGCCCCGCCCCCGGCCATCAGCTGGGGTTCAATGACCTCAAGGCCATCGAACTTGCCCATCTCTTGAAGGCCATCAAGGGCGAGGTGAGACCCTACCTGTCGTTCGAAGACGGTCTGAAGATCGAATACGTCATCGACGCTATCGTGCGGTCCTCTAAGACCAGCGCCTGGGCGGACGTGGCGGAATGACCGCAATTTCGTCATTCCCGCGAAGGCGGGAATCCATGCAAGCCGATAGCGGGCACACAAATCAATCCCGGAAGGGCTAAGATGGCCATGCAGCTGCCGGCGTCGAAGGTTTTGTGCAAACCGCAAGCTTGCATGGACCCCCGCCTAGGCGCGGGTGACGAATTGGCGTGGCCGTCCATAAGCGCAAGTCTAGATGGTAGGCTACCATGATCCGCGTCACACCCGACCAATGGTACGAGACCCGGAAACTCGGCGACGGCGTGACCTGGATTTACGAACCACACATCGTGCCGTTCTTCCGCTGCAACATCTGGCACATCCGCGGGCGGGATCGGGATGCGCTGGTGGACAGCGGCATGGGCGTGGTGTCGTTGCGCCAGTATGTGCCGATCGTCAGCGAGCGCCCGTTGATTGCGGTCGCCAGCCACACCCACTACGATCACATCGGGGCGCATGCAGAATTTCCCGAGCGCGCGGTGCATGCCGCGGAGGCGGAGTACCTCGCCCATCCCACGCGCGACAACGTGCTGATCGATCCTTACGTGACCGACGAGATCTTCACCGCGTTGCCGCCGTTGCCGTTCACCTGTCAGACGTATGCGGTTAAAGCCGCCCCCGCGACGCGCATCCTGGCCGATGGCGACATCGTCGATCTCGGTGATCGCCATTTCGAGGTTGTGCACACACCAGGGCACTCCCCCGGCGGCATCGCCTTGTGGGAAGCGGCCAGCGGCATTCTCTTTTCAGGCGACATCTTCTATGATGGTCCCCTGATCGAGGAAACCATCCATTCCAATGCTGAACACTACATCGCCTCAATGGAACGGCTGCTGCGGCTGCCTGTGCGGTTGGTGCACGGAGGACATTTCCCGAGCTTTTCGGGCGACCGGCACCGGGAGTTGATCCGGACCTGGCTAAAAGGCAAGGGCCGAACCATAGCGGAGTGACGAACATGACTGGAATTGGCGTCAAGCAACTGGCCCATGTCTGCGTCCTGACGCATGACCTGAAGGCCACCGAACATTTCTATTGCGAAATACTCGGCCTGAAGAAAGCGTTCAACTTCACGCGCAAAGGTGGCCTGTTCGGTTTCTATCTCGACACCGGCACGCGCACTTTCATCGAAGTGTTCGAGAACCCTGGCGCACCGTTCACGCACCAGGGCCAGGCGGATCACCTGTGTCTGGAAGTCGTGAATCTTGACAAGGCGCTTGAGGTGCTCCGCAAGCACGGCATCGAGATCCGCGACGGCCAGAAGAAGAAGGGCGTCGACGAGACTTGGCAGGCCTGGATCAAGGACCCGAGCGGGACCAAGATCGAGCTGTTCGAGTACACCGAAAAGAGCGCGCAATTCGTCGGCGGCGACCGCGAGGCGAATTGGTAGCAGCGCGTGCGCGGACCCTCCTCTCCGCCCAACGCTTTTTCGCGTTGGGCGGAGAGGAGACCGCGTCTCGCAGGCGCCCTTTTTGGCGCCAAGAGCCACGCGATCGGTGAGGGGCAGCCGCTTGCTCGGTCCCCACCGCACCAAGCGCGGAGCAAGTGGCGGTCCCTCATCCGGCCCTTCGGGCCACCTTCTCCCCCGCAAGGAGGCGGGGGGAGAAGAAAATCACGGTCCAGGCTTGGGCATCGAATAGGTCGGCTGCTCCTTCACAGTGCCAGCAGCACGGCAGAGTTCCAGCGACTTCGGAATCTGGCCCTTCTTGAGCGCCTCCGGCAGCGTCTGCAGCGTCGGGGCGATGCCCTCCAGTTCCTTGGCCCGGGCGGTCAGCGAGTACATCATCGCGCAGGCGGTGCAGTTGTTTTCGTTCAGCACCTGGGCTGCCCATTGCCAGCCTGACGTAATCGACGCACGGGCAGCAAAGCAACGGTCCGGATAGCCCGAGTGGGCCGAGATCAGGTTCTGCGTCACGCTCGACAGGTGCCAGCCCAGAGTCAGCGGGAAATCCGTGAAGTTGAGGCGGAATACGCGCGCGTCGCCGTCCAGACCGGCATAGACACGGCGGTCGGCGCGGTCACGGATGCAGTCCGGGCAGAACTTGCGGAACTCGCGACCGAGCGAAACCAGGCCACGTTCCGAGCGCGTGTTGAGCAAGGTCAGCATCGGGCTCATCAGCTCGTCCCAGCCAGAACGGGACGTCGAAGCCTCGCGCAACTTGGTGGCGTTTGGTGTGTTCACCGGGTCCTGCAACGCATCGTCTGGTGTCAGCACGATCAGCTGCAGTTTTATGTCCGGATCGGGACGGCCGAGTTCCTTTTCCTGCGCTATATAATCTTCCAGCAGGGTCACAAGATCATGGGCGGTATCGATGCCCGAGGACTCGAAATAGGCCCCGTCGACGAAACGATACTGTTCCACGCCGCGCCGCCATGAGGCTGCCGGCAACACCCAGGGAAAGCGCGAGCCGATGCCGACGGCGGTGCTGAGCGGGATGTCGGCGCGGATTACCGAGTTCATCGTCTGCAGCCGCGCCGAGGCCTCCTGGAAGAAGCGGAACGGCGTGACCACCGTGCGAATGCCGGTCGACACCTGCGCTGCATTCAGGACCACCGCTGGCGCGGTCCCGTCAGCCTTCCAGTGGTCGTAGTAGCTCGCAACAAAGGGGTTCACGGTCGCCTCAGGCATTGACTCGCTCCAGGCGCGCTCAAAGGCGGCCTCAAGCGCCCGGGCGCGGTCGAACTGTTTGACCGGGAACGGCAGCGCACGCTGCAGGAAGTCGGGAAAGAAGCCGGCGGCTGCCAGCGGCGCAATGAAATCGCGGCCGAGGAAGTCGTTGGAGCGCTGTTCGTACCAGCCCGGCGATTGAGGACCAAAGGCGCATTTGGGCTCGGCGACACTTGGGTTCTTCTGCTTCACCAGCGAGGAGAACACCGCCGCACCAAGCCCACCGCCCGATACCGCGCTGATGGCGAAGATATGCTGGGCAAAGCCCTCGCAACGGTCCTGCATGCGGCCAAGCGTGAGCGCAGCATGTTGCGCCGCATAGAGTCCGCCCCCTTCCGCGGCCACGATGTAGATCGGATAGGGCTCGCCCCTGGCCTTGAAGTAGGCCCGGTCGGGGCGGCTATCCAGCCAGTCCCTAAAGGCCTGCGCTGAATTCGGCAACGCCTTGAACCCGCTCTTGAGGGTGCGGATCTCGTGGTTGTCGTTCAGATCGAATGCGGTCCCGATGACACCGACGATAACCAGCAGCGACATTGCTGGGAAGTGCGTGCGGTCGTAGATATTGGTCAGCACCGTCAGGAAGAACGCAAAGCACATCAGGAACAGATTGAAGATGGCGAATGTTCCCAGCTGATTGGCCAGCAGTCCATACTTGGTTGGGTCGCCAAAGAAGAAGGCCGAAAAGGCCAGCACCAGCGCAATCGTCATAGCATAGAAGAACAGGCGCACCGGCAAGCCATAGACCCAGGGATTGGGATCGCCGTGCTTCTCCGGCTTGCCGCGCGTACGCAGGAAAGTGATTGCAACCACCACGACGCCAAGCGCCAAGGCGATAAGGGCGCCCGCTATCAACAGCTGCCGCGCAAATGCGTACTCGTCGGCCGTGGCGCGGATGGTCGGCACCAAGTCCGGCATCACAGCCTCGATCCAGGGCGAGATCTCAATTGGCGTCAGCAGCTGGCCGGCGCGCCATTGACCGAGTGCGGCCGCGAACATCGGGGCTGCACCGAGCAGCCGCGGCAACCAGCGCAGCAGAAGGCCCGTCATCGACCCCTCGCCGACGCCTTCGGGCTGCCAACGGTAGGTCAGCTGGCGGCTCAGATACCAGATGAACATGCCTGACAGGAAAAGCGTCGCAAAGGCCAGGATCACCTGCGGCATGAAGCGGGTGCGGTCCAGCGCCAGTGCGCGCATGATTTCCAGGGACTGGTCTGGCAGCGCCACCAAAATGCCGCCGATGAGAGCGGCGATAATCGGCCCGCGCAGGACGTAGATAGGGGTGACAAACTGCGTAATGAACGCCATTGCCCGATTGAGACCATCCATCGGCGATACCCCCTGACACAACACTGACGGTTCCGGCGCGCCTAGCGGCCGGCGAAAGTCCTCACCCACGGCATAAAGCACAGTTGTATGCCATGCTCAATGTGGCCAACGCGAAGTGGATGGCCCGGCGACGAACTGTGGCAGGAGGGCCGCTGCCGCGACGTAAGGGGGGGCCCTTACCGCGCTGTCGCGGCAAGTGCCGCGATTGGCCCGTCGCTTGCATCCGACCTTGCCGAGACAGCATCGAAAGGTCGATGCCAGCGGGAAGGACGAAGATCATGGATCCGAATTCGGTTATGTTTATGCTCGTCGTCGGCGCTTTCGTCGGCTCTTTCCTGGGCTTCATGATCAGCGCCGAAAGCTACGGCTGGTTTTTCAACGCCCTATCCGGCGCGCTTGGCGGCGTGTTTGGGAGCCAGTGGATCGAAGCTACCAGCGCCGACATGGGCCCGATTGCCAACGCGGTGGTAGCTGCTTGCCTGGCCGCCAGCGTCACGGCGATGGTCCTGCGCACCTGACTCCTGATGGCGTAGCGCCTGCGGTGAGGACTGGCTCAGCGAGGGCGGGCGTCGATCCGCGCGCGCTTCCTGGCGGCAGAGCCACTGCGGCCCGGTTAGCCGCCATCGAGCGTAGGCTGTCGATAGTCTTGGGAGAATGTCCCGTACTGGGATTGGACATCTGGCCGTCCGATTTTGCGACAGTCGCTTGGAGCTAACCGGCGCTGGCGTGGTTCGCCGCCTGATTATGCCTCAGTTCAGTTCATTCGCTTTAAGGGTTCTCACAATTCGCTGACGTTCACCCAGCGCTTTTCCTCGTGCGACTTGAATGCCGCTTCGATGATCTGGTTCACCAGCATGCCGTCGCGGAACGTCGGCCATTTCGGCGTCTTGCTCGCGATCGCCTCAAGGAAATCGCGCGCCTCGATAATGATCTGATCCTGGTAGCCCGTGCCGTGCCCCGGTCCCAGGCAGAACGGCTGGTAGTCGGGATGAAGCGGCCCGGTCAAGATCTTGGTAAAGCCCTGGCGGTCAGGACGGGCGTCGCCTTTGTAGAGCCAAAGCGCATTCTGATCCTCCTGGTCGAAGCGGATCGCGCCTTTTGTTCCGTAGACTTCGTAAGCGTAGCCCATCTTGCGGCCTGTTGCGACCCGGCTCACAAAGAGCGTGCCCAGCGCCCCGCTGGAAAACCGGCACATAATGTGGGCGAGGTCGTCGTTGGTGACGGCCTCGGGACCGTCCGGGCCTTGGCGCGTCTTGTGGACGGTTTCAATGTCGGCGATTAGCCGGTCAATGGGGCCGGCCAACGCGAGCGCGGCGTTGATGGGATGCGGCGCCAGATCGCCCATGTTGCCGTTGGCGCGCGCCCGCGTCCGCCAATCGGCTGGCGTCGATGCATCGGCAAGAAAATCCTCCGTATGCTCACCTCGGAACGAGGTGATAGCGCCAATCTCGCCCGACGCGATGATTTCGCGGGCGAGCTGCGAGGCCGGCGTGCGGATGTAGTTGAAGCCGACCATGTTGGTGACAGCGGCCCTTTCGGCGGCGTCCACCATGGAGTGGCATTCGGCCAGCGTGGTGCCGAGCGGCTTCTCGCACAGCACCGGCTTGCCAAGCGCCAGCGCAGCCAAGGCGATTTCACAGTGCGTCGCCTGCGGGCTCGCGATTACCACGGCCTCGACCCTGGGATCGGCGACCAGTTTGCGCCAATCCGCCGTGCCACGACCAAAACCGAAGGCGCGCGCTTTCTCCATCGCACCCGCCTCGGTGGTGGTGCAGATCATTTCCATGCGGGGCCGCAGCTTGGTATCAAACACCGCCCCGACCGCCGCCATGGCGACGGAATGCGCCTTGCCCATATAGCCTGCGCCCACGATCCCAATACCGATGGCCGTCATAGCTGAGCGTTCCGATCCTGCTGGATAACCGGCGTCAGCCCGCAAATGGGGCCGCCCGGCGACCGAACAGATACCAGACGAACAACGCCACCCACAACCCGTCTATCGCTATCACAATGCCGGCCTGTTGACTGAGGAAACGGGTGCCAAAGCCAAGCACCAAGCCTATGAAAGCCACCTTGCTGAGGCCAGCGACCACCAGCGCAACCAGGCGCGCCGCCGGTGTGAATGCGCCATAGACCAGCAAGCCACCCATCAGCGTGATGAGCACGCCCCAGTTTCGCACCACAATTTCGGCGAGCGGTCCCTCTAGCGCTTCGCCGAAGGTCGCGCGCAGGGCCGCCTGGGGAGCGATGGCGGCATAGACCATGGTGCAGGTGAGTACACCTGCGATAGTCATGATCCATTTGATTTGGGATTCGCTTAGACGCATTCCGGCCTCCTTGGACACCGCCCCGACGGTCTGGGAGCAGTCAAGCGTGAGCCGCCGAGGACTCGATCTGACGAACTGTTGCACGGATTTGAAACCGCACCTATCGTCCGCCGTCACGTTGCGGAAGGATTGCCCCGGGTGAGCCTCGCGTCGATAACGAAAAACCAGTTCCTGGTGCTCGGCCGCGCCGGGATGGACCTCTATGCCGATCCGCCGGGGACGCGCATTGAAGAGGCGCAGCGCTTCACCTCGGCGCTGGGTGGCTCGTCGGCGAATATCGCGGCTGGGTTGGCACGGCTGGGGTCGAAGGCCGCTCTGCTCGGTACTGTGTCGGACGATGCCGTGGGGCGGTTTGTTCTGAACGAGCTGGCGCGGTACAAGATCGATGCCGCCCACATGCGGGCGGTGGGCGGCGAAGCGCGCAACTCGCTGGCGGTAGTGGAAACGCAGGCAGAGAATTGCCAGTCGGTCATCTACCGCAATGGCGCGGCGGATTTTCAGCTGACGGCCGAACACGTCGGCGAAGTGGATTACTCCGAATACGGAGCGCTGATACTGACGGGAACCAGTCTGGCGATTGAACCGTCGCGGGCTGCGGCATTGGCGGCCATCGAGGCTGCCAGACTTGCAGGGCTGATGGTGATTCTCGACGTTGATTATCGGCCCTATTCATGGGCCAGCCGCCAAGAGGCCGCCTCGGTTTGTTTCGCCGCGGCCGAGCGCTGTTTCATCGTCGTCGGCAATGACGACGAGTTCGGATTGCTTGCCGGCAGTAAAGACAAGGGACAGGCTTTGGCCAAACGGTTTGGCGAGCGACACCATTGCATCGCGATCTACAAGATGGGCGAACGTGGCTCTGTCACGTTCGCAGGAGCTGAAACCATCGAACTCGGCGTGTTCCGCGTCAAAGCCCTCAAACCCACCGGCGCGGGCGATGCGTTCCTGGCCGGGTTCGCGTCGTCGCTGGCGGCAGGCCGGCCCCTTGCCGATTGTATCAAGCGCGGCTCGGCGGCCGCAGCTATTGTCGTCACCCGCGTCGGTTGCGCGCCCGCCATGCCGAACGCCAACGAACTCACCCACTTCATGGCCAAACATCCGGGGCCGAGTTGAAAGGAACACAACCACGGCCTCGCTGCACTCTCCTCTCCCTTCGCCTTTTTCGGCGAGGGGAGAGGAGAAGTGGCCCCTTCTCCTGGGATAACTCTTCTCATGCACATTCCGCCGTATGACAATCTGAACAAACCCATCATCGGCCCCGGCCATGCTCAGGTGCCGTTGAATTTCTTCAACATCGTTAGGCTGAAACGCGGCGAGGCGTTCGACTTCGCTGTACTTGGTTACGAGACTGGCATTGTGCCCGCCACCGGCACCATCGATATCGAGGTGGGTACGGAGCGTTTCGCCGGCATCGGCAATCGCAAAGCCAACGTCTGGGATGGCGAGCCGGAGGGCGTATACGTCCCGACGGGCGCTGCTGCCCGCTTGGTTTGCATATCTGAAACCGCCGAGGTGTTCGTCGCTGGCGCCAAGTTCGAGGGCGTGCTGACGCCGTTCGCTGTGCGGGCCGCCGACATTGACAAAGTTCAGTATGGCTCCGACGAAACCAAGACGCACCGCAAGATCAAGCACATCCTGGGCACTAAGTACCGCGACCGAGTTGGCCGGCTCCTGGTGTCAGAGTTATTCACGGTCGGGGCGGGCGGCTGGTCAGGATTTCCCCCGCACAAGCACGATACCGATCGCACTGACGCCGAGGGCAGCCTGATCGAAACGCGCCACGACGAAACTTACAATTTCCGCTTCCGCCCCAATCACGGCTTCGGCCTGCAGCTGGTGCAACGCGAGGACGGCAAAGTGGGCGATGCCTATCACCTGGTGGACGGTTCAACGGTGGTGCTCGAAAAGGGCTATCATCCTTGCGTCGCCGCGCCTGGTTATGAGATGTACTATTTCACCATCCTAGGCGGACTGACCCAGCGGCCACTGGTGCAGTTCTTCCAGCCAGCGCACGCCTATCAGGTGGAAACCATCCCCGGCATCAAGGACATGATCGCGAAGTTCAAATGACGGTTGCAACGCTGACGGAAGTTCTGGCGGCGGCGCAAGCTGGGCGTTACGCCGTCGCCGGCCTCGTGGTCCTCGGCTGGGAGGACGCGCGCGCCTACGTCGAGGCGGCGGAGGAGTCCGGCATTCCCATCATTCTGCAAGCCGGCCCTGGCTGCCGCAAGCATACGCCGGTACCGATTCTGGGCAAGATGTTCCGTACCCTTGCCGAACAGGCGCGAGTGCCTATCGTCTGCCATATCGATCATGCGTTTACGCTCGATGAATGCCGGCAAGGCATCGACCACGGCTTTAGTTCAGTAATGATCGACGGCTCGGAACTGCCAATTGCCGACAACATCGCGCTGACCAGGCGGGTGGTTGAGGTGGCGCGGGCCGCCAATGTGTCCGTTGAAGGCGAAGTCGGCCTGGTGGGCTACTCCGGCGGCTCGGCCTCGGACGCCACATCGCCGCAGGAGGCCGCACGCTTTGATCGCGAAAGCGGGGCCGACGCGCTCGCCATCTCAGTCGGCAATGTTCATCTGAATACCACAAAGACCTCCGGCATCGACCTGGCCGCGCTCGCCGCTATCGAGGACGTCACAGGCCTGCCGCTTGTGCTGCATGGCGGCAGTGGCATACCTGTCGCCATGCGCCAGCATCTAGCCCGCACAACTCGCGTCAGAAAATTCAATGTCGGCACCGAAATACGCATGACGTTCGGTGCTGCGCTGCGCAAAGCGCTCGCCGACAATCCCGACAGTTTCGACCGCATCGCGCTGCTCAGCCAGACCATGCCGGCTATGCGCCAGGAGGCCGCCAGCATCATCAAGGCATTGCGCTTTCCGAGCCTCGATATGTCAAAAGATGCAAACGTCGCCAAACCGGCCTAGAGTGACTTTATACAGGCGTTTGAGCACCCAAGGATCGCGACCCCATGAAACGGAGCGCAACCTCCAGCCAGAGCGGACGCCAGCACGCCGACGTGCAGGGGCTCGACCAGCCGACGGTAGACCGCTCGATGCGGCTGCGCCTGCGCGCGGCCTGGATGTATTACGTCGAGCGCATGACGCAGAACGAGATCGCCGATGCCCTTGGCGTCGGGCGCGTCACGGTGGTGCGGCTGTTGGCCGACGCGGTGGCGCGCAACGAAGTGAAAATCACCATCGAAGGTGACCTTTCCGAACTCGTCGCTATCGAACGTCAGCTGGAACGGCGCTTCGGCCTCGTCGAGGCCATCGTCGCCCCCGTTGCCGGCGCGGCCACCGACCGTACCCATATCGTCAGTGCCGCGACAGGCGCATATGTCAGCAACCTGGTTCGCCCCGGCATGCGGTTGGGGGTTGGTTGGGGACGCACACTGATTAAATCCCTCGCCTTCATGCCATCGCGCCAACTCAACGATTTCACCGTGATTTCGTTGCTCGGCAGCATCAGCGAGGCGCGCAGATTCAATCCGGCCGAATACGCTTGGCAGCTGTCCCAGGCCTTCGGCGGCGAGTGCTATCTGCTCTCTGCTCCCGCGCTTGTCGACAGCCGGGAGACACGCGACACGCTGATCGAGCACTGCGGCCTCGACCGCATCTTCGAGATGGCGACCAAACTCGACGCCGCTGTTTTCTCTGTAGGCGGAATGACGCCCGATGGCACCATCTTTCAGTCCGGATACATGACGGATGCGGACCGCCGGTCGCTGACCGCCGCCGGTGTGGTTGGCGACTTGCTCTACCACTTCTATGATTCCAGCGGTTTGCTGGTCGAACACCCCTTGAACGAGCGCGTCATGTCGATCCCGGTGGAAACCGTCCGTGCCATCCCTCAGCGCATCCTGACGTCGGGCGGTGCAGACAAGACCGCCGCCCTGCTCGGCGCCATCAAGCTGGCCCAACCCACCACCTTCATCACCGACGAGCTGACCGCAAGAGAACTGCTTGCCCTTGGCGGGAATGCCACATAACGCGAACAATTGCGCCGCTTCCTCTTCCTGGTTCGTCTTGACTCCGGCAAAACGCAATGTGTACAATTGACTTGTTGACTGACAGTAAGTTCATTCGCTCGGGCGGCCGGCCGGTTGGAGGGACGGTTGGTTGCGTCTGCAAGAACACATATCGGGACCGCATGACCTGGCGTCCCGTCGCCCTCAACAAAGACCAGGTTACAATGTGGAGGAAGCACAGCATGTCGATCCATAAGCCTGCCGGCGTGTCCCGCCGGTCGTTTCTGAAGTCCACCGCCGCCACGGGCGCGACCCTGGCTACGGCCGGCGGCGTGTCGATGTTCAACATCAACCGTTCGTTCGCTGCCATGGCCAACCCGGCCGACATCCTAGCCAAGCTGAACGTCGGCGCCAAGGTCAAGAAAGAGTATCGCGACCAGTACAAGCTCGGCGACAACGACTTGCTCTGGGATCCCAAGAAGGACTGGCTGCGCACGGTCGACTGGGAAGCGGTGCGTAAGGAACATGCCGGCAAGAGCGTGCGCTTCGCCGTTGGCGCCGCCGATGCCGAGTCCGCCAAGGACGATACGTTCACGGAGCTGTCGGGCATCAAGATCGAGCCGGTCGCGATCCCGGACGACAGCATGTACGACAAGGTCGTCGCCGAATTCCTGGGCGGCAATGCCTCGTTCGATGCGCTGCAGTTCTTCTCGCCGTGGCTGGGCGACTTCGCGGCCCAGGGCTTCCTTGCCCGCCTCGAAGACTACGCCGCCAAGTGGAAGCTGCCGCTCGACGACTTCTACGAGACCTATCGCCTGAACTACGGCTACTTCGGCGACAAGGGCATGTTTGGCATTCCCTTCGACTGCGACATCCAGCAGCTCCACATCCGTCCCTCGATCTTCAAGAAGGTCACGGGCAAGGACGCCGATCGCGTCAACACCATCCCGTCCTATGTCGAGCTGCTCAAGCTGGCGCCGGAACTGGCCAAGGCCGAAAAGGGCGTCGCCCCCATCGGCATGATGAATGCCCGCGGCTTCTGGGCCACCTATAACTGGGAGCACGTGGCGGCCCAGCACGGCATGATGCTGTTCGACGACAAGTGGGAGCCGATCTTCAACGGCGACGCCGGCGTGAAGGGTCTCGAGACCATCATCGCGCTCGGCAAGTTCGCCATCGAGGGCCATGCCGGCGCCGACTGGCCGACCAACCGCGCCGCCTGGCTCGGTGGCCAGGTCGCCGTCAACATCTCCTGGCAGGACTCGGGCACCCAGGCCACCCGTCCCGACCAGTCCAAGATCGGCGACGACGTTCTGACGATCTATGAGCCCCGCGTCGAGGGCGGCATGTTTGCTCCGCCGAACATCGCTGGTTCTACGTCCTGCGTCTCGGCCTCGTCGCCGAACCCGGAAGCAGCGTTCCTGATGCTGGCGTATCTGACTTCGGCCTCGACCATGGCCATGAACGAGGCCAACGCCAACGGCGTCGCCCCGGGCTACAAGTCGGTGCTGGCGAACGAGAACCTGCGCAAGGTCTCGCAGCCGGCCAAGGTCTGGGCCGACGAGCTGGACTACTGCTGGTGCGCCCCGCGCCTGCCCTACATGCTCAACATGGAAATCGCGTTGGGCAATGAGATCAACAAGGCAGTTGTCGGTCAGCAGACCGCCAAGCAGGCGCTCGACAACGGCGTCGCCGCCTGGAAGAAGATCATGGGCGAAAAGGGCGGCTTCTATAAGGGCAAGGACCCCGTATCCTACGCCTCGATGGAGCCGGGCTTGTACCTGGGCAAGGGCAAGAAGCTGCCGTTCTAAGGCCGAAGCGCACTCTCCTCTCCCCCTTTTTGAGGGGGAGAGGATGTCGCCCGAGCCGTCAGGCGAGGAATCAGCGACAGGTGAGGGGCAGCCGCTTGCTCCGTACGGATGGTGAGACGAGCACCGAGTATGCTGCTGCCCCTCACCGACCGCGTGGCTCTTGGCTCCCAAAAGGTCGCCTGCGAGACGCGGTCTCCTCTCCCCCAAAGCAGGGGGAGAGGAAGTCCCAGCCTCCGACTCCGGAACATTTGATGGCCGATGTAGCAGCAGACCGAGCGACAGGATGGGCGGCGGCGGCGAGAACGCCGGTGCGGCGGCGCTCACCGTTCATGCGCCAAGCCTTCCCGTATCTGCTGGTCGCGCCGGCGGTGCTGTACCTGCTCAGCATTACTCTCTACCCGGGCATTTTCGCCGTCTGGCGCAGTTTCTACAACGGCCGCTTCCAGCTTGAATTCGCCGGCTTCGACAATTACATCCACCTCGCAACCGACGCCGATTTCTGGGCCAGCCTCTACAATACCGCGCTGCTCGGCTCGATCACGCTGGCGCTGCAGTTCGTCATCGCCATGACGCTGGCGGCGCTGGTCTACCGCGACCCGCTGGTCAAGCAATGGCGCATTGTCTTCCTGCTGCCGATGTTGTTCATGCCCTCGGCCGTCTCGTTCCTGTGGAAGCTGCTGTTCAACGACGGCCGCGTCATCAGCGATCTGTTGATCCGTATCGGCCTCACCGACGGAAACCTCGATTATATGGGCAGCATCATCCTGGCCCGCATGGTGCTGATCGTGGTCGACGTGTGGGAATGGACGCCGTTTCTGTTCATCATCTTCGTGGCCGCGCTGCAGGGGCAAGACAAGGAGATCGAGGAGGCGGCCCGGCTCGATGGCGCATCCTGGTCAAGTATCTTCTTCAACATCTCGCTGCCGATGATGCAGCCGATCGTGGTCGTCGCGCTGATCCTGCGCGGTGTCGACATCATCACCATGTTCGCGCCCGTGCACATCATCACGCAAGGCACGCCCGGCGGGGCGACCGAGACCATGAGTTACTTTGTCTACCGCACCGGCTTCCGCTCTTTCGACTTCGGCTATGCTTCGGCCATGTCCGTGGTGTTGCTGATCGCCACCACGGTGATCGCGCAGGTGCTGGTGAAGAGACACTTCCGCTCGGGGAGGGACTGATGGCCGCCAAGCGCCGCTCCAAGGTCGCCTCGACGCTGCTGCGCCATGCAATCCTGACGACTTGGGGATTGTTCTGCCTGCTGCCGATCATCTATTTCGCGACCGTCGCGCTGCGCCCACGCAACGAGATCATCGCACCGCGTCCGATCTATTTCCCGACCATCACTACCGAGACCTGGGCCAAGATCTGGGCCGACTGGCCAATCGGCTTGTATTTCTGGAACTCGACCGTCGCGATTGCCGGTAGCGTACTTATCTGCCTCGCCCTCGGCATCCCGGCCGCCTATTCGCTCGCCCGCTACACCTACCGTGGCCGCGAAGACATCGGCTTCTACATCCTCTCGACCAAGATGATGGCTCCCGCGGTGGTCGCGATCCCGATCTTCTTCCTGTTCAAGAACATGCACCTCCTGGACACGGTCTGGGCGCTGATGCTGATCTACGCCGCGATGAACCTCTCGATCGTGATCTGGATCATCCGCAGCTACATGATCGACATCCCGCCCGAAATCGAGGATGCGGCGCGAACGGACGGCGCCTCCGACCTGCGCATCTTGTGGTCGATCATCATGCCGATGTGCCTGCCCGGTATCATCACCGCCTCGGTGATCGCAACCATCTTCGCCATGAACGAATATCTCTTCACGCTGATCATTGCCTCGCGCAACGCCTATCCCCTCTCGGTGGCGCTGGCCAACTTCTCGGGCGGCTCGGATGGCATCATCTATAACGCCATCGCTCTGGTCGGCTTCCTCGCCTTCTTCCCGATCCTGCTGCTGGTGATCCTGATCCAGGACCACCTGTCGCGCGGGCTCACCATGGGGGCGGTGAAGGGATGAGAAATTTCGTGAGTGGTGAGTCGTGAGTGGTGAGTGGCGAAGACCCAACCGTTGGCGAATAGTTCGCAGACCGCTCATTTGGCGTGACCACTCACGACTCACCACTCACCACTCACGCCTTTCTTCAACGGATCCCCACCATGGCTGAAATCACTCTGCGCGGCGTCACGAAATCCTGGGGCCATGTCATCGGCGTCGACAAGGTCGACCTCGTGGTGCGCGACAAGGAATTCATGGTTTTCCTAGGCCCCTCGGGCTGCGGCAAGACCACCACCATGCGCATGGTGGCGGGGCTGGAAGAGCCCACCGGGGGCCAGATCATGATCGACGGTGAAGAGATGAACGGCGTCGACCCGCGCGATCGTGATGTGGCCATGGTGTTCCAGAGCTATGCTCTCTACCCCAACATGTCGATCTACGAGAACATCCGCTTCCCGCTCCGCATGCGCAACGTTCCCAAGTCCGACCAGGACGTCTTGGTGCGCAAAGCGGCCGACATGGTGGAGCTGGGCGATCTGCTCGACCGCAAACCCAAGGCCCTGTCGGGTGGCCAGCGCCAGCGCGCCGCGCTCGCCCGCGCCATCGTGCGCCAGCCGCGCGTGTTCCTGATGGACGAGCCGCTATCGAACCTCGACGCCAAGCTGCGCCTGACCATGCGTGTGCAGCTCAAACACATCCAGCGCCAGCTGCAGACCACCACCATCTACGTCACCCACGACCAGGTGGAAGCCACTACGCTTGCCGACCGCATCGTGGTCATGAACGGCGGCCGCATCCAGCAGATCGGTACACCGGACGAAATCTACAACCGCCCGAACAATGTGTTCGTGGCCGGCTTCATCGGCACCCCGCCGATGAACCTGATCGAGGGGCGGGTCGAGAACGGCCGGTTTGTGGCGCCGTCGATCGACTTGCCGCTGTCGGCCGCAACGCTGGCCAAGGTTCTGCCCGACAAAATGATACTGGGCGTGCGCCCCGAGGACGCCGATGTAGCCAGTGCAGCTGATCCCGCGCAAATCAAGAGCAGCGTTTTCGCTGTCGAGCCGATGGGTGATCACACCTTGGTGACGACCCGCATTGGGAGCGAATTTTTCACCGCCAAGGTTGACCGCGACTTCCGCCAAGCGCTGGATTCTCCAATCTCTATTCGGGTAAGGCCGGACCGCGTGCATCTATTTGCAGCCGGCTCCGGCGACCGGCTGCAACGCGGCGCATGATCGACAGCCCCCCGCCCCAGATGCTATAAGTGGCGGTGCAATGACCGACGATCTTGCCATAACCGTCAAGGACGTGCTGCGCGAGATCCGCTACGCGGCACGTAAGGAAGTGCGGCTGCTTGATCGTGGCCAAGCGGCCCTTCAGGCGCTGCTGTTGGGCGCCGAGGCCCTGCCCGACGATGGTCGGCCAGGCCGGCTGTACGAGATTTCGCGCCGCATCGCCAACCCCGTTGGCCGCATGGCGCAGCGCCTGTGCGAGACACCGAGTGTCGCCAACACTCTCGACGAGAATTTCCTCCTCCCGGTCTCCACCTCGCTGGCGGCGTTGGCGGTCGACGAGAACGACGCTCTTTTTGCCGGCAGCGTCTATCGCGGCGGTTCGAGTTGCCTCGACAAGATGGGCCTCAGGAACGTCTATATGTCCGAACAGAGCATCCAGCGCGCCGCCCGCCCGGTGGCGCAGCGCCATGCCGAATGGCTCGCGCGCGCTGCAACCGGGACCGGGAACACCGAGCGGCTGACGTTCATTGTCGCCGACGCCACCCAGGCCATTATCGCTGCCCAGCCGATCAAGCGCGTCGACCGTAGTGCGCAGCCGGCTCACTGCAGCTTTGTCGTTGGCGTTGGCCGATCTTAATGCGCATTGTTTCCTGACCGTCGGCATCGCAACCGCGGTTGTCTCCATCGCTAACATCCCCAAGGACGCGAGCGTCGCCGATATCATGGAATCGCCGGAATTGGTCGCCGCCGCCCGCTTCGACCGCTTCGCGGCGGCGCTGAAGTGCCACGATCCGGCTGCCGCGCTCGCCCGCGAGCTGGCGGCCGTCACTCCGTATTTGCCCTAAGCCGGCGCGTTGTACACTTGATTTCATTACTGTGCTAGTGTTCGCGGCTCATTCGACCCGGCAAGGTCATGCGACCGAGAAAGATCAGGCCATGGATCTGCGCTTCACAAACCAATTGGCGACGTCCGAGGACGTGCGCCATCAGGTGCGCCATCTCGGCTGGTTCCGGCGCTCGTTCAAACGTTGCGTAGCGCTGGTCGGCAAGGACTGGGGCATCGAGGTTTCGGTCGACGATGCGCAGCTCGCTAAGGCATTCCTCGACTGGGCCAACGCCTTTTCCGAGCAGCGCCAATACGCAGAGCTGTCGCGCAAGGATTTCGCCAATTTCGCCGCCGGCCTGCTGCTGAAGGAACTGATCCGCAACAAGGTCTGCGCGGCGGGCGATACGTCGCGCCTGAACATCCCCGCCGACGCCAACGCGCGCGTGGCCGAGATCATCAAGTTCTGGCCGGAGGGGTTCTTGTACACGAGCTTCTGCCTGAGTGTGCTGAATGCCGTTTTGCAGCAGGATTTCGATTCTGCGGTGGAACTGAAGCCGATCGTGCAGGACCTCAGCGCCTGGTGGTCGTTCCGCGAGAATGCGACCGAGGATGCCTCGCTGGCGGTTGGGTTCCTGGATACCTTCATCGGCAACGAGCCGAACTGGCTGCAACCGAATTTCGCCCTGGCGCGCAGCGGCATGAAGCCGACCGCGATTGCGCACCGCGGGTAAGGCTTGGTGCTTCCTCTCCCCCGCCTCTTCGCGCAGGAGAGATGGGAGCAAGCGGCGAGACCTCATCAGTACACTACCACACTCCTGATGGACTTGCCCTGGTGCATCAGCTCGAACCCCTTGTTGATGTCGTCCAGCGTCAGCACATGCGTGATCATCGGATCGATCTGGATACGCCCGTCCATGTACCAGTCGACGATCTTGGGCACATCGGTCCGGCCCCTGGCGCCGCCGAATGCTGTGCCCTTCCAGGTCCGCCCCGTCACCAGCTGGAATGGACGGGTACTGATCTCCTTGCCGGCCGCCGCCACGCCGATGACCACGCTGACGCCCCAGCCGCGATGGCTCGCCTCCAGCGCCTGACGCATAACGTCGGTATTGCCCGTGCAATCGAAGGTGTAATCAGCGCCGCCGATCTGGTCCGCGCCGCGCTTGGTCATGCCGACCAGATGCGCGACGAGATCGCCCGTGACCTCCTTGGGGTTCACGAAATGCGTCATGCCGAACCGCTCGCCCCAGGCCTTGCGATCGTTGTTGATGTCGACGCCGATGATCATGCTGGCGCCAACCAGCCTCAGGCCCTGGATGACGTTCAGCCCGATCCCGCCCAGCCCGAACACGATCGCCGTCGCACCGGTTTCGACCTTGGCCGTGTTGATCACCGCGCCAACGCCCGTGGTCACGCCGCAACCGATGTAGCAGATCTTGTCGAAGGGAGCGTCGTGGCGGACTTTGGCCAGCGCAATCTCCGGCATTACGGTGAAGTTCGAGAACGTCGAACACCCCATGTAGTGATGGATCTTCTGGCCCTTGTAGGAGAACCGGCTGGTGCCGTCGGGCATCACGCCCTGACCTTGCGTGCCGCGTATGGAGGTACACAGATTGGTCTTGCGCGACAGGCAGCTCGGGCATTCGCGGCATTCCGGTGTATAGAGCGGAATGACGTGGTCGCCGACCTTCAGCGAGGTCACGCCCGCGCCGATCTCGACCACGACGCCCGCCCCCTCGTGCCCCATGATGGCGGGAAACAGTCCTTCCGGATCGGCGCCCGAGATCGTGAACTCGTCGGTATGGCAGATGCCGGTGGCCTTGATCTCGACCAGCACCTCGCCGGCCTTCGGCCCCTCCAGGTCGACTTCGACGATCTCGAGGGGCTTGGCCTTCTCAAAGGCCACGGCTGCGCGCGTTTTCATGGTGTTCCTCTTGATTTCGAAACAGGTGTGAATTGGCAGGGGCGGCTGGCGGCCGCCCTTGTTGAACATAACAAGGGTCCGTTGTGCGGCGCGACGGCGGTCGCAAGCCGCCCCTACCAATGACCAACAGTTCATGAACCATCAGAACGCGACCTTGTCGCCGCCCTTCAATTCCAGAATGTCACGCGCTTCGTCGGGTGTGGCAACCTCCAGCCCCAGGCCCTCAATGATCTGGCGCACGCGCATCACCTGCTCGGCGTTGCTCCTGGCCAGTTGGCCTGGCCCGATCCAGAGCGAATCCTCCAGGCCGACGCGCACATTGCCACCCATCGCCGCCGCCATGGCCGCGATCGGCAGCTGCCCGCGCCCCGCCCCCAGCACGCTCCAACGGTACTGGTCGCCAAACAGCCGGTCGGCCGTGCGCTTCATGTGCTGTATATCCTCGGGGTGCTGACCGATGCCGCCGAGAATACCGAACACGGATTGAATAAAGTAGGGCGGCTTGACCAAGCCGCGATCCGCAAAGTGACGCAGCGTGTACAGATGACCTATGTCGTAGCATTCGATCTCGAAGCGCGTGCCGTTGGCCGCGCAGGTGGTGAGGATGTATTCGATATCGGCGAACGTGTTCTTGAAGATGCGTTCGCGCGAGCCCTCCAGATAGGGCCGCTCCCAGTCGTGCTTGAGGTCCTTGAAGCGCTCCAGCATGGGATAAAGCCCGAAGTTCATCGAACCCATGTTCAGCGAAGCCACTTCCGGCTTGAAGGTGGCGGCCGGCTTCACCCGGTCCTCGATGGTCATGGTGGCCGCGCCGCCCGTCGTGATGTTCACCACCACATCGCAGGCCTGCTTGATCACCTTCAGGAATGGCGCGAAGGCCTCCGGCGTCTGATCGGGGCGGCCGTCCCGGGGATCGCGCGCATGCAGATGAACCACCGCCGCGCCGGCCTTGGCCGCACCGATCGCCGCCTCGGCGATCTCGGCCGCCGTCACCGGCAGATGTGGCGACATGGACGGGGTGTGGATTGACCCCGTGACGGCGCAGGTGATGATGACCTTGCGGGACGGGACTTTTTTGGCTGCCATGACGTGATCCTTTCAAGAACCGATTGTTTTGCTGGCTTTGCGCTTGTGCGCCAACAGCGCCATCAGCCGGCGGTCGCGCCACAGCGCCCGCTCGCCGAGCTTGGCTGCCGGCAACCGCTTGCGCCGGTCCGCTTCCGCTGCCTCCAGCACCGGCCCGGCCCAATCGACGCGGCGCTGCATGCTCGGAAACAGCCGCTCATAGATCCCCTGGTAGCGCAGCACATAGTCGCGAATGCCGCCGGGCGCGTTGAGGTCAATGGTCTCGAACGGCCCCATGAACGACCAGCGCAGGGCGAGGCCCTCGCGAATGCCGACGTCGACGTCCTCGATAGATGCATAGCCGTCGGCGACCAAGCGGAAGGCTTCTTCCAGGAGCGCGCCCTGCAGGCGGTTCATGACAAAGCCGTCGATCTCGCGCTTCATGACGATGGGAGCCTGGCCAATACCGGTCAACAACGTCCGTGTACGTTCGGCGGTCTCGAGCGACGTCCACGGTGCGGGAACGATCTCGGCAGCCGGGATCAGATAGGGCGGGTTGATCGGATGCACGACCAGGCAGCGGTGGCGGCCTTTCAGGTCGGCTGTAAACGCCGACGGCAAGATCGCGGACGTGGAGCTGGCGAGTACGGCATCGGGGCTGGCCATGCGGTCCAATGTGCCGAACAAGTCCTTTTTCACCTCAAGCCGTTCTGGCGTGCTTTCCTGCACATGCCCGGCGCCTTCCAGGGCCGCCGCCAGGCTTGGCGCGATCAGGATACGCGCCAGCACGTCGCTGGCGGCCTGACCATCCAGCAACCCCTCGGCCTCCAACATCGGCAGCGCCTCGGCGGCGAACCTGCGGGCTGCTGCGGCGGCACCATCCGTATCATCGTGCAGCCGCACCTCGTGCCGCCCGCGGGCGAATGTGATCGCCCAGGCGCGTCCGATCAACCCGGCTCCGACGATGGCGATCGCAGTCATGAGTGTTTCCGATCAATGGCCTGCCTGCCCCACGTCCCGGGTGGCCTCTTTACATCCGCGACCTGCAACGCAAGGTCAAGCCACGGCGCACGACCCCGCTGCGGCTACTGTGGCGCCAGCCTCCGATCATTCGCAGTTATGCTTGGTGAAAATCCGCACTTTGGTCTGCAGCGTCGCCGGCCCGTCCCGCCCTTCGAACGCCGCCAGCACCGCTTCGACCGCCAGCGCCACTTCACGATCGACATCGTGGCCAATCACGAAATCCATCTCGCCGGCTTCCAGAAGCTGCCGCGAATTGTCATTCAGCTCATGGCCGATGAACACCACTTTGTCCGCGAGCCCGGCATCCTTTAGGGCAAGGCCGATGCCGAGGTTGCCGCCCGCAATGTTGTAGATGCCGATCGGGGCGCCGTGATCCTCGATGTAGCGCAGCACATTGCGGCGCGAATGCTCGGTCTCGTCGTTGGACGACACGCGCTCATCGATCACCAGATGCATGAACTCCTGGCGCAGGATGCGCCGGAACCCCTGCTCGCGCTCCTCCTGGACGCGGTACGGCGCACTGTAAACCAGCAGGATCTTGCCGGCGCGATCGCCAACCGAGCGGCCCATCAGATAGGCCGCTGTTGCACCCGCGCTCACCTGATCGTTGCCGACAAAGGCGATGCGGCCGGAATTTGGAAGATCCGTGGTCAGACAGACAACCGGACGGCCGCGCTCTGCCACGGCCCGCAGGGCGCGATTCACGGTCAGATCCTCGCGCGCCACTACCACCAGGCCGTCGGCGTCTTCGGCACTACGCTCGATGTTCTGGGCCAGCGTGATCGGGTTGACTTGCGAGGTGGCAATGGACGTGAACGAACAATCGAGATCGGGACGCGTCCCGGCAAGCGCGCGCACGGCATCGCCAAGCGTCCGATTGAAGCTGGCGCCGCTGTCGGTGAGGAAAGCGATGCGCCACCGCGCCGGTGCAGTGCTGGACCCCCGCAGGGTTGCCAGGGCTGCCATCACCTTTTCCCGCGTCGCCTCGCGCACGCCGCTGCGGCCGTTCAACACCCGGTCAACGGTGGCCGTGCCGACGCCAGAGGCACGCGCGATGACCTGGATCGATGGGCCAGGCCAGAGGCTGGCTGGGCCGGATTTCGGGGAATCGGAACGGCCAGAAGTCATGAGGGTGGGTCTTGATGGCTAAAGCATCATTACAGAGTGCGGCACCTGTCCTGAGCCGCGATACTGCGGCCCATTGGTCAAATAAATCGCATTGTGATGCGACTTCAATCAAAATCAATCTTGAGGTGAGGCTTTTCGTATGATCTGATTGTAATCGAGAATTAGCGCGATCAGCGCTTGGTACATCCGAACAACGGACGGCCAGACCGGGAGGAGCCCTTGATGACGGCTGCCAAAGTAAAACGCGCTGAGCGTTGTCCCACCATTTTTAGGTTTTCACTGGCGTCCTCCTTCGCCAGGCCGGTTCCAGGGTGTGTTGCCCTGGGGCCGGCAGGAGGCCCGGTTTTTCTGGTTCCATGCCGGACCCAAGACGTCCGCCTGGCATGCGACGCCTGACTGTTTGAACTCAACAACCAGCTTCTAACGAAAATGGGAGGAACGCAGATGAAATTTGCAATTGCCAAACTGCTGGCCGGCGTTGGGGCTCTCGCCCTGATGGCGACGTCCGTGCAGGCGGCCGACTCGGTGCTGCCAGGCGGCAAATGGTGCGAAGGCGTGAAGATCCGCTTCTTCACCGGCGGTTCGGAAGGCGATAGCTTCGGCACCATCGTCTACAACGGCGCCAAACAGGCCGCCGCCGATACCGGCGCCAATGTCGAGTACCTGTTCTCGGATTGGAACCCGGAAAAGATGGTGCAGCAGTTGCGCGAGGCGGTTGCCGCCAAGCCCGACGGCATCGCCATGATGGGCCATACCGGTGACGACGCTATCATCAACATCGTCGCGGAAGGCCACAAGAACGGCACCCGCTTCATGTTCCAGAACGTGCCGGTGCCCAAGGTCGTAGCGGCCTACGGCGGTGCCTATGTCGGCGCCAAGCAGAAAGAGCAGGGCTGGGCACTCGGCGAAGAAGCCGTGAAGGTCGGCAAGCTGAAGGCCGGCGACACGGCCATCGTGTTTGGCCCGTTCGATCAGGAAAACCGCGGCATCCGTGAGATCAGCGTCGCCGACGCCATGGAGAAGGCCGGGCTCAAGGTCATCCGCATTCCCAACCCGCCGGAGTGGTTCGGCGACCCGAACTTAGGGTTGCCGGTCGTGACGGCCGCTATCGCCAAGAACCCGGAAGTCAAGGCGCTGAGCCTGACTGGCGGCGGCGTGTTCGGTAACGCGGCAGCCTACCTAAAGGCCGCTGGCAAGAAGCCGGGCGAGGTCTTCACCTTCGGCTTCGACCTGTCGCCCCAGATCATCCAGGGCTTCAAGGACAACTGGATCCATCTCGCCGCCGACCAGGAACCCTTCCTGCAAGGCTACATGCCGGTGCTGTCGCTGTGCCAGCAGGTTAAGCTGGGCCTGGCGCCGATGGACATCGACACCGGCGCCGGCTTCGTAACGCAGGCGACGTATGCCGCTGCTGGCGAAATGGCCGGCAAGGGGTTGCGCTGATTTGAGTAAGTAAGACGTCAGTGGTCAGTCGTCAGTCGTCAGTGGGACCTTCTCCTACTTTCGATTTGACGGCTGGCCATTGATTGCCGACAGGTTACGATTGACCACTCACGACTGACGACTGACCTCTTTCTCTCTGAGCCCCCATGGCCACCCCAATCATCGAATTGAAAAACGTCTCCAAGAGCTTCGGGAATGTCGGAGTGCTGGAGGACATCGACATGCACGTCGACAGGGGCGAGGTCGTGGGCCTGCTCGGCGACAATGGCGCGGGCAAGTCGACCATGATCAAGATCCTGTCGGGCGTGATCGCGCCCAACACGGGCGAGATCATTGTGCGTGGGCAGTCGGTCAAGCATTGGACAGCGGCGCGTTCGCGCGAGGCCGGCATCGAGACGGTGTTCCAGGACCGCGCACTGGCTGTGCAGCAATCGATCGTGCGCAACATCTTCATGGGTCGTGAGCTGACGAATGCTTTCGGCTGGCTCGACACCAAGAAGGAAGTCGCCGAGACGCACCGCCTGATGCGCGAAATCGGCTTCACGTCGAAAGTCTTCTCACCCCATTCCATCGTCGGCCAGCTGTCGGGCGGCGAGCGCCAGGGCATCGCCATCGCGCGCGCCATCTATAAAGAAGCCGAGATGATCATTCTCGACGAGCCGACCACGGCGCTGTCGCTGACCGAGACTACCAAGGTATTCAACTTCGTGCGCCAGGTGAAGGCGGGTGGGCGCTCGATCCTGTTCATCGGCCACAACATTTACCACGTCTACGACATCGCCGACCGCTTCGTCGTGCTCGACCGCGGGCGGGTTGCCCTGAGGGTCGAAAAGAAGGACGTCGCTTCGGCGGATGTCCTGATCAAGTTCATGGAAGAGCTTGCACATCACGGAGCGCGCGGCGCCAAGTTCGACGCCTTTCAGGGAGCGCGTTGATGTCAACGGAAACCGGAACGAAGAGCGCCGCACCGGCGGCCCCGGGCGGCTTCGAGGACCATCCGGCACTCAATCCCTGGCGCCGGTTTGCCTCGGACAATCGCGCCGCGCTCGGCTCGCTCGCCGTCTTTGTCGGCATGATGCTGCTCTTCTTCGGTTACAGCGTCTACGACGGTTCGCCCGGCACGTTCCTGAGCTGGGATCTCTACCGTTCGGTGCTGACCATTCTGCCCGTGGCGTTGTTTCTGGTCGTGCCGCTGGTGTTCATCGTCACTGTCGGCGAAATCGACTTGTCGTTCCCGGCCGTCATGGGCCTCTCCGGCTGGGTGTTCGCAATCTCGATCCAGGCCGGCTTCGACCCCTTCTTTGCCCTGTTATTTGCCGTCATCGCGGGTGGCCTGCTTGGCCTGCTGGTCGGCTCGATCGTGGTCTATCTCAATCTATCGTCGCTGGTCGCCACGCTCGGCATGAACTTCATGTTGCGTGGCATCATCCAGATCATCAACCAGGGCAAGAACAAGTCGTTCCCGGAGTTGAAGGATAGCTACACGTTCCAATTCCTGACTGGCGAGATTTCGGTGTTCGGTTACGGTGTCCCGGTACAGATCTTCTGGGGTTTGGCGTTCGTCGTTTTCGCCGCCTATCTGTTCAACAACCACCGCTTCGGCGCCCAGGTCAAGATCGTCGGCGACAACCCCGAAAGCGCGCGCCAGATGGCGATCGACGTCGATCGCGTGCGGCTGAAGACCTTTGTGTTCATGGGCGTCGGCGCCGCGCTGGCTGCCTGCTTCTCCAGCATGATCAACTTCACCTGGTTCACCACCTCGGGCGAAGGCTATCTGCTGCCCGCACTGGCCTCGGTGTTCGTCGGCGGTACGCCGACCTGGGGCGGTATCGGCACAGTGGTCGGCGGCGCCATAGGTGCGCTGACCGTCTCGTTCATCCAGACCGGCATCGTCGCCACCGGTTTCACCGGCTTTTACATCCAGTTCTTCAACGGCCTGATCATTATCCTATCACTGATCGGCCACCGCTGGAATCAGGCGCGTTATCGCTGATCGCCGGCCAGCAACAAACAGGAGCAAACGATGACCGTGAGAGTGGGCATCATCGGCGTCGGTATCATGGGCTCCGATCACGCCAGAACAATCGTCTCGCATGTGCCGGGCGCAAGCCTGCAGGCGATCTACGATGCCGATGCCGGACGAGCCAAAGCCATCGCAAACGAATGTGGCGCCGCAACCATCGCGACCAACCCAGAGGCCTTGATCAACGACAAGTCGATCGACGCCGTGCTGATCGCCTCGCCCGATGCCACTCATGGCGCGCTCACCACCGCCTGCATTGCGGCCAGCAAGCCGGTACTGTGCGAAAAGCCGCTGGCACCGACCACCAAGGAATGCCTTGAGGTCATTGCGGCCGAAACCAAGGCCGGCAAGCCGCTGGTCCAGATCGGCTACATGCGCCGCTTCGATCCCGCCTATGTCGAGATGAAGGCAACATGGAAATCGGGCGCGCTCGGCCAGCCGCTGATGTTCCATTGCTTTCACCGCAATGTGTCGGCGCCCGAGTGGTTCACCGCCGACATGGCCATTGCCAATTCGGCGGTGCACGAATTCGACATCGCCCGCTGGGTGCTGGACGCCGACATCACCACCGCCCACGTCTTCCGCCCAGCGGCCACAACACCGGGCATCAAAGTCACGCCGGTGTTCCTGGTGCTGACCAGCGCCACTGGACAGCTGGTCAACGTCGAGATCTTCAATAACGCGACCTACGGCTATGACGTGCGTGGCGAACTGGTGTGCGAGAAGGGCACAGTGTCATTGCGCTCGCCAGTCCACAGCGAGACGAGCGTGGCGCTTGGGCAGAACATTCCTTATCCTGCCGATTGGCGCCCGCGCTTTGCCGATGCGTACCGGCTGCAGAACCAGGCCTGGATCAAGGCCATCGCGGCTGGAAAGCCGGCCAGCGGCGCCACCGCCTGGGACGGTTATGCCGCCTCCGCCGTCGCCGAAGCCGGCGTGAAGTCGCTGGCGGCGGGCCGCACGGTTGAGGTCGTCATGACCAAGAAGCCGGCGCTCTACCCGTAGCTGCTGCTAGGTTCTGATATGAAATGCGCCGCGACATTGACCAGCGAGGACTGGATGGTCATTTTCGGCGCCATAGCTTCCCAGAGCCACACCCGGCTTCTGCGCCGCCAATGAGCTTCGTGTCCCCAAGAGGCAACCCATGAAAATCGGACTGGTTTCGGACTCGCTCGGCCATCTTAAGTTCGAAAAGATGCTCGACACCGCCAAAGCCAATGGCATCGCCGGCGTTGAGATCAACAGCGCCAATTGGACAACCGCGCCCCATTGCGATCTGGCCAAGCTGGTTAAGGACGCCGCGGCGCGGAAAACCTTCAAAGGCGAATTCGACAAGCGCGGCCTGGAGCTGATCGCCCTCAATGCCAACGGCAATGTGCTGCATCCGACCGACGGCGAGCGTCAGTCCAAGGGCCTTTACGACTCGATCACACTGGCCGGCCAGCTTGAGGTCGATACCGTGGTGCTGATGTCAGGCCTGCCGGCGGGCGCACCCGGCGACAAGATGCCGAATTGGGTCGTCGCGTCCTGGCCGCCCGAGACGCAGACCATTCTGAAATACCAGTGGGAGGACGTGATGCTTCCCTATTGGAAGAAGCTGGCCGACCACGCCAAGGCAAACGGCGTGAGCAAGCTGTGCGTCGAACTGCACGGCAATCAGGTCGTCTACAACGTTCCTGGATTGCTCCGTCTCAGGAAGGAAATCGGCAAGATCGTACACGCCAATCTCGATCCGAGCCACCTGATGTGGATGGACGCCGATCCGCTCGCCGCGATCAACGCGCTCGGAGAAGCCATCGGCCATGTGCATGCCAAGGACACGATGATCAACACGCCAGCATCGGCGCTGACCAGCCGGCTGGAGAACGGCGGCCTCACCAACATTCCGGCGCGCGCGTGGAGCTACATCACATTGGGTTATGGCAAAGACGAAAAATGGTGGCGCGACTTCTGCTACCGCCTGCGCATGGTCGGCTATGACGGCTGGTTGTCGATCGAGCATGAGGACGTGATGCTCAGCCGCGAGGAAGGCGTGCGCAAGTCCGTCGGTCTCCTGAAAGCTTGCGCGATGGACGAGGCCAGCGATTACAAGCCGCAGGCGATTTGATTTCCCTCTCCCCCGCCCTTTCGCGGGGGAGAGGGTGGCGCCCGAGCCGCCAGAGCGGCGAGGAACCAGCGCCGGGTGAGGGGCTGCCGCTTGCTCCGTACACGTGGTGCGAGGGTCCGAGCAAGCGGCTGCCCCTCACCGACCGCGTGGCTCTCGGCGCTGAAGAAGCGCCTGCGAGACGCGGTCTCCTCTCCCCCTAAGCAGGGGGAGAGGATAAAATCCGTCACAACCTCACCACCTCGCCGGTCCGCACGCTTTCGTCGGCGGCCAGAACAATCCGTAGGCTGCTCATCGCGTCGGCCACGTGGGCGCTCATGTCCCGGTCCTCGCGGATGCACGCCAGGAACAGCCGTTGCTCGCGCTCGCACAGCTCCTGGTGACCCGGTTCGTCGTCCATGCGCATCAACTCGTCCGGCTTGGCGAAGGTTCCGTCCGGTTTCAATGCCGAATGATGCAGCCGGAGCGCGCTGGTCCTGGTGTGGCTGTCGTGGCTCGCCGAGTCCGTCTTGCCCTCGTCCATCACGATGGAGACGCAGCCCTTCGGGCCGACCATATCTTTCACGAAGAAGGCAACTTCGCTCATCATCGGCCCCCAGCCGGCCTCGTACCAGCCGACCGAGCCGTCGTCGAAACTCACGTGCAGGCAGCCGTAGTTGTACATTCCCGGCTTCAGATCCTCCGTGAGCCGCGCACCGATGGCGTGCACCTTCACCGGACGCGCGCCCGTCACCTGGCACATCACATCGACATAGTGCACGCCGCAATCCACGATCGGCGAGATGGTGTCCATCAGATGCTTGTGCACCTGCCAGTTGGCGCCCGCCGACTGCTGATTGAGGTTCATACGCATCACCAGCGGCTTGCCGAGCGTGCGCCCGACCTCGATGAACTTCACCCACGACGGGTGCACACGGAGGATATAGCCGATGACCAGTTTTTTGCGCGCTGCCGTCGCTGCGGCGATGACGCGCTCGGCCCCGGCCGCGGTCTCGGCGATGGGTTTTTCCAGGAACACATGGGCGCCGGCCCCGAAGGCGGCCAGCGCATAGGCCTCGTGGGTATCGGGCCAGGTGTTGATGGACACGGCATCCGGTTTCAGCACGGCCAGCGCCTCGTTGTAGTCGCTATACTGAGCGATCCCCGGGAACTCGGCTGCGATCCCGGGACGGTCGGCGATGCCACGCGAACACAGGCCCGCCAGCTCGAACCCCTCGATGGCCGCGTAGGCGCGGGCGTGGCTGAGGCCCATGGTGCCCAAGCCCACCACCAGCACACGGATCGGTTTTGACGCGGACATGCGGATCGTCTCCTGAAAACGGCGCGACAGCGATCAGGCCCTGGGCCGCAGCGAGCCGCGAACCAGCTGAAGCTGCCGGTCGCGATCGTGTCTGGCCGCCAGCGCCTGTTCCATCGTGACCTGCACGAAGCGCGCGGGCGTATGCGGCTGCAGCTGCCCGATCAGGTCCATGTCGGCAGAAATGACGGTGCCCAACATGAAGTAGCCGCCGCCCGATACGGCATCGCGATGCAGAACGATCGGTTCGGTGCCGCTTGGCACCTGGATGGAGCCGTAGGGGTAGCAGGCATCGACGATGTTGGAGGGATCGGAACCGGCGCCGAACGGCGGCGTGCGCGGCACGAACTCCAGCGGCCGCCCGCCCTTGAAGCGGTAGCCGATGCGGTCGGCCTCCGGGGCCACCTTCCAGGTGTCGGCAAAGAAGTTCGTACCCGCACTTTCCGTGATGCGGTGCCAATAGAGGCCGGGCATGGCGCGCAGTTCGGCCGGCGAGCCTGGCATGCGGCGCAGGTTCGCCGGCACCGTACGGCCCTCCCAGGCGGAGGCCGCCATGCCGCGTTTCAGCACATCGCCGGCGGCGAGCTTGCGGCCTTCCAGGCCCCCGAGCGCGCCCAGTGTATAGGTCGAGCGCGAGCCGAGCACCACCGGCACATCGATGCCGCCGGAGATCGCGATATAGGCGCGTGCGCCCTTCTTCAGGAAATCGAAGGAGAGTTTCTGGCCCTTGCGCACCAGAAACGACGTCCACGTCTCACGCAAGGTACCATCGACCTTGGGCGGAAGGTCCGCACCCGTCACGGCGACGACGGCGTCCTCGGTGAACTCCAGTTCCGGGCCCATGAACACGGCTTCCAGCACCGCCGCGCCCTCGTCGTTGCCGACCAGCATGTTGGCGCAGCGCGTGGCATAGAGGTCCATGCCGCCCGAGAGCGGGATGCCGATGTTGTAGTAGCCTGGCCGGCCGAGATCCTGGACGGTGGTCGACAGTCCCGGTGCGATGACTTTAATGGCCATAGAGCGCCCCCGTCAGAGATGTGTTGGTGGCATCGATATTGGCCTGGTAATCGGCCAGCGAGAAGGTGACGTCGCGCATCAGCGGCACGAAGCGCCCGGCCTCGACGTCGGCGACGGTCTGGTCGTAGGCCGCCCGGTCTATCGGTTTCCACTTGACGATGTCGCCGGGTTTGAACAGGCACATGAAATCGCGGAGGTAGCCGATCGTCTGGTTCGGATCGTAGATCGGCATGGGCGTGATGCCGAACATCTGGTAGCCGCCGGCACCGCGCACTGAGTAGATGCAGCCGAAGCAGCCGCCATGCCCGACCGTAAGTTTCGGCGTATCGGTGCGTGGGCGGAGATATTTTGGCACCTCCAACTGCCGTTTGCGATCGACCATCTGATAGAGGAACGGCAGGCCGGCGACGAAGCCGACCATCGAGACGAACCAGGGCGAGGAGGAATGCGCCTTCACGAAGTCGTCGACGCCGCCGAGATTGTTGATGCGCGCAGCGTACTCGATGTCCGTGCTCTTGGGGTCCTGGTGGCGCTCGCGGAACTTCATCAGCGTTTCGTGCGTCCACGGATCGTTGTATAGCACCGGGATCTCGATGATGCGGGTTTTCAGCACCGATCCGCCGGTACCCGACGCAGCTTCGAGCCGCTTCAGCTCCGCCAGCATGTCGGCCGGCTTGATCACATCGGGATCGTACTTGATCTGGAACGAAGCATTGGCCGGGCAGATCTCGGTCACACCCTTGATCTTGGCGTCCTTCACCGCGTTGGTGATGGAGAGGGATTTGAAGAAGGCTTCAAGAGACATTTCCTCGTCGCATTCGACGAAAATGTGCTCGTCACCTCCGAAACTATAGCGCGTCTGCATGGTCCGTGGGCCTCCTGGGGCGGTGGCTGCGATGGGCGATGGAGTCTTTAGCATGGGCGGAACCGACGCTGCGGCGAGTTTGCTGGCATTGACAACCAGCCAATCTTCCAACCAACGCGTGTGAAACGACGCCGACTGGACATCCGGGTCGGCCGCAAGCGCCTGATGCAACGGCTTGGTGGTCGCCACGCCGGCAACGTCGAGTTCGCCCAGCGCGCGCGACAGGCGGGCGATTGCTTGCGGCCGGCTCTCGTCCCAGACGATCAGCTTACCGAGCAATGAATCGTAGAACGGCGGGATCTGATAGCCGGCATAGAGCATGGTGTCGAAGCGCGTACCGCCGCCACCGGGAACACGCAAGCTCTCGACCTTGCCCGGGAACGGCGTGAAATCCTTGGACGGATCTTCGGCGTTGATACGCACCTCGATGGCGTGGCCGCGCAGAGAGATGTCCTCCTGCCGCAGCCGCAACGCTTCGCCGCCCGCGATGCGCAACATCTCGCGCACCAGATCGATACCGGTGATCATCTCGGTCACCGGATGCTCGACCTGGATGCGAGTGTTCATCTCGATGAAGTAGAAGGCGCCATCGCGCTCGTCGTAGAGATATTCCAGCGTACCCGCCCCGCGATAATCTACGGACTGGGCGAGTTGCACAGCGGAGGCGCAGAGTTTCCCACGCACCTCGGCCGAGAGCACCGGCGAGGGCGCTTCCTCCCACACCTTCTGGCGGCGGCGTTGCAGCGAACACTCGCGCTCGAAGCAATGCACCACGCGGTTGCCATCGCCCAGCACCTGCACTTCAATGTGCCGCGCCTTGGGGATCAGCTTCTCGACGTAGAGGCCGCCGTCGCCGAACGCAGCTCTGGCCTCAGCGCTCGCCTGTGGAATGAGACGATCCAGTTCCTCCGCATCTTGAGCAATACGGATACCACGCCCGCCCCCGCCCGCGGCGGCCTTGATCATGACGGGGAAGCCGAGCTGCTCGGCGATGGTGCGCGCGACAGCAGGATCATCGACGCGGCCGGGGCTGCCGGGAACGGTCGGCACGCCTGCTGCAATGGCGGCCTGGCGCGCGGCCACCTTGTCGCCCATACGCCGGATGGTGTCCGCTTTTGGCCCGACGAAGATCAGACCGGAGTTTTCCACGGCCTGCGCGAACGCAGCATTCTCTGAAAGAAACCCATAGCCCGGATGAACGGCATCGCAGCCCGTCCCACGCGCGGCGGCAAGCACGGCCTCGATATTGAGATAGGATTTGGACGCCTGCGGAGGACCGATCACCACGGCTTCATCGGCCAGCTGCACCGCCAACGACGCCGCATCCGCCGTGCTGTGCGCCTGCACCGTGTGGATACCGAGCTCGCGCGCCGCACGGACGATGCGCACCGCGATCTCGCCGCGATTGGCTATGAGCAGCTTACGGATGGTCATTACGCCTCGACGTCGGCGAGCGGCTGGCCGGCCATGACCGGCTCTTCGTTCTCGACCAGAAACCTCACGATCTTGCCGCCGGTATCGGCTTTAACCTCGTGGAACGACTTCATCACCTCGACCAGCCCGATGACATCGCCGTTGGCAACGCCGTCGCCGTCATTCTTGTAGTGCGGCTGGTCGGGCGCGGGCTTGCGGTAGAACGTGCCCGGCAGCGGCGACAGGATCTGTTTCGTGGCCATGGAATTTGCCCCTCAAGGTCAGAGATAGGACTGGATCGCCGCGCGCACCGCCAAAGCGATGGCGATGGCGTTCGGTGTATCGGAATGTACACAGATGGTCTCGGCACCGACCTCCACATCGGTGCCCGCCACGCTACGAGTTTTGCCCTCGCGGATGGCGCGCAAGCTTCGTGCGGCCGCTTCGGCCGGGTCTTTGGCCTCATGCTCGCGCGTGATGATCAGGCCGCCCTCGGCGGTGTAATCGAGATCGGTATAGTACTCGGCGACGAAGCGATGTCCGCGTGCGCCGTAAATGCGCTGGTGGTTGGTGTTGATCATGCCGAACAGCGGCACCTTGAACACGTCTGCCGCATCGCACACAGCATGCGCCGTCTCCTCCTGCCGCGCCGCCATGCCGTAAAGCGAACCGTGCGGCTTGATGTGGTTGAGCGGCATGCCCTCGGCGTCGAGAAACCCCTTCAACGCGCCGATCTGATAGATCAGGCAATTGGCCAGTTCCTCACGGGCCATCTTCATTTCGCGGCGCCCGAAGCCCTGCAGGTCCGGCAGCGAGGGATGCGCGCCAACCCTCACGCCGTGCTGCTTGGCGAGCCGCACCGTCGCCCGCATGTGGTTGAAGTCGGAGGCATGAAACCCGCAAGCGACATTGGCCGCGCCGATCAGCGGCATCAGGCCGGCGTCGTCGCCCATCTTGTAGAGCCCGAAAGCCTCGCCCATGTCGCAGTTGAGTGTGACCGGCATTCTTGTGGTTCCTCAGGCAATGGGGTCGGACCCCTTCAGCGACGGGGTCCGACCCCTAACCTCGCTCAGGCTAAGCGTTTGATCAAGTAGGAGCCGCTTTCGTGCGGTTCTACACTCCAGCCCGGCTCGATGACGATGGTGGTGGTCACCTCCTCGATCACCGCGGGGCCGGAGAATGTGTCGCCGGTGCCCAGCAGCCGTCCATCGTAGACCGGTGCCTCGACCGCCCTGCCATCGGCACTGAAAATCAGCGGACGCCTGCCCTTAATCGCCCCGTTCAGGTTCAGGTGGCCGCGTAAGGTCGTGCCACTCTCGAGCTTCTGCGGCTTGGGCTTGTCGATCCGTCCGAACACCGTCGCCTCGATATTGACCACCTCAACGGCACTGTGCCGCTCGGAATAAGTGTAGAGTTCCTCGTGGCGCTTGTGAAACGCCTCTTTCACCTGCTCGATGGACTTACCGTCGATGGCGAAATTCCCGATCTCGACGGTACATTCGTGCACCTGCCCGACATAACGCATGTCGAGCGCACGCTTCACATCGATCCGCTCACGGCTGAAACCGTCCGCCTCCAGATGTCTGACGCCATCGGCGGAGATCTGTTGGAACAGCTGCTCGATCTTCGTGGCCGCCGCATCGCCTTCCAGGCGCAGCGGACTGGTCGCCATATAGTTGTACTTCACATCCGAGATGATCTGGCCGAAGGCGCACAGGCCGGAGGCGAGCTTGGGCACGATCACGGTATCGATGCCCATCTCGCGCGCCAGCGCCGTGATGTGCGCGGCAGTCGCACCGCCCGCGCCCACCAGCACGAAATCGCGCGGGTCGTAGCCGCGCTCCACCGACACGCGGCGGATGCCGTTGACCATGTTGTTGTTGACGATGGTGTACATTCCGTAGGCGGCGCGTTCCACCGTCATGCCAAGCGGATCGGCGATCCTGAACTTGATGGCCGCGTGTGCCTTGGCTTTGTCCAGAGGCAATTTGCCACCCAGCAGGCCGTCGGGGCTGAGATAGCCCAGCACCAGGTTGGCGTCCGATACCGTCGGCTCCGTCCCTCCCTGGCCGTAACAGGCAGGACCGGGGGCCGCTCCTGCGCTTTGCGGGCCGACCTGCAGGAGGCCCTGCGCGTCGATCCAGCCGATCGAGCCGCCGCCCGCACCCAGCGTTTCGACCTGGATCATCGGCACACCGATGCGATAGCGCAGAAAATCGATGTTCTTGTTGATGTTGGTAACGCCGTCCCTAACCAGCGTGATGTCAAAGGACGTGCCGCCCATATCTACCGTGATGACGTTGTTTTTCTCGAACGGTGCGGCCACGAACAGACCGGCTTGCGGGGCCGAGGCCGGTCCCGAATTGATGGCGTAGACAGAGCGATCCGACATCACCTGCCCGACGGCGAGGCCGCCGTTGGATTGGAAGTAGCGCACCGGATTCTTGGCACCGAGGTTGCGGAAGTAGACATCGATGGCGCCCACATACTTTCGCAGAATCGGGGCGAGATACGCGTTGGTGATGGCCGTGGACGTGCGCGTGTACTCGCGCACCTGCGGATAGAGCTCGCTGCCCACCGTGAGAATCGTGTTCGGCATCATCTCGCGAACGATCTCGGCGGCGCGGCGCTCATGCGCCTGGTTGATCACCGACCAGACGAAGGAGATGGCGACCGTCTCGACGCCCTCGGCCAGGAAGAAGCGGCAGGCCTCGCGCACGTCCTCTTCCACCATTGGGATATGAGTTGCGCCGGTCGAAATGATCCGCTCACGGATGCCCTTGCGCAGATAGCGCGGCACCAGCATAACGGCGGCGGGGTACTCGGGATCGTAGCGGTAGCCGTCTTCCTTATGGCCGAGGCGTATCTCGATGGAGTCCTCGTGGCCAGCCGTGCAGATCAGCCCGACTTTCGCGCCCTTGTGCTGGATGAGCGCGTTCAGGCCCACCGTGGTGCCGTTGATGCAGAGATCGCAGTTGGAGACGATCTCGGTGGGGCTGACGCCCAAGTCCTCGGCGATGAGTGCAAGCCCGCTCGCGATGGCCTTCGTCGGATCTTCCGGCGTCGACAGCGCCTTGAAGAGCTTGACCTCGCCAGTATCCACGGCCAGCACGAAGTCGGTGAAGGTGCCGCCGGCGTCGATCCCCAGGCGATATTTGGTGCGCATAGTGATGACTTTCTTCGGGAACTATTCGGCGGCGTGCAGGGGGCGGGACCGGATCGCCAGCGTGGCGGCCTGATCGACTTCAAGCGAGGCGACATCACGGATTACCACGCCGTAATCCTCGCGCGCGCCTTCGATGGAAACCAACCGGTTCTTCACGTCGTCGACCACCTTGGCGATCGGCCGCTCGTAGGGATTGCCATAGCCGCCGCCGCCGGGATTCATGTTGGTGACGCTGTCGCCGGGCTTGATGATCTCGATCACGTTCTTGCGGATGGTCTCGACCTTGCCGTCGCGCTTGAGTTCCAGCCGGCCGACCTTGCGCTCGACCATTTTCGAGCTCGCGCCCGCCGCGCCTACCGCCGGGATGCGACGGCCCTCGCCGAAGGTGATGATGGTCATGTCCTTGTCCAACGGCTCGACCTCCCAGGCGGTGCCCGAGCCGCCGCGGAACTTTCCGGCCCCACCGGAATCCGTCATCAGCGCATAGCGGTGAATGATGATGGGATAGGAGTGCTCCAGCAGCTCGACATCGCCCGACGTCAGCGCGCCGAAGCAGCACTCCGGCCCGACCGCGTGCCAACCATCCTGTTGCGGCGTTGCGCCCGCGCCTGAAATGATGGTGGCGAGCACCATCGTGACATATTCCTCATTGTGCCGCGTATCCCAGCCAGCCATGTTGAGACCGTTGGCGTGTCCCCAGGACGCCGATACCTTCGACGGCGCCGCCTTTTCGAAGGCGAGCCGCACGGCATCGGTCAGCGTCTCCATCGGTGTGGTCGTGCAGTTCATATGCGGCGCGGGTTCCTGCGCATTGCACAGGGTGCCCTTGGGGCCGAAGTCCACCGTCACGCAGCGATAGAGCCCTTCGTTGTAGGGCGGCGGCAACTGCGCGAACATCATCAGTCCCAGGTACACCCCGGAATGCGAGTTGCCCTCGTAGGAGTTGATGAAATACGGGATCTGCGGTGGGCTGGCGATGACGATGTGGCACGAGTCATCCTTGATGGTGACGGTGGCCTTGATCTCGAAGTCGCCAAAGCCGTGGCCGGCATCCTCCAGGATGGCGGCGCCCTCATAGGTGCCGTTGGGCACCGTCTTGATCAGCGCCCGCATCTGGCGATCGGCCATGTTCAGCAATTCGTCGATGCAGGCGTCGGCGTGGGCCTCGCCGTATTTCTCGAGCATGGCCAGCAGCCGCCGCTCGCCGACCTGGCAGGCGCCGATCAGCGCGTTGAAATCGCCCTCCTGGTCGCGACGCGCGCGCATGTTCGTGAAGATCAGGTTCAGTACGTCATTGCGCGGCTTGCCCTTGTCCCAGATCTTCACCGGCGGGATGCGCAAACACTCTGCATAGATCTCTTTGGCATTGGGATTGTAGCCCGCCGGCACAGGGCCGCCGATATCGGTGAGATGGCCTTTGCAGACGGTCCAGTATTTCAGCTTGCCCTCATAGAACACCGGTTTGTACATGCAGGTGTCGATGGCATGGCTGCCGCCATACGCGGGATCGTTGTGCAGGACGAGGTCGCCCTCGTGGATGTCATCGCCGAAATATTTCGCGACCGCCTTCATGGCCGGGATGAGGGAACCCAAATGGATCGGGATGTCCTGGCCTTGCAGGATCATCTCGGGCTTGGCGTTGAACAGCGCCGTCGAGTAGTCGTGCGCGAGGTTGAACACGGACGATCGGGCGGTCTTTTCCAGAGCCAGCGTCATCTCGCGTTGCGTGGTCTCCAGCACGCCGCGCACCACCGAGAGGGTGATGGGATCGACCCCGTGTCCAACTTGCATGATGGTGCTCCACAGTTTCTTGTTCTGATCAGCCGAATTGGCCCTTGCCGCGCATGGCCACATACCCCTCGTGATCCTCCGCCCACACCTCAAGTCCACGCTGATCGTCCGTCGGCGCCGCGCAGATCGTCATCGGATTGCCGCAGAACATGGGGCGGACGGCCCGATACTCGAAACCTACCAGCGGCATCGCAACCACGCTTCGGCGGATGGCGTCGAGCAGCAACAGCGCGGTCAGCGGCCCGTGGACGATCAGGCCGGGGTACCCCTCCGTAAGCGTAGTATAGGGATGATCGTAATGGATGCGATGGCTATTGTAAGTGAGAGCGGAGAAGCGGAACAGCAGCACTTCGTCCGGCGTCAGTGTGCGGCGAAACTGCGCTGTCGTGGTCGGGCGTTCGCCGGGGGGCGTCGCGGCCTGCGGCTTGCGCTCGCGAAACACGATGTCGTGCCGCTCGGTCTGCGCCACCCCTGCGGCATCGATGAGGATGTGCTCCACGCTCGCCAGCACGAAGCGCCCACTGCGCCCTTGCTTGTCCTCAAGCGACACGACCTTGGACCGCCGCTTGACGCGCGCGCCGATCCGCAACGGCCGTTGGAACGTCAGCGCGCCGCCAGCCCACATGCGGTTCAGCCCCTCGAAGGCCGGCAGCAGCTCGCCCTTGCCGCCGCGCCCATCCGACCCGAGCGCCGACCTTGGCGGGGCGCTCAGAAAGTACATCCAATGCCAGGCGTATGGTAAGGCATCGCCAAGTTGATAGGCCGGGTCCGGCATATCCAGCGCCGACGTCAGCCGGTCGGCCGGCCCCGGGATCAGCACCGTCTCGTCCTGGCTCTCCCGCCCGAGCGCCCCTGATTGGTCCGCTGTCGTCATGTCTCAAGTGCTCCGTGACACCCGCAGCGCCTGGGTGCGCGCCACATCGAGCGCCCAGGCATAACCGTTGTCGGCCGGTTGCAACACTACGCCATAGGCCTCTTCGGCGTGCTTGGGCGTGATGAAGTCGTCCAGCACGTCCTCCAGCACTTGTTCGGCCGGCCGCTCCAGCGGGTTGCCGTAGCCGCCACCCGAGGGCGAGAAGTAGCTGGCGACATCGCCCTCCACCACGCGCAGGCCGGAGAACTTGGCCGGGTACTGCTTGACGTCCTTGGGCGTCGCCACGTTGTGAATTTCGTACTTGCCGACAGCGCCCGGCCCGCCGCCGAACACGCCCCAGGGCGCATCCTCGTGGCGATCGGACTCGTGAGTTACGAACCCCGGCGTGAGGAAACGCTGCGCCTTCACCACGCCCTGCCCGCCGCGGAATTTTCCTGCACCCGGCATGATGTCGTCGCGCAGTTCGTAGCGGTCGCAGATCAGCGGCAGATGCATGCCGAGGTCCTCCAAAGGATTGTTGCGCGTGTTGCGCATCAACTCTTCCACCGTATCGGGACCATCTGAACGCGGACGGCCTCCCATGGCCGCCTCGTTCACTTCCAGGAACACCCAGTAATCGCCGTTGGGACGCACACCCGAGAAGGCCGCGAACGAGAGCGTCGCCGCATTGCCGGCTGTGCACTTGTCGGGCAGCACCGGGGCGAGCGCCTTGATGATGAGATCGACAACACGCTGGATCTGGCAGAAGCGGGCCTCCGCTGCGACCGGCGCGATTGGGTTGAAGATCGAGCCCAGGGGCGCGGTTACCTTCACGGGGCGGAACGAGCCTTCGTTCTGCGGGATGTGTTCGTCGTGCGTGTACGTATCGAGCAGCAGGGCACGGAAGGCAAAGTAGCAGGCGACTTTGGTCGAGCCCTCGAACGGCACATTGAAGGCGGTCGGCGATTGCGCGGCCGATCCCGTGAGATCGACCTCCACTCCGTCGCCGCGCTTCTTCACCGTGACCTTGATCGGCAGCCGCTTGTCCCGCGTGCGGCCGTCGTCGTCCATGAAGCCTTCAGCCACGTAGTCGCCATCCGGGATCTTGGCTATTTCCCGCCGCAGCATGGCCTCGGTGTAGTCCATGAGCTGGCGCGTCGCCTGCAGCACCGTCGCCTTGCCATAGGTGGCGAGCAATTCCTGGAAGCGCTTGACACCCAATTCGGCCGAGGCGATCTGCGCCTCAAGGTCGCCCATGACGAGGCTGGGCACACGCGTGTTGTTGGCGATGTAGCGCCACATGCTCTCGCTGCGCTTGCCCTCTTCATAGAGCTTGGTGCCATTGAACAGCATGCCCTCGGCGAACATATCGGGCACGTCAATGATGAGGCCCGGGGTGGCCGCGCCGATATCGACGTGATGTGCGGTGTTGGCGGAAAATCCGACCAACTCATTTTCGAAGAACACCGGCATCACGACGGCGATGTCGGGCGAATGGCTGGCGCCGAAATAGGGGTGGTTGTGGATCACGCAATCGCCGGGCTTCCACTCGGCGAGCGGGATGGTCTTCTCGATGCCGCGCAAGTAGCCGGGTAGCGAGCCGATGTGCATCGGGGTCGAATCCAATTCGCACAGCGTGTTGTAGTCGCGGTCGAACAGGCCGGCGCCCAGGTCCTGGCTCTCGCGGATGATCGAGGAATAGGACATGCGGTAGAGCACATTGCCCATCTGCTCGGCGATCGAATGCAGAGCGCCGCCAATCACCTGCAGCGTGATCGGATCGATTTTGGTCATCGGGGTATCCATGAACTCGATCTCCTTAAGTACGCCGCGCAACGCGCAGGTCGCCGTGCCTCAGGACGGTGGCGGCGTAGCCGGGCGGCACCAACGTAGTCGAATTGTGCTGCACGATCAGCGCCGGGCCGACCACGACGTCGTCGGCCAGCAGCATATGACGATTGTAGCGTGGCGTCGGATGCGCCTTGCCGTCGTCGAACACGGTGTCGCGGGTATAGAGTTCCGCCACCACGGGATTGATGCGGTCGCCGCGCTCAAGGTCCGGCAGGGTCAGGGTCTCGGTTGCGGCCGAGCCCACAACGCGCAACGTGATGATCTCCACCAGCTGGTCCTCGAAGGCGTGGCCGTAGACTTGTTTGTGGGCGTCGTAGAAGCTCTTGATCACCGACTTTACGTTGTCGGCGTTGAGCGGACCGGACGGCATGGCGGCGCGCAGCTCGAAGCCCTGGCCGACGTAGCGGCACTCGGCGACGGCGGTGAAACGGTGCTTGTCCGCTGAGATGCCGTCGGCCGCCAGCTGCGTACGGGCCTGCTCCGTCAGTGCACTGATTACGCCATTGACCGCAGCAAATTCCGCCGGACCCGCCTTGTTGGCGACGACCAGGACCGAGTGCGTGAACTCATACTGAAGGTCCGTCAGCAGCAGGCCCATGGCGGCGGTGATGCCGGGATGCAGCGGCGAGATGGTGTCTTTGGCCGAGATCAATTCGGCCAGCGCCGTAGCGTGCAGCGGACCGGCGCCGCCAAAACCCATCAAGGTGAAGTTGCGCGGATCGATGCCCTTGGCGATCGAGTTGGCGTTGATCGCCAGCGCCATGTTGTTATTGACGACGCGCAGGATGCCGAGCGCGGCGTCCTTGGTCGACAGCCCCAGGGGCTTGCCGACATAGTCGTCGACCGCCTTGTGAGCGAGCGCTGGATCGATGCGCAGTTCACCGCCGAGGAAATGCTCCGGGTCGAGACGGCCGAGCACGACCTGCGCGTCGGTGACGGCCGGCTCCTTGCCGCCCTTGCCATAGCAGGCCGGCCCCGGATCCGCGCCGGCCGAGCGCGGACCAACGCGGAACGCCCCGCCGGAATCGAGATAGGCAATGGATCCGCCACCCGCGCCGATGGCGTCGACGTCGATCATCGGCACCAGCACGGGCAGATGCGCGACTTCGGTATCGCGCGGGTTCTTGATGCGCAGTTCGCCATTCTGGATGACGGAAATGTCCGCAGACGTCCCACCCACGTCGATGGTGATGACGTTTTTGGTGTTGCAGGCTTCGCCGGTCCAGCGGCCACCGATGACGCCGCCAGCCGGGCCGGAGAGCAGCAAGCCAACCGGGCGCTTGGACGAATTCTCGACGGTCGAGATGCCGCCGTTGGATTGCATGATGCGCACTTTTGCGTTGAAGCCGTTCTCACGCAGCCGGCCTTCCAGGCGCTGCAGATAAAGCGCCGTGGTCGGACCGATGTAGGCGTTCATGGCCGCGGTCGAGAAACGCTCGTACTCGCGGATGACATTCACCACCTCGTGCGAACAGGAGACGAACGCATCGGGCATCACACGTTTGACGATGTCGCGCGCCTTGACCTCGTGGCTGTTGTTAAGGAAGGAGAACAAGAAACAGACGATGACCGACTTCAGGCCGCGCTTCTTGAACGTCTCGGCGGCCGCTTCGACCTGATCGAGCGCGAGCGGCACCTCGATCTCGCCGGTCGGCGGCCTGAGGCGTTCATCGACCACCAGACGGTTGCGGCGCTTCACCAGCGGCTTGGATTGCCAGGGAACATCGAACTGCAGCGAGAAGTTATGCGGCCGCTTGTGGCGCGCCATGTGGAGAATGTCGCGAAAGCCGCGCGTGGTGATCATCCCGACATCGGCGCCCTTGCGCTCGATCACCATGTTGGTAGCGACCGTCGTTCCGTGCAGTACCATATCGATGCTGCCGGGCGCTACCCCGGCGATCCTGCAGACATCGACAACGCCCTGTACAACGCCCACGGATTGATCCGCAGGCGTCGAAGCGACCTTGTGCACGAAGATGCGTTGGCCCGCGGCGGCGGCGGTGTTTTCGAGAACAATGTCTGTGAACGTCCCGCCCACATCGACGCCGACACGGATCATGCTGCCAACTCCCTAGGTCACATTATTCTTTACACGTCGAGATCGTTCGAGTTCAGATAGTCCAGCACGCGCGAAAGCGGCTCGACGTCGCCGAACTTGGCGTCGATATCGAACAGGTTCCATTCCACCGCCCCGGCGATGCGGTCGCCGACACATTCGCGCACCGCGATCGGACGGAAGCCTTCGGCGATAGCGTCCTCGATCGAGTTGCGCACGCAGGCCGCCGCCGTCACGCCGGTGACGATAACGGTGTCGACGCGCATCGCTTTCAGCATGCCGGCGAGGTAGGTGCCGTGGAAGCCGGACGCGCGCTTCTTGACAATGACGTGTTCGCCCTTGATGGGAGCGATGCGGCTGTCGATGGCGGCCGCTTCCGATCCCGTCGCCAGCACCTCGACGGGGATCTTGTGGTGCCACAGCCCCATGTCGCCGGGCACATTGCGGTCGGTCACATCATAGGCCGTGGTCGTATAAACAACAGGCAGGCCGCGGCGGCGGAAGGCCTCCAGCAGCTTCTGCACGCCTGGAATGATGACATCCATGCCATCGCAGGTGAAAGCGTTGCCGGGCCGCGTCCAGGCATTGGCCAGATCGATATTTATCAGCGCTGGCCGCTTGCCGAAGCCGATGCGGCGCTGGAAGCCGCGTGTTGCATAGAGTTCGGAATTGGCCTTGAACACGACTTCGAGGGCGTCCTTGACGGCTTGGTTGGTTTCCATCGGTCACATCTCCTGAGCAAAAAGACTGCGGTTCTCCGCTACCACGTGGTGGGCCACTTCGGATCTTGCAGCGCCACCGGATAGGCGAGGCCGTAGTCCAGCGGCGGGCGGATGACGTACTTGCGATCAAACTCCGCCCACGGATAGGGCTGGCCCGAGCGCACGATATAGGCCCAATCGGGATGCGCGAAAATCGGGCGGCCGACCGCGACAATATCGGCGGCGCCCGAAGTGAGCGCGGACTCCGCTTCTGGGCCATCGGCAATGCCGCCATTGGTGATCATGGCGAGGCCCGAGGCGTCGCGAAGAGCCGTTGGCATCGGCGTCTTCGAGTTCGGGTCGCGATTGTCGCGATAGCCAAAGCTGGACCAATGAATGGCGTCGATGGGCGCGCCCTTGAGCGCCTTGCCAATAGCCGTGGCGTAGGTGACGCCGCCCGGGAAAGCGCCAACGAAATCATCGACGCCATCCTGCGAAATGCGCAGAGTGATGATCTTGCCGGGGCCAATGGCGGCGCGGACCTTGTCGCAGACCAGGCGCGCGAAGCGGACGTTGTTCTCGGGGCTGCCGCCGAATTCGTCGGTACGCAGATTGGTCTTCGGGTTGATGAATTGCCAGAGCAGATAGCCGTTGGCGCCGTGGATCTCGACACCGTCGAAGCCGGCCTCCATGGCCCGGCGTGCGCCGTTCGCAAACCCATCGGCGATCTGATGGATTTCGGCGACCGTCAGCGAGCGCGCCATACCGAACGTCACCTTCGGCCAATCACCACCCTGGATGTTGCGGATGTTTTTCTCGTAGTCGGTGTCGGTGTAGAGCGTCCAGCCGGGGCTCTGCGTGTCGCTGGCGCTGACCGGCGCTTCGCCCCTGGCCAGGCAGCGCGGATCGGTGACGCGGCCGCCGTGCATCAGCTGCAGGATCGCGACGGCGCCGTGGGCGTGGACGGCATCGGCGACCTTTTTCCAGCCGGCGACGTGCTTGGCCGTCGCGATGCCGGGCTGGGAGAGATAGGCGCGGCAGCCGTAGTTGTCTTCCTCTTCATACGTCCCTTCTGTGATGATGAGGCCGATCCCGCCGCGGGCGCGCCGGGCGTAATAGGCGGCCATTTCGTCCGTAGGCGTGCCGTCCGGCTCGGCCATCTGGCGGGTCAGCGGCGCCATGGCGATGCGGTTCTTGACCGTGAAGGCGCCGAGCTTGAACGGCGAGAACAGTGTGGGATAGGCCTCGGTCATCTAGCGTCTCCAGAACGTGAACGAAGGGTTCGGCGGCGAGCGCTGCCGAAAGAACGGCGGTGTCGCGGCCATGCGGGCCCGAGAACAGGAAACTGGTCGGCATGCCATCGGCCCCGATGCCGTTCGGCATTGCGACGCCGCACCAGTCGAGGAAATTGCCAACCATGGTGTTGCGCAGCGACTTGGCGTTGACCTTGAAGAACAGTTCGTCGTCGGCCTCAAGCGGCGCGGTCGGCATGGCCACATGGGGCGTGGTCGGAAAGGCAACGATGGCATCGCCGATCAGCGCGTTCGCCTCGGCAATCAGCCTGCTGCGCGCTTGCAGGATCTCGACCAGATCCAGCGCCGACATCTCGGCCGCCATGGCGATGCGCCGGACCACGCGGCGATCCATGCGGGCGGCATCGGGTCCCGGCGACCCGCGCATGATGGACCTGCATGGCCTCGGCGCCCAGGAAATGGCCGTGCTTGCCGATCAATTCGGGAATGGCGGCCAGTTGCGGCATCGGTGCGCGGGTGACCTTTGCGCCAGCCTTGGAGAGCCGCACGATAGCGGTCTCGAAGTTCCTGATCACCTCGGGCTCGCAGCCATCGAAGACCAGCGTCTCTGGGATGATAATCTTCAGGCCCTCGACGCTGCCGCGATGGGCGGCTGGTGCGAGAGCGCCACGCAGCACCATATCCGTCAGCACACAGTCTTCCACTGTGTGTGCGAAGGGGCCGAGCGTGTCGAGCGTGCGTGACAGCGGGAACACACCGGTCATCGAATAGTGGCCGGTCGAGGTCTTGTAGCCGGTAATGCCGTTGAAGCTTGCAGGTACACGGATCGATCCGCCGGTATCGGTGCCGATGGCGATCGGCACCAATCCCGCCGCCACCGCCACAGCCGATCCCGAGGAGGAGCCGCCGGGCGAGCGCGCCACTTTTGGATCGCAGGGATTGTGCGGCGTACCGTAATGTGGGTTGAGGCCGATCCCGGAATAGGCAAACTCCGTCATGTTGGTCGTGCCAATGGTGATCATGCCACCGCGTACCGCCGCTTCCAGCAGCGCAGCATCGCGCTTGGCTGGCGGGTTTTTCTTGAGAACAACGGATCCCGCCGTCGTTACACGCCCCTCAACGTCGAACAGGTCCTTCCAGGCCACCGGTACGCCATCGAGCGCGCTGAGCGGGTGGCCGTCTTTCAGGCGTTTGTGGGCAGCCGCGGCTTCGCGAAGTGCCCGTTTTGTCAGCACGTCGGTGAAGATCGTCTTGTCGGAACAGGCGGCGACATCGGCGAGCGTGCGTTCCGTCAGCTCGACAGCATCGATCGTGCCCGCTCTGAGGTCTGCGGCGAGGCTTGCGCCTGAAGGTTTCCGCGTCGGTGTGGTTTTGGGCATGGCGTGAGATCCGAATCAATGGGTGATGAGCGTTGCCGCGTCCGGCTTCCAGGCCAATAGCACGTCGTCGCCAGACTTGAAGCGTCCGGCGTATTTGTCCGCATGCCCCTCGACGATGATGGGGTCGCCCGCGCCGATGGAGATCGCGAGTTGTACAATGTGGCCGACCTGCTGCACGCCATCGAGTTTGCCTTTTACCGGACTGGCGCCGTAGTGGTTTGCGACATAGTTGGCGTGGGTCCAGAACGGCAGCACGTCAATGGACTCAGCCGGGATGGCGAGGCTCGCCGTGGCGCCGACCGCGGGAACGGCTGCGGAGGCGGCCCCTTTGAGATTGCCGAACGCGGTATCGAGGTGCACGGCCTTGGCATCGGAGTTTTTCACCGTCCCCGGAATGACAGCGTTGCGACCGATGAAGCGAGCGACAAAGAGTGTCTTCGGGCGCGAATAGAGTTCGTAAGGTGCACTGATCTGCTCGATGCGCCCGGCGTTCATGACGACGATGCGGTCGGACAGGGCGAGCGCTTCGGACTGAGCGTGCGTGACGAACACGAAGGTGATGCCGAGCGAGCGCTGCAGCAATTTCAGTTCGGCCTGGATGCTTTTGCGCAGGTTGGCGTCGAGCGCGCCGAGCGGCTCGTCGAGCAGCAGGATGCTCGGCTCGACCACCAGCGCGCGAGCGAGCGCGATGCGCTGCTTCTGGCCGCCCGAGAGACGATCGGGTCGAATGCCGGCGATATCGGTCAGGCCGAGCTTGTCGAGGATGCGGTCGACCTTGGCGTCGCGTTCGGCGACGGCCATGTTCTTGACGTCGAGACCGAAGTTGACATTGCCGCGCACCGTCATATGCGGGAATAGCGCGTAATTCTGGAAGATCATCGCGGTCGGGCGACGCTCCGGGGGCAGATCGTTAATGCGCTCGCCGCGGATGAAGATGTCGCCGGAGGAGATGGATTCAAAGCCCGCGATCATGCGCAAGGTCGTGGTCTTGCCGCAGCCCGATGGTCCCAGGAAGGCGATGAATTCACCCTTGGCGACGTCGAGATTGAAGTCGATGACCGCGGCCGTGCCGTTGTCGAAGACTTTGCCGACATGGGAGAGTTGCAGATCGTAGGTCACAACGCCTCAAATATCACAAGGCCAAAGGGGACGAGCCCGCTCTCTCACTCGCCTCTTCGCGGGGGGGGAGGGGGAGTCGGGGTGAGGGGCGGAAGCGAGTCCGGAGCAGCCGGCGAAGAAGGCCCTGTTGTGTTGCCGCCCCTCACCCGCCCCTGCGGGGCCCCCTCTCCCCCTGCAGTGCAGGGGGAGAGGGGGAGTCGGTGAGCTAAGCGCTCAAGAACTCGTCCCACTTCTTGATGAGGTAGTCATACTCATCCGGCCACTGGTGCCAGTAGGCCACCTGCGAAGCGCGCGTGGCGAGCGAGCCGCCGTCGCGCAGATCGCCTTCCTTGATGCCGCGGTCGGGGGCGCCCTTCCAGGGCTTGCCGTCGTACCAGAAGGCATATTTGTCCGGGTCCATGGCGGCCTGGATGTTGGTGGTGGGCGAGTAGTAGCCCTGCTCGGACACGGCGATGGCGGGTGGCCCCGAGAGCCAGTAGTCTGCATACGCAATGACCGCGTCCTTGTTTGGCGTGCCGGTGACCGGCGAGATGCCGATCGACCAGGCGCGATAGCCCTCCTTCGGGATGGCGTAGGTGCACTGCTTGCCCTGCGCCTTGACGGCCATGACGGCCGGCTGCCAGGCGTCGGCCAGGATCATTTCGCCTGAAGCCAGCAGGTTCACCAACTCGCCGAAATCGCCCCAGAGCGCGCGAAACTGGCCGCCTTTCTTCTTGGAGATGAGGAACTTCGACGCCTCGTCGATAGCAGCCTTGTCGGGATTGCCGGGGTTCGGCACCTTCAACAGGCCGAGCGAGTTCATCGCCAACACGGCCTGACCGAAAGCGATCAGTGGGTCGACGTTGAGGCCGGTCTTGCCCTTGAACTTGTCGTCGAAGATGGCGGTCCAGGTGGACGCTTCCTCGGCCGAGACCAGGTCGGGGCGATAGCCGATCGAGTCGTAGTTGTAGACGGTTGGGATCATCCAGAGCTCGGTCTGGCCCTCGTCCTTCCAGATCTGGCCGACGATCTGGTTCTTCTTGTCCCACTTGTCGCTGGGCTTGGTGAAGGTGTCGCGGATGTTGGCCCAGTTCTTCAGGGCCGAGGTCGGCACCGACTCGATCTTGTTGGTGGCGATCACGGCGGGCAGGCGCTCGCCGATGGTCTCCCAGCAATCATAGGCGTTCGAGCCCGACAGCAGTTCTGTCTGTGTGTCGGGGAAGATGGCGCCCTTGCCGGAAACGGCCTTGACGCCGGATTTGGCCTTGAAGTCGTTGAGGATGCGCTCTTGCACCGTCACCGAAAGACCAACCGTGCGCAGTTCCTGATCGGCGAGGCCGGCAGCGAACGCCTGCTGGGAGCCGAACGGCCCACTGCAGACCGCCAGGGCCGTGGCCGAGGCTGTTGCTTTCAGAAAGCCGCGGCGGGACATGTTGTAATCAATCATAGATGCTTTCCTCCTAGTGCAGTTTCTAGACTTCTGACCGTCTGCTTACGGACTCTAGTAGCGTCCGACCAGCAGGCCACCATCGACCACCACCACTTGCCCGGTCATGTAGCGTGCGGCGTTGGATGCGAGAAACAAGACGACGTCTGCGATCTCTTCCGGTTCGCCGATGCGTCCCATGGGAATGAACCCGCCTACCTTTGCGTCGGCATCGGGGCCGACGGAATGCTCCTTGGACAGGAGTTGCGCGGTGCGGATGTAGCCGGGCGCGACGCCATTGACGCGGATGCCGTCGCGGGCAAGTTCCACCGCGAGGCCACGGATCAGGCCGACAACGCCGGTTTTGGCGGCAGAGTAATGCACGTGCTCGTCCCAACCGTAGGCGACGCCCATGATGGACGAGATGCAAACAATGCTGCCGGACTTGCGCTTTTTCATGCCGGGCAACGCTGGGCGCACGACGCGGAACATCCCCTTGAGGTCGATGTCGAACAGGTGGTCCCACTTCTCGTCCGTGAGCTGACCAAGCGGCACGCGGTGCGCAATGCCAGCGTTGGCAACGATGCAGTCGATGCCGCCATGCGCCTTCTCAACAGCTGCAACGACGCTGTCGGCATCCTCGGTCGACGTGACATCGAGCTTGCGGAACTCGGCCTTGCCGCCAGCCTTGTTAATCTCGGCGGCGACGGCCTTGCCTTCCTTTTCCAGAATATCGGTGACGACGACGGTGTGGCCGACCTTGCCGAAGGCGAGCGCGCTGGCCCGTCCGATGCCGATCCCCGCGCCAGTGATGAGAACAACGCCGCTCATAGCATCACATCTCCCGAGTTGGGGCCAATGGTCTGGCCGACGAACAGGCTCGCTTCATCTGAGCAAAGAAACGCAACCGTGGCTGCCACTTCCTCGGGCTCGCCAAAACGGCCGAGGGGGAGTTGGGCAGCTTTTGCCTTCTGCCAATCGGCCGAGAGAGACTTCACCAGCGGTGTGTTGATGGGGCCGGGCGCCACGGCATTGACGCGCACACCGTCAGCGCTGACTTCGCGAGCGAGCGACTTGGTCAGGCCGATGATGGCGGCCTTGGCAGCGCTGTAGTGAACCAGTTCGACGCCGCCGATCTGGCCCAGCTGCGAGGCGATGTTGACGATGACGCCAGCCTTGCGCTTCAGCATCGCGGGCAGCACTGCGCGAGTGCATAGAAACGTGCCGCGGACATGCACTGCAAACATGCGGTCGAAATCGGCGGGGTTCAAGTCGACGAAGCGCGCCTGATGGACGAAACCGGCATTGTTGACGAGGTGCGTGCAGTCGCCAAAACTCTTGGTGCAGAACGCCGCGATGGCCGCAACATCAGCTTCCTTGGACACATCGCCACCGATGCTCCTGGCTTTGCCGCCCGCCCCGCCGATTTCAGCGACGACTGCCTCGGAGGCCTCGGTGCGCAAATCGTTGACCACAACCGCATAGCCATCCTTGGCCAACCGTTGCGCGATGGCGCGGCCGATGCCGGAACCTGCTCCCGTTACGATCGCGGTTCTCATGCGATTTCCTCTTGCATGGCGACGCGCTTGGCGCGGCGTACACTGAGGGTCATCAGGATGGCGTAGACCGAGAGCAGCGCGAACGAGAAAATGGTTGTCAGCACGCCAAACGCGAACACGTTGGGATGGATCTCGACCGAGAAGGTGCCGTAGATCGCCAGCGGCAAGGTCTGGTCGCGGCCCGATGCGAACAGCGTGCGCGGGAACTCGTCATAGGACAGCGTGAAGGCGAACAGCATAGCGGACAGCACGCCCGGGAAAATCAGCGGGAACGTCACCTTGCGGAAAGTGGTTGCCGGCGAAACGCCAAGCGACCAGGCGGCCTCCTCAACCGAAGGATCGAAGCGGTTGAAGATTGCCAGCATGACCAGGAACGCGAACGGGAAGGTGTAGACCACATGCGTCACAAAGGCCGTCGACCACCAATGGCGCTCGATACCCAGCGTGGTCGAGACCAACGCGGTGCCGAGGCCGGTGAGAACGCCGGGCACCATCATGCCGAGTACGATGAGGTAGAAGACCGCGTCGGAGCCCCTGAACTTGGAGCGAAAGGCCTGGGCCGACATGACACCGAGCACCGTCGAGGTGATCATGGTCATGATCGCCAGCGTCATGGACCGGAACAGCGCCTGGCCGATCGGCAACGGTGAGACACGTGACGGCGGGGCCATACCGAACACATGCTGATACCAGAAGGTCGACCACTCGATGATCGGGAACTGAGGCCCACCTTCAGGTCCCTGCTGGAACGACAGGATACCCAGCACGACGAAGGGCGCATAGAGGAACAGGATGAACAGCGCCACGTAAACGGCCAGAACGGGTTTGAGGACCTGCGACTCCATCTGACCTAAAGCTCCTTCTTCAGGTCGACGATGCGGAGCAGGCCGGCGATCACGATGCCCATGATAAACGTGAGTATGACGCCGACCACCGAGGCCAGAGCCCATTTCAGTGAGCCAACTTGCGTGACGATGATGTTGCCGAGCAGGTTGACCTTGCGGCCCGACAGCGCGCCGGAGGTCGCGAACTCGCCCAGCACCATGACGCTGACGAAGATGGCGCCAACGACGACGCCCGGCAGGCTGAGCGGAAATATGATCTTGCGGAAGATGCGCCAGAAGCTGGCGCCAAGATCGCGCGCCGCTTCGATGATGTTGGGATCGATGCGGCCGAGCATGAAAGCGATCGGGCCGACCATGAACACCACATAGATCTGCGTCATGCCGATGATGACAGAAAGCTCGGTGTAGAGCAGCGCCTCGATCGGCTGCGTGATGAGCCCGAGCTTCATCAGGATAATGTTGATAGCGCCTTCCTTGCCCAGCATCGGGCGCCAGGCGAGGACGCGGATCAGGAACGAGGTCCAGAACGGGATCACGCAGGTGACCAGCAGCACGGTCGACAGCGTCTTGTTCTTGACGAACAGGCCGACGAACAGCGCAGTCGGATAGCCCAACAGCAGCGTCATGCCGAGCACAATCAGCCAGATGCGCAGCGTGGTCCAGAGCGAGGCGACATAGGCCTCGGAGGTGAAAAAGCTCACCCAGCTAGCTGTCGTCAGCGTCGGCTCGATCTTGAAGGTAGTCTGGGTCCAGAACGAGACGTAGACAATCATCAGTATCGGGACGACAAGGAACAGGCCCATCCAGATCACAGCCGGGGCGATCAGCCAATAGGAGGTCGAAGCGGCGCGGTGCGCCGGCGGCGGGGCATCCGAACTTGCTACTGTCGCCACTGTGTCAACCGCCGTCATTCGCCACCAATCTCAATGTCTAGCCAAAGGCAATCGCGTCCGCTGGTTTCCAGGTCAGGAGATAGCCTTGCCCGGCAGAATAGGTTGCTGGCGGACCATTGCTGAGATGGTGCTCGACCTCGACCACCTTGCCATCGGACGCCTCGAAGAAGTGCACGATCGAAGAGCCGAGATATTCGCTCGCCACATAGTTCGCTGGAAGTGCGACGCCGTCGGTCCTGGTCGTTTGCGGCTGTGGCAGGATGCGATCGTAGCGGATGGCATAGGCCGGGCGGCCGCCTGTGGTACGGGTGCCGAAGCCCAGCTTGCCATAGGCGCTCTCGAACACGCTGCCCTCGATGCGGCCGTCGAAGACATTGTAGCGGTTGAGGAATTTAGCAACGTTTGGATTGGATGGCCGGTTATAGATGTCCTCGGGCGGGCCAAACTGGGCGATCCGTCCCTGGTCGAGCACGATCACCCGGTCGCCCATGGCGAGCGCTTCGGTCTCGCTGCCGGTGACATGCAGGAACGGGATGCCGAGCTGTTCGCGGATCTTGCGCAGTTCGATGCGCATGCGCATGCGGAGGTTGGCATCGAGCGCGCCGAGCGGCTCGTCGAGCAGCACCAGCGCCGGCTTGGTGACCAGCGTGCGGGCGAGCGCCACGCGCTGCTTCTGGCCACCCGAAATCTGTCCGATCCCACGCTCTTCCAGGCCCGTCAGGCCGACCAGCGCGATGGCGTCGTGGACGCGGCTGTCGACCTCGGCAGCGGCCACGGCAACCGAGCCGTTGCGCAGTCCGAAGGCGACATTGTCGAAGACGGAGAGATGCGGGAACAGCGCGAAATTCTGGAACACGAAACCAATGCCACGCTGATGTGCCGGCACGTTGGTGATGTCGCGACCGGCAAGTGTTACGCGACCGGAATCGAGCGGCTCGAAGCCGGCGATGGCGCGCAACAGCACCGTCTTGCCCGATCCGCTGGGCCCGAGCAGCGAGATGTATTCGTGCGCCCGCACCGTGAAGCCGACGCCATCCAGCGCCGCGTGCGATCCGTATCGCTTCACGACGCCGTCAAGACCGAAGATGGTGCCGTCCGATGCCATCTAGTCCGCCGTCAACTGCCACTCAACGCCACGTCGGTTGAGGACCGAAAATCGAGGCTTCAGAGCACGGCACCGATCAAAGCAAAAACGCCTAATGTATGCAACCGCTTTCGGCGGGGCCGGTTCGTCGCAGAGAAAATCTCCACATATACGGCGTTTCACCGCAATCTGTGAGATTGTGCACTGCAAAAAACGTCTTTTGAATTCAAAAGACGTTATTCCACACGATAGGGTGTCAGATAGGGAACTGCCATCCGGGCCTCGCTTACAACGGCTACGATCTTCAAGCGGGCGAGGTTCTTTTCGGCGATGATCTTCAGGTGATGGTGAAGATAGGCTGCGGCCGCATCGATGCGGCGGGCCGCGACCAGATCGAACAGAGTCCAGTATTCGGCGGCGGCGATCTCATCCTCCGGCAGTCCCAGCTGGCTGAGCGCCTTGTAGGCCGCCGCGATCGGCATCTGGTTATGCCGGATCAGCTCAATGAGATGCGCGTTGGGGGCGCGCAGGATGCAATGGTCCATCAACGCCCGCTCCAGCGCCTCCCACTCGGTAGCCGGATGATTGGTGTGGCGACGGGCGCTTTCGCGGGCCAGCAACTTGGCGACACCGTCGTAGTCGATGTGTGGCGCGGCCAGTTTCAGCGCCTCAGGCTCCAGCAGCTGGCGTACCTGAAACCGTTCGCGTACGGACTGCGCCGTCAAGGGGCCGGCGATCCAGTGCGAACTCTGGTTCTTGGCGATCAGGCCGCGCTCGTGCAACCGGCTGAGCACGTCGCGCACCACGGTACGGCTGACGCCGAACGAGGCTCCAAGCTCAGCCTCGATGATGCGGAACTCGCCGAAGATCAGGCAGGACGCAACCGCGGCTTCGACCTCGTCGTAGACCAGCTCCCACAAGCCCCGGTTCTGCAGCGCCTCGTCAATCTCGTTGGAGATGCTGAGGCCAAGCGTGCGGATGTCGCGCCGGATGGGAGCCAGCGACGGTTCGAGTTCACCGACCAGGAACCCGCGCCCGCCGAAGCGATGGATGAGGTCTTCGTCCTGCAGGATGCGCAAGGCCGCCTGCACCGGGGCGCGGCTGGTCTGCATCAGCTCGGCAATCGGCCCCTCAAGCAGTACAAACCCTTTCGGCAGGCGGCCCGAGGCGATGTTGGCGCGCAGGGTGGTTGCGATCAACTCGTAGCGCTTGGGTGTGTTCAGGCGCGTGGCGGTTTCGCTCATCGGGATCGTCCGTTCACGTCGCTGACGAAGCGGGCCCAGTTGCGCGAGGCATAGTTGTGCTCGTCCATTACGGTGTTCCACAAGGCGATGCAGCTGGCCCGTTCGGCGTAGGCTCCGCCGCTGCGCCGCGCGCCGGTGCGCACGACGATGGTCTCGCCATCGACCCCCGCAAGATCCTTGGTGGCCTCCTGGCCTTCGTACCAGTAGCCCCATTCGGCTGGGCTGAGGTCTCGGCGCGCCGCCGACGGGATCGACACATAATACCCCTGCCGCGCCATGACGGCGCCGGGAAAGCCCGACAGCCACCAGTCCAGGTACTCATAGGCCATGGTGAGTTTGGCGCCCTCGACATGGCGCGCGATGCTGAGACCGCCGTGCCAGGCCCGATAGCCCTCATCCGGCACCGCTTCGCGGATGAAGGGCGCCTCGTCCCCAAGTTCGTTGTAGGCGGGCGACCACATGCTCTGTATCGCGACTTTGCGTTGGCGGAAAAGGTCGCCGGCATCCTGCGCCGTGCTCCAGCAGGCCCGAAAGAAACCGTCGCGGCGTTGGCTGTCGAGAAATCGGAACAGGGCGTCGACTTCCGCCACGCTCATGTTGCCGATGTCCGCAAATTGCAGCGCCCCGCAAGCCTCGGCCGCCAGGGCTGCATCGAAGAGGCCGATGGCCGGCTCGTCGACCAGCGCCAGGCGACCCTTGGCGCGCGTATCAAACATCAGCGCCCAGCTCTCACGGCCCGAGCCGACATCGCCAAAGATGCGCGTGTCGTAGCCGAAGGAGTCGAAGTTGTGCACCGTCGGCAACATGGCGATGTGGCGCGACGGTTCGGGGCCGAGCGAATGGCCGGGCTGCACATAAAGTTTGTCTGCAGGCGCATCGCCATAGCCGCGCCGGGCATAGCTGTTGAGGCCGCCACGCTTGGTGAGATCGCTGACTTTGTCCCAGCCCTTGATCCAGGTGGTGTCGATGGGTTGCAGCGCGCCCCAGAACCAAACGATCGAGAGATTGTGGAAGCACTGATCGTAGACGTCGTAGGATTCGGGATGCAGGGCAGCCTTGCGCTGGCAGTTGGGGAAATCCAGCACCTCGAAGTCGAGGGCAAACCCCAGGTCGGCTTCCGCGCGCAGACGGACGGACTCGAGCAACGAGATATCGGTCCCCAGCACGCGCAGCCGGCGGCGATGCCGCCGGGCAGGCCCATTGGTCTTTGCTTTTGTTCTTGTCGGCATGCGGGTTGCTCTCGGCGGTCAGACGCCGAGGATAGTGCGATAGTTCACTTCAAGTTGCCAGATTTTCACATGCCAGCGTTACGCCGCCAGCCGGCACCGCTCCGCCATGGCGCGCGTGGCCGCCACGGTCTCTTTGGCGAGATGCCAATAGCGGCTGTTCAGTTCAATGTTGAACACGACCCCCTTGGGAAACGTGCAGGCTTTGAGCAGCGCGTCCCAAGGCACCGAGCCCCAGCCGACCGGCAGGTGCAGATCGCCGTGGCCATAGGCGAGGCGCTCGCCAGTGGTGTACATGAATATGTCATCCGGCCGTCCAAAACTGTCGTGGATGTGCAGATGTGGCGCGAGCGCGGCCAGCGGCGTCACTTCGGCGACGACGTCGTGGCCATGGAAGCCGCAATCGAGATGGGCGTGGCTGAAGTCCACCGTGGCGCGGACGTTCGGGTGGTTGACCGCCTTGAGCTCGGCCGCCAGACGCGAGGCGCGCGCGGTATGGTCCTTGCCCCAATGGTCGTCGAACAGGTTCTCGACGCAGATAGTGACGCCGTGGACTTCGGCGATGTCTCCGGCCTTGGCCAACCACTCGCGTTGCCGGGCATAGGCGGCTTCGATGCCTTCGCTCGATTGGATCGGCCGTAGCCCCGTATGCAGAACATAGTTCGTTGCACGCAACGCTCCGGCGACTTCCAGCGCGGCGCTCAGCACCTCGAAGTGCCGCGGCAGCCGGAACGGCTCATCCATGAGGTTGATGGCGAGCGGTCCATGCACGGTCCAGCCGACGCGGCGGTTGGCGCAGGCCGCGCGCAGCACGTCGAGCTGGGCTTTGCGGACCTTGCCGCCGACGATTACGTCCATATCGAAAATCGGCAGCTCGATGGTATTGACGCCCAAGGCTTCGATCTCGTCGAGATGGGCGTTAAGATCGCTGAGATCCGGCTTGCCGGCTATCGCCGAGATGCCGACCAAGGCTTGCTTTGACATGGCGTGGCTCCTCGTTTGGCATCAGGTCATGAGTTCGAGTCGAAAGCCTGGCTATTGCGCGCCTGAAATCAGACGCTTGCGGAGCGCGCTCGAAATGCCGTCGAATACATAGACAACGATCAGGATCAGGATCACCATGTAGCACACGTTGGCCCAGTTGGAGCCGGTGCGCATGGACTCGATCAGCTTGAGGCCGATCCCGCCCGCCCCCATGGCACCGATGACTGTGGCAGAGCGCGTGTTGCTCTCCCACTGATAGAGCGCTTGCGAGGTGAACACGGGCAGCACTTGCGGCAACACGCCGTAGCGCTGAACCTGCATGCCGGAGGCCCCGACCGAACCGACCCCTTCGCGCTGCTTGTTGTCGATGTTCTCAAGCGCCTCGGTGTATGTCTTGCCAAGCAAGCCAACCTCGGTAACGAAGATCGCCGAGATGCCCGAGAGCGGACCGGGGCCGAAACCTCGGGTGAAGAACAGTGCCCAGACCAGCAGGCCGACGCAGCGCAGGAAGTCGAAAAAGCGCTTGGTGAGCTGATTGAGCGGCATAATGCGGGTGATGTTGGCCGCCGCCAGAAAGGCAAGAGGAAAGGCCAGGATCGCCCCGAACAGCGTGCCGACAAAGGCCATGACGATGGTCTGCAACAGTTTGATCCAGACGTCGCCATGCTGCCAATTGGCATTGTTCCAGAAGTTGTCGAACGCCAGCGATAGATTGGATTGCTTGGGATCGAGGCGTGGGCCGGCGGTCATCAGGACAGCAAGTTCGGACCAGGATTTGCCCCAAAGCTTGCTATCGGGATCGAAGACGAAGTTGGCCCAGCCGGCAAAGCGCTTGCGGATGTTGATGCTGGTCTTATCGAGTTCGACATTGCCGATCAGGCCAAACGAGATCCGGGCGCCTCCCTCTTGCAGCTTCACCGATGCTGGCGCCGGTCCATCCAGCACCCAGCCAGTCGGACCGTTGCGGAAATGTAGCCGTTCGGTGCCGTTCACGATGTCGGCGTCAGTTGGCGTCAACATCATGCGATAGGCGTCGCCCCACCACTGGACCTCCGTCTTGCCGTCGCCGGTCGTCTGGATCCAGTCTGGATCGGGGGCATAGCCGAGCACATCGAACTTATGGAAGCTCGTCGCCAGCTTATCACCCTTGATTTCGACGCTAGGGCGAGTTTCGTAGCTGACCCATTGCAACAGTTCCAGTCCAGCGCGCTCCCAGCGGGCACCCCCTTGAAATAGCGAGCCGAGATTGAACTGCCAGAAACTCAAGACCGCATAGGCAAGGATGCCAAACGCCACGAGCCAGGGTGTCAGCCGCTGGCGCAGGGGCGGCGTGAACACTGCCGGAAAGTCGGAAGCCAGACGGGCGAGGTCTTCCTTGGTGACGGCGGGCGCTGCCATGGTCAGATCCTCACGCGACATGAGCAAAGAAGGTGGCGCCGACGATGCGGCGGCGCAGCATCGCCGAGACCCGGTCAATGATAACGACGGTGACAAACAGCAGTATGATCATCGCGGTAGCCTTGGGTCCGAAGCCGCGCGAAATGGCGAGGCGCAATTCATCACCGATGCCACCGCCGCCCACGGCACCGATGATGGTGCTCTCGCGGATATTGATCTCGAAGCGCAGCAGGGCGTAGCTGAGGAAATTGGGCAGCACTTGTGGCACGAGGCCGTAGCGGATGCGCTGTAGCCAGCCAGCGCCGACTGCCGAAAGGCCTTCGGTTGGCTTGCCGTCGGCGTTCTCGACCACTTCGAAGAACAGCTTGCCGAGCGCGCCGGTGGTATGTGTTGCAATGGCGATTATGGCCGGGATCGGACCCAGCGACAGGATCGAGGCCCACAGCACGGCGATCACGATCTCGGGGAAGGCGCGCATGAACTCCATGCCGCGGCGGGTAGCGAACCGCAAGGTCCGGTTGGCCGTGACATTTGCGGCGGCCAGAAAACACAGCCCGAAGGCGAGTGCGAAACCAATCAGCGTCGAGAACAGGGCGATGTTGATGGTCTCGAGCATCAGGTAGAAGTACTCGGGGACGTAGTAGCCGCCGTAGACTTGGACGCGCCCCTCAGCATAGTTGGTGCGCTGCGTGCCGTCGGCAAAGGGCGTTTCCAGATCGAACAACGCGCGCCAGATGTCGGACCAATGGTTCTGCAGCCAGGGCTCGGGCCAGAGATAGCCGACAAAATCGGCCACATGCGGCCAGCGATCCCAAAAGCTGCCGGAATTGGTCTCATTGGCGAACCATAGCGAGGCAACGACCAGTAGGGACAGGATCGTCAGGCCAAGTATGGTCGAGTTGCGGCGCGACCGCGCCAGTTGCCGCCAATCGGCTTCGATGCGGGCAAGCACCGCGTCACGCGATAGACCCTCGTTGGCCAATTCGACGGACATATTCCACTCCTGACCAACGGCAAATGCACTGCCTGACGCCAAGACGGCGGGCAGATCGCTCCGCCCGCCGTCCCGGTGTGTGGAGACCCCGTTGGGGACGGGGAACTCCAAGCTCAATCAGCCGCCGATCGAAGCCTTACGAGCGGCGATGATGCCGTCGTAGAATCCGGCCGGGACGTCGACCATGCCCATGAAGTCGCCGCCCTGGACGGCCTTGAGGCAAGCCGGGTCCGACTTGTTGAGGCCCATCAGGTAGCCCTTGATCTTGCCCTTCAAGTCATCGGGGAGGGCCGAGCGGACGACGCTGGGGCCGTTCGGGATCACGTCCGACTTCCAAAGGACGACGATGTCCTTCATGTTCAGCGTGCCCTTGGTGACCATCTTGTTCAGCATCCCGGAGGTGTAGCCCTTGGCCTCGTCGCCAACCATCGAAGCCCAGGTGGTGCCAACGTCGAACTTCTTGTCGAGCACGCCCTGTACGACCTGCTCATGACCGCCAGCAAAGCCGGCGGACTTGAAGAAGGTCTTGACTTCGCCGCCAATGGCCTTGGGCAGCTGCGTCAGAGGAATTAGGTAGCCCGAGGTGGAGTTGGGATCGGCAAACGCCAGGGTCTTGTCCTTGCTGTCTTCCAGCTTGGCGATGCCCGAGTCCTTACGGGCGATCATGACGGTGTGATAGCCGGTTGAACCGTCGGTCTGCTGCTGCGTCGCGATGACTTCAACGGCCTTGGGGTCCTTCAGGGCGATCTTGGCAAAGGCCGAAGCGCCGAGATCGGCATAGTCGAGGGTGCCACCAAGCAGACCCTGAACGACGCCATCGTAGTCGGCGGCCGGGAACAGCTTGACTTCCATGCCGGTGAGCGTGGCCAGCTGGTCTTGTGCGCACTTCCAGTTGCGCAGACGGTCAGCTTCGTTCTCGCCGCCGAGGATGCCGATGCGCAGCGTCTTCATGTCTTCGGCGCGGGCCGGGAGCGTCGCGGCCGACGTGGCGGCGAGCGCCAGTACGGCGAGAGCGGACAGTGTGTTCGCAAGTTTCATTGGGATTCCCCTAACAAAGTTCGATTGCTCACGAGTTCCGGCCAGCGAACGTTAGTTCGTGACCGCTTCCGTTCCGACGCCGGCCGGTGACGTCTGTCCTCCGATCGAGCCGGAACGAGAGCCCTTGCGCCTCGCATCGAGGCTTACCGAGGTCATGGCCTCGGAAAAATCCTTGCCGGCGCCGTAGATCTCGCGCGCGGCATTCTCGGTGAGTTCACCCGGCAGGCCATCGAATACGATGACGCCGTCGCGCATGCCGATCACGCGATCGCAGTAGTGGCGCGCGGTATCGAGCGTATGCAGATTGGCGATGACGGTGAGACCGTCGCGATCATGGATCTCGCGCAGCGCGTCCATCACGATTTTCGCGTTCATCGGGTCGAGCGAGGCGATAGGCTCGTCGGCCAGGATCATCTTTGGGTGCTGCATCAGGGCGCGGGCGATGGCGACGCGTTGTTGCTGGCCGCCCGACAGCGATTCCGCGCGCTGCAATGCCACTTCGGCGATGCCCAGTCGCTCCAACGCCATCAGGGCCAGACCGCGCTCCCGGTTCGAGAACGATTTAAGCAGGCTCGGCAACAGCCACTGCTCGTTGAGCTTGCCGAGCAGCACATTGGTCAGCACATCGAGCCGCGGCACAAGATTGAATTGCTGGAAGATCATGGCGCAATCGCGCTGCCAGCGGCGGCGCTTGGCCCCACTCAGTTTAAGCACATCAAGGCGGTCGACAATGACTTCACCAGACGTCGCAGGCGTCAGGCGATTGATAATGCGCAGAATGGTCGACTTGCCCGCACCCGAACGGCCCACGATCCCCAGCATCGTGGGCTTGCCGATGACAAAGCTCACATCGTTGACGGCGACCTTGCCGGGAAATTCCTTGCGGACTTTGCGGAACTCTATCAAGACGCCACCGCCTAGTTGCCTCGGATGGCGCGGTGTTTGGCACGCTTGCGTAACAACCCTGTGACGGGATTTGAGGGCTTGTGGAGGTAGCGCTTGGGCGGAAATCTATCGCGTGCCGGGTTGTCACAATTCCATTAGGTTGAGTGCCTAAAGGAGGCAGAATGACTCATCCATCCAGTTCCGATGCAGGCGGCGCGCAGACCAGCGACCGCCGGCACGCGATGACCATTTGTGCTCAGGCCACGCTGGCCGAATTGACAGCGGGCCTGGCAGCCGTGCAGCCCATGCCGGAGGTTGCTGTGGTGCGTGCGCCGGAGCTTGGGCTGGTGATGCTGCGCGCCCGTATGGGTGGCGACGGCGCGCCGTTCAACGCCGGCGAAGCGACTGTATCGCGTGCGGCGGTGCGGCTGCCGTCTGGCGAGATGGGGGCAGGCTATGTGCTTGGCCGCTCGTTGGAAAAGGCCAAGGCTGCGGCAGTGGTCGATGCGCTGGCGCAGGTGCCGAAGTACCGTACGGTGCTCGAAAAGTCCCTGTTTGCGCCGGTTTCGGAGCGGCGCGCCCGCGAGAAGGCAACAGTCTCCGCGCAGACGGCCGCCACACGCGTGGACTTCTTCACTGTCGCGCGCGGCGAGGATTGAGCGATCATGATCAGCGCCGACACCAAGGCCTTCCGCGATCCCGCCCGCGACAGCCAGGGCGTGTTTCGCAGCATCATGAACGCGCTTGCGAAGCCGGCGTTTGCCCTGCCGCTGGCTTGCGATGTGGTTCCGCCCAAGGGCTTGAGCCCCGCTGCAGCGGCCGTTTTGCTCACTTTGGCCGATTTCGAAACCACCTTCTGGCTGGATGAGCGGGCGTGGGAGCAGCCAGACCTTGGCGCCTATCTGCGCTTTCATACCGGCGCCAAGCAGGTGGTTGCGCCGGCCGCGGCGGGCTTCGCGGTGATCACCGATGCGAGCCGGATGCCGAGATTGGCGGGCTTTGCGCAAGGGTCTCACGAGTATCCCGACCGTTCGACGACGCTCATTGTCGAAGTGCCGCAACTGCTCGATCGCGGCTGGTCCTGCGCCGGCCCCGGCATTGATGGTGCGCGGACGTTCGGCGTTGCCGGCCTGCCCCCGGACTTCGCCGCGCAATGGGCTGATAACGTCGCGGTCTTCCCGCTTGGTGTCGACATCGTGCTCGTCAGTGGCCGCCAGATCGCCGGTCTGCCGCGCACCACACGCATCACGGAGACCTGACCGATGTATGTGGCCGTAAAGGGTGGCGAAGCCGCCATCGCCAACGCACACCGTCTGCTCGCGTCCGAACGCCGCGGCGATCCGGCCGTGCCCGAAATCGGCACCGACCAGATCCGCGAGCAGCTGTCGCTGGCCGTCGATCGCGTCATGGGCGAGGGGTCGCTCTATGACCGGGATCTCGCGGCGCTGGCGATCAAGCAGGCGCGCGGCGACATGATCGAGGCGATCTTCCTGGTGCGAGCGTTCCGCACCACGCTGCCGCGCTTTGGCTACTCCGAGCCGATGGACACTACGGCCATGATCATCCGCCGCCGCATATCAGCAACGTACAAGGATCTTCCTGGCGGCCAGTTGCTCGGCCCAACCTTCGATTACACACACCGACTGCTGGATGGTTTGCTGAGCCGCACGGGATCGCAACCCGCCGAACCGCTGCAAGCCTCGGCGGGGCTGCCCGAGTCCATCCCGCATGTCACCGCCCTGCTGAACAACGAGGGTCTGATCGAAGCGAACGCACCGGCCTCCGGCAACAAGCCGGTCGGCGACCTGACGCGCGAGGCATTGGAATTCCCGGCCGACCGCGACCTGCGTCTGCAGAGCCTTGCCCGCGGCGATGAAGGCTTCCTGCTCGGCATGGCCTATTCCACGCAGCGCGGATTTGGACGCAACCATCCGTTCGCGGGCGAAGTGCGCATGGGCGAGGTGGAGGTGGAACTGTTCGCCGAGGAGCTGGGTTTCGCCGTTCCCTTGGGCGAGATCACCGTGACCGAGTTCGAGACCGTCAACCAGTTCACCGGCACCGACGCCGCGCCCCCGCAATTCACGCGCGGCTATGGCCTGGTGTTCGGCCATTGCGAGCGCAAGGCCATGTCGATGGCGCTGGTGGATCGCGCGTTGCGGGCCGGCGAACTGGGCGAAGAGGTGTCCGCCCCTGCGCAGGACGACGAATTCGTGCTCTCGCATTGCGACAACGTCGCCGCCACGGGCTTTGTCGAGCATCTGAAGCTGCCGCACTACGTCGACTTCCAGGCCGAGTTGGGATTGATCCGTAAGCTGCGTAAGGAGCACGTTGCTTCCTCTCTCAAGGAGGCCGCGGAATGATTGCTGGCCTTGATGATGTAGGGGCGGCTTGCGGTCGCCCTCGGCGAACGAGTCCGCAGCCAGAGGGCGGCCGCAAGCCGCCCCTACGCCACCCATGCTGCCCGCATCCCACACAGGGGAGCGCCAAATGACCGATCTCCCCGCCTACAACTTCGCCTATCTGGACGAGCAGACCAAGCGCATGATCCGGCGCGCGATCCTCAAGGCCATCGCCATCCCCGGCTATCAGGTGCCGTTCGCTTCACGCGAGATGCCGATGCCGTACGGCTGGGGCACCGGCGGCGTGCAGGTGACGGCCGCCATCCTCGGGCCCGACGACGTGCTGAAGGTCATCGATCAGGGAGCGGACGATACTACCAACGCCGTCTCGATACGGAGTTTCTTCGCCAAGACGGCCGGAGTCGCCACCACCACGGCCACGGCCGACGCCACTATCATCCAGACCCGCCATCGCATCCCCGAGCGCACGCTCACCGAGGGCCAGGTGCTGGTCTACCAGGTACCGATCCCCGAACCCTTGCGCTTCCTTGAACCGCGCGAGACAGAAACGCGCCGCATGCACGCGCTGGAGGACTACGGCCTTATGCATGTGAAGCTCTATGAGGACATCGCCAAGCACGGGCACATCGCGACCAGCTACGACTATCCCGTCAAGGTCGCCGGCCGTTATGTCATGGACCCGTCGCCAACGCCCAAGTTCGACAATCCGAAGATGGACAATTGCGCTGCCTTGCAGCTGTTTGGGGCGGGACGCGAAAAGCGCATCTATGCCATCCCGCCCTACACTCAAGTGGTCAGCCTGGATTTCGAGGATCATCCGTTCGAGCGCAATGTGTTCGACGATCCGTGTGCGCTGTGCGGCCTGACCGGCGTCTATCTCGACGAGGTGCTCACGGACGATAAGGGCGGGCGCATATACGTCTGTTCGGATACGGATAATTGCGAAGCGCACCGGCCGGCTACGGGAGTGGCGTCATGAGCGCGCCCGCACAACCGCTCCTGGTCGCCGACAGCATCACGCGCGATTACGGCTCGCGTATTGGCTGCACGGACGTTTCGTTCGATCTGCACGAAGGAGAAGTGCTGGCCGTAGTCGGAGAGTTGGGCTCGGGCAAGACGACGCTGCTGAATGTTCTGTCGGGTCTGCTGCCGACCACGTCGGGCCGGGTGCTCTACCGAATGCGCGATGGGGTGACGCGCAACGTGCTCGAACTCAGCGAGGCGGAGCGCCGGTATCTGTTGCGCACCGATTGGGGACTGGTTCATCAGGACTCAACCATGGGCCTTCGGATGCGCGTCTCGGCCGGCGGCAACGTCGGCGAGCGGCTAATGGCGATCGGCGACCGCCACTACGGCAAGATCCGCGCATCGGCATTGGACTGGCTCGGCCGCGTCGAGATCGCACCCGACCGCATCGACGACATGCCGCTGCAGTTTTCCGGCGGCATGCGGCAGCGCCTGCAAATCGCCAAGTGCCTCGTCACGCGCCCGCGCCTGGTTTACATGGACGAGCCGACCGGCGGTCTCGACGTCTCGGTGCAGGCGCGGCTGCTCGATCTTATCCGCAGCCTGGTGGAGGATCTGGGCCTGGCCGCGATCATCGTCACGCACGATCTGTCGGTGGCGCGCCTGCTCTCGCATCGGATCATTGTCATGCAGAACGGCCGCATCATCGAAAGCGGCCTGACCGACCAGGTGCTTGACGATCCGCACGCACCCTACACGCAGTTGCTGGTCGCCTCGGTGCTGGCGGCATGACAAGGAACTTGAAACAGGACTGTCAGCGTAGGGGCGGCTTGCGGTCGCCCTCTATCAGCCGGCTCGCAGCCCGAGGGCGCAAGCCGCCCCTACGCCACATGCGCCGGTGACATGATGAAACCAAACTCCATGATCGAGGTCGAGGGCGTGTCCAAGAGTTTCACCTTGCACTTGCGAGGCGGCACCGTGCTGCCCGTTTTGCATAAAGCGTCACTCACCGTCGCGGCCGGCGAATGCGCCGTGTTGGGCGGCGCATCCGGTATGGGCAAAAGCTCGTTGCTGCGCATGATTTTCGGCAACTACGCCGCTGATGGCGGCCACATCCGGGTGCGCGACGGCGGCGCCATGGTGGATGTGGTGACGGCCGCCCCGCGCCGGATCGTCGAGTTGCGCCGGTCGGCCATGGGTTATGTCAGCCAGTTCCTGCGTGTCATTCCACGTGTCAGCTCGGAAGATATCGTCACGCGCGCCGCCATGGAGGGGGGGCTGGAAGCCGCCCAAGCCAAGGCGCGTTCTGAGGCTCTGCTTTCAAGACTGAACATTCCCCGCTCGCTGTGGACACTTCCCCCCGCCACCTTCTCGGGCGGCGAGCAGCAGCGTATCAATCTGGCCCGTGGCTTCGCTGTGCCGCGCCCGATCATGCTGCTCGACGAGCCCACTGCCTCGCTCGACGCCGCCAACCGCCGTGTCGTCATCGAGATGATCCGTGACGCCAAAGCGGCGGGCACGGCCATTCTCGGCATCTTCCACGATGAGGATGTGCGGGGCGAGGTCGCCGACCGCGTCATCGACATCACGCAATTCAAACCACATTGAGTCCCCATGACCACCGTGAACGACGAACTGCTGACCAACGCCCGCATCGTGCTGCCGGCCCGGGTCATTGAGAATGGCTGGATCGCCATGACCGGCGGAAACATCGTCGAGATCGGCGAGGGCGAGGCGCCCGAGCGTGGCATCGACATGGGCGGCGATCTGCTGATCCCGGGGCTGGTCGAGCTGCATACCGATCATATCGAGCAGCACTTCCTGCCCCGCCCCGGCGTGGTCTGGCACCCGCTGGCCGCCGCGCTTTCATACGACGCGCAGATCGCGGCCTCCGGCATCACGACGGTTTTCGATTGCTTCCGCGTCGGCTCGGACGAGCGCAAGGATGTATTTTCCGATCACGTCGTAACCCTGTCCGAGACGGTGCAGAATGCGCAGGCTGATGGGCTGTTGCGCGCGCGCCATCTCATTCATCTGCGCTGCGAAGTCTGCTCGCCGGACGTGGTCACCGGCACCGAAGCGATGCTGGCGCGCCGTCCCGCCGACATCATCTCGCTGATGGACCATACCCCGGGCCAACGCCAGTTCCGTTCCATCGAAAAGCTTAAGGAGTACTATCGCCGCGCCTCCAACATGACCGAGGCGCAGATGGAGCGCTTCATGGCCGAGCGCATCGATCTGCATGCGCAATATGCCGGTCCGCACCGCCGGGCTCTGGTTGCGCTGGCACAACGGCACGGCATCCGGCTGGCCAGCCACGACGATACGACCAAGGAGCAGGTGGACGAAGCGGTGTCCGACCAAGTGTCGATCGCCGAGTTCCCGGTGACGGTGGAAGCCGCCGTCGCCTCGCATGCCGCCGGCATCAGCGTGCTGATGGGCGCGCCGAACGTGGTGCGCGGCGGCTCGCACTCCGGCAATGTCGCGGCCATCGAGCTCGCGCATGCCGGCGTGTTGGACATTCTGTCATCGGATTATGTACCGGCCAGCCTGCTGTTCGCCGCCTTCCGGCTCGTCAAGGACGTCGCCGGCATTGACCTGCCTGCCGCTATCCGTACCGTGACGGCCACGCCCGCGGCCGCAGCCGGCTTGCATGATCGTGGCACGCTCGAAGCTGGCCGCATTGCCGACATCGTGCGTGTGAGCGATGGCGCCGACGTGCCGGTGATCCGCAGCGTATGGTGCGCCGGCCGGAGGGTGATGTGACCATGAGTGCTGGTCGCGGCATCCTGGTGCTGGTGGTGGGGCCTTCCGGCGCCGGCAAGGACACGTTGATTTCGTCGGCACGCGAGCGGCTGGCCGGCAATGCACGTTATGTGTTTGTGCGCCGTGCCGTGACGCGCGCCGGCAACGCCTTCGAGGACCACGATACGGTGACAACAGATCAATTTGCGGCGACGGCCGCGGCAGGCGGCTATGCGTTGCACTGGCAGGCGCACGGTCTGAGTTATGGCCTCAGCCGCACCATCGACGATCGGATTGCCCACGGGGCAATTGTCGTCAGCAATGCCTCGCGCGGCATCGTCCCGGAGGCGCGCGATCGCTACCCGCGCATGGCCGTGATCCTGGTGGATGCGCGACCCGAAGTCCGGGCTGCCAGGATTGCCGCCCGCGGCCGCGACGCTGCCTCGGGCTCGCGCGTCGATCCGGCCCGGGCCGAGACCCGTGCAACCCACTACGATTATGCCATCGACAACTCCGGGTCGTTGGACACAGCAATTGATGCATTCGCACAGGCTCTGATAGCCATTGGAGACATGCCGTGACGGCAACCCGCCTGGGCGAGCAACCCACCATCCACGAGGGCGCAACCGTGACCCGGTGCACGCTCGGCCGCTACACCGAAGTGTCGCCGTTTGCCTCGCTGACGGAAGTCGAGTTGGGCGACTATTCCTATGTCGTTGGCTATAGCGAGATCATCTATTCGACCATCGGCAAATTCTGCTCGATCGCCGCGCACACCCGCATCCATCCGGTCAATCATCCGATGCAGCGTCCGACCACGTCGCATCTCACCTATCGCGCTGCCGACTACTTCGAGGGTGAGAGCCACGAGGCGGACTTCTTCGACTGGCGGCGCGCCTCACGTGTCAACATCGGGCACGATGTCTGGATCGGGCACGGCGGCATCGTGCTGGCGGGGCGCACGGTGGGCAACGGCGCGGTGGTAGCCGCCGGCGCCGTCGTGACCAAGGAAGTCGCGCCCTACACAATCGTCGGCGGCAATCCGGCGCGCGTGATCAAGCGCCGGTTCGACGAGCGCACCGCCGAACGGCTGCAGCGCCTGGCCTGGTGGGATTGGAGCCACGAGCAACTGCGCGTCGCCTTGCCCGACTTCCGCAAGCTGCCGATTGAAGCGTTTCTGGAGAAGCACGGCGCATAGCTGACTTCTGACTTCTGTGGAAACAGGCTGCTGCGGCGTAGGGGCGACCACTGGTCGCCCCTACGCGGTGGCCCGCAGTTTCCAGTTTCCTCAGAACGGCTGCCCCCTACACCGCCTTGCCCTGACAAGGCCCGCCGGACAACACCTTGAGGTCGCCCGCCGCTACATCGGCGATGACTGTCGCCAGGGTCTCGTACTGGCCTGCGGGATCGCGTTTGGGGTTGTGGTGGCAGCACACGGCGGCATCGCCGCCCAAATGGCTGGCCATGGCGGCGAGTACAGCATCCGTCGACGGACGATCGATCATCCGTGAGCGCCGCGTCAGCAGGTTGTGGCGCAGCTGCGTGTCGGGGAAGCTGGTGGGTTCCGTATCGAAGGGGCGGGCCGCTTCGGCCAGGAAATGGTTGGTGTGGACCAGCCAGCCGCGCTCGTCGGGCAGCACCAATCCAGGGCCGCCCGGAAACAGTTCCACCGCAATGGCTGCGGCGCTCTTGCCATCGTAGGAGACAAGGTTCATCGAGCTGGACGCCGATACGTCGGCGCGTCCCAACAGCTGCGCCGCGTCCGCGATATTCCCACCCGTATCCAGCGCCCAGCGCGCCGCCACATGCACGGGCACACCGATGCGCTGGCCATCGTACTTATGATGCAGGATCGTGAACAGCAGCCCGAGCCCACGTGTGTTCAGCCCCGCCTTGCCGACGATGCCATACTCCGTCATCGTCTTGGTGACGGTTCCGTCCGCCAACGGAATATCCCAGACCAGCCACTGGTCGCGCAAATCGCAGTACCAATCCCAGGTCTGCACTGCGGTCGGCGGCGTGCTATCGGCTGGCGCATGGATCATCACCGAGCACTCGCCCAGCTCTTTCGCTTTCAGCTTGGCCAGGATTTCTGTTCGCGCGTTGATGGTGCCGATCAGCGCCGGATCGATCCCGGCACCCTCAGCAAGGCCCAACATTTCCTCGTGCAGGGGCGCAGCAAACGCTGCCGTCGCCGCCAGCGCCGCGTGACCGTCCGTGGTCATATCGTAACGACTGCCGGCAAGCCCCTCGAACATCCGTCGATAGACGGCGATGGTCTCGCGGATCTGAGTTGCGTGCACCGCGCCGAATTCCCGCCCGCGCTCAAACGGCTTGGCCGGCTTGGATCGGAACTGGCGTATCATTGTCCTTGCGGCCTTCTGAGTTGGCCGATTGACGGCGCGCCACATTGCATAATCGATCGTCCGCGCGAAACGGACGCCGCTGCCACCCTTTACCGTTCCGATCGGCCGATCAAGCCCCTGCGGACATGCTTTCCCATTCATTAACCTCCCGTCGCTAGGCTGAGGGTTCCACCAACCCCACGCCGGGTTCCTTCCATGGGCCGACTGCCAAAGTCTATCATCGCCGCCAAGCGCAAGCCGTTCTTCGGTCCGCTGCAGCCCATCGCCATGCCGGGATTTTTGCTGCTGCTGGGGCTGGCGTCGGTCGCCACCTTCTACGGCAGCGTGCTTACGGCGGCGCAGGCCATCGGGTCGGCCAGGGGCGGGTCGCCAGGCCAGGTTGGCTCCATCATGGTGTGGGTCTGCGCGCTGTTCCTGGCACAGGGGCTGATCCCGCTGGTGCGTTTCAGCTTCCGCGACATGCCCAAGCTGATCGTCGCCGCCATCCGCATGAACATCCGCGACTGGCTGCTGTTCGTGGTGCTGCTGATCGCGGCGGCTTTCCTGTTTCTCTAGCGCGCTCTGCAGACGGATCCTGCGCGATCGGACGCGACGTGCTATCATTGGCTTACGTCGATCACTCCGATCTCCAGCGAGGCCGCCATGAGCAGCACCGAACACGCGTCCGTCTGCACCCTCGATTGCCCCGATACCTGCGCCTTGACGGTAACAGTCGAGGGCGGCCGCATCGCCAAGGTGCGCGGCCGCGAGGACTCTCCGTTCACGGAGGGCGTCATCTGCAGCAAGGTCGCGCGCGACATGCCTGAGTTTGTGCATGGTGGCGAGCGGTTGCTCTATCCAATGCGCCGTACCGGGCCAAAGGGATCGGGCAAGTTCGAGCGCATCTCGTGGGACACCGCTCTGCATGCGATCCATGACGGCCTGACCAAGGCCATCGCCAAGCATGGCCCGCAAACCGTGCTGCCGTTCAACTACGCCGGGCCGCACGGCATGCTGCAGGGCGACAGCCTGTCGGCGCGCTTCTTCCACAAGCTCGGTGCGACGCAGCTGTTCCGTGGCTCCTTGTGCGGAGCGGTGCGCGGCCAGGCCTGGGCCGGCCTGTTCGGCCCCGTCCCCGGCTGCCCTCCGGAATTGTGCGCGGACGCCGACCTCAACGTCATCTGGGGCAACAACGCCACCGTCGCCAACCTGCATGTGGTGCGCCGTGTCCGGCAGGCCATGCGCAAGGGCGGCCGGCTGGTTGTCATCGATCCGCTCCGTACCAAGATTGCCGAGCAAGCAGATCTGCACCTCGCGCCCAAGCCGAGCACGGACGTGGTGCTGGCGTTTGCCGTCGCGGCGGAGATTGAGCGACTTGGCGGGCTTGATCTCGACTTCATCGCGGCCAACGTGCTCGGGTTCGACGAGTACATGTCGCGCGCCCGCGCCTTCACGACAGCCAAGGCGGAAGCCATTTGCGGCGTGCCTGCGGCCGACATCACGACCTTCGCGCAATGGCTGATCGAAGCGCAGCGGCTGGTCATGGCGCCAGGTAACGGCTGGGAGCGCGGCCGCAACGGTGGCAGCGGCGTGCGCGCAGCCTACGCCTTGTGGCCGCTGCTGGGAAAGCTGGGCAAGGGCAGTGGCATCGTCGCCGGCGCGGGCAACTCGTTCCCCAAGACCGGCGACAAACTTACCCGTCCGGATCTCGCGCCCTCCGGGACCCGGACGCTGAACATCAAGGACCTCGGCCGTTATCTCGCCGAGGACGGCATCGATCCCCCGATCCGCGCCGCCGTGGTCTACAACCACAATCCCATCGTGGTGCATCCGGACCAAAACCGCATGCGCAAGGGTATGGCGCGTGAGGACGTGTTCATGGCCGGCATCGATATCTCGATGACAGAGAGCATGGCCTATTGCGATATCCTGCTGCCGGCCGCAACGCACTTCGAGTATGCCGATCTGTATGCCGCCTATGGCCATCATTGGCTTCAGCGCGCCGAAGCGGTCATCCCGCCCCAGGGCGAAGCGCTGCCGAACACCGAGATTTTCCGCAGGCTGGCAGCGCGGTTCGGCTTCACCGACGAGGTTATGCAGGCCAGCGACGCCGCGCTGATGGACGATGCGGTGAACGCATCCGATCCTCGCCTGGGCGGTGTTCCGGGCAGCCAGGTTCCACTTGCGAAACCGCTGCAAATGCTGGCCCCCGACGGCAAGCCGATGGTGCTCTATGACAACGTCCGCCCCAAGACGCCCTCCGGTAAGGTCGAGCTGAAATCCGAGGTGCTGGCGGAACGCTGGGGGCCGCATGCTCTGTTGCCGGGGTACCGCGACCGCGACGACAGCTATCCGCTGGCGCTGATTTCGCCGGCCTCGGACCGGCGCATCTCCTCGACGTTCGGCGGCATGAAGCCATCGCTGACGGCGCCGCCACTGCTGATGCATCCCGCCGATGCGCTGGCGCGCAAGCTCGCCGATGGCGCGCAGGTTCGGGTCTGGAATGCGCTCGGCGAAGTGTTCTTGGCCCTGCATGTGACCGATGCCGTGGCGCGCGGCGTGGTGTCTTCGGAAAAGGGCGCGTGGCTGGCGTCCGCTCCAAACGGACAGACGATCTCGGCGCTGGTTTCGGCCAGCCAGGATGCCGATCTGGCGCGCGGGGCTTGCTATAACGATACCCCCGTGGAAGTCGGCGCGGCGTGAACCAGAACAAGCGCAGCATAGCCGTCATCGGCGGCGGCCCGGCTGGGCTGATGGCCGCCGAAACCCTGGCGCGCGCCGGTGTGGCCGTGACCATCTACGACCGCATGCCCAATCCCGGCCGCAAATTCCTGTTGGCGGGACGCGGCGGCTTGAACCTGACGCACAGCGAACCACTGCCGGCATTCCTGGCGCGATACGGCGAAGGCAGCGAGCAACTTCGTGCCGCAATCGAAGTGCTGCCGCCAACCGCGCTTAGGTCGTGGGCGGAGAATCTTGGGCAGGACACGTTTGTCGGCAGCAGCGGCCGGGTGTTCCCACGCGCGATGAAGGCCTCGCCGTTGCTGCGCGCCTGGCTTGGACGGCTCGCCGGCCTCGGAGTGCAGCTTGAGCGCGGTCTGCGTTGGACCGGATGGGACGCCGACGGAGCACTGACATTCGTTTCCGGCGATGGCCGCGCAGTGTCCGTAACGGCCGACGCGACCGTCCTTGCGCTCGGCGGCGCGTCGTGGCCGAGGCTCGGCTCGGATGGCGGCTGGGTGCCGATCCTCGGCGCACGCGGCGTCGCGATCACGCCGCTGCAGTCCGCCAACTGCGGCGTTCGGGTTGCATGGTCCGCATTCCTGCGCGAGCGCTTTGCCGGCGAGCCGTTGAAGCGCATCGCCGTGTCGGTTGGCGGCACCACGCAACGGGGCGAGGCCATCATTACCGAGCACGGTCTGGAAGGCGGCGCGATCTATGGGCTCGGGCCGGCCATCCGCGCGGGTCTTGCCCAGGGGAGCGGTTGCACACTGACGCTCGACCTGCGTCCCGATCTCGATCAGTTCCAGCTGACCGGAGCGCTGTCCCGGCCGCGCGGAAAACTCAGCCTGGGCAACTTCCTGCGCAAGGCCGCCGCCTTGTCGCCGGCCGCCATCGCGCTGCTGCACGAGGGGCACGGCAAGGCGTTGCCATCCGAAGCTGACGAACTGGCGGCGGCCATCAAGGCGGTACCGCTGACGGTCACAGCCCTCAGCCCCATCGAGCGCGCCATTTCGACGGCGGGTGGCATCGCATGGCAAGCGCTGGACGAGCACTACATGCTGAAATCCGTCCCCGGAACATTCGCCGCCGGCGAGATGATCGACTGGGATGCGCCGACCGGAGGTTACCTGCTGCAGGCGTGTTTCGCCACCGGTGCGGCGGCGGCGCGGGGGGCGCTGGCCTATTCGGAGCGAAAAGGCGTTGTGGCGTAAGGGCGACCCACGGGTCGCCCCTACGCAACGATCAGTGTGCAGCACTCACACCAGCCCCCTCTGCCTCAAGATCCCATCCACCTTCGGCATCCGCCCGCGGAACGCCAGATAGGCTTGCTCCGGGTCCTGACGATTGCCGGCCGAATAGATGTTGTCGTACAGTTTCTTGGCCAGCGCCGGGTTGTAAACGTCGCCGGTTTCCTCGAAGGCGCGGAAGGCATCGCTGTCCAGCATTTCGGACCACAGATAGCTGTAATAGCCCGCCGCGTAGCCGTCGCCCGAATAGATGTGCTGGAAGTGCGGCGTGGCGTGGCGCATGACGATTTCCCCCGGCATATTGAGCCGTCGCAGCGTCGCTGCCTGCCGCGCCATGGCGCTCTCGCCCGTCCCGCTGGCGGCATGCGCATCCATATCCACCAATGCCGAGGCGAGATATTCGACGGTCGCGAACCCCTGATTGAACGTGCGGGCGGCGCGCAGTTTCTCGATCAGCTGGTCGGGCATGGGCTCGCCCGTCTTGTGGTGGCGCGCGAATTGTCCGAGCACGTCCTTGGTCAGCAGCCAGTGCTCGTAGAGCTGCGACGGCAGCTCGACGAAGTCATGCGCCACCGACGTGCCGGCGAGCGAGGGGTACGTTACATCCGACAGCAGACCGTGCAGCCCGTGGCCGAATTCATGGAACAGCGTGCGCGCATCGTCGAAGGAGAGCAGCGTCGGTTCACCGGCCGTGCCCTTGGCGAAGTTCAGCACATTGACGATGATGGGGCGGATGTTGCCCTTGAGCCGTTCGCCATCGCGGAAACCGCTCATCCAGGCGCCCGAACGCTTCGACGGCCGCGCGAAATAGTCGGCCAGGAACAGTCCGACGTGCTTGCCGTCGCGGCCCTTGACCTCGAACACGCGCACGTCCGGGTGATAGACCGGAACGTCGGTACGCTCGGCGAACGTCAGCCCAAAGAGCTTATTCGCAACGTGGAAACTGGCCGCAATCATGCTGTCGAGCGGCAGGTAGGGCTTGATGTCCTCTTCGTTCAGATCGTACTCGGCTTTGCGCACCTTCTCGGCATAGTGCCGCCAGTCCCACGGCTCGATCTTGATATTGGCGCCTTCGCGCGCCGCCAGTTCAGCGAGTTTGTCGCGCTCGCGGTGCGACGCCTTCAGCCCGGCCTCCCACACTTCGCCGAGCAGGTTTCCTACCGTTGCCGGCGTCTTGGCCATGGTGTCGTCGAGCTTGAAATCGGCATAACTGGCGTAGCCGAGCAGTTTGGCCCGCTCCTGGCGCAGCGCCAGGATCTCGTCGATCAGCGCGCGGTTGTCGGTGGGGCCAGGTTTCTCGCCGCGCTGCTGCCAGGCCTTGAAGGCCTGTTCGCGCAAATCGCGCCGTGTCGAGAAGGTCAGGAACGGTTCCATCAGCGAACGGTTCATGGTCACGATGTGGGAGGCAGTGCTGCCGTGCTCGCGAGCGGCTTCGGCGGCGGCAGCGATTGTGAAATCGGGCAGACCCGCTAGATCGGCCTCAGACGGCAGCGGCAGCTCGAAGGCCTTCTCGTCGGCCAGCACGTTCTGGCTGAACTGGGTTGTCAACGCTGCCAGCCGCTGCTTGATGTCGCCAATGCGCGACTTGGCCTTGGCGTCAAGCGCCGCGCCTGCCCGGACAAAGCCGAGATGCTTGCGCTCCAACAGCCGCAGCTCCTCGGCCGAAAGCCCCAGTTCTGCCCGCGCTTTGAAAACGGCATCGATGCGGGCGAACAGCTGCGCGTTCGAGGTAATCGTGTTGGAATGCTCGGCCAGCTTCGGCGCCATGTCGCGCTCGACCGCCTGCAGCGCGTCATTGCTGTCCGCGCCGGTCAGATTGAAGAACACACCGGCGATGCGGTCGAGCAGACGGCCGGCGTCTTCCAGGGCCACGATGGTGTTACCGAAGGTTGACGCATCCGGGTTGCGCGCAATCGCATCGACTTCGGCTAAATGCGCAGACATGCCCTCGGCAAAAGCGGGGGCGAAATGCTCCGGCCTGATCTGATCGAAAGGCGGCGTTTCGAACGGAGCGGTCCAGGCGGTGAGCAGGGGGTTGCTAGTTGTCAAAATGAATTACTCCAGTCCTGAAATCGAGGGGATCGCTGTGCGAACGTGATCACCTATCGTGAAGCGCGCGTATGGTCATCCGGCAAAAGGGTAACGGCCATGACTCCCACTGGACCAAGGCTATGGAACGGCCGATCCGCCGTCACGATTGAGATGCTGCGAGTTCGTGTCTTGCCCGCTGGTTGCACGCGGCTGGTCCGGAAGGTGGACGTGGCTGTGCCCTGACCGAACCCATGTTCGAACCCCAAATGGGGTGCGGGGTCGCCGGATGCCGCGAAAGTTTTTTAGAGAGTGCGGCACCCGGCCACCCCGCCAGCGTTTTTACCGATCCCTCCGTCGCCACGTTACCTGTGGGCTGCTCCACGCTCTGGCATCTCACCCAGAGCGAGCGACGGCGGCCGCCAAGCCCTGGGTGTGCGGCACCCGGCCCTGGTCGCTGCCCCTCTTCCAGCAGATCGAGACGCCCTCGAGTGCATCCCCGTAGAAGAAGGTGAAATGATAATAGTATAAATCCGGATTTACGCAATAAAAATCTCTATCTGTAAGTAATAATTTCGCGAGTGAACGTCTATATCGTTGACCGTCATCTGCGTTCTTGCCGGGAGCTTTCCACCACGCCGGCCCTGGTGTCGACTTGCGCACAGGCTGTGTTATCGTGCCTCAGAGGGCTCCGGTAACGAGAGTCGGAGGCGACCATTATGAGTGCGCCACACCCGCCAGTGATCCAAAACGCCAACACGCCCGTAGAGTCCCAATCGGCAGCAGTTGGTGGCAATGGCATGCAGGCTTTCCAGGCGACGGGCCGCGGCCCGGTCGCCGCACAACCGCGCCCCGAGCTGACCGATCTCCTGACGCGCATCGCCGTGCAGCGGGACCGCGACGCTTTCGGCAGACTGTTCCAGCTGGTTGCCCCGCAGGTCAAAGGCATGCTGGTGCGCCAAGGCGCCGACCACGGCACCGCGGAAGAAATCGTCCAGGACACTTTCCTGACCGTCTGGCGCAAGGCCGAGCTGTTCGTAGCCTCGCGTGGCAGCGCCATCACCTGGATCTACACCATCGCCCGCAATCTGCGGATAGACCGCTTACGGCGCGAAGTTCCCTGGCAGGAGCTGGGCGAGGATCACCTGGAACAGGCCTCCAACGAGCCCTTGCAGGACGATCAGTTGGCGGCGGGTCAAATCCAAGTGCGCCTGCGCGCCGTACTGGACACATTACCAGCCGAACAAGGCGAGGTCGTCGCGCTGGCCTACACCGAGGGGCTGGCGCATGGCGAAATCGCGGAGCGGCTGGGCATTCCGCTTGGCACGGTGAAGTCGCGCATGCGGCTGGCCTACCAGAAGATAAAGGACTCGCTGGCGGACGCATCATGAGCATCACACATCACCCCGAAGACGCCACCCTGATGGGGTTCGCCGCCGGCACGCTCAGCGAGCCGTTCAGCATCATTGTGGCCGCGCATCTGGAGATGTGCGCGGTCTGCCGCGGGACCATCCGCACAATGGACGAACTCGGCGCTGCCAAGATGCAGGTTGCGCCGCCGGTGGAACCAGATCTGGGTGCGCTCGAAAGCCTGCTGCAGCGCTTGGACGGACCTGACCCCGCCGATCGCGCGCCGATCACTCGGATACCACCGCGGCCCGGCAACGCGGCCGGATTGCCGGACGCGCTCGCCCGCGTTATCGGTGGCGGCATCGATACCATCAAATGGCGCAAAGTGATGCCGGGGGTCGAGGATCGACGCGTCATGTTCAAGCGCCGGCAGGGCGTGCATTCACTGCGTTTCCTGCGTGCGCGACCAGGCATGTCGCTACCCGAGCACGCTCATGTTGGCACCGAACTGACGCTTGTCTTGCAGGGCGCTTTGCGCGACGGCGGGCGGGTCTTTGGCCCTGGCGACGTCACCGATATGGATGATGAGGGCACCCACAACCCCATTGTCGATGGTGCGCAGACCTGCACTTGCGTGATCGCCAATGAGGCGCCGCCGTTGTTCAAGCAGCTCAAATTCCGCGTACTGCAGAAAATGATCGGGATCTGACTGCTGCAACAAAGGCCGACGCCTACTTCGCAAAGAAGGCCACGAAATTCTGCACCGGGCGCGGATAGCCGACCATCGCCTGGTGCCCGGGCAGATCGACATACACTTGCGTTGATGCCCCGCCATCCAGGTTCATGGCGCGCTCGCAACCGAAGCCGCCCTCGCTGGCCGGAGCCTGCAACAGCTGTGCTGTTTCCTGCATGGTCAGCGCGTTGAAAATCGCAAACACATAGATGCTGTCACCGGCGAGACAAATCGCCGAGCGCCCCGCCTCCGGCCCACCCGGCTTGCGGATGGCGATCTTGCCGCCTGGTGCTACCAGAACCGGACCGGACTGCAGCGCCGCCTGAGTTCCCTTGGCGGGCCCTGCGGCTTTGGAGCGCTCCAGATGCAGACCCTTATTATCAGTATAGAGAACGCCGCCACAAACGCTGCACCTCTTGTACGGCGCGCGCTTCTGCCCATCCACAATCAACAGGCCGTTCGGCGCAATCGAACCATCGTCCTTGATCCACCAGAAACCACCGTTAATGGCCAGCGTCGCCTTGGCCGCCTTGCCCACAACATCGGCGGGACTGCCTGTGGGCGAAAGCTGCTCCAGGACGCGCATCTCGACGGATTTCTGCGGCAGGCGGTAGACATGCAGGTCCAAATCCGGCGGCTGCTTGGCGATCAGTTCCTCAATACCCTTGGCGAGCGGCTGCCATTTGGCTTTGGCAACCAGCACCTTGATCCCTGCCACCCGGTCAGTGGTCGCTGCGGCGGCGAAGGCCTGGCCAAGCGGCATCGTCAACAGACCGATCAGGCCCAGCGCAACCCAACTCAATGTCACGAAAAGTAGTCCTTGATCTGTTCCGGAGTGAGATTACTTCCGCACAAGATGGTGGCAATACGTTGGCCTGCCAAGGTTGCCTTACGCTCCAGCGCCGCGGCGACGCCGGCAGCTCCAGCCGGCTCGATGAGCAATCCGTAGTGATCGCGGCAGAACCGCATAGCGGAACGGATCGAAGCTTCCGAAACGCTCCAGACGTCGTCCGCGGTTGCGCGCATAGTGGCGAGCGCGTAGGGCACCGGCTCACGCACCGCGATGCCGTCGGCGATAGAGTTGGCCGTCGCGGTTGAAACCAAGCGCTGTTGACGCCACGACAGCATCATGGACGGAGCTGCCTCCGCCACGATTCCGATCACCTTGCAGGCCGGCATCTCGGCCTTCATCCAGGCCCCGATCCCGGTCAGCAATGCACCATTACCCAACGGCACCAGCATGGCGTCGAGGCACCCACCAGCCGCCGCCAAGGTGCGCGTCATCTCCAGCGCAATCGTGCCCGCGCCCTCGGCAATAGCGGGCAGTGCGCCGTCCTCAATGAAGATGTGTCCGTTCGCGACCGCGAAGGTCCGGGCCGCCGCTTTTGCCGCGTCGAAATCGGCCCCCTCAAGGATCACCTCGGCACCCAGCCGTCGCATGGCCGCGATCTTCAAGGGATTGGCGCCAGTGCTGGCAAACACCCTAACCCGCCGGCCCCGTTTGCGCGCGGCATAGGCCAGCCCCTGTCCGAAATTGCCAGCCGAGGCGGCAACCAGCGGCGTGTCACCCCAACTGGCGGTTTCGAGCGCCCAATCCGTCCCGCGCCCTTTGAAAGAGCGGATCGGATTGAGCGTCTCGACCTTGGCAAAGAGCTGCAATCCTAGCGCAGCATCAGCCGTGTCGTGCCGCATCAATGGGCTGTCGCGAAAGACGGGATCGATGCCGGCATAGGCTTTCGCGACGCCGGCGGCAGTCAGTGGTGGTGCATCGGTCATGCGGGCCAGACTATCCCGCCATGACCCCGGTGCCAATCTGACAAACGACCCCGGTGCCGCCGAGGCCGCAATAGCCGCGCGGGTTCTTGGCCAGATACTGCTGGTGGTCCGCCTCGGCAAAGTAAAAGGGCGGCGCGTCCTGGATTTCGGTCGTGATGGCCGAAAAGCCTTTTGCCTTCAGCGCCTTGCCGTAGGCCTCCTTGGCTGCCAGCGCCGCCGCGCCCTGCGCCGGCGAATAGGTGTAGATGCCGGAACGGTACTGCGTACCCATATCGTTGCCCTGGCGCATGCCTTGCGTCGGGTCATGGCTCTCGAAGAACACTTTTAGCAGGTCGGCGTAGGAGATCTGCTTAGGATCGAACACCACCAGCACTACCTCGTTGTGGCCGGTCATGCCGGTGCATATTTCCCGGTAGGTCGCGTTCGGCGTTTGGCCGCCAGCATAGCCGACCGCAGTGACATGCACCCCCGGCAGCGACCAGAACTTGCGCTCGGCGCCCCAGAAGCAGCCGAGCCCGAACATGGCCTGCTCCGACCCGGCAGGATAGGGCCCCTTCAATGTGGCGCCGTTCACAAAATGTTGGCTGGCCGTGGGGATAGCCGCGGGCCGCCCCGGCAGAGCGTCGGCAGCCGAAGGCATTTCGGAGGATTTGCGCGAGAACAGCATGATGGTCTCCTTAGGTTCGGAACCGAGGCCTCAGTTGGCGAAGATGTTGGTGCCGCGACGGCGCAGGCCGATGCCATAAAGCGCCAGCCCCAGCACGCCGAACACGACAAAAGCTGGTGTCTTCAGTATCGTCAGCATGGCGGGGTCCCACAGCACAGGATGGACATACCGCTCTATCCCGGCTTGCAGTCCATTCAGCGTGGACGGACTGAGCGCATACCAATCCTTGCCCAGCGAAGCGAACGTAAGCTTCGCTCCGGATTGATAGGAGTGGGTGACGTCATTCACCAGGGCAATCACCGCCACCAGGATCGACCAGCCACCGAGCCATCGAAACAGAAACATGAGTGAGCTTTCTCGTTGCGCGCCGGCAGTTCTGTTGTCGCGCGCCATGTCACCGATATAGGCGCGATTGGCCGATCCGTCACGGGGCTGCGCCCATAACTTTCCCGTGCGCTCGGCGTGTTCGGCAGCTGCCATCCCGGACTACCGCAAGATCGCTCGGGCCACCCGAAATCCGATACCGATGTTCCGGGTAAGGTCCGGCCGATAGCGAAGCTGAAAGGCCGAACGCAGGTACTTCTGCGGGGCGTCGGTTCTCGGATTGGAGACAGACCTTGGGCGTGCATGATCGGTCCGCGCTGTACTGGTCTGACGTCCCGGTCCCACGCGCGACAACGCGCGCTTGCAGGCCAGCCGCTCATCGCTATAGTGCGCCCCTCTTGCGGAGAGGTGGCCGAGTGGCTGAAGGCGCACGCCTGGAAAGTGTGTAGGCGGGCAACCGTCTCGGGGGTTCGAATCCCCCTCTCTCCGCC
>CAVTAS010000006.1:0-285111 GCA_963732765.1 uncultured Alphaproteobacteria bacterium | reverse complement strand
ATGTTTCGAGACGGTGCTGGACGTGTAGGTTTGAGACGGACCCTCTTTCCAGAGATACACCAAATTTTGGTAATGTGCGATTGCAAGGAGTAAAACGCGATGAAAAATACCTCAGTCAGCCTTGGCGATCACTGCGCAAATTCGTGGAGCGAAAAGTCGCCGAGGGCCGGTTTGCGTCGTCGAGCGAAGTGTTGCGCGCCGGATTGCGGCTGCTCGACGAGGGCATATCCAATCTCGGAGGCCCTGCGCGCCGCCCTGATCGAGGGCGAAAACAGCGGACCGTCACAACCCTTTGACATTGAAGAGTTCCTTGCAGCCAGACACAAGGAAGTCTCTGGCCAGTGAGCGGCTATATCCTATCGCCGCCTGCCGAAGCGGATCTGCTCGCTATTTGGCGCTATACACATGCCAATTGGTCCGCAAACCAAGCCGACATATATATCCGGCTGCTTCATAGCGGGATGGAAAAAGTTGCGTCCGATCCGCGTCTTGGCCGAGCCTGCGATCATGTTCGCCGTGGCTATCGCCGGTATCACATCGGTTCCCATGTCCTGTATTTCCACATGACCGGCGGCCAGGTCGACATCATCACCGTGCTGCATCAGAGCATGGATCCGCAACGGCACGTGTAGCGTTGAATACATTCTGGAACTAGGCATAGTTAGACTGGCTTTATTTTTTCCGATCTTCTCTCGGTCCAATCGTGTTGGCATAAGTAACATTGATAGTGCTGGTCGAACGTTGCCATCAAAACTTGAACTTGAACTTGTTTTTTAGTCTTGCCGGTGACATGGCCCTTCGCGTCATATTGCGTGGTTTCGCGCTCGGTCATTTCCGGAACTTTCCGATCCTGTTCCTTGGTTCGGTTTCGGGCCACGCCGCCAGAAAGACCGCAGCTTGGGCAGTTCTCCTTCGTCATAAAATCCCAAATCGCCCTGAAGTAGCTGCGCTTGACAGTCGGCATTATGATACTCCAGTTCTATAACTGGAATACAGCCCTCAATGCCCCATCGCCTTCACGATCTGCTCGATCATCTTCTTGGCGTCGGCGAGCAGCATCATCGTGTTGTCGCGGAAGAACAGTTTGTTCTCGATCCCGGCATAGCCGCTACGCCAATGAGCGTTTGACGAACATGCACCGTGCCGCCGTTCCAGACTTCCAGCACCGGCATGCCGTAGATCGGCGGGTCTTGTCCTCTTGGCGGCCGGGTTGGTCGACGTCGTTGGCGCCGATGACGAAGGCGATGTCGGCGCGCGAACTCGCTGTTGATGTCTTCCAGCTCGAACACTTCGTCGTAGGGCACATTGGCCTCGGCCAGGAGCACGTTCATGTGGCCGGGCATGCGGCCGGCGACGGGGTGGATGGCGTATTTCACTTCGACGCCGGCCTTCTTCAGCTTGTCGGCCATTTCGCGCACGGCGTGCTGGGCCTGCGCGACGGCCATGCCGTAGCCGGGGACGATGATGACCTTGGAGGCGTTCTTCATGATGAAGGCGGCGTCATCGGCCGAGCCCTGCTTGACGGGCCGTCTGCTCGGCTGCGCCGCCGGCCGCCGCGGCAGTCTCGCCGCCGAAGCCGCCGCATGATGACCGAGATGAAGTTGCGGTTCATGCCCTTGCACATGATGTAAGCGAGGATCGCGCCGGACGAGCCGACCAGCGCGCCGGTGATGATCAGCGCGAAGTTGCCGAGCGTGAAGCCGATGCCGGCGGCGGCCCAGCCGGAATAGGAGTTCAGCATCGAGATCACGACGGGCATGTCGGCGCCGCCGATCGGCACGATGATCAGCCGCCGAAGACCAGGGCCACCAGCACGATCAGCCAGAACGCCCAGCGCGAGCCGCCCGACTCGACAATCAGTACGATCAGCAGCACGAGTAACGGGCCCAGCCGGCGATGTTGACATGACGCCATCGGCAGGATGATCGGCGCCGCGCATATTGCCGTCGAGCTTGGCGAAGGCGATGACCGAGCCGGTGAAGGTCAGCGCGCCGATCGCGACGCCGAGCGCCAGTTCGATCAGCCGACGTGTGGATGCCGCCAGGACACGGCGATGCCAAAACTTCGGGGGGCATAGAGCGCGGCGGCGGCGACGAGCACGGCGGCGAGGCCGACAAGACTGTGGAAAGCGGCAACGAGTTGCGGCATGTCGGTCATCGCGATGCTGCGGGCGATCACAGCGCCGATCGTCGCCGCCGATCGCCATCGCGCGAGAATCAGCGCCCAGGTCACGCCGTCCAACTGGTCCCGACAAGGGTAATCGTCGTCGCATGGCCATCGCCATGCCGATCATGCCATTGCGGTTGCCCGCCTGGCTGGTCGCCGGGCTGGACAGACCGCGCAGAGCCAGAATGAACAGGATGCCGGAAACGAGATAGGCAAAGGCGGCCAGGGGATTGGGCGACATGGGGACTCCAGGGAGATAGTAGGGATTAGTGGACGAGGGACTAGGGACTAGAAAAGAAGGTCGCGGGGCGAATTTGGGCAAAGAACTTACTAGTCCCTAGTCCGTAATCGCTGTCCATTCTTCCTCATTTCTCTTTTTCTTGTACATCGCCAGCATGCGCTGGGTGACGAGGAAGCCGCCGAAGATGTTGACGCTGGCGAGCACCACGGCAATGGCACCGAGGATTTTCGCGGTCCAGCGGCCGAGGACAGGCCCGCAGCCGCGGCGGCGACAAGGGCGCCAACGATGATGACAGACGAGATGGCGTTGGTGACAGCCATCAGCGGCGTGTGCAGTGCAGGGGTCACGGACCAGACCACGTAATAGCCGACAAAGAGGCAAGGCGAAAATCGCGGCGAGTGTAAATGGTCGGGTCCACTTGGCCCCGCCTTCGGATGGCGGGCAGGGGGTGAGGGCGAAGAGAGGCCACCGGCGAAGTGCGGCGAACGCCGCCCCCTCCGTCGTCGCTGGCGAGGCCGGGACCTCTTCCGCGCTGCGAGTGCGGCACTGCGGATACTTGAAGGCGGTTCCCGGCCTGGCGCCGGGTGCGACTATTTGCGGAATCAAGAGTGAGGGTCATGCTCTGACCCTTTCGTTGACGCGGTGACGTTTGCCGTCGCGGGTCACCAGCATGGCTTTGATGATCTCGTCATCCCTGTCGATCTTCAGCGTGCCGCCTTTTTCGATCAGGGGCAGGAAATCGAGGAGATTTTTGGCGTAAGGCGGAGCCGTCAGCGCGCACCGCGCCGGCCAGATTGAACGGGCCGACGATTGCGCACGCCGCTGATGCTCAACCGATTTCGCCGGGCTTGGCCATGTCGCAGTTGCCACCGCGCTCGACCGCCATATCGACGATCACCGCGCCGGGCTTCATGCTCTGACCATCGCTCGAGTGATCAGAACGCGGCGCCGCGGCCGGGATCAGCGCCGTGTGATGACGATATCCTGCGTGGCGATATGGTTGGTGGTCAACTCGGCCTGCTTGGCTTCTGATACTCGGCCGACATCGGCTTGGCATAGCCGGCTGTGGTTTCAGCCGCTTTGAATTCCTCGTTCTCCACCGCGATGAACTTGGCGCCGAGCGATGCCACCTGCTCCTTGGCGGCGGGGCGCACGTCGGTCGCCGTGACGACGGCGCCGAGCCGGCGGGCGGTGGCGATCGCCTGCAGCCCGGCAACGCCCGCGCCCATCACGAAGAGTTTGGCGGCGGGCACCGTGCCGGCGGCGGTCATCATCATTGGCAACGCCGCTGGCCATGGCGGCGGCGTCGACGATGGCGCTATAGCCAGCGAGGTTTGATTGCGACGACAGTGCGTCCATCGATTGCGCGCGGGTAATGCGCGGCATCAATTCCATGGCAAATGACGTCAAGCCCGCCGCTGCGATGGCGTCCAACCCGGCGCGCTCGCCGAATGGCTCCAGCATGGCGGCGATCACTGCGCCTTTCTTTAGGCCCGAGATATCGTCTGTGCTGGGCCGGCCAACTTTCAAGAACACATCGGCGGCAGAACGCACCTCGCTGGCATTGGCCGAAACGGTTGCGCCGGCCGCAGCGTAATCCGCATCGAGAAAGCGCGATTTCAGGCCAGCGCCGCTCTCGATCAGCACTTTGCAGCCCTTCTGCACCAGTTTCTTCACGGTCTCGGGGCTGAGTCCGACGCGTGGCTCGTGGATAGCCTCGGCCGTGGCGGCAATCGTAATCATCGCGGGCTCCGAATGGGGCTGGGCGCTTCGGGACGGAGAGGGAGTGGGAGGTGTCTGTGGCGGGACAGCGGCTAGACTAGGAAAATTTTCATCAGGACCAGAATAATCGCAACCAGGATCGATCCCCAAAAGGCGGGAATTCACAAACCCACGATAGGTATCGAAGTGGGCGCGGTAGTCCATGGCCGGATGGGCCTTGCTGGTGTCGATCTGCATGGTGCTCTCCCAATGATCGGGCCCAAGGAGCGGGCTTGAAAGTTACGCCTTCGATAGCTCATGCACGGCGATTTTCAAATGTTCTTTCGTGCCACCGGGGCAATTCTTCGCGGGCAGCCGGATAGTGCGCGGGGAAGCGATGGCGGAGGCAAGCCCGACTGCGGCCACAATTGCCCTATCCGGTTTTTCCCGAAGGCGTTGGTAGGACTTGCATACCCGATGAAATGGCTGACACAGGCATTGGTATTCGCGGCTGTTTTGACTGCCGTTGCAACTCAGGCGTGGCCGGACGTTGCCAAGCCCACTACCGGCGCGCGTTCGGCGCTGCAGCAGGAGGCCGACTGTTGGGTCCAGTTCATGGAGTCCGACAGCAAGGAGATCTCCTGTTCGTTTCCCGCGCTGATGGAGCCTGAGGATCGAGAATCGATCGCCAAGTTGACGCGCCAGATGTTCAAGGACGCCTCCTGCCAGATTACCATCAAGCTGGAACGTGTCCTTATCGACGAAGCCATCAAGGCCCCTGACCTGGCGTTCGTGGCCCCGGCTCAGCCGGTGGCTTGCGAGGTCAAGACCAGCCGTAGCGATTTGCAAGTAGCGTTCACCTTCTCCCCGAAGATCACCATCAAGGGCGGCAAGGCCGTGAAGGCCACGCCCGGCATGGGCGGCGTGACGGGCGTCAACAGCTGGCTGGCCTGGCCGGTGGTGGCTTATATCAACTCGACCGGCTCGATCCAGGACGTCATGTTGCGGGTGGTGAATGCCTATCTGGAGCGGAAACGGGAGCGGGCGGCGGCGCCGTAGCAATCGCCAGCTGCTACGATCGCAGCCAGCGATTGATGCTCATGGACTAGTCGAGATCGTGCCCGTTACTGTCAACGTCGCCATCATAGTCCGCCTGTTTGACCAATGTGGTCCGCTTCTTGTGGTGACCGGTTTTGGCATTGGAAGACTCGGCGGTTGCGGTGTTTTCCTGACTGTCCATCGTGGAATTGTCAGACGAGGCCTCTGTCACGGCTAGGCGCGTCCACATGCCCGAGCCGGTGTGGCCGGGGAAGTTGCAGAACAACAGGTACGACCCCGGCTCCAGCGCCACTTTGGTCTCCTTGCTTTCGCCCGGCTTCATGTCGCCCAGCTCGATGATGCCCTCCACCTTGTGCTCGTCGATCGCCATGTCGTCGGGGGTCTTAGGCAGGTCTTTGGGCTCCAGGTCGGTCTTGATCATCAGGACTTCATGGTCGCGGCCCTTGTCGGACTTGTTGGTGGCCACAAACGTCACGTCGCCGGCGGCAATAGTCTTGATGTTGCTGCTCAGCGCCATGTGGCCGCCGGGCAGGTCCATGGTGTCGACAGTAACGGTGCGGTCGCCGGTATCGGCCAGCGCGGCGGTCGAGGCAGCCAGCAGCGCCAGTGCTGTCCAGTAGAGTTTCGAATTGATCGAGCTCACGGTCGGTCTCCAGTGTTTTGCAAGTCGGATCAGCGTGTTGCGACCCGCGTGGAAGATGCCTGCCGGGATGTTGGCGCGAGTTTCGCGCAGCTATACCATTCGCCAAACTTGTCGCCGCCGCAGGGCCAAGATGCCGATGGGGACCGAGTATCCGCCCTTTCCGGCCAGCTGCCGGTTACTGGAGCCAGAAACGGCAAGCAAAAGTGACAAAATCACCCCGGCCCCGCTACAACCCGCGCCTCGGCCCCGGCGACACCACCGGCGGCCGTCTTACCTGCGTTGGTTGGCAGTGAGTGAGCGGAGCATCCAATGGCCGACATCACCCTGACCTTTCCCGACGGCGCAAGCGCGACGTATCCAGCCCGGCATCACCGGCCTGGAGGTCGCCAAGGCGATCTCCCCGTCGCTGGCCAAGCGCTCCGTCGCCATGGTGCTGGACGGCGCGCTGGCCGATCTGGCCGACCCCATCGCAAAGAACGCGACGCTCAAATTCGTGGTCGCGCGAGCGACCCCGAGGCGCTGGAGCTGATCCGGCACGACGCCGCGCACGTGCTGGCCGAGGCGGTGCAGGACCTGTGGCCCGGCACCCAGGTGACCATCGGCCCGGTGATCGAGAACGGCTTCTACTACGACTTCGACAAGGCCGAGCCGTTCGTGCCGGAGGACCTGCCGAAGATCGAAGCGCGGATGCGCGAGATCATCAAGCGCAATGCGCCGTTCACCAAGGAAGTGTGGACGCGCGACGAAGGCCAAGGCGCATTTCGCGGCGCAAGACGAGCCCTACAAGGTCGAGCTGGTCGACGCCATTCCGGCCGACCAGACCATCAAGATCTATAAGCAGGGCACTGGACTCGATCTCTGCCGCGGCCCGCACATGCCGTCCACCGGGCCACATCGGCACGGCCTTCAAGCTGATGCGGATCGCCGGCTCCTATTGGCGCGGCGATTCGCACCAAGCAGCAGCTGCAGCGGCTCTATGGCACGGCGTTTGCCACCGACATGGATCTCGCCGCGCACCTCCGGCAGATCGAGGAGGCGGAGAAGCGCGACCACCGCAAGCTCGGCCGGGAAATGGACCTGTTCCATTTCCAGGACGAGGCGCCGGGCACCGTGTTCTGGCACCCCAAGGGCTGGACAGCTGTTCCAGAACCTGATCGACTACATGCGCCGCCGGCAGGACGCCGAGGGCTATGTGGAGGTGAACTCCCCGCAGCTGCTGGATCGCAAGCCTGTGGGAGACCTCGGGCCACTGGGAAGCCTATCACGAGAACATGTTCGTGACGGAGACCGAAGACGAGCGCGTCTTCGCGCTGAAGCCGATGAACTGCCCGGGCCACGTGCAGATCTTCAAGCACGGCCTGAAGTAGCTACAAGCGAACTGCCGATCAAGATCGCCGAATTCGGCTGCGTGCATCGCTACGAGCCGTCGGGCGCGCTGCACGGCCTGATGCGGGTGCGCGCCTTCACCCAGGACGACGCGCACATTTTCTGCACCGAGGATCAGATCGAGGAGGAGAGCCTGAAGTCAACGACTTCATGCTCTCGATCTACAAGGACTATCGGCTTCGAGGACGTCCACATCAAGCTCGCCGACCCGGCCGGAGAAGCGGGTCGGCGACGATGCGCTGTGGGACAAGGCCGAGGCGGCGCTGAAACGCGTGCTGGAGAAAGTCGGGCAGATCGTCCAACCGGGTGAAGACCTCCATCGCCGAAGGCGACGGCGCGTTCTACGGGCCGAAGTTCGAGTACCATCTGAGGGACGCCATCGGCCGCACCTGGCAGTGCGGCACCAATCAGGTCGATTTCAACCTGCCGGGCCGCTTCGGCGCCTTCTATGTCGGCGCGGACTGGCGGCAAGCACCGCCGGTGATGCTGCACCGGGCGATGTTCGGCTCGCTGGAGCGCTTCACCGGCATCCTGATCGAGAACACGGCCGGGCATCTGCCGTTCTGGCTGGCGCCGGTGCAGGTGGTGGTCGCCACCATTGTTTCGGATGCCGACGGCTATGCCGAGGAAGTGCTGGCGGAGCTGCAGCAGGCCGGGCTGCGTGCCGAGACCGACCTCCGCAACGAGAAGATCAACTACAAGGTGCGCGAGCACTCGCTGGCCAAGGTGCCGGTGATGTTCGTGGTCGGCAAGCGCGAGGCCGAGGAGCAGCAGGTCTCCATCCGCCGGCTCGGCAGCCAGGAGCAGGTGATGCATGAAGCTGGACGAGGCGGTGTCGATGCTGGTTAACGACGGTATCGCACCGGATCTGGTGCGAGCGGGCAAACGCGCGGCGTGATCATTGGGCGGATGATGTCGCGGAGGGGGAGGCGTGCCTCTCCCTCTTGCCATCAGTCCCGGATCGGTCCGCCATGGTAACGGCGCTCCTGGGTCACTTCGCGGCGGCCCTTGACCAATTCGTACGGATGCGGAGCAGGTGCATTCGTGGCCGGCAGCAGGCGACCCAGTCCCAGGTAGACCATGAGGCCCGTCATCAAGCCGATACCCACGATGATAAGTCCGGTGGCCGGGCCGTCGAGTATGCCACGCGATGCCAACAAGTGCGGCAGCTTCGAGGTGCTGCCGACCGCCATCTCATCGCGATTGCCGGGCGTTGCAGAACCTGACGGTTGCGCCGGGCTTGTGGCGGCGAAAGCCGGCACTTCCGGCGTTCCGGCAACATAGGCCGCACCGGCGCCGCCCATGGCCAGCAGGCCCATCATGGCCACGATCAGCGGCCAGCGCCGTGATTTTACAGGCGCGGTTCCCGAGTGGGCGCGGCGATAGCTATCGACAACATTGGACATGGCGCGGGCGAACCTGACGTTGCATCACCTACCCGACGTAGCCCCAGCAAACTCTGTCGGACGTCATGGGATAATAATTGGGTAGTCTGAACAAACCGTTACGCCGCTGCGACGACCGCACTCGCCGGCATGCGAAGCTGGAAGCGCGCGCCCGGTCCTGCATCGCCCAGCGAGATGGTCGCACCGTGCAGCCTTGCAATGGCGTCGACCAGCGCCAAACCTAAACCGCTTCCGGGCGTCGAGCGGCTTTCGTCGAGCCGGTAGAACGGCCGGAACACCCGGTCGCGCTCCTCGAGCGGAACGCCCGGTCCATTGTCTGCTACCTCGCCGATCAAATCGCGCCCGTCGCGGCGCAGGCGGATTGAAATTTCGGTACCGACGGGTGTGTGGCGTATCGCGTTCTCGGTGAGGTTTGCGAACAGCTGGGTCAGCAGCGAGGTGTCTCCTCGCACCACAATTCCCGGCTCGATATTGCCCACCATCCGGTGACCGGAGTTTTCCGCCACCGGTCCATACGTCTCGGTCAGCCTCAGCAGCACCTCCGAAAGCGGCACACTGACGAAGCCGGCCATCTGCGCACCGGAGTTGATTTCGGCGATGCGCAGCAGCGCGCCGAAAGTGCGCAGAATGTCATCGGTATCGCCAATCGCCCGCTCGACAACAGTGCCGTAGGCTTCGAGCGTGCCCGCCTTGGTGCGCGCCTCGTCCAGGTCCTGGCGCAGCCGTGTCAAGGGTGTGCGCAAATCGTGTGCAATATCGCTGGTGACGCGTTTTTGATTGCCGAGCAGGATCTCGATCCGGTCGAGCATGCGGTTGAGGTTGGCCGATAAGCGGTCAAACTCGTCGTGACCGCGTCCCATCGGGACCCGCTCTCCGACCTTGCCATCCATAATGTGCTGGGCGGCGGTATTGATGCGCTCGATGCGCAACAGGAAACGCCAACTTGCCGCGAGTTCCGCCCAACAAAGCCAAACCGACCGTGATGCCGCCGCCCCAAAGGAAAGCGTTCTTGATGGTTTCGCGCAAGTCTTCCAGCGCTTCGGTGTCCTGGGCCACATACAGCCGGCTGCCATCGGCCATTTCGCTGCCGTAGATGAAGTACTCCGCATGATCCAACGCCTCGTGACCAACCATACCGGCCGGCGTGACTTCCAGCACCTGCCATCCCAGCTTGGGCTCCTGGATCGGAAGGTTGCCAAGTCGTGTCCCGTCGCGCGCGATCAGCGCATAGCGGAAAAAGCGACTGGTCTGGGTTTGGGTGCGGATTTCGACCTCGACCGGCAAGGCGCTGCCGCCGCGGGTGCTGGTCTCGGCAATCATCGAATTCGGCTTCGGCCAGAATCGATTTGCGGATCTGCTGTTCTTCAAATGCACCCATGGCGACGTAGATGACGGCAAACAGGATCGCCGCCGAAATGGCGAACAGGCTGGCATAAGTCAGCGCCAGCCGGAACGTTGCGGAGCTGAGGATTTACTCGGGCGCACGAAGAACGTACCCCGCGCCACGAATGGTATGAATCAGCTCGCAGTCGAAACCCTTATCGACCTTGCCACGCAGGCGGCTGATGTGGGTCTCGACAACCTTGGTCATGGGATCGAAGTGAAAATCCCAAACAGCCTCCAGCAGCATAGTGCGAGTTACGACACGTCCGGCGTGGCGCATGAGGTATTCGAGCAGCTTGAACTCCTGCGGTTGAATGATAATGGCAGTTCCCGCTCGGCTCACGGTGCGCTTGAGCAAGTCCATTTCCAGGTCATGCACGCGCAGCACGGTCTCGACAGTGGAAATAGGGGGGCGCCGCACCAGGGCGTTGAGGCGGGCGTGCAACTCGGCGAAGGCGAAGGGTTTGACGAGGTAATCGTCGGCGCCGCCCTCAAGCCCCTCAACCTTGTCGCCGATCTGAGACTTGGTGGTGAGGATAATAATAGGGGTCTGTGAGCCAGACGCGCGCACCGTCTTGACGATGGTCAGACCTTCCAGGCCCGGCAGCATGCGGTCGATAATCATGGCATCATAGGGCTGGCTGGCCGCCAACATCAGACCTTCGCGGCCATCGCCGCTGACATCGACGGTGTGGCCATGCTCGCGCAACGAGCGGGCGATGAAGCTCGCTGTGCGTTCGTCGTCTTCAACCAGCAGCAGACGCATTGCAGGCCCCATTTCAATTCAGTCAGGAGCGTCGCCCCTCATATCACAGGAAGCTTCGGCGAAACGCCAGCGACTCCAGCTGGCGGGGGGCCAAGCTCGAAGTCACCGTTGGAATGCCGCATTCAAGTCGGAGTGCGGCCGATCCATTAGGTGTCGGTTAGCAGCGGTCGCCATCATGATCGCCGTCACGGTCACCGTCGCGGTCGTGATCGCCACGGCCGCAATCGCCACGCTCGCCGCTATGGCCAAGAACCTGCTCCATGGCTAATGGCGATACGCCGAGCGTGCTTGCAATGGACGTATTCGAAGCGGCGATACCGGCTGCGGCCAACGCAACAAATGCGACGGTCAGTGTCAATGTCTTCGTCATGGCGCTCTCCTGAGGTTACAGTGTTCGTTCTGTTGAGCCCCGCTTCGGGAGGCCCGATCCCGCCGGTGTCCGGCGACGACGACCCCACTTAGCGCTCCTACGGCGTGGCCGACGGTGGCCGAACGTATACGAATTGGTAATGTCCCCAAACAGCGAAACTCGGCGTCGGTGGACGCTGCCACCAGTTTTGTGCAGTTATGTCGGCCCAACGGACCATTGCCAACTCGAGCCGACCCTATGACCGACACTTTCCGCGAGTTGACCTACGCTGCATCGTCCGATCCGCGGCTAAAGCGTTGGATCATTCACACCATCGAAGGGCTGTCGGGACGCGAGAAATTCCTGCCGCTGTACCGCTATTGGCGCGACCATATCGTGCCGAAGTCGCCGCATCCCTATGGCGAAGTGCTCAATCTGGTTGACGTGAAGATGCACGTGACCACGGCGAACGGGGCGGCCTGGCCTCCGCCCATCCCCAAGGAAACGCCATTGGTGATGATCGCCAATCATCCGTTCGGGATCGGCGACGGGATTGCTATCCTGGCTATGGCCGAGCAATTGGGTCGGCCGTTCAAGGTCCTGATCAACAACCAACTGCTGCGCATCCCGGAAATCCGGCCCTATTCGCTGCCGATTGATTTCGACGAGACGCGCGCGGCTCAAGAGATCAACCTCGCCACTCGCAAAGAGGCGCTTCGCCTGCTGGCTGCGGGCACGACCATTATCGTGTTTCCAGCAGGTGGCGTGGCAACCGCCAAGGGCATGTTCGGACGCGCGGTCGATCTGCCCTGGAAGCTGTTCACGGCGCGCATGATCCAGACTTCCAAAGCTTCGGTGCTGCCGATCTGGTTCGAAGGACAGAATGGGCCTCTTTTTCACCTTGCCAGCCGTTTCAGCCTGACCTTGCGGCTCTCGCTGCTGGTTTCCGAATTTCGCCGCTTTGCCGGGTCGACACTGCATGTGAACATCGGTCCGGTGATCCCTTTTGCGGATCTCAAGCATGGCACAGACCGCAAATTGCTGACCGAGGAGTTGCATGCCATTGTCCACGGCTTGGCGGGCCCTCGACCGGCGCAGCCGCCCGGTCGCATGCGCAGGGTCAGGGGCGTGGGACGGTTGGCCCGTCGGAAGGTGCGCAAAGCGGGACAATTGGCCGGTCGCAAACTGAAGTTGCGACCGGGCGGCAACAGTTGACGGCGGGCGTGAACGTTTAAATCCGCCGCAGGAACGGGCGCCGTTGCCGATTCTCGGCAAAATTGCGGCGGCCGCTGAATTATAATGGCCACAGCACAACAAAAATCCTCCGCGCCAGTTTGACGGCGGTCGGACCTGTTGTTAACTGTAACTGGGGCGGCCAGTCCGGTCGCACGCGTGCGCGTTGTGCGCTGACTGTAGTGTAATTCCAAGGGAGGGGTCTTCCGTGAAGAAGTTCCTTATTGCTAGCGTGACTGCTTTGGCCTTCGCCGGGTTTTCAATGACGATGGTTGCAGGCGATGCAACGGCCGCAGTGAAGAAAAAAGTGGTCAAGAAATATGTTCCGCCGAAGGTCGTCACGCCGGTCGTGGTCGCCCCGACGGCGCCCGGCCCCGATATCGTGGTTCTGCCTGACCAGACCGAAATGACGGTTGGCGGCTGCGGCGTGAACGACGAACTTATCAGCGGCACCGTTGGTGTTCGCAACAACGGCAAGGATCGCGCTGAGCGCCTGATCGTCGAGCCGATCGTTTCGGTCTACATCCCTGAAATGCTCGATATGAAGGATGACAAGCTGGTCCCGAACTCGCTGTCGCCCAAAGAGATCTTCTCGACCGACGTGCATATCGGTAAGGGCAAGATCAAGGCCGGTCGCGGTCTGGTCGGCAAGCGCAAGGTCTACATCGTCGTCGATCCCTACAACAAGATTAACGAGAGCAACGAGCAGAACAATCTGCTGGTCCGCGAGCTGACTTTCGATTGCAAGTAAGCACGGCATTGCTGCCGCCAGGGCAGGCGGTTCGATCCGACAAAACGGCGGCTCTCGATGGGAGCCGCCGTTTTTCATGACGCGGGCAAGTGTTTCGTTGTCTCGACCGGCATCACGCCCCGCTGATGTCAGTTTCCAAACAAGCCTTGAAGAAATGAAGCGGCCCAGCCGACCTTCTTCTTGCGCGGCGGGCGGGGTGTTGGCCGTTTGATACCTTGATTGGCTGCCGCGTCGACGTTGGCAGGGGTGGCAGTGGCGGTTGCAGTCGGATTTCCGATAACTGGTCCAGTCGCTGCCGGGGCCGCAACCGCCCCAGTGGCAGGCGGTGCATCGGACTTTGCCGTCGATGCAGATGGCACGGTGCTGGTCTGGGTCGGGGCTGGCACTGTTGGCGTTGATTCCGCGTCGAACTCCCGGTGCGGCGGCGGTTTCGACCGGCCAGATGCCCTGGCTCTGCTCTGGTTCACCCAACTGCTTGCGCGCTTCGAGTTCGCGCTGCAGGTCGGCAAACTCAATGACCGGCTGCACCAGGCCGAGATCGGAAAGGTTGCCCTGATAACCAAATTGGATCGGCGGCAGCGGTACTTTGCCTGACTGCACCGGCTTGGGCTGCAAGCGCCAAGTGCTTGCCAGTTGCAGTTTTGTCAGATCGATCCGGTTCGCGATTTCCAGCTGCGATTGGGCGCTGTCGACCAGCATCTTGTCCAACCGGATTGCACCGTCGGCAATACTCAGGCTGCCTTTGGCGCCACGGAAGGCGAAGGCTCCGGTCTTGCTGGTCTCGGCGAGACGATGGCTGACTGCCTCGGCAGACAGGGCTGCGGAGTCAGCAAGAGATATGCGCGCTACAGCATCGACGGTGTTGGACGAGAAGCCTGCGAATGCGCCTTCGCTGAGCGAGAAGTCGCCCTTGCCGCTTGCCGATGAGACAACATCGCGAGGTGTCAGTCCGCGTCCGTCCAGCGACAGGTGGAGCGCCAGTTCCCCCTCGGGCCGCGGTACGGCACTTTGCGCACCGCCAATCTGGTCCAGCCGGGCCTTGTCAAGCGTCGCTTCCAGGTGAAGTGCCGCTCCAGCCGGAGCCTTCTCCAATACGGCCCGACCACTCCAGTCGCCTTGCAGGGCGTGCCCTTCCTGGAGCCTGAGGTCCAACTTTCCCGGGTGGGTATCGGCAGACAGACGGGCATTGTCCAGACTGAGGCCGTTGGCCAACACCAATTGCTTTGCACCAGCTGAAATTCGGGTGTCAAGGGTCTCGGTCAACTTGAAATCGAAACTCTGGTCTGGCCAAGGACTACCGTCGGCGGCATCGCGGGTCGCCACGGTGCTCCCCACAGCGGGTGCCAATAGGCTCAGCCATCGATCGATGCGCAGGCTGGTGCTTTGCAGGTTCGCTTCCAGGCGCGGACGTGGCAATTGGTTCAGCAACTTGATATCGCCGGTGCTTTGGGTCCCTGCAGTGGTCACGCTCGCATTGGTCAACGCAAGCAGGGTGTTGTCGCGGTGCAGTCGCCCCGTCAGTTTCAGCTCGCCGGGTTGATCTGGAATCATGCCGCTCAGTCCCGACAGGCGAACCGCGCGATTGGCGTCTTTGGCATTGATCGCAATGCTCCCGTCGGCGACCAACGCGAGGTCTGAACCGAAACTGGCGCGCCCGTCGAAACTTGCGTCGAGCACACCGGTCGTGAGCCCAAGGCGCGTCGCCAAGCCGTCTTCGGGAATGCCGCTAAGACGCAGCGACAGCATGCCGGGCAGCGGCGGCGCGACCGCAGCACCAGCGACGTCCGGCGCCGACGGAGCTAGGGATCGGCCGAGGCTACGGGCGATTTGCTCAAGCAGTCTTTCGGCATCCGGATTGCCGAGCTCTGCCGCCGCCTCGAGTTGCCCAGAATGCCAGTCGCTTTCGCCGGCGTCGCGGCGCAACAACAGCCTAAGCCGGCTGCTGGCTGCCGAACCGTCCAGCGCCAAGCTCTCGCTGGTTGATGACTTGCCACCAAGTTCGACAGTCCCGGCAAGACTTAGCGGCGTCAGTGCCGCGAACAGTTTGTCGGCGCCTGCGACACTTTCCGTAAGTCCAGCAATCCTGAGGGCGCTCAAAACAGCCTTGGAAGACGGCGCGCCGATCAACAGTCGCAACTGCCCCTGCCCCTGATCGTCTTTGACTTGTAAAGCACCTTCGACATGCAGCGTGAAGCCGTCGTCGGTCGCGACATCGATACTGGGAATGTTCAACCGGCCATTGCTGCGATCGAGTTTGGCCGACACGTCGTGCAGCGCACCCTGCGCTGTGATCAGCCGGCCGATCCGAAGGTCCAGGAAGGTATCGCCGGCGAGAAAAGACTTCAAATCGAGGCCCGCAGCGCTGCCCGGTTCTGTGTTCGGTTCCGGTGCGCTTCCGGTGAAGCCGGCGAGCGTCGCCAGTCCGATCGGCACATCGAACTCGCGCGCCAGATCGAGCCGGTTGCTGTCCAAGGTAATGCTCAGCGACTGCGGCGCCGCGACGTAGCGGATGCCGCCGGTCAAGGTCGTTCCGGACACTTCGGCGCGCAGCTTTTCGGCCGAGAAGCGAGCGGCATCGACGGCAACTTCAGTGTCGATCAGATAGGGGCTGGCGCTGGTTAACTCTTTCAACATCATGGACGGCAGGGCCCAGTTTGTCATTGCTGCCAAATTGGTACCCCAGAGCCGAACCTGCCCGTCGAAATGAGGGGAGCCAAGAGTGTTCACTTCGCCACTGGCCGACAACAGGCTTTGCCCGGGAAGCTTTGCCGATAAGCTCTCGACGGTGAGACCGTTTCCAGTTCGGTTGATGGACATTTGCAGGCCGTTGACTGGACCGCCTCCGAAAACGGACTCCTCTACGACCAGCCGAAGATGGCCCTTTCCGGCCAAGCTGGGCGCGCCGCCTGCAAGCGCGAACAGTCCCTGCAAGCTGCCTCGCAACGTCGCTTTTGAAGCCGGTTTGGTAATGGCGGCACCCAGCGCGCGCCCGGCAACCTGGTCTAGGTCCAACCAAGCCGATTTCAATACAGCCTCACTGGCCGCGTCGCTATTGAAGCTGACGACAGCCGACCCGGTTAGCCGCTGCGGCCGGCCGGGACTGTCCAGGACTATTTCGATCTCGGTGAGCTTTGCACGCTCGTTGGAGGCCACGATCTTGGTCTTCAGATCCAGACCGCCGCCCACCGCCGCCTGGGTGTTGGTGGCGCTTGCAGGGAAGGGCAGCTTGCCTTCCAGGTCGCCGGCCAACGAGGTCTGGCCGTCCAGCGTCTCGATCACGCCGTCAAATGTGTAACTTGCAACAGAGGCATCCGCGGCATGCGTCGAGGCCTTCAGGCGCAGCTTTCCGGCGGCATCGTCGCGTCCGACCGATAGGCGTAGCTCGGCAGGTTTTCCGTCCTGTTGGTAGGCACCCTTGAAGCGGAATGGGCCTTGCGGACCTGCGGCATCCACCTCGCCGTTGACATCTTCGAAGCGCCATTGCTGCCCTTCGGCGGCGCCAACCAGTTCGACAGCGCCATGAACGATGTGAACGGTGCTGAGCGCGAGCCCCGCCGCGGATGTTCCGTTTGATGTTGTGCTATCGCCTTTCAGCGCGGGCAGTAGACCTTCCCAATTTCCCTTGCCATCTTTGCCTATGGCGAGGCGGACGGTCGGCGACTTCAGCTCAACGTCCTGAGCGACGAAATTGCCGGACAGCAGAGCGGTGGTCGACAGCTGCATCCGGAAGGATCTCCATGCGCAGGATAGGTGTGTCGAACCGTCCCGAGGCATCGGCCACGCGCACATTGTCGAAACTGATGTAGGGCGATGGCAGCAATCGCAGCTGCACCTGCTCGCCGACCCGAACATGGCGGCCGATCAAGCGGCTCGCTTCGCTCTCGAAGGTGGTGCGGTAGCGGCTCCAGTCGATCAGGGCAGGCGCGCCGAAAAGCGCGGCCAGAACCGCGATCAGCAGCACTCCGATAGTGACTAGAACCTTGTTCACTGCAGTCCTCAGCGCCCCGCAACCATCCTAGCACAGTCCAAGGCCGCGCGCTCGTCCGGCGTTTGCCAGTGTGCCGGGATCGATAGGATGACTTCCACCGTTCGAGACACCATTTTAAGCTTGTCCGGTCAAGCCGGGTGGTCCCGCATGTGGCAGCGCCATGAAGTTGCGTTTCATGGGACGAAACAGGATTCGGCCGATTGCCGCTACGCGCCCTGTGCTATAGTGGGTCACCATGACAACGAGTCGAAAACATTCCGCGAACCTGGCGGTCGGTATGGCGGGCGACGAGAGTTTCGAAGACCAGGGACCAGAAGCCTCGCTGCCGCTGTCGCAGCGCGCAATGCAGCGTTCGAGCGTGCCCTACCTCCAGGGTCTGAATGCCGAGCAGCGGCTGGCCGTGGAAACACTGGAGGGACCCGTCCTGGTCCTGGCTGGCGCGGGCACCGGCAAGACCCGCGTTCTGACCACCCGCATCGGTCACATTCTCGCGACCGGCAGAGCACGCGGCTCCGAGATCCTGGCGGTCACCTTCACGAACCGGGCCGCACACGAAATGAAGGAGCGCATCGGCGCCGTCATTGGTATGGCGGTGGAGGGCATGCCTTGGCTGGGCACGTTCCACGCTATCGGCGTGCGGCTGCTGCGGCGGCATTGCGAGCTGGTCGGCCTGAAGAGCGGTTTTACGATCCTCGATACCGACGATCAGATTCGGCTGCTCAAGCAACTGCTTGAGGCCGAGAAGCTGGACGCCAAGCGCTGGCCGGCCCGGCAACTGGCCAATCTCATCGACGGCTGGAAGAATCGCGGCCTGATCCCATCCAAGGTGCCGCAAGGCGAAGGTCATTCCTTCGCCGAAGGCAAGGGCTCAGTCTGTACGCCGCCTATCAAGCGCGCATGAAGGAATTGAACTGTGTCGACTTCGGCGATCTGTTGCTGGAATGTCTGAGGCTGTTCCAGGAGCATCCCGACGTGCTCGCCATGTACCACCAGAAGTTCAAGTTCATCTTGGTGGACGAGTATCAGGACACCAACGTCGCGCAATACCTCTGGTTGCGCCTGCTGGCCCAGGGCACGCGCAACATCTGCTGTGTCGGTGACGACGATCAATCGATCTATGGCTGGCGCGGAGCGGAGGTGGAGAATATCCTGCGCTTCGAGAAGGAGTTCCCGGGCGCCAAGGTCATCCGCCTGGAGCAGAACTACCGCTCAACCGGACATATACTTGCGGCTGCCTCGTCCATCATCGCCCAGAACAAGGGCCGGCTCGGCAAGACCCTGCGCACCGACGATACCATTGGCCACAAGGTCCTCGGTGCAGGGCTTCTGGGACGACAGCGAAGAAGCCCGCATGATCGGCGACGGCTTGAGGAGATGCGCAAGGCCGGCGGCAACCTCAACCAGGCCGCCATCCTGGTGCGTGCCTCGTTCCAGATGCGCGCTTTCGAAGACCGCTTCGTCACCATGGGTCTGCCGTACCGCGTGATCGGCGGCCCGCGCTTTTACGAGCGGTTGGAGATCAAGGACGCCACGGCCTATCTGGAACTGACAGTCAATCCCACCAACGACCTGAAGTTCGAGCGTATCCTCAACACGCCCAAACGGGGATTGGCCGACGCATCTCTGCAGGTACTGCACAACCACGCCCGCGCCCGCGGCTTGCACTTGATGCAGGCGGCGCGCGAAATCGTCGAGACCGAGGAGCTGAAGCCGAAGGCGCGCAAGTCCTTGCGCGATCTGCTGGCCCAGTTCGACGGCTGGCGCAGTCGCATTGCACATATGCCACATACCGAGCTGGCCCAGATGATCCTGGACGAGAGCGGCTACACCACCATGTGGCAGCAGGACCCCAATCCGCAGAGCCACACGCGGCTGGAGAACCTGAAGGAGCTGATCCGCTTCCTGGGCGAGTTCGAGACGCTGCCGGCTTCCTGGAGCATGTCTCCCTGGTGATGGATGTCGACCAGGCGACGATGGCGAGCGCGTGAGCATCATGACGCTGCACGGCGCCAAGGGCCTGGAATTCGACGCCGTGTTCCTGCCCGGCTGGGAGGAAGGCCTTTCCCGCACCAGCGCTCGCTCGACGAGAGCGGGCTTTCGGGTCTGGAGGAAGAGCGGCGGCTCGCCTATGTCGGAATAACGCGGGCCGCAAATTCGCGGCCATCAGCTTCGCGCAGAACCGCCGCGTACACGCACTATGGCAATCGTCAGATGCCGTCGCGCTTTGTCGACGAACTGCCCGAAGCGCATGTGGAAGTAGCGGCGGTTCGCACCGGATACTCGAACGGCGGAGCCTATGCGCAGAGCCGCTTCGACGAGCCGGCCGCCGGCTTCACGCATCAGTACGAGACGCCCGGCTGGAGGCGCGCCCAGGCGCAGTTCGCCCAGCAGGCCAACACCTTCCAGCGCGGCGCGCCGCCGCTGCGGCAACAGCCGAAGCGTCCGATGACAATCGAGGGCGACCTGGTGGCGTCGGTGCGCGGGCCAGTTCGACCTACAAGGTCGGTGATCAGGTTCGGCACGACAAGTTCGGCGCGGGGACGGTGGCCGAGATCGACGGCAACAAGCTGACGGTCGATTTCGCCGACGCCGGCCGGAAAAAGGTGGTCGAGACGTTTGTGAGTATGCTGTGACAGCGAGATGCAGCACACGCTTTTTTCTCCTCTCCCCCTAAGAAGGGGGAGAGGAGCAGAACCGTCGCTCCACTTGGTTCGGAGGTTCCTGATGATCGTTCTGCGTACCATCTGCATTCTGGCGCTGATGACGTCCGCGGCGCTCGCCGCCGAGCGTCCCTTGAAAGGCAGCGAGATCGACGCCCTGATCAAGGGCAACACTGTCACCGGCGAGAATATCAATGGCATCTGGAAGCAGTACTTCGATGCTAACGGCCAGACCACCTATCTCGCGCCGGAAAAGCCGCCGACGCTTGGCGAATGGAACGTCCAAGGCGACAGGTTCTGCTCCAAGTGGCCACCAAACGATAACTTCGTCTGCTACGACGTGACGGGCGATCTCGACGCCAAACCCGAAACCATCACCTGGATCGCCAGCGGGAATGGCACGAAATATCCGGGAACGGTGCAGGCTGGGAAGGGGTTGTAGGGCTCAGTGCCCGACATTCATGGATACCCGCCAATTTTGGCGTTCCATAGCCGCACCGTAAGATCATCCCCCGCCGTCGCCAACTTGTGACCCTCGGGCAGGAACGCTACGGCGCGCACCGCTTTGACATGGCCCTCGTAGGTATTCAGGAGCGCCCCGGTTTGAGCATCCCACAGCTTCACCGTTCCGTCTTCGCTGCCTGAGGCCAGCATGCGGCCGTCTGGCGAGAAGTCCAGCGACACGATGCGGTTGGTGTGCCCGGTCAGCGTCTTCAGCTGCTGGTCCGATGTTGTCGACCACAGCATGATGCTCTTGTCGTTGCCCGCCGAAGCCAGGATCTGTCCGTCGGGCGAGAACGCAACCGCGCGCACATCCTCTGTGTGCCCGGTGTAAGTGCGGATCAGGCGGCGGCGTCGTTCGTCCCAGAGTTTCACGGTCTTGTCCGCACCCGCAGTCGCCAACAAGCGGCGGTGCGACGAAAAGGCTACCGCGAACACCGGGCGCTTGTGGTCGGACCAGGTGTTGCGCGCGCCACGACCGCTGTCCCACAGGCGGACTTTGCTGTCTTGGCCGACGGTCGCGAACAGCTTGGAACTGCTGAGGAAGGTCGCCCCCCAGATCGGGCCGTCGTGCTCGTTGAACGAGGCGATCTTGTCGCCCGTATCCATTTGCCAGAGGCCCAGCGAACCGTCGGCTAGACCTGCCAACAGAACGTGTTCGGACGAGGCCAGCGCGGTCACCTGCGCGCCGGCAGCCAGGATGCTGTGCAGTTGCTCGCCGGTCTTGGCGTTCCACACCAGGATCTGGCCATCGCCGCCGGCCGAGGCGATCAGGCCGTCGGACGTCACGGTGAGCGCGTCTACCCCAACAGCATGCCCGCGCAGAGCCCGGATCAGGCTCACATCGCCGCCTTGGAAAATGCTAGGACCGCGCGAAACAGTTAGTCCGACAGCGGGGCCCCAGAACTCCACAGTTACCAGTACGCCAACCAGTGCCACCACGAAACCTGCGCGCCACGCCAGTCCGCGCATGGTTCGCCTGACACGGCCAAGCATGGTGTCGCTGGGCGCAACGACGGGCTTGGGTTGCGGGATGACAACGGGCAGCTGCGGCTTGGGTGCCGGGGTCGGAACGGCCGGACGCAACAACTTGGTCTCGGGATCCGTCTCCGGCGTGACCAGCGCTGTCGGCTCTGGCTGTGCGTCGGCCAGACGGTCGAGCAAGCCGCGCGGCTTTTCCCGCCGCGGCGCTTCGGCAACCTTGCGCGGCATGGCTTGCTGCAGCCAATTCAATGCGTCCTTTGCACCGGCCCGGGCGTTCACCAGCGCGGCGGCGGCGATCGGCGTCATTGCACCGATGAAGGCGGCCAGTTGAGGTCGAACTCGGCGAAGGTTTGGGGTTTGGCAGGGCCACCGGCTTTGGCGCAGGCTCGGCTGCCGCGGCTTGGGCATGATTGTCGAGCCCACCGCCGCTAAGGCCGGCTTGGCCTTCGGCTTCATTCGGAAGGGCTTGGGCTCGTCGCCGCCCTCCAGCTTGCGGGTCTGCGGCGGCGTCTTTGCCGCCGGTTGGCGGGCCGGCTTGGGCGGGGCGAGCGTATGCGCGGAATGCAACAACATCTTGCGCCATTCGGCAATCGACTGCGGACGCGCCTCGACCGACAGCCGCAGGGCGGCGTCGATGGCCTGCAGGAAACTGGCGCGGTAGGCCCCTTCTGCCGCCGCAAATGCTGCGGGAACAAGTTCGTCGCGTTGCATGCGACCCGGCAAATCCGCGGGGCGGCGGCCTATCACGGCATGATAGAGGGTGGCGGCCAGCGCATAGATGTCCGTCCACGGACCTTGCCGCTTGCCGTCCTGGGCATATTGCTCGGCAGGCGAGTAGCCCGGCTTCACCAGCACGCTCATGGGGCTCAGATGCGACGCCACCTCGCGCCGCGCCGAGCCGAAATCGATCAGCACCGGCGAGCCATCCGGACGGATCATGATGTTGTCGGGCGCGATGTCGCGATGCAGGAAACTGCGGTGTGGATGGTTTCCAGCGCATCGAGCAGCGGTGCCAGGATGGCGTCGAGTTCGGCCTGCAGCGGCGGCGCCCGAGCCTCTCCAGCCAGGACTTGAAGCTGCGCCATCTTCCAGCTTCAGCACCATGTAGCCGGTGTTGTTGGCCGGAAATATCGGTACACGCGCACAATGTTGGCGTGATCGAAGGTGGCGAGGGCCTGCGCCTCCTCGATGAAGCGGTCGAGGCCCCACCGGTAGTCCTCGTCCAGCCCGCGCGATTTCGAGCGCACCAGCGTGGTGTTTTCGCGCGCGCCGCGAAATCGGAGGGGAAATACTCCTTGATGGCGACGCCGCGGTTCAGCGGCGTCTCTTCGGCCAGATAGGTAATGCCGAATCCACCTGCACCCAGCACCTTGGCGATGCGGTAATCGCCGGCCAGTTCAGTTCCAATAGGCAGCGCGAGCAGATTGTCCATGCCGTGGTCGAGCGCTCTGGCTGTTGCAAGGGAGGGTGAGGAAAAGACCAATTATGTTCGCCGTCCGTTGCGTCCGTCGCCAGCCAAGCGATCAGGCGAAGGGTTGTACCGCGTATTGCCCAAAGTGTTTGAGCGCAAATTTGCCCCGAATTGTGGCATGCCCCAGCTTGCCAACCACAAACGCCGTTTTGCAGCCGCAAAGTTGTTCGACGAGGATATACCCCAGTTCGGGACCGCCCGAGCAGAACCACCGCCACCGCCTGCGAGGATGTCGCTATGCGCGGAATGATCGTCGCTCTACTCCTCATGTTTGCAGCCCCGGGTTGATCGCAACGTCCGCCACCGCGCAATCGGTGGTCGAGACCGTCACCGAACCTGCCGACGTTTCGTTGTGGGCACGCGTGCAATCTGCGTTCACCGAAGGTTCTGCTAAGGAGCCGCAACTCATGCTGGTCGCCGCGGTTCTAGGTGGGCTGTTGCCAATCCTGTCGCTGGTCGTGCTGGTCTCGCGCTTCGGTTCGCGGCGCTGGGCCATGCGCAAGGCCGAGTCATTTACGCAAGTCGAGATGGCGCCGGCACTCACCCGGCCCCAGGTGCGCGAGATCCGCGGCCAGCTACCTCTTCTGATGTCATCGGGATCGGTGCTCGATGCCGATGTCCACCGCATCGACAGCAATATGATCTCGCATCGGACGCCACGAAGAGAACGACATCCGCCTCGCCAGCCAGACCGTGCACCGCTACCATGCGGCGCCACACAGACCCCGGAGCAGAAGTCCGTCATCACCGATCTCTCCGGCCCTGAGGGCAACGGCGTGGTTGTGAACGCCGAGCGAGTCGAGCAGGCCGCGCTGGCTGCGGGCGACTGATCGAGCTGGGCGACGTTCGCCTTCGTTTCCGTTTTGGAGAGGCTCATTGACTGGTTGGCGTAACACTGTCGACCGACATCGCGATCGGCAGATATCGATGGCCGACGAAGAAGATCCTTTGCAAAGTGTGTTGAAGCTGTGGCAGGCCAGTCGCGACAGTCCGGCGACGAGGCCGAGCGGACGGCGCTGCTGGGACGCGGTGCATCGCCATCGTCGCTGCAAAATGCGCTGCGGGCTGCCGAAGCTGCCATGACTTCGGTTGGCGCGCGTCAGCCTGGTGCTGTCGATTCGAACGCCGCCACCATCATCAACCGTCCTGGAAGACGCCCGCCATGCCCGCTCCTGGCCAAGACCCAACTCGTGCGCGGCGCTCAAGCCGCTGCGCTCCGACTTCCACGCCGATCCCGTGGTCGGCTGGCTCGTCATCATCGGCGGGCCAGGCCTGGGCTCGTTCCGCCACATTTTCGAGGGCATAACACATTGGTCGAAATGCCAGTCAGCGTATTCCGGTGGACTTTTGGGGACCATGCAATCTCTGCGGAGGAGCAGGCTCTTTCGCGCGATACAGACGCCGATCGTCAGTCCTGCTGGTCCCCAACCTTGCCAAGGCACGAACGTCATCGCTGTCATGAGACCGAGCCCACCTCGGCGGTGAAGTCGGCGGCCATGGACGTCATCACCGATGGGACGTACCCAGTCGGTGTTCGTGCCCTTCTGCGGCGACGAATTCACTGTCGGAGCTCGCGGGCCTTAAGGAATAGCGAAGCCAAGGCGTGGTGAGACCGTAGTCTTCCGTTGACGCGTCGCCGCCATGGTGGGAAGCCCGCGAGGGCCAGGAAGCAGCTGTCAGTTTTCGTCAGTATCGCGGCGGCCGCGCGGGATGGTATCGCCGCAGCGCCCGCCTGCGCGGCCCGACCTGCTGGCCGCGCTCGGCCGATCCATGGGAGGACGTCGGTGGCGCGGAAGCCAGCGGCATCGCCTGCGCCACATTGTTTCAATCTTCCAGGATGGTAGCCGTGGGGCACGGAACGATCACGCTCTGCCAGTTCCCTGTACGCCGCCAACCGCGCGATCGGACGCGCTGCCGGCGACGCCACCGCAACCTCAAGGGATGGGTTGCACGCCGTCGGCGCCACGTTCACGGACGAGGGCCTGGCCTGGTCAGCGTCGGCGATTCACCATTGCTGGCTGTTCCGACGCCGACAGCTCTATCAGTTGGTAACGAGGACGACTCGCCTCGCCCGCTGCTGGATCGGTCTGGCGGAGCCAACGGCGAGATGAAGAACGCCGGCCGAAGCCGAAGCGATCCGCGTCGGCATTATCTGGCGCGGCGCTGACGCGGCCTGACGCAAGAGATGGTGGATCGTAGTACGACGGTCCTCGGACCGGCGCCGCCGATGTGGTGCTCGTCGGCCAGCGACGCATGAGGTGCTCGACGCACGCCGAGATGGCCGATCTGCTTGCCGGCGCGCGTCGGCGACGAACCGGAGGCGCTGCGATAGGCTGCCAGCGGGCGGGCTCGGCCGAGGGGTCGCGCCGAGGAAGATGTGACCGGGTGATGGCGGTCAGGCCGGTGTTCACAGGTACGCATCGTTATCGTGCGGATGCATCGGCATCCGCCGGAACATATCGTTCAGCTGGAACTCCAATCATGCCGATCCTCCTGCACGACCTCGCCGGCGCGAATCCGGACCTCCGGTTCTCGCCCTATTGCTGGCGCACGAAACTCGCGCTCGCGCACAAAGGCCTCGACTACGAGACCATCCCGCATCGCTTCACCGATCGGGCAGCGATAGCCAAGTCCGGCCAGTCCAAGGTGCCCGCGATCCAGGACGACGGCCGCTGGGTGCACGACAGCTGGGCCATCGCACTCTATCTGGACGAGACCTATCCCGAACAGCCGCTGCTGTTCCCGGATGCGGCGGCACGCGCGCACGCCAAGTTCATCAACTCCTGGTGCGACTGGTCGCTGTTGCCGAACACCCGGGCGCTGGCCGTTCCGCAGGTGTTCAAAGTTATCGCCGACGAAGACAAGGCCTACTTCCGATCCAGCCGCGAAAAAGCGCTGGGGCCGCTGGAACTGGTGGGCGCGGATCGCGAGGCAGCATTAAGTCGTTCCGGCAGGGCCTGAAGCCGGCCGAAGTGACGCTAGCCGATCAGGCGTTCCTGCACGGTGCCTTGCCTGGCTACGGAGATTTGCGTTGTTCGGTACGTTGCTTTGGCCCTATATGGTGTGCACAGAGAACCCCATCGACGACGAGAGCGAGGTCGGCCATTCGTCGTCCGCATGATGGCGTTGAACGGTGGATGGGTCGCCAAGGCCCCGACAGTGCGGGCTCTGGCGTGATGCCGCGGAACCAAGGCCTGAACCCAATTCAACGCTCATTGCCACTGGCGTTCCGGCGTTCGTCGCGCCCGCCCTACCCGCCACCTTCACCGCGAACGCATACGCCAGCGCTGTCTCCTTCAGCCGCTCGAACCTGCCGCTGGCGCCCCCATGCCCCGCGTCCATGTTGATCTTCATCAAAAGCAAGTTCCTATCCGTTTTTACCGCCCGCAGTTTCGCCACCCACTTGGCTGGCTCCCAATAGGTGACGCGCGGGTCTGTCAGGCCGCCCATGGCCAGGATGGCGGGATAGTTCTTGGCCGCAACATTGTCATACGGCGAATAGCTCAGCATATACCGGAAAGCCGCTTCGTCCGTTATCGGATTGCCCCATTCCTTCCACTCGGGCGGAGTCAGGGGCAGCGTGTCGTCCAGGATCGTGTTCACCACATCCACGAACGGCACTTCGGCCACGATCCCACGCCACAGGTCCGGGGCCATGTTGGCGACCGCGCCCATCAGCAGCCCGCCTGCCGAGCCGCCATGTGCCACGATTTTTCCACGTGACGTGAACTTCTCCTTTGCCAGAAACTCGCCCGCGGCGATGAAATCGGTGAATGTATTGATCTTCTTGTCGAGCTTTCCGTCCGTATACCAATGGTAGCCCTTGTCCTTGCCGCCACGGATGTGCGCGATGGCGTAGACCCAGCCGCGGTCGACCAGCGACAGGCGCGTCACAGAGAAGCTGGCGGGCATGGCATAGCCGTAGGACCCGTAGCCGTAGAGCATCAGGGGGGCGGAGCCATCCAGCTTAGTGCCGCGCCGGTACATCAGCGACACCGGCACCAGTTCGCCATCCTTGGCCGGGGCCATGACGCGGCGGCTCACATAGTCCTCCGCCCGATGCCCCGACGGCACCTCCTGCACCTTGCGCAGAGTCCGCTCGCGCGTTTCCATGTCGTAGTCCCAGGTCTCGGTGGGACGGGTCAGCGACGAGTAGATGAAGCGTATCGACCTGGTGTCGAACTCGAAGCCGTCCAGGAACCCTAGCGAGTAGGCTTCTTCGTCGAAGGCGATGGCGTGTTCCACCTCGTCCGACAGCCGGCGGATGATGATACGAGGCAGACCATCCTCGCGTTCGAGGCGCACGAGGTGGTTGCGGTAAGCCGTCATGGCCAGGATCAACCGGCCCTTTCGGTGTGGTTCAAGCACCGTCCAGTTCGCGCGGCCAGGGGCGTCGACGGGCGCCGTCACGATGCGGAAATCTTCGGCGCCATCAGAGTTCGTTAGTATGTAGAGCAGCTTGCCGGAATGCTCGATGTTGTATTGGTGGTCAGGCTCGCGCGCGGCGACCAGCGTGGGGGCGGCGTTGGGTCGCTCGGTATCGATCAGCCTCAGCTCCGTCTGCGTATGATCGCGCACATGTGCAACAACAAACCGGCCACTATGCGTCTGGCCGACGCCCACGAACATGCCCGAGTCGGCTTCGGTGTAGACGCAGGCATCCGCACCGGTTGGCGTGCCCAGCACGTGGCGGTGCAATGTCAGCGAGCGGTGGTTGTCGTCGAGCAGCGTGTAGTAGAAGGACTTTGCATCCGGTGACCAGATCATTGCGCCGGCGGCGTTGTGGACTTCGTCTGGCAGATCCTTGCCGGTCGTCAAATCGCGCACGCGCAACGAGCAGTATTCCGAGCCGGTGTCGTCGACCGCATAGCCGAGCAAGCGGTGGTCGGGACTGTGGCGGTGGAATTCCAGCGCCCAATAGGCTGATGCTTTGGACATGGCGTCGCCGTCCAACATCACCTCTTCGGGGCCGCCGTTGCGCGGCATGCGCACGATGCGAGGATGCTCGCTGCCGGTCACGAAGCGCTGCGTGTAGGCCCAGAGGCCATCGGGCGTGGGGACACCTGCGTCATCCTCCTTGATGCGAGCCTTGATCTCGGCGAACAGCTCGGCTTGCAGCGCCTCGGTATCGGCCAGCGAGGCAGCGGCGTAGGCGTTCTCGGCCTCGAGATAGGCGCGGATGCGCGGCTCCAGGACCTCGGGCTTCTTCATCACCTCCTGCCAGTTGGCAGCGCGCAGCCACGCGTAATCATCGGTGAGGGTGACGCCGTGGCGGCTGAAGGTGTGACGCTCCTTGGGAGCAATCGGCGGGACGGGGATCGTCTTGGGGGGAGTGTGCATGCCGGAGAATCTGGCACCGAACGGCTGGGGCGACAAGAGGTGGGCAACCTGCAAAGAACAAAAATAGAACTTGACGGCCTCCGGCCTCACCCGCCCCCGGGATTGCCCAAGCGCCCCAGCGAGACGGCGGCGATGATGATCGCGCCGACCAGCATGTCTGCGCGACATAGCTATCGACGTTCAATTGCGTGAGGCCGTTGCCGAGGACGCCGAGAACGAGCACGCCGGCGAGCGTGTAGGCGATCCGCGGCTCGCCGTTCTCGCTCATGGTCATGCCGAGGAAGACGGCGGCGATGCCATCGAGCATGAGGCCGCGAGCCCTGCGTCGGGTTGGCCGATGCGACGCGGCTCGCATACATGCAGGCCCGCGATCGCGGCGCCGGCGCCCGCGACAGACGAAGGCCGCGAGTGCGCACGCGCCTGACGTTGATGCCGGCGAGGCGCGCGGCCTCGCCGCCGCCGCCCATGGCGTAGAGATGGCGGCCGAAGGCGAGGCGCTCGAGCACGAACCAGACGAGGACGAACACGACGGCCGCTGCGATCACGAGATTGGGCAGCTCGCGATGGCTTGATCGCCCGAGGCCCAGAGCGGCAGGCCGCCCTTGTGCGAAATTCGAGAATCCGGCGGGGATATCGCCGCCGAAAATCGTCTTGCCGCCGCTCGCCACGAAAGCGAAGCCGCTGAAGACAGTGAGCGTGCCGAGCGTGGCGACGAAGGGCAGGATGCCGACGTAGCTCACAAGCGCGCCATTGATGAGCCCGCCGGCGATTCCGGCGGCCAAGCGCGAGCGCCACGCCGAGCGCGACCGAGTCCAGTTTCGCGGAAAACCACGCGCGGCGACGATGCCCGCGAGGCTCGCCATGGAGCCCACGCTCAAATCGAAGTCGCCCATCGGCCATCACCACGGTCATCGAGAAGGCCACGACCGCGAGCATGCTCATCTGCTGGGCGATGTTCATGACATTGCGCGCGGTCATGAACGTGTCCGGCAGCGTCAGCCAGAAGAAGAGGACGAGGCACGCGAAGAAGGCGAGCGTGCCATAGGCCTGAAGAGTCTTGAGCACGCCCGGCCCTGGGTTTGGTAGACCGCTATTCTTTCACATTCGCCGCGGTGATGAGCCTGGTCGGCACGTAGATCACGCTCTGCTTGATCTCCTCGCCGGCGAGCTTGCGCTTCACCGCGTCCGCCGTCGCCTTGCCGATGCCCTTGAAGTCCTGCGCCATGGAGGCTTCGAAATTGCCGCCCTTGGCGATCTCGTCGCGGGCCTGCGGATTGGCGTCGATGCCGGTGATGACGATGCCCTCGCCGCCGCGGCCCGCCGCTTCGATGGCCTGGAGCGCGCCGAGCGCCGGCTGGTCCCAGGCGGCCCATACGGCGCTGATGGCGCCCTTGTCCGGATTGGCGGCGAGGATCGCCTCCATCTTGGCGCGGCTGTCGGCGATGCCGCCGTCCTGCACGTCGGGCGTCACGCGGTCGAGCACCTGGATGTCGGGATTGTTCTTGAAGATCGCGTCGGCCACCACGCCGCGCACCTGCACGGGCGGGAACGCGTCGAACACGAACATCACCACCTTGCCTTTGCCGCCGATGCGGTTCACCACATAGGACGGCGGTGTCCGCCGCCATGGAATAGCCGTTGCTGGTGACATTGGTGACGAGCAGTGGCGTTGGCGCCGGCGTCCATGCCGAAGACCGGGATGTTCGCGGCCTTCGCCGCTTCGAGTCCGGCCGCCACCTGCGAGGGATCGACATTGATGACGATGGCGTCGACCTTCTGGTTGGCCGCGTCCTCAAGGCGGCCGACAACGGCGGCGACATCGCCCTTGGTGTCGATCACATTGACTTCCCAGCCATTGGCCTTCGCCTCCTCCTGGAAGGCCTCGACATAGAACTGCGTGCCGGGCTGGGCGAGATAGGGCGTGATGACCGCGATCTTCGCCGCCGCCTGCGCCTCGGCGGAGGCGAGCGCCGCGCAACGCGACGCCGGCGAAAGCCGCCATGCGCAGGATGTCCCGTTTCGTGGTTTTCATTTTGTCTCTCCCTGATGCGCTCATGCCTAACACGGGCTTTTGCCGAATCCAATCTTGCGGCAAAGGGAGAGGCGCGAACGCGAAGGCATCGAACCATGGCCTCCCAACTCCTGCTCGGCATCGATGTCGGGACAACCTCCGTCAAGGCGTCGCTGTTCGACGGAACCGGCGCCAGTCTCGGCTCCTACGCCAGCGGATTTCCGACCTCCCGCCGGCGGCGCCGCATGTGGAGCAGGACCCCGAGGACTGGATGCGCCATGTCAGCGCCGCACTGGCGCGATTGCTCGACGGTTTGCCGAAGGGGCCGGTGGCGGCGGCGTGGGCTCTGCTCGCAGGTCAACACCCATGTGTTCGTCGACGCGTCCGGCGATGCCCTGCTGCCCGCCATCGTCTGGCAGGACGGGCGCTGCGCCGCCGAGGCCGCGGCGCTCGATGCGAAAGTTCCGGAAGCCGACAAGCTCCGATGGTGGGGCGCGCCGCTCCCCATCGATGCGAGCCATGTGCTGGCGCGCATGGCGTGGGTGCGGAAAAATCATCCCCGCCTGTGGGAGCGCACGCGGTGGGTCCTGTCGCCGAAGGACTACTGCCTCTTCAAACTGACGGGAGAAGTCGATCGCCGACCCCATGTCGTCCTTCGGCGTGATCGATCAATCGCTCGGCTACATCGATGCGCTCGTTGATCTTGTGCCGGGCGCCAAGGAAAAGCTGCCGCCGCTCGCGTCCCTCGCCGCGCGCGCCGGGCGTATCCGCAAGGGTTTGCCCGGCGAGGGCATCCCGATGGCGGTCGGCACCATGGATGCGTGGGCCGGGTTATTCGGCGCGGGCGCGGTGCGCGAGGGGCGAGGCGGTCTATCTGAGCGGCACAAGCGAGGTGGGGGGCATCCTCTCGCATCGGCGCGTGCCGACGCCGGGTGTCATCGCCTTTCCCGAATGCGAAGGGTTCGTGCTGCACGCGGGGCCGACGCAGGCGGGGGGCGCGTCGGTGGAATGGCTCGGGCGGCTTCTCGGAAAAATCGCCGGAAGTGCTTTCGCGATTGGCAGGCTCCGTAAACGCCGATGAACCGGTTCCCGCTCTTCCTTCCGCATTTGCAGGGCGAACGCGCGCCGATCTGGGATATCGCGTCGCGCGCGTCTTTCTCCGGCGTCGACTTCGGCGCATGGGGCCGGCGCATTTCGCGCGCGCCGTATTCGAAGGCGTCGCCTATTCGGTGCGCTGGCTGATGGAGAGCCTCGAACAGTTCGGCCGCGTGCACGCCGGAGACGATCAACATCGCCGGCGGCGGCGCGCAGTCGGATGTGTGGTGCCAGATCAGGGCCGATATCCTCGGGCGGCCGCTGCGCGGGGTCAATCTCGACTCCGGTGTCCTCGGCGCCGCCATGCTGGCCGGGACCGCGTCGGCCTCTTTGCCTCCATCGATCGGGCAACGCGCAGCCTGGTGGCCATCGATCGTACCTTCGAGCCGCGCCCCCATGAGATGGATCGGCACGCGTTCGGTTTTGGTAAGTACCAGGAGCTGTACCGTCAGCTGAAAGCGTTCTCGAACGCCGACTTCGTCGCCGCTCGCGGTTGACCTAACCTTTCGGCTCGAAGGTCATCGCGACGCCGTTCATGCAATAGCGCAGGCCGGTCGGCTTCGGACCGTCCGGGAAGACGTGGCCGAGATGCGCGTCGCAGTTGGCGCAGCGCACTTCGGTGCGGCGCATGAAGAACGCGTTGTCCTCGTGCTCGCTGACCGCGTCCTTGCCGAGCGGTTGGAAGAAGCTCGGCCAGCCGGTGCCGGACTCGAACTTGGTGTCCGAGCGGAACAGCGCCTGGCCGCAGCACACGCACTTGAATGTGCCCGGCGCGCTTCTCCTTGTTGAGCGGGTGCGAGAACGCGCGCTCGGTGCCGTGCTTGCGGGTGACGTGATAGGCCTCCGGCGTCAGCTGCGCTTCCACTCGGCGTCGGACTTGACGATCTTCGGGGCGGTGGGAGTACTCATGATCTAATCCTTTTGGTGGATGTGGCTGATGGACTTACGCGCAATATGGTCAGCGCGCAGTCAAATCGCGAGAGGGGCCGGGCGGTCACAATCGCGCGTGGGCAGCGTGATCGAGCGATATGCTCATTGGGGTTTGCCTGCGGCTTGAACTTATGGAAGACTACGTGACGGCTGTGAGCTGATGCGTTGGCAGAGGGTAAATCCGATGTTGTTCAGCAGGGATCAGACGCCCAAGTTCGCCCTCGTGCTCGGTATTGGCAAGTACTTGAATGCGCCGCCGCTGCGCAACCCCGCGCATGATGCAGCCGCAGTCGGAGCCGAGTTGGCGCGCGCCGGTTATGAGGTCGAGAGCTACATCGACCTTGATCGTAAGAACATCCTCTATCGCCTTGAAGCCTTCATCGCGCGTGCCGGCAGCGGTGCTACGCTGCTGGTGTATTATTCCGGGCACGGCATACAACTGGCCGATGGCGCGCGGCTGACCAACTACCTTGTGCCGGCCGATTTCAGCTTCGACACCGATGATCCGGTGCTAGGTTTGATCTCCGTGCAGGCCATGATCGAGCAGATGTCGGCCGCCGAGAACAAAATCATCTTTCTCGACGCCTGCCGCGATACTGCCGGCCTTGAACGTTCGCTCCGGCCGGTGCCAAGCGTCACCGGACAGGCGACGATGGGTGGCAGCGCTTTGGCCACTGGCAGCACACGTGGGCTGGTCGAACATGCGTTGCGGCCGCTGCGCCGCGCGCCGTTGGCGGAGCGAACCTTCATGGCGTTTGCTTCGGAAGCAGGCGATGTCGCCGACGATGGCACCGGGAGTCATCTCAGCCCATTCACCGAGGCCGTCGTGCGCCACATCGGAACGCGCGGGCTGGAGGTGTTCCACCTGGCGCAGCGGGTCGCCAGGGATGTGCGAGAGGCGACCGGCGGACGGCAGGTTCCCTGGACCAATTCCAATCTCCCGGGCGGGTTCCAGATTTATGATCGCGACCCCGGGCCGGTCTGGATTCTTGGCGGTCTGGGCGCGCTGTCGGGTGCGGTCAGTGCCTTGTTTGCGTCGATCCGTTCAAGGGTGGCACTGTGTTGAAGCCGCCGATCCTGGTCGATGTCTGGGATCATAAATATGTGTTGTTGTCGGCCATCCCGCTCGGGGCGACGCTTGGCTATGGCGCCTACATGTGGGGCCGCAAAGAGCGCGATCTCTGGCTGGGTATCAGGACTGCCATGTTATTTGTCGTGTTGGCCGCCGCCATGCGGCTTTGGTTTGCCAGTTTCGCCAAGGTCGATGTCGTGAAGAAGATCTATGACGACATTGGCCAAGGCAAATTGAACTGGCGTGAGCTGTTCAGTCTGGACCCCGCCCATCCCCTTTGGCAGCTACTTGTGCTTATCATCCTGGTAACAGCTTTCATTGGCATGTCGACCATCCTGGTCGGGCACGTCTTCAATCGCGCCATGCACGACATTCCACGACTGGCCACAGGTGCCTTGCTCGGCGCCATGGCCGTCCCATTGTTCCTGTTGTTCGTAGGCTACAACAGCAGTTATGCGGCCGACACCGGCGTGCTGAATGCAAGGCTGCAGTTCGCGGGCATTATCTTATCCGGCATGATCTGGGAGGCTGCGCTGGGCGCCAATGCCGGCTGGGCCTATTGGTGGCACGTAGCAGCTCCGGACAAGCGTACCCAAAGTCCCGTTGCGGCACCGGCTATCGAGACGCTGCCCGAATCCACCAGCGCCACGCTTGCGCCGCGACCGACCCAAGCCGTCGACCGGTTTTGGGGACCCGCGGTTCCCGCCTTGAACGAGCCGGCACCTCAGCAAACCGCCAACAGGGGGACAGCATGAGCCTCAGGATCGCTTCGGGCAACGACACCGACTTAGGCCGCCGCGGCCCCGGCGATATGGGAATGTCAGCCGACCTCTACATGGACCGGCTGGTCAAACTCATTCCCGCCGAGGCCATTACAGCTTATCCGTTCCTGCATTCGCGCGCGCTCGACGTGGCGGAGAACGTCATGTCCAAGGAGGCGGGTGCCGGAGCTTCGAACCTCGGTGCCAATCTGGGCAGTGCGGCCTGGCTCCCGGCAGGGGTCGCCTGGTTGCTGCTGCTGGTGGTGATTTTGTTGCGCTGGCAGGCGACGCGTGGCCCCAACGGCGCGGCCCAATGGGGCGCAGTCGCCATTTCGGCGATATCCTTCATGCTGTGGGTGCCGGTGCTGGACGGGGCCATGGCGAACACTGGCATGCCCAGCAGCTTCGGCATCTTTCATGCCCTGATCGATGATTGGAAGATCCTCAACTGGCACGTCGACGTCCAGCGCTTCGTGCCCGAATTGCTCCTTGTGCTGTGGACCATTCTGATCCCGGCCTTCTACCGGCCGGCCAACTAGGCTGCGGTCCACCACTGCGTCGTCGCGCGCTTTGCAGGCCCGTGTGAGACGTTTTCGCAACCCGCTTCAAGAGGTGCGCATCGTGTCCAACGACAGCATTGAGCTACCGGTCAACGAGATCGAACCTGAAGTTCACGACGATGGTCCGGAGGCCTTCGAGGAGCTGAGGCGACTGGAAGCTTTCGACAGGCGCGGCAGCACGCTGACGCCGGTCTGGGCGCCAGACGATCAACAGCCGGATTATGCCCATCTGCTGATCGCGGAGAAGAAGGGGGTCGTTAGTCCGCGCAGCTTTTCGCTGACGCCCGAGGTGCTCGACCTGCTGATCGAGGCCAACAGCTTCAAGCCGCAGGGCCCGAGGGACACGTTCGCTTTCGGTATCCGCGGCGCGGAGCTGGCGACCGGGTCTGTTCATGAGACAGTGGACAAGGTTGAACTGAATGAGGCGCGTCCGGACCACAAGGACTTCCATTGCACCATCGGCTACTACCACCGCGCCTCGCGCAAGATCTCGGCGTTTCGCGCTTCGACGGTGCCGACCGATCGCTACATGATCAAATACTTCCAGATCATCAACAAGCAGGTCGCCGATACCGGCCTCAGATGCAACTTGCTGCCGACGGGGCTCTACCGCTATCGCATCGGTACCCATGCGACCAAGGCGCATTCGGTGACGCCGGCCCTGCAACTGGCGAACTACGACGACCACAAATTGGCCGGCGTGGTGACCGTGCTGCGCACAACCAACGAGCTGAGTTATCGCTGCGACGGCAATTGGGACACCTGCTCGCCCGGCGACAACGTGCACTGCGCCTTTTTGGCTAACGGTTTCTCGTCTTGCGGCTGCCAGACCGTGCAAGGGCAGGAGGAAACGGGGCCGTGGGTCAAGTTTCAAAGCGTGCTGAAGGCCATGGGGATTGGCACGGCTATCGACTATGTGCTGCTCACCGGCAAGGAGGCGGCGATTGCCGCGACACTGATTGCCAAGGGCCAGGCGCAGCAGGTCGATCTGGTCGACGCCTGCTTGCGCCGGTTGCGCGGCGGATCGGAAGGGCCGGCGGTGACGGCGCTGCAGACGGCGCTGGGCATGAGCAATCCGACCGGCTTCTTTGGCGCAACGACCCGCAAACAGATGGTGCTGCGAGAAGCCAAGTTGGGCCGCACCGACGTGAAGACGGATTTGATCTTCTCGCCAGCCGATGAAGCGGCTTTTGGCTGGACGGTGTTCAAGGCCGCCGCCACGCCAAATGCCACGACCACGGGATCGACATCGGCGACGCAGCCCACACCGACCATGCCGGGTGCCTCGGGGCAACCGGCGGGCGGCGGCGGTACCAGCGCCGTCACACCACCGCTCGGGTCGGCTGGGTTCCGTCCGGAAACGCTGATCTTGGTCGCAGGGCCGGCAAACAGCAAGCTTTCGGCCGATTTCAAGATCCTGACGGTTCCAGGCGAGGGGATCTGGACGGTTGGTCCAAAGATCGGCATGCTGAACTTCGCGCCCGAGCCGGCATTCTCGGGCCGCACGCAACCGGTGCGCTACGAGATCCACGACATCTACAACCGAGCCGCAACCGCGGTCGCCAGCGTTACCGTCGCCTCGGCCAACCGCCCGCCGCTGTTGACAGAGGATGCCGGTCGCACCTTTGCCGGCCAGCACACGTCCGTCTCTGTGTTGATGAACGATGCGGCCGTGGAAGGGGCGATTGATCCGGCCACGCTGCAGCTGGCGGAAACGGCGGGCGGTGCGCTCACCGCCGATCGGCGCACGCTGACGGTTCCTGGCCAGGGCGTCTGGACCGTCGCGCCAGGCGGTACCATCGATTTTGCACCGTTTACCTCCTTCATCGGCGTCGCGCGCGCCACCTACCAGGTGGGCACCACGCTCGGCGGCGTCGCCACCAGCACTGTCACCGTGACGGTCGACCCCGCCGTAGGACCGATGCAGCTTGGCGACGATATGGTGGATACGTCGCATGGTCAGGCGGTCGCCATCGATGTGCTGAAGAACGACACTTTCGGACAGGCTGCAAATGTTCCGGTCGCAGTGCCCACGACGACCGCGACGGCGCCACCGGCGACTGCGACCGTTCCACCAGTGACAACGACCCCGCCCGGTACGACTCCGGTGCCCGCAGGCGGTGTGACGCTACCTGCAGGAACTGTGCGGATCACACCCGAGGGCATCAAGCAACTTGGTCCGCGCGCGCTGGAGAAATATGCGCGCGCCTTCACAGGCAAGGGCGACGAAATCCTGGCGCGCTATGGCATCAACGCCAATGCCTTGCGGCTATCGCACTTCATGGCGCAGCTGGCGCATGAGTTGGGTGGTTTCCATTTCGACGTGGAGAATCTCAACCATACGTCGGCAACCACGTTGTGCCGGCTGTGGCCGAACCATTTCCCGAACACGGACGCGGCGCAGCCTTACCTGCGCAACCCCGAGAAGCTGGCCGAAAAGGTCTATCAGCGGCATCCCACGCTCGGGAACACTGCACCGGGCGACGGCTTCAGGTTCCGCGGCCGCGGTCTCATGCAGCTCACCGGCCGCGCCAACTATCGCGATCAGGGCAAGACGCTTGGGCTCGACTTCGAGGGCAATCCGGATCTGGCGATGGAGGGCGAGAATGCGCTGCGCGTCGCGGCGTTGTTCTGGCATACCCGCGCCAAGTCCGACGGGCGGACCATGAACGAGTTGGCCGATGCCAGCAATATCGAGCAGATCACTCGCCGGATTAACGGCAAGTTGAACGGCTTGGCCGACCGGCGCACACAATTCGAGAAGGCGTGGTCAATCTGGGGCACCGGACGGATCCCGCGCTCGGCGCCGGACATCGGCAATCTGGAGCGCGGCGACAGCGGAGACCGGGTACGCCAGCTGGAGGAACTGCTGGCCCGGGCCGGCTATGATCCTGGTACGATCAATGACGAGTTCGACGGCCAGACCGAGCGCGCCGTAATGCTGTTCCAGCATGAACTCAAGCGCAATGTGGACGGCCGCGTCGACGCCTCGTTGTGGAAGGCGCTCGAGGCCGCGCCGCCGCGTGGGACCGGGCAGCTGGGACCGCGCGCTGCCTCAAGGGGCGACATGCGCCGCCGCCCGAGCGAGCGCGACCCCGCCACGCTCGATCCGCAGCGGCGAGGGCATGCACCCGATTGGCTCACGCGCCATCGCGAGATCATGCGGCTTGGCGCTGCCCTGTTGCTGGTGGCCGCGCTGGCATCGCTGACGCTTGGCTCCATTGGCGCGAGCGATCTCGGCTCGCCGGCACTGCCTAAGACGCCGTTTGTCTTGCCGTTGATCCTGGCCGCACTTTCAGCCGTGCTGTTTATCCTTACGGCGCCTTTTGCTGGCCGCGACCAAATTAGTCGAAGCACCCAAACAGTCGGACCGGCCTCCGCCCCCGTCGAAATGGGCGGCTCACCCGAAGCGATGCCCAACGAGAGCGCTCAATCCAGTGTGTCCATGCGCGACCGCGCAACCGACGACGAAACGCTGCGGAAACTCGGCATCGATCCGTCCCATTTCGACGAGGAGGAGCCGATCCGAGCAGAGCCCGCGCCGTCGGAAGATGCCGAGCCGGAGATGCCAGGTCTCAGCGAGCCGCAAATGCTGGTACCGGTCGGGATCGCACCGCAAACCACGGCAACCGTCCGAGGCTCGCCGGGACGCGGCGGCCTGGAACCCTTCAACGTTGCCGCAGGCGACGCGCGCTTTGCGATCATCAGCATGTTTGGCGGCGACAACAACCTCTCGAGCCAGGTCGCCTACAACTTCAACCAGATGGTCGCGGCCAACCGCGCCGGAGGCGTAGCGGCCATCATAGGCCTGGTCGACCTGGAGGGCGCTCCGGCCAGCATCGTCGAAGTCACGCCACGCGGCGAGCAACGCACCATCGGCGCATTGGGCGAAATCGACACCGGCGATCCCGAGACGCTGGCGAAGTTCGTGTCGCGCGCGCTGATCAGCTACCCGAATGCCAGGAAGGCCATCGGCTTCTGGGACCACGGCAGCGGTGTGTTCAAGGAAGGCGATGTCAACGAGAAGATCCTGACCCGCTCGACGCGCGGTGCCGGAGCCGGCCGGTCGCCGGCGCGGCGGTTGTTCATCCCTGCCGCCGAGCGCGCGGCCATCATGGGCAGCGCGTCCAAGCGCGCCATGTTGCACGACAATACCGGCGGTGTGCTGACCAATCTGGAAGCCGGCCATATGCTGGAGGCGGCCTTTTCGCGCGCGGGACAGTCCGGTCCGGTGGACATGATCTTTTCCGACACCTGCCTCAACGGCATGATCGAGGTGCTGGAGGAACTCGGTCACTACGCCACCATCGTCACCGCTTCGGCTGAGACCGAACCGAGCAACGGCTGGAATTACGAAGGCTGGCTGCAGCGCATGGCGCGCCAGTCGCCACAGACGGCGGATGACTGGGGACGGCACGCTGTCGACTCCTTTGCCGACGGCTATCGCGAGCGGCCCGACCAGTTTCCATGTACGCTGGCTGCGTTCCGGTCGGATAATTTGATCACGGAGCGGTTCGCAGATCTGGTATCGATGGCGGCGCGCAGCGGTATCGCAGGATGGTCCTTGCTGACCATCGCGCGCGGCCGTACACAGCAATACGATACCCGCGACAGCTTCGATATCATCGGCTTTGCGCGGCAGCTGGCCGCCATTGCGGCGCACGATATGCCGGAGCTGGCGCAGTGCGCACAGGCGCTCGACCAAGCCGCGCGCGAAGCCCGCATCAGTCACGTCTGGATGGGCAACGATGTGCGCGGCGCCGAAGGGCTGGCCTTTTGGTTCCCCGGTTCCGTGGGCAGCTACGAGGCCGACATCGGCACGTATCGACGCCTGCGCTTCGCCAAGGCGACCGGTTGGCCGGAGTATCTCGGCAAAATGTACGGCGGCGCAGTGTGAAAGCGACAGTGAAGGTTCCAACCTGCGACCCGTCGAAATGAGCTTGGACGTGCGGCGTCATTGCCTTCTCCCGACGGAGACCTCTGCAAAATACACAGCCAGACATTGAATTCGTCATCCCGGCGCAGGCCGGGACCTGCCCATGCCTCGGTTGTTGCAATGCCGCCTGAAACGAAACGCCGTGCCTTATCATAGGCTTATAGTGTCTTAGCAGCGCGCCGATCCACTGCCCCGGACAGGTCCCGGCCTGCGCCGGGATGACGAAATTTGTGCGCGTTCAGAATATTTCTGAGGTCTCCGACGGGAGAAGGCAATGGAAGCGCAACGCCTTCTTTAGGCGGATGGACTTCGATTGGTCAGCGCCTTGGCTTTTTGGAATGAGGCAAAGCTCATCCTCCGCTATCCCGCAATCTTCCCGCCCAGTTCGTCCTCGATGTGGATGCGGATGATCTCGTCGAACGATGCGTCCGGCCTTGAAGCCCAGCGCCAGGCGCGCGCTCGGCGTCGAAATTGCGCGGCCAGCCGGCGACGATCTCTGCGATGATCGGATCGGGCTCGCGGCGGATGCGTTTCGACCACCTTCTCGCCGGCGACCTTGCGCAGCGCCTCGATCTGCTCGCCGACCGTCACCGACAGGCCCGGCATGCGTGAGATTGCGGCGCGGCGCCGAGCCTCGCGCCGTCGATGGTCGGCGGCGTGCAGCAGGAAGCCGACCGCGGCGCGCGGGCTGGCGTGCCAGTGGCGCACGTCCTCGGCGACCGGCAGCACCGCCTCCTGCCCGGCCAGCGGCTCGCGGCATGATGTTGGAGAAGAACCCCGACGCCGCCTTGTTGGGCTTGCCCGGGCCGCACGCAGATGGTCGGCAGCCGGATGCCGACGCCGTCGAGGAAGCCCTTGCCGCGTGTAGTCGGCCAGCAGCAGCTCGCCGATCGCCTTCTGCGTGCCGTAGCAGGTGAGCGGCGTCGTGAAGAACTCGTCGGGGATCGCTTCGGGGAACGGCGCGCCGAACACGGCGATCGACGAGGTGAAGACCACGCGCGGCTTGTAGCCGTCGCCGAGCCGTGCGGATCGCCTCGAGCAGGTAGCGCGTGCCGTCGAGATTGATGCGGTAGCCCTTGTCGAAATCGGCCTCGGCCTCGCCCGAGACGATGGCGGCGAGATGGAAGATCACGTCCGGCCGGTCGGCGATCAATTTGTCGGTCTCGCCATGGGCGGGCAGTCGCCGGTGATCAGCTTGCACCGGGAACTTGGCCCCCGCCGGCGCGACGGGTGTCACCACGTCGTAGAGCGTCATGCCGGTGATCTCGTGCCCGCCAAGCGCGTTATCCTTTGCCAGCCGCTCGGCAAGCCTACGGCCGACAAGGCCGGCACCGCCGGTGATCGCGATTTTCATGGGGACGTCTCCTGTTGGCTCTTTTGCGGAGCGTAACAAAAATCCTCCTGCGATGTCGAATGGAGTGCGCGCGGAGCGTCATTGAATCAGCGCACCGTTGCTGCGCGGATCTACAACCCACCCCGGAGTCTCCCCATGACCGCTACATTTCCCGTCGTCAGCGCCTTGTTTGCCGGATTGCTCGGCCTGCTGGCTGCCATGCTGACCGCCAACGTCATCTCCCAACGCGTGCGCACCGAGGTTTCGGCCGGCGACGGCGGCGACAGCCGGCTGGCACAGGCCATACGGGCTCATGGCAATTTCATCGAACAAGCGCCGCTGGCGTTGTTGCTGCTTGCCATGGCGGAGGGGCTTGGGCACCGGGCCGTGGTGGTGGCGGTACTTGGCATCGCCATCGTCGCCAGCCGGGTTGCCAACGCCGCCGCTCTCAACCGGTCGCTTGAGCTCACATCGCTACGCGTATTCGGCGGCGGCACCGCCGTACTGACCATGGCGGCGGTGTCGATTGCCGTGCTGTTGGCGCTGGCCGGTGCGCGCTGAGGCCCATTATAACGTGCAGCGAAAGTTCCGACCTATCGATATCCAACTGCAACAAGATGGAGCCGTGGCCCGATGGCCTTCCCCCGTCGGGAAATGGCCATGAAGTTGCAATGCTGTCGCTTTATTGCAGAACATCGACAGGACGGAACTTTCGCTCCACCGTACTACTGCTCCCTGGCACCGTGCCACATCACGTCCACGATCGGTCGCGTCAGGTACTGCCACATGGTGCGCTCGCCGGTCATCATATAGACTTCGGCGGGCATGCCTGGGGAGAGTTTCAACTTGCCGATACGCTCTTTCACCGAAGCCTCGTCCAGCTCGACGCGGGCCAGGTAATAATAGTCCGCCCCCGGCACGCGTGCGTTCTGGTTCTGGATCTTATCGGCCGAGACGTAGACGACGTTGCCAACCACCAGCGGCGTGGTGCGCTGGTTGAGGGCGGACAGGCGCACCTCGGCTTGCTGCCCGGAATGAACGAAGTCGATTTCCTCCGGTCGCACCATGGCTTCCACGATCAGCTTGGCGTCGGTGGGCAGGATTTCCGCCACCACCTGGCCGGGCGGAATGACGCCGCCGCTGGTGTGGTAGTTCATCTTCACGATGACACCGTTGACCGGCGCACGGATGATGTGCCGGGTGAGGATGCCTTTTGCCGCGGTCAGCCGTTGCTCGGTGTCCGATAGATCGGCCGTGGTCTCGCGATACAATTCCGCACCGTCCGAAATCATCTTGGAGTGGAGGTGCGTCAGCTCGTTCTTCGCCACCAGGATGCGCTGCTCGGCGCGCCCGATTTCGGCAATGAACTGGCCGATATCGCCCTCGGTTTTTGCTTTCGCACGGCGCAGTTCCAGCACGCGCGATTGTTCCGACAGGCCCCTTTCCAGCAGTTTTGCCGCTGTTTCGGTTTCCTTGGAGAGGAACACCAGTTGCGATTCCGCTGATGACTTCTGTGCGTTCAGCCCGACGATTTCCTGCTGGATGGCGTTGATCTGGCGCTCGTTGATGTCGCGCTGGCCATCGAATTCGGCCTGTCGCGAGGCGAACAGGGCACGCTGCGCCGAGATGCTCTTGGCCACTTCGGGATTGCCCGACATGGCTTCAAGCTGTGCTGGGAAGGTAATCTCGGTTTCGCCATTGCGCTCGGCGTCGAGCCTGGCCTTGGTCGAAAGCAGTGTCGCCTGCCTGATGGTGAGGCGCTGCTCGTCGGCATTCGAGTTGGTGTCGTCGAGTTCGACCATCGACTGGCCTTCGGTGACCTTTTCACCCTCGTTGACCAGGATTTTCGCGATGATACCGCCTTCCAGATGCTGCACGATCTTGTTCTGGCCGGTGGCGACGAAACTGCCGTGCGCCACGATCGCGCTAGAGAGTGGAGCCGTGGTGGCCCACAGGCCGAGGCCGAACACGAACACCACCATGGTCCAGACGCCGACGCGGGCCGGACGGGCGATCGATTGCTTGAGATCGCGCGTCCAGCCGTTCAGCTGGGCGTTGAGGTCGGGGACGGGCATGCCAACGGTGCCGCCACTGGCGGTGGCGGCAACGGGCATCGGCGCCGGCTCGCCACCGAGCACCAGGGCACCGAGTGAGTTCACGAGTTTGGCGCCGACCGGCGAGGCCTTGTCGAGGGCCGCGCCAAGGCTCTGACGCCAGCTTTCGGACTGCGGAGCGTTTGGCTGGTTATGCATGGGCGCGGACCGGCTTGCCGGCCTCCTCGGTTACGGCGATGGGGCGGGGTACGGGGGCGGGTGCTGGCTGGCCGTTGGCGGTCTGCGCCATGCGCTCCAACACTTGGTCGCGCGGGCCATAGAGTTCGATCATGCCATCGCGCAGCACCAGGAGTTTTTCGACGGCGGCCAGGATGTTGCGGCGCTGTGTGGTGACCAGCACGGTCATGCCGGCGTCCTTGGCGTTCTGCAGCGCGCGCATCAAGGCCTGTTCGCCTTCCTGGTCGAGGGCGGCGTCCGGCTCGTCGAGCACCACCAGCTTGGGCATGCCGAAGAAGGCGCGGGCCAGGGCGACCCGCTGGCGCTGGCCACCCGACAGCGGTGCACCGCGCTCGTGGATGACCGTCTCATAGCCGTCCTTCAGGCGCACGATCAGGTCGTGGACGCCGGCAAACTTTGCCGCGGCCAGCACGTCTTCGGATGAAGCGTCGGTGCGCAGGCGGGCTATGTTCTCGGCGATAGTGCCGGGGAAGAGTTCGACGTCCTGTGGCAGATAGCCGACAGCGCGGCCGAGTTGTGTCGGATCCCAGTTGCGCAGGTCAGAGCCATCGAGGCGGATGGTTCCCGAGGTGGCGGGAAGCGCGCCGATGATCAGACGTCCGAGCGTGGATTTGCCCGCTCCGGTCGAGCCGATCATGGCGACCGACGTTCCGGGGAATACGCCAAAGGAAATCTGCTTGATAATCGGCTCGCGGGCGGTCTGCACGGCGTAGACCAGCTTATCGACCACCACCTCGCCCTTGGGTGCCGGGAGGATGGTGCGGGGAGCGGCCAGCTGGCTCGCCGACATCAGGCGGTTGACGCGGTGATAGGATTCCAGTGCCTGCACGACGCTTTTCCAGCTTTCGATGGCCGCTTCCACGGGGGCAAGCGCGCGTGCACCGATAATGGAACAGGCAATGCTCATGCCCGACGTGATTTGCGCCGTTGAGCGCGAGGTAGCTGCCCCAGCCCAGGATGGCGATCTGCAGTACCAGGCGCGAGAACTTCGACAGTGTCGAGACGACGGCATTGGCTTCGGCCGCCTTCATCTGCACGTTCAGCGATTTGACGTTGAATCCGCCCCACACGGCCACGCATTCGCCGATCATGCCCATGGAGCGCACGGCGTCGGCGTTGCGCACTTGCGAGGATGCGCGCGAGAGCGCAATGGCGCCTGCCCGGCTGGCTTCCTCGAGCGGGGCCTTGGTGATGACCTGGTTGAGACGGGCGAAGAAGGACAACAGCACGCAGCCGGCCAGCGTCAGCATGCCCAGCTGCCAGTGGATCATGAAGATCACGAACATGTAGAACGGCACCGTGGGCACGTCGAACAGGGTCGGCATCACCGGCCCGTTCATGAAGCCGCGCAAGGTCGAAAGATCGCGCAGGCCCTGCGCGTCCGTCGCTGTGCCGCCGACCGATTTCTCGATCGACGCCGCCAGCAGCGGTCCGCCGAGCGCGGCCTCGATCTTGACGCCAAGTCGGGCCAGGATGACCTTGCGCAGGAAGTCGAACACCACCAGGATGATCAGGGCAAAGATCGCGCCGATCGTGAGCAGGATCAGCGTATCGTTGCTGCGGCTGACCATGACGCGGTCGGAGATCTGCATCAGGTAGACCGAGGTGGTGAGCATCAGCACGTTGACGATGACAGAAAACGCGCCGACCAGGTAGAGACCCTGGCGCAGGTTGCCGAGAGCCGCGCGCACCAGCGGGTTGTCGCTGGCGAACATGCCGGGGTTTGTCGGGGTGGCCATGGGGCGGGCTCGCTGAAAAAGGGCGCGCCTCCGGCTGGGGAAACGCTGGAATTCGAGACCTGAGCCTTGCGCCCGAATCAGTTAACCCAAAATTAATCTCTTCTTTGTCGGCGCACGGCGACTTCCGTAACCGGGAGCCGGCCGCCGTGCGCGGAGCGCCGTCTACGCCTCTCCCCTCGCCCTTGCGAGGGGAGAGGATGTCGCCCGAGCGCCTAAGCGCGAGGTAGAGCGACAGGTGAGGGGCAACCGCTTGCTCCGTTCCCGGGAGAAGAGATCCACTCCCTTAACTATCCTTTTGCTTCTCGCGCGCTAAACATCGTAACGTGACGCCGCGCTGGCGATGCTCCCGGATGACACCACCATGGCCGCCAGACGACGTCGCAAGGTCAAATCCATCGCATTTCTGGCTTCCGCCGTTCCCGAGGCGCAGGAGGCGCGGAGCGGCTGGCGAACGCTACGGCGATGTGCAGCCCAGAGAAGGCGGATGCCATCGTGGCGCTCGGCGGCGACGGCCTGATGCTGCAGACGCTGCACCGCTACATGAACGACCGGCATGCCGATCTACGGCATGAACCGCGGCTCGGTCGGCTTCCTCATGAACGAGTACAGCGAGGACGACCTGAGCGAGCGCCTCGCGCGCGCCGAGGTCGACCGCATCCATCCGCTCGCCATGCGCGCACGCGACGCCGACGGCAGCGAGCACGAGGCGCTCGCCATCAACGAGGTGTCGCTGTTCCGCGAGACCCATCAGGCCGCCAAGCTGCGCATCTCCATCGACGGCAAGGTGCGGCTGGAGGAGCTGATCTGCGACGGCGTGCTGGTGGCGACGCCGGCCGGCTCGACCGCCTACAATCTCTCGGCCTACGGGCCGATCCTGCCGATCAATGCGCCGCTGCTGGCGCTGACGCCGATCAGCCCGTTCCGGCCGCGGCGCTGGCGCGGCGCGCTGCTGCCGAACGCGCGCGCAGATCCGCATCGAGGTGCTGGAGCCGGACAAGCGGCCCGGTGAGCGCGGTCGCCGACCACATCGAGTTCCGCTCGGTGGTGCGAGGTCGAGCATTGCCGAAGACACGGCCCGCTCGACTGCCCATGATGTTCGACCCTGGCCACAGCCTGGACGAGCGCATCCTGTCCGAGCAGTTCCGCTATTGAGGCCTGGAGCTGGCGGTCCGGTGTCAGGAACTTATTGCGCTTGTCACTTTGGGTCTTGTCCGGTGTCGGCGCCTGGATAGCAATAAGTGCCTGACACCCAGTGTGCCCCAGCGGCGATCGACTGGGTGTCAGGCACTTGCGAGCCGCAAGTTCCTGACACCGGCGTCGGACGCCGCAACCCGCTACTTCTTCTGCGGCACGTGGATGATCTTGATGCGCGGGGCTTCGGCTTCGGCCATCAGGGCGCGCACGGAGGGTTGTGCCGCGGCGGGCGGCGCATCGGCCGTCGCGGCGGCGTCGCCCTGGCCGATGGAATAGTCGTCGGCGACGGTAATGAAGGGAAGCTCGTCCTGGTGCGGCGCGACTTCGGCCGACCAGGTGGGCGCGTCGATGCTGGCAGTCGTGTCGGGGTCGGACGGCGCGGTGGACGCCGTCTTGCCCTTGCCGGCGAGATAGTCGAACAGCGAAATTCCGTCGGCGGAGGCCAGCTGCGGTTTGGCCTTGACCTTTATCGGCAAGTCCATCTCGATGGTCGGCTTCCAGTTGCCGAAATCGATCTTGCCACTGAAGAAGGCGCCGTTGTCGGCCGGCGCGGTGGCAGCGCCGGTGTTGCGTTGACGCGCGACCAGCAGGTCGTAAACCTGGCCGATGCTTCGTGCGCTTTCGTCCGCATAGAAAATCGAACGGTTGGCGCGCGCTGCGCTGGGGAACATGTCCGGCGCGCTCAAGCCGGGATTGCGTGTCGCGCATCCGGATCAGTTTCACGGCGTCCGTCGGGCCGAGGAAATGGGCGATGTACAGCTCGCCCGCGGTCGGCTTGCCGGCCGATTTCCCCGGCGACGAAATCGGCGTTCCGCCGGGCGTAAGCGCCCGCCATCATCGCCGAGATTTGCGGGTCCTTGCGCAGCGCCAGGATGGCGGCGCGGTCAGCCGGGTTGTCAATGACTAACGGCCGCCCTCGTCGCGGATCTTGTCGGCATGCTCCTTCAGGCCGTACCGCTCGCCCTCGTCCTTGATGGTGCGGATCCAGGTCTCTTCGATGAACTGGAACAGGCCCTCGGCGCTCGAGGTCGGCGCCTCGGGCCTCGGCCGAAAGCTGCTCTCGCGTACCGCGGCCGTTTTCACCAGATAGCCGTAGTCCGTGCCGGTGGAGGCGCTGGCCAGCGACAGCGCGAGCGCGACCTGAGCCGGCATATCTGCGAGCGCTGCATGCGGCATAAAAAATTCCCTGAACCAGCCTTTCGGCACAACAGCCAGGGACGATATTTGGACCGCGCCGGTTAATGTGGGTAAAGCGGCGTACCCGGTTGGCACGCGGCTACTTCGTGGGCGCGACGAGATCGAAGCACTGGGACCCGGATCGATGGGTCCAGAGATTGCCCTTCGCCTGGCCGTTGTCCTTGCTCGCAAGCTCGAAGGTTGCGCACAGTTGGTAGTCGCGAGCGGTGCCGGGCCGGTACTCGTAGGCAGTGCCCGTCGTGGGATCGACCGTCGCCAAGTACGGACGGTAGGTCGTCGCCTTGAACAGTTCATCGAGGCTCAGCGGGAGTTTTCCGTTGTCGAGGTGGTATCTGCCAACGAGTTCGGAGAGCATGTTCAGGCTCGCGGTGCGTTGTTCGTCCAGGCGTTGCTTGCGCACCTCCCATGGCGGGCTGATGGTCAGCAGGCCGGCGACAATGGCCAGTCCGGCCACCAGCGTTCCTACGCCAGCAAACCAAAGGTTGCCGCGCGGCATGTGACGGAGCTTCAACGGCGACGAGCGCGCGTTGTCGTTGGCCGGCCTCATGCGTCCTCTCCCTGGCGAACGTCATGGAAGAAATAAAGAAATGTTCCGCCCGCGATCACAGCGACCACCGCGGATTTTAAAAGGATCGGCACGGTGAGATCGCCGCTGAGGCCGTTGTAGATTAGGCCAATCAAGTCGCCAGCCAACGCAGAGACCGCCATAGCCAGAATGTAAGATAAGTCAGCCATTTACGCGGACGCGACTCTGCGGGCATTGGGATCGCGCGCAATGCGCAAGGATACCAGCCGGAACATATAGAGAAACAGCGGCACCGAAACCACCAGCCCCGCAATGCCCCAGCGGATTGCTTCGTCGGCGTAGGTATTTCGATACTGATTGATCTGCGCTGCATCCGGAATAGCCTTGTCGATGAAGGCGAACAGCAACTGCACGATGTACCAGACGCTGGCGTAGAGCGCACAGAACAGCACCAGATAAGTGAATACATCGCGCGCGGAGAGATACGGCCGCGGACGCGGCACTGCGATGGCGAACGGCACATCGGCGAACGCGCCGAGTGCGGACCGGATCTCGTGCTCAGGCCACTTGGCGGCTGTGAGCGCCTTGGAAATATCGTCGCGCGGGATTCTTGGCCTCCAGCGCGCGGCGGACGAAATCGGTGATGTCGGTGCTCATGAGTTGCTCGCGGGCCGGGCTGCGGTGACTTGAGGAAAGTACACAATCATAGCACTTCTAGGGCGGAACTTCCCTCTCCCCCGCCACTGGCGGGGGAGAGGGCGGCCCGCGAAGCGCCAATGCGCCGAGGAACAAGGGCCGGGTGGGCAGGGCTGAACACCGCGCTCGTTCGGCGAGGTCGGGTCAGGCAGTGCAAAGTTCGGTGTAAGTGGCTGCCCCTCACCCGCCCCTTCGGGACACCCTCTCCCCCGCGAAGAGGCGGGGGAGAGGGAGGGTCGCCTCGCGGAACTGCATCGCGGCTAGCCGTGCATACAAGCCGCCGGCCCGGCTCAGCACCTCGTGCGTGCCCTCTTCGACAATCCGTCCCGCCTCCATGACCAGAATTCGATCCGCGCGCTGGATGGTGGCGAGCCGATGCGCGATCACCAGTGTCGTGCGCCCCTGCATGGCGCCGGCCAGACCCTTCTGCACTTCGGCCTCGCTCTCGGCGTCGAGCGCACTGGTCGCTTCGTCCAGCAGCAGGATCTTGGCGTTGCGCAACACGGCCCGGGCCACCGCAATGCGTTGGCGCTGGCCGCCCGAGAGCGTGACGCCGCGCTCGCCGATCAGATCCGATACCCCTGGGGCAAGGCTTCGATGAAAGCATCCGCGTTGGCCGTGCGGGCCGCTGCGGCAATGTCGGTCTGCAACGCATCCGGCGTTCCATAGGCAATGTTGGCCGCCACAGTATCGGCGAACATGGTCACGTCCTGCGGCACCAGAGCAAGCCGGCGGCGTACTTCGGCCAAGTCTGCCTCGGCCACGGGCACGCCATCGATCAGTACCGATCCCATGGTGGCATCGTGAAAGCGCAGGATCAAGTTGAACAGCGTGCTCTTGCCTGCCCCCGACGGTCCCACAATGGCGATGTTTTCGCCCGGCGCGACTTTGAACGACACTTTGTCCAGCGTCGCCGCATCGGGCCGCGACGGATAACGGAAGCCGACGTCGCGGAATTCGACCCGGCCCTGGGCCGGCGCAGGCATCGCCCTGGGATGGGCCGGCGAGGCGATCTCCGGCGTCAGCGCCATCAGCTCGTTGAGCCTCCCAGCCGCGCCGGCAGCTTGCTGTACCTCGCCATAAACTTCCGAAAGCTCGCCAAGCGCTCCGGCCGCGAACACGGCGTAGAGCACGAACTGCACCAGATTGCCGGCCGAGATCTCATGTGCCAGCACCGCCGTCGCGCCGTACCACAACACGCCGACTACGGAGGAAAACACCAACGCCATGGCGACGGCGGTCAAAGTTGCGCGCGCCCACAGCCGTTGGCGCGCGGCTCCGAATGCCGCTTCGATCAGTCGGCGAACCGCTTGCCCGCCGGCCCTTCGTTGGTGAAGGCTTGCAATGTGCTGATGCCCATCAGGCTCTCGCCGGCATGCGCCGCCGCGGTGGCGAGCGAATCCTGGGCGCTCTTGGTCAGCTTGCGCACGCCGCGCCCCGAGATCACCAGTGGCAACACGATCAAGGGGATCGCCACCAAGACCAGCAGGCTGAGCTTGGTGCTGGTCAGGAACATCATGACGAAGGCCGCGATCAGCATCAGCAGATTGCGCAAGGTCTGCGAGATCGCCGTCGAGACGGCGCTGCGGATCAGGCCGGTGTCGGCGGTGAGCCGGCTCAGCAGTTCGCCGGTTTGCGTCGTCTCGTAAAAGCCCTGGCCGAGCGTCAGCACGTGACGGAACACATCGGCCTGCAGGTCGGCAACCACGCGCTCGCCCAGCCAGCTGACGCAATAGTAGCGTGTGGCGCTGGCGACCGCGAGCAGCACACCGACCCCGATCATGCTTAGGAAATAGCGGTTCACCGAGGCCATGTCGGCGCCGGCAAATCCCTGGTCGACGATGTTGCGCACGCCAACCGGCACCAGCACCATGCTGGTCGAAGCGATGACGAGCGCGATCAGCGCCAACAGAGCAACGCGCTTGTAGCGCAGCACATAGGGCGCGAGCCAGAACAGTGGGCTTAGTGGGGCGGTCATGTGGGACTTTCGTTGGCGGGCAAATGCTGCCACGCGGAGCCTCGGCGAAGGCCGGCTCCGGGATCGATATCACAACAGGAACTTTGGTGGCCCACAGGCGACGGCTTGTGGGTTATCTGTATTTTGAGTGTCCTTGCGTTCTTGCGGCGAGGCTATAAGGCATTGTGTCATTGCAACTCGAATCGGACGTTCAGATGACTGCCGCACATTGTATTGCCTGCTTCACCGGCCTTTTGCTTTTACCGTTAGCTTTGCCCGCTGTCGGAGCGGAGGCATTTCAGGCACCCGAACGCAAGGCTGGGTGCTGGGAGCATACGGCGGTTCAAGGCCTTTTCGGCAAGGCCGGCAGTGGCGGCAGCACCTACGAATGTGTCGACGCCGCGTCCGAGCAGGTGCGGCTGCAAGGGACCCAAAGTGCCGATACTGGCAATTGTACGCAAGGCGTGGCTGCTGGCGGTGGATTGGCTTGGGACAAGATCTGCACCAGCGGGGCGGTGACTACCAAATTGCACATGGAAACCTCGGGCGACTTTCAATCCGCCTATTCGACGACGATTATCAGTAGCACCATGCGGCCGGGTTCTGCCCCGCAGGTGTCCAAAGTGGTGGCGAATGCCAAGTGGATCTCCAGTTCCTGCCCTGCCAGCATGACGCCGGGCAGCTGGTTACTCCTTGGCGGCGAGGCCTGCACGCCCGAGGCGAGCGGCAACTGATCTCACGCTGCCGGTCCCGCGCCTTCCGGCATGATGTCGTGAATTTTCGTGAAATCGATGTGCGTGCGGCCTTGATCGAGCGTCACCATATCTACGTAGCGATGCCGCCAGGCAATGTCGCCATGGGTATAGGTCATGCGCGCCTTTAATTCCTGCGTCGACTGATCATCGTAACCGGTTACAGTTAACAGCAGCAAGGAATCTTGCGCCGCGAGGCGTTCCGCGTCGACACCGGCCAGCGGGCTGTCGTCGCCGATCTTGTGGAAGATGGTCCAGCTCAGCGCGAAAATCGGGTTCTCGCTGCGCTCCAGTGTCAGCTCGGTGAAGCGGCGGTAGCGCACGCCCTCGGCCGTTTGTTCGGTGACCAGCAACCAGAGCCGCGCATTGGCCCCCATGATGGTGTTGCCGCGTGCGTTGGCCAGCCGCATCATCAGCGCGGGTCCGCCGTCCAGCCAGCCGACCACGATCTTGCGCGCAAACAGAAATCGGGCCTGGGGGCGTGAGAAGCGGGCAAAGATCAGCCCGGTCATAACGGCGATCAACGTCATGCCGATAAAGATTTCGGCGGTTGCGATCGTGTGTCCATAAAGGGTCCGCGGGTGCATGTCGCCATAGCCGACGGTGGCGAGCGTCTCGACGCTGAAGAAAAACAAGTCCAGCAGGTTACCTGGACGGGTATTGCTGACCGGACCGTCGCCCAGCCAGTACAAGGTTGCGAACAACAAGTTCAACCCGAGGAAGACGCTCAGCGTTCCGGCGAAGAACACTCGCCAGCTGGCCGTCATGGCGCGGTGATAGAAATCGCTCCAGGCGCGGGTCGTCAGCCCCTCGGTGACGATCTCGCGCCCGCCAAGGCTCACCCGCCGCGTGCGCGCACCCAACCAGCGCTTCCTGCTGTCCACCATATCCCGCCCCGTTCATTGGCCGCGCTGCACCTTAGTGCAACTGGCACGTCACTCCCACCCTGACCGATCGGCCAGCTTTTCGCCTTTTGTTCCGCAACCGCGCGCGAACGCATCTTCACAGAACCGACATAGCCCTATAGTATGCATCCGTGAGTTAGGGTGATGGTGCGAATCACGCTGGGACGAGCCGAGGCAACAACCTTAGGGTCAAGCTGACGTGACAGCCGCAGCCGTTTACAGATCCCCGGAGACCTTCCCGGCGTTGGTGCTCAACGCCGATTTCCGGCCGTTGAGTTACTATCCGCTCTCGCTGTGGAGCTGGCAGGATACGGTGAAAGCCGTGTTCCTGGACCGTGTGAACATCGTCTCGGAATACGAGCGCGAGGTCAAAAGCACCAGCTTCTCCATGCGCCTGCCGAGCGTCGTGTCGCTCAAGAGCTACGTCCGCCCCGCGCGCTACCCGGCCTTCACGCGCTTCAACGTATTCCTGCGCGATCGTTTCAGCTGCCAGTACTGCGGTCACCCGGGCGACCTCACGTTCGACCACGTTGTCCCGCGCTCCAAAGGCGGCATGACGCGCTGGGATAATGTCGTCACGGCCTGTGCGCCCTGCAACCTTAAGAAGGGCGGGATGATGCCGCGCGAGGCCAGGATGCACCCCTACCACGAGCCGCATCGTCCGACCGTGCACGAGCTGCACCGCAACGGCCGGCTGTTCCCGCCGAACTATCTGCACACCAGCTGGCTGGATTATCTCTATTGGGATACCGAGCTGGAGCCGTAGGGCTAGGACGGGCGTCAATTGGGTCGCGGCAAGTCGATCGAGCTTAGCGCGTCTTCAATTCGTTGCCGCCGCCTGGGCAGGGGCCGCCGGCGCAACATTCGCCGCCGTCGGCTTCAGCTTCACGGCCGCCGGCTTCTTATCGACTGGCTTCTTGTCCGTCGCGGCCGGCGTCACCTTTCGCTGCATCGGGCTTAGCGGCGTCCTTGGCCACTTTCGGCCCTTTGCCTGCCGCCGCCCGCTTCTCCGCCCGCACTTTGGCCCTCTCAACGGCTTTGGCCTTGGCAGTATCGTGCGCCACGCAGCTCGAAACCTGGTCGCGGAACTTCACCGCGATTGCGGTATCGGTAGGCGCGCCCTCGACGGTCTCAACCGTCGTCGGATTGAATAGTGTTTTCCACAGGTAGTTCTGGAAACCGAAGTCCAGCATGGCCGCCGCACGCACATTTCGGCTGGCCGACGACGCTTCGCCCAGCACCACGGCCACCAGCCGGTGCCCGTCCCGGGTCGCCGAGGCCACGATGTTGTAGCCGCTGTCGCAGATGAAGCCGGTCTTCATGCCGTCGGCGCCGTCATAGGTCTTCAGCAGCGTGTTGTGGGTCTCGACGTCCTTACCGCCAACCTTCACGGTGGCCATCGAGAACAAATACGCCTGATCGGGGAAATCGGTGATGATCGCCTTGGTCAGCAGCGCGAGATCGCGTGCGCTGGTGAGCTGCTCGTCATGCGGCAGCCCGCTGGCATTGGCGTAATGGGTCTTCTTCATGCCCAGCCGTTTGGCCTCGGCGTTCATCAGTTCGGCGAACCCGGCCTCGCTGCCACCGAGCGTCTCGGCGATGGTGATGGCCATGTCGTTGGCCGACTTCACCACCATGGCCTTGATGGCCAGATCGGCATCGATGGTGTCGCCCACTTTCAGCCCAAGCTTGCTGGGCGGGGCCTTGAAGCCGTTCGGGCCCACGGTCAATTTCTGGTCGAGTTTGAGCTTGCCCTCCTTCAGCGCCTTGAAGGTGACGTAAGCCGTCATGAGCTTAGTGAGCGAGGCCGGATGCCAGACCTGGTCCACATCTTCGGAATAGATGACGGCGCCGGAATTGGCGTCGAACAGCACCGCGGGGCCGGCCAAGGCCGGGCGCATCAAGGCAACGACTGCCAGCGCAAGCGTGACTGAAAACCCCACCAGCTTGCGCATGCCGTCTCCCATTGCTTCGGCAAACAATTGCCGGGCGGCCGTATGCCGACCCAAATCGTCGAAAGAATGGTGCCCCCGGCCCACTCGAACGGGCACATCCGAAGACAACAGATTTTGAGTCTGCCGCGTCTACCAATTCCGCCACGGGGGCAATGCTGATATTTCAATGACTTAGGCTGTTTCGTCTGTCCTTCAATTCGGCTGTGTCCTTTGCCTGTCCTTCAGTAGGCAGGGCCTTGCCTTGACCGGCGTGGCGAACACCGGCAACGTTTGCCACGGGCATAAGGCATAGGCAAGACCAGGGCGGCAACATGACTCAGAACGCCAGATACGTCGGTTGGCCGCAGGTCTGTGAGGCTTTGGACCTGTCGCGGTCCACTTTGGAGCGCCGAATTCGCAAGGGGAAGTTCCCCAAGCCGCAACTCCTCAAGTGACGCGCGGGTCGGCTGGACTGTCGCCGAAGTCAACGACGCCATGGCCAAGACACTGAAGGACGTGTCCTTCACCTACCCCGCCGACCTCACTCCCGAAAACTCCTTCAACGCCGGCCTGTCCCAGGCCGTGGGCGGCCGTCGAAAAACTGACCGGGGAGCATGCCACGACTGCCGTATTCATGCGGCCGTTGACGGAGCCTGAGCAGCGGGAACGTGACGACGCCGCGCGGCGGGGGACGGCGGTGTGGCGCGAGTGTTCTCAGGCCTTACCCGCACAGAAGCCCTGGTTGTAGCCTCGTGCGAGTTTACGGTCCTGGCTGCGGACGTGGATATGCGGGCGGCATTGGAACGGCAGATAGGCATGACATTTCCCGCGCCTGACGACTGGGAAGGGCGAGCGCAACTCTATGCCGAGGTTCTGTCGCGAGTGGCGAAGCGGATAGGCGGGAAGAGTGGGAAACGGCGAGAGCACGCATGCCACCTATTTCGGACACCATATCAAGGGTTTAGAGTCGCCGCCCACGGCGTTAACGACTCCACCGCCGGATGTGTGGTATCATCTGCAACGAAACGGCACCTCCCTGGCTAGAGATGCCGCTTCGAGCCTTCACTCGATATCAGCGAGCCAAAGACCTTCTCCCTTCATACCCCAGCGGACCCGCGTCCGCAATATGCCTCTATGCCAGCTTCGAGCCAAAGCTTAACTGAAGGGTTCTTTTTTCTCCGGCCTCACTCCGCTCCATGCAATTGCTGGCGTCTTGGTCGCCGCGAGCGTGAGCACGACGGTTTCGCCGCGCGGAACTCCGCAGCCGGCCTGATCAGCCTCATTGCCGTCGCAGCGGCCTGCTGTTCCCGACCTGTTGAAAGCTTCCCTCCCCGTCGTCTGCCACCGGCTGCTTGAGCGCGGCAAACCCGTAACGGCCATGGCCTGCGGCGCACTGCTGTAGTCACGCTGGCTTTCTCAGGCAGCATGGCCCTGTCTGCGGCTCTTGGCGGGCGTGTAAGGCCTCAGGACGAGCCGTGGGGCCATGAGAAGGTGACAGGACGCGCTCGCAGGCCTCCTACAGCGGCGCTGAGGCCGCGCTGAAGGTTCTTGCCGATACACGCCCGGTTGCCGAGCTTCAGGCTCTCGTTGCTTCGGGCGCGGGAGTTGACCCGGCAGTGTGGACTCGCACTGCCAAGTGCCAGGATGTCACCAGGGCGGTGTCTCAGGTGGCCTGCAAGCCGTTCGCCGACGTTCAAGCTGAGTTGGGGCGCGCGACACGCCGTCAGGAGCTAGAAGCCAGTCATGTCCGGGGCAAGCGCTGCGCTGGCCAAGCTCCCGCCTCCCAGGCCTGCGGACGGCTTCGTGCTGGCCGTGCAGCGTGTCGCAGCTCTTTGGGGTGGCAAGCCGGATGCCGAGAGCATTCAGCTGGCCGCTGCAGTCTTGTTCGTGTTGCTGTTGGAACTCGGGTCGGCACTGGGCTTCGTGGTTGCCGACGCTTTGGCTAGCCAGGGACGGCCGTCGGCTGCCGTGGCTGACCAAGTAGCCCCCAGGGCTCAAACGGCCGCTGGCGAGGCCTTGGCTTGCGCCAGCAAGGCCATGGAGCCCAGCGCTGGGCAAACCGGCCTGTACGGGGCTGGAAATGGCCCTGGCGCACGTTTGGACCAGCCAGCCGCCCAGCCGGTCGCCCTGGTCGCCCAGCTGTCCCAGTCCAGTCGCCCGGCTGTCCCAGCCGCCCAGCTGGACGCCCGGCTGCGCGAGGTGCTGGAAACCGGCCCGTTTGACGGGCGGTTGGTGGACTTGGCCAAGGCGACCGGCTGTTCCAAGACCACTTTGGGACGGCGACTCGAAGCGCTGGCCGCTGGCGGCGTGGTTCGGGTCAGCGCCCAAGCTGGACGGGGAACAAGGGTTGAACTGGTTCGTGGACTTCGCATCTGTAGGAGCTGCAACATGAACTTGCCGGGAATTTGGTCAGACCCTTCAGCCATCATCGGGTTGGCGCTGGTCATCCTCGCAACGCTGGGCCTCAGCGCTTGTTCGTGAACGGTGTCCATATACACCGTCTGGCCTGACGACGTATGCATTTGCAGGTAAATTGGACGGCTCGGCTGTCGAAGGTCGGTTTAACGCCGGTTTTGAGCCGTCAGTTTTGCCAGTGGCGCTTGCGAGGGCATAAGAAAACGGGAGACACGCGGTCCCTCGCGGTCGTCGGATATGTGCGGTTTTGCTCAATGCAACCGCAGATAGGTCAGCCTGCTTTCCAGCTCATGGTCGTCTATGTACCGCGACCGGGTCGGATAGGGGTCTTCAGCCGTTGGCCTCTTGGCATGGTTAACGGCCTCATAGTCACACGCGTCCCCGTCCAGGCTGGCTCGTGCTGCGCACCACAGCTCTTGGTCTTCCAGTTTCGCCATTTTCACGTTCCAGGCGGTGAACGTCGGCGGGCAATGCTCTGGCTCAACCTCGACGCCCGGCACGGTTTGCGTGAGGCGCGCCATGTAGGCTCCTTGCGGCTGGAAGAAGGCTTCCAGCGCTTCGTCTGTCGCGCCGTTCGTGCCGCCATGGAGAAGACAGCCAAACAGCCAGCGGTGGCGGTCGGCGCGGTCCTGGTCCTGGCTGATAGGCGACCTTGGGCGCGGCGTTGGCTCGGGCGGCCACGGCTGCCCAGCGCCTTTGTCTGCAAGGGCCTGTAAGCGGCCCTGGTAATGCGCGTGAACCAGCACGTTCAGGGTCAGGGCGCTGGGCAGCCAGACGCCCAGCGCCAGTTGGACGACACGGCCAGCCGTGTGAATGCGGAAGGTCATGAACCGCCGCTCCGGCAAGAGACATGATTCCCAAACCTCTACGCGCTTGCCCCAGAGGCGTTTCCACTCTGCCGCGAAGCCGTGGACGTTTCGGCGGAAGAACGGAAGGGCACTCAATTGCCCAAGCCGAGGTTCGCCGGTCGATTCCTCGAAACTGACCGGCAGGTCCGATGCCGCCCGGAGCGTGATGGTGGGCATCAGTTCGGTCGGGGCAGTGGCGGCGGTCATGCCGGGGCTCGCTCCATGGCCGTCCGTGGCCGCGTAGTTGGTTGACGGGTTGCCAGTCGCGACCGGCGGTGCATCGGTGCTCGAATAGCCGACCGTAGGCACCGGCAGCCGGATGGGCGGTACCAGGGCGAGCACCTTGCCGCCCAGCTTGGCTTGAACGTCGGCGATGCCCAGCGCCCGGCTGTCGTCCAGGAGGAGAAGCGCGTCGTCCCGGCGGTGTCGCTTCAGGGTCCACAGGACGGGCTTCGGCGGTGTAAGAATTGGATGGCCGGAAAGGTCGCCGTCGAGGTGCTGGTCACTGCTCAGGTCCAAAAGGTTAACGACTGGCAGGACGGTTGCCGGGGCGTCTGATGTCGGTTGCTGTTGCAAGACAGAACGCGGACATTGGCTTCCATATCTTTCTTTAAAGTCGATGTCCGCGTTCTGTATTGCATCTGCATCGCGGGCATTGAGCTTCCGGGCTTGCGTTCCGGTCGGTGAAAAGTCCGCCAGAAGCCTCTACGCCTGAAGCCCCCCAAAGCCACCCATTCGGCAGGTGTCGGCGGCACCAAACCTTGCCCATGCAACAGCGCGCCAAGCTCGTTCAAACCGGCGAAAGCGGACCACAGGATAACGCCGTCGTGCGTCATGGTCCGACACCACATTGTCGAAGTGCAGGCAGAGAACTTCTTCGCCCGGCTGGCGGTGGATGCCACGGACCCGGTGCGCCATCTGGTCATGCTCGGCATGCGTCACCTGCTCAAGAACGAGCTGGCACCAGGAGTCAGGATGCGCCGTCGTCTCGATAGCGCGGCCTGACCCGTCCCGAAGCCGAAGAGCTTCCATCCGCGTCGCATCGTTGCCTGTGAAGACCGGGCGCGGCCTGTCTGGGCTGAACGTGGCCAAGGCGCGGCCCATGGCTTCCAGCGCTCCCCGGTGACGGAAGTTGCCGCCCGGCGCTGATGGCCAGCTTGACGGACTTCCAAGCGTTCCGTCCCCGCAGGGCACCGGTAGTGGCCCGGCGCGACATGCTTGGGCAACATGCCATTGCCGGTGAAATAGGTCTCGACGCCCTTATAGGTGAAATTGCCTGCTGACGGCGGAGCTACCCAGTGGCGTCTGGCACGTTCGGCTTCACCCGGTCGCCCAGCGCCCGGATGGTACGGCCGAACTGTTCAACCACTTCGTCACGCGACAGGCGTTCCGGCTCAAGCGGTTTGCCGAACTCCGTCGCCTTCTCGAAGCGCTCGGCAATGGCCTTCAACCCGGCGGGCATCATGTCGCCCATGGACGTTGGCGCACCGATGACCTTCAACCGGACGACTCCCCGGTCTTCGGCCTTCACTTCTGTCCAGCGCAGACCGAAGAAAGGGCGCGTGCTCCCGGCCCGATAGTCACGGTGAGTCAGCGTTGCCCGGAGCACCTTTTCGTCGGCGGTGCCATCCAGCACTAGCAGCGGGACATTGTTGAACCACGCCGGGACGGAGTTGGTGAACTGGAGTTCCAATGGTCGGCTTGCCCGCCAGTCTCGCCACGATGATGCCCAGCGCCCCTCGTCGGCCCATAGGAGGAGTCTAGCGCACCGGTACCGGAAAACTTACCACTGCGACTTCTGTCCCGGCTGTCCCTTGCCTCTTCGGCCAGCAGCGCGTCGAAGAGCCCATACCCTGATGGCAGAGAAAGTGCGGCGTTACTTGACAGCGCCCCCTGGGAACAACTCCAGCCCGGCTCGTGACCGGTAGGCGGCAGCCGCCTCGAAGGAGGCGTGCAGCCTCCAGACGAACGACCATCAGGTAGGAAGCCGCAGAGCTCAAGACAACTGCTGGAATATACCTCACGGCGTGCATGGTCGCTTCAGAACCTCCTGTCGCATTCCAGGAGCACTTACCGGGTCCATGAAGTCGATTACTTCGTCCGGCAGCACCACTCTCGTCGCCCAGCGCGGAAGAAGGTGCAGCCCGGCGGCACCTAGGAGTTCAGGCCGTCAGGTCGTTCCGGGTCCAGAACTTCTCACCCTTCCTTCCGTGCCGCGAAGAAGCGACTGCCAAAAGGCTTCGTCGATTGGGCAAAGCTCCAGACGGGCGCCGCATCGACAGGGCTTGGCGCGCATCGCAGTTGTGCTCTGCGCTGACTGTCGGAACCACTTCCCGGATGCTCAGCATCGACGATATCTCTGAGCCCTCGGTACCAAGTCTCAGCGAACTGCTGATGATAGGCACAGCCCCACTCGAATGCCCGGCATCCCAGCCAAGCGGTGCGCGAGACGTTGTAGACGGCCAAACAGCGCCGACTTCAGCCGCGCCTTGGTGTCATCGTCGGCCCGCTCGCACATGCCAGGACAGTTCCGCCCCTTGAAGATGAACAGCACAGGAACATTACAGTGCCCAGCGCCTCGGCGAGGACCACTTCGTGAAGTCAGACGACCAGCTGTTCGGCCATCATGCCCGTCCGCACGAACGCCAGGATCAGCGCCCTTTCGTCAGGTCGATGAACTTCAGCAGTCTGCTGACGAGGATTTTCCAGTTGTCTTTCACCAGGCCCATTGATGAACGAAGCACCGTCATTCTCAGAAGGTCATCCGGCCATATCAGCCAAGCCGGGTCAACATCCTCATCAGCCGATCTCTCCCAGCAGGCTTCGTCCGTCGTGGCACACGAACAGGAGCGCTCTGCCTTGCGGAAGTCACATCGAAGCAGACTGCCGGTCGCGAAGTATCAGTCGAGCGCATCAACGGTGGCCGTGATGGCTTCGGATACCGCGGCCAGCCGGTCAGGGAACTTCGACGTGCAGCGTGTCATTCTTCCTTCGCGCGCTGGGCGTCGCGGATGCGCTGCTTGGAATGCCAGTGCAAGGACGAACCGCCGAAGATCGACGGAACGGCCCTGTTCGATACCTTCCTCGCTCTCGATTCCGCCGAGGAGCGATGCGAAAGAAGCAACTGCAGCCATTTCGGCAAGGGGCGTCCAAACGTCGTCCACTTCAGCGCTCGGCAGGTAGGGACGAATTACGCCATCGCGGACGAGTCGTTGAACAAGCTCACTTCGTCGCTGCCAGCGTCGGGGCATCGAAGCCGAGCAGATCATCACCAACGAGCGCCAGACACTCGCGCCACGTTGCTGGCCATGAGAAGTTGGCAGCCGGCTGATGCTACCTGTGTGGCAGTTACCGGCGCGCCCGCGTCGTCAACGGGCCTCGCCTTGCGGCCCGGTTGGGGAGCTTCAAGTTTGACGCGCTTTCGTGGCTGGACACACCGGCACGTCGGCTCGCCATTGCCAGCCAGGATGCCGTAGCGTGTGGCGATGGGGTCCGGCTCGCCGCCAAGCTCGGGCGCTGCGATGTAGAGGGGCTGTGATGGGGTGAAGACGGCAGGGTCAATGCCGGTGGCGAACTGCCCGTTCTTCTCGACGGTCAGCCCATCCGGCTTCCATCAGTTCGTCGCAGGTTCGCGTTGCGAATGCCTTCATCTGTTCGCATGTGCGCGCTTCGCGGGTCCAGACGAAGAAATGGACCTTGACCAGCCAAGGCTTGCCCTCTTTGCCGGCTGTGCTGGACAGCGACCACAGCAGGGTCGCAGTTCGCAGTTCGGGAGGCAGGAACGTGTCGCGGACGAACTTGGCAGCTTCGTCGGGGCGCTCAAAGACGTTCAGCCCAGCGCCTTGCATCAGCTCGGCTTGCGCCGTGGTTGGGTCGAAGTCGAACATCCAACCGCGACGGGCGGAATCTTGAAGTGCAGCCCCTTCGGGACTCGTGCAGCGCTGTGCGTGCATGGAATCCAGCCCCGTAGCTCAGCGAACAGTGTCTCACCATGTGCAGTGAGCTTCCGTGGACCATGTCGACATCAGCGCGCCAGCATAGCAGCGGTCACAGCAGCAGAAGAAGGTCTCGCGTCTCGTGACATTGCTCGACGCATGGCACCCATTCGGTGTGGTGTCTCGGAGCGCGCGCCCTGTTCGGTCGAACTTCGACCGAGGACCTGCCTTTCTCGATGAGGCCCGGAACAGACTTCGTATGTCGAGACCGCCATCGACCCTGGCAGCATGCAAGCGCATCACGGACATGTCAGAAGGTTCCGGACGCGCCACGACAGTCAGTCGACTGCAGGGCGCGCTACGCGGTTGAACTTCCGGAGCATGCTCGTGACGTAGCCACGATTTTCATCCTTTCCTTACATTCCCACCAGCAGGACGTTCCGCATCGTTTCGCGCCGCCAATTTACATGATTCCGATACACGCTATCGTTTCCGACTCATCGTCTCGACGATTCCTGTCGTCTCCCACGTTCACAGCGATGCGTCAGATTGTCTGAAATATACTCAAATAATTTTACGGTTACAACAAAATCAAGTGTTTGGCCATTCATCGATAAATTATAAGAAAGAGGACCGGGTTTTGTTTACATCTCGATTGTCCATCGACATCCTTCTCGCGCACGACACACAGCACACATTTACGGCTCCAAAACAAAACCAAAGCACTCTGCCAGTTCAATCGGCCGCGGCTTTCCATTCGCACTCTCACGCCATTCATCGGAGCTCCATGCGTCTGTTTCCTGGTTCGTTTTTTCGGGTCAGGAGTAGGAGTGGGTGGCTCCATCGGAAGAAGACCACGCCCCCTCTCGGGCCGACTGTGATCCGAATCGGCCAAGGGCGAGTACGCCGGAGCAGAGTCCACGAGTTCGCTACACCAGCGACAGTCTTCTTTCGGGATTGTCTCCTGCCCGCCTTCGGCGCTGGGGACTATCGGGAGGTGCCAGATCCGACCCATTGCCCGGCACGGAAAGCTCGCCCGCTGTCTCGCCAGCGGCGCGTCGGTTGTGATCTCCTGCGAGCTTCGGTCTCCTGACGCACTGACCTTCTGACTTGCTTTCGGCATTCCGGGGGCCGCGGGGGGCGGTCGCGGGCGGGGTGCCCGGCAAACCGGCACTGCACCTGCAACGATGAAGATGCCGGTAACCGTCCCACTTCCAACGTTCAGCAGTATGCAGAATTGTTGCGCTGCATCCCTTGAACTTCACTGCTTTCGACATACATTCAATCCGAGGATAGAATGCATACCAATTCACCATCCAAGGCTTGATGACATGGCAAAACGACCGAAGAATGCAGAAGCAACCGCAGTGGAACCGGCCCAATTGGTGACGGCAGTCGGCTACATGCGAACGTCCAGCGCCTCGAACGTCGGCGCGGACAAGGACAGCGACAAGCGCCAGCGTGCTGCCATACAACGCTTCGCGAAGTCATCTGGCTACGTCATCGCCGATGACGACATTTTCTATGATGCTGCCGTGCGGGGCACAGACCCCATTGAGACCCGCGCCGGGTTTGCGGCACTCTTACAGCGCATCGCTGGCAATGGATGCCGAACCGTCATTGTCGAAGACGCCAGCCGCTTCGCGCGCGACCTGACTGTTCAGGAACTCGGCATCGCAGCGCTGGTGAAGTTGGGCGTTACGGTGCTCACGGCCAATGGTGAGAACCTGACGGCCACCGATGACCCGATGCGCGTTGCCGTTCGCCAGATATTCGGAGCTATCGCGCAACTCGAAAAGAACCAGCTGGTCAACAAACTCCGTGGTGCTCGGGAACGGAAGCGCGCCGCTGGCGAACGTGTCGAAGGCCGGAAGCCTATGCACGAGCTTCGCCCTGACGTAGTTCGCGAGGCCAAACGCTTACGTCGCGTGAACCCGGCAACTGGCGAAGTGTTGAGCTTCGCGCGCATTGCAGAAGAGCTGGCACGTCTTGGCCATTTGGCGACACCGCGAAAGGCGGGTGACACGCCTAAGTCGTTCGGGCCAAGGCAAGTTCAATTGATGTGCCAGGGTCCAATGCCCGAACGGCCTCAGGGTGACGGCGAATAGACGGGCACCGGCTCCAATGCCACCGCGCACAACCGCCCCATCGGGAGCGGACATGATGCGCCGCAAGTTTCGCTCCCGAATGTCGTTGTCCTCCCGCCGCCGCGCCAACCGTTCGGCTTCAGCTTTCGCCGCTGGCTTTGCAGCCGAAGTGCGCAGCTTGGCGGCGGCATCGAGGTGGACCTTGGCGCGCTCGGGTTGGCCCTTGGCCGTCCAATGCCGTGCCCAGCGCGTCGAACGTGCAAGCGCGAGGTAAAAGGTTTGGAGTGGGTGACGACTCTCATTGCGTCGGACTCTTGGTGCGGCGGTTCCGTCGCTGAGGCATCTTGAGGGCAGCCCAAGCTGGCACAGGTTCGCCGGTTCGTGCACAGCGACGGCGCTCACGCCATGCGAGGCCGTTGCGTTGCCACTTTGCCGACGGGGTGAGTTTGGGTTTGACTGCCATGCGGTTGCTCCTTGGTCTGACAAGGGCAATCATACGACGGCGGCGCTATGGGGTGGCTATGTAAGGTGTTGGCTGACAATCAGTTGCCGTCTAGTTAAAGAACACCAATGAAATTAGGCACTAGAGTCACTTGACGACGTGCTGGTGCGTCACCAGATATTCGGTATCAACAATGGAGAACTCGAATGAACAAGAATATCGAACTTCGTGCGCTCGCGCTGGGCATGAACCAAGACGCGGCCAGTGCGGCGCTGGTGGTGGATGACCGGTTGCTGCCCGCGCTCTTGCTGGTGCAGGCGTGCGGCGCGGTGCTGGTGGCTGTAGTGGGAGTTGCGGTGGCGCGGAGGTGAAGGGCTGGTGAAGGCGCGGGGGGTAGGGTATGGAAGGAAGTTACTGAGTGGGGTTCGCAGACCATTCAACCTCGACATCCTTCATCTTGACCATGCACCAGCGTTCGTTCTTGAACGCGCAGTCATAACTTACTGATGCCGCAGCGTCATAGGCGCTATAAACCAGATATCCACCGAATAACCAGCAGAACACAAAGGCAGCAACGGCCCATGGTGGACGCTTAGTACTTGGCTTGCCATCTGACGGGAGTAGTCCATACCCAAGCACGGCTGCCGTAGCAAAGAACGTCGCGGCCATCAGGGAACCAGATGCCGCCTGTAACAGATGTTGGCGGACAAACACGTAAGGCCAAACCGCTGTGACAGCCGCGAGAACTGCACCGGCCCCCAGGGCGAAGGCGACAGAGAGCGCGATAGGGGTCGTGAGGAGTATCAGTCCCCAGGCCTGCCGTAGTTCTTGCTTGTCATCTTCGGTCGCTTCGACATTCTTGGTCATGAACTCTTGTCGAGCATGTTTATGGCGCGAGATAGGCAAAGGTCCATGCTCGCGCGCGGCGTTTGAGAAAGCGAGGGAGGCCTGTGGACAGCGGGGGGCAGTGCGCGCTTTAGGGCTTGGCCCTTACTGAAATCAAACCCAAAGTGCCACGCACAAACCGAGTTGGCTGACAACCAAATTGCCTCGGTTCTGTGCGCCTATGGCGTGGGGCTATGCCCGCCTTGAGCCGGGAGGATTGCAGTCCTCTCGGCTCTTGCATTTGGCAGTCCGCCTTTGCACGCAAGCAAACTATTCACGTGAAATAGCACTGATTCAGAATCTGGTTGGAACAGCATGTGGGAATTGTCCCCAAGCCATTTTGAGCGAGCCGTCAGCCACTCCAATAATCAGCCATGTTGGCGCGCTCAGGTTGAGTTTCGACTTCGCCGACGATAGTCAGCAGGTGGCGTTCCCACCTCGCCAACACATCAGCCTTCTCGCCCCAATAGGAATGCAGGTTGTAGACCTCTTGTCCGATGCCTTTGCCGGTTATGTGGTTCGTGGCGCGGTCTGATATTTCAGCGCTGATGCCGAGCGGGACAAGTCGAGTGGTCATAGCCCGGCGCAAATCATGCATGGTCCATTTTCCGCCAGGGTCTGCGCGGCGCGCTACGCGAGTCAGAGTCTCTGGCGACATAGCCCCCGCCATTCGCCCCGGAAAGACGTTCCCTGTCTTGCTGCGCTCGACGGCCTGTCGCAGTATTTCGACAGTGCGCGGCGGCAACGGCATGGCGTGCTCGACGCCGTTCTTGCTGGCGCGGTCAGGAGCTTCGATGCTGTTGTCAATGTCGTCGTCGCCAGGAAGAATCCAGACGGCCCCGGCTGGTAGCTCAGGGCGGGCGCGCTTGGTGCCATCAAGGTTCAAGTCAGACTTGAGTATCCGTGCGACCTCTTTGGTTCGCGCGCCGGTCAGCATCAGGGTGCGAACAGCGTCGAGAATGTCCGGCTCGATGTTTGCGTGCCATAGCAACCTGAGTTCGTCGTCAGTGAGGTTGACTTCCGACGCGCGCTTTGGCGGGTTTCTCAAGTAGATGCGTTGGGTCTACATCCAACAGGGTTGCTCGACATGCCCATTTGCACACGGTGGAAATGAGCTTCTGGCACTCTGCCCGCCTGGATGCCAGTCCGCGTCAGGGACTTCTTCTCCATCCGAACTAAGGCAGCGGCGACGACTTTCTTACCTTGTGGCATGACGTTGATATCCGCCAGTGGAACGTCGGCAAAGTCACCTTCGATGTAGCGGCGATAAAGATTGCGCTCTTCTTCCCTTGTCCGCGAACGCTGCTCAGCCATCGCGTAGCGCTCGAACCATCGCTCGAACAATTCGCCGAAGGTCTTGAGGTCGGCAGAGCGAGGGTCGGCCCCTTGGAGTGTAAGGCGCTTGAGAATGTCGCGGGCTTTGTCCGTGGCCTCACCAACCGTGATGACGGTTGCGTCACCTATGGGGACGCTACCTGCTCGGCCCCTTTGTGCTCTCGCGCCCGCACATACCAAGTTCGCGAACCAGACCTTGTAACGTCAAGCTGAAGGTTCTTGACGCCCTCAATGGAATATCAAGTCCGGGCATTACCCAAGCAAGGTGCGTAGCGGACGACTTTCTGGTTGGCTTTGAGCTGCGGCATGGCGACGTTCTGCAATGGTTCGGCAGTCTACGTCAAGTTTCCTGTCCTTTGCCTGTCCTTCAGCAGGGCGCTGCTTGGTGCGTTTCGTTGAAGCGCCGTGACGCACATTGGACCGTTGCAACTCTCTGTTTTTGCTGTGTTTTTATTGCGTCAGGGAACGTCAGTCGACCCGCATCAATTGTCTGCATACTCATATTTTGAGTCTGCCGCGTCTCCGATTCCGCCACGGGGGCAATCAGCCCGGCCGGACGGATCGGCGGCTGGGCTGACTCGGGAAAACCTTAGCGGAGGTCGCCCGCAAGGTCCAGCCAGGGTTGCGCGCGCATCGTGGAGGAGTGGCGCGGCAAAATAGGCGCTGCACCGGGCTTTACGGCGCGACTGGTCATCGACGCGGGGGGATACTTTGTGCTTGAGTGTGGCGATCGTGATCACAGCGCTAAAGAGGAGCGTCCGATCTTGGGCCGCCTGACCACCCACGTTCTGGACACCAGCGCCGGCCAGCCCGGCAGCGGCATGCGTCTTGAGTTGTTCCGTTTGGGCGGCGCAATTCCCGAGCAGCTAGCCGATACCCACACCAACGCCGATGGCCGTTGCGATGCTCCGCTGCTGGAGGGGGTAACGTTCCAGCCGGGGACCTATGAGCTGGCCTTTCGCGCGGGTGACTATTTCGCAGCTCGAGGTGTCAAGTTGCCCGAGCCGAAGTTCCTGGATGTCATTGTGATCCGTTTCGGCATATCGGTAGCCGACGCGCATTATCATGTGCCGCTGCTGGTCTCGCCCTACGGCTATTCGACCTATCGGGGGAGCTGATGTGCTGGACTGCATCTCCTACCGCTGAACTACACGGTCGCCAATATCGTCATCCCGGCGCAGGCCGGGACCTGCCCGAGTTGCGGCAAATCGAGCGCGCCGCAACTCGGCGAATACGAAACAATTCCGAAGTTTGGACAGGTCGCGGCCTTCGCCGCGATGACGCAAGCGCTGTGGCTGGTGCAGCCGGTGGGCCGCGCTGATGGCCGAAACCCGCGACCAGGTGAGCTTTCTATTGAACGGGCAGCGCCACGAAGTGCCGCGCTCCGTGCCGCCAACGCGCACGCTGCTGGATTACCTGCGCGAGGACCTGCGCCTGACGGGCACCAAGGAGGGCTGCAACGAGGGCGATTGCGGGGCCTGTACGGTGGTGGTGACCGGCCCCGACGGGCGCGCGCGGGCGGTCAACTCGTGCATCCAGTTCGTGCCGATGGTGGATGGGCTGTCGGTCACAACGGTGGAGGGGTTGCGCGGCCCCAATGGCGAACTGCATCCGGTGCAGCAAGCGATGGTGGAGTGCCACGGGTCGCAATGCGGGTTCTGCACGCCAGGGTTCGTGATGAGTTTGTATGCGGCTTTCGAGTCCTACACATCTTTTCGGAACGGTCGCGCCACTGCGGATGTCATGCTGCATTCGTCCATCGACGATAGTCTTGCCGGCAACCTTTGTCGCTGCACTGGCTACGGCCCTATCGTAGCTGCAGCTATGCGCGCGTTGGCTGCAAAGAGGCCCGCCACATCCGAGGGCGACCTCCCCTCCCCCTCGTGGGGAGGGGCCGGGGGTGGGGTTCTTGTCACGGACGATGCAAGTGGCGGCAACCCCACCCGGCGCCCCATTGTTTTGCGCCTCCGCGCAGGTGCGCCGACCTCCCCACAAGGCGGAGGTGACGTCCCTGGTAGCCTCACCATTGAGCATCACACTGGCAAGTTCTTCGCCCCCACAACGATCAACGAACTGGCCAGTCTCTACGAGGCCTATCCGCAAGCCACCATTCTGGGCGGCGCGACCGATGTTGGCCTTTGGGTCACCAAGCAGCACCGCGACTTACCGGTCCTGATTTCGACCGGCAATGTTGCCGGCTTCGATCAAATCCATACCTACGACGACAAGCTGGTGATCTACGCTGCTGCGACCTATTCGAGCGCTTGGACTGAACTTTCGTGGTTTTGGCCAGACCTTGGCGAAATGATGCGCCGCGTCGGCTCACTACAGGTGCGTAATGTGGGCACCATTGGCGGTAACATCGCCAACGGCTCGCCCATCGGCGATATGGCGCCCGCATTGATCGCGCTGGGAGCCACCGTCGACTTGCGCAAAGGCAGCGTATCGCGGTCGCTGCCTCTGGAAGACTTCTTCCTCGAGTACGGCAAGCAGGATCGCCGTCCAGGCGAGTTCATCGAGAGTATCAGTGTTCCCGGCCAAATGCCGAAGCAACTAAACGGCGAAGACAACGCCGCCACGCGTCTGCGCTGCTACAAAATCTCCAAACGCTTCGACCAGGACATTTCCGCCGTCCTGGGATGTTTCAACCTGCACGTCGAGGCCGGCGCCGTCACCACCGCCCGCATCGCCTTCGGCGGCATGGCGGGCATTCCCAAGCGCGCCAGGGCCGTCGAGGCCGCGCTCATCGGCAAGCCCTGGACGCTGGCCACCGTCGAAGCCGCGCTGCCCGCCTTCGAGGCCGACTTCCAGCCCCTCACCGATATGCGCGCCTCGGCCGACTACCGTATGCTGACGGCCAAGAACCTGCTGGTGCGGTATTTCCACGAGACGACGTCGGATGCGCCGACGCGGCTGGTCGGAGACGGCGCATTGGAGGCGATGGGCTTGGAGGCCGGCGGCGCATCATGACCAGAGTTAAGGCACTGGACTTAACTAGTCCCACCCCACGCACCGCCCGCGTGGTGATCGCCTTCTCCTTTTGGGCTAGCACATGCACACATCTCCCAATCTTCAACAAAATCAATAGTCTGGCGGCTCCGGCGTCCCCCTCCCCCTTGCGGGGAGGGGTCAGGGGTGGGGGGATGGTCTTGGCGAGAACGTCGTGGCGATGGGGGCTCGGAAGTTTATTTTCAATAGCAAGAACAACGCGTTACCCTCACGCCACCCCTGGCCCCTCCCGTCAAGGGAGGGCGAAGACTCGCGGTGAGGCTTCCCCGAACAGCACGTTCTACGCCCCTGCGAATGAGATGTGTCCATCTGCTAGCCTTTTGGGAGACGGTGCCCGAAGGGCGGATGAGGGGATTGCCGCCGGAGGAGTGTGCACTGTCGGCGCAATGCCCGCACGTGCAATCCCTCATCCGGCGCAGTGCGCCACCTTCGCCCAAAGGGAGAAGGGAGTTTCGTGCGCGCGGCGGAGCCTGTGCCATGCAGGATAGTGCGGCAAAGAAGGCACCCGCTAACGCCACCAGCATCAGCGGCGGCGTGGCCGAACCTGTCCCGCACGACAGCGCACACAAGCACGTCGCGGGAACTGCAATTTACACGGATGACATTCCCGAGCCGCCGGGCACCCTGCATATCGCGCTGGGCATGAGCACGCGGGCGCATGCCGAGGTGGTGGGACTCGACTTGGCCCGCGTGCGTGCCGCGCCCGGCGTCGTTGCGGTTCTCACGGCGGGGGACATTCCGGGCCGCAACGACACCAGTCCACAGGGTCGGGGGGACGATCCGGTGTTCGCGAGCGGACTGGTCGAACACTTCGGCCAGTCGCTATTCGCGGTTGCAGCGACCAGCCACTTGGCTGCCCGCCGCGCCGCGCGTCTGGCAAATGTAACTTATGTCGATAAGCCTGCCATCATCCGTTTGGATGAGGCTATGGAGGCGAAGTCGTTTCTAACCGATCCGTACACCTTCGGCCGTGGTGATCCCGATGCGGCGCTGGCCAGCGCTCCGCATCGACTGAAGGGCCGGGTGCGGATGGGTGGCCAAGAGCATTTCTACCTGGAAGGCCAGGTCGCGCTCGCCATTCCCGGCGAGGACGGTGATGTACTGGTGCATTCGTCCACGCAGCATCCAACCGAGATCCAGCACATCGTCGCCCATGTGCTGGATGTCCCGTTCAACGCCGTGACCGTGGAGGTGCGGCGCATGGGCGGCGGCTTCGGCGGCAAGGAATCGCAGGGCAGCCTGCCGGCCGCCGTCGCGGCGCTAGTGGCGCGGAGCACCGGCCGCCCCGCAAAGCTGCGCTACGACCGCGACGACGACATGGCGATCACCGGCAAGCGCCACGATTTCCGCATCGATTACGACGTCGGCTTTGATGACGACGGCCGCATCCAAGGGCATCGTGTTCGAGCAGGCGGCGCGCTGCGGCATGTCGTCGATCTGTCCGTGGCCGATCTGCGACCGCGCCATGTTCCACGCCGACAACTGCTACTACCTGCCGAACGTGCGCATTGTGTCGCTATCGCTGCAAGACCAACACGGTGTCGAACACCGCCTTCCGCGGCTTTGGCGGGCCGCAAGGCATGGTGGGCATAGAGCGGGTGATAGACGCACATCGCGCACGTGCTGGGCAGCGACCCGCTGGACGTGCGCCAGCGCAATCTTCTATGCGCCGATGGGCGTTCGGCGAAGCGGGCGCAGTCGACGCCCTATCACATGGCGGTCGAAGACTACATCATCGCATGCGATGATCGGACGAACTGGTGCGATCGTCGGACTATGAAGCGCGGCGCGCGGCGATCCGCGAGTGGAACGCCAACGAGCCCGATCCTGAAGCGCGGCATCGCGCTGACGCCGGTCAAATTCGGCATCTCCTTCACCTCCACGCACTGAACCAGGCCGGCGCGCTGGTGCACGTGTATCACGGACGGTTCGATCCATGCTGAACCACGGCGGCACCGAGATGGGGCAGGGGCTGTATCACAAGGTCGCCCAGGTGGTGGCCGAGGAATTCCAGCGTCGACCTCGCCAACGTGAGCATCACGGCGACCGACACCGGCAAGGTGCCGAACACCTCGCCCACCGCGGCCTCGTCGGGATCGCGACATCAACGGCATGGCGGCGCGCGATGGCGGCGCGCGACCATCAAGGAGCGGATCGCCGGCGTTCGCTGGCGGCAAGATCGGCAGCAACTCGGACGACGGTGCGGTTCGCGGCCGGGCACGTCGTGGTCGGCGAGACGAGGCGCTACGCTTCGCCGAGGCCGCCGCGCTGGCCTACGCTCGCGCGCGTGTCAGCTGTCGTCCACCGGCTTCTACGCCACGCCGAAAATTCACTGGGACCGCAGCGACGCGGCAACGGGCCGGCCGTTTTTCTACTTCGCCTACGGCGCGGCCGTGACCGAAGTGGCGATCGACACGCTCACCGGCGAAAACCGCATGCTGCGCGTGGACATCCTGCACGATGTCGGCAAGTCGCTGAACCCGGCCATCGACCTCGGCCAGATCGAGGGCGGCTTCGTGCAGGGCGCTGGCTGGCTCACCACCGAGGAACTGGTGTGGGACGGCAAGGGGCGGCTCGCGACACATGCTCCGTCGACGTACAAGATCCCGGCGCGTGCGACGATCGCCCGCCGATTATGAACATCGCGCTCTGGGACGGCGCCGAACCGCGAGGACACGATCTATCGCTCCAAGGCCGTGGGCGAGCCGCCGCTGATGCTCGGCATTTCGGCGCTGCTGGCGCTGAACGATGCGGTGGCGAGCGTTGCGGCGATTACAAGATCGATCCCGCGCTGGATGCTCCGGCAACGCCCGAACGGGTGCTTTTCGCCGTAGAAGCCGTGAAGGCGAAAGACGACCATGAGGCATGCCATGGCTCGCATCCTGGTGGCCGCAGGCCGAAGGCTCCGTCGCCAGCGCGAGGCGGGCGCCGTGATGTGGGCGTATGCCGAGGGCATCGACGGCACCATCGGCGGCGGGACGCTGGAGCTGGAGGCGATTGGCGTCGCGCGAAAAATGCTAGTGGACGATCTGCCGGAATGGCATCGCGAGTTGCGCGCTATCCGCTCGGGCCAGCGCTGGGCCAATGCTGCGGCGGCATGGTGCGGTTGCTCTTCGAACTCGCACCGCCATCCGGGCATACGAGCCCCCCTCCCCCTGTGGGGAGGGGCCGGGGGTGGGTGCTGCGGCGGTCGTGCCGTGGCACGCCTCGCCGGCCCTCCCCCACGCGGGGAGGGGGTGGACCTGCGCTCATGGTGAGGTCGGTGATCCCAAACACAGCGCCAACCGTCGTCATCGACCGCCGGCACCTCGCCGACTGGCCCGTCCCGGTCTGCGCGCGTCCGTGCCATGCTCGCGGCGAGCGGCCGCGCGCCACGCTGCTCATTCGCGGCAACCCCGACTACGTCATCGAACCCGACCGACCCCGCCCCATCCTCTATCTCTACGGCGCCGGCCACGTCGGGCGGGCGGTGGTGCGCGCGTTGGCGGACTTGCCTTTTGCCATCACCTGGGTCGATGTAGCTGTTGACCGGTTCCCGGCCAGCCTGCCGCCGAACGCTTCACCTGCTATTTCCACCGATCCCGCCGCCATCGCCGCTGCCGCCCCACCCGAAGCCTTGCACCTGATCATGACGTTTTCCCACGCTCTCGATTTGTCGATCGCGCACACCGTGCTGGCGCAAGATTTCGCTTGGGCGGGCCTGATCGGCTCGGCGACCAAGCGGGCGCGCTTCGAGAAGCGGTTGCGCGAGGCGGGGATCGAAAACGAGGCTCGCGCGCTTGCAGTGCCCCATCGGCATCGGCGGCATCGCGGGCAAGGAGCCCGGCGACGATCGCGATTGCGGTCGCCGCGCAGCTGTGCTGCGCGAGCTGCGGCCAGTGCGAGGTCGGTGCGCGCGCTACAGCGGCCGAGGAAGGCTCGCCAGCATGGCTGACGCCGCCGCTCCTCGACATTCGCGGCATCACCAAGCGCTTCCCCGGCGTGATCGCCAATGATCGCGTGACCTTCGCTGTCGGCAAGGGCGAGATCCATGCCCTGCTGGGCGAGAACGGCGCGGGCAAGTCGACGCTGGTTAAGATGATCTACGGCGTCATGAAGCCCGACGCCGGCGCCATGCGCTCGACGGCGCGCCGTGCACGCCGACAAGCCGGCGCGAGGCGCGCGCGCGCGGCATCGGCATGGTGTTCCAGCACTTCTCGCTGTTCGAGGGCGCTGTCGGTCGCCGACAACATCGCGCTCGGCACTGGACGAGCGCGGCACGGGACGGGCGCTCACCAAGCGCATATCGTGGCGGTGGCCGCCGCTACGGCTTCAGCGTCGATCCCGAGCGCATGGTCGGCACGCTGTCGGTCGGCGAACGCCAGCGCATCGAGATCATCCGCGTGCTGCTGCAGAAGCCGCGCCTGCTCATCATGGACGAGCCGACCTCGGTGCTCACGCCGCAGGAGGTGGACGTCCTGTTCGCGACGCTGCGGCGGCTGGCAGTCGGAGGGCTGTCGCATTCTCTACATCTCGCCACAAGCTGGAAGAGATCCGCGCGCTGTGCGATCGCCGCAACCATCCTGCGCGGCGGCAAAGTGGTCGGCGACGCTGCGACCCGCGCCAGGAAACCGCCGAGAGCCTCGCGCGAAATGATGATCGGCGGCCGATCTGAAGCCGCCGGCGCGCGCCGAGACCACGGCGCGGGCCGTTCGCCTGCGATTGAAGCGGGCTGACGCTGGCCAGCGACCGACCAGTTCGGCGTCGACCTGCGAGGCCGTGTCGCTCGACGTGCGCGCCGGTGAGATCGTCGGCATCGCCGGGGTCGCGGGCAACGGCCAGAACGAGCTGATGGAGGCGCTGATCGGCGAGCGTCCGTCCCTGGCCGACGCAGATCGTGCTCGATCGGCAAGCCGGTCGGCGCGCTCGGCCCGCAGGCGCGGCGCACGCTCGGCATGACCTTCGTGCCGGAGGAGCGGCTGGGCCATGCGGCCGTGCCGTCGCTGTCGCTCAGCGGACAACGCGCTGCTCTCGGGCATCGAGCGCATGAAGCTCGCGCAACTCGGCATGATCAGCCTGCGCGCGGCAGCCGGTTTCGCGCAGCGGCATCGTCAAGCGCTTCGACGTGAAGGCCGCCGGATCGGCAGCCGGCGCAGTCGCTCTCGGGCGGCAACCTGCAGAAGTTCATGGTCGGCCGCGAGGTGATGCAGAACCCATCCGTTCTCGTCGTATCGCAGCCGACCTGGGGTGTGGACGCCGGCGCAGCGGCGGCCATCCATCAGTCGCTGATCGATCTGGCGTCCGCCGGCGCCGCGGTGCTGGCGATCTCGCAGGACCTCGACGAGTTGCTGGCCATCTCCACGCGCATCGCGGTCATCGCCGACGGCCGGCTGTCGCGTGACCCGGCAAGCCGAGGACATCACCGTCGAGGACATCGGCCGTCGACATGGGCGGAGCTGCGGCTGTCGCTGCCAGGCACAGGAGCCAGCGCATGCTCCGGCTTGAACCGCGCAAAGAACCATCGCGCAGCCATGTTCTACCTGACGCCGGTGCTGGCGCGTGCTGCTGACGATCGTCGCCGGCGCGATCTGTTCGCCCTGCTCGGCAAGCCGCCGGGCGAGGCGTTGCACAAGATCTTCATCTATCCGCTGACGTCCTTCCGCGGCGTCGCCGAGCTGCTGGTCAAGGCGACGCCGCTGATCCTGATCGCGGTCGGCCTCGCCGCTCGGCTTTCGCGCCAACGTCTGGAACATTGGCGCCGAAGGGCAGTACACCATGGGCGCCATCGCCGGCAGCGCGGCTGGGCTGGCAGCCTATCCCGGCGGCGGCTGCTGGCTGCTGCCGCTGATGTGCCTGGCCGGCATCGCCGGCGGCGCGGCCTGGGCGGCGATCCCGGCGGTCCTGAGACGCGCTTCAACGCCAACGAAATCCTGGTCAGCCTGATGCTCGCCTATGTCGCCGTGCTGTTCCTGACCGTGCTGGTGCGACGGACCCTTGCGCGACCCCGAGGGCCTCAATTTTCCCGAGAGCCGGCTGTTCCAGGATGCCGCGCGCGTGCCGATCCTGATCCCGCGAGACCCGCGCGCATATCGGCTTCCTGGTCGCGATTGCGGCTGCCGTGGTGGCGCAGATTGCGCTGGCGCGGCATGTCCTCGGCTTCCAGATCCGCGTGCTGGGCGCGGCTCCGGCCGCGGCGAAGCTTCGCGGGCTTCTCGGAGAACCGCATCGATCTGGATCGTGCCTCCTGTTGTCCGGCGGCATGGCGGGGCTGCCGGGCCTGTTCGAAGCTGCGGGACCGGTCGGGCAGCTGGTGCCGCAGATCCCGACCAGCTACGGTTTCACGGCGATTATCGTCGCCTTTCTCGGCCGGCTGCATCCCGATCGGCATCATCGCGTCGGGACTGCTGATGGCGCTGACCTACATCGGCGGCGATGCGGCGCAGGTCGCGTTCGGCCTGCCCTCGGCGGTCAAGGGCGTGTTCCAAGGCATGCTGCTGTTCTTCCTGCTCGCCGCGGATGTGCTGGTGACGTACCGGGTGCGGAGGGTTCAGCGTGCGCCTTCGTCTCCCCGTACTTACGGGGAGAAGGTGGCCGCCGACGCGCCTTAGCGCGGAGGATACGGCCGGATGAGGTGCAGGCGCTTGCTCCGACGCGTGGCATGAAGGTCGGCGCAAGTCCTGCCCCTCACCGACCGCGTGGCTCTTGCCGCAAAGTGGCGGCTGCGAGACGCGGTCTCCTCTCCCCGCAAGTACGGGGAGCGGAGAGTTCCGTCGATACCTCAGGACTGGCCATGGACCTTCTCGCCAACATCCTGATCGGCGTCATGGTGGCGTCGCACGCCGCTGGTGTTCGCGGCCGCTCGGCGAGCTGGTGGCGGAAAAATCCGGGCGTGCTCAACCTCGGCGTCGAAGGCATGATGATCATCGGCGCCATCGCCGGCTTCGCCACCGTCATCGGCCACCGGCAACCCTGCTGCTGGCGCTGCTGGCGGCCGATCGCTGGCGGCGCGCTCATGGCGCTGCTGTTCGCCATCGCTACGCAGACGCTGCTCGCCAACCAGGTCGCATCGGGCCTGGCGCTGACGCATGTTCGGCCTCGGCCTCGTCCGCGCTGTGCGGGCAAGGCTACACCGGCCTCTCGGCGCCGGCTCGTTCCCGCGCCTTTACATCCCGGGGCTGACGCGACCTGCCGTTCGTCGGCAAGCTCGTGTTCGGCCAGGACCTGATGGTCTACCTGTCGCTCGTCCTGGTGGCGGCGGTCTGCGTGGTTCCTCAAGCGCACGCGCGCCGGGCTGGTCGCTGCGCGCGGTCGGCGAGAACCACGACGCGGCGCATGCCATCGGCTATCCGGTGGTCGCGGATCCGCTATCTCGCCTCATGTTCGGCGGCGCCTGGCGGGGCTCGGCGGCGCCTACCTGTCGCTGGTGCAGACGCCGACCGTGGGCCGAGGCATGACGGCGGGGCGCGGCTGGATCGCGCTGGCGCTGGTGGTGTTTGCCACCTGGCGGCCGTGGCGCTCGCTGGCTGGGGCCTATCTGTTCGGCGGCATCACCATTCTGCAGCTGCACGCCCAGGCGCTGGGCATGAAGATCCCTGCGCAGTACCTGTCGATGCTGCCGTACCTCGCGACCATCGTCGTGCTGGTGGTCATCTCGCGCGACGCGATCGAGAGCGTGCAGCTGAATGCGCCGGCGTCGCTCGGCAAAGTCGTTCTACGCCGCGCTAATGGACAATGCCGGCGATGTTGACGTTTGGCGAGTAAGGGAGGACTACGCATGCACTGTATGAACTCGGCGCACCCTGGCCAGCGGGCACTCAGCCTCGCTCGCGATGCTCGCCATGGTCGGCCGCGCCACCGCGCAGGCGCAGACCAAGCTCAAGGTCGGCTTCGTCTACGTCGGGCCGTTCGGCGACCATGGCTGGACCTACCAGCACCACCAGGGCGCCGCAGGCCATCGCCGAAGGAGTTCGGCGACAAGGTCGAGATCACCGACGTCGAGAACGTGCCGGAAGGGCCCGGACGCCGAGCGCGTCATCGCCCAGCTGGCCGCAGGACGGCAACAGCTGATCTTCACCACCTCGTTCGGCTTCATGAACCCGATGATCAAGGTCGCGGCGCAGTTCCCGAACGTGAAGTTCGAGCATGCCACCGGCTTCAAGAAGGCGCCGACAACGTCGCCATCTACAACGCCCGCTTCTATGAGGGCCGCCACGTCGTCGGCCTGATCGCCGGCAAGATGACCAAGACCAACACCATCGGCTACATCGCCTCGTTCCCGATCCCGGAAGTGGTGATGGGCATCAACGCCACGTACCTCGCGCGCCAGCAAGGTCAACCCCGCCGTCAAGATGAAGGTGGTCTGGGTCTCGACCTGGTTCGATCCGGGCAAGGAAGGCGACGCCGCCAAGGCGCTGATCGACCAGGGCGCCGACGTGATGACGCAGCACACCGACAGCCCGGCCGCCATCAAGGTCGCCGCAGGAGCGCAAGGTCGTGGACGCGTCGGCCAGGCGTCCGACATGGCGCAGTTCGGCCCCGACGCGCGTGCTGACCTCCATCGTCGACGACTGGGCGCCCTACTACGTCGAGCCGCGTCAAGGCGGTGCTCGACGGCACCTGGAAGCCCGGCGACATCTGGGACGGCATGAAGGAAGGCACGGTCGGCATCTCGGCCGTTCAACGCCGCTCCCGGCCGACGTGCAGGCGATGGCCGCCGAGGCCAACGAACGCCATCATCGCCGGCACGCTGCATCCGTTCACCGGCCCGATCAACAAGCAGGACGGCAGCCCGTGGCTGGCGGCCGGCGCGACCGCCCCCGATGGCGACCTGCTGGGCATGAACTTCTACGTCGAAGGCATCGAAGGCCGATCCCGAAGTAACCTACGCTGCCGGTGTCAGGAACTTATTGCGCTTGCTCCGGCCTTTGACATGAAGCTAGCGGCCTATCAGCAATAAGTGCCTGATACCCAGTCCGTTTTGATGAACCCTACTGGGTGTCAGGCACTTGTGAAGAACAAGTTCCTGACACCGGACCCTCATGACCACCTTCGCTATCCGCGGGCAGACGTTTTCCTTCAAGTCCGATCCGTTCTCGGGTCCGGTAGAAGAGGCGTACACCTACGACAGCGATGGCGCTGTTGTTATCGAGCACGGCCGCATTCTCGACGTCGGGAACGCCGCATCGATCCTCGCCCGCCACCCCGGCATTCGCGTCGACCACTATCCCGGCCAACTCATCATGGCCGGTTTTGTCGATTGCCATATTCACTATCCGCAGACGCGCGTCATCGCCAGTTACGGCAAGCAACTGATCGACTGGCTGAATACCTACACGTTTCCTGCCGAACTCGCCTTCGCCGATCCCGCCCATTGCGCCGCCATGGCCGAGGTGTTCTTCGACGAAGTGCTGCGCAACGGTACCACCACGGTGTCGAGCTACTGCACTGTCCACCCGCAGTCGGTGGATGCCTTCTTTGCTGCGGCTTCGGCCCGAAATTTGCGTGTGGCCGGTGGCAAAGTGCTGATGGACCGGAATGCGCCGGCAGGCCTGACGGATACGCCGCTGTCGGGATACGATCAGTCCAAGGAACTTTTGGCGCGCTGGCATGGTGTCGGCCGCAACGTTTACGCGGTCACGCCACGGTTTGCGCCGACCTCGACACCGGAACAGCTAAGTGCCGCCGGTGCACTGTGGGCGGAACATCCCGGCACGCTGATGCAGACCCATGTCAGCGAGAACACCAGGGAGGTTGCCTGGGTGCGGGAGCTCTTCCCGAGCGAGACGGACTATTTCGGCGTCTACGAACGGTTCGGTCTGGCGGGCCCGGGAGCGAATTTCGGGCACGCTATTCATCTCGACGACCGTGAGCGGGACGCCTTGCGCGCCAGCGGTTCGGGAATTTCACACTGCCCGACGTCGAACACGTTCATCGGGTCGGGCCTGTTCGATCTCGCCGGTATGACGAGCGGACCCGGTCCCGTCCCGGTGGGGCTGGCGACCGACGTTGGCGGCGGTTCCTCATTCTCGATGTTCGCGTCCATGCGCACGGCCTATGAGATTGCCCAGCTGCGCGGCCATTCCTTGCATCCCGTGCAGGCGTTTCATCTCGCCACGCTCGGCTCGGCCGGGGTATTGCGCATGGCGCAGCAGATTGGCAATCTTGCGCCCGGCTATGAGGCCGACATCGTCGTGCTCGATCCCAAATCGCGGCCGGTCCTGGCCGGGCGCGTGTCGCAGGCGCGCAACATCGAGGACGTGCTCTTTGCTCTGATGATCCTGGGTGACGATAGGGCCGTGCGCGCCACCTACGTTTTCGGCGAACCCTGGTCGCCCTCGTTGTCGTGAGGGTTATCGGCGTCGCTGGCGGCGTCCTCGGCATCCTCTTTGAGGCGCCGGGATCGTTCGGAGCGGCGCTCGAAATCCGACCACAGCATGGCGGCGCCCACCAAGGAAGCTACGGCGACACAAAACGCCGTGATCGGCCAGGTCCACAAGGCGTCACTGATGCTCTCGAACATGGCCCTCGGCTCCCTTTGCCGGCGATCGCCAGCCCTGCTCCTGCAAGGCGCAAGGAGGCGCGCCAAACTGGGAGCAGGGCCGGCCTTTCCGGCGGAAGTCGGTCCCCCCCAGGGCCGCCGGAAAAACTCTGTGCTGCCCTTAATAGGCTCCGGAAGCTGACAACTCGCTGACCGTTATTGTCATGTTGATGATCAGCAACCAGTGGCCTAGAACTGTCATGACATCTCCCCAACGCGAGTTGCTGCCCGCATCATGCCGACATCCATACTCATCGACTGGGCCGAACTTTCATCCGCTGGCTGCACGTCGTTGCCGGCATCGCCTGGATCGGCAGCTCGTTCTACTTCATCCACCTCGATCTCAGCCTCAAGCCGCGCCGAGCCTGCCGCACGGCGTCAAGGGCGACGCCTGGCAGGTCCATGGCGGCGGCTTCTACCACATGGTCAAGTACCTGGTCGCGCCGGCCCGCATGCCGGACGAACTGACCTGGTTCAAATGGGAAGCCTACGCCACCTGGCTGTCCGGCTTCGCGCTGCTGGTGATCGTCTACTATCTCGGCGCCGAGCTCTACCTGATCGACAAGCGCGTGCTCGACCTCACCGCGCCGATGGCGGCGGCGGTCGCGTTCGGCAGCCTGGTCGCTCGGCTGGCTCGTCTACGAGGCGCTGTGCCGCTCGCCGCTCGGCGGCACGAGGTCGCGCTCGCGCTGGTCGGCTATGTCTTCCTGGTCGCGCTGACCTACGGCTTCACCCACGTGTTCAGCGGCCGCGGCGCCTTCACGCAGATCGGCGCGCTGATCGGCACCATCATGGTGGCGAACGTCTTCGTCGATCATCATCCCGTACCAGAAGAAGACCGTCGCCGCGCTGCTCGCCGGCAAGGAGCCCGACCCGCGCTGGGGCGAGCACGGCAAGCAGCGCTCGGTGCACAACAACTACCTCACGCTGCCGGTCGTCTTCCTGATGATCGGCAACCATTACCCGCTGCTGTTCGCGACCCGCTTCAACTGGCTGATCGTCGCCATCGTGCTCGCGATCGGCCCGGTGATCCGCCACTTCTACAATTCGCGCCACGAGGGCAAAGGCAGCCCGTGGTGGACCTGGGGCGTGGCGGCCGCCGGCATGATCGCGGTCGCCTGGCTCTCGGCGCTCGGGCCCGCGCGGCGCCAAGCCGGCGCGCTGCCGAAGGTCGCCGTAAGTTGCCGCAGGTCGAGAACATCGTCATCGTCCCGCTGCAGCATGTGCCACGCCGTCGAGCCGGTCTGGCCCGGCGTCCGCGCCGCGCCCAAGGGCGTCCTGCTCGACACGCCCGAGAACATCAAGCCGCACGCCCGCCTGATCGACATCAATGCGGTCCGCTCGAACGCCATGCCGCCGGGCAACGTCACCGAAATCGACGCCGCAGGAGCGCGCAGATGCTGGCCGGCTGGCTCGCCGCCGGCGCGCCGGCGAATACTGATGCGATGGCCGACGACCCTATCCCGCGCGACCTGGTCGGCTACGGCCGCAACCCGCCCGACCCGCGCTGGCCGGGCGGCGCGCGCGTCGCCGTGCAGTTCGTGCTCAACTACGAGGAGGGCGGCGAGAGCAACGTCCTGCACGGCGACGCCGCGTCCGAGACGTTCCTGTCCGAGATCGTCGGCGCGCAGCCCTTCGCCGGCGCGCGGCACATGAGCATGGAATCGCTCTACGAGTACGGCTCGCGCGCCGGCTTCTGGCGGCTGCTGGCGACTGTTCCGCGAGCGCGCAGATGCCGCTGACGGTGTTCGGCGTCGCGCATGGCGCTGGAGCGCAACCCCGACGGTCGCCGAGGCTGCGCTGAAGGACGGCCACGAGATCGCCAGCCACGGCTGCGCTGGATCAACTACCAGGACGTGGCCGAGGCCGCAGGAGCGCGAGCACATGCGCCGAGGCGATCGAGCATCCACACGCGCGTCGACCGGCGAGCGCCCGCTCGGCTGGTACACCGGCCGCACGCTCGCGAACACGCGCGCGGCTGGTGTCGAGCACGGCGGCTTCCTCTACGACGCCGACTCCTACGCCGACGACCTGCCGTACTGGGTCGACGGCACCGACGGCGACGCCGCATCTGGTCGTTCCCTACACGCTCGACACCAACGACATGCGCTTCGCCACGCCGCAGGGCTTCAACACCGGCGACCAGTTCTTCACCTATCTCAAGGACGCCTTCGACGTGCTCTACGCCGAAGGCGAGCACGGCGCGCCGAAGATGATGTCGGTCGGGCTGCACTGCCGGCTGGTCGGCCGGCCCGCGCGCATCCGGCGCTGGCGCGGTTCCTCGACTACGTGCAGACGCACGACGACGTCTGGATGGCGCGCCGCGTCGACATCGCGCGGCACTGGCGCAAGGAGCATCCCTACCAAGCGGCAAAGGCAACCAAATGATCCGAGATCCCAACGTCCCAGACTTCGCCTACGACTATCCCAATCTCGCCAGCGCGCGCCTGGGCGCCGTCGCCACCTTCGCCACCGACGACTTCTTCGCCGACAAGTCCCGCATGCTGCAGGATGCGCCCGCCGTCTTCGTCCCCGACAAATACGACGACAACGGAAAATGGATGGACGGCTGGGAGTCGCGCCGCCGCCGCCATGGCGGGCACGACTGGGCGATCGTGAAACTGGCGGTGCCCGGCGAGATCAAAGGGCTCGACATCGATACCAGCCACTTCACCGGCAACTTCCCGCCGGCCGCTTCGGTTGAAGGCTGTCGCTCGGAGGGTGAGCCCACCGACAAGACCGAATGGACGCCGCTCGTGCCGATCAGCTCGCTCGGCTCAAGCCGGCATCATTATTTCCCGGTGGAGTCCACGAGGGCCGTCAACTACGTCCGCCTGCAGATCTTTCCCGATGGCGGCGTCGCGCGTCTGCGTGTTCACGGTGCACCGGTTCCGGACTGGAAGGCGGGCGATGCCAAAACAGTCCACGAACTGTCGGCGCTGAAGAACGGTGGCATGATCGTCGCCTACAACGACGCCCATTACGGCAACCTGCCGGCCTTCCTGATGGAAGGGCGCGGCCGCAACATGGGCGATGGCTGGGAAACCCGGCGCCGCCGCGAACCGGGCAACGACTGGATCATTGTTGCGCTCGGTGGGGTAGGCACGGTCGAGACAATCGAAGTCGATACCGCATTCTATAAGGGCAATTTCGCCGATCGCTGCTCGCTGCAGGCAGCGAAAGTCGAGCAGGGGACGCGCGCCTCTATCGTCACCCAGTCACAGTTCTGGTCCGAATTGATGGGTATGCAGCAGTTGAAGGCCGATACCGTGCATACTTTCGCTGCCGATGCGATCGCCAAGCTGGGACCAGTCAGCCACGTCAAGCTCAACATCTATCCCGATGGCGGCGTGTCTCGTCTGCGCATTTTCGGAAAGCTGGCGTCATGAGATGCAAGTCCGAAGGGCGCAATAGGCCACTTCCGGCCGCATTGCGCCGCAGGGGGCAACGGCGGTACCGGTGGCGCAATACGGCAAAGAGGCCTATTGCGCGCTACGGTTCGGTGCTTTCATGATCCGCCCCGTGACCATCGAACCGCTAACTCGCGCGGCCTTCGCCCCCTACGGCGAAGTCATCGAGACGGCCGGCGCGGAACGCCGGGTGATCAATGAGGGGACCACGGAGCGGTTCCACGCCCTCGCCTATGCCGATGTCGGCGCCGATGGTGGGATCGCGATCCTGTCGCTGTTCCGGGCCCGCCGTCGCGATTTCCCATTCACCGTGCGCATGTTGGAGCGGCATCCGCTCGGCTCGCAGGCGTTTTGTCCGCTAACGGATTATGAGTGGCTGGTGGTCGTCGGTGAAGGTGCAGCCCGCCCCGATCCCGCAACCATCCGCTGCTTCCGCGCAACCGGCAAGCAGGGCGTCAACTACGCACGCAATACCTGGCATCACCCCATTCTGGTGCTGCAACCGGCACAGGATTTCCTCGTGATGGACCGCGCCGGGCCTGGCAACAATCTCGAGGAATGCTGGTTCGAAGTGGCGGACGACCAGCGCACCATAGCGATCTAGGGCTTACTCAGCATGGCTCGCCCCGACATCTTCCATCGAGACTTCAGAGCCAGGCCATTCTGGTGGGACGCCTATCAACCCACGGTCACCGAGGCGGTCGACGTTCCGCACACCTCGCGTGTGGCGATCGTCGGTGCGGGCTATACCGGTCTGTGCGCCGCCATCGAACTGCATCGTCTCGGCATCGACGCCGTGGTGCTGGACGCCGAGGAGCCCGGCTTCGGAGGCTCCACGCGCAACGGCGGCATGGTCTCGGGTGGTACGTCTGTTGGCAAGCGCTACACCGGGGCAAATACCCGCGAGGAGCTGGAACGGCTCTATACGGACGCCTCCGACAGTTTTACGCTCATTGAACGGATCATCGCCGAGAACGGCATCGACTGCGAGTGGACCAAGACCGGCCGCTTCGGCGGCGCCTGGGCCAGGAAGCACTATCTGCAGATGGCCAAGAAGCTTGGCCCGTTGAACGAGTATGCCGACAGCGACGCCTACATGCTGCCGCGCGAGCGTCAGCGCGACGAGATTGCCTCCGACTACTATCACGGCGGCATGGTCGCCAACCGTGCCGCGCATCTGCATCCGGCCAAGTATTACAAGGGTTTGTTGGACATCGCCGTTGCCAAGGGCATCGCGATTTGCGGCAAGGCGCCGGTGAGCAAGATTGCGCAGGTCGGCGCGAAGTGGCACGTCGAGACGGTGCGCGGCGCTGTCGAAGTCGGCGACGTGGTAGTCGCGACCAATGGCTATACCGGCGACGTGACGCCAAGCCTGAAGCGCCGCGTGGTGCCTGTGGGAAGCTACATTATAGCCACCGAAGAGATGCCGGAGGATCTGGCGTACTCGCTGCTACCGCGCAACAAGTCGATCTACGATACGCGGCGTGTACTGACTTACTACCGGATGTCTGGGGATCGCCGCCGCCTGATCTTCGGTGGACGTGCGAAGTTCAGCCTGTCCGATCCCCTCGATACCGCGCCGATCCTGTACCGGCAGATGCTGGATCGCTTCCCGCAGCTGGCGGGCACTAAGATCACTCACGCGTGGACCGGCAATGTGGCCTTCACTTTCGATGAGGTGCCGCATATGGGGCGTATGGACGGGCTGCATTATGCGCTCGGCTGCAACGGCTCAGGCGTGGCGATGATGACCTATCTGGGAACGCAGACCGCGCGCAAGATCGCGGGCGTCGCAAATTATGCGTGTGCGTTCGATCGCGAGGAGTTTCCGGATCATCCTCTGTACGCGGGCGATCCGAAGTGGCTGCTGCCGGTGGTGGGGCCGTATTTCCGGGCGCGCGACTGGCTGGATAGGAAGCTGGGGTGACGGCGGTGCCTTTCCTCTCCCCCGTTTTCCGGGGGAGAGGAGACCGCGTCTCGCAGCGCGTTTCAGCGCAAGAGCCACGCGGTCGGTGAGGGGCAGCACTTGCTCCAACCCTGGTGCGACGTTTAGGAGCAAGCGGCTGCCCCTCACCTGTCGCTTGTTCCTCCGCGCAAAGGCGCTTCGGGCGACATCCTCTCCCCTCGCGAAGAGGCGAGGGGAGAGGAGAAGAGCGCCCTACGCCCTCACTTTCAACCCCTCGGGATCATACATCGGCTTCAGGCTCGCCGTCGCCGGGACGCGCCTGCCGGCGACTTCGACTTCATAGGACGATCTCAGAACCTCTGCACCCGTCTCACCCAGCGGCCCCTTGACGTAACCGAGGCCGACGCTCGCGCCGAGGAAGTGCCCGTAATTGCCCGACGTGATGTATCCCGCCCGCTTGCCATCACGCCACACCGGCTCGTGGTGATAGAGCATGGTGTCGGGATCGTAGAGCTTGAACTGAACCAGCCGCTTGGACAGCCCCGTCGCCTTCTTGGCGATCACCGCCTCGCGCCCAATGAAGTCGCCGAACCGCCCGTTGGTCTTGTCCACCTTCACGGCAAATCCCAGCCCCGCCTCCAGCACATGCTCCTCGTCCGACATATCGTGGCCTTGATGGCGGAAGCCTTTCTCGATCCGGCAGGAATCCAACGTATGCAGACCGCAGGGCCTCAGCCCCATCGGCTGCCCGGCTTCCCAGATGCGGTCGAAGACGTGCCGCGCCATATCGGCTGTGGCATAGAGTTCCCAGCCGAGCTCGCCCACATAGGTGACGCGATGCGCGCGCACCTTTGTGAAGCCGAGCTCGATCTCCTGCATCGTGCCGAACGGGAACGCCGCGTTGGAAAGATCCGCAGGCGTTACTTTGGTGAACAACTCGCGCGCGTTCGGACCCATGACCGGAATGACGGCTTCCATAGCCGTCACGTCGGTGACCACGCAATGCGCGTTCTCCGGCAAATGCCGTTTCAGCCAGGCCATATCGCGCGGCACCGTCATCGACGGCGTAACGACCAGAAATGCGGTCTCCGACAGCCGTGTCACCGTCACGTCGGCCTCGACGCCGCCTTTGCGATTGAGCCATTGCGTGTAGACGATCTTGCCCACGGGAACGGCCACATCGTTGGCGCAGATCTTCTGCAGCACGGCTTCGGCATCGCGGCCCTCGACGCGCAGCTTGCCGAAGCTGGTCATATCGAAAAAGCCGACCCCGGTACGGATGGCGAGGTGTTCGTCGCGGGCGTAGGGAAACCAGTTCTGCTTGCTCCAGGAATATTTGTACTCCGCTTTTTCACCTCGGGCGCGCGCGGCCTCGGGGAGAAACCAGTTCGGTCGCTCCCAGCCGGCCGCCTCGCCGAAGCAGGCGCCGAGCTGATCCATGCGCTCATGCAGTGGCGATTGGCGCACGCCACGCGCCGAGGCGAACTGCCGGTAGGGCCAATGATCCGCATAGAGCAGGCCGAGCGTCTCGGTGACGCGGGCAACCAGATAGCTCCTGGTGTTCTGGAACGGCTGGTTGCGGCGGACGTCCATGTCGGTGAGGTCGAAAGGCGGCTCGCCATCCTGGATCCACTGGGCCAGAGCCATGCCCGCGCCACCCGAGGTGACGATGCCTACGGAGTTGAATCCGGCGAGCACGTAGAAGCCGCGCACTCCAGGTGCTCGCCGATATGGAAGCGGTCGTCCTGGGTGAAGCTTTCGGGGCCATTGAAGAACAGTTTTATACCGGCGGTTTGCAGAGCGGGCATCCGCTTGGTGGCCATCTCCAAGATCGGCGCGAAGTGATCGAAATCCTCCGGGAGCGTCGTAAAGCCGTGATCGTCCGGGACGCCTGTGATGCCCCAAGGCTTGGCGATAGGTTCGAAGCATCCCAGCAGGATCTTGCCGGCGTCCTCTTTGTAGTAGGCGCATTCCTCCTGGACCCGCAGCACGGGGAGCGCACGGTCGAGGCCCTTGATCGGTTCGGTGACGATGTAGAAATGCTCGCAGGCCTGCAGCGGCACGGCAGCGCCCGCCATCATCCCGATCTCGCGCGCCCATAGGCCCGCGCAATTGACGACTACGTCGGATGCTATCGGACCATCTGGAGTTGTCACACCAGTGACGCGGCCGTTGGCTTTGGTGATGCCTGTGACCTGGACGTTCTCGAAAATCTTGACGCCCTGCTGGCGTGCGCCCTTGGCCATGGCTAGGGCGACATTGGCGGGATCGGCCTGGCCGTCGCGCGGGATGAAGTAGCCGAGCTTGACGTCGTCGACGTTGAGGAGCGGGTAAAGTGTCTTGGCCTCGGAAGGCGTCAGCAGCTCGCCGTCGAGGCCGTTGTTGCGTACGGACGATGCCAGGCGGCGGACTTCCTGAGCCCGCTCGTCGGAGATGGCGGCGAACAGCGAACCGGAGCGTTTGATGCCGGTGGATATGCCTGTCTCGGCTTCCAAGCGCTCGTAGAGATCGGTCGAATATGTGGTCAGCTTCTGCAACACGGGCGAAGCGCGCGATTGGCTGAGCAGGCCGGCGGCGTGCCAGGTGGTGCCGGATGTCAGCTGCTTGCGCTCGAGGAGGACGATGTCCTTCCAGCCGAGTTTGGCGAGATGGTAAGCGACCGAGCAGCCGGCGACCCCGCCTCCGATGATGACGGCGCGGGCTTTGGTTGGGAGTGTGGTTGCCATGGCTTGGTCTTGTTCTGGAAAAAATCTCGATGTTTCGCGCCAAGCTCCAGTGGAGTCTCAAATCTCTCTGGTAGTTTCTCGCTTGCTACTCGATTTTACCTGAGAATTCCTAGTCCTTGAACTCGGCAAGGGTCTTGCGCAGTTTCTCGATCATTTCGTCGATATGGGCCTTCTCGGCCACCAGCGGGGGGGCGATGATGGCGGTGTCGCCGGTCCACTTGATGTGGCAGCCGTTCCAGAACAGGCGCTTCTGCAACTCGTTGCCGCGTGCGCCGGCAACCTTACCGGGCTTGACGTCCACGGCCGCCATCATGCCATAGCCGCGGATGTCCGTGACCATGTCTAAGTCCTTGAGTTTCCATACAGAATCGAGCAGGTAGGGCGACAGTTTCTCGCCCCGTTCGAACAGTTTTTCTCTGTTGTAGATCTCCATGGTGGCCAATCCGGCGGCGCAGGCGGCCGGATGGGCCGAGTTAGTATAACCGTGGAAGAACTCGATCATCCCCTCGGGCGCCTTGTTCACGACGGTATCGTAAATTTCGTCCTTGACGATCACGCCGCCCATCGGCTGCGCGCCGTTGGTGACCGCCTTGGCGATGGTCATCAGGTCGGGGTTAACGCCGAAACTCTGCGCCGCAAAGGCCTTCCCGGTGCGCCCGAAGCCGGTGATAACCTCATCAAATACAAGGAGAATTCCGTATTTGTCGCAGATTTCTCGCAAGCGTTCCAGGTAACCTTTCGGCGGCACCAGGCAGCCCGTCGATCCCGCGATCGGCTCGACGAAGCAGGCCGCGATGGTGCCCGGCCCGTAGGTTAACGCGATCCGCTCAAGATCGTTAGCCAGCTCCACGCCGCCATGGTCGCCCTGGCCGCGGGTGAACTTGTTTTCCGGAAGATGCGTATGCCTCATAAGGCTTACATAGGGCATAACCCCTGGAAATGTCTCACGATTTCTGACCATTCCCGATAGCGAGACGCCGCCGATATTGACCCCGTGATAGGCCCGCTCGCGCGATACAAAGCGGTGCCGTTTATGATCTCCGCGCGCGGCGTGATAGGCATAAACCATCTTGATCGCGGTATCGATGCTCTCCGATCCCGAGTTGGTGAAGAACACATGCCCCATGCCCTTGGGGGTCAGCTTGGTGATCTCCTTGGCGAGCGCAAATCCGCCGGGATGTCCGAGCTGGAACGGGGCCGTATAATCGTTTAATTTCAATTGGTTATAGACGGCCTCGGAGATCTCCGTCCGCCCATGTCCGCACGGCACATTAAACAATGCGCTCGACGCATCGAGCACCTTGCCGCCCTTATGATCCCACAGATACATCCCCTCGCTTTTCACCACCAAACGCGGATTGTCCTTGAAATCCTTGTTCTGCGAGAACGGCATCCAATGCTCTTCGAGCGAATTGGCGGTTACCTTAAGCGTTGCGGCGGCCATGGGGGCGGCTCCTGATGTGCGACGTAACTTACGGGATTTCGCGTATAAGTCGAACCTGGACTGATTAGGACTCGAGCAGGAGTCCGGTAGGAGTCAATAGGACTTCCTTGGGAAAAGCGAGTAAAAGCGATGACAACTTGTGAAACTGCAGCACACTTGTCATGTATCCTTGCCGAGGCTAGGGTCCAGCCTGGCTCCAACCAAGAGCCACGCCTTGATCTCCCTTGGGGCCAGCGCCTCTCGCCCTCGCTTGCATAACACCCCTGAGCCCGATCCCCAAATGCGCGATCTGCTGTTCCATCTGCAACCCACGGCGCCGACCAGCCTGCAGGCGCAGATCCGCGAAAAGATCGTGACCGCGATTGTCGGCGGGCAGTTGCCGGCGGGCGACCGCATGCCGTCGAGCCGCGCGCTTGCCCGCGACCTGAACGTGTCTCGTAATACCGTAACATTGGCCTACCAATCGCTGGTCGACGACGGCTTCCTGGCCGGCCTGGAACGCTCGGGCTACTACGTCAATAGGGCGATGACTGATCTTCCAGCGGTCTCCTCTAAAAACGGCTCCGCGCCCGCGCGGCCCGCGGAGCGTCTTATCGACTGGTCTTCGCGTATACAGACGTCTCCCGCGTCGCAAGTCAACTTGGCCAAGCCGTCCGACTGGGCGCGCTACCCGTACCCCTTCATCTACGGCCAGGCCGACCTCAACCTGTTCCCGATGGCGGAGTGGCGCGATTGCGCGCGCCAGGCGCTGGGCCGCCGCTGGCTGGACGACTGGGCGATGGACCACCACGCTGCCGACGATCCGATGCTGGTCGAGCAGATCCGCACCCGCCTGCTACCGCGCCGCGGCGTCATGGCGTCGGACCAGGAGATCCTGATCACGGTCGGCGCTCAGCACGCGCTCTATCTGCTCACGTCGCTTCTTGTCGGCACAGGCACAAACGTAGGCGTCGAGAACCCTGGATATCCGGACGTCCGCAACGCGATTTCGCTCCGTACCCCCCATGTCACGCCGCTGCCAGTCGACGAGCACGGCCTGATCATAGACGAGCGGCTGGCCGCGCAGGACCTGGTCTACGTGACGCCAAGCCATCAGGCGCCTACGACGGTCACCATGTCGGAGGCGCGCCGCATGGCGCTGCTGGATCGAGCGCGTACGCACGATTTCCTGATCGTCGAGGACGACTACGAGTTCGAGACCAACTATGTCTGCGCCCCACTGCCGGCCCTGAAGTCGCTCGATCGCGACGGACGAGTTCTCTATGTCGGCAGTCTGAGCAAAACCATCTTCCCGGGTCTGCGCTTAGGCTACCTGGTCGGCCCGCCCGCGCTGATCGCCGAGGCGCGCGCGCTACGCCGCCTGATGCTGCGCCACCCGCCCACCAACGCGCAGCGCACGGCGGCGCTGTTCCTGCAGCTCGGGCATCATGATGCGATGATCCTCCGTCTGCGCCGGGTCTACGGCGAGCGATGGAAGACGATCGGCGAGGCGATCGAGCGGCATCTGCCCGACATGGCGCGCATGCCGAGCCATGGGGGGTCGAGCGTGTGGCTGCGCGGCCCCGAGAGTTTGGATGCCGATGCGCTATCGGCGCGGGCGCTGGAGAAGGGCGTGGTGATCGAGAGCGGGAGCGCGTTCTTCGCGGACCGACCGGAGCGGCGAGATTGCTTCCGGCTGGGGTTTTCGAGTATCGAGACGGAGAAGATCGAGGCGGGGGTGAAGGTGTTGGCGGGGGTGGTGGGGTAGCCAACAGCCCAACCCCACGCGTCCCGGAATTTGACGCGCCTTTTCGCGCGGCAAATATCCGGGATCCTTACCTGACGACATTTCGCCCATCTGGCGCGTCAGTCTCCCAGCGCAACTGTCAAGAGCGACAAACTCGCAGAGGTAAAGGTCCCGGATATTCGTCGCTGAAGAGCGCGCTGAATTCCGGGAAGCGTGGCGAGGGATCGATTTTCAAACCGTCTCCGCCTGTTTCCCCTGCCCAACCACCTTGCCGATTTCCTCCGGCAGCGCCTCGATAGCGCGAATATACGACTGCGCTGCCTTGTCCGGCTCGCTGCGGTATTGCTCCCAGTCGCGCAGGGTCGTCAGCGGGATGCCATAGCGCTTGCAGAATTGCTCCTGGGTCAGACGCAGTTTTACGCGCAGGAGTTTTACCCGCGAGATCGGCTTCATTTCGGCGAGCTGCTTTGCCGTCAACGGTTGCGCATCAGGATCGGCCAAAGCCGCCGCATGAATTTGCGCATCGGTCATGGCGTCGGCGCGCGACCAGTCGAACGAGTTGGAGGACTTCTTAGCGGGCTTTTTCATGGTACTGCCTCCGTTCCTGCGGTTCTGCCAGCCGTGCCGAGATCAATCGAATGCGGCGTCCACGCAGCGCGTGAGTGACGACGAGTACGCGGTCGTTCACCAGGCGAATGGCGTTGGAAAGGACCATGGAGAGACGCTAACGTCCTATCGTTACCTCACCCGTTGCCACCCGCACGATAAAATCGCGCAATCCATCGTGCCGAACGAGCTTGTTTTTACCACTATTCACGAGATTGATTGCAATGTCGCCGAAGTTTTCAGCAATGAAACGGGCTTCCGCCTCCTGTCGGCCGCTCAGATTTTGCAGATAGCAGTCCATTTTTTGACTGGCGGTGTAGGTATTTGCACGTCGTAGAAACGAGATTTCAAGATGTTTTGAGCCATCTGGAAAAGTATTGATCTCGGGGTTGCAGACTTTCAGCGCACTTCGCTCGTTGTCGCCGAGAGGCGTCTGAATGATGAAACTAAGATCCTGAAATAGAATTGCATTGAAATCAAACCTTCCGGCTACAATGAAAAACAACTCGCTGCGTCTTTTTTCTACTCCTTTGATAGTGCCAAACAAGCTGGAATTGACATCCGGGGCCTTCCCACTTGAATGTGCCGACTTTTCAGCAATCTTGATTGAATATTTCGGCCGCCGAACCGGGATTGGTCGTTTCAATACGCCCCGTGGAAGATTCTCCACACCCTTCGATGAATAAAGTTCGACAAAGACCGGCAGCGTCATAAGGTCGAAACCCTTAGGCAAAGTGTCGACCTTGAACGTCTTGCAGCCCAAGGCAGAGGCGGTGGTTTCCGAACTTGGCTTGCCATCCAATCGTCCGTTGAAGCAGCCAAGTTCTGTCAAGCGCTGCTGCAAGCCTTTCAGCATGGCGCTATCTTCTTCACCATAGAGAGATGCCCCATCACGCACCTTTAGGTTACGATAACTGACCGTTATTCCATCGGCCTGAATCTCTCTGAACACGCTTGTGTGGCCATTTTTCTTCCAGTCTCCACCATGCCCTTGAAAAACTGGTCCAAGAATAAAATTGAAACTCTTTGGATCTTTTTCCTTCCAAGGCTCGCACTGATTACTCTCCCAGCAGTGTGGGGATTGGTTTGTGGCGACAGCTTCAGCAGCATATACTAGTCTGCCGTCACATGTTACCTTGATCCAGCCCTTGTCCGTGTTGACCCAGTGGATCTTCATGGAGAAATTGACCCATTCTCCAAATTTTTCCGGAGTTTGGCATTGCTTGGCTAGAAAGCTTAATCCGTTCACGGTGTCTGCTTTCAACATGTAGAGGAAATTGTGAAGGAATGGCCCCTCCCAACTCGCAAGCCTCAATGCGCTGTCGTGTGCACCAGGATAGTAGCCCTCCGCCGCAAGGTTTTTCTCACCCTTGTAAGCGAATGAATTATCTAACTTTATGTCGAAGGAATACTCAACAATCTGACCAAGTCGCTTGTTAGGATTATAGGTAACGACAGAACGGACGTTTCCATTATTGCAATCTGTTTCCCCGCGCCCGTCGCCATAATCAATGTTGCTACATTCGCGGTCACGGATATGAAAAGTGATGACACCACCAGCTACCGTTGGATTGTTTTTGGCGTTGAACTTATGGTTGGAAAAGCTCGGTGGCAGCGATTTGGCGTTCACGACCGTTGCGAGCAGCCACAGGCTTAGAAACAGCGTGACAAATTGTACCAGCGATTTCGGTGAATGTTTCGACATGTCAGACTCCGTCGCCTATTTTCCAGTGTCTCAATGCGCAAAGATCACTGCACCACCAGTTTCCATTCGCGTTCCGAGCGAGCCCGTGGAAGGCCTGTTCGAGCATTCGGTCATTGGTGATCTCCTTGCGGGGAGGCTAGCACAGGGTTGACCGACTTGCGAAGGGACGCGTGCTGTTTTCGTCATCCCGGCGCAGGCCGGGACCTGTCCGTGGTGGGGTGGGGCGCACGGGCGATGCGCGGGTTGTTTTTGAAAAAGCTGGCGAATTTGATCGGGGGGGCGGCATGAGCCGGGGCTTGGACAGGTCCCGGCCTGCGCCGGGATGACGATGGGGTGCGGTGGTTGCCGCTGGGCGCCAATCTTCCTCCCTGCTCCTTTGCGGGGCGGGACCGAGGGTGGGGGGAGGAGGCTCGACCGGAGGTCGCGATTGAGCGCAACGCTTGGACCATCAATCCGCCGCCCCCCTCTGTCGAGGCGAGAGAGCGATGTTTGGCGGCTCAGCGACGGTCATTGGCAAGAGGTGCACCGGGGACATGATGCTCATCTTGGGCGTGTACGGCAATTGAGATTTGCTCTGACGGCGCGCCCAAGATGAGCTTCGTGTCCCCAGTTTTTGCTTGTTCGTGCCGAAGACTGGGGACACGAAGTTCATCATCGGCTAGGGCTGCCGGATTTGTTTCGACGGCGGTGCGGGCCGATGATGAACATCATGTCCCCGCTGGCTCGCAATGCCCTGCCCCCTGGCGCTACCCCCCGACCAGCCGCGACACTATCTCCTCTCCATGATATTGTGATCACAATGCGTAGAGAGAGAGACTGGGGACACGAAGTCCATCATCGGCTCGGGCATAGCGGCCGATCCCACCGGCCGGAGCAGGCCGATGATGAACATCATGTCCCCGACCCGCCCGAAAAGAGAGACCCCCCCATGCTGATCGGCGTCCCGAAAGAGATCAAGAACCACGAATATCGCGTTGGGATGACTCCCGTCAGCGTACGCGAGGCGGTGCATCACGGGCACAAGGTGCTGGTCGAGGCCAATGCCGGGGGCGGGATCGGGGCCAGCGATGCTGACTATGCGCGCGCCGGGGCCGAGATCGTCGCCGATCCGGCGGAGATCTTCGCCAAGGCCGACATGATCGTGAAGGTCAAGGAGCCGCAGGCAGCCGAGCGCAAAATGCTGCGGCCGGGGCAGATCCTCTACACCTATCTGCATCTGGCGCCCGATCCCGAGCAGACCAAGGACCTGGTCGCTTCGGGGGCCATCTGCATCGCTTATGAGACCGTGACGGGGCCGCGCCCCGGCTCGCTGCCGTTGCTGGCGCCGATGAGCCAAGTGGCGGGGCGGATGTCGATCCAGTCGGGCGCGCATTGCCTGGAGAAGGCGGCGGGCGGGCGCGGCGTGCTGCTGTCGGGGGTGCCGGGGGTGGCGCCGGGCAAGGTGGTGATCCTGGGCGGCGGCGTCGTGGGCACCAATGCGGCGGCGATGGCGCTTGGGCTGGGGGCGGATGTGACGATCATCGAAAAGAGCCCGGACCGTATGGAGGAACTGGTGGCGCGCTTCGGGACGGGGCTGAAGACGCTCTATTCCACCAAGGGCGCGGTGGAGGAGGAGTGCGCGCATGCGGATCTTGTCATCGGCGGGGTGCTGATCCCGGGAGCGGCGGCGCCCAAGCTGATTACGCGCGGTATGCTTGGGGATTGGAAGACGGGATCGGTGCTGGTGGATGTCGCCATCGACCAGGGCGGTTGCGCCGAGACCTCGAAGGCGACGACGCACGCCGAGCCGACCTATGTGGTCGACGGCGTGGTGCACTACTGCGTGGCCAACATGCCGGGCGGCGGTGGCGCGCACCTCGACCTATGCGCTGAACAACGTGACGCTGCCGCTGGGCCTGCAGATCGCCGACAAGGGCGTGGTGCAGGCGCTAAAGGACAATCCGCACCTGTTGGCGGGGCTGAATGTGTGCAAGGGGCACGTGACCTATCAAGCCGTGGCGCAGGATCTGGGGTACACATATGTGCCGGCGCTGAAGGCGTTGGCAGCCTGAGCGCCCCGCCGACCATAGCGGCGTCCGCCGGGCGCGGGATCGGCTGGGCGCTGGCGGTCCTCACGGTCGCATCGGCCATCGCCACCGTGCTGGGCGCGGGCATGAGCATGTCGGCGTTGGAGATGACGCGCATGGCGCGCCCGCCCGGGATCGAAGCGCTGGGCCTGGGCGTTGCCATGTCCGCCATGCCGCAGCCGCCCTGGACCGTGGGGATGGCGACCGGCATGATCGTCATGTGGTGGACCATGATGCTGGCCATGATGCTGCCCTCGGCCACTCCAGCCGTGCTGGCCTATGCCGGACGGCGGCCGGGCTCGCCTGCCTACCGCTATCTCGCCGGCTATGGCCTCGCCTGGGGCGCGTTTGCCCTGGCTGCGACGGCCTTGCACGCCGCGCTGGACGCTGCGGGCCTGCTCTCGCCCATGATGCTGACGGCCTCGCGCCCGTTCGCCGCGCTGCTGCTGTTGGCGGCCGGCCTGTGGCAGCTGACGCCGCTCAAGCAGCGGTATCTGGCGGCCTGCCGGTCGCCAGACGGATCGCCAGAGATCGATCCCGTCAGCGCCGGGTTCCGCTACGGCCTGTGCGCCATGGCCTGCTGCTGGCTGCTGATGGGCCTGCTATTCTACGGCGGCGTCATGAACCTGTGGTGGATCGCCGGGCTGGCGCTGTTTGTCCTGGCCGAGCAGCTGGCCCCGGCTCGCCTGCCGCTGGCCCAGGCCTCCGGCGTTGCGCTGCTGGCCTGGGGCGCGCTATTGGGATTATCCGTTATCTGATTGTAAGAGGAAAGCCGATGTCCGGGACCGCAACCGCCACCAAGCTGATCGACAACGACCGCGTCACGGTCTGGAAGTGGGAGTTCGCCAAGGCCGGCGACAACACCGGCTGGCACCGCCACGGCCACGACTATGTGGTGGTGCCGCTGATGGACGGCTCGCTGAAGATCGTCACCAAGGACGGCGACAGCCTCGCGACCATGACGGCGGGCGCGCCCTACTTTCGCAGCGAAGGCGTCGAGCACGATGTCGTCAACGCCAATGCCGGGGCCTATGCGTTCATCGAGATCGAACTGAAGTCGTAGGTTCTGATGTCCCCAGTCAACAGCTTTGGGCACGGCTTTGCAATGCCGTGCCCAAAGCTGTTGACTGGGGACATCAGAACCTACACCCCAGCCAGCAACTCGTAGGATCTCAGCCGCGCCGCGTGATCGTAAACCGCTGTCGCGACCATCAGTTCGTCGACGCCGGTCCGCGCGATGAACTCCGTCAACTGGCCGCGCAAAGTCTTGGGCGAGCCGACAAACGAACAGGCCAGCATGCGTTGGGCCTGGATCTTCTCGGCCCCCGACCAATAGCCTTCGATGTCATCGATGGGTGGCTTCATGTAGCCGCGCGCACCCCGCACCATGTCGGCGAAGCGCTGCTGCAGGGATGTGAAGAGATGCTGCGCCTCCGCATCGGTTTCGGCGGCGATCACGTTCACGCCGGCCATGGCATAGGGCTTCTGCACTTGCGCCGACGGCTCGAACTTGGCGCGGTAGATCTCCAGAGCCGGCATCAGGGCGTCGGGGGCGAAATGCGATGCGAAGGCATACGGAAGACCCAGCATGGCGGCGAGCTGCGCGCCGAACAGGCTCGATCCCAGGATCCACAGCGGCACATTGGTGCCGGTTCCGGGCACGGCCTGAATGGTCTGGCCCGGCTGCAACGGGCCGAGCAGGGCCTGCAACTCCACCACATCCTGCGGGAACCGCTCCGACGCCATCGGATCGACGCGCAGGGCGTGCATGGTCTGGCGGTCGGTGCCGGGCGCGCGGCCGAGCCCCAGATCGATGCGCCGGGGATAGAGCGATTCCAGCGTCCCGAACTGCTCGGCGATGAGCAGCGGCGAATGGTTCGGCAACATGATGCCGCCCGCCCCGACCCGGATGGTCGAGGTGTTGGCCGCGATGAAGCCGATCACCACAGCTGTGGCGGCGCTCGCGATCCCCACCATGTTGTGATGCTCGGCCACCCAATAGCGCCGGTACCCCCAGCGCTCGGCATGCTGCGCCAGGTCGCGCGCGTTCTGCAGGGCCTGCACGGGCGTGGCGCCTTCGGAAACCGGCGCGAGGTCGAGGATGGAAAGCGGGAGCATGGCGGTGTCTAGCAGGGATTGGTATCAGAAGGAAACAGGGTGTCTGGAAGGGGGTGGCAAGTGCGCGCTCGTCCGCCACCCTCCGACGTCGGCGTTGAAACAAGCTCGGTCGTGGTCCGGTAGCGCTTCAACGCGACTGACCCACCGATCCAGTGCGCTTGCCGCCATTCAAGTCCGGAGCTGAACGTATTGCGTCGCGTTCTCCACTGCGCATTGCGGCCCGTCCGATCGGCGCTATGGCTGCGGGCACGAATCCGGTCGTGGCGAGTGCGATCGCGGTGCTGGTGGCGGGGTCGCCAGGCTTGCAAAATCCTGGTAGGGCGAGGCTGGCTGATCCGAGCTGCCGCTCACGCCAAGCCAGCGCGCCATCAGGATGCTCAGGCCTTCATTGGTCCTCATCCCGCGCGCGAATGCGGAGGTTGTTCGCTCGGTTCCGCCAGCCGCGCCAGCTGGCCGCTTCGCTGACCGACCAATCACCAGAATGTCCGACGGGCCGTGTCCGGTCGCCAGCACTTTTCGGGCTCGAGTACCGCACAGGCGCGCCGCATTGGCATCGTTGTCCCTCATCCGCCATGCAGAGCGGCGATTTCTCGTCGGTGCCCGATGCCAGTTCTTGGACCAGCGGAACCTTCGCAAGCAACAGCTTGTTGTGATCGCAACCTCGTCGACGCTTGCACGAGAGGGTTGGCCAAACTCCCCTCGAATTTTGCAACTTCGCGATCCGCGCGACCAGGGCAGGGCTTGCCCTTCTGGCGCCACTACGAATCAGACATCGTCTGCTGGAAGACAGGGTCAGGCCGATCTGGGGTTATTTAATGACGGCAACTGCCGGCCGACTCGATTTGGGGATTTATTGCGCGCTGATCTATTGGGTCTGCATGTGCAAACGCGGGGCATGAAAATGACAAGTTGGATAATTCCAGAGCGTAAACTCTATGCTACTATTGCGTTGACGCTTTGTGCTGCGTTGCTCACCACGGTGGCGGCCAGAGGGCAGACTGTAACCTCGTCTGCCGTCATGTGGGGCACGACCAACGGCGCGGGGACTAGCGGCGCCTCTCAAGTTGAGTTGGCTGTGCAGCATCAGGCCGATGGCAGCAGCGCCGGCCTGGTCAACGGCGCAATCGCAGGCGTTTTGCTGAACACCGGAGGCGGATCGGTCTCGATCTACTCGATCGGGTCCCAAAGTGTCGTCTCGAACACGGTGATCGGCGACGGGAACAACGTCAGCATTACCGCCACACAAACGTCCAGTAATACCGGCGACGTGACAAACAGTGGCCAGGTTGGGCAAACTATAACCGGCTCGTCAGCCAGCACTAACAAATCAGCTGTTGGCGCCGCGCCGCTTCCCAGTGGGCAATAGCGTACATTAGAACGCATAGCGCGCCCTAAACGACAAGCATCGATCAACATACAGGATTCGCCTACAGTTTCACCGGGGCGGGTGACGCTGGGGGCAATCGTGGGGAAAACTAATGCCGAAAATGATCATCAAACTCGCTGGAATGGTGGCGCTAGCTGCGCCATTGATGACCTTGGCAGGTTGCAGCTCAGTCGTTGAGCCGGCTTCAGGCGAGACGGCCAGTCTGGTTCGCCCGGCCGCGGTGCCAGTGTCCGAGGCGGCCCTGCCCAGCATAGTGCAGCCGTATCCAATGATTGAAGGCGCGCTTGCCTGCATTCGGCAGTCCGGCGTGCTGCGCGGCCGCACGTTCGTGGTCGGACCGTTCGCCGACTCCACTGGCAAGATCAATTCAGTAGCAGCGGGCGCCACTGGCAATTTCATGCCCCAGGGCGGCAGCGCGGCCTATATGACCGACGCCCTGCGCAAGGCCGGGGCAGGCGTGGTCTCGACGTATTTCGGCGCTCCCGAGCAGCGGGTGCCAGCCAACTACGCCATCAACGGAATCTTCAACTCGCTCGACTTTGGTCAAACCTTTTCGTCGGACCTGCGCGTTGCCGGCGTCGGCCCGCAGACCGCTTTCGGCTGGGCCCAGTTGAGCCTCTCGATCCAACTCGACGAAGTTGGCACCCGCCTCAACCGCCAGATGAGCATGATTCAGCGCCCCGTGCGCTTCACTCAGATTGGGGCGAGCGCGGGCAAGACTTGGGGCGACACACTTGTGACTGGCAGCATGGGCTTCCAGGACCAGCAGCGTCTGCAGCTGGAGGCCCTGAACGGTCCGATCGCCTTGGGCATCGCGGATGTCGTCTTGAAGGAATTCCCCGCAGCCCGCGCGCGTTGCGGAAACCTGGTTGCCGATCTGCTGTAGCGAGCGCTGACAGCCGTCCGGACATGAGTTCCAATTGCGTACCATCAATCCAAAAGGACAAATACAGATGACGAGATCCACGCTTCTCGCTGGCGTCGCCAGCCTTGCGCTGTTGGCCGGCAGTTCCGCTGCCTTCGCGCAGTCGGTGCCGCCGATTGTCAAGCAGAACGCCACAAATGATGGCGTCTTGACGAATACCGGCAGCATCAGCATCTCCGGCGGCGCCATGGGCGCCGGCGCATCAGCGCAGGTTGGCGCGACGGGTGCAGCAACGGCCACTTCGGTGTCGGCAATTAATGCTCAGCTGAACGGCCCGGCCGGCGGCTTCGGCACGATTGACCAGACCGCCAGAAACAATCCGAACAACACCGGCGCGACGATTACCAACATTGACGGCAATAACAACGGCGACACCACCGGTCCGACCATCTCCGGTGGCGCGGTTGCGGCCGTCCCTTCTACCCCCGCTATCCCCGGCATCCCTGACTTCCCTGGAACCGCCGGCACAGACGCCGTGCCAGGAGCAACTTTCGGTACGGGCGCTTCGGTATCCGTCTCGGCGACTGGCGCTTCGTCCTCTGTCGGCGTGACCGGAATTGACAGCACACGCCTCTTGAGTCTGACGGCGCCGACGACCGGCAACATCACGCAGGCGTCCTCAAATACCGCCGCGATCCAGAACAGCGGCAACAGCATCGGCGCTTTCGGCGACATGAGCGGAGATGGTTCCTCGGCCAGCGTCAGCGCTACGGGCGCCGCGACCCAGGTGGGCGTGACGTTCATCGACGCCGAGTTGGTCACGGGATCGACGCTTGGCAACGTTTCGCAGACTTCGACAAACGCGCCACAAGTGGTGACGACTGCGGCCACCACGGCCACCACAACGACTACGCCTGCGACTGTGACCAACGACAATGGTGGCATCACCGTTGGCGCGCTGTCGGGCGTCGGTGCAAGTGCCGGCATTCGCGCAACCGGTGCAGCGGGCTCGGTATCGGTCACTCAGATCGGCACGGCGACAACCGATGGCAGCTTCAAGGTCGGCGCCATCGGCCAGACCATCGCGAACACGAACTCGAACGTCTCGAACACCGGCGAGACGATCGCTGCAGGTGCCGTGAGCGGGGACGGCGCAGGCCTGTCGATTGGCGCATCGGGTGCAGTCGCTTCGGTCAACTTCGGCAGCATCAACGCCGCAACGGGCGGCGCGACCGCGGTTGGGGCCACCACGCAGACCGCCACGAACACCGACTCCAAGATCAGTGATAGCGGCTCTATCAGCGCTGGCGCGATCGGTGGCACCGGCGCCTCCGCCTCGATCAGCGCGTCGGGCGCGATTGCCTCGGTAAGTCTCGGATCGATAAACATCGGCACATTGGGCGCAGCTCCCACCGTCGGCAATGTCACGCAGACTGCCAGCAATCTCGTGGATGCGGCCAAAGCCAACGTCAATCCAAGCATCACCAACACCGGCACGATCACCCTCACGGGCGGTCTGACGGGCACCGGGACTCAGGCCTCGGTCTCGGCAACTGGCGCTGGGGCATTCCTGTCCTTCTCGACCGTCATCAACAACGGCCAGGCCGTTCGGTAGGCGGGGCAACCTCGAAGATGCCGCCGGCCGAAACCCGTTCGGCCGGCGGCGGGCTGCGGGGATCGACAGAAACCAAGAGAAACATCATGAAACATACAAGTCTCAAATCGGGCGTGGCTGCCCTGGCGCTGCTGGCTTGCAGCGCTCAGGCGCAATCGGCTCCGCCAATTGTCAACCAGGCAGCCACCAACAACGGCGTCGTTGCCAACTCGGGCGACGAACGCCTGGGGACCGGCGCCATGGGCGCAGGCGCCTCGGCCTCGGTCGGCGCCACCGGCGCCGCAACGGCTACGGCGGTGACTGGGATCAATCAGAATTTCAGCGCGCCGTCCAGCTTCGGAACGGTCACGCAGGGCGCAACCAACACGACCTCGGCATCAGTCACAAATGACGGTACGGTGGCCATTGGGGAGCGGCGTCTGGTCGCCCCTGCTCCAAGCAGTGTCGGGCAGGGCGGTTCGCTGTCGGTAGGCGCGTCCGGCGCCGCGTCGTCAGTGTCCATGTCCGGCATCGGCACACCTGCTACCGGCTGGGTCGCGCCGAGTACTGGCAGCATTTCACAGACGTCGGTCAACAATGCTGACGACCAGGCTGGCGTGGCTCAAGTGGGTGTGTCGGTGAGAAACACCGGGACAATTGACGGCTCCGCCGGCGGCCTGAGCGTAGGCCAGGGCGGGTCTGTCAACATTTCGGCGACGGGTGCGGCAGCCTCTGTTGGCGTTAGCGCCGTGGGACCGGGCACGTTCAGCGCCCCCGGGACTGGCACGATCACACAAAAGGCGACGAACGAAGTGCTGCCGAACAAAGGCATCGCGAGCATCGCCAATACCGGCACGATCAACCTGGGCGGGGCCGGCAAGGGAGATCTGACCGGTGACGGCGCCTCGGTCGCGGTCGGTGCATCGGGCGCGGTCACCTCGATTGGCCTGTCCTTCATCGGCGCTACGGCTGTTTCGGGTTCCAATGCGCTGCCTGGCGCCGGCGGCGGGTTTGGCAACCTGACTGGGTCCGGCACCACAATGGGCAATATCTCCCAGACCTCGACCAATACCTGGATGACCATCGACAATCAGGCGGCGGTCACAGTGGGCGATGTGGCGGGAGAAGGCGCATCGGTAAGCGCCCGGGCCACAGGCGCCTTGGCATCGGTCTCGATTGCTCAGGTCAACACAGCATCGGAAGGAGCCTTCACCACAGGCACGATCACGCAGAAGGCTATGAACAATGGCGATACGGGTGGGATCGTAACGAACACCACCGTCAACAACAGGGGTACGATCTCGGCCGGGGCACTGGCGGGAATGGGCAGCTCCGCTTCGATCGCAGCCTCTGGTGCGGTCACCTCGCTGAACGTCGCCAGCATCGGCGCAGGTACGCTTGGCGACCAGTCAACGGTCGGCACGATCACCCAAACGTCCGATAACGTCAGTCAGCTGTTTTTCGGCACGACGTACAAGCCCAATGTCACCAACGTCGGCAGCATCACGCTCTCAGGTGGGATCACCGGCAATGGTGCGTCGGCTTCGGTCTCGGCCACGGGCGCCGGCGCCTTCGTGTCCTTCGCCACAATCAAGTAGTCCACGCGGATCTGTCCCCAACAATCCGCGTTGCACGAAGAGCCGGGCCACATCAAAGGTCCGGCTCTTTTTTGGGCGGCACGCTGAGCCGTGGCGCTGGCAGTGTCAGTTGGTCTTCCAGGCTGTGGTGGCCGCTGGCGTTCCATCTTCATTGTAGGCCGGCGCCGGCGAGGCGATCGGAGCCGTCGGCTTGGCCGCCGCAGCCTCTTTGGCAGGCCTTGGCTTGGCAATCACGGCAACGGCGGGTCCGGGCGCTACCGACAAGCCGGCGAGGCGCCAGTATCCGCCAACCGGGCGCATGGTTAAGTTGAACTTGATGCTCAGCGGCTGGGTCTGGAATACGCCCGCAAGCTGCAGCACGCCTTGTGGCGTTACCTTCGGGGCGGGCGAGAACACCACCGGAGCTATCACAGTCGGAGCCAGGTCCAGGTTCTGCGCACGCATGCCTGACAGCGCTTTGCTCAGCTGCTGTATCGATTGCGTCTTGATCTCAGGCCCGCCCAGGGCCTGAAATACGCTGTAGTTGTTGGTCTTATTGGCCTGATCCAGCGCGATCAAGGCAGTGCGCACCATCAGGATCTGGATCTCGCGCGGCGGCAAAGGGATGGTTGACGTGGATTTTTGTGCCGATGCGGTGGTCTTTGTTGTTTCGGACGGTGCTGCTTTGGCCAGTGGGACGGTTGCCTGGGCCGCCAGACTTGACCGCACTGCGGTACTGTCCGCCGTAGCCGCAAGCAGAGCTGTGACGAGCAATCTACAAATGACACCTGTGCCTCGGTGATTTCGCATCGAAGTCTCCGTCAGTTGAAAGTCAGACCGCGGCGTATCCCGCACGGCTGCCGCCGTCCTGGTCACGACTGCCGCCAATCGCGCCAGTCATGGACCAGGTCACCAGCATCGCCGATGTGGGATAGAATACGCCGTGCCCTGTTCGCCGAACCTGACAACACTAGGCAGCAACCGGTTTCGTTATGGAGCGAGTGAGCGCAAGTTGCCGACGCTCAAACCGGCGGCACGGTGATCGTGTGCGGAATGTTCACGCGGCTACCAAGCTCGATGCAGCTTGAGACGCCAACCATCAATGGGGTCGGCCCGCGCGTTACGGTAAGCTGGACGGACACGAGGAATGAGACTCCGTCTCTTTCAACCGAATACTGCGATAGGAATTCATCGTGGCCGTCTTTGGCAACGGCGAGCTGTTCCAGCCAGATCTTCTCCGGGATGATATCGCACCGCTCCCCGATCTTGAAGTTTTCGCTGGCCTCGGGAAACGCCTTGAGAAAATTGCCGCTCCAGGCGCGCAAGACTTTGTCGAGCGTCACAGCCAGGGCGAACCCTGAGTTGCTGCGCACGAGTCTCGTCAAGGCAGACGTAAGCGGATCTTGAATCGGTACGACTTTGACAAGCTTCTTGAGATTCTCACCCGTCGGTTTCACATCCCCGTTTTCCCAGCGGCGCAGTGCCCGCTCATCCACGTTGATCAGCTCAGCCAGTTGAACTTGTGTCAATTGCTTGTCCTTGCGGAAATCCCTGATCGCTTTTGCCGCACCAGTCGCCGTAACAGACATCGTGTCATCCCCTTAACGGCCGATCCACGCCGTGTGTATGGCGCAGGTCAGCATCTTCTGCCCCATTTGAGAGGTATTTTCCCCTGGGCGCGACTTTAGCATCTTGGGACACGAGTGCATAGGACAGGGCCTGCCCGGTCGTCGCTTTGCCGGCTGTCTTACGCCGATACTTCCGCTAGTTTCGGCGCGGCTCTCAATGCGCAGCTACAGCTGTGGGACGCTGCGTCGCACCTGGCGGACACCCGTCCCTTGGACCGGTAGACCGCAATTGGCGGGGTGCCCCCGTCTCGTGGCCAATGGTTTCGGCTTGGTCGGCGTCACGTTGGCCTCCGTTGCGGGATTGACAATGGAGAGCCCAACAAGTTCGAATTGGCAATGTCTGCGAATCGACGCATTTCGGGTATCGGTGCAGCGGGGCTCATCGGGATCGATTGGCCCATGACGTCACGTGCGATTCGTCTGCATTCGGTCCACTGCGGAAATCGGTGCGCAAGCCGCCCGGCACCCCCCCTACATCACCCGTTCCACTGCCGCCTGGACCCGCGCGATCGTCCCCTCCACGTCCGTCAGCTTATCCAACCCGAACAGCCCCAGCCGGAAGGTCTTGAACTCCGGCCCCTCGCCCACCTGCAGCGGCACGCCGGCGGCGATCTGCATGCCGGCTTCGCGGAACTTCTTGCCGTTCTGGATGTCCGGGTCATCTGTGTACGAGCCAACCACGCCCGGGCGCGCCGAAGCTTCGGCGGCGACCGATTGCACGCCCTTCTCGCGCCAGGAGCGCGCGCACGCCCGTGCCCAGCTCCCACTGCGCCGCCTTCAGCTTGTCGTACCCCAGCGCCTTGGTCTCCAGCATGGCATCGCGTAAGGTCACCAGCGCATCGGTCGGCATGGTGGCGTGGTAGGCGAAGCTGCCCGCCTCGTAGGCGGCCATGATGGCGCGCCACTTCTTCAGGTCCAGGGCGAAGCTGTTGCTGGTGGTCTGTTCGAGGCGTTCGGCGGCGCTCGTGCTCAGCATCACCAGTCCCGTTGACGGTGACGCCGACCAGCCTTTCTGTGGTGCCGATATCAGGACGTCCACGCCGGTTTGCGCCATATCGACCCACACCGCGCCGGACGCGATGCAGTCCAGCACCATCAGCGCGCCGACCTCGCGTGCGGCGGCGGCCATGGGCGCGATGTAGCTGTCGGGAAGGATCAGGCCGGCCGAGGTTTCGACGTGCGGTGCGAACACGACGTCCGGGCGGACCTCGCGGATTTTGGCCACCACTTCCTCGATCGGGGGCGGGGCGTAGGGGGAGCGTGTGCCGTTACCGGTCTGGCGGGCCATGACGACGGTGGCCTTGTTGGCGAACCCGCCCATCTCGAAAATCTGCGTCCAGCGGTAGGAGAACCAGCCGTTGCGCACGATCAGGGCATGGCGGCCGGTCGCGAACTGGCGGGCGACCGCTTCCATGGCGTAGCTGCCGCCGCCGGGGACGAGCGCGACGGCCTCGGCACGGTAGGCCTCGCGCAGCATCGAGGAGATGTCGCGCATGACGGTCTGGAACTTGGCCGACATGTGGTTCAGCGAGCGGTCGGTGAACACGACGGAGAATTCGGCGAGGCCGTCGGGGTCGACGTCGGGGCGAAGGGCGGGCATGGAGCGGGTCCTAATGGGGAGGGCGCGGATTGGGGGCAGTCGTAGTGCGAAATGCGCCGGACTGCTTCAAAAAAACCGCGTCGGCAGGAAGTACATGATGGCCACGGTCAGAATCAGCGCCAGGCTCAGCCAGGGGCTGAGGAAGGCCATGCCGATCGCCGCCACATAGAGCGCCAGCGCGATGTAGCCTTTGGTCCTGCGCCGCGCGCGTCACTTCGCGCTCGCCCGGATTGATGGCTGCGATAGCGTCTGTGCAAGCCAGTTCCAGGTCAGCGCCGGCAGCAGCATGACCAGCGCATAGAGCGAGGTCGGGAAGGTGGCAAAGCCGGTCTCGCCTGCGTAGGCGGTCGCAAAGGGGATCAGCGACAGGAAGAACAGCAACAGCAGGTTCAAGCCACAGCACGCGCGCGTTCGACCCGCTCGGCGCCATCGAACAGCGCGTGGTGGTTGACCCAGTAGATGCCAGCCTGCAGGAAGCTCAGCGCATAGATCGCGAACTTCGGCCAGGTCTCGAACAGCGCCTCGGGCGCTGCCGAATGCGGCACTTTCAGCTCCAGCACCATAATGGTGATGATGATGGCGAACATGCCGTCGGAAAAGGCCATCAGCCGCTCCGGCCCAATGCCGCCGGGTCCGTCATTTTTCTTGCTCATCCGCTCCCCCTTTGCTGCGTGTCGAAACCTAGTACCCGGACTTGCCAGTTTTTGACACGCGCAACTGCGATTGGGTAGGGGCGGCTTGCGGCCGCCCTCTTCGAACATGCTCGCGTCGAGAGGGCGGCCGCAAGCCGCCCCTAGGTTCCGAGACTGCGTCAGGTCTCGTTTGCCTCGAGGTTCAATCGTGACTGAGGCACTTACGGCGCCGGGTACTATTTGAGGTCCCGCCAGCAGCAAACTGGCACTCCGGCCAGTTGTCAACGCAAGCGGAGCGCCTCGGACATAGCTAACCTGACAAAAACCTGACAGCGTACGTCAGGTTGGCATCACGGTTGTCCCAATACATCAGTACTCGTTCGTTTCACTTGTAACCAGGAACCCATCGACATGACCATGATCCGCAAACTCGCCATCGCCGCCGCTTTCGCCCTCCCCCTGTTCGCCTCGACGGGCGCTTTCGCCGACGGCCTGACGACCTGCACCGCCGAGCCCAAGGACAAGTGGAAGCCGATCGAGGAGATCAGCAAGATGGCCACCGAGCAGGGCTACGAAGTCACCAACGCCAAGGTTGAGGGCAGCTGCTACGAGCTCTACGCCAAGGACAAGGATGGCAAGATGTGGGAGCTGTTCCATAGCCCGGTCGACGGCAAGCTGGTCGAGAAGGAAGAAAAGAAGTCGTAGGACGTTCACCCCTGTAGTGCATCACCGGAGGGCTGTCCCATGCAACGGCGAAACGACGAAGTCGATGTCTGGGATATGCCCGTCCGGGTGTTCCACTGGGGACTGGTGGTGGCCTTCGCAGCCGCCTTCATGACAGCCGGCGTATACGGAAAACTGCATACGGCCGCTGGCTACGCCGTGGCGGTGCTGGTCGTCTTCCGCTGGGTGTGGGGCGTCATCGGCACGCGCCACGCCCGCTTTTCCGATTTCGTGAAATCACCAGCCACAATTCTGACCTATCTCGGCCAGCTGTGGAGCGGCAAGTCGGAGCGTCATCTGGGACACAATCCCGCCGGCGGCGCCATGATCCTGGCGCTGCTGGGACTGTGCACTGTGCTGGCCGTCACTGGCTACATGCAGACCACCCCGGCCTGGTTCGGCAACGAGCAGTTGCATCAGTTTCATCGCCTGACCGCCTGGCTGACCGTAAGTCTGATCCCGGCGCATCTGCTCGGCGTGATCATCTCCAGTGCGGTGCATAACGAAAATCTGCTGAAATCCATGTTTACCGGCCGCAAGCCGCGCGGCGACACACCCGTGCCCGACGAGGATTGGCGTGACGTGGTGGCCGATCGCACGCGGGCCACCAACGTGTTTGCGCTGCTGGCTGTTCTCGCGGTGGCGGTGCAATGGCTGGCGCCGCAGGTGCAGGCGCAGATCGAACTCAACGAGCGCCGGGCCAAGATCGCCGCCAAGATCGAGGCTGAGCGTTTGGCGAAATTGAACGAAGTGGCCAAAGGCGCCAGCAAGGCCCTGAGCGCCGCGCAGCAGGAAACCAGACCTTCGGCAGCACCGCCACAAGCGAAAGTGGCCGAGATCGCCAAGTCCCAGACCGTGCCGAGCACCGTCGAGACCACTGTTCCGCCGGCCAAGCCGGCCCCTAACATCGTCGCACAGGTTCCGGCTGCCACAGCGCCAGAGCCAACTACGAGCGCCGCACCGGCACCTCTTGCGTCGCCGCAGCCAAAAGCGGGCGAGGACCTCAAGGTCGCACAAGGCCCAAGCTTGCCGGCGCCCGATGCCACGGCCCTCGCCGCCGTGTCGTTCGACTTTTCGGTGCCGCCCCGACTGCAGGCGTTTGCAAGCGCTGGGCGCAAACTGATCACTCGGCCGTTGCCGCCACCGAGCACGCTCACGCCGGGTTTGAGAAAGCTCACGACCGGAATCGTCCGCTTCAACGTGGCCGCTGCGACGGTGGCCAGTCTGATGGTTCCGGCCGGCGTCACCGCCAAGCGTGCGGGACCCGGGACCGCAGAACCGTCCGATGGCGTCCCGTCAGATGGGACCTCGCCTGCGCCGCCGGCAATTGCCGCAGCGCCGTCTGCGCCCGTCGTCGCCTCGCGTCCGGAACAGGTCGCAATCACGGTTCCGTCGCCGTCGGCATCGCAGACACGGCGGACTGTCACTGCTCCTGCCAAGGCGCCCATTGCCGCTGCTGCGCCGCGCCGGCCACAAGTGGTCGCAGCACTGCCTCCGCCGGCACGGCCGATCAGGCAACAGGCCGCGCCAGTCAGTGCGCCGAGGCCGCAACCGGTCGCTCAAGCCGCAGCTGCTCGGCCTGCAGCGGTCAGGGCTGCACCCCCGCGGATCGCACCTGCCGCCCCGGTGCGCGCTGCGGCGGTCCAGAGAGCCGCTGCCGCGAGAGTTGCGGCCGTCGCGCCGCCGCCTCGGGCCAAGCCGGTCGTGAGAAGAATCGCTGTGGCCGCAGTCGCGCCAATCGCAGTACGGACCCCGGCAGCCGCCGCGCCGCGCAAGGTCGTGCGTAAGCGGATCAAGAAGCTCGACTATGATTATGCCTACGCCTTCGCCGGCGGTCGCCGCGGTGGTGGCGACAACGATGGCGGGGGTGGTGGCGGCAATTCCGGCAAGAGCAGCGACAACAGCGGAAAAGGGTCGTCAGGCAGCAGCGGCAACAGCGGTTCGGGCAGTAGCAATAGCGGTTCAGGCAACAGCGGCTCGGGTAGCGGCGGCGGAAACAGCGGCAAGGGCGGCGGTGACTGAGAAACTGGCGCGACGTCGGGATGCAACGACTGGCAACCAACTCCCTGGCGCGCCGGTCGTTGTGTCTTTGGCACTATCCTGGAGCGGGCGGCAGACCTAGAACTGCTGCACTCTATCCGCCCCAGGAGCGCCCCATGCCCAAGATGTCCGCCTCGGAAGCCTTTGTCGAAACGCTGGTCGCCTATGGCGTCAAGGACGTGTTCGGCATTGTCGGCTCGGCCTATATGGACGCGCTGGACCTGTTCCCGACCGCCGGCATCCGCTTCATCCCCACCGTGCACGAGCAGGGCGCCGGCCACATGGCCGACGGTTATGCACGCGTCTCGGGCAGGCACGGCGTGTGCATCGCTCAAAACGGGCCGGGCGTGACCAACTTTGTCACCTCGACGGCGGCGGCCTTCTGGGCGCATTCGCCGGTGGTTGTCATTACGCCGGAGACGGGAACTGCTGGGATGGGCCTCGGCGGCTTCCAGGAAACCGATCAGCTGCCGATCTTCTCCAAGATCACCAAATTCCAAGCCCATGTCGCCAAGCATCCGCGCGTGGCCGAACTTCTGGCGCGCTGCTTCGACATGGCCATGAGCGAGCGCGGGCCGACCCAGTACAACATCCCGCGCGATAATTTCTACGGCGAGGCGGACTACGAGATCGCCCGCCCACGCGAGATCCTGCGCGGCCCCGGCGCCGAGGAGAGCTTGGACGAGGCGGCCGAGATTCTTTCGAAGGCCAAGTTCCCGGTCGTCGTCTCGGGCGGCGGCGTCATCATGTCGGGTGGCGTGAAGGAGTGCGTCGACCTCGCCGAGACGCTGCAGGCCGCGGTTGTCAACAGCTATCTGCACAATGACAGTTTCCCGTCGGATCATCCGCTGTGGTGCGGCCCGCTCGGCTACCAGGGCTCCAAGGCCGCCATGAAACTGATCGCCCAGGCCGACGTGGTGCTGGCGCTGGGCACGCGGCTCGGACCGTTCGGCACCTTGCCGCAGCATGGGCTGGACTACTGGCCAAAGAACGCAAAAATCATCCAAGTCGACAGCGATCACCGCATGCTCGGACTGGTCAAGCAGATCAGCGTCGGCATCGTCGGCGACGCCAAGGCCGCGGCCAAGGCGCTGACCTACAAGCTCGCCAACAAGAAGTTGGAAGGCTCCGCAAACGCGCCGGCGCGCAGGGCCGAGATCAAGGCGCAGAAGGACGCCTGGGAGAAAGAACTCACGGCGTGGACTGGCGAGACCGACGATTGGTCAAAAACTGTGGCCAAGGACTCGCCCTTCATGCATCCGCGCCAGATGCTGCGCGAACTGGAAAAAGCGCTACCCGCCAACGCCATGGTCTCAACCGACATCGGCAACATCTGCTCGGTGTCGAACTCCTATTTGCGCTTCAAGCAGCCCAACTCCATGTTCGCGGCCATGAGCTTCGGCAACTGCGGCTATGCTTTCCCCGCCATCATCGGCACCAAGGTGGCCCAGCCGGATAGGCCCGCCGTGGCCTATGTCGGAGACGGCGCCTGGGGCATGAGCTTTGGCGAGATACTCACCTGCGTGCGCGAGAAGATTCCGACCACTGCGGTCGTGTTCCACAACAAGCAGTGGGGCGCCGAAAAGAAGAACCAGGTCGATTTCTACGCCAACCGCTTCTTAGGCGTGAACCTGGAGAACCCGAGCTTTGCCGCCATTGCCAAGAGTATGGGCGCGGAGGGCGTGGTGGTCGACAAGTTGAAGGACGTCGGCGAGGCGTTGAACGCGGCCTGTAAGGCGCAAAAGGACGGCAAGACCACCGTGGTGGAAGTGATGTGCACCCAGGAGCTGGGCGACCCCTTCCGCCGCGACGCGCTGAAAAAGCCGGCGCGGGTGCTGGAGAAATATCGGCATACCAATGTAGGGTGAGCGGCAGGGCGCTACCATTTGAGTGGAATTGCCTGATGGGTGCGAAACCTGTCGTGTCATCGACCTGACGCAAGTCTCGCCCTCAGCAATTGCAAGCTGGGCAGGCATGCAAACGCAATTTGGCCGGCGAGCCCCAAATGCGCGGCGGCTCCTTGGAACGTTTCAAGATACTGCAAGAGTGTTTGTCCGAAGCCCAACACGGCGAGGCATGCTTCGGCAACCATCAGCACCGCGAACGCCACGCCTCCCATAATCAGTCTCTCCGCCATGTTGGCGGAAACGCCGAAGCGGCCGACGAGCCAAAGCGAGGAAATCCAAGAGACCGCGAGCAACAATGGCAACTCGGTCATGACGGCTGCCATTTTGCCGATCACTGGCGCCAGCACTAAAGTGCGAAAAGTGCCAAACGCGAAGGCGACGGGAAATACGACTGCGAAATAAGCCAGTCCGGCCAAAACTGCTGATCGGTAGGAAGCGGATCGATTTCCCGATGCTGTTGGCATGGCCTGAAGTCCTTCGGTTGCCAGCTGCGAGTTTGGCTTGAGGCAGTTCAGGGAGTTTACAACCTTCCGGCGCATAGACTGCGGTTTTGTCGAGCTGCATCGAATCCTCTCCCGTGCACTATCACGAGCATTCGGCCCCACGACGCCTGGACCTGACCACGCCCGCCGGGCTAGGGTCCACGCGTCGGTCCATCTGCCACCGAGGCTCCCATGCCTACCTTGAACTCCGTCAAATCCCTCGATCGCGTCAGCCCCAAGCGTGCTGACGCCGATTGGCTGGCCTCGCAGGCTGCGTCAGCAATGGCCCGCACGCTGCTGCTGGTGGACCTGAAGCCTGCCATCATGTCCAACGAGGCACAGACCGAGGCCTCGCTGCGCTGGTTCTCCAATGCCGAACTCGACGCCTTCGGCCTTGCCGCCTGGCCGCGCAGCTTTTTCGGCCTTGACCCGGATGGCGCGCCGTATTTCGCCGTAGCCATCGGCGAGCACCGCGCCATCGCCATGCCGGGCGGGCCGTTCGTGGTGCGCCCCTATGTCGATCTGCGCACGCTCGCGGTACAGGGCCAGCTGACGCAGGAGGAACTCTCCATCGCAGGCGCGGCGCGGGCGCTCTCGGAATGGCACGCCAACTGCCGCCATTGCGGCCATTGCGGCGCCTCCACCGACATGAAGGATGGCGGCTGGCGCAAGAAGTGCTTTGGCTGCGGCAAGGAGTTCTTCCCGCGCACCGATCCGGTTGTGATCATGCTGGTGACCCACGGCGGCAAGTGCCTGATCAGCCATGAACCGCGCTTCAAGGACTACGACGTACGCCTGTTTTCGACCCTGGCCGGCTTCCTCGAACCGGGCGAGGACATCGAGCACGCGGTGCGCCGCGAGGTAAAGGAGGAGGTTGGGCTCGACGTGACGAGAGTCACCTACCAGGAAAGCCAGCCCTGGCCGTTCCCGCATTCGCTGATGATCGGCTGCCGCGCCGAAGCAACGTCCACGGAGCTGACGCTCGACCCCGGCGAGATCGCCGAAGCGCGCTGGGTGGATCGGGCGGAACTGCGGCTGATACTGAACAAGCAACATCCCGAGAAGATTGTTGCGCCCGGCAAACACGCCATCGCCCTTAAGCTCATGACGGCGTTCTTGGAAGGGTAGAATCGCGGGCGTCGGATACCGTGGCGCATCCGTCCGGTCGCGACCGGCCAGAAGTCAGGGGAGGGTCGCGTCGTGAAGCTGACGACTGCAGATCAATGCTCGGCGCCAGCCAACGCCATGGCTCGCTTCACCTCGGCGTGCAGACTCGATTGAATACGTCGCTTCAGACTGATGAAGTGCTCCGACGTGACGATCTCATAGTTGCGTGGACGCTCTAGTCCGACGTCGATTGTATCGATGAAACGGCCGGGGCGCGCCGACATAACATAGACGACATCGCCAAGGAACAGCGCCTCGTCGATGTCATGCGTCACGAACAGCACCGTCTTGTGTTCCTTCTCCCAGATGCCCAGCAGCAGTTGCTGCATGACAGTACGGGTCTGGCTGTCGAGGGCGCCGAAGGGTTCGTCCATCAAGAGAACTTCAGGGTCGTTGGCTAGGGAGCGAGCGATGGCGACGCGTTGTTTCATGCCTCCCGACAGTTGCACTGGATAGGCATTCGTGAAACCAGAAAGCCCAACGGCGTCGATATAGTAGCGTGCACGGTCAATTCGCTCTGTCTCGGGAATGGCCCTCAAGCTGAGGCCGAACTCGACATTCTTCTGCACGGTCAGCCAGGGGAAGAGCGAATAATTCTGAAACACCATGCCGCGGTCGGCGCCGGGGGCGAACACCTCGCGGCCGTCGATCAGGCAGCGGCCGCTGGTGGCGTCCTTGAGGCCGGCGATCAGGTCGAGCAGGCTGGACTTGCCGCATCCGGACGGGCCGACGATGACGGCGAACTGTTTGTTGGGGATCTCTAGCGAGAGGTCCATCAGGGCGACCACGCCGCCATGGCCGTTGCGGGCTCCAAACGACAGGCCAACCTGCTGCACCGATACCGCGCCCATCAGCGTTGCTCAGCCCACGGCAGAAATCGCAATTTCAACCATTTGAAAATCTGATCCGTGATCATGCCCAGAATGCCGATGACGAGGATGGCGACGAATATGAGATCGGCATGCAAGCCGCGCATCGCCTGCATGCTCATGTAGCCAAGGCCCGCGTTGGAACCGACGATCTCTGCCACCACTAGATATGTCCAGGCCCACCCCATGGTGACGCGCAGCGTATCCATCACGCCGGGCATGCAGGCCGGCAGCAACACGCGCCGCAACACCTGCCAGCGGTTGGCGCCCAGCGTGTACGCCGCATTGAACATTTCGGACTGCACCTGGGCCGAGATGTCGGCGACCATGACGATCTGCTGGAAGAAGGTGCCGATGAAGATCACGGCGATCTTCTCGTTGAAGCCGATGCCAACCCACAGGATCAGCAGCGGGATCATTGATGTGACGGGTAGATATCGCGTGAAATTGACAACCGGTTCGAGCGTAGATTGAACGATCCGGTAACTGCCCATGAGGATGCCCAGCGGCACGGCGCAAATCGAGGACAGCAGGAAGCCGATGTTGATGACCAGCAGGCTCGACCAGATATGCCACAACAGTGTGCCGTTTATCAGCGTCTTCCAGAAGCCTGTAAGCACCTGATGGGGCATCGGAAAAAACGTCGTGTCGGTGAAGCCGCCGTAGGTCAAGACCGACCAGGCCGCCAGCAGGGCGCTGGCAAACGCAATTCCCGAACCAATGCTCAGCCACGCCGGAATACTCCGGCGCGGCGTCAGCAATCGGTTGAGGAAGCGGCTCATGGGTGTTGTTGCGTACTTAGCCGCCAAAAAAGGTCGGATCGATAACATCCTTAGGCGTCACATCGACCTGCACCTTCTGGAAGCCCTTCCAGAGTTCGATGGCGTCGGCGACGTTCTTGTACAGGCTGCCCGGCTTGTCGGCGGTCCCGAACAGCTCGGCATTCCCAGTCTTGTCGAGATACTTGATGCCAACAGCTGCGGCCTTGAAGTCTTCGGGCTTCTCGATCCAGCCACCGATGCCCTTGGCCATGATAGCGTAGGCTTCGTCGGGATTCTTGGCCAGGAAGTCGAGCGCCTTGTACCAGGCGCGCGAGAACGCCTTCAGTTCGGGGCCGTGCGCAGCGATAGTTTCAGGTGTGGCGGCGACAACGTCGACGATGACACCTGGGACTTCGGAGCTCGACGCCAGCAAATGGCCGTTCTTTGACTGCGCCCCAAGGCTGAGCGCCGGTTCCCAGGTCACGGCCGCATCCACTTGTCCCGCGACAAATGCGGTTCCTGAGTTCGGCTGCGGTCATGTTAACCGGTTCGATGTCGGCCTGCGTCAGGCCGTTGCGCTTGAGAAGTACATTCAGAAAGAACTGCGAGATCGAGCCGTGCTCGAAGGCGACCTTTTTGCCCTTGAGACCTGCAATCGTCTTGATGTCCTTGCTTGCGGCAATGCCATCGCCGCCGTTCGAATAGTCCACCGCCAGTAGGTACTTCACAGACTTGCCGGGCTTGAGATAGATCGGGAACTCATCCGACGTGGACGCTGCAAGATCGATCTGGCCGGCCAGCAGTGCACCCATTTTGAGACTCGTATCCTCCATGATGACGCTCTCGACCTCGACGCCCTCTTCTTTGAAGAAGCCCTTGTCACGCGCAACATAGAATGGACCGTAGCCGACCCAGGTCGAGTGCCCAATTTTCAGCACTTTGGCCTCTGCCGGCAGGGCCAACGCCATTGCTGCGCAAGCAAACAGCAGATTGGCCAGCAGTAGTCTGACAATTGCCTTGGTCATGACGTTTCCCTTTACCTTGGTGAGCAGGCGGGGCGTTGACCGCCCTCTGGTAGACTGTGTTATCGGCCGGCTTTGGCACGTGCGATGCGTCCAATGGTGTTGAGCAATAGCTGTGCTGCAAGAATTGCCGTGCATCCCGTATGATCGTAATCTGGGGCAACCTCGACAAGATCGACCCCGACAATGGAACCGTGGTTGGCGAGCCCGGCAATCAATTCCAGGCCTTCATAGTAATAAAAGCCGCCGTGGCTGGGGGTTCCGGTCCCGGGCGCGATCGAGGGATCGAAGCCATCGATGTCGATGCTGAGATAGTAGCGCTTGCCTGCTGGGATGTGCGCCAGTACGCCCTCGACGCCAAGCTTGCGGAATTGCCGTACCGAGAGGATATCCGATCCCATCTTGCGCGCATCGGCATAGCCCTCGCGCGCGGTCGAGGAGACATTTCGTATCCCGATCTGACTGAGACCGGTTACATACTTGTGCTCGGCAGCGCGGCGCATGGGATTGCCGTGGCCTTGCCGCACGCCGTGGCGCACATCGACAAAATCGAGATGCGCATCGATCTGCACAATGTGGATCGGTGCTTGGTCACTGAACGCATCGATGCAGGGAATGTTGACGGAGTGGTCGCCGCCGATCACCACTGGAATGGCGCCGGCCTTCAAGATTTTGCGGACGGCGAACTCGGTGTTGGCGTGGCTTTTGGCGGTATCGGTATGCACCATATCGGCATCGCCGATATCAACGATGCGGGCTTCGTCAGACTTCAAGTACTCGTAGTCGTCTTCGTGGTCGTAGGCGCCGCCGTGGCCGAAGGAGAACAGCGTCGAAGCTTCACGCACTGCACGGGGTCCGAAACGTGCGCCTGATCGGTATTGCGTGCCCATATCCATCGGCACGCCGATCACGGCGAAATCGGCATTGATCTTGTCCCAGTCGAGGCAGATCGGCTTTTTGGAAAAGCTGGCGATGCCCACAAAGGGCAGATCCAGGCGGCCGGACTCGTATTGGTGCATGCCGTGTGCCTTCTCAGGACTGACGAGAACTTGAAGGCTCGCGCGAAAGTCACTCCTGGAAAATCGAGTAATTAAGGAGCATTCTCCCGTTTATCGGTGGTGACGGCGGTGCCGAGGTCGTCCAGGTCGTTGCATTCTTCGGCAAGCAGACCAACGAAGCGCCGGACCAGCTTGTTGTCGTGGCTCTGTTTGGCGGTGACAGCCTGCAAAGACGAATGATAGCTCAGGTCCTTCGGTTTGATGATGCGCAGGCTGCCCTGCGCCACCCAGGTCTTGGCATAGTGCGCCGGCAGATAGCCGAAGAACTCGCCGCTCAAGATCAGGATCAGCTGCGCTTCCATAGTGTCGACACTGGCCTGCGCCTCGACGTGCCCAACGCGCAGAAGGTCGAAACGGTGCAGATAGCTGCGGGCGACAAACGGATGGCGCACCAGCTCCGCAATGGTGATGCGTTTTTCCGGGACAGCAAATAGCTCGTGCCCGCTGCCGCAATAGAGCGACTGCAATTCCTGGCGTAGCGGCAAGTAGTCGAGATCAGCAAACTGCCGGCTGTATGGGCCGATTGCAACATCGCGGCGGCCCGACAGCACCTGAGCCTCAAGCTCTTCCGGTCCTGCGTTGAGGAAGTCGATGGTGACGTTCTTGGTGGCCTTGCGGAAGCGTTGCAGCGTGCGCACCAGGGGCAGCGCTTCGTTTGTGATCAGAGCATCCACTGTGCCGATGCGCAGAATGCCACGCGCGCTTTCGGAAACCGCATGCACCCGATTCTTGAATCGGTTCACGCTGTCGAACAGCTCGTGCGAGGCCTCGTAGACCACCCGTCCCGCCTCGGTCAGCGCGAAACCGGCACGCCCACGACGGCACAATCGAAGTCCAAGCCGTGCCTCGAGTTCGGCAAGGCCGGCTGACACACGCGACTCGCTCATGTTCAGCACATTTTGCGCCGATGACAGTCCGTTGCACTCCACAATGGCGCGCAGGATCGTCAACAGCCGCAAGTCCACATCAAGCAGGCGACGCAAGGTGTTCCTCCGGATTTCGGAAGTGATGTGCCACTAATAGTGCTTTTTCGCAGGGAATTGGCAAGAGAGACTTCGGCGGCGTCAAGATTGGGCTAGCCACCCACCAGCGGAGACCGTCCATGACCCAGCACAAAGTGTTCAAAATCCATCCCAACGGCCCACCCGGCGAAGGCCTGAAGCCAATCAACGTTATGGACCTAACCAAGATTGTCGCCGGCACCGCCAAAGAAATCGGCACTTTCGACTATATCGATCCGAGCAAGCAGCTCACTGTTGGTATCTGGGAATGCACGCCGTGCACGGAGTTCATACCTTCCTATCCGTGCGATGAGTTCTGCCTGATCCTGAAGGGTGGCATCACCGTCACCGAGGACAATGGCCGCGTCTCGCACTTCGGCGAGGGCGAGGCTTTCATGGTACTGCGCGGCGTCAAGTGCCACTACGAGATGACTGGTGTGACGCGGAAATACTCGATCATGTTCGAGAACAAGATGCCGGTGTGATACCGGTGAACACGACGGTCCGGCGTGACATCGCTGGTTGACCAGTCGATGGTCCCAAGTTCACGCCGCCGACCTAGCCCCCACCCCTACGGCCGATAGGCATAGTACGTTCCCGCCTCGGCCTTGATGGTCTGCAGGATCTTCGAGCGCTCGTTCGGCGGGCGGATGCCGCCGCGTAGCAGGTGCTCGACATCGCACAGGATCGGCGAGGATTCGGCGACATAGTAGTGGTTCAACCGGAAGAACTGCGTGCTCGCTCGGGTCGCATCGATGGTGTCGACGCGTGGCAGCAGCAAGGGGCCGCCGTAGCCGGTGTCGCCGGCGCGTGGTTCGTTGTTGAAGAAGGTGCGTGAGGCTTCCAGCGCGACATCGTTGGACGCCGCATAGAGAGTAATGCCGCCGCGAATCTTCTTCATGTGGTCGACCAGCGTGGTGAACTCCTTGCGGCCGATATCGGGGGCGGCCAGCACCACTTCGTCGATTGAGGCCGACGGCGAGGGGCCGGTGAGTGGCCGGGTCTCGTCCAGAGCGTCCATGAGCGGCAGGTTGCCCATCGAATGCGCGATCACCGACACCCGCGTGGCGCCGGTCTGATTGGCCACCAGCGTCAGGAATTCGCGCAGTTTCGCGCCGGCGTTTTTAGCCTTCGAGCGGTCGGTCCGATAGGCGTCGAGGGTGCCGGCCGAGGGCCAGGAGTACATGAAGGCGCCGCCGTCGAACTGCAGGTCGAAGGCGATCTGGGCGGTACGGTAGAGCGCGTCGTCGAAGGTGTTATAAAATCCGTGTACGAATACCAGGGCTTGACCCCGGTAGGTCTTGGCTGCGGCCACGCGCTCCTTGGCGCGGGCGACGAACTGGTCTTGCGTCAGCGTCTCAATCGACCTGAGTGTGAAGTGTTTGGAGGGATCTTGCGCTTCGAAACTGAGCACGATCTCGGTGCCGGGCACGCGCAGCTCCCACGGCCGCTCCAATTGCGGAACGACATGGTTGTTGGGCACCGTCACCAAGGCTAGGCCAAGGCTGAGGTCGCGGCTCTCGGAACTGGAGAAGCTTACGCGGGTAACACCGGCGGCAAGCTTGCGGTTGGTGCCGTAGAACACCGGCACGACGCTGAATTGGGCGTTCGGGTCGGGTGTTGCGACAGGTTCCGATGAAGCGGCAGGTGGCGCGCCGGCCGACGAGCCACCACCGTTTTTGGTGACGGCCCGCTTCCTGGGTGCGGGCGCTGCTTTGGTCGCCGGGGCTTCCGGCTTTGCAGCAGCTGGCGGTTCGGGGGCAGTGCCCGGTTGCGCCGTGGTTGTTTCATCCGACGGAGCCGGAGACGGAGGCGGGGCGGGTTGAGCCCGGTCCAAGTCTGGCGGTGGCGGCGGGGCGGTCGCATTGTCGGTGGAAGGCGCTTCGGCTTCGGGGGCCGGCGCCTCGACTGGCGCTTCTGTCGTTGGCAGATCCCTTTTGGTGATCTGAAATTGCGTCTCGCCATTTTGGCGCAGCGCTGCCTGTTCGGCCGCATCGAGCCGCTGGTTGATGCTATCGGCGTCCGCCGTCCGGCCCATCTGCCGGTAGACATCGGCCAGGCCGCGCTGCAGATCTGCAACCTCGGCGCTGTCGGGGCCCTTGTCGCGCTCGGCGATAGCGATGGATCTGTTGAGGACCTGGACAGCGGCATCGAACTTGCCCGCGTTAGCCAGGATGCCGGCGAGCCGACGCAGGCTGGCGATCAGTTGGGTGTTATCACCCTCACTGCGCGGCGTGAACTTCGCGACCGCCAGCGCGGTGGCGACGGCCCTCGCGGAATTGCCGGTGCGGGCGTGCAGGTCGGCCAGCTGGACAGCATAGATGGTCAGGCGCGGGTCGCCGGGCTTGAGCAGCTTGCGCGCCTTTGCCAACAGCCGCCGGGCCGGTTCGATGGCGGCTTTGAAGTTCTCCTTGGCGATCAGGACGTCGACCTTGTCGCTGTCGACGCGCAGCAGATCGTCGATGGTTGCGGCGCGCGCCGGCGCAATCGCAACACTGAAGACGAGCATCAGCGCAGCCAGCCACGCTACGCCCAGACCATAGCTCCCGCGTATGCCCATGATGCCCTCTCCTCTGCCGGAATTAAGCATATTGACGTACAGGCGCGGCCGAAATTAGGCGGGGCGTAACGGACCTTGCGGCCCTATCCCGTGATCCGCTCCACCTGCGCGCCGCAGTTGGTGAGTTTCTCTTCCAGCCGCTCGAAGCCGCGGTCGAGGTGATAGACGCGGTTGATCATGGTCTCGCCCTCGGCCATCAGGCCGCCGATGACGAGCGAGACTGAGGCGCGCAAATCGGTCGCCATCACCTGCGCGCCGGTCAGGCGCTTGACGCCTTTCACGGTGGCCAAATCGCCGTGCATGTGGATATCGGCGCCAAGTCGCACCAACTCTTGCACATGCATGAAGCGGTTCTCGAAGATAGTCTCGCGGATCGTGCTGGTGCCTTCGGCGCGCGTCATCAGCGCCATGAACTGGGCCTGCAGATCGGTCGGGAAGCCAGGGAACGGCTGGGTTTCCACATCGACGGAACTGATCCCCGAACCGTTGCGGCGGATATGGATGCCTTCCGGGGTCGCCTTCACCTCGGCGCCGATGCTGCCGAGGATGTTCATGGCCGATTCCAGATCCTCGATCTGAGCGCCTTGCAACAGCACATCGCCGCCAGTGGCAGCGACGGCCATGGCGAAGGTGCCGGTCTCGATGCGGTCCGGCAACACGGCATGGCGTGCGCCTTCCAGCCTGTCAACGCCCTGGATGTGAAGCGTACCGGTGCCCACACCCTCGATCTTGGCGCCCATGGCGACCAGGCAACGCGCGACATCAGCCACTTCGGGTTCGCGCGCGGCATTCTCGATCACGGTCTCGCCCTTGGCCAGCACTGCGGCCATCAGCACGTTGTGCGTCGCACCCACCGAAACCTTGGGGAAGATGATGCGTGCGCCGTGCAAACCATTGGGGGCCTTGGCGACGACATAACCGGACTCGATGTCGATCTCGGCGCCGAGCGCCTTCAGGCCTACCAGATGCAGGTCCACCGGTCGCGTGCCGATGGCGCAACCGCCTGGCAGCGAGACGCGCGCCTGCCGGCAGCGGGCGATCAACGGGCCGAGCACCCAGAAACTGGCGCGCATGCGCGACACCAGCTCATAGGGCGCGGTGGTGTCGACGATGTCGCGCGCGGTCAGCTGGTAGGTTTCGCCCAGGTAATTCGACTTGGTCGCCCGCTTGCCCTCAAGCGTCAGATCGACGCCGTGGTTGCGCAAAATTCGCGCCAGCAGGTTCACGTCCGCCAGATTGGGCACGTTCTTGAGCGTCAGCGTCTCGGACGTCAGCAGCGAGGCGATCATCAACGGCAAGGCGGCATTCTTGGCGCCGGAAATCGGGATGATGCCCTCCAGCTTGTGCCCACCGGTGATGCGGATGCGGTCCATGGTCGCCTGTTCCTTTGAAATGCGCCGCAGAAACCGCCGAATCCCCGGCAGTCCTGGCTGCTATCGGCCTGCTATCGACTTCCGGGCCCCAGGCCGCAACGCGGCGCGATGCCCCGGCCACCGGCTTGGCCAATGAGGTTACCGATCCAGCCCGCGCGGCGCAAGGCGGCTAGTCGTCGACCTTGGCCGCGGGTGGGTTTGCAGGTTCCGGGCCAACTTCGGGGCCTCCGGTAACCGCTTGTTCACGCTTTTGAGCCTTGCGCCGCGCCAGATTGGCTCGCAATTCGGCAGCCTGGCGCGCCTTGCGCTGCTGCTCGCGCCGGATCGCGTCTTCATTTTTTGTCGCCAATCCGACCTCCCGCCTGCGCTAGAACGCCCGGTAGACGATGCCTGGCGCGGGTTGCGACAGCACCGCTGTCACCAGGAAAGCAATTGTCGCCAGGGCGCTGACCATGGCGGTCCGGCCGTAGGGATGCTGCCACAGTGCAGTTCCGCCCAGATTGATCGACAACAAGTGCGGGCGCAACCACTCCCAAATGGCCAATACCGGACTCGCGACGATCCAGAGCAGGAGTATCGCCTCAATCCATCCGATCGCGCCTGCTCCGGCAAACGCGGTTTCGATCTGCCGCCAGTCCGCCCAGAACCAGATCAGGGAGACGGCAAACCAGCTGAAGGTTAGGCCGCGCGCGGCCACCACATAGGCAGGCCTTTGAGCAAGCGCGCGATAGGCTTTGCGGCCCAACACTCTTGTCATTGTCACTTGCCACAATTTGTTGATCGCGACGCCGCCGCCTTGCAGCAAGCCAAAGACAGCAAATTCGGAGGTTCGGCCGTGCCAGATGCCGATCAAGAAGAAGGTGATGAAAAAGCAAAGTATGCCAAAGGCTTGCTCAAGACTGGGATGGGGGAAGCTCCGCATCAGTGTCATGAGTAGCGGATTGTAGACATAAGTCTTGAGCCAGGTCGACAGCGTTATGTGCCAACGGTTCCAGAAGTCGATGAAGGAAGTCGCAGAGAACGGGCGATCAAAATTCTCGGGCAGTTGCACGCCCATCAGCCGGGAGATCGCAATCACAATGTCGATGTAACCCGAAAAGTTGCAGTAGAGGAAGAACGGGAAGCAGACCAGCAGCTTCCACGCCGCAAACACCTTGTCGAGGTCCGATCCAGCCCGCGCTAACTCCGCGAGCGCATCGACCTGAACCATGTTGAACAACAGGGCAAGGACATTGACCTTGAAGAACCCAACAACGATGCGTTCAATCTGTCGGCCTATGACGGCGGCGTTCAGCGGCAGTGGGGTTGTCTGCCCGATTTGCTGGTCAAACTCGCTAAACCGTTGGATTGGGCCGGATATGAACGTCGTGAAGTTGAGTGTATAGGCCAAATAGTGGTCAAATCGAATGTTCCTGGCGGGGCTTGGCGCGCCTGCCTCGATCACGAGATGCAGCACCCGAAAGAAAATGTAAGATAGTCCGAGTGTCGTGTACGTAATTGACAGGAAGCTTGCCTCGGGCAGGATGCTATATCGCTTCAGCCAAGTATAGCCGGCAATCAGCAAAAGCACGCTGAACAACAACCCGTACTTCACGTCGTTCCGGATCGCCACCACGCAAGCATAGCCAAGGAGCACGAAGGCGCCGAGTGGGGCAAGCGCGAGCGGGCTTGGTCCAAGCAACAGGATGAACACGATGCTGGCAGCAATAAGCACTCCTGTGCGCCAGGCCGACGAGCCGCCCAGGTGCATCAGAATCGCAACGCCAACACCGAAGGCGATGAGCTGGACAGAGCCGGAATCGAGACCAGTCATCGCTGCGCTTCCATGTCCTTGCGGATATCGGGTGTACGCATCAGCGCATCGGCCAACAGGTCCGTCAACATCCTATGTCCGGCGGGCGGCATGTGCTGGTCCACTGAAAAGAACAGCTGGCCAGCCTCAGGCATCGTCTCCAACCCTTTCATCATATCGACGTAGCGCGCGCCGCGGGCCGCCACGATCGGAGCAAGCAAACGCCCCAGTTGCGTGGCGTCGATGCCTGTCTCGCTCTTTCGGTTGGACAACATGATGGTCTGGAGTCGGGAGGGAAGCAGCGTCACAACGAGCGGTACGCCCGCCGCCTGTGCGCGCGCCGCGATGCGCTCCAGCGCCTTGTCAAAAACCGCCAGATTATCGACAAATGCGGGCGTAGGCGGGGTGCGCAAATAGTCGATCTCTGCTCCGGTTGAAAGCGAATGACTGACGAACTGGCTCTGGCTACGATACAGATAGTGTTGCAGCATAAAGACAGTCCGGGTGCCGGAGAGTTCGTTGATCAGCCGGCGCCAAACGCGGCCGGGAAGATCGAGCAGGCCGTGCTTTGGAGGGGCGGCCGCGCCGGCGGTCACGGTTTCCCTGGCAGGCACCACGAACTCATCTTGCTTGCCAGCGACATAGGGCAGAATGAGGCGCACATTTTCAATGTCATAGGGCGTCAGCACCCAAAGGATCATATCCGGCTGGGGCTTCAACATCACATCGGTTCGAAGTGCGAGACTGCTTGGCATGCCCCATTGCATGCTCTGATTGAATATATCGACGGGCCGGCGGGTGCGTCCCGAAAGCTCTGTACCCAGCAGACCTGCAAAGCTATCCTGTTGCGCTACGTGCATGCCGTAGGCATAGGACGACCCGATCATGACAACCCGGTAAACTCCGGCAGGCGCCGGTGCACAGGGTTGCGGCGTGCGGAATCCGCAATCGTTAAACTGGTAGTCGATCAAGTCACTTTCAAAGATCTTCTGTTGGCAGCGACTATTCGGGATGGCTCGCACTCCGCTGGCCCGATCGTCAAGAACTAGGCAGCTAAGTGTCGAGCTGTTAAATTCAATGAAAGCTAAGCGGGCCACAATTTCGGTCCCACCCAGGAGGCACGCTATGGTCAGGAGCGCAATTAACGGCAAAGCCATGAAGTTGCGGCGATCGGGATGCCATTCAAACATTCTCGCACGCACTTTCCTGCTTGCCGGAAAGACCATCAGTCGGTAGGGTTTTATACTGCGGGGCCCGCATACGACGCCTCGAAATCCGCGCCAAGACGAACTCCTGGAGATTATTAATGACGCGAGACGACGTGATCACGAAGCTGGTCACTGTGATGGAGGACGTTTTCGATGAAGACGAAATCAACTATACGGACACGTTGACAGCAAACGATGTTGCAGGCTGGGAACTCACTCAGCCACATTCGGTTTCTCCTTGCATTGGAGCGATCGTTTGGTGTCCGCTTTGCGACCCGCGAGATCGAACATTTCAAGAATGTCGGCGATCTGGTGAGCGCCTTGCAGAGCAAGTTAGGAGCGTAATTCGTGCTAGACGCGGTCAGTTTCTTGCCGTGGCTTTTGCCAGTTCCCGAAGATTTCCGCAAGCACGTGAAAGCCCTTGCAGCCAGCGATGCGCCCGATATCGGCGTGCTGCGTCGGCTTGCGGCGACCGCGATGACGGTCGATCAGCTGGGCCAGTTCGCCAAGACGGTTCGCGCCTTGTCGCCGCACCTGCGGGCAGCTGGCCTTTCGCCACTCAGGCTCGGCCTCGTCGGATCCCATACTCTTGACTATTTGGCGCCGTCGCTCGAGGCAACCGGCGTTCGTCACGGTCTGGTGCTCGATGCTGTCAAGGCGGACTATGGTCAAGTGATGCAGGCGGTCCACGACCCACAGTCATGGCTCGGCGGCTCCAGCCTCGATGCGGTGTTGCTCTGCCTCGATGCGCGCTTCCTCAGTCTTGACACCGCCCGTCTCGAACCGGGCGAAGCGGCCGCCTCGATCGATGCCGCAATCACCATGATGGGGGACCTGTGCAGGGCGATTCGCGACGGCATGGGCGCTATGGTCATACTCCAGACCATCCCGCCACCGGCCGATCCGCTGTTCGGCAATCTGGACGCCCGGGTCGATGGTTCGCCCTTCGCTATGGTCAAGACCTTCAACCAGCGCTTGGTTGAAGAGGTTCTGAAGAGCGGAGATTTGCTCGTGGACGTAGCGTCGCTGGCGGCCAGTCACGGCCTGGCGCGCTGGCACGATCCGCGCGGCTGGCACACCGCCAAGCTCCCCTTCTCGCTCGACGTTGCGCCGCTCCATGCCGACCACGTCTGCCGCGTGCTTGGCGCCGCCAAGGGCAAAGCACGCAAGTGCCTGGTCCTCGATCTCGACAATACGCTGTGGGGCGGCGTGATTGGTGACGATGGGCTGGAAGGCATCCGCATTGGCCAGGGCGATGCCGTCGGCGAGGCTCACTTGGCCATCCAGACCCTGGCGCTTGATTTGCGGCAGCGGGGCATCATCTTGGCGGTATGCTCCAAGAATGACGAGTCCAACGCGCGCCTGCCGTTTCAGGCGCACCGGGACATGATCCTGCGCGAGGAGCATTTTGCGGCGTTCGTTGCAAACTGGTCCGACAAGGCGAGCAATCTGCGCCAGATCGCCGCCACGCTGAACATCGGCACCGATGCGCTGGTGTTCCTGGATGACAATCCCGCCGAACGTGAGATCGTTCGCCGCGAACTGCCTGAGGTGGCTGTGCCGGAAGTCGGCGATGACGCCGCGCTCTATACGTCGCTGTTGTCGGGCGCCGGCTACTTCGAGGCCATTGTCTTCGGTGCGGAAGACCGCAAGCGGGCGGATTACTATCGCGCCAATGCCGAGCGGCAAAGAGCCGCTGGCACGGTGACCAATCTCAAGGACTACCTCGCGTCACTTGAGATGGTGCTCCATGCCGCGCCGTTCGACGCGCAGGGACGCGCGCGCATCGCGCAACTTACCAACAAGTCCAACCAGTTCAATCTGACGACCCGCCGTTACACCGAGGACCAAATCGCAGCGTTCGGTGGCGACCCGTCCATGTTCACGCTTCAGATTCGGCTGGCCGACAAGTTTGGCGACAATGGCATGATCTCCGTGATCATGTTCCGGAAATCAGAAGAGTCCTGGACCTGTGACACTTGGCTCATGAGCTGCCGCGTCCTGGGCCGACACGTCGAACAGGCGGTGCTCGCCATTGTGGCCGATGCCGCGCGGGCTGCAGGCGCGCATCGTCTGATTGGCGAATTTCTGCCGACCAGCAAGAACAGTCTTGTCAAAGACCATTTTGAAAAACTGAACTTCACAAAGATCGACGAGCAACTTGGTGGAGCCACCACTTGGGCGCTCAAGCTGGCTGACTATGTCCGCCCCGACCTGCCGATGCAGGTCAAGCTGGAGACTATGGCTGACGTTTGAACCGCAGTCCGCTTCGGGACCGAACGGACCTCAGTCGCGACGCCAAACAACGCGCGGACTTTGCGGTCTGCGACAAGGCTTCGCGCCTTCACGCGTTGCCATGAGCGCGGGCGGCGGCCATCGGAAAAATGTCATCGAGTGCTACGACCAACCCATGGACAGCGCCGGTGTCGGTTTGGAGAGGGCTTGCAAGCGGGCCTGAGTTCAGGTAGTCGGGCATCACATCTTGAAACACACGAGCGTCTCTTGGATGATCCAAGCAGGTGTGCTGCGGGATATTATGTGCGGTTTGCTGCCGTAGCTCAGTGGTAGAGCACTCCCTTGGTAAGGGAGAGGTCGAGAGTTCAATCCCCTCCGGCAGCACCAGATTTTTCCCCTGCAAATCCGCGCCGGAACGTCGCGCTTCAGATGATGAGCGCGGCGACCACTGCCTCCGTGACCATTTGAGTAGTCGCATGGCCGCCCAGATCGGGCGTCAGCGGGCCGGCGCCTGCGATCACCTGTTCGATTGCCGCCATCAGCCGGCTGGCTGCGGCCGCCTCTCCCAGATGATCGAGCATCAGGCTGGCGGACCAGAAGGTGCCGATGGGATTGGCGATGCCTTTGCCTGCGATGTCGAAGGCCGAGCCGTGAATCGGCTCGAACATGGACGGGTAGGTGCGCTCGGGATTGAGGTTCGCGGTGGGGGCGATGCCCGGCGAGCCGGCGAGCGCTGCGGCCAGGTCGGACAGGATGTCGGCATGCAGATTGGTGGCGACGATGGTGTCGAGGCTGGCCGGCTTCAGCACCATGCGCATGGTCATGGCGTCGACCAGCATCTTGTCCCAACTGACCTCCGGGAAGTCCGCCGCGACTTCGGCAGCGATCTCGTCCCACAGCACTAGGCCGTGGCGCTGCGCGTTCGACTTGGTCACCACCGTCAGCAGTTTGCGTGGCCGCGCCCGAGCTGCCGCGAAGGCAAAGCGCATGATGCGGGTGACGCCGACGCGGGTGAAGACGGCCACCTCGGTCGCCACTTCGTGCGGCTGGCCGCGATGGGCGCGTCCACCAACCCCGGCATACTCGCCTTCGGAGTTTTCGCGCACGATCAGCCAGTCGAGGTCGCGCGGGGCAACGCCACGTAATGGTCCCTCGATGCCCGGCAGCAGCCGGATCGGCCGGATGTTGGCATACTGATCGAAGGGCTGGCAGATGGCGAGGCGTAGGCCCCACAGGCTGGTGTGATCGGGGATGTCCGGTGCCCCGACCGCTCCGAACAGGATCGCGTCATGGGCGCGGATCTGATCGAGGCCATCCTCCGGCATCATGCGGCCGGTGCGCCGGAAATAGTCCGATCCCCAATCGAACGCATCGAATGTCAGCTCGAAACCGCCGTCGCTGGCGCTGAGCGCGCGCAGCACCTCGATGGCGGCGGGCACCACCTCCTTGCCCACGCCGTCGCCCGGGATGGCGGCGATGCGGTAGCGACGAATGTTCGAGGCCATGGCGAAGCCGGTCACTCGGTTGCCGCGCTGGCGTCGCGCATGCGTTGGGCATAGACGTTGATGACGAGCGCGATCAGCAGGATCAGTCCGCGGATCAGGATCTTCAGGAAGCTGTCGATGTTGATGTGGTCGAGGCCATTGTTCAGCACACCGAGCACCAGCAGTCCGACGATGGTGTTGCCAATGCCGCCGCGCCCGCCGAACAGACTGGTGCCGCCGACCACCACGGCCGCGATCGCATCGAGCAGGAAGGTATCGAACTGGTTCTGTTGCGCGCTGCCGAAATAGGCGACGCCCAGCATGCCCGCCATGCCGCTCAGCATGGCCGAAATGACCAGCACCGAACCGATGATGAACTTGACGTTCACGCCCGAATATTCGGCGGCGTCGCGGTTGCCGCCGGTCATGTAGACGTAGCGGCCAAACCGCGTATAGGTGAGCACGAGATGGGCGACCAGCAGCACCACCACCGCCACCAAGATGAGCCAGCGCAAGCCCATGAATTTGCCCGAGCCGAGCGTCTGGACAATGTCGGGGAAGTTATAGGCGATCTGGCCGCGCACCAGCAGCGCCGAGATGCCGGCCGCGATCTGCATCACCGCCAGCGTCATGATGAACGACGGGATGCCGATTTTCGTCACGCCGACCGCCGTCACCATCCCGAGCGCGAAACAGGCGGCCAGGGCAAACACAACCGCCACCAGCCCCGGCATCGGCACGTTCTGGATGTTGGCGTAGTCCGGCTGCAGCGTGAAGAAGGCCGCGACGATGCCGATGGAATTGGCGATGGCGGCGACCGACAGATCGATCTCGCCGGTCAGGATCACGAAGGTGAGGCCGACCGCGATGATAGCCGTCAGCGACACCTGCCCCAGGATATTGGTGAAATTGTCCAGGGTCGCAAACGATTTGCTGGCGAAACTAAAGAAGATCACCAGCGCAATCAGCGTAATCAGGGGCGCGATGTTGCGCAGCTGGCTACGCAGCAAATAGCCCAGATCGCGGGGCCTGGCGCTGGGTTTGGTGGTGTCGGTCATGTGTGTCTTTCGATTTGGGCATAGGCAGTTAAACGGGGACAGTTTCCTTATATCGCGCTCACCTTTGGCAATAGAATTGGCGAACGCGATGACGCGTTATAAGGAAACTGTCCCCGTTTAACTGCCCGTTTAACTCAACTACGCCGCCGCCAGCAGATCGGCTTTCTCGACCCGGCCCTCGGTAAAGCTCTTCACGACGCGGCCGCGCTTCATGACGACGATGCGGTCGGCCAGCGTCAGGATGGTTTCGGGCTCGGTCGAGAGCACGATGACGGCCACGCCCTGATCGCGCAGGGTCTTCAGGATGCGGATGACATCCTGCTTGGCGCCGACATCCATGCCGCGCGTCGGCTCGCTCAGGATCAGCACCTTCGGCTTGTGTGTCAGCCACTTGGCCAGCGCCACCTTTTGTTGGTTCCCACCGGACAGGTTGCCGACCGTCATTTCGGCATTCGGCGGACGGATCTGCAGATCGGCAATGTGCGTCTTGGCGATGGTGCGCTCGGCGTCCGGTTTCAGCAGGGTGCGGTGGATGCGGTCGAGAATGGCGATCGAGATGTTCTTATACATCGGCTCGGTACGGAACAGCATCATGCGCCGGTTTTCCGGCACATAGGCGATGCCTGCTTTGGCCGCAGCCGCGGTGTTGGACAGGGGCAGCGGCTTGCCGTCCAGCGTCACGGTGCCGGCGTCCAGCGGCAACTTGCCGAACAGTACGCGGGCAAGTTCGATCTGCCCGCAGCCCATGAAGCCATAGACGCCCAGGATCTCCCCGGCGCGCGCCTCCATCGAGAGATCCTTGACGATGTCGCCCTGGGAGATGCCCACAGCAGACAGTATCACCGGTTTGGACCCGCCCAGCAACGTCGTCAACTCGCCAGCCGCCAGTTCCTCTGCGCCCTTGCCGATCATCTGCGAGATCAGCGCGTCTTTCGTCGTATCGGCCGCTCTGGTGGTGGCGACCCGTTTGCCATTGCGGAAAATCGTCACGCGATCGGAAATCTCCAGCACGTCCTCAAGGAAGTGCGAGATGAAAATCAGACTACGGCCTTGCGCGCGCAAGCCCCGCAGGGCCCTGAACAACCGCTCCACTTCGGGCGGCGAGAGGGCCGAGGTCGGCTCGTCGAGAATGATAATGCGGGCGCCGGAAAACAGCACTCGGCTGAGTTCGATCAGCTGCTGAATGCCCACGGGCAAAGATCCCATGCGGGTCTGCGGATCGACGTCGAGACCGAGGCTGGCGATTTGTTTGCGGGCCTCGCGGGCCATCCGCGGGTAATCGATCGCGCCGAAAGCCGTGACCGGCTGGGTGCCAAGAAACACATTCTCGGCCACTGTCAGATCGGGCACCACCGACAGTTCCTGATGCACCATGCCGATGCCGGCAGCGAGCGAATCGTGCGGGCTCCTGAACCGGATGGGCTTGCCGTCCAGCAGCATCTCGCCCTGAAAATCGTGATGCACGCCGGCGATGATCTTCATCAGCGTGGACTTGCCCGCGCCATTCTCGCCGATCAGCCCATGGATCTCGCCGGGCATCAGCGCGAAGTCGACATCGCGCAAGGCCGCGACGCCGCCAAAGCTCTTGGATGCGGATTTCAGTTCGAGGAGGGGTTCAGGTGAGGCCGATGCGGTCACGAAGGATATTTCCAAGCGAACTGGAACCGACTTACGGCACGACTTCCTTCTCCCCCTGCTAGGGGGAGAAGGTGGCCGCCGACGCGCCATAGCGCGGAGGAAGCAAGGCCGGATGAGGGGCAGCCACTTGGTCCGTAGCCGTGGCACCCGATTTGGAGCAAGCTGCTGCCCCTCACCGATCGCGTGGCTCTTGGCTCCCAAGTGGTCGCCTGCGAGACGCGGTCCCCTCTCCCCCTAAGCAGGGGGAGAGGGCAAGAAGGCTGCCGCGTCTATCCCTAGATCAGGAAATGCCGCTGCATCCAGGCGATGCCCGGCGCGGTTTCCTTGGTGATGACGGGACCGTCCGTGGTCACGCTCTTGGGAATGCCCGAGCCGCTCTTCTCGCCGGCCATGACGGCGGCCACACCCGCCGCGACGGCCCAGCCGTGGATACGGCAGGACGGGTTGCGCACGGTCGCCAGCATACGGCCGTCGATGACCGCTTCCAGCGCCGGAGGCATGGCGTCCACACCGCCGATGATGATGTTGGTGCGGCCCTTCTGTTCCATGACCTTGCGGGCTGCCAGCGCCATATCGTCGTTGTGGAAGAAAGCAGCCTTGATATCCGGGTACTTGGTCAGATGGGTATCCCAGATGCGGGCAACCTTGGTGACGTCCCAGTCCGCCGGCTCGGTGCTGAGCACTTGAATCTTGGGATAGTTCTTCATCACCTTCTCAAAGCCCTTGGCGCGGCCCTGGGCGCCCGAGTGCCCGAGCGCGCCTTGGGTCATGATGATGGTGCCCTCGCCACCCATGGCTTCGGCGACCTGCCCCGCAACCGCCGAACCCATGGCGATGTTGTCGGGCGCGAGGAAGGTGTGGATGTTGATCTTCTCAGGTGGTGCGATCATCGTATCGAGCTGGATCACCGGCGTGCCGGCGTCGATCATCTTCTGCACGGGATCGACCAGCGTGCCGATGCCGAAGGCCTGGATGGCCACGAAGTCCCACTTCTGCGAGGCCATGTTGTCGATGGCGGCGCGCTGCTTGACGGCATCGAGCTGACCGTCGAACCAGGTCACCTCAACGTTCATCAGTTTGCCCCAGGCCTCGGCCGCCTGCTTGCCCTGGGCGCACCAGGTCGCCTGCAGACCGGCATTCGAGAAGGCGGCCTTCAACGGCTTGTCGGAGGCTTTCAGCTCGTCGGCCATCGCAGGATCGAACCCAGCGGCGGCGAGATAGGCGCCGGCCATGCCGAGCGCGCTGGCGCTCAGCAGAAAGTCGCGGCGGGATTGGTCAATGGTCTTCTTGGCATCAGACATGTCGGCTCCTTGGAGAATGCCCCGAGGCCGGTGGCCACGGTGGTCTATGTTTCCTCGAAAGATGGGCCGGTTGATCCGGTCTCTTCGGCTTGGCGCCCCAACGTAGGCCGGCAGGATCGGCCAGCTTGAACCGCAATGTCAATGCCTGCCGATGCGCTCGGCTATTCACCCCTAACGTCGACCGCAAGCCGGCGGATCTCGCCAATCGATGCGATCCGGTTGCGCGAGACCATCAGAGTGCGTGCCAAGTGCAGCGCACGCCGCTCGCAGGCCGCTCTTCGATCTGGGTCCTTGATGCTTTCCATGTCCTCGACATGAGCGAGGCCAAGAATGCGCCGCGCCATCTTTGCGCCGGCGAACCCGGCAGCGTCTTGGAACAGCCGCGCCATGGTGCGGATACGGAACGCTTCCAAAGCCTGGCGGCCCGGCTCATCGGCAAACAGCGCGGGCGAGAAGGCGTCGCCTTCTGCGTCGCTGCGCCAGATGGCCAGGAAACGAACCTCGAACGTGGACCAGAACGCCTCCATGGTATCGAGAATCCAGGTTTGGTAGTCGGCCCGGCCACCTTCGGTGGGCGCATGCCCATCCTGGGAATAGTAGCTCAGCAATAGGTTCGCGATCACCGCGCCAAGATCGAAACCCATTGGTCCGTAGAAGGCGAATTCGGGGTCGATGACGCGCGTATCGTCCGTTGTCACCATGACAGATCCCGTGTGCAGATCGCCATGCAACAGGGCTTCGGCGCGCGTCAGGAACATCCATTTCAATTCCTGCACCGCGATCTTCAGTTCGGCATCGGCGCGGAAAGCGGCGGCCATGTCGTCAAGTTGCGGCGTGGTCCAACGGTTCAGCTCGGCGATCCGATAGGGATCGGTGAAAACCAGATCCTCGGTGATCCTGCAAAGCTCCGTATTGAGACAGAATTCGGACATGCGCTCCTTCTTGGGCGCGGCCTTGGAGGCGAGGTCCGAGGTCGAAAACAGCGTGTGCGCCGCAAATGTCGCGATGTCGTCGGCGATCTTGGGGTAGCGGATGGCCTGGATCATGCCCTTGCGCAGGATGATGTGCGGCTCCAGCAGTTCCATCACGATGGCGGCGCGGCCCTTGTCGAAGTGATGGATCTTCGGCACCAGGTGCGGCACGACAGCGGTCTGCGCCCTGAGCGCCTCGTGTTCGAAATAGGCGCGGTCCAGCGGCAAGGGCCAGCTTTCGCCCACCAGCCGCACATAGGGCAGCGCCTGCTTCACACAGACGCCGCCTGCCGGCCCCTTGACGATGAACACCAGGTTGAGGTTGCCGTCGCCCACCTCGCGCACAGTCCAGCTGGACGGGTCGCCGCCTAGAATGCCGCTGGCCACTGGCACGGACGCCAGAAAGCCGCGGATGGTCTGATCCGTCAAAGCCGCGTAGCTGTCACCGCCGACAAAGCGGTTGATTGTTGTCATGAGTTGCCTTCCTTCAGATGTCGCGCATCCATCCCAACCCGGCCAGCGTGCCCGCTGCGGGTCGATACTCGCACCCGACAAACCCGGCATAGCCGAGTGCGTCGAGATGGCGGAAAATCCTGCCATCGTCGAGTTCACCTGTCCCCGGCTCATGGCGCGCCGGCACCGAGGCAATCTGGACGTGCCCGATGATCGGCAACAGGGCCTCCAGGCTCTTGAGGATATCGCCGTGCAGGATCTGGCGGTGATAGATGTCGTATTGCAGCTTCAGGTTCGGCAGCTTCAGGTCTGCGATCAGTTCGGCGGCAAACGGGTAGTCGTTGAGGAGGTATCCCGGCATGTCGCGCGGATTGAGGGGTTCAAGGACAATGCCGATGCCGTTGGCGTGCGCCATCTCGCAGGCACGTTTGATGGCATCCCGATAGGCGGCCAGGGCCAAAGGATTGCGCCGGTCGGCAACGCCGCTCATCAGGTGCAGGTTGGGCACGCCAGTCGCCAGCGCATAGGGTAGCGCGGTGGCCAGCGAGGCGGCAAACTCGGCGGCGCGTTCGGGCAATGCGGCCAGTCCCCGCTCGCCGGCCTCCCAGTTGCCTGGCGGCAGATTGAACAAGGCCTGTTTCAGGTTGTGCCGCTGCAACTTCTCGGCAATGGCGTCCGGCGCATGGGCATAGGGAAAAAGGAATTCGACCGCTGTGAAGCCGGCGTCGGCCGCTGCTGCGAAGCGATCCAGAAACTCCCACTCGTTGAACATCATGGTCAAGTTGGCGGCGAACTTGGGCATCGGGGTCAACTCGCTTTGGTGCCTTCGGGCAAGTCGAGCCCGGTGATTTTCGCGATCATGCGGGCGACCGAGGCGTCGTCATCGCCGCCCATGCCGGCCGCCGCCGTCATCAGGAACATCTGCAGCGCGGTCGCCGACAGCTGCAACGGGAATTTCTCCGCCCTGCCCATATCGCTTACGATGCCGAGGTCCTTGGTGAAGATGTTGACGGCGCTGCGCGGGCTATAGTCGCCATCGATGACGTGCGGGACGCGGTTCTCGAACATCCAGGAATTGCCAGCCGATCCGGTGATGACTTTATAGACGGTCGCGAGGTCCAACCCCAGTTTCTGGGCGAACGTGATCGCTTCGCAGGCGGCCGCGATATGCACACCGGCCAGCAGCTGATTGACCATCTTGAACGACGCACCGATCCCCGGTTCATCGCCAAGTTCGTGGACAGTTCCGGCGATGGCGTCCAGCACCGGGCCGGGCCTTGGCGAAGGCGTCCTTCGATCCCGAAGCCATGAAGGTCAACTGCCCGCTCGCCGCCTTGGCCGTTCCGCCGCTCATCGGGGCGTCGAGATAGAGCAGTCCGGCGGCGGCGGCCTTGGCGGCCAGGGCGCGCGCATCGTTCGGCGACATGGTCGCGCAGGACACGATCACGCCGCCCGGTTGCATCGCGGCGGCGGCGCCGTCCGCGCCGAACAGCACCGCATCGGTCTGCGCCGCGGTGATGACGACGACCACCACGACGTCGGCCAGTTTGGCCGCGTCTTTGGCGCTGGCGGCGGCAAAGCCACCTGAGGCCGCCAGGGCTGCGATGGCTGCTGGATTGACGTCATAGCCGCGCACGCCCAGACCGCGCCGGGCCATCGATTTGGCCATCCCCAGACCCATGGATCCCAGCCCGATGACGCCGATCTGCAGGGCTTCGTTGGCTGCCATTATGCTGACCCTCAAGTGTTCGGAAAACGCCGCCGCAGTTCGGCAACCTGATCGGCGGTCAGATAGCGTGTCCGCTCGCCCCGCAGCAGCAGGAACAGGCGCGCCGTTTCTTCAAGTTCCTCGATTGCGTTGACGGCCGCTTCCAGACTGGCGCCCGAGACCACTGGCCCGTGGTTCGCCAGCAGCACCGACGAATGCCGCGTCGCCTTGGACCGGACGGCTTCGGCCAGCGCTAGATCGCCCGGCGGAAAATACGGTACTAGCGGCAGCGAGCCGACCCGCATGACGTAGTAGGCCGTGATCGGCGGCAGCACGTCGTCGGGCTCGATGTCGGCCAGACAGGACACCGCGACCGAATGCGTCGAATGCAGATGAACGATGGCGCCCGCCTTGGCCTGCTCGCCGTACATGGCGAGATGCAGGAAGGCCTCCTTGGTCGGAGCATCGCCGGCGATGTGCTTGCCGTTGTCGTCCAAGCGCGACAGGCGCTCCGGCTCCAAGCGGTCAAGCGCAACGCCCGTCGGCGTCATTAGCCAGCCGCCGGGAATACGCGCGCTGATGTTGCCCGAGGAACCGAACGTCAGCCCGCGCGCGAACATCGAGCGGCCATAACGGCAGATGTCTTCGGCCAGCTGATCGGCACTCGTCATGATTGCGCTCCGTCGAGAACACGGAAAGCTCTGGTGAAAAAGTCGTCCGCGCCGAAGTTGCCCGATTTCAGCGCAAGGGCGAGCGGCGGCTCTCCAAGGCTTAGCGTCCAAGGCACACCGGGATCGATCTGCGGGCCGATGCGCAGCGCGGTCACGCACAGCGTCCGTACTACCTCGCCCGAGGTCTCGCCGCCGGCCACCACCAGCCGGCGCACGCCGGCTGCAACCAGTCCTTTGGCGATGGCGCCCAATGCCGCCTCAACCAGCGCGCCCGCCCGATCGCGCCCAAGTGTCTGCTGCACGCGCGCGACCGCCTCGTGGGACGCGCTGGCCGTTACCAGCACCGGAACCGCTCCCAGCTTGGGTCTGGCCCAGGCCAGGACTTCGCCAACCACGTCGTCGCCCTTGGCCAGCCGCAACGGATCGACGGCGAATGCCGGGCAACTCTCTCGCATCTTGTCCACCTGCCGCAGCGTCGCCGCTGAGCAGCTGCCGGATACAACAGCCGCGGCGCCTTCTACAGCGGGCAGACGAGCGGCAGATGTGTCCGGCACAAAGCCATAGCGCCGCACGTAATTGGCCGGCAGCCCGAGCGCCAACCCCGATCCGCCCGTAACCAGCGGCAGATCGGCCGCCGCCTCGCCGATGTCCATGAGGTGGCGGTTGGTGACGGCGTCGACAATCGCATGGCGATACCCTTCGCGCGCCAGCCGGCCCATGGCTTGGGCAATCTCACCCACGCCGCCGTTCACTGTGGCGAACGGAATCAACCCGACCTTGCCCGTGGTTTGCCGGCCCAGCACGCGCACCAAGTCGCTATCGGTCATGGGCGTCAACGGATGATTTCGCATCGATGACTCCGACAACAGCCGGTCACCGACAAACAGGTGTCCGAAGTAGATGGTGCGACCGTTCTCGGGAAACGCCGGGCAGGCAATGGTGAAATCGGACTTGAGGTCTGCGAGCAGCGCGTCGGCGACCGGGCCAATGTTGCCTTGGTCGGTGGAGTCAAACGTCGAGCAATACTTGAAGAAAGTCTGCCGCACGCCGTGTCTAAGCAGCCAGGCCATCGAGGCGCGCGACCAGGCAACCGCATCGGCGACCGGTACGGTGCGCGACTTGAGAGCTATCACGATGGCGTCGGCGTCCGATATCGTCAGGTCGCCCGAAGGCACGCCCACCAACTGAACAGTTCGCATGCCGCTGCGAACCAGCGTATTGGCCAGATCAGTCGCGCCGGTCATGTCGTCGGCGATCGCGCCTAGCAGCGGCGCTGGTGTGTTCGACTGGTTCATACGGTGTGATCTCGTCGATCTCGGGCAGCTGCGCGCCAGCTTGGCCTGTCCAGGTCGAAGCGCGCAAGGCCCCAAGTGCAGGCCCCAAGTGCAGAGCGCAAGGTAAAACGTCTGCAGGACGCAACACGATTGCCTAGCGGCGCGGGCCGTGAAAAGATCACCGTCCGTCCGGCAGCTCGGCAAGGCAGGAGTAGGGAATGATCAAGGAAACCTTCGGCAGCACCAAGCCGATCATTGCCATGGTGCACTTCCCGCCGCTGCCCGGCTCGCCGCGCTATGACGCCAAGCGCGGCATGGCCGGCATTGTTGAGAGCGCCGCCGCCGATATCGAGAACCTGCAGAAGGGCGGCGTCGACGCGCTGATGTTCGGCAACGAGGGCGATCGGCCCTATGTGCTGAAGGCGACGCCAGAGAGTCTCGCCGCCTACGCCACCGCCGTCGGCATGCTAAAGCCGCTGATCAAGATCCCTTTCGGCGTCGACTATCTCTGGGACCCGGTGGCGACCGTGGCGCTTGGCGTGTCTACTGGCGCGCGCTTCGGACGCGAGATCATGACCGGCGTCTACGACAGCGACATGGGCTTGTGGGCGCCCGATTGCGCCGGAGCGCTGCGCCTGCGCCACAACCTTGGCCGCGACGATTTCCAGCTGATGTACAACATCAATGCCGAATTCGCCTCGCCAATGGGCACACGGACCATCGCGCAGCGCGCCAAAAGCGCGGTATTCGCCTCATTGGCCGATGTGGTGCTGGTGTCCGGACTGATGACCGGCGAGGCTGCCGAGACCAGCGATCTGATCGCCGTCAAGTCGGTGCTGCCTGATACGCCAGTATTCGCCAACACCGGTGTCACCAAGGACAACGTGAAGGACATCCTCGCCATCGCCGATGGCGTTGTGATCGGCACCCATTTCAAGGTCGATGGCAACACCTGGAACGCCGTGGACCGCTCACGCGTGGAGCGCTTCATGCAGGTGGTGGCAAAGCTCAGGTAATAGGGCGTTGCCGGCGGGCTTAGCTATTTGGGACGGCGTACCCTGTCTCAGACTTTGATATCCCGTCCAAGCCCCTTGCCTCCCCTGCCGCTCCGGTCTAATCGGATGCCATGAGCCGCATGGGGCACCATGGCGGGCCGCATCGACTTTTCCGACAATCCTTCGTTACACCACGCGGAGGCTTCGCAGCGGGCTGATATGAGCATTATCGTGATGAAATTCGGCGGCACCTCGGTCGCCACGGTCGAGCGCATCCGCAATGTGGCGCTGCATGTCAAACGCGAAGTGGACGCCGGGCATAAGGTTGCCGTGGTAGTGTCGGCCATGTCGGGCGTGACCAACCAGCTGGTCGCCTGGGTGAAAGAAGCCAACGAACTCTACGACCCGCGCGAATACGACACCGTGGTCGCCTCGGGCGAGCAAGTGACGTCGGGCTTGCTGGCCATCGCGCTGCAAAAGATCGGCATCAAGGCGCGCTCCTGGCAGGGCTGGCAGATCCCGATCCGAACCAATACCGCGCACGGCTCGGCGCGCATGATCGAAATTCCGGGCGAGAACCTGCTCGCCAGCATGAACAAGGGCGAAGTTGCCGTAGTGGCGGGCTTCCAGGGCGTGGAGCCTGACGATACGCGGATCGCCACGCTCGGACGGGGCGGCTCGGACACCAGCGCCGTGGCCATCGCGGCGGCGTTGAAGGCTGATCTCTGCGATATCTACACCGATGTCGACGGCGTCTACACTACCGATCCGCGCATGGTGCCCAAGGCGCGGCGGCTGGAAAAGATCTCCTACGAAGAGATGCTGGAGATGGCCTCACTGGGCGCCAAGGTGCTCCAGATCCGCTCGGTGGAATTAGCCATGGTCCAGGGCGTTCGTCTCAGAGTGCGCTCGAGCTTTGAGGCGCCGGACACACTCGTCCCCTTCAAGCTGGGCGAAGTCTCCAAGGTTGGTACATTTGTCTGCGATGAGGATGAGATAGTGGAAAAGCATGTGGTCAGCGGCATTGCTTATGCCAAGGACGAAGCCAAGGTGACGCTGTTCGGCATCGAGGACAAACCCGGTGTCGCCGCCGCCATCTTCGGACCACTGGCCGACGGCAACATCAACGTCGACATGATCGTGCAGAACGTATCGGAAGACGGCAAATCCACCGCCATGACGTTCACGGTGCCCGCCGCCGAGCTGGCGCGCGCGCAGGAGGTGATCAAAGGCCAAAAGGGCAAGATCGGCTATCGCGAACTGAAGGCGTCCACCGATGTGGTCAAGGTCAGTGTCATTGGCATTGGCATGCGCAGTCATGCCGGTGTCGCATCCAGCATGTTCAAGGCTCTTTCGGGCAAGGGCATCAACATCGAGGCGATCTCAACCTCGGAAATCAAAATCAGCGTGCTGCTGAATGCGGATTACACCGAGCTTGCGGTGAGAACGCTGCATACGCTTTATGGATTGGATGCTTAGCTAGAAAGGGAGGGACTTGGGACTCGGAACTCGGAACTCGTAAGAAGAGGGGAGCGGTACCACTCCACTTTTACTCCGAGTCCCGAGTCCCGAGTTCCCGAGTCCCTCACTCCCCCATGCCCCCCGACGCCGGACCGATGATCCTGATCCGCCGCCTGCGCCAGATCATGGCGGAGAGAGGAACGGGACAGGAACGTCTCGACAAGATCGTGCGCCAGATCGCCAACCTGATGGTTGCCGAAGTGTGCTCGATCTATGTCCGCCGCGCCGACGGGTCGCTGGAGCTGTTTGCCAATGAGGGTTTGAACCCGGAAGCTATCCATCGCACCCACATGAAGAAGGGCGAGGGGCTGGTCGGCCTGATTGCCGAATCCGGCGAGGCGGTGAACCTCTCCGAGGCGCAGTCGCATCCGTCGTTTTCCTATCGCCCAGAGACGGGCGAAGAAATCTACCACTCGTTCCTCGGCGTGCCTGTCATGCGGGCCGGCAATATGCTGGGCGTCTTGGTCGTCCAGAACCGCACGCAGCGCCACTACTCGGAAGACGAGGAAGAGGGCCTGCAGACCACCGCGATGGTACTGGCCGAACATCTGGCCTCGGGTGACGTTGCCGGCGCCACGACTGCGACGGGCGGGACCGGGCGCGGGCGCGTCACGCTCATCAAGGGCGAGGCGCTGTCCGATGGCATCGCGATGGGGCACATTGTGCTGCACCAGCCGCGCATCACGGTGCGTCAGCTGCTAACGGACGATCCGGTCGCTGAGGGCCGGCGGCTGGCCGTCGCAATTGAGGCGCTGCGCGCCACCATCGATGCGATGCTGGACCGGCGCGATGTGTCGGAACCCGGCGAACACCGCGATGTTCTCGAAACCTATCGCATGTTCGCGCACGACAACGGCTGGGTCGGCCGTATCGAGGAGGCGCTGGAAGGCGGATTGACGGCCGAGGCCGCCGTCGAGCGCGTGCGCAACGACATGCGCGCCCGCATGCTGAAGCGCCAGGATACCTACTGGAAGGAGCGTTTCCGCGATCTCGACGATCTCTCCGACCGCTTGCTGCGCATCCTTGCCGGCAAGACGGGCACCGCCGCCACCGAGGCGCTGCCCGACGACGCGATCCTGGTCGCCCGCAACATGGGGCCCGCGGAACTGCTCGACTACGATCGCAATAAGCTGCGCGGTCTGGTGATCGAAGAAGGCGGCACGGCCAGCCACGTTGCGATTGTGGCCAAAGCCTTGGGCATTCCCGCGCTGGGCCAGGCCGAGAACCTGATTGAACTTGCCGACGCCGGCGATGCGGCAATTCTCGATGCCGACAGCGGCGAATTGCACCTGCGGCCATCGCAGGAGCTGATCGCAGCCTATTCCGACCGCGTGCGATTCAAGGCCAAGCGCCAGCAGCGCTTTGCCGGCCTGCGCGACGTTCTGCCTGTCACGCGCGATGGCGTGCGCGTCAGCCTGAACATGAACGCCGGGCTGCTGGTCGACATGGCGCAACTGCACGCTTCCGGTGCCGACGGCATCGGCTTGTTCCGCACCGAGCTGGAATTCATGATCTCATCGGGGCTGCCGATGAAAGATCGTCAGACAGCGATGTACGCTAAGATCCTGGCGGCGGCTGAGGGCAAGCCGGTGGTGTTCCGTTCGCTCGACATCGGCGGCGACAAGATGCTGCCCTACCTGCGCCACGACAAGGAAGAGAACCCTGCCATGGGCTGGCGCGCCGTGCGCATGACTCTCGACCGCTCGGGCCTGTTCCGCGCCCAGTTGCGTGCGCTGCTGAAGGCCGCCGAGGGCCGCGATTTGCATCTGATGCTGCCGATGATTTCGGAGACGGCGGAATATGATCAGGGCCGTGCGGTATTGGAAGACGAATTGGCCATGGCCAAGCGCTTCGGCTGGCCGGAGGCAGGGAAAATCCACCTCGGCGCCATGATCGAAGTACCAGCCATGCTGATGCAGCTGGACGCCATTTTCAAGCGCGCCGATTTCGCCAGCGTCGGCAGTAACGATCTGATCCAGTTTCTGTATGCGGCCGACCGCAACAACCCGCGCCTGGCCAAGCGCTATGATCCGTTGTCGCCGCCGGTGTTGGGCGCACTGGAGCAAATCGTAGCGGCTGCCGAGCGTCATAACCGCCCGGTGACGCTGTGCGGCGAACTGGCCGGCAAGCCGCTGGAGGCCATGGCGCTGATCGGGCTGGGGTTCCGGTCGATCTCGATGGCGGCGGCAGGCCTGGGGCCGGTGAAGGCGATGATCCTGTCGCTGGATGCCGGCAAGCTGCGCCGCGAGATGGCGGCCATGCTGGCGTCGGAAAACCGCAGTGTGCGGGCGGAATTGCAGAGGTTTGCGGCGGACAACAATGTTGAGCTGTCGTGACCTCGTGCTTTACGAACATGCCGGCACTTGCTCGGCCAATGCCACTTCGCCTACCTCGGCGCGCAGATCGATATCTTCCAGCACCGGCAGATACTCCCCGCTTGCCGCGACCTTAAGATAGGTGCTCGTCAGGATTGGCCCACCGGGCAGCGGTCCCTGCCGGCAGGCCTTGGCCGCCACTCCGATGCTGCTCGATCCCGAACCGCCTGCCCCGCGCGTGCTGGCCTGAAGCTGGCGCAATGTCGCTGCATCGGCGTCCGCAAGCCGATAGACCGTGAGCGTATCGCCACGGCGGCGATACTGAGCGACTTTGGCCAGTTCGGCCGGATCGCGCACCTCCTCCATGACGAAGGCATGCACCTCCGGCTTCGGTGCATCACTGCGCGCGATGGTCAAAGTCAGTGTGACGCCGCCTGCCGGCGTTGCCAGCCACAAGGGCTGGAGCACCGCCGCACCGAAGCCGGCGGGATCGGCTGTATTCGGATCGAGCGTGGCCAGCGTCAGCATGGTGCCGAGCGGAACCTTGGCGCAGCCGCTTGGGGCGAGCAGGATCATAGCAGCGGCCAAACGGGGGAGAAGGTGCATCGGCATCTCCATTGACACGATTTAATTATTGTTTTATAGTAATTAAATTGCGTGTCAATGGAGCCCATCATGAGCCCTTCCGAATCCGCTTGGCCGCATGGCCTGAAATCCGATCGGCACAACTCGGTGCGCTGGATCAGCTCTGTCATGTGCTTCGTGGTCGCGATCGGCGGCGCATTGGCGGAGCTGGCGCTGGCCTGGGTGTGGCTGTCGCCCGCTTATGTGCAAAGCCTGATCGTGCCGCATCTCGGGCTGGGGACTGCGCCGGTGGCGCTCGATTTCTCCACGCGACTGGCTGGTTTTGCGGTTTCGATGATCCCGCTGGCGGTGCTGTTCTACGCGCTGCTTCAGGCTTTCGAGCTGTTCGACGGTTACCGCAAGGGTCAGCTGTTCACGGCCAACGCGCCGATGCGGCTGCGACGCATCGGGTTCTCCATGCTGATCCTGGCCGCGCTGCGCCCGCTTTCAGGCACGCTGCTTGGCCTCGTCCTGACTATGGCCCATCCGTCCGGGCAAAAGGTTCTCGCCTTTTCATTCAGTCTCGACGACTACATGATTGCGGCCTTCGGCGGCCTGATCCTGGCCATAGGCCACGTCATGGTCGAGGCCAAGCGCCTTGCCGATGACCACAATCAGATCGTCTGAGGCTCCCACGTGACCATTATCGTCAATCTCGACGTCATGCTGGCACGGCGCAAGATGCGCTCCAAGGAGCTTTCCGAGCGCATAGGCATCACCGAGCAGAACGTCTCCCTGCTGAAATCGGGCAAGGTAAAGGGCATCCGCTTCGATACCCTGGAGAAGATCTGCGACGTGCTGCAGTGCCAGCCCGGCGATATCCTGGAGTTCCGGCCAGATCGGGCCGGACAGACCGAAGCTGCCGAGTAACCGCAGGGCTCGACAAGTTCTTGTTTCGATCTAAAACGATGCGACGCGAAACAAGAAAGGCGGCCGAACGGTCGCGACATGAGCCATGGCCAGCATACCCAAGGAAAAACTCGACCGGCTGGTGCAGCGCTGGGAGAACCTTCAGTTCGATCTCTCCAAGGGCGGGCTCGATCCGCAGACCTTTGCCAAAATGTCGAAGGAGTTTTCCGACCTCAACCCCATTGTGAACGCTGTTCAGGCGCTGCGCGGCTCCGAACAGGAGCGCGAGGATCTGAAAGCCCTGGTGGCCGGTGACGATGCCGATATGAAGGCCATGGCCGAGCCGGAATTGGCCGCCATCGAGCCGCGCATCGCAAAACAGCAGCACGACCTCACCATCATGCTGCTGCCCAAGGACGAGGCCGACGACCGCAACGCCATCCTGGAAGTGCGCGCCGGCACCGGGGGCGACGAGGCGGCGCTGTTCGCGGGCGATCTGTTTCGCATGTATTCGCGCTACGCGGATTTGCACGGCTGGAAGACGGAGATCATCAGCGCCAGCGACAGCGAGATGGGCGGCTATAAGGAAGTGATCGCCAACATCTCGGGCAAGGGCGTGTTCGCGCGCATGAAATTCGAGAGCGGCGTGCACCGCGTGCAGCGCGTGCCGGCAACCGAAGGGGCGGGGCGCATCCACACCTCGGCGGCCACGGTGGCGGTGCTGCCGGAAGCCCAGGAAGTCGACATCGAGATCCGCATGGAGGACGTCCGGCTCGATACCATGCGCTCGTCCGGCGCGGGCGGTCAGCACGTCAACACCACCGATTCCGCCGTCCGCCTACTGCACATCCCGACCGGCATCATCATCACCTCGAACGAGAAATCGCAGCATCAGAATCGCGCCCGCGTCTTCCAGGTGCTGCGCACACGTCTCTACGATCTGGAGCGCCAGAAGATCGACAACGAGCGTTCGGCCGCGCGCAAGAGCCAGATCGGTTCCGGCGACCGCTCGCAGCGCATCCGCACCTACAACTTTCCGCAAGGCCGCTGCACCGATCACCGCATCAACGTCACTCTCTACAACCTCGCCAAGCTGATGGAGGGCAATGGGCTGGACGAACTGGTGGATGCTCTGATTGCCGACCATCAGGCCAAGCTGCTGACCGAGATGAACGAGAGCGGCGGGCCGTGACGACCGGCTCCGCCAGTTTACTTGCCGAACTGCGCCGGTTGCATCCCCAGCGGATCGACCTGACGCTGGACCGCATGCACCGTCTGCTGTCTGAGCTGGGCCATCCCGAGCAGCGCCTACCGCCCGTGGTGCATGTGGCGGGCACCAATGCCAAGGGATCGGTGCTGGCCCTGTTGCGCGCCATGCTGGAGGCCGACGGAAGGCGCGTGCACAGCTACCATTCCCCGCCGCTGCAGCGCTTTCACGAGACCGTGCGGTTGGCCGATGCCCCCGGATCGAGCCGGGACATCGCAGATAAGCAGCTTACGGATTGTCTGGGCCGCGTGATCGCGGCCAATGCCGGCGCTCCGTTGACGTCCTTTGAGGGGGAGACGGCTGCCGCGCTGCTGGCCTTCGCCGAGACCCCGGCCGATGTGCTGCTGCTGGAAACCGGCCTCGGCGGCCGGCTGGACGCGACCAACGTGGTCGCCCGTCCGCTATTGACTATCCTGACGCCGATCGATCTCGATCACGTCGAGTTTCTCGGCCCGACACTGCCGGATATTGCTGGCGAAAAGGCGGGAATCCTCAAATCCGGCACGCCCTGCGTGGTCGGCCGCCAGTCTCTACAGGCGCTCGAAAAACTGCGCGAGGTGGCGGTTACCAAAGGCGTTCTGCTCTCCGAGCACGGCCAGGATTGGGACGCTTACGAGCAGCATGGCCGCCTGATCTACCAGGACGAGAGCGGCCTGATGGACCTGCCGCTGCCCGCCCTTGCCGGCCGCCATCAGATCGACAATGCCGGGCTGGCGGTGGCCTCGGCGCAGCGGCTGGGCAGCGCGCTGACGCCCCCGGAATCCGCCATTTCCAGGGGCCTTACGAGGGTATCCTGGCCGGGGCGATTGCAACCGCTGTCGCGCACCGGTTTGGTCGCCGTGCTACCCGAGGGATCGGAACTCTGGGTCGATGGCGGCCACAACGCCGCTGCTGCAGCCGTGATCGCCCAGGCCATGGCCGAGCTGGAGGAGCGCGCACCAAAGCCGCTGCACCTGGTGTTGGGCATGCTTAGATCGAAGGCGCTGGAGGCCTACCTGCGGCCCTTCCGTGGTCTTGCCCGCAGCGTTACCGGGATCGAAGTGCCCGACGTGTCGCGCGCTTACGCAGGACCATACGCTCCCGCCGAAATTGCGGCCGCAGCGCAGGCGGCGGGCATTTATGCGCAGCCCACAGCAAGCCTGCAGGACGGCTTAGCGGCGATTGCGGTCAGGGCCAACGCTAAGCCCGTGCGCGTGCTGGTGTGCGGCTCATTGCACCTGGCGGGGGCGTGTCTAGCGGCGGACCAGGCGGCCGTAGCGGCGGCCAAGCGGACGGGTGTGAACTAAGTTCACAGTTGTAGGGGCGACCCGTGGGTCGCCCCCACAGTCCGCGTTCCCGATGCGCCTAAATCGACTTCTTGATCCACTCTTCCAGGCGGTTCTTCTGCAGCGAACCGATCTGCGTCGCGACCACCTTGCCGTCCTTGAAGATCATCAGGGTCGGGATCGACATGACCTTGAAATGATTGGTCATTTCCGGGTTCTCGTCGATGTTCAGCTTGGTGATCTTGACCTTGCCGGCCATCTCGCCGGCGATCTGCTCCAGGGCCGGGCCGATGGCCTTGCAGGGGCCGCACCACTCCGCCCAGAAGTCGACCACGACCGGCAGGTCGGACTTGGCGACTTCGGCGTCGAACGACTTGTCGGTGACGGCTTGCGTGCTCATAAATCTCTCCTTGCATGGCCAAGACGAACTCGTATGTCGCGGGCCGTTGCACCAGTAGGTATGAATGGGGCGGCCCCGCGTCAAGACCAGGGTTTGCCGGTGAGGATCGCGTTTTCGTGAGGGGCCAGGAGGGCGGCGGGAATTTCCATCAGGCGGGTCTCGTAAGTCCACAGGAGGGCGGATTTCAGGGCTTTTCCGGGGTAAATGCGGGCCAGCGCCAGGCGATAGGCGGCCAGCTGCAGGAGGTAGGCTTCGGGTACGCCGGCGACGTCCTGCGGCGGCGGGCGGTTGGTCTTGAAGTCGATCAGGGTGACCGTGTCCTTGGTGACCAGCAACCGGTCGATCTGACCGGCGATCCGGAGCGGCGGGCCGGACGCCAGAGCGATCTCGGCAGCGATCGGAACCTCGGCTTCCGAGCCCGTGCCGAAGACCGCGCCGAAGGCGGAATCTTCAAGTATTGCAACGACTTCGTCGACGATCCCGGCGCGCACTTTGGGCGGCAATTCGGCGCCACGCACGGCCAGATAGCGCTTGGCGGCGGCCGCGCGGGAGCGTTGCGGCACGGTCGGCAGATGCTGCAGCAAGGCATGGGTCAGACTGCCGCGCAGGAAGCGGTTGCCGGTGCCGAGCAGGCGCGGGCCGGGGGTCGGATCGGCGGGCGCGGGATGGCCTGTCCCCTCCTCGGTTTCCAGCGGGGCGATGCGCGAGGGGGCGAGCGGCACCATGCGCGCCAGACTCTTGGGGGCGTGCTGCAGGGCCCAATCAGGATAGGGAATCGATTGGGAAAGTTTGGGTGTCAGTTGTGAAACGACAGGAAGATCTCGGGAATTTATGACGTCATAGCGGAGAATCTTGCGACCATCCTGCTCGGCAACCGGCAAACACATCGGCTGCAGCGCATTGACCATCAGGTCGTACCAGCAACCCGCCGGCCGGGCGCGCGCGCCCTCGAAACCACCGACATACAACCGGTCCTTGGCGCGCGTCATCGCCACATACAACAAGCGGTTGCGCTCCTCGCGGTCCGCATCCGCGCGCGCCGCTCGTGCCTCGGCGATCGCCGGCACGCCCGACGATCCCTTCAGCGCCCAGACCGATCGGTCTCGCCCTCGGCGATCGTCACCAGGCTCGGATCGCCCGCCCCCTTCACCGAGCAGGTATCGGGCAGGAACACGATCGGCGCCTCCAGACCTTTTGCTCCGTGTACGGTCATGACGCGCACCTCGTTGCGGCCCTGGTCCATGTCGCGCTTGATCTCGGGTTCGGCTTTGCCGAGCCAGTCGACAAAGCCCTGCAGCGAGGGCGGCTCGTCCTGGTCGAAGCGGATGGCGAGGTTGAGGAATTCGTCGATGGCGTCGCCCGCCTCGGGGCCGAGCCGCGACAGCAGCCGCGCGCGTCGGCCGTCCTTGTCGAGCAGGCGGGAATAGAATTCGAACGGCGGGAAGAAATCGGCTTCCGAGCGCCAGCGCTTCAGCGCCTCGACGGCCTCGGTGAAACGCGGATCGTCTGTGGCCTGCTTTTGCAGCGCGCTCCACAGCGTACCGCGCCGCGTATGCCCGAGCTTGAACAGATCGTCGTCGTCGAGGCCGATCAGCGGCGACTTCAGCACCGTCGCCAGCGCCAGATCGTCCTCCGGCAGCAGCAGAAAATGGCCGAGCGCGACCAAGTCCTCGACCGCGATCTGCTGCGTGACCTTGATGCGATCGGCGCCCGCCACCGGGATGCCGCGCGCCTTCAGGGCACGGATGATTACCGGCGCGAACGGGTTGCGCTTGCGCAAGAGAATCAGCACATCGCCCGGTGTGATCGGACGGTTCTCCGCGACAATCTTTTCGCCCGACGCGATCCATCCCGCGATGGTATCGGCGATTCTCGCGGCGAGCCGGACCTCGGGGGCGGTGGTGTCGCTGGGCGCGAGTGGCAGCCAGGGTTCCTCCGGCTGCACCTCCTCGGCGACCTCGGTCGGCCAGATCTCGATCCGCCCGCCCTCACCCAGGCGATGCACGGCATGAACAACCGGATCGCCGCTGGCCGTCAGGCCCGAAGCCGCCTCGGGCGTCGCGAACACGCGGTCGACCGCTTCCAGCACCGGCGCGACGCTGCGGAACGACGTGTTCAGAGCAACGCGGAAATAGCTGCTGCGGGCCATGGCGGCTTGATCTTCAAACTCCCGGCCCGTTTTCTCAAACAGCTTCGGCGCCGCGCCCTGAAAGCCATAGATCGACTGCTTCTCGTCGCCGACCGCAAACACCGTGCGCTGACGGTCTCCCGCCCCGGCCCCGGCAAAGAACTCCTCGGCCAGCGCGGTCACGATGCGCCATTGTAAGGGGCTGGTGTCCTGCGCCTCATCGACCAGGATGTGATCGAGCCCGCCGTCGAGCTTGAACAGCACCCATTGCGTGTCGGCAGACGACGACAGCAGCCCCGCCGTCTTGGCGATCAGGTCGGCGTAGTCCAACCCGGCATTGGCGTTCTTGCGCGCTGTGTACTGATCGATAACGCGGTCGGCGATGCGCAGCAGCGCCGATGTGGCGGTGGCAAGCGCCAGGCCCTGGCGCTGTTGTGTCAGAATAGCGGCGCTTTCGGCGGCGCGATTGAGTTGATCAAGTAGCCCGGGATGGTGGTCGGCCACGCCCTTGGTCGCGAGCTTCTTGCGTGGCTCGCGCTTCTCGGTGAGGAGAAACGACGTCAGCGCCGCAATTTTCTCGGCGGGCGAGGTCGCGATCAGCGCAACCGACAGCCGGTCGGCGGCGTTCAGGTCCATGCTGCTGCCAGTATGCAGGGCACCAACAATGTCGCCGATGGCGTCTTCGGTGAAGAGGTTGTAAAATACCGTGGTCAGATCGTCTTCGCTGGTATCGGGCGGCACGCCGAGCAACTTGCGCAACCGCGCCTCGATCTCTGTAAACGGATCATCGGCGTCGGCGGCTTTCAACAGCAGCTCGCGGATGGCGTCGCGCTCGTTGATGGCAGTCTTGAGCAGCGTCTCGAACGTTCCCTCGCCGGCATTGGCGACAATCCGGTTCAGCGCGTCCAGCAACGGGCCCTCAGCCGATGTCGCCTCGGAGAGCACCGCGGCCGTGCTGGCCTCGAGCAGCGCGGCCTGCTGCTGTTCGTCGAGCACGGCAAAGCCCGGCGAGAGACCGGCCTCCAGCGGGAAGCGCTGCAGCAGCCGCTCGCAAAAGCCGTGAATGGTCTGCACTTTCAGCCCGCCCGGCGTCTCGATGGCGGCGGCAAACAGCGTGCGCGTGCGGGCGATTTCGGCCGGTGTCGGCGCGCGGCCGAGCAGTCCGGCAAGATCTTTGGTAAGCCGCGCAACGTCCGCGACCGCCCAGGTGGCGAGCTGCCGGAACAGCCGGTTGGCCATCTCCGACGCGGCCGCCTTGGTGAAGGTAAGGCACAAGATCCGATCCGGCGCGCTGCCAGCCAGCAGCAGCCGCAGCACACGGCGTACCAGGACATAAGTCTTGCCGGTGCCCGCGTTGGCGCTGACCCAGGCCGACGCCGTGGGATCGGTGGCCTTGCGCTGCTGCGCGGCAACGAGGGAGAGGGCTGAGGTCATGGCGTGCCTCCAGTCCTCTTTCCTTCTCCCTCGCAACTTCGCGGGGAAGAAAGTGGCCCGAAGGGCCGGATGAGGGGCAGCAACGAGTCCGTGCGTTGAGCCGGCCCCTGTTGCAGCGAGTGCGGAGCAAGCGGCTGCCCCTCACCTGTCGCTGAGTTCCTCGCCGCAAAGGCGGCCCGGGCGACATCCTTTCCCCCTAAGGACGGTTTCATCATTGAGTGAGTCAGTTCCGGCCCGTTCACACTCCAAATCCCAAACCGTCATCCCGGCGAAGGCCGGGACCTGTCCAAGCTGCAGGTAAGACACGCCTTTTCGTATTGCACCGGCGCACTTTTCTATCGCCTCGGGCAGGCCCCGGCCTACGCCGGGGTGACGATACTGCGGGGTCTTGGCCCAAATAGTGGCGCAAGTAGCTGCAGCGTTTGTGGTTGAGAGTTGCCCAAGGAGGGGGAGAGGAGAAGGAGCACCTGCCCGTATCGTTGACATCAAACTCCGGCTGCGCGGCTCTATGACCTTCTCCCTTTGGGAGAAGGTGCCCGAAGGGCGGAGGAGGGGATTGCGGCCAGAGGTTATCGCACCAGCGTGCCACACGGCACCGCCGATCCCCTCATCCGGCGCTGCGCGCCACCTTCTCCCATTGGGAGAAGGAAGGCAGTCGCGCCTGCGCAAGTTATCTCCGCGCTCACTCATCCCCGGCTCCATCGGCGGCCAGCGACCATTCCTTCACGCGCGCCAGATGGGCGTAGTCGTCGTACCTCGCCGTGGTTGCGAAGCTGGGACGGCGCAGCGAGGCATAGGGCGTGGCCGGATCGTCGAAGCGCGCGATCAGGCGCTGCAGTCCGGCCAGAGTTGCGGCCGCCAGCGCCTTTATATCGTCCGTCTTCACCGTATGGTCGAGGCCGGGTGGCTCGCCGCCGGTCGCCGCGATGAAGCGCAGCAGCGTTACCGGTCCCGCCGCAATGCCCGTAAAGCCGCCGTCCGCCGCGATGGCGGCCTCCAGCGGCAGTTGCGGCGCCAGCCCGGCCGTGACGCGGCCATCGGACGGGATGGTTCCGGTCTTGTAGTCGGTGATCACCAGGCCGCCGCCCGTAAGTGTATCGATCCGATCGGCGCGCGCTGTCAGACGGAACGGACCGCCGGGAGCCACCAGCGCAATCGCGCCGGAGACTTCGCTCTGGGTCCTGATAATCCCGGCGCGGCGCGTGCCTTCCGATCCGGCGAACCAGTGCGCGAACCTGGCGAAGCGCGGCCGCCAGAACGCCGCCACACGCGGATGGGCGGCCAGGCGCTGCATCGCGATGTCGGCCTCGGCCACCAGCGCGGCGGCAATATCTGCAGGCAGGGCATCGGGATGCTTGGACGCAAAGCGGTGCAACGCCCGGTGGATGATCTGCCCACGGATGCTGGCCTCGGGCGCGCCGCCGAGGTCCGGCATCGGCTCCAACCGCAGGATCTCGCGCGCGAAAATCGCGTAAGGGTTGGCCATCCAATGCTCGATGCGCGTGACGCTGAGCTGGCGCGGGCGGGAGGCGAGCGGTGGGCGTGGCGCAGGTGCGGGGCGAGGCGAGAACGTCGTCAGTGCTTTCTGCGTCTGCGCCCAGGCCAGCCAGGGTTCCTGCGCATCGCCCGCAAAAGCTCCGTCCAAGCCCAATCCCGCCAGCACCGCGTCCAGCCGCAGCAGCCAGCGCGAGGCCACGGTCGGCGCGCCATCGCGTTTCACGGCGCGGGTGAGATAAGCCGTCTTTGCACTGAGCAATTGTACGAAGTCGTGCGCGGCATCGCCGATACGGGTCTCCGGCTGCGGCAGGCCCAGCTCGGCCAGCATGGGCCGGTTCAGCCAGGGATCGGGTTCCGCTATTTCAGGCGCGACGCCATCGTTGAGGCCGCCCAGGATGACGATGTCGGGCTGCAGCAGGCGGGCCTCGAACGGCCCCAGGATGGTCAGGTTCGGATGACTGGTGCGGGCGGCGCGCACCGTCTCGGTTGAGATCAGGCTGCGGTAAAGCTCCGGATACGCCGCAAGCGTGACGGCCAGGCCATTGCTGCCCGCCGCCGTCAGATGGGCGAGATAGGTGGCGGCCGCTTCACCCGCAGACTCGGCCCAGAGCGCATCGAAGGTGCCGGTTTCGTCGGTGGCGATCAGTTCGGCCGTGGCGATATGCGCATCGATGAGCGTGGCCAGGGGATGTAACCCGCCCGTCCCGGCCAGCGCCTGCAATGGTGCCATCGCCAGCTCCAACTGGTCGAGCACGGTACGGGCGAGCGCGGCGTCGCGGTCGGACATGCCGGAGATGGCGCGGTGATGGGGCGCGATATCGTCGGGGTCCGGTGTATCGGGTTTTTCGGCCAGCAGCTGGCGCAGACTGGCAAGGCCCGCGCCCAGGTTGGGCCGGCGCAGCGCGCGCAGTTCCAGCATGCGCGCGCCGCGCCGGGCGTCGAGCACGCTAAGGCCAAGCCGGGTGAGCGGATGTTTCAACAACGCCATCAGCGCGGCGGGCGCGAAGTCGGTCGCCAGCACACTGACGATCAGATCAAAAAGAACGCCGGGCGGGGTTTTCGAAAGCGGGCGGCCGGCGCTGTCGTCGATGGAAATGCCCCAGCTGGAAAGGCGCACGGCGACGCGGCGCGCGAGAATGCGGTCGGGCGTGACCAGCGCTGCCGTCACGGCCGGAGTGTCGGCGGCGCGGCGCATGATCAGTGCGATGGCTTCGGCTTCGTCCTCAGGGCTGGCGGCGTCGAGGCGGGTGATGCCCGTGAGCGCCGCCGCAACCTTGGCCTTGTCCAGGCGCGTGGAAAAATCGCCCCAGGCCGCCGTCGTTTCGGCCGGGCGCAGCGCTTCGCTCACGAAGCGCTGGCGATCGTCCGTTGGCGTCAGATCGAGAACACCGCTCCGTGCCATGCCGAAGCGATTGAGCAAGGTCGCCAGCCGGTACTGCGGATGCGACGGCGCGCCGGGATGAACGGCAGCCCACGTCTCATTGTCGAGGGTCTGATCAAGGCCGGCCAGCACGACGGCGCCCTGCGGCAGCCCGGCGACCACGCGCATGAGTTCTGCCGTGGCGGGGATGCTGCCGGTGACACCCGCGACGATCACGGGGCCGGCGGGCGATTTGTGCAACCACTGCTGGGCCTGCAGTGTAAGGAGCTTGTTGCGCCGGTCGGCGGGCGAGAGCTTGTCGCTGGCGGCCAGGATGGCGGGCCAGACACCGGAGAGGATGTTGAGAAAGTCGGTGGTTTGCCGCCACTGCTCGGAGAACTGCGCGGGGGCCAGATCGACCAGCTTGCCGAGATCGGCCCCCTCCGTCTCCACCATATCCATCAGGCTGGCCAGGCCGCGGGCGAGCGCCGAAGCTTGCGCGGGTGTCTCGGCGCCGGGCAGGATCTCGCGGGTTTCCATGGCTTCGTCGGCGTGCGCCAACGCCAGCGTTCGCTGGTGGATCCACTTCAGCACCAGGCTGGTCAGGATGAGGTGGCGCTCGATCTTGTCCATGGCGGGGGCGAGATCCATGGCCGCCGTGCCGCCGATCCAGGCCTCGTCGCCCGAGCTGATCAGGCTCTCGTCCTCGTCGGCGTCGCCGATCGGGCGGATGCGCGGCAGCAGCAACGCGCGGCCGGCGCTGGCGTCGAGGAAGGCCTCTTGCATGGCCTTGCAGGCGCGGCGGGTGGGCAGCAGCAACAGGGTTTTGGGCAGCGTGAGCGGATCGGGAGCGCTTTTGCCGGTACCCGGTACGCGCCCCGCCAGGATCGCCTCGGCCAGCTCGCGCAGAAACGGCCGGCCCGCAGGGAGGTTGAACACGCGCGCTGGGCGGGCATCCGCCATCAGAAATAGGCCTCGCCGCTGGCCAGCAGCTCCTCGGCCTCGGCTAGCGCGTCGGGCGAACCGATGTGCATCCACAGCCCGTCCTGGCGGATGCCGTAGAGGCGGCCGGTCTCGATGGCGCGATCCCAAAGCCGGTTGAGCGAGAATTTGCCTTTTGGCGCGCCCTCGAACAGGCGGGGATGGGCGAGCGAAGTGCCGGTGAAGGCGAAGGGCGTGACTTCGCGCTCGCGGCGGCGTTTGAGTAGGCCGTCGGGCGCCATATGGAAGTCGCCGTGGCCGTCGTAGCCCAGTGAGGTGGCCGCGGTGGCGAGCAGCATCAGGCTGTCCATGCGCTCGGGATCGAAGCTGGCGGCCATGCGCCGCAAATTCGCGCCACCGCCGGGCACCGAAATGGAATCCGCGTTGACGATGTAGAAGGGCTGGTCGCCCAAGTGCTTCAGCGCCTTGACGACCCCGCCGCCGGTATCGAGCAACTCGCCGCTCTCGTCCGAGACGATCACCTTGGGCGATCGTGCGGGTCTTGAGGTGCTCGACAATCTGCTTGGGCAGGTAATGGACGTTGATCACCACCGTCTCGACCCCGGCCGCCAGCAGCCGGTCCAGCACATAGTCCAGCAGCGGGCGGCCAGCCAAGCGCACCAGCGGCTTGGGCGTGCTCTCGGTCAGCGGCCGCATGCGCAGGCCAAGGCCGGCCGCGAGCAGCATCGCCCGTTTCGGTGTGACGGTCATCGGCCCTCCAGCTGCCTCGAACTCCCGCCCTTCATTCCACTGAGGGCGGGAAATGTCGAGTGTGGAGGCTGACGCGGGCGTTACCCCGCCAGCTTGGCCTTGAACAGGCCAAACGTGCGGCCCCAGGCGAGGTCTGCGGCGGCCTTGTTGTAGCGCTCGCCCGAGGTGTCGTTGTTGAAGGCGTGATTGACGCCGTCGTAGACAAACAGCTGGTAGTCGGTCTTGGCGGCCTTCAGCGCGGCCTCGTAGGCGGCGATGCCGGCGTTGATGCGGTCGTCCTTGCCGGCGTAGTGCAGCAGCAGCGAGGCCTTGATCTTGGGCACATCCTCGGCTTTGGGCTGGGCGCCGTAGTAGGCGACGCCGGCCGCCAGATCGGGCGAGGCCACGGCCAGCGCATTGACCTTGCCGCCGCCCCAGCAAAAGCCCATGGCGCCGACCTTGCCGGTTCCGTCCGGCCGCGCCTTGCCGTAGGCCGCCAGTGCGACCAACTCGGCAAGGGTCGCGGCGGCATCGAGCTTGCCGATCATGTCGCGGGCCTTGTCCTGATCGTCCGGGCGTTCCGCCAGCCGAACTCAGCAAGTCGGGCGCAATGGCGGTGAAGCCTTCCAGCGCCACGCGCCGGGCCACGTCCTTGATGTGCGGGTTAAGGCCGCGGTTCTCGTGGATGACGATCACGGCGCCCTGTTTGCCGGCATCCTTGGCGCGCACGACGTAAGCCTTCACCGCGCCGCTCCGGCCGGGATGCTCTCCATGCTGGAAACGATGCGCGCGTCGTCCTCGGCCACCATGGCGGCGCGGGCGTAGTTGTTGCTCAGCTGCGCCAGCAGGACCGTTGCGGCCACCGTGCCGCCTGCCAGCTTGCCCAGCCGCTCCATGAACTCGCGCCGGTCGATCAGGCCATGCGTGAAGCTGTCGTAGAGATTGATGACGTCTTGATTGATAGGCATAACGGATCCTCTGGTGTGGTCGGCCAACAACTGGGTAAACGACGCAGTTGGCACCGTCATGACGGCGCCGCCGTTCACGCTTTCGTTATCGGTTCTCAGCCCCTCGGCAGCGGACGCGCGAACAGCGGCACGCCGCGCTGGCGCATGAACACCACCAGGATGGCGCCGATGACGATGCCACCGATATGCGCCCACCAGGCGACGCCGGAATCCAGGCCGGTGACCGCGAAGAACACGTTCATGGCGATCCAGGCGCCGATGGCCCAATAGGCCGGCAGCTGCAGCGGAATGATGCGCAACACCAGCACCCAGAGATGCACATGCGGGCTGAGCATGACATAGGCCGCCACCACGCCCGCGATGGCCCCGCTCGCCCCGATCAGCGGCGAGGTCGAGGTCAGCTGTGTGGCGAAATACAGAAGGCCGCCGGCCACGCCGCATACCAGATAGAAAATCAGGAAGCGCACATGACCAAGCGCGTCTTCCACATTGTCGCCAAACACCCACAGGAACAGCATGTTACCGATCAGATGCCAGATACTGCCGTGCAGGAACATATAGGTCAGCAGGGTCAGCGGAGCCGGGAAAGCGAAGGCGCCGAGCGCCCCATCCGGGCAATCGGAAAAGCTGACTGGGGTGCCGAGCAGCTGCAGCGGGATGATACCGAAGGCCTTGGTGAAGGTCACCTGCGCGCACTCGTCGCCGGTGAGATAGAGATCGCGGGCCTGGAACAGCAGGAACACCAGCACGTTGAGCGCGATCAGCCCCACCGTCACATACTGGAAGCGAATGCGGCGGAGCGGATTGATGTCATAGACGGGTACGAACACGGGGGTACTGCTTTCGTTTGGCGGCGCCAGTCCTACCGGTTCTGCCCCGGCGCCCAAAGCACATCGCCCTTGCCTTTGTCGTTCACGTATCGGCTGGCGACGAATAGAAAGTCCGACACTCTGTTGACGAATTTAAGGGCGTCCGCGCTGACAGTTTCTCCGGGGGTGGCGGCAAGCTCGCACATCAGGCGTTCGGCGCGCCGGCTGATGGTACGCGCGACGTGGAGTTGCGCCGCCGCCCGCGTGCCACCGGGCAGAACGAAGGACGTCAGCGGGGCGAGATGCTGGTTCAGCTGATCGATCTCGCGCTCCAGCCGGTCGGTCTGCGAGGCGAGAATGCGCAAGCGCGATTTCCCGGCCTCGGACGGTTTTTCCGGCACACACAGATCGGCGCCAAGGTCGAACAGGTCGTTTTGCAGCCGCAGCAGCATCTCGCCCACCGGGGCCGAGGCCGTGCCGAGGTCGATGCGGGCGACACCGATCGCCGCGTTGGTTTCATCGACCGTGCCGTAAGCGGCAATGCGCAGGGCGAATTTCGGCACCCGCTCGCCGGTGCCCAGCCCCGTGGTGCCGGCATCGCCAGTGCGGGTGTAGATTTTGTTGAGAACGACCATTTGGGGGTCCTTGAGTGAGCCGGTACCCTAGCCGCGCCCCGGCATTGGTCAAGTGCTGGTGGCCAATGCGCAGCATCGGCGCGCCGACAGTGGCGGCGAGAAATGATCCGTAGTAACGCGAAAATTTTGCAACATGCTGATATTGCAAAGAAATACTTGAGGTCGCAAATTGCGACCTCAAAGATCGGCGGTTACGCTGCTGCCAAACGGGTCCCCGGATCCGCCGAATTCGTGAGCTAGTGTTCCGACACGCACAGAAGGTTTCCTTGTTTTCGTCATCCCCGCGAAGGCGGGGATCCATGCAAGCCCGAGATGTGCTCAGTGGTCGATGCGAAAACGTAGCTTGTTCGGTATTGAAGCGGTGCCATACCCCAGTTTGCATGGATCCCCGCCTTCGCAGGGATGACGATTCGGGCGGGTACCATGCGAAAGCGCCAGAACACTAGGCGATCACATAGTCGTGGCCAACTCCTCTCGTTAGCGCCAAGGCGTTGCGTATCTTTACAGACGATCTGTAAAAGCATAAATTGCAATCAACTATAAGATACCGGCCAACGCATTGTCCGACCCCTATGGGCCGGGCACGGATTCCCTCTCCCCCGTTTTCCGGGGGAGAGGAGGACGCGTCTCGCAGCCGCCGTTTCCGGCGGCAAGAGCCACGCGTCCGGTGAGGGGCAGACACTGGCTCCGAACCTGTAGCAGCAAGTGTGCATGAGGGACCTTTCGCGTTTCTGCCCCTCACTTGGCGCAAGTGCGCCGCCCTCTCCCCCTCGCATGAAGTATGCGAGGGGGAGAGGGCAATTTCGTACGCTCCTGAAACACCCAGCGGTCAAACAATAGGTTGGCCGGTATGACATCATTCGAGAATGTTTCAGGTCGCAATTTGCGACCTGAAATATTCGGTCTTGCGGCGAGCCAAATCTGCCCTTTGGACGGCGCCGCCCGAAGCCGCGGTGCACCTGCTGCGTCAGCCAATTCGGCTTGCGCGCTGCGGCGTGGACGTGACTCCCTGATTGAAGTCGCGCTCTGCGATCTCGAACAGCAGCCGACATGTCTGCCAGGATGATGGTTCGCTAGATCGACAGCGGCGACGTGTTTGGCGTCCTCAATCCAGCCGGTAGCCCAGCCGCAGCCCCGCATTGGTCAAGCCCCGGTTCTTGGCGCACATATTGGCGTTGGACATGTGGTCGATCATGGCCATCACGCGCCAGTGGGCGTCGAGCTCGTAACCGAGCGACAGGGATTCGCGGAAATTGACGCGGCAGCCGTACTCGGCGCGGCCGGGCTCGTCGGCAAGAGCGCCATCGTGCAGGGCCAGGCCAAAGCTGCCTTCCAGGAAAACGCCGCGAGCCAGCGGGGCGTCCCAGGTCAGGCCGGCATAGAGCTTGTTGGTGGTGCCGGAAAAATTGTAGGTCGCCCCGATATGCGGGCGGAAGCCGAACAGTACGTCTTGCGCGGCGTCACCGGTAGGGGAGAAAACGGGCGCGAACAGCACCTCGGCATTGATATCGGCGCCGCGCTCGTGCCTGGCCTTGCCCTGCCCGATGCTCTGATCGAGCCCCCCCAGGCGCAGCTCGCTCAGCCACTCTCCGGCCCGTGCCGGGCTTGAGAGCAGGAGGACAATCGACAGGACGATGGCAAGGCTTGCGCGCATGGAGGTATTTCGCGCGAGGATGGTTGCTGGCCGGTTAACGGCTCAGCGTCGCGTCACATAGACAGCTGCCATCAGCACGATAATGGCCAGGAACTGCAGCCCGACGCGCCATCGCATCAGCTTCTGGCTCAGGTTCGGGCTGGTGCCGCGCGCCATGTTGAGCAAGCCGAGCAGCAGAACGACCGCCACGGCGGCGGTGGCGATGGTCGCCAGGGTGGGCATCAAGGAAGGCATTGGAGTGTCCGATGTTGCACGCTTCACCGTAGTCAGAACGCTCCCCCAGCGCAAACGGATGTGTCGATCGTCCTCAGCTGCCGCGCACGATCCCGTCGGCGATGGCGGCCGGCAGCACGCGCTTGCCCGCGACCACCAGATAGGTCAGCCAGGTGACATAGTAGCGCCGCTTGGGCCGGGAGCTTTCGAGTGCATGCACCAGCTTGGCGGCCACCGCCTCAGGCTGCAGCTTGAAGGTCTGCGTGCCGCCCGCCTCCATCGCCGCCAGCCGGCTGAGGTAGCTCTCGCGATGGTACGAACCCTGGATATCGATCTTTGAGCGGAACATATCGAGGGCATGCGCGACAAACGCGGTATCGATCGGCCCCGGCTCGATCAGGCTGATCTTGATGCCGGTGCCGTAGAGCTCGTGGCGCATAGATTCGGTCAGAGCTTCCAGGGCGTGTTTGCTGGCATTGTAGGCGCCGCGATAGGGCGGGGCGATCAAGCCGAGCACGGACGAACAGTTGACGATCCGTCCCTGGTTGCGCGCGCGCATGGCCGCCAGGATCGGGCGGGTGAGGGCGTGCCAGGAGAACAGGTTGACCTCGAACTGGTCGCGCAGCACCTCAACCGGCAGGTCCTCGACAGCGCCCGGCTGGCCGTGGGCGGCATTGTTGAACAGCGCCGAGAGTGTACCGTCCGTCCGCTCCAGGACGGTTTGGGCGCAGGCGGCGACCGAGGCGGGATCGCGCAGTTCGAGCGCGATGGGTTCCAGGCCAAGCGCAGCCAGCATGGCCAGATCGGCTGTTTTGCGGGCAGTTGCGAACACCCGCCAGCCACGCGCCCGCATGGCCTTGGCCGAGGCGAGCCCGATGCCAGAAGAGCAGCCTGTGATCAGGACGGAGCGCTGGGACATTGGTCGACCTCGGGAGGGCAATCTTCTCCTCTCCCCCGCGCTGCGGGGGAGAGGATGTCGCCCCGAGCGCGTCAGCGCGACGGAGAAAGCGACAGGTGAGGGGCAGCCGCTTGCTCCGTTCCGGTCTCAACGAGTGCGGCGCCAAGCTCCTGCCCCTCACCGACCGCGTGGCTCTTGGCGCGACAGGGCGCCTGCGAGACGCGGTCTCCTCTCCCCTCAGCGTGAAGAACGCTGAGGGGAGAGGAGGAGCAAGCGGCGTAGACCAGCCGCTAAGCCTCGTCGGCCTCGCCAGTCTCAACCTCCGTATCGATTGGCGTCGTCTTGCCCAAATTCGCGAACACGTGCTCGGCGTCGATTGGCGCTTCGACTTCGGGCGCGCGGTCGACCACGATCGGACGCTCGGCAATGGTCTCGCTGGCCGGCAACAGCGAGCCTTCGCGTCCGGGGCCGTCCACGTCGGCATCCTCCTTGGTCGCATCGACGCGCTTGGCTGCCTTCTTCACAGCAGCGTCCAGCTCGACCTGGGTGCACAGGCCGAGCGTCACCGGGTCCATCGGCGTGAGATTGCCGGCATTCCAATGTGTGCGGTCACGAATTGCGTCGATGGTCGGCTTGGTGGTGCCGACCAGGCGCATCAGCTGGCTGTCTTTCAGCTCCGGGTGATTTTTCACCAGCCAGAGGATGGCGTTGGGCCGGTCCTGGCGGCGCGACAGGGGCGTGTAGCGCGGGCCCTTGCGCGGCTTGAACTGCGGCAGCTCGACCTTGGAGGCGAGAATGCGCAGGATATGAGTTGGGTTCTTTTCGGCCAGCGCGATTTCCTCGCGGCTGAGCTGGTTGGACGAGATGGGGTCGGTGCCCTTGATGCCTTGGGCCACTTCGCCATCGGCGATGCCTTTGACCTCGAGCACATGCAGGCCGCAGAAGGTGGCGATCTGCTCGAAGGACAGCGCCGTATTTTCCACCAGCCAGACGGCGGTGGACTTGGGCATGAGCGGAACGCGAGTCATAGGGTCATCCTCCGGACCCGGCGGGGTTTTCAAACACCCGCAAGGCCAATAGTTGCGAAAAGAAGGGAAGTCATCCCAACATATAGGGGCGAACCGGCTTGAGAGCAAGGTCGCGATTGGGACGGATGGTGAACCGCCGGTGGCTGATACACGACAGAAACCGGTGGCGGCATCGCCCGCGAACGGACTAAAATAGCCGTGCCCGGCGGGCATGACGGGGCGAAGCGAGGGCGTCGCGAATGCGGTGGATGATCGGGTTGCTGGCGGTGCTGCTGCTGCCGCTGTCGTTCGCCATGGCCCAATCGGCGGCCGATTGTTCGACCACGTCCGGGGCGGTCACTGTGCCGGCTTGCGACAAGGCGATTGCAGCCGAGCCCAAGGCCGCGCTGCTCTATGTCTTGCGCGGCGAGGCCCACCAATCGGAGGGCAATTCGGATAACGCCTTGGCCGACTACGTCATGGCCATCGAACTCGATCCTAAACTGGCGATCGCCTTTGAGCATCGCGGCGTGCTCTACCGCAGCCGCAATGAGCTGGCGCGCGCCCTCGACGATTTCAACCAGCAGCGCGCGTTGGACCCCAAGAGCAAGACCGTCAATTTCGACCGGGGCTTGACGTACTATCTGCAGGGCCGGACCAGGGACGCCATTGCCGACCTACTGGGAGCAGCGGTGGACGATCCTGACAATGCCAAGGTGCAGTATTTCCTGTCCAGCGCCCACTTGGACCTGAACGAACTCGCCGAGGCCATGTCGGCCGCTAACCGCGCCATCAGCCTCGATCCGAATTATGCCGATGGCTTCAGCGGGCGCGGCTTTGCACATATCGCGGTGCGCGATCCGGGCGCGGCGGTGTCCGACTTCAGCCGCGCCGTGCTGCTGGCTCCCAAGTTCACAGCCGCCTGGTTCGGGCGGGGCCTGGCCGAGGAGACCCTGGGTAACCAGGACAAGGCCATTGCAGACATCGATCGCGCCCTTGAGCTGGATCCGAACTATGCGGCGGCGCATTTTGCGCGGGCGCGGTTGTACAGCGCCAAGGGCGATCCCAAGACCGCGCTTGTCGGGTTCGGCAAGGCCATCGAACTGGCGCCTAAGCGTGGCGACTATTTCGCGTCGCGCGGACAAGAGTATCTGCGCATCGCCGATCTGTCGCGTGCGCTGGTTGATTGCGAGGCAGCGATTGACCTGGCGCCAAGAGATGCTGGCGGTTTCGAGTGCCGGGCTGCGGCGCGGGTGCGCAAGCTGGATTACTCGGGGGCGGTCGCAGACTACAGCCGGGTGATGGCGATAGCCTCGCCGACGTCCTTCATCCTGCGCGCCCGGGCCCGGGCCCATGCCGAACTCGGCGACTTCGCCAACGCCCATGGCGACATCGACCGCGCTGCCGCGCTCGATCCCGAGAATGCCTGGGTCCTGCTGGATCGCGCGCGTCTGCATCTCATGGCCGGCGAAACGGCCAAAGCCATGGCGGTCTTCGATAAGGCCATGGCTATGGCGCCGGAGGAGGGCCTGCCCTATCTCGACCGCGCCAACGCCCGGTTCAATCTCGGCGACTTTGCCGCCGCCGCCGCCGATCACGCCATTGCGCTGGAGCGCCACGCCCTCGATCCCAAAAATGACGGCTACATCCTGTTGATGCTCCATCTGGATCGCGTGCGGATGGGGGAGACCGGCACGGACAAGCTCAAGGACCAGGCCGGGGCGCTGCTGTCCAAGACATGGCCCCACCCGGCTATCGAACTCTATCTCGGCGACCGCACGGCTGCTTCGGCCCTGAAAGCCGCCGGCAACCCCGACGAAATCTGCGAGGCGCGCTACTATATCGGCCAATGGCGCCTGCTGAAGGGCGACAAGGCCGCCGCCGTCCAGGAGCTGAAAACAGCAGTGGCCACCTGCCCACACGACTTCATCGAATATCGCGCGGCGCTGGCCGAGTTGAGGCGGTTGGGGCCGTGAAACCAAGTTAGGGCGGTGGGCTTTGTACCCCGGTCGGATTGCCGGGGCGCGGTAGCGCCGCCCTACCCCGCCAGCGCGAGAATCGGCTTCGGCGTTGGGAACAGCGCGCCGGTCTTGGCCATTGGGCCGGGGCGGCCGAACAGGTAGCCTTGCACGTGCGTGTAGCCCTGCTCGCGGATCTTCAGGAACTGTTCTTCGGTCTCGATGCCTTCGGCTGTTGTGGTCATCTCCAGGCTGACGCCTAGCGCCGCGATGGCCTTGACGATCGCGACCTCCTTGCTGCCACCCATCACGTCCTGCACAAACGACCGATCGATCTTGATCTTGTCGAAGGTGAAGGCGCGCAGGTAGCTGAGCGAGGCATAGCCGGTGCCGAAATCGTCGAGCACGATGGAGACGCCAAGCTCGCGCAGCAGGTTGAGGATCTTGATCGAGTTGTCGTTGGTGGTCAGTAGCACCGACTCGGTGATCTCCAGCTCCAGCCGCGAGGCATCGAGTCCCAACTCATCCAAGGCCGATTCCACAATCCACGGTAACGTCTCAGTACGGAATTGCACCGCAGAGAGATTGACAGCGATCCTGGTCGGCGCCGGCCAGTTGACCGCGTCCATGCAGGCCTGCCGGATGGCCCATTCGCCGATCGGGACGATCTCGCCGATATCTTCGGCTATGGAGATGAACTCTAGCGGCGGGATCATGCCGAACTCGGGATGCTGCCAGCGCATCAGCGCCTCGAAGCCGGTCACGCTTTGGGTCTGCGCGTTCACGATCGGCTGGTAGTGCAGCAGCAGTTCGTTGCGGGCCAGCGCATTGCGCAGGTCCATCTCAAGCCGGCGGCGTTTGCGCAGCGCGGCGTCCATCGTCGGCTCGAAGTAGCACCAGGTGCCGCGCTCGGTCGCCTTGGCGCGGAACAGCGCCAGGTCGGCATTGCGCAGCAGCGTATCGGGATCGCCGCCGTCGGTGTGAGCCAGGGCAATGCCTGCGCTGGTGCCGATCACGATCTGATGCCCGTCGATATCGAACGGCTCGGCAATGCGGTTGATGATGCGCTGGGCCAGGATGTTGGCGTCTTCGGGCCGGGCGAGATCGCTCTGCAGGACGACGAATTCGTCGCCGCCGATACGGGCCAGCAGGTCGCCCTTGCGCAGGCAGTTGCTCATGCGGTCGGCGACGGCCTTCAGCAACAGGTCGCCGATGTGATGACCAAGCGTGTCGTTGACCGGCTTGAAACGATCGAGGTCGAGGTAGAGCACCGCCGACGCGCCAGGCTTGCCGCCGCGCTTCAGCACCTCCTTGATTTTGTGCATCATCAGCACTTTGTTGGCGAGGCCGGTCAGCGCATCGTGCGTCGCATTGTGCAGCAGTTTCATGCTCCAGCGGCGGATCAGGTACAGCCAGCCGAATGCGGCAAGCGTCCCCAGGCCGAGCCCGGCAAGAGCCATCGCTTCGAAGGTGCGGATGGAACGATACTCGGCGCCGGCGTAAAACGCTGCGGCCGGATGCGCGACGCGCAGTGTCCAGGGTCCGCGCGGATCGTGCGTATCGACGTCGATGGTCTCGTAGTAGGTGGCCTCAACCGGAACCGCCGTGACGCGCTTGGCGTGCTCGATCGTGCCGGCCCCCTTGATGGCGGCAGCCGCGGTAGTGAAGCTGTCGCGCGGCGCGGTCAACGCGTAGCTGGCATTGGGCAGAAGGTTCGCAATCGCGCCGGAAAGGATGATCGCCGAGATGCTGCCTTTGAGCTTGCTGTCGGGGCCATAGAATGGAATCGAGAAGATGATGCCCTTGCGGTCGGCGTCATCCTGCGAGAACTGATAATCTGAGTTGTCGCAGGTTATAACCTCCGCGCCACTGAGCATCGGCAGATCGAGGCCCATGATCTCGCTACGGTTCGGGAAGTTCCAGCCGAACCACTTCAGCTGCTGCTCCAGTTGCTCGTACTCGTACGTCTCGACCTGATCCGGTCGCACATCGGAGGGCAATGCGTTCAATACCTGCGTTCTGGGTAGAAGCGAACTGAGGAAAGTGCCGGTCTTCAAGATCAGTTCGTCGAACATCAGTATGGGTTCTTCGGCCTTGCCAGTGACCGGATCGATGCGCTTGTGATCGAAGGTGGCCGGTACGATGTAGACTTCCGATACGTCGACATTGCTGGCGAGGTTGTTGTAAACTTGCTGGATGGTCTCGCGGCCATCTTCGCCCAGCGTCGTCCCGTGGCGATCGATCTTGCGCACGCCCGGCAGCAAAGTGAGGGTTCTCAGGTTCTCGTAGATCGAGCCGAACGACTTGCCGATCTGCAGAGCGTGCTGTTTGGACTGCGCCTGCGCCTGGGCGATGTGGTGCCGCCAGGCCACGCCGGCCTTGCGCTCGGCATCGGCATGTATGCCAACCCCTGTAGCAACAGCTGACGCCAGCAAGAACACGATCCCAGTATAACGCCAACCCAACTTCATGTCGCAACGACCCGTCCCAACGCCGAAGTCGTTGACATTGAAGCAATGCCGACAACATCCGGTTAAGCGCAATGGCAGCAAGCGTTGCCAACAGATTGAAATCGCGCCGGTTTTGGATCGCATTAAAACGTTTCGCGGCTTAGCCTCTTGAAAGTGCGTACGGGCCAACGCTAGTGTTCTGGCACACACAAAAAGTACCTAATGCATCGTCATCCCCGCGAAGGCGGGGATCCAGCCAAGCCCGAGACGTGCTCGCTGGCCAATACGGAAACGCTCGCAATGTCAGCAGCTGGTGGGGTATCGAGGCTGTGCCACACTCTGTCATGCATGGATCCGCCTTCGCGGGGATGACGAATTGGCCGGGTACCAAACGATAGCGCCAGAACACTTGGGAAGTAGGGTGTGCCCGGGGGCGTCAGTTGGCTAAGATACTGCCGGACGCTTCACCACCGAAAGGACCCGGCTCGCCATGACCGCAATCCAAGGCACAACCGATCCCCGCTTTGCCCGCCTGCGCGATGCGCTGGCCGGCATCCTTGCGGACGACGGCTATGGCGCCGCCGTCGCCGTGACAATCGACGGCAAACCGGTCGCCGACCTCTGGGGCGGCCATGCCGATGCTGCGCGCACGCGCCCCTGGCAGGCCGATACAGTGGCCAACGTCTGGTCGGTGACCAAGGGCGTCATGGCCTTAGGCGTGGCCATGCAAGTCGAGCGCGGCAAGCTCGCCTACGACCGCCCGATCGCCGGGGTCTGGCCCGAGTTCGCCGCCAATGGCAAGGGGGCGATCACGCTGGAAACCGCGCTCTCCCATCAGGCCGGCTTGAACGGCCTCGCCACGCCCATGGACCTTGCCGGCCTCTACCGCTGGACGCCCTATGTCGATGCGCTGGCCGCCATGGCCCCGCTGTGGGAGCCCGGCAGCCGCTTTGTCTACCACGCGTTGAGCTTCGGCCATCTGGCCGGCGAACCCTTACGCCGCGTTACCGGACACATGCCCCGCCGCCTGATCGCCGAAGAGATCGCCGGGCCGCTGAACGCCGACTTTTCCGATCGGATTGCCCGAGGCCGACGAGCCGCGCGTCGCCGAACTGATCGAAGGCGCTGGCGCATCCGACTGGGTCGCCGACGTCACAGCCGGCCCCTATCCGCATTCGGTTGTAAATCCGGTGGTCACGGCCACGCTGCCGAACAGTAGGGCCTGGCGAGCTGCCGAAATCCCCGGTGGCAACGGCCACGGCACGGCGCGCGCACTGGCCGGCATCTACGGCGCCATGGTGCGCAAATCCGCACCCATCATAACCCCCGCAACGCTGGCCGAAGCCACCCGTCCCCGTTTCAAGGGCCCCGACGCTGGCAACGGCGGCCAGCCCACCGCCTTCGGCGCGGGCTTTCGCCTGGAAGACCCCGAATACGGCCCCCGCGCCTCGCCGCGCTCGTTCGGCCACGCCGGCTGGGGCGGCTCCATCGCCTTCGCCGACCCCGACGCGCGGCTCGGTTTCGCCTTCGTCACCAATCACCTGCTCGGGTTTCCGGACGTCGATCCGAGGCGTGGGGCCTTGGTGGATGCGGTGTATGAGGGGTTGAGCGGGTAGCGCGCCAACGTGGCTTCGCCGCGCCTTGCAAACCAACCCACACAGAGCCCTTGACACTTACCTTCTAGTAGGTAACATAATCGCGACATTCAAGGGAGGATCACAACGATGTCCACGGAACTTTACTGGCTGACACTGACTGTGTTGATGACGGCGCTGTTCTGGGTGCCCTACATCCTGGATCGGATCCTCGTGCGCGGCCTCTGGCCGGCCATTTCGGACACCAAGCCGGAGACCGGCGAGCACCATTCTTTGTGGGCGCAGCGCATGATCAAGGCGCATCAGAACGCCATCGAGAACCTCGCGATTTTCATCCCCGCCGTGCTGGTGGCGCATGCGTTGAACATCTCCACGCCGGTGACCCAAGGCGCCGTGGTGGTCTACTTCCTGGCACGGCTGGTCCACTTTATCGTCTACTCGGCTGGCATCCCGGTGGTTCGCACGCTGTCCTTTGCTGTGGGCTGGGTTGCGCAGATCGCCATCCTCGCCAGCGTCCTGCGCTGGATTTGAGCCTCATGGCCCGACCTATCATGCTTTTGGCTGGCGCCGCGCCCGGTCTCGGCGAAAGCCTCGCCGCAACCTTCGCCGGCGCCGGCTACGATGTGGTCGGGCTGGCGCGGACCGAGCGGGTGGCGGCCGCCATCACATCAGCCGTGCAGGCGGCAGGCGGTGCGTACACGCATCGCCTCTGCGACCTCACGCAGCCCGAAACGGTCCGAGACGCGCTCGGTCCGTTGGCGGATGACATCGACGTGTTGATCTACAACGCTCACGCCCTGCTGATCAAACCCTTCGCCGATGTCGCACTGACGGAGTTCGAGGCCATCTGGCGCGTGTGCTGCGGCGGCGCCTTCACGGTCAGCCAGTTGGTGCTGCCGGGCATGCTGCAGCGCGGGCGCGGAACGATCCTGATCAGCGGCGCCACGGCCTCGATCCGTGGTAGTGCCAAGTTCGCGGCGTTCGCTTCCGCCAAGTTTGCGCTGCGCGGGCTGGCCCAGGCCATGGCGCGCGAGCTTGGCCCAAAGGGCGTGCACGTTGCTCATGTCGTTCTCGACGGCGCCATCGACGAGCCGCAGACCGAGCAGCGCTTCGGCGCCGCCTCCGGCCAGCGCATGGCCCCGGCAGCGCTCGCCGAGGCCTATCTCGGACTTACGCGCCAGCCTCAGACCACCTGGACGCACGAGCTCGATATCAGGACGTCAACGGAGCGATTCTAAAGGGACTGCGCCATGACTCAGGACCGCGTAAACGCCGATTTTTCGAAGCGGGTTGTGCTTGCCACCAACAACCTGCCGTGGATCGCTTCGCCACAAGCAGGCATTGAACGCCGGCTGCTGGACCGCGTCGGCGGCGAAGTGGCGCGCGCGACGTCACTGGTGCGCTATGCGCCGGGCAGCGCGTTCCCGGAGCATATCCACGGCATGGGCGAGGAGTTCCTGGTGCTGGACGGCGTGTTTTCCGACGAGCACGGAGATTTCCCCGCCGGCAGCTATGTCCGCAATCCGCCGGGCACGCGCCATGCGCCGCGCACCGCGCCCGGCTGCACCATCTTTGTGAAGCTGCGCCAGATGCAGCCGACCGATCAGGCCGCATTGGCGGTCGATACCAGCGTTGGTCGCTGGGCATCGGGGCTTGCGAATGGGCATGAGGTGACGGCGCTACACACCGATCCCGTGATGGGCGAGCGGGTGACGCTTGAGAGACTGGCCGCCGGCGCCTGCCTGTCCGAAGACCCTTGCGAGGGGGGCGAGGAAGTCCTGGTGCTTGAGGGCAAGCTGAGCGACGAGCACGGCGACTACCCTGAGGGATCCTGGATCCGCAATCCAGACGGCTTCAAACGGAGTCTCGCCTCCCGGCAGGGCACGAAATTCTGGGCCAAGCGCGGCCATCTTCGGGTCGACGTGTTAAAAGGATGGAATGACCAAGCCTGACCGCAAGCCACGCTCGAACACCGCCGACCAGATTCTCGATCTCGCCGAGATGCTGATCCAGACGCGCGGCTACAGCGCGTTCAGCTATCAGGACATCTCGGACGCGCTAAAGGTCACAAAGCCAAGCATCCACTATCATTTCCCGTCCAAGACCCACCTCGGCATTGCGGTCATCGAGCGCTATACGGATCGTTTTGACGAGGGCTTGGCGATGATGCTCGCCGATGAGTCCGCATCGGCCATGGCGCTGCTCGACTTCTACACCACACCGTTCCTCAAGTTCTCCGAAACTGTCGATCAGGTCTGCCTGAGCGGCGCGCTGGCCGGCGAGATCATGGCGCTGCCTGCGGAGATGCGGGCGCGCGTGGAAGCTTTTTTCGAAAAGCACCAAACCTGGCTGACAGCAATTCTCGAGCGCAGCGCGGCGCGTGGCGAATTCAAACTCGTCGTGCCGGCCAAGCAGATGGCGCGGCTGGTGTTTGGCGCGCTACAGGGCGCACTGCTGGTCAAGCGCGCGACCGGCGATACCTCGCAGATGAAGGACGTGATCGCGGCGTTGAAGGCGCAGCTGGCCCAATAACCGCCCCGCTCACCCCTCCAACAACTTATCCACTTCCCGCACCAGGTCCTTCAAGTGGAACGGCTTGCTCAGCACCTTGGCATCCTTGGGGGCCGAATTGTCGGTGTTCAGTGTCACGCCAGCAAAGCCGGTGATGAACATGATCTTGATGTCGGGGTCGATCTCGGCAGCGCGGCGGGCCAGCTCGATGCCGTCCATCTCGGGCATCACGATGTCGGTTAGGAGGAGCGTGAACGGCTCCTGCTGCAGCTTGGCGAAGGCCTGCGCGCCGTCGCCGTAGGACTCCACCAGATAGCCCGCTTTCTCCAGCGCGCCCACCAGGAAGCGGCGCATGCTGTCGTCGTCTTCGGCCAGCAGGATGCGCTGCATGGGACGCTCAAGAAAATCGTATACTGACATGCCTCTACTCGGCCCCTCGAACTAACGCACAACACCTGTTCTGGCACGCACAGTGCAGCGACGATGGTAAATACGGAGTGAAACACCCCGCCATTCCGGCAACAACTCTCCACAAATTCCGTGCGCCCGCCGCGTTCCCGCCATGGACTCTGACAGCGCCGCTTGCCATGGTGGCGCCGTTGGCCGCGTCCGCCCCCGTCTCTCCCCAGGGGCATTGCGGCTGCCGTCCAGAGCGATTGCGAACCTATGAGCGTGCCGCCGTCCGATCCGTCTGTGCCGCCCTATCGCATTGGGGCGCAAGTAGATTCTGCAGGCGAACCGGCCTTCGTGCTGCATCGGCCGCGCGACCTGCAGCTGCCGCTGGTGTTCTCCTCACCTCATTCCGGCCGCTGCTATCCGCCTGATCTGATCGAGGCCTCGCGGCTGAGCCCCGAACGGCTGCGCCGCTCCGAGGACGCCTATGTGGAAGAATTGTTCCAAGGCGTGGTCGGTTTTGGCGCGCCACTGCTGGCGGCCCGCTTTCCGCGCGCCTATGTCGATCTCAACCGCGAACCCTTCGAGCTTGATCCGGATTTGTTCGAGGACGCGCTGCCGGCCTTCGCCAACACCCGCTCGTTGCGCGTGCTGGGTGGGCTGGGAACCATCGCGCGGGTGGTGGGCGATGCCGAGGAGATCTATCGGCGCCGGCTGTCGGTGGCGGAGGCGATGGCGCGCATCGAGACCTTCTACTGGCCCTACCACGCGGCCCTGCGTGAGCTGATCGAACAGGCGCGCCAGCGTTTCGGCTTTGCGATCCTGATCGATTGTCACTCCATGCCGTCATCCTCGGCGGCCGAAGGCGCGCCGGCTGGCGAAGCGCGGGCGCAGTTCGTGCTCGGCGACCGGTTCGGTGTGTCTTGTGCGAGCGATCTGACCCGGATGGTCGAGCGGCGGCTCACCAGCATGGGTTATGCCGTAGCGCTGAACCGGCCCTATGCCGGCGGCTATATTACGGAGCATTACGGGGCGCCAATGCGCGGAGTGCATGCGCTGCAGTTGGAAATCAACCGCGCTTTGTTCACCGATGAGGCCAGCGTTACGCTCACCGACGGCTTCGAGCCGATCCGGGCGGCGCTGATGAGCCTGGTGGCCAGTCTGGCCGATTATTGCGGCACCGTGCATCCACTGCGGGTTGCCGCGGAGTGATTGGGCCGCAGAGTGAAAACCGGAAATCCGGACGAAAAAAAAGGCCGTCGGCATTGCCTACGGCCCAAGTCTAGGGAGGAAACGCCCAAGGAGGGCACCAAAGGAGAGCGTCGCTCTCGTTCGGCACTGCAATAACTAGTGTGCAATGCAGCAAATGGCAAATGAATCCTGCACCCAGCCATGCAAGGCCGGCATGCAAAAATGGCATAGGACGGCATTTGATATGCGAAATCTGGAGGTGACGGGCCTAGGAACTAGGCAGTGGGAAACTGATTAAGGTTTGTGTCACAACAAATGCTGCAATGCGGGAGGATTGTTTTCCTCTCAGAACCCAGAAAAAAGGGCCGGCGGGAGACCCGTTCGGCCCAAGTCTAGGGAGGAAACGCCCAAGGAGGGCATATGGGCAGGAGCAGAACTCCCGACGCCCATAAAACATATATGTGTACGATCCCTGATTCGTTCAAGGTCAAGCCACCCGCCTGATGCCGCATTGCGTGTCCCCTGTGACGGATGGGACACAATTGCGGAGTACAACTCCGAAGGACGCCATGCCCGATAGCTATCAGACCCTGCTCGACGTCGCCTTGGATCTCGCGCGCGCCTCGGCCGGGATCGTGCTGCCATTCTATCGCAAACCGCTTGAGATCGAGGACAAGAACCATGGCACATCAGCCGGGTTCGATCCCGTGACCCAGGCCGACCGCGCCGTGGAAGAGATGATCCGCGCGCGCGTCGAGGCCCGCTTTCCTGACCACGGCATCATCGGCGAGGAGTTCGGGGCGAGCCGTCCGGATGCCGATTATCAGTGGGTGATCGATCCCATCGACGGCACGCGCGCGTTCATGATGGGTCTGCCGACCTGGGGCACACTGATCGGATTGACCTATCAGGGCAAGCCGCTCCTGGGCGTCATGGCGCAACCCTTCACCGGTGAACTGTTCTGGAGCACGGAGACAGGCGCGCGCACCTCCGGCCCGCTGGGGGAACTGGCGTTGAAGGTTCGACCGTGCGCTGGGTTGGCGACTGCGATCATGGGCTGCACCTCGCCGAGTTTGTTCAAGACCGACAGCGAACTCGCCCGCTTTCACCAGGTCGCCGCCAAAACCAAGATGATGCGCTACGGCGGCGATTGCTACGTCTACGCCCTGGTGGCGGCCGGCCAGGTCGACCTGGTGGTGGAAGCCGGCCTGCAGAGCTTCGACGTCGCCGCCCTGATCCCGATCATCGAGCGGGCCGGCGGCATCATGACGACCTGGAGCGGCGGCTCGGCAGCCGGCGGCGGCCAGATCATCGCGGCCGGCGACCGGCGGGTGTATGAAGAGGCGATGGCAGTGTTGAACTAGGCATTGGGCATCAGGCATCGGGCACCGTTAGAGTACGGCCGGGATAGGGGCAGTCAGGACCTCTTTACGCCCGATGCCCGATACCAGATGCCATTTTCTAGGGGGACCTTCATCAATGGCCATGCGCCATCTCATAGCCCTTGCCAAGAACCCCGCCCCGAGCGGGGCCGTGGTCGACACGCTGAAAACCCGCGATGGGCTGGAACTGCGCTACGCGCGCTGGGAAGCCAACCAGAGCCCGCGGCGGGGCACGGTCTGTCTGTTCGGCGGGCGCACCGAGTTCATCGAGAAATACTTCGAGGTAATCGCCGATTTGCGCCGGCGCGGCTTTGCCGTGGCGACTATGGATTGGCGCGGCCAGGGCGGTTCGGACCGGCCGCTACCCAATCCGCGCAAGGCGCACATTGGCGACTTCGCCGATCATGACGACGATCTTAACCGCTTCATGCGCCAGGTTGTGCTGCCCGATTGCCCGCCGCCGTATATTGGCCTGGCGCACTCCATGGGTGGCAACATCCTGTTGCGCGCCGCCGCCCGGCCCGATCTGTGGTTCGACCGCATCGTGCTCTCGGCACCGATGATCCGCCTCAATCAGAAGCTGCTCCCGACCTCGCGCACCATGGCACGGGTGATAACGACCACGGCCTCGATGTTCGGCGCCGGCAAGGTCTATGCCGCCAAGGGCAGCGACGACTACGGCGAGACGGCGCCTTTCGAGGGCAATCTGCTGACGTCGGATCGCGAGCGCTACGCGCGCAACAACGCCATCGTGATCGCCGAACCGGCGCTGGGTCTGGGCTCGCCCACCTATGGCTGGATGCGCGCCGGCTTCCGCTCCATGCGGACGATCGCTGCGCCATCGCATCTGGCCGCCATCAAGGTACCGGTGCTTTTTGTGCTGGCCGGCGACGACGCCATCGCGGATTCGCCGTTCATCGAGGCCTATGCCGCCAAGCTGAAACTGTCGCGCGCGATCACCATTCCCTACGCCAAGCACGAAATCCTGCAAGAGCGCGACGATCTGCGCCAGCAGTTCTGGGCCGCGTTCGATGCGTTCGTGGACGCACGGCCGCCGGGAATGGAGGGGTAGCCATGGCCGATGCGGGCGCGCTGTACTGTTCCAGCTGCGGTAAGGGCGTGAGCGGAAAGTTCTGCGCGCATTGCGGTGCCGCAGTTGCCGCCGTTGCACAGGACAGCGAAGGCTGGGCGACGCTAGTCACCGACCCGCTGCTGAAAGCCTCGCGCCACAGCCTCGTTGGCATCATGCGCGGTATGGCGCTGCACCCGGCCAGGACCGCCGTCGAGCTGACGCGCGAAAAAGCGTTCGCTGGCGAATGGAAATTTCTGATCGCCTCCATCGGCATCTTCTACAGCCTGTTCAACATCGTCTTTCCGCGCATCCTGATGGGCGCGGTCGGGGCCGAGGTCGGCGACAAGTGGCAGCTGCTCGCCATGCAGATCGTGACCATCGGCTGTCTGATCATCCTAGCCGTGCCGACCTATTACGCCGGCCGCTGGCTGAGTGGCCGCCGTCAGACGCCGCGCGCATTCCTGAAGCTGATGGTGATGGGCTATGGCTACTATTTCCTGCTGGTCGCGGTGCTGACCAGCCTGATCTTAGGCACGCTGCTCGCCGGCATCGCCCTCCGCCGCTACACGCAGGCATTGGAACTGCCGCCGCTGTTCCTGTGGTCCTTGTTCCAAGCCGTGCCACTCACCATCTACGGCGCGGTGATCTTTATCGTGACGATCCTGAACCGCCGCTTCTGGCCGATGTCGTCGGGTAAGGCGTTCTGCATAGCGGTGGCGTTCTTCGGCCTATCGCGGCTGGTGGTGTTCCCGCTGGCGGGACAGGTGCTGGAGTATGTGGATGTGATCGGCTGGTTGAAGATGGCGATGGGGTCTTAAACGGGGACAGTTTACTTATATCGCTCTGATAGTCCCGGATGGATCAACCGTCAATGAAGCGATATAAGTAAACTGTCCCCGTTTAAGACCCCGTTGACCTACCGTGTCGGCACCGGCTTTTCGCCGCGATAATCGTAGAAGCCGCGCTTGCTCTTGCGGCCCAGCCAGCCGGCTTCGACGTATTTCACCAGCAGCGGACACGGACGATACTTGGAATCCGCCAGCCCCTCGTAGAGCACCTGCATCACCGACAGGCAGGTATCCAGGCCGATGAAGTCAGCCAGCTCCAGCGGTCCCATCGGGTGGTGGGCGCCCAGCCGCATGGCCTTGTCGATCGCCTCGACAGTGCCGACGCCCTCATAGAGCGTGTACACCGCTTCGTTGATCATCGGCAGCAGGATGCGGTTGACGATGAAGGCCGGGAAATCTTCCGAGACGGCGCTGGTTTTGCCAAGCGTCTCGACGAAGCCGCGCGCCAGCGTGAAGGTGGTATCGTCGGTGGCTATGCCGCGGATGATTTCGACCAACTCCATCACCGGCACCGGGTTCATGAAGTGGATGCCGATGAAGCTCTCCGGCCGGTCGGTGACCGAGGCCAGCCGCGTGATCGAGATCGAGGACGTGTTGCTGGCCAGCAGCGCGCCCTTCTTCAGCTTGGGCGCGAAGTCGGCGAAGATCTTGCGCTTGACCGCTTCGTTCTCGGTGGCGGCTTCGATGACGAGATCGCAATCGGCAAGTTCGTCGATCTTGGGCACGAACGAGATGCGCTTCAGTGCCGTCGCCTTGGCCGCCTCGGTGATTTTGCCCTTGGCGACCTGGCGGCCCATGTTCTTGTCGGAGTTCGACATCAGGAGATCGAAGCGCGCCTTGTCGAGGTCGGCAACGCACACGTCGTATCCCGACAGCGACACCACATGGGAGATGCCGGTGCCCATCTGGCCGGCGCCGATGATGCCCACGCGCTTGATGGTCTCGCGGGCGCGGCGGCCTTCGTCGGATTGCGGTGTCGCTTGCCCGGATTCGACTGTGCTCTTGGGCGCGTTCTTGTCCATCGGGATCGTCCTGGTTGAGTGCGTTACGAGCGGACTTTGTCCAGCTCTGCGCCGAGTTCCGGCAAAGCGGTGAAAGAGATCGGCAACAAGCCCGTAGTCGGCGACCTGGAAAATCGGCGCCTCCTCGTCCTTGTTGATGGCGACGATAACCTTGCAATCCTTCATACCGGCGAGATGCTGGATGGCGCCGGAAATGCCGACGGCGATATAAAGATCGGGCGCGACCACCTTGCCGGTCTGGCCGACCTGGTAGTCATTGGGTGCATACCCTGCATCGACGGCCGCGCGGGAAGCGCCGACGGCCGCGCGCAGCTTGTCGGCGACCGGCTCGATGTACTTCTTGAAGTTCTCGCCGGCCTGCATGCCGCGACCGCCGGAGATGACGATTTTCGCTGAGGTGAGCTCGGGGCGTTCGGATTTGCTGAGTTCGTTGCGCTCGAACTTGGAGATGCCGACCGCAGCCGGGCCGCTAACGGCCTCGATGGTCGCACTGCCGCCCTCGCCGGCGGCTGCAAACGACGCCGTCCGTACCGTGATCACCTTCTTGGCATCCGTGGACTGAACAGTCTGGATCGCATTGCCGGCGTAGATCGGGCGCTCGAAGGTATCGGCGCTATGCACGGCAGTGATCTCGGAAATCTGCTGAACATCCAACAGAGCCGCCACACGCGGCATGTAGCTCTTGCTGGACGAGGACGCGGCAGCCACCACAGCGTCGTAGCCCGTCATCATCGGCACCAGCAGCGCCGCCATTTCCTCGGCCAGTTGCTGTTCCAGCTGCGCAGCCTCGGCAAGCTTCACCCTGGCGACGCCCGCCATCTTGGCCGCAGCCTCGGCGACCGCGCGGCAACCGTTGCCGGCCACCAGCACATGCACCTCACCCCCGATGGCGGCAGCCGCAGTCAGCGCTTTCAGTGTCAGTGAATTGAGCGTCTTGTTGTCATGCTCTGCGATGAGAAGAACGGCCATGGCGCTAGTGTCCTGTAACAATCGTATCGAAACCGCCGATTTCGTCATTCCCGCGTAGGCGGGAATCCATGCAAGTCCGGGTTTCGGGCGCACCATCGGCGAAGCATGCCGTCACTCTCTCCGTGCTTTCCGGATTTCGATCCTGCCGCCAGCCATGAGCATGCATGGACCCCCGCCTTCGCGGGGGTGACGAAATGGTTTGGAGCGTTGACGCATATCTCACCGCTAGATCACTCCCGCAGTCTTGAGATTGGCGACCAACTCGCCCACCGACTTGACCTTCACGCCTGATTTGCGCGGCGGCGGTTCCACCGTCTTCAGCACCTTCAGGCGCGGCTCGACGGAGACGCCGAAGTCCTCCGGCTTCTTGATATCGAGCGGCTTCTTCTTGGCTTTCATAATGTTGGGCAACGACGCATAGCGCGGCTCGTTGAGGCGCAGATCGGTCGTGATTACGCACGGCATGTTGACTTGGATCGTCTGCAAGCCGCCGTCGACCTCGCGCGTCACCGTGGCCTTGCCGTCGGCGATCGCGATCTTGGAGGCGAAGGTCGCCTGCGGCCAGCCCAGCAGCGCGGCCAGCATCTGGCCGGTCTGGTTGCAATCGTCGTCGATGGCCTGCTTGCCGACGATGACCAGGCCCGGCAGCTCGGCTGCGATCACGGCTTTGAACAATTTCGCAACAGTGAGCGGTTCGGTTTGCGCGTCGGTCTGGATGAGAATGCCGCGATCGGCGCCCATGGCGAGGGCGGTGCGGATGGTCTCCTGCGACTTCTCCGGCCCAATGCTCACGGCGATGATTTCAGTCGCGACGCCGGCCTCTTTCAGGCGGATCGCCTGTTCGACAGAGATCTCGTCGAACGGGTTCATCGACATTTTGACGTTGGTGAGGTCAACTCCCGACCCATCCGCCTTGACGCGGATTTTCACGTTGTAGTCGACCACCCTTTTCACGGGCACGAGTATTTTCATTGGAGTCCCACCCCGGGGCGTTGTTTTTCTGGCAGCCCATCAGTCTATGGCGTTATCGCGAAACCGGCCCCATCCACTTGCGGCCGGGCGTGTCGCAGAAATGCCATCTCGCAACTGCGAAGACGCGAACGAGACGGTACGTCCGGGGCTTATGGGAGTCAACGGCGGGAGCGGCCTGCCGAAATGCCGCAGTGCAAAATGTGGCTGATGACGGGCGGCGCAGGTTCGCCACACTCGCGCTGCGATTCAATGGGATAGCCACTTTGCACGCTTGCGGTACCCCGCAGGCGGCCGCTAACGTTTCGTTAAACAAAACAAACTCATGGTGGCGCCGCGCGCGCTTGGGGCACGCTGCATGCTGGTTGGGACGAGGCTAGGCTTGCTGTACTGCGTATTGCGTTGGATCGGACTGACGGTTATCGCCGTCGGGCTGGCGGCTTGCGGCCAAACGGAGACCGTTGGCACCGCGCCCGCCGCGCTGCCCGTCTCCAAGGCGGCGATGCAACTCATGTCGCAAAAGGGCATGACCACGGCCTCGCCGATTTTCATCCGGATTTTCAAGGAAGAGTCCGAACTGGAAGTGTGGAAAGCCCGTGACGATGGGCACTACTACCACTTCAAGACCTATCCGGTCTGCAACTGGTCCGGCGATCTCGGCCCCAAGCTGGAAGCCGGCGACCGTCAGGCGCCCGAGGGCTTCTATACCGTCGGCTCGGGGCAGATGAACCCCAATTCCAACTTCTATCTTGCCTTCAATGTCGGCTTCCCGAATGCCTACGACAAAGCGTTCGGACGCACCGGCACGGCCATCATGGTCCATGGCAACTGCAAGTCGGCTGGCTGCTACGCCATGACCGACGCGCTGGTGGAGGAAATCTACGCCGTCGTGCGCGACGCCATGGCCGGCGGCCAGAAACAGATCCCGCTGCACGCCTTCCCGTTCCGCATGACGCCGGAAAACATGAAGCGCCATCAGGGCCACCAGTGGATGGCGTTCTGGAAGCAGCTGAAACCCGGCTACGACTATTTCGAGACCACCCGCCAGCCGCCATCGGTGGCGGTGTGCTCCAAGCAGTATGTTGTGAACGCCAGGTTCGGCGAAGGCGCAGTCGTAGACGCCTCCGCCCCTTGCCCGCCGTTCACGCGACCCAAGCCCACGCTGTTCGTGGATTGGGAGCAGCCGAATGCCGAAAAGCTGTTGAAGCAGGCCAAGGCACCCGGCATCAAGACCCGCAATCTGGTGGCCGAGCAGGCCTTCGCTCAGGAAAAGCAGGTCGCCGGCGGCTGGAACCCGGATGGCTCGGTTAAGATGAGCATCGGCGCGGCGGCCATGGGGTTTAACGGAAACTGACGGCGACTTAGGGGCGACCAGTGGTCGCCCCTACGCCACAACAGCCGACACTCGATCAAGATGCATTGACCGCAGCGCGCGTCGCGCCGATATGCTGTTTGACAGCCGATCTCGCCCGCGGGTGCGCCATGCCGGATATCTCCCCGTTGTCGACACCGCCTCGCATCGTCGTTGTCGGCGGCGGCGCGGGCGGCCTCGAACTCGTTACGCGGCTTGGTGACAGACTCGGCCGGCGCGGCAAGGCCGTCGTGCGGCTGGTCGAGAAATCGCGCACCCATCTCTGGAAGCCGCTGCTGCACGAGATCGCGGCCGGCAGCATGGATGTGACGCGCCACGAGTTGGACTATCTCGCACAGGCCCACTGGCACGGCTTCCGCTATCGCTTCGGCGAAATGGTGGGCCTGGACCGCAAGGCCGGACGCGTCATGCTGGCCGCGACCATGGACGAGGACGGCCGCGAGATAACGCCCGAGCGCACCGTCGGCTACGACACGCTGGTGATCGCGGTTGGCTCGGTGAGCAACGATTTCGGCACGCCGGGCGTGAAAGAGCACGCCATCATGCTCGATACCACGACGTCGGCGGAACGCTTCAATCGCCGGCTGGTCAACGCGTTTTTGCGCGCGCATGCTCAGCAAGGACCAATCCGGCCCGGGCAATTGCATGTCGCCATCATCGGCGCCGGCGCAACCGGGACGGAGCTGGCGGCCGAGCTGCACCAGACCGCGCGCGGTGTTGCCGCCTATGGCCTCGACAAGATCGACCCGGACAAAGACATCCGCATCACCCTGATCGAGGCTGCTCCGCGCATCCTGCCGCCGCTGCCGGAACGGATCGCCAAGGCGACGCTGGCCATCCTGCAGGGGCTCGGCGTCGATGTGCGCACCAGCGCCAAGGTCATGCAGGTCGATGCCGATGGCGTGGTGCTGGCCGGCGGCGAGAAGATCATGGCCGATCTGGTGGTTTGGTCGGCCGGCGTGCGCGGGCCGGATGTGCTGAAGGATCTGGATGGCCTGGAGGCGACGCGAAGCAACCAGCTGGTGGTCGGCCCGACCTTGCAGACGACGCGCGATCCGAACATTTTCGCCATCGGCGATTGCGCCAGCCTGACGCTGCCGGGGATGGAGCGACCATTGGCACCCCGAGCGCAAGTTGCTCACCAGCAGGCCTCGCATCTACGTCGTCAGCTGGAGCGGCAGCTCGCCGGCGAGCCGCTGCAGCCGTTCAGCTTCCACGACTACGGCTCGCTGGTGTCGCTGGGCGAGTATTCCACCATCGGCAGCCTGATGGGCTTCATCTCGGGCAAGAATCTGTTCATCGAAGGCATGTTCGCGCGCTTCATGTACCGCAGCCTCTACAAGATGCACGAGATGGCCCTGCACGGCCCGGTGAAGGTGGGGCTGGATACGGTGTCGCGCATGCTGACGCGCCGGACCGAGCCGCCGGTGAAGCTGCATTGAGGTGGATGGCTCGTCCCGCTGTGGTTTACGCCCCGTCAAGCCTCCACCCGGGAAGTTGCCTATGATAGTTGCGATGCCTCGGTCATGCGATTCGCCAACACGATGGGGCGGCTCGCCAACAGGACGGGGGTCCGATGCCGCTGCAGAACCGGGTGACGCCCGAGGGCGAGATCATCGCCCACTCCGCCTACGGCCTGTTCATGGGCAACCGCGGCGGCCAATTGCACGACACCAAGAAAAAGCTGACCAACCGCCGCTGGGCCAGCAAAGCCTGGATCGCCTGCTCGCTGGATTTCGAGGCGCGCGACCACGGCATCATGGCGCCGGGGCACTATACCGAGCTGTTCTTCCTCGACGAGGCGACGGCGCTCGCCGCCGGCCACCGCCCCTGCGCGCTCTGCCGCCGCGCCGACTTCGTGCGTTTCATGGACCTCTGGCGCGACATAAACGGCCTGCCTGCCCGCCCCAAGGTGGAGGACGTCGACGACGTGCTGCACGGCCAGCGCGTGACCCGGGATCACGACAAGGTGGTGGAGCAGACGGCGTTCGGCGACCTGCCGATAGGCGCGATGTTCCGTGGGGCCGAGGGACCGATGCTGGTAACCGGGGGCGAGCCGCTGTTGTGGACGCCGGAGGGGTATCGCGCTGGGGCGGGGGCGGAGCCGGATCGCGACGATCAGGTGGAGGTGCTGACCCCGGTGGCGATCGTCCGGCTGCTGGCGGCGGGGTATGTGCCGGTGCTGCATGGGAGTGCTGGGGGTAGATGAGGGGCGGAGCGGATGATCTCCAGGCAGCCTTATCATTGCCGTGTTCATGCCATCAGCGCATGGGCAACGAAATTGAAATGATCTCCATTGAGCCCAAGGACAACCTCACTGGATTTCAGAACGCTCGCTGCTATGCGTCGGGAGACAGCAATTGCTCGGAGTCCATATCCGGTGAGCATTTTCAATCTGCTGCTCTACTGCGTCGAATACTCGGCAGTCAGCCTCCTCAGGTCTCTGGTTTAATTGGCAACCAGGTTGGTGTAAAGTTGTTTGTTAACTCATTGTCCGCAATATTCTTTGCGATCGACATAATAGCGCGCTAAGTTCCCGACACAATCTTCGCTAGATTCTCAAATAACCGTTGCTGAGTTCGATCATATCTTAGGAGCCAGCGACCTTGGATCCGCACCATGAGGAAGCCGATTTCAGGCGAGATATAGAGCGATGGATGCTCAAACGCCTAATTGGCGGTCGGTTTCAAGAAATTTTCAGGTCATCGACAAGAATTGGATCGATATCCTCTTTGCGGCGATACGCATATTTGCCCAACGGCAGGGTGGCCGTACTGGATAAAGCTATTCGATGGCACGATCTACCATAGTGACAGCGTAAGAATTCAGGTTTGGCTTGACCCAGAAACAATGACTATCATTGTCGGACGAATAATGATACGCGGATTATCCTTCGCTATAAACCTCGCGGAGCCTGATTTGGTCAGGGGTTGCAGGTCTATCGACCACAATCTCTAGTATCCAATCTCAGAACCGGGAGAAGCGACTGAGCTGAGGTGGGAAGCGCTTCAATTGGCCGTCCTATCTTGCTTCAGCGGGCTGGAGACTACGAAGGTAATCGATTGGAATGATAAGCCCCGTACACGCATCGCCTCCATGACACCGAACGGTGCCACGCTCCTCGCATGGCCCCGTCAGGAAAGGGGAGCCGGCCCGCTGATCTGGCTGCTCGAACTTTGTGCGGACCGTAGGGCGCAATAGCGTTTCAGCGTATTGCGCCGCAGGGGGGCGTTACGCGCGGCGGCGGTTGTGGCGAGCCCGGCGGCGCAATACGGCGCGAAGAAAACGCGCGCCTATTGCGCCCTACCACCGACAATGACGCCGCATCGCTGGGGCAATCAATTCGGTTTCGACGTTGACGTGATCCTGCGCACTCGCGTTCGCGTCGGCTCGATCGTTGTCAACGCGCCAACTGTCCGTTCGCCCAGCATAGTGATGGCGGCGACCAATCGCTGCGCTTGGCTGGCCGCGTCCAGTGACTTCAGTTCAACTCGAACAACGCCCTTGGTGGGATGACCGAACCGCATGACGAGGTCGCCGAAATCGACATCCTCTGTCAGTAGAACACGGTCCAGCGCAAACGCCAGGGCCAAGACGTCCTGGTCGGGCGCTGCTGGAATACTGTCGGCTGAACGAACAACATCGTATCCGGCGTTTCTAAGCGCCCGCAGCAACGGACCTGAAAAACACTCGTCGGCAAGGAACGCTACCATCATTCGGCGGCGAAAACGGCTTCACGAGCCAAGTGCTCGGCAGCGAAGGCTTGAGCTTCCCGCACGTCGGCAAGCGTCAGCGGGGGATAATCGGCAACGATCTGGTCGGCTGACTCGCCGGCAGCGAAGCAGCGCAATATATGTTCGACGGTGATCCGTGTGCCAACGATCACGGGCTTGCCGAACATCACTTTTGGATCAGACTTGATGCGCTTGAACATGTGTCCTGAGTAGCAGACTGCGAGCCGGATCGCCAGCCCGGCTTGGCGCGTTTCGCAAAACCTGCCGCAACGCGACCGTGCGCGTCGCAATCCCTGGTGTCGCCATGGCCATCGCCGTTCTATAACAGCCGAAACCCCAGCCACCAGCCGCGAGCCCCCCATGCCCCGCTACTCCGCCTTCAACCTCTTCCGCCAAGGCCTCGCCGGCCACACCGGTTGGACCGCAGCCTGGCGTGCGCCGACGCCAAAGCCCTCCTACGACGCCGTCATCATCGGCGGCGGCGGGCACGGGCTGGCATCAGCCTACTATCTCGCCAAGAACCACGGCATGACCAACATCGCCGTCATCGAGAAGGGCTGGATCGGCGGCGGCAATTCGGGGCGCAACACCACCATCATCCGCTCGAACTATCTCGAGGACGCCTCTGCGGCCATCTACGAGCACTCGCTGAAACTGTGGGAGGGGCTGGGGCGCGAGCTCAACTACAACATCATGATGAGCCATCGCGGCGTCATGAACCTCGCCCACGACGAGGGCGAAGCGCGCGTGCTGCGGCGGCGCATCGAAGCCAACCGGCTGAACGGCGTCGATGCCGAATGGCTGGACGCCAAGCAGGTCAAGGACTTCTGCCCGCCGATCAACATCTCGGCCGATGTGCGCTATCCCGTGCTGGGCGCGACCTTGCAGCGGCGTGGCGGCGTCAACCGGCACGACGCCGTAGTCTGGGGATTGGCGCGCGCCGCAGACGGCCTGGGCGTCGACATCATCCAGAACTGCGAGGTCACGGGCGTCAAGATCGAGGCTGGCGCGGTGGTCGGGCTCACCACCACCAAGGGCGATATCCGCTCACCCAAGATCGGCTCGGTTGCAGCCGGGCACACCTCGATCATTGCGCAGATGGCTGACGTGCGATTGCCGATCCAGTCCCACCCCCTGCAGGCGCTGGTGTCCGAGCCGATCAAGCCGCTGATCCCTTGTGTCGTGATGTCGAACGCCGTGCACGCCTATGTCAGCCAGTCCGACAAGGGCGAACTGGTGATCGGCGCCGGCATCGACGCGCACAACTCCTATACCCAGCGCGGCGGCCTCGACATCATCGAGCACTCCATGGCCGCGCTGATCGAGCTGTTCCCGATGTTCTCGCGCCTGCGCCTGATGCGGCAGTGGGGCGGCATCGTGGATGTGTGCCCGGATGCCAGCCCGATCATCACCAAGACCAAGGTCAAGGGCTTCTACATCAACGCCGGTTGGGGGACGGGCGGCTGGAAGGCGACGCCGGGATCGGGCCATGCCTTCGCCGATCTGGTTGCCAATGACGAGCCCAATGCCATTGCGGCGCCGTTTGCCCTGACGAGGTTTTCGACGGGAGCATTGGTGGCGGAACATGGCGCGGCCGCCGTGGCGCATTGACGAATTTTGGCATGAAATATGTTTGTGCCAAAATTTTCGGAATTGACGTAGTTTTAATGAGTGCTACCAATGGCGTCATGACGTCACTCCGGAGCTCGTGTCATGGGTGGATTTTCAGACAGCAAGCAAACTGAGCTGCACGACGGCGCCTTGCCTATCCTGGACGGCCCGGATGCGCTGACCGCGACTCTGCGTCTCGGCCCGGGCGGCCGCGTCGTAATCCCAGCTGAAATGCGCGAAGCTATGGCACTGAAACAGGGCGACGCTCTGATCGCAAAGCTCAGCGGCGGGGAACTGACCATGGTCACACTGATGGGCTTGGTCAGTGAGCTGCAGGCTATCACCGACCGGCGCGTGCCTGCTGACGTTAGTCTGGTGGACGAATTCATCGCCGAAAAGCGAGCGGAAGCGGCCAGGGAAGAACAGGACTGATAGAATGGCCGATGTGGTTCTCGATGCGTCGGCCTTTTTCGCCATGATCAAGCGCGAACCGGGCTGGCAAAAGGTGGTTGCGGCTCTGCCGGGATCGGTCATCTGCAGCGTCAATGCCGCTGAGATCTATTCAAAAATTTCTGATTGGTCGTATTCAAGCGTTGAACAAGACAAGTGTCATGCGGTGTTGAAGAATCGCATGGTGCCCTTCGATACGGACCTTGTCCTGCGCAGTGGTGCCTTGCGCGGATCGACCAAGGCCAAGGGTTTGTCGTTGGGAGATCGCGCCTGTCTTGCGTTGGCGCAGCGGTTGGGCGTGCCTGCCGTCACTGCCGATCTGGCGTGGGATGAACTCAAGATAGGGATTGCCATTGAGTTGATTAGGTAGCCCGCTGCGTCGCAAGCGCTGTCGCTTGTGTCGGCTGCTGGACAGCCAAGCACGCGGCGACGTAGTTGAAGAGGCAAGCCCGCTGCTTGTTTTGCGACTGACCTCATGCAGGATTGTCCCCATGCTTCTCATCACCTGCCCCTGGTGCGGCCAGCGCGACCAGTCGGAATTCTCCTACGGCGGCGAGGCGCACATCCCGCGTCCCACCAATAGCGACGAGATGACCGACGAGCAGTGGGCCGAATATGTCTTCATGCGCAACAACCCCAAGGGTGTGTGGGCCGAGCGCTGGATGCATGCTTCGGGCTGCCGCAAATGGTTCAACGCCGTGCGCGATACGTCTACCGACCGGTTCCTGGCCGTCTACAAGCCGGGCGAGCCTCGGCCCGACGTCCACGCGCCGGGGCTGGCCACGCCATCGGGCGAGCCGGTCATCGGATCGGGCAACGACGCAGCCAAAGTGATGCGCTGACGCAGAGCCTGCTGGACGTGAAGTGAACGCCTATCGGGGGGGCTTAACTAAGAATGAGCGGCGCCGACGAATGCGCGTAGGTTCTACGACATTCATCACAATTCCGGCGCTTGGCACTCCGATTTTTTCGATTGCTGACAGCATCCGTGCAGTCTTGGCGTCGCGTCCTAAACCGTCGAGCCGAAAGTAGCAAACCATCACACTTGCCGATGTAAGGGATAAGGCCAACCGAACAAGCAATTCGCTGAAATCGGCATCTTCCGTCAGAATAACACGCTTTTCACTAAGTGCCGTTGCCAAGTGCGAACTGTCGGGCGACTGGCGACCCGTCTCTGCGGCCCATACCACGTCGTGTCCAATCTGTCGCAGCGCTTGAACGACGGCCGAAGGAATGTGTTCGTCGGCCAGGAACCGCATGACGGTTAGGCCGCAACGCCCGACTTGGGCCTTTCCAGATGCTCGGCGGCATAAGCGACCGCCGCTAACACGTCATCGCGGGTAATGTGCGGATAGTCTTCCAAGATATTGTCGATAGTATAGCCATCGGCAATACGGCGCAGAACGATTTCGACCGTAATGCGTGTTCCACGAATGACCGGCTTTCCGACCATCACGTCCGGATTAGACTCAATTTTCGGATGCTTCGCCATTTGTGTGTCTCAACTCCGTGCTTTCGCGCACTATAGCACAATCGCAAGTTATTTGAACCCCACCACATCGTGCGGAACATAGGGCGCTTCCAGCGTCGCGATTTCGTCTGCTGTCAACCTGACCGATAGCGCCGCGAAGGCATCGTCCAACTGTTCCGGCTTGGTGGCGCCCACGATTGGGCTCGATACCACAGGCTTGGCCAGCACCCAGGCCAGCGCGATCTGCGCCCTCGGTAAGCCGCGCGCCGAAGCGACGGCCGCCACCGCTTCGACGACCTTGCGGTCCGCGTCCGCCGTCTTGCCGAACAGGCTGCGCCCGAACTCATCCTTTTCCGAGCGCGCGGTCGCGGCATCCCAATCGCGGGTCAGCCGGCCGCGCGCCAGCGGGCTCCACGGAATGACGCCGATACCTTCAACCGCGCACAGCGGCAGCATCTCGCGCTCCTCCTCGCGATTGAGCAGGTTGACCATGTTCTGCATGCTGACAAAACGCGTCCAGCCGTTGCGCTCCGAGAGATGGAGCGCCGTCGCAAATTGCCAGGCGAACATCGACGACGCCCCGATGTAACGCACCTTGCCTGCCTTCACGACATCATGCAGCGCCTCCAGCGTCTCCTCGATCGGCGTGCCGTAGTCCCAGCGGTGGATCTGATAGAGATCGACATAATCCATGCCTAGCCGGCGCAGGCTGTGGTCGATCTCGGCCATGATGGCCTTGCGCGACAGCCCGCCGCCATTCGCGCCGGGCCGCTGCGTTCCATGCACCTTGGTCGCGACCACGAACTCGTCGCGCCGCCCGTGCTCGCGCAAAATCTTGCCGACGATCTCCTCGCTCGACCCGTCCGAATAGACGTTGGCGGTATCGAAGAACGTGATCCCGCCCTCGATGGCCTTGCGCATGATGGGGCGGGTCGCGGCTTCATCGAGCGTCCACGGATGCCCGCCGCGCGCCGGCTCGCCAAAGCTCATGCAGCCGAGGCAGATGCGGGAAATATCGAGGCCGGTACGGCCGAGTTTGACGGTTTGCATGGGGGCTCCTAAATCTCCGCACCCTGATTGTCGGACGGCTTGGTCAGCGGCGTGACCCGCAGCAGCGTAATCCGGTTCTTGGCCTTTTTCACCACCTCGAACCGATAGCCGTAGAACGTGAAGGCCTGCCCCGGCTCGGGGATGGTTTGCGCCTCGTGGATCACCAGGCCGGCAATGGTGGTCGCCTCTTCGTCCGGCAGGTCCCAGTCCTGGTGCCGGTTCAAATCGCGCACGGCCACCTGGCCATCCACGATGACTTTTCCATCCGCCTGCGGACGGATGCCGCTGTCCGGCGTATCGTCGTGCTCGTCGGAAATCTGACCGACGATCTCCTCGATGATGTCTTCCAGCGTCACGAGGCCCATGACCTCCCCGTACTCGTCCACCACCATCGCGATATGCGCCTTTTTATGCTGGAAGGCTGCGAGTTGGTCTTTCAGCGTGGTCGTGTCGGGCACGAACCAAGGCGGCAGCATCAGCTTTTTCGGGTCGATCTTGGCGCGGTCCCAGCCCTGCAGTTCCAACTCGCGCAGCAGGTCCTTGACGTGGAAGAAGCCGACGATGTTGTCGACGTCACCCGACCAGGCCGGGATGCGGGTAAATTCCGTCTTCAGAGCATCCGTGATCAGCTTTTCCGGCGGATCGTCGGCGCACACCGTGTCCATCTCGGTGCGATGCACCATGATGTCGGACACTTCCAGGGCGCTGAGGTCGAGCACGCCGCCGATCATGTCGCGGTCGCCCTTGACCACGATGCCTTCCTTGTGATGCAGGTCCAGCGCGCCGCGCAGTTCCTCGTGGGCTGCTTCCTCGGTCACCGGCCCCGCGACCTTGACGCCAAGCGCGTTCAGCGTCTTGCGCACGATCCAGACCACCGTGAGATTGACCGGCGCCAGAATGCCGATGACGATGCGCACCAGCGGGCCCAGCGTCAGGGCGACGCGGTCGGGGTTGCTGATGGCATAGGTCTTGGGCATGACCTCGCCGAAGATCACCAAGAGAACGCTCATGACCGCCGTGGCGTAAAACACGCCGGATGGGCCGAACTCGGCGACCATGAACTCGGTCGCCAGCGCGGAGCTCAGGGTAATGACGATGGTGTTGCCCAGCAGCAGCGCGCCGATCAGCTGATCGCGATTGCCAATCAGCCGGTTGACCACGCCGGCGCGGGCATTGCCGTCGCTCTCCAGCGAATGCATGCGCGCCCGCGAGATGGCGGTGAGCGCCGTCTCCGAGGCGGAAAAGAAGGCTGCGCCGGCCAACAGGAGGACCACGGAGAGAGCGGCGAGAAGCAGTTCCAATATTGGGGACATGGTGCTTTCGGTGGGTCGGGACAGTAATCGATCAAACGCGATTGGCGGCCAGAAACGTGGCGATCTCGTCCCACATCTGGTCGCGCGAGATGATGGCGTCGCCGATGGCGCGGGCAAGGATAAGTGTAGGCTTGCCCGATGACACCTTCTTGTCCTGACGCATCAACGTGACCAGATCGTCAGTCGTCGCGGAGGCAAGCTCCGGCACGTCGGCAAGTCTGGTCGGCAAGCCGGCCCCGCGCAAGTGCAACTCCACCCGTCCCGCTGTCTGCGGGGCGCACAGCCCGCGCGCCTCGGAAAACCGGAAGGCCAGCACCATGCCGATCGATACCGCTTCGCCATGCAGCAGTTTGTCCGAGAAGCCGCAGGCCGCTTCCAGCGCGTGGCCGAAGGTGTGGCCGAGGTTGAGCAGCGCGCGCTCGCCGGTCTCGGTCTCGTCGCGGGCGACGATGCCGGCCTTCATGGCGCAGCAGGTTTCGATGGCAACGGCGCGGGCAGCAGGATCGGCGCCGCTGAGGATGCCTACAGATTGTCTTTCCAGCGTCGCAAAAAATTCTCCATCGCCCAGCAGCCCATACTTCGCCACTTCGGCATAGCCCGCGCGCATTTGCCGGGCGGGAAGGGTCTCAAGCGCGCCCAGGTCCGCCAGCACCAGGCTCGGCTGATGGAAGGTCCCGATCAGGTTCTTGCCTTCGGGGGTATTGATGCCGGTCTTGCCGCCTACGGATGAATCCACCTGCGCCAGCAGCGAAGTTGGGATCTGCACCAGGCGCACGCCGCGCCGGACGATCGAGGCCGCGAAGGCCGCCAGGTCCCCGATCACGCCGCCGCCGAGCGCCACCACCAGGTCGCGCCGCTCCAGTCCCGTCCGCAGCAACCCGCGGCAGACCGTTTCAAGGGTCGCGAAACTCTTGGAACCTTCGCCCGGCGCGACCACGATAGGATCGGCCAGCAACAGTCCGGCTGCCCGCAGGCTGGTGCTGAGCGCCTCGCCGTGGTGGCGCATCACGTTGGCGTCCGTGACGATCACAACCCGCGCACCAGCGAAGCGCTCCGCAATCAGCGCACCCGCCGCGACGATCAACCCATGCCCGATCAGAATATCGTAGCTGCGCGCGCCCAACGCAACGGGCACCGTGCGCCTACTGGAAGGATCGCTCATGAAGCCGCAACCTCGCTCGCCAGCGCAGGCAGCCGCTCCAGCGCCGCGACGATCTCGCTAACAATCACATCGTGCATCACCTCACGGCTCTGCACCGTCACGTCGGCCAGCGCATAGACCGGGTGGCGCTGCTCCATCAGCGCGCGCATGGTCGCTTCGGGATCGGCGGTTTTCAAGAGCGGCCGGTTCGAGCGCTTACGCACCCGGTGCATCAGCACGTCCACGTCGGCCTTCAGCCAGATCGATACGCCACGCCGCGCAATATGCGCTCGCGTATCAGCGTTCATGAACGCCCCCCCGCCAGTGGCAATTACCAGCCCGCGCTCCTCAAGCAGCCGCCCGATGACCCGCTTTTCCCCCTCGCGGAAATACGGCTCGCCGTGCTCGGCGAAAATCTCCGGGATGGTCTGGCCCGCTGCCGCCTCGATCTCGGCGTCGGCATCGACAAAGCGCAGATGCAGCTTTTCGGCCAGCCGCTTGCCGATCGAGGATTTGCCTGCCCCCATCATGCCGACCAGCACGAGATTGCGCTGTCCAAGGCGCGCGGCAAGGCGACTGGCAGGCTCGGGATCGGAAGAAGGCGCAGAGGCCGAGGGGGCGGGGGTCATGGCGAGGCGGACCCTAGCGGGGCCGCGCCGGGAAGACAATGGGGGGACTTGAAACGGGGACAGTTTACCTATTTCCTCTTCAAGCCTACCCCGGTTTTGCATCCGGCGCGCACCCGCACGCAACCAGCCCGACCTTGCCGACTCGCCTCGTGAGCGATACCTCACTCACCAGCCCCCCAAGCCTTATTGGCGTCACGATGGGGCACCACTACACTCCAATGGCCCATAGCGAGCGGTGGAATGCCCAGTCTGGTACGCTTTCTAGTGCTATTGAGCACGCTGGTCGGGCTGGTCGTCGGCGGGCTTTATGCCATGGCGACGCTCTATGAACCATCGCAAGGCGAAGTGGTGAAATCGGTCCATGGTGTCTCCATTCGCAAGCAATAACCGCATCCGAAGCCTGATCGCGGGACTGATGCTCGGCGTGTCCACCAGCGCGCTGGCCCAGGACGCCGTACCATTGCCGGCCCCCGAGCCGGTGGAATCATCAACTGTTGCCCCTCCCGACGCGGTGGAAAGCGGTGCGCTTGCGCCCATCGGCCCGGTGGACGACGGGCCATTGATAGCCGCCCCCACTCCTCCCGGCGCTCCGGCTGTCGGTGCACCATTGCCAGCCGCCAATGCGTTCGGCCCCGGCCTTTGGCAGGGTGTCACATCAGCCGATGCAACCCAGCTGATCAGCAAGACCGAACTGCCCTTGCGCGCGCCCGTCCTTGCCGACTTGTGGCGCCGTCTCATGCTCGCCGAGCAGGTCCCCGAGGGGACCGATCCTGTCCAATTCCTGGCTGCACGGCTGGACGGTCTCTATCGCGCCGGTTTCATCCGAGACGCCAGCGCACTTATGGGCAATCTGCCCAAGACCGCCCCGCCGTTCGAGCAGGTCGCCGCCGCACGCGTGCTGCTGGCGCTGGGCGACGACGCCAAGGCTTGTGCGCGCGTCCGTACGCTGCCTATCGCCGGCAGCAATCTCAAGGGACGCGCCCGTAACGACGCGCTGTTGATGGTCGCCTTCTGCGCCGCGCGCGACAAGCAGCCCAATCACGCGTCCCTGGCCGCAGAAGTGTTGCGCGACCAGAATTTCGCCGAACCGCTGGCGCTGGCCGTGCTCGATTCCATTGCCGAGAGCAAGACGCCCAAGCTGCCGCGCGCCGACAATCTGCGCGTCATCGACTACAAGTTCCTGACGCTGTTGGGCAAAGTCAGCCTCGACCGGCTGCAGCCCATGTTGCCGCGCGCGACGCCCGATCTGCTTATCGCCATCGCCAACGACGCAGGGGCCGATCCGGTGGGTCGGATGTTGGCTGCCGAGGCTGCCGCCAGGCTGAACGCTCTGGACGATGCGGGGCTGGCGGAAGCCTATCGCGGCATGGTGTTCCAGCCGCAGCAACTGGCCAATCCGATCCCACCTGCGCCCACGGACGGCACGCCGCCCAACCCCGCCGAGAGCGCCAAGCTGCGCGCGTTGTTGTTCCAGGCCGCTGAAAAAGTTCCTGATCCCGCCCGGCGGGCCGAATTGATCGTTGCCTTGCTTGACACCGCGCGCCGCGAGGCCTTGCTGGTCCCGGTCGCGCGCCTCGCTGCCCCGATGGTCGATGCCATGCGCCCCGGCGCCGACGCCGCCGGCTTCACCGAGACGGCCATCGAAGTGTTGCTGGCTGCCGGCCTCTACGATCACGCCGTTGGATGGACACTTTCAGCAACGAGCGCCGGCCCCGCCGGGAACCCGTTGCTGCACTGGCTGGTATTGACGGATGTGGCCGACGCCGGCGGACATGTGCCACACGGCTCCAGCATGAAGTATGCCGAGGACCTGGCGGTTGCCGGCGCACTCTCGCCGGTGATGATCCAGCGCCTGGCGACTGTGCTCGATGCGCTCAAGTACGAGGTACCGATCCCGATCTGGGAGGGCGCGCAGAATGCCGCCAAATCCGCCGGCAAGACCGATCAAGGCCATCTGCCCGAGACTGGCGTGCTGCCGAAATTGCAGGAGGCGGCCAATGGCAAACAGCTCGGCCGCACCGTGCTGCTGACCCTGGCCACCATGGGATCGGGTGCAGCGACAGGTGCCAACACCGTGGCGCTGGGCGAGGCCATCAAGGCGCTGCAAGCCGCCGGCCTGGAAGCGGAAGCGCGCCGGCTGGCGTTCGAGGCCGTGTTCGAAGCTTGGCCCAGGCGGCCTGGGACCTAACCTGCCCTCCCCCAAAAGTTGGGGGAGAGGTGACCTGCGTTGCGCGCTTTGGCGACTACACCCGCGGCACGGTGGTGGTTGGTCGCCGGCCCGAACCGTCCGAGGCGGGGCCGCCGCCGCCGAAGGCTTCCTTGGCGATCTCGCTTATGCCGGCCAGCGAGCCGATCACCGCCGAAGCGTCCAGTGGCATCATGAGGATCTTCTGGTTCGGCGACTTGGCGATGGCTTCCAGCGCTTTCACGTAGTTGTTGGCGACGAAGTAGTTCAGCGCCTGGATGTTGCCGCCCGCGATGGCGTCGGACACCACCTTTGTGGCCTTGGCTTCGGCTTCGGCGGAGCGTTCGCGTGCCTCGGCATCGCGGAAGGTCGCTTCCTTGCGACCGTCGGCGCTGAGGATGGTCGCCTGCTTCTCGCCCTCGGCCTTCAGGATCGCGGACTGGCGCAGACCTTCAGCTTCCAGAATTTGCGCACGCTTGTCGCGCTCCGCCTTCATCTGGCGGCCCATGCTCTCGATCAGATCGCGCGGCGGGGCGATGTCCTTGATTTCGATACGCGTGACTTTCAGGCCCCAGGGCTGAGTGGCGTCGTCGATGATTTTCAGCAGCCGCTGGTTGATGGCGTCGCGGTTGGACAACAATTCGTCGAGGTCCATCGAGCCCATCACGGTACGGATGTTGGTCATGGTCAGGTTGCTGATGGCCTGCTGCACGTCAGCCACTTCGTAGGCCGACTGCGCCGCGTCCAGAACCTGGTAGAAGGCGATGCCGTCCACCCGCACCATGGCGTTGTCCTTGGTGATGACCTCCTGGCTGGGGATATCCAACACCTGCTCCTTCATGGAGATGCGGTAGCCGATCCGGTCCATGAACGGGGTGAGGATGTGCAGGCCAGGCTGCAGCGTCCGGGTGTAGCGGCCGAATTGTTCGACGGTGTAGTTGGAGCCTTGCGGCACCACCTTGATGGTCGAATAGAAGAGGATGAACAGGAACAGGATTAAAACGACAACACCGACCGCAGTAAGAAGGATCGAAGGGTCCATGGCGGGCCTCCAGGTTGGAATTCAGGCATGAATTCACGGGCGAGATATGGGTAGCGCCAGGACAAATTATAAGGGGCGGGTACATTGCACCGGCTTGTAACAGATTTGGCGGCCAGGGCGTAAGTCACGAATAAATAGAGAGTTTTGGCTGCAGCTGGGGTCCGCGACCGATCCGACCTGACGTAACTTCAGTCGCCGGTATCGCAGCCATCCCGAATGTGATCAAATCGCCCGGGTTGGGAGAGGACGCTAAGATGGTCGACACCAAGGAACTGCTGGTCAAAGGGCCGATCGCCGAAGGCAGCGCCCGCCGCGCCGGTGGCCGGGCCGGCCGCAAGGAACTGCGCGCAACGCCCGTGCCCTCGTTCAAGACGCTCACCCGCAACATACCCTTCTACGACATCCTGCCCGATGAGGCGGTGGAGCTGATCCACGAGGAGAGCTGCCGCATCCTGGAGGAAGTCGGCTGCGAGTTCCGCGACGACGAGGCGATCGCCATGTGGACGGCGGCCGGCGCCTCGGTGACAGGCTATCGAGTGCGCATCGACCGCGCACAGCTGATGGAGCTGATCGGCAAGGTGCCGTCCGAATTCACCATGCATGCCCGCAACCCCGAGCGCACCGTCAAGGTCGGCGGCAAGAACTCGATCTTTGTGCCGATGTATGGCGCGCCCTACGTGCGCGACTTCGAGGGCGTACGGAGGTATTCGACCAAGGAAGACCTCTACAACTTCCACAGGCTGGCGTACCTGTCCCCGCAGCTGCACTCCACCTCCTCGATCATCTGCGAGCCGATGGATGTGCCGGTGCCCAAGCGCCATCTCTCCATCATGTACGGCTGCCTGCGCTGGTCGGACAAGCCGTTCATGGGCATCGTGACCGCCAAGGAGCGGGCCGAGGACGTGATGAAAATGGCCGGCATCGTGTTCGGCGACGATTTCGTGCGCGACAATACGGTGCTCACGTCGGTTATCAACTGCAACTCGCCGCTGGTATGGGACCGCACCATGCTGGATGCGGCCAAGGTCTATGCCGCGCACAACCAGCCGCTGCTGATCTCTCCATTCGCCTTGTGCGGAGCATCCACGGCGGCCTCGACCGTCGGCGCCATCGCGCAGGTGAATGCCGAAGCCCTGGCCGGCATCGCCTTCACGCAGCTGGTGCGCGCAGGATCGCCGCAGGTCTACGGACAGTTCATGGTCACGGTTGACATGAAGTCGGGCGCGCCGATGGGCGGCACGCCGGAAGCGGCGCAGATGACGCTGGTGATGGGACAGCTGGCCCGCAAGTACAAGCTGCCGTTTCGCACTTCGGGCTTCCACGTCGGCTCGAAGCTGGCGGACGCCCAGGCCGGCTACGAGAGCAACATGCTGATGCATGCCGCCATCCTGAGCGGGGCCAATTATATCTGGCATGTCGCCGGCTGGCTGGAGGCCGGGCTGTGCGCGTCCTATTCCAAGTTCATGCTTGACTGCGAGCAACTGGGCGCCTGGTACAAGTATGCGCAAGGCATCGACATGAGCGACCTGAAGGACGCCATGCAGGCCGTGCGCGAAGTCGGGCCGGCGGGGCACTTCCTCGGTACGGCGCACACGCTGAAACACTTCGAGAGCGCGTTCTTTCTGCCCAGCATGATGGACTTCAACAACTTCGAGGCCTGGTCGGCAGGCGGCGGGATGGACGCCGAGCAACGCGCTTTGGCCAAGGCCAAGACGATGCTGGAAACCTACGAGGAGCCGAAGCTCGACGAAGGCATTCACGAAGCGCTGAAGGACTTCATCGCGCGGCGCGAGTTGGAGCTGCCGGAAGACGTGAGTTGAGGGGTAGAGGCCCGTCTGATTCAGGTGGAAACAGCGGTCTATCGGGTAGGGGCGACCAGTGGTCGCCCCTACCCCGCGACGACCTTCGGCTCCTTACTGCGGTAGTGCCTCAGCACATGCACCCGCACAGCACCGCTCAGTCCGCCGGCATCCGCTTCGCCCGGGCTGGCGCGAGCCTCATCGATACGCGCCACCAGCGCAGCAATTGTCTCACCTTGCGCCGCCGCGATTTCGGCCAGCGCCTCCCAGAACTCCGGCTCCAGCGAGATCGAGGTGCGATGCCCGGCTATCGTCAGGGAGCGCTTGATCGGGCGCATCGCTAGGCCGGCCCGCCCCCACCTTCAACCGTGTCGTTGTCGTTGACGTCGCGCTTCAACTCATCGAGCCGGTCCTGCCGGCGCCGGTCCTCTTGCGCCTCGCGCAGCTTCTCCACCTTGCTGCGGCCATGCTTGGCGCGATTGGCCTCGGCCTCGCGCTCTTTGGCTTCGCGCTCACGGATTTTCCGCACCAGTTTCAGGTTGATGATCTCGGCCATAGTCAGCTTGGTCCTATCATCTTCTCGGGGCGGACGATGGCGTCGAAATCGTCGGCCGGGATGCCGTCCTTGATCGCCTCGTCGCGTAAGGTCGAGCCGTTGTGATGCGCCGTCTTGGCGATCTTGGCCGCGCGATCGTAGCCGTATTTGGGCGCCAGAGCTGTAACCAGCATCAAGGAACGATTCAGCCCCGCCTCGATATTATCGCGCCGCGGCTCGATCCCCGCAACACAATGCTCCGTGAACGACATAGCGGCGTCGGCCAGCAGCCGGACCGACTGCAGGAAATTATACGCCATCACAGGATTGAACACGTTCAACTCGAAGTGCCCGGACGCGCCGGCAAAGGTCATGGCCGCGTTGTTGCCGAACACCTGCACGCAGACCATGGTCAGCGCCTCGCACTGCGTCGGGTTGACTTTTCCCGGCATGATCGAGGAGCCGGGCTCGTTCTCTGGCAGCGCAAGTTCGCCCAGGCCTGAGCGCGGGCCGCTGCCCAAGAAGCGGATGTCGTTGGCGATCTTGAACAGGCTCGCCGCCACCGTGTTCAGCGCCCCGTGGCTCATCACCATGGCGTCGTGGGCGGCCAGCGCCTCGAACTTGTTCGGCGCTGACGTGAACGGCATGCGCGTGATGTTCGCGATACGCTGCGCCACCATCTCGGCGAACCCCACCGGCGCGTTCAGCCCCGTCCCCACCGCCGTGCCGCCCTGGGCCAGCTGCATCAGCATCGGCAGCGTCTGCTCGATGCGCGCGATGCCGTTTTCCACCTGCTGGCGGTAGCCGGAAAACTCCTGCCCCAGCGTGATCGGCGTGGCATCCTGCGTATGCGTCCTGCCGATCTTGATTATGCCCTTCCAGCCCTCGGCCTTGTCGTTCAGCGCGTTGCGCAGATACTGCAAGGCCGGCAGCAGGCGGTGATGGATCTCCTCGGCCGCAGCGATGTGCATGGCGGTCGGGTAGGTGTCGTTCGACGACTGGCTCATGTTGACGTGGTCGTTGGGATGCACAGGTTTCTTGGACCCCATCTCCCCGCCCAGCATCTCGATGGCGCGATTCGAGATCACCTCGTTGGCGTTCATGTTCGACTGCGTGCCCGAGCCGGTCTGCCAGACCACCAGCGGGAAATGCACGTCGAGCTTACCCTCGGCCACCTCGCCCGCCGCCATCACGATGGCGTCGCCGATCTTGTTGTCGAGCTTGCCGAGACTCATGTTCACTTCGGCGGCGGCCCACTTGATGATGCCGAGCGCGCGAATCACCGAGGCGGGCTGCTTTTCCCAGCCGATCTTGAAATTGCCGATCGAGCGCTGGCTCTGCGCGCCCCAGTATTTGTCGTTGGGGACCTGAAGCGGCCCGAACGAATCGGTTTCGGTGCGGGTTGGGACTTTGTTGAGGGCCATGTCGGGTCCTTTGGTAGAACGTCGCTTTCGGTTCGCCCTCCCTTACCCCATTACGCCGCGCGCCGGTAGCGTTGCGAAAAGAACTCGCGGATGTGGCCGGCCAGTTCCTTCACGCTCGGGTTGCCGCCACCCACGGGCAGGCGCAGGTTGACGTAGAAATCGGGCAGCACCGGCAGGCCGCTTTCAGGGCCGAGCACGGTCAGGCCCGGCGGCACGCTGGAAGCCATCCACATGCCGACGCTGAGATCGGCTTCGACCGTGGCGGTGACAGCGGGCGTATAGCGCGCCTCGCAGATCTTCACCCAGTCGATGCCGGCGTCGCGCAACACCGGTTGGGCGACGGCCAGGAAGGCGCAGGTGTCGTCGCCGGTCGACAGCGGGAGCGGACGGCGGCGGTGCACCTGGCCGTTATCGGCGCCGATCCACAAAAGATTCTGGCGCGAGAGCATGTTGTGGCCGCGCGCCGGCGACAGGTCGGTGGTCAGCGTCAGGTCCACCTCGCCCGCCTCCATTTTGGCGATCAGCTTGCGCGAGGTGTCGGCGATCATCACGACACGGAGGTTCGGACGGATCTGGGCGTAGCGGCGCAAGATCGGCGGCAGATACACGCTGACGATGTCATGCGGCACGCCGAGCCGGATCTCCCCCGACACTTCCTGCACGGTCATGAGGCCCACCACTTCGTCGTTGAGATGCACCAGCCGGCGCGCATGGCCGAGCAGGCGCTGGCCCTCGGCAGTGAGCTGCAGCTGCTTGGTTTGCCGGTCAAACAGCGTGACGTCGAATAGCTCCTCCAGCCGCTTGATCTGTTGGCTGACGGCCGCCTGGGTGAGGTTGAGAACGCGCGCTGCCGCGGTCATGCCGCCGGATTCATTGACAGCCAAGAAGGCGCGTATCAGGGCGGCGTCGATATCGCGGGGCATGATGGCAGTCCATAACGAATGGTGATCGATGCGATAATATACATTCGCTTTCGTTATGGCAACCGCAGCGGTAGTTTCGGCTCAGCGAATACGGAGGAGGATCATGACCGATACGCAAGACTGCCCGTTTGTGCTTGCGGACGTGCCCGACAAGGCCTCTGCAGGGCTGAGGAACTGGCTGGTATCGCTGGCGCTCTGGCTGGATCAATGTCTGGAGGTGCGCCGCCAGCGCCACGCGCTTCGCATGATGGACAACCACATGCTGAAAGACATCGGCCTCAGCCGCGCCGACGTGGAGTGCGAGGCCAACCGCCGGTTTTGGGACGTGGGCAAACGATGAGCGATGCGTGCACGACGGTGCGCCCCCACATTTCAACCGCGCGCCGTAGGCCGCAGCAAAAAATGCGGCGCGTTGGTGCGCGCGTTGCTATGAGAAGCGGCGTCTCTCATTGCAAGGCTCGCCATGTCTCTCAACCTTTCCGCAGCGCCCTTCAATCTCGAAGCCGACCGCCTCGCTTGGGTCGATGCGACCTTTGCACGCCTCACCCCCGCCCAGCGTCTCGCCCAGCTGTTCGTGCTGCGCCGCGACTTGCGCGATGTCGAGGGCGCTAAGCGCATTCACGCCTTCCAGCCCGGCGGCATCACGGTCGCGCTCGGGGCGAACGCCGCAGCCGAACTCGCAGACATCGCCGACCTGACGGCCGCCTCGCCGATCCGCCCGACTATCTCGGCTGATCTCGAAGGCAGCCGCATGAGCCCTCCCTTCGGCACCGAGACGCCTAATCCGCTGGCGCTGGCCGCCATCAACGATCTTGCCGCCAGCCAAGACATCGCGCGCATCATGGCCGAGGAGGCGCGAGCCATCGGCATCAATTGGACGTTCACGCCGGTGCTCGACATCAACACCGCCTTCCGCAGCGCCATCGTCGCCACGCGCGGCTTCGGCAGCGACGTGGCGCGATTGAAGCGCAGATGCGCGCTCAGATTGCCGTATTCCAGCAGCACGGCATCGCGGCCACTGCCAAGCACTGGCCGGGCGAGGGCTACGACGACCGCGACCAGCATCTGGTGACCACCATTAATCCGCTGTCGATGGCAGACTGGGAGGCGAGTTTCGGCCGGCTCTATCGCACGGCCATAGAGGCGGGCGTGATGAGCGTCATGTCTGCACATATCGCCTTGCCATCGTGGGTCCGCTCGCTCAATCCCGGGGCGGGTGTAGAGGCCTTCAAGCCAGCTTGCCTCAGCCATGAGATCAATATCGGCCTGTTGCGCGAGCGACTGGGGTTCAACGGCCTGATCGTGTCCGACGCGACGCCCATGGCGGGCCTTACCTCCTGGGGCAATCGCGAGACCGTGGTGCCGCAGCTGCTTAGCGCTGGTTGCGATGTCATTCTGTTCTCGGACGATCCTCAGGCGGATGTGGCTGCCATCGAGGGGGCCGTCGCCCGTGGCGAGCTGAGCCCGGCCCGACTGGAAGAGGCGGTGCGGCGCGTGCTCGGCCTGAAGGCGGCGCTGGGACTGCATCTGCCGGATGCCGAAACGGTGGCCTCGCGGCTCACCCGCATTGGGACGCCTGCGAACAAATCGGCCGCCCGCGCCGTTACACAGCGCGCGCCGACGCTCGTTAAGGACACGCAGAGCCTGCTGCCGCTCTCGCCAGCCAAACACAAGCGCATCCTGATCCTGACGCCTGGCATTGTCGAACCCTGGCGGCCAGTGGCGCTGCCCTTCGCGCTGGTCGATATGCTGCGTACGGAGGGGTTCGAGATCACCATGCATGCACCCGAAACCAAGATCAGCCGCGCCAATTTCGATCTGGTGCTCTATCTCTTCGGCGAGGAGACGCTGCTCTTACGCAATCGCATTTTCATCGACTGGCAGAAGCTGGTGGCGGGCGACTTCTTCAAGTCCATGTACCGTCCCTGGTACGACATTCCGACCGCCATGATCTCTTTCGGCTATCCCTACTATCTCTACGATGCCCCGCGCGTGCCGACCTACATCAACGCCTATGCGACGATGGAGAGTATGCAGAGCGCCGTGCTGGAATGCCTGATGGGACGCGCGCCGTGGAACCGGTACAACCCCGTCGACCCGTTCTGCGGGCTAGAGGACGCGCACTACTAGTGCATTCAAGAAGTCGACCAATTCATAGCGTCACTGAGTAGTGCGCAGGGCCGCCCCACGGGGGCACCCTTTCCCGCCAAGAAGCGTGGGAGCGGGTGGTCGCCTCGTCGCCCGGCGAACTCCCAGACGATCAACTCTTCTTGCGCGACCGCCGCTCCGTTACCGGCTGAGCATCGGCTTCCGACGGATCGACGGCTTGCGGCGCGGTGTAGCGCACCGGATGACCGCGCAAGGCCGACATGACCCGGCTGTCGTTGCCATAGATATCGGGATAAGTCGCAAGCCGCCCATCATCGCTAACCCGCGCGGTAAAATAGACGAGATAGACCGGGATCTGCCGGTCCAGCGTTACCGAGCCGCCGCTCTTCCAGAGCTCGCCGACCTTATCTTCCGACCAGCCCTTGTCCTCGGCCAGAATGACCTCAGCGGTTTTTCGCGGCTCGGCCACGCGCATGCAGCCGTGGCTGAGCGCTCGGAAGGTCTGGCCAAACAGAGTCCGTTGCGGCGTGTCGTGCATGTAAACATTGTGGCTGTTTGGGAAGCGGAATTTGACCAGGCCCAGCGGGTTCGTCGCGCCGGGCGGCTGCGTGAAGCCAAACTTCCGGATATCGGCAGTGCCCCAGTCGATCGAATTGGGATCGACCGTCTTCCCGTTCTGCGTGACGGTCAGCTTGTAGGCTTCGATCACTTGCGCGCCGCCAGAACTGCCGCCGAACAGTTGCTCGAAAAAGTCTCCGCCCGATGCCTTTCTCAGTCGCGGTTGCAGTTCCTTGGCCATGATGCCGGGGGGCATTCCCCAGGCTGGGTGGAAGATGACGAATTCCATGCTGGCCGTCAGCACCGGCGTTGGCCAGGATGGCTGACCGACAATCATCTTCTGCCTGAGCTTGAGTTCGTCGCCCTTCCAGATTTCGCTGACATACTCGGGGATATTGTTCATCACATAGAAGCTGCCGAGTTCGGACGGCAACCAGCGCCAACGCTCCATGTTCGCCAGCAGGCGATCGATCGTCTGCTTCGGGTCGGAGGACTTCGGCTCCCCCTCCTTGTTGAGAGCCTTCCGCGTCCGATTGTTCAGGATGCCGTTGGCTTTGATGCCATTGGCTTCTTGAAAGGCGCGGATCGCGTCCACGAGCTTGTCGTCGTAGCTCCGCTCGTCGTCGGGCGTTGCGGCAGGACTTTTCAGGCGTTGACGCAACACTGCGATCTGATCGTCCTTTGCCCCCGGTTTCAGTTGCTTGCCGTCCGGCAGTTTCACCAACAGAGCGGCATCGATCTTGTCCTCGTCCGGCTTGGGACCGCGCGCCTTGAGCAGCGCCTGGCGCAGCTTTTCAAAGCCGGCGTGTTTGGGATTGAGACCACGCAAATAGACATCTGGCGCAGGAGCATCGGAAAGTTCCGCCAATACCGTTTTGGGGTCAAGCACAGGCGGCTTCATGTCGAGGATGTTGCTCAGCGCAACGGGATCGAGACGTCCGCCACGAGCAAACCGGGCATATTTCAGGGCCGCAAGCGCCAGTCTAGCCTCGGCTGTGCCTTGCGCGTCGGCGGCAGCGCCGCTAGCCAGATCGAAAATCGCGAAGTCCGAGGCATCGAGGCCCCAGTCGTCGGCCTTCCTGAGCTCGGCAATGACGGCCTTGGCTTTGTCGGTGTAACTCCCGTCCTTGGTCCACAGCGGCGCTGTCCTCTCGCTGTAATAGGCCGCGAGCGCGGCGATATCCTCGGCGCTGTCGTCTTTGCCGGCGAGTGATTTGTCGTCGAGCGCCTTGCGCGCAGCTTCAATCACCGCATCGGGAGCGGCGCTAACCACAGCTGGCGGCAACGAGGCGGGCGCGTTCGGCACAGCAGCCGGCACCGCGGCCACTGTCGCCGTCGCCGGGATGTTTTTGGGGTCCGGCAGAGTGCCTGCCGTCGACGATGCGCTGGTCGCCGGAACGCTTGCCACGACAGGCTTTGGAGTAGCGGCGGCGGACGACGTCAGAACCTTCGGTTCGGCGGCGGCGGCTAGGCCGCAGCTCGCAAGGCAGACGCCGAGCGCTATCGCTTTCACAGGGCGAAGGGGCAAAAGAACCAGTCTTTTGATAACTGCGAGCATGTTGCTCCCCCGCAAGTTTCATCGCGGCCCTTCGAACCCTTCGAATGGCCTGCCAAACGTAATGCACAACCAGATAGAACTCGCGGGTCAACAGCGAAGCCAGCGGAAAGTGGCTTCAGGAGTGGAATGTTGCAACTGTGTTACACAAAAAGTCGATATTCTCAGAACTTAACCGCGAAACCGGAGCTGCACTTCCTTCTCCCTACGGAGAAGGAATCGACCTTCACCGCTTGCGAGGCGTTTTCGGCACCGCGTGCACCCAAGCGGTCCTGAGGGCGATCTCTAATTCCACTGCGCTCAGCTTGCTCAGCCTCGCGGTCGTCCAGCCCATGCGCCCCCAGCCACCCGGCACGGGGGCGAACGCCTCGGGCGCGGTGAGGCATTTCAGTTCCTGCTCGTCGGTGGTGAACTTCAGGTTCGCGGTCAACCCGTCCGGCGGCATAGTCGCATAGATGCGATTGACCCTGAACGCGGCCCGGTCGACATGCGGCGCTTCGGTGGTGTCGTCCAGCGATAACGCGATGCGCCGCAGATCCTTGCCTGTCGCCATTGCACTGCCCTCCAACCTCACACCGGCTGCCCTGTCCCCGACCGCTTCTTCGCGGCATAGTAAGCCCACAGCATGCGCGCCGCCACCCCGCGCCAGGGCCGCCAGCGCCCGGCGATCTCAGCGAGAGCGCGCGCATCGGGCCGGCCGTCGAGCGCCATCAGATGTTGCGCGGCCACCTGCAGCGCGAGATCGCCGGGAGCGAAGCTATCTGCGCGGCCGAGGCAGAACAGCAGATATACATCCGAGGTCCACGGACCGATCCCGGGCAGCGCCACCAGCCGGTCGCGCACCATGTCGTCTGTGAACGCTGTTAAATCCGGCAGCCAGTCGCCGTCGTCAACCAGATGCCGCGCCAGCTTGCTGAGGGTGACGATCTTGGGCCGTGATAACCCGAAGCCCTTCAGCGCCGCCTCGTCCAACTCCGCCATGCGCTGCGGCGTGAACGGCGTAACGCCTGCCGCGACGCGCGCCCAAATGGCATTGGCGCTGGCGATCGACACCTGTTGTCCGACCACAATGCGCGCCAGCCCCTCGAACCCGCCGATATCGCGCCTGAGCGGCGGATCGCCAGCCAGAGCATGGGCGCGCCGCATATGCGGGCACTTGCGTTTCAGCGCGCGCAGGCCCGTGGCCACATCGTCGGCGGTCTGAATGATGCGGTGGTGCTCGGTCGGCAAAGTGATCTCGCCTCTTTTTCTCCTATCCCCCTGCTTAAGGGGAGAGGAGAGCAAGATTCGCTCACCCCAGATCGGCGAGGCTGCGGGTCTTGTAGCCGGCAAGATAGTCCAGGACCGCGCCGACATCGAGCGCGACGGCGCCTTTGTTGCGGGCTGCGGCGATGAAGATTTTTCCCAGGAAGCCGGCACCGACCAGGACCAGCGTTCCGGGGCCACAGAGCGCCGCCATGCTGGCGATCTGATCATCGAAGGTCTGGAACAGGGCGGGCGCACCAGTCTCCAGGCCAGTTGCCTTGGCCACCTTGGTGTGGCCGGGAATGACGATCTCGTGCACCGGAACGGTTGATTTCAACGCCAGCTGGTCGGCGCGCCAGCAACTCACCAGCACCACGCGGCCGGCCTTGGCGGCGAGCGCCTCCAGCTCGGGACGGGTGAACAGGATCTGGTGGCAGCGTTCTTCCGTGAGGATTTTATCTATCAGCGGAATATCCGTTCCCAGCTTGGCCAGCACGACGGCGAGACCGCGTTGGCCGCTGTTCTGCCCGAAGGCGGATCCCGCCGGTCCGCGATCGCGGATCATGCGGTAGACGGAGGGAATGCCGATGGCGTCGGCCTCGGCTACCGACTGCCGGAACCGGCGCTTGATGTCAGTGCGCGCCGCCGCCGGCAAAACGCGTCCCCACCACATGCGTTCGCGCGTCTGGTTGTCCTCGCGGAAGTCGGCATCGGCAGCGATGCCGAGACCGGCATGATCGTAGCCATAAGCTTCGCCATCGCCGAGCCGCACCAGGCCGAAGCCCTTGCCGGTTTCGAGTGCGGTTGAGAACTTGCCCAGCAGGGCGGTTTGTTCCGACCTGTCGAACCGGATGTTCATGAAGGCGTTGGGGCCGGTCGCCTGACGCCGCAGCGGCTCAAGGGCGCAACGTTCGAAATCGGCGCGATCTTGCGCATCCTGGGAGCTGTAGACGGCGGCGAACCGCTTCAACGCCGCTTGCGGGGTGAGCGGAGCGCCGAGCAGTTTTGTCTGATCGCGAGGTGGAAGCACTTCCAGGAAGTAAAGTTGCTGTTCGGGCGACAGCGCATCCAGATAGGCGTTTCGCAGCCAGGCGACGCGCGTGGACCCGCTGGCCGTTAGTAGCCGGGCGCAGCCAAAGAAGGTCGAGGCGGCCAGGCGCGTCAGATGCTCAGGGGGCAGCGTTTCCAGGAAGGCGGCCAGATCCTCCGAATTGCCCCGGCGCGCAAGCAGATCGGCCACCACGTTGGCGGCATTGTCACTGTGCAGCGTGTTGGCTGCCAGTCTGGCGAAGGCGGCGATGGCCTCCGTGGCGCCGATGGTGATCTCTCCGCGATACTGCTGCAGCCTGAGGGAATGGAACAAGGCGGTGTCGGCAAAGCCAAAACCGCCGTCCGCCAGCGCCCGGTCCACCAGGTCGAGCCGGCGTGCCGCAAAGGTGGTGTTCAGATAGCGGTGGTAAACCGCATCGGTCAGATCGCCGGACGCTTTGAGAAGATTGAGAATGGCCAGATGATCGAGCGAGGCGTCGGCATTGCCGAGCAGTTCGGTAAAACCAACACGGGGCCGTTCGAGCGGCGGCGCCCCGGTGCGGACCACGCGCTTGGCGCGCGCCTGTTCCAGCGCCACGATGTAGCCGGCGATCCGGAAAGCGGGGCCGGGCAGGATGCCGACGCCAGTCGCGACCACGCGGCGCGCAATCGCCTTGGCCCAGGCCGTCGCCCGATAGGCCGCATAGGACGATGGCGCCGACCAGGGCCGAATAGCGGACATAAGTCTGGGTTTCCCGGCGATGTTGTGGATGCGGGAGGCGACGCAACGCGTGGAGCCTGGACAAGCCGCTTTGCAACTGTCGCAGACGCGATGATTCGCGGCAAACCGAAAAGCGGCCGGGACAAGGTTCGACCGCAGCCGGTGGCTCGCAAGCCTCACATGGTCGCGCCGATCTGCCAGGGGACGAACTCGTTGTCGCCATAGCCCAGCGTCTCGGACTTGGTGCGCGTCCCCGAGGCCACTCTCAGCGTCATCTCGAAGATCTCGCGGCCCTTGTCCTCCAGGCTGACGCCGTCCAGCACGTCGCCGCAGTTGATGTCCATATCCTCGATCATGCGCTGATAGATGTCGGAGTTGGTGGCCAGCTTGAACGAGGGCGTCGGTTTGCAACCGTAGGCCGAGCCGCGGCCGGTGGTGAAGGCCAGCACATTGGCGCCGCCCGCCACCTGGCCGGTCGCCGAGACGGGGTCGTAGCCGGGGGTGTCCATGAACACGAAGCCCTTGGCGGTGACCGGATCGGCGTAGTGATAGACCGCCGTCAGCTCGGTCGAGCCACCCTTGGCGGCGGCGCCGAGCGATTTTTCCAGGATGGTCGTCAGCCCGCCGAGTTTGTTGCCAGGGGACGGATTGTTGTTCATTTCCATGTTGTTACGCTTGGTGTAGTCCTCCCACCAATGGATGATATCGACCAGTTTTTCGCCAACCGCGCGGGTTGCGGCGCGGCGTGTCAGCAGATGCTCGGCGCCATAGATCTCCGGGGTTTCAGAGAGGATCGCCGTGCCGCCGTTCTTGACCAGAATGTCGGCGGCCAGCCCGAGCGCGGGATTGGCGGTGATGCCGGAATAACCGTCCGAGCCGCCGCATTGCAGCGCCAACACGATTTCCGAAGCCGGCACCGTCTCGCGCCTGACCGCATTGACCTTGGGCAGCATGGCCCGGACCGCTTCGACGCCGGCCTGCACGGTCTTGCGCGTGCCGCCGATCTCCTGGATGGTCATGGAGCGGAACAACTCGCTTTCGACCACACCATAAGCTTCCTTGAATTTTGGAATCTGGAAGCCTTCGCAGCCCAGGCCCACCATGATCACGCCGCCCATGTTGGGATTGGTCGCATAGCCCCAGGTGGTCTTTTTCAGCGTGTCGAAAATCACGCCGCGGTAGTCGACCACGCAGCCGTTGGCCTGTTTCAGCGCGATGATGCCATCGATGTTGGGATAGTCGTCCAGGATGCCCGAGCGCTCGATCTCCTTGACGATGAAGCCGGCAACAGTAGTCGAGCAGTTGACGCTGGTCAGTACGCCAACGTAATTGCGCGTGCCCACCTTGCCGTTGGCGCGCCGGTAACCCTCGAAGGTGGCGCGTTCTTCCAGCGGCAAGATTGTTGTCTTCTTGGCGTCCATGGCATGGGCGTAATCGTGGACGAGTTCGCCCATGCCGCAATTGTGCTCGTGAACCCAATCGCCTGGCGCGATCGCGGATTTCGCGAAACCAATGATCTGGCCGAACTTGCGCACCGGTTCCCCCGCCGCAATGGGGACAGTTGCCAGCTTATGGCCCTTGGGCACGCGCGCCTTGGCCAGAATACCCGACGAGGTGTTCCCCACTTCGATCTGGTCGATGGCGACAACCACATTGTCGGCGGCGTTGAGGCGGATAGAGCGTGGGGCGGATTTTCCGGGGGTCATCGCATGTCCTTCATTCATTCAGTCGGGCCGTGGGGCGGGAGTTGCGGGCGAATTGGCGTTTGCAAATCGAGAGGGTCATCATAACATGACCCGACAGCCTAACGACAAGAGAGCGGGATGCGCAGTACAACATTCAAGGCGCCAAGCGGGGCGAGCCTTGCGTTCAGCGAGCTTGGCTTCGGCGCGGCTCCGCTAGGCAATCTGTTTGCCCCGGTGCCCGAGGCACAGGCCGACGCCACGCTTGAGGCGGCCTGGAAATCCGGCATCCGCTACTTCGATACCGCCCCGCTGTACGGCCTCGGCCTGTCGGAAACCCGGCTCAACCGCTTCCTGCGCGGCAAGCCGCGCGGCGACTACATCATCTCCACCAAGGTCGGCCGGCTGCTGCAATCCTGCCCGCCGGACCAGCGCACCGGCATCGGCAAGTTCTTCGATACGCCGTCGCGCCGCGAGGTGTACGACTACACCTACGACGGCGTCATGCGCTCGCTGGACTTCTCGCTGGAGCGGCTGGGGCTGGACTATGTCGACATCCTGCTTGTGCACGACATCGATGTATTCACGCATGGATCGCAGGCCTTGCGCGATACCCATATCGCGACCCTGATGGACAAGAAAGCCGGTGGCTACCGTGCGCTGGTCAAGCTGCGCGACGAGAAGGTCGTGAAGGCGGTCGGTGCCGGCATCAACGAGACGGCTGCCCCCGAGATGCTGATGGCGCAGGGCGACTTCGATCTGTTCCTGCTGGCTGGGCGCTACACGCTGCTGGAGCAGGCGCCGCTTGAGACGTTCCTGCCCGCATGCGAAAAACGCGGCGTTGGCATCATTATCGGGGGAGCGTACAATTCCGGCATCCTGGCCAGCGGCGCCAGGCCAGGCGCGACCTACGACTATGTGCCGGCGCCCCAGGCAATCCTGGACCGGGTGGCTGGCCTGGAAACCGTCTGCGCGGCGCACCGGGTTAAGCTGGTGGAGGCCGCCTTGCGCTTCCCTCTGATGCATCCCTCTGTGGTGACCGTCATTCCTGGCGCCAGTACGCCCGAACAGGTCGCGCTCAATTCGCGCACGCTTGACGCCGAAATTCCCGCTGCCCTGTGGAGCGATCTGAAGTCCAAGTCCTTAGTGCGGAAGGATGCCCCGATCGCATCCCGATAAACCCTCCCCTCCCGATAGGATCCCAACCATGTTGAAGAACCTGAGCCCGCTGCTGGGCCCGGAACTGCTGTATACGTTGCGCGCCATGGGGCATGGAGACGAGATTGCCATTGTCGATGGCAACTACCCGGCCGACAATGCCGGCCCCGGGCGCATCATCCGCGCCGACGGTCACGATGCCGTACGCCTGCTCGACGCCATTCTCAGTGTCATGCCGCTGGACGATTTTGTGCCCGCGCCAGCCGTGCGGCCGAATGTTCCGGGTAAGCCCGATCATCTGGAGCCTGTGATGGTGGATCTGGCCGCCATGGTCGCCAAGCACGAGCCGAAGGTGAAATTGACAGGGGTCGAGCCGGCCGTGTTCTATGAGCGCGTGCGCAAGGCCTATGCCGTAGTGGCCTCCAGCGAGCGTCGGCTCTACGGCAACATCGTCCTCAAGAAGGGCGTCATCCGGCCAGGCGAAGGGCCGGCTTAGATCGGGCCGCCCGAGCAGGTGCCGGAACTCGTTCGGCAGACCTACTGCGCTTGCGGCTGGAAGTGCAGTGGCGCGAACGTATTCTCGTCCGAAATGAGAAGGTCCAAAAGGTGTATGTTGATGTAGAGGTTTTCGCGCCCCTCTTTGCGCTCTTGCAGCACGCCTATAGCCGATAAGTCTCGCAAGTGTTTCGAGGCGGTGTTCCGGTTGGCAAGGCCGGCGTCGACCACATCGCCGATCCGGCTGTAAGGTTGCGTGAACAGGATCTCGATCAGCTCGCGGCTGTAGATCTTGGGAGCGGTTGCGCTCACATAATCGACAGTGGCCGCCATCAGGTCGCGGATCGCCCGGATCTTTGCCGCCGTCCAAAGCGATGTTTCCTCGACCGCGGTGAGCATGTAGAGCAGCCACGGTTCCCATGCTTGCGATTGCGTCACGCCGTTGAGCAGTCGGTAGTATTCGGAGCGGTGCTCGTTGATGTAGCGGCTCAGATAGAGAACCGGCAGATCAAGCAGCCCCTTATCGATTAGAAATAGCGTGTTCAGTATTCGGCCGGTGCGGCCGTTACCGTCCTCGAAAGGATGGATGGCTTCGAATTGATAGTGACCGGCGGCCATCCGGATCAATGGGTCGATATCTGTGCTGTTGTGTAAGAAGTTTTCCAGATTTGAAAGCAAGTTACGCAGTACCTGTTCGCCTTCTGGTAGGGTATAGATAACCCTTCCCGAGGGTTGCTCCGAGAGCGCTGTCCCGGGCGTTTTGCGAACATCCAGGTCGATGTTCTTGATCGTCCGGCATACCAAGACAGCCGTGCGGGTTGTCAGCGGCCTGTCCTTGATGTCTTTGAAACCTTCCATCAGGGCGGTTCGGTAGCGAAGTGTTTCCTTGGTGGCGGCGTCGGCGTGTTCCGGGTCACTGTTCGCATACTTGAAGAGAGTGTCGTTCGTGGTGACGATGTTCTCGATGGCGGAACTGTCCTTGGCCTCGCGCAACGGGATGGTGTTGATCAGCACATCCGCGTTGGGGATCAGGCCGGCGGCCTCATTCAACCCTGCCAAGGCTCGGCTGGCCGCAACGCATTTTCGCATCACGGCCAAGGTTTCGAGGCTCTGGACCGGCGGGAGCAGAGGCAATTGATTGTAGGGCTTGGCCGGGTCGAAGCCGTTTGCCTTCGATGCGTTCGACTTCTGAGGTTTCTTGACCATATTGCGACGATACGTGAACGCCATGCGCATGTCCAGGAACATGCTCAAGAAAGTAGATTTTTTGTGCATGTCATGACGACATGCACGTGCCGTGTGCATGTCCAGTGAACATGCTCAAAAAAAGCGATTTTTTACGCATGTCGTAGCCATGTGTGCACGGCGTGCGCATGTCCTGGGGGATCGTCGCCCTCAAACGAAGCGAGGTCACGCTCCGCATGAAAATCATACGATAGTCACAGCTTACCACGCGGCTGGCAGGTCGCCTGCAGCAACAGCCGTTCGATCGAGTTCGCGAATGCCGATCCCGCGATCGGCGCGCTGATCACGGCAACGCCGGTGCGGCTGGCGAGGCCAACTGTCACGCTGGTGGCGGCGGCGTCCTTGGAGGTCGAGAGCGGGGTGGCCAGACCATCCTGCTTGGCGGTGAGCAGCAGCTCGATCTCGCGCCGGTCGAGATCGGCGCCCGTCACCACATATACATTGTCGCCGTTGGGATCGTAGAGTGCGATGCTCCAGTCATCATCGCCGAAAGTGGCGCGCACGACCACCGGGCTCTTGGCGATGTCGAAGTGGCAGATCGCATAACGCGCATCCGCCATCATGAAAGGCAATGGCTGGTTATCGGGTCCGATGGGGGCAAGCACGGTCATCGTGTTGGCGGCCCCGAGGCTGCTCAGCACGGCAAGGTCGCGGCGTGCAAACGTAGACGTGACGGCGAACACGGCGACGAAATGCAAGAGCAGGCCGGCCAGCCCTGCGGCGGCCAGCCAATGCCAGCGCATGCGCAGCTTGCCGAACATCCGTACAAGACGCAAGATCATCGGCAGCCGTCCCTGACGATGCTCGGCAAGGGCTGTCGTTTTGACGTCTCCGTCACGCCGGTCGCCGACTTGACGGCCTTGTCGCTGCGCCCGTACTGCGCCAGCAGCAGCTGCATGCGGCTGCTTCCGGTGAGGCCAAGCCAATTCCCTGGCGAGGTCGTCTGCGACAGCTGTATGGTGATGGTTGCTTCCGGTCCGGGCAGCGCCATGCTCGATGTGATCACCTGCTGGCCCGGTCCGGAGGGTATGGCGCGGCCCTGCATATCGAAGGCGGCCAGCGACCAACGACGTCCAGCCGGCGCAGGGCCGCTGATCGTGTAGTCACAATCTGCGTACAGAGCTTCACCGCTGCTGTCGGCAGTTGCGAAATGGTAGTGGGCAACGACGGTGCTGACTGGCAACCAGCCAGCGCGCGCAAAATGCGCCTTGGTGTAGGGATCGGCGCCTGGCGCGCCAGCAATAGTCCAGCGCTGCCAGGGACCGTCGCGCACAACGGTCAAGCTCGAGCCATAATCAATCATGTACCAGGCCGTGCACAAACCAATGGCGAGGGCGATCGCTACGTACACTCCGATTTCCACGATATTGCTTAAGATACGAAGCACAAAGCGGCGCGTGGCTCGCATCGGCAGGCTGTCCAGCACCCGTGCCAACCGCAGTGGGCGACTGGCAGCTGCCACCGGCGGGCGTGCGACTGCTGGCCCTCGAGCCACTTGAGGTGGTCGGCGGGCTGGCTTGGGCACAACCGGATTGGGCACCGATCGGAGGTCGCGCAGTTTTTCCGGCTTGCTCATGTCAGGGCGTCGCGGCTGTTGGCGCGTCGGTCGCGGCAGCCGCCAGCGTTGCGCCAGCAGTCGGCGCCTCGCCCGAGGCGCGCCGGCCGGACTCGGCATCGCTTGCAGGGGCGGTACCGGACGCTTGAGCACCTGCCTGCCGGAGCGCGCCCTCCAAATCCTTCAGCACCGATTTCATTGCGTCGGGCAAAGCGTCTTGCGGCCCGTCCTTCTTGCGGCCCTGCGAAGGATCGGCGGCCTTCGACGCCGCCAGTTGCTGCATTGCGACCAGTTGGTTCGGATTGATCGGCAATCCGGCCAGTTGCGGAATATCGGGCGAGGTGTGTACGGCGGTATTGAATGTCTTCCACATCGGCGCCGAACTCTGGCCACCGAACACGCCATGCATCACGCGGTTGTCGTCATTGCCCAGCCAGATGCCGGTCACGTATTTTCCCGTCATGCCGATGAACCAGGCGTCGCGATGCGACGATGTCGTGCCCGTCTTGCCAATGGCGGTGGTGAAGTCGAGTTCGGCCGCCCGCGCAGTACCGTCGGTCACCACCCGGCGCAGCATCACATTCATCTTGCCGATCTGCTCGCGATCGAACTCGCGCTGTGGCGGCGGTTCGTCCCGATCGTGCGAATAGACCAGTTCACCACGCGAATTGCGGATGTCGACGATGGCGTAGGGGCGCGGCGCCAGGCCACCATTCAGGAATGTCGAATAGCCTCCGACATGCTCAAGGAGCGTTACGCCGCCATCGCCGAGCGCCATGGTGCAACTTTCGATCTGCTTGGAGACATGCAGGCGCGCCAGCGTCGCGTTCACCGACTTGCGCGTGGCGGCATCCGACAGTCGCACCGCCACATTGTTAGCCGACACCGCCATGGCATACGCCAGCGGTGGGCGCCCTATTGCGGCGGCGTCGTTCCTTACAGAGTGGCCGTTCGGGCAGGTGTAGCCGCCGTCGGATATGCCGGTCTCGGGACCATAACCAAGTTTCTCAACCGCCGTCAGATACACATAGGGCTTGAACGACGAGCCTGGCTGCCGCTTGGACTGGGTTGCGCGGTTGAAGCTGCTATCGCCATAGTCAACCCCGCCGACAATGACGCGGATAGCGCCATCGCCCTCCATGCTGACCAGGGCGGACTGCTTGGCGCCCCAGGCCGAACCGTTTTCGCGGATCGCATTTCGGACGGTCTCGTCGCCTACGCGCTGCATCGCGATGTCGACTGTGACACGCGCTGTCAGCACGGTGCCCTGGCGGCCCTGCATCAGGCGCTGCCCCTGTTCGAAGGCATAGTCGAGGAACCAGTCGGGACTGTCGGCCTGGCGGCTGATGACCGGGGCCGCAGGATTTAAGCGGGCTTCGTGGACCTGGCTCTCGGTCATGTACCCGGCCTCCACCAGGTTCGAGAGCACCTCATCAGCGCGTTTCCTGGCGGCCGGCAAATTGACATGCGGCGCGTATTTGGTCGGCGCCTTGAACAGGCCCGCCATCATGGCAGCCTCGGCCAGCGTCACATTGCGGATCGATTTGCCGAAATAGAACTGCGCGCCGGCCTCAGCCCCGAAGGCACCGCCGCCCATGTAGGCGCGTTCCAGATACAGTTTCAGGATGTCGTGCTTGGAGTAGTGCGCCTCCAGCCACAGCGCCAGGAACGCTTCGTTGATCTTGCGCTGGATGGTTTTTTCGGACGACAGGAACACATTCTTGGCCAGCTGCTGGGTCAACGACGAGCCGCCCTGGCGTGCATCCGACTGCTTTACGTCCTCGACCACGGCACGCAGCGTGCCGAGCACGTCGATGCCGAAATGCTCGAAAAAGCGTCGGTCCTCGGTCGCCAGCAGCGATTTCACGAAGTGATCGGGCATCTCCTCCAGCGGCACGGCGTCATTGCGCAGGATGCCGCGTTTGCCCAGCTCGTTGCCCTCCTGGTCGACGAAAGTGAAGGCGTATTTGCTGTACTCCAGCAGTTCTCCCTTGGCCACGATATCGAACGCCGGCTGCGCCAAACCGAGCAATAGCGCCATGCCTATGGTGGCCAGCGACGTGGCCTCCGAGAGCAGCTCGTTGCCGAGCCGGAGCACACCCGAAAGATTGAAGCGTTGATTGAAGGCCGTGAGGTTGGCCCAGCGGTCCTTGAAGGCTTCCCAGAAGCCGAACAGCGAGGAATTGATCCAGGAATCCAGCGCGAGCCAGTCGAAGGCGCGTTTGCGCGTGCTGTGCCTGAAGTTCCAGTCGCTCAACGTCGTCCCCTATCGGGCCGCTGCGCCGGCCCGTCATGTCGCACTTCCACCCGCGGCCCCGGGCTGTCACTATGCCTGTTTGCGGCCGAAGCAGGACCCCTTCATGTACACCGAAAACGACGAATTTTGGAGACGCAAATCCTTGAGCCAAATGAGCGCACAGGAGTGGGAAAATTTGTGCGACGGCTGCGGGAAATGCTGCCTGATCAAGCTGATCGACGACGATACCGAGGAGTTGCACCACACGCGGCTGGCTTGCAAGCTCTTGGACTGCGGCACCGGGCGCTGCCGGGACTACCCAAACCGCCATGCGACGGTGCCCGATTGCGTCGTGCTCACGCCGGAAAATGTCAGCCAACTCAACTGGTTACCCGATACCTGCGCCTACCGGCTGGTGGACCAGGGCAAGCCGCTCGCCTGGTGGCATCCGCTGGTCTCGGGCAGCCCCGACACGGTCCACGAAGCCGGGATTTCGGTGCGTGGCAGCGCGCGGAGTGAAAAAGGAGTAGCCGAGAAGAATTATTGGAAATATATTGTGAAGCCACTGGAGAATACGAAGTAGACACGGTGAAATGCTGTGAGAACTCCAAATAACACGCGAGCATCGCAAAGTAGTTGTTGACACCGCGACGCTTCCGGGGTACCTTTCAGCTACGATCTGACAGGTGCGAAAGAAAGACCGGGTGTCGCCAGACGCCACTCAACCCGAAAACTTCGGTTGGAAATCCCGCGCGGCCACACCGGTCTCGGCCGCAAGCACTTGCCCGCAGGCTTGATTTCCACCACATCGTAACCTAACTGTTACGGAATGTTACACGCCCTGGACGCTCTTGGAAATCCGACGCGGCGCGCCATTCTGCACGAATTGCGCGCACGGCCGATGTCCGTCAACGAGATTGCCGAACGATTACCGGTCAGCCGCCCGGCGGTCTCAAGGCATTTGCGACTGCTGCAGGACGCTGGCCTTGTCGAAACCCGTGAGGACGGCACCAAGAACATCTACTCGGTACGCATGCAGGGCTTTGCCTCGGTGCGCGCCTTTGTCGACGACTTCTGGGCCAGCGCACTGTCGCGTCTTGAGGAATTGGCCAAGCGATGATCTCGCACTCTGTGCTGCTGCCGCTTGATATCGACGCGGCTTTCGCGCTGTTCACCGTGGAAATCAGCCAATGGTGGCCGGCGGATCGGCGTCACACAAATGATCCTGGCAGCAAGCTGTTCCTGCGGGCCGATGGGCGATTCTTCGAGCGCGCTGGCGACGGGCGCGAAGTCGAACTTGGCAAAGTCACGGCCTGGCAGCCGCCGCGGCGGATCGTGCTCGATTTCTATGTTGCAACCGATACGGAGCACCCGACCGAGGCTGTCATCACGTTCGAGCCAGAGGCCGGCAGGACGCGCGTAACGGTGACCCATTCTGCCAAACCCGAGAGCGCGGATCTGTGGGGTGACCGGGCCCCTCGATACGCACGCTCATGGGAGGTGGTGATGACTGCGCTGGTTGCAGCGGCTCGCAAATAGGACTTGCAAAACGTAACGCAGCAGTTACCAATAGGGCGTCTTGACAACACTGCGCGGGTGACCATGCTAACTCCTCGGGCGGACGGCCTAGCCGTCGAAGACAAGAGCACGTTCCGCAAATCCGTCGGCGTGGCCATTGCCATCAAGGCCAGCCCACAGAAGATCTGGGCACTGCTAACCGATGCCCCGAAGATCGCCCGCTGGACCTCGACAGTTTCCGAAATCACCGGACGTATCGCTCTGGGCGAGACGATCTCAATCAAGGTGCCGATTTCAAAGCGCATCTTCAAAGTGAAGGTCGATGTGTTCGAGCCGGACAAACGCCTGGTGTGGAGCGATGGCAACGCAATCTTCCGCGGGGTACGGACCTACACACTGACACCGTCGTCCGGCGGCATGGTCACTTTCAGCATGGTGGAGGTCTTCACCGGCCTGATGCTGCCGATGATTGCGCCTTCGCTGCCCGACTTCAAGCCGGTGTTCACGCAGTACGCCGCCGATCTCAAGCGCGAAGCCGAGCGCAGCTGATCTGCCTTTGCATCGCAACGTTCCGTCCAACCGCCAACGAGGCAACCATGGCGAAACCCGAAAAAGGCACGGCCGAAAATCCTTGGGCACTGAGGACGCCGCCACTGACTTCGGAATTCACCATGCATCGAGCGACCGTGGACGGCTCCGAAATCCTGGTGTGTACGGTCGGAAAAACCGTCCTGCACTACGACTATCGCTGTCTTGCCGATCTGCACGCCATGCTGAAGACGCATGGCGACTGGATGGAGCTGGGATCGGCCGATGAGCAGAAACCAGCCAAAGATGGCACGGTGGAAGCCTGGGGCCGCTCGCCCAGCAATCCGAACGGTGGCTGGTACGGACGCAAAAAGGGCCTGCGCGGCCGCTTTGGCATGTACGTTCCGCCGCTGTTGGAGGAGCTGGGCCTGGCCGAACTCGAGCACAATCCCAAGGGCAACCGGATGCGCGCGAAGTAGGGCGCGGGGCGGCCGCGCCTTTGCGACCGCCGGCGCTATGGTCGCTTGCGGTCGATGAGCAGCCCCGCCACCGTCAGCGCGACGCCGAGTGAGACAACCGCCAGCACGACGAGGAACAACGGATCGCGTGTCGAGGCGTACAGCCACAAAATGACCGCGATGAAGAACAGGCGGATGCCGACCGTCGTTTGGTGCAGGACCGACAGATCGTGCTGTATAATCCGGGCGACGATGATCGAGAGAGCGATCATGAACGCTCCGACAAACTGCACGAATGGTGTGTCGTAGTTGCCGGCGGCGCCGAGCAGACGCAGGGCCGTCTGCGGCGCGAATAGAAAGCCAAGGCCGGTCAGACCGAGATAGCTCGCGAGATAGAGCAGGCTGGCGCGAGTATAGGACATCAGCGAACCGCTTCGCTCCGACGTTCCGTGCCGGCCGGGCGGAGAAGCCACAGCCCCACCGCCAGCACGAGGCAGTAGGCCACGTCCGTGATGAGCTTGTATTGGAAGCCCTCCATGACATGGGATTGCGGGATCATCAGCAAGCCATGGGCAAGATTGGCCCAGATGGTGAAGTCGATAAACGACAGGTAGGCGAGCGGATTTCGCGCCGCGCGAAACAAGAATACGCCCCATACCAGGTAGATGATTTCGATCATCAGTTCGATATGTTTGGCAAGCGGTTGCCAGCGCAGGAAGCGGAGCGACCCGCCCTCCTGCATGATCGGAGCATCGAGCGCCGTGAGGACAAACAGCGTGCCGAACAGCAAGATCGAAATGACACCGAAGATGTTCAAGAACAGCTTCAGGTGACCAAGCTTGTCTGTGTCCGAGACCATATCAATCTCCCCAACTCCAACAAGATCCCGACTTGGGTGAGGGCAGCTCCTACCGCCCTCCAGAGATGCACCCACGACGCTCTCCTTTGGTAACATATTAGTTACGAAATGGCAACGCGCAACAGAAGGTGGGACGCGTCGTAACGCGCGTATGCGCTGATGCCTCTGGAACGATAGCCGCGCGGTCTCAATACCCACGAGTGAAACCGTACAACGAAATTTCTAACCTTTGGCCCGATCCTATTTCAGACCGTCCGTCCCCAGCCCTTCACCCCCACCCCAGCCCTCCCCCGTCAAGGGGGAGGGGGCCGCACTTGTCGTAGTCGGGCGAAGAGCTCAAACACGGGCAGGCGAACCCCCTCCCCCTTTGCGGCAGGGGTGGGGGGTAGCGCGGACCGCAGACAGTTGAGTTTTGCGCAAGCAACAGGTCGGAACTTTGGCTCGACGGTCTTACACTGCCGGGCGAAAGTGCCGACCCGTCGGAGTGGGTGAAGTCTTCCTGCTCCCAAGAAGAGAAGGTGATGGGGCTGCTGCAACGCGTGTTGCTTGGTCAGAACTCCCGCTCGATAGCATCAACTGCGGTCGACCCTTCGCCCACGGCCGAACTCAGCTCAACATTAGAGGGCTTCAGGTTTAGATGGACGCAGGTCGCTGTATGGTAGGGGCACACCGCAGTGCGCCCGGGTGCTCCAAGGATAGTCTCTCGGAAGTCGATGGACTACTGAACTCCACAGGCATTTTGATTCTATCGAACTCTGAAGTGCTCTAGTCATGAGGACTGCCGACAGTCCCAGCAGCCATCACCGGCCCCCTTCACTCGCCGACCCCGACCACAAACAACACCGCATAATCCTGCTTCAAACACCCCTCCACCGGCGGCATGGCGGCGCCTGGCTGCACCGGGAACGCCGATTGCTGCGCCTTGTCCGGCGTACACGAACCTCCAGCGGACGAAGGCCGGTAGCGCGCCGAGCGGCAGCGCAGGTGGGTCACATCGTGGAGCGTCGCGCCGTCGGCCAGCTCCCAGCGCACCGCGCCGTCCGTGTCTTTGGGGTGAACAGTCAGCACGGTCTGCACGCGGCGGTCGCCGGTGACGAGGTATTTGCCGGGCGGCAGCGGACCCGGCGGCGGTTCCATGATCAGGCCGTGTTCCTCCAGCCACCAGTCGGCGCTGTTGAAGGTCCAGCCGGCGGGCGTCATGCCGCCTGCCGATGTCAGCGTCGGGTAGCTGTCGAGACGTACACCGCGCGGGCCGGGATCAAGCGTCCACAGACCCCAGGCGTCCGCGCCCGTCCCCGCTTTCGCGCCGGGATCGGCCAGCGCGGCGATGAACTGGGTCTGGATGGGGCGGAACCTGATCTCGGCCTGCGCGGTGCGCCACGGCAGCACGAGAAGGAACAATGCCAAGAGAGCGGTGATTAGGGCGTACACAGGTTTAGGGGCGGGGATCAAGAGTTTGCTCCGTTCACTGATTGTGCGCATCTCTCTGCGAGGGCGCGGAGACTACCGACGATCAAACCTATCATACCGTCACACGAATGTCCCGGCCCGTAGCCCGCCCAAAACTCAACCGTCCGCTCCCTGAGTTCCCCCATCCCGGCGCTGCCCCTGGAGAGACATCTGCAAAAATACAAGCAGACCCACAATTCGTCATACCCGCGCAGGCGGGTATCCATGCATGTCAAAGTATGGCACGACGTGGGCGCCAGGGAAGCTCCTGAGGCAGCTTGTGGTTTTGAGTCGACATATGAGACTGCCATCGGCTTGCATGGATCCCCGCCTACGCGGGGATAACGAAATTAGCGCCACCTCTTACAAAGTTGCCGTCGTGACCTTGTGGGGAGAGTTGTGGTGGGGATGGCTTGGCGAGCGGTCTCGTTGGAACATAGGGCCTGCAATTACCCCCGCATCAGACCTTCTATCAGCTGCGGTGTATACCCCGGAAACGCCGCGGCGACCGCGTCGCCCGATCCGATCCCGTTGAGCACGGTCGCCAGCACGTTGCGGACATCGGTGGTCACCGCCAGATCGGCGCCTTCGTCCAGCCGGTTGTTCGCCAGCCCCGGCCAGCGGCCGTAGTTGCGCCCGCCCGCCACGCTGTTGCCGATCACCATCATCAGGCCGCCGTGGCCATGGTCGGTGCCGCGACTGTCGTTGGCCTTGATGCGGCGGCCGAACTCGCTGAGGACGACCACGGACGCGTCGCGCCCGATCGCGTCGAGATGCGATGTGAACGCACTAAGGCTGCGCGACAGCGTCGAGACCAGTTCGCCGAAGCGATCGGGCTGGTTGTCGTGGGTATCCCAGCCATCGAGGTCGGCGGTGGCGATGCCGATATCGGGAGCGATACGCAGCATTTCGGCCAGAAAGTTCAGGTTCCGCCCGAAGCTGTGATCGGGATAGGCCACGCCCTTGGGCGGATCGCGCAGCGACGGTTCCTGCCTGTCGTTGCGTTCCAGCTTGAGCGCGAGTTGTCCAGTCGCGTCCAGCGCCTGCCGGCCCGCGACGGCAAACGGCGAGGGCCCGGCGTGGATCTCGAGCAGCGCCTCGCGGAAAGCCTGCGAAGGCGCCCAGGCAATGTCCCAGATGTCGCTGACCGGCAGTGCGTCCTGGCACAGCGACAGCGACTGGGGCATGGCGCCGCCGATGCTGACGATCGATCCCGGTTGGTGGCCGCCGATGGCGAGCGCCGCGCGCGTCAGCCAGCCGTCGCGCGGGCTCGAACCGTCGGCGCGCGCAATGCCGCGCTCGATCAGATCCATGGCCTGGAAGTGGCTGCGTGTGCCATTGACCAGCCCGGATGCGGGAATGAATGCCAGCTTGCCGGCGCGCCACAGCGTGGCCAGCAGCCCGGCCTCGGGATGCAGCAGCAGGTCGCCGGCGCCGTCCAGGCCGCCAATCGCGTGACCCTTCTGCTGGCCGGTCAGGCCAACCCGCAGCGACGCCGGCCGCGCAGCGAGGTAGTCCTTGTCATCGGCCGGCGCCATGAAGTTGAGCGCGTCCATGCCACCGCGCAGGAATATCACGACCAGCGCCTTGTCCGCCCGCCCCGCCGCCCGCGCCCAGGTGACGCCGAAGCTGGTGGGCGCCGCGAGTGCAGCGCTGCCGGCAAGGAATGTGCGACGGTTGAGGATCATCTGTCTACACCATCTGATAATCGGAGGTCGCGGTCAGGAGCGAGAGCGCCTGAGCCACAGTCCAGCGCTGGTCCTTGCCGGTCGAGAATCCGCCATCGCCGCCGAACTCACGGCGCAGGAGGTCAGCCGCGTATCTGGCGCGGTCCGGGGGCAATCCGAGTTGGCTGGCCCAGTGCTCCGAGAACGCCGCCGGGCTCGGCCACTCGCGCGCGGGGCTGTGCTCAAGGATGGCCTGCCAGATGCCCATCAGGCCGCGCCAGCGCCGCACCAGCAGGCCGGGTGATTGCCAGTAGACGGAGCGTTCGGGATGGCCAGCCGGCGTGTGCCAGGCATAGAGCCGCTGGCCCATGCCGCCGAGCATCCAGTTGAGATCCTGCGTGGGCGGAAGAATGACCCCGGCTTGGCGCTGCATCGAGGCCAGATAGAACAGCGGGCGCTGGAGGCGCGGCTGGGCGCTGCGGAACTCGTCGGAGAGCAGGATTACCTCGACCGTGCGGGCGATCTGGTCCGGCGCGCGACTGTGCTCCTGGAATACGGCCGCGATACGGGCGATGAAGTGCGCAGGCGGATCGTCGGCGACAAAGCGCCGGCATAACTTACCGGCGATGTTGAGTGTCGTCGCGGGATGGAACGCGGCGAGGTCAAGCACCTTGCGCCCGTCGCTCATCGGCGCGGGGTGCGGGTCGAACTCGGTTGCCAACACGCGCTTCTGGTAGGGATCGTGCCAGGCTTCTGCAAAGGTGAACTCACCGTTGCGCGGCAGCTTCTGGCCCTCGGCGATCTGCTGCCCGTTGGCGAAAGTCCAGCCGGTGAGCGCGCGCGCTGCTTCGTACACGTCCTGATCGATGTAACCTTCGGGCCGGCCCTCCGCCGCGCCCGGCACCTCGCGCCAACGGTCGTAGCGGTCGTTGAGATAGGCGCCCGCGCCCAGCGTATGCAACTCGAATAGTTCGCGGGCATAGTTCTCGTTGGCCGGCGAGGCGCGGCTGGAGGCGTTGTTGAGGTAGGACAGCATGGCGGTGGAGGTCGCGACGGCCTCGAGAAACGTGCGGAAATTGCCGAGGGCATGACGCCGGATGACGTCGCGATCGTACGTCGGCAGTGCAATCGCCACATGCTCGCTCGCCTCGCGGCTGACCGCGAAATGATCGCGCCAGACATCGGCGAGGGTCTCGCGCAGTTGCCCTTCGGCCAGCGCAGCGCGCAGCAAGGTTGCCGCGATCAGCTCGTCGGCGGGACGGACACGCTCCGCCCACGCCATTTTGGTGTCCCAGTCGGCCAGATGCCAGAGCGTGCCGATTGGCTTTTCAAGAGACGTGAGCGGACGGTCTTCCTTGAGCGCGGGATAGCCTTCGCCCTTGTCATACTCGATGCGCAGTCTAACGGTAGCGAGCGCGTCGCGCGTCGCTCGGTCGTCATCCGGGGGCAAGCCCAGCTGCCAGCGCACCCAACCCGCCCAGCCATCCTTGGCGATGCGGTCGAGATCGGCCGCTCCCGCCCTGATCCCCGCCCGTGCCACCAGCGCACGGGCCTGGGGCTCCGGCAGATCTTCGCTGGCCGCCATGGTGGTTGCTCCGCTGACCGTTGATCGGGCGACGTTGCGGCAAATTGCGGCCCAATTCGGGCCGAGCCGAGGCAGGTCCAGCCGGACTGAGCCGTGCACACACAACAGAGATCGGGGCGTCCATGAAACGTCATTTGCCTGCGACCTGGGTCAAGGTCGAACGCCTCTACCTCGAGGGCCAGCTTTCAGTCGCCCAGATCGCCGAACAATGCCAGGTCGCATCGTCCAACATCTACAGCCGCGCCAAGAAATACGCTTGGTCGCGGAGCGGCTCGCCCGGGGCCAATCAGGCGCCCCCGGAGCATATCCAGTTGCGCCGCCTCATCGGCAAGAAGATCGCCAACCTTGAGAAGCGCATGGACGACCCCGATACGACCACTCCGGCTGAAAACGAGCGTGACGTGCGCGCCGTCGCGTCGTTGCTGAACAGCCTCGTCAAGCTGGACGCCAAGCAAGACGCCAGGCGAGACGCGGTCATCCGCTCGTCCACGGACAATGCGCCAACCTCTTCCACCGCCATGAACTACGGAGACGAGAATGTCGACCAATGGCGTCATGAGCTTGCGCGCCGAATTGCTAGCCTTAGCGCAAAGCGGCGACTGTGACGGTGTGGTTGCCGAGATGGTGGCTGGCGACGTGATCAGTGCGCTGTTTGACTGGCAGGCATGGGTGCGTCCCGATCAGACCCCGCCCGACGCAGCGCACGCTGGCGAAACGTCGAGCCTGCCCGGCGAGGGGCTGGTCGATGACATCGAACCGGCCGGGACGATCAGGGGCTACCGCACGTGGCTGATCATGGGCGGCCGCGGCGCGGGCAAGACGCGGGCGGGCGCCGAGTGGGTGCGCGCCATGGCGCTCGGCCACCGCCCCTTCACGCGTGACCCGGTCGGCCGCATTGCGCTGGTCGGCGAGACCATAGCCGATGTGCGCTCGGTCATGGTCGAGGGCGTGTCGGGGCTCTTGTCGGTTCACGCCCCACATGAACGCCCCGTGTACGAACCATCCAAGCGTCAGCTGACCTGGCCCAATGGCTCCATCGCGCAGCTGTTCTCGGCCGAGGATCCGGACGGTCTGCGCGGGCCACAGTTTGGCGCGGCCTGGTGCGACGAGCTGGCTAAATGGCGCTATGCGGACAAAACCTGGGACATGCTGCAGTTTGCGCTGCGGCTGGGGGACAATCCGCGCCAGGTGGTGACCACCACGCCGCGCCCGATCGCGGTTCTAAAACGCATCCTCGCAGATACCGCCACCGCCGTCAGCCGCTCGCGCACGCTGGACAATTTCGCCAACCTTGCCCCCGGCTTCATTTCCGAAATGCGCGCCCGCTATGGCGCCACCTCGCTCGGCCGCCAGGAACTCGATGGCGAACTGGTGGAGGATCGCGAGGATGGCCTGTGGAACCGCGCGCAACTGGAGCGCACACGGATTGACTGCGCGCCCGCGCTGGTCCGCATCGTGGTCGCGGTCGATCCGCCGGTGACCAGCGGCCCCAAGGCCGATGCCTGTGGGATCGTGGTCGCGGGGATCGACGTGGATGGCCGCGGTTATGTGCTGTCCGACCGCACGGTGGCGGGCCACGCGCCGCTGGTCTGGGCCAAGGTGGCGGTGGCCGCACTGGAGGAGTTCGAGGCCGACCGCATTGTCGCCGAAGTCAACCAGGGCGGCGACCTGGTGGAGGGCGTGATCCGCCAGATCGACTCATCGGTACCGATACGGAAGGTTCGTGCGACGCGCGGCAAATTCATCCGTGCCGAGCCTGTTGCGGCCCTGTACGAGCGCGGCCTGGTGTCTCACATCGGCCAACTTGCCGCGCTTGAGGACCAGCTGTGCGACTTCGGCCCGGCGGGGTTATCCGGTGGCCGCAGCCCGGACCGCATGGACGCGCTGGTCTGGGCCCTGACGGATCTGATGCTGACGTCCACCGGCGAACCAAGAATTCGCTCCGTTTAAAGACATAAAGAGGCCGCCCCATGTCCCCGATCCTGACCGCGCTGGCGCGCTACGCCGGCCTCTCCCGCCGTGCGCCGGTGGCTGCGCCGCAAAGCAAGACCAGTGCCGCCGCGCCCCTGATTGCGATGCAATACCAGCGCCAGCCGGTGTGGAGTCCTCGCGACTACGGCAGTTTCGCCCGCGAAGGCTTCATGCAGAATCCGGTGGTTTACCGCTCGGTACGGATGATCGCGGAAGCGGCTGCCTCGGTGCCCTTCTGTCTCTATGCTGGCGATGAGGAGTTGACCGAGCATCCGCTGCTGGATCTGTTGCGCGCGCCAAACCCGATGCAGTCGCGCGCCGATCTCATGGAGTCCTGGTTCAGCTTCCTGCTGGTCTCGGGCAACTCCTACATGGAGGCCGTCGCGCCGGGCGGCAGCTTGCGCGAACTCTACGTGCTGCGCCCCGACCGCATCTCGATTGCCCCGGCGACGGATGGTTGGCCCGCGTCCTACGACTACACAGTTGCCGGCAACCAGGTAAGCTACACGGACGATATCCTGCCGGGCGTGCGCCCGATCCTGCACCAAGCGCTGTTCCATCCCGCCAACGACCACTACGGCCTCTCGCCCATCGAGGCCGCCGCCACAGCCATCGACATCCACAATGCCGCCAGCGCCTGGAACAAGTCCATGCTGGACAATTGCGCGCTGCCCTCGGGTGCGCTGGTCTATACGGCGGCCGATCGTCAGCTGACGGCAGATCAGTACGCTCGCCTGAAGTCGGAACTGGAGACGAGCTTCCAGGGTGCCAAGAACGCCGGCCGGCCGATGCTGCTGGAGGGCGGTCTCGACTGGCGCGCCATGTCGATGAGCCCCAAGGACATGGATTTCACCGAGAGCAAACGCCAGGCCGCGCGCGACATCGCACTCGCCCTCGGCGTGCCGCCTATGTTGCTGGGCATTCCCGGCGACAATACGCATGCCAACTATCAGGAGGCGAACCGCGCCTTCTGGCGCCACACCGTGCTGCCAATGACCGGGCGCACGCTGCAGGCGCTGTCGGGCTGGCTGGGCGCTGCCTACGGCGGCGGCCTGGAACTGCGCGCCGATCTCGATGGCGTGGAGGCACTGTCGGTGGAGCGCGAGGCGCTGTGGGCGCGGGTGGGGGCGGCGAGCTTTCTGTCAGATGACGAGAAGCGTGCGGCGGTCGGGTATGGGGTGGGTGGGATGGAGGCCGGCCCCAAAGCCAAGTCTTTCAATCCCATGCAACCTAGGGGTTCCTGCCGGAAACCTTGACGGTGGTCGTTGGACCAGTGACGGCGGGGGTGGTGGCGGCAGCAATGCGGACAATTCCACGAGTCTGCCTGTGCCAGTCGTCGATTTGCGGCCCGGGTACCCAATTCCACAGAATCTTGCGGCATTTGGATTGAAAACATGAATCATACAGGATGTGCATCCCACAAGGGGGTGGCTTCCGATTATTCGGAAACACGCGGTCCCTGCAGCCAATGGAAAGAGCGAATGGAATCCATTGATCACGCTCTCGTCGCAAACCTTCGCGGAGTTCATCGGCAACACAATTCCGCTTGGCCAAGCCCAGCCGGTAGGCATGGATGGAAAAATCTCGGTGGTGGTAACGTTGCCGGGTCCGGTTGGCCTGGACAGACACGGAAACCCGACGAGTACATACATTGCCTCGTTCATACCTGTAATATCATCCGATCCGAATTCGACAAGAGATTGCGAACTGCTGAACGCATTCCCAATCCCGATATTGTACCAAATGTGTTCAAAAACAATAAGCGTACAGTTGAAATAAAAATGATATATCATGGTAAACTTGGTCAACATCAAATTTACAGTAACGGGCGTGAACTGCGATATCCTAGCGCATCGCGGGAAAATCACTAGCCTAGATGTGTTGAACGAAGCAATTATTGGTGATGTCGACATGGCGTTTGGTGACAATCACTTTGCGATCAACGGTTGTGGACTGCTTGGCTTCGGAACATCGCTAAGATGGTTGTGTACCTACCCGATACTCTATGGGCTGACGGCCGTCGATATTGCCCATGACGATCCTATGAAATTCACTGCCCGGTACGTCGCCCCAAGTCTGCTTTTGACCATTTCGGAGCTGGGATCGGGGGAGGGCGCCGAACTGCAAGTGGACCCGGTGCAACTGCTACAATCGCTTGGCGCCGAATATCGCAAAGCGCTGATGATCTTGTTCGAGCGTTGCCCTGAGATCAAGCAGCATCCAGAGTTGTTGGCAGGCATCCCGGATTCAATCAATTTGCTGTCGGCGCTGTAGTTTGTCTGGAATGGTCTGATGACCACACCATTGCGATCGATCTCAGAACATGGACCAGTCGCCGCGGACGCGACTCCAAAAGAACACTCCCTGGTTTGAGGCTGGGCGCCAAGAACGCCGGCCGGCCAATGCCGCTAAAGTTGGATGCCGGATGGCTATCGCGAAATCCTGGGCATGCCTGTCCTTGACGGGCGACCCGCCAAGAGCAAGCTGAAGGCACTACGGCAACCGCTGAGGAGAACGGAAGCTTTCTGTTCGGCGTCAATTCGGACTCTAACGGATATACGTCAGAAGACGAACTGGCGGCGAAAATCTTGCGCGCAGATCTTCTTCGGTGATTTCCTGAGAGATTGAACCTCGACAATATAGGACAGATACCAAACATTGCTGTTCTCCATGGCGCGCGACACGCTGCCGAGGAGGTTCCGATGTTCCCGAAATGCGACCGACTTTCTCGGTTTGCGTTCGACTGGCGAAGTCCGATCCAGCACCCAGTCGCGGATACCGAGTTGAATCCGCCTATCCATGCAATGTTGAAGCCTCTATGAGTAACAAGTCTATCATAGATGTCCCAAGTCCGAATTGAGATCCCTGACGCCCTTTTTCATCTTTGCAATGGCTTGCACGACGATTCTATAGCCAAAGGTTTAGACAGCATGGTGACGGCAGCAGTGAGAGACGACCTGAAACCGGCCGAGCGACCGATTTGCCGTGCTTTCATCCATGATAGTCTTGATCGGGTCAAAGATGACTGCAGGCTGGCATGGCTGCTCAAGAATTGCAGTGCAGCGATTTGGGTGTCCAACCGATCGGCGCACGGCTCATTCTCCAACAAGCCCAGATGGCGCACGATCAGCAGAAGGGACTTCAGTCGTCGAAGTAGCAATCATGAAACCCACAGCGCCGCCACCGCGCCGGTCCCAACAAGCGGGGTTGTCTTGAAGTCACTTTGCGGCTCGCAGACCAAAGTGCCGACGGTCGAGTTGACCGCCTAGCCCTTGGAACGCGATCCCACTTGGGAGAGGGCATGATGAGCGCTTGAGCGTTCCCCGATTGGGCGCAAACTCCTGCCCGCAAGACGAGCACTCAATTCTTGGTTGCCGCAGTCCCCTGAGACTGTGGTTGCGCAAACGCGCCCTGCCGCACTCAGCATAGATCCCCCACCCCAACATGGCGCTCCTCCATGACCACTCCCCTATTGCCCACCGAATTCAAACGCGCCCGTCTCGACCTCACCGCGGTCGATGCCGAAGGCACCTTCGAAGGCTACGCCAGCCTGTTCAATATCGAGGACTTGGCGCACGACGTCGTGGTGCCCGGCGCCTTCCGAGACACGCTCTCCCATCGCGGGACAGGCGGTATACGGATGCTCTACCAACACGATCCCGCCGAGCCGATCGGCATCTGGGAGAAACTTGCCGAGGACGGCCGCGGCCTCAAGGTCAAGGGCCGTCTGCTGCTCGATGTCGCCCGCGCCCGCGAGGTCTTTGCACTGATGAAGGCCGGCGCACTGGAAGGCCTCTCGATCGGCTTTCGCACCGAGAAAGGCGTGCGCGAGCGCAAGTTCGGCATCCGCAGGCTGACGAAAATCGACCTCTGGGAGATCTCCGTCGTGACCTTTCCGATGCAACCGGGGGCCACCATCACGACCCTCAAGTCGGGATCGCCGACCGAGGACGCCGCCTTTGCCGAGGGGCTGCACCACGCCGCCGCCCGCATGACCCAGCTTAGCCAGACCAACCGCAGAAGGACGAGGACGATATGACGACAGATCACCAGACTGCCGCCCCGGAATCGAAAGCCATGAGCCCCGAGGCGCGCACCGCCTACGACCAGTTCATGCGCGGCTTCGAGAGCTTCAAGGCCGAGAACGACCAGCGCCTGCGCGAGATCGAGACGCGTGGGCATACCGACATCCTCAGTGAAGAGAAGGTCGACCGCATCAATCACGCGCTCGACGAGCAGCGCACACTGATTGACTCGCTGGTGCTGCGGCAGGCCCGTCCCGCGATCGGCGGCGCGCCCCCGCGTTCCGGCGTGCAGCTGCAGCACAAACAGGCCTTCGATGGCTACATCCGCAAGGGCGAATCGGCGCAGCTGGCGGCGCTGGAAGCCAAGGCGCTCTCGATCGGCTCCAATCCCGATGGCGGTTACCTGGTGCCGCCCGAGGTGGAAAATGCCGTGGCCCTGGCGGTGCGCGACATTTCTCCCGTCCGTGCGGTTGCGACCGTGCGCCAGATCTCCAGCAACATCTACACCAAGCCGTTTTCCACGACCGGCTTTTCCGCCGGCTGGGCCGCGGAAACCGCCGCCCGTCCCCAGACCAACAACACCGCGCTGGCCAACCTCAGCTTCCCGACCTTTGAGATCTACGCCATGCCGGCCGCCACCACGGCTTTGCTCGACGATTCGATTATCAATATCGATCAATGGGTTGCCGACGAGGTCAAGACCACCTTCGCGCAGCAGGAGGGCACCGCCTTCGTGACCGGCGACGGCACAACCAAGCCCAAGGGGTTCCTATCGTACACGAATGTTCCGCAGGCCTCCTGGAGCTGGGGTAACATCGGCTACGTCGCCACGGGCGTTGCCGGCGCGCTGCCAGCGACAACTCCGAGCGATAAGCTGTTCGACCTCATCTACACTATGAAGGCGCAGTACCGCCCGAATGCCCGCTTCGCTATGAACCGTTCGACGCAGGCAGTCATCCGTAAGCTGAAGGACACCACCAACAACTATCTCTGGCAGCCTGCCGTGCAGCCGGGCGGTTCACCCTCGCTGATGGGCTTCCCGATCCTGGAGAGCGAGGACATGCCCGTCATCGCGACCGCCAGCATGTCCATCGCATTCGGCGACTTCGGCTCGGGCTACCTCATCGTCGACCGCGTCGGCATGCGCATGCTGCGCGATCCCTTCTCGGCCAAGCCCTACGTGCTGTTCTACACGACCAAGCGCGTCGGCGGCGGCGTGCAGGACTTCGACGCGATCAAGCTGCTGAAGTTCGACGTGAGCTGAAAGCGGGTGAGTCGTGAGTGGGGCAACCCGCTCACGACTTGCTCCGTGCACCACTCCCGACTCACCGCTCACCTCCACGAGATCCCATGACCCTCGTCCCAATCCTGCCACCGGCGCAGGAGCCGGTGTCGCTTGCCGACGCCAAGGCTCACTTGCGCGTCGACGTTCCAGACGACGATGCGCTGATCAGCCGTCTGATCGCCGGTGCGCGCTCCGAGATCGAGCGTGGCCTCGGGCGCGCGTTGATCACGCAGACCTGGACCTGGTGGCTCGACGCCTGGCCACCCGGCCATGCCGTGCCGCTACCGCTCTCGCCGGTGCAATCCATCGAGCAGATCCGCATTTACACCGCTGACGATACCTTTTCGCTGCTCCCCGCAAACGGCTATCTCCTGGATGGTCAGGGCTCCCCGCCGCGCCTCATCCGGCGCGGGTCGCTGGCCTGGCCGCAGACCACCCGTCCCGGCAACGGCATCGCGGTGGACTTCACCGCGGGCCACGGAACGCAGCCTGCGGATGTTCCCGCGGCACTACGCATCGCCGTGCTGGTGCTGGTTGGCCACTGGTATGAGAACCGGCAGTTGGCCGATACTGCGGGTGCGGCTACGGTGTCCTTGCCGCCGATGGTGCGTGATCTGATCGATCCCTACCGCGTGAGGCGCCTATGACCCGCCCCGGGATCGGCGCGCTGCGCCGGCGCATGACGCTCGAACAACCGACGCGCGTCGCCGACGGCGGGGGCGGCGTGACGACATCTTGGTCACCCGTGGCCGATCTGTGGGCGGAACTCATCGGATTGAGCGGCGCCGAGCAGTTCGTCGCCGACGGTCCGCAAGGCAGGGTGACGCACCGGATTACCATCCGTAAGCGCACGGATGTTGCGCCCGCCATGCGGCTCCGCATGGGCTTGCGGCTGTTCCATATCGAAACTGTGATGGGTCGCGACGACCCTGAACCTTATCTCCGCATTCTGGCCGAGGAGCGCAATCTATGAGCGGGAGCGCCGGGTGGCCGCTGCAGCAGGCGGTGTACAGCGTATTGATCGCCAATGCGCCGCTGACGACGCTGCTTGGCGGCGCGCGCATCCACGACGATGTTCCGCAGGCAGCGCCCTATCCCCATATCTCGCTGGGCCAAACCAGCTCGATCGACTGGGGGACGGGTACGGAGGATGGCGAGGAGCACATCCTGTCGCTGCACGTCTGGTCGCAAGCGGGCGGGCGCGGCGAAGCGCAACGCATCATGGGCGCCATCCGAGATGCTCTGCATACAGCCTCATTGGCGGTAGCGGGCCACACGCTGGTCAGCCTGCGCCAACAATTTTCCGACGTCCGCCGCGACCCCGACGGCGTCACCATCCACGGCCTGGTGCGGTATCGGGCCGTGACCGAGCCGGTCTGATCCATTGACAACAAGGAGCGTTCGTCATGCCCGCCCAGAAAGGCCGCGATCTGCTGGTGAAAATCGATTCCACCGGCACCGGCGTCTTCACTACCGTCGCCGGCCTGCGCACCCGCACGCTCGCCTTCAACGCCGCCACCGTCGACACCACAAATTCCGAATCCACCGGCTTCTGGCGCGAGCTGCTGGCCGGCGCCGGCGTTCGCAATGCCCGCATCACCGGCAGCGGCATCTTCAAGACCAGCGCCACCGACGCGCTCGTCCGCGATACCTTCTTTACCGGGACGATCCGCAACTGGCAGGTGATCGTCCCGGGATTGGGCACCGTGCAAGGGCCGTTCCAGATCTCGTCGCTCGACTATGCCGGTCAGTACAATGCCGAAGTCACTTTCGACATCACGCTGGAATCGGCCGGAGAATTGACGTTTGCTTGAGTTTCGGAGGGTTTTCACCATGGCCAATCGTCATCGCGGCGAGATCGAAGCTGTTATCGACGATGTTCCGCGCCGGCTTTGTCTCACGCTCGGTGCGCTTGCCGAGCTGGAGCAGGCCTTTGGCGTCGAGGACATGCTGGCGCTGGCGCAGCGCTTCGGCAGTGGGCGGATCGCTGCGCGCGACGCCATCCGTGTTCTGGGCGCGGGCTTGCGATCCGGCGGCTACCAGGTCGAAGACGCCGCGGTTGGCGACATGCACATCGAGGGCGGCGCCATGGGCGCGATCGATGTTGTTGCGCGATTGCTTGAGGCCACTTTTGGCGGCGCCGAACCGAACCATCCGGATACGTTGGGAAACGGTCGGAGCCCCGCGAACCGGGCATAACCGGGGCCGAACCATTCGACTGGCCACTCGCCATGGCCCTTGGACTGGGCGCTTTGAAACTTACGCCGATAGTCTTCTGGGCCATGACCCCGCGCGAGTTCGATGCCGCGCTGGAGGGCCATTTCGGGACGCGAAGGGCGGGCGGGGCTCTCGCGCGCTCCGACCTGGACGCCCTGATGGCCGCCTTCCCCGATCTCATTGAGGAGCCGACGGATGATTAACGATCCGCTGCAGTCTGGCCAGGACGACGCCACCGTTCGGGCCGAGCAGCTGAAACGCGCGCTGGCCGAACTTGGATCGGTCGGCGATCAATTCGCCAGTAAGCTGATTAATTCCTTCGAGCAGGTGGCCGTACGTGGCAAGAAGTTGGAGGACGTGGTGAAGTCGCTGGGGCAAAGTCTGGCGAAGCTTGCGCTGCAGGCGGCACTGAAACCGCTTGAAGGCGCGCTCGGCGGCGTCTTCAATAAGCTGTTGGGAGGGCTTTCCGGTTTGCAGGCCCCAGGAGCGGCACCCACCATTCCTTTCGCAAACGGCGGCGTGATTTCTTCGCCAATTAACTTTCCGTTGGCGGATGGTCGCGCGGCCATCGCCGGCGAGCAGGGCGCCGAGGCCATCCTGCCTCTGACGCGCGGTACCGACGGGCAACTCGGTGTGCGCACCTCCGGGAGCGGCGGCGGCCCCAACATTACCTTCAATATCTCGACGCCGGATGTCGCCGGTTTCCAGCGCTCGCAGACCCAGATCGCGGCCATGCTGCAGCGTGGACTGTCGGCGGGGCAGCGCAACCTGTAGGCGGAGGACGAGCCCATGGCCTTTCACGAAGTTCGCTTTCCGACCAACCTCTCCAAGGGCGCCGTCGGCGGGCCGGAGCGCCGCACCGATGTGGTGACGCTGGCCTCCGGCTTCGAGGAGCGCAATAGCCGCTGGGCCAATTCGCGGCGCAACTACAACGCCGGCTACGGCGTGCGCAGCGTCGACGATCTCCACGCCGTGCTGGCGTTCTTCGAGGAACGGCGCGGCCGGTTGCACGCGTTCCGCTGGCGCGATCACGCCGACTACCGCTCCGGCCCACCAGCGCGCGCACCGCTCGCCAACGACCAGGTCATCGGCACGGGTAACGGTTCGATAGCTGTGTTTCAACTGCTCAAGACTTATGGCAATACGTATGCACCCTATCAACGAGCGATCCGCAAGCCGGTTGCAGGATCGGTGCGCATCGCGGTTGCCGGAGTGACCAAGACCGAGGGCACGCACTTCACAGTCGACCACACCTTGGGCGCGGTGACCTTCTTGGCCGGCAGCATCCCCGCGGTCAGCGCCACCATCACCGCCGGCTTCGAATTCGACGTCCCCGTGCGTTTCGACACCGATCGCATCGAGGTCAACCTCCAGAATCTCGCGGCGGGATCGATCCCGCACATCCCCGTCATCGAGGTGCGACTGTGAGAACGCTTCCCGTTGACTTCGCAGCGCATCTGATCAGCGGCGCGACCACCCTGGCCTGGTGCTGGCGCATCACGCGCGGCGACGGCGCGCGGCTGGGTTTCACAGACCACGATCGTCCACTGACGTTTGATGGCACCATCTTCGAGGCCGCAAGCGGCTTCTCGGCCAGCGAACTCAGCGCCGAAGTAGGACTGTCGGTTGGCAACCAGGAACTGTCGGGCGCGTTCCGCTCGGATCGTCTGAGCGAGGACGATCTCGAAGCCGGCCTCTACGACAATGCCAGCATCGAGGTGTTCCGGGTCAACTGGACCAATCCAGGGCAGCGCCTGCTGATGCGTACCGGGACGATCGGCGAGGTGAAGCGCGGGCTAACCGCGTTCACGGCGGAATTGCGTGGGCTGGCGCATGTTCTGCAACAGGAGCGCGGCCGCATCTATCAGCCCGGTTGCGACGCAGATCTGGGGGACGCGCGTTGCGGCGTGGTGCTGGCCGGCCCGGCATTCACGGGCTCGGGCGCCGTAACCGCTCTGATCGATGACCGCACACTCGTCGTCTCCGGGTTGAGCGCTTACACAAACGATTGGTTCACGCGTGGACTGCTCATCTGGAGCGGCGGCGCGAATGCCACGCGCAAGTCCGAGGTCAAGGTCCACACACTCAGTGCTGCCACGGTGCGCATCGAGATCTGGCTCGATACCAGCCGCCCGGTCACAGTCGGTGATACCTTCACGCTGACGGCCGGTTGCGACAAGCAGTTCGCTACCTGCCGCGCGAAATTCGACAACGGTTTGAACTTCCGCGGCTGTCCGCACATGCCAGGTAACGACTTCGTCACCTCCTATCCGATCGTTGGCGAAGGCACCAACACCGGCGGGAGCATGGTATCATGAGCATTGCCCGCTCCGAGATCACCCGGCTTGCGCGGCAATGGGTGGGTACGCCTTATCATCACCGCGCGAGTTTACGTCAGGTGGGCTGCGACTGCATCGGCCTGGTGCGGGGCCTGTGGCGCGATCTCTACAGCATCGAGCCGGAGTCGCCTGGTCCGTATACCAGCGATTGGTCCGAGGCCACGGGTGTCGAAGCGCTGCTGCTGGCGGCAACGCGCAATCTGCGCGCCGTGCCAGTCGAGGACGCGCGTCCCGGCGACATCCTGATCTTCCGGATACGTTCCGAGGCCATCGCCAAACATGCCGCCGTGCTGGTCGAGGACGGCCGCATGATCCATGCCCAGGAGGGTGTGCCGGTCAGCGAGGTCGCGCTCGGCCCCTGGTGGCGGCGGCGGATCGTGGCGGCCTTTGCGCTGCCGGACGTCGAAGTCTGAACTTCAATTTACGCGAGCACATCATGGCCACACTTGCCCTCGCCGCCATCGGGTCGGCCATCGGCGGCGCATTGCTGCCGTCGGCGAGCCTTCTCGGCGCCACGCTGACGGGCGCCGCGATCGGTCAGGCGGTTGGTGGCATTGCTGGCTCGTTCATCGACCAGGCGCTGTTCGGCGCCAGCGGTCAGGGCCTGGCGCTGGATGGTCCACGGCTCGGTTCGCTGCAGGTTATGGCCTCGCGTCAAGGCGCGCCGATCCCGCGGCTTTACGGCCGTGCACGGATCGCCGGCGAAGTGATCTGGGCCACCAGCTTCGAGGAAGTTGCCAATGCCAGTGGCGGCGGCGGTGGCAAGGGACTGGGCGGCGGCGGGGGCGGCGCGACGCAGACCACCTACAGCTACTTCGCCAACTTCGCCGTGGCCTTGTGCGAAGGCCCGATCACGCGCATCGGCAAGGTGTGGGCGGACGGCAAGGAACTCGGTCTCGGCGACATTACGTTCCGGCTTTATCCGGGGACGGAGACGCAACAGCCCGACAGCCTGATTGAAGGCAAGGAGGGGGCGGGTCTGGCCCCAGCCTATCGCGGCATCGCCTATGTCGTCTTTGAGCGGATGGCTCTTGCAAAGTTCGGGAACCGCCTGCCGCAGCTGGCTTTCGAGGTGTTCCGCTCGGTCGATGGTTTCGAGCAGCAGGTTCGCGCCGTCACCATGATCCCGGGGGCGGGCGAGTTTGTCTATCACACCGCCGAGGTCCAACGCGATGCCGGCGGCGGCGCTTGGCTGCCCGAGAACACGCATACGCTCAGTGGAAAGACGGACTGGTCAACCTCGCTCGATCAGCTGGAAGAGAGCCTGCCGCAGGTTGGCAACGTGTCGCTGATCGTCAGCTGGTTTGGCGACGACTTGCGTGCCGGCAACTGTCAGCTCCGACCACGGATCGATAATGCCGGTAAGGTGACGACGCCGCTTGAGCTGGGGCGTGGCGGGCGTGACCCGTGCGACGGCGGCTTTGGTGACGAGCGCGGACGGGGCGCCGGCCTACGGCGGCACGCCGTCGGACAACAGCGTCGTTGCCGCCATCCAGGATCTGGCGGCGCGCGGGCTGAAATGCACCTTCAACCCGTTCATCCTCATGGACATTCCAGCAGGGAACGTGCTTCCCAATCCCTATGGCGGGACAGGGCAATCGGCCTACCCGTGGCGCGGGCGTATCAGCATTCATCCGGCAGCGGGACAGCCGGGGACCGTCGACAAGACGGCTGCGGCCGCGACGCAGCTGAACGCCTTCATCGGCACGACGGCGATTGCCCACTTCTCAGTCAGCGGCGAAACCGTCACGTATTCCGGGCCTGCCGAATGGTCCTATCGCCGCATGGTGTTGCACTATGCGCATCTCTGCAAGGCGGCCGGCGGGGTCGATGCGTTTCTCATCGGCTCCGAGCTCCGTGGGCTGACGACAGCGCGCTCGGGGGCGGCGACGTTCCCGTTCGTTGCTGCGCTGGTGCAATTGGCCGCCGACGTCAAGACTGTCCTGGGGCCAGCCACCAAAGTCACCTATGCCGCCGACTGGTCGGAATACTTCGGTCATCAGCCAGCGGACGGATCGAACGATGTCTACTTCCATCTCGATCCGTTGTGGACGTCGGCCTCGATCGACGCCATCGGGATCGATGTCTATTGGCCGCTGGCCGACTGGCGTGATGGCAGTACGCATACCGATCTTCTCGCCGGCGCCGCGTCTATCTACGATCCGGCCTATCTGAAGGGCAATATCAAGGGCGGCGAAGGTTACGCCTGGTACTATGCCAATGCGGCGGCGCGGACGGCGCAGACGCGGAGCACAATCACCGATGGTCTGGGTAAGCCCTGGACTTACCGCGCCAAGGATATTGGCGGCTGGTGGGCAAATCAACACTTCAACCGGCCACTCGGCGTCGAATCGCCAACGCCCACCGCCTGGGTGCCGCAGAGCAAGCCGTTCTGGTTCACCGAGTTCGGTTGCGCCGCCGTCGACAAGGGGGCGAACCAGCCGAGCGCCTTTGTCGATCCCAAGAGCGCAGAGTCGACCATCCCCTATTTCTCGAACGGCGCGCGCGACGACCTGATGCAGCGACGCGTCCTGTCGGCCATGCTCGACACTTTTGGAAATGGCGCCGGCACACTGGCCAACCCGAATTCCAGCGTGTACGGCGCTCCGATGGTGGATCCCCAGCGCATGTTCGTCTACACCTGGGATGCACGGCCGTATCCTGCCTTTCCGCAGCTGGCCGATGTCTGGGGCGATCAGGACAGCTGGCGACGCGGGCACTGGATCACAGGGCGCATCGCGGCCGTATCGCTGGATGCCGTGGTCGGGACGATTCTCGGCGAGAATGGGTTCTCCGCCTACGACACATCCCGTCTGACGGGACTGGTCGATGGCTATGTGCTGGATCGCGTGATGAGCGCGCGTACGGCGATACAACCCCTGGAACTGGCCTATTTCTTCGACAGCCTGGAGAGCGGCGACAAGATCGCCTTCCGTCAGCGCGGATCGAGTGGACCCGCCGCTCTTCTCGCTACGGACGATCTGGTTGAGGTTGCGCCCGGGGCCGAGCCGTTTCATCTGGTCCGAAAGCAGGAGACGGAACTGCCGGCGGTCGCGCGGCTGGGGTATCTGGACGCAGAGCGCGGCTATCAGTCGTCGGCTGCCGAATCGCGACGGCTGGCGTCGAGCAGCACGCGCGTCGCCAACGCAGACCTGCCGATGGTGCTGCGACCGGCCACCGGCCAGGCCATCGCCGAACGCATGCTACAGGATGCCTGGGGCGCGCGGCAGCGGGCACAGTTCCGCTTGCCCGACAGCTGGCTGGCGCTGGAGCCGGGCGATGTGGTGGCGCTGCAGCTGCCCGGGCGGGCGCTTGAGTTGCGCATTACAGCGCTGGCGGACGGTCTTGGTCGCGGTGTTGACGCGCTCTCGATCCAACGGGCCATCTATGGCGCATCCAGCAGCGTCGAGCGGACGACGACTGCGCTAGGCATTGCGGCTTTCGGGCGTCCACTGACGGCCTTTCTCGATCTACCGCTGCTGCGCGGCGACGAGAGCGCCAATGCTGCTCGCATCGCGGCAGCGCAATCGCCCTGGCCGGGCGGTGTGGCTGTTTATCGCTCGGCCGATGGCATCGATTTCCGGCTGAACACCAACCTTATCGCCTCGGCGACACTTGGCGTTACCACCGCTCCATTCGCCGGCGGGCCGGTCAACCGTTGGGACATGGCGAACGCGCTGGTCGTGAAGCTCACGACCGGAACGCTCGGCACACAGAGCGATCTGGCAGTGCTGGCGGGGGCAAATGCGGCGGCGCTCGAAACCAGCCCCGGTGTTTGGGAAGTGCTGCAGTTCGCCAGCGCTGAGTTGGTCGCCGAGCGGACCTACCGGCTGACGCGGTTGTTGCGCGGGCAGGCGGGCAGCGAGGGCGCGATGGCGGCATCGCTGGCAGCGGGTGCGATGTTTGTGCTGCTGGATGCCAGCGTAGCGTTGCTCGATCTCGCTCCTGACCAGATCGGTCTGGCGCAGACCTGGCGCTATGGTCCAGCCAATCGTCCGCTCGGGCATCTTTCCTACACAACAAGCTCGCTGACGTTCAATGGGATCGGGCGGCGGCCTTACAGTCCAAGCCATGTCCGCGGCGACCGGTCAAGTGGCGACCTCGCCATCAGCTGGAAAAGGCGCGCACGCATTGGTGGCGACGCCTGGGAGCAGCCGGACGTGCCGTTGTCGGAGGATGTCGAGGCCTATGAGGTCGACGTGCTGAATGGCGCCGCGGTGGTGCGGACACTCAGCGCGAGCAGCCAGACTGTGGTCTATCCGATTGCTCAGCAGGCGGTCGATTTTGGTGCGCCGCCGCCCAGCGTCGCCGTAAAGGTGTTCCAGATTTCCCCCAGCTTCGGGCGCGGTACGCCGCGGGCTGCAACCCTCTGAGGTTCCCCTAAATGACCAACAGCCCAAACCTGACACTGCCTTATCTCGATGCGGCGCAGGCGCAAAAGCACGTCACGCACAATGACGCGCTGCGCATTCTCGATGCGTTGGTGCAGCCGGCGGTGCTGAGCCGTGTGCTGACAGTTCCGCCGCTGACGCCCGCCGATGGCGATCGCTACATCGTGCCGGGCGCGGCCACCGGAGTCTGGGCGGCGCAAACCGGGAAAATTGCAGCGTACCAGGATGGAGCTTGGGCCTTCTACGGTCCGCGTACCGGCTGGATCGTCTGGGTGGTCGCTGAAAGCGCGCTGCTGATCTACAGCGGTTCGGCCTGGGGGGCAGCGCTCGGGTCGTTGCAGAACATCCCGTTGGCCGGCGTCAACACCACCGCCGACGCCACCAACAAACTGGCGGTCAAGAGCTCGGCGACGCTGTTCGACAATGTCGGCAACGGACATCAACTGAAGATCAACAAGGCTGGGGCCGGAGATACGGCGAGCCTTCTGTTTCAAAACGGTTTCTCGGGGCGCGCCGAACTGGGCCTGGCCGGCGACGACGATTTCCACGTCAAGGTGAGCCCGGATGGCGGCGCCTGGAAGGAAGCGTTGAAACTGGATCGCAGCAGCGGTCTTGGCACCGTGTATGCCGACCCCACGGCGGCGCTCGGTATCGCCACCAAACAGTACGTCGATACGCACAGCGGTGGATCGGCAGCGATCGCCGAGGTCGAGATCGACTTTGGCGCGGCAGCCGTCCGGTCACGGAAATTCAGCATAACAGATGCCACAGTCACAGCGGCCTCCAAGATCGTGGCCACGCAGTCCGGCAAGGCCGCCACCGGCCGCTCGGCGGACGAGAACGAGATGGACATGCTGCACCTGCGCGCGGTGCCGGGCGCGGGAACATTCACCCTCCATGCGGCCTGCCTGACCGGCCGCGTCAACGGGAAATTCAAGGTCAGTTACCTGATAGGATGAGGACTTCATGGCCACATTGCAGAACGCCGCCGGCTCCAATACGGCCGACGTCAACGCCAATTCCGAGCTTGCCGTCGCGCTCTCCAAGGTGCTGGCCAATGCCGGGTACGCCAGTCTTGCCGGCGAGAACCACGATGGTGCGGTGGGGCTTCCGGCGCTTCGCCGCTCGATCTATGTCAGCCCCGAGAAGCGCCTCGGGGTTGGGCAGGATACGCTGCTGTGGGACGATACGTTTCATCACAACGTGTTCAACCTGCGCAAGTACTTCAACATCGCCTCGGCGACGGCCCTGTCCGTGGGCGGCGGATTTCTGAACTTCAACGCCACATCGCTCACGACGGCTGCTTCGGGCCAGATCTGCCGTACACACCGCACGTTTCCGGTGCTCGGCAATTTCCCGGTGACCCTGGATATCTGGTTCTCGCTGTCGTTGCTGCCGCAAGCCCAGAACATCATCGAGATCGGCCTCGGTATCCCCGGGACGGCGGTGGCGAATGCGCCGACTGACGGCGTCTACATGCTGATCGATACGGCAGGCGCGCTGCAACTGGTCAGCAACTACAATGGGGCATTAACGACCTCGGGCGCCATCACCCTGCCGGCAGCGGTGGCCTGGACTGCAGGCCGCGTCTACCATGCCGAGATCGTGGTGCATGGCGACCGGATCGAACTCTATTTCGACGGTATTTATATCGGCCAGGTGCTCCGGTCGAGCGCCGCCTCGGTGGGCGGCATGTCGCAGAGTCAGACGGGTTATCTCTTTGCGCGCTGGTTCAATGCCGCCGCGACCGTAGGCGCGCAAAAGCTTACCATAGCACGCTGGGCCATAACCTTGGGGGACGGCAGCTTTGCCCGCTCCTGGCCGGCAACGCGCGTTGGCCAGGGCGATCACCTCGCTTCTTCGCCTGATGGCATGGCGGTGGCGCAGCTTGACACCATCGTCAATTCAACGGCGCCAGTGTCGGCGGCCTTGTCCAACACTGCGGCAGGATACGCTGTGCCGGGAGGAAACTTCCAGTTCGCCGCCGTGGCTGGGGCGGAGACAGACTATGCGCTGTTTGCCTATCAGGTGCCCGCGTCCTCAATCACTCAACCGGGCAAGAACATGGTCATCACCGGCATCGAAATCGATACCTGGAACATGGGCGCGGCGGTCGCCACCACGCCGACGCTGCTCAACTGGTATGCCGGTATCGGGGCCACCGCGGTGAGCCTTGCGACCACCGACGCAGCAAGTACGACAACGACCCGCGCGCCACACAAGAAGTTCCTGGGTGCCCAAAGCTTTCCCATCGGAGCGGCCATTGGCGCGCGCGCCGATCGTGCGTTGAGCGTCGATGTCTCCCAGAGCCCGCTCGTGGTCGAACCGGGAGCCTTCTTGCACATCATTCTGCGTATGCCGGTAGCCACCGCCACGGCGTCGCAAGTGATCCGCGGCGGCGTGGCCGTGAAGGGCTTCTTCGAGTAGCGCGCCGACGTCATCAATCCTGTAGCCTTGGGAGTATTCTGGTGTCGCAAGAACCGGACTGGATGACGATTGCCCGCCGGGATATCGGGCAGACCGAGCTTGCGGGCAATGCTGATAATCCGCGCATCGTGGCCTACTACCGCGATGTCGGTCATTCGGAGATCGCCGACGACGAGGTCGCCTGGTGCGCGGCCTTTGTCGGCTCGTGCCTGGAGCGGTCGGGTGTCAAAAGCACGCGCTCGTTGCTGGCGCGCTCCTATCTCAAGTGGGGCGAACCTCTAGACCAGCCAACGCCGGGCTGTGTCGCGGTGTTCTCGCGCGGGTCCGATCCGCAAGCCGGGCATGTCGGGTTCTATTTCGCGGCACTACATGACGGCATCCAGGTGCTTGGCGGCAATCAATCGAACAGTGTGCGGATTGCCTCGATACCCTCCGCCCGCTTGCTTGGTTATCGCTGGCCGACGCCGGTGGCCAAGCCGGCGCTCTTTGACCACGCGCTGGCCCATGTGCTGGCCATGGAGGGCGGCTGGTCCAACGATCCGGCCGATCCGGGCGGGGCGACGAACTTCGGAATCACGATCGGCGACTATGCCCGGTATCGGGGCGTGCCGCTGACCGACGTCACACGCGCGGCGCTTGAAGCCGACTTGAAGTCGATCGATCAGGGCACGGTACGGACCATCTACCTCGATCGCTACTGGCGCACCAGCCGCTGCCCAGACTTGCCCGCGGCCCCGGCCGTGATGCACTTCGACGCCGCGGTCAACCACGGGATAGGGCGCGCAAATCGCATGCTGCAGCAGGCCGCCCAAGTCACCGCCGACGGAGAGATCGGTCCACAAACGCTGGCGGCGGTGTGGGCCTCCGACGAACTCGCGCTCAACGAACGCTACGCCGACATCCGCCGCGCGGCTTACCGGCAGCTGCCGATCTTCGCCCGTTTCGGCAAGGGCTGGCTGCGGCGTGTCGATGCAACCTTCGCTGCGGCCAAGGCCATGGCCGGCTCCATTCCCTCAGTCCACGAACCAAAGGAGATTTCCATGACCATCACCGAACCGAAATGGTGGGCACAGTCGCTCACCGTTTGGGGCACCATCATCACCGCCCTCTCGACCGTGCTGCCAATCATCGGGCCGTTCATCGGCTTGAATGTCAGTGGTACGCTGATCGCCAGTTTCGGCGATCAGGTCACGCATGTTCTGCAGGCCGTCGGCGGCCTCATGGGAACGGCGATGGCCATCGTTGGACGCTTCCGTGCCAGCGCTCCGCTGCAGCAAGGCGTTGTCACGCTGAAGATTTAGAAGCTGCGAAGCGGACTTGCGCGGTATGCCCCTGGTTCCTCGCCACGGCGGGGCGCCAGGGGCCTTTGGCCGTTTTGGCGGCGGCGAAATCGTTCATACCCGGTTCAGTCCCGTGGCGCTAAAGTCGCTCCATGATGAACATGCGCCACACCCTCCGTTTCGCCCTGCCGCTGGCCCTGCTGCTCGCGATCGGCTCGCCCTATGCCGCGCAAGCCGGCGAGGGTTGCACTGTGAACTATGCTGATATGGCTGCCACGGCGAAAGCCAACAACCTGGTGCCGGCCAAGGAAGTGCAGCGGCAAGCTCAGGGCAAGATCGACGGCAAGATCGTCAAAGTCAGCCTGTGCCAGAATGGCGGCGCCTACCAATACGAGCTTGTGTACCTGAACGGCGCCGGCCAGGTGGTGACGCAGGTCGTCGACGCCAAGACGCCATTTCCCCAGTAGCGCCACAGTCGGGCTGGACCTATAGTACCCTAGGTCCAGTCAACTGAAAGTTGCCCAAAGTGCGATTGCTCGTGGTTGAAGACGATCCGGATCTGAACCGCCAGCTGACGACAGCCCTTGGCGAGGCCGGTTATGCTATCGATTCGGCCAAGGACGGCGAGGATGGCCATTTCCTCGGCGATACCGAACCATACGATGCGGTGGTGCTCGACATCGGCCTGCCCAAACGCGACGGCATCAGCATCCTCAAGCAGTGGCGTTCCGACGGGCACAAGATGCCGGTCATCATTCTGACCGCGCGCGACCGCTGGAACGAAAAGGTCGCCGGCATGGATGCTGGCGCCGACGACTACCTGACCAAGCCATTCAACATGGAAGAGCTGTTGGCCCGACTGCGCGCCCTGGTGCGCCGCTCGGCTGGCCATGCCAGCGCCGAGATCGATTGCGGGCCGCTTAAGCTCGACACCAAGATGGCGCGCGTGACCTACGAAGGATCGCCCATCAAGCTGACCTCGCACGAGTACCGGCTTATGTCGTACCTGATGCATCACAAGGATAAAGTGGTATCGCGCACGGAGCTGGTCGAACACATGTACGACCAGGATTTCGACCGCGACAGCAATACCATTGAGGTGTTCATCGGCCGCCTGCGCAAGAAGATCCCGACCGATATGATCCGCACCATCCGAGGCCTGGGTTACTGTTTATCTCAGGGCGAGGATGCGTCTTAATTCCCTTGCCTTCCGGCTGTTCGCGGCGTCGGCCCTGTGGACCATGATCGTCCTGCCGTTGGCGGGCTATCTGCTGCAGTCCAACTATCGCCAGGAAGTGGAGCGGGTGTTCGACCTGCGCCTGGATACGGCCTGGTGGGCGCTGGTGACGCTGAGCGTCAGTCCCGGCGCCAAAGAACCCATCGAACCGACCGCCACGGCCTTTGGCGATCCATCCTACAATGTGCGTTTCTCCGGTTGGTACTGGCAGATCACTCCAGAGGATGCGTCGGCCACCGGCGCCAAGGTGATGGCCTCTTCGTCATTGCAGGGCGAACAGATTGCCTTCCCCGTCTCCTCCGCTGCGGCTTCGGCCGGCAACCCCTATGTGACCGCCGATGGGGCTGGCCCCCAGGGCGAGCGCATCCGCATGTTTTCCAAGATCATCACCTTCGGCGACGGGCCGGCGGCCAAGCGCTATCGATATGTCGTTACCGGCAACCTCACGGAAACCGACGTGACGCTCCGCCGTTTCAGCAGCACATTGACTCTGGCCCTGTCTTTGCTTGGCATCGGCTTGGTCTTCGCGACCCTGTTCCAAGTGCGTTACGGTCTGCGTCCGTTGCGCGCCATCGAGCGTGGCCTCGGCGATATTCGCTCCGGCAATGCCATGCGGCTTGAGGGCGATCTGCCGGAAGAGATCCTTCCGCTGCAGCGTGAGTTAAACGCGCTCATCACCTCCAACCACGAGGTCATCGAGCGCGCCCGTACCCATGTCGGCAATTTGGCGCACGCCCTGAAGACGCCGCTGAGCGTGCTCATCAACGAGGCGCGCAGCGACAAGTCCCCGCTTGGCCGGAAGGTCAGCGAGCAAGTCGGCATCATGCGCGATCAGGTGCAGCACCATCTCGACCGCGCCCGCATGGTCGCCCGCACCGGGACGCTCGGGGGCGTTACGGAAGTAAAACCCGTTGTGGACTCAATGGTGCGTGTTCTCACCAAGATTCACTCGGACAAGGGCATTAAGCTCTCGGGCAGCTGCGACGACAAGCTGAGCTTCCAGGGCGAAAAGCAGGATCTGGAGGAGATGCTCGGCAACCTCACCGACAATGCCTGCAAGTGGGCGAAGTCCAAGGTGGAGTTGAAAGCGACGCGCGTTACCGGCAAGCGCGGCACGCCCGATGTGCTGTTGCTGCAAGTCGACGACGACGGGCCGGGATTGACTGATGCCGAGCGTATCGAAGCCAGGCAGCGCGGCAAGCGGCTGGACGAAACCAAGCCAGGCTCTGGGCTCGGCCTTTCGATCGTCACTGAGCTGACGGGCCTCTATAAAGGGCAATTCGAGCTGGAGCGCTCTCCTCTGGGCGGCTTGCAGGCTCGCTTGCGGCTTCCGGCGGCCTAGCAACTCTGCGGCGCATGGTCTCCTGGCGAGCAGAATTGGGTCGAAATTCCGCCCGAATCGCGCAAGATAGATTGCTGCACCAAGGGACTATGCAACTTTGCGCGCATTCCGCTGCCAGGTTGACAGACAGAAAATATCGATGGGGGCTTAGCCTATGAAAATGTCGGCTCTGGCAGGTGTGCTCGCGGTTTCGCTGGCGCTGGGCGCTTGCGGTCCTGGTGGATTGTCCAAGCAAGACGCGGGCGTTGGCGTCGGCGCGATCGCCGGCGGCGTGATCGGTAACCAGTTTGGCGGCGGCGACGGCAAGATCCTGGCGACGGCGCTTGGCGCGGTGGTTGGTGGCATCGTCGGCAGCGAAATCGGCAAGTCGCTCGACGACAATGATCGCCGCGTGGCGGCCGAGGCAGAATTGGCGGCGCTGGAGCGCGGCAATTCTGGCGTGGCGCAGCCCTGGCGTAACCCTGAGTCGGGTCACTACGGCATGGTCGTTCCGGGCAAGCCGTACAAGCGGGTAGCGCAGGACTGCCGCGACTACACCCACACGATCTATATCGACGCCAAGCCGCAGACAATGCGTGGCACCGCGTGCCGCAATCCCGACGGCACTTGGCGCGGCGTAAGTTAAGTGGGGCGCGGCGTAAGCTAAGCCGGCACTTGTCATCGCCGATGCGGCTGATTCGAGATAGAACGCCGTGGGAGCCAAGGCTCTCGCGGCGTTTTTCGTGTTTCCTGGCTTGGCTAAGGACCTCCCGCATGACCCGCAAACAGAAGCGCACAGCACTGATCGCTGCCGCCCTTGGCGGGCTTGGCGTAGCGACCGCCCTGGTGTTGTTCGCGCTCAGCGACACCATCGTGTTTTTCTATTCACCAAGCGACATCATCGAGAAGAAGGTCGCGGCCGGCCGGCGCGTCCGCATTGGTGGTCTGGTTGAAATGGGCAGCGTGAAGAAGCTCGACGACGCCCGCGTTGAGTTCAGGGTTACCGATACCGCCAAAGTTCTGACCGTGAGCTACCAGGGTCTGCTGCCTGATCTATTCCGCGAGGGGCAAGGCGTGATTGCCGAAGGCACGCTGGAGGCCTCCGGCGCCTTCAAGGCCGACAGCGTGCTGGCCAAGCACGACGAGAATTATATGCCGCCTGAAGTGGCCAAAGCCTTGAAGGATAAGGGCGTTTGGCGCAATGGCGCCGCCGAGGCCAAGGTCCCGGCCACCAACTGACTGCAAAGAGTCTTGCTTATTACAAAAGTTTAACGGGGAACCTGCCTTTCTCTGATGCACAATGCTGGCCGCGAGTGTTCAGCAAAGTGGTCTCGATTGCCCGCTGACCGCTCCGGTAGTTCCCCGATATGCCATTGGAGCGAGGCTTGACCTATGCCAGCAGTTCGCAACGCACGTAGTCTGACGATTGCTCGCACGGCGCAAGATCAGCGCTCGCGCCGGTTGAAAGTGCTCATAACTGGCGCACTGTTGGGTGCAACAGCTCTGATTGCGCTGGCGGCCTTCAGGCCTGCTCATGCGGAAACCGCAGCCGGCCCGATGCCTGGCGCGCCGCTCACGTTTGCCGATATCGTCGACAAGGTGAAGGGCTCGGTCGTGAGCATTTATATCACCGGCAAGGGCGACGGCGGACCGCAGTCGGCCGATGTGCCCAACAACTTCCCCGACCTTCCCGACGACAATCCGCTCAACCAGTTCTTCAAGAAGTTCAAGAAGGGCGACAAGGGCGGCAATAGCCCCACACCGGACGTGAAGGCGCAGGGGTCGGGCTTCGTCATCACAGAGGACGGCTATGTCGTCACCAACAATCACGTCATTGAGGACGCCAGCAAGATCGAAGTCAGCTTCGACGAAAACGAGCGCATCGAGGCCACGCTGATCGGCGCCGATCCGCGCACGGATCTTGCCCTCATCAAGTTGAAAGGCGACCGCAAGCTGACGCCGCTTAAGTTCTCATCCAAGCCCGTGCGCGTGGGCGATTGGGTGATCGCGATCGGCAACCCATTCGGCCTAGGCGGCACGGTCACGGCCGGTATTGTGTCGGCACGCGGCCGGGACATCAATTCCGGCCCCTACGACTTCATACAGATCGATGCTTCGGTCAACAAGGGCAACTCAGGTGGTCCCACCTTCAACCTCGATGGTGAAGTCATCGGCGTGAACTCGGCCATCTACAGCCCCTCGGGCGGCAGCGTCGGCATCGCCTTCGACATTCCCGCCGAACTCGCGCAGCGCGTGGTCGCCGACCTGAAGTCGAACGGTTCGGTCAGTCGCGGCTGGCTCGGCGTCCATATCCAGAATGTCAGCGCAGATATCGCCAGCAGCATCGGGCTGAAGGACGCCCACGGAGCGCTTATTACGAAGATCACGGAAAAGGGCCCCGCCGACGGCAGCGAGCTGAAAGTCGGAGATGCAGTGCTTTCGGTCAACGGCAAGCGCGTCGACGACAGCCGCGGCCTGGCCCGCATGATCGCCGATCTGGCTCCCAAGGCCGCCACGGCCTTGACGGTGTTCCGCGACGGCAAAGAGCGCGAAATTTCCATCACGCTCGGTCAGTTCCCGGACGAAAAGCAGCTGGCAAGCCTTGAGACAGATAAGCCTGCAAAGGCCGAACCTGTGCCAGAGACCAAGGACGTCGGCGAACTCGGGCTGTCGCTGGCTCCGGCAAGTGTTCTGGGTAAGGACGACGTCGTAGGTGTGCTCGTCACCAAAGTCGCCAAAGGATCGGAAGCCGAAGACAAGGGCCTGAAGGAGGGCGATATCATCCTTGAGGTCGGTGGCAACAAGGTTGCCTCGCCCAGCGATGTACTGCAAGGCGTCGATGAAGCCAAAAAGCAGGGCCGCAAAGCCGTGCTCATGCACCTGAAGCAGGGCGACCAAGACCAGTTCATTCCGCTGAAGCTGGCCAAGGGTTAGCGACACGCATGCGCGTTCTCTTGATCGAAGATGACCGCGAGGCCGCTGGCTTTCTGTGCAAGGCGCTGAAAGAAAGCGGCCACGCGGCCGAACACGCTGCCGACGGCGAGACAGGCCTGGAACTCGCGGGCGAAGCGCGCTTCGACGTTCTCATCATCGACCGCATGCTGCCGAAACGCGAAGGCCTGAGCGTCATCGAGACCTTGCGCAAGTCGGGTGACAAGACGCCAGTTCTGATCTTGTCGGCACTCAGCGAGGTCGACGACCGCGTCAAAGGCCTGCGCGCTGGTGGCGACGATTATCTGACCAAGCCCTTTTCCTACAGCGAGCTGCTCGCCCGCGTCGAGGCGCTGGAGCGGCGCGCCACGCTCGGCGAAGCGGCGGTCACGTCCTACACCGTCAGCGATCTTGTTCTCGACCGCCTCTCGCACCGCGTCACACGTGGTGGCGAAACCATTGTGCTTCAGCCGCGCGAGTTCCGTTTGCTCGAGTATCTCATGAAGCACGCCGGCCAGGTCGTGACGCGCACGATGTTGCTGGAGCACGTCTGGGACTATCATTTCGATCCGCAAACCAACGTCATTGACGTGCACATTTCACGGTTGCGCGGTAAGATCGACAAGTCCTTCGCGCAGCCCTTGCTGCATACCGTGCGAGGGGCCGGATACATGATCAGTGACGCGGCTCGCTAAGCTCCTCTCGACGTCCACCTTCCGCTGGCTGCTGGCCTATTGCCTGCTGTTCGGCCTGACCGCGGCGGGCGTCATCGGCTACATCTATTGGCAGACCAACGACCTGCTGACGCGCCAGGTGGTGCAGACGCTCGCCTCCGAAGTGAAGGGCCTGCGCGAGCAGTTCGAGCTTGGCGGCATCAAACTGCTGGATCGCGTGGTTGTCGAGCGCTCTTCCAACGCGGGCAATGGCCTCTATTATCTGGGTTCGGGCGAGGGCGCGAAACTCTCTGGCAATCTGAGCGGCTTTCCGTCCGAGCTGCCGAGCGACGCCGGCGGTGGCGCATTTCATTATGTCCGGGCAGGAAATGGCAGCTCCGAGAGAAGCGCCGTGGGCGTCTCGATTGCCGTGCCCGGAGGCTTCTCACTGGTGGTTGGCCGGGATATCGAAGACCAGCGCGAATTCACCGGCACCGTGCGGCGCATCCTGCTGTGGGGACTGGCGGCCATCGCGGCGCTGGGCCTGGGTGGTGGGCTGCTCGCGAGCCGTGGCATACTCGGCCGTATCGAGGCCATGCGCGCGACATCAGAAACGATCATGGCAGGCGATCTGTCGCGGCGCGTCCCCGTGACCGGCGCCGGCGACGAGTTGGACCGGCTCGGCCACAGCCTTAACGGCATGCTCGAGCGCATCGAGCAGCTGATGACCGCCATGCGCGAAGTCAGCGACAACATTGCCCATGATTTGCGCACGCCTCTGAGCCGGTTGCGAGCGCGTTTGGAATCCGGTTTGCGCGAGGCCAGTGGCGGGGCGGGCGTGCCGCGCGAGACGGTAGCGAAATCGATCGAAGACACCGACGATCTGATCAAGACCTTTAACGCCATGCTGAGTCTCGCTCGAACTCGAAGCCGGCACGGTTGGGGAACGCAGCGACATCGATGTGGGGCAGTTGGTCGCCGATGCGACCGAACTTTATGAGCCGTTAGCGGACGAAAAGGGCGTGCAGCTGGTGGTTGACGCCGCGAAGGGACTGTCAGTGCAAGCGGATCGCCAGCTGCTCGGGCAGGCGGTGACAAACCTGATCGACAATGCCTTGAAATATGGCGCCACCGGTGCGCCAGCGGTCATCGAGCTGAAAACCCGGGCGGTCGCCGGACTGGCGGAAATCAGTGTTGGCGACCACGGCCAGGGGATCGCGCAAGCCGATCGCGAGCGCGCGCTGAAGCGCTTTGTGCGCCTGGAAGCTAGCCGAACTCAACCGGGCAGCGGCCTCGGCCTCAGCCTGGTTGCCGCGGTCGCGCGCCTTCACGGAGGCACAGTGCGTCTGGAAGACAACCAGCCCGGCTTGCGTGTTGTGATTGCGCTGCCCCTCGCCATCCCTCAGACTGCGGCGGCCATTCTGGCCGTTCGGAACCTTGAGGACGCGCGTGCCTGATCCCATCGGCGATTTCGTTCCCGAGCCGTCGCGACCGCTCTGGCAGCGCATCAAGACGCGGTTGTCGGTTTGCGACGAACCGCGTGCAGCGCGCGTAATTGCTGAACTAGCGGTAGCGGCTGCCGAAGGTGGGCGAAGCGAACTCTTGGCGTTGCTGAGGGAAACTGCCGTTTTGCAGGTGCTGTCCGCAACTGTCGCTGCCTCGCCCTTCTTGGCTCGATTGATGCTGAGCGATCTGGACCGACTGGACCGACTGCTGCGCGCTCCGCCCGAAGCCGCGTTTCAACTGGCCGGCGAGCGTCTCGGCGGGCAGATGACCAAGGCCGCGACACTGCCAGAAGCCATGAGTTACCTGAGGCAGTACAAGTGTGAAATCGCGCTGCTGATTGCCTTAGCGGATCTCGCCGGCATCTGGACAGTCGCCGAAGTCACCGAAGCGCTGAGCGACGCCGCCGATCTCACCATCGGGCTGGCCGTGGATTTATTGTTATCCCGGGCGGCTGCGGCGGGGGATGTCGTCCTTGCCGAGGCGGAGCATCCAAGCCTGAAGAGCGGCTACATTGTCCTCGGCATGGGCAAGCACGGCGCGCGCGAGCTCAACTATTCCAGCGATGTCGATCTGATCGTGTTCTACGATCCCGACCGCGTCCGTCTGCGCGACGCCCTGGAGCCCGCCGCCTTCTTCGTCCGCATGACGCGCGATTTGGTCCGCCTGATGCAGGAGCGCACCTCCGACGGCTACGTGTTCCGCGTCGATCTGCGCCTGCGTCCCGATCCCGGGGCCACCGCCATTGCGCTGTCGACCGTGGCCGCACTCCACTACTACGAGAGCTATGGCCAGAACTGGGAACGCGCCGCATTCATCAAGGCGCGTCCCGTCGCCGGCGACATCGAGGCGGGAAACGAGTTTCTCGAGGAACTTAGCCCCTATATCTGGCGCAAGTATCTCGACTACGCCGCCATCGCCGACATCCATGCCATGAAGCGGCAGATCCACGCCTTCAAGGGCTTTGGCGAGATCGGCGTCGCCGGGCACAACATCAAGGTCGGTCGCGGTGGCATCCGCGAGATCGAGTTCTTCGCTCAGACCCAGCAGTTGATCGCCGGCGGCCGCCAACGCGATTTGCGCAGCCCGGGAACCATCGAGACGCTGAACCGTCTAGCCACTCGCAACTGGATTTCCAGCGCCGCAGCAATCGAACTTGCGCGCTGCTACACGTTCCTGCGCATGGTGGAACACCGCCTGCAGATGATTGAGGACGAGCAGACGCAGGTTTTGCCGCGCGATGAGAATGCTTTGCTCGCCATCGCGACGCTCAGCGGATTTTCCGACGTCCCCGCATTCAGCGACCGGCTGCGCGAGGAACTGATGGCGGTGCAGCGCCACTATGCGCAGCTGTTCGAGAGCAAGCCGGAGTTAACGCGCGGCAAAGGCAACCTCGTCTTCGTCGGCGACGAGCCCGATCCGGCGACACTGGAAACACTCAGCGCCATGGGCTATCGCGATCCGGCGGCTGCCTTGAAAATGGTCAAGGACTGGCACTTTGGCCGCTACCATGCCATGCGCAGCGCGCGCGCCCGCGAGCGGTTGACCGAGTTGCAACCCATCGTGCTGGAAGTGCTTGGAGCCACCGCCGATCCCAACGCCACATTGCTGGCCTTCGATCAATTCCTCGCCGAGTTGCCAGCGGGCGTGCAGCTGTTCTCGCTCCTGCACACCAACACCGGTTTGCTTCGGCTGATTGCTGACATTCTGGGATCGGCGCCGCGCCTTGCGCTTATTCTCAGCCGCCGCTCGCGGGTGCTCGACGCAGTCATCGACCCGGGTTTTTTCGGCAGCGAACCGGCGCCAGCCGATCTGGATCAGCGTGTCCGCAGCGAACTGGCACTGGGCGCCGACTACTCCGATCGTCTCGATCGGGCCCGCATCGTCGGCAACGAGCAGGCGTTCCTAATCGGCGTGCGCGTGCTCACGGGCACAATCTCCGCCGATCGGGCGGGCGGGGCTTATGCGCGGCTGGCCGAGGCCATGATTGGCGCCTTGCAGGACGAGGTGGAGACAGAACTCGCCCGCCAGCATGGCCGCGTTCCGGGCGGCGCGGCAGCGGTCATCGCGATGGGCAAGCTGGGCGGCGCCGAGATGGCCGCCAATTCCGATCTCGACCTGATCGTAGTCTACGACTACCCCGATGCGGTGACGGCATCGGATGGCGTCAAGCCGCTGGCCTCGTCGCTCTACTACGGCCGCCTCACCCAGCGCCTGATCGCGGCCCTCTCGGCGCCGACGGCCGAGGGCCGGCTTTACGAGGTCGACATGCGGCTGCGTCCCTCGGGCACCAAGGGCGCGGTGGCCAGCCACATCCAGGGCTTTGTCGACTACCAGCACACCTCAGCCTGGACCTGGGAGCACATGGCGCTCACCCGCGCCCGCGTGTTGACAGGCCCACCAGCCCTGCGCGCGCGGCTGGACGCAGCGATCCAAGAGGTCCTGGCCAAACCACGTGACGCCACAAAGCTTGCCGCCGATGTGCGCGACATGCGCCTGCGCATCGCCAGCGAAAAGGGAGCAGGCGGCATCTGGGACTTGAAACTGGCCCCCGGCGGCATGGTCGACATTGAATTCCTGGTGCAGTTCCTGCAACTCAAGCACGCCGCCACGCACCCCGGCATCTTGCACCAGAATACGCTAGCAACTCTCGACAGTCTTGCCCGAAGCGGTCTCGTGAGTCCCGAACACGCGGCGATCCTGGCGCCTGCGACTCGGCTTTATCAGTCACTATCGCAAATCCTGCGGCTTTGCCTGGATGGCCCGTTCGATCCCGCCAAGGTCACCGTCGGCCTCGCGCAGTTGCTTTGCCGCGCCGGCGATGCACCCGACTTTGCGCGCCTGGAAACCACGCTCCGGGAGCGGCAAGCCGAAGTTCGCACCCTTTTCGATGCGTTGATCACATGACGCGACGGAAACGCGGCGTCCCACTCGTTCATCCCAGCAGAACCTTCGAGGGCGGCATTTGGGACGCGTGGCAACATTGGCAACGGACGGGCTCAAGTCTGCAGACCGATTGGCCGGGCAAAGGGGACGGGACAAGGTGCGATTGACCGTCGTCAAAAGCGCCCCACTCCCCGAGGCGGCTGATCGTGAGCTGCTGGCGAAGGTTCGCACGGGCGATCAAGCGGCCTTTCGCGCGCTGGTCGAGCGCCATTTGCCGCGCGCTGTTGAGCGTTGCCCGCCGTCTGCTTGGCAACGATGCCGAAGCCGAGGATGTGGCGCAGGAGACGGCACTTCGGCTTTGGCGCAATGCCGCCAAGGTCGAGGTCGGCGATGCCGGCCTCGGAGGGTGGCTCTACCGGGTCACCAGCAATTTGGCGCTGGACCGCTTGCGCGGCCGCCGCAAGGAAGATCCGGACGCGCTCGACGTTCTGACCGTGCCGCCGCAGCAGCAGCGCGGCCTGGTCGAGCGCGATCTGAGCGCCCGTGTCGATGCGGCCTTGCAGGCCTTGCCGGATCGGCAGCGAGCGGCGTTGGTTTTGTGCCACTACGAAGAACTGAGCATGGTCGAGGCTGGAGACATCCTTGAGATTTCGGCCGAAGCGGTAGAATCCTTGCTGGCCCGTGGTCGGCGGGCGCTGCGTGCGGCGCTGGCAGAAGAATGGCGCGGGCTGCTGCCCACAGGCGACGATGGCGGACAGGGTTGAAAGATGACAAAGGCGAATGAAATCATGACTTTGGGTCGACTGCAGCATGTGCTTGACGTGCATGGCGCAGACGTGGCGCGCTGGCCGCAGAACGATGCGCGGTCGCTGCCCAGCTTCCTCGCGAGTAGCGCCGAAGCCCGCCAGCTGATGGCCGAAGCCGTGGCGCTGGACCGCCTTATGAGCGCTGCGCCGTCCGGGCGGAGTGATCGGCTTACCTCCCTCGCAGATCGGATCGTCGTCAATGCCGGCGCGGCCAAAATCACGCAGCTGCCGGATCGGACTTTCACGCGCCCTATCATCGGTCGCTCCCGCTGGCCGGCGATCGCAGCCATGGCGGCATCGCTACTGATCGGCGTCTATGGCGGGTTCAACGGCTGGACGCCGCAAGTCCTGCAGCAGGTTGCCGAGTTGTCTGTCGATGACAGTGCCGATCAAACTGTAGATCAAAGCGCCAACGACGACGACGCGCAGTATGGTGACATTCTATGACCGACGTAACGCCGCCGGCTGCAACTGAACCGCCCAGGCTTCGGAAATGGCTAGTGCCCGCTCTGGTTGCATCGCTGTCGTTGAACCTGCTGGTGGCCGGCTTCATGCTGGGCCACGCCTGGGGTTTCCGGCATCGCCCCTTCGGTGGCCCCCCGATGAATGGACTGGCTGGACCCATGGGCCGCCTTATTGGCGATCTTCCCCCGGATCGCCGGGCGCTCGTGCAGGGCTCGTTCGACGAACAGCGCAAGGTGCTAACGTCTTTGTCACCGGCTGTTCGCGCGGCCCGGCGTGATTTAACCGGGACGTTGCGAACAACGCCATTTGATCGCGCTAAGCTGGAAGTGGCGCTACAGAAACTGGCGGACGCCGAGTACGCTCTGCGCACCGGTACCGCGGCTGTCACCAGCCAGTTGGTCGAAAAGCTGACGGATCGCGAGCGCGAGCAACTGGAACGCATGTTGCGGCGGTTTTCGGGCGCAACGGATGATGGGCGCGAGCCGTCTGTGCCTCCCAAGACGCCCTGATCGGACCTTGTTCTCCAGGCTCGGTCCTGTGCTAAGGTAGCTGCTTGATCCGGTGACAGCAGCAGAGCCAATGGCCACAATTTCCCAGCCTGAACCCAACGCCAGCGTGCTTCGCCACCGCGAGCATATCCTGAAGGACCTCGGCGTGATTGCCGCACCAGGCACGCTGCATGCCAACATGGAGGCGCGCAAAGCGTTCGAAACCGACGCGCTGACTGCGTATAAGTGCCTGCCGTTCGCCGTGCTGTTGCCGCGTACCACCGAAGAGGTGAGCCGGTTGTTGGCCTATTGCAACGCCAACGAAGTCAAGGTGGTGCCGCGTGGAGCGGGCACATCGCTGGCAGGCGGGGCACTTCCGACCGAGGATGCGGTGATCCTGTGCGTCTCGCGCATGTCAAAGGTTCTGGAAGTCGATTTCGATAATCGCTTTGCGCGCATTGAGGCTGGACTTACCAATCTCGCCATCTCCGATACGGTGGCTCCCGATTTCTTCTACGCCCCTGATCCCTCCAGTCAGCTCGCATGCTCGATTGGCGGCAACATCGCCATGAACAGCGGCGGGGCGCATTGCCTGCGCTATGGCGTCACCACGCAGAACCTGCTCGGTGTGAAAATGGTGCTGATGAACGGCGACATCATCGAACTCGGGGGGCCGCATCTCGATGCCTCCGGATACGACTTGCTCGGCCTGATCGTCGGCTCCGAGGGCCAATTGGGCGTTGTCACCGAGGCGACCGTCCGTATTCTTCGCAAAGCCGAGGGCGCGCGGCCGTTGCTGCTCGGTTTCGCCTCCAGCGAGGCGGCGGGCCAATGCGTTTCCAACATCATCGGCGCGGGTATCATGCCGGTCGCCATCGAGTTCATGGATCGGCCCGCCATCAAGGTGTGCGAGGAGTTCGCCCATGCCGGCTATCCCATGGATGCCGAGGCGATGCTGATCATCGAGGTCGAAGGCTCAGAAGCCGAGATCGATCACCAGCTGACGCTGATCGATAACCTCGCTCGCCCCTATGCGCCCACCACCACACGCATCAGCAAAAGCGCCGAGGAAAGCGCCGCCATCTGGAAGGGCCGGAAGTCAGCGTTTGGCGCGGTTGGACGCATCGCCGACTATGTCTGCATGGACGGAACGATCCCGCTCTCGACGCTGCCGCAGACGCTTGCTGTCATAGCCAAGATATGCAGCGATGCTGGCTTTGTGGTCGCCAATATCTTCCATGCTGGCGATGGCAATCTGCACCCCCTGATCATGTACAATGCCAACCAGCCGGGCGAGCTTGAGCGCGTCGAGAAAGCGGGCGCCGACATTCTCAAGCACTGTGTCGAAGTCGGTGGCTGCCTTACCGGCGAACATGGCGTCGGCATCGAAAAGCGTGACCTGATGACCCTGCAGTTCAACCGGGTGGACCTGGAGCAGCAGATGCGGCTGAAGAGCGTGTTCGACCCGCATTGGCTGCTAAACCCTTCCAAGGTGTTTCCGTTGGACGGGCGCATGGCCGCCTGAGAGATTTCATCGTGTTACAGAGCATCGAAAGACCGGTCGACGAGCGCGAGCTGTCTGGCCTGATTGCCGAAGCTGCGCGCACGCGCTGGCCGCTGGAGATCGTTGGCGCGGGGTCGAAGCGCCGCGCCGGCCGGCCCATGGACGTTTCAGGCTTGCTCACCACCCGCAATCTGCGCGGCATCACGCTGAGCGAACCGTCCGAGCAAGTCATATCAGCGCGCGCTGGCACCCTGATGAGCGTCGTGGACGCGGAACTCGCCAAGCACAACCAGATGCTGGCGGCCGAGCCGGTCGACCTAGGGCCGATGCTGGGCGAACCGGCGGGGCAGGCGACGATCGGCGGCGTGGTGGCGACCAATCTCTCGGGCGCGCGCCGCATTCAGCGCGGCGCCGTGCGCGATCATCTGCTGGGCATCCGCTGTGTGAATGGGCGCGGCGAAATCGTTAAATGGGGCGGGCGGGTCATGAAAAACGTGACCGGCTATGATCTCTGCCGCACGCTTGCCGGCTCTTGGGGCACGCTCGGCGTATTCACGGAACTCACGCTGCGCGCCATTCCGAGAGCGGAGGAAACGCGTACGCTGATCTTGCTAGGTCAGCCCGACGCCATTGCGATCGAGGTGCTGTGTCAGGCCATGTCCACGCCGTTCGAAGTGTCGGGCACTTTCCATATCCAGGCCAGTCTTGCAAAACGTCTCAGGCTGCCGGGCCTGGCCGAGGCGGGTACGACGGTCACGGCGCTGCGTATCGAGAATTTTTCACCCGCCGTTGCCTACCGCGCGCAAAAGTTGAAGGACCTGTTCGTGCCCTTTGGCGAGCTGCTGGAACTCGACCACTACCGCTCGCTCGCCTTTTGGGAGGAGCTGCGCCAGCTCTCCTTCTTGCAGGGTTCGACGACGCCGGTCTGGCGCATTTCCACCGCACCGAAGATGGGGCCGCGGTTGGTCGAATCGATCTCTCGCTATCGCGCCTGCGATGCCGCCTACGATTGGTCGGGCGGCTTGATCTGGCTGGAAGTTCCCGATTCCGGCGATGCGGGGGCCGACGACATCCGCCGCGTGGTGGCGACGCTCGGCGGCCACGCCACGCTGATCCGCGCCGAACCGAACGTGCGCCGCATGGTCGATGTGTTCCCGCCCCTGGAGGCTGCCGTGCAGCGACTCTCCGATGGCGTAAAGAAAGCCTTCGATCCCCTGAACATTCTCAACCCCGGCCGCATGCATGCGGGCTTTTAGGGACGCCGATGCAAACCAACTTCACCCTTGAGCAGCTGAGCGACCCGCACATCACGGAGGCGGACGAGATCTTGCGCCGCTGCGTGCACTGCGGATTCTGTACTGCAACGTGTCCGACCTATCTCCTCATGGGCGACGAGCGCGACAGTCCGCGCGGCCGCATCTATCTCATCAAGGACATGCTGGAGGGCGACGGCAAGGCGACCGAGGCGGTGGCGACGCACATCGACCGCTGCCTGTCGTGCCTCAGCTGCATGACCACCTGCCCGAGCGGTGTCGACTACATGCATCTGGTCGACCACGCGCGCAACGTCGTCAACGAGACGCACACCCGCTCGTTGTCGGCGCGGATCGCGCGCGGCCTGTTGCGCCGCACCGTGCCGTATGCGGGGCGATTTCGCTGGGCGTTGCGCTCGGCGCTGTTGTTCCGCGGCTTTGCAGGCACGTTCCAGCGCCTGGGCTACCGTGAGATCGCGGCGTTGCTGCGCAACGTGCCCGCCCGGTTTGGCGCGCGATCCGAACACAGACTGCCTGGCGTGTTTCCTGCTGTCGCTGGCCGCCGCCGCCGGGTCATCCTGCTCGGCGGTTGTGCGCAGAAGGTGCTGCGTCCCGCCATCAACGATGCAACCATCCGTCTGCTGACGAAGATGGGTGTCGAGGTTGTGGTGCCCGAAGGCGAGGGGTGCTGCGGCGCGCTGGTTCAGCACATGGGGCATGAGAGTGACGCTCGCATCTTCGCAAGGCGCAACATCGAAGCCTGGGAGAAGGCCATCGACATGGGGCCGGTGGACGCGATCCTGGTCAACACCTCAGGCTGTGGAACAACGGTGAAGGACTACGGTCACATGTTCGCGGGCGATCCGCGTTTCGCCGAGCGCGCCAAGCGCATCTCGGGCATGGCGGCTGATATCTCGGAGTATCTCGGCCGGTTGGAGCTTGGCGCACCGCGACGCTTTTCGTCCTTGCGCATCGCTTATCAGAGCGCCTGCTCGCTGCAGCATGGCCAGAAGGTGACCGACGCGCCGATGAAACTGCTGCGCACGGCGGGGTTCTCGGTGACCGGAATTGCCGAACCACATATCTGCTGCGGTTCGGCGGGCACGTACAATGTTCTGCAGCCGGAGCTTTCGGCCGAGTTGCGCGCACGTAAGGCGGGGAACATCGCCGTCGCCAATCCCGAGATCGTCGCGTCGGGGAACATCGGCTGCATAACGCAGCTCAGCCCGGCTTTGGATGTTCCAATCGTGCACACGGTCGAGCTGCTGGACTGGGCCTACGGCGGTCCCGCCCCCAAAGGGCTGGAGCGCTTCGATGCCCGCATGAGCACTGTCGAGATCAAAGCGCGCAAACCGCTGGCGGCGGCGGAGTAGCTGGTCAGCCCATCCGCATCAGATCGGGATGAGCTTGGGCGAAAGCCGCTGCGCAGCCGATGAGGGCCGGCTTGTCGGCGATCACAACGTGTACGGCGATGGATTTCGCAATCCGCTCCAGCGGCGGTTTGTAGTCGAAGGCCGCGCGGAACGGGCCGTTCAAGAGGCGCGGCAGGATCTTCGGTGGGATGCCGCCGCCCAGATAGACGCCGCCCTCGGCCCGCAGCGCCAGGGCAAGGTCGCCCACCACGCGGCCCAGCCAGACCAGGTATTGATCCAACGCCGCTACCGCAACGGGATCGGCGTTCTTGAGCGCAGCCTCGGTTACTTCGGCAGGCGTTCCGAGCGGGGCCGGCTGCGCATCGAGCGCCGCGATCGCCTGGTAGATTTTCAGCATTCCGGTGCCCGCGATCAGGGCTTCGGTGATGATGCGGGCTCCCGGCGCCAGGCCGTGGGTGGCGATGGCCAGCTCGCGCGCGGTCTGGATCGGCAGCGATCCGACCCCGGCTTCGGCGGTCTGAATGATGGTCCGCCCGCCCTTGACCGGCACCATATAGGCCATGCCCAAGCCCGTCCCCGGGCCGACAGCCATCATCGGCCAGCCCGGCTTTGCGACGCCGCCGCCGAGCTTCACCAGATCCTTGGCCGGCAGATGGCCGATTCCGTAGGCGACCGCCTCGAAATCGTTCAGCAGCAGGATGTGCTCGGCGCCCAGCACCTTGCGCACTCCAGCCGATTGCGTGACGGGCCAATGGTTGTTGGTCAGCTGAAAACTATCACCTTCGATGGGACCGGCCGGCGCCAAGGCGGCGCCTTTGATGCCGCTGATCTTTTCTTCGGCCAGAAAGCGCTCCAGCACGGTTTCGAAATCGGGAAAGGCCGGGCTGGAAAAGACGCGGACATTGCGCAGGTCAAGGCGGTCGGCCGGCGTGACCGCAAGACGCGTGTTGGTGCCGCCAATATCGGCGACGAGGATGAGGCCGTCAGTGGACATGTTTCGGCGCTTCCAGGCTGTGCAGTGATCCGGCACGGGGTACCAGATCGCAGAACGACTGCAAGCGGATATGATTACTGCTGTGAACCGCGCGCCTTGACCGCTGCGGGCAGATGCGCACAACTGTCGGCCGACCAGCACGCCAGCCGGACCAGGGAGCCGCCGCTTTGACGACCATAGCAGTTTCCCGGACGGCCGCGGCGGCAACTGCCGCTCCCTCGGCGCCGGTGATCGAGGCCAAACGCGTCGGCCTGACGTTCCAGACCGGCGATGGCCCGGTCTATGCGCTGCAGGACGTCGATCTCACTGTCGCCGACGGCGAGTTCGTTTCGCTGATCGGCCCCTCAGGCTGCGGCAAGACCACCTTGCTGCGCATCATCGCCGATCTGGAGCGGCCTACGGCTGGATCGATCACCGTCAATGGCCTGTCACCGGGTGAGGCCCGCCTGAAGCGCCAGTACGGCTACGTCTTCCAGGCCCCCGCGCTCTATCCCTGGCGGACGGTGGAAAAGAACGTGATGCTGCCGCTGGAGATCATGGGGTTTTCGGCTGCAGAACGTGCCGAGCGGGCGCGGGCGAACCTTGACCTGGTGAACCTCGCCGGCTTCGAGAAGAAATATCCATGGCAGCTCTCGGGCGGCATGCAGCAGCGCGCCTCGATCGCCCGCGCGCTGTCGTTCGACCCCAAACTGCTGCTGATGGACGAGCCGTTCGGCGCGCTGGACGAAATCGTGCGCGATAATCTCAATTTGCAACTGCTGCGGCTGTGGAGGGAGACCAAGAAAACGGTAGTGTTCGTGACGCATTCAATCCCGGAGGCGGTGTTCCTCTCGACACGGATCGTGGTGATGAGCCCGCGGCCCGGGCGCATCATCGATATCGTGCCGTGCGGGTTTGCCGCCGATCGCGGATTGGAGATGCGGGAGAGCCCGGAGTTTTTGCGCGTGGCGGCACGCGTGCGTGAGGGGTTGAAGGCGGGGCATTCGTATGACGAGTGACGTCGCAATCGCGCCAGCACGGAACTCACTGGCCAAGGCTGGATCGCGCTGGTACGACGACGTCGGACCGGTTTCGGCCGTGGTCGGAGTGCTGCTGCTGATTTGGTACGTCGCCGCGATCCCGATGAACCGCGTGGTCGCCGAGACCAAGATCGCAGCAGCCGGTGGCGGCTGGTGGAACACGCTCGCCGTGTCCTGGTCGCTCGACCGTCCAGTGATCCCCGCTCCGCACCAGGTGCTGATCGGCTTCTGGAATACGGTGTTCGCCGTCGATCCGACCTCGAACAAATCGCTCATCTACCATGGCTGGGTCACGCTTGCCCCGACGCTGCTCGGCTTCGCGCTGGGGAGCCTGCTCGGCATCGCGCTGGCGGTCGCCATCGTGCACATGCGCACGCTGCAAAAGAGCCTGCTGCCCTGGATCATCGCCAGCCAGACCATCCCGATCCTGGCCATCGCGCCGATGATCATCGTGGTGCTGGGTTCGGTCGGACTGACGGGGCTGCTGCCGAAGTCGCTGATCTCGATGTATCTGTGCTTTTTCCCAGTCGCCATCGGCATGGTCAAGGGACTGACCTCGCCCGAAGTTATGCAACTCGATTTGATGCATACGTATAATGCCAGTACAGTGCAAACCCTCTGGAAGCTCCGTTTCCCCGCCGCGCTGCCGTTCCTGTTCGCCTCGCTGAAGGTGGCCATCTCCATCGCCCTGGTCGGCGCCATCGTCGGCGAGCTGCCGACCGGCGCGCAGGCCGGTATCGGCGCACGGTTGCTAACGGGCAGCTACTACGGCCAGACCGTGCAGATCTGGGCGGCGCTGCTGGCGGCGGCGTTGATGGCGGGTGGGCTGGTTTGGGTGGTGGGATTGGCGGAGCGCGTCACCAATCGGCTGATGGGCGCGCGGCCATGAACTCGGTTGGTTGGCTCCTCGTCGTCGCGGTTTGGGCTCTCGCCTGTGCGTTGAATGTCTGGCTGTCCAAGCGATCGCTTTCCTCCAGATGGACTACGCAACTGCGCGACCTCGTCGTCCCCGCCATTTTCGGACTTACACTGCTGTTCCTCTGGCAGACGATCGTACGTGGCTTTGCCGTCCCCCAGGTCCTGCTTCCCGCCCCCTCCGACATCGCCGCGAAATTCTCCGCCTCCCTCCCAACTCTCTACGCCGACTTCATCCAGACCTTCATCCGCGCCGTCATTCCCGGCTGGATCATCGGCAATCTCGCCGGCTTCCTCACCGCCATCCTGTGCGACCGCGTGCCTTTCCTGCGCCGCGGCCTTCTACCGCTCTGCAATCTGGTCGCGTCGCTCCCCATCGTTGGCATCGCCCCGATCATGGTCATGTGGTTCGGCTTCGACTGGCAGTCCAAGGCCGCAGTCGTGGTGATCATGACCTTTTTCCCCATGCTGGTGAACGCGCTCGCAGGCCTCACCGCCGCTGGCCACTTGGAGCGCGACCTGATGCAATCCTATGCAGCCAGCCCCGCGCAGACGCTGCTTAAGCTGCGCCTCCCTGCCGCAATGCCCTTCATTTTCAATGCCTTGAAGATAAACTCCACCCTCGCCATGATCGGCGCCATCGTTGCCGAATTCTTCGGTACGCCGATCGTCGGCATGGGTTTCCGCATCTCCACCGAGGTCGGCCGGCTGGCGCTCGACATGGTCTGGGCCGAGATCGCCGTCGCGGCCTTGGTCGGCTCGGCGTTTTATGCTTTGCTGATTGCCATCGAGCGCGCCGTGACCTTCTGGCATCCGTCGTTCCGGGCGCGATAGACCCCCAGGTTTGTGACGTGAAAAGGGAGTATACATATGAAGTCCAGGATGATCGCCACCGCCGCTCTGCTGGCGTTCGGCGCAACGGCCGCCCAGGCCGAGGATAAGGTGACGCTGCAGCTGAAGTGGGTCGCGCAGGCCCAGTTCGCAGGGTACTTCGTGGCCAAAGACAAGGGCTTCTACAAGGACGCCGGCCTCGACGTGACGATCAAGGCGGGCGGTCCCGACATCGCCCCCGAGCAGGTGATCGCCGGCGGCGGCGCCGACGTGATCGTCGACTGGATGCCGGCGGCATTGGCCGCCCGCGAGAAGGGTGCGCCGCTGGTCAACATCGCGCAGCCATTCAAACGCTCGGGGCTGATGCTCACCTGCCGCAAGGACACCGGCATCAAGGCGCCGGCCGACTTCAAGGACAAGACACTCGGCGTCTGGTTCTTCGGCAACGAGTATCCGTTCCTGTCGTGGATGAGCACGCTTGGCCTGAAGACCGACGGTTCGGCTGGCGGCGTCAAAGTGCTCAAGCAGGGCTTCAACGTCGATCCGCTGCTGCAGAAGCAGGCCGACTGCATCTCGACCATGACGTACAATGAGTATCACCAGGTGCTGGAAGCCGGCATGAAGGCCGACGATCTGGTTGTGTTCAAATACGAGGACCAGGGCGTCGCCACGCTCGAGGACGGCCTCTATGTCATGGAAGACAAGTTGAAGGACGCCAAGTTCGTCGAGACCATGGCCAAGTTCGTCAAGGCCTCGATGAAGGGTTGGGACTACGCCCGCGCCAACAAGGACGAGGCGGTCAAGATCGTGCTGGCCAACGATACGACGGGCGCACAGACCGAGGGCCATCAGGCGACCATGATGGACGAAATCAACAAGCTGACGGAAGGCTCGGACGGCTCGCTGGACGAGGCGGCGTACAAGCGCACGGTGGCGACGCTGATGAAGGGTGGCGGCGAGAGCCCGGTCATCACCAAAGAGCCGTCGGGCGCATTCTCGCACGCGGTGACGGACAAGGCGAAGATGTAGGTTAGGGTTCAAGTATTGCGCGACCCGGCAATCCGGTCCTGTGACGGCGGTTGCTGGGTCGCGCTAAGACGCTTGAGCCAACCTGCATGACGACGTGGTGGCAAGAGTCGCGCGCGACGGCCGGTGCCCGAGGGCGTGGAATCGGTGGCAGCGACGCCGTAACCTAGCGGTCAACGGGGCTTGACCGTGTGCATGTTTGTGTACATAATTGAAGGATGCAATGGCGCTTGCCTTCGAATGGGATGAAGTCAAGCGGCAGGTCAACAAACAGAAGCACCGGATCGACTTCCCGCTCGCAGCAACAATTTTCTTTGGTCCGATCATCGAAGACATTGATGATCGCGAGGACTACGGAGAAGAACGGGCCGTCGCTTTTGGATTGGCGTCCGGCACGGTGCTGCGCGTGACCTTTACGCGCCGGGGTGAAATAATCCGGATCATCTCCGCCCAAAAGGCCAGCAAACATGACCAAGAAGTCTATTATCGTTCGGTACACCGCTGATGAGATCAGGGCGATGATCGCCCGAGGCGAGGATCAGACCCGCGAAGATGCGCCTGAAGCTGAGCCCGTCGGCGAGGAGTTCTGGAAGAATGCAGTGATAGTCGAGCCGCACGACCGCAAGACGTCGGTGCATTTGCGCCTAGACCCGGACGTATTGCTTTGGTTCAAAGCTCAGGGCAAGGGGCACTTGACCAAGATGAATTTGGTTTTGCGGGCTTATGTTCAAGCGCAGAAGGCACGCAAAGTGAAAAAGAATGTACTCGTCGACTGATGCTGCGAATGCGACGAGGAACGAGCTGACGTCGCCCAAGGGCGTGGAACTGGCAGCGGTGACGCCGTGATGCGATTGCCAACTGCTTGCAAATATCTGTCTACCGCTCTTTGTATTGGTATGCTAGGTATTGCAGCCTCTGCGCATGCAGAAGGCTTTGATCTCTGTGGTTTGCACTACAACGCTATTCCAGAATTGCAGTCGACCGTCTCAAAACTCTTCCCTCAGACGCCGCAAGAGACAGATGGGTTCATCTCATATTTCGATCGGCAAAAGGATACGTGGTGGTCGTTCTCGCGAACTGGGCGTCAGCCCTATCCTGCGGTGGTTTGCAGAAAAATGGTTCAAGACGGCGCCAGTATCTCCATAAAGATGGAAGTAAACTGCTTTGGTACGACACCACAATGCGATGGCATGGTCGCAGATTTCAAAAAACTAGATGGCGAAATGGTTGCCAGGGCAAAAGAGTCTACACAGTAGTCAGCGCAATTGCGGAAGAGAGCCTTACTCTATTTTGCAGCCACCATCTCATAGACCACTATCGCCGCCGTTGCCGCGACGTTCAGCGACTGCACCGCCCCCGCGCCAGCCAGCGTCACGATCCCCTCACAGGCGGCCAGCGTCTCCCTCGGCAACCCCTCCTCTTCGTTGCCCAGCACCACACAGAGTGGCCTCGGCCCGCCCCGCCACGCGCTCATCGGCTTGCCCTTCTCCGACAGCGCCGCCCCCACCACCAGGTACGATTTCTTCAGCCGCTTCAGCGCATCGGCCAGCTTATCGGCCTTGTACACCGCTACATGCTCCAGCCCGCCGCGCGCCACGCGGTAGGCCGCATCCGACGGTAGCGCCAACTCCGGATTGCCCGACACCACCAGCCGCTTCAACCCGAAGAACGCCGCCGTGCGCACGATCGCGCCGAGATTGTGCGGATTGCCGATGCCGTCCAGCACCAGCAACGGCTCGCCAGCCTTGGCCCACTCCTCCGCCTGCAGCGTATCGAGCTCCAGCACCGGGCGCGGGTCGGCCAGCGCGACGATGCCGCCGTGCATCGAGGTGCCGGCGATCCTGTCCAGTTCGTCGGCGCGCACGACGCGGTAGGGCTTGTGGTCCTGCGCCAGGATCACACACATGTCGCTGGTTTTGCCCTTTAGCGAGGGCTCGAAGAACAGTCGCGCGATACGCTCCGGGGACGTTGCAAAGAGCGCCTCGACAGCAGAAAGCCCTGCGACATGCACGAGTTTCTTTTCATCGCGCAGGGTCCGGTTGCCGGTGCGCTCGCCCTGCTTGCGGACGGGGCGCTCCGTGTTGCCATATGTCCGGATGGGGCGATGCCCGGTCTTACGTACCATGATGAGTTTACAACCTGACCCAAGTGAGTTCGTGCTTGTTGTGATGAAGGTGCATGAGGCGCGATCCCGGAATCGCCGCGAAACCGGCCATGGCGTTGAAATCGGTTTCGGCCTGGAATTTCAGTGTGCAGACGCATCGCCCTGCGAACCCGGCGTCGAGCCAGCGGTGCACCAGCTTCAACAGTCGCTCAGGATAGCAGATCACATCGCTGAACAGCCAATCGATCTGACCCACCTCGGACGGCTCCAAGGCGAAAGCGCTCTGTTGGCGGATGGTTATCCCTGGCAGCGCGGCGACTTTGGGATCGAGTGGGGCCTTGTCCACCGCAATGACTTGCGCGCCGAGCTGCTGCAACACCCAGCTCCAGCCGCCGGGGCTGGCGCCGAGATCGAGGCAAGATTCCCCGGGCTTTGGCGCGACGCCGATGACCGTGAACGCCTCCCACAATTTCAGATAGGCCCGGTTCGGCGGGCCTTCCTTGTCCTCGTTGAAGGCCGGTTCGCCGTTGCGGAACGGACTGGAGCAGTTGGCTGAGGCCAGGATCAAGTCGGGCGACAGCAGCGCCCAGGAACCGAGCGCGGCGCTTGGCGCTGGCTCTCCGAACGTCAGCGGTTTCGCCGAAACCTTTGGCAATTGCTCCTCGATCAGCGAGGCGCGGCGGTGATGGCCCATGGGCAGCATCGCCCAGTTACGCTGAATCGCCTTCAGCTGTTTCACGCCATCACCAATTGACGTGATGGGGATACGCTGCGGATTGAGCCAGACATTGGCCGCCCACGCCGCATCGCGCGGGGCGCCGTGCGCGATGACAAGACGATCGATGACGCCGGCGACCGTGCCGCCCAGTTCGCGCGTCAGCTCGCCAACCAGTCCTTCAGGGGCCAGATAGGCTGTGAACGGCCCATCCGGCCAATGCTCAAGCGTCGCCGGCTCGGCGATCGCGGGGGCGGGCTTGGCCGTCCGGACGTGAACCGGCTTGCGCGCCAGCTGATGAAATGGCTTGCGGCGTGGCTTTTCCGTCTCAGCGCGCCCCGCCTTGGCATTGGCCGGTTTGCCATCCTTGGGTGGGCGCATCACGATTGCCGCGTCAGCATGAAGCGCGCCGTCTCACCCAGCAGCGCACCGTGCGTGCCGAACCCATCGAGCGCTACGACGGCCAGTGCGACTTGCCGTTCCAGTTCAGTGCGCGCGCCGGCAATTCCCATCAGCCCCACCAGCGTCCCCTTGCCGGCGGCCGCGTCCTTGGACGTCGCTTTGCCCGTCGTGGCGGCGTCGCCTTCGACATCCAACAGATCGTCAGCGATCTGGAACGACGTGCCAAGCGCGCGACCGTAGGCGTCCAGCGCCGAACGTTCCGCTGCTCCAGCGCCGCCCAAAATCCCCCCCGAACTACAGCCGAACCGGATCAGCGCCCCGGTTTTCATGGCCTGCAATTGCGTCACCTCGACCACAGTCAGCATCCGCCCTTCGGCTGCCAAATCCAGCATCTGGCCGCCAGCCATGCCGAGCGGTCCCGACGCGCGCGCCAACTCCAGCACCAGTTCGCCACGCACTGCCGGGTCGGCATGGGTCTGGGGAAGCGCCAGAATCTCGAACGCGAAGGTCAGCAGACCGTCCCCGGCCAGGATCGCCGTCGCCTCGTCGAACGCCTTATGCGTGCTCGGCCGGCCGCGGCGCAGATCGTCGTTGTCCATGGCCGGCAGATCGTCGTGTATGAGCGAATAACAGTGCACGCATTCCAGCGCGGCCGCGGTATTGAGGGCCGATTCCATGGGCACGCCGAAAAGCCGCGCGCTCTCAATGACCAGGAATGGTCTCAGCCGCTTGCCGCCGCCGAGCAGTCCGTAGCGCATGGCTTCGGTGAGGCGCGCGGCTGGGCCGGCCGTCAGATGCGCGTCAATCAGGGCCATCATGCGCGCCTCGACGGCGGTCGCATGCGCCTTCAGAGCCTGTTGGAAATGGTCGTTGGTGATCATGGGGATAGGGGAAGCAAGTTGCGCAGTTGCAGGCAAGCGCTTTCTCGGTCCACAAGTGGCGGGAATGGGAGGAGCGCGGGACGCATGTTGATTTGGGTGAAACGAGCCGGGCGCATCGCCCTCTTTGGACTGGCCGGTTACGCGGCCTGGGTGGCGCTAATGCTGCCGCTCTACCGGCTGGTTAATCCGCCGCTGAGCAACGTCATGCTCGCGGACATGATGGCGAGCCAGACCCAGCAGCACAGCTGGACGCCGATTTCGCGGATTTCTCCGGCGCTGCTCAAAGCTGTCCTACTGTCGGAGGACGCCGGCTATTGCGACCACTGGGGTGTAGACTGGGCTGCGGTCAGCGACGCCATGCAGCACGGTGGGCGCGGGGCCAGCACCATCCCCATGCAAACGGTCAAGAACCTGTTCCTGTGGAACGGCCGCACCCTGTTGCGAAAAATCCCCGAGGTGCCGCTGGCTTACCTAGCCAACATGATCTGGGGCAAGCGGCGTCTGTTGGAAATCTATCTCAACATCGCCGAATGGGGTCCGGGCGTATTCGGTATCGAGGCGGCGGCGCGGCACCACTTCCACACCAGCGCCGCCAATCTCACCTCGCAGCAGGCGTCGTTGTTGGCCGCCGCCCTGCCCAATCCGATCAAGCGCAACGCAAGCCGTCCAGCACAAGTCGTGCGCAACCATGCCGCCAGGGTCCGGCGCCAGTTTGGAGCCGGACCCGAGACCATCGCTTGCGTACTGCCATAGATGATTTCAGCGCTGGCGCTGACTTTGATTTGCCCCTATAAGGCGTCCTTCCCACGTGTCCCGGATCGGCTGTTAAGGCCGGATCGGCGGAACGCGGTTTCCAGATCATCCGCCGAAGCGGTCGCCCTTTTCAGGGTGCAACGCGATTTGCAAGGAGTGGACTATGGCAGTCCCGAAGAAAAAGGTCTCGCCTAGCAGGCGCAACATGCGCCGCTCGGCCGATGCGCTGAAGGCCCCGACCTATGTTGAGGACAAGAAGAGCGGCGAATGGCGCCGTCCGCACCACGTCGATCTGAAGAGCGGCATGTATCGTGGCCGCCAGATCCTGACGCCGAAGACTGACGTTTAGGGCTACATCAGCCGGTTTGAAAACGAGAAAGCCGCCCTCTCGCGAAGGCGGCTTTTTGTGTTACTGCGTTCGCCCGGGCCTACCAGCCCCAGCGGTGGCGACCTTTGCCCTGCACCACGATGGTGTCGGGATAGTAGGCATAGTGCGGCGCCCGGCGCGTGACCGAGGTGCGGGCCGGCGACACCAGCACGGGCTTGGTGACCCAGGCATATTGCGCCGGACGCACTTTGCGATAGCCTTTGACCGGCAATGCGACCAGACCGCCGCGATGGCCGACGTCCAGCCACCGGCGATGATGGTGGTGCGAGCGGCCTGAGACCACCACGGTCGGCGGGGCGACCATGACGCGCACGCGGCGCATCTCATAGCGAGCCGGCTTGGTGTGGATATCGTAGCGCAAGTACCGATCCCGTACGTACACTCGCTTGTAGGCAAGGTTGTTGGTGCGGCACGGCGTGATATCGCAATTCCAATGCAGCGTGATTGGGTCGTGGCGGAGCTCAAGCAGCCCGGCCTTGGCGGGAGCAGCAAAGCCCAGCATTGACAGGGCGGCGGCGGCGAGAAGGGTGGATACGCGCACGTGTCTTTCCTCAGTTAGTGTCATCAAGTCATGGCGTTAGCTTGTCGAATTGACCTGAAGTCTCTCATTACATGGTTACCAAATTGGAACTGAACAGAAATTTTTGAACGAATGCAACCGCGTGCGGGTTTGAGCAATTCGCTTGATAATGTCGGGGGCACTCCATACATCCTAAGCGCTTGCCTTTTCCCATGCCTACGGAGTTTCAGCCTCATGTCCCTTGCCCGCCCAAGCACCGGTCGCAACCTGATCCTCGTGGCCGCCATGCTGTGGACCGCCGTCGCGCTGGCCGGTTGCGGCGTCAACAACATTCCGACCTTCGAAGAACAGGCCAAGGCGGCCTGGGCGGAGGTGCAGAACAACTACAAGCGCCGCGCCGACCTGATCCCCAACCTGGTCGAGACCGTGAAGGGCTTTGCCGCGCAGGAGAGCAAGGTGCTAACGGACGTAGTGGAAGCCCGCGCCAAAGCCACCAGCGTTCAGCTGCCGGCGGATATTCTGAACAACCCGGAAGCACTGAAGAAGTTTGAGGACGCCCAATCCGGCCTGAGCGGTGCGCTGGGCCGACTGCTGGTGGTTACCGAAAACTATCCGGAACTGAAGTCGAATGCCAACTTCCTGAAGCTGCAGGATCAGCTGGAAGGTTCGGAAAACCGCGTTTCGGTCTCGCGCCGGGACTATATCTTGGCCGTGCAGCAGTACAATACCGAGCTGCGGACCATTCCCGGCCGCTGGTGGAAATCGCTCCTCTATCCCACCGCCAAGGAAATGGCGAGTTTCACGGCGCCCGAAGCCGATCAGACCGCGCCCAAGGTGAAGTTCTAAGCAAGGCGACATCAACATGCAGCTCGCCGGGGCCCTTATGCCCGTTCGCGCGCGCTGGTTGCGCGTCTGCCTCGCGGCGGCAGCGGTCCTGGTTTGGGCCGCCGTCGCCGGGATCGGCGGAGTGCTGGCGGCCGAGCCGACGTTTCCCGCACTGACCGGGCAAGTCGTCGATGAGGCCAACTTGCTCACACCGCAGCAGGAAGCCGCGCTCAGCATCAGCCTAGCTGCGCTGGAGACCAAATCCACCGACCAGGTTGTTGTGGTGACGGTGCCGTCGCTGCAGGGCTATCCGATTGAGGACTTCTCCAACCGCCTCTTCCGGCATTGGCAGATCGGCCAAAAGAAGACCAACAACGGCGTGCTGCTGGTGGTCGCCCCGAACGAGCGTAAGGTGCGCATTGAGGTCGGCTACGGTCTGGAGGGCACCATCACCGATGGCCTTTCCTCCACCATCATCCAGAACACCATCCTGCCGACCTTCCGGCGCGGCGACTTCGCCGGTGGCATCGTAGCGGGTGTCAAGGACATCGAGGACTCGCTGCTGGGTGATCCGGCCGAGGTCCTAAAGCGCGCCAAGGGACCGCGGCGAGACACCAATCCGTCCACCTGGGTGGATTGGCTACCAGTATTGTTCTGGGTCGCCATTGCGCTGTTCATTCTGTGGTCAAACTATCGCGCCATGCGACACGGCTTAAAGACGCCGGGCGCGCGGCGGCGCAGCGGTGGTGTGATCATCATTCCGGGTGGCTATGGAGGCTCGGGTTCGTGGGGCGGCAGCAGCGGCGGTGGCTGGTCTTCGGGTGGTGGCGGCTTTGGCGGCGGAGGTGGCAGCAGCGGTGGCGGCGGCGCCTCCGGTGGCTGGTAGGAGTAGGATGAATGCTGATTACCGCGCAAGATCGCGAACGGGTCGCGGCTGCCATTGTCGAGGCCGAACGGCGCACCAGCGGCGAGATCGTGGCGGTCGTGGCGGCTTCGAGCGCGAGCTACGTCTCCGTGGCGCCCCTGATCGCCGCGCTGCTGGCGCTCCTAGTGCCCTGGCCGCTGATCTATTTCACATGGTGGCCAGTGCAGTGGATTTATCTGTTGCAGCTGGCCGTCTTTGTGGTGGTCGCGACCATCATCTACTACCGGCCTGTGCGCATGGCGTTGGTACCTGCTTCGATCAAGCGCGATCGCGCCCACAAGCGCGCCGTCGAGCAGTTCCTGGCGCAAAACCTCTACACCACCGATGGTCATACCGGCGTGCTTATATTCCTGTCCACCGCCGAGCACTATGTCGAGATCATCGCCGACCGGAACATCTACAAGCTGGCCCCGCAGGACCAGTGGCAGGCCATGGTCGACCGCCTGACCCGTCAGATTGGCGATGGCAAAGCAGCCGACGGATTGATCGAAACCATCAAGGCCACCGGCGAATTGCTGGCCAAGCACTATCCGCCAGGCTCAGCCAATCCGAACGAGCTACCAAACCACCTGATCGTGATTGATTAGAGCAACGGGAAGCATCGGGTGTAATGCGACGGTCGCCGGCGTCAGGCACTTACGAGCCGTAAGTTCCTGTCACCGCCGCCGACTCAATCATGCTCGGCTTCGATGTACTTCTTCACGCGCGTCTCGAGCGCGCGCGCCTCGCGTTGTTCCTGCGGGGCAGTAGTCATGAGCAGCGGGATCAGCACGGCGGGCGGGAACAGGAAGGCAATAGTCGCCCAGTGCGAGCCATCGCGGTGCTTGGCCGAAGCGACGATGTAGGAAATCACCGCCGCGACGATGCCTGCGAGCCCGTAAAAGGTAATCAGCATAGGCACTTGTTGAACGGTCATGATGTTTCGCTTCCGTTGGAGGCCGCGCCGACCTGTAAGCGGGCGGTCACTTGGGGCGTGTCACGAATAGATATCGTGACCGCTCCGCCGAATTCAAGGCAAGCGACAACGGGCGGTAAACCAGGGTGGCATCACGCCTCGGCGTGTTTCGGCTTCAAACCATCCACATAGGTCCGCGCCAGCTCAAGCGAGCTTAGCGCCTCGTGCCGGTCAACGAAAACGCGACCGTCTGTCAGGCCGAACAGATGCAGGCCGCCGAAGGTTTCCAGATAGCGTGCGCCGACAAGCTCGGCTGGTGAGACGGTGCGATGTTCGGGCGGACGCGTGACTGGCGCCGTCTCGACCTGAGCTGGTGGCGGTGGCTGGATGCGCTGTTGAGCGGGGTCTTCGCGCCGTTCAGCGGTCCGAATTGGGCTGTCTCTGGCCGGTGACTGGCTGACGGCACCATTAGTCGCGCCGCCATTGATTTGCGATGTCAGGCGACTGCGCTCGGCCGGCCGATCTTGCACGGCACGCTCGACGTGCGCAGGTTGCGAGACGATCGAGCCACCCAAGGGCGTTGAGGCGACGCCCATGGCCGCCGTGGTGTTGTCAGCGCGCAGCGTCCGATCCTTATCCATGCTCGAGCGCCAGGCCGTCTGTTCGCGCTCCGCATCGGCCGCGGAGTCACGTAGCGAGCGGTAATCCTGGGCCGGTGGTGGCGGTTCGCTGCCCGTCTCGGGCGGCATCAGCCGTGCCGGACGCGAACCGTTCGCTCCATTGCCGTTCAAGCCCCGGTCAATACTGTCGCCGCCGCCGTTGACGGCTCCCGGAGCATGCAACTCAATCGGCTCTTCCTCGTCGCCGACCACCGAACCAACCATTGGCCGGCCAAAGTCGGTCAAGCTGGCATAGCCGCGCTGGGCGCCACCAAAGCGCTCATCAAGCCGCCGCAGAATGCCCGGCAGCAGCGTGGCGTCGTTGAGCGCAAGGTAGGCCGATTTCAGCTCGTCGAGTGCCTCGTGGCCCAGCGGCTCAATGCGCCGGACCGCCTCGCTGATGCGGGGATGGTATTCGGTGAGATAGCGCCAACGGCGGTCGTCCGGGTTTTCGCCGGTGACTATGGCCACTGGCATCGGGGATTGCGGCGCAGGCAACTGGGATTGATGCGACTGGGTCGGATGGTCGTGCCTGTCGTCGCCGCCCTGCTCGTAAGCGTGTTGCGCCGCCGCATGATCCTGGCTGTGCTCAGACTGCAGCGGATCGCCCAGGCTGTACACAATGGCGATGCCGATGAAGAATGTGAAAGCGCATACCAGCGCCCACACCAGCGGAGTGCGGCCGCGGCTGCGGGCCGCCAAATAGCCCCAGACGCCAAACAGCAGCGAAAAAACCGCAAGCAGCCCAACCCACAACATTCGACGTCCTCGCCGGTCAGACCGGACCGTTCAATCCCGCAACAGGCTTCGAGGTCCCCCGTCGCCCCGGCTCCGTACAAGCCGTTACAACAATACTCTATCCAGTCAATAGGTCGAAATCGAGGCCTTAAGGTTTGGAGACAGCAGGCAAATTCCAAACAGCATGGGCGGCAGCGTCAAATGACGCTAGCCGCCGCGATGCCTATCGGTAACCCGCAAGTGGCGCAGGTCTGATCAGGCCGCCAGGCCAGCCCGCACACGCACGCCCGGCGCGGGACGTTCCATCAGCACTTCGCGGCGGAAACGGAACAGTTTCGCGGGACGGCCACCGGTGTGAGTGCGGATGTCCGTTGTCGCGTCGACCAGACCGCCGCTTTCCACCAGACGGCGGAAGTTCTGCTTATGCAGACGGCTGCCCAGAATAGCTTCGACGGTGCGCTGCAGCTCAAACAGCGTGAACTCGGGCGCCATCAGCTCGAACAGCACGGGGCGATACTTGATTTTGGCGCGTAGCCGGCCGAGGGCGGCCGCCAGGATGCGTCGATGCGCGTGCGATACGGGCGTCGTGGCGCTGACCGGATACTTATGGTCGATCCGTTTGTCGGCCCCAAAGCCGGGCTGATCGAGCAGGCCGGTGACGCTCAGCAGCTCGTAGCGGTCGAGCACTCGCTCCTCGTCCCATTGTGCGCCGTCGAGGCCGAAGGCGATCCGCAGAGCTTCGGAATATTCGGGCAGTTCCACAACTGCGCTGGCCGACTGACTGTTCGTCCACTCTTTCAGGCGCGGTTCGATCTCCTCCGAGAGGATTTCTGGACGGCCTTCACGCCAATCTTCCCACGGCATGAAGTCGTAGGCGCCGATCCACTGGCGGGTGGCGGAGGTCTGGCAATGATCAGGCGTTGTGAGAGCCATATAGCCGAGCGACACGGTGGGCGTCTGGGCAGGCGTTCCGGCCACATGCCCGGCCTGGTCGCCGAAGGTGTAAAGCTGCTCAAGATAACCCAGGTCAACGCCAGTCTGGCGCAACACCCAGTCGCGCAGGCCCAGCTCCAACGAAGGATGAACTCCGGGAACGAACGGTCCTGCGGGTAGCGAAAGATGTTCCCCCGAAGCATCTCGATTGCGCACCATCAGCAGGCAGGGCGCGTCACGATCAATCGACACCACAGCGGCGTTGAGGCTGATCTCAACGGCATTGGCGCCGCGCGAGGTGTCGATCGGGCCTCTGGGAGGTAGAGCGGGCGAGCCGGTCATGAGCGGCATCCGCGGCATAACGTTCATGGGTATCCCCTTATGTTATGGTCGCGCCGAGATCCTGCCCGCAATCAGATCCAAGCTATTTAGGCGCAAATTGCTGAATCTCAATCCTCAGCAACTGCAAGCTGTCGAGACGTCGAGGCGATAATTAGGCGAATAAGTGGCAGCCATGCCCTTTTTCAAAAATTAGAGTGAAGCGATCCTTCTGATCCGGCAGAGGAATTAGCGTTCTGCTGTCGTTGAGCAGTGTCTCAGGTGGTTGTGGAGAAATCAAGCACGGGTTGTAATCCGCCGCGCCGATTTGGGAAAATAATCTTCTTTCGGCCTGTGAAATAGGGGGGTGAAATTTTCGTTGTCGCGCGCGCACGCTGGCCGACCCATCCCGCAGGGGGCGGGCGGGAGAACAACGCAGTCTGACTGTGGATGCCTTAGAGCGCCTGACGCGAGTCCAGCTTGAACGGCACGCATTCGGTTGCCAGCTGCCCCAGCCCGATGGCATCCACGGCGTCTACCATGCGCCCGCCTCGGCCGAGAATATCGTCGGCGATGCTGACAATCAGGCGGTTCGGCGTGGCAGTGGGCGAAGCTTGGCGCAGGCGGCGTGCGATCAGCTTTTCCGGCACGTCGGGGTTGAGCAAGCATAAGCCCGAGAAGGCCGAGGCGGTCGAGCGGGAAATGCCGGCAAAGCAATGCACGATCATTGGCGAGCTGTGATCCCAGGAGCGAATGAAGTTCAGCACCTCGGTGACATGCTCTTCTTGCGGGTGGACCAGTCCCTCGGCGGGCGCGTTAATGTCGTTGATATCGACGCGCAAATGATTGGCTGTCAGTATCCCCTTGGGCGTGGCGACCGGGCCATGGTCGCGGATCAGGGTCACGACGTGCGTCGCGCCGATCGTTTCAGCCATCGTCTCAAGGGCGCCGACGCCGCAAACGGTGATGGTGCTGACGCGGAGTGACTGAGTGGTCATGGTCGGGTACCTCGTTTGACGAGGCGTCCTTATGAACTATCGCGACGCTGCCGCCAACTCCCCGAAGCGATCGAGATAGCGCTGTTGCGCCGTGGCCAAGGGCCAGGCCGTGAAAAAGGCTTCGCGCCATGCGCTGACGCCATCGATCCCCTCGGGCTTGCCAAAATAAGTGATGGCTTCTGCCTCGTCGAAGCCGGCAAGCTGGCGCGCTTCAAAATGCGCCGTGATGCGATCAGCCTGCTTGATAGCTTTTGTGATGGCGGCCGGCAGCACGCCCGGTAGGCCGAAGCGTTGGTGGACCGCGGTCAGCAGCCGGTTCTCGAAGGTCTTGTAGTCAAGCCCGAGCGCGGCCTTGAACGGGCTGATGAGGTCGCCGATGACATACTCCGGGGCATCGTGCAGCAGCGCGGCGAGTCGCCAATTGCCGGGCCAGTCAGGCTTGATCAGCACCGTCAAGGCTTCGACGGCGAGCGAGTGCTGGGCAACAGAAAAGGTATGAGCGCCCGACGTCTGCCCGTTCCAGCGCGCAACCCGGGCCAGGCCATGCGCGATGTCCTCGATTTCGATGTCGAGCGGCGAGGGATCGAGCAAGTTCAGCCGCCTTCCTGAAAGCATGCGTTGCCAGGCCCGCGCCGGCGTCTCGGGGGCTGCGGCCATGCTCAGCGCGCCTTCGGCATTTTGAACTTCTGCGCGTGTGCGGCGCACACGTCATACTGCGGGCAGCTGACGAAGTGGTCGTTGACCATGCCCATGGACTGCATGAAGGCATAGACCGTGGTCGGCCCGACGAAGCGGAAGCCTTCGGCCTTCAGCGCCTTGGAGATCGCCTTGCTGGTCGGTGTTTCGGGTTGAATTGAGCCCATCGACGCATGGCGGTTCTGCTGCGGTTCCCCGCCCGCCAGCTCCCAGATGAAGTGTGCCAGGCTCTGTCGCTCGCTAAGCTTCAAATAGGCCTTGGCGTTGTCGATGGTGGCTTCGATCTTCAGTCTGTTGCGCACGATCCCGGGATCGGCCATCAGCGCGGCCTGTTTGGCGGGCGTGTAGCGCGCGATCTTGGCGGCGTCGAAACCATCGAAGACTTTGCGGAAATGCTGGCGTTTCCTGAGGATCGTGATCCAGGACAGCCCGGCCTGGAAGCCTTCCAGGATCAGCTTCTCGAACAGCGCGCGATCGTTCGTGTTGGGCACACCCCATTCGGTGTCGTGGTACTCTATATAGAGTGGATCGTCGCCGGCCCAGGTGCAGCGGGTCATGGGGTGGGAACCTCGAAGGTGGCGTAGGGCGGCTTGGTTAGGGTGATCGGGACGCCCCCGGTGGTTATGGTACGGCCCTCTTTATAAGCATCGCCGAGCCGGTCGAGCCGGATAAGCGCCAGGCCGTTGCCGCCAACGCTCGAGCCCATCTCACCGATAGGCTTGTCGCCGGCCAGCACAGGTGTCCCCCGCTCCGGCAGCGGCCCAGCCGCTGCAACCATCAGAAACCGGCTGCGGGCCGTCCCGCGATGTTGCATCCGCGCCACGATCTCCTGGCCGACGTAGCAGCCCTTGGTGAAGGACACGCCGTGGAGTTGGTCGAACATGGCCTCGTGCGGGAAAAGTTCGCCGAACAAGTAGTCCTTGCCGCCCTCGGGGACGCCGAGAGAGATGCGGTGGGCGTCGTAGTCGAGCATGGCCGGAACACTCATCTTGGGGTCAGGCAGGTGTGCCCGCCGGCCAAGGTCATGCAGCCTTGGATCGGTGAACATCATCCCACCGCTTGCGCTGTCTGGAAGCTCAGCCAGCGACGAGCTTTGCGAAAAGACCTTCCATTCCCGCGCGAGTTCGATCTCAATTTTCGCTCGCAGCTTGTAAAGCGTTAGCCGCTTGACCAAATCGTCCGCCGCGCTAGCCGCCACGTCCAGCAAAAAGCCTTCGTCAGGCTGCACAATGACAAATTCGAACAGCACTTTGCCTTGCGGTGACAGCAAACCAGCAAAGATCGACCCTTGTTTCACATCCAAGTCGTTCGTGATCAGCCCCTGCAGGAACGTGCCCGCATCGGCCCCGCCGACGCGAACTGCCGCGCGGTCGTCGAGATAGGCGATGCTGCCTGAAGACATGACGCCCCTCGGGGTCTAGAGTTGCTTTCCGTGCGACTCTAACTCAGCCGCACGATCATCGCCAGCCGTTGGCCCTCCTTCTCCCAAAGGGAGAAGTGGAGCCTGGGGCGGCCTGCAGCTATTTGCTCAGGCAACGGAGTTCTCTCGCATGCCCGCCTCCTTCGACCTCCTCATCCGCAACGCCACCGTCGTCAACCACGACGGCGTCGGCGCGCGCGACATCGGCATCCGTGCCGGCTGCATCGCCGCGCTGGGCAACCTCGCGACCGCCAGCGCCGGCGAGACCATCGACGCCACCGGCCTCACCATCCTGCCCGGCGTGATCGACACCCAGGTGCATTTCCGCGAGCCTGGTGCGACGCACAAGGAGGACCTTGAGACTGGCGCCCGTGCGGCCGTGCTTGGCGGTGTCACCGCTGTGTTCGAGATGCCGAACACCAATCCGCCCACCACATCGGCCGATGCGCTGGCCGATAAGGTCGCGCGCGCAACCCACCGCATGGCCTGCGATTTCGCGTTCTGGGTCGGCGGCACGGCCGATACCGTCGCCGAGATCCCGGAGCTGGAGCAACTGCCCGGCAGCGCGGGCATAAAAGTGTTTGCCGGCTCGTCAACGGGCGATCTGCTGGTCGAAGACGAGCGTGCGCTCGCGGCCATCCTCTCCCTGACCAGCCGCCGCGTTGCCTTCCATTCGGAACTGGAATCGCGCTTACGCCAGCGCAAGCACTGGCAGGAGCCGGGCAATCCTGCGAGCCATTCTGTCTGGCGCGACGCCACGGCCGCTCTAGGGTGTACGCAGCAGCTCGTGCGCCTGGCCGAGGACGCCGGAAAACCCATCCACATCCTGCATGTCTCCACCGCCGAGGAGATGGCGTTTCTCGCCGCTCACAAAGCGCTGGTCAGCGTCGAGGTCACCCCGCAGCATCTGACGTTGACAGCCGAAGAGGCGTATGCCGCCCTTGGCAACCGTGCCCAGATGAACCCGCCCCTGCGTTCGGCAGAGCATCAGGCCGCTTTGTGGCGCGGCCTCGAAAGCGGAGTCGCCGATGTTCTGGGATCGGATCATGCGCCGCACACGCTGGAAGAAAAAGCAAAGCCCTATCCTGCCTCGCCCTCCGGTATGCCGGGCGTGCAGACGCTGCTTCCGGTGATGCTCGACCATGTCGCCGCCGGGCGGCTATCGCTGCTACGCCTGATGGATATGACCAGCGCCGGGCCGCAGCGGTTGTTCGACATCGCGGGCAAGGGACGCATCGCCGTCGGCTACGATGCCGATTTCTCCATTGTCGACCTCAACGGCACCTCCCAAATCACCGCCAAGGACATGGCCAGCCGCGCCGGATGGACGCCGTTCGAGGGGCGCAAGCTGAGGGGCCGCGTTGCAGGCACCATCATCCGTGGGCGGCGCGTCATGTGGGAGGGCGAGGTCATCGGCCCTGCGCAAGGCGAGCCGGTGCGCTTCACAAACTCGGTAGGCTGAACAATGGTCAAATCGGCGCCCACCCTGGCTGACAAATTCGACCTCTCCGTGGACCGCGTGCTGCTCACGGGCGCGCAGGCGGCCTTGCGGCTTCTGCTCATGCAACACGAGCGCGATCGCCGCGCCGGTCTCGATACTGCCGGCTACATCACCGGCTATCGCGGCTCGCCGGTCGCCAATTTCGATGGCCAGGTTGCGCGCGCGGCGGCCGAGCTGGCGGCCGCCAACGTCCACTTCCAGCCCGCCATCAATGAGGAACTTGCGGCCGACGCGTTGTGGGGCGCTCAGCAGGCGGAGCTTCGGGGCGAGGGCAAATACGATGGTGTGTTCGGCATGTGGTACGCCAAAGGGCCAGGCGTCGACCGCGCCGGCGACGCGCTGCGCCATGCGAACCATGCGGGTACGTCCAAACACGGCGGCGTGCTGGCGCTGATGGGCGACGACCACACGGCCGAGGCGTCCACCACCGCGCACCAAAGCGAATTCGCCTTTGTCGACGCCATGATTCCCATCCTGTCGCCGGCTGGCGTGCAGGAGATTCTCGATTACGGTGTGTACGGCTACGCCATATCGCGTTTCGCCGGAACATGGGTCGGCATCAAATGCGTCAAGGACACCATGGAGGCGACTGCCGTGGTCGACGGCCGGGTCGATCGCGTCGCGATTACGCTGCCCACGGATTTTGCGATGCCGGAGGGTGGCCTGAACATCCGGCTGAATGATCCTATCCTGACTCGCGAGGCTCGCCTGCACGATTTCAAGCGCGACGCGGCGCTGGCATTCGTGCGGGCCAATGGCCTCGACAAGATCGTGTGGCGCGGCGGCCCGTCGCCCCGCATCGGCATCCTGTCGGTGGGCAAGAGTTATCTCGACGTGCGCCAGGCGCTTGACGAACTCGGGATCGATGAGGCGCGGGCGATGGCACTTGGGCTTCGTCTGTACAAGGTAGCGATGCCATGGCCGCTGGAGCCGCAGGGCCTGCGCGCCTTTGCGTCTGGCCTCGACCTGATCATTGTCGTTGAGGAAAAGCGCTCGCTGATCGAGGCGCAAGCGCGTGAGGACCTGTATGGTCTGGCCAATGCGCCGGCCATCATCGGCAAATACGACGAGAGCAGACAATGGCTGTTCCCGTCCAAAGGCGCGCTGGAGCCCACGGCCATCGCGCTGGCCATTGGCGAGCGCGTGCTGCGGTTTGCCGATGATGCCGCGCTGAAGTCGCGTTTGGCGAGCTTGCGGCAATTGACCGGCAACGCGGCCCCGCGCGGCGATGTCGTGGCGCGCACGCCCTATTTCTGCGCGGGGTGCCCGCACAATTCTTCCACCGTGGTGCCCGAAGGCTCGCGTGCCTATGCCGGCATCGGCTGCCACTACATGGCGCAATGGATGGACCGCCGGACCGACGGCTTCACGCAAATGGGCGGTGAGGGCGCGAACTGGATTGGCGAGGCACCATTCTCGAAAACCGGCCACGTATTCCAGAACATCGGCGACGGCACCTATGTGCATTCAGGCTCGCTCGCCATCCGCGCCGCCGTCGCGTCGGGTGTCAACATGACCTACAAGATCCTGTTCAACGACGCAGTCGCCATGACGGGTGGTCAATCGTTGGATGGCGGCACGACCGCGCCACAAATTGCGTTCGAGATGGTGGCCGAGGGAGCAAAACGCGTTGTAATGGTCACGGACGAACCGGCGAAGTATGCCGGCGTGCCGCTGCCGCGCGGGGTCGACGTACTCCACCGCGACGATATTGATAGTGTGCAGAAGGAATTGCGCGAGATCCCCGGCCTGACCGTCATGATCTACGATCAGACGTGTGCTGCGGAAAAGCGCCGGCGGCGCAAGCGCGGCACGTATCCCGATCCCGACAAGCGCGTGTTCATCAATTCCGCCGTCTGCGAGGGTTGCGGCGATTGCGGCGCCCAAAGCAATTGCGTCGCCATCCTGCCGCTGGAGACCGACCTCGGCCGCAAGCGCAAGATCGATCAAAGTGCCTGCAACAAGGACTTTTCCTGCGTAAAGGGCTTCTGCCCGAGCTTTGTGACCATCGAGGGCGTGCGGCCGGCCAAAGTGCGGGCGGCAGCCACCGGCAGCCCACCGCTTGAGGTCGCCAATCTGCCCGAGGCGGCGCTGCCCGCGCTCGACAGACCGTATCAGATGCTCATCACCGGCATCGGCGGGACGGGCGTTGTGACCGTCATGGCGGTGCTGGGCGAGGCGGCGCATCTGGAAGGCAAGGCGTTCGGCGGTATGGAGATGACCGGCATGGCGCAGAAGGGCGGGTCGGTCGCTTGCCACGCGCGAATTGCCTGGCATCCAGACGATATCCACGCCATCCGCACCTCGCTGGGTGGATCCGATCTGGTGATCGGCGGCGATCTGGTGGTGACGGCCTCGCCGGCCATTCTCGGTACGATGGCGGCGGGGCGGACGCGCGCGGTGCTGAACACGCACGAGATGCTGACTGGCGATTTTACACGCCAGCCGTCGCTGCAGCTACCGGCGATGCGTATGCGCCGCGATATCGAGGAGCGCGTTGGGTCCGGCGCGCATTGGTCTTTCGATGCGCATGCGCTGGCCGAGCGCGCGTTCGGCGATTCGATCGGCGCCAACATGATGATGCTGGGGTATGCCTATCAGCTGGGGTTGGTGCCGGTCGGCGCCGCCGCTATCGAGCAGGCCATTGGGTTGAACGGCGCGGCCGTCGACATGAACCTGCGCGCATTCCGGCTGGGGCGAACGGTGGCGCACGATCCCGCGATGGCATCGGAGCTAATGGCCAAGCCATCCAAGCCCGCGAACCCTGAGACCGTCGATCGACTGATCGAGCGGCGTGCGGCCATCTTGGTTGCGTATCAGGATGAGCGCTATGCGGATCGATACCGCGCCGCGCTGGCCGCGATCCAGACCGCCGAGCAACGCGTGACGCCGGGGCAGGACATCCTCGCGCGCACCGCCGCCGAGACGCTATTCAAGTTGATGGCTTATAAGGACGAATACGAAGTCGCCAGGCTTTACACGGACGGCAAGTTCGCGGCCGCGCTTAAGGATCAGTTCGACGGCGACGGGCGCGTGACGTTGCATCTCGCCCCGCCGATCCTGGCCCGCATCGATCCCGCAACCGGCCGGCCGAAAAAGATGGCGTTCGGACCCTGGATCCTGGTCGTGTTGAAGCAGCTGGCCAGACTGAAGCGCCTGCGCGGAACACCCTGGGACATCTTCGGCCGCAGCGCCGAGCGCCGGATGGAGCGGCAACTCGCTGCCAACTACGAAACCTTGCTGGCCGACGTGGCGCGCGACCTCAGCGCCGGCAATTGCACGGCTGCCGCGAGCTTGCTCGATGCCGCGTGCGCCATCAGGGGCTTCGGCCCGGTGAAACAGGCGAGCGTTGAGGTGGCCAAGGCCGAGGAAGCCAAGCGGCGTCTGGCGTTCGATCGCGCGCGATCCGAGCAACATCGTCCGCAGGCGGCGGAATAGACGCCACGGGCGGCATGAGAGAGCCCTCGCGATGTCGTCGCGAGGGCTGATGCCTGGCTGCAACGCTATGCCGTTCGTAACGTATCGCGAACGAGACGCAACGCCACGGCAACACTACGCAACCGTTCAGTTGCAGATTTTTTCCTGATAGGCCTGACGCGACTTGCGGCAGAACAGATCGCCGTTGCGGCCCTCGCGGCAGCTTTCGACCCAGCGGTATTGCACTGGCCCGAGGTAGCACGCGGGCTGGTAGCCGATGCCAAGATGCCGCCGCTGGCCGCGGTGCGGGTGTTGATTGCGCTGTTCGTTGAGCAGGATGCCGCCAATGATCAGCCCGGCGCCGATGCCGATGGCCAAGCCGGCGTCGCGATTGCCGGCCGAGGCCGGTGCAACGTTCAGGCTGGACGCGGTGAGTGCGAGCGCCAAAACGCCGCTCATTGCGATTTTCGTGACAGAGAACATGTCGAACCCCCAAACTTGGTCTTGTGAAATCTTGCGGAAAGGACTGTTGCCCCATCTCACGCAAAGCTTAGGCCAGTTCACCTGAACCTTGCATGAACGCTTGCGATGACATGCGACTGGGGTCGAATAAGGCCGGATTTCCGGCGTTTTTCAGTCCACGGGGTCGAGCACGGCCGCAATTGGATCGGCGACTTTGTAGAGCATATAGGTCGAAATCGGGACACCGCCGCTACTCCGGACGAGCGGGGGGAGAGGCTCTACAACCCGGAATTTCTTACGCAGTAGCCCTGGTTGTTCGCGCCTATCCAACTCTACGTAAAGACCCGTAGCTTGCAGGACAGACGGGTTGGGGGACTTCAAGTTGATATACCTAATACGCTCGTCGAGCTGCATAACCGGGATATCGGACGGCTCCCGGAACGCGAGCTGTCCCGTGGTTGCATAGCTCGTGGTGGCGATCCATTGCGCACCCACGGCTTGCCGGCGGGCCTCGACGGCACGCCCGAAGTCGGCCCAGCCCTGCATCTGGGCGGTCGGGTCCTTCTCGCCCGGCAGATGGACCATTGGGCGCAGCACATGCAGATAGACCAACGCGCTGAGGGCAAAACCGAGCGGCAACGCAGCGCGGCCGATGCGTGCGCCATGGATGCCCCAGGAAGCCGGTAAGTGCTGGACACCGATGGCCGCCAGGACGCCAAGCGCGGGATAGATCGGTGCTGGCCAATTGGCCTGCACCCGGCCGTGCAGACTGTGGGCAACGAGATAGAGCCCGATCGGCAGCAGCGAGGTCAGCAACAGAAACTCCGCCGACTGACGATCCTGCCGCGCGACCTTGCTCGCCGCCCAGATCCCGACCCCCGCCAGGATGGCGATGGCCGGGCTCAGCAAACCGAAAGCGCCGCCGATCAGTTCACCCAGGAACCGCACGGTGAGCTCGTTCCCGGCGGCCACGCGGCCGAACTGTTTGCCGAACGAGGCCCAATGATGTGCCTCATTCCATAGGATAACCGGCGTCGTGCAGGCCAGTGCGATCGCTCCGCCTGCCCACAGTTGCCAATGGCGCAGATGGCGCCAAATCTGTCCCGAACCCAACAGCCACAGCACGATGCCCGCACCCGCGAACAGGTTGGTGTACTTCGAGATCAACCCCAGGCCGGCGAACAGCCCCACCAGCAGCCACCAGTGCGGCTGCCTGGAGTGCCACAGCTCGGCAACCGCCCAACTCGTCAGCCCCCAGAACAACACCGACGGGATGTCCGGCGTCATGATCACGCCGCCGACCGCCAGCAGCGGAATGGCAAGGCCGAACCAGGCCGCGCGCTCGGCCACCGCGGGGCCGAACAACAGGCCCGCGGTGCGCCAGGTGAGCAGTGTTCCGAGTAGCGGCGTCAGCACCGCTGCCAGCCGAACCCCGAGCGTCGTATCGCCCGCAATGTGCTGCCCGAGCCAGATCATCCAGCCAGCCATCGGGGGGTGGTCGAGATAGCTCAGCGCCGGTCCAAGACCCCACAATCGATAGTAAGCCTCGTCATCGGTGAGGCCGGTCGAAGCGGCGACCGCCATGCGCAAAACGCATAGCGTCAGACTGGCTATGATCAGACTGCGTAGCTGTGGCTGCAGACTCAAGTGCAAAACCTGTGGACTCCAGTAAAGATCGATGGGTGCGAGATGGTATTGAGAGAAGCCAAGAAAAACGAGAGAAAGTGCGAGAAAAAACAAGAAAAAATCGGGAAATGACGAGAAAAATCGAGACGAAACGGGAAAAGACGAGATTAACTACGACGCCATGTCAAAACCGAGCTAACGGCGTAGTTGAACACCGCCCCCATCAGCGCGCCGGTGGTGCCAGCCAGCCAGGCGCTGGTGCGATTGCCATCGAAGATCCAGCTGGCGACACCGACATTGGCCAGCGCCCCCACCGAGCAGACCAGGCAGAAGATCACGAGGCCCCGGACGGCCGCCCAACCGCCTAGACGCCGATCCCGGTAGGTCAGCTGGTTGTTGGCAAAAAAGTTCCAGACCATGGCCACATAGGTTGCTGCAACTTGGGCCGATCCGAAAGGGATCGATCCCGTTGTCAGCAAGGACTGCAAGACCACGAGGTGCACCACCAGCCCCGACAGCCCAACCAGGGCGAACAGCAGAAAACGGATCGACAGCCAGTCGCCGAACAGTTTCGACAGCACCAGACCGGCGAACTCCACCGCCACCAGACTGTCCAACTTGGACTGTCCGGCGTGGCGCTCGCGGAACTGGAACGGCAGCTCCACCGTGCGCACCGGCCGCGGCGCGCTGGCGATCAGATCGAGCAGGATCTTGAACCCCTGTTCCGACAGCCGGGGAGCGGCCTCCTCGACCACCTCGCGCCGCACCATGAAAAAGCCGCTCATGGGATCGCTGACTTCAACGCCCAGCAGCCGGTGCGCGAGCACCGTCGCAAAACTGCTCATGCCCTGACGCGACTTGGAAAATCCCTCGCCCGCCACCCCGCCGACGATATAGCGCGAGCCCACGACCAATTCGGCCCCGCGGTCGATTTCCGCCAGCATGGCCGGCAGCAGCGTCTCGTCGTGCTGCAGATCGGCGTCCATCACGGCGACAACAGGCGCGGACGAGGCCAGCATGCCCTCGATGCACGCCCCCGCCAGGCCGCGCCGCCCGACCCGGCGCAGGCAACGCACGCGGACATCTTCCTGGGCGATGTCGCGCAGCAACTGCGCCGTACCGTCCGGGCTGTTGTCGTCGACAAAAATGACCTCCCAGGCCATCCCCGCCAACGCCGTTTTCAGCCGGTCGAACAGCACGCCTACGTTGCCCGCCTCGTTGAAGGTCGGCACGATCACGGAAAGGCGCGGAACGGCGGTCATGCTGGTGGGGGCTCGCGGGAGTGGGAGCGGGGACGAAGCGTCCCTGGCGTCCGGGAAATCGCCCGAGGCGTCAAGTCCCGTGCGCGGTCACGACGCGGCATTTGATCGGCGCGCAAGTATCCCGTAAACAGGGTGCGTCGCCGGCTTAGCTCAGTTGGTAGAGCACCTGATTTGTAATCAGGGGGTCGCAGGTTCGA
>CAVTAS010000005.1:0-28079 GCA_963732765.1 uncultured Alphaproteobacteria bacterium | reverse complement strand
CTGGCTTGACGCGGTTTTCGTCCTTAGCATCGGCATCGTCTGGCAGCGCAGCATTCTGGGCCGTGGTGTCCTTAAGCGCGTCGAGCGGTGTCGCCTTGGCCTTCTCGATCTCCTCTGGCGTGCGGTGGCGGATGAACAGCGCCTTGCCCTGCCAGTTTACAGTGATGGCCTGCCCCGCTTTGATCGGCGCGAGGTCAACCTCGATCGAGGCCAGAGCGCGCGTGTTGGCGTCAGGGTTCATCTGGTCGATCATCGGCCAGAGCGCGGTCGCACCGCCCACCAGCGCCCAGCTGCCGGCCATGATGGGCAGGAAATCGCGACGTGTCATCGCGTGCCCATCGTGGGACGCGTCGCCGTGGCCTTTCGCGTCATGGGGGCCGGCCGTCGTCGCCTGGGTGTTCGTCGCCATTGCTGGCCTCCTTACCTTCGCCCGCCGGCACCGCCTCGCCCGCTCGGGCGCTGCGGCATGCGCGTTGGCGCAAACCGTTGTCGCGGCGCAATATGTCAACGTTGAACGCTTCACGCACGCATATCGGAGCCGATTGCAGCGCGACCTTTTGACCTCAGGTGGATAAGCTGGGGTGAACCCTAGTTTCGCGCTGTGCTCAGCTCAAGTGGCATGCGGCGGCGCGGGTGCGAATGCGGCAGCTAGCCCTGTCGGAGCTACAAAGGACACTGTTGATATGCGCATAGCGCTATACCAGCCAGATATTCCTCAGAACACCGGCACCATCCTGCGCCTGGGCGCGTGCCTTGGCGTGCCGGTCGACGTGATCCAGCCGGCCGGGTTCGATCTATCCGACAAGACGCTGAGACGCGCAGGACTGGATTATTTGGAGCATGCGCAACTCACGCGCTGGCGGTCGTGGGAGGTGTTTCTGGCCGAGCGGAGGCCGGGGCGGTTGGTGCTGCTGACGACCAAGGCGGCGGGGTCGTATGTGGAGTTCGCGTTCCGTGCCGACGATGTGCTGCTGCTGGGACGCGAGAGCGCGGGGGCGCCTGAGCATGTACACGCGGTGGTGGACGCGAGCGTCCGAATCCCAATGCGCCCCGCCCTGCGCTCCCTGAACATCGCGGTTGCGACGGCCATGGTGCTGGGCGAGGCGCTGCGGCAGACTGCCAAGTTTCCGGTCTGATGATGAGGATTTATTCGTCCGTGAACGGCCCGATCACCAGCGGCTCGATCTTCATCCAGGCGGCCAACTGCGCGTAGGTCAGGCCGACGGGCTTCAAATCGTAGCTGATAACCGATTTTGTTGGTCCGACACAGGCCTCGCTGTCGTCCGTCTTCTTGGCTTTCTTGCAGTTGTCCTCACTGTCCTCGAAATAGGCGCGGCCATAGATGCCCGGTTTGGACTGGTCGGCAGTGTCGAAAAAGGCATCGGCCTGCGCGGCAAAGTCCTTGGGGTCGAAGAAGGCTTGGTCGGCGGCCGGCGTTACCTCGTTGTAGCGCAGGCTGTATTCATAATAGCCGGTGTAGGGCACGGGCTTGCCGTCGACAGTGGCGCTGCCCTTTTCCTCCACGAACCGGATCGATCCCGTGATGGTGTCGGTGATCGACTTCTCGCCCAGCTGGTAGCTCAGTTTGAGGCCCTGGTTGTCGGTCAGCCAATTGCCCAGTTCGTAGTCATAGTCGAGGCTGCCGCGCACCGTTGTCTCGGGAAGATAAGTGAACGGCCCGGCCGCCAGCACCAGCCCATCGAAGCCGAGCGGATCGGGGTTCTTGACCTCGATCGAGACCACCTTGCCGCCTATGGCGCGGCTGTAGATCTTGGTGGCGGTCCTTTGCGCCGTCTTGAGTTGCTTAGCGATGTCCCACCAGCGAACGATCTCACGCCCCTTCAGCACACCGCGGAAATTCGATGAGGTCTTTTGTCCCTTGACCACGTCGAGGCGCAGTTTTCCGGGTTCAGGCAAATAGCGGCCCGAAAAGTCGATCTCCAAATCGCCGCGCATTATCGCGACTTCCTTGGCGACCTGGCCGGGCGTCTTGGGATTGAACACATCGACGGTCAGGCTGTAGGTCATGTTGCGTTCGGGGGCGCGCTGGATCGTGCCGTTCAGCACCATCAGATCAGCCGTCGTCATGTTCTCGATCTTGTAGACATCGACACCGGTTGCCCCGGTCGCCAACCGCGAGCCGAAGTTGACGGTGACTTTACCGGTTACGCGCGCCTTGTCGGGCGCCACGGTCTCCAGGCCACGGTTGGCGGCCGGGGTATCGGCGGCTTTGGCAGGCAGGGTGTGCGTGACGGTAAGCGCCAGCGCGACCGCGATGAGTGTAGCCCTGGCGCAACGGTTCATTCGCCACGCGGCGCTCTCATCAAACCCGACCTGCGATCGTGCGTACGCCACTGCTGCAGCCATCACAACCTCCATTGCGGGCGTGCCGGCCCATGCCGGTTCGCCTGAGGTGATGGTGTTGTTTTGGGTTGGTCGCATTGCGTTAGGTCAAGGACGCGTGGGTCCGATGGCCATGGCAGCCGGGGAGGGCTTGCGGCAGACGAGCGGGTCTGAGCTGCAAGGTTAACCGTCGCCGATCTGTCGTGCATTGTACGACAGATCGAATTGGATGATGGCCATGCCTACAATTACCGTGCGATTGGACGATGAGATCGATGGGCGACTGAAGCGCCGGCTTGAGCAAAGCGGCGAGACACTGTCTGAGTTCGTTCGCTCGGCCGTCGTTGAGAAGCTCGCTGACAGTCCGTCCAAAGAAGACCCTTACGAAGCCTGGTTGCGGCTGAGCAAGGACTTGGTCCCAAGCGGCGAGACAGACTTGTCAACGACTTACAAGGCGCGGATCAAGGAAAAGTTGCGTGCCAAGCATCGCCGTTGATTCAGGCCCAATGGTCGCAATGTTTGACCCGGCAGACCGCTATCACGCACAGGCGTCTGAATTTGCGCTGCGAGCCAGGACATCGCGATGGACAACCACATCGGTGGTTGTTGGTGAGGTCGCCGCCATGCTGTGTGACATACAGCCAAACTTGTTTCGCTTCCTGGAATTCGCCGAAATCACATTGAAAGTCGATGATCGCCTCGGGGAGGATCTGCCACGCATAATCGAGGATATGAAGAAGTATCGCGACCTGCCGGCCGATTTGGCCGATGTGTCGCTGATCGCGCTCTGCGAGCGGCGTGGTATTTCGTTGGTTGCGTCGATTGACAAGGATTTTTCAGTCTATCGATTGCCGAAGGGGCGCAAGTTCGAGAATGTGTTTTTTGGTGCGGAAGGCGGGTAGCGGGTTGCTACGCCGCCAGAAACGATCGGCCGCAACGGGCGCACCGCAACAGGCGGTAGTTGTGAATTGAACTTGGCTATGCAAGGCTGGCAGCCCGATCTGTCGTTTGGCCATTTTGGCGTCTTCAAACTCTGGAGGAATGCTATGGCTCGCTTGGTGGTACTTTATAAGACTCCCAAGGATGCGGCTGCTTTCGACAAATACTACGTCGAGAAACACATCCCGATAGCAAAGAAGATACCCGGATTGAGAAAGTACGACGTCAGTCAAGGCGCCGTTGGTTCTCCCGGAGGCGCTTCCGGTGTGCACTTGGTCGCGACCTTGCACTTCGACGATCTGGCGGCGATCCAAAACGCGTTCGCCAGTCAGGAAGGGCAGATGGCGGCGGCCGATGTGCAGATTTTCGCGACAGGCGGCGCAGACATGTTGATCTTCGATACCCGCGACGTGTAAGGCGAGCAGTCAACGTGGATCGGCCTTGGTCGGCAGCGCCGAAATGATCACAATCGCCTGGGCGTGCGGGAAATCATCCGTTATCGTCAGATCGATTCGCGCCTCATAGCCCTCCGGCGTCATGGCCCGCAAGTGCTCGGCCGCCGCTCCGGTCAGCTTCAGCGTCGGCCGTCCACTGGGCAGGTTCACCACGCCCATGTCGCGCCAGTAGACGCCCTGCGACAGTCCCGTCCCCAGCGCCTTGGAGCAGGCCTCCTTGGCCGCGAAGCGCTTGGCATAGGACGCGGCGCGGTTGGCGCGGGCGTCGGACTTGGCGCGCTCGACGTCGGTGAAGATGCGATTCAGGAAGCGCTCGCCGTATTTCTCGATGGCCGCCTCGATGCGGCGGATGTCGATCAGGTCGTTGCCCAGGCCGAGGATCATGGGAGGGGGCTCCGCGCGGGATGGCCCCTCTTCTCCCCCGTTTTCCGGGGGAGAAGGTGGCGCGTTTCAGCGCCGGATGAGGGGCAGAAGCACGGGCAGACTATCAGCTCGCGCCTGTTGCGCCAGGAACGGAGCCAGCTTCTGCCCCTCACCGACCGGGCAGCTCTTGCGCTGAAACGCGCTGCGAGGCCCGGTCTCCTCTCCCCCACGCGAAGTGGCGTGGGGGAGAGGTGGGTCCCTGTCCTAGCGTCAATGCCTTGCAACACCCGCCCCTCCCGCCACCGGCACCCCAGCCTCCGCGTCGAACACGCGTTCCACCGCGTTCACCACCGGTTTTGATCTTCAACCCGGCGATGATCTTGTTCAGGTGCTCCAAATCCCAGATCTCCAGCCCGATCCGCATGGTCGTGAAATCGCCGGCGCGCCGCATCATGCGCAGCGTATCGATATTGCCATCGGCGTCGCCGATCACCTGGGCCACCTGCGCGAGGATGCCCGGCTCGTTCAGCACCGAGACGTCGATGGTGGCGGGGAAGCGCTCGTCGCTATCTTCGGGGATGTCCCAGGTCACGTCCATCCAGAGGTCGTTGCGGTCCTCGAAGCGTTGCAGCTTGGGCGAATGGATCTGATAGATCTTGATGCCCTCGCCCGGCGTCATGATGCCGACGATGCGATCGCCCGGAACAGCGCCGGCATCGCCGAAGCTGACGGGAAGATCGCCCTTCAGGCCACGGATCTTCAAGGCTTGATCGACGGGGTCCTGATGCGCCTCCCCACCGCTGCCCGGCCAGCGGAACTTCATGCCGATGTTCTTGGCGACGTTGAACCAGCCCTCTTCGGACTTGGTCTCCAGACGGTTGCGCCGTGCGCGCGCGGGCTGGGCGATGGGACGGATCGCGGCCTCCGGGATCAGCGCGCCAACCACTGTTGACGTGGCAACCTCGCTGCGGCCCACGGCAGCGGTCAGTTCGTCCACCGACTTCTGGCTGAACCGGCCAATGTTGCGGGCGATGATATCGTCGGTATACTCGCGATTGTACTTGGCGAAGGCCGTCGTCAGCATCTGCCGGCCGAGCGTGCCCCATTGCTTGCGCTGCGCATCGCGGGTGGCGCGTCTTATCGCCGACCGGGCCTTGCCCGTGCGCGCGATCTGCTCCCAGGCGGCCGGGGGATTGCGCGCGGCCGTAGTCTCGATGGTGACTTCGTCGCCATTGCGCAATTCGGTGACCAGCGGCACATGGATGCCGTTGATGCGGCAGCCGACGCAGCCGTTGCCAACATCGGTATGCACCGCATAGGCGAAATCGATCGGGGTCGCCCCGCGCGGCAGCGCGATCAGCCGGCCCTTGGGGGTGAAGCAGAACACCTGGTCCTGGAACAGTTCGAGCTTGGTGTGCTCGAGGAACTCCTCGGCGTTGTCGCCCTCCAGCAGCGTATCGACCAGCCGGCGCAGCCAGTGGTAAGCATTGCCTTCCGCGACCGGCGCGCCCTCGACCTGGCGAAAGCCGTTGACGCGATCCTTGTACAGAACGTGCGCCGCAACGCCATGCTCGGCGATGTCGTGCATTTTGGCGGTGCGGATCTGCAACTCGACGCGGCGGTGGCGCAGGCCAATGATAGTGGTGTGCAACGACTGATAGCCGTTCGGCTTCGGATTCGAGATGTAGTCCTTGAAGCGCCCAGGCACCAGATGCCAGCTGGTGTGCACCACGCCGACCACGCGATAGCAGTCCTCCGGCTCATCGACCGTGACGCGGAAGGCGTAAATGTCGGATAGCTGTTCCAGCGAGATCTGCTTGCGCTCCATCTTGGACCAGATGGAGTAGGGCTTCTTTTCCCGGCCAGAGACATCTGCTCGGATGGCGCGGCTGGCCAGTTTCTCGCGCAGCGTCTTGGTGATTTCGTCGATCAGCCCCTGGTTGGCGGCGCGCAGTTCGGCGAGCTTTTTCGTCACCATGGCGTAGGCTTCCGGCTGCATCCAGCGGAACGCCAGCTCCTCCAACTCGTCGCGCAGCCACTGCATGCCCATCCGGCCGGCGAGCGGGGCGTAGATCTCGATAGTTTCTTCCGAGATGCGCTTGCGTTTGTCGGGCCGCATATATTCGAGCGTGCGCATATTGTGCAGACGGTCGGCGAGCTTGACCAGCAGCACACGCACATCGCTGGAAATCGCCAGCAGCAGCTTGCGGAAGTTCTCGGCTTGCTCGGCTTGCTTAGTGACCAGGTCCAGCTTCTTGATCTTGGTCAGGCCCTCGACCAGTGCGCCAATCTCGGGGCCGAACTGCTTGTCGATCTCCTCGCGCGTGACGTCGGTGTCCTCGATGACATCGTGCAGCAGCGCCGTGGCAATGGTGGCGTCGTCGAGCTTCAGCTCGGTGAGGATGGCCGCCACTTCCAGGGGGTGCGAGAAGTATGGGTCCCCGGAGGCGCGCTGCTGGTTCTTGTGCGCTTTCATCGCGTACACATAGGCGCGGTTCAACAGCGCCTCGTCCGCCTTGGGATCGTAGGCGAGTACGCGTTCTACGAGCTCGTATTGGCGCATCATGGCGGCGCAGAACTTTCGTGGACTCCAAATCAGGGCCACGAATGTTAGCGCGCGGTTTGGGTAAGGGGTAGCTCTTCCTTCTCCCCATTCTTCAGGGGGAGAAGGTGGCCGCCGAGGCGCCAGAGCGCCGAAGAAACAAGGCCGGATGAGCAGACGCTTGATCGGTGCCTTGCGCCAAGCAAAGCGAGTTAGCGGCTGCCCCTCACCGACCGCGTGGCTCTTGGCGCAAAGGTGCGCCTTCGAGACGCGGTCTCCTCTCCCCCGCGCAAGTGCGCGGGGGAGAGGGAAGTCAACTACCGCTGCCGCGCCGTCGAGGCGCTGGCTTCGATCGGGATCATGCTCTCGAGCCCGCGCAGGACTTCTTCTTCCGTCATCTGCACGCGGTCGACTTCGGTGTCGCGGCGGCGGTCGTCGCGTCCGAGCGTGGGCCCGCGGTCTGGGGCGGCCGGGATCATCGGCGTGTTCTCACCCTCAGGCTCGTCAACTTCGACGAACTTCTGCAGCGAGTGGATCAGGTCTTCCTTCAGGTCATCGGGCTCGACCGTCTCGTCGGCGATCTCGCGCAACGCTACGACCGGGTTCTTGTCGTTCTCGCGCTCGATGGTGAGCGCCGAGCCACCGGCGATGGAGCGGGCCCGGTGGGCTGCGACCAGCACCAGCTCGAAGCGGTTTGGAACCTTGTCAACACAGTCCTCGACGGTGACGCGCGCCATCCTGGGACTCCTTAGGGCATGGGTGGGGATTCGGGAACGTGCCGGTTACAGCACTTTGTCGGCTTGTGCAAGACGGCAATTGTGGCGAGTGTGTGGTGGCGGCAGGTGCGAGGCATAGGCGACCCGTGGGTCGCCCTTGGGCAAGGTACTCGCTGATAGAGCGCGACCCACGGGTCGCGCCTACAGCGCCTTTCGCAATTGCGCCATCAAACCGACGGCTGTCTCCCCCATCACCGGATGCCGCCACCCCGGAGCGATCTCGACCAATGGCTCAAGAACAAACATGCGCTTGTGCAACTCAGGATGCGGCAGCACCAGATCAGCGGGATGTTCAGGATCGTGCGGTGTCTCCCAGCCTTGGATGATCCCAGCGTAGTCCAGGATGTCGATGTCGAGTGGGCGCGGCCCCCAGCGCGGGCCGGGGCGGCGGCCGGCCTCGAACTCCAACGCCTTCAAAAGCATCAGCAGCGCTTCCGGCGCAAGGCGCGTCTGCGCAGCCGCGACTGCATTGGCATAGCGCGCCTGCCCGGGCTGCCCCATCGGTTCGGTCGAGATCAGCCGCGACACCCGCGTCACCACGACGCCCCGCTGATCCAGCTCGGCCAGCGCGCGTTCGATAGCCTCGTCAGGCTCACCCCAGGGGCCCGCCTGGTTGCCGCCAAACGCCAGCAGCACATTTCTGTCATCAAGCATCCAGCAACCCTTTGCAGTTTTTCAGCAATCGCTTACATACGGGCTGTTTCAGGATCGCAACCGTTTCTCGCTCCACATTCCCGGATCGACGGCTCATTGCACAACACGAAGGTGATGTTCATGCACTTCTACCCGAACGAGCGCGTTGCGCTGTTCATCGATGGCGCCAATCTCTACGCCACGGCCAAGGCGCTCAACTTCGACATCGACTATAAGCGGCTGCTGACCATGTTCCGCGGCAAGTGCCAGCTGATCCGCGCGCTCTACTATACCGCACTGGCCGAGCACGACGAATATTCTTCCATCCGCCCACTGATCGATTGGCTGGACTACAACGGCTACACCATGGTGACCAAGCCGACCAAGGAGTTCACCGACGCCACCGGCCGGCGCAAGATCAAGGGCAATATGGACATCGAGCTGACGGTCGACGCCATGGAACTGGCAGATCATCTCGACCATATCGTGTTGTTCTCGGGCGATGGCGATTTCCGCTCATTGGTTGAAGCCCTCCAGCAGAAGGGCAAGCGCGTCAGCGTGATCTCGACGCTGCATACCCAGCCGCCGATGGTCGCAGACGAACTGCGCCGCCAAGCCGATCAGTTCATCGACTTGTCGGACATGGCCAACCTGATCGGTCGCGATCCGTCGGTGCGGGCGCAGCGCGATGCGGCTCCACGCTATGCTCCGGCTCGTACGCCGGTTGGCGCCGGACCGGTTGTAGCTGGCGGGCGCGGGCAGGACGACGACGATTTCCCCGACGCCAACTGATGAGCGCAAGCGAGCCCTCGGCCGATTGTCAGCTGTGCCCACGGTTGGCGGACTTCCGGCGCGACAACCGGGTGGCCTATCCCGGCTTTCACAACGCGCCCGTCCCCTCGTTCGGCGGGACGGACGCGCGATTGTTGATCGTTGGCCTCGCCCCGGGTCTGCAGGGCGCCAACCGCACCGGCCGGCCGTTCACGGGCGATTATGCTGGAGATCTCCTCTACAAGACGCTGATCGAATTCGGTTTCGCTTCGGGCATCTTCAGGGCCGATCCCAAGGACGGCTTGCGGCTGGTCGACTGCATGATTACCAACGCCGTGCGCTGCGTGCCGCCGCAGAACAAGCCGACGGGCCAGGAAGCGGCCACCTGCCGGAGTTTCCTGACGGCGCAGATTTCAGCATTGCCGAGACTGCGCGTGATGGTAGCGCTGGGCAAGATTGCGCATGACAACGTGCTGTCGGCGCTGGGCGTTCGCAAGGCCGGCAATCCGTTCGGCCACGGCAACCTGCACCAGCTGCATGACGGACGTGTGCTGATCGATAGCTACCACTGTTCGCGCTACAACACCAATACCGGCGTGCTCACGGAACCCATGTTCCGCGATGTCTTTGCGGAAGTTCGTGCACTTCTGGACCAAGCGTAACACTGTTCGCCCTGTCGGCTCTAATCCGACGTATCGGTGGCGGCGGTGGAAGTGACAGTGCCGGTGACCGAGGCTTGGCCAGCCCGCGGCCATTGGAAGTCGTCGGCGCGGCCGGGTCGCGTGGTCAGCCCGTCGCCGCGGATCAGCAGCTTGAAGAAGGGACTCTCGGTCAGCGGCTGCTGTTGACGCCCGCGCGCTTGCATATCGGCGGAGGTCGCGACCGAACTCAGCACGGTGTAACCGCCCAGCAGATCGGCCGGCAGCGTATGGCCGGGGTCGGCGACCGGGACGCCCGGGGTCGAGAGGATGCTTGCCAGCACTGCCCCTGGAATGGCGGGCCGAAAAATCGTGATGGTCTCGTTTCGGCTGCCCAGCCTCGCCGGCCAGCGCAATAGTGCCATCGTCGGCGGCGGCATCCTTGCCGGATTTGCCGGGCGCCGAAGGCTTGGCCGCGCCTGCGGCCCGCGGCAGGCTATCGTCACGCACATTGCGCTGCTCGGCTTCGTCGCCCGCCAGCGGCACGTCGCGTTCGCGCTGCGCCACGGCCAGATCGTGGCCGATTTCACGCTCAACCAAGCTCGCCAGCTTCTGATTGCCTGGAACCGTCAGGTGCACGCCGTCGTTCAGCCGCAACTGGCGCATGTTGCCGGTCAGGTCGGGGCCAAAATCGACATAGGCGCCGGACGCGTCGACGAACGCGTCCCAGCTGTCGATGTACTTCGCCCCGCTCAGGCGGACCCGCTCGACGAACATGGCGTTCAGCATCTGCGCGGCATTACTGGAGTTCTCGCCGCGCATCGGCGGCAATCCCAGCCAGTAGACTGCCGCCTTGCGGTTACGCAACGACTTCAAAAACGTATCGATGCGGCGCAAGTAGTCCTGCTTCCAAGCCGGAGTGCCGAACTCCAGCCGCTGCTTGGGACCCCGGATCGCGACGCGATCATCGGCGCCGAACACCACCACGGCGATCTGGAATTCGTCGGCCGGGGTAGTGGCGTCGACAGCTTTGTCCCACTCGTTGGCGTCGTTGCGGGCAAGGCCTAGCCAGGGCAGCGCTTTGTTGACCACATCGATCTTCTGCGGGGCGAGATCGGCGGCCAGGGCAGTCGCCAACCCGGCGCCAAAAGAATCGCCGAACACCACCAGTTTGTAGCGTTCCTTGGGCGGAAACGGCGTGAGGTAGCTGGCAAATGCGGACTCGGCATGGGCCATCTGTGCGGCACCAACGGCCCATACGGCCTGCAGAACGAAAGCCAGGACGACGCGCCGCCATATGACGTCAGGAGTGCTCATCTTTTCTCAGCGCCTCCAGAACCTTCATGCTGGGAAATCCATCCGCCGGCAGACCTTTGCTTTGCTGGTATGCCTTAAGAGCTTTGGTGGTCTCCGGCCCCATCACGCCATCCTGCGAACTCACCGTCAAACCGCGTGCCGTCAGCAGGCGCTGCAACTCCTTGCGCTCTTCCAGCAATAGGCCGCGCGCAGTCAGCGGCCAAGCCTTCTCGATAAAGGGCCCATCGATCAATTTCTGGGCAAGTAAGACCACGGCGAGCGCATAGGACACTGAGTTATTGTAGCGCAGCAGCGCGCGGAAGTTGCCAGTGACAAGCAGCGCTGGTCCATCGGCGCCAGCCGGCAGCAGCAGGGCGGCCTTCATATCGGTCGGCTCGAGCGCCTTCCCATTGGCGCGGCGCACGCCGGCGCGGGCCCAGGCGGACAGCGGCTTGCGGTTGGATAGACCTGCCTGCCCAAGATCGAACCTGGCGGGCAATTGAACTTCAAAGCCCCAGGGCTCACTTGGCTTCCAGCCATTAGACTTCAGCAGGTTTGCGGCCGAGGCCACGGCATCGGTGGCGCTGCCCCAGATATCGCGATGACCGTCGCGGTCGAAGTCTACGGCGTAAGCCTCAAAGGTGGTCGGGATGAACTGCGTATGGCCCATGGCGCCGGCCCAGGAGCCGGTCATGCGCTCCGGTGCCACATCGCCGCGCTGAAGAATGCGCAGTGCCGCCATCAGCTGCTGCTCGCCAAATCGCGCACGCCGGCCGCCCCGCCAGCCCAATGTCGCCAATGAGCGGATCACGCCGTATTGACCTGTGTTGGTGCCGTACATCGACTCCACGCCCCATACCGCGACGATGAAGTGCGGCGGCACGCCATACGCTTGCTCGATCACCTTCATGCCGGCGAGGTTTCCGGCATAGGCCTTCTGGCCAAGCGCGAACCGCTTCTCCGACACGATCTGGTTCAGGTACTCCCAGACCGGCTGCACGTGTTCGGGTTGCTGCTTGGGCTTGGCAAGGATGCGCATATCCGGGGCTAGGCCAGAAAAGGCTTGTGTGAACGTCGCGCGCGAAACGCCTTTCGCTTCGGCCCTGGGCCAGAGCGCTGCAACATAGGATCTGAAATCGGCAAGGTCTTCGGCGGTGGCCTCGGGGGCGGGCGTTTCTGCCGCGACAGCCGGAGCAGAAGCCATACTCGTCGCAAGCAATACAGCGCAGGCCCACACGGCTACCGTGCGCACAAAGATCATCGACAGTCTTGAGCAGGCTGCTGTACGGCGCAAAGGCTTGTCATCCAACAGGTTGGCGATGGCCGCGATTCGACTGAATCGCTGATGGGATTTGTACCCGGCATCGCCGTATTGATCCAGGGCAATGCACCACCTTGGCATTGCGGGAAAACCACAGCAGGACGCAACGACGCCCGGGAATGCCTCACTGCGCCGTCTCGGCCACACCTTCAAGCGCGGCCAGATCCGCATCCGTCGGATAGCACTTCAACGGCAGCTTCCGGCTCTTTTGGAACTCGCCAAGTGCGATGCGCATCATGGAGCCGATCTTGCCGTCGATCTTGCCGACTTTGTGACCCAGGCCGGCCAGTTTCTTTTGCAGGGAGAAGACTTCGGCTTCGGTCAGATGACTGTCCTCGGCCCATTTGGCTTCAAACGGCTCGCCACCATCGATGCGATCCGCCAGGTGCCCGACGAACAGCGCATAGAGATCGGCATAGTTGTAGACTTTCAACGACAGGAAATTGTTGAACACCAGGAAGGCCGGCCCGTTCGCCCCTTCGGGCAACAGCAAGAAGGCGGGATCGTTCAGGTCCGTGGAGCGGAATGGCTTACCGTAAGCCCGCGTAAAGCCCAGCTTCACCCAGTCCTTCAAAGGGCGTGGCCGATCGAAGCCGCCCCAGGTGCAGTCCATGTTTTTGGGCTTGCGAACTTCAAAGCCCCAGGGTTTGCCGAGCTGCCATCCCACCGGCGTGCCGTCGCGGTCGATGGCCTTGCTCAGTTCGACAGCCGAACTTGCCAGCGCATCGGGCACAGATGTCCACACGTTTCGTTTGCCATCGCCGTCGAAGTCGACGGCGTAGTCCCGGAACCCCTTAGGCATGAATTGGGTCAGGCCGAATGCGCCGGCCCAGGAGCCGGTGAAGCCGGCTGGCGTGACATCCCCGTCCTCAAGTATCTTCAGAGCCCAGATGAACTGGTCGCGGAAATAGTCCTTGCGCCGCCCGGCATAGGCTTGCGTCGCGATCACCTGCAACACCGACTTGGTGGTCTTTTCCTTGCCGTAATCGGTTTCGCGGCCGAAAATCGCCACCAGGACGCTAGGGCGCGCAGCATACTTTTTCTCGATGCCGGCGAGCGCCTCGCGCCATTGCCGCGCCACCGCCTGCCCGCGCTTGGCGAGCCCGGCGATACGCGATTCTTTCATGTAATCGCCGGCTGGGCGCAGGAACTCCGCTTGCGCCGTGTTCGGCTTGCGTTGTGGCACGCCGTCGAGCTCGGGAAGAGAGAAATCGGGTGTCAGGCCCGCGATGGCGCGATCGAAGGTTGCGCGCGACACACCGATCTTTTCCGCATCGGGCCAAGTTGCGTTCACGAATTGCTGGAAGCCGGCAACCGACGGCGCCGCAGCCTGCGAGGGCAACGCCCCAAACAAAAGCGCCCCGGCCAGCAGCACAGTGAGCAGCCCAAATCCGGCCAGTCGCGTCGACATCATCGTCCCATCCACCACACCAGAAACGCAGCCGGACGCTTGGGCGCCGGAAAACGTCTTGTCGGGTTTTGATCTGATGCAGCATGTGGTCGGAAGTTGGGCCGCCAAGTGCCCTCCGGCAACTCGAGAGCCTTGGCAACCTGGGTACTTTCCTGAGACGTTCTAGCGATTTCGCGATTTAACCTAGGTGCGTCCCCAGTGCGGTCATTTAGACGTCGCAAATCCATAATCGTCATGCTGTTGCTAACTAGAACGGTTCGTCACGGAGAACCACCATGTCCAGGCCTTGGGCGGAACACGATCCGCTGGTGCCGCTCTACCACCCAACGTCGGTGGTGCTGATCGACGACGATCCTGCTTTCTTGCACGCCATGACAATGCAGCTGCAAGGCGATGTGCAGTGCTTTGCTTTCCGCAAGGCCGGGGAGGCGCTAGCCCACATCCGCAAGCAGCAGCTTGAGTTCGATGCGGCGCAGGCGGCCGAGAGCGCAGCGCCGCTCGGCGCCATGGAGCATATCCGCGATCCGGCCGAGCGCGCGCTGCATCTCAAAGCCTCGCGGTTGCCGCGCGTCTTTGCCGACGGCGGTCGCTTTGGGAAGACGTCGGTGATTGTCACCGACCCAGCCGAAGCGGGCATCGAGGGACCGTCCGTGTTGGAGGAGCTTCGCCAGTCGCCCCTGCGCAAGCTGTTGGTGTCTGACCGTATCGACCACAGGCATGCCGGCCGCGTCGTGAGCGACGGACTTGTCAACGCCATGTGTCGCAAGGACAGTCACGACTTCTTTGCAACGCTGGCGGATCGGCTGTACCGGCTCCAACTGGACTTCTTCCGCGAATTGACGCGGCCGATCGAGCCTGTGTTGGCGCAGGCCGATACCCGTTTCCTATTGGATGCCGCCGTCAGCAAGGCCTTTCGCGCGTTTGTTGCCGACTACGCCATCATCGAGCACTGCGCCTGCATGCACCCGCCAGGCATTCTCGGCCTCGACCGCTCCGGCAATCCAGTGCTGATGATCGTGGTCGACGACGACTATCGGCAAGCCTCGTTCGAGATCGCCCATGCCGAGCGCGCACCGACCGAGCTTTTGAGACGGCTGGCCAGCGGCACAACCATCGCGGTATTCCCGACCCGGAACGGCTTCTATGCCAGCGGCCTAACCGTGGATTGGCGCGACTGCCTCTGGGAAAGCCGCAAGCTTGGCGACCAGGGTTGGATGAGCGCCATCATCGACGAGCCGGAAGTGGCGCGCATAGTCTGCGGTTCGATCGCGAGTTACGACAGCTACCGGCGGCGGATGAACTGATCGCCGCCTTAGCGTAAAACGGGGACAGGCGTAAAACGGGGACAGTGTACTTATATCGCTGATCTCCGGACTGCACTCCGCCGAATGTGGCCAGCGATATAAGTACACTGTCCCCGTTTTACTTGCTGTCCCCGTTTTATTTGATTGCCGCCTGCAACAGCGCCTTGGCCTCTGGGCTCGCCCATTCGGCCGGCCCGACCAGGCGGCCGATCTCGCGCCCCGTCCGGTCGATCAGCAGCGTCGTCGGCAGGCCGATCACGCTCAACCCATGCTGGGCATCGTTGCTGTCGAGATAAAGCCCAAGAGACTTGATACCGACATCGCCCCAGAACTTGCGTGGCTTCTCGATCCCGCCGCGATCAGTCGAAAGCGCGATGACATCGAAATCCTTGCCGCCCAGCTCCGTCTTCAACTGGTCGAGCGCGGGCATCTCCTTACGGCAGGGCGCGCACCAGGTGGCCCACAGGTTCAGCAGCACCACCTTGCCGCGCCAAGCTTCCAGATTGAGCTCTTTGCCGTCGGCATCCTTGAACACTACGGCTGGCACGGCCGGCGGGGCGGGATGGATCAGGAACGCCGCCATCTCGCCGGTGTTGAGGCCGATGAGCGGCGACGCCGCGCCACCACCCTTGCCAGCAGCCCCGCCGAACAGATAGAGAGCCAGAGCCGCCGCCAGTATCGCCAGAGCGATCCAGACGCCAAGCCCGCGCTGGGGGCCCTGTGCTGCCCCGACCTTGGAGTCGTCCGACATGAAAAAACCTTCCAAAAAAGCAGCTGACGCCAAGTCGTCCAACCAGATGTGGGGCGGCCGCTTCGCCTCCGGTCCCGCCGCCATCATGGAGCAGATAAACGCCTCTATCGACTTCGACAAGCGCATGGCCGCCGAAGACATCCAGGGCTCCAAGGCCCATGCCGCGATGCTGGCGAAGGCGGGTATTCTAACCGCCAAGGATGCGGCCGAGATCGCAGCGGGTCTAGACACGATCGCGTCAGACGTGGCGGCGGGGACCTTTGCCTGGTCGCGTGCGCTGGAAGACGTGCATATGAATGTGGAGAGCCGCCTCAAGGAGATGATCGGCGAGCCGGCCGGGCGGCTGCATACCGCCCGCTCGCGCAACGACCAGGTGGCGACGGACTTCAAACTGTATTTGCGCGCGCGGCTCGACGGCGCGGGCCTGGCGCTGGCGCAGTTGCAGAAGGTACTGGCCGAGAAGGCGCTCGCCCACGCCGATACCGTGATGCCAGGTTACACACACCTCCAGACCGCCCAACCGGTCACCTTCGGTCACCATTTAATGGCCTATGTGGAGATGTTTTCGCGCGACCGCGGCCGCTTTGCCGATGCGCGGGTGCGGTTGAACGAATGCCCATTGGGTGCCGCTGCCCTGGCAGGGACCGGCTATCCCATCGACCGCGACATGACCGCGAAAGCTCTCGGCTTCGATTGCCCCACCGCCAACTCGCTCGACAGCGTCGCCGACCGCGATTTCGCGCTGGAGACGTTGGCCGCCGCCACCATTTGCGCGGTCCACATCAGCCGCCTGGCCGAAGAGATCGTGCTCTGGTGCTCGGCTGAGTTCGGCTTCGTGAAGCTCACCGACGCCTTCACCACCGGCTCCTCGATCATGCCGCAGAAGCGCAATCCTGACGCCGCCGAGCTTTCTCGCGCCAAAATCGGGCGTATCGCCGGCGCGTTCCAGGGCCTGGTGCTGGTCATGAAGGGCCTGCCGCTGGCCTATTCCAAGGACATGCAGGAGGACAAGGAGCCGACGTTCGAGGCACTGGACACTCTGGAACTGATGCTGGCCGCAATGACGGGCATGATCGCCGATCTGCAACCCCAGACTGAAACCATGCGGCGCGCGGCCATGCGCGGGTTCTCGACAGCGACGGACCTCGCCGATTGGCTGGTGCGCGAGGCGGGTGTGCCGTTCCGCGATGCGCACCACATCACCGGGCGGGTGGTGGCCAAGGCGGAAGCCGACGGGCTTCGGCTGGACGAGCTGCCGCTGGAGGCCATGCAGGCCGTGGACAAGCGCATCGACGCGCGCGTGTTTTCGGTGCTGACGGTGGATGCCTCGGTGGCCAGCCGGGTCAGCTATGGGGGAACCGCGCCACAGAACGTGCGAAAAATGGCCACGCTCTGGCTAAAGCGTTTGGAGAAAGAGGTTCCGGCTGCTTAAATGACCGCCGTAGACACCCGGCCTCGGCCGGCGGGAGAGACCATGGGCAGTATCGGCAGCAAAATCGGCGTTGGCATTGCGATAGCTCTCGCGGCCGCGATGCTGGCTGGCTGCGGCGTCAACGGCCCGCTTGAACCGCCCGGCGGTGCTGCGGCAGCCGAGGCGAAGGCCGCAAAGACCGCCCCGGCGGAGCATAAGCCGTTCGTGCTGGATGGGTTGCTGCGGTAGGGCTGCCGAGCTTCCGAGAGTAATCCCCTCATCCGCCCTGTTGCACAACATCTCGCAAAGGGAGAAGGACATCAACTCCACCGCCGGTAGGCGGTGATAGAGTGAAAACACCGATCTCAAGGACTACCACCACCGTGGCCAAACGACAGAACAGCTTCTCCTTTTGCGATAAGCTGGCACTTTGTGCCAGATCGAGGCGTATGCTGCCCGAGGTCAGCAACCGCCCTAGCCACAATCACCCGCGATGTCCCGCACCACTCCCATCGCCAAGAAACTGCGCCGTCCCCTCATCGAGGCAGAACTCAAGCTCTGGGAGCACCTGCGCGACCACCTCCTCGACGGCATAAAGTTCCGCCGCCAGAGACCATTGTCCGATATGAAAACCTTGACCTCGTCTCAACGAAGCCCGCTCTGATTTTTCCAACCTGATGGATCGCGCACTCGCGGTGAGCCACAACGCATTACCCGCTACGGCAAGGACGCCGTCGTGGTCGTGTCGGAGGCCACTTGGGCCGCGCAAGTCAGGCCAGCCCCTTCGCTCGGCGCACTGCTGGCAGACTATGCCGAAGCCGGAAAACTCAGCAATGACATGTTCGGCGATCCCTACGTGGACCGGCCGTTCGGTGTGGACTTCGAGTGACCATGTACCTGCTCGACACGAACGTCGTCTCAATGTTCGACGAGAACAGGCAGAAATACGATCCCAAGCTGATCAATTGGGTGAGGCGCAACGGCAGCAGCCTGTTCCTCTCGGTCATGACCATCAGCAAGATGGACAAGGGCGTGCTGAAACTGCGGCGCAACGGGAAGACCGAACGTGCCGATGAAGTCGCCGTGCTGATTGCTAAGATTTTGGCAACCTGTACAGATAGAGTTCTCCCGGTTGATTTGGCGACCGCACGACATTTGGCGCATTTTGTAGAGGAAACTCACCAGCGGCAAGTCGGTTTGGTTGACTTGATCATCGCCGCGACGGCGGCACGGCATGGGCTGGTGGTTTTAACTCTTGAATACTGCAGGCATGACGTACGAATCAATGAACAGGAAATTTTCGGCCGAGCTGCGTGAGCGCGCTGTCCGTTTGGTGCTAGAGCGCTGCTCGGAATATCGTTCGCAGTGTCTTCTATCTCCTCCATCTCGTCCAGATGGCTGCACCGACCGACGCTGTCAATCACTGGCTGCAGTCAGTCAGAGCTCCACTATCGGTCTCTCTCGCCGGTCTCTCCTCCGACCATCTCTAACTCCTGAAGGCGCTTGAGCGCGAGAACCGTGTGCTGTGCCAGGCAACGTGATCCTGCGCAAGGCGAGCGCATATTTTGGCCGGCTGAGCTCGAACGCCGATGGAAGCCATGATCCGTTTGTCGTGCGTTGCCGCGACGATCATGTTTGAGCAGTAATCTACCAGTGTGCTGGCGATCGATCCGTCCAGCTATCACGAGTCCGTGCGCTGCTGCGGCAGCGACCAGAGACCGCGCCTTCCAGCTTGAGGCGCGATGCGATACTGCGCATCGAGATCCGGCGGGTTTTCAACCAGAACTTTCAGGTCTACGGCGTAGCAAGGTTTGGCGGCAATTGCGTCGCGAGTTCATCGAGTTGTCTCGTTGCACAGTAACCCAGCTGATGGCCGACATGGGCTTGCAGAGCGTCTTCCGCGGCAAGCCGCTCAATACTTCGTTGTGTTACAATTTCATACCTTGTCCGCTCTATCACTTCATTCGCCAGTTCCGGGTATCTCGCCCGAATGTGCTGTGGGTGTCGGACTTCACCTACGTCGCCACCTGGACGGGCTTTGTCTATGGACCTTCGTGATCGATGCCTATGCGCACCGGATCGTCTGTTGGCGGGTGTCGCGCTCGGTCATGCCAGATTCGTACATGCACTGGCTGGAGCAGACGCTCTCAGGAGCTAAATTCTGTCGGCGTCGTATCGTCCATCACTCGGATCTCGTCGCGCCGTACATCTCTATCATATTAACTGAGCGTCAAGCCGAAGTTACACTTGCTTGCGGTATACTCGTCTGATGACTTTTGCATCAACTCTTCCGTCTCACCAAAACCAGTGTCACCACCATATCCGCGTGTCAGAACACCAGATCGCACTCTTATCGGAGCATTTTTGTTTCGCATTTTCAGATTGATCCATTGAATCTCGCCGCATGTAAAAGTTTAAGTATCGCTTTGTGATTTTCCTGAGAAAATTGCACTTTCCAAGTCATGATAGTATATGGGCACCCCATGGATATTAATATGATTTTCCAAAACCAACAAATCCTCTTGTTCGGATCGAATCCATTGCAAAATATATTTTTACAGTTATCGCAGAAACAATATACAACATCAATGCACTGCCCAGACGGCACATATAAGAACAAGATGGTGGCGGTCTGCAATAGCAATATTGGTTGAACAACGCCGCAAATATTAATCGAATGCACATCTTGCGCTATAGGCTTCGTTCACTTCGCACGCTCCATTCCTAAACCGAACTTGGGCATAGCTCCCACCTACCCATACATCCCCCGCAACCCCTCCGCCGTCGCCGCACACACGCCCCGCTCCGTCACCAGCCCCGTCACCAGCCGCGCCGGCGTCACGTCGAACGCCGGATTTGCGGCCCCGCTTCCCGGCGCCCCGATCTCCACTGTCCGCACGCTCCCATCCGGCAGCCGCCCCGCCATCTTCAGCACTTCGTCGGCCCCGCGCTCCTCGATCTCGATCTTCATGCCGTCGTCCAGCGCCCAGTCGATGGTCGAATGCGGCAGCGCGACGTAGAACGGCACGCCGTTGTCGTGCGCGGCCAGTGCCTTGAGATAGGTCCCGATCTTGTTCGCCACGTCGCCGTTCGCCGTAACGCGGTCGGTGCCGACGATGCACATATCCACCTTGCCGTGCTGCATCAGGTGGCCGCCGGCGTTGTCGACCACGATGGTGTGCGGCACGCCGTGGGCGCCCAGCTCGTAGGCCGTCAGGAAGGCGCCCTGATTGCGGGGGCGCGTCTCGTCGACCCAGACATGCAGTTTGACGCCTTTGTCGTGCGCCTGGTAGATCGGCGAGGTGGCAGTGCCCCAGTCGACGCAGGCCAGCCAGCCGGCGTTGCAGTGCGTCAGGATGTTCACTGGTTCGCCGGGCCGCTTTTTCGCCGCCAGAGCCTCGATGATGGGCAAGCCGTGCACGCCGATCATGCGGCAGGCTTCCACGTCGTCGTCGCATATTGCCGCCGCCTTCGCATAGGCTGCGGCCACGCGCGCGGTCACCGGCAACGGCGCCAGCACCTTGCGCATTTCTTCCAGCGCCCAGCGCAGGTTTACTGCCGTGGGTCGCTGTTTGGCCAGGAATTCGATATTGTCCGCCAACCCCCGATCCGACGCGTCCTGGCGCAGCGCCAGCGCGAGGCCATAGGCGGCGGTCGCCCCGATCAAGGGAGCGCCGCGCACTTGCATCGACTTGATGGCGTGGGCGGCATCCTCGACCGATTTAAGCGCAATGGTCGCGAACTTGTGCGGCAGCAATGTCTGCTCGATCACCTCGACGGACCAGCCGTCGTCGCGGAGCCAGATGGTGCGGTAGGCGCGGCCGTGGATACGCATCAGTGCCCCTCGAACGCCAGCAGGCAATGGCAGTCGATGCCCAAGGCGTGCAGCCGCTGTCTTGCCGCCCAGCTCCGGCAGGTCGATCACGAACGCTGCGCCGACCAGCTCGCCACCCGATTTGCGGATCAGCTTGGCCGCCGCCTCAGCGGTTCCCCCCGTGGCAATAAGATCGTCGATGAGCAAGATCCGCTCGCCCGGATCGATGGCGTCTTCGTGCATCTCTATGACGTCAACGCCGTATTCCAGCGTGTAGTCCTGGCCGATGGTCTTGTGCGGCAGCTTGCCCTTCTTGCGGATCGGAACGAAACCCGTCCCGAGCCGGTCGGCGACCGCGCCGCCCAGGATGAAGCCTCGCGCCTCGATGCCGGCCACCGCCTGGATGCGCTTGGTCTCGAACGGCTCGGCCAGCGCCTTCACCGCCTCGCGGAAGCCCTCGGCGTCGCCAAGCAACGTCGTGATGTCACGAAACTGGATGCCCGGCTTCGGATAATCGGGGATGGTACGTATAAGACGTTTCAAGTCCATGGCGACGGCCTCTTCTGCCTATGCAAATCACGTCGCCATTTGCCTTATTGGCTGGAACTCGTGGCCGCTGCTGCGGACGCACGGTACAGACCTTGGCGATCGCTCGATTGATAGGGGCGCACCCTTCAGGTTGCAACAATGTCGCAAGCAAAAATCATCTTCGAACGACCCGCCGAGGTGGAGTTCGCGCCCGCTATGACGAGGACCTTGCCCAAGACACTGCGCAATGGCGCTGCAACCCGGCGCGAGCCCTTGCAATTTGTACCGGACGTCCAACCCGTGATGATAGTCGCCGTGAAAATCCCCTTCTTCAGTCTGGTGTGGCAGCTGATAAAGCTGGCGCTGGCCGCGCTGCCAGCCATTTTCGTTCTCGGAGTCGGCCTGTGGGGCAGCATTGTGCTCTACAGCCTGCTGGCGCCGGAACTCTCGCATCTGCTGTCATCGGTTTGGTTGGATCTGACCCAGCTTAAGACGCCGTGAGACGCCGCACGGGTCTAGCCGACTTTCGGGCGCCCCCCACCTAGGCGCCAACCCAGGTGCCTCAAGAGACCGGAAGGTCTAAGGTGCCGGCGACCTCGTGGCCGGGCTCACCAACATCCTGGCGGTCTTTGTCATGTCGCCTGCGGTCATGGCTGCAAACCGGTATGGTCACGGCGAGGCGTAAAACGCGTGGATTGCTCAGCAGTCAGATTGAATCGACGGTCGAGTTGGTGCGGCCGCATGGGGCACTCGAAGTTTGTCGCAATTCGCGCCTAGATCTGGCGCAATTGCATTGCACTTGGCGCGGGCTGGCGACCGTGTCCGATGGGACGCTCTGACTGCCGCGGCTGCACCTTAGCGGCTCGGAGGGACGCAATGGGCCAATTCGGCCTGTCATGGCTCGCGATCGACCTTTGCACCTTCCTCACGAGACATGCTTTGCCAATCGATCCCATGAATGCTCCGTACCCATCAAAATTCGTCGATGGTTCGCGCTTGTGGCAGCGGCTGGAGGCGCTGGCGCAGTTTGGCGCTACGCCTTCCGGCGGCGTATCGCGACCGGCGCTGTCGCCAGCGGAGTTTGCGGCGCGTCGACAGCTGCTGAACTGGGCGCAGGATGCCGGCCTGGGGGCCGCAAGCGATCCAGCCGGGAACCTGTTCTTCCGGCTGCCAGGCCGTCACCCAAACGACGCGCCCGTTCTCACCGGCTCCTATCTCGACAGTCAGCTCAATGGCGGCAGATACTCGGGAAGCTACGGAATGCTGGCAGCTCTGGAAGCGCTGGCTGCAGTCGCGGCATCCGGGGCGACGCCGCGCCGGCCGATCGTCGCAGCGCTTTGGATGAACGGCGAGGGGACACGATTCAGCCCTGGCTATATGGGATCGGCGACGTTTGCCGGCGAGTGTCCACTCCATCGTATTCTTGACGTCCATGACCGGGATGGGGTGTCGGTTGCCTCGGCCCTCAGCGACCTGAGCGCCACCTTTGCCGAGGTGCCGCGGATCGCGCTGGGCTTTCCATGTGCTGCCTATCTGGAAGCCCATCTTGAGCAGGGGCCGACGCTGGACGATAGCGGTTGCCAGATCGGCATTGTCACTGCGATGCAGGGCGTACGCCGGTACAGCGTCCACGTCGAGGGTGAGGCGGCCCACGCCGGTAGCATGCCGCGGCACCGGCGGCGCGATGCCCTGAGCGCCACCGTTCGGATCATTTCGTCGCTGGAAGATTTCTATGCCGCACCAGACGTGACATTCACGGTTGGGCAACTGAGTGTGGAGCCGAACGCGCCGTCGGTTGTGCCGCGCGAAACGCGCTTCTCGATCGATATCCGGCACCGGGACAATCTGGTTCTGGCGCGGCTGGGCGAGGCCATTCGGCTGGTTTGCGAAAGCGAAAAGAAGCCCTGCGCCGCGACCATGACGGATCTGGAAATAAGCCCCTCAGTCGAGTTCGACGCTGGGCTGCAGCAGGTAATGCGAACCTGCGCCGAGCGTCTGGGCCTCACACAGATGCCACTGGTCTCACTCGGCGGGCATGATGCAAAGAGCCTGGTCGGGCACTGTCCCAGCGGCATCGTGTTCATCCCGTGCCACGGCGGTGTCAGCCACAGCGAGGCGGAAAGCATCGATGCCGCCAGTGCTCTGAATGGAGCCAAGGTACTGACCGACGCGCTCTGGGAATTGAGCAATGGCTAGCGCCAAGGACAGCTTCATCAATACGTGAATCAGTTATCGCCTATTCACGCAGCAACATCCCCGAACGTCATCCCGGCGCAGGCCGGGACCTGTCCAAGCTGCTGGTAAGACACGCTTTTTTGTATCGCACCGGCGCTCCTTGCCATCGCCTCGGGCAGGCCCCGGCCTGCGCCGGGGTGACGATACTGCGGGGTTTTGGTTCGAACAGTAGCGCTGGGAGCTGCCGCGCTTATTGTTACGAGTCGCCTAAGCCACGGCTTTGAGCTGCGGTTCGGGCCGCTGATCGCGGTACTCGCCACGCGCCAGGTAGAGAGCAATGGCGCCTTGCGAGGCGCGGTCTCGCAACAGTGGCGGGTGACCTTCGCCCAGCACCTTCACCACTTCGAGCCTGGGGTGCAGATCCGCCATGCGGGCAATGGTCGACTTGCTGATCATGTGCGACAGCTCGCCATGCAGCAACTGCACCGGCAACCGCTTCAGCGTGGCGAACTGGCTCCACAGCGTTTGCCGCGCTTCACCATTGCCGGTCAGCGAGTAGTAGCGCGCCAGCGCGGCGTCGTGGGGCCGAACCGGCTTGCCATCGCGCTCGGGATACTGCGCGCGCGCCAGCTCCATCCAGTCCTCGGACCTGAGGCGTGGATAGGTTGCGCCCTGCATCAGGCGCAGCATATGCGCGGCGTCAGCGAAGCTGGCCGGCAGCGGCAGACTGGCGATCTCGCCCACCACGCGTGCAACGCCCTCGGGCTCAAACTCCGGCGCAGCATCGTTGAGGATCACGCCCGAAACCGCCCCGGGACGCAGCACCGCCATCAGCATGGCCACCTGTCCGCCATGGCCCGAGCCCAACAGCACGGTCTGCCGAAGTCCCGTCAGCGTCATGAAGTCCAAGGCGTCCTCGGCGTCGGCCAGCAACGAGGCATCGCCCCGCCGCCCACCGCGATCCGACAAGCCGCGGCCGTGAAAGTCGAGTGAATAGACGTCGCGCTGCTCGGGGCCGGCGGCGCTCAACTGGCGCGCGAGACTGTCGAAGTGGGCACAATTGCCGCCGAGCGAGGCCAGGCAGAGCACAGGCCGCCGTGCGCTGTGGCCGCTTGAATAGCGCCGGCCGAACAGGCGTGCGCCGTCACGCACCGAGAATTTGTAGTCCTGCCACATTGCCAAACTGTGCCCCTGCCGGCCGCCCGTCCCCGATGCCGGTTCAGGCGGAAACTGGCACAGGTTGGCGGCGATCCGCAATGTGGCGTAAACGAGGCAGCAGCGATTTCTGGGGAGGCGTTGCCGATTGCGCTCAGGCGCTCAATTGGCGGCAGTCGCGGGTGCCGCGCGGCCGCGCAACAGATCGGTGCGGATGCGCAGCGCCTTGGCCGGATCGTCCAGTTCGGCGCGGTAGACCTGGATGTTCGACATCACCTTTTTCACGTAGTCGCGCGTCTCGTCGAGATGCAGCATCTCGACCCAGTCGATCGGATCGACGCCCGGCTCGCGCGGATCGCCGATCTTGTCGACCCATCCGCGCACCCGTCCCGGCCCGGCATTATAGGCCGCGATGCCCATGATATAGGAGCCGCGGAAATCCTCCGTGATATCGGCGGCATAAGCGGTGGCGAGGCGCGCATTGTAGGACGGATCCGCCGTCAGTTTGCCGACTTCGCACTTGAGCTTGTACTGCCGGCACACGCCCTTGGCCGTCGCCGGCATGATCTGCAGAATGCCGCGCGCGCCCACCGGCGACTTGATCAGTGTGTTGAACTCGCTCTCCTGGCGCGCAATCGCATAGGTCAGCGCCGGCTCGGTCAGCGGCCGCAAGGGCTCGAAGGCGGGGATGGCGACGGTCGGATAGGCGTAGTGCGTCAGGCCGAAGTAGCCGCGCTCCAGCGCCGTCTTGCCGACTTTCACGGCCATCTGCGTATCGCCCAGCGTCAGCGCCAGATGCGCAATCAGCGCACCCTCCTGTTCATTGGCCATGCGCTCCTTGCGGTCGCCGATGAACGCGCGCATCAGGTCGATCAGGTCGGCCTTGGCTGCGATCACCAGGGCACGGGTGGCGTCGTCGGTCACGAAGCGCTTTATGAGATCGGCCTTTGGAACTGGGATCTCCGGCACCGCCATGCTGCTCGCCGTCTTGTCCAGCGTCTGGCGCGCGATCTGGCCGTAGTAGGTATTGAAGTTCTTGGCCGCCTCGACGTAATGCGGGGTCGCCGTCTTGGCATTGCCGGCCTGCGAATAGGCGCGGCCGAGCCAGTATTCCGATTGCGCAAGACTTACCGGCCCATCGGCGATGGCGCGCATGTTGGTGAAATGCGTGATGGCGCGCTTTGGGTCTTTCAGGAAGCGCAGCGCGATCCAACCCGCGATGAACTCGGCTTCCTTGCCCGGATTGACCGAGAGCGGCCCGTGCTCGGCCGCCAGCCGGTAGGCGGACTGATAGTCGCGCCCATACAGCGCGGCATAGGCGTTGGCGCGCCGCTCGTCCCACCATTGGTCCAGCGTGATGGCCTGCTTGGGATCGGTGGTGGCCGAGAGCATGGTGCGCCAGGCCTGCTGCGCCGCACCCGACTTGCGCAGCATGATCGCCTTGGCAAAGAACACGCCCCAGTCTTTTTGGGCCTCGACGGGTAGTTTGGCCATCTGCTTGCGCGCGCCGGCAAGACACCCCTTGCCGTTGCCGCAGCGATAAACCGCCAGCCGCGCCGCGATCTTGGCGCGGTCGGTTTCGGTGAGTTTCGGCATCAGCCGGTTGACAGCCGCAATGCGCAGCGCGCGCACGCCCTCGTATTGGGTATCGGCATAGAGAATGCGATCGGCGCGATATTTATGATCGGCCGGCGTCAGCACCCGGTCGAGCCGCGTCAGCACGGCCTTTTCGGCATCGTCGCTCATGGTCTCGTTGCGCCAGGCGTCCACTGCCAGCTTGGTCGCCTTATTGAGATCGCCCCGGCCCAGCAGCGCCACCGCCACGGCGGCCTTGCCGGCGCCCGTCTCGGGCTTGCCGTCCCTGAAGAAGGCGAGAATCCGCTCCGGCTCGCCATCGATCAGCAACCCTTCCTCGGCCTCGGCGCGCAATGTCACGCCCGGCCAATGCGGGTTCTGGCGGCGGAAATCCTCGATCTCCTCGGGCGTGCCCGAGGTGCGCCCGCTGCGCAGCTCGGCCCAGCGCACCAGCTTGCGCGCCACCGGATCGACAATGGTGCCCGCGATTCCGCCAGCGGTATCGAGATCGTTGCGCCCGACCGCTGCGATGGCCTCTTTGACCTTGGCCAGGTCGTCGTCGGAGGGCAGCTGCGCGAACAACGGCAGCAGCGCCTGATCGAGCGCGGCCGAGCGTTGCGCGGCAGCCGGCTGCACCGCCAGCACCGCGGCGAACAGCACCGCCACCAGACCGGTCACTCGTTTTGCAGCCGTCATCGGTCATCCCGTTTGATTGCGCGCGCCATCACCGTCGCGGACAGATTCGATACCATAGTGAATCGGATAAGCATGTCGATCCTGTGACTTTCTTGCTGGCGCCCGGCGACACGCGTAACCGCGCGCCGGCCGCCGGGCGCGGGTAAACGGGGACAGTTTACCTATTTCCTCACCGCTCTCGGACACGCCAGACCATGGCGCGTGGAAATAGGTAAACTGTCCCCGTTTACGGCCTGTTGCGACGACCCAAGCCCTCCCCTATTGTCGCGCGCAAAGCATCACCAGGAGGGACGGGCGCCATGACGCTCAACGAACGCCTACGCGGTTCATTCACGGCTCTGATCACCCCGTTCAAGAACGGCAAGGTGGACGAGAAGGCGTTCCAGAAATTCGTCGAGTGGCAGATCGCCGAGGGCACGAGCGGGCTCGTTCCGGTAGGGACGACAGGCGAGAGCCCGACGCTCTCCCACGCCGAGCACAAGCGCGTCGTTGAACTCTGCATCGAAGTCGCTGGTGGACGCGTGCCGGTGATCGCGGGGGCGGGCAGCAACTCCACCGACGAAGCCATCGACTTCACCCGCCACGCCAAGAAGGTCGGCGCCGACGCCGTGCTGACGGTCTGCCCCTATTACAACCGCCCGACCCAGGAGGGCATGTTCCTGCACTACCAGGCCATCGCCAAGGCCGTTGATATCCCGATCATTGTCTACAACGTGCCCGGCCGCACCATCACCGACATCTCCGTCGACACCCTCGCCCGGCTGGTCAAGCTGCCCCAGATCGTTGGCATCAAGGACGCCACCGCCAACATGAACCGCGCCTCGCAGCAGCGCGCCCGGCTGGGGGAGAAGTTCATCATGCTCTCAGGCGAGGACGCGACGGCGCTGGGGTTCAACGCCCACGGCGGGCAGGGCTGTATCTCGGTGACGTCGAACGTGGCGCCAAGGCTGTGCGCGGAGTTCCAGGCGGCGTGCCTGCGCGGGGATTACGCGGCGGCGTTGCGGTTGCAGGACCGGCTGCTCCCCCTACACGACGCGCTGTTCGTAGAGACCAACCCGGGGCCGGTGAAGTATGCGGTGTCGAAGCTGGGGATGTGCGAGCCGGGGCGCGGCTGCCGCTGGCGCCGGTGAGCGAGGCGGCGCGGAAGGTGGTGGATGAGGCGATGCGGGTGGTGGGGGTGGG
>CAVTAS010000004.1:0-24615 GCA_963732765.1 uncultured Alphaproteobacteria bacterium | reverse complement strand
TCGCGGCAGGGGCGGACTGGCGCCAGGTGACAGCCACGCTGTTCGGCGTCGATGCTGCGGTCGACGAACAGGCCGCCAAGCAGGTGTTCGACGCCAACCTGACGCGCGCCCGCTGGATGACGACCGACGGCTACCGGGTGCTTGCGGGGTTACGGCGCTAGCAGCGGCCCGCGCGCTGGCGCCATTAACACTGCAAACCAATTGTCCGTGTACTCAGTTGGAACCTCTGACAAGCTGTGAGTACGGTAGCTGTCGCTTCTATTGTGGTGCAGGCCGGCTGGGCCAGAGACGTCGTCTCGCATCACAGATCGGGCGCCAGCGGACTAATAAATCAACCACGCGCTCCGCGAATGCCTGGCTGCCAAGACCCTCAAACAACCTTGGCCCCGATGCATCCAAATCCATCTCTTGCGCCGATCTAGCCGCCTCTTGACGGCGGCTACGATTATTTCCTTGAGCTGAATGATTCTGAGGTGGCGTGGGAGTTTCTGCGGCGCAATCCTAGCTATCAGCAGGATGTCCGTTCGCATCAGGAAGCGCTCCCGCGCCCGCGCGCCATCGTCTCCGGCCAGACGGTATGGTCCGGTGACCAGAGCACACTAACATCCCATCGATGGGGTTTGTCGCGCTTTGTCAATCCAGCGTCGCGCGCGCCCGAAGCCCCCATCGATTGGATTGAGGACTTGGGCGCCGCCAAGATCGATGCAATGGCGCGAGACCCACGCCAAGGCGAGCGATCGGATATGACTCTCGCCGAACTGCAGTGTGTCCGTCATATTATCGTTTCGGCCGACGGCGAAGAAACGCTGTTGATCAGCACGTCTGACAAGGCCTTGTCACTGAGGCTGCACGGCACGACCACCTTGCGCGGTCCCGTTTGCCTCACGTTTCAGATTGCCGGCATGACGGCCTTGCCGGGCGCTGGCCGCGCTCTCCAGGGTCTGCCGGAGCTGATTGCGGGCCGGCCACGAACACCCAATCGGTCCCGGCGCCGGCTGCTCTTACGAGAGGCCCTGATCGCACTCGACGGCAGAGCGGCGGGAGCCACCTACCAGGACGTCGCCGTGGTCATCGCCGGCGCCGATACGGCTCGAGCTGCGTGGAAGAATGCGGACCCTTTGCTGAAGGACCGCATGCGCCGTGCCCTGAAAACAGGCATGGCCCTCCGCAACGGTCGATATCGCTTATTGATTGAGCAGATGTCAAACGCCATCCGGAACTGCCCCCTTTGCGTCATCGAGAACTGCCCCCACCCTCGGGTTCATGATCGGGGTTGTTGGTCTGGCCCGCCGGTGACGGACCGCAGGGAGGCGGAGCCGACCGGAGGGCCGTCACCGGCGGGCGGCGGCTTCAAGAGGCCACTCTTGCGCTTGGCGCGCAGGCGGTAGCTGTCGCCGCGGATGGTCAGGACCTGGCTGTGGTGCAGCAGGCGGTCCAGGATCGCCGTGGCGACCACGGCGTCGGCGAACACGGTCCCCCATTCGGCCACGCTGCGGTTCGAGGTGATCAGCATCGCGCCGACCTCGTAGCGCCGGCTGACCAGTTGGAAGAACAGGTGAGCTGCATCCGGCTCCAGCGGGAGATAGCCTAGTTCGTCGACGATCAGCAGTTTGGGCTTGGCTAGCGCCAGCAGTTTTTCATCCAGACGCTTCTCGGCATGAGCCTTGGCCAGCCCCGCGACCAGCGCCATGGCGGTGGCGAACTGAACCGTGTAGCCGGCCAGGATCGCCTCGCGGCCAAGCGCGATGGCCAGATGCGTCTTGCCGACGCCCGGCGGCCCGAGCAGCAGCACGTTCTCGCCGTTCGCGATCCAGCGCGAGGCGGCGAGGTCCCGGATCTGCTTGGGATCGAGCGAGGGCTGGGCCTCGAAGTCGAAGCCTGCCAACTCCTTCACCGCCGGGAAGTGTGCCAGCTTCATGCCCATCTCGATGCGCCGGTGGTCCTTGCGCGCGATCTCCCGCTCACAGAGCATCAGCAGCGTCTCGCGTGCCGTCAGGTTCGCGCGCGCCGCCTCGTCGAGCAGGCTGTCCAGCTGATCGCGGATGGCGCCCAGCTTCAGCCGCGCCAGCATGGCGTCGAGCGGATCGCTTGGCACGTCTATGGCTTTCTTTGCACGGGGCATCAGAAGCGTCCTCCGACCAGGGCTTCGTACTCGGCCAGCGGTCGCAGCAGCGAGACAGGAGGCGAGGGATGAGACGTGGACGGCGTAACGACCTCGCGCCGGCAGACAGCGCCATCGCAGCCAGCCACTCCATCGAGATGGGCCCGATCCACGATCCGCTGCCGCCGGCCCTCCGATTGCCGGTGCACGGCGACCTCGCGCGCGCCATGGCGGATGCGCACCTGGCCCGCCGCCACCGACACCGCGACGCGTTCCCCAATCAGACGCCAGGGCACCGAGTAGCTGTTGGTGTCGACCTCGACGGCGCAGTCGTTGCTCACGGTGCGGGTGAGGTCGCGCAAGCAGCCGAAGGCCGGCCGCCCGCCCAGCGGCTTCAAGCGGTGCGCCTCGTCGCGCTCGAAGCGGGTGATCGGCGCCTCGCCAGTCGTGCCGTGCACGCGCAGGTTCGCAATCTCGCGCTCCCACCGCGCCAGATGCGCCTCGAACGCCTCCCAGCTTTCGAAGGCGTGGCCTGCAAGCGCGTTCTTCTTCACATAGCCGACGCCGTTCTCGGTCTTGCCCTTGGTGCGCGCCCGATAGGGCGCACAGGCGCGCGGGGCAAAGCCCCAATGGCGCGCGAAGGCCAGCAATTTGGGGTTGAACTCGACCGTCCGGCTGACCGCGTCATGGCGCACCACCAGCGCGCGCGGATTGTCCATCAGCACCTCCTCGGGCACGCCGCCAAAGGCCGTGAACGCACTTTCGAGGCCCGTGAACCAGCTCTCCTGGCTCTCATTGCGGAACGCCCGCACGTGGCAGCGCCGCGAATGCCCAAGCGTCGCCACGAACACGAACACCTTCATCCGGGTGCCGCCGATCTCGACCAGGCGCTCGCCAAAATCGATCTGCAGCTGCCGGCCCGGCGGCGTCTCGAACCTTGTTGTCGCCAGTGCTTCGGCCTTCAGCGCCTGGCGGAACGGTTGGACCGCCCGCTGCAACGTCCGCCGGCTGACCGTCAGCCCCATCTCGGCCAGCAGATCCTGGCGCACCACATCGGCATTGCCGCGATGCTTGAGGAACCGCTCGCGCAGCCAGGCCTCGTGCCCGTCGAGCTTCTTGGCACGCGCCGGCGCCTGGAACGGCACCACGCCGCCCGCCGCCAGATATCCCTTCACGGTATGATGGCTGCACCCCAGCTGCCGCGCGATCCGCTTGGCGCCCCAGCCACAGGCCTTCAGGCCCAACATCATCGCCACATCGTCCGGCGTCTTCATCGCCTGCCCCCGCAGTTCATCGCCCTGCGCGGGGTGTCCAATGATTCGCTCGTTCGTCATTCGCTCTCTCCTCAGCTATCCAAGGAGGGGGCAATTCCTCGTGACGCTAAGGGGGCAGTTTTCCACGGCGCGCGACAACCTTATTCGGTGTATTCGGCTCACACCCTCCGTGAAGGGATGCGTAACGCTGCCCCGGCCAACACAAGGTGGACGGTTATTTGGGCAAGAATAGGCCCCGTGTCTGTCACGAGTCCGCTGGAATCGCGATAGGTGAGTGTGCGGCGAACGGGCCGTCCTCGATTGAAAACATTGCCTATGTTTCACGCGTGAAACGGATCCGAATTTTCGCGGCGGGTCGCTGCGCGACCATGATGCGGGTTCATCACAGGGGGTCGAAATCGCAGGCGATTTTGCCTGCCGTACCCGCTGGGGGCTTTGCCCCCAGACCCCCAGGATATTTCCAGGAAATGATGCGGCCATTGTATACAGATGAAGTGTTGGGCAGTGGTCTTGGCCGATACGGCGACGCATCGTAGGATGTCAGCACGGTACAGCCGGGGACGGCGATGACCGTGGAAGTGATGGCGCCTCGCATCGGGGCGCTTTTGTTCGGCATCGAAGGTGGCGCAACGGACGCGAATAATCGCACTGGATGACCTCCAGCCGCCTGTGGCAAACTCCGACTCATCACAACCGATAGGCTCAAGACGATGTGGGACCGGCAACGATTGCAGGAATTGGCCGACCAGGAAGCGCAGCTGTTTGCGGACAGCCGCCTCGCCCGGCTTCATGCCGCGATTGTCCGCCACGACGGCAGTGCACTGGAAGCCTTGATCCCTGACGCCGAGGCCTCACGCGAACTGGCCGAGGCCATGCAGGCGCTGCGCTTGAACGAACTTCAGAAACTCCAGCGCGTCGCGCCGACCAGCCGCGTACTGGTCCGCCTCATCAGCGAAGCAGCCAAGTATCATCCCACGCCCACGCCGGAACCCGTCCCCGACGTCGAGCCGGAGGACGACAGCGAGCCGGAGCAGACCTGAGCCCGCTCCGACTTTTCTCCCACATCAACCGGCCATTTCCGGCTCGGCGTCCTGGCGCTGGTCCTGGCGGGCACCGGGTTCCTGGAGACTACCGGTCAGATAGGCGCGACCATTGGCGTCGGTTTTTGCCCAGACCGCCACATCCAGCAGCCCATGGTCGGGCTCGCCCGTGTGCAGCCAACCATAGAAGTCCGGACGAGGTCCCTTCGCCGGTTCGGCCGGAGCTGGGCGACTTTTCATTCGGTTCCTTGGGCTTGTTCTCGAACAACACCAGTTCGCCCGGCTTCAGGGTCAGCTTGCTTTCGCCGACGGTGAGGTCGGGCGTCCGGCTGCCCTTGCTGCCGAGCAGACCGACGATCTGTTCGATGGCCGAACCCTTGGGCTGGCCGCTCTTGCCGGTCAGCATGACGCCGCCGGTTTTGGTCTGGCGCACCCAAAGGGCGAACGGGCGCTCGGCCTCGGTGCCGGGCAGGGCGAGATGGCCTTCGAAGGTTGGCCGGGCGTCGCCCTTCACCTTGGTGGTGTTGAGAAAGGCGCGCAGGTTTCCACGGGTGGTATCAGTCATTTCAGTCTCCTTTGGTGGGTGGTTAGAACGTCAAACGCGGAACGGATGGGGGCGGCAGAATGCGGTCGGCCATGGTCGCCCAGGCAAACCGCTTGGCGAGCTTCACGGGACCGCCGGCCAGCGTGAGGATGGTGTCGGCGAAGGCGTGCCCGAGAAGATCGTGGGGTTCGGCGAGCGCTGTCTTCTCGCCGGTGAAGAGATTCACGGTGGTGCCGAGATGGGGCTTCAGGTAGTCGGCGGCCTCGGCGTCCGGTGACAGGAAGCTCTTGACGCGGCAGGCGCCGATCAGGCCGTCGGCCTGCTTGTCGTAGGCCTGGCGCACCTGCCCCAGATATTGGGCAAAGAACCAGAGGCGCAGGCCCGCACCGCGTCCGGTGTCGACCAGCCGCAACAGCGACTCCATGCGCTTGAGCTGCGGGAATTCGTCGAGAAAGAACGTGATCGGCGGTTCGCCCGGCTTGTGCTTGAAGTCGCGCAACAGCGCATTGGCATGCTGCTGCAGGATCAGCCGCACGACCGGTGCGAAGGTATCGAGATCGTCGCCCGACAGGCACAGATAGACCGTCGTGCCCGGACGTTCACGCGAGCATCTTCGGGTTCCAATCGGAGGCGCTCATGGCGGCGCGCAAGCGACGCCGAGCGCGAGAAGATGTTCAGAAACCGCCGGGCATTGTCGGCGACGCTTTCCAAACGCTGGCTGCCCAGGCCGCCCTTGATGGCATTGGCATGCTCGGCCAGCGCGCGCACCTTCGTCGAAACCGCCAGCTGATGCAGGCCGTTCACCAGTTTCTCGGTATCGGACCCCGGATAGGCCTTGTCGTTGAATTTGACGTCCAACGGCACCGACAGAAGATGCATCAGGGTCGCCATGGCGCGCGATGGCCCCTTGGAGCGCAGCGCCACGATCATGGCCATGGCCCACAGGAAATCCCGGCCCCGGTTTTCCCAATAGGGATCGGTGATGGTTGGCAGTGGGCACGATCACCTGGGCCGAGAACACCTCGCAATCGGTGGCCGCCTGCTCGGGGTCCCTGGCGATGAAATCGAACGGATTGTAGCGGTGGCTGTAGCCAGCCGGATCAGTCGGCGCGAAGCGATACACCGGCCCGAAATGTTTCTTGCGATAGCCGGCGGTTTTCTCCCAAAGCTCGCCCTTGACGTCGAGCACGAAGGCGGAGCCCGGATAGCTCAGCAGATTGGGCAGCACCTGGCATTCGGTCTTGCCGGTGCCGGGACCGCCGATGGAGAACAGGCTTTCGTTGCGCGCATAGTAGAGCGGCCGGCCAGTCGCCGGGTCATGACCGATGATGAGCGAGGCCGGCGTGCGGGTGAGCGACAGAAGTCCCTGCGCCGACAGATCGTCCGCCGTCAGCCAGCGCGCGCCGGGATTGAGCAACTGGCGCAAGACTGCGGGCAAGCCCGCGTGCTGACGCGCGACCATCGCGGCTGCCGCCGCCAGAAACGCGCGATGCGGTTCGATGTTGGCTTTCAACAGATCGGCCAGAACCTGACGCGCCTCGGGCAAATGCTGGTGGCGGGCCAATGAGGCTGTCGGCTCCAGAATGGCCTGGCCGTCGCCCCAGGTCAGCTGGGCGGCAAAGCGATCCCAGTCGGCTCCCGCGATCTGGCCGCGTGCGAACAACGCGGCCATGGCGCGGGCGAGCGCCTTTTCCTTGTCGTCCAGACCGATGCTGGCGCGACGCAGGGTGAACGAGCCGATGAGGCCGATCAGCGCCTGCCGCCGCCGCTCGAAGGTGAACTTGGCATGCTGATGGGTGACGGTGGCCCCGATCAGCCCCATGGTCCAGGCCGAGGGCAGGATGGTCAGCCAGGCCGCCGGACCCGCCGCCGCAGCGGCGGTCGGCAAGGTTGCCACTGTGACCAGATGCTTGACCAGACTGGGCTACTCCCCCATGCGCCGGATGATGAACTCCGATACCTGGGCGGGCGCAATGAGCCCGACCAGACTGCCGGCCGACGCTGTCAGCATGGCCGACGGATCATCGATCAGCGCACCCACTTTGGCTTCGAACACATCGGGGCTGAGCCCGTTATAGGCGATCATGCCGGTCTCCTGCTGGGCAAGGCGGTGGCAACCACCAGCGTGCGGTCGTCGAAGGTCTCGCGCTGGGATTTGAGGAACATCAGCTGGGCAAAGTAGCCGACCAGATCTCGCGGTCCCCGTTCGGCAATCTGGCGCTGAAGCTCTTCATGCAGATAGGTTGTGGTGAGACCGGTGCGCTCGCCGGCCACGGTCGGCGTCGCGCTTGGCGTCATGAAGTAGCCGGCGGCCCCATCGGTTGCGAGCGCCACGGTATCGATGCCATGGAGATGGCGGTCGGCAATATGGCGGACGCGCAGATGGGATTTCCAGTCACGGTGCGTGAGGTCGACAACGCCCTCTTGCGAGTTGGGACTGTCGACCAGCGGCACCAGTCGCGCGGACGAGCGATCCGTCTCGACGGCGAACACCGACCCGTCGCCGATCTTGGCCACGATGATGGACCGGTCATCGAGGATGGCCAGCATGAGCGTGGTGGCGAAGTGCGCGATCGGACACCGGAGATTCTTGGCTTCCCGTCCGATGGCGTCCCGCGCCGTCTCGAATATTCCGGACACGTCGTTGGACGTGGACCGGATACGCAGCTGAGCACTCTGAGTGACCCGTGCGGCTATCGTCGCCACCGCCAACTGCGCGCCCAGCTGACTCTTCGGTGCGCTGCTCACCCCATCGGCAACCGCCAGGTAGACGAGATCGCCCACCCGGCCGATGCAATAGGCATCGCCCATGGGGATGTTTTCCTTGGCATGGCCGTGGCCAAGCTGGGAGAAGGCGCCCACGAGCCAAGGCTCGTGGGCCACCACTTCCATCCGCCCCAAGGGGGCCAGGCAGGTGTCGTGATCAGGGAGCATCGGGAAGCCTCTTTACGCCCATGGCACCCATGATTTCACGATTGTCCGCCGCCTGACGGCTGACGGCTGTGATGGTCTTGACCACCAGTTCGGCCATTCGTTCGAAACCGGCCGTCCCCTGTTCAAGGGGAATGACCGCGTCGGTGCCGAACCACTGGCCAAGCAGCGTAGCGCCCACGAGCGGCCGACCCTGGGCGTCCGACGCTCCGCTGCCGGTAGCGGCATAGCCGCTGGGCGAGACGAAGTGCCAGATCAGGCCCTTGCGGTCCTGGGCCTTGGGGGCCAGGGACTTCATGCGGGTCTCGATCATGTGCCATTCGCGGCTGCCGATGGTGACGTCGTTGGCCCCGCCGTCGGTGAGGTGGAAGATCAGCGGCTGCCCGCAACGGGGCAGTCCGTCCTTCTTGTAGCGGGCGAGGCGGGCCAGCGCGTAGTCCAGCGTCGAGAGCAGCGCCTTGCCGGTGGCGGTGCCGCCTTGGGCCGTGAGCAGGGGCGGCGAGACCGGCAAATCGGGCGCCGAGGTCCAGCGCTGCACCACCTTGACCTCGCTGTTGTAGGCGATGCACGCAGAGGTCGACCTGGTGATGGGTCAGCTCCAGGGGTTCGCCGGGCTGGGGCGCCCGGACCTTCTGGTAGATGGTGTTGACGGCGGCATTGATGAGATCGATGTCGGCGACGCCGTCGGGTCCCACCGCCGAGGTGGAACTTGAGACATCGATCAGCAAGGCGCACGGAAAGCGCGGCTCGGCCGCGTCGTGCTCGGCGATGGGCTTGCCGCCAAAGGCGTTGGCCAGATCGTCAAGCTCGGTGGTGTCGGTGGAGAGGGTCATGGAACACTCCGTCATTGGGGGAACACAGAGGAACGCACGGCAACGCAACGGAACAGAGGTCAGGGTCTTGGCGACGGTGGGCTTGGCCAGACTGCCGCCAACGCTGCGGATGAGCTGCACCAGGCCTTCACCGGCGGTGAGGACGGGCTTTCCTGCCGCAGCTCGCACCACCACCTTGCGGCGGGCCTTGCGCGGCGGGCTTGGCCGCGGCCTGCGGCTTGGCCGACAGCTCGGTACGGGCCTGGGCGAGCAGTTCCGACCAGGCGGCGGGGGTGATGACCGCCTGCCGCACGAAAACGCTCTCAAACGCCTCCCGGAGCCGCTGGGGCAGCTTCTGATAGGTCTGCAAGCGGATCTTCGGCGGCAGCATGCGGGCGGGCTCGGCATAGGGAAAGCGCCGCCCCAGCATGTTGTCTTCGTCGTCGGGGGCGACGCCATCCAGCTCGAAGGCCGCGCCGGCCCGGAACGGGTGGGCGCCATCCACCAGCACCTGGAAGATCAGGATGGCGAGGGCGAAGGCATCATCGGCCGGCTCGAACTGCGGCAGGGGCTGGCGATCGCCGGTCGGCCTTGGCCATGCGCGGCGAGCGATGGCCGGGGGTGGATTCCGACGTACCGTGAAGCACCGTACTCAGCCGGTACTGGAAACTGTCGGCATCGATGAAATGCACGGCGGACAGGTCCGGCGCGATCAGGATGTTGCGCGGATTGAGATCGGCGAACAGAATCCCGCTCGGCTTCTGCCGGCCATGCAGATCGGCCAGGTGCTGCGCGATGTTACCGGCCAGCCAGAAGGCGGCGTCCACCGAGGCATGCTTGAAGAAGCGCGCCCGGTGCCGGGGCGTCACGAAGGTGGTCAAGGGCTGCGCGCCCTCGATGGCCCGCATGGCGAAGCCCAAGAGGTGTTCGGGCGCCGCCTTCTGCTCGGCATAGAGCGGCATCTCCGGCCAGACCACATAAGGCCGGGCCGCGACCTGGCCCTGATGACCTGCGGTGAGCGCAGCATGCAGCCTGGTCACGAAGACGAGCTTGTCGTGGGCGGCCGGCGTGCGCCGGCGCGGCAGGGCCTCGGCATTGAACAGCTTGGCGACGTGGCGCTCGAAACCGGGCGTGACGATGCGCGCGATGCGGGCGGTGCCGCCCTCGGAACTGGCATGCAGGGGGCCGCCGACCGTGAGCTGAACCCAGCTCTCGGTCTTGACGGTGGCACGCGGATCGGCGGGGCGCAGGCCCCAGACTGTCATATTGGCAGGCGTATTGGCATCGGACATGACGGATCATCCTCGAAAGCGGGGGAACAACGCGGAACATGGGCGGGTTGGAGGGAACGGACGGGAGGCTTACGGAACCTCAGGACCCGGGTTGTGGTTCGGGTCCGTCGGGCTGGGGTTCGACGCCTGCAGTGTCGGCCCCAATCGGCGACCGAGCTTGCGGGCGAGATGCACGGCGCCTTTGCTAGGCGCGCGCTTCGGCTTGCGGTCGGCCGCCTGTGTCGGCTCCGACCGGTTGTGACGACCCGGCACCATCTCGAACCCCATGGCCTGGGCCTGCCGCGCCATGCTGCGCTCGATGCGCCGGTAGTCGTTGGAATCCGACCAGGCCCGGCCGGTGTCGGGATGGATGCGATTGAGGAGCACATGCACATGCGGATTGGCGGTATCGGCATGACCGACCATCAGGGCCTGATGGCTGGCAAGACCGATGTCGGTGAGCGTCGCTTCGACTACGGCCTGCATCTGGGCACGGCTCGGCCGCTCGGCAGCCTTCCAGCTGACGATCAGATGGTAGACGGGCTTCTGGCAACGTGCGGACAATTGGGCGGTGGCGGTCATGAGCGTGCTGGCCAGTTTGGGATCATCGGTGATCAGATTGCGGGTGGCGATCCAGGCGACACGGTTGGCGCCACCCTTGCGGCCGAGATGACCGTCGACGAGGTAGCGCCGGAGGCCCTGGAAGCAGCGGCCGGGCTTGGGGACATTGGCCAGCATCAGAGGGTCTCCAGGATGGTGATCAGCTTGCGGCGCAGCGCATCGACAGCGCCGAGGTCGATGCGGTTGGTGGCGTTGGCCAGATGCACGATCTGGTTGAGGTTGACGCCGATGCGGTTGAGTTCGCGCGCCACGGCATAGGACGGCCCGGTCGCCGGCAGCTTGGGCAGCGCGCGGCCCCGGTAGTGATGCTCGACCAGCGCCCGGATCAGCTTGGACACCGTCAGCCGGCGCTGCGCTGCATCCTCGGTGAGCTGAGCATGCAGGTCGTCATCAAGCCGTGTGCGGGCGTAGCGTGTCAGCGGCATCGTCAGTCTCCAAATCCGTCGTCGCAAACGAACCCATTTGCCCAAGCCTCCGGCGTCTGAGGACCAGCGTGATTGATCCACATCGTGGTCAATCACATTGCTGGCTCCCCCAGTCGAACCGGATCGAAAGTAACGAAAGCAAGCGGTTCGTTTCTCGCGTGAACAATAGATACGGAATCGAACCCTAGAAACAACAGGCAAGGTAAAAATACGCGAAATATCTTGATTTCGTCACAAGAGTTACCGGGTTTAGCTATGAACCTATTGGAACATCATGAAACACACAGTGGCGATACGGAATGAGAGCAAGCGGCATGACACCTCCATGAACGGCTCGGTGAGCCAGGGCGCGGGAATGCTCTGGACACGTCCGGTTCCCGCATGTTCCAACAGGTTCCAATTCACGGGGCATGGCGCCATCGTCGGGAAACGCAGATCATGGAGCCCCACTGATTCGAATCACCCGCCCGAATCAGCCACCCTCTGGCGCCTGCGCCGCCAATCGCCGATACTGGCCAGAACACCTGAAGCGGAGCCCCTCATGCCCAACCGCCCCCTGATCGGCCGCCCTCTCGCCTATATGGCGGCGCGGCTGGACCCCAAGCCCGGCGCGATACAGACCGCCGACGAGCTGCATCAAGACTATGTGACCTGGTGCGGCGAACAGCGGCTCACTGCGCTTAAGGCCGGGGCGTTTCGCGAGGAACTGGTGGCGCTGGCGCGGCAGACCGGCATTGGCCTCGCCGCAGGACACCGGCGACACCATTCTCTTGGACACGGCGCTTCGACCCGGCGGCCGCAAGCGCGGCTCGAAGGGTTCTTTCTGAAGCGGGGCCTCATTGCCGGCCCCGGGCGCAGCGCGCCGCCCCGCTAGGATATTCAAAAAGGATGAGGTGCGAAGAGGCGGCGTTCGGCGAACCGCCGTGGCTCCGAATCACTCTCCCGTGTTATGATCCGCTGCGGTACAGCCGGGGACGGCGATGACCGCAAGGATGAGGAAAGAGCCGCGCCGCAAGGGCGGCTCTTTCTGTGTGCGGTACGGACTGAACTCATATTTGACCACACAACGAAGGCGATTTATGCCGCCATGTTCCGTGGTGTTGCGCAGGGATGTATCGGTCAAACAATCACTTATTTTATCAGTCATATACTGGCAACTCAAACCTCAGTGTGAGATACTTCGGCCATCAAATCTCTATTGGGAGCGGTGAGCTGCGAGCGCTCCTTCCCGTGCCCGATCAGACTCAGGATATTCAGATGACAAAGACGATGGTGGAGTTGATCGACGGGGTGGCCGACAGCGCCAAAGGGCTCTGGTATCGCGCCAAGAAACTGGCGGTGGATGACCTCAAGAGGTTCCGCGCTCTCGCTCGCGAGACGGCCGTCCTGCGCCAGCAGGAAGTTCAGGCTCGGCGGCAGTATTACGAGATGCTGGGGTTCTACCGCTTTGGCGACTGGAAGAAGTCGGGCATCCCAGTCGAGGCGGTGACGCGGGCGCTGGATCAGGCCAAGGAGGCCGTCCGGTCAGCGGAGAGCGCACGCGTTGAACAGCAATGGAATTTCGAGAAGGAGATCGACTACCAGTTCGATCGCGAAGAGTACGGCATGGACAGCATCCTGATCCGCGAGAACCTGATGCGGGACGCCTTGACCGAACTGGGCACCAGCGGACTGGACGCCAAGGAGCCGTCGCCGCTCGCCCGTTTGCTGGCGGGTCACGATCGTCTGGCCGACCGGCAGCTGACGGTCTGGATCAAGGACCTGGAGCCAGAGCCTCAGGCGTAGCCCCGGCCCCGGTTCGGTCAGATATGTCAGATATTGACACCGTGTGGTTTCCGCCCCATGATGATGGGAGAAGGAAAGCACAACCATGAGCATCCGTACGCACGCCCCCGCCGTCTCGCCAACGCCGGCGACCATCGACCTTGCACAAAAGGCGCTGGTGGACTTCGACCGGCCGGGGTCCCACTTTGCCCTGGTGGACAGCGCCACCGGCGTCAAGCTGCCCCTGAGCGATCAGATGGTCGATCTGCTGCGCCAAATGTTCAACGATTTCGCGCGCAACAAGGCGATTGCGGTGCTGCCCGTCGACGACGAGTTGACGCCGAACCAGGCCGCCGATCTCTTGAACGTCTCGCGCGGGTTCGTGCTGCGGCGGATCGAAGACGGCACACTGCTGGCCCGAATGGTCGGAACGCACCATCGCATCCGGCTGGCTGATCTGATGACGTACAAGCAACGGGCCGACGCTGAAAGCGACAAGGCGATGGATGAAGTCATTGCCATCGGCCAAGAGCTGGGGCTTGATTGAGCGGTGCCGCCTTCTCGCGCCTTCATCGATGCGAATGTGTTCTACAGCATCACCATCTCCGACCTGCTGGTCGAATGCGCGCGTGCGGGCCTGTTCCGGGCGTTCTGGTCTGAGCGCGTGCACGCCGAATGGACCGGCCATCTCAAAACCAACCGGCCAGACTTGAATCCCGCTAGAATTGATGCCCGCAAGTCAGCGATGGACGCGGCGGTGTACGACGCCTTGGTCACCGACTTCGACCATCTCATTCCGAGCCTGCAACTCCCCGATGCGAGTGACCGGCACATCCTTGCCGCCGCCATGGTTGCCCGCGCGACCTGCATCGTCACATTCGATCTCAAGCATTTTCCGCCAGCCATGCTGACCGTTCACGGCATTATCGCCACCGATCCCGACGCCTTCCTGTCAGACCTGCTGGCATTCGATCCGGACGAGTTTCTCAAATGCGTTCGGGAGGTCCTGCGCCGCATGAAGAACCCACGCCGCACATTCGACGAGTATCTGGCTCAACTGACCAGGGCGAGGTTGCCGAAGTTAGCCAAGGCATTGGCTGATCGCCGACCGATCACGTAGCTGAGGAGATCCGGGATGCGACGAGCCTTGGTCGCCCGCGTTGCGTTCATGCGGACCGAGGCGGCGGTGGACCCTCTGTGATGCCGATCTCCTGTTCCAGCCGGTAGATGTCGTTCAACCGTCATCGGGACACCACCGGCGTCACTTGCTGGCGTTGCGCTCACGAGAAGACACTTTTCACAGATTTAAAAATCTCTTGTTCTGAAAAATTCTGTAAGTGTTCTGTAGAGAGTGTTCTGGAATGTTCTGTTCTATATATAGGGCGCGACCAACTCTGCGTGAGGGCGCGACCTATTCTGCGTAGTCGACCCCCACAAGCGCGACCCATTCTGCGTGGGTGCGCGACTGACTCTGCGTGGCACCCCGCCCAAGTCCCTGAAATCGCATCGCTGATCTATCCACAGGGCGCGACCAACTCTGCGTGCCTCAAGTCCGGCGCCGCGGGTGCGGCGGCAATGAGAGGACGTCGGCACCGGCCGGACGCACCTCCAAACCGGCCTCGGAGAGCTTTACAGGCAGTTTCGGGAACACATCCAGGACTTGCCTCAGGTCGTCGGCGAAACCGCGCCTGAAGTCGCGCTGGCGGGCGAAGTCGCCGCCGAACTGTCCGGCGATGGCATCCCAGGACAAGCGTGGTCGGCTCCTTGAGCCGCTGCAGGCGGTAGTTGAACCAGAAATACATGTCGAGCTTGCGGGCGGAGCCGGCAAAAGCGCGCACCGCTTCGGCGCGAATTGGCAGGGCATGGCGCGAGAGCGTCGTGAAGAAATCCATGCTGAAGGTCAGGGTCGACGGCCAGAGCATCAGCTGGTCGGGATTGGTGGGCAGCCAGACATCGATCTTGGAAAAGGGCATGCCCTGGTATTCGACGGCGCGAATGCCGTCCCACATGCCGACCGAGAGCTTGCAGGCGGCAAGCGCATTGATCTGCTCCTTGAAGGCGTTGATGGTGCCACGTTTGCCGCCGGTAACGGCAAACCCCATGTCGCGGATGAACCCGGTGAGGCTGTCGGCGATTTCCATGGTGGCGCTCTTCTGCCGGATGGCTTCCGAGCACAGATGCAACAGCAGCAAGCGCGACTTCGGGCCGAACGGCAGCGGCTGGGCGATGCGGTCGCCGGTCTCCGGATTGCGCAGCTTGCCGGCTTCCACGACCAACGACATGCGCCCCTGGCGGCGCTCAAACTCGCGGATCTCGATGGGCTGGCGGGTATAGGGCAGTCCACAGATGGCGAGCACGCTGTGGATGTGCCGCAGGTCATCCTTGTCGAGCGGGCTGTTCTCCAGGGCGGTGCGGACCATGGCGCGGCGGCGGCTCATCGCGCGGCAGGACAGCCAGCCGGTCGCGTTCGGCCTGTCTGGCTGCGCAGCGACATCAGCTTGAACTCAAAACCAAGACTGCCGCGTGCCGCCTCAGCTTCGGCGATCAGATCGGCGTCGCGGATAGCGTCAAGCAACATCAGGCAATGGCGCTCCTGTTGTACTTGCGGAACAAATCGTTGAGCGCCTCGTCGAGCAGGCTTTGGTGCGAGCGGTCGAGATCGACGGCCAAGCGACGCAATTGTTTCTGCACGGCAGGTTCGACATGGCCAGAGATGCTGCGCTTGCCGACGCGGGACGCCGCGACCGGCGTTCGGGGTGGCGCTGCTGTTGCCGGAGTGGGGCTAATTGTGGCGAGCCCACCGGACACGGCAGGCAGGTCGGCCTGTTGCACGCCCAGCATGGCGTTGCGCAAGAGATTGGGCTTTGTGGACATGTCTACTTGTCTCCTTGTCGGGTTGTGTAGGTGTAGAGTGCTTTGATTTCATTGGCCGATGACCCGCGAGGCTCGTGCTCGATCACGCCCTGACCCTTAGTCAGCGACTTGATGAAGGCGACGCGGTTGCCAATGCGGACCTTGGCGAGCGGCAGCCGGTAGTCGGCCAAGGCCTCGGCCGCCATTTCGGTCAGGGAGCTGCCGGCCTTGCAGCCATTCAACACAAAGACGGCGGGCCTGCCCGCCAGCTTGAGCGATGTTGACGGTGTCGGCGACGGCATCGAGGTCGAGGCTCGACGGCTGGCACGGAATGAGGATCAGATTGGCAAGCTTGGCCGCGACCAGCGACGCGCTTTCGGACTTGGGGGCGGTATCGATGACGATGTAGTTGGCGCCGGCGGCGCGCGCCTTGTCGACCAATTCGGCCAGGTTAGGGGCATGGCCGCTGAGAATGACCGGCGCGTCCGCCGTCCGGAGCCGCGACCACCTGGCGGCGCTCTGCTGCGGATCAAGATCGATCAACACCACATGCTTGCCGGCCAGAGTGGCGGCGATGGCGAGATTGATCGACAGCGTGGTCTTGCCGGACCCACCCTTCTGCGAAATCAGCGAGATAATCTTCATGCAGACAGACTGTCACTCCGGCCATCGGACGTGAAGGGGTGCTGCCGATGAAACAGGCAGACATGTCAGTGTGTGGGCATCGGGGCACGCCCTAAGGAAGGGCGCGCAATCACATTGAGTTGTTAGGATGTATCCGTACAGACATGCCGGAAATTTCATATGTCGCGTAGTGGCAGCGCGGTAAACGTTCGAACGGACGCAGAACTGGATTTCCGGTCGGCCCGCGCTGCGATCTCTGCTAGAACTCACCGCATTCATGAAGGGGCATCGATCATGTTCCGGTCGGCCCGCGTTGCGATCTCTGCTAGAACCTGCAGCCGATAGCGACACGCCATGAGTTCCGGTCGGCCCGCGTTGCGATCTCTGCTAGAACCACTGCGATCGGCCTGTGCCAACGTCACCAAGTTCCGGTCGGCCCGCGCTGCGATCTCTGCTAGAACCGTTGCGTCGGAAGTCAACTCGACCGGCATAGTTCCGGTCGGCCCGCGCTGCGATCTCTGCTAGAACCATGCCGGATGCAACGTGCGCCGGATAGTTCCGGTCGGCCCGCGCTGCGATCTCTGCTAGAACGCTCGGCGTGCAGCGACCGCAGTGATCGTCGTTCCGGTCGGCCCGCGCTGCGATCTCTGCTAGAACTATCGCGTCGAACGACACTTGTGCGCACGTTCCGGTCGGCCCGCGCCGCGATCTCTGCTAGAACGGCTCCGATGCACCAGCGAGCCCGGTCATGTTCCGGTCGGCCCGCGCTGCGATCTCTGCTAGAACCTCGCCGCGCTGCATCGGATCGAGAGCATATGTTCCGGTCGGCCCGCGCTGCGATCTCTGCTAGAACCAGCGTGATCTTGTAGCCGGTTCGCTGCCTCGTTCCGGTCGGCCCGCGCTGCGATCTCTGCTAGAACTGCATCGACATGTGTCGCATGACGTCCGATATGTTCCGGTCGGCCCGCGCTGCGATCTCTGCTAGAACGGAAGCTGCATACTACAAGGCCCAGCACGGTTCCGGTCGGCCCGCGTTGCGATCTCTGCTAGAACGCCATTGTATAGGTGAACGATCTGACCTTCGTTCCGGTCGGCCCGCGTTGCGATCTCTGCTAGAACCACGAGCACTGGCGATCACCGCAGGCCTGGCAGTTCCGGTCGGCCCGCGTTGCGATCTCTGCTAGAACGCACGTCCGGATGGCCCGTCACCGTGGCTGTTCCGGTCGGCCCGCGCTGCGATCTCTGCTAGAACCGCAGTCCGCTGCGCTCAAGACTGCTAGTGGTTCCGGTCGGCCCGCGTTGCGATCTCTGCTAGAACAAACGCTGGAGTTGGCATACAGCGACCATCAGTTCCGGTCGGCCCGCGTTGCGATCTCTGCTAGAACGGCCACGGCTCTCAACAGCGGCAGGCCCAATAGTTCCGGTCGGCCCGCGTTGCGATCTCTGCTAGAACGTACCAGCAGATACGTCGACGCTTACCGCATCAGTTCCGGTCGGCCCGCGTTGCGATCTCTGCTAGAACGCCACGATCGACAGTCGCGCATGGCGTTGTTCCGGTCGGCCCGCGTTGCGATCTCTGCTAGAACCTACCATCAGCAGTCGACCTGATGCTGTCAGTTCCGGTCGGCCCGCGTTGCGATCTCTGCTAGAACAGGCAGCGGTCGCGCGAACTGATCGCCGCCGTTCCGGTCGGCCCGCGTTGCGATCTCTGCTAGAACGTTCCCGATCACCGTGTCCATGACACGGTGCGTTCCGGTCGGCCCGCGCTGCGATCTCTGCTAGAACGTCGTAGACGTCGCGATGCCAGCCGATCAGGTTCCGGTCGGCCCGCGTTGCGATCTCTGCTAGAACTGTCCAGAATAGCGTCTAGCATAGCCGTCAAGTTCCGGTCGGCCCGCGTTGCGATCTCTGCTAGAACGATGCCGAGTGCGTGCACAAGCGTGCGCACGTTCCGGTCGGCCCGCGTTGCGATCTCTGCTAGAACTGGCCCTTGGTAACCCATTGGTTCCAGGGGGCTTTTTTCAAATTTCACAGCCAGAAAAACATTCTGGCAGCTGTTTGATCGTCGGCTGGCCGGCGGTTCTTTCATGCTGGAGCTCCTATCAAAACAGCTGCAGTTGATCGGGCTTGCCAGGTCGCAGGGACTGGCCAAGAGACCGGAACGACTTGATGTTGCCATATTGAGCATCGGTGAAAAACAGGATGTCGACCTTGCCACCTTTGGGGACCTCCGCACCGACTTTGGTGGCCAGCGCGTCGGCTTGCTCTTTTCCGGCCGTGAACTTAATGTAGCAGGAAAGCTGCATCATAACAAAGCCTTGGTCGAGCAGGAATGTCCGGAACTTTGTCGCTCGCGAGCGCTCGTCCTTGGTCAGGACCGGCAGGTCAAACAGTGCCATCACCCACATGATGCGATACGCCGATAGTGCTACGAACTTGGTCATGCTGGGTTGTTAATGGCTTCGGCAACCAATGGCGCCACAAGGGGTATTTTCGAGATGGGCAAGACGAGTGTCGCGCGCTCGCCAAGAAAGACCTGTGCCAGCGACTGGCAAAGACGGTTCAAAACCGTCGACAGCGGGGAGACACCATCCGCGGTGCTATAGTCGGCGTGGAGCACAGCGGCGAGGCGCCGCTTTGTCGGCGGGTCGAGGCAGTCCGATGAGGCCCTGGCGCAGATCGACGACGAGACTATCGACCGCCGGGCGAAAGGGCTCCATCAGGTCGTCAGCGAGGCGCAGCGCGCTGCCCTTGCTCTTGTGATGCAGGCCAAGCGAGGGATGCAATCCGGAAGCGACGATGGAGCGGGCGGTGGCGGCGCGAAGTACTGTGTAGCCATAGTTCAAGCAGGCATTGACGCCCTCAGCATCGCGGTCGCGCTTGAATCCGGCGCCGCATAACGTGGCAGATACTTCTGCGCGCCTTGGGCTTCGATGTTGTCGGGATCGCCCGAGCGGACGCGAGACACCAAGATGCGCAGTGGCAATGGATTGACGCCGATCCTTTCAAGTGCTGCTGCTTGAGCTTCGATCTTGGCTTTGACGATTGCGGCCCATAGTCTCTTCTTCGTGGGCAATGATACCTCGGCCTGCGCTTCAAAACGATCCCCTTGGGCATGATGACCGTTGACTGGAAGCAGGTAGGCGCTCGGGCAAAATTGGTGCCGCAGATGACGACGGGCGCGCCGCGCTCGGCCAGCGCGGACAAGGCTTGATTGGTGTAAGAATGGCGGGGTTGGAGGCGATGACGGCTTCGATATCGTCGAGTGGCACTTGGCCGAGCAATCCCTCGGGACCGGAAATCTCCAGGAAGCCCCGATACAGCGACAGCCGGCGGCCCTCGCCCGAAATTTCGACTATGCGGCCGAGCATACTCTAAGCTCTCCAGTGGACCTCATGCCCAACGAAATTGTGACGAATTTCAGCAGGTCCACCAGCAGTTGCGGCTGGCGTCAGTTAATAAATCGACATTCGAACGAGTGGTTTTGGGCCTCCAACCGGATCGACGACTGACCTTCTTGGCCTTTCGGCCCTTCATCCCAGACAATGCTGGCAAAGTCCCATCGGAATGGATCGTCTTTGTCGTCATGTCGCTTGGCCGAGCGCACCACCCTCGTTGTGAGCCGCCAGATAGCGGATGCGATTGCTCGGGATTTGAGCCGATGCACCGTTTTCATGCGCCGGACGCCATCGGCATCGTTGACCTCGATCGCATCGCCTTTGTGCAGTCGCATCACGAGCTTGCCGCCGAGCTTCTCGACCTCCCACTCGGGCCGCCATCCCTTCTGATTGACATCGAACACGGTGGCAGCGAACCCTTGCCACGAGCAGTCGCGCATTTGCACGATGTCGATGTGGTGGTTTTCACCGGGCAACAACGCTTTGTAGATCGCGCCTGTCTGCGGTTCTTGATATGCAGCTCGCCGTACTTGGCCTTGCCGATGCGGACACGGCGAACCCCTTGGGTCCGGCCGGGCGCCTCCTCGCCTGAAAATTTCGTTAGCGCAGCCTCGAAAGCCTTCTCGTTCCTTTAAGCTTGCCTTTGGCATCGCGGAATGGCGCCACGAGGTCCTGTAGTTGCTTGCGCAAATGCGCATCGCGCACGCTGTCGATTTCGCCAGGCTTCAAATCGGCGAGTGGCTTGCGATAGACGAGATTGCCTATGACGGCGGCTTCTGCGACGTTGGCACGAGACCGTAGGCCGTGTCTTCATGAAGCGCGCCGCCTGTGCCGTGTTCAGGCTTCATCGATACGACCACCTTGTCGATTGCGGCTCGAACGGCATCGCGGAAACCTGGAACGGCTCCTGAACGTCGGCGGTGATCCGCTCAAGTCCTTCGATCTCTGCCTGCCCGCGCGCCTCGACATTTCCTGCAACAAACTGCGGTCGATAGCCCCTATCGTGCAGGCATCGACAGCGTGATGGCGATGGTCGTCACGGCCTTTGGTCTGCTTTTGAGGGGGTCGCGAGCTCGTCGTCGCCCGAGCGATTGTGGTCGCGCCAAATCGAATTCAAGCCCCAGCGGGAGCGCAGCATGGCCGTCAGTTGCCCGGTCGTGACATAGACTTGGTCAGGGTCACAGGCCTTGGACAGGTAAATGCGGGCCATGCGCGACAGGTGCCGCGTTTCGTTCAGCTGCCGGGCCAGAAATCGCGTTCCTTGTTTTCAAAGCGCTCCATCGCTTCGGCTAAACCGCCAACGCTTATTGGATGGCAATCCTTGAGCCGCCGCTACGATCTATCAGGCCAAGTCGGCTGCAGCTGCTCACCGCACGCTTGATATGGGGTTTTCGCCCGCTTGAAGCGGTTCGCCTCCTCAGACACACCACCTTGTTGGCTGCACTGTCGTCGAAAGTTTTGGAGTATGGCAACAGATGTTCGATCTCGACATCGGCGGAAAACAGCTGCGCGATGGTGATCGGCCTCAGGGTAAATGGGCACAGTGCCAAGCCGCCACCCGCGCGCTCCTGCTCCTCGAATAGCCTCAATCTGAGAAAGTTTCGCCATCCTCGATTTGCTTCTGCTCGGCTAGAATGAGCCGATGGCGGTCCTTGACTGTCCGATTGCGCGATTGCGTTTTTGATCCTCTTCCTTCTGCTCGCGTGTTTGCTTCAATTCTCGGGCCAGTTCGATGACGACCTGGGAAGGCTCTCCGTAGGCTTGGACCATTTGATTGACGACGTGGCGGAGTTGGTTGAGCGCGACATGCGCCGTGGGGTTCGGAAACCGGCCGTAACGCTTTTCTGCAGCATGTCATCCGCATCTCCATGCCAACAATACATGCCGCTCAAGAACCTGACCATAGTAGGGAAGCGGCAGTTCGATGATGCCATCCCTCTCATCGGAGTGATGCCAACCGGCGCGTTTCACCGCCTCTGTAAGTGGGCAGGTCGACTGATTTCAGTTCAGCAAGCACTTTATCGTCGCAGTTCGACCTAGTCGGGCGTAGCCTTCTGGCGGAGCCCAAGCTGCAACTGCTCTGGCCGCTTCCTCAGACAGCTTTAAGTCGGACTTCTAGCCAAGCGATGACATCCTGCTTCGTGCTCAGCGCCGATCAGTTGCTGCACGATCTGGTCGCGCTCGCCGAGCGGCATTGCAGCCAGCGCCAGCCAAAACATTCAGACCTCCGAGCTTCGCTGACTTTGCGCACGAAGTCCTTTAGTTCGGTCTTGCCCGCATCCTCCAGGGAAAATCTTACGCCTCTCCTAGTTTCAGTGTTCTGCGCATTTGTTTGAATGTTACGTTCTTTCCGGACATCAGCGTGAGCTGAGTATGTTACGATGTTCCGGTGAAAGCTTTTCGTTGAGTGTTAGACCCTCTCCAAACCGCAACTGGTTCAGCGTCTCGTAGATGATTCGGGCTTCGACTGACGGTAACGCTTTGGGCAGCGCGATCTTCCTCAAGCACAAATGTGCACTTGCCAACAGCAACAGGCTTTAGCGGCCGTTGATGAAAAATGGTCTCGCGTAAATCTGCAACGGCTTCGGCGTCAAAAGCCAGGATGGGAATCGGGCTTGAGTCGCGAGCAGCGCATCGAACTCCGTCGATCAACATCTGTCGTGACGGGTAGTATCTGGTAAAGCGCCTTCGCGCCTTGTCCCTTCGAGACGAATTCGGACAGCCGCGCGTGCGCGGCGTGGCACTGCCAGTCGGCATCCGTCGCGCCGGCCCGCCACAGGAATTCGCCGAATGTGCGGGCATCAGACCTCGCCAAAGCTGATTGCGAGTTTGGCGGCTCCCTGGGCGATCTTTCCCTTCTCGTCGGCTTTACCCTTGCGGTCAGCGCGGCGGTTGGTTTGAAAACCACGCCGCTGGTTCATGTGGAGCAGTGCACGACCGATTTCATATGGGCTGCAGCGGATTATCCAAGCCTTTCGCGCGGAGAGCGATAAGGATCCAGTCCGGCAAGCGCCCGCCGTTGATCGCTGTCGTCTGGGAATCAGCCCCAGTTGCGAGCTGCCGGATCAGCGTCGCCCGGCGCATCACAAAACGGTCTCGGCGTTTTCTGGCGCGAGCGCGGGCACTCGGCGCATTTCAGCGAGAGATCGCCCATCTTTCGGATTTCGGCCGTCATCGAACAGGCGGACGCCGCACCCAAGAAGTTCCACGACTGTGCGCGTTGGCGCTCGTTGTCCTGGGCATTCTTCGAGGCGATAGACGGCCCAGCCGATCGAATTTGTGCCAAGGTCGAATGCGAATCGAAGTGGCATTGTTCGCGGTCATGGCGCCCCCAGCCGATGAATTCGGGCACAGACAATCAAACTGATTGCGAGGAGCGCAACAGCCAGTCTTATGTGAAGTTTCTAGCAGAGATCGCGGCGTGGGCCCTCCGGTAACAAGGAGTTCCACTCCACCAGATAAGAGGCGGGCTCCGGTCCGCCTCCTTTGTTTTTGTGATCTGGTGGTTCGACTGGGCCTCGCAGACTTGGGCGTTCCGGAGGTGGACGGTTACTTCATTGGATCCACGTATCCCGCCCAAGCCACCATCAGCTCCCGCCGCTTGGCCAACAAATTCCCGCGCCGATATGCCGCCTCGACCTTGTTCTTGATCTTGTGCGCCAGGCCATTTCCACCACCTCGGACGGAAACGTCGTCTCTTCGGCCGCCCAGTCGCGGAAGCTCGACCGGAACCCGTGAGGCGTACATTGCTCCTTGGAGTAGCCGAGCGCATCGCGAACGTTCAGGAAGCGGTTCTCCGACATCATGCGACCAGTCTGCTCGTCCGGAAATACCATCTCCGACTCCGCAAACATCGCCTTGGCCTCAGTCAGAATTTCCATGCAGCGCGGCGTCACGGGCACGATGTGCTCGCGGCCGGCCTTCATGCGCCGGCCGTTGTCGTCTTCGCCGGGGATGGTCCAGGTCGAGCTTCCAGATCGATCTCGTCCCAACGTGCACCCCGGACTTCCTTGGTTCGCACCGCCGTGAGGATCAAGAATTCAAACGCCAGTTTGGTGATCGTGGCCGAGTGGCCGGCACGGAGTTTGGCGACGAACTCCTGCACCTGGGCATAAGGTAGGGCGGCGTGATGGTCGTCGCCGCTCTTGGGGTGGCGGGGCAGGGCGTCGCCGATGAGCTCCACCGGATTGTCGCCGGTACGGTGGCCAGCAACGCGCGCCCAGTCCAGAACCAGCGCCAGCCGCTGCCGGACGCGACGAGCGGTCTCAGGCTTGTTGGTCCAGATCGGGGTGAGGACTTTCAACACCTCCGGCGTGCCCACCCGGTCGATGGTCATGGTTCCAACAGAGGAAATGCGTAATCACGCAGCGTGTTGATCCACTGGTCGACATGTTTGCCGTTGCTCCAGACGCCTTTGCGCCGGGCGTGAACCTCGTGGGCAGCCGCTTCGAACGTCGGCACCAGCGATTTGGCGTGTTCCTGGCGCTGGGCGGTGGTGGGGTCAATGCCTTTGTAGGCTTGGCGCGATAGGCGGCGGCCGTCTCGCGCGCCTGGCCAAGGTTACTTTTGTATTGGACCCAGTCCGAAGTCACGGCGGCGGCCGTTGACAGTAATGCGCATGGCCCAGCGTTTGGCACCGCTGCGGTCAATTTCGAGGTAAAGGCCACCGCCGTCGGTATGCCAGCCCGGCGTAGTGATGGTTTTGACGGCAGCGGCGGACAGACGATGCAATGCTTGCGGTTCGCGGCGCTTGGGCATGGCGAGGCCTCAAATGGCCGAAACTCACCCCACACTTTACCCCACACCGATATGCGAATCGTGGCGTTCCGTCAAGTTCCGCTAAACACCGTCGGTCGAAGGTCTTGGAGGTTAAATTGTGGAGAAAAATCAACGGTTTATGTGGTTTTAGGCGGCGTCTAGTCCCGCAGCGCAGACATAACTCCAAAATAGGGCGCTG
>CAVTAS010000003.1:765000-1029484 GCA_963732765.1 uncultured Alphaproteobacteria bacterium | reverse complement strand
TCTGCACGGTGTGTCCGCCGGCCTTGCCCTGGGCATCGATGCCGTTGCGCAGAACGGTCAGGAAGTTGTCGTCGAACAGCGCCATCGAGACGCCGATCTTGGCGGCATGGGCGGGAGCAGCAAGCGCCATGACGCAAGCGGCGGCGGAGCAAAAGCTTCTTCATAGAGTCCTCCTTGGTGAGACCCCTCAAGCAGCTGCCCAAGGGAATTTTCCCCGATTTTTGGGGGGAACCGGTTGTGTTTTGGTGTGGGATAACGCCCAGTCCAAGCGTGGCGCAGCAAAGCGGCGGAATTTACATCGCTGCCGGGCCGATTGCCGGACCAGAGTCTCCCTGTGGTTTCTTTTCGGTCTGAATGACCGCCGCCGGTCACTGCACTGTTTTTTGGAACAGTTGCACCGCCATTCGGATATTTCGTGCAAGATATTCCGCCGCCGCCTCCAGGTCAATGCAAGCGGCGGGAACAGCGAAAAACATATCAAAATCTTTCATCTGTTGCTTGCACCATGCCGAACGGCCCCGCGCGGCAGGGCCGTCGAGGGTACGGGAGCGCGGGCGCCGGAAGGCCGCGGTAGTGGTGAAAAATGGTGCAGCTCTTCCGGCGCCCACACTGCGGAGATTTGGGCCGGGGCGCACACTTCCGGCTGGGTCCCTTCGGGCTCATCGCCCTCTGCTCCCACCCTGTGCAGCGGCCTTCGCACCTGCCGAGTTCGCCTGTTGCCAGGGTCTACGGACAGGGGGCGCACCCGCCGGCCTTCCGGGTCTCCGGGCTCTGTCCGCGACGATCTAAAGTGCACGGCCCCGAGCCTCCCGGCCACCGCCGTCCCCTGCCACGTGTGCGACGGTCGCGACGATGTCCCGTTGCGGCAGGCGATAAGCGAAACACCAACACAAACACTCTGTACAAAGTAAAATAGCAGAAATATATATTGGTTAATATCGAGAAGAGTGGTCGGGACGCGATGTCCGGTTTCGGCCTGCTCCGGCATCCGGATGTTTGCACAAGCTCCCGGGCTGGCGCTGAACATCATGTCCCCGTGCCTCACAAATTCTCCGAAATAAACAGTTCCGGTTGCAGTTGTACCTGCCGCATGCCTTCGGCCAGCTTGCCGTTGGCGGCATCGGCCATGGCCTCGATGGTGCGCGCGGCCAGCTGCGCCAGCGGCGTGCCGAGCACCAGGTCGATCACACCGTCGATCAGCGCGGCCCGCATGTCCGGCAGCAGCTCGTTGCATACGGCTATGACGTGCTCGCCCTTATGCTCCCGCAGCGCCGCGATCATGCCCTTCATGCCGCCACCGGCAAGATAGATGCCAGCAATTTATCGTTCTCAATCAATATCTTACGTATCGACTCATAGGCCAGCCGGTCCTCCTCCTGATCCACCACGGTTTCCAGCAGCTGGAACGCGGGCGCGTGCTCGCGGAAGTAGCTGCGGAAGCTGATTTCCGCCGTCTCATGGCCCAGATAGCGGTGCGAACCGACCAATACGGCGACCTTTCCGGCCGCGCGCGCCAGCCGCGAAATGGTCCAGGCCGCCGTGCGCCCGCATTTGCGGCTGTCCAGGCCGATATAGCCGGCACGCGAGGCGGCCGTCAGATCGGTCAGCAGCGTGAAGGTCGGCACCCCGTCCGCGGCCAGCCGGTCGATCGCGTCATTGACATGCGGATGGTCCACCGCGACCACCGCGAGCGCATCCGCCCGCTTTCCAACCTCTTGTAATCGCTCGGCAATTGTCGCCGGAGCCAGATCGTCGATGAACTCGACGATGGGCTTGCCGCGGATCGAGCGGGCCGCCTTTGTCGCCCCCGCAAGCTCGCGCGCCAGGGCCTGATAGAACTCGTCGCCGCGCTTTTGCAGGATGAAACCGAAGGTGCGTGGCCGCGCCTCGGACATGCGTTGCTTCAGCAATCCGGCGGCATGAAACCCAATCGCTTCGGCGCTGGAAACGACGCGCAAAACGGTCGCTTCCTTGACCGGCAGGCGGCGGTTGAGCACCCGGTCGACGGTCGCAATGCTGACGCCGGCGTCACGTGCGATGTCGGCGATGGTGGGTCGTTTGGCCACGTAAACCCATCGTAATTTGTGAGAAAATCGTCGGGATCGCAGAGACTCCGAAGGTAATCTTCACCCAATCGGATGCATCACACTACCAAATGACGTGCCAATGATGCAATTTGATTGATTCTGTCATTGAGCCGTTGCCGCCTGTCGATCCAATGGCTAGTTTCATGCGTTAGTCATGACCCCGAGCCGGCCCGGGACCGCTCCCCAAGAGACATCCACCATGAGCGCTATCAGCGATGCCGCCCCTTTGAAGCGCGACTACAGCCTCACCGGCCGCGACGCCGCCCATGCGCTCGAACTGGGGCTGGCCTCGGCCGAGTGGTACAAGTGCGATCTGCCGCGCGCCAAGCTGAAGGAGCTGGTGAAGCGCAGCGACGGCCCCGCCATCCGCGACACTCTCCTCTGGCTCGCCAGCTTCATCGTGCTCGGCGGCCTCGCCATTTATCTGTACCCATCCTGGTGGTCCGTCCCGGTCTTCCTGGCCTATGGCGTCATGTACGGCTCTTCAACGGATTCCCGCTGGCACGAATGCGGCCACGGCACTGCCTTCCGCACCACATGGATGAACGACGCCGTCTACCAGCTCGCCTGTTTCATGATCATGCGCGAGCCGATCGTCTGGCGCTGGAGCCATTCGCGCCACCACACCGACACCGTCATCGTCGGCCGCGACCCCGAGATCGCCGTCATGCGCCCCACCGTGATCCTGAAGATCATCGGCGCCTTTTTCGCCATCCCACAGACTTGGGCAGCGATCAAGAAACTGCTGCTGCATGTGCAGGGCAAACTCGATCCGGAGGAAGTGACCTACATCCCGGAGATGGAGCTGCCGAAAATCTTCCGTCACCGCGCGCATCTGGCTCGCCATCCATCCCGCAGTCATCCTGCTTGCGCTCTATCTGGGCTCCTGGCTGCCGGTGCTGCTGATCGGACCGCTACCGACCATGTATGGCGCCTGGCTGCACATCGTGACCGGCCTGACGCAGCACGGAGGGCTTGGCCGAGGACGTGCTCGACCATCGGCTGAATTCGCGCACGGTCCATATGAACCCGCTGCTGCGCTTCGTCTATTGGAACATGAACTACCACGTCGAACACCATATGTTCCCGATGGTGCCCTATCACGCGCTGCCCAGGCTGCACGAAGCGATCAAGGCCGACCTGCCGCCGCCCTCGCCCAGCGTGCTATGCCGCCTATGACGAGATCATCCCCGCCCTCTTGCGCCAACGTACCGAACCGGCCTATCGCCTGCCGCACGTGTGCCAAAGCGTGCCAGCGCCCGCCGCATAGCAGAATAGAGGACTTGCCGACATGACGACCTGGATCGACGTCTGCGCCGCCACCGACATCCCCGAAGAGGACGTCAAGCGCTTCGACAACGGCGGCGCGACCTACGCGGTGTACCGCTCGGCCGACAACAAGTACTACGCAACGGACGGTCTGTGCACGCACGAAAAAGTCCACCTGGCCGACGGCCTGGTGATGGATCACATCATTGAGTGCCCCAAACACAACGGCCGCTTCGACTACCGTACGGGCGCTGCCAAAGGCGCGCCGGTTTGCGTGGATTTGAAGACCTATCCGGTGAAGGTCGAAGGCGGACGGGTGTTGCTGGGGCTCTCCTAAAGCGCGCAGCGCACTCTCCTCTCCACCGCCTCTTTGCGGGGGAGAGGATGTCGCCCGGAGCGCAAAGCGCGACGGAATCAGCGACAGGTGAGGGGCCGACGCTTGCTCCGTACAAGTGGCACGAGGCGCCATCCTGACCACCAAACTCGCGGCTGCCCGTATTCGGCAGCCCACTGCCTAATCCCTAATCCCAAGAATTCGCTCCGCCGCCAGCTCCGGCTCCGTCCGCGCGATCGCCGTCCAGCCGGCCATGCGCCCGCGCAGCCAGGTCATCTGCCGCTTGGCGTATTGCCTGGTATCAAGTTTGCCGCGGGCGGCGGCCTCTTCTAAGGTCAGTTCACCGCGTAAGTGCGCGGCCAGCGCTGGCACGCCGGTGGCGCGCATGGCCGGACGTGTCCTCGGCAGCTGTTGCGCCAGCAGCGCGGCCACCTCGGCCAGCGCTCCAGCCCTCAGCATGGCGTCGAACCGGGTATCGCAACTGGCATAGAGAAAGTCGCGGCTTGGCAGCAGCATCGCGCGCGTCACCTCCTCGGCCTGCAGCAGCGGCGTCGAGGTCTCGCGCTGCCACTCCGCCAGCGAGCGCCCCGTGGCCTCGATCACCTCGATGGCCCGCGTCACGCGCTGCGGATCGGTCGGCCGCAGCCGCGCCGCCATGACGGGATCGCGGGCGAGCAGCTCCGCATAGAGACGCTCCGGCCCGATCCGTTCCGCCTCGGCGCGCCAGTGGCCACGGACGGCCGCCGGTATGTCCGGCACCGGCGAGAGCCCGTGCAGCAGCGCCTCGAAATACAGCCCCGTCCCGCCGACGATGATCGGCGTGAGGCCTTCCGCCGCCAACCGCGCCAGTTCGCGCTCCACATCGGCCAGCCACAGCCCGACCGAATAGGGCGTCGCCGCCGCCACATGCCCGTAGAGCCGGTGCGGCGCGGCGGCCTCGTCGGCCGGCGAGGGGCGGGCTGTCAGCACGCGCAGCTCGCGATAGACCTGCATGCTGTCGGCATTGACCACCGCCCCGCCGATGCGGTTGGCGATGACGATAGCCGCCGCCGACTTGCCCGAGGCAGTCGGCCCGGCGATCAGGATGGGGCGGTGGGCGGCATGCGGTTGGGCCGGTGTCAGGAACTTGCGGCTCGTAAGTGCCTGACACCCAGCGCGCGCCCGCGACCGCACTCCGGCAAGCGACTGGGTGTCAGGCACCTATTGCGTCCAGTGGCGTTGTGCGGTGGAGCAGGGGCCGGCGCCGCGCAATAAGGTCCTGGCACCGCCCTCCGCTTCTGTCTGCGAACCTGCACCGGTGCATCGGCCCCATCGCCTTCTCCCGGTGGGGAGAAGGTGCCCGAAGGGCGGATGAGGGGATTGCGGCTCTAAAGTTGCGGCACGGCCGCGCCACAGCCGCGCCGCCGATCCCCTCATCCGGCGCCCCATTTGTTTTGCGCCTCCGCGCAGGTGCGCCACCTTCTCCCGACGGGAGAAGGGAGACCGCGCGTGCCTTGCCGCCGTCGCGAACCTCGCGCAATGTATACGAACAAGCCGCGAGGAGGCAGCCATGAGCGATGAGAATTCCGTCACGGAGGGCTGCGGCAACGTCTTTGAAGACTTGGGTCTGCCGGATGCGATATGCTGCTGGTCAAGGCGGACCTTCATATCCAGATCGCCGCAGTGGTGCGGCGGCGCAAACTGACCCAAGTCGCAGCAGCCAAGCTGCTCAGTATTGATCGCCCGGCATTGGATAGAGTTCTGCGCAAGGGGCCGGGCGAGTTCTCGGTAGATGAGTTGATCCGGTTCCTGATGGCGCTTGGGCAGGACGTGGAGATCGTGGTGACCGCGCCCGCGGGCGGCGGCGGGCGAAGGGGAGGATGACGGTACGGGCGGCGTGAGGGGGGCGGTCTGAGACCGGGCCCGTCTCTTTATCTACCTCCGCACCGCCGCTTCGGCCCCTTCGCTGTATCCCGGTGAGAGAAGGGAGTTCCGCGCGAGCCATGCTGGACAGAACGTTGCGCTGAAATCGCTTGCATGCGACTATGGACCTCATTCCAATTCCATCGGTGGTCCCGTGAACAAAATCGTATCGGCCAGCGAGTTCGAGGCCAACAGCGCGGAGCTGCTCGATGTCGTGGAAAGCCAGGGTCAGACCATCGTTGTCACACGCAACGGCCAGCCGGTCGTCACGCTATCGCCAGTCCAGCGGCGGGCCGCGAGTCCCTTTGGCTGCATGAAGGGCACATTTGTCGTCACCGATCCCAATGACCAGCTGCTCAGCGCGATGGACACGGACGAACTCACGGCCTGGGATAAGAGCCTGGACGCCAAGGCCGACCGGATGCTGGGTGCCGCGCCGCAAAGCACCCGTTCATGAGCAAAGCCGTTCTCTTCGACACGCACAGCCTGATGTGGCTGCTTGCCGACGAGAAATTAGGAGCTGGCTCAAGAGCCCTGATAACATCCGCATGGTCAGACGCGAGCGTATCGGTAAGCGCCTTCTCGTTTTGGGAGGTGGCGATGCTGGTGCGAAAGCGCCGCCTTGCGATGTCCATGCCATTGCTCGACTGGCGTACTGAGGTGCTGGCAAAGGGCATTCGAGAATTGCCCGTCACCGGCGAGATCGCGATCAAGGCGGAGACTTTGGCCGATTTCCACCCTGACCCCGCGGACCGGCTTATCGTCGCGACGGCGATGCAACACGGTCTGACGCTCATCACAGCCGACGAGGCGATCCTCACATGGCCGGGTGGGCTGGAGCGGCAGGATGCGAAGCGGTAGGTGTTGATTTTGATGTGAAACGTAACGCGTAAAGAAGTATAGATTATCACGGCTACAGAACATCAATCACTACTTTCCTTCAGATAACAACGGCCGCTCGCCGGAATTTAGTCGCTCCAGTACGCTACCATAGACCGCTTTGCGCGGCGCAGGGTCCTGACTGAGAGTAATCAAGACCGTATCTGACCACAACTTCTTCGTCATCAAACTCGCGAGCGGCCACCAGCCGGCCCGCCCCATACGACCAGACAAAGAACGACGTATACAGTTGGCAAGAACGTCTGCAATCTGCAATCCGACATGGACGTCCGACTGGGCAAATTTCAGCTCACGGAATAGAGCTCTCAAGTCTCCACCCTTGCGCCTATTTCTTGGCTGATCGCTTGGAGCAAGCTCTCGCAAATGCTTGGGCAAACTGAGTGACGGAAAATTTCGCCTGAACGCGGAGTAATCCCCGCCCTTCAGTCTAATTAAGGGCCTCGTCATTGAAATGCTTTGTAGTGAGGGGAGTATTGATTCCTGCCAATACCGTTCATATTCAGTAGTTCTTCCTTTGTCCTTTGCGTCAATTGTCCATTGGAACCGAGCGAGTTCTCCAGGCCAGCGTTGGCAGAAATAGATCTGGCCAACCTGAAACGAATTCCATACAAGATGTTTCATAGCAACCGCCTGTGCGTAAAGTTGAATTGGCATCAAATCCAGACTGCGCTTTAGCCCCTCAAGAGCCAGATGCATCGAAACGTCATGCTCTGGACTAAGGTCTGCAATAATCGATTCGGCTTGCATAAATTTGTGATATTTCACTTCGTCATCGGTCGACATATTCATGTCTATCACTGTAGTATCTAGTATAACATGATAACCAGATAGAAAATCGCATAACTGCCTCATGTGCTCTTCGTCAAGTAACTTTCCCTTCACTTCGCCGCTTGCTTCTTTTGGCCAAGTATGGCTGATTCTCAAGAACCCATCTTCTATTGCGTCAAGCGACCTCCCTGGAATAACTACTGCGCACACGCAAGAAACGGCGTGAGGCGTGTTAACGTCCCTTTGAAAACCACCTGACTCATCAATGAATAGATGCACGACTACAGCCTCCATCCCGAAAGCACGCGCAACACGAGAAGCGAAAATTGCGCTAACACAATATAGACGATAAGGTAATCTGACGCAAAATGTTCGTTGAATTTCAATACTTTGTGCATGGCGGGTGCCGCCTGCCCCTTACCCCACCCTCTTCCCCAACGGATGATGCTCCATCACCACCCGCTTCAGCCGCTCCTCCAGCACATGCGTATAGATCTGCGTCGTCGAGATATCCGCGTGCCCCAGCAGCTGCTGCACCGCGCGCAAATCCGCGCCGCGATCCAGCAGATGGCTCGCGAACGCATGCCGCAGCACGTGCGGGCTGACCCGCTCGGGATCGATCCCGGCCTGCTTCGGCGACGGCTTTCAGCTCCTGGCCCAGGTGCTGGCGTGTGACGTGGCCGGCCTCGCTGGCCGCCGGGAACAGCCACTTGGCCGACGCCACATGCGGCGCGGGGACGTGCGCGGCCTCCTCGGCCAGATATGCCGCCACCGCCGTCCGCGCCGGACCGTTCAGCGGCACCAGGCGCTCGCGCCCGCCCTTGCCGGTGATCGTCAGCACGCGGTCGTCGCCGGCCAGCACGCGACGCGGCAGGCTGACCAGCTCGCTGACGCGCATGCCGGTGGCGTAGAGCAGTTCCAGGAGCGCGGCTAGGCGGAGCGCGGGCAGACGCTCGCGGCCCTTGGCGTGCGTCACACAAGTGTGGGCGGCGGACAGCAGCCGGTCGACCTCGGCGACGTTGAGGGTGCGCGGCAGCGTGCGGCCCTTGGCGGGCGCCATTACGTGTTCAGCGGGATTGGCGGCGATCTGGCCCTCGGCTTCCAGGAAGCGGAACAGCTGGCGGATGGCCGAGAGTTTGCGCGCGCGGGACGAGGCGGCCAGGCCCAGGTCGTCGAGGTGGCGCAGGTAGGCCGTGATGTGGTTGGGGCCGGTCTCGCCCAGCGCCAAGCCTTGGTCGGCCAGATAGTCGGCGAACTCACCGAGGTCGCGGCCGTAGGCTTCCAGTGTGTTGGCGGCGGCTCCGCGCTCGGCGCTCATGCGGCCGAGGAAGTCGGAGATGGCGGTGGCGGAGGCGGTGATCATGGGGCGAGGGTATCGCGATTCGGCTTGGCGCACTGCTGGCCCAGCGCCACGGCCCGTGGCATTGAAGTTCCGGCATCCAGCTACCAGATTTATGTATGTTTGCTGCTGATATGGTAGCTCTCCGCGACACTGTGGAGTGAGGCGACACCGCGACAATCTCGTTGCGATCCGCAGGCAGACTTTGGAGACACGCATGTCCCTGGATATTCTCAACACCTCGAACGCGATCTGGGCCTGGCTGGTGGCCGGCGGCGTGCTGCTGGCGCTGGAAATCCTGCTGCCGGGCGCCTTTCTGCTCTGGCTCGGCCTGGCGGCGGTGGCGGTCGGCGGCGTGCTGATGTTCGTGCCTCTCGATACTGGCCTGCAGTTCGCCCTGTTTGCGCTGCTGTCGGTCCTGCTCGGGCTATTCGCGCGGCTGGTCCTGCGCTACGGCGTCTCGGTTTCCGACCGCAGCACCCTGAACAAGCCCGGCAATCGCTTCAAGGGCCAGCTGGTGGAGGTGGCCGAGCCGATCGTGAATGGCCGTGGCAAGGTCAGGATCGGCGACACGCTGTGGAACGCCGAGGGGCCTGATAGCGTTCCTGGCGCCAAGGTGCGGGTCATCGGCAGCCGGGGCGCCGTCGTACTCACCGAGCCGACCGGCTGAGCGGCCAGAACCACACGCCCGTCCAATTGGTCGGTCAGGAACTTCCCATTGTCATGCTGAGATGCTAGCATTTGCATCCATGTCGGCAGTTGGCCTCGAATCTGGCTGCCGACAGGCATTTAGGACTGACAGTCACCAGCACTTCGGAGGTTCGCACATGAAGGTGTCTACACTTACTCTCGGCGCACTGGCGCTTATTGGCGCTGGCCTGATGGCCACCGGCGCATTCGCCGGCGCCGGCGACGACGCTGTCAAGGGCCGCCAAGCCTGCATGAAGGCCCACGGCGCCTCCATGGGCGTTTTCGTCCCGATCATGAAGGGCGAAAAGCCGTTCGATAAGGCTGCCGTCGCTGCCGCCTTCGCCGCCGAAGACGCTGCCTGCGCCGATTGGGCCAAGTACTGGGCTCCTGGCCTGGAGAAGGGCGAGACGCTTGAGACCTTCGCAAAGCCCGAAATCTGGACGGACATGAAGGGCTTTGAAGCTGCTGGCGGCGCTTGGTACAACGCTGCGCAAGCCGTCAAAGCCGCTGGCGACGAAGCCGCATTCAAGGCAGCCTTCCCCGCATTCGGCGACAGCTGCAAGGGCTGCCACGAGAAGTTCCGCCGCCCGAAGGGCTAGGCCGGACGCGAAAGCGTTTGCTAGCTTTGAGCCCCGGTGCCCGAAATGGCGCCGGGGCTTTTTCACATCTGCCGGTGGTTCGCGCAGAGCGCGACGTCAGGCGTGAGACCGGCCGCAAGTGTCGATCCCAAACGCGGAATAGACTGGGCACGAGCCGATCAGACCCGTGACCAACGGGATAACGCCAATCCAGCCGAGATAGGCATAAGTGCCATAGGTTTCGAGGCCGAAATAGGCAAAAGCGAGCAGTGCCAGTCCAAGGATGATGCGGACCACGCGATCTGCAAAGCCAACATTGTTCGTCATGGAAGCCTCCTGTGCGACAATCCACGCATTTGGCCACGGAATTGGCCGTGGAAAGTGAGTTGCACCGGATGTCTGGGCCCTCATGGCGTGCCGGGCCATGACGCAGATCAAATCCGCGATGACTATTCTCAAAGAGCGCTGCAGGCCCTCACGCCACGCCCACCCGCAACAGATCGTGCACATGTACGATGCCGACCGGCTTGCCCGCTTCGACCACGAACAACGACGTGATCTTGGCCGCGTTCAACATTTCCAGCGCGGCCGACGCCAGTGCCGCCGGGCCGATGGTCTTGGGGCGCGCCGTCATGATGTCGGCGCAGCGCATGCCCAGCAGGTCCGAGCCCATCTTTCTTCGTAAGTCGCCATCGGTGATGATGCCCGCCAGCTTGCCCTTGGCGTCCACGACGCCGAGGCAGCCAAAGCTCTTGGCCGACATGGTCACCAGCGCCTCGCTCATCAGCGTGCCCTCGCGCACCACCGGCAGGGCGTCGCCCTTGTGCATGATGTCGCCGACATGGCGCAGGCTGGCGCCGAGCTGGCCACCGGGATGGAACGCCTTGAAATCGCTGGCGGAAAACCCCTTGCCCTCGAGCAGCGCGATGGCCAGGCAATCGCCCAGCACCAGCTGCATGGTCGTCGAGGTGGTGGGGGCGAGCCCGTGCGGGCAAGCTTCGGCGGCGCGTGGCAGCAGCAGCACGACCTCGGAGGCTTTGCCGAGTGACGAGTCCTCGCGCGATGTGACGGCGATCAGCGGCACCGCGAAACGCCGCGAATAGGTGATGATGCTGCCAAGTTCCACCGACTCGCCGGACCAGGAGAGCCCCAGAATGACATCATTACCGGTCACCATGCCGAGATCGCCGTGGCTGGCTTCGGTGGGGTGGACGAAATAGGCCGGCGTGCCGGTCGAGGCCAGGGTGGCGGCGATTTTCCGCCCGACATGGCCGCTCTTGCCGATGCCGGTGACGATCACGCGGCCCTGAGCGCCGGCCATCAGCGCGGTGGCGCGGGCAAAACTGTCGGCCATCGTGGTGCGCAAGATGGCTTCGAGGGCCTTCAGGCCGTCGGTCTCCAGGCTCACCGTGCGTAAAGCCGAGGCGAGCGGGCTCGCCGGCAAGGGCTCGGCCGACTTGCCTGATCGCTTCTCGCGCGTTCCAGTCGCCATATGATTGAGCTCCATAACCCGATTTTCGCCCTTTGTGAGCGTTGACGGCCCCGCTGTCCAGCAGCAGCCGGTCGTGTGTCCCCGTCTCGAAATGACGCGACCCGCAACCCGTCCTTAAGACTTGGCCGCTAGGGTCGGCATCTGTCCCTCGCGTACCGGCGTTCCCCAAGTGGCTTCACATGAAGGCGTTGTTACCGTGCGCATTGGATTGTTCTCGCCCAAGTTCCTCACCTCCGCAGCCCTCAGCTCGGCCATGACATTGGCCATGGCTGGCGCCGCCGGCGCCCAGCAGGCCGCGACCGATACCGGAGCTGCTGTAAATCAGGCCTCGCCCGTCACCGAGAAGATCCTGCAGGAGTTGCGCGCCAGCAAGTCCGAGCCGGACCTAAGCCCCACGGGTCCAGCCGTCGTGCTTCCGGCCACCTCGGCGGCCTCATCCATCGCCGTGCCGACCCCGCCGGCCGAGACGGACAGCCCAAAACAGGACGGATCGCTGGACGTCCCCGCCTCCGAGCCTGCCAACACCGACGGTCAGCTCGGCACGCAGCAGGAAACCGCGCCGGTGGACGGCGACATCTCGGGCGACGGCAAACTGCTGGCCACGCCCGCCGAGGCGAGCCAGGATCCGCTGGTGCAGCAGCAGCCTGCTACCGTCAATCCCATCCGTTTGCCCGCTACCGCAGCGCCGCGCCGCGATGCCCGGTCCGCCGCCGGTCGCCCGCGCGGCGGCGCCGACGACCAGGCACCCGGGCGGCGGCGAGCCGTACCTGTCGAGACGGTCAATGACGCCGCCATCCCCGATGGTGGCCCAAACGCTGGCAGCGACGCCGATGCGGACGTCGCGGCAGTCCCGATCTTGCGTACGCAGGATGATGAGGAGGACGGCGAGACCCCCTACGCTCCGGTCGGCTACAAGATCGGCAGCTTCACGCTGATGCCGAGCATTACCGCCGAGACCGTCTATTCCGACAACGTGCGGCAATCGAATCTCACGCCACAGGGCGACACGGCGCTGGTGTTGCGGCCGGCGTTCACGCTGGAATCCGAGTGGTCGCGCCATTTCGTGTCGGTCGATCTGCGCGGCATGACCAGCAAGTACGCCCGCCTGAGCGACGAGAACAACCGCGAGCTGACGGTCAATGCGAACGGACGGCTCGACATCCGCGAGGGCACCACCCTGGACGGCGAGGCCACGTTCGAGCTCGGCAAGGTCCCGCATTCCGACCCCAATCTGCCCGCCGAAGCCACCATGCGGCCGAGCAGCACGACGGCGACATTGGGGGCGGGGATTAACCAACAGATCAACCGGCTGGCGTTGCGGCTGCACGGATCAGTGGCCGACAGCGATCAGGGCGATAGCGGCGGCGGCGCGATCAAGTTCCGCGACACCACCCTCGACACCCGGGCCGGCTTCGAGGTCTCGCCAAGCCTGACGTTGGTGGGCACGGCCAAGCGGGTCGGGCGGCACTTCAACGATGCCGGCGGGACGGATGCCGTGGCCAATGACGCGCGGCTGGGTCTTGAAACCGATCCCTCGGCCAAGCTCAGCGGTGCGTTCAACGCCGGTCTGGCGCAAGTGGCCTCGGCCAATCCCGCGCTCGACTCCGCGCGCGGTCTGGTTGGCAGCGCCAACATCATCTGGTTACCCTCGGCGCTCACCACGCTGACGTTCGCGGCCGCGTCCGATCTCAGCGTGACCGATGCGGCGGGCGCCACGGCCATCCGCACCAACAAGGTCGGGCTGGATGTCAGGCACGATTTCCGCCGCTGGTTGAGCATGACGGCCGGCATCAGCGAAACCCGCCGGAGCTATCCGGGACTGGAGCTGACCGAAACCGAGCGCAGCGGACACGTCGGGATGGAGTACAATCTCAACCGCACGGTGGTGCTGACCGGAGATTTCAAGCGCACGACGTTAGCCTCGACCGATACGGCTAAGGATTATGCGGAGGACCAGGTGATGGTCGGGGTGCGGCTGCAGAAATAGGGCGGGTCTACACCAGCCCCTTCAGCGCTGCACGCAATTCCGGCCCGATATCGGCACGGGCCAGGCCCAGCGCCACATTGCCGGCCAGGAAGCCGACTTTCGAACCGCAATCGAAAGTGCGGCCAAGATGGCGTACCGCGGTGAAGGCCTGTTGCTTTAGCAGATGCACCATGGCGTCGGTGATCTGGATTTCGCCGCCCGCGCCCGTCTCCATGCGCGACAGGTAGCCGAACACTTCCGGCTGCAGAATGTAGCGGCCCATGATGTAGAGATTGCTGGGCGCCGTGCCGAGCTTGGGCTTTTCGACCATCGCCGTGATCGGCCAGACCGGGTCCTTGCCCTCGCCCAGCGCCACAATTCCGAACTTGGGCGTGTCCTCCGCCGGCACTTCCTCGACGCCGATGATGTTGCCGCCGGTCCGTGCGTAGACGTCCATCATCTGACTGAGGCAGCGCTTGCCGGGCGACAGGTTGGTATCGGCCTGGGTCACCATGTCGGGCAGCAACAGCGCGAACGGCTCGTCGCCGATCAGCTCGCGCGCGCACCAGACCGCATGGCCCAGGCCGAGCGGCTTCTGCTGGCGCGTGAAACTGGCCGTGCCAGCCTTGGGAATGGTGGCCAGCAGCTCGGCCAGATCGGCCTCGCGGCCCTTGCGCTGGCGCAGCGTGTCCTCAAGCTCGGGGGCATGATCGAAATAGTCCTCGATGGCGGATTTGCCCCGCCCCGTGACAAACACGAATTGCTCGATGCCCGCCTCGCGCGCTTCGTCCAGCACATGCTGGATGACCGGCCGGTCTACCACGGTCAGGAGTTCCTTCGGGACGGTCTTGGTGGCCGGCAGGAAACGCGTGCCGAGACCGGCAACGGGGAACACGGCTTTGCGGACGGGTTTGTGTCGCATCGAACGATCTCGTATCAATGGGTTGAGGCCGCAGCCGCCGTTGCAAGCCGGGGTCCAGTTAGGGCGTGGTCGGACGGGCGACTGGCCGGTAACATTCGGGTATGGTTAATGGCGCGGCCGCGCTTGCGCCCGGCACGCATTGTGCAACCCAGTCGTCCAACAATCTTCTCGGAGACCGACGCATGACCGTTCTGGTGACTGGCGGAGCCGGCTACATCGGCAGCCACATGGTGCTGGCGCTGCGCGCGGCCGGCGAAACTGTGGTTGTTCTGGACAATCTCTCCACCGGCGTGCGGGCCGTCGTGCCGACCGATGTACAGCTGATCGTGGGCGACATCGGCGACGAGCGCCATGTCACCGCACTGCTGCGCGAGCACAAGGTCGAAGCCATCATCCATTTCGCAGGGTCCATCGTGGTGCCGGACTCGGTCGCCGATCCGCTGGGCTACTACCACAACAATACTGTGAAATCGCGTGCGCTGATGGCCGCTGCGGTGGCCGCCGGTGTGCCGCACTTCATCTTTTCGTCGACGGCGGCGGTCTACGGCATGCCCGCGGTCAATCCGGTTACGGAAAAGACCGATCTCAAGCCCATCTCGCCCTACGGCACCTCCAAGCTGATGACCGAGCTGATGCTGGCCGATACCGCGTTCGCCCACAAATTCCGCTATGTGGCGTTGCGCTATTTCAACGTCGCTGGCGGCGATCCGGAGGGGCGCACCGGCCAATCGACGCCCAAGGCCACCCACCTGATCAAGGTTGCGTGCCAGACCGCGCTGGGCCAGCATGCCGAGCTGAAGGTGTTCGGCACCGATTATCCATACGCCCGACGGCACTTGCATCCGCGACTATATCCACGTCAGTGATCTGGCCCGCGCCCATATGTCGGCGCTGCAGCATCTGCGGGCCGGCGGGCCGTCCGAGGTGTTCAATTGCGGCTACGGTACGGGCTATTCGGTGCTGGAAGTCATCGAGGCTGTGAAGAAGGCCAGCGGCGTCGACTTCAAGGTCAACTTCGTGCCGCGCCGCCCCGGCGATCCGGCCGCGCTGGTGGCCGACGCCGCCCGCATCCGCAAGGTGCTGGGCTGGCAGCCGGAGCTGGACGATCTCGATACCATCGTGAAGCATGCCTTCGCTTGGGAGGCTCGGCTGGGTCGGATGGCGAAAGCGTCCTGAGGCCTACCTTGACATCCCCCGCCCCCCATGTGCTTTTCCGCGCAAACCCTGATTTGCGAAGGACACGGCGCCATGGCCGAGACATCGATGCACCGCTATCGCAGCCACACCTGCGGCGCGCTGCGCAAGACCGATATCGACAAGACGGCCCGCATTTCCGGCTGGGTACACCGGGTGCGCGATCACGGCGGCTTGTTGTTCATCGACCTGCGCGACCATTACGGCCTGACGCAAGTGGTGGCCGATCCCGACAGCCCGGCCTTCAAGGCGGCCGAACTGGTGCGGTCCGAGTGGGTAATCCGCATCGACGGTAAAGTGCGGCTGCGCCCCGAAGGGACGATCAACAAGGACCTCCCGACCGGCGAGATTGAGCTGTTTGCCACCGAGATCGAGGTGCTGCTCGAAGGCCGAGGAGCTGCCGCTGCCGGTGTTCGGCGAGCCGGATTATCCCGAGGACATCCGCCTCAAGTACCGCTTTATCGATCTGCGCCGCGAGACGCTGCATCGCAACATCATGCAGCGGCTGGCCGTGATCAAATCCATCCGCAAGCGGATGGAGGCGGTGGACTTCAACGAATTCGACACGCCGATCTTGACGGCCTCGAGCCCCGAGGGCGCGCGCGACTTCCTGGTCCCTAGCCGCATTCATCCCGGCACGTTCTATGCCCTGCCGCAGGCGCCACAGCAGTACAAGCAGCTGCTCATGGTGTCGGGGTTCGACCGCTATTTCCAGATTGCTCCCTGCTTCCGCGACGAGGATCCTCGCGCCGACCGCACGGTGGAATTCTATCAACTCGACGTCGAGATGAGTTTTGTCGAGCAGGAAGACATTTTCCGCACCATGGAGCCGGTGATCACGGGCGTGTTCGAGGAATTCGCTGGCGGCAAGAAGGTCGACAAGAATTGGCGCCGAATCGCCCACGACGAGGCCATACGGAAGTACGGATCCGACAAGCCGGACCTGCGCAACCCCATCGAAATGCAAGACGTGACCGAGCATTTTCGCGGCTCCGGCTTCAAGGTGTTCGCCGGCATGATCGAGAAGGACCCGAAGGTCCGGATTTGGGCCATTCCGGCCCCGTCTGGCGGCAGCCGCGCCTTCTGCGACCGCATGAACGCCTGGGCGCAGGGCGAGGGCCAGCCTGGCCTTGCCTATGTGTTCTGGCGCGAAGGCGAGGAAGGCGGAGCCGGCCCGGTCGCCAAGAACATCGGACCAGAACGCGCCACCGCCATCCAGAAACAACTTGGCTTGAAGGTCGGCGACGCCACCTTCTTTACCGCCGGCAACCCCGACAAATTCTACAAGTTTGCCGGTGCCGCCCGCGACAAGGTCGGCGCCGAGCTGAAACTCGTCGACGAAAACCGCTACGCCTTGGCCTGGATCACCGATTTCCCGTTCTACGAGTGGAACGAGGAGGACAAGCAGATCGACTTCGCCCACAACCCGTTCTCGATGCCCCAGGGCGGCGCGGCCGGGCTTGCGGCGGCCGATACCGACGAGAAGAAGCTGGCGCTCCGGGCCTACCAGTATGACATCGTCTGCAACGGCTACGAGATCGCGTCGGGCGGCATCCGCAATCATGAGCCCGAGACAATGGTGAAGGCGTTCGGCATAGCCGGTCACGGCCGGGCCGAAGTGGAGGCTCGTTTCGGCGGCATGTACCGGGCATTCCAGTTCGGTGCCCCGCCGCACGGCGGCATGGCGGCGGGCATCGACCGCATCGTCATGCTGGTGACCGGGCAGAAGAACCTGCGCGAGGTGAACATCTTCCCGATGAACCAGCAGAACATCGACCTGTTGATGAGTGCCCCGGCCGAGGCCACACCCAAGCAGCTGCGCGAGTTGTCCGTGCGGGTGGCGTCGGTGGAGAAGAAGGCTTAGCCCCCCCCGTGGCCCGCCCGCCACAGCCATCGACAATCGCCCGTGCTGATTCACTATGTGGCGGCAATGCGGCCTCTTGCGTCTTGCCAATTGGGCTGTGGATAACCTAGCTCTTACTCCGGAACGCCTTGATTTGCTTGCTGGAACCCCATGTCCGGCAGGCCGCAGCCAGGGCGGATTACGTGACTCTGCGTGTGCTTTGACGCCATCCAACCGGGGTATGACATGCGCCTGATCAGCTCTCTGCTCGCCGTAACCGCCTTGGCTGCCGCAGCCTTGATGCTCAATGTACCCGAAGGCCACGCCAAGAAGCGGACTTCGGCGCCCGCGCGCAGCTGTAACGCCTTGACGTTCCATGACGAACAGCGCGAGGGCGGCGTCTGCTGCTTCACCGACCACTTCCACAGTGGCGCGAGTTCGGGCCAGGCCACCAAGGCTAAGGCGATGGCCGAGGCTGTACGTTCCTGGCAGGATTTCGTGTCGTTCGAATACGGCTCAGCCTATTCCAGCTGGAACAGGGCGCATAGCAAGAGCGCCGACTGCTCAAATGGCAACGGCTGGAGCTGCAGCATCGAAGCGCGCCCCTGCCACTGATCGCCGTCCCTGGCATAGTCCTTGCTGTTAACGTCCCGCATAACAACGGGGAGTTTGGGCATGGGCGTTGCCAGGGCGATGGCTCTTGATGTTTCGGAGCATGAGATCGCCGGGGCGGGGAGCTGGGCGCGCGACGGCAGTCGTGCGGCGGCGGCGCTGGACTGGCAACTGGTGACCAGCCTTGCCGACTTCGAGCGGTTGGAGCCTGAATGGGCCGAACTGCACCAGCGCATTGCTCCGCCGGCCGGCAAAGTGTTCCTCACCTTCAACTGGAACTGGCACTGGTGTCGCCACTACCTGGCGGGCAGCGGCACCCGGCTGGCAATTGCCATCGGCCGCCACAATGGTGCAGCCGTTGTGATCTGGCCGATGGTGACACAACGGCAGGCCGGTTTGCGCGTGGCGGCTTTCATGGGCATGCCGGTCAGCCAGTATGGCGAAGTCATCGTCGACCGCAAGGATTCGCGTTGCGACGAGTGGCTGAAACAAGGCTGGGATTACGTGCGAAGCGCCCTCGGCGCCGATCTGGTGCTGCTGCGCAAAGTGCGGGACGACAGCGCTGCGGGCGCGTTGATGCGCAAGCTGGCGGTGCGCCGGGACAATGAGCAGGCCGCTCCCTTCATCGATCTGACTGGGGAAAGCACATTCGACGGCTTCGACCAACGTTACAGCAGCAAGGATCGCAAGAACCGCCGCCGCAAGCGCAGGCGCATGGAGGAAACCGGCGAGGTGGTTTGCCACCGCGTGCAGGGGCCAGCTGAGCGCATCGCCGCGGTGGCGATGGCCATGGAGCGCAAGCGCGACTGGTTGACGGCCCAGGGACTTGTGTCCACGGCCGTGACGGATGCGCGCTTTGAGTCCTTCTTCCGGGACGCCGCTGCCAGCACGGAGCGGCCGGGCGGTTGCGAGATCGTCGAGCTGACAGTCGACGGCAGGCCAGTCGCGAGCAAGATCACGGTCAGCGATTCCACTTATCGTGGTCTGCACTTCACCTCCTACGATCCTGCCGCCGAGAAATTCAGCCCCGGCATCCTGATCCTGGAGACCATGATCGCCGATGCGATCGCCGAAGGCATCACCACCTTCGACTTCATGGCCCCGGCCGCGGCCTACAAACTGGAATGGACGGACCGGACGGTCGGCGTGGCCGACTATGCCGTGTCGATCGGCTTGACGGGATGGCTCTACCAGGAGGCCTATCTGCATGGCTTGCGGCCCAAGCTGCAGAAGCTGGCCAAGGATGGGCCTGTCCCGGTGCGCCGTGCCATCGGAGCGGCCTGGCGCCTGCTAAGCCGGCACAGCAAGCCGCCGGCGGGACCGAACGACTGAGGACGGCGAGGTGATGTTCAGGTTCGGCTAGCGCGTTGTCGGAAATTGAGTTCCGTAGGTCGAGCCAAACCTGAACGTCGTGCCCCCAGTCTTCGGCCCGCGGTAGACTTAGAACACGAAGTCCATCGCCGTCATAAGCGCTGCGCCAACAGCCGCAGCTCGGTTGCTCGGCGGCGATGAACATCATGTCCCAGCCTGCTATAATGGCGGCATGACCGCCGCCTCCGATACGCCCGACCACGACACCGACCTGTCCGCCCCGCTCCCCGCCGCCACCGGCGAGAACGGACCGGACGTCATTGCGCGCTTCGTGAAAATCCTGCCGCTGACGCCGGGCGTCTACCGCATGATCGATGGGGGCGGCGAGGTGATCTACGTCGGCAAGGCGCGCTCGCTGAAAAAGCGTGTGTCCAACTACGCCAGGCTGGGCGGCCACACCAACCGCATCGCGCGCATGATCGCCTCGACCGCGAACATGGAATTCGTGTCCACGCGCACGGAATCCGAGGCGCTGTTGCTGGAAGCCAACCTGATCAAGCGCTTCCGGCCGCGCTTCAACGTGCTGCTGCGCGACGACAAATCGTTCCCGTACATCCTGATCGCGCGCGACCATGCGGCGGCGCAGATCGTCAAGCATCGCGGCGCGCGCAAACGCAAGGGCGACTATTTCGGTCCGTTTGCCTCGGCGGGGGCGGTGGTCAACACCATCAACACGCTGCAGCGCGCTTTCCTGCTTCGGACGTGCTCGGACAGTTATTACGAAGCGCGCACCAGGCCGTGCCTGCTGCATCAGATCAAGCGTTGTGCGGCACCCTGCACGGGCGAGATTTCGCTCGAGCAGTATGCGGAGCTTGCCGACGAGGCGACGCGCTTCTTGAAGGGCGATAGCGGGGCGCTGCGTCGCGACCTGCAGGCAGCCATGATGGCGGCGGCCGAGCGGCTGGACTACGAGCTGGCGGCGACCTACCGCAATCGCCTGCAGGCGATATCGCACACCCAGGCGCACCAGGGCATCAATCCCGAGGGCATCGAGGAAGCCGACGTGTTCGCCGCGCATCAGGACGGCGGGCTGACGTGTATCCAGGTGTTTTTCTTCCGTACCGGCCAGAACTGGGGCAACCGCGCCTATTTCCCGCGTGCCGACCGGACGCTGTCGTTAGAAGATGTTTTGGAAGCGTTCCTGTCCCAGTTCTATGACGACAAACCGGTGCCGAGGCTCATCCTGATCTCGCACGATGTGCCGGGGCGGGAGCTGCTGGAAGAAGCGCTTAGCCTGAAGGCCGAGCGCAAGATCGAGATCAAGGTGCCACAGCGCGGCGCCAAGACTGACATGATCGAACATGCGCTGGCCAATTCGCGCGAAGCGCTAGGACGGCGGCTGGCGGAGAATTCGTCGCAAGGACGCTTGCTGGAGGGCGTAGGGAAAGTCTTTGGCCTGACGGAAACACCGCGCCGCGTCGAGGTCTACGACAACAGCCACATCCAGGGCGCGAGCGCGATCGGGGCGATGATCGTCGCGGGGCCGCAGGGGTTCGTGAAGGGCCAGTACCGCAAGTTCAACATGAAGGCCGAAGGGCTGGCGGCCGGTGACGACTTTGCCATGATGCGCGAGGTGCTGCGGCGAAGATTTGCGCGACTTTTGAAAGCGGAGGGTGAGCCGGCAGAGGCGGAGACGCCAAAGCTGGCGCCATCCATCGACATGCCCGCCGGCACAGACGACGAGGCTGCCGAAGACCTCCTCTCCGACGACCTCCCCGACTGGCCCGACCTGGTCCTTATCGACGGCGGCAAGGGCCAGCTCTCGGCCGCCCGTGCCGTGCTGGAAGAGCTCGGCGTCACCGACGTTCCCCTGGTCGGCGTCGCAAAGGGCCCCGACCGCGACGCCGGCCGCGAGCATTTCCACATCCCTGGCCGCAACTCATTCATGCTCGAGCCACGCGATCCCGTGCTCTACTTCGTGCAGCGCCTGCGCGACGAAGCCCACCGCTTCGCCATCGGCACGCACCGCGCGAAACGCAAGAAGGAGATGGGCGTCAACCCGCTCGACGAGGTCGCCGGGATCGGTCCGTCAAGGAAACGAGCACTGCTCAAGCATTTCGGCTCGGCCAAGGCGGTATCGCGCGCCGGCGTGGCCGACCTGCTGACCGTCGACGGCATCAGCGAGGCCATGGCCGAGGCGATTTACGACCATTTCCATGAGAAAGATGGGTGAGGCTGGCCCCCTCCTCTCCCCTCGCCTCTTCGCGAGGGGAGAGGATGTCGCCCGGAGCCGTCAGCCGACGGATAAAGCGACAGGTGAGGGGCAGCTGCTTGCTCCGTGCTTGTCGCGACGGGGACCGGAGCCAGCCTCTGCCCCTCACCGACCGCGTGGCTCTTGCGCTGAAACGCGCTGCGAGACGCCGTCTCCTCTCCCCCAACGTGAAGGACGTTGGGGGAGAGGAGGAGCAAGCGGTTACGACTGAAGCATTTCCTCGACCAGCGCAACCTGCTGCGGCAGGGCGATGGTCTTGAGATCATACCGCTCCACCACGCTGCGGCGCGCTTCGGCCCGCATGGCGCGGTACCGATCGGGATGGGCCAGTGCGTCGATGATCGCGGCCGACCAGCCCGCCACATCGAAGAAGTCCACCATCACGCCGGTTTCGCCGTGCGTGATCGCCTCTTCCACTGGCGCAGTACGCGAGCCGATGATCAGCGCTCCGCAGCTCATGGCTTCCAGCATCGACCAGGAGAGCACGAACGGATAAGTCAGATAGACATGCGCGGCCGACACCTGCATCAGCTGCAAAAAAGTCGGGTACGGTATTTTTCCGACGAAATGCACGCGGCTTACGTCCAGCCGCTCGCGCACTTCGCGGAAGTAGATCTCGCGCCAGTTGGGGCCGAGCGCGGGATCGGGCGTGCCGCCGTAGCTGGCTTCGTCGCCGCCGACGATGATGACGCGCGCCTTGGGACGTGCGGCCAGGATAGCCGGCAGCGCGCGCATGAAAATGTGGTAGCCGCGGTAGGGCTCCAGGTTGCGATTGACGAAGGTGATCACCTCGTCGCCGGGCCGCAGCGTGATGGTGCCATTGCGCAGCTGGATGACGGCCGACGGATCGGGCACGCAGACGCCGGTGTTGATGCCCTCGTGCACGATATGGATCTTCTTGCGCAGGTCGGGCGGAAATACCGAGGCCTGGAAGTGTGTCGCGGTCTGCGCACGGTCGGCGGTGCTCATGGCCAGCTGCAGCGAGGCCTGGCGCGCGCGAACGCGAATGTCGGAGTTCAGCGACAGCGGATAGACTTCAAGGTCGAACCCGACATCGGCGCCGCGCGTTTGGTAGTAGAACTCGGCATGCACCAGCAGCTTCGTGTTTGGCCACACCTCTTTCAGGAACAGGGTCTCGCCCCAGCCCAGATGGCCGCAGATCAGGTCCGGCGTATAACCTTCCGACTTCATCTTGGCGGCGAGTTGCGCCACCGCCAGGCCGCGCGTCACATGCTCGGTGAACTGGACCGCCAGGGTTGTCAGGCCAGCGGGCGGCTTCACAGTGTGGTTGTAGCGCTCCAGCGGCACCAGTTCCGGCTTGGCGTTGACCGCATCGGTGAGCGCGCGCACCTGATGACCGCGCGCCTGCAGCGCCGGGGCGACATGCTGGTACTGCGCAGGAAAGTTTTGATGCACGAAGAGTATCTGCATCCGGGGGGTCCGCTGGTTGAGGCAAGCAATTTGGAGCGGCGCGAAGCGGCGCTATCGCCAAATTGCATAGCGTTATCGGTGATTCGTTGGCCCGGCGAAGCGTCGCAGCGAGCCCGGGGCCTCTACACAGCCGCGCCCGGCGAAAAGTCGTTGGCGACATAGCGGGCCATGCTCGCCCGGATGCGCTCGATGCGCGCGCTGTCGCATTGGTCCGGCTTGGTCGCCACAATCCGCAGCAAGAGACCGCGCGCCTTGTCGAGGGAGGCGCCCAACGTCTCCATATCAGCCGGCAGCGCGCCGTTGGAGGCTTCAAAACTGAGGTAGGACGTGCGCAGTTTGGGAAAGTCGACGTTGAAACCGCAAGTCTCGGCCCAGGCGGAGTTCCAGGCCAGGTTCATGTAGCGGCTCTTTGGCGTTGGCGCCGCACCGGGCGCTGGCGTCCCTGCCACCGCACCCGCACTACCAGTGGTAGACAGAGCCTGTGGTGCGCAAGCGGCAAGCAGCATCGCAAGAGCCGCAACGGCACAACCGGTCATTCGCAGGTCCATACCGCCCCTCCTCATTCGCCGGCTTCCAGTTGCAGCGTTCGCTGAAACGCCGGCCGGGCCTCCAAGCGTTGAATATAGCCGCCCAGATGCGGTCCCGCCACCAGCTCCCACATCAGTCCCCAGCGGATCATGGTGCCCATCATGATGTCGGCGGCTGTGAACTGGTCACCCAACAGATAGGGGCCCTTGGCAACCGCAGCGTCAATGACCGTATTGGCGTCGTCGAAGGTGCCATAGGGAGCCTGTGTGGGCGGCAGATCGAGGTTCATGAACTTAGCCATGAACAAGGGCTCCATGGCGCCGACCGAGAAGAACATCCAGCGCAGATAATCGCCGCGCTTGGGATCGGTGAGACCAGGGGCGAGCGTTCCGCCGGCGTATTTGTCCGCAAGGTACGTGCAAATGGCTGCGCGCTCGATCAAGACCGTGCCATCGTCCACCACTGTCGGCACTTTGCCGAAGGGGTTGAGCTTCAAATAGGCTTCGGCCTTATGTTCGGCCTTCTCCAGGTTGAGGCGTTTCAGCTCGTAGGGCGCGCCGATTTCCTCCAGGAGCCATAGGACGCCGAACGATCGGGTCCTGGGAGCGGCATAAAGCGTAATCATGGCTTGGCTCCAAACGGCAACGGTTTTTGGGCCGCTCGCCGCTAACCCCGATGCCGGATTCTTGCATCATCAGAAACGAAAAAAGCAAGGTCCGTTAGGACCTTGCTTTAACACACCGCTTTGCAGCGGCGGAACCATTACGGGGCGATCACTCTCAGTTGCGACTTCGGGGCTCACTCCGTCACGGCCGGCGCGAATGCCGCGCCACCCAACCTTCTAACGTCCTCCCACGACTTGGACCGGATCGTTTTCGATCCCTATTGTTGCAGCTGCGCTGAAGCGCTTATGCTGACTGTCATGACTGGTCTTTTGCGCCGTCACGATCGCGTGATACTGCGATGGCGGCACCATAGGCAGGAGAATTGCTCCTGTCATCAACTCGATGGGGGGGCGGAGTGAACCCATGTGCAAAACGCATGACAGTTGCGCATGCCGCCCGATCTTCGCCATGCAAACCGCAGCCCTATCCTATTGTGACCGCCAGTGCCGGGCCAATTGCCTCTTGGCCGCGAAGCCGCTATGAGCGGCAGTCATGACGTTATCCAAGTCCGTTCTGTCCAAAGACGGACGGATCAGGCTTTCTTCTCCCCAATCCCTTACGTGGGAACACCTAATATGCGTCTTTCCCGCTACTTCCTGCCGGTCCTGCGCGATACGCCCAAGGAGGCGGAAATCATTTCGCACCAGTTGATGCTGCGCGCCGGCATGATCCGCCAGGAGAGCGCGGGCATCTATTCCTGGCTGCCGCTGGGCTTCAAGGTCTTGAAAAAGATCGAAAACATCGTGCGCGAAGAGCAGAACCGCGCCGGCGCGCTGGAAGTGCTGATGCCGACCATCCAGTCGGCTGACCTGTGGCGCAAGAGCGGGCGTTACGAAGCTTACGGCGCCGAGATGCTGCGCATCAAGGACCGCAACGACCGGGACATGTTGTATGGACCTACCAACGAAGAGGTCATCACCGACATCTTCCGTACCGGCGTAAAGAGCTACCGCGATCTGCCGCGCAATCTCTATCATATCCAGTGGAAATTCCGCGACGAGCGCCGTCCCCGCTTTGGCGTCATGCGCGGCCGCGAATTCCTGATGAAGGATGCCTATTCGTTCGACTTGTCGGCCGAAGCGGGCAAGCACTCCTACAACAAGATGTTCGTTGCCTATCTGCGCACCTTTGCGCGCATGGGGCTGAAGGCGATTCCGATGTCGGCCGATACCGGACCGATTGGCGGCAGAGTCCAGCCATGAATTCCTGATTCTGGCTGACACCGGCGAGAGCGCCGTGTTCTTCGACCGCGATTTCTACGATATGGACTGGAACGCCTTCGAGATCGACTACGACGACGTGGGCGCGGTCGCCAAAGTGGTCGGCGATTTCACGTCGAAGTATGCGGCCACGGATGAGAAGCACGCCGCCGAGGATTTCGCGCAGCGTGTTCCAGAGGCCAAACGCATGAGCGGCCGCGGCATCGAGATCGGCCACATCTTCTTTTTCGGAACCCAGTATTCGGCACCGCTGGGCTGCGTCGTTCAAGGGCCGGACGGCAAGCAGATCACCATCCAGTCGGGCAGCTACGGCATCGGTGTCTCGCGGCTCCCGGCCGCTATCATCGAGGCCAGTCACGATGCGGCCGGCATTATCTGGCCGATGCAGGTGGCGCCATTCCAGGTCGGGCTGATCAACCTCAAGGTTGGCGATGCGGCTGTCGATGCGGCTTGCAACGACCTCTACGCCAAACTCGAAAAAGCCGGGATCGATGTGCTCTATGACGACACCGACGAGCGCGCGGGTGGCAAATTCGCCACCATGGACCTGATCGGCCTGCCGTTCCAGCTGACGGTCGGCCCGAAGGGGCTGAAGGACGGCGTGGTAGAGCTGAAGGCACGCGCCAGCGGGGCGAAGGACACGCTGTCAGCCGAGGCGGCGCTGACCAAATTGTTGGCGGCGGTACGGGGATAAACTTCCTTCTCCCCCGCTTCTTCGCGGGGGAGAAGGTGGCGCGTTTCAGCGCCGGATGAGGGGCAGCCCCACGACGGATCGATGGACTTGCGCGTGTTGCGCGAGGGACGGAGCAAGCGGCTGCCCCTCACCCGCCCCTATCGGGGCACCCTCTCCCCCGCGAAGAGGCGGGGGAGAGGGAGGTATAAGGACCAACGCATGTCAGCCAACACCGACACCACACCCTTCGGCCCGTTCGAATGGATGTTCGCGACCCGCTATCTGCGCCCGCGCCGCAAGGAAGGGCTGATTTCGGTCATCGCCATCATCTCGTTCCTGGGCATCATGCTCGGCGTGGCGACGCTGATTTCTGTCATGGCGCTCTTTACCGGTGTGCGGCAGGAACTCACCACCAAGCTGCTCGGCCTCAATGGCCACTTCATCGTCAGCAAAGTCGGCGAGGCGTTCACGGACTATGATGCAACGCGCGAGCGCCTGGAGCGGGTACCACATGTCGCCCACGTCATGCCAGTCATCGAGGGCCAGGCGCTGTTCAGCAATGCTGCCGCCACGGGATTTTCCGTCGCCGTGCTGGTGCGCGGCATGCGCGCCGGCGATATCGCGAGCCTGAAGCTGGTATCGGGCGGCCTGCGCGGCGGTTCGCTCGACGGCTTTGACGATGGCCAGACCATTGCGCTCGGCATGCGGCTGGCCATGTCGCTGGGCGTCAACGTCGGCGACCAAGTGAAGCTGATCACCAACCGCGGCAAGTCGACTGTGTTCGGCTCCAAGCCCAACACGAAGAATTACACCGTATCGGCCCTGTTCGAGATCGGCATGGCGGAGTACGACAAGACCATCGCCTTCCTGCCGCTGCACGAGGCGCAAGCCTTCTTCAACTACCCGAATCAGGCCAATGTGCTTGAGATCATGGTCCACGATCCCGACACCGTGAAGGCGATGACTCCGGCCATCGAGGCGCAGCTCGGCAAGGGCTATACCCTCAGCGATTGGGAGCAGCGCAACGCCACCATCCTGTCGGTGATCGATGTCGAGCGGAACCTGATGTTCTTTGTGGTCTCGCTCATTACCATTGTCGCGATGCTGAACGTCATCTCGGGCCTGACCATGCTGGTCAAGGACAAAGGCCGTGATGTCGCCATCCTGCGCACCATGGGCGCAACGCCCGGCAGCGTCATGCGTATCTTCCTGATGACGGGGGCGGCGATCGGCATCGTCGGCACCATCGCCGGACTGATCCTGGCGATCCTGTTCTGCACCTATGTCGAAGAGATCCGGTCCTTTATCGGTTGGGTCACCGGCACGACGCCGTTCGATCCCAACGTCTACGTCGTCACGAAACTGAAGGCCGTCATGGACCCGGTCGTCACTGGATCGATCGTACTGGGCTCGATGATCCTGTCGGTGCTGGCCACCATCGTCCCGTCCTGGCGCGCCTCGCGCATCGATCCCGTCGAAGCCCTGAGATACGAATGAGAGACGATACTTTGCAACGATCCGTATCCCAGGGCGTCACCCTCTCGCTGCGCGGCGTCGACCGCTGTTTTCGCCAAGGCGACCGCGAACTTTGGATCTTGCGCGGTGCTGAAGCGGAATTGCGCGCGGGCCAGGCCGTGGCGCTGGTCGGGCCGTCGGGCTCTGGCAAGTCGTCGCTGCTGCACATTGCGGGGCTGCTGGAAAAACCGCAAGCCGGCCAGGTTATCGTCGGCGGGCGCGATTGCGTTGATATGCCCGATATCGAGCGCACGCGAGTGCGGCGGCGCGACATCGGCTTCGTCTATCAGTTCCACCACCTGCTGCCGGAATTCTCGGCGCTGGAGAATGTCGTCATCCCACAGATGATCGCCGGCGTGGCGCGCAAGGATGCCGGCGTTGCCGCGCTCGCGGCACTGACGGCGCTGGGGTTGGGTGAGCGGGCCGAGCATCGTCCCGGCCAGCTGTCGGGCGGCGAACAACAGCGCGTTGCGATCGCCCGCGCCTTGGCCAACCAGCCGGCGCTGTTGCTGGCCGACGAACCCACCGGCAATCTCGATCCGGAAACCTCGGAGCGGGTGTTCGCCGAGCTGCTCAACCTGATCCACTCCACCGGCCTCGCCGCGCTCATCGCCACGCACAACATGGATATCGCAAAACGCATGGACCGCATCCTGACCTTGCAGGGTGGCAAGCTGGTCGAGGTGTGAGGGCGGCGTCCCGCATGTCAGCAACAATGCACAGAGACCTATCTCCCGATGAAAATCCGTGATCTGAAGACCTTCGTCGTCGGCAATCCGCCCCCGGGTTTTGGCGGGCGCTATTTCCTCTTGCTCAAACTCGTCACCGACAACGGTATCGAGGGCGTCGGCGAGGTCTATTGCGACACCTTCGGCCCCAAGGTCATGGAAGCGGCGATCCGCGATGTGTTCGAGCGCTATGTGCTTGGCACCGATCCCTTCCACATCGAGAAGCTATGGCGGATCGTCTACGGCAGCGGCTACACGCAGCGTCCGGACGCGACCTTGATCGGCGTGCTGTCCGGCATCGAGATCGCGCTGTGGGATATCAAGGGCAAGGCGCTTGGCAAGCCCGTGTACGATCTTCTGGGCGGACGCGTGCACGAGAAGCTGCGCAGCTACACTTATATCTATCCCGATACGCAGAAGGGCGAGGACGCCAGTATCTACTGGAATGCCGAGCTATCGGCCGAACGCGCAGCCGACTACGTCAAACAGGGTTTCACCGCGGTAAAGTTCGATCCGGCTGCCCCCTATTCGCCCTTCGACCCGCGCCAGCCGTCGCTGGAAAGCATCGCGCTGTGCGTGAAATTCGTGAAGCTGATCCGCGAGGCCGTGGGCGACAAGGCCGACATGCTGTTCGGCACCCACGGGCAGTTCACGGCATCGGGCGCCTTGCGGCTCGCCCGCCAGCTGGAACCCTACGACCCGCTCTGGTTCGAGGAGCCGACGCCGCCCGAGATGCCCGAGGAGATGGCGCTGGTCGCCCGCGGCACCACCATCCCGATCGCGACTGGCGAGCGGCTGGTGACGAAGTACGAGTTCGCCCGCGTGCTGGAGTGCCGGGCCGCCAGCATCCTGCAGATGGCGCTCGGCCGGGTCGGCGGCATCATGGAGGCCAAGAAGATCGCGGCCATGGCCGAGGCGCACTATGCGCAAATCGCGCCGCATCTCTATTGCGGGCCCATCGAGGCGGCGGCCAATATACAATTTGCGGCATCGCTGCCCAACTTCCTGATCCTGGAAAGCATCAGGACGTTTGATGGCTTTCACGCCAAGCTTCTCAAGAAACCCATACTCTGGCAGGACGGCTACGTCATTCCGTCGACCGAGCCCGGCCTTGGTGTCGAACTCGACGAGGCAGTTGCGCTGGCTCATCCGTACAACGGCAAAGAGCTGCATCTTGAGATGACGAACAGGCCAATTCAGTGAGGCAATCCAGCGTACACATTCAATCTCTGGCGGCGCAGGGCGATGGCGAAGTCATGTTGGATGGGGTGCGCACCTTTGTGCCGTTCACGCTTGCCGGGCGAGACGGTCGTCGCCGATATCGAAGGTGAGCGCGGCACGCTGCTGGAGGTGACGACCGCCAGCCCTGACCGCATTGCGCCAATCTGCAGGCACTTCGGCAGTTGTGGCGGCTGCGCATTGCAACACGCCGGGCCGGCCGTGTACGGAGCCTTCAAGCGCGAGCAGGTGGCCAATGCCTTGGCGTCGCGCGCACTGAGCACCGAGATCGGCGAGCTGATCCGCATATCAGCCCAGTCGCGCCGACGGGCAACCTTCGCTGCGACGCGCAATGGCGACGACATCGTGCTCGGCTACCACCAAGCGCGCTCGCAGTCGCTGGTCGACGTCCAGGAGTGCCCCATTTTGCGGCCGGCGATCGTCAACGCCCTGCCAGCCCTGCGCGTGTTGCTGGCCTTGGCGTTGCCGCGCCAGGGCAAGGCCGATCTGCACATCACCGATACCAGGCACGGCCTCGATGTCAGCCTCGAGGGGGCGGGCGTCGAGATGACCGCCAAGCGGCGCGCGCTGCTCGGGAACTGGGTGACCGATCACGCTGGCATGCTGCGGTTGACCGTGGACGACGAGCAGATCGCCGCCCGGGCCGATCCGGTAGTGACTTTCTCGGGACACACGGTTTCGTTGCCACGCCGAAGTTTCTTGCAGGCCGCCGCCGAGGCGGAGGCTGAGATGGTGCGGTTGGCGCGCGAGGCCTTGGCCAAGCTCAAGGCCAGCGACCGCATCGCCGATCTTTATGCCGGGCTCGGAGCATTTTCGTTGTCGCTGGGGCAGCGCCACGAGGTGCTGGCCGTGGAGTGGGACCGCGAGGCCGTCGCCGCCCTGACCAAGGCAGCACGCCAGCCGGGACTGCGCAAGATCGAGGTGCTGCGCCGCGATCTCGCCCGCGAGCCGCTGTCGGTGCGCGAACTCGATCCCTTCGCCGCCGTGCTGTTCGACCCACCACGCGCCGGCGCCGAGCCACAGGCCCGGATGCTGGCCGCCTCGACCGTCCGTACCGTGATCGCCGTCTCGTGCAATCCGGCGACGTTCGCGCGCGATGCCCGGATCCTGGTCGATGGGGGGTATGCGATGGAACGGGTAACGCCGGTGGATCAATTCGTCTTTTCACCTCATGTCGAGCTGGTTGCGGTGTTCCGCAAGGGCAAGGCGCGTAAGGCCTAGCAAGGCAAAGCGCACGTCTCGTCTCCCCCGGAAACGCGGGAAAGCAGGGTGCCGTGCCTCATCGCCGCGACGGCGTTGTCTTCATGAAGTTGAGAGTATGCTCGAACGATTCCACACCGGCCTGCGAGCCTAGCCCGGTCGCATTCAGTGCCGATGTCGCCTGCGCGAAGCGCACGGTGGTTTCCGGATCGAAGCCCCTTACCAGCGAGACCGCGAAGCCGGCGTTGAATGCATCGCCGCAACCGCAGGTGCATTTCACCTTGATGTCATAGGCGGGGACGGAAAAACGCGTGCCGTCGCTGTGATGATAATAGGCGCCATCGCCGCCCAAGGTCAGCACACAGCATTTGACGCCGAGGTCGAGGAACGTCTTCGCCACGTCGCCCTTGTCCGTCAGGCCGGTGAGTGCGCGCGCCTCGTCGATCGATGGCATGAAATAATCGGTATGCGGCAGCACTACGGCCACGTCGCCCATGTCGTCGGGCGAACCGGCGAATACATCTACGGTGGTAGTCGCGCCGCGCGCTTTCGCTCGCTTCAGAAGTTCGCCGTTGCGACCGCTGTCATCCATGCGATCCATCAGGCCGACGCCGCCGATATGTACGACCTTGGCATCGACCACTCTGTCCATCATCGCGTCGTCGACATAAAAACTCGCTGTAGCGCCGCGCAGGTGCAGGGCCGGCCGCGCGCCATCGGGGCGTGTCGTGACGATCGACGACGAAGTGCGCCCGCCCTTGATGCGCTGCATGCAAGAGGTGTCGACCTTGAAATCGGCCAAGCGGCGCAACACCCAATCGCCCATCAGGTCTTCCCCGACCCCGCCGACGGCCATCGTGGAGAGCCCCATCTTGGCCGCCGCGATCACCGCCGTGCCGGCCGCGCCCGAGACCGCGAGCGTGAAATCGTCAATGAAATAGGTGTCCGCGCCTGGCGGGATCTGCGTCACCGGCCAAGCCAGCGCATCAAAGGTGATGAAGCCGATGGACGAATAGTCGTGATGCAAAATGGGGCCTCCTAAAATAAGTGGGCATCGGAATGGCATCGGGCATCAAGATTGCTGATGCCTGATGCCTGATGCCTGATGCCTGATGCCCACTTACACCAGCATCCGCACCGGACTTTCCATATAGCCCTTGAACGCATTCAGCAACGCTGCCCCGATGGCGCCGTCAATCACGCGGTGGTCGCACGACAATGTACACGTCATCATGGTCGCGACCTCCTGCTTGCGGTTGACCACGATGGTGCGGTCTTCGGCGGCGCCGACGGCCAGAATGGACGACTGCGGAGGGTTGATCACGGCATCGAAGTGCTTGATGCCGAACATGCCGAGATTGGAGATCGAGGACACGCCACCCTGGTACTCGCTGGGCGCCAGTTTCTTGGCGCGGGCGCGGGCGGCGAGGGTCTTCATTTCGTTGGAAAGTTCGGAAAGCGACTTCAGGTCGGCATGGCGCAAGACCGGCGTGAGCAACCCGCCCTCGACCGCCACCGCCACGCCAAGATCGACGCGCTTGTGGCGCATCATGCCGCCCGAGGACCAGGTGGCGTTGGCCAGCGGATTGTCGCGCAGGGCCAGGGCCAGCGCCTTGATGGCGAAGTCGTTCACGGACAGTTTGTAAGCGCCCTGTCCATCCTTGGGCGCGCGGGCGTTCAGCTCTTCGCGCGCGGTGAGCAGCTTTTCGAGGTTGCAGTCTACCGTCAAATAGAAGTGCGGGACGGTCTGCTTGCTCTCCACCAGCCGGCTGGCGATGGTGCGGCGCATGTTGTCGTGTGGGACGAGGTCGTAGCTGCCCTGCTCGTAGAGCGAATAGATCCTCTCGTCCGATGCGCCAACCGGTACCGCCGCCAAAGCCATGGCGGGTATGGTGGCCACGGACGATGAGGCGGAAGCAGAGCGCGCCGGTGCTGCCGGAGCCTTGTCGAGATCGGCGCGATGGATGCGGCCGTTCGGCCCCGAGCCCTTCAGCGCGGCGATGTCGATCCCGCGCTCGCGCGCCAGCCGGCGGGCGAGCGGCGTTGCGCGTACGCCATTGGTCGAACCATTGGAGGGGGACGCAGCATGCGCTTTGGCAGGTGACGCCGCATTTGCGGCGGGAGCGGACGATACCGGGGCCGCCGCTGCGGCTGCAGGTGCGCCCGCAAAAACCTCGCCTGGCGCGTAGATCCAGCCCAGCACTTCACCGACCGGAATATCCTCGCCGATCGCGCCCTTCAGCCCGCGCAAGGTGCCCGAAGCCGGCGCCTCGATTTCCATCGCGGCCTTGCTGGTTTCCAGGTCGAACAGCAGCGCGCCTTTCTCGACGGCGTCGCCATCCTTGAAGTACCACTTGGCGATCTTGCCGCTCGCCATATCCATATCGACGCGCGGGAGAATGATTTCGGTCGGCATGTCTCGTTCGTTCCTGTTGCTGGCGGTTGGCTGCCAACGTCGGCTGCGTAGGGGCGACTTGTGGGTCGCCCTCCGTCAGCATGGCAAGCGGTGTGAGGGCGACCCACCGGTCGCCCCTACGCCATCGTCGCCTAAGTCAATTCACACTCGTCCACGCACGATGTTGCGCACCGCTTCGACGATGTTCTCCACCTGCGGCACAGCAGCCTTTTCCAGCTGCGGATTGTACGGGATCGGGCTCTCCGCGCCGCCCAGCCGGATGATCGGCGCATCGAGATAGTCGAAGGCCTCGCTCTCGGCGATCAAGGCACTGACTTCCGCGCCGATACCTAGCGTCTTGACGCCTTCGTAAACGCAGACCAGCCGCGATGTGCGCTTCACACTGTCAATCAGCATGCCGCTGTCGATGGGGCGGATCGAGCGCAAATCGATCACCTCGGCATCGATCCCCTCGGCGGCCAGCGTCGCCGCCGCCTCCAGCGCGCGGTGCAGCATGATGGCGCCGGCCACCACCGTCACGTCTTTGCCGGGGCGCTTGATTTCGGCCTTGCCGATCGGGACCGTGTACCAGCCCTCGGGCACCTCACCCTTCATTTTGTAGAGCAGCTTGTGCTCGAAGATCAGCACCGGATCGGGGTCTTCCAGCGCGGCCAGCAGCATGCCCTTGGCATCGTGTGGCGTGGACGGCTCCAGCACCTTCAGGCCCGGCACATGGCCGAACCAGGCTTCCAGGCTCTGGCTGTGCTGGGCGGCCGCACCCGTGCCCGAGCCGCAGGGCATGCGGAACACCACCGGCACCGACACTTCACCGCCCAGCATGTAGCGGATCTTGGCGGCCTGGTTGACGATCTGCTCCATAGCCAGCGAGGCGAAGTCGGAGAACTGGAATTCGTAGATGGGCCGCATGCCCGTCAAGGCCGCGCCCACCGCAACGCCAGCTCCGCCCAGTTCGGAGATCGGCGTGTCCATCACGCGGTCCTCGCCGAAGCGATGAACAAGATCGCCGGTGACCTGGAAGGCGCCGCCGTAGACGCCAATGTCCTCGCCCATCAGGAAGACCGTGGGGTCCCGCTCCATGGCGAGGCCGAGCGCTTCTTGAATGGCTTGAGCGAAGGTAAGTTCGCGAGGGACGCTGGCCGCCTCGGACTCTGGCTTAGTTCGTGTAGACATAGCGGGTCACATCGGCTGTGGGCGGGCTGGGGCTGGCCAGGGCGAAGGCAATACCGTCGGCGATCTCGCGTTCGACATCGGCGCGAATGGCGGTGAGATCGGACGCAGACAGAATGCCGAGGCTGGTGAGTTCGTTCTCAAAGCGCCCGATTGGGTCTTTGGCCAGCCATTCCTCGATCTCTTCTTTGGAGCGGTAGCGGTTGCGGTCACTTCGAGAGTGTCCGCGCGTGCGGTAGGTCTTGGCCTCGATCAGTGTCGGCCCCTCGCCACGGCGGGCGCGCTCGGTGGCCAGGAACGAGGCCTCGGCCACCTCAGCGAAATCGTTGCCGTCGACGATCACGCCCGGCATGCCATAGCCGGCCGCGCGATCGGCGATGTTGACGATGGCGGTCGAGCGCTGGGTCGAGACCGACATGCCGTAGCCGTTGTTCTCGCACACAAAGATAACCGGCAGCTTCCAAACGGCGGCCATGTTCAGCGCTTCGTGGAACGCGCCCTCGTTGTTGGCGCCGTCGCCGAAGAACGAGACCACGACTTGATCCGTCTTGCGTTTCTTGGCCGAGAGCGCCGCGCCAACAGCAATGGGAATGCCGCCGCCGACAATGCCATTGGCGCCAAGGTTGCCCTTGGCCACGTCCGCGATGTGCATGGAGCCGCCGCGGCCCTTGCAGTAGCCATCTTCCTTGCCGAAGAACTCGGCGAACATGCGTTTGACTTCGGCGCCCTTGCCGATGCAATGGCCGTGGCCGCGATGGGTTGAGGTGATGTAGTCGGCATCGCTGAGCGGCGCGCAGATGCCGACGGCGCTGGCTTCCTGGCCGATGCTAAGGTGCATGGTGCCGTGGGTCAGGCCGCGCATGTAGCTATCCTCGGCGCTCTCTTCGAAGCGGCGGATGAGCAGCATTTTTCGGTAAGCGCCGGCCAATTGCTCCGTGCTCAGCCGGTTGTAGACCGGTGGACGGTTGGCGGATGGGGTCGACGCGTCGCTTGCCGGCACAGTCATTGTTTGCTCCAGGTTGCGGCCAACCGATGGTTCGTCATCGCGGCGACGGCCGCGACCTGTCCAAGACGAAGGTTTGCAGACCGCCGCACCACGGATGGGTCCCGGCCTGCGCCGGAATGACGGATTGTGATCTTCTTAATAGCGACCCGCATGGTTTTCCGCTAGGCCGCCGTTACAAACCGCGCATCCGACTGATCCAGCCGTTGACGGATTTGCGTGACGACCATTGAGGCATCCGGCGTGCAGGCATCGTAGGAGATTCGCTGGCCGGCCTTGATGGGGCGCGTGACCTTGGCCTTCTCCAGGATGCCGATTGGGATCGCCTTCTGGTCGCGCGCCTCGGACCAGATCATCGCGTGGCCGCGATAGTCGATCTCGCCGATCCGCCCGAGCGTTTCGCCGGGAGCAAGATCGCGCTTGGCGACGGCGACGCATTCGGCCACAGGATGATCCAGCGGCTGCATGTCCGCAACGCCGTTGATGACCGCGCGGACGGCCGAGAGGGGCGTCTCAAGGCTGGTCAGGTGATAGGGACGGTTGATCGAGAAGCACGGGCCGGGGCCGACCTTGAGGTCGATCATGCGTTCGAGTACACGCGGATGGCGCGGCTTGACGATGCAGAACACGCCGGGGGCCACGCCCTTGCCGATGGAATAGTCGACCACGCCCGAGCGCGAGAGAATTCCGCCGTCGGCCTTGGTGCACAGCACTTGCGCCAGCTCCTCGCGCGTCGCCTTGGGACCGTGCATGCCGGGGACGTCGGGGACGAGACCGGTTGCATTGGCAATTGCCACCATTTCGACCATGGTTTTGGTGCCATCGACAAATTCTACCAGCATGCGCGCATTCATATTGCGTTCTCTGGCTTCGGCTTCGTATTCGGCGGGGATGGCGTCGAACTTCAGCGGGTTGTTCTTGCCCTTGCCAGCCGCCACGACGTCAAAGCCCATCGATTGCGCGAAGCCGATGACTTCCAGCGTACACGCCGGTTCGTCGCCCGCAGCGCCGGTGTAAACCACGCCCTGCTTGCGCGCCTCCTCCTTCAGGAAGCGCCCGACCGTAATGTCGGCTTCGACGTTCAGCATCACAATGTGCTTGCGGTGCTTCATCGCCTCAAGCGCAATCAGTGTACCGATGTTCGGGTTGCCGGTGGCGTCGATGACCACGTCGATGCGCCCGGCTGCGCACAAAGCGTGAAAATCCTCGGTAATCGCGATATTTCCGGCCTCGATGGCGCGGTCGATATCGGCGGGGGTGGAAGCGGTGGAAATACGGGCGCGCTCATGCCCGGCCATCAATGCAGCGTCCATGGCCGCCTGCCCGCGCACTTCGGAAATCGCGCCAATGCGCACGCCCGGCATCAGCGTCACTTCGACGACAATGTCGGTTCCCATCTGACCCGCGCCCGCCAGACCGATGGTCACCGGGCCGTGCTTCTCGGCATAGCGCGCCATCGCGGCGGCAAATCCAATCGAGGCAATGCGCTCCATGGGCGACACTTCCGTGTGTTAAGAGGGCGGTGCGGGTGATCAAGACGTAGTGTACTTTTGCACAATCGTCAATGCATATGTTCACGTCTCGATTCGACGTCGCAGGCGAAACAAGCTCGAAAACCCATGACCAGCCGGTTGTAGCTGACGAAATTGCAGGCGTGCAGATCGACCCCGAGCGCGACGATCCTCGGGCCGAACGGAGAGCCGATCGGGATGTCGGCGGGCGAGGCGTCTCACCCTTGGAGCTTGGTCCACATGTCGCGGTCGCGGTCGGCCGTCCAGATCCGGATCCGGGGGTGTCGATGCCGAGCGCTTCGTCGTAGGCGCGCGCGACATTGAACGGCAGACAGTGCTCGTATAGCGCATAGCTTGAGAATTTGGCGTCGCAGGCGGCGCGGCAGGCGTCCCAGGCGTCCTTCAACGAGCCCCCGCGAGCCGCGACCTTGGCCACGGGCTGATAGGTCGAGCGGATGAAATTGTGGGTGGCGTCGATGGCCTTGCCCACCAGTTCCCGGCCGATCAGCGCGTCGCCCCGTCCCGGCGCGATGGCCTCGGTGTCGAAACCGGCGATACGATCGAGCGTTCTCGGCCAATCCGTGAAATGAGCATCGCCGCAATAGCAAGCCAAGTGATATTCCACGATGTCGCCCGTGAACAGGACGTCGGCGTCGGGCACATGGGCGACAATATCGCCGGCCGTGTGGGCGCGACCGAGATGCCTGAGATCGACGCGGCGCTTGCCCATATGGATCGTCATTGACGTCGCGAAGGTCGTCGTCGGCCAGGTGAGGCCGGGAATGGAGTTCTGAAGCCTGGAATAGCCTGTGAAACCGGCCGAACTCCGACTGCCAGTCTTCCATGCCGCGCTCATGGATCATGGCGCGGCAGGTGTCCGAGGACAGAATGTGTTGCGCGCCATAACCGGAGGCGCCGAGCACGCGCACGGCGTGATAATGCGACAGCACCACATATTTGATGGGCTTGTCGGTGACCGTCCGGATGCGGTCAACGACCTGCTTGGCCATGACCGGCGTCGCCTGGACATCGACGACCATTACGCCGTCATCGCCAATGATGACGCCGTTATTGGGGTCGCCCTCCGCCGTGAAGGCGTAGAGGTCGCGGCCGATTTCCGTGAAGCTGATTTTCTTGACGGCCATGTCGCCGCTCGACGCGAATGTCTCAACCATAAGGTGTCACCTCTTGTTCAATCGCGCCGAAGATCGAGCGCCCTTTGGCATCTTTCATCTCTACGCGCACCGTATCCCCGAACCGCATGAAGGGCGTCTGCGGTTTACCACTGCGTAGCGTCTCGATCGTTCGCAGCTCGGCGATACAGGAGTAGCCCAGGCCACCTTCGGCCAGCGGCTTGCCTGGTCCTCCGTCCAAACCCTTGTTCGAGACAGTGCCGGACCCGACGATGGTCCCGGCGCATAAGGGCCGCGTTTTGGCGGCATGGGCGATGAGTGCCGGAAAGTCGAAAACCATATCGACGCCCGCGTCGGCGCGGCCAAAGGGCTTGCCGTTCAGGTCCACGGCCAATGGCAGATGCAGCTTGCCGCCATCCCAGGCTTCACCCAACGCTTGCGGCGTCACCGCGACGGGCGAGAAGGCAGCGGACGGCTTGGATTGAAAAAAGCCGAAGCCCTTGGCGAGTTCGTCCGGGATGAGATTGCGCAGCGACACGTCGTTCACCAGCAAGACGAGGCGGATGTATTCCGCTGCTTCGCTGGCGGGCACGTCCATGGGGACGTCACCCGTAACGACGGCGATTTCGCCCTCCATATCGATCCCGAAGGACTCATCCGCGACCCGTATGGGATCGCGTGGCGCCAGGAAGGCGTCCGATCCGCCCTGGTACATCAAGGGATCGGTCCAGAAACTTGCCGGCATCGCGGCGCCGCGCGCCTTGCGCGCCAACTCCACGTGGTTGACATAGGCCGATCCATCCGCCCACTGATAGGCTCGCGGCAATGGCGAATGGGCGTCGTGCTCGCGAAAGCGGAAGCCCAGCCCGTGCTTGGACTCCAGACGCTCGGCGAGTGCGGGCAGCTTGGGTTCCGCTGTGCCCCAATCATCCAGCGCGGCCTGCAGGGTCGGCGCGATACCTCCAGCGAAGATGGCCTCGGTCAGGTCCTTCGAGACGACGGCGAGGCGGCAGCCTGACGCCGAGTAGGCAGCGCTACTCAGCGCTCGGCCTCTATCACGCCCCCACCCGGGGCTCCGGCAACGCCAGCACCATCCCCACCACGGCCGCCGCTAGGCCCGCCCACTCGTCCGGCGTCGGGGCGTCTCCGGTCAGGGTGATGGCCAGGATGACGGTCACGGGCGGCACCAGCGCCGGGAGCACGCCGGCCCTGCTGGCGTCGAGGCGGCCGATGGCCAGCACGAAGAAGACCACGGCGAGACCACCTCCGAGCACGCCCTGCAGGATCAGTTGCATAACCCAGCGATCGAGGGGGTGTGGCGGGCCGGCGGGAAGAAAGGCGTAGAGGCCGCCGAAGAGAGCGAGCGACACCACGGCGATGGACCAGGTCACGGCCACCGCGTCGAGGGCCCAGCGACCCAAACAGAAGGTCAGCGTGCCGTAGAGGGCTCCCGTCAGGAGGAAGCTGACGTCGCCGCGCCAGGTGCCAGCCACGGACGGGCGCGTGTCGCCCATCTGCGTGGCGACCAGTATGAGCCCGGCGAGGAGAAACGCCATGCCGAGCAGGCGACGAGCGGGAATGGTCTGCCCGGCCGCCATGGCGACCAGCGCGGAGGAGACCAGCATGGCGCCGCCGGGACTGATGACGACGGCGTGCGACAGCCGCGTCAGGGGCATGCCAATGTTGTAGAGCAGGGCGAACGGGGGACCGGCGAGGAAGACGAGCAGCGCAAGCCGTCGCACTGTGAGCCCTCCGAAGGCTCCGTAACCGCGCAGCAGGACCCAGAGGGTCAAAGCCAACACCGCGCCCAGATAGCGAAGAAAGGTCAGATCACCGATGGCGAACCCCTCGGCGCGCCCGACCGAAACGCCGATGTTGTAGACGGCCCAGGCCAGCACCGCAGCAAGGCCGAAGCAGGGGCCGGACCAAGTGTCGTGCCGACTGCCCGCTCGTGCCATCGGTGTCATTCGTTGGCGCCGGACATGTGGCGAGCGGCGATGTAGCCGAATGTGATCGCGGGGCCGAGGGTGATGCCGCCGCCGGGGTAGTTGCCGCCTATGATGCTGGCGGCGGCGTTTCCGGCGGCATAGAGCCCGCCGATGGGGCGCCCTTCCGCGTTTAGGACTTGGGCGTTCTCGTTGGTCTTGAGGCCCGCGAAAGTGCCGAGGTCGCCGATATGGAGGCGCACGGCGTAGAACGGGCCGCGCTCGATCGGCGCCACGCAAGGGTTCGGCTTGTTGTCGGGGTCTCCGAGCGAGCGATTGTAGGCGGTCGAGCCCTTGCCGAATTCGGGGTCCTGGCCGCTGTGGGCGTGCGGGTTGAACGCGGCGACCGTTCGCTCAAGTTGTGCGCCGTCCGCCCCGATCTGCGCGGCCAGTTCCGCGAGCGTGCGTCCACGGATCAAATAGCCGTCGGTGATCAGCTTGATGTAGGGGACGGGCGCCGGCTTGGCGTAACCGAGGCGGTACTTTCGGAACGCCCGGTGGTCGATCAGGAACCAGGCCGCGAGTGGCCCGGCAGCCTGTACCAGGAAGAACGAAGACACGACCATGCACAGCCCCATCAACGGGCCGACCGAGAGGTCGATGCCGCCGACCAGAAGCAGCACCTGCTGGCCGTAGGCGACGATCGCGAGCGTCGCGATCATAGCGGCTATGCCCATCAGGTTGCGGGTCGAAATGTAGAACGGGTTGTAGTAGGTAACAGCGGCGCCCAGGAGCAGGATGGCGCTGGCGACCATCACCAGGGGCGCCGTGTTGCCGGCCGCCCAGGCGAGGATGGGATGGGCCCGTTTGTTATCTTTCTCCCGATGGCTGGTGGATTTGAGCGCCGCTCCCGTGATGTTGTCCTCGGCCACTTCGGCGCCCGACAGCATGCGGACGATCCGCCCACGGGAGAGAATTGCAACGCGGTCCGAAAATCCCGCCACCTCTTGCGCGTCCGAGGACACCACGATGATGGCCACGCCGGCCTTGGCAGCCTCGCGAAGCGTTTTGTAGATTTCGGCGCGGGCGCCGACGTCCACGCCCTGCGTCGGTTCATTGACCAGCAGGATTTTGGGATGGGTCGCCAGGACGCCCGACAGCACCAGCTTTTGCTGGTTGCCGCCAGACAGCGACCGGACCGGCGTCTCGATCGTCGGAGTCTTGACGGCGAACTGATCGACGGCCTGCTCGGCTCGGGCGTCTTCCGACGCGCGGCGCACTAAACCGGCGACAATGTCGGCCGATTGCGAGCGCGACGAGAAGTTCTCGCGCACCGACAGGTCGGCGAAGATGCCTTCGCGATGCCTGTCACCGGGCAGGTAGGAGACGCCACTCCTGACCGACTTCCGCGGACTGGAGATATCCGTGACCTTTCCAGCGATCAGGACCTTTCCACGCGATGGCGCAAGTCCGGCGAGTGCGCGCATGAATTCGCGCTGCCCGTTGCCTTCAATGCCCGCCAGGCCAGGATTTCTCCAGCGCGTACCGCCAACGTGACCTCAGTAAAGCCCGGCCCGGTCAAGCCCTGCACACTGAGCAATTCGTCGCCGCACGCCGCGGACTTCGCGGGGAACGTACGGTCCAGCGCTTCGCCGACGATCAGCGCCACGATCTGGTCTTCACTGAGGGTCTTGGCGTCGAAGGTCCCCTGTCCCTCGCCATCGCGCAGCACCGTCAAACGGTCCGCGATCTGCTGGACCTCGCGGATGCGATGCGAGATGTAGACCACCGCCGCCCCGCTCTTCGTCAGCTCGCGGATGCGGGCAAACAGCCGGGCGACGTCATCTGCGACCAGGTGTTCGGTCGGCTCGTCAAGCACCAGGACTTTAGGTTCGCAACCGAGCGCCTTGACGATCTCGACAATGAATCTCTGCTCGGGATTGAGCGTGGCGACGTGATCGCGCACGTTGATCGCCACGTCATCGCTCCAGCGGGCCAGCAGACCTGTCGCCCAGCTGTTCAGATCGGCGAGGCGCGGCCGTTTTGCGTCCGGCAGGCCGAGAAACAGGTTTTCGGCCACGGTCAGGTCGGCCATCAGCGTCGACTTGCCCGCGCCGTTCTCGCCAACCAGTCCGTGCACCTCGCCCGCGCGGACATCGAAGGTGACATTCGACAGCGCACGCACGGCGACAAAGGTCTTGGTCACCCCCGACACATCGAGAAGAATGTCGCGCTCGATCGCCACTCTGGCTCCCCCAAGGGCACAAACGCGCCTGTGCCGGACTTGCTTGACGCTGCCAGTTTGTCGAATGCGCTCTGGATTGAATTAGCTATTGACTAATGATTTTGTCAATAGCTAATTCAATGACCGCTCCGGCGCAGGCTGGCGGTGACCGACGAATTGACGCGAGGCTCCGGACGATGGAGGACTGCGCTTGACCTTCGACACAGCGCCCAGACATCGTTCGATCATGAAATCCAAGGAGGCACGCGGAATCCAATCCATCGACGTCTCGGGACGTATCCTGGAGGCCTTTCTCCGGCTGCCCGCTCCCGTCATGCTGAAGGAGATCGCAGCCGGAACCGGCATCGCGCCCGCCCAGGTCCACGCCTATCTTTCCAGCCTCAAGCGCATGGATCTGATCGTTCAGAATTCATCTGATGGACGTTACGAGCTTGGTCCCTTGGCCCTGCGTCTAGGCCTCGCCTACCAGGCCAGCTATCATCCGATGCGGGCCGCCAGCGAGACGCTCGGCGTCATCGAATCGCGCACCGGCCATCTGTGCGCGCTGGTGATCTGGAACAGCGCTGGCCCGACGGTGTTCGAGGTCCGGGCGGGACGCGAGCCGCTAAACGTGAACATCCGTCCCGGTACAGTGTTTCCGATCACCGGATCGGCAGTCGGCGCGGTCTTCGCGGCCTATCAGCAGGACGCCGAAGTCGGCTCGATGATGACAGAGGATCGCGCAATAAGCAGCGCAACGAACATCGGTTGGCGGATGACAGCCAAGGAGTTCGATGCGCGCATGACGGACGCCCGCAACCGTGGGTTCGTCGCCGTCGCGGGCGAGCCGATCGTGGGGGTGAACAGCATCGCCATGCCGATCCTCGATGCCTCGGGGGGCCTCATCGCATCGATCCTTATGCTGGGCAACGAAGGTACCATGGACATTGCCTGCGGCGCCGCGCTCTATGACGATGTCCGCACCATCATGCGTGATCGAACGGTCGAACCGCGATGACAGATGTCGTTGAAGCCAAGGACGCCCGCGGCATCCAGTCGGTCGAGGTCGGCATCGGCATCCTGCTGCCGTTCCTGGCCGTGCCCGAGCTGTTGAAATTGCGCGAAATCGCCGATCGCGCGGGCGTTTCTCCTGCCCAGGCCCACACCTACCTCGTCAGCTTTCGCCGCATGGGACTGGTCGACCAGGACGAGGAAACCGGCCGCTACCGTCTCGGCAAGATGGCGCTCGATCTCGCCATCGCGCGTATGCGCAGCTTCGACCCACTCGAGGCCGCCGGCCGCATTGTCGAAACTTTGCGCGACCAGACTGGGCTCACGGTGTCATTGTCCGTATTCGGTGGATTTGGCCCCACCGTGGTCATGATGCGGGACGGAGCGGAGCATGTCTACATCAACACCCGCGTCGGTACCGTCTATTCGATTTCCGGCACGGCCACGGGCATGGCGTTCGCCGCCTCGATGTCCGAACTGGAGGTGAAGGCCGCCATTGCGCAGGAGCGCACCGGGCAATCGGCCTATCGCCGCGTCGGCAAGACGCGCGCCTGGGACGCGGTTCGCGCCGAGCTGGACCTCATCCGCGCCAACAACTACGCGACCATCTCGCCCAACTCGGTGGCCGGCATGTCGGCCATCGCGTCGCCCGTCTTCGACCAGTCGGGGCAGGTGCGCATGGTCTTCACGCTGATCGGTACTGCTGGTAATCCGCTGATGAGGACGGACAGCACGGCTTGGGAAGCCTTGATGATTGCAACAACGCGGATGTCGCTGGAGCTGGGGCATGAAGGGCAGGACGGACGCTGAGCTGGCGGCGGGGCGGCAGGGAAGCAATGTCAGCCGCACCCTGACAGAGGCTTGCAGGGCCAAGGTAATTCGATCGGGTGAGTGAGGTGGCCTGGTGGTGCAATATTCCCGTCCACGCCACTCCCAGTTATCAACAGCAACGAGTGCTCATCCACAGTTCGCAAATCAGACAATCAGGAGCGGATTGACATTTTTTTCACAGAATTCGATCTCCGACCGGAGGCATTCACAGGCGGCACGGACCGAATCGTCTTAGCGTCCCTCCATCAAACGAACGGAGCAACGCCGATGACAGCCTTGCTGAACAAGGTCAGTGAGTTGATCGATCTGGAACTCTTGCGGGAGCAGGCCAAGGAACTTGCGCGCAAGCGTGCCGTCTTCATCTGCCAGGCCATGCCACCCGATCAATAGGACGCCGCCGCCGATGTCGAAATCGAGTTGATCGCGCCCAACGTCAAGGACGCCTTCGCCAAACAAATCAAATCGGCTATCGACATCACTCGATTGTTCAAAACGCGGCGTCACTGACGCCCAATCGATAGGACGAGCTATGCCGGTCAACCTGCTTGCAATACGCCACGCCAACGATCTCGAACTGAAAATCAGCCCGCACGGCTACACTGTGCAACTCAGCGAAAAGGGAGGGATTGGTTCGCACTTCGACATCATTCGATCCAGTAGCCACGTAGCCACCTTGCGCTACATTCCCCAATCCGCAAAATGGCGTCTGTTTGACCCCAAGGGCGTGCACAGTCCTGACGTGCAGTCGATAGAACAGCTGACACCGGATGTACTGGCGTTGCTCGGCATCGCTGGTGACAAGTAACCCTCAACTTACGGAGCAGCACGTGATCCCGCGAGAACCGTTGGATCGCATCGCTGCCGATGCCCGGTGGGACGAGCTGTTCGCCAACTCGTGATCCGGCGAAGCTCTAGACAGGCTCCTGGCCGAATACGAGAAGGTGGCGCGCGAAAGCGCCGCCGATGGCATCGATCACCCGCGCTATCTGCTGCGGCTGGCCGAACTGGAACTGCCCGGCAGCCGAGAGGCTGCCTGTCTAAAGCTTGCGCGCCTTCGCGCGCGGGGCGCGAGCGCCGGCTGGTCGACCGGCGCATCCGGGCCGCCAAGTTCCCGGCCGTGAAAAGCCTCGATAGCTTCGACTTCCTGGCCATCCCCGCGCTCAATAAAATGCTGGTGCTGGAGCTGGCGCGGTCGGAATACGTTGTTCGCCACGACAACATCATCGCGCTCGGGAACTCCGGCACCGGCAAGACTCATGTGGCCCTGGCCCTCGGGCTGGCCGCCTGCCAGAAGGGCTTCTCGGTTGTCTTCACGAGCGCGGCCACGCTGGTCAACCAGCTGATGGAGGCGCGTGACGAACGGCGCCTGTCGCGGCTGCAGGCCCAACTGGCCGGCGTCAAGCTGCTCATCATCGACGAACTCGGTTATGTGCCGCTGTCGCCGACCGGCGCCGAACTGCTGTTCGAGGTGTTCTCGCAGCGTTACGAACGCGCCAGCACCATCATCACGTCGAACCTGCCGTTCGAGGACTTGACCAGCGTACTCGGGTCCGAACGGCTGACCGGCGCGCTGCTCGACCGGCTGACCCACCACGTCCACATCCTGGAAATGAACGGCGACAGCTACCGCCTCAAGCACGCCCGCGGCAGCCGGCGCAAGGCCGCCAAGGGTGCCGCCCAAGCGCCGCCGACTGACGATGTCGCCGATCCGGACACCGGCGAGATCACGGCCAGTGTAGGCCAGCCGTTTCGCGGGGACATCCAGCCAACGTCAAAAAGAAACGCAAGAAGCAGAAAGGCCCCCTCGAGGGGGCCTTTCTGCTTCACCCGCTGCCGCCGCCACTGGCTCCCTTTTGCTCCGGCCCGCTGGTCCCCATTCGCTCCGGCGTTGACAGGGAGCGCAGGTTGCTCGTCCGATCCTCACGCCAGCGGTGGTGTTGGCGGGCAGGCATCGGCAACCCTTGTCTGAGGCAGGATCAGAGATGAGAAGGAGCGATGCGTCGGTTGCCTGCCAACGGATGGGACAGCTGAAACCTTCCGCAACATCGCAACGGAACATCAAGAACCGAAGGCTGTGTTCACACCTACGGCCAATCAACGGCCCGAAACATAGCGAGGTGTTTGGTGAGGCGGCAGGAACAGTGAAATAAAAAATTGAATTGAATCACATTCTTAATGCGAAATATGGTGGAGCCGAGGGGAATCGAACCCCTGACCTCTGCAGTGCGATTGCAGCGCTCTCCCATCTGAGCTACGACCCCATGGGTGGAGCGATTTAGGCGGCTGCGGCTTGCCGTGTCAAGCAAAGGCCGTCGCCACACGTCGGTTCCGTAGCTCAACGGATAGAGCACTTGGCTTCGAACCAAGGGGCTGCGGGTTCAAGTCCTGCCGGGACCGCCAAACATCTCTCCTCGATCGACCAGGGCGCCAGAATGAAAAACCCGGGCGACGGGGCCCGGGTCTGCAACCAGCGCGGTAAATGGCGTCTACAGATTGAAATCGGACTGACTAAGCTCGTAGCGGCCGCGCAGCGCGATGTGGAAGGTGAAGCTGTCGTCGTCGCTGCCCGATCCGCCGTGTCGGCCGTCAACCACGGTGCGCCAATCGTTGTCGACTTGCTCGACACGGTAGCCGACATGCCCGTCGCCTCGGTGGCCGCTGCCGCTGTTATCGTCGCCGCTGCGGTCGTCGCCGTCCCAAACAAAGCCGTCTCCATCCTGGCCAAGTGCATCGAGCGTGATCCAACGCAGATCGATGCAGTCCTCGCCTTGCGTGAAGTCTGCGATCATGTCGACCGCATTGGCGCGGTTCACCGCCATGATGGTGCTGTTGAAAACGAAAATGTCCTCGCCCGCGCCACCCACCATCAACTGCGCATCGGACCCTGCCACCAGGATGTCGTCGTGCTTGGTGCCGGCGTTCAGGACGTACTCGGCATCGTCGAAGCTAACCGAGTCAACGCCGATCAGGATGTCCTTGCCGTCGCGATCCGACGACTGGTCTTGAACGACGACGTTATCGTGCTGGCTCAAGGAGAGCCTGTAGCCCTCGACCGCGCCGGAAAATGACGCCGTATCCAGGCTTCCGCCTGCGATCAGCACGTCGTTGTTCTGCCCGCCGATAAGCACGGTGCCGTCGCCCGAGCCGACGACGATGTCGGCGGCGGCTGTGCCCTGTGCCGTGTGCGTATCATCGGCAGTGACGAGGTTGAACGTGCCCTCTTGGAACGTCAGCTGCTCGATGTTGATCAGTGTGGTTGTGCTGACCGGCGTGCTTGCACTTTCTGGAGCTGTTGAGTTGACCTCGGCGGTTGGGCTATCCGGAGCGGATGTGACCGTAACGGCAGGCTCCGCCTTGGCGACCGGATCGGCCTGGATGGCAATCGCTACGTCCTCGACCGATCCCTTGAATTCGACCGTATCGATCCCTGCGCCGCCATCGATCGTGATGTTGCCGGGGCTAGCCTGGAAGTAATCGTCGCGATCGGTGCCGACGATCAGAGACGTCGCGGCCTGAATGCCGGTATCGGCCAACGCTGAATCAGGGTCGACTACGCCGTCGATCACAAAATGACTGCTGCCCTCAGGCTGCGCGGGACCCGACGGGCTAGCGGTTGCCTCGCTGGAAAGCGCGTCCGAGCCGTCATTTCCGACCAGTTCGTCAGCCGCTGCCGCCACGACAGCGTCATTACTGTCTAAGGTCTCTTCATCTGCAGCCGCCACAAGGGACGACGCCGCATGGTCCGGCATCGGAACAACATGGGCCGCTACCGTCGGCTTTGCGACATCCTGGTGCTGCTCACCGAGCGGCGGCAATGTCGTCCAGTCAACATCGCGGTTGCTGGCCTCGACCCGCACCGCTTCGACCGACAGGCCAACTGCGGCGGCGATGGTAGCCCAGGCAAGCTCGTTGGACAGCCGATCCCGGGACGGGCGCTGCATTGGGAGATTGGAGTTGGCCGCGGCATCGGTATCGGCCAGGCGGCCAGCATGCGGGAACAACGCGCTGGCGGTGCGGAACAGCAAGCCGGCTGGACGCGGCGCCGCAGCGTCCATCGGCTCTGCCGGCAACGCGGGCATGGCGGCTGAAGCTGCCAGAGCCGACTTGGAGAAATGGAAACTGTCCTGGCCGCCCGGTGACGTGGCGACGCGGGCACGCAGCGGCAGTTGGCTCACGCGGGACTTGTCCACCACGACCTCACACTTTCGGCCACCCGCAACAAATGAAGGGGCCGGACGCATTTTTCCGTATTCAAATTGAAGCAGCGATTGACAGGTTCGTCAACAAGTCGATCAAGAAATAGATTTCCATCACAGCATCTTGGTTAACTTGGCTGCGACGTTAGATGACAGCGCGAAAGGCGCCGGAACCAGACAACGCGAAAGGTCTCGGTCTACTTTTCGCGCAGGGCATGGTTGAGGTGATCGGTGAACGGCTTGGTGAGGTACGAGAGGGCCGTCCGTTCGCTCTGGCCGATGAAGGATTCCACGGGCATGCCGGGAAGCAGTTTGGCGCCGTTGAGCTTGGCAAGTTCCCCGTCGTCGAGCCTGAGGCGCGCGAGATAGTACCCCTGACCGGTCTTGGGATCGCGGGTGAGATCGGGGGCAACTTCGACGACACGCCCCTTCAACTCGGGGGACGTGCGCTGGTTGAAGGCCGTGAAGCGCATGATGGCCGTCTTGCCGACAACCACATTGTCGATGTCCTGCGGCGACACCCGCACCTCGATGGCCAGCGGATCGCCGCTGGGCACAATCATCATCACCTGCTCGCCCGGTCCGATGACGCCGCCGACTGTGTGAACGGATAGTTCGTGAACTGTGCCAGATACCGGCGCACGCAGATCGACGCGCTTGAGCATGTCCTCGGCCGAGATGCGACGTTCCTCGAGATCAGCGATCTTGCCCTCAACGTCCCGCAGCTCGTTTTGTGCCTCCGACCGCGCCTTCTGGTCCACCGACAGGATCTGCAGCCCGATTTCAGTGATCTGCCCTTTGACCCGCGCGATATCGGCCAGCAAGGCGCCGCGCTCGCCGGCGAGTTGCGTTTCGTCGCGTTCGGTAGCCATTAGCCGCGTAATCGGCGCCAGATTCTGCCGATACAGGCCGCGCGTGCGCTCCACGTCCTGGTGCGCGAGTTCCAACGAATGTTCCTTGGCTTTGAGTTGCGCTGCCTGACCGATCTGCTGTTCTCGAAGCTGCCCGATGCGCTCGCGCAGCTGGGCGATTTCGCCCTCGCGGGCGTTGCGCCGGGCCTCGAACAGGCGCGTCTCGCCGTCCTGGATCTTTGCCGCATCTTGACCCAAGGTCGTGAAGTTGCTGGGGAACACAAGCTCGTCCGCTTCGTTGCGCTCGGCGGTCAGGCGCGCATGCCGGCCATAGAGTTGCATCAGTTGCGAGGTAACGGTGCCCAGCGAAGCCTTGGTCTGGGTGTCGTCGAGGCGCACCAGCAGATCGCCAGCTTTGACCTGGTCGCCATTGCTCACGCGCAGTTCGCCGACCACGCCACCGCTGGGGTGCTGCACCTTCTTGGCGCTACTGTCGACCACCAGGTCGCCGCCTGCGATCACGGCGCTGGAGAGCGTTGCCGTCGCCGCCCAGCCTCCGATCCCGAACACCAGGAACACGGACAGTGCGCCCGCCCATAGCAGCCGCTTGCGCATGCCCATATCGGGCAACACGTCGGGATCAAGTCTCTTGGCAGTCTTCGGTGCCTTGGCGGCAGCGGGAGCCTTCGGCGCACGCTTGGAGAAGATGCTCATCCTGGGCTCCTTAAGCCGATCTGGCCGCCATCTGGGCGGGCAATTGAGTGGCGCCCGGGGCGGGAGCCTGACCTGGCGCGAGAACGCGGCCGAGCACTTCGTCCTTTGGACCGAAAGCTGCAAGCTGACCGCCGCCCAGCACAGCCACCTTGTCAACGGCAGCCAGCGCACTTGGGCGATGCGCGATGACGATAGCGATGCCACCCCGCTCGCGGACGCCCTGGATAGCTCGGGTCAAGGCCGCTTCGCCCTCGGCGTCGAGGTTGGAGTTGGGCTCGTCCAGCACGACCAGGAACGGCGACTTATAGAGCGCGCGGGCAAGCGCAATGCGCTGGCGCTGACCACCCGAGAGCGCGGTGCCGCCGACGCCCAGACGGGTATCGTAGCCATCGGACAAGCCAAGGATCAATTGATGCACGTCGGCGGCCTTGGCAGCCGTGATGATGGCGCGGCTATCGGCCTCAGGATCCATGCGCGAGATGTTGTCGGCGATGGTGCCCTCGAACAGGTTCACGTCCTGGGGCAGATAGCCCATATGTGCGCCAAGGTCGGACGGCTGCCATTGGTCGAGCGCGGCGCCATCCAGGCGCACCGCACCGCGCGCCAGCGGCCAAACACCGGTCAGCGCGCGGGCGAGCGTGGATTTGCCCGCGCCGCTAGGGCCGATGATGCCCAGCCCTTGGCCAGCTTCCAGTTGGAACGTCACGCCGCTCACCAACAGGCGTTGACTGCCGGGCGCGGTCAGGGCGACATTCTCGACCGAGAAGCTCTTCTTGGGCGGCGGCAGCTTGGTGACAGGTGCGTTCGCGGGCAACATGGCCAACGTCTTCTTGAGCCGCGAGTACGACTGGCGCGCCGCGACAAAGCTCTTCCACTGACTGATGGCGAGTTCCACCGGAGCCGTCGCGCGCCCCGTACAGATGGAACCGGCCATGATCGCGCCGGCGGTCACCTCACCCATCAGCGCCAAGTAGGCTCCAACGCCAAGCATCGCGGACTGCATCATCATGCGGAACACTTTGGACAGGCTGCTCATGCCACCCACCACATCGCTGGCCTTGGCCTGCAGCAGCAGATACTCCGTGCTCGCCTTAAGAAACCGATCGGTGGCGCGATCGCCAAAGCCCATGGCGCGCAGCACGTCGGCATTGCGGGCATTGGCATCGGCCAGCGCCATGCGTGTTGAGGCGGCCTTGCCGACCGAGACTTCCAGGCTCTGCGTCAGGTATTCGGTGAGCAGCGTCAGCACGATCAACACCAAGATGCCGCCGGTCGCCAACATGCCGAGCAGCGGATGCAGCATGTAGACGAACACCAGATAGATCGGGATCCAAGGCATATCGAACAGCGCCACCAGACCCTGTCCGGCCAGGAAGCTGCGGATGGCATCGACATCGCGCATGGATTGCAGCGACGTGGTGGCGGACTGGCCGCGCAACGGCAGCTCGAGTGCGGCGGCATGGGCTGCCGGCATCATGATGGCGTTGACGCCGCTGCCAAGGCGCACCAGCACCTGCGACCGCAACAGATCGATTACGCTTTGGAAGATGTAGAGCCCGGCGACCAGCACCGACAGCACCACCAGGGTCGGCGTGCTGTGGCTGGTCAACACACGGTCGTAGACCTGCAGCATGTAAAAGGAGCCGGACAGCGCGAGCACGTTGACGACACCGGAAATGAGCCCGATGGCGAGGAAAACGCCGGCGCAACGTTTCAGTGCTTTTGGCAGCGCGAGTCCGGCCTTGGCCGATCGTGTCATGTTAGGGGCCGAAGCAGACAAGCTGGACCTTTCCCGGGCGCCGGCGCGCCCTGAACGATTGGCCCCGCACGACATTGCGCAGGACTGGCGGGTATCGACAGGCAAGGTGAGCAACAAGCATGCCAGATGAGGAGATACCCTTGTTCGCTGGCTTCAACCTGCTTCGACGCCACACAACAGATTGCATCTACCGCGTTGTGCGCCGCGAAAAAGCTGATGAGTTGAAAAGAGTTAACGCCCCGGTATGGCGCCCGCCGACGGATCATTGTCTTGACTTTGCAAACCCTCGGCCATATCTCCCGCGCCGGGCCACCCCTCCCCAACGAGGGGCTCACCATCTGAAAGGATGGCTATCATGGCGATTGCCACTCTGCTTCCAAGCAGGCCGACCGCGAAGCCCGCGAATCCGTGCTTTTCCTCGGGTCCTTGCGCCAAACGGCCGGGCTGGACATCGCAAGCTCTCGACAAAGCGCTCACCGGCCGTTCGCACCGCTCCAAAGAGGGCAAGGCGCGACTGAAGCTCGCCATCGACAAGACCCGCGCCGTCCTCGGCATCCCCGCCGGCTACCGCATTGGCATCCTGCCTGCATCCGACACCGGCGCCTTCGAGGCCGCCATGTGGTCGATGCTGGGCGCGCGCGGCATCGATGTGCTGAGTTGGGAGAGTTTCGGCAAAGGCTGGGCCACCGACGTGCTGAAGGAGTTGAAGCTCAAGGACGTGCGCGACATCGAAGCGCCGTACGGAGAGCTTCCGGATCTGGCCAAAGTCGATTTCAGCCGCGATGTGATCTTCACCTGGAACGGCACCACATCGGGCGTGCGCGTGCCTGACGGCGAGTGGATCGCCGCTGACCGACAGGGCCTGACCTTTGTGGATGCGACCTCCGCTGCTTTCGCCCAGGCCATCGACTGGGCGAAATGCGATGTCACCACCTATTCCTGGCAGAAGGCCGTGGGCGGCGAAGGCCAGCATGGCGTAATCGTGCTCAGCCCGCGCGCCGCCGAACGGCTCATGACGTACACGCCCGCCTGGCCGCTACCGAAAATCTTCCGCATGGCGAAAGGCGGCAAGCTGATCGAAGGAATTTTCGAAGGCGAGACCATCAACACGCCCTCGATGCTGTGCGTGGAAGATTATCTGGATGCGCTCGATTGGGCGGCCAAATCAGGTGGCCTGGAAGGCATGATTGCGCGCGCAGACCGCAACGCCAAGGCGCTGCGCAGCTGGATGACGGCATCGGACTGGGCCGTGGACCTCGCGGTCAAGCCGGCGACGGCATCCAACACGTCGGTATGCCTTCGGTTCAAGGACCCGGCAGTGCGCGCACTCCCCGAAGTGGCGCAGGCTGCGCTGGCCAAGAAGATCAGCGGACTGTTGGAATCCGAGCAGGTCGCCTTTGACGCCAACCACTATCGCGACGCCCCTCCGGGCCTGCGCATCTGGTGCGGCTCGACCGTGGAAGCGGCCGATGTGACCGCGCTGACGCCATGGCTGGATTGGGCGTATGCGACGGCACGATCGTGAGTGGTGAGTGGTGAGTCGTGAGTGGAACGTTTCCACGGCTCAACCACCTTTTCCACCACTCACCATTCACGACCCACAACTCACGAGGTTCTCCCATGCCCGCCCCCCGCGTCCTCATCGCCGATGAACTTTCTCCGCAGGCCGTCGCTGTCTTCAAAGAGCGCGGCGTCGAAGCCGATGTGAAACCGGGCCTGAGCAAAGACGATCTGCTCGCCATCATCCCGGACTACGATGGTCTGGCCGTCCGCTCCGCCACCAAGGCCACGGACAAGCTGATTGCCGCCGCGACCAAGCTCAAGGTCATCGGCCGCGCCGGCATCGGTGTCGACAACATTGACATCAAGGCGGCGACGGCCAAGGGCGTCATCGTCATGAACACGCCGTTTGGCAACTCGATCACCACGGCCGAGCACGCCATCACCATGATGCTGGCGCTGGCCCGGCAGATCCCTGTGGCTGACCGTTCGACACACGCCGGCAAGTGGGAGAAGAACCGTTTTCTCGGCACCGAGATCACCGGCAAGGTGTTGGGCGTGATTGGCTGCGGCAACATCGGCTCGATCGTGGCCGACCGCGGCGCCGGCCTGAAGATGCGCGTCATCGCCTACGATCCGTTCCTGACCGAGGAGCGGGCGCAGAAACTTGGTGTAAAGAAAGTCGAGCTGGATGAGCTGTTCCGCAACGCCGACGTCATCACGCTGCATACGCCGCTGATCGACAAGACGCGCAACATCGTGGACGCTGCAGCCATCGCCAAGATGAAGAAGGGCGTGCGCATCATCAACTGCGCACGCGGCGGGCTGGTGGACGAAGTGGCGTTGAAAGCCGGCCTCGACAGCGGTAAGGTTGCGGGCGCGGCGCTCGACGTGTTCGTCGAGGAGCCTGCCAAAGCCCATCCGCTATTCGGGTACGAAAACGTGGTGTGCACGCCTCATCTGGGTGCCTCGACCGTCGAAGCGCAGGAAAACGTCGCCGTGCAGGTTGCCGAGCAGATGTCGGATTATCTGACCACGGGAGCGATCACCAATGCGCTCAACTTCCCGTCCATCTCAGCCGAAGAAGCGCCGCGCCTCAAGCCGTTCGTCAAGCTCGCCGAACAGCTCGGCTCGTTCTGCGGCCAGGTCACCCGTTCGAGCCTGAAAGAAATCAGCATCGAATACACGGGCGAAATCGCCAGCATGAACACCAAGGCGCTGACTTCGGCGACCGTATCGGGCGTGCTCGGACATCTCCTCGAAGGTGCGAACATGGTCTCGGCGCCAGCCATCGCCAAGGAGCGCGGCATCGTCATCAACGAATCTTCGCGCAGCCAAAAAGGCGCCTACGGAACGTATATGACGGTGCGGGTCCGCGACGGCGAAGGCGAGCGCTCGGTCGCCGGCACCGTGTTCTCGGACGGCCGCCCGCGCCTCATCCAACTCGACGGCATCAACCTGGAAGCCGAGTTCGGCGCCAACATGCTGTATACTCACAATGGCGACAAGCCCGGCTACATCGGCGCGCTCGGCAACATCATGGGCGCGGAGAACGTGAACATTGCTTCGTTCAGCCTCGGCCGCGACAAGCCAGGCGGGCGCGCCATTGCCTTCTGGGAGCTGGACAGCCCGGTGTCGGACAACGCCATCGCCGCCATCAAGGCGCTGCCGCATGTGACACGGGTGGAGAAGCTGCGGTTCTGACGTCAGGAAATCGCTCAGCGCGTCAAAAAGCGACGCCTGGCGAGATTGTCTTGATCCAGACCACGTCGTGTCCAGCGAGCTTGAGTTCGATGACGGCATCGCCTAGGGAGGTACATCGTGGTTCTTCGCTAGGCATGAGGGTACGACAGCGTAGTGCGAAACCTTGCCTCTTCACAGCCATACCCTAGCCGAACGACTGGCCGTTTGCGCGCCGCAGTCCCGCCAGGGTGAACAGAACCAGCGCCGCGATCACGACGGCCCCGCCGATCAGTCCGGCCGTGTTGGGCGCCTCGTCAAACACCAGCCAGACCCAAATTGGGCCGATCAGCGGCTCAAGCACCGCAAGCATGGCCGCCTGAGCAGCCGGAATGAGCCGCGCGCCGGTGGCAAACATCGCCATGCCGAGACCCAGCTGGCCGGCGCCGAAAAACGTCAGCAGGGCGAGATCGCGCGATGGCAGCGGCCAAGGCTGCGCCAACGGCGCGACCAGGAGCGTCGCGAACAAGGCGGCTAGACAGACGCCGGGGACCAGGCTGACGTGGCTGGACTTGCGGAAAGTGACCGTTGCGATGGCAACCGCGCAGGCGATGGCCGCAGCGACCAGATCACCGGCGATGCTGCCGTGGGTGTAGCTGTCCGACACCATCAGGCCGACCCCGGCGACCGATATGACCATCGCCAGCCAGCCAAGCGCCGCCGGTTTCTCGCCAATGACAAACCGCCCGAGCAACGCGGCCAGCAGCGGCGCGCACGCCATGATGATCAGCACCTCGGCAACCGTCGTGAGCTTTGCGGCGACCACAAATCCGATCGAAGCGACGGTATAGCACAGCGCGATCACCACCCCCGGCCAGCCCATGCGGGTGACGGCGCGCGGGAAGCCGGCTCCTTCCTGCACAAATCCAAGCACAACCAGGAAGGCGAAGGCCGTCAACGAGCGCCAGAACACAATGGTCCAGCTGTCGATGGCGCCGAGTTCGCGCACGATCAGGCCGCCGGTGCTCCAAAGCAGCGAGGCCGCAACCACCAGCGAAACGCCCAGCGCCGGCGATGCAGCAGATGGGGTGGCCTTAACATCGACGGTCATGGGGAAGCTAAGCGGCGTTCGAGGTCATCGGCTCGGTAAGGACCGAGTAAAGCGCATTGCGCGAGCGGCTGCCACGCAACCGCTCCAGCGACGGCGTATCGCGCATCAGCCGCGAGACGCGCGCCAGGGCCCGCAAATGATCGGCCCCGGCCCCGTCGGGGGCAAGCAGCAGAAACACCAGATCGACCGGCTCACCGTCCATGGCGTCAAAGTCGATGGGTTGATCCAACTTGGCGAACAGGCCGAACATGTGCGGCACAGGCTTCATGCGTGCGTGCGGTATCGCAATGCCGCGACCAAGCCCGGTTGAAGACAGCATTTCGCGCTGTTGAACAGCCTCGTGGATCAACGATTGATCGATTTTGAGCAGTTCGCCGGCGCGCTGCGAAAGTTCAGCCAGCAACGCCTTCTTGCTTTGCGCGCGCAGACCGGACAGCACGGCGTCGGGCTTTATGAGGTCGCCAAGATCCATGAAACGGGTCAGTCCCTGTTAAGCGCTCAGCCAGCGGTCGTCTAATCGGGCTTCTAGGCCTGGCAGTGTTCAAATCGTGCCAGTGCGTACAGCCCGGGACGCAAAAAAGTCTACAAAGATCAAGGAATCATCGCTGCAGCAATCAAACATAGCACGGCTATGCGGCATCCAATATGACCAATGCCAAAAGCGGACCAGAGCTAGTGGAGGGTCAGCACGATGTCAAACCAGCCGGTCCGCCGGGCAATCCAGGTCAAGCTGGTGCCAGCAGCAGCAAGGTCGCCGATACCGTAAGCGCCGCCAAGGCGGTTCCGGCCGCGATCGCGCCCGAAACCGGCCCAACCGCGCGGTTGTAGCGGCTGGCGAACAGGAAGGCATTGGCCCCGGTCGGGCAGGCGGCAAGGAGCGTAACGGCATCGGTGCCGATCGGGCTCAAGCCGAGCACATGGGCCGATACTACGAGGGCTATCGTGGGCATGACGATGAGCTTCAGCCCTGAGATCACCGACAGCGCAAGCAAGTCCGAGCGCACTTCGAAGCGCGTCAGCCCCATGCCCAGCGCAAACAGCGCCCCCGGTATGGCGGCCTGGCCGAGCAGTCCCAGGGTTTTGTCCGCAACGGATGGTAGTCCAATCCCCGTAAGCCGCCACAGACTGCCGGCGACCACGGAGAAGATGATCGGGTTGAGCGCCAGTTCGACGGCGATCTCGCGCAGCCGGACCAACGTCTTGGCGCTTTCGGCGCGCCCGACCCACTCCTGCTGCAGCGTGGCGACAATCCATAGGATCGGGGCATGCACCGCAACGATGACGGCAATCGCCGAGGCAGCCCGATCACCGAAGTAGGCTGTGCCCAAGGGCAGGCCCAGCATTACGGTGTTGCCGAAGCAAGCCGCCATGGCAATGGCCGGCGCGTCCTCAATTGGCCGTTTGAGGAGACGCGTGGTCGCCAGAGTCGCCAGCACCCAAGTGGCGAAGTTGGCGGCAAAGTAGCCGACCAGCAGGCCGAACGGCGCGACGCCCGAATCCGCAACCGTCGCCATGGTGCGAAACAGCATGGCCGGCATGGCGATGTTGAAGATGAAATCGGAGAGCCCCTTGCCCGTCCCTTCAGGCAGCCAGCGTCGCTGGGCGACCAGGAAGCCGATCAGGATGACGGAGAAGACGGGGGCGACGACGGAAAGAACGGCAAGCATGGGGCGGGGTTCTGGGGCTTAGGCGCCTGCTGCGCCGCCGTCGTTATCTGCCAAACCCAGGGGCGGCGATAGCCCAATAAGTGCCTGACACAAGGTCAATTGCCAAGGGCGGCATCGGCTCTGAGGCGCACCACACAGCTGCGCATCAGGGCGTAGCTGCCGTCGCCTGCGAAAGTTGCTGCTGTCAGGCAATGGCCCTGCTCGTTTGGCGTCAAGACGTCCCAGCCCTGGACCAACTCGTCGCGGGCGGCAACTTCCTGGGCGATGCAGCCGTCCAGCGTCACCGTCGAATGCGACATGCCGATGTAGCCGACCTTGGCACAGTAGGCCGCGCTGTCGAAATTTGGCAGTGACGCGGCTGCGGCTGGCAAGGCCAGCGCCATCAGACCAGCAAGTGTTGCCAATACCAGACGCATAATTTTCCTCCGCAGCGGACGCGCGCGCTCTCTCTTGACTACGGCCCCGAGATTAAAGTGAGGTCAACGCCGAACGAAGCTCGAGGCGCCAATCCGCAAAATCTCTGGCAGTGAAGTCTGGCCGCGAAATCTCTCGACGCGCCCGCCGACTTCGGCTAGAACCCCGAAATTCCCCCGCCATCCGGGTTGCGTGAGCCGTCATCTGGCCATCTAGGGCAGATTGGCCGCTCCGTTGGGATGGTTATCTGCCAGATCATCGAATGCCCTGCCCGCGAAAGGCTTTTCGTCATGAACATCATCCAGAAGCTGGAACACGACCAGCTCAGCGCGCTCGTCGAAAAGCGCCCCGTACCGCGTTTCGAAGCCGGCGACACTGTCAAGGTCAACGTCAAGATCGTGGACGGCGATAACTCGCGCATCCAGGCCTACGAGGGCATTGTGATCGGGCGCTCCGGCGGCGGACTGCAGGAGAATTTCACGGTCCGCAAAATTTCCTACGGCGAAGGCGTGGAGCGTATTTTCCCGCTCTATTCGCCGATGATCGACAGCATCCAGGTGGTGCGCCGCGGTGATGTGCGCCGCGCCAAGCTGTATTACCTGCGCGGTTTGCGCGGCAAGGCAGCCCGTATTTTCGAGCGCACCGACATCCGCGGCAAGAAGCTGGCGACGTTGGACAACTGGAAGGGCTTCAAGAAGCCCAAGGGCGAGGCCGATGACCTCACCAAGATCAAGGGCGTCAGCGACGAGTTGAAGACCCGCATGATGAAGATTGGCATCTCGAAGTTCGAGCAGATCTCGACCTTCTCCGATGAAGAACTCGCCAAGGTCGACGAGGCGCTGAGCCTGAACGGGCGCATGGAGAAAGAAGACTGGATGGGCCAGGCGCGTACGCTGGCCGCCGAAGTGGCCGTTGCCGAAGCGCCGGCCGCCGAGGGCGAGGCGCCGAAGGCCTAGTCGACTGTTTTTGCTATCGAATTTCGGAACGGCGCCACAGGCAACTGCGGCGCCGTTTGCGTTTGACGCCGCCACCTACCGGTCCCGCGCCGCCCGATCCGGGTAGACCGAGAACAACGAGGCGGGGAACTGGGCGCCGTAGTGCCAGCCCTTGCGCTGACGGTCATAGAACGTGTGCGGACGGTCGTCCGGGACCACCACTTTGCGATAAAGGTGCCAGGTGGCGTGGCCGAGCACCGGCACGATGACGGCAAGGCCGAGCATGAAGGTGAGGAAGCCCACCGCCAGCAGCGCGGCGACGATCAGGCCCCACAGCGCCATGGTGACGGGATTGGCCAGCACCGCCCTCAGTGAGGTCAGAACAGCCGTGGCGGGGCCAACCTTGCGGTCCAGAAGGAGCGGAAAGGTTACAACGGTCGCGCAAAGGGCGATCAACGCGAACAGGAAGCCGATACCATTGCCGGTGATGATCAGCGCCTTGCCCTGTGGCGTGGTGAGAATATCGTTCAGGAACTGGCCCCAGGACTTGGGCTCGGCATAGCCGAAGCCGGCCGTGTAGAGTGCCTGCGCCACGCCGATCCAGACCGCGAACAGGGCCAGAAGGCCGAGACCGACGGCGATAATGTTCTTCAGCGAGGGCGAGTAGAACACGTCGAACACATGCCGCCAGGAGGTGTCGAGCCCGGCCTCGCGGCGGCGGCTGAGTTCATAGAGGCCGATGGCGGCAATCGGGCCGACCAGGGCGAAACCGGCGGCGAGCGGATACAGCAGCGGAATCACGTCGTAGCCGAAGGCCGCGCGCCCGAGCAGCACGCCGATCACCGGATAGATCAGGCCGAGAAACACGATGTGCGTCGGCATGGCCCTGAAGTCGGCGAGGCCCTTGGCCAGCGCATCTTTCAGGTCGGCGGCAGAGATCTTGCGGATTTCAGGCAGTTCGCCGGCCGTATCGGCCGGCAGCATAATATCGACAGTCGCCATGACTCGTCCTCCAAGGGGTGAGGCGGCGGCCAGGAGCGGCCCGGCGATGGCGTCGATGAGGGCGCGCTCGTCGTGGAAAGCCGCTCCAGCCGTCAGTTGCGACATTCTGGCACAGCATGGCGGGGGTAGCGAGTCACGAAATCGGGAGGGCACCTCAGGCGCTGCCGCCCTCGCCTGCATCTCTTATAATAAGTCAGTAAATGCTAGTATAAGTTTGGGAAAATTCAATAATAGATGTCAAGTTTTTAGAATAATTGATGACTGTACTGCTCTCATTGTGAGTGCCCTATCACAGTGCCGAGAAACGGGCAGTAAAACGGGGACAGTTTACTTATATCACTTGGCGCGGCCGTGTGGGACGGCCAGCAGTGCCGTGATATAAGTAAACTGTCCCCGTTTACTGCCTGTCCCTACGCCCCCTTGCGCATCGCCTCGCGCGGCAACTTGATCGCGTGCCGTTCGCGGATCTGGGTATCCACGGCGTCGCTGACATGGCGCGGAAAATACGTCGCCAGCAGATCCTGCTTGCGCTTGATCGCGACCTTCACGATGTCGGGCCTGTTCACCTCGGCCCATTCCTTGGGCGAGAGCCGGTTGCCGATCGAGGGATAGACGTAGTCGCGCTGCATCAGGCCGAGCGTCTGCGGATGACCGAGATAATGTCCCGGACCGTTCAGGCACACATCGCGGATGGTCTCGACACTGAGCGTTTCGTCGTTGACCTCGATACCACGCACACACCGCAAGGCTTGCCCTAGGATGTCGTTGTCGATGATCAGGCTTTCGTGGCTGAACCCCAGCAGCGAGGCGTGCATGCCCGCGCTCTCGTAGATCAGGTTCAGCCCGGACAGGCCCGCCATCGTCAGTGTAATGCCCTTCTCCCAACCGGCCTGGATGTCCGGCTCCTTGCTGTCGGCCATGCCGGCCGCCGAACCGCCGGTGAGGTCGTAGAAATGCGCCATCTGCGCGCAGGCCGCCGTCAGCAGCGCCTGCTCGCCCGAGCCGCCCGACATGGCGCCCGAGCGCAAGTCCGACACGAACGGCCAGGTGCCGAAGATGCAGGGGTGGCCCGGTTTCAGCGCGTTGACATAGACCAGGCCCGCCAGCACTTCTGCGGTTGCTTGCACTACCGCCCCGGCGATGGCGGCGGGAGCGGTCGCGCCAGCCTGCCCCGCCGACAGCAGCAGGATCGGCATACCGCCAGTCACCGCCACCTCCAGCGCACGGCAAGCGTCTTCGGCGAACTTCATGGGCGGGACGACGAAGCAGTTGGATTGCGAGACAAAGGGGCGCGCTCGCCATTTTTCCTCGCCGCCCGCAATCAGATGCAGGATGTCGAAGATCTCGGTCACATGCTCTGGCGCGACCATGGAGGTGCCGACGTGCTTGGTCGTGCTCATCACCGACGCATACGCCGTATTCACATCCATATCGCGCGGGTCTTCCACGTCGCGCGGGACCAGGCAGCGCTGGAAAAAGTGGATGTTGTCGAGCGTATCGACCATGCGGCCGGCGTCGTAGAGGTCCTGCAACAGGCTGAGGCGGTAGTGGCGCTGTTCCAGGTCCACCACATGCACGGCGGCGCCGGCGGTGCCGAAGTAGACGCGCTTGCCCGAAGGCTCCATGTCGTGGCGTGGGTCCTGGCCGTAGAGCGTGAAGTTGCGTGCCGCGTGGCGCACCGTGTCCTCGACCAGCGCGGCGGGAAAGCGCAGCCGGCCGTCCCCGCCATAAACAGCGCCGGCCCGGGTGCAGGCCTCGACGCAGGTCGGGATGGCCTGGCCGAAGCCGATCTCCTCCAGGAGCTGCAAGGCGGCGCGGTGGATTTTCAGAACGTCGGCGTTCGACAACGGCGTATAGCTGCCGCCTGTCATCCCAGCGCGGATCGGGCGGATGTCATCGGCGAGTGGCGCAGCACGCATTTCGCGGCGCGCGGCCCGTCCCCCGGCGCGGCCGGACGGGCGTGGCGTGTTGGCGTTGTCGGTGGCGGACATGCGTTCCCCCTGGATTTCGTTACCAGGGTTGTAGAAGTTCGCGCCGCCCGTGAATAGGCACCAATCGCGCGCGTCGGTTATGCCAGATTGCGTACGGTCTGGGCCTTCGCCACCCAGCCGCCGTTCAGCGCCTGCATGCGCGCGAACCAATGGCCGACTGCGCTGTCGGGATCGACCGGGTTCTCGGGGCAAACCGTGAAAGGCCACATGAGGCTGCCGAACAGGGCAAAGTCGCCATAGCCCGGCTTGGCGCCGTGCAGGAAATCCTGGTCGGCCAGCGTCACTTCGGCTGGCTTCAGTCCCTGCACAAAGATCTTCAGCGCCGCCTCCCGGTCGCTCCCGATCTGCTCGATTGGCATGCCAAGCGCCTTTTCGCGGCTGCTCCGGAAGTAGGCCTTGTCCTCGTCCGCGATCAGCTTGAAGACGTGCGGCACGGCGAGCGCGCGGGTGTTGGGCAGCAGCGACCAATCGCACCAGGAGTTGATGAACTTGGCCTGCGTGCGCGCCGCCGCATCTGGGAACAACAGCGGATGGTCAGGGTAGGTCTCGTCGAGATAGAGCGCGATGGCCCAGCTGTCATGGACCCAGCGGCCGTCGTCGACGATCGCGGGCACCTTGGATTGACCCGACTTGGCGATGGCGGCGCGGTCGGTGAAGCGGTGCGGGACGGTCTCGTAGTCGAGCCCCTTGTGACGGAGCGCGAGCTTGGTGCGCCAGCAGTAAGGCGAGAACCGCAAGTCCGGATTGGCGCCGGCGAGGTCGTGCAGAATGATGGGCATGTCGGTGTCCAGATGAGCGGCGTGAGCCCACCCTATAACATGAGCTGCGAGACCTCGCTCCGATAGTATTCGTCAAGCAACCCTGAGTTGCATTGGTATTTTGCGACTGCAAAACATATAAATTGGTTCGACTTGTCGAATTCACTGTCCGCGTTGTCATCGAATCAGTACACGATTTCAGCTATACGGGAATTCTGCTTCAAATCTGCAGGAGATATGCAATTGGCTGACTCTTCTTCTGTCATTAAGCGCATTGATGCTGGCGAAAAGCCCAAGTTTTACATCGACTTCTACGGCCGCCAATGGGTCGAACTCAGAGGGCGAGTCCTATTCTGGCGGCGCGAGCGTATCGAACTGGCCAGCGCGCAGATCGAAGAGATCAAGAAGCATGTCCGTGCCCGCCGTCGCGAGCAGCAGGCTGCCTAGGCGCCGCGCGCATCACCAGAAGCCGATCCGGACTAAGCTAAACTACTGGCCGAACCGCCATCACCGTCACGTTGTCCTGGTTCGCTGCGCCCTTGGCCGAGACGGCGGCCAGCATTGCAACCACCACGGCCTCCGGCTCGTCGCCGTCACGCGCGGCCAGCAGGTCGGCCATCTCGGCGTGGCTGAGCACTTCAATGCCGTCGCTGGCCAGCAGCACCAGATCGTCTGGTCGCAAGGCCAGAACCGTTGTGCTGAGATCCACCATCTCGATCCCGTCGCCGGTCAGGGCCGCGCGCAGATAGTGCCGGCGCGGGTCGTTCTCGGCTTCGGCCAGCGTCATCTCGCCGTTCGCCGCCAGCTTGTCCAGGAGCGGGGCCAGCGAGTGGTCCTCATTCAGCTGGTAGAGCTTGTCGTCGCGGAACAGCAGCAACGGCGAATCGCCGACGCTGACCCAGGCGAGCCCCTGCTCGGTGAACGCCGCACCGATCAGTGTGCAGCCCATGCCTTTGAGCGCACGGTCGCGCTGCAGCGCGGCGCCGATCGCCCGATTGGCGCCATCGAGCGCGATCGCCAGGCGCGATCGCTCCGCTCCGGTTTCATCCCGGTAGGTCGCGATGAAGGATGCACAGGCGATGCCGCTGGCCTCCGCTCCGCCGACGTGCCCGCCCATGCCGTCGGCGAGCACCGCCAGCAATGTTTCGGGGCGCAGCGAGGTGCGGCGCTCCAACGGCACCGTCCCGCCGCCGGACGCAGCGATGGTTGCGAACTGACAGCTGTCTTCCTGGCCCTCGCGGGCTCCCACCATGGCGCGCGACGCATAACGGAAACCGGTCACCATGGCGGATGCGCTATTCCTTCAGGCCTGCAAGCTCCGACCAATCGAACTCGTCGCCGCAGAAGGGGACGAACACCAGCTGGGTACGCCCCATCGTGATCACGTCCATGGCCGCCAGCTTCACGGCCGAGGTTGGTTTGGTTTCGTTGACGGCGATGACGTTGGTCTTGGCCAGGTTCGGCACCAGCAGGAACTGGCGATCGGCGCTGTCGTAACGCAGGAACGCCTGCTCCTCGGCCGAGATGGCGTCGTCGCCAAAATCGATCGGTATGCGCTGGCTGGCGTTGCGGCCAATGGTGTTGTTGCCTTCGAAGATCGGACGGAACGCGCCGAGGCCCGGTCCCCCGATGATGACCAGCCAGCCGACCACGGGATCGGCATGGAAGTCCGAGCGCAGCGGCTTCTGGGCGCCGCGCACAAGTTGGGTTTTGGCAGGTGCGGGCATGGCTGGAGTTTTCGCTGGGCGGTTGACGATCGTGGTGGCTTCCGAGTCCACGGCGCCGGCCTGGCGCGCGCCGACCGGGGTCATGGCTGCTTCGGCCGCCCGGAGCGCATTCTGCAGCGACGAGGCCGGTGCGCCGCGCCCGAGCAGCGCCGTACGTTCGACCTCATCGCCGGACTGGCGCGATTGCCCCGCCACCGCTTTTAGCACGCTCTGCAAGGGATCGTCTTCGTCTGCCATTCTCAGTCTCCCCAGATCATCTATTTCGTCATCCCGGCGCAGGCCGGGACCTGCCCAAGTATCGGCTCAAGCCGCGAACTCACAACACCGTCTCACGCACGAGCAAAGCGCCACTCGATTGCACGTCCACGCCCCATTTTAGCTTGCACGGCTCCCGAGGCTGCGAATCAATGCGCCTCGCCGAACCGGAAGCGCAGTCGAACATCGCCAAGTTCGATGAGGTCTCCGGCGGCCAGCGCGGCCTGGTCGACGCGCTCGGCATTGACCATCACGCCGTTGCCTTCGGGGCCGGAAAGATCGGTGATGACGAACTTCTGTTCGGGGGTGCGGTGCAGCACGGCGTGATAGCGGTGGACGGTCTGACTGGCTAGCCGGATGTCGTTCTCCTCGTGGCGGCCAATGCGGATCATGTTGCTGTCGATCCGGTGCACATCGGCGTCGGCGCCGATCCCGATGACATCGAGAAGCGGTAGCTGGCCACGCACTTCGCGCACCTGAGGACGCGTGAGCGCCGGCGCCATCGCCACTTGCGTGAAGGTCTCGGGCTTGCTTGCAACCCAGCGTCTGAAACCGAATCGCGATGCCAACGCCACCAACGAAACGATCGGCAGCAGCCCGCCTAATACAGCAGCGACGAGCACAAGTTGTGGTTCCTTAACCGATCCATCCGTGAGCGCTGCTTGTGCCCGCGACCACAGCGTGGCCTCAGTAGGCTCGGTCGCGGTCTCGGCCGCGGTCTCGGCCACGGCTTGCGCAACGGCGGGCGATGAGAAGGGAAGCGATGCTGCAAAGCTGAGGAGAAGAGCGACGATCAATCCGCGCATGACGACATCCTCGCGGGTGGTGGCAATGGTTCTGCTCGGGTGGCCCCGAACTGTGACAGTTCCTCGTCGAACAACTTTGCGGCTGCAAAACGGCGCCAGGGTTTGGATTTGGTTTGGACAAGTCGGTGCATGCCACAATTCGGGGCAAATTTGCGCTCAGACACTTAGGGCAGGACGCGGTACAACCATCCGCCCGATCGCTTGGCTGGCGACGGTCGCAACGGACGGCGAACATAATTGGCTTTTTCCTCACCCTCCCTTGCAACAGCCAGAGCGCTCGACCACGGCATGGAAAATCTGCTCGCGCTGCCCATCGGCACTGAACTGGCCGGCGACTACCGTATCGCCAAAGTGCTTGGCGCGGGCGGTTTCGGCATCACCTACCTGGCCGAGGAAACCCCGCTGAACCGCGGCGTCGCCATCAAGGAATATTTTCCCTCCGACTTCGCAGCGCGCGAGAACACCACGCTGGTGCGCTCGAAATCGCGCGGGCTGGACGAGGACTACCGTTGGGGCCTCGACCGCTTCATCGAGGAGGCGCAGGCGCTCGCCACCTTCGACCACGCCAACATTGTGCGCGTGTACAGATATTTCCGCCAGAACAACACCGGCTACATGGTGCTGAAGCTGGAGGATGGCGTCAGCTTCAAGTCCTGGCTGGACAAGCTGGGGCGGCGGCCGCTGCAGGCCGAACTGGACGCCATTGTCGCCCCGCTGCTGGATGCGCTGGAAACCATTCACAACCGCAGCTTCCTGCATCGCGACATCGCGCCCGACAACATCATGATCCGGCCGGACGGCTCGCCGGTGCTGATCGACTTCGGTTCGGCGCGGCGCGAGGTGGCTTCGCATCTGACCACCATGAGCGTGCTGGTGAAGCCGGGCTACTCGCCGGCCGAGCAATATGCGCAGGACGGGCGGCGGCAAGGTCCGTGGACGGACATGTATGCGCTGGCCGCCACACTCTATCATGCCGTGACCGGGCGGCGCCCTGCCGACTCGCCGGGCCGCATGCAGCGCGACGAACTGGTGCCTGCCGAGTTCGCGGCAACAGAAGGCGCGTATCGGGTTGGCTTCCTGCAAGCCATCGACGCGGCGCTGCGGCTGCCGGTTGAGCAACGCCCGCAATCGATCGCCGAGTGGCGCAAGATGCTGCTGCATTCGGCGCATACAGCGGCGCCGGCCAAACAGCAGCGTCAGCCCGCCCCGGCAAAGGCGCCTGCCCAGACCCGAAAGCTTGAGGGCGGAGACGAACCAAGACCGTTCCGCCTCAAGCCCAAGGCAAGGGCCGTTGCAGACGCTACACCTTCGCCTGCGCCGAAACCTGCCCCTCCGGCAGGTCGCGCGGCGGCCCCGCCGACTGCAGTGGCAGCAACACCACTCATCGCCAAAGGTCCGCCAAGTCGGCCGCAACTGGCCGCTTTCATCGGGGCAATGACCCCGCTTGCGGCCGCAGCGCTTGGCAACGCCCGCGCCGGCGCCAAGGAGGCGCTGCACTGGTTGCAACAGGCCATGCCACGCAAAGTGGAGGACGCGCCAGCCCCGCAAAAGCCGCGCGGGCTGCTTGACCGGCTGGCCGAAGCCAAGCCTGAACCGACCGCTCCCGCCGCCAAGCAGGTTGGCGAGTTCTGATCCGGAGACCAGGCTGCTGCGCCCGTTGGCGCCCACGCCTGTCGTCGCACCTGCACCGGCGCCGCAGTTGCCGGTCGTTATTCCGCAGCCAAGACCGCATGTCGCGCCAGGCGATACCCTATTGGGACGCCTCAAGCGGACTGCGCGAGGGCTGCTGCTGCGCGTATCCATGATCGCGGCCTTGCTGCTGGCGCTGGCGACAGTCGAGTTCTGGGGCCCGGCAGTCGGTCTCACCGTTGCGCATACCTCCTTCCTGAGCGGCAACGATGTCAGCCTGATCAGGGCGCTGCGCGGCCATGCGGTCGCTATCGACGCCCTGTCCGTTACCACCGATGGCCTGATTGCTTCGGCCGGCACCGACGGCCAGATACTGGTCTGGAACGCCAAGACCGGCGAACAGTTGCGGAGCATTCTGGCGGCGGGCGCACAAGTGACGTCGCTCGCCTCCTCCGAGCACGTCCTTTTGGCCGGCCTCGGCGACGGTTCGGTGGGTCTCTGGCAAATCGATACCGGCGACAAGATTGCCTCGTTCAACGAGCACGACGGCCCGATCTGGGGCGCGACGTTCCTCACCGGGTCAAAACTGTTCGCCACGGTCGGCCAGGACAGCAAAGTGCGGCTTTGGGATAGCAGCCGTGGCGCGCGCAACACCTGGTCCGACCACAAACGCCCGGTGTTCGCCGTCGCCTATTCCGCGCACCGCCGGTTGCTGGCGACCGCCGGTGCCGACAAGACGGTGAAACTCTGGGACGAACGCCGCCGCCGTCTGATCCGGACATACACGGGGCACACGGAGGACGTGCGCGCGGTGGCGATCTCGCCCGACGGGCAGATCCTGGCCTCGGCGGGCAACGACAAGAACATCATCTTGTGGTCGACAACGGCTGATGGTCCGTTGAAGACGCTCACCGGTCACACCAATCGCATCGTGTCGTTGGACTTCTCGCCGGATGGCCGCATGCTGGCGTCGGGCAGCGAAGACGGTAGCGTGAAGCTGTGGGACGCGGCCACGGGGGCGCTGCTGAACACCTACGAGGGCCATGTGAAGGCAGTGCGTGCGGTGGCGTTTCTACCGGACGGTAATCGGCTCGCGACGGCGGGTGATGACCTGACGGTGCGGCTGTGGAACGCGAAGATTGGCGGGTATCCATGAGATCCCCGCGGTGACCAAGCTCAATCCGCCGTTGCCGCTGGGTTACTCGCCGCTGGCACCCGGACAAATCGCAAACCTGGTGACCTGTCTGGAGATGCGTCGTGCGCCTGATCCGCTCCCCAACCAGACCCTGGCTCCACCCTTTCGGCTGGAGCGCTTTGCCGGCGCCGACCTGAACGCTTACCGATCCGTGTTCCAGCGCGTTGGCGAATCCTGGTTGTGGCACTCGCGGTTGACGATGCCCGACTCTCAATTGATCGGCATCCTCAACGATCCGCTGGTCGAGAGTTTTGTGCTTTTCGATGCCGGCCGGCAAGCTGGCATCCTGGAGCTGGACTTCCGAACGGCTGCCGAATGCGAATTGGCGTTCATAGGACTGACCCCGGAGTGCATCGGGAAGGCTGTCGGCCAATCCATGATGGCCAACGCAATCGCGCGGGCCTGGGCTAAGCCGATCACACGGTTCTGGCTTCACACTTGCAGTTCCGATCATCCAAAAGCGCTGAGCTTCTACATGCGATCGGGCTTCAAGCCTTATGCCTTTCAAGTTGAAGTGCAGGTCGACCCGAGAACGACAGGGCATCTGCCACGCCACGCGGCGCCGCATGTACCGTTTCTGGAACCAACCTAGCGTCGACTCCGGACCCAACGCCTTAGCGACACTCTATCGGCCATTTCTGTAGGCGATGTTGGACTTCACGATGCCAAATGATCGCTCGGTGATGAACTTGGCATCTGCAAAATAGTCCTTCAAACTGGAGCGTTCGATCAGAGTCGTGCCTTCGATCATCTCCGTCCAGGCGGGCAATTTCGGCCGCCACGTGTCAATGTAGGACTCCCTGAGAGACGGTGGATAGAAGAACCAGAACGGCATGCCCGAATGCGCCTCTATCGGGAACCACTTGGACGGCGTCTGCACCCAGTAAGAAGGCGCCAGCCGCCGCACTTCGCGGGCAAACGCGCGTTGCTTGTCGACGCCGCCGACATGCTCGATGACGCTGTTGGAGAAGGTCATGTCGAAACTGTTGGAGGCAAATCTGGTCTCGCATGCATCGCCAATTACGTGTGTGAATGTGTGATGATTGGCGTCCTCACTGGTCGGCGATGTTCCATGATCATAGGTGAGATTGACCAAAGTAATGTTCAGCGGAATTTTGATCCACTGCCAGATCTGTGGCGATCCCCCGAGATCTATCACCTTCATACCTGGCCGAAGGCTCATCAGGTCGAGAAAGACTTTGGCACGCAGAGCGCGCGTGCGCATTTGATAAGGGCGCAGGAGGTAGTAGAACGTATCAATGCGCGCATACTTGAGGTTGTTGCCCATGTCGTCGCCTCCATACCTTCCGCCCAACTGGGAGACGGATACGCCGTCCTGCAAACTAATCCCCTGGAACTTGTTAACATGGGCGCCGAACGCGCCTCGGCCTTGCCGCCGAAGTGGGCGGCTGCGCGCGGCGAACAATCACAGCAGACTAACGAACGTCTCGACCACCTTCTTCCGGCCGGCATCGGCGAAATCGACCGTCAGCTTGTTGCCGTCGATCTCGGCCACCGTGCCCGCCCCGAACTTTTCGTGGCGCACCTGGTCGCCAACCTTGTAGGTCGAACTGGCCCGCGCGCTTGAGGCCACCAGGTCGCCTTCGATGGTTACGGACTTGCGCGGTTGCTGCCGCACCGGTGGCGCGCCGCGCTGGAACGTATTGGCCTGCTGGGCGAACTGCGCCTGGGCGCGCTTCCAGCCCGGCGTTTCGTACTGATGCGTGAAGCCGGCCGCCGGCTCGTCGAAGCGGCTCTGCGCGTAAGCGCCGCCGTTCGAGTAGCCAGTGCGCACCGCGGCCACCTCCACATGCGCCTCCGGCAGCTCGTCAACGAACCGCGACGGCATCTGCGATTGGAACAGCGCATGCACGCGCCGGTTTTGCGTGAAGCTGATGGCAGCGAATTTTCGCGCCCGCGTGATGCCGACATGGGCCAGCCGGCGCTCTTCCTCCAGGCCCGATAAGCCGCTCTCATCCAACGAGCGCTGGTGCGGAAACAGGCCCTCCTCCCAGCCGGGCAGGAAGACCGTGTCGAACTCCAGCCCCTTGGCGCCATGCAGCGTCATGATGCTGACCCGCTCGCCATCGTCGCCGCCGTCCACGTCCATCACCAAGGACACGTGCTCCAGGAACCCCTGCAGCGTTTCGAACTCGCCGAGGAAGCGGATCAGCTCCTTCAGGTTCTCGAGCCGCGTATGCGCCTGCGGGCTTGGATCCTGCTGCCACATGGTGGTGTAGCCGCTTTCGTCAAGGATCATCTGGGCCAGCTCGGTGTGCGGCATAAGGGCGATGCGCGACCGCCAACCGTCGAACTGGGCCAGCAGATCGCGCAGGCTCTTGCGCGCCTTCGGCTTCAGCTCCTCGGTTTCGACGATCTCGCGCGCCGCCTGCATCAGATGCAGACCGCGCGCCCGCGCATGATTGTGCAGCACCTGCAGCGAGGCGTCGGCGAGGCCACGCTTGGGCGTGTTGAGAATCCGCTCGAACTTCAGGTCGTTGGTCGGATTGACCGTCAACTCCAGATAGGCGGTGGCGTCCTTGATCTCCAGCCGCTCGTAGAAGCGCGGGCCGCCGATGACGCGGTAGGGCAGGCCCATGGTGACGAAACGGTCTTCGAAAGCGCGCATCTGGAACGAGGCGCGCACCAGGATGGCGCACTGATTGAGATTGCCGCCGTTTTTGCGCATTTCCTCCAGCCGCTGGCCGATCATTCGGGCTTCTTCGCTATCGTCCCAAAAACCCTGCACCAGGACCTTATGGCCCATGGAATCGTCCGTGCGGAGCGTCTTTCCGAGCCGGCCCTTGTTCTGCGCGATGATTGCCGAAGCCGCCGCAAGAATATGCCCGGTCGAGCGGTAATTCTGTTCCAGGCGGATCACCTTGGCGCCGGGGAACTCCTTCTCGAAGCGCAGAATGTTCTCGACCTCGGCGCCGCGCCAGCCATAGATCGACTGGTCGTCGTCGCCGACGCAGCAGATGTTGCGCGTGCCTTGAGACAGCAGACGCAGCCACAGGTACTGCGCAACGTTGGTGTCCTGATACTCGTCCACCAGGATGAACTTGAACTTCTGGTGGTACATGGCGAGCACGTCGGGATGCTCCTGGAACAGCCTGAGGCACTCCAGCAGCAGATCGCCAAAGTCGACGCAGTTCAGCTCCTTCATGCGCTGTTGATAGGCGGCGTAGAGACTGAGCCCCTTGCCCTCGGCGAACGAATGCCCTTCGCCTTGCGGAACCTTGGATGGGATCAGGCCGCGGTTCTTCCATCCGTCGATCAGATTGGCCAATTGCCGGGCGGGCCAGCGCTTGGCGTCCAGCTTTTCAGCTTCCAGCAGTTGCTTGAGCAGCCGGATCTGATCGTCCGTATCGAGGATCGTGAACCCGTTCTTCAGGCCGACCAGTTCGCAATGCCGGCGTAGCAACCGCACACCAATGGCGTGGAACGTCCCTAGCCAGGGCATCCCTTCGACTGCCATGCCGATGAGCGAGCCGATGCGCTCCTTCATCTCGTGCGCGGCTTTGTTCGTGAACGTGACGGCCAGGATCTCCGAGCCGCGCGCCTTGCCGGTAGAGAGAATGTGACCGATGCGGGTGGTCAGCACGCGCGTCTTGCCAGTGCCTGCGCCGGCCAGGACAAGGACCGGACCTTCGAGCGTCTCGACCGCCAACCGTTGCTCGGCGTTCAGCCCCTGCAGATAGGGCGCGACGCTGCGCTGCACAGCGCGCTGCGACAGTGGCAATTTGGTCTCGGTCTGGCTGTCTTGGTCGGGCATCTCGGCGGCCAGGTTCGCGGAGTGTTTTCGAACTCGTTGTCATAATGACCCACTATAGCACGGCAGCCGCAGCGGCAATGGGGCGGGGCCTATCCGTCCCGTCCGCAGTGACGATGCGACGTCAATCCAAGGCCTCTCCTCAGCTTGACCGGGCCAGCTTGACCGGGGAAGCGTAAAATGGTGTCTCAAAGTTTGGAATTCATCCTATCGTTCCGGGTACGCTCCTGGACGATGGACATGCCTGACGCCAAGCCTTGTGCTAGGATGGCGGCTGGGCGCTGGGGACGGCAGTGAACAAGGTTCTGGCCATCATTGGGGTGCTGTTGATCACGCTTTTGGCCGTGCTCTTTGTCGCGCCCACACTGATCGACTGGAGCCGCTTCCGCTCGACGTTCGAGAACGAAGCCAGTCGCCTGATTGGCCGCCAAGTCCGTGTCGGCGAGCAGGTCGAGCTTCGACTGTTGCCGACACCCTATATCAGCTTTGAAAATGTGCGTGTCGCCGACGCCACAGGTCGGTTCGATACCCCAATTGTTCGGATGGACGCCTTCCGAATGCAGCTGTCGACGACCGCGCTGTTGTCGGGAAGTCTGGTGGCCCAGGATGTGGAGCTGAAATCCCCGACAGTTCGACTCGCCATTGGCAAGGACGGCAAGGGCAACTGGGATGGCTTGCTGGCGTCCGCAAAATCCGGCGCGTCGTCCGGCAAGACTGGCGCGTCGGCCACTCTCGGCCTCAGCATTGTGCGCATCGTTCGAGGCACAGTGGAACTCGTCGGGGCGTCGGAGGGACAACAGTGGCGCATCGAGGATGTCACAGGTGAGGTAGACGCCACTGGCCCACAAGGGCCGTTCCGCTTCAAGGGAGCCTACCAACAAGACGGCAAACCCGTGGAATTGCGCCTCTCGGTGGGCAGCGACGACGCAACCGGCAAGTTGCGCTTGAAGGCCACCACTCATGCAGCCGTATCCACGGCTGCCAGCTACACGTTCGACGGCGTCGTCGACACGCAAGACGGTCAGCTCTCTTTGACGGGCGATTTGGACGGCAAGCTGCCGTTCCCGGCTGCAGCAGGCGTCGAAGCTGTGCCGGCAACGGCCGACCTGAGTTTGAAGGCCAAGATTGCTGCCTCGAACGATCGGCTGACGCTCGACGACCTCGAGTTGTCCTTAGATGGGCCCGGCCGGCCCCAACGCCTGACTGGCCGTGCCATCATCGGCCTGACTGGCGATGTTGCAAGTGAAGCCGTGCTGAAGTCAGCCTGGCTGGACTTGGACCAGATCGCTCGCCGGGCGCCAGGCGCAGTGGTGACCGACAAAGCCGCTGTGAAGCCAACGCCCAATGACACATTGCTTGGGCTTTTTGCACTGACCGACGCTCTGCCTGCCACCGCCGGGAACAGTCGTTTGCAGTTGTCCGTCGAGGATGCGGCTTTCGGCGGCGGAGCGCTCGGTGCGCTGCACGTCGCGGCCAGCCGCAATACTAATGGCTTTGCCATCGAGACCCTGACGGCGAAATTGCCCGGCCAGAGTTTGCTGTCGGCTCGAGGCTCAGTGAACTCACTTGGCGCGTCCCACTTTGACGGCCAGGTTCGGCTCTGGGGAACCAATCTTTCGGCGATGGCCAACTGGGCTCTCCCGTCGTTGCTGCTGAGGGACTCGACCGCAGTCAGCCCCTATCTGATCGACACTGACGTTGCGGTCGACGCTGCTAGGTTTTCTGCCGAGAAGTTGCGGGTCGAAGTGTCGGGAACGACCCTGACCGGCGCGATCCGATATGTGGCGGCGCCACAGTCGCTGAGCGTCACATTGGACAGCGACCAGCTCGACCTCACTCACGAGTTCGACGTGCCGCTCGGCTTGGCCGCGCTCGCGGGCGTTGGCGGCTCTGTGTCAGAAACAAACGCGGCAACCGTTCCTGGCATCGATGTGAAGTCCATCCTGGCCGGCGATACCTTCCTCGATCTGCGCATTGGCCGGCTGCTGATGGCGCAGGGGGCACTGCACGACGTGTCTGCCAAATTGAACCGCAGCAACGGCCGCCTGAACATCCCCGGTATCGACTTAGCCACCGATGACGGTTTCAAGCTGCATCTCGAAGGCGCGCTGCAGGTCAAAGACGAGCAGGGCCAGGGTCAATTGAGACTGCAGATGGGGGCCCCAACTGCTAACGCAGTTTTGAGCGCACTAAAGCTTGCAGGCCTTTCGGACGGCTTCGAAATCGCCGAGAAGCCGCTGGTGGCTTTGACGCCCCTGAATTTGGCCGGAACAGTCGAACTTGGTGGCAAGTCGTCAACCAGCGAGAGCTTGGCGCTCGACGGTTCGGCTGCGGGCAGTCGGCTGCGCGTGTTGCTGCGACGTGACGCGGGCGATAGCGACTGGCGTACGGGGCAGCTGGAGGCGGCGGCCAATCTCACGAACCCTGACGCCGAGAGACTGCTGGAACAGATCGCGCGCGCGCTTGGCCGGTCGCTCGGACCACTTGCGCCTGTGCAACCAATCGCCCCGGGTGCAGTTGCCGTTGCGCCGGTTCCCGGTTCGCTGTCGCTCCGCTTGAGCGGAGTTCCCGAGACTGGCCTCGCCTCCCGTTTCGGACTCGCCGCGGGGCCTCTAGAAGCGTCGTTCGACGGCCGCACGAGTTATGGTTCGGACAGTGCGCTTGCCGCCGACGGCGCGCTTAGCATTGTGGCCAAGGATGCCAATCAGGTGGTGCGCCTGACCGGACTGTCTAGTCTTGTACCGGAACAGCCTGGCGATCTAAAACTCTCCGGGCAGCTGCACCACGATGGCGCGGTGCTCGCGCTGACCGACGCCACGGTAACGGTTGCGGGAGCTCAGACCAGCGGTGAGGCCAAACTGTTCGCCCGGTCGCCGCGCCCGCGACTGGAGATCAACGTCCAGAGCGCCAGCCTGCGGCTCGATCGCTGGCTGAGCCGGCTGACACAGCGCGACGCCACTATTGCGACAACGCGCATCAACGCCGACGGCAGCCCATGGATCGACCAGAACTTCGACTTCGAGCTTACCCAAGGCGTCGACGCCAGCGTTTCGGCCAGCTCCAAGCAACTGGTACTGGCAAATGGCTTCAACCTGGATGACGCGAGACTAACCGCAACGACCACTCCAGGTAAGTTGGAGCTAGGGCTGTCGGCTGGCCGCGCCTTGCAGGGCGACTGGACCGGTCATTTGACGCTGAAACGGGTGCCAGCGGGGGCGGTGCTGCACCTCGAAGCGGCAGTGGACAAAGCCAGGCTTGACCAGCTTGGTGGCAACCAGGCCGCCGTGCCACGCCCTGAGGGAGAACTGGCGCTCAAGCTGAGTTTGGATGGCCGTGGCCTGTCACCGCGAGATTTGGTTGCCTCAATCGGCGGCAAAGGGGACTTTACGCTCAGCGAAGGCGCGCTTGCGGGTTTCTCCTCCAACAGCTTGGATGCTGTTGCGAGGGTGACGCTGGCCGATTCTGCCGCGATTTCCGCCGATGCGTTGGATCGTCGCTTGGCCGAAGCCAGCAAGACTGGAGCATTCGCGTTCCGCGGAGCCAAGGGCAGTCTGACCATTTCGGATGGGTCCATTCGCTTCGACAAGATGCTCGTCGACAGCGCCCAGTCGCGGCTGGAAATCGCCAATCGCATCGACCTGACGAAGCTACAACTTGCGAGCAGCTGGCGGTTGCTGCCTAAGCCTGTTCAAGCGGGAAAAGCGCCCCTGCCGCCAACCCAGTTCGTCTATCAAGGCTCACTGTCGGACCTCGCTCGCGTCCAGCCAGCTATTGACTTGGCCGATCTGCAGCGCGACCTGGAAGCGCGCAAGTTACTGGGTGAGCCAGAACAGAGCCAGGGGATCTGGCCCGTGGATGGCGCCGCTGCCCAAGGGCCAGAGGCGGAGAACACGCCTCCGGTTCTCGCCCCAATGCCTGCGGCGGCCGGCATCACGGCGGGCACTGGCAAGTCGGACGCGCCGGCGGCGGCAGTTTTGCTCCCCGCGCAATCGGCATCAGGTCCGGTGATCGGAAATCCGACGGCAACCGCCGCGGCAACGCCGGCCAATGTCGTCCCTGCCGCCGATCCCGCGATCAAGCGGCCAAGCCAGCGACCGCGCAAGAAGAAGCCTGGCTGGGCCGCCTCGCTGTTGCAGGGCTTGTTTGGCAATTGACCCGGGCGCCGGCGGGCGTTCTAAACCCCAGCTTGACCGGCGTTGCAATCACGACAAAAAGAAAACGGCGACCTCCTGAGGGAGATCGCCGGCTTTTTCGATTGGATCGCGTGACAAGGTTTGCGCGACGAAAGACCTTACTTGCAGTTGAAAGTCATCTCGCGCACCAGCAGGTTGTTTTGCTCGTTGCTCTCGGGGATCTTGTTGTAGGGGTCGACCACGATGTAGACCTTACGCTTGCCAACCAGGCCACGGCCGGCTTTGATCTTGCCCTTGCCGATGTGCACGTCGGTCGAGAAGATTTCTTTCGGCGACAGCGAGTTCGGGACCAGCTTGTCATCCTTCTGGTCGAGCATTTCAGGAACGTAGACCGACACGATCGGCTCAACGATCAGGCGCTCGGCGCGATCCTTGCCGTTGTTGCGCACGCCAACGGTGCCGCTGATCAGTTCGTCGTTCACGCCGCAGCCGCCAACCGTCATTTCGGTCTGGTCGGGCAGCACGACGATGTCGGGTCCAGGAGCGGTCGGGGCGACGACGACAGGAGTTACGACCTTCGGCGGAACATACTTCTTGACTACCTTTTTCTTCACGGCAGCCGTGGCATCGCCAGCAATCATCGTCGAGGCAAATCCGGCAATGGCCAGAGCAGAAACGGTAGCAATAAGGAACTTCTTCACGGAAGACCCCTCCCTTGGAATTACACAACAGTCAGCGCACAACGCGCACGCGTGCGACCGGACTGGCCGCCCCAGGTACAGTTAACAACAGCCCGGACCGCCGTCAAACCGCAGCGGATGATTTTTGTTGTGCTGTGGCCATTATAATTCAGCTGCCGCCGCAATTCTGCCGGGAATGGGCATATCCACGCGATTCTCCGCCAGCGCCGGGCCTACTATCTGTTGCCGCCGGGCCGCAAACGCAGCTTTCGACGCGCCAGCCGGGTCACGCCGCGCGCTTTGCTCCTGGCAAGCTTGCCAACCTTGCGCGCCTTCTGCCGCGCCAGACGCCCGACCACCCTGACCTTGCGAAGTCCACCAGCCGTCGCAACCGGCCGCGGCTCCGCCAAGGCATGCACGATGCCATGCAGCTCTTCGGTCAGCATTTTGCGGTCGCCGCCATGTTTGAGATCGGCAAATGGTATCACCGGTCCGATGTTCACGCGCAGGGTAGAACCTGCAAAGCGGCGGAACTCCGAAACCAGCAGGGACAGCCGCAAGGTCAGGCTGAACCGGCTGGCCAGATGGAACAACGGTCCGTTCTGCCCCTCAAACCAGATCGGCAACACCGACGCCTTGGATGCTTGAATCATGCGCGCCGTGAACAGCTTCCAGGGCAAGTCCACCGCTCGCCCGAACATGCTCTTGGCCGTCGCCACCCCGCCAGCCGGAAACACGATGATGGTGGTGCCCGCCGCCAGCAGCCGCAATGCCTCCTTGCGGGTTGCCAAGTTCATCACCTGGGCTTCGCGCGTCTCGTCAAAGTCGATCGGCAGCGAATATGGCCGGATTTCGGGGATGCGCAGCAGCTGGTTATTGATCAGCACCTTGAACGGACGGCCCAGCTGCTCGGCCATGGCCAAGATCGCGATACCGTCGCCGATCCCGAACGGGTGATTGGCGATCATGATCAGCGGCGTGTCCTTGGGGATTGGCGGCGGCCAGACCGCGCCACCCGTCGTGGCCACCTGCATTTTCACGTCGACCAGCTTGAGCACTTCGCCATAGGGTTGCGGCGACTTCGGCACGATATGGTCGCGCCAATAGCGATAGAGCGGCAGGAACTTCTCACGTCCCGAGAGTCCCTCGATGGTGTGGATGATCCAGCGCTTCAGCCGTGGATCGGACGACGCGGCATAGGTCAACTCGCGGAACGTCTCAGTCATCTCTGCGGCTCAAGTTGGCGTGGATCGATTGGGTGGCCATAACTGCACAAATTTCACCGCACCGTCCACCGCTGCCGACGGTGCGCCATTTGGCTGACTGCAGTGACGCAATCGGCGCGCTGGCGCGGTTGCACCTCCATCTGGACAAAGCGCCCGAGTGCGGCGGGCACCGCAGGGTAACGGTTTGTTCAGACTACCCAATTATTATCCCAATACGTTGGATGGAGGCTGCGGGGGCTCATGTCCAATGAGTGATGCAAAGACAGGTCGCCCACGCCATGACCAATGTTGTCGACAGCTATCGCCGCACGCACGCCGGCCCAGCGACTGCGACATCGCGCCGTTGGCCGCTGATCGTCACGTTGCTCGGGCTGATTGCGCTTGCTGGCGGCGGGGCGGCCTATGTCGCGTATTCGCCTGAATTGCCGGCGTTCGCTGCAAGCAACGCGGCTCCGGCGACAGGCCCTGTAGCGCGCCAGAAAACCGACGATCCGGCGGTCAGCAGCACCTCGAAGCTGCCGCGCTTGCTGACGCCCCCAGGTATCCTCGACGGCCCCATTACGGGACTGATCATCGTTGGCATCGGCCTGATGACGGGTCTGATGGTCTATCTTGGACTCGGCCGGCTTCTGCCGGCGGTGAACGAGCCGGCTCCGCACCCTTACGAACTGGTCCGCGGCCGCCGCGAAGTCACTCAGGAGCGCCGCTATCACGGCGGTCCGATTCGGGATTGAGGCAGTGGGGCCTTTGGACATAGGGGCGGCTTGCGGCCGCCCACTTTCAGCGAGTGCGTTGCATGAGGGCGGCCGCAAGCCGCCCCTACGCCATTAACTCCGCCTAAAGATCACGCCGCTTTTTTCCCCGCTCGAACCAGGTCCGGCGCGATGCCTTCGTTGACCAGCATCGACACCGCATCGTCCAGCTTCATGATCACCTGCTCCTGCGACCCCAGGCGGCGGATCGACACTGTCTGCTCCTCGGCCTCGCGCTTGCCGACCACCAGGATCACCGGCACCTTGGCCAGCGAGTGTTCGCGGACCTTGTAGTTGATCTTTTCATTGCGCAGATCGGTCTCGGCGCGCACGCCGGCTTTGCGCAACTCGGCCAGCACTTCCACGGCGTAACCGTCCGCGTCCGACACAATCGGCGCGACAACGGCCTGCAGCGGCGCGAGCCAGAGTGGAAAATGACCCGCCGTATTCTCGATGAGAATGCCCGTGAAGCGCTCCAGCGAGCCGAACATGGCGCGGTGCAGCATCACCGGCACCTTCTTTTCGCTGTTGGCGTCGATGTAGAAGGCGCCGAACCGGCCCGGCAGATTAAAGTCCACCTGGTTGGTGCCGCATTGCCAGGTTCGGCCAATGGCGTCCTTCAGGTGATACTCGAACTTCGGCCCGTAGAACGCGCCGTCGCCCTCGGCAATCGAGGTTTTCACGCGGTTGGAGATCTGCCCGACTTTCGTCAGCACGCGCTTCATCGCGTCCTCGGCCTTGTCCCACAGCGCATCCTCGCCGACGCGTTTTTCTGGCCGCGTGGCCAGTTTGATGTGCACGTCCTCGAAGCCGTAGTCCTTGTAGATCGAGAGCATGAAGTCGTTGACTTTCAGGCTTTCAGCCTCGATCTGATCTTCGGTGCAGAATATATGCGCATCGTCCTGCGTGAAGGCGCGCACCCGCATCAGCCCGTGCAGGGCGCCAGACGGCTCGTAACGGTGCACACAGCCGAATTCGGCGATCTTGAGCGGCAGTTCCTTGTAGCTCTTGAGTCCATGCTTGAAGATCTGCACGTGGCCTGGGCAGTTCATCGGCTTGAGCGCAAAAACCCGCTCGTCCTCGGTCTCGGTCACGAACATATGCTCGTGATAGGTCGCCCAGTGGCCGGACGTCTCCCAGAGACTCTTATCCAGCAGCTGCGGCGAATTCACCTCCACATAACCCTCGACAGTCTGCCGGCGCCGCATATAGGCGATCAGGTTTTGAAACAACGTCCAGCCATTCGGATGCCAGAACACCGTACCCGGCGCGTCGTCCTGGAAGTGGAACAGATTCATTTCCCTGCCGATTTTCCTGTGATCGCGCTTCTCGGCCTCTTCCAGCTGCGTGAGGTGTGTGGCGAGATCCTTTTCCGACGCCCACGCCGTACCGTAGACCCGCTGCAGCTGGGCCTTGGTCGAATTGCCGCGCCAGTAGGATCCGGCGATCCGCATCAGCTTGAAGGCATTGCCGATCTGGCCCGTGCTCGTCATATGCGGGCCGCGGCAGAGATCGATCCAATCGCCCTGCGAATAGAAGTTCAGCTGTTGGTCTTCCGGTATGGAATCGATCAGTTCGACCTTATAGGTCTCGCCCTTGGCCTTGAAAAACTCCTTGGCCTTCTCGCGCTCCCAGACAGTTTTGGCGAACGGCTTGTTGCGCTTGATGATGTCGCGCATGCGCTGCTCGATCCGGGGCAAGTCCTCGGGCAGGAAGGGCGTCTTCTTGTCGAAATCGTACCAGAAGCCGTTTTCGATCACGGGACCGATGGTCACCTGCGTGCCGGGCCAGAGTTCCTGCACCGCTTCGGCCAGCACGTGGGCCGCGTCGTGGCGGATCAACTCGAGGGCCTCGGGGTCCTCGCGCATGACGAACTTGATGGCGGCGCTTTTCTCGATCGGATCGGCGAGGTCGGCGAGCGTGCCGTCCAGGCTCATCGCTACGGCCTTTTTGGCCAGCGATTTCGCGATGCTCTCGGCCACGTCCTTGCCGGTGATGCCGGGCTTGAAGGCGCGCTTATTGCCGTCGGGGAATATCAGGGTGATGTCAGCGGGCATTGGATGCTCCTCTCACTCGCTGCCTACGATGCAGGTAAGATGGCTCCGGAAGTGTCGCCGGGGCCGAGGCGCGGGTTGTAGCGAGGCGGGAGTGATTTGTCACTTCGTGCTGGTCGCGGGCGACACGCGCAACTGCGCGCCGCACCGGCTGCCCGCGACGGAGCAGTGTTGCTGGTGCAGCAATCGGCTTAGAATCTCACCCTACTGCCTCGCCGCCTGCCCCCGCTTGCGCTCCAGATACGCATTCACTACCCGCAGCATCACATCCTGGATCGAGCCAGCGCCATTCACGTAGGCCACCACCGGCCAGGCCAGCCAGCTATTGACGCCCGTGACATTGCCCATCCCTGGCGATGCCTTCACGGCCTTACCGCCCTTGATCTGAATTTTCGGGGCGAACGTAAAGGCCACCGGCAGATCGCCCTTGCTGGTTTTCACTTCGCAGCTCACCGGCTGCGCGGGAGCGACGAACGACAGGTCCGGGGTCTTGACGGCCTCGTCAATAAGAGTCCGCTGCAGCTTGATGGTGATCTGGCACGAGGCATCCTTGAACATCTGGCGCGTCACCATGGCAATCGCCTCACGGTCCTCCTTTTCCATCAGCGCGGGAAAGGAGCAGGCGATGTCATTGCTGTCGGACTCCATGAATTGGGCCCAGCAGTCGGCTTCCTGCTGGAGCGCTGAACGCGTATCGGGGGCGGGCTTGGCCTCGTCCGCCAGCGCCTGAGTTGCCGCCGCAACAACAAGTGCAGTGCTCGCGAATAGCTGTTTCAGCCAGTTCATTGGTGCTTCGGATCCTTGCAGCGCAATCGCGGGGCAACGCAATCGGGCCCAGCCGGACGGGGCAATTGTGGCCGCAGTCGGGCCCCGTGCCCACAAGCCTGCACAGGCCTGGTTTGGCGCTCCGCGAAGAATTGCCCCGGCGGCATCAATGGGCATTTGAAAATCGCCGCGCATGGGCTATCGAAGGCGCGACTTTCAAGCCTACTCTTTAGCCCGATTATTGGGAGACAGCCATGCAGATCGACACCAGCAAGGGCCATCCGGCCATGGACTACCGCGCTCATTTCGACACCTACCGCGGCTTTGTGGGTCTTGCTTTCTGGGGATCGATCCTGGTTGCGATCATTCTTGTGCTGATGGCAGCTTTCCTGGTCTAGTGGGCCTGGTCTAGCTGTTTCGCCTGCCGAATCCCGCCCGTCCCTTCCGCGCCCACGCCCGATCCGGAGCCCGCGATGATCACGATTGCCGCCACGGCCGAGGCTGCCCACGAGCCGCGCATCGGGCTCAGCCCCGAGACTGTGAAGAAGCTGGTGCAAAAGGGCTGCAAGGTGCTGATCGAGAGCGGGGCAGGCCTGAAGTCGCGCATTCTCGATGCTGATTATACGGCGGCGGGGGCGACGGTTTCGGCCAATGCCAGCGAGGTGCGCTCCAACGCCGACGTGTTCTTGCGCGTCGGCCGGCCCAGCGCCGACGACATCGCGGGCCTGAAAAAAGGTGCCGTGATCGCCGCCATGCTGGAGCCGTTCGGCGACCGCGCCGGGCTAGAGGCGATCGCTGCAGCAGGCCTGACGTCCTTCGCGATGGAACTGATGCCGCGCATCACCCGCGCGCAGTCGATGGACGTGTTGTCCTCGCAATCGAATTTGGCCGGTTACAAGGCAGTGGTCGACGCCGCCGCCATGTTCCAGCGCGCACTGCCGATGATGATGACGGCGGCCGGTACAGTGCCCGCCGCAAAGCTGTTCGTGATGGGCGTGGGCGTGGCGGGCTTGCAGGCCATCGCCACCGGCCGCCGGCTCGGCGCGGTTGTAACCGCCACCGACGTGCGCCCCGCCGCCAAGGAGCAGGTGGCCTCACTGGGCGCCAAGTTCATTGCGGTCGAGAACGAGGAATTCAAGCAGGCCGAGACCACGGCCGGCTACGCCAAGGCGATGTCGCCGGAATATCAGGCGCTGCAAGCCGAGCTGACGGCCAAGCACATCGCGACGCAGGACATCGTCATCACCACGGCGCTGATCCCGGGACGGCCAGCGCCGCGCCTGATCACCCGCGCTATGGTCGAGAGCATGAAGCCAGGCTCGGTGATCGTCGATATGGCCGTCGAACGCGGCGGCAATTGCGAACTGGCCAAGCACGGCGAAACGGTCGAGCACAACGGCGTGCGCATTCTCGGCCCGTTCAATCTGGCGGGCGAGGTGGCGGTGAACGCCTCCAGCCTCTATGCCAAGAACCTGCTCAATTTCCTGGACCCGCTGATCGAAAAGGGCGCCGACGCGCTCAAAATCAATTGGGACGATGAGATCATCAAGGGCACGCTGGTGACGCGCGACGGCAAGATCGTGCATCCGGCGCTGCAACCGAAGGGGTGAGAAGAATGACGTTTGCTGACAATACACGCAAACTCGTCATCCCCGCGCAGGCGGGGATCCATGCAAGAATTGGCTCGAGCGACGTTCACCGTTCTGGGCGGGCACTTGAAGAAAGACTCGCCGTGCTCCACCACCGAGCCACACATCGGCTTGCATGGATCCCCGCCTGCGCGCGGATGACGATGGGGATGGGCCTGGCGGTGTTGCTCTTGTCCGGCTCCCCCGCCTTCGCCTCCGAGGGCGTCGGCGGTGACGTCGACCCGCTGATCTACCGCCTCGCCGTTTTCGCCATGGCCATCTTCGTCGGCTACTACGTGGTCTGGTCCGTCACGCCCGCGCTGCACACGCCGCTGATGTCGGTCACCAACGCCATTTCCTCCGTGATCGTCGTGGGCGCGCTACTGGCCGTCGGCGTACCCCTGATCGCGTCGGGATCGATCCTGGCCAAGTTCTTCGGCGTGCTCGCCGTGGCGCTGGCCTCGGTGAACATCTTCGGCGGCTTCCTGGTCACGGCGCGGATGCTGGCGATGTACAAGAAGAAAGAGAAATGAGGAAACAGGAAACAGGTAACGGGGAACAGTCAGTTACGCCCAAAACTCGGTCGCACCGCGATCTGATCGTTTGGCAGAAGGCAATGGATCTGACCGCCCTGATTTACGTGCTGACTGAGAAATTACCAAAGTCCGAAGCGTTTGGCTTGAGCAGCCAGATGCAACGGGCCGCGATTTCAATTGCTGCAAACATCGCTGAAGGCAACGCTCGCGGTTCGCGGAAGGACTATGCGCGGTTCATAGCGATTTCTCGTGGGTCAGCGGTCGAGCTTGAAACCCTGATCGAGGTTGCAGTTCGTGTTGGACGATTCGATGCTGCAACCGTTGCACCCGTCTTGAAATTGACTGATGAAGTCTGCCGTATGCTGTTTTCCCTGCGATCGAAACTTGAGATGATCGAAGACTTCGAGTAGCGGCTGTCTTCATTTCCACTGTTTCCTGTTTCCTATTTCCTGTTACCTGGATTTCGCAATGTCCCCCAATCTCGCCGCCATTTCCTACCTCGTCTCCGGCATCCTGTTCATTCTGGCGCTACGCGGCCTCTCCAGCCCGGCCTCGAGCCAGGCCGGTAACCGCTACGGCATGATCGGCATGACGCTGGCCGTGCTGACCACCTTGACCCAAATGGGCGACCAGAGCTTCCTCACGTGGTTCCTGATCCTGCTCGGTTTGGGCGCAGGCGGCGGGGTCGGCGCTTATATCGCGCGCAAAATTCCCATGACGGCCATGCCCGAGCTGGTCGCCGCCTTCCACTCGCTGGTGGGTCTGGCCGCCGTGTTCGTCGCCGCGGGCGCACTGGTGGCTCCCGAGGCTTTCGGCATCTCGGTACCGGGCGGCATCGCCACGCAGAGCCTCATTGAAATGTCGCTCGGCGTCGCCATCGGCGCCATCACCTTCACGGGCTCGGTGATCGCGTTCGCCAAGCTGTCGGGCCGCATGTCCGGCAAGCCGATCATCCTGCCGATGCGCCATGTCATCAACGCCGGCCTCGGGCTGCTTCTCCTGCTGCTGATCTACTGGTTCGTGCAATCGGGCGGCTCGTCGCTGCTGTTCTGGCTGATCGTCCTGGTCGCGCTGGCCTTCGGCGGCCTGATCATCGTGCCGATCGGCGGCGCGGACATGCCGGTCGTGATCTCGATGCTGAACTCCTATTCCGGCTGGGCGGCCGCCGGCATCGGCTTCACGCTCGGCAACCTGGCCCTGATCGTCACTGGCGCGCTGGTCGGCTCATCGGGCGCGATCCTCAGCTACATCATGTGCAAGGGCATGAACCGCAATTTCTTCTCGGTGATCATGGGCGGCTTCGGCGGCGAGACGGCCGCAGCGGGCGCCGGCGGGGCCGAACAGAAGCCGGTGAAGCAAGGCTCGGCCGAGGACGCCGCCTTCATGATGCAGAACGCCACCAAGGTGATCGTCGTGCCCGGCTACGGCATGGCCGTCGCGCAGGCCCAGCACGCCGTGCGAGAACTGGCCGACACGCTGAAAAAGGCCGGCGTGGAAGTGAAATACGCCATCCATCCCGTCGCCGGCCGCATGCCCGGCCACATGAACGTGCTCTTGGCCGAGGCCAACGTCCCCTACGACGAAGTGTTCGAGCTGGAAGACATCAATAGCGAGTTCAAGGGTGCCGACATCGTCTACGTGATCGGCGCGAATGACGTGACCAACCCGGCCGCCAAAGAGGACAAGACATCCCCCATCTACGGCATGCCGGTGCTGGAAGTCTGGAACGGCGGCACGGTGATGTTCGTCAAGCGCTCGCTGGCCAGCGGCTATGCGGGCATCGACAACACGCTGTTCTATCGGGACAACACGATGATGCTGCTGGGCGACGCCAAGAAGATGACGGAGCAGATTGTCAAGGCGATGGGGCATTGAAGGTTGGGCGAATGGCTGTTTCGGCACATCCATTGTAGGCTGCCAGTTTGACCAAGCGATCCTACGCCATTGTTCTCGAGCCGCAGGAAGAAGGCGGCTACACCGTCACCGTCCCAGCTCTGCCTGAAGTCGTCACTGAGAGGGACACCGAAGCCGGAGCCATCGCCATGGCGCGGGAAGCCATCGAGTTGGCCATCGAGCAGCGGTTGTCCAAAGGCATGGAGATCCCGCTCGGGTCGGGGCCAGTCGTTCCGGTAGTCGCTGTCGAGGTTGCTGCGTGACTGGTCGCCTGCTGGTGTTGAGGGCCGCTGACGCGATACGCGTGCTGCGCTAGGGCGGCTTCGTTATCGTGCGGATCAACGGCAGCCACCATGTTTTCGATCATCGCGACGACCCCACCCGGACCGTAATCGTTCCCGTTCACGCCGGGCGCGAGATGAAAACCGGCACGCTGCGCAGCATCATCAATCAATCCGGCATGACGGTCGAGGAGTTCCAGGCCCTGCTGTGATCGATAAGGTGGACTTTATGCCAAGCCGACAGACATGCAAGTCGCTGGCAGCGTTGTGTGCCAACGGAGCAAACTTCAGCAGCACTTCGACGCCGCTAGCTTTCCATCCAAGTCCTTGAGGATCACGCAGCCGTCCGCAGGATCGGCGGCGCAAGTCGCGTCGCACACCTCGACCAGCCTAGCCAAGCTTGCCTCCAGCGCTGTCAACTCCTGCATTTTCCTCCGCACCTCGTCCAGTTGCTGCTGCGCCAGATCACGCGCGCCAAGGCAGTCGCCCGTGCCAGCATCCTGCAGCGCCACCAGTTCGCGTACTTGCTCGATTGGAAAGCCGAAATCGCGGCAGCGGCGGATGAACTGGAGACGCCGCACATCAGCATCGCCATAGCTGCGGCGGCCGGCAGCGGTACGGGCGGCCTTGGGCAGCAGGCCGATCTCTTCGTAATAGCGAATGGTTGGAACCGTGCTGCCGGTGTGTTCGGCAACCGCACCGATTGTCAAAGAGTTTGCCATGATCGCCGGTCCATCTCGTTGCGCTTGCTCCTCAAGTTACTTGAGGATGTAGACTGCTTCAATCGATGGGGCCAACAAGGGCAAAGGGATCATGAACCAACTTATGAAAGTTGCCGGAACACTGCTCGGGATCGGAGCCGCCTGCGCGGTGTGCTGCGCAGTGCCGTTGTCCAGTGTCGCCCTCGCCGGGATCGGCGTGGGCGCGATCAGCGCGGCAACCTTGGGGTGGGTGGCAGGACTGGCAGCCTTGGCGGCGGCGGGCGGTGTCATTTTGATGCGCAGGGGGTCGGCCAACACGGCGGTGGCCTGCAAGACAGGTGCGGATCCTTGCGGCTGCGGTACGTCCTGCACAGTGCCGACCAGGCAGGCCGGTTAGGTCGGATGGCTCCGCCACAGGGCCGCGCTCAGTCGGAGATTCCGTCAGTACCCAACATCCGCCGACAGCGCCGATCTGTTCGACAGCTAAACGTCCAGCAAGGTCTCGAAGCTACCGTAGATCATGCGCTTGCCATCGAACTGCGGGTCTTCAGCTTGCAAAACTGGGTCAGTCTCAATCGCTTTCCAGGCAGCAGCGCGTACGTCTTTGGACGGCCATACGACCCACGCCAACACGACTGTCTCGTCCGGCTGCTTCTTCACGGCCAGCGGGAAAGATGTGACCGTACCATCAGGAACTTCGTCGCCCCAATTCTCGACCACCCGCAACGCGCCGTAGCGCCTGAAGGCTTCGGCCCTCACTTTCGCGCTGGCCAGGTAGGCATCCCGCTTGGTGTTGGCGACCGGAATGACGAAGCCATCGATGAAAGGCATGACTCATCTCCTTCAGACAACCCCGGTCCCTAGCAACGCGCCAGGTTCAGAGGCGGTTCCGATGGCGTCCCGACCCTTACGCGGCAGCCGGCTGAGCTGCCTTCATGGCCTCGTGCTTGGCGCGGTCCAGCTTACCCTTTGCCGCGACGTCGCGGTCCACCAGCTCGATCACGGCCACGGCGGCGTTGTCGCCGGCGCGGAAACCGGCCTTCAGCACGCGCGTGTAACCGCCCATACGGGTCTGGTAGCGCGGGGCGATGGTCTCGAACAGCTTCTTGACCACGACCTCGTTGTTCATCAGGCGCGAGGCCACCATGCGGCGCGCGTGCAGTGAACCTTTCTTGGCCATGGTGATCAGCTTCTCGGCGACGCTGCGCAGCTCCTTGGCTTTCGGCAGGGTCGTGACGATCTGCTCGTGCTCGAACAGCGAGAGCGTGAGATTGGCCAGCATCGCCTTACGGTGGCTGGTATCGCGATTAAAGCGGCGATGGGCTTTGCCGTGACGCATGTTTGTCTCCGTTGGTGGCGCTACGGCCGAAATGGGCTTTAGGCCTTAGGCTATGGGCTATGGACCAATGCCCAAAGCCTAGTGCCTAAAGCCTGCTTCAGTAGTGATCCTCAAACCGCTTTGCCAGCTCTTCGATGTTGTCCGGCGGCCAGTTGTTGACTTCCATGCCGAGGTGCAACCCCATGGACGCCAGCACTTCCTTGATCTCGTTCAGCGACTTGCGGCCGAAGTTCGGGGTCCGGAGCATTTCCGCTTCCGACTTCTGGATCAGGTCGCCGATGTAGACGATGTTGTCGTTCTTCAGGCAGTTGGCCGAACGGACCGACAGTTCCAGTTCGTCGACCTTTTTGAGCAGGGCGGCGTTGAACTCGAGCTCGGGAATGCGCTCGGAGACGACGGCCTTCTGCGGCTCTTCGAAGTTGACGAAGATCGCCAGCTGGTCCTGCAGGATGCGGGCGGCCAGAGCAACGGCGTCCTCGGCGCGCACGGCGCCGTTGGTTTCCACCGACATGGTCAGCTTGTCGTAGTCCAGGATCTGGCCTTCGCGCGTATTCTCGACGCGGTACGAGACCTTCTTGACCGGCGAGAACAGGCTGTCGATCGGGATCAGGCCAATCGGCGCGTCGTCGGGACGGTTGCGGTCGGCGGGCACGTAGCCCTTGCCCATGTTGGTGGTGAACTCCATGCGGATCGATGCGCCCTGGTCGAGGGTGCAGATCACATGCTCGGGGTTCAGGATTTCGAGATCGGAGGAGACCTCGATATCGCCGGCCTTGGCGACGCCCGGGCCTTCCTTGCGCAGGACCATGCGCTTGACGCCCTCGGAGTGGGACTTGAGCGCGATGTCCTTGATGTTGAGGACGATGTTGGTCACGTCCTCAAGCACGCCGGGGATCGACGAGAACTCGTGCAGCACCCCGTCGATATGCACTGACGTGATGGCGGCGCCTTGCAGCGAGGTGAGCAGCACGCGGCGCAGGGCATTGCCGAGCGTCGTGCCGAAGCCACGCTCCAGCGGCTCGGCGACCAGTGTCGCCTCGCGGTGGCCGTCGCGGCCGCCGGTAACCTGAAGCTTGTTCGGCTTGATCAGGTCTTGCCAGTTCTTCTGCAGAAATGCGGTTTGTGTCATAGGGGTCTCACCCGTGGCGGGGAATTGGGCGTTGGGCATTGGGCTTTAGGCTGCGGGACAATGCCCAAAGCCGAGTGCCCAAAGCCCGCGAAGCGCTTTTCGCGCGCAGCTACACGCGCCGGCGCTTGCGGGGGCGGCAGCCGTTGTGCGGGATCGGCGTCACGTCGCGGATGGTCGTGACCTGGAAACCGACGGCCTGCAGTGCGCGCAGCGCGGACTCGCGACCCGATCCCGGGCCCGTCACTTCCACTTCGACGGTCTTCATACCGTGTTCCATGGCCTTCTTGCCGGCATCTTCGGCGGCCATCTGGGCGGCATAGGGCGTCGACTTGCGCGAGCCCTTGAAGCCCATGGTGCCGGACGATGACCAGGAAATAGTATTGCCCTGGGCGTCGCTGATGGTGATCATCGTGTTGTTGAACGACGCATTCACATGGACCACGCCCGATGTGATGTTCTTCTTTTCCTTGCGGCGGACCTTCGCCTGCTTCTGTTCGTCCTTGGCCATCATACTCTCTGAGGTGATCTGTGTGGGCTTTAGGCCTTAGGCGCCGGACTTCGGGTCAATCGACCAAAGCCTAGAGCCCAAAGCCCCGAAATTACTTCTTCTTACCGGCAATGGCCTTTGCGGGCCCCTTACGGGTACGCGCGTTGGTGTGCGTCCGCTGACCGCGCACCGGCAGCCCGCGACGATGGCGCAGACCGCGATAGCAGCCGAGGTCCATCAGGCGCTTGATGTTCATGGTCACTTCACGGCGCAGATCGCCCTCGACGACGTAATCCTTGTCGATGGCTTCGCGCACCTGAAGCACCTGGGCGTCGGTGAGTTCGTTCACGCGCTTGGCTGGCTCGATGCCGACCTTTTCGCAGATCTGCTTGGAGAATTTGGGCCCGATGCCATGGATATAGGTCAGCGCGATCAGCACGCGCTTGTTGGTCGGGATATTGACACCTGCGATACGAGCCACGTTCCGTCTCTCCTCATTCCGCCGCGGGCGCACATGACGCGCGGCGGCCAACCCATTGACATTGCGAACAAAATACGATGACACGCGCCCGGCCGAAGTGTTCCCGGCGCGATCCCGTGAATTCCACCAACGTCATGAAAGAGCGTTTTCTAGCGCCGTTGCATGACGTCGTCAACCTAACTTCCGGCCGGACCTTGCAGGTTGGCCCGGCCGCCAAAGGGGAGGGGTGACCAGTGGTCGCCTATTCACACCTTGCTCGCTGCACGAGGACGACCACTGGTCGCCCCTACCCAAACCAGCGTCGCCAAGCCCTGCGTCAGGCCAGTTTCTTCAAAATCTCGCCAATCGATGCCTTTACAGCCTCGATGTCACCTAGTCCATCCACGCCCTGCAAAGAGCCTTTGGCTGTGTAATAGCCCAGCAGCGGCGAGGTTTCCTTGTAGTAGGCCATCAGCCGTGTCTGCATGGCGGCGGCCGAGTCATCGGCGCGGCGCTTGAATTCGGTCGAGCCGCACTTGTCACAAGTACCTGCCTTGCGCGGCAATTTCGACGTGTCGTGATAACCTTCGCCACATTTGGCGCAGGTGTAGCGGCCTGAGACGCGGCGCACGAGTTCGGCATCGTCATCGACGCGCAGCTCGATCACAGCATCCAGCTTGCGGCGACGGTCGGCCAGCATCTTTTCCAGCGCGACAGCCTGATTGAGCGTGCGCGGATAACCGTCCAGGATGAAACCCTTGCGCACGTCCGGCTCGTCGATGCGCTCGGCGACAATGCCGTTCACGATCTCGTCCGACACCAGCGAGCCGCGCGCCATGACGTCCTTGGCCATGAGGCCGATCTCGGTGCCCTTGGCCATGGCCGCGCGCAACATGTCGCCGGTCGACAGCTGCGGCAGGTTGTGGTCCTCGGTCAGCGTGCGGGCCTGGGTGCCCTTTCCCGAGCCGGGCGGCCCGAGCAATATCAGGATCATCGCTTTCTCCCGATGGGAGAGATGCCGCCGCCGCGCAACTTGGATTTCTTGATCAGGCCTTCGTACTGGTGGGCCAGCAGATGGCTCTGGACCTGCGATATGGTATCCATCGTAACGCTGACCGCGATCAGCAGCGAGGTGCCGCCGAGATAGATCGGGATGCCGACGTTGGTCGTCAGGATTTCCGGCAGTACGCAGATGGCCGCGATGTAGATTGCGCCCGCGACAGTGATGCGCGTAAGGACGTAGTCGAGATACTGCGCGGTGCGCTCGCCGGGACGGATGCCCTGGATGAAGCCGCCGTATTTCTTCAGGTTCTCCGCCGTCTCCTTGGTGTTGAACACCACGGCGGTATAGAAGAAGCAGAAGAAAATGATGAGGGCGACATACAGCAGCTCGTGAACGCCTGAACCGCGCGCCAGCCAGGCGTTGACAGTGTTCAACCACTCCCAGCCGCCGCCAAGGCTCTTGGGATCGAGGCTGGCAAGCGACGCGGGCAGCAACAGCAGCGACGAGGCAAAGATCGGCGGAATGACGCCGGCGGTGTTCAACTTCAGCGGCAGATGCGAGCTATCGCCCTGGAACATCTTGTTGCCTTGTTGGCGCTTGGGATATTGCACCAGCAGCCGCCGCTGCGCGCGCTCGAAGAAGACGATAATCGCGATGATCAGCGTGCCGAGCACCAGAATGCCTGGCACCCACAGCTGGTTGATGGCGGCTTTGTCGGCAAGCTCCATCAGTCCGAAGAAGGACGACGGGATCGAGGCGACGATGCCGGCGAAGATGATCAGAGAAATGCCGTTGCCAACGCCGCGGGCGGTGATCTGCTCGCCCAGCCACATCAGGAACATGGTGCCGCCGACCAGCGTGATGACGGTGGTGGCACGGAAGAACCAGCCGGGATCGACGGCGAGGTTTTGGCTCTCAAGACCAAGCGCCGTGCCATAGGCTTGCAAGGTGCACAGGCCGACGGTGCCGTAGCGGGTATACTGATTGATCTTCTTGCGCCCGGCCTCGCCATCCTTCTTGATGGCTTCCAGCGCCGGGACGACGCTGGTCAGCAGCTGCAGAATGATCGAGGTGGAGATATACGGCATAATGCCGAGCGTGAAGATAGCCAAGCGCTCGACGGCGCCACCCGAGAACATGTTGAACATGCCCAGGAAGCCGCCCTGTGCCTTCTGGAAGGTCTCGGCATACGTGACCAGGTCCACGCCCGGGATCGGGATGAAGGTGCCGAGCCGATAGACGATCAGCGCACCCAGCGTGAACCATAGGCGCTGCTTCAGCTCGGTCGCCTTGCCGAAAGCGGCGAAATTCAAATTCGCGAACAGTTGTTCGGCTGCAGATGCCATATGACTTTTCTCCGGGTTCGCCCCGAACCCCTCGCTCGGGTCCTCGAAGCGCCGGACCCGATGGCAACCCTCATTGTCGAACGACTGATATCGGGACGCGGCCTGGCGTTTTCCAGACCCGCCCCGATGCCAACTAAGCCTGTGCCGGCGATGCCTTCTTCAGGCCCTTGCCCTTGGGCTTCTTCTCCTTGGGCGCCTTGCCGGTCGCGGCCAGGAACACCTTGGGCTTCAGCAGTTTGATCGAACCGCCCAGCTTGGTGACGACGTCGGTCGCCTTCGCGGTAAGGTGGTTCACTTCGAAGTCGAGCTTGGTCTTGAGTTCGCCGTCGCCCAGAATGCGCGCGCCGTCCTGCAACTGGCGGAAGATGCCAGCGTCATGCAGAACCTCGTTCGTGATGGTCTTGGAGGGGTCGATGCGCTTGGCGTCGATGGCGCCCTGCAGATCGCCCAGGCTGATCTCGTTGTAGTGGCGCGGGAATGGCACGTTGAAACCGCGCTTGGGCAAGCGGCGGTACAGCGGCATCTGGCCGCCTTCGAAGCCGTTGATGGCAACGCCGGAACGAGCGGTCTGGCCCTTGCCGCCGCGTCCGCCGGTCTTGCCCTTGCCCGAGCCGATGCCGCGCCCGAGGCGCTTCTTGCCGGGACGCGAGCCCGGATTGTCCCTGATGTCGTTCAGACGCATGTCCGTCGTCCTTCAAGTCTTAGAGCGCGAGTTCGCTGCTCAACCTTCGATGATGCGCACCATATGGCGCACCTTGGTGATCATGCCGCGCACAGCCGGCGTATCCTCAAGCGTACGCTTGCGGTGCAGCTTATTGAGGCCGAGCCCGACCAGCGTCGCGCCCTGCGATTTCTCACGCCGGGCGGGGCTGGCGATCTGCTCCAGCGTAACCGTTTTGCCCGATTTGGGCGTCTTTGCATCTGCCATGATCATCTACCTCTGCGCGCCTAGCCAGTTGGCCGGGCGCCCCATCTTTGCTTTCGGACTTAGCTTGCATCTGCTGCTGCGGCGGCGGGATCGGCCGCTGCGCCATCGCGGCGGCGCGAGACGATGTCCGAAACCTTCTTGCCGCGGCGAGCCGCGACACCGCGTGGGCTATCTTCGTTCTTCAGCGCATCGAACGTGGCGCGCACCATGTTGTAGGGGTTCGACGACCCCAGCGACTTGGCGACGATGTCGTGCACGCCGAGCGTCTCGAACACCGAGCGCATCGGGCCACCGGCGATAATGCCGGTGCCGGGAGGAGCCGCGCGCAAAATGACCTTGCCGGCGCCGTGATGGCCGCGCACGTCATGATGCAGCGTCCGGCCTTCCCGGAGCGCAACGCGGATCATGCCGCGCTTGGCCGCTTCCGTCGCCTTGCGGATGGCTTCTGGCACTTCGCGCGCTTTGCCGTGACCAAAGCCGACGCGGCCCTTCTGATCGCCAACCACCACCAGCGCCGCAAAGCCGAAGCGCTTGCCGCCCTTGACGACCTTGGCGACGCGGTTGATCGCGACCAGCTTGTCGACGAACTCGCTATCGCGCTCTTCGCGATCGCGATTGCCGCCCTTGTTGCGATCGCCGCGCTCGTTGGGATTACGTGCCACTGAGACCTCGTTCTTTCCGTATTAGAAGCTAAGTCCGCCTTCACGCGCGGCTTCTGCCAGCGCCTGAATGCGACCGTGATACATGAAACCGCCGCGATCAAAGACCACCTGCTCGACGCCGGCTGCCTTGGCGCGAGCCGCGACCAGCTTGCCGACCGCCGACGCGGCGGCCTTGTCGGCGCCGGTCTTCAGCCCAGCCTTAAGGTCTTTGTCCAGCGACGAAGCGGCAGCCACGGTGTGGCCGGTCACATCGTCGATGACCTGGGCGTAGATATTCTTGGACGAGCGGTGAACGCTGAGCCGCGGCCGACCACCAGCAACAGCCTTGAGGGTCTTGCGAACCCGGCGCTGCCGCCGCTCGAAGGGATTGAGTTTATCGCGCATGGGTTCTCTCGATTACTTCTTCTTGCCTTCCTTGCGGAGGATGTTCTCGCCTTGATAGCGGACACCCTTGCCCTGGTAGGGCTCCGGCGGACGATAGTGGCGCAGTTCAGCGGCCAGTTGGCCCACCTTCTGCTTATCGATGCCGACAATCTGGATTTCCGTCGGCTTGGGCACGGTGACCGTGACGCCGGCGGGAATGGGATGCAGCACCTGGTGGCTGAGGCCAACCAGCAGCTCGACAGCCTGGCCCTTCAGCGCGGCGCGATAGCCGACGCCATGGATCTCCAGGCCCTTCTTGTAGCCCTCGGTGACGCCGACCATCAGGTTCTGCACCATGGTGCGCTGCATGCCCCACATGGAGCGCGCGACCTTGCTGTCGTCCATCGGCGTGATCGACACACCTTCGGGCGTCAGGGCAGGCTTCACCTGGTCCACCACGACGAGCTTCAGCTCGCCCTTGGGGCCCTTGACCGTCACCGTCTGTCCCGAGACGTTGGCCGTGACCCCTTTGGGGACCGGAACGGGACGCTTGCCAATGCGCGACATAGATTTTTCCTCTAGGGAATAGGGATTAGGTATTAGGGATTAGTGGAAAGAGACCGGCATCACCTAATCCCTATTACCTAATCCCTAATCCCTTCTATTAGAAGATATTGCACAAGATCTCGCCGCCGACCTTCTCATCGCGCGCCTTGGAATCTGACATGACTCCCTTGGGCGTGGACAGGATGGCGATGCCCAGACCGTTAGCGATCGAAGGCAGATTGGTATAGCCCGAGTACACGCGGCGGCCAGGCTTGGAGATACGCTTGATCTCCTTGATCACGCCTTCGCCGTTGTAATACTTCAGCTCGATCTCAAGCTCGGACTTACCGTCCTTTTCGACCTCGGCATAGCCGCGGATATAGCCTTCTTCGATCAGCACGTCGAGCACGCGAGCGCGCAGCTTCGAGTTGGGGCTCACCACCTTCGGCCGCTTGCGCTCCTGCGCATTCCGGATCCGGGTCAACATATCGCCCAGCGGATCATTCAATGACATCGTGGTTTCCTTTATTCCTTGCGAGACATAAATCAGAGGTAACGACTACCAGCTGGATTTAGTCATGCCCGGGATCAGACCTTGTGATGCGAGATCGCGCAGTTTGATGCGCGACAGTTTCATCTTGCGATAGAAGCCGCGGGCGCGGCCGGTCAGTTCGCAACGATTGCGGATGCGCGTCGGGTTCGAGTTGCGCGGCAGCTCGGCCAGCTTCAGGCGGGCCGCAAAGCGGTCCTCCGTCGACACGGTCTTGCTCTTTGCCACCACCAGCAACTTCTTGCGGCGCTCGGAAAATTGCGCAGCCATGCGGCGGCGCTTGTTGTTCTTTTCGACGGAGCTCTTCTTAGCCATCTGATCCTCCAGCCCTTACGCGGCTGCCTTGCCGGTGTCGGCCTTGGGGGTTTCGATACGGAACGGGAAGTTGAACTGCTTCAACAGCTCGCGGGCCTCGTCGTCGGTGCGCGCCGTGGTGCACACGATGACGTCCATGCCGAGCACGCTGTCGACCTTGTCGTAGTCGATCTCGGGGAACACGAGATGCTCTTTCAGGCCGAGCGCAAAGTTGCCGCGACCATCAAAGCTCTTGGGGTTCAGCCCGCGGAAATCCTTGACGCGGGGGAGAGCGATCGTGACCAGACGATCCAGGAATTCGTACATGCGGTTCTGACGTAAGGTGACCTTGGTGCCGAGCGCCATGCCCTCGCGCACCTTATAAACGGCGACCGACTTGCGCGCCATCGTGATCACCGGCTTCTGGCCGGCGATGAGAGCCAGATCGGCTGCAGCGCTGTCGACCTTCTTGCGATCGTTGACCGCCTCGCCCACGCCCATGTTGATGACGATCTTCTCGATCTTAGGCACCATCATTGGGTTTGAATAGGCGAACTTCTCGATCATCGCCTTGCGGATGACCTCGTTGTATTGCTTCTTCAAGCGCGGGACATAATCCTTCGGCACGGGCTTGCGCTCGACCGGACCAGCGGCGGCGGCCTGGCGGTCCTTTTTGGATTCGCCCTTGGCGCGGCCGGCGGCGGCTGCCTTGGCGGCCTTGTCGTCCTTCGGGGCCTTGCCGGCCTTGGGTGCTTTTTCTTCGGCCATGACTTACTTCCCTTTGGGCGTCGGAATGACTTCGCCCGAACGTTTGGCTACCCGGACCTTAGAACCGTCGGCCAGCGTCTTGACGCCAACGCGCGTCGGCTTGCCGTCTTTGGGGTCCTCGATGGCGAGGTTGGATAGATCGATCGTCGCCTCGCGGGCGATGATGCCGCCCTCGGACTGCGCGGTCTGCTTGGTGTGCTTGCGCACGACATTGACGCCCTGCACGATGGCGCGGCCGTCAGCGGGAATGACGCGAAGGACTTCGCCCTTCTTGCCCTTGTCGCGACCCGTGAGAACAATCACGTTGTCGCCTTTTCGGATCTTGGCCAGCGCCATTTAGAGGACCTCTGGAGCGAGTGAGACAATTTTCATATGGTTCTTGGCGCGCAGTTCGCGGGTGACCGGGCCAAAGATGCGGGTACCGACCGGTTCGCCGTTCGGGTTGATCAACACGGCGGCGTTGCGATCGAAACGGATCGAGGAGCCATCGACGCGGCGGATCGGGAAAGCGGTGCGCACGATGATGGCCTTCATCACCTGGCCCTTCTTGACGCGCCCCTTCGGGATCGCCTCCTTGACGGAGACGACGATGGTGTCGCCCACGCTGGCATACTTGCGCTTGGAGCCGCCCAGCACCTTGATGCACTGCACCCGGCGCGCGCCTGAATTGTCGGCGACGTCGAGGTTGCTCTCTACCTGGATCATGTCAGTTCTCCGCTGCGAGGCCCCACGGGGACGCCGCAATTTCTTTCGTTATCGTCTCAGTTCCGTCCCGTTGCAGACCGCCGCGCAAAAAGGTCTGCGCCCGCGAGCCCGTCAGGGGACGGCCTAAGTCAGCTCGCCTTGGCGTCCGGCTTGATCATCTTCCAACGCTTCAGCTTGGAGATCGGCGCGCACTCTTCGATGCGCACATGGTCGCCCAGCTTGGTGACGTTGTCCTCGTCGTGCGCGTGATACTTCTTGGTCCGCTTCATGGTCTTCTTGAACAGCGGATGCATCAGCCGGCGCTCGACCTCGACCACGCGGGTCTTGGCGTTCTTGTCCGAAACCACCACACCTTGCAGAATACGTTTTGGCATTGCCTGTGTTCTCTATTCTTTTCGGTCGCTTACCGATTGTCGTTGTCCAACCCGGCACCGGGCCGGACAGTCGTTAATCTTTGTCCGAGTACCTGGAGTTCTAGAACCCCAGGCCCTTCAATTTCGTCATCCCCGCGTAGGCGGGGATCCAGCCAAGCCCGTTTCGTGCCCAACTGCTCAATTCAGTCCCGGAGCCGTATAGTCCGTCTCCGCTCGTCGATCCCGCCACACGCTGGCTTGCATGGATCCCCGCCTTCGCGGAGGATGACGAGGTGGGGCGTCAGTCTCGTCGTCCTACGCCTTTGCGCCGGTAGCCTTCTGCTTCTGCCGCGTCATCACCCGCGCAATGTTGCGGCGGATGGTGCGCACCTGCGCGGTGTTCTCGACCTGGTTGGTCGCCTTGCGGAAGCGCAGGTTGAACTGCTCTTTCTTCAGCTTCAGCAGCTCGTCGTCGAGCTGGTCGGGCGTCAGGTCGGCAAATGTGGTGGACTTGGCCATTTTGGTTCTCGATCCCGTAACTTAGATGCCAAGGCGCGCGATGATGCGCGTCTTGACCGGCAGCTTTGCAGCGCCAAGCGTCAACGCCTCGTTCGCGGTCTCGTTCGACACGCCGTCAATCTCGAACATAATGCGGCCGGGCTTTATGCGCACGGCCCAGAATTCAGGCGCACCCTTGCCCGAGCCCATGCGGACTTCGGTGGGCTTCTTGGTCACCGGCAGATCCGGGAACACGCGGATCCAAACGCGACCCTGGCGCTTCATGTGGCGCGTGATGGCGCGGCGAGCCGCTTCGATCTGGCGCGCGGTCACACGATCCGGCTCCAGCGCCTTCAGCCCATGCGAGCCGAAGTTCAAAGCCGTGCCGCCCTTCGAGACGCCGACATTGCGGCCCTTGAAGGCTTTGCGGAACTTGGTGCGCTTAGGTTGCATCATGATGCGGTAATCCTCGAGATCATTTTACGTCGGACTAAGCGTGCTCACGCTCGCGACGCGGTGGCCGCTGGCCACCTTCCTGTTGTTCGCTCATGCGCTTGTCCTGAGCCATCGGATCATGCTCGAGCACTTCGCCCTTGAAGATCCAGACCTTCAGACCGATGATGCCGTAAGCCGTCGAGGCCTGGGCATAACCAAAATCGATATCGGCGCGCAGCGTATGCAGCGGCACGCGGCCTTCGCGGTACCATTCCACACGCGCAATTTCAGTACCGCCGAGGCGGCCGGCGCAGTTGATGCGGATGCCGAGCGCGCCCATCTTGACGGCCGACTGCACCGAACGTTTCATGGCGCGGCGGAACGCGACGCGGCGCTCCAGCTGCTGTGCGATGCCCTCGGCGACCAGAACGGCGTCAAGCTCGGGCTTGCGCACTTCCAGGATGTTCAGGAACACCTCGGACTGCGTCAGCTTCTGCACATCCTTGCGCAGCTTGTCGATGTCCGAGCCCTTCTTGCCGATCAAGATGCCGGGACGAGCGCTATAGACCGTGACGCGGCACTTCTTGTGCGGGCGCTCGATGACAACCTTCGAGATGCCGGCGGCGCGGCGCTGCAGAAGGATGAAATCGCGGATCTTGTAGTCTTCGTGCAGCAGCTTGGCATACTCCTGGCGGCCGGCGAACCAGCGCGAATCCCAGGTGCGGTTGATGCCGAGCCGCAGACCGATCGGATTGACTTTCTGTCCCATGACTATTCCCCTGCCGGCGCGTGAGCGGCCGCTGCTTTGCCTGCGGCGCCACGGCGCGAACCGTGCCATTTGCGCTCGCCAGTGTCCTCGACCTCTTTGACCACCACGGTGATCTGCGAGAAGAATTTTTCGATTTTTCCGGCGCGGCCGCGCGCACGCGGCATGAAACGCTTCATGACCATGCGCTTGCCGACGAAAGCTTCCGACACCACCAGGCTGTCGACGTCCAGGCCGTGATTGTTCTCGGCATTGGCAATCGCAGACTGCAGCACCTGGCTGACGATGATGGCGGCGCGCTTGGGCGAGAACTGAAGCTCGGCCAGCGCCCGCTCCACTTTCTTGCCACGGATCATCTGCGCAAGAAGGTTCAACTTCTGCGGGCTGATGCGCACGATCGTATTGACCGCCTTGGCCTGGTCGTCACCGAGGGCGCGTTCGCGCTTGGGCTTACCCATAGACGTTAGCTCCTCGTTGCTTTCTTATCGCCGCCATGCCCCTTGAAGGTGCGCGACGGGGCGAACTCGCCGAACTTGTGGCCGATCATGTCCTCGGTCACCGCGACCGGAACATGCTTATTGCCGTTGTGGACGCCGAACGTCAGACCCACGAACTGCGGCAGGATGGTCGAGCGCCGTGTCCAGATCTTGATGACGTCCTTGCGGCCGGATGTGCGCGCCTTGTCTGCCTTCTTAAGCAGATAGCCGTCGACAAACGGGCCTTTCCAGACTGAACGAACCATGATTGTGGGGTCCCTTAGCGCTTCTTCTTCTCGTGGCGCGAGCGCACGATGAATTTGGTTGTTGCCTTGTTGCGACGGGTCTTCTTGCCCTTGGTGCTGATGCCCCAGGGGGTGACCCAGTGCTTGCCGCCGTTGGTGCGGCCGCCGTTGGGATGGTCGACCGGGTTCATGGCGATGCCGCGAACCGTCGGCTTCTTGCCCATCCAGCGGGCGCGGCCGGCCTTGCCGATGACGGTATTGCCGTGATCGGGATTGGACACAGCGCCGATGGTCGCCATGCAATTGGCGTGCACCATGCGCGTTTCGCCCGAGTTGAGGCGAAGAATGGCCTGACCGCTGTCACGGCCGACCAGCTGCACATAGGTGCCGGCGGAGCGGGCGATCTGACCGCCTTTACCGATCTTCATCTCGACATTGTGGACGATGGTGCCGATCGGCATGTTAGCCAGCGGCATGGCGTTGCCCGGCTTGACGTCGACCTTCTGGCCCGAGATCACACTGTCGCCGACGGCGAGGCGCTGCGGGGCCAGGATGTAGCTCAGTTCTCCATCCGCATATTTGATCAGCGCGATGAAGGCCGTGCGGTTGGGATCGTACTCAAGGCGCTCCACCACCGCGGCGATGTCATGCTTGCGGCGCTTGAAGTCGACCATGCGGTAGGCTTGCTTGTGGCCGCCGCCGACGCGCCAAGCATTGATGCGGCCTTGATTGCCGCGGCCGCCGCTCTTGCGCAGGCCTTCGGTCAAAGCCTTGAGGGGCTTGCCCTTCCACAGGTGGCTCTTGTCGACGAGCACCAGATGGCGGAGACCCGCGCTGGTTGGTTTGTATGTTCTAAGCGCCATGACTAAATTCCCTTAGAGGGCTCCGTTTCCTAGAGCCCAGTCGCCACGTCGATCGAGTAGCCTTCCTCGAGCGTGACGATGGCTTTCTTGAAATCGCTCTGTACGCCGCGCATGCCCTTGAACACCTTCTTCTTGCCCTTGTGGACCAGCGTGTTCACGGCCTTAACCTTGACATTGAACAAGGTTTCGACGGCAGCCTTGATGGTCTTCTTGTTGGCGTCGTCGGCCACCTTGAAGACAACCTGATTGTAATCCGAAACGGTCGTCGACTTCTCGGTGATGACCGGAGCGACGATGATGTCGTAGGCTTTGAGGGCTTTCACTTGGCAGCTCCTTCGATGGCGAAGCGCGTCGTGAGCGCAGCTACGGCGTCCTTGGTTAGCACCAGCTTGCGGCAGCGCAGCACGTCATAGACGTTGATGCCCTGGGCCGGCAGCACATCGATGTGCGGGATGTTGCGGCTGGCCAGCGTGAAGTTCCGATCCAGCTCGGCGCCGCCGATGATCAGTGCGCTGTCGAAACCCAGCTTGTGGAACTGCTCGCGCAGCTTGGCCGTCTTGGGCTCATGAGCGACAGCTTGATCGATCACAATGATCTCGGAGGCTGCGAACTTGGCAGACAGCGCGTGGCGCAACGCCAGTGCACGGACCTTCTTCGGCAGGTCGATGGCATGATCTCGCGGGCGCGGACCGAAGCTCTTGCCGCCGCCGCGGAACTGCGGGGCCGACTTGGCGCCGTGGCGGGCGCCGCCGGTACCCTTCTGCTTGTACATCTTCTTGCGCGTGACGTTGACCTCTTTACGGTCCGCCGCCATGTGCGTGCCGGCGCGCCGCTTGGCCATCTGATACTGGACCATGCGGGCCAGGATGTCCGAGCGCACGTCCTTAATGCCGAAAATGTGGTCTGGCAGATCGACCGAGCCGGACGTGCCGGCATCGAGGGTTTTCACATCGATTTTCATGACTGGACAGCCTCGCCTTGGGCATCTTTCGCCACACGGATCGCGCCGGGCTTGGGAGCATCCTTGGGGATGTCGTGCTTGATGGCGTCGCGCACCAGCACCCAGCCGCCCTTGGCGCCGGGAACCGAGCCGCGCAGCATGATCAGGCCCTGATCCGCGTCGACCTTGACGACTTTGACGTTCTGCGTCGTGACGCGCTCGTCACCGAGATGGCCGGCCATCTTCTTGTTCTTGAACACCTTGCCGGGATCCTGGCGGTTACCGGTCGAACCGTGCGAACGATGCGAGACCGAGACGCCGTGGGTAGCGCGCAGGCCGCCGAAGTTCCAGCGCTTCATCGGGCCAGCAAAGCCCTTGCCGATCGAGGTGCCGGTGACGTCCACCAGCTGGCCCGGCAAGAAATGCTCTGCAGTCAGCTCGGAGCCCACTTCGATCATGTTCTTGGGGTCGACACGGAACTCGACCAGCTTGCGCTTGGGCTCGACCTTGGCGATGGCGAAGCGCTGGCGCTCGGCCTTCGACACGTTCTTGACCTTCACGGTGCCGACGCCGAGCTGCAGCGCGGTGTAGCCGTTGATTTCCTGCGTGCGCTGAGCCACCACTTGGCAGTTCTCAAGCTTCAGCACGGTCACGGGCACATGCTCCCCGGCATCGGTGAAGATGCGGGTCATGCCGACCTTTTGTGCAACTAGTCCTGACCGCATTTGCGGGGTCCTTGAAGTGAGGTAACAGGTAACGGGAAACAGGGAACAGTAAGTGGTGGCACATAACCCACCTATGCGAACTTACTGTTTCCTGTTTCCTGTTCCCCATTTCCTGGAAACTTACAACTTGATTTCAACATCCACGCCCGCGGCCAGGTCGAGCTTCATCAGCGCGTCCACAGTCTGCGGAGTGGGATCCACGATGTCCAGGAGGCGCTTGTGCGTGCGCATCTCGAACTGTTCGCGGCTCTTCTTGTCGACGTGGGGCGAGCGGTTCACTGTGAACTTCTCGATGCGCGTCGGCAGCGGGATCGGTCCACGCACTTCAGCGCCGGTGCGCTTGGCGGTGTTCACGATCTCGCGCGTCGAGGCATCGAGGATACGATGATCGAAAGCCTTGAGCCGGATACGGATATTCTGGGCGTTCATTGTGTTGGCTACTCGGTGGTCGGTAGGTTGGGTCAAGCTCTTGCGCGACCCAACATTCACGGGCGGAGGTTGCAATGTTGGGTCGCGCGAAGAGCTTGACCCAACCTACACCTTTTTATTCAATCACCTTCGTCACGATGCCGGCGCCGACAGTGCGGCCGCCCTCGCGGATGGCGAAGCGCACGCGCTCTTCCATCGCGATCGGCTGCACCAGATCGACAGTGAACGACACGTTGTCGCCCGGCATGACCATTTCCGTACCCTCGGCGAGCGAGACGATGCCCGTCACGTCGGTGGTGCGGAAGTAGAACTGCGGACGGTAGTTGGTGAAGAACGGCGTATGACGGCCACCTTCTTCTTTGGTGAGGATGTAGGCCTCGGCCGAGAACTTCTTGTGCGGCGTGATCGAGCCGGGCTTGCAGAGAACCTGACCGCGCTCGACGGCTTCCTTGTCGATGCCGCGCAGCAGGCAACCGACGTTGTCGCCGGCCTCACCTGCATCCAGCAGCTTCTTGAACATTTCGACGCCGGTCACGATCGATTTCTGCGTGTCCTTGAGGCCGACGATCTCGACTTCCTCGCCGACCTTGATCATGCCGCGCTCGATACGGCCAGTCACGACCGTGCCGCGACCCGAAATCGAGAACACATCTTCGATCGGCATCAGGAACGGCTTGTCCTTGGGACGCTCGGGCAGCGGGATAGACTTGTCGAGGGCGTCATAAAGCTTGATGATCGCCTCGTCGGCCAGCGGGCCCTTCTCGCCGTTCAGCGCCTTGATCGCGGCGCCGCGGATGATCGGAATGTCGTCGCCGGGGAACTTGTACTTGGTCAGAAGCTCGCGCACTTCCAGCTCGACCAGATCGAGCAACTCTTCGTCGTCGACCACGTCGCATTTGTTCAGGAACACCACGATGTTCGGCACGCCGACCTGACGGGCCAGCAGGATGTGCTCGCGGGTCTGCGGCATCGGGCCGTCAACGGCCGACACGACCAGGATTGCGCCGTCCATCTGCGCGGCGCCGGTGATCATGTTCTTGACGTAGTCGGCGTGACCGGGGCAGTCGACGTGGGCGTAATGGCGGTTCGGGGTCTCGTACTCGACGTGGCTGGTCGCGATGGTCAGGATCTTCGTCGGATCGCGGCGGCCCTGGCTTTCGGAGGCCTTGGCCACCTGATCGTAGGGAATGAACGTCTTGGTCCAACCGCGATCGGACGAGACCTTGGTCAGCGCCGCTGTCAGCGTCGTCTTGCCATGGTCGACGTGCCCGATCGTGCCCACGTTACAGTGGGGCTTCGTGCGGTCGAATTTTGCCTTGCCCATAAGACTTCTCCGTTCTCAAACAATCTTTTGTCGGCGCGCCCAGGACGACTCCCGGGAGCGGTCAAGTTATTCAAAGATCAGGCGAATTTCGCCTGGATTTCAGTCGCCACGTTCGGCGGAACCTGCTGGTAATGGTCGAACTGCATCGTGAACTGCGCGCGGCCCTGGCTCATGGAGCGCAACACGCCGATGTAGCCGAACATATTGGCCAGCGGCACCTTGGCCTTCACGACGTTGGCATTGCCACGCATGTCCTGGCCCTGGATCTGGCCACGCCGTGAGTTGAGATCGCCGATGACGGAACCGGTGTATTCCTCCGGCGTCACCACTTCGACGGCCATGATCGGTTCGAGCAGTTTCGGGCCGGCCTTCTGGAAAGCTTCACGCATGCACATACGCGAGGCGATTTCGAACGCAATCGCGCTGGAGTCCACTTCGTGATAGGCGCCGTCGATCAGCGTTACTTTCACGTCGAGAACCGGGAAGCCGATCAACGGGCCGGCCGTCATAACGCTTTGCACGCCCTTTTCGATGCCCGGGATGAATTCCTTGGGCACCGAACCGCCGATAATCTTGCTCTCGAACTCGAAGCCCTTGCCCGGCTCGTTCGGCTCAACGATCAGCTTGACGCGGCCGAACTGGCCGGTACCGCCGGTCTGCTTTTTGTGCGTGTAGTCGTTGGTCACCGACTTGGTGATGGACTCACGATAAGCCACCTGCGGCTGGCCGATGTTGGCATCGACCTTGTAGGTGCGGCGCAGGATATCGACCTTGATGTCGAGATGAAGCTCGCCCATCCCCTTGAGAATGGTCTGGCCCAACTCGTGATCGGTCGACACGCGGAAGGACGGATCCTCCTTCGCGAGTTTGTTGAGCGCCTCGCCCAGCTTCTCCTGATCGGCCTTCGACTTCGGCTCGATCGAGATCTCGATCACCGGCTCGGGGAAGTTCATCTTGTCGAGCAAAACGGGCTTGTTCGGGTCGCACAGCGTATCGCCCGTGATGGTGTCCTTCAGGCCCACCAGGGCGACAATGTCGCCGGCAAAGGCCTCGGTGATTTCCTCGCGGTCGTTGGCATGCATCAAGACCATGCGGCCGACGCGCTCGTTCTTGCCGCGCGTGGAATTCAACACGCCAGTGCTCTTGGAAATCTGCCCGGAGTAGATACGTGCGAAGGTAAGCTGGCCGTACTGATCGTCCATGATCTTGAAGGCGAGCATCGCCAACGGCTCGGTATCGAGCGGCTTGCGCAGCACTTCCTCTTCCGTCTTGTAGTCGATGGCATGGGTCGGGGGAATATCGGCCGGGCTCGGCAGATAGTCGACAACCGCATCCAGCAATGGCTGCACGCCCTTGTACTTGAACGCCGAGCCGCACAGGATCGGGAACCAGGCGCTGGTCAGCACAGCCTTGCGGATCAGCCTACGCAGCGTGGCGTCGTCCGGCTCGTTGCCGTCCAGATAAGCAGCCATGGCGGTGTCGTCGAGCTCGACCGCAGCTTCGACCAGCGACAGCCGGTACTCGGCAGCCTTCTCTTTCAGGTCGTCCGGAATCGGGCCTTCGCTGAATTTGTTGGTCGCAGTGTCGCTATCCCAGGTCACTGCGACCATGCGCACGAGGTCGACGATGCCCTTGAAATCGGCTTCAGCGCCGATCGGCAGCTGCAGCGGCACGGGCCGCGCGCCAAGCCGCTTCTTGATGTCGTCCAGGCACATATAGAAGTCTGCGCCGGTCTTATCCATCTTATTGCAGAAGACGATGCGCGGAACCTTGTACTTGTCGCCCTGGCGCCAGACGGTCTCGGTCTGCGGCTCGACGCCCTGGTTGCTGTCGAGCACGCATACGGCGCCGTCAAGGACGCGCAAAGAGCGCTCGACTTCAATAGTGAAGTCGACGTGGCCGGGGGTGTCGATGATGTTCAGGCGGCGCATCTTGCCGTCGCGCCCGCCCCAGAAGGCAGTCGTTGCGGCGGACGTAATGGTGATGCCGCGCTCCTGCTCCTGCACCATGAAGTCCATGGTGGCGGCGCCATCGTGCACTTCGCCAACCTTGTGGATCTTGCCGGTATAGAACAGAATCCGCTCGGTGGCCGTCGTTTTCCCGGCATCGATGTGGGCCATGATGCCGAAATTGCGATAGTCTTCAATGGCGTATGCGCGAGGCATAATTTCAGTCTCCGGGGAGTGTTTCGGCTACCAGCGATAATGCGAGAAAGCGCGGTTCGCTTCAGCCATCCTGTGCGTGTCTTCCCGTTTCTTCACCGCTGTTCCGCGGTTGTTGGCGGCGTCCAACAGCTCTGCGGACAAGCGCTCGGCCATGGTGTTTTCGTTGCGGCCGCGGGCGGCCGTGATAATCCAGCGGATCGCCAGCGCCTGGCGGCGCTCGTTGCGCACTTCGACGGGCACCTGGTAAGTGGCGCCGCCGACGCGGCGCGAGCGTACTTCGATCGAGGGCATGACGTTCTTCAAGGCTTCGTGGAAAATCTCCACCGGGCTGCGGCGGGTCTTTTCCTCAACCGTATCGAAGGCGCCGTAGACGATCAGCTCGGCGACCGACTTCTTGCCCTCTTTCATCACCGAGTTCATGAACTTGGTGACGACGAGATCCCCGAATTTCGGATCGGGATTGATCTCACGCTTTTCGGCGCTGTGACGACGCGACATGTCTCTTTCCTTTTTGCGGGGCTCGGGACTCGGGACTCGGAACACACATGTCCGTCCTCCCAGCCCACTCGAGTCCCGAGTCCCTAGTCCCGATTTTCTTACTTAGGCCGCTTGGCGCCATACAGCGAGCGGCGCTTGCGGCGCTTTGGCAGGCCTTGCGTATCCAGCACGCCGCGGATGATGTGGTAGCGCACGCCGGGCAGATCCTTGACGCGGCCGCCGCGGATCATAACGACGCTATGCTCCTGCAGGTTATGGCCTTCGCCCGGGATATAACCGATGACCTCGTAGCCATTGGTCAGGCGGATCTTGGCGACCTTGCGAAGCGCCGAGTTGGGCTTCTTCGGGGTCGTGGTATAGACGCGGGTGCAAACACCACGCTTCTGCGGGCAGGCCTCCATATGGCGGGCCTTCTCGCGGTCTTTCGGTCGTACCCGCGGGGAGCGGATCAATTGTTGTATGGTCGGCATGCGCCTCGTCCAAGACAAACAGATTGCACAAACAGGATCACGCCGGTTGCGTTCGCTCAGAGCAGATGGCACGGAACAATAGCGTTCCGGCCCACTGCCTGATCGAGGCAATCGGCTGAAAGTTCAGAGGAGCCCCACCGACTAGCGGTAGGCTCATGGTTCCGAGCTTTCGACACGGTATTTCTGGGCGTCGGTGTTTAGGTCATTTGGGTCATGCGCCTGTTGGCGCTGGACGTCGTATGAACCTACGATCTGACGCGAAAGTAGGGGGCTTATAGGTGGCTTCCCAGCGGTGGTCAACAAGATCGTTGCGTCGCAGCGCAGAATTTTTCGTCACGATACGGAGCACGCAACCTTGGGCTGGCCGGCGGAATCGCGGAGCAAATTTACCTTTCGTTAACCAATCCCCCCGATGGTGGCCATGTCCTGTCAGGACCCGCGGTCGCGAGCTGACCGCGCCGTTGCGTTGTGTGCGCGTAGGTGTGTGTCATGCGTCGGCCATTGGTGGCACTGGGCCTTTCTGCGGCCGCGCTTTATCCACTGATCCTGGGCGGGCGCTACATCGAGGCTCGCACCGAAGCCTGGCCGCCGCCATCGATCGCCGTCACACCTGGCGCCGCCAGGTTTGCGCCGAAGGTCACGGCCGAAGGCCTGTCAAAACTCATTCTTGGCCGCCTCAATCGGTTCAATGACGCCTCGCTCTCGGGGCATCGCGACGCCAACGGCAAGGACCGGCTGAAGGCCTGGACTTGGACGTATCTGGCCAAAGCGGCCTTGCGGGTCTATCGCCTCAACCATGACCCCAGACTGATCGAGCAAGTGCTGCGCGGAGCCGCCAAATACGAGGAGGCCGCAAGTCTGCACGCCGCCGATCTGACCTTCGGCTGGTACACTGAGGATGCGCGCGCGCGCGGCCCTTATCGCGAAGTCCCTGTTACCGGCCTGATCATGGCACCGATCGTCGATCTGCTCTTGGACGCGTCGCGCGATCCGGAACTGGCCAAACTGGTGGAACCACACCGTGAGCGCCTGCTTACTTTGCTGCGAGGCGCGATTGCCGGCCTCGACCAGCGCTATATCGAGAGCGACGGACGCGGCTACTACCTCTTGCCTTCGAGGCAAGATGTCGAGCCGCTAAACCTGATGTCGGTTTACGCGCGGCCATTGCTCGGCCTGTGGCAACTGACAGAGGACGCCGCGAGCCTGCGCCAAGTCATCGGCATTGCCAGGACCTGGAAAGCGGCGCTGACGATCGGTCCTGATGGCAGCGTGACCTGGCCGCATACGCCGCGACCTGCCTCGATCGCGCTGCGGCCCGACCCTGCTGAGATCATGATTAAATCGGCGGCGGCAATCGAGTTCCCGCTGGCAGCCTTCGAGGCCGGGCTGGTGTTCGATCGCAGAGACATCGAGGCGCTCGCCCGCGCGCCCGCGACAACGCTGCTGGAGCGTGTCGACGCCGGGCGCTACCGCCTGCGCGAATACATGGATGCGCGCAGCGAAGCCTACATCAGCATCGCCAGCACTAACGTTGGAACGGCTCTGCGGCCGGCGAGTTGGTATCGCTATTTGTGCTACGATCGTGAGCTGACCGGCGTCCTAGATCCCTACCTGTTTGGGATCAACCCCGAGTTCTACCGTTTGAGCGAACTGGCGCTGCTCGGGATGGCCGAGCGACTGGTCTTCGAACAGGATTCGAAAAGTTGCAGACCGCCCGATCAGCGGGCGGATCTCGGCGTCAGGCGTTAGGCCCGTACTGCGGCGGCAGCTCCGGCCGTCAGTTCTTCGGCGGACACCGCAGGGTTCGGCACGCTCCGCTCGAGCTTGCGATAGCCTTGCGGCAGGCGCGCACGCTCGTTCAGAAACCGCAACACCACATCCATGGAACCGAACCTGCCGTGGTCCAGGTGGCGTCCATCCGCAAACGTCACCATCCGCTTCGGGCCCGGGATCGCCTCAAACACTTTGAGCCCCATCGCCAGGGGGACGATCGGGTCCTTTTCGCCATGCAGGACCAACACCGGAGCGCTCGCCTTGGCGATATGCGAAAGAGTATCGTAGCGGTCGAATATGAACTGACGCACCGGCAAATAGGGATGGCGGGCAGCGGCAAGTTCAGAGAGCGCAGTGAAGGGCGAATCCAGCACCAAACCGGAAATTGAACGCTGCATGGCGACTTGCGCGGCAACGCCTGTTCCCAGGCTCTCCCCATAGACGATGATGTCGGCCGCCGCGATGCCTCGCGCCGCCAGCCAGTCGTAGGCAAGCAGTGCATCGGCCACATTCACGGCCTCGCCAGGAGTGCCGGTGCTGCCGGAAAAGCCGCGATATGCGACCATCAGCACGCCCAATCCGGCGGCCCGATAGCGGCGGACGCGATCGCTGCGGCGGGCCAGCGCGCCAGCCTGTCCGTGGAAGTAGAGTACGGTTGGCTGGCCCATTTGTGGCTTGCCGTACCAGGCGATCAGCCGCTCACCGTCGGGCGTTTCCAGCGTCACTTCGCTGACATCGGACAGCCCAGCGCGCTGCGGCGCAATACGACGGCTGTCCATTCGGTAGACGAGCAGATGCTGGCCCTTGTACATGGCGATGGCGAACACGCAGTAGGCGAGGACGATGATCGACAACGCAACAACAAACATGGTCATTCGGTGGGGCCTATGTCGTGAAAAAACGCGTCAATTGCTCAAGCGGCCGAGCACATGACGGGGGCGAACCGGAAGGAGGGCCGGAAGGAAGGATCGTAGAATTGAAGCGTCAATGCGCGGCACCAGTCATTCCGTGGCATGCCGGCGCAGACCATCTAAACTTGTGATCTATATTAATATTCAACATCTTGCGCCTGGAAGTTAACAAATGCGACAATCCTTCGCAGTTGCGAGATGCAGAGCCCTGACGGGGCTTTTCGCAGGAATTGTGCCAAAGCCGAGGGGATGGGTGTGACCAGTCGGGAGCCGGACGAGGAACATGACGCGGAGCTCAACGGGTCCGGGCAGCGGCTCGACAAGTGGCTATGGTTCGCCCGTATGGCGAAAACGCGGTCGCTGGCCCAGCGCCTCGTGACGGACGGCAACGTGCGCCTCAATCGCGATCGCGTGACCAAGCCGGCGCAGCTTGTGAAGGTGGGTGACCTGGTCACTGTCAGCCTCGGCAAGCAGCTGCGCCTGTTGAAGGTGGCCGGCTTTGGATTGCGGCGCGGCCCAGCTCCCGAAGCGGCCGCGTTGTACGAGGATCTCGCCCCGCCGCCAGTTAGAACAGCCGGCCAGGACGGAGCGTTACAATCCGATCTGACCAGCGCCGGTTTGCCGCAACGCGAAGCGGGAACCGGTCGCCCAACCAAGCGCGACCGTCGCCGCATGGACAGATTGCTGGGCGACTAGTGCAGGAATTTGCGTGGTTGTGCACGCAAGCGCAACACCATGCCCGGAGCAGCGCCTTGCAGGGCTGGAAAGCTTGGGTTATGGACGGACCATCGCTGTTGCGCCGCCCCATCGAAGGACCCTGCCCGTGACCTATGTCGTGACCGAAGCCTGCATCAAGTGCAAGTTGACCGATTGCGTCGAGGTCTGCCCGGTGGATTGCTTCTACGAGGGCGCCAACATGCTGGTGATCCACCCCGACGAGTGCATCGACTGCGGCGTGTGCGAGCCCGAATGCCCGGTCGACGCCATCAAGCCCGATACCGAGAAGGGCCTGGAGCAGTGGCTGGAGGTCAATCGCGACTACGCCAGCAAATGGCCGAACATCACGTCCAAAAAAGACGCGCCGCCGGACTCAAAGCAGTTCGAAACGGTGCCCGACAAGTTCAAGAAATATTTCTCACCTGAGCCCGGAACAGGCGACTAAACGCCAAAAAACATCCAGAAGAGCCGTACTTTCAGAATTTTTTGTCTGCCAACGAGCCCGTTTCGGGATCGATTTTGCTCCCTTGTGTCAGGCTGAACAGCCCAAAAAGGTAGCGTTAACAAAGAAGCCCTTCATTTGGGGGCAAATTTCTGTTATATTCCCAACTTGAGTGAACAAGAAACACAATCGGGCGTCGGATGCTGTGCTGCGTCTTGCGGAGTGTTACTCCGCGCGCAGCTTCTATACTCAACCGCGTAGCAGCGCTGATCAGTCCTCTGATCAGACGTTATCTCACGCGGCTGTTGTTGCGAGTCCATCCGGAGTTTGTGGTCGTTTTGCGTCGCTCCGGATCAGATCGCCACGCCATGTTTCCCAAGGCCGATCTAACGAATTAATCGCCTATCGTCAACGGCTTCCGGCAGCCGTGGACAGACAGGCATTCGCCAGTGATTTTTCTTACGAATCAATGGTTTAGTGTTTGACGTCAACCGAGAGTCGAGTGATGGCCGCAAAGCAAGTCGCAACCAAAGGCAAGAGTGCAACACCGGCGGGGACCAAGACCCCTGCTCACAAGCCCGCTTCGAAGGCGGCGGCACCCAAGGCAGTCGCTCACAAGGCCACAACGCCAGCATCCCATAAGGCGCCCGACCTGACGTCAAAGGCGCAGACACTCAAAGGCAAGGCCGCATCGATGCATTCTTCTTCCAAGCCGGCCCACGTCAAGACGGTTGCTGCCAAGGCTCAGCCGAGCAAGCACGCGCCAGTCAAGGCAGCAGCGCCCAAGGCTAAGGCTCCGGTTGCGACCAAGGTGGCAAAGCCAGCGGACAAGCCGGTGGCAGCCAAGGTTGCGGCCGCTAAGTCCAAGCCGGTGCCCGTCGCCAAGCCCGTCGCGGCCGCGACGCATGCTGCCCCGAAGGCCGCCATCCCCGCGCCGGCACCCCAGCCGACGCCGCGTCCGGTGATTACGCCCCGTCCCGCCCCGACTGGCACAACGGCCGCCGCGGTGACGCGCCCGGCCCTTTCACCTGTACCGGCCGGCGCATTGCCGCGCGATGCCATTGCCAAGCAGCTTGAAGCCAAGCAGGCCGAAGCGCGCGCGGCTGAGGCCAAGAAGAAGCCGCTGTCGTCCACGCAGCGCCACGGTTTCAAGGTCGGCGAGTATGTTGTCTACCCCTCGCACGGCGTCGGCAAGATCGTCGCCATCGAGGAGCAGGTTGTGGCCGGCCACGCGCTGGAACTGTTCGTCATCACCTTCGAGCAGGAGAAGATGACCCTGCGTGTTCCCACCGCCAAGCTGGCGGCCGTCGGCATGCGCAAGCTGGCCGAGGATGGCATCGTGCGCCGCGCCATGGACACCTTGCGTGGTCGCGCCCGCATCAAGCGCACCATGTGGAGCCGCCGCGCCCAGGAGTACGAGAACAAGATCAACTCGGGCGATCTGGTCTCGATCTCGGAAGTCGTGCGCGATCTCTACCGGGCCGAAACGCAGCCTGAGCAGAGCTACTCCGAGCGCCAGCTGTTCGAGGCCGCGCTGGACCGCATGAGCCGCGAGATTGCTGCCGTCGAGAAGCTGGACGAGCGCGGCGCCGTGCAGAAGATCACCGAGGTGCTGTCCAAGAGCGCCAAGGGCCGCGCCACCAAGGCGTCCGAGGATGCCGCAGCAGCAGCTGCCGCTGGCGACACTGAGGAACGGGCGGCTTAAGCTCGGGACGACTTCGCCGATCAGGAATGACTAAGAAAGCCATGTTTCGACATGGCTTTTTTTGTCACTTAGCGAGAATCTACAGTGAATCATCGATAAACAACGAGACGATGCGGGAAACATCAAACCAGCGCCGAAATCCGCTGCTCGCCGTCAGCTTTCAGCAGCGGTGCACTTACTCCGTTCGGTTTATTTCGCCCCCAGTATGCCCGGCAAGTTCAATCCATGCTCGCGGGCGCACGCTATCGCGTCGTCGTAGCCAGCATCGGCATGGCGCATGACGCCTGACGCTGGATCGTTCCATAAGACCCGTTCAAGCCGCCGCGCCGCATCGTCGGTCCCGTCGGCCACAATCACCATGCCGGCGTGCTGGCTGTAGCCCATGCCGACGCCGCCGCCGTGATGCAGGCTGACCCAGGTGGCGCCGGATGCCGTGTTGAGCAGCGCGTTCAACAGCGGCCAGTCCGACACGGCGTCTGAGCCGTCCTTCATCGCTTCGGTCTCGCGGTTGGGGCTGGCGACCGAACCGGAATCGAGATGGTCGCGGCCGATCACGATCGGCGCCTTCAGTTCGCCGCTCGCCACCATCTGGTTGAATTTCAGGCCCGCGCGGTGCCGGTCGCCAAGACCAATCCAGCAGATGCGGGCCGGCAGCCCCTGGAACGCGATCCGCTCGCGCGCCATGTCCAGCCAGCGGTGCAACGGCGCGTTGTCCGGAAAGAGCGCTTTCATGGCAGCGTCGGTTTTGTAGATGTCGGTAGGGTCGCCCGACAGCGCGCACCAGCGGAACGGCCCGATGCCGCGGCAGAACAGCGGCCGGATGTATGCCGGCACAAAGCCGGGGAACGCGAAGGCCGTCGCGAGGCCTTCGTCCTTCGCCACCTGGCGGATGTTGTTGCCGTAGTCGAATGTCGGCACGCCAGCGTCCCAGAATTCGACCATGGCCGCCACATGCGTGCGCATGGAGGCGCGGGCGGCGCGCTCGACCGCCTTGGGGTCGGTCTCCTGTTTCGCCTTCCAGTCGGCCACGGTCCAGCCCGACGGCAGGTACCCATGCAACGGATCGTGCGCAGACGTCTGATCGGTGACGATATCGGGACGGGAGCCACCGCGTCTCATCCGGGCGGCCAGTTCCGGGAACACATCGGCGGCATTGCCGAGCAACCCGACCGACTTGGCCTCGCCTTTGGCCGTCCACGCCGCAATCATCGCCAGCGCCTCGTCCAGATCGCGGGCCTTGGCATCGACATAGCGCGTACGCAGACGAAAATCGATGCGGCTCTCGTCGCATTCCACCGCCAGGCAACAGGCCCCGGCCATCACGGCCGCCAGGGGTTGCGCGCCGCCCATGCCGCCAAGTCCGCCGGTGAGAATCCACTTGCCGGTGAGGTTGCCACCATAGTGCTGACGCCCGGCCTCGACGAACGTCTCGTACGTGCCCTGAACAATGCCTTGCGTGCCGATATAGATCCACGATCCCGCAGTCATCTGGCCGTACATGGCCAGGCCCTTCTTATCCAGTTCGTTGAAGTGATCCCAGGTTGCCCAATGCGGCACCAGGTTCGAATTGGCGATCAACACACGCGGCGCATCCTTGTGGGTGCGGAAGATGCCGACCGGCTTACCCGATTGTACCAGCAGAGTTTCGTCCGCCTCCAGACTTTTCAGCGCGGCGACGATGCGGTCGAAATCGGCCCAGGTACGCGCAGCCCGTCCGATCCCACCGTACACCACCAATTCGTGCGGGATTCTCGGCGACGTCGGGATGGAGATTGTTCATCAGCATACGCATCGGAGCCTCGGTCAACCAGCTCTTGGCCGTGATTGTGGTGCCGGTCGCAGGATAGATGTCGCGCTGGTTGTGGCGGGGATTGATCATGGTACGTCTCCTGGTGCAATGTCACTTCTGGTGGAAACCACCGCGGGGCAACTCGTGGGTCGCCCCTACACAACTGGCAACGAAGTCTGAGCGGCCCGCGCAATCTCGCCGCTCGCGACCATCGCCGCCGCCCGCTCCAGATCGGGGGCCAGATAGCGGTCCTCGCCAAGGGCCGGGATCTCGGCGCGCAGCCGGGCGACGACGCGGGACAAGGCCAGGCTGGTGGACAGCGGCGCGCGGAACTCCACGCCTTGGGCCGCACACAGAAGTTCAACGCCAAGAATGCGATTGAGGTTCTCCACCATCGGCCCCAGCCGGCGCGCGCCGTGGGCGGCCATGCTGACGTGGTCCTCCTGGTTGGCGCTGGTCGGTGTACTGTCGGTGACGGTGGGATTTGCCAAGTGCTTGTTTTCGCTCATCAATGCCGCCGTGGTGACTTCGGCCAGCATGAAGCCGGAGTTGAGGCCGGGATTGGGCGTCAAAAACGGCGGCAGATCGTGACTGAGCACGGGATCGACGATCAGCGCCACCCTGCGCTGCGCGATCGAGCCGATCTCAGCCACGGCGAGCGCGATCATGTCGGCGGCAAAGCCCACCGGCTCGGCGTGGAAATTGCCGCCCGAAACGATCAGGTTCGCGTCCACCAACACCAGCGGATTGTCGGTCGCGGCATTGGCCTCGATCTCCAGAGTGCGCGCCGCCATGCGCAGCACATCCATCGCCGCACCGGTCACCTGCGGCTGGCAGCGGATGCAATAGGGGTCCTGGACGCGGGCGTCGCCGACGCGGTGTGACTCGCGGATCGCTGATCCGTCCAGCAGCGTGCGCATGGCGGCCGCCGCTTCGATCTGTCCGGCATGGCCGCGCAAGGCGTGGATGTCGGGATGCAGCGGCGCGGTCGAGCCCATGATCGCATCGGTCGATAGCGCCGAAGTGATCAGTGCGGTTTGTGCCGCGCGCCAGGCGCCGAACAGTCCGGCGAGCGCGAAAGCAGTGGAGAACTGGGTGCCATTGATCAGGGCAAGCCCTTCTTTCGGGCCGAGTTCGATCGGAACCAGACCCGCCTTGGCGAGCGCTTGCGCGCCGGGCATCACGGCGCCCTCGAAGTCCGCCTCGCCCGCCCCCATCATCACGGCGGCCATGTGGGCGAGCGGCGCAAGATCGCCCGATGCGCCGACCGAGCCTTGCGCCGGGATGACCGGCGTGACGCCTTTGGCCAGCATGTCCTCGATAAGATGCACAATCGCCAGCCGCACGCCCGATGCGCCGCGTCCGAGGCTGAGCAGCTTCAGCGCCATCATCAGCCGGGCATGGCGGCGCGGGATCGGCGCGCCGACGCCGCAGCAATGCGACAGAATGAGATTGCGCTGCAGGGTGACAGTGTCCTTGGCCGCGATCTTGACGCTCGCGAGCTTGCCAAAGCCGGTGTTCACTCCGTACACGGCAGCATCGCCAGCGGCCGCAACGCCGATGCGGGCCTGCGCAGCCTCCATCGCGGGATAGCACGCGGGATCGAGCCGCGCCGGGAGGTCGTCCCAATAAAGCCGGGAGAGATCGTGAAGCGTGACCGCGCCGGGCGTAAGGATCATTGCAGCCAAGTTGGTGCGCTCCAGCTTCGGGATTTGGCTTGTCTGTTACAAACCACTATACAGAAAATTCGGTGATGCAGGATGGGTCTCGTGATCTTTGCAAGACAGGCGTTGCTGGCGTCCGGCTGGGCCGCGCATGTCCGGTTGACGGTGGCGCAAGGCGCGATCAGCCATATTGAACCGGGAACTAAGGCGCAGACTGACGATGTGACGGTCGATACGCTGTTGCCCGCGCTAAGCGATCTGCACAGCCACGCGTTCCAGCGCGCCATGGCGGGCATGACCGAGGTGCGGGCGGCGGGACGCGACAGTTTCTGGACCTGGCGCGATCTGATGTATCGCTTCGTCGACCGCCTGACGCCGGAGCAGGTCGAAGCGATCGCGGGCCTGGTCTATGTCGAAATGCTGGAAGCCGGATATGCCGCTGTCGGAGAGTTCCACTATCTCCACCACCAGAGGGGCGGAGCGCCCTACGCCGACCTGGGCGAGCTATCGAACCGGATTTTCGCTGCCGCCCAGGCGACCGGGATCGGCCTCACCCATTTGCCCGTGCTGTACAGTTATGGCGGAGCCGGACGACTGCCGCTTGCCGCCAGCCAGTTGCGGTTCGGCACCGATGTCGGCGGGTTCATCCGACTGGTCGAACGTGTCGCCGCCACGCTCAAGCACCTTCCCGCCGATGCCCGCCTCGGCATCGCCCCGCATTCGTTGCGTGCGACGTCCCCGGACGATCTTGCGGCGGTGCTGGCGGCCCATCGCGGCGGCCCGATCCATATCCACATTGCCGAGCAACCCAAAGAGGTGCAGGACATCCAGTCCTGGCTCGGTGCGCGTCCCGTGGATTGGCTGCTGGGACACGCCGGCGTCAACGCCAACTGGTGCCTGATCCATGCCACCCACATGACACCGGACGAGACCCTGCGCATGGCGGCGTCGGGGGCGGTTGCCGGCCTCTGCCCGATCACCGAGGCCAATCTCGGCGACGGCCCGTTCAACGGCCCGGCCTATCTGAACGCGGGCGGAGCTTTCGGCGTTGGCTCGGATTCGAACGTGAACATATCGCTGACCGAGGAGTTGCGCACGCTCGAGTATTCGCAACGGCTGCGCGACCTCGCCCGCAACGTCATGGTCGTGGGTGAAGGATCGGTCGGACATGCGCTTTACACCGGGGCCGCGCGTGGCGGTGCGCAGGCGCTTGGGCGTAACGCCGGCGAAATCGGTCTCGGGCGGCTAGCCGATCTGGTCGCCATCGACAGCACCGCGCCGGCGCTGTGCGTGCTCACCCGCGAGCAACTGCTGGACGGCCTGGTGTTCGCCGCCAAGGACACTGTCGTGACCGACGTCTGGTCGGCCGGGCGGCACGCGGTTCGCAGCGGCCGGCATATCAGCCGTGAGCGGATCGTCGCCGCCTACCGTGCCGCCGTCACGGCCTTGCTGGCGTCGGTCTGAGTGCTCACGCGAACCAGCAGCGCCGACGCCCCCTTGGCCAAGTCCAACTGCACGGAACCGGCCTCGATCAGGGCGGTGTCGCCGGGTTGGAGATGCTGCTGCTGATCAAGTGTAACGTCGCCGGACAGGCTGTGAACCGCGAATGTCAAATCGGCATTGGCGCGCAAAGCCTGGCGGTACGGCCCGTTGACGGCAGTAACCTCGCCATCGCACAGCAGCGGATCGAATATGAGGTTGAGATCGCGCAGCGGCCCGTCGTTCAGCTTTGCAACAATTTTCAGCCCGCCATCGAAGCGCACCGGCTCACCATAATCAGCATAGAGCGTACCCATCGGGCCGATCAGCTCCATGCCATTGCCTCCGACGACCGTCAAAACCCTGATCAATCCATCGAAGGCCGAGAACGGCCCGTCGCTGGCGACATCGGCTATGCTCAGGCGCCAGACCAGAGTACTCGCCCCGGCGCACGGCGGCGATTTCGCGCGTGACGCCGCCACCGTTCTTCCAGGGCGTGGCCGTCAGTTCGGAGTGTCGAACAATGCGCATCAATGGCCTCGGATATGTGGCGGCGTGACGCCGTGTTCTGCGTTATAACGCGTCTGGCGCCAGCTCGACGCCCAGCGCGGCGAGATCGTCCCAGTAGCCCGGATAAGTCTTGGCGACGCAACCGGCGTCCAGGATCGTCAGCCCAGAGATCTTCAACCCGGCGAGCGCAAAGCTCATGGCGATACGGTGATCGGCATAGGTTTCTATGCGCGTGGGCAGGTGTTGCCCGGAAAGCGCGGGATCGGCTGTAACGACGAGATCGTCGTCATCCTCGCGGCCGAGCCCGGGACGGATGCGCGCCAGCTCGGTTGCCAGCGCGGCGACGCGGTCGCATTCCTTCACGCGCAGATTGGCAATGCCGGTGAAACGCACCGGCGTGGCGTTGAAGGCGGCGAGCACGGCCAAAGTCGGCACGGCGTCCTGCATCTGCGAGCCGTCGATGGTGGCGGGCATGTGCGGGAATGTTCTGATTACGTCATAAGCCCGCGCATCTGGCTGCGTGAAGGCGTTGGCGGGTACGCCGAGGTCGATGGCGCCGCCGGTCAGCGCTTCGGCAGCCCAGAGATAGGTCGCGGCCGAGGCATCAGGCTCGATGAGGAAATCGGCCGCGCGGTAGCCGGTGGGCTGCATGCGCCAGACGTTGGCGGAAGGCACGTCCACCCGCGCGCCGAACGCCGCCATGGCCGCCACAGTCAGGTCAACATAGCCACGCGCATCGAGGTCCTTGCCGGCCAGCGCAACCTCGATTGGGCCGGCGCCCAGCGGCGCCATCATCAGCAGCGCGGACACATACTGGCTGGAAAGCCCACCATCGATCTCAACCCGCCCGGCCGGGATCGCGCCCGTGCCGCGGATGGTGACGGGCGGGCAGCCGGTCGTGGCGGAGGCATCGATGCCCAGCGCGCAGCAGGGCATCCAAGAGCGGCCCGATGGGGCGCTTGCGCATGTGCTCGTCGCCATCGACGATCACTGTTCCGTCCACGGACGCAACGGCGGCAGTCAGAAAGCGCGTGGCAGTGCCGGCATTGCCGAGGAACAGCGGGGCTTCGGGCTGCTTGAGGCGGCCAGTGCTGGTCACGACAAAACTTGTGGCGTCGGGCTCGTCCACGGAGACGCCCATCGCGCGCAGCGCCTCGGCCATATAGCGCGTGTCGTCGCTCTTCAGCGCACCCGTAAGCCGGCTGGTCCCCCGCGCCAGCGCCGCCAGCAGCAGCGCGCGGTTGGTGATGGACTTGGAGCCAGGCGGCGTAACGCGCCCGCGCAACGGGGCGGGACGCGGGGTGATGGCAATGTCGAAGCGGGGGCGGGTCACGGTGGCGTTGTTATCCGGATGGAAATGACCGGTTGGTCTAAGCATGCCAAGCAGGCCACGACAACCGGGCTTCACACCCTCTCGAAACTCGAACCGGGACTGTGCAGAAGCTCGCACTGGTTGCCGTCGGGATCGTGAAAGATGCCGATGGTGCCCCAGTCGAAGGTCAGCACCTCGACGGCAATGCCAAGCCGGGTCAGGGCATCGGCCGCCGCCGCGACATCATCGACATTGAACCGGAGCACCGCTGGATTTTCGTCGTGGCGCTTGGGTCTGTCGCGTGCCGAGCCATCGGTCTCGACCATGAGGTAGCCGTCGCCAAAACGAAGGCAGACCAGGCCCGGCTTCTCGAACCAGAGCGGCAGGCCCAACTGTTCCCGGTAGAACCGCACACAGGCGGCAAACCGTTCCGTGAACAGAATGATGCCGTGGGTCCTGGCGGTGAACGGGCGGGCCTGCGGATTTGACATCGTATGCTTTCGATCCTTTGTCCGGCGACTGCTATGCTTTCGGCTTGCGTTTTGGCACCTTGGAGGCTGCGCGAAGCGCAACGGCGACGATCTCAGGCATATCGTTCCGCAGGCCTTTGACATCGGCCTCGATGCGCTTGAGATCCTTCGAGTGCGTATCCTGCACTTCCTTCATCTGCACGAGGGTCGCGGCGATGAATTCGATGCTCCGGCCCGTCGTTGCATCGGAGGCTTCGAGCGCGGCAACCCGCCGTGAAAGGGTCGCGAATTCCTGATCTGTCACTGGCATTGGAGGCCCTGGCGAACGAGATGCTCGATACGTGCAGTGCAAATATGCAACATGACCACTGGTTTGGCAAACATCCTTGCAAAGACCAATCTGCTGGGCATCCAATCAGGCCGCAGGGCCGCTGCCAAGCCTTTGCGAAAACCGCAGCAGATACCCATCGGGGTCCTGCACCGCGAACTGGCGGACTGTGACGCTTGTATCACCGGTACGGTAGGCTTTCTCTTCCAGCGGCAGATAGATCGGCCAGTCGGCAGCCGCCAGCCGGGCTGCCAGTTCAGCTGCATCTTCGACGGCGATCTCGAAATTCAAGCCGCGTCCGAAAGGGTGTTCGAGTGGGCCCGTGATCCACTGGCGGCCGGGCACACGGATGTCTTCGAGCATGACCTTCGCGCCGCCGCGCTCAAGAAACGCGAAGCCTTCGTTTGGGCGGTCGTAGACGATTGAGAACCCACACAGGTCGCACCAGAAGTGCAGCGAGCTGCCGAGATTGCTGACAAGCAGCTCAGGCACGAGTTGCGCCAACTCGGACATTGGCCCAGGCCTTTCGGCGTAGGGGCGGCCCGCGGGTCGCCCATTGTGCCACACACGCGCTGCCTGACATTGCGCCGAAGCGGGCGACCCGCGGGTCGCCCCTACAGCACCATCGCCATCACCCCTTCGGCGCCAGCATCATCACGATCTGCCGGCCTTCGAACCTGGGCTCGCTCTCGACCTTTGCGAAGGCCTCGCTCTCGGCCTTGACGCGCCTGAGCACGTCGAACCCCAGGTCTTGATGCGCCATCTCGCGGCCACGGAAGCGCAGGGTCACCTTGACCTTGTCGCCTTCCTCGAAGAAGCGCTGCATACTGCGCATCTTGACCTGATAATCGTTGTCATCGATGTTCGGACGCATCTTGATCTCTTTGACCTCGACGGTCTTCTGCTTCTTGCGCGCCTCGGCAGCCTTCTTCTGGCTCTGGTATTTGAACTTGCCGTAGTCGAGGATCTTCACGACCGGCGTATCGTCCTTGCCAGCCGCGATCTCGACCAGGTCCAAGCCGGCTTTTTCGGCCATGCCCATGGCTTCGCCGGTGGGCACCACGCCGTGATTATGGCCCGTCTCGTCGATCAGCTGGACCTGACGGGAGCGGATGTCGCCATTGATATTCGGGCCGTCCTTTTCGCGCTCTTGCGCGGGCTTCATCGGTCTACGTGGGATGGCGCAGTCTCCTGTCTTGTTGTTCCGATTCGAGTTCCGGTTGTAGCAGCGTGCGGATCGGCAAAAACCCGCGACGCGAGGGCGCAATTTCTGCCTGGGAAGGGGTTAAGTCAAGGGTGGCGTCCCAATTGAAAGTTGCTGGGAGTTCCATTGCGGCGAAATGCCTTGACAGACATATGCCCGTAAATGCATATTGATCAGATGCCGTGGACCGTCCGAAACCATCCTGAATTCGCGATGGAAATTGAGGATTTTCCTCCCGAGGCCCAAATCGCTCTGACTGCCAAAGTTCGTTTGCTGCAGCAGTTCGGACCGAAACTGGTTCGTCCGCATTGCGATACGCTGTTCGGCTCGGACCATGCGAACATGAAAGAGTTGCGCTTCGAGGCGGCGGGCGGCGTCGGGCGCGTCGCGTTCGCCTTCGATCCTAAACGTGAGGCAATCTTGCTGGTAGGCGCCGACAAATCGGGTGTCAGCCAAGCCAGGTTTTACAAGTCTTTGATACGCAAAGCCGATCAGCGTTTTGACGATTGGCTGAAAGGGTAACCATGGGCAAGTACAAGAAATCCGACTTCAAAAGCGCTGACGACTGGATCGCCTCGCTTCCCGAAGATATTCGAGCGCGGGGGGAGGCGCTTGGCGCCGTTCTCATCGCCGAGGAACTGGTCCTGCAAGACCTGCGCAAGGCGATGGAGCTGACGCAGACCCAGGTTGCCGCTATTCTGGGCGTCGGCCAGGAGCATGTGTCGCGCATCGAACAGCGGTCCGACATGCTGCTGTCGACGCTCAAAAGCTACGTCAAGGCGATGGGCGGGGAGTTGAAACTGGTGGCGCAGTTTCCGAACCGGCCGGATGTCATTATTGCCGAGCTGGCCGATCTCAAGGCCAGCGAAGATACCAAAAGGACTGCCGGCACCCGCCGCAAGCGTTCCGGCGCAGCAAAGAAGTTGCCTGAAACGGCGGGCTCATAGCCGAGGGGCCAACCCCGACGCCAGCAGCCCGTCATAGACCGCCAGTGTCTGACGTTTCAGGTCATCCGCGCGGAATAGACGCGTAACGCGGGCCCGGCCTCTGATGCCAATGGCGGCGCGCTCGGGTCCGGGCTGGGCGAGGGCCATGGCAATGGCGTCGGCCAGCGCGGCCGCATCGCCGGGGGGAACACGCCAGCCCGTGATGTCGTTTGCGGGGGCGGGGGCCGAGACGATGGTTTCGGGCAGGCCGCCCAGGTCCGAGACGATCACCGGGCAGCCCATGGCGGCAGCTTCCACTGAGCCACGGCCAAAACCTTCGGGTTCGACGGAGGTACACAGGCCAAGCACGGCGAGGGCATAGGCGGCTGGCACGTCGTCGATCGGGCCGGGCAACAGTACGATTTCGGTGAGGCCCGCTTCGGCGACGGCGGCGCGCAGCTTGGCAGCGTAATCCTCCTTGCCGCCGCTGCCGCCCGCGAGCACGAAGACGGCGCGGCCAAGATCGCCACGCTCACGGAGCCGTTTGGCGGCTTCGATCACCACGCGCTGGCCCTTCAGGGGCGACAGCCGGGCCACCATGACGATAGGGAGATCGCCGTGCATCAGGCCCCAGCGCGCGCGCAGGGAGGCCAGCCGCTCGGGCGATACCGCCGCCAGATCGAACCTGTCGGGATCGATGCCGCGATAGATCAGGGCGATCTTCTCGGCCGGCACGCCGTAGCGCGCGCGGATCAGCCCGGCCGTGAACTCCGAGTTGGCGATTACGCGGTCGCCCTTGGCCATCACCGAGTTGTAGGCCCGTTTGAGAGCGCCCGCCTCGGCATAGGCGCCGTGATAGGTCGTCACGAACGGCAGTTTCAGCCGCCGCGCCGCCCAATAGGCGCTCCAGGCCGGGGCGCGGCTGCGGGCGTGGATCAGACGGACCCCCTCACGGCGCGCCAGTTCGACAATGCGCCCCGCGTTCGCCCAGACGATCGCCGGGTTCTTGCTCGCCACCGGCAGCCGCACCAGTTCGCCGCCTGCCGCTGCCAGCGCACTCTCCAGCCGGCCGCCCTCGCTCGCCACCAGGGCCCGCGCGCCGGCCTTGACGAGCGCCTCCGCGATCTCGATGGTCGTGCGCTCGGCCCCGCCCTCCTCCAGGCGCGGAATGATTTGCAGGACGGTCGGGCGCGCGTTTTTCATCGACGGGACAGAACAGTGGAAACGACCGGACAGCAACCGCAAATGTTGGAGATCAACGACGCCTGGGGACACCGCCGGCTGGCCTGGCTGCAGCAGCCTGCCTCGGACGCGGGCGAGGCGCGCCCTGGGGTGTTCTGGCTCTGCGGCTTCAATTCGGTCATGACGTCGAGCAAGGCCACGGCCCTTTCCGACTGGGCCGCGCGCGAAGGGCGGACTCTCACGCGTTTCGATTACTCCGGCCACGGTCAATCGGATGGGCGCCTTGACCAGGGTTGCATCGGCCAGTGGCTGGCGGACGCCAAGGCTGCCTTCGAAACATTGACCGGGGGGCCGCAGATCGTGGTCGGCTCGAGCATGGGGGGCTATCTCGCCCTGTTGCTGGCCAATGGCCTCGGCGATCATGGCGGTGCGCCTCTCCGGCTTGGTGCTGATCGCCCCGGCCTGGAACATGACCGAGCGCTTGATGTGGGACGAGATGCCGCCTGCAACGCGCGCCATCTTGCAGCGCGACGGCGTCTGGATGCGTCCTTCGGCCTATGGCGATCCCTATCCGATTACGCGCAAACTTATCGAGGAGGGTCGCGGGCACCTGCTCGACATCTCAAATCTGCCGCTGCCCTGCCCGTTGCGCATCCTGCACGGCGCCCAGGACGCCGACGTGCCTTTCGATGGCTCAGTATCGCTGGTGAAGGCCCAGCGCGGCGACGCGCGGTTGGTCGCCGTCCCCGATGGCGACCACCGGCTGGCGCGCGAGCAGGATATCGCGCTGCTGATCCGGCAGATCGAGGAGCTCGACGACCAGGGCTTCGACGACACGGCCGGCGAGGCCTGACCCGATGGCCAACCCGCGCCTTGCAAAGGCCTCGCTGGCGCAGTTACCGCGGGACGTCGTCCGTCCCGCCTACGACCGCTCCGGTATCGCCACCGGCATCGTGCATCTTGGCCTTGGCGCCTTCACGCGTGCGCATCAGGCCGTGTATACGGACGATGTGCTGGCGGCAGGGGATCGCCGCTGGGGCATGTTGGGAGCGTCGTTGCGATCGCCGGCAACCCGCGACGCCCTCGCGCCGCAAAATAGTCTCTACACGGTAGCTGTGCGCGATGCCGAGGCTGAGCGGCTGCGCGTGATCGGTTCGTTGACCGGGCAGCTGGTGGCGCCGGAGAACCCGCGCGCGCTGATCGCGGCGATGGCCGCGCCATCGGTGCGAATTGTGTCTCTGACGGTCACGGAAAAGGGCTATTGCCACGATCCCGCGACCGCGACGTTGCGCGAAGACCATCCCGACGTGCTGCACGATCTGACAAATCCGCATGCGTCTCGTTCCGCTCCCGGCCTGATCGTCGCTGCTCTGGCCCAGCGCCGGGCCGCGGGGATTGCTCCATTTGTGGTGTTATCGTGTGACAACCTCCCCGCCAACGGCCGCAGCTTGCGCAAAGTGCTGCTGCGCTTTGCCGAACTGGCTGACCGGGAGCACGCGCGTTATCTCGCCGATCACCTTGTCTGCCCCTCGACCATGGTCGACCGCATCGTGCCCGCTACCACGGACGAGGACCGCGCGCGCATCTCGGCTACGCTCGGCCTCGACGACGCCTGGCCGGTCATCACCGAGCCGTTCTCGCAGTGGGTGATCGAAGACCGCTTTCCTTCGGGCCGGCCGGACTGGGAAGCCGCAGGTGCTCAGTTTACGAATGATGTCGCGCCCTACGAGCTGATGAAGCTCCGCCTGCTGAACGGCGCGCATTCCTCGCTGGCCTATCTGGGCTATCTCAGCGGTTGCCAGACCGTGGCTGCTGCAATGGCCGAGCCGGCAATCGCAGCGTTCGTTCAGCGCCTCATGCACGACGAGGTGACGCCCGTGCTGTCAGTGCCGCCGGGGGCGGACGTCGAGGCCTACCAGCGTGCCCTGATCGAACGGTTCCGCAATCCGGCGCTGCAGCACCGCACCTGGCAGATCGCCATGGACGGCTCGCAGAAGCTGCCGCAGCGGCTGCTGGGCACCATCCGCGACCGTCTGGCGCGAGGTCTGCCGATCCCGCTGCTGGCGTTGGGCGTGGCCGCGTGGATGCGTTATGTGACGGGTAAGGATGAAGCTGGCCGCCCCATCGACGTGCGCGATCCGCTGGCTGATGAAATCAAGCGGCTGGCCGATGCGGCGGGTCCGGTGGCGGAACGACTCGCGCCGGCATTGCTCGGGATAGAAAGCATTTTCGGAACAGACCTGCCAGCCGACCCGCGGTTCACGGCGCCGGTGTTGCAAGCCCTGCGACTGTTGTTCGAACAAGGTGCGCTGGCGACGTTGCGTTCCCGCCTCAATCGCTTCGTTGTCATGATTCCATCAAACCTAGAAAAATCCTAGTCGAACAGCAGATCGAATATCGAGAAGGTCTTCTTGCGGCGCGGCGGCGGGTTGTTGGAGGCTTGGCGGCGCGGGGCGGGCGATGGGTTGTTGGCTTGCGGCTGTGCGTAACGGCGCTGCTGTTGCGGGGCTGCGGCAGCGACCGGCACCTGACCGAGGCGATAGGTCGAACTCACACCGTCCAACCCCTTGACGACGAGATCGCCACTGTCGGCCCAGGTCCAGCTGGCCAGCGTATCACCCTCCCGGAAGGGTTCGATGCCGATTGGCTGCTTGCGTGCCAGATCGATGAGCAGGGCCAGTTCGATATCGTGAGAGCCCGCCTTGTCGGCAACCGTGCCCGCGATGTAGCGCAAGACCCCGATGTTGCGGAACGCGCCGGCCTTTTCCTCATAGTCGGTCAGTCTCGCGGCATCGCCGCTGACCAGTTCCAGCGGCATCGTCACACCGGCAAGCTTGTCGGACCTGGCGTAGAGGCGGTCGGAGTCCTTCACGATGACCCAGTCATCCAAACGGCTGTCGGCGATCTCCTCGGGTTGCGCGCGGGTCTGTCCGGTCAGCCGCTGCAAGCCAGCCCAGGCCTCGGCATCGTTGACGTCCAGGCGGGCGGCCTGTGTGAAATCGGACACCGCTTGCGTTTTCTGTCCCAGCGCCTCTTCCAGCCGCCCGCGCACCCGGAAGGCCAGCCCGAGACTCTGGTCGATCTTGAGCGCGCGCTCGGCATCGGCAAGGCCGAGATCCGGCTCGTTGTTCAATTGATGCGCTTCGGCGCGATAGACGAAGGCGTCGCGATTCTTGGGGTCGATCTCCAGCGCCTTGCCGAAGTCGGCCATGGCCTCGGGGAAGGAGCCCATCAGCGCTTTGGCGCGGCCGCGTTCGGCATAGGCGGCGGCCGATCCCGGGGTCAGCGTGACCAGCTTTTCCAGGTCCTGCAGGGCGGGGCCGTAGCTCTGTGCCGCGATGGCGGCTGTGCCACGCGTCAGCAGCAAGCCGGGGTCGTTCGGCGCAAAGGTCAGGGCGTTGTTGAGATCGTCGATGGCAACGGCATACTGGCGCAGCGCCATGCGCCCCAGCGCCCGGTTGCGATAGCCGGGGCGGTACGAGGGATCGAGCGCGATGGCGCGCGAGAAATCACGCAAGGCGAGATAGGGCCGGCCATCCTCCAGATGCACGCGGCCACGGCCATTGATCGGCGCGGGGGCGTTCGGCGACAGCTCGGTCGCCTTGGAAAAATCGGCGATGGCGGAGTCAAGATTGCCCAGTTGCATCTGCGCGATGGCGCGATTGTTGTAGGCCGCCGCATAGTAGGGAGCGAGCATGATGGCGCGCTCGAAATCGCGCACCGCCTCCGAGGGCACCTGCAAGGCCAGCAGCACATTGCCCCGGTTGTTGTAGATCGAGGCGAGCTCGGGATAGAGCTGCGCCGCCTTGTTCAGATCGTCGAGCGCCGGCTTCAGGTTGCCTGCGCGCCACTGGGCCACGCCGCGATCGTTCAGCAGGGCCGCCCGCTTTTCAGTGGTGATCCCGGCGGCGTCCAGTTCACGGCTGAGACTCTCGGTGGCCTTGGCGAAGTCGCCGCGCAGCAAGGTCTCGCCACCGATGGTCGAGGCGCCTCCGCTTGCAATCTGCTGCTGGGCAACCGCGGGGCTGGCAGCAACGAGCGCCAACGTAATGCAAACCGCTGCGCCGGTTCGCTCAGGTCTCAGTCCGGGTCGGAACTTCGAAAGCATCGGGGCTCGCAAATCGCACAGCAAGGGTCAACGCCACAGCCGCAATCGCGATCGATGCGACGAACCATTCCTGCCACAGGCCGTAGCTGGTGGACACCAGAAACATGGCAGAGACAAATGTGGCAAGAGCATAGCTGCGCACCTGGACTGGCAGACGGCGGAGGCGGAACAGAGCGACCAGACCAGCCACGCAGAGGGTGAACGCACCGGCCAGGCCCATCTCGTACCAGGCCTGCAAGTAGAAGTTGTGTTGATGGTCGGCTGTCCGGTATTCGAACGGCTGGCCGGGGACTGGCGCCACGTTGGTGCGCCGCGCGTCCACCGCCTTGCCCGAGCCCGCGCCGATGCCCAGGATTGGAGCCTTGCCGACCTCGCCGGCCGAGTAGCCCCAGATCACCATGCGATGGCGGCCGGAGACTTGGATCCAGTCCTGCTCGTAGTATTTGGCCTGGAATTGCATCAGCATCAGCGGCACGATGAACAGCGTGAACAACAGCCACACGCCGGCCACGGCCCGCCATGTCCATCGGTATGAGAGGCCGGCCGCCAGAAAGGCGAGCAGGCTGGCGGCGAGCGCCAGGTTTGAGGAATCGTGCCGGGCGAGCAGCGCCGCCAGCAAGGTGACAGCAATCAGCGCCGCGCTGATCAACCGGCCTGACTGCTTTTTCCAGTAGATCTGATTGAGCAGCGCCACCGGCCACAGCAGGACGGTCGCCTGCGCCATATGCCGCTTGATGACCGCCGGATCGATGGCTGCGACCTGATCGTGCACCAGGTGGAGGTGCTTGTCGGTCTGCCGCACCAAACCGGGCAAGACAGCATAAAGCCAACGTTGCAGGGCAAAATCGGACAGCGCCTCCACCAGCAGGAAGGCGAGGCCGGCAACAAAGCCGACCATCAGCCCGAACGCCGAGCGGCGAATGGTTTCATCGTTCAGCCGCGCAATGGCGTCGCTGGCGACAGCGCAAAGCACGACCAGGCCCGCGAATGCCGCACCGCTCGCCAGCGCCTTGCCGGGGACCGCGCCCCAGAGTTCGCCAATCGCGGCAAGCCAGCCGAATGCGATCAGCGCCAGCGCCGTCGGCGTGGGACGTTTGGCCTGCGCCAGTCGCCAGCCCTGCGCAATCAGCAACGTGAACAAAACGCCAGCCAGCAGCGCCAGATAGAGCCAGTCGCCGCGCGGCGCCACGTGCATCGCCAGGGCGACCGACAGCATGGCGGCGCCAGCGATCGATGGCCCCCAATCGGCAGGCGCAAACAATCGCGTTGGCGATGCAAAGCGGTGCATCGTCCTCATGCGGGCGTCCCTCATCGAAGCAGGAAGTCGGACGCAACACAGCGAGGGATAGCAATACCGTTCGATTTGCTAACAATGTCTGAAAACTGCCCAGTGCCGGCCTTAAACGGCGGCTTGCAGGTCCTCAAGCGCGCGCGGCACCAGCTCGGGCAGATCCTCGGCAATCAGGCCAGGCCCGAAGGCTGTGGCGGCCGCGCCGTGCAACCAAACCCCGGCAGCTGCCGCCTCGAACCCCGTCATACCTTGCGCCAGCAGCCCCGTAATCAGGCCTGCCAGCACGTCGCCCGAACCTGCGGTCGCCAAGGTGGCCGGCGCATTGGCGTTGATGGCGGCGCGGCCGTCCGGTGAGGCGATAACGGTGTCCGGGCCCTTCAAGACGACAATGGCCCCCGATCGCGCCGCCGCGATCCGCGCCCTTTCCAGCTTGCTCCCATCCAGATTGGGGAACAGCCGGGCAAACTCTCCCTCGTGGGGTGTCAGCACGACGGGGCGCACGGGGTTGTGCGCAATGGTCGAAAACAGGTGCTCGGCGCTGCCGGCGCAGGATGTCAGCGCGTCCGCATCGATGACGGTCGCGGCACCCGAGCGTAGCGCCGCGATGGTCATGTCGACGGTCCGCGACCCCAGGCCAAAACCCGGCCCGATCAGCACGGCGTTCTTACGCCGGTCCGCCAACGCAGCACCGAGATCGGCGGCGTCCTCAATCGGCAACAGCATGATGGCGTCGAGCCGGCAGGCATTGATCGGCAGCGCTTCCGCCGTTGCGCCCAGCGTGACCAGCCCAGCGCCCACCCGCAGGGCTGCGCGGGCGGCAAGCCGCGCTGCTCCGCCAGCAAACGGGGGCCCCGCGAGCACCAGCACATGGCCCCTAGTGTATTTGTGCTGATCGATGCGCGAGAACGGAAAGCGCGCCAGCCACAGCTCCGGCTCGTTGGCAAAAACCTTCACGGCCACTTCGTCGATGACCGACTGCGGCATGCCGATATCGGCCAACGTCAGCGCGCCGCACGCCAGCCTGCCAGGCAACAGAAGATGGCCGGGCTTGCGTCTGACAAAGGTGATGGTCTCGGTTGCGGCCACAGCCACGTTGGCGATCGCGCCGGTCGTGCCGTTCACTCCGGAGGGGACGTCAATGGCAAGGACAGGGAGACCGCGGTCGTTGATCGCCTCGATTAGCCTTGCGATGTTCTCGCGCACCGGTCCCTTCAGGCCTGCGCCCAGCAGGGCGTCGACGATCAGGTCAACCGGTGGCGCCAGAGTTTCCGGTTTCGCCGTCTCGATGGGCCCCGGCCAATCGGCCGCAGCCATGGCCGCATCGCCGCGCAGGCCCGTCATGGCGCCTGCCAGCGCCACCCGCACGGTCACGCCGCGCTCCTGCAACAGGCGCGCGGCAACGAAGCCATCCCCACCGTTGGCGCCGCGCCCGCACAGCACAAGCACCAACCGCCCCTTCCCGGAGCGCTCCAACATGGCCAGCGCTGCCTTGGCGACGGCATCCCCGGCGCCCTCCATAAGCGCGCGGCTGGCGATATCGCGCGACGCCGCCAGCCCGTCGGCTTGCGACATCTCCGCATTGGAAAACAATTCAAGTCCGCCACGCATCGCCGAAACGCCAATCCTCAGCCCAAACAATGAAATCGCAAAACAGCTTCGGTCCTCCCCGGATCGACCAGCCGCTCGATGGGTTGCACGTCAGCCCACAGCAACCCCTAGCAGCGATGCTAGCGCCGAGGAGTAAAATCTCAGCTCGAAAGGGTGTTAAAATTGTAGTGAAAAACGGTCAAAAATTGAGCCAAAACTGCTCAAAAAACCACCAGATTGCTTAAATAACAAGCAGGGCAATGGCATCGCCAAACGCGTCACTGACGAAGAACCGTGCCAAATCGATCCCCGTTCCATGCTGGCACGCTTTATGCTTAATTGAACGTTACCGCCACGCCCATTGCGCGTCAGCCATGGCCAAGGCCAGCAAGGTATGTCAGTAGAGAGCGCATGAAAAAGATCGAAGCCATCATCAAGCCGTTCAAGCTCGACGAGGTCAAAGAGGCCTTGCAGGAGATCGGCTTGCAGGGAATCACCGTCACCGAGGCCAAGGGCTTCGGGCGACAAAAGGGGCACACGGAGCTTTATCGCGGCGCCGAATATGTGGTCGACTTCCTGCCCAAAGTGAAGATCGAGATCGTGCTGGCCGACGACATGGTGCAAAAGGCCATCGACGCCATTCAGACGGCAGCCCGGACCGGCAAGATCGGCGACGGCAAGATTTTCGTCTTGAATGTCGAAGACGCCATCCGTATCCGTACCGGCGAACGGGGCAACGACGCCGTCTAGGTCGCCGCCATCGCGCGGGTGATCATCCCATTCCCACCGAGCCATCGACGCTCATGGCCGAAAGTCTTCGGCCAAATTTTCATGCCAAGAGAGGAAAAGTACCATGGCAGACGCTAAGGAAGTGCTGGCGAAGATCAAGGAGCAGGACGTCAAATACGTTGACCTCCGCTTCACCGACACGCGCGGCAAAGTGCATCACGTTACGCAAGACGTCTCGACCATCGACGCCGATGTGTTCGCCGACGGCATGATGTTCGACGGTTCGTCGATCGCCGGCTGGCGCGACATTCATCAGTCCGACATGACGCTGATGCTCGACCCGTCCAGCGCCCACATCGACCCCTTCTTTGCCCAGACCACCATGGGCATCTTCTGCGACGTGGTCGAACCGACCACCGGCGAGCTCTACGAGCGCGATCCGCGCGGCATCGCCAAGAAGGCCGAAGCCTTCATGAAGAGCCAGAATGTCGGCGACACGGTCTTCTTTGGCCCGGAAGCCGAGTTCTTCATTTTCGACGACGTGCGCTTCACCACCGATCCCTACAACACCGGCTTCAAAGTGGACTCGGCCGAACTGCCGACCAACACCGGCACCGAATACGAGATGGGCAACCTCGGCCATCGTCCGCGCGCCAAGGGCGGCTACTTCCCGCTGCCGCCGGTCGACAGCTGCCAGGACATCCGCTCGGAAATGCTCTCGGTCATGGCCGAGATGGGCGTGGTCGTTGAAAAGCACCATCACGAGGTCGCTTCGGCCCAGCACGAACTGGGTGTCAAGTTCGGCCCGATGCTGAAGATGGCCGACCATATGCAGCTCTATAAGTACGTTTGCCACAACGTAGCCCAGGCCTACGGCAAGACCGTTACCTTCATGCCCAAGCCCGTGTTCGGCGACAACGGTTCGGGCATGCACGTCCACCAGTCGATCTGGAAGGGCGGCCAGAACATGTTCGCGGGCAACAAGTACGCGGACTTGTCCGATCTGGCGCTGCACTACATCGCCGGCATCCTGAAGCATGCCAAGGCCATCAACGCCTTCACCAACCCGACCACCAACAGCTACAAGCGCCTGGTGCCGGGCTACGAAGCCCCCGTGTTGCTGGCCTATTCGGCGCGCAACCGCTCGGCCTCCTGCCGCATTCCGCACGGCTCGGGTCCGAAGTCCAAGCGCATCGAGATCCGCTTCCCCGATCCCGCAGCCAACCCCTACCTGGGCTTTGCCGCCATGCTGATGGCCGGCCTCGACGGCATCGAGAACAAGCTCAATCCCGGCGAGCCGATGGACAAGAACCTCTACGACCTGCCGCCGGCAGAGTTGTCGAAGATCCCGACGGTCTGCGGATCGTTGCGCGAGGCTCTCGACAGCCTCGACAAGAGCCGCGCCGTATTCAAGAAGGGCGGCGTGTTCACCGACGACATGATCGACGGGTATATCGATCTGAAGATGCAGGAAGTGGAGCGGTTCGAGATGACGCCGCATCCGGTGGAGTATGATATGTATTTCAGCTGCTAAGGCGGCGCGAGTATCGATACGAAGCGCAAAGGCTCGGGACCAACCCCGGGCCTTTGTCATTGGAGGGACTGCGCACCCCACATTGTCCACCATGGGTCAACGTGATACGATTCCAGCTATGTTTCATCACGGTTTGCACTCTGATTTTAAGGTCACGCGAGACACTGGTCGATGAATGTTTGGCGCCGAGCCATGTCTCGGAATACACCCGCATTCAAGGAGAAGATCGTGCCTAAACTTTTCGGCAGCGGAGTGGTCAATTCGCAGGCATTTGGCCAGCAGCTCGACAGGATTGTCAGTAGGCTCAATGCGGCGAACACGCCTGAAGCCAAAGATGAATTGCTTGGGGTCATTGCCGAGCACAACGAGAGAACCGAAGCTCTTCTCAGTAGGCTCGGGGTACTGGCTAATTTGGCTCGCAGCCAGAAAGACCCTGTCAAACTGGACTTGGCCAAGGAGTTCACGCTTGCCCTTAATGTAGCGCCAAAAATGGCAGAGAGCGTGGCGAATATCTACCGGCCCCAGCTCGGAGGGTCGTATCGGCACATGCGAGCTGCCTATTGGAAGATCGCGCGCCACACAAAGCTCGATCCCAACAAGATCGCACGCAAGCGGGCGGCGCGGCTCTTTGCAAAGAAGCTTGGACTGCGCGTGCCCGAACTGTTTCAAGACGGCGTTCCGCATCGCGACATCATCATTCGCTCGCCGTGTGTGGTGAAGCCACTCTCGGAAGATGGCGGGGTCGGCGTGCATGCTATTGTGGAACGCAATGGGGCCTATGTCGACCTGTTCGACAAGGAAAAATCCTATGCATCCCTGGACGATTTAAAGGCGCGCTTGGCCGACCTTCTTGCTAAGAAGAAAGTGCGCGTGGATGAATGGCTGGTGGAAGAGCTTATTCTGCCGCCAAGCGGCAATCTTGCCGACTCGCGCGATTTGAAATTCTTCGCCTTCTATGGCGACATTGGCTACGTGCTGCAAGTCGACCGCTGGTCAGGACCGCGGCCAGTGCGCGCCATGTTCAACGCACAAGGCAGCCCCGTCGATGTCAGCACATTCTATGCCATTCCAAAGGAACCCGTTGCGACAGCGTTCACTCAGGACGATGTCGACCTTGTCTCAAAGGTGAGCCGTGAGTTGCCCTGGCCAGGGATCCGCATTGACTTTCTGATTGGCAGGGACGGACCGGTGTTTGGAGAATTCACCGTGAACCCAGGCGCTTACGGAGGGTTTCATGATGAGCCGGACCAGTTTCTTGGGAATTTGTGGGCCAAGGCGGCCGCAGGTATCCACGATGATCTGCTGCTAGGCAAGAAGTTCAAGACTTACTGCGATTTCCTGCAGGAGCTATCGGGTGCGGGTCACCCAATTGATTTGAAGGCCAATTCGCCCGCTTTGGCGACACCTTTGGTTGGCTGATTTCATAAGCATTCTCTGAACGGAGCGTGGCTTCCAGAGACGGCACTTCACCGCAGTCAGTCGGTCCGAACCGATGGGCCTAACGAAGCCAACTTAGCGTTCAAGGGAACAGCGGGCGACGGCGATTGCGCCTTCGGCTGACCTGTTACGATCTGGAAAAGCCGGCGCCGGACTTGAGGAGCGAGCCAGGGCCGCACGCGCGCCACGACGGCGCGCAGGCCTCGGAACACGAACGTGCTTCTGATCCAGGCATAGCGCATCCGCATGGCCTGGTGGCGCACCTGCAGCGCTTCGTACTTCTGCGCCAGAGTATCAGTGTGACGACGGTACCACTCGATTGGCTCCAGCACCGGGTAGACCTTGGTGAGGTTCTTGCCGGTGAAGCTCGCCAAAGCATCCGAGCCGACTGCTTCCAGATGATCGAAATAGTGCTGCATACTGTAGTTGTGATGCTTCGCGAACGCCTCGCTCGACATGTCCCTGAGCCGGTCCGGTGTCAGGGCGGCCAGCGCAGCAGTCAGACTGTCTCGATCGAAGCGATCCAGCAGGAGCCCAGTGCGGTTGTGATCGATGAGCGTCGCCGGGCCTGGGGCGTAGGCAGAGGATATCACTGGAACGCCATAGGAATTGGCTTCCAGAATTGCATTGCCGAACGATTCTTTTCGCGACGGCAGGACCAGAACCTGCAGCGACGAGAAAAGTGTATCGAGATCGGTTTTGTCGAAAGCGAAATGGATGTCATTGGCCAGTCCATGCTCTTTGACCAGCTGCATGAACGCGCTGAAGTCTGGCGAATTGCGTGGGTTCGTTACCGTGTAGATGTGCAACGGCCCGCGGCCCAGATCGCGCACGGCCCGGCAGATATCGAGCAGCCGATCGCAGCCCTTAGTGCGAAAGTCGAGGCGACCAACGTAGCCAATGTACCTGTTCTTTTCTGGACTGTATGAGTTGGCCGATCTGGTTTCGACCGGATTGAAGCCCACCACCGTATCGTGATTGCCGAATTGGGCATACATCATGCTGTCGAGTTTCGAAAGCACGATCAATTTGGTCACTTTAAGGTTCTGACAGTATGAACCGTCGACCAACGCAGCTGAGTCCTGGAGATGATAGGACAATTGTCCTGACCCTACGAACACAAGCGGAAAGCGGTCAAGTTCAGTTCTCAGCTCGGCGTCGATGCCTCGGAGGCTGTTGTTGGGAAAGACAATAACGGTATCGCTGGGGCTCCATTGCCGCAAAGACTGGAGAACTTTCTCTCGATCACGCTGAAAGACCATGACGCTAGACGCGATGTCCTGGACATGCGTACCGGCCTTTTCCCAATTCAAGCTCAGGCCGACGTAATCGCAGGCGCGGCCGGCCGCGTGGCGCAATGTCTTGGCTGTCCTGATCTGGACCCCGCCGAGCGTCGATAAGTCCGGAATAGTCAGTACAATGCGACGCAAGGGCGAATTCATCGTATCGGCCTCAAGTTCAAGGATCAGTTCCAGTTGTCAGATTGCCGATCTTTGACGGCCCTCCAATCCGTGCCCGACAGCGCGCCCATTGGGTCATTGGCCGCGCCGAGTAGACCCGAGACGGCAACGCGAAACCGCAACAAGGCCACCACCAGGGCGCTCAGTCGGTAGATTTCAGGCCGGCAAGTTGTTGCGTAGGTACTAGCAAGTTGCGCCACTATTGCCCATGCCCCTCATCCCCGCGTTGCTTGGGAACCCGTAGCATCGTAACATCACACAGGTGATTCGATCCACTGGGCTGCGCGTTCGCCGTGACTTGGCGCACGACGGTCGGGGGCTATTTCAATCTCCCTGAGGCCCGTGTGTCCTACCTTTGCCGGCCCCCTCCGCCACCGCACTTCGATTCTCCGAAACAACAGACCCCGCTATTCCACTACCCGCCCGGCGTCCTCGCCGCCCACCAACATGGCCTCTGGAGCGGCAAACCTGCGGCTGGCTTGCGGGAACTCCAGGCGGGCATTGGCGGCATCCAGCGACCGATGCCAGGCCAGCCAACTCGCGCGATACTCCGCGCGGGCGGGCGACAAACCGCCTTGGGGCCCGGTATCCACGCCGTGCACGGCATGATTGGTCAGGCTGCCGGGGCTGTCGAGACAGAGCATGGTGATCAGACGCTCGGTGTGGAAACCGGCGCCAAACACCATGCGGGCACGCTCGATCAGTTCGCTGTCGGCGCCGAAGCGTACCTGGTCCCAGTGTCCCAAGCGGTGCCGGAACGCGTCCATGGCGAACAGGCAGGAAATCGAGGCCAGGCGTGCCGCGCCGTCGAACGAGGTTCTCCCGATTGACTTGAACTCGCGGAACTCCCCCTGCCCCGTTATGCGCAACATCGAGGCGATGCTGGCGGCAACGTTGGAGCGTTGCGTCATTGCCGCAAGCTGCCGTTCGATGCGTTGGGGATGCGCCCAATCGTCGGCGTCGTGGCCGGTCAGATAGGCGCCGGCCGCAAGCTTCAGGGCGCGGTTCTTGGAGACGTAGGGGCCGACGTTGTCGCTGTTGTGCAACGGCTTGACGCGCCCATCCGCAGCTGCGAGACGATGCGCGATGCTCAGCGTACAGTCTGTACTGGCGTCATCGACAATGAACAGCTCGAGATGGCGCCAGGTCTGGTCAAGGATTGAACGCGCGGCGTGTTCGAGGGTGGCTTGGGCGTTGAAGGCCGGCATGATGATGCTGACCAGCGGACCATCGGCGATCCGATAGGCCGGCGGGCAGGTCAGCCGGTCAAAGCGCCGCTCCGGACCCGGCCTGACGGTCAGCGGCAACAGATCGAATTGCCTAAGGTAGGCGCTGACATGCTCCGACCACTGCTCGTCATGGGCGCCAGCGGCGTTGGCACGGAACAGGTTCGCGACCGGCCGGTACTCAGGGGCGCAACTGCCTTCGATGAACGCTGCAGCGGCGGCCGGCGACTCGGCCATCATGATTTGCCGGGCACGGAGCACCGTCTCGTTGCCACGGACTTTTTCGCGCTTCGCAACCAGTGGACGCTGGGTCGGTGTTCGGCCCAGCCGACGCAAGAACGCCTTGGTTCTTGCGGCCAGATTTCGCAACGTTGCGAACGAACACGTCAAGGTTGCCCATCCATGCCGTTCCCGTCTCACCGTCGCAAGACCGGCAAGGTAACATTGCGCGGATGATTCGAGCCAGAAAACAGTCAGCGGGGACGGCAATCTACGATCCTTGCAGATCATAGGCCCGCTATCGAACCGATCCCGCCCACGCCGGAAAGACCTTGAAATTTGATCCATTTGGCGCATGGTTCATCAACGAATCGCGGCCTTCATGACGAGGGCGGATCAATTCAACCCGACGGAGATGCTCCATGGCCAAAGGTCAAATGAAAAGCAACAAGGAAGTCAAGAAGCCGAAGGCCGCCGCCAAAGCCAAAGGACCGGCAGCCGCTGAAGCCCCCAAGGGCCCGGTGAAGTTTGGCAAGAAGGGTATGGCAAAGTAGCAGCGCGGTTCGTCACTGGTCCGCAGTGCTGTGGACCCGCGTGACGATAGGGGTGGCTGCGGCCGCCCCTCTGCAGCAGACCTGTTGAGCCAGGGCGGCCGCACGCCGCACCTGGGCTGCTGGTCGCCGCAGCGCGTTACAACGCCACTCCAGCCCAATCCCCGCCGCCGATTGTCGCCTCAAGTCCATCCGGGCGGATGAAGGTTGCCTCCAGCGGATGTGCGCTGCGCCGGTACGGTTTGATCTCAACCAGCTTCTCGCCGCCGATACGGGCGAGCGCGGACCTCAACGCGTCGGGCTTCGGCGCCCGCAACGTCAGGCCGCCAAAGCGCACATTCATATCGGGCATGCGCTGCGTGGGGTGTTCGCCTGCCGGCCATTGGATGGCCGTCGGCAACAGGCCGCCCATGGCGGGCAACCCGTTTGGCGTGACACCAATTTGCCAGGACAGCGCGCCGCGCGACATTGCCAGCGCAGCGCCAAGCTCGCCCCCGGCCGCATGCAGCGTGGCCGGCAGGTCGTCCGAGCGCACGACCCAGGCGACCAGACACGGACCTTCGGCCGCCAGACGCGATTGCAATCTTGGATCGTCCAAACCGAACCAGCGCGGGCGATGGGGAGGTCCCGCTTCCGGATCGATAGCGATCACTTCCAGGTACAGCCCATCGCCAAGCCGCATCACCGCGTTATGCGTGTTCATGATTGGATGCTTGCCGCCCAGCGGCATGCGCACGCCGAGCATATCCTCGACGAAATCGATGCCTTCGCCGAGCCGTGCCGCCGCAATGGCGAAATGGTCGAGGCTGAGCGTTGGCGGCTTTGAAGATGTCATCGTGACAGGGTGCCTTGCTGTTCGTGGGTAACGCAGCCACAGCAGCACAGGCGTAGGGGACGATCTCGGCGGGATTGCGGAGGCGCGTCCCGCCGCCCAGTCCGCCGATCAGGCCGTCGCCATGCTACAACAACGGTCCGAGCAGGCGTCGATATTCCGCCTCGGGCAGGCCATAGGTGGCGCCCGCGACACGCTCCAGCCCAGCGCGCGACAGCACCGTGATCTTGCCGCGTGTTGCGCTGATATAGCCGTTGCCCTCCAGGTCATGGATTGCCTCGGTGACGACGGGCCGGCGCACACCCAGCATGATCGCGAGAAAGTCGTGGGTGAGTTGCAGGTCGCTGCCGCTCATCCTGTCGTGGCACATTAGCAGCCAACGGGCCAGACGCACTCCTGTCATGGCCGAGCCATTGGCGGCGGCAGTCTGCGCCGTCTGGGTGATGAAGACATGCACAAAGCGTAGCAGCATGTCGTTGACGGCCGGGCTCTTCCTGACGAGGCGGCGGAAATCGTCCGCTAGCATCCTATGTCCTGCACCGGCGACCTGCATGAAATGCTGGTGCGGGCTGCGGTCGGACCCCAGCAGCAGGCAGATGCCACCCATGCCTTCGCGACCGTAGAGGCCCGCCTCGATCTGCCGGCCGTCGGCGCGCTTGGCGACCACCGAGGCGATGCCGGTATCGAGAAAATAGACGAACTCGATAGGTTCCCCCGCCTGGAAAAGCACCTGGCCGCGCTTGAGGTCAACGGCTTCAAGCCGTGGCGCGAGACTGCGCAGGTCAGCCGCTGGCAGCCGCAGCAGAAGCAAATTGTGGACGGACAATTGTTTTGAAGCTCGCACCGCAACCCACCAATCCTGGGTGTGGGAGGTGTCGCTCCCCTTGTGCACGCTGTCAGCCTGCGGCCTATTCCAGTCGTCACGGTACGAACAAACCAACTCCGGATCAGTGAAATTCGTTGGTTTGGTCAGAAACTGGACGAAGCATTGACGGGATTGCACAATGAGCATGAATTGAGTGGCAGCGGTGTGCTTGGGTCGCCGCTGGCGTGGTACCCGGAGTAAGCCAACATATTCAGGGTATTGCGCGGTCAATGTGCTGGCGGACCGAATTTCAGGGTTGTTCGGTCCGCCGATTTTCCTCGGTTTTTCGTACGGCGCAGTCGGGGCCGTACCCCTTTCAGGATTCGGCCTCGGTTGGTGCGGTCCATGGTGTGGCGGGCATCGTGGACCGCACGTCACTGTCTTTTCAGTTTGCTGAGCAACGCCCTTTGCATTGCCCGAGACGCGTCCCCCGCGCGCCCTGTGGCATAGGCGGGATCCATCGCCCCCCCGATGTCGATCCCGCCACCCCTCACGCCACCGCTCGAACGTAACTCCCCGGTGCGTCCTCGATCACCTTCAGCCCGTCGCCCGGTGCCCGCGCCGGCACCTTGTCGCCCGATTGGGCTGACAGCCAGGCGATCCAGTGCGGCCACCAGGAGCCGGGGGTCTCGGTGGCGCTGGCCTGCCATTTCTCCAGTGTCGGCGGTAGTTTCTCGTTGGTCCAGTACTGGTATTTCACCTTCTCGGGCGGGTTGACGACGCCTGCGATATGCCCCGATCCCGCCATCACATACTGCACCGGGCCGCCCAGCAGGCGGGCGCCGATGTAGACGGATTTTGCCGGTGCGATGTGGTCCTCGCGGGTGGCGAGGTGATAGACCGGCAGCTTGATCTTCTTCAGGTCCAGCGTTTCGCCGGCGAAGCTCAGCTTGCCCTTAGCCAGGGCATTCTCCAGATAGAATTTGCGCAAGTAGAAGGCATGGTTCGCCGCCGGCATGCGAGTGGAATCCTGATTCCAGTACAGCAGGTCGAACGGCAGCGGCTTCTTGCCGAGCAGGTAGTTGTTGACGATGTAAGGCCAGATCAGATCCTTCGGGCGCAGCATGTTGAAGACATTGGCCATCTTCGAGCCGTCCAGCACGCCGCGCTCGGCCATCATCTCTTCCAGCGCTTTCAGCTGCGGCTCGTCGATGAAGACCGAAAGATCGCCGGCTTTCGAGAAATCGAACTGGGCCGTCAGGAACGTCGCGGATTTGAAGCGGTCCTCGCCGCGCGCCGCCAGCCAGGCCAGCGTGGTGCCGAGCAGCGTGCCGCCAACGCAATAGCCCAGGATGTTGACCTTGTGCACGTCGGTCGCTCGCGAGGCGGCGTCGGCAGCGGCCAGTATTCCCTGGCGCATGTAGTCCTCGAAGCTGATGCGCGCCTGCGCCTGGGTGGGGTTGACCCAGGAGATCAGGAATACCGTGAAGCCCTGGCCGACCAGATAGCGCACGAAGCTTTTCTGCGCCGTGAGGTCGAGAATGTAGAACTTGTTGATCCAGGGCGGCGTGATGACGATCGGTGTACGGTACACATCCGGCGTTGTCGGCGTATACTGGATGAGCTGGATGATGTCGTTCTGGAACACCACTTTGCCGGGTGTCATGGCGAGATTTTTGCCTACGGCAAAGGCTGCCAGATCGGTCTGGTTGATCTTCAGCGAGTCCGTCGACTTGGCGAGGTCGCCGCCGAGCATGGCCAGGCCGCGCACCAGATTTTCGCCATTGGTGGCGATGGTCTCGCGCAACACTTCGGGGTTGGTAAGCGGGAAATTCGAGGGCGACGACGCGCTGGAGAGCTGGCGCAGATAGAACTCCGCCTTGGCCCGCGTCTTGTCATCGACCCCGTCGGTGCTCTCGACCAGCTTCTCGGCCCATTGGGTGGTCAGCAGATAGGCTTGCTTCCAGTAGTCGAAATACGGGTTGTCAGACCACTCGGCGTCCTTGAAGCGGTTGTCGCCCGGCTCTGGCTTGACGACTGGCTCCACCTCGGCGCCAAGTTGCCGCTGCATGGTGCGCGACCACAGGTCCAGAAACGACGTTGACAGCTCTTGCTGCGCTGCAGCAAGGCGGTGCGGTTCGCTCATCCAGTGCTGCGCCAGCTCGCCGAACGCACGCGACGCTTCGGCCATTTCGGGCGTTGGCGCCATCGGCCCGACACGGCTCATGAGCCCGGCCATGACCTTTCCGCTTTCTTCCCAGTATCGCAACATGTTGCGCGTCAGCACCTCCGGATCCTTAATCTGATAGGAAGCAGGGTCGACGGGAGCCACTTGCGTTGATTTTGCCATCGAACAGGGGTATCCGGAAGGTCGTTGGGCGGGTCGGTCACGCAAAGCGCATGATTGTGCTAAATCCTAGCACACGGTTGCGCCGCAACAACAGATTGTCGCTCAGGACTTGCCTAACATGGCACTGATTTGCCGCACAATTCTCCTGACGTCTCTGCTGGCGCTGGCCGGCTGCTCCAGTACGCCGCCGCCGACCCTGCCGGATTTGGGCGGTGTGGTCGAAAAGACGCTCACACCTGAAGAACAGGCCGCCAAGCTCAAGCAGCTTGCCGCCGCCCAGGCCGCTGCAGGCGCAACCGTACAGTCTGCCGTGCTCACGACACCGGCTCCCTAGCTGTGACGCTGGCGCGCCCGGGCAATTCCAGGCATAAAACCAATCAGATCGAATCGCTCCGCCGACAGGCGCGGACTTGACATGGAGGCCGGCATGGCAGGTGCGGGAGCAGGGCCCTTGCGGGTCGGCATTGCAGGCCTAGGCACCGTCGGCGCGGGGGTTGCGCAGCTGCTGGCCGGCAATGGCGCTGCGCTCGCTGGCAAACTGGGCCGCTCCATCGTCGTCACCGCCGTCACGGCCCGCGACAAGACCAAGAACCGCGGCGTCGATCTATCCAAAGCCAAGTGGTTACCGGATGCCATGGCCGTTGCCACCAGTCCTGATGTCGACGTGTTCGTCGAACTGATCGGCGGCGAGGAGGGCCCCGCGCGGGCTTCCGTGGAGGCGGCATTGAAGGCCGGCAAGCCGGTGGTCACCGCCAACAAGGCGTTGATCGCCCACCACGGCATTGCGCTCGCGCAACTGGCCGAGAGCAAAGGCGTCGCCCTCAAGTTCGAGGCGGCCGTGGCTGGCGGCATCCCCGTCATCAAGGTGCTGCGCGAGAGCCTCGCCAGCAACCGCATCACGCGCGTGCAGGGCATCCTCAACGGCACCTGCAACTACATTCTTTCGCTCATGCAGTCCGAAGGCCGCAGCTTCGAGGACGTGCTGAAAGAGGCGCAGGCCAAGGGCTATGCCGAGGCCGATCCCACCTTCGACATTGGCGGCTTCGACACCGCACACAAACTCACGCTGCTGACCAGCTTGGCGTTTGGCACCCGCCTGTCGCTGGCCGACGTCTATATCGAGGGCATCGAAGGCATCCGCGCCGCCGATATCGAGGCCGCCGAGGAGTTGGGCTACCGCATCAAGCTGCTGGGCGTGGCGCAGCGCACCGAAACCGGTATCGAGCAGCGCGTGCATCCCACCATGGTGCCGATCGGCTCGGCCATCGCGGCGGTGAACGGCGTCACCAACTGCGTTGCCATCGATACCGACTATGCCGGCCGCTTGACCCTGGTCGGCCCCGGGGCGGGCGCCAAGGCGACGGCATCGTCGGTGGTCAGCGATCTGGTGGACATCGCGCGCGGCGATACGACGCCGGCCTTCGTGCTGCCCACGGAGAAACTGGCGCCCTATCGGCAGGCGCAGCTGAAAGCTCATGCCGGCGGCTATTACGTGCGCCTGTCCGTCTACGACAAGCCGGGCGCCTTCGCCGCCATCGCCCAGCGCATGGCCGCCGAGAAGGTGTCGCTGGAGAGCATTGTGCAGAAACGCCCGCACAACGGCACGCGGATGGCTGATGCGTCGGGTGGACCAGTGCCGGTCATCATGATCACGCACGATACGACGGAAGCCGCGATCCGGAGCGCGCTGGACAAGATCGAGGCGGATGGGCATGTGGAGTCCAAGCCGCAGATGATACGTATTGAGAGTGTGTAAGGCTTGGACCCTCCTCTCCCCCGCCCCTTGGCGGGGGAGAGGAGGTCGCCCGGAGCGCAAAGCGCGACGGAAACAGCGACAGGTTAGGGGCAGCCACTTGCTCCGTGCAGGTGGTGAGACGGTCCGAGCAAGCTCCTGCCCCTCACCGACCGCCCAACTCTTGCGCTGAAACGCGCTGCGAGGGGCGGTCTCCTCTCCCCTCGCTGAAGTAGCGAGGGCAGAGGAGAGGACCGTACGCTTTTCATGGGTTTGCGTCGGTTTCGAGAGTCCCATTGCCCTCTCACGGAGCACCAGCATGGACCACTCCACCCCCACCCGCCTCGATCGCGCGCTTACGCTTGAGATCGTCCGCGTCACTGAACAGGCCGCCATTGCCGCCGCCCGTCAGCGTGGCCGCGGCAACGAGATGGCCGCCGACCAGGCCGCCGTCGACGCCATGCGGCGTGAGCTGAACAAACTCAACATCGCCGGCCGCATCGTGATCGGCGAGGGCGAGCGCGACCAGGCGCCCATGCTGTTCATCGGCGAGGAGGTCGGCACCAGGAACGGCCCCGGCGTCGACATCGCCGTCGATCCTCTGGAATGCACCACCATCTGCGCCAAGGCCATGCCCAACTCGCTGGCCGTGCTGGCCATGGCCGAGAAGGGCTCGCTGCTGAACGCGCCCGATCTCTACATGAACAAGATCGCCATCGGCCCCAATTATCCCGACGGCACGGTCGACCTGGACGCCAGTCCCGCCGACAACATCGAGAACCTGGCGCGCGTCAAAGGCGTGCCGATCGGCGACATCACGGCCTGCGTGCTCGACCGGCCGCGTCATGCCGGGATTATCGCCAGCATACGGACCACCGGCGCGGCGATCCGGCTCATTACCGACGGCGATATTGCCGGTGTCATCGACACCACCACGCCCGAAGTCACCGGCATCGACATTTATCTCGGCACCGGCGGCGCGCCCGAAGGCGTGTTGGCGGCCGCCGCCCTGCGCTGTATCGGCGGCCAGATCCAGGCGCGGTTGCATCCGCTCAACGACGACGACTACCGCCGCGCCGAGCACTGGGGCGTCAAGGACATCAAGCGCAAATATCTGACTACGGATCTTGCCAGCGGCGACGTGTTCTTCTCAGCCACCGGCGTGACGGACGGGAGCTTGCTGCGCGGCGTAAAGTTCCTGCGCGGCAGTATCGAGACCGAGACGGTGGTGATGCGCAGTGCAACCAAGACGGTGCGGTGGATACGGACGAAACACGGGTTTCCAGGCGGGCACGGCTTGGGGTGAGCGATCTTCGCGCTCTGTCAGAACGTTAGCACGCGAGGGATGGTGGGGGCGGCGGCACGCCAAACGCAGGCGGAACGATCAGTATTCGGAGCACACCGATGACGACGCCGATGAACAATACCATCCCGGCATCGACGCCCTCGTCAGCACCGAAACGCGCTTGCCCGTGAGATAGATCGTTCCCTCCGAGCATCCGACGATCACGATACGGCCGCACAATGAAGGGCCGCGCACCACTTCGGGAGCGCGACCCTGCATTCGCATCAGGACCGGGGGGCTATCCTGACACAAGTCCAATCAAGCCGCCACGCGCAGATTGTCGATTACCTTGGACACACCGGGCGCGGTCCACGCGGCATCCTCGACACGGTCCATCTCTTCCATAGACTCAACGGTTCCCGTGAGGGTCACAACGCCGTTCGCCACGGTCACCGCGACCTTCGAGGACTCGACATCGGCATGCCGTTGCAGGGCATCCTTGATCTTCTTTTGCACGTCGGTGGCCGATGCCATCGGCTTCAAGGTGATGTGATCGACCACATTCACGACGCCGCCGACGTGCTCGATGTTGCGCAGGATGTTGGAGCGCTGATACTGCCAGTCGACCTGACCTGTCAGGGTCACGATGCCGTTCTTGACGGTTGCCTTGATCTCCTTGCCCGGGATCGAGACATTCCATTTCAGAACATTGGCGATCCGCTCGGCAAGGCCTTCGTCCGTGGTGCGGAATTCGCGGTCGAGCAGCACCTCGATGTTGTTGACGATGGCGAGCACGCCGCTCACCCGTTTGGCCGCCATGGCCGCCTCCATCTTCTGACGGAAAGTGGGGCTGTGGCCGGACAGCGTGACCGCGCCGTTGCTGACGGCCACGCCGATCTTGGTCTCTTCAATCTCGGCATCCCACTTCAACTCGGCGATCACATCTGCCTTGATCTGAGCATCCGTCTTCATGGTTCATACTCCTTCGTGGTGATGTAGACTGTGGCTGCAAGTTCAGTTGCAACGTTAGCCAATCGCTGCCGCCCCTCGCGTTGATTTCGATCAAGGCGCCGCCTGCAATCTGTCGAGAACGGCTTCGAGTTTGCTGCGCACTTCGGCCGCCAATCCCGCGAGCTTGGCATTGCCGACATGCGCCATGGTGGTCGATGGATCGATTGCGGCAACTTCGATCCTGCCCTCGCCAACATCCTGCACGATGACATTGCACGGCAGCATCGTCCCGATCTTATCCTCGGCCTGCAGCGCCTGGTGTGCCAGCGGCGGGTTACACGCGCCCAGAATGCGGTAGGGCCGCCAGTCGACGTCCAGTTTCTTCTTCATAGTTTCGCGAACATCGATGTCGGTGAGAATACCGAAACCTTCGGACTTGAGTGCTTCGGTCACCTTCTGGATGACATCATCGAAGCGGCCCGTAAGCGTCCGGGACATATAGAATCTCATTGCTCGCCCTTTCCGAGAATATCGCGCTTGCGGCGCAGGTACTCCTCACGGTCGATCTCGCTCTTGGCATAGCGCTCATCGAGGGTCTTGAGGGCAACCGAACCAGAGCCGGCGTCGACCGAACCTTCCGGTGTCCGTGAACGGACGAGATGCACCAGGCCATAGATGGCGAGGCCCAGGACGGCCAGCCACAACAGGCCGCCAAATGGCCACCCGCCACCCATCCATCCATCGAACATCATTGTCGATCTCCCTTGCGCGCTGACTCGACCGGTGAGATCTACCCGAACCGAAACCGGCCCGCGTTGACGAAGATCAAGGCTGGCGCAGCTCTACGGCCACCTGGAGGCTTGCCCGCTCGCTATCGATGTCAAAGTCCGTCCAGCCATCGCCTTCGCGCAAGAGCGCTCCGAGCAGCACGCGTTCGGCAACCACACTGCGTCTGGCACGCCCGGACAAGCGCTTGAGGCTTTGAGCATTTGCGATCTGCGCTGCCTGTGGCCGCTTGCGACCCGCCGGTGGTAACGGGCAGGCGGCGGCGGCATTGATGCCGGTCAACGCCAGCTGTGTTGCGCCGGGCGAGGCTGCCTGCGCTCAAGTTGCGAGGATAAGGCTCGGATGATGACCCAGCAGGCGCAGGTCGGGAGTTCGACTGAAAGGGCTGAAAGGCCGCCACCGCCCATTGCCGCTAAGCCTTCCGGTGCCGCTCGCCCGTCCGCCGACGTCGAACTACCGGCGCAGACGTCGGCATTCAGGACTGCCACGCCGCCGCCAGACGCGATGGTTCGCGATTCTTATGCGTCCACGGCACTCGGTGAACTGATCGATCGGGCGCTGCATGCCTCGGTTGCTCGCTTCACTGCTGGGCTGTCGCCGGCCGCACTCGCCGAGGCCTACCTTGACTGGGCCATGCATCTTGCCGCTTCGCCCGGCAAGCAGATGCAGCTTCTAGAGAAGTCGGCCCGCAAGACCATCCGGCTGGCGCATTACCTTGGTCGATGCGCCATCGAAGGGCAGGCGGCAACTCCGTGCATTCTGCCACTGCCGCAGGACCGGCGCTTTGTTGGCGCTGCGTGGCAGACTTGGCCTTATAATGTCTTCTATCAATCATTCCTGTTGCAGCAGCAGTGGTGGCACAATGCGACAACGGGTGTTCGCGGCGTCACCAGACAGCACGAGAGGGCTCTGGAGTTCGCCAGCCGGCAGTTTCTCGATATGGTGTCGCCGTCGAATTTCTTTCTGACCAATCCCGATGTCCTGCAGCGAACTTTCGAGCAGGGCGGCATGAACATTGTGCGCGGCTCGCAGAACCTCGTTGAGGACTGGGAGCACGCTGTTTCGGGCCGCAAGCCGGTCGGAAGCGATGCTTTCCGGGTCGGACGCGATGTCGCCGCCACGCCAGGGAAGGTGATCTACCGCAATCGATTGATCGAACTGATCCAATACGCGCCCACCACAAGTACGGTTCGCCCTGAGCCGATACTGATCGTGCCGGCCTGGATCATGAAGTACTATATCCTTGATCTATCTCCGCACAATTCGCTGGTGACGTATCTGACCGGACAAGGTTTCACGGTCTTCATGGTGTCATGGAAGAACCCGGGGCCGGAGGAGCGCGATCTCAGCTTGGACGATTACCGCAAGCTCGGCGTGATGGACGCAGCCGACGTTGTATCAAGCGTCACCAGCCAACCCATCCATGCCGCCGGCTACTGCATCGGCGGCACACTGCTCGCGATCGCCGCCGCCGCCATGGCCCGCGACGGCGACGAACGGCTGAAGTCGATCAGCCTGTTTGCGGCCCAGACGGACTTCCACGAGGCTGGTGAGCTGATGCTGTTCATCAACGACAGTCAGCTCAGCTTCCTTGAGGATCTGATGTGGGAGCAGGGATTTCTCGACACCAAACAGATGTCGGGCGCTTTCCAGATGCTGCGCTCCAACGATCTTGTCTGGTCGCGCATCGTGCACGACTACCTCATGGGAGAGCGAACTCCGATGATTGATCTGCTGGCCTGGAACGCCGACGCCACGCGCATGCCGTATAAGATGCATTCGGAGTATTTGCGCCGGCTCTTCCTTGAGAACGACTTAGCCGAAGGGCGCCACCACGTGGACGGCAAGCCCGTTGCGCTGACCGATGTTCGCGCCCCGCTGTTTGTCGTCGGCACGACCCGCGACCATGTTGCGCCTTGGCGTTCGGTGCATAAGATCCATTTGCTCACCGATACCGAAGTGACATTCCTGCTGACGTCCGGAGGTCACAATGCAGGGATCGTTTCGGCGCCGGCAGGCAATCGCCGCACGTATCAGGTGCTGACAAAATACAACGGCGAACACTACCTGGACCCGGACGCCTGGACTGCGGCCGCCCCGGCCAAGGCGGGCTCATGGTGGCCGGAATGGGCTTCATGGCTGGCGACACGCTCAGGACCGCCAATCGCACCACCGTCATTCGGCGCTCCCGCGTCAGGTCATCGACCGCTGTGCGATGCGCCTGGCACATATGTATTCGAGGACTGATACTGCCGAGCGAAACTCGCCACCCATCCGATGGTCATCGTCACTACGCTTCCCGGAATTCGGCGCGCCTTTTTTCTTGCGCGCCGAACGTCCGGGAGGCGTTACGAGTGGTAGAAAATGACATGAGTGGGAACTTTCAATCGAGGTATGAGGCCGGCCAATAGCCACGGAGGCATCATTGGCCGTCGGCAGCAAACGACCATCCTCGCTGGGCCCCGGAAAGCAACGCATGCTGCAATTCGCACTCGATCCGATGTGCGATCTTGCCCTCGATTTCGGCATCGTGAACGTCGAGCGGATAAGCGCCATCCGATTGCCCGCCACTGTTCTCGATCATTCGGAACTGGTGACGCCAACAGCAGCGAATTGACGAGCATCAAAGCTGCCAAGCCACCGCCGGCAGATACTTTTTAAATTGCTGCGCAGGAGGTAGCTATGGCGAACCCAAGAACATTGCTGGCCTATTACTCCTTGTCAGGAACAACCAAGGATTTGGCGCTGCGATTGGCGGGCAGTCTGAATGCCGATCTTGAGGAGATCGTGCCGATCCGCCAGCCCAGCCCTGGCTTCATGACCTATGCACGCCTTGCCTGGGCGGCATTCACACGGGCCGAGATGCCCGTCCGGCCCGCAACGCACCAAGTCGGCACATACGATCTGGTTGTTGTCGGTGGCCCAATCTGGGTGGGACGCATCGCAGCTCCGGTTCGTGGCTGGCTGAAAGCTAACGGACATGCCGCAACGCCATCGACGCGATTTGCGACCTTCGTCACGCTCGCCGGCAGTGATCCAAAAGCGGCATTCAACGAATTGGACGAGCTTGCCGGCCGTCCTGCGATCGCGCGGCTCGCCATCCGGGAGGTCGACCGCAAGAGCGGCCGCGATGCAACGCAAGTGGCGGAATTCGTTCGCAAGCTGGCGCCGCTGCGATTGGCGGCATGACGACAAGCGGCAGACCAAGCCAAACGCTCAATGAATTGGCACCGGCGGTGAACCTGATGCAGGCGTCGCGATTATGGGTTCAACCCGATACCGCCAAGACAACGCAGCCAACCAGAAGTCCTGATACGGACGTTCCGCCGTGGCGCGCGCCTCTCGATCATCTGTTCGCAGATCTCGGGACGGGCACCGCTGGCCTTGGCTCCGATACCGCCCGACGGCGACTCAAGGTGCACGGCCCAAACGACGCCATGAATCACCGCCGCAGACCCCTGTGGCGGCAGATCCTCGACCGCTTTGCCAATCCCCTGATCCTCATCTTGTTGTTGGCCAGCGGACTGTCGGCCTGGACCGGCGAGGTGACGAGTTTTGCCCTCATCGTCATCATCGTTCTGCTCAGCGTGGTGCTCGACGTCGCGCAACAACTGGGTGCCGAGAATGCCGTCGAGGCGCTACGTAAGTCGGTGTCGCTGCGGGCCAACGTACTGCGGGATGGCGCCGAGCAGAGCCTCCCGGTAAGCGAGATCGTGCCCGGCGATGTGGTGCATCTAGCGGCCGGCGATATCGTACCGGCCGATTGCCGGATGCTCACCGGACGGGACTTCTTCCTGAACCAGGCTCTCTTCACGGGCGAACCCTACCCGGTCGAAAAGCATGCTACGGACGATCCCGGCGGATCTGGCGAAGCATCGGCTGCGCTGAACTGGCTGCCGATGGGAACCTCGGTGATCAGCGGTGCCGCCACCGCTCTGGTCTGCCGCACCGGCCGCGCGACCGAACTTGGCGGGCTTGCCGGAACGCTGGCGTCGCAACGCCCACCCGACGCCTTCGAGCGCGGCATCCATGGCTTCGGCTACCTGATGCTACGCCTGACGATCTTCCTGGTGCTGTTCGTCGTGGCTGCGAGCGTTCTCTTCCAGCGCCCATTGCTGGAGTTGCTGCTGTTCGCGCTCGCGCTCGCGGTTGGGCTCACGCCCGAGCTGCTGCCCATGGTCGTCACCGTGACGCTCGCCAATGGCGCGCGCCGGATGGCGCGCCGGCAGGTGATCGTCAAGCGCCTGGCGTCAATCCATGACCTCGGCGCGATGGACATCCTGTGTACCGATAAAACGGGGACGCTGACGGAATCCGTTGTTCGTCTGGAGAAACACATCGATGGCGCCGGCCAGGATTCCGACGAGGTTTTCCGGCTGGCCTATCTGAACAGCGCGTTTGAGAGCGGTATCAAAAGCCCGCTGGACAAGGCGGTTCTCGACTTTCGTACTCTGGATCTTGCGCAATGGCGCAAGATCGATGAGGTGCCATTCGACTTCGAACGCCGCCGCGTTTCGGTACTGCTCGACAATGGCGAGGTGCGTTTGCTGGTCTTGAAGGGAGCGCCCGAGGAGATCGTCCGCCTCTCAACGCATATCGCCACAACCGGCGATGGCGTGTCGTCCATGGGCGTAGCCGAACGCAAGCACCTGTTGGATCGGTTCGAGAGGTTGGGCCGGGATGGGTTCCGCGCGCTCGGCATTGCCTACAGGTCGGTTGACCGAACGCATGCGTCGGCTACCCACGATGATGAATCCGATCTGACGTTTTCCGGCTTCGCAGTGTTCGTCGATCCCCCCAAGCGCGATGCGGCGGCCGCCATCCGCGACCTGGCGTCGGCTGGCGTTGGCGTCAAGATCCTCACCGGCGACAACGAGCAGATCACGCAGCACATTTGCAAAGAGATCGGCATTCCGGTGACAGGCATCCTGACCGGGCGTGAGCTGACGGACTTGAGCAGCGAGGCTCTGCGGGCGCGCGTGCCGTCGGTCAATCTGTTCTGCCGTGTGACACCGCAGCAGAAGCAGCGCGTGATCGCCGCCTTGAAACAGTCCGGGCAGGTGGTTGGGTTTCTGGGCGACGGGGTCAATGACGCCGCTGCACTGCACAGCGCCGATGTCGGCATTTCGGTCGATACGGCCGCAGACGTCGCCAAGGAGGCCGCCGATATTGTGCTGCTGGACCACGATCTTGGCGCTGTTCACACCGGCATACTGGAGGGTAGGCGCACGGTCGAGAATGTCACCAAGTACATTCTGATGGGGTCGAGTTCAAATCTCGGCAACATGCTGAGCATGGCGGCGGCGGCCTTGTTCCTGCCGTTCCTTCCCATGCTGCCCACCCAGGTGCTGCTCAACAATCTGCTCTATGATTGCTCGGAGATCGGAGTGCCCTTCGACAACGTCGACCAGGAGGCGCTGCAAGCGCCGGTGCATTGGGATCTGGCGACCATCCAACGCTACATGATGGTGCTGGGGCCGATCAGTTCCCTGTTCGACTTCCTGACGTTCGCCGCCTTGTGGTTCCTGTTCAGCGCCAACGCGAGCCTGTTCCAGACCGGGTGGTTCATGGAGTCCCTGGCGACCCAATGCCTGGTCATATTCGTGATCCGCACGCGCGGCGCGCCGTGGCTGAGCCGGCCCCACCCGATCCTCACGGCCCTCACTTTGGGTGCTGTCTCCATCGGGCTGGTCCTGCCCCTGACGCCGCTCGGCCCTCTATTCGGCTTCGTGACACCGCCGCCGTCATTTCTGCTGTTCCTGGTTGCGATGACCACGACCTATCTGATCGTCGTCATGCTGGTCCGGCGTTGGGTTCGATAACAGGAGTGGGATGATGGACATTACACATATGCATCCTGCCGCAACGACTGGGTTGAAACGGTCGTTGACCCTTGTGCCCACGGTGCTTTATGGGCTCGGCGTCACCATCGGGGCCGGCATCTATGTGCTGGTCGGATCGATGGCCGGGCAGGCGGGCGCGTCCGCCCCGATCGCCTTCGTTGCCGCTGCCGTCATGATGTCCCTGACGGCAGCCACCTTCGCAGAGTTGGGCAGCCGCATACCGGTGAGCGCCAGCGAGGCCGCCTATGTCGAGGCCGCCTTCCGATCCGAATGGTTCTCGCTGGCTGCGGGGCTGCTGGTCTTTGCCACCTCGGTAATCTCCGCAGCCGCCATCAGTACAGGGAGCGTCGGCTATATTCGCGTCTTTGTCGATGTCTCGCCGGTGACCATCACGACCGTTGTCGTCATGGCAATGGGTGTGGTAGCGGCCTGGGGCATTGTTGAGTTGGTGGTCCTGGCCGGCATCATGACGGTGATCGAAATCGGCGGGCTGTTGCTGCTCATTGCCGCCGGTATCTGGGCCGATCCCGCGATGTTCAAGCAGCTGCCGGATATGCTGGTTGTCGACAACCTTGCGGCTTCCTGGACTGGTCTTTGGTCCGCCTCGCTTCTCGCCGTCTTTGCCTTCATCGGCTTTGAGGGCATTGTCAACATTTCCGAGGAAGTGCGGCAGCCCAACAAGACATTGCCCCGCGCCATCTTCCTCACACTCGCCGTCAGCGCGGCAATCTATTTTCTTGTCTCTTATGTCGCCCTTAGCGCCATAGGATCGCAGGACCTGGCCAACTCCGACGCTCCCTTGGCCCTGGCCCTGCAGCGCCTGACCGGATTGCATCCCGCGATCATGAGCGCTATCGCCATCATCGCGATCCTGAATGGCGTCATTGTGCAGCTTATCATGGCGTCGCGCGTTCTCTACGGGCTGTCATCGCAGGGGCGCTTGCCGCGATTTCTTGGCGCCGTCAGCCCGCGCACCAGGACTCCGGTCATCGCGACCATGCTCGCCGTGGCCATTGCCCTCGGCCTTGCCTTGACGATGCCACTGGAGCGCCTGGCAGGTCTGACGTCGCGCGTCATCCTGGTGCTGTATGCGCTGATCAATCTCTCCCTGGTCTGGATCAAGTGGCGCGAAAGCAAACCGCCCGCCGACATTTTCGTCTGCTGGCCGTGGGTGCCGGTTTGTGGGTTCTTGAGCTGTGCGCTGGCGCTGCTGTTCGATGCCTACCAGCGGTTCGACTGATACCGGCCAACCAATAGGTCGGCCTGCACCTATTCGACGGCCTTTCGCTCCTTCAGACGGCGGACAGCGTACGGATCTTCGCTGCTAGGCAGGTGACCGGATCGCTGTGTGGCAGCCTTTCCGAGGACACGGCGCCTATCGCCGATCTCAAAGAGGCCATTGCGCGTCAGGGTATCCGCGGCGTGGTCGTTACGGTATCGGCATCGGGCGCCGAAGCAGCCGGCAGCGGGACCGGTTACCGTTTCGGGTTAGCATGACGACGTCATGCGGACCTCTCGGGTTGTCTCGGCCGCAGAGCCATCGTGGCGGGCAGCCCCGGTTTAGCGAGTGCCGATAAATCGGAGGCGGGCAATCATGATGGCGCCGGCTGCTGCCGCAAACGCGGCGCCGGCGGCGAAAGTCGTTGCAGGCCCGAAGGCCTGCCACAGCCAGCCCGCCAACGCACTCGCGATCAGAAGAGTGCTCCCGGTCATGAGATGGAACAGGCCAAAGGCGGTACCCCGCAGATCCTCTGGCGCGGTGTCCGAGACGAGGGCTGTCAGCAGTCCTTGCGTCAGTCCAAGATAGAGCCCCCAAAGGCCAATGCCTGCGAACACTCCAACGAGACCGGAACTGAAAGCAAGTGTCATATCCGCGACGATCAGCACCGCGAGCCCGGCCAAGAGCACTCTCTCCCGGCCGAACCTGTCGGACAGAATGCCGGCGGGGATCGCGACCAGGGCATAGACAAGGTTCATCGCTACCAACACCAGTGGGATGAACATCAACGGCAGGCCATCGGCCTGCGCCTTGAGCATGAGAAAGGCCTCGCTGAAACGGCCCAGCGTGAAGACGACGCCAACCGTAACCACAACCCAATAGGACGTTGGCAAACGCCAGAGGTCCTCCCTGCGCAGGGGCCAATCCCTGCGGTTTGCCGACGTGATGCCATCGGGTTCGCGCACACCCACAATCAGCAAAAGAACGGCCAACCCCGCCGGCACTGCCGACCACCAGAACACAGCCCGGAAATCGTCGGCATAGAGCGCCATCAAAGCCATCGCCAGCAGCGGGCCGGCGAAGGCGCCGGTCGTGTCGAGAGCCTGGCGGATGCCGTAGGCCGCGCCTCGGATGGTGCCGGGCGTCACATCGGCGATCAAGGCATCGCGCGGCGCGTCGCGGATACCCTTGCCCACCCGGTCCACGAACCGCACCGCAAGCACCTGCAGCGCGGTGCTTGCCAACGGAAACAGTGGTTTGGTGAGAGCGCTCAACCCATAGCCGATCCCGACCAGTAGCTTGCGCTTGCCGATGCGATCGGAGAGCACACCGGAAAACACCTTGCCCACGGCCGCCGTAGCTTCGGCAATGCCCTCAATGATGCCAACCGTGACCGTGCTCGCCCCGATCACGGTGACTAAGAAGACGGGTAGCAGGCTATGGACAAGCTCGGAGGACACATCCATCAGCAGCGAGACGGCCCCAAGCGTCCATACACTGGCCGGGACGTCGCGCCAGGAGGCCGCGGGACGGACAACAGGTTGTAAACTCATCGCCGCATTCGCCCTGCCGGTTGACTGTGGTTGAGAGCGGAACAATTCGCATATCGCGAACAATCTTGTAGCGGTCTTTGATTTCGATCAGATCGAAAGCATGTCAATTCACAGACAGTCGCATGCAATCGAAGGCTGGCCAGCCCTTCGTGCAGAGGAAGCGATGACTGACAGCAACGCCATGGCATCCCTGATCGAAGTGCGCATTCGCGAGCTGTCGCAACTCTTCAACTCGCTCGATCCTTCCCCCTTCCATGAGCGCGATCTCGACGACGATGCGGAGGCCTATATCGTCGGCTGGGCCCGCGAACTCCCCACCGACACGCCACTGCGCATCATCGTGCACATGCCGGAGGAGGAATGCCGAAAGGCGCACGAGCGCGGCTTGGAGAAGGCGCTAGCCAACTACTTCGGCGAGCGGGCCGCCATGCTGCAGCGCGATCTCAATGAGTTGTTCCGGAACGGTTGGCGCTTTCTCTCGATCGGAGTGCCGGTGCTCGTCGTTTGCCTGGCCGCCAGTCAGCTCGCGCGTGTCGCTCTCGGAGCCAATCCGCTGGTTCGCGCGCTCGAGGAAAGCCTGATCATTGTCGGCTGGGTGGCAAACTGGAAGCCGATCGAGACATTTCTCTACGACTGGTGGCCGCTGCGCCGCCGCCGCGACCTCTATAGGCGACTGAGCGCCGCTGAGGTTGAGATCAGTGCAACAGCGCCATTGAGCGCCAAAACAGCGATCTTGCGATGACGTTGGCACTTCAGGCCGTCCAGCAACAGGTCAGGCCGTTTCGCCTCCCGTATCAAGCCAGCCACCCGATCTGAGGCTCACGACGCGGCACCGTGGCCGGCACCTCCCTCGGGTGCCCGACAATGACCGGTGCCACAGGCATGCAACCGGGCTCAAGACCCAGCATTTTTCTGCCATCGGGCGTACCCAGCCATTCCTCAGCCAGTCCAATCCAGCATGTGCCGAGTCCTTCCGCACAGGCTGCAAGCATGAAGTTCTGAGCCGCCAGGGCGCAGTCCTCGATCGCCCAGTGCGTCGGACTGTCCGTCGAAATAACCACCAAGGCCGGCGCGCGGTGAAAGATCTGGAATGCGGGATCGGCGAGTTGCTTGACCAGCCGCGTTGGCATGCCGGTGCCGGCCCGCTCGCGCATATAGTCCTTGATGATGCTGGACAGGTTGTCGAGCAGTGCCTGATTGGTGATGACCGTGAACAGCCAGGGTTGCTCATTGGTTGCGCTCGGGGCCCAGCACGCCGCCTCGATCAGCCGGCGCATGACCGGCTCGGAGATACCTTCGGATGTGTAGCTCCGAACGGCTCGGCGTTGCCGGATGGCGTCCATCAGGTCCATAGCGACAAATCCTCCAGCACAATTCAGATCTACAAGCAGGGGGCCGTCTTCGGGGCACACTGCGACGAGACTGATTTGATCGAATTGATCGAAGTCAATCAGACGAAACTGAGTGTCCGTCGCCAACTTGCCAAAGCTCGAGTCGAACAGCGCCTCTCACTGTCCGGAGGCTGATCTTCGTCAATGCCGCGCGAGTGACAACTTGGGAGACTTGAAACGCCGATACTTTCCGACCCGGCAGGGAGAACAACATGAACGCTATCGCTTACCGCTGGTCCGCTATTGCAACCGCCACCGCGCTGCTCGCCTCGGCCGTCATGGTCACCCCAGGCTTTGTCCAGCGCACCGCCGCTGCCGACACGGCGTCCTTCGGCGCCCTCGTTGGGTCCTGGTCCGGCACCGGGCAATTCCGTCTTGAAGACGGGTCGCTCCAGCGCATGCGTTGCACGGGTTCCTATAGCGGCGGTGCATCCGTGCTCAATCTCGCCATTCGATGCGCAAGCAGCGACAACACCATCGATATGCAGGGCCATCTCCGGGCGAGCGGAGCCCGCGTCTCGGGCAGTTGGTCGGAAAGCGCCTTCGGTCTTGAGGGGGCGGCAACCGGACAGCTCTCGGCCAGCCGGATTTCGCTACGCTTGAGTGGCGGGTTGTCCGGCTCGATGTCGGTGGGATTCACGCGCTCGTCTCAGAACATCACGATCTCGACCACCGGCGCCGCTCTCAAATCCGTGAGCATACGACTGACCCGGAGATAGTGTGAAATCCGTGCAACACCCCTGAGCGCAGTGTCATGCAATTGCTTCTCGTCGCCAAACTTCTCTTGCTGCTATCGGCAGCAAACAGCGCGCCGGTCGTGGCCAAGAACCTCTTGGGCGACCGTTTCTCCGAACCGCTTGATGGAGGGTGGCGTTTGCCGGACGGGCGACCGGTCTTCGGGCCGTCCAAGACGATTCGTGGCGTCATCGCTGCGGCAGTCGTCACCAGCATCTGCGCGCCGTTGCTGGGATTGTCTTGGAGCACCGGGCTCGCCGTGGGCGTTGCCGCCATGGCCGGAGATCTGTTCTCGAGCTTCTGTAAGCGCAGACTGGCGCTTGCATCGAGCAGCATGGCGCCTGGCCTCGACCAGGTCCCTGAATCCCTGCTTCCGGGCGTGGTCTGCATCTTCCTCCTTGGACTCACAATCTCCGACGTGGTCTTGGCCGTCGCCCTCTTCTGGGTTGGGGAGGTTGTATTGTCCAAGCTGTTCTTCAGGCTAGGCCTCCGGGACCGGCCCTATTGATCCGTATTTTGATTTCGGCTGATACATCAGCCGTTGGATTTGCGCGGCGCCGGCTCGAGGATGAGAACCGGCACACGGCGCAGTTGGGCGAGTGCCGTCGCGAACTTGTCGTCCGCACCGGCCGCTGCACGTCGGGTACAGACAATAAGGCTCTCCGCAAGGCGTCCGGGAAGCGGCAAGATGAAACTTTGGTCATCGCGCAAGCCGCGACCTGCCGAGTGAGTCTCGGTTGGGACAGCGCGGGGTTGGGCTTGAGGCGGTGACGTTCCCGGCACACCAGCAAAGGCCTCGACGATGATCAGCCGCTCCCCGGCGGCCGCAGCGATGGCGGAGGCCACACGCACGCTCAAATCGTCCGGCTCGTCCGCGATCGCGACCACCGGTCCCCGCCGCAGCTGCGCCGAACGCGGTATCAGGAGAACCGCAGCCGCCGAGCGGATCGCAGAATCCAACTGCACGGCAAACGACTGGGTTGCAAAGCCTGCCGCCGTTCGCGGCTCCACGACGACGAGAATATCCGACCCCGTTGTTTCGATCGTCAGCTCACTGGTGGTCCGCCCAGCCACGATCCTGAACGTGCTTTTCACTTTCTGTGGCGGAGCCTTGACGCTGAACAGGCGCTCGGCAGTTCGCGCTGCGAACTCCTGCTCTTGCCGCAGTTTCTCGCGATCGAGCGCTCGCCATCCCCGCTCGGACGTCACGAACTCGCGTGTGTTGGGATAACCGAGCAGATCCTCGAGGGATTCGTCGATGAAGAACAGTCCGACAACATCGAGACCCAACAGCTCGGCCAGCCGCACGGTGACATCGAGAGCCGGGGCGCAGGTCGTATCGTGACTGAACCCAAGCACCGCACGCTTGAAATCCGATGCGCCGGTCATGATTGCGCGTTCCCGGTTGCGGCAGCCCCGTCTGTCGTGGAGAAACTGCGCCGGACCTGGGCGAATGCTCGCAAACGACTTTCGACAGATGCGTTGACTGATCCGTCTGCAAATCGTCCCCTCTCGTCACGCTGCCCGGCGACCCGGCCTGTCAGGATGGCGATGCCCTCATCGATCGAGGCGACGGCGTAGATCGCGAATTTCCCGCTTGCGCAGGCCTCGACAACATCTGCGTGCAACATCAAATTCTGTACATTCGATTGCGGGATCACGACGCCTTGTGTCCCGGTCAGCCCGCGTTGCCTGCAGATATCGAAGAAGCCCTCAATCTTCTCGTTGACGCCGCCGATCGGCTGCACCTCGCCGTGCTGATTGACCGAGCCCGTCACCGCCAGATCCTGCCGCAGCGGGACTTCGGCCAACGCCGAGATCAGGGCATAGAGCTCGGCAGAGGACGCGCTGTCGCCCTCGACGCCGCCGTAGGATTGCTCGAAGACCAGACTGGCGAACAGCGACATCGGTGTGTCGAGCGCGTAGCGTCCGGCCAGGAACCCCGAGAGGATGAGCACGCCTTTGGAGTGCGTGGGGCCGCCAAGTTCCACCTCGCGCTCGATGTCGACCACTTTGCCTGAGCCCGGACGGACACGGGCGGTGATGCGGGTTGGCCGGCCAAAGGCAAATCCACCAAGCTCGATGACACTGAGGCCGTTGATCTGCCCGACGGTAGCGCCCGACGTGCTGATGAGCGCCATGTCGCGCAGGATGCTTTCCTGCATCCGATCGCGCAGCCGGGCGTTCCGGTAGGTATGCTGCTCGATGGCCTTGCAGACATCAGCCACCTCGACAATGCCGCGACCCTCGGATGTCGCCCATTGATCGGCCTCGGTGACCAGGTCGCTAACATGTTCTGTCAGCAGGCTGAGCTTACCGGCGTAGCCGGAGAGCCTGGCGCAACGCTCGATCACGGCGCCAACCGCATCCCGGCTCAGCGGCTTCAGGCCTTCGCGAGCCACAAGCGACGCAATGACCCGCGCATTAGCCATCTCGCTATCGCGCGTCCTGTCTGTGTCGTCCTCGAAGTCGGCGACGATCTTGAAATGCTCCGCCAGCTCCGGATCGTATTGCGCCAACAGGAAATACAGCATGCGGTCGCCGAACAGGACGATCTTGATGTCGAGCGGGATCGGTTCGGGCTCCAGCGACACGGTGCTGGTGAGACCGAGAAAGCGGGCCACGTCCTCGACGACAATGGTCTGCCGCCGCAGCGTGCGCTTCAGTGCCGGCCAGCTGAAGGGTTCCATCAACAGGCTGCGGGCATCGATCAGCAGATAGCCGCCGTTTGCCTTGTGCAGGGCACCGGCCCTGATCATGCGGAAATTAGTGACCAGGGTGCCCTGATGGGCGACGTACTCGATCCGCCCAATGAGATTATTGAGGGTCGGATGCAGTTCCTCGACAAACGGCGCCGTGGTGGCATTGCGGTCATGCGAGATCAAGACGTTCACCTCATACCGCTCGAACGCGCCTTGCGCCAATGGGGGTGCCGGGCTCTCGCTGCCGTCGTCGTGCTTGGCAATGAACATCGCGATGTTCTCAAGCAGATCCAGGCGAACGCTCTCGAGATGAGTGACAACGCGCGCCAGATCGGCGAAGCGCGTCTTGATGTCCTCGATCAGATGGCCGACCGCGACCTCAGCCGTTTCGCGATCGAGTTGGCGGACCGCGTTGCGATGCTCCCTCACGATTTGCGGCACCTGGCGCACCGCCTGTTCGAGGTCCTTCTCCAGCGCCGCGATGTCCTGTTGCATCTCCAGTCGTTTGGCTTCAGGCCAGGTCGAGAACTCCTCCACCGGAACCACTGACCCGTTGCTTGCCGGGGCCAGCGCAAAACCAAGCGGCGTACGCAGAACGACCACGCCCTTGCTGGCGGCCTTTTCGCGCAACGCACTGAAAGCATCCGTCTGCGCCTTATGCAGGTTATCCTCCAAGGCGCTGCGTCGCGTCACATAGTCGTCGCTCTCAAAAGCACTCGGGATGGTCACCCGCAGATCCTCAACCAACCCATGCATCGCCTTCTGGAAGTCCGTGGCGCGACCGGCCGGAAGCTCGATGGCGGTCGGCGTGTTCTGGTCGGCGAAATTGTTGACATAGACCCAGTCTGACGGCAGTTTGCGTTTACCCAGCGATCCCTTGAGTAGCGCTTCAAGCGCGTCGCCCATGCGGGCCTCGCGCGGCCCGATGACAAACATGTTGAAGCCGGGCCGCTTGATCTCGGTCCCGAGCTTCACCGAGGCAACGGCGCGGTGCTGGGAAACAGCGCCCTCCAAGGGCGCAATCTCGGCAGTGGTCTTGAAGGCCAATGCCGCGAGGTCGGTGCGCCGGTACAGCAGCTCCGGTCCAAGCGACCGCGCCACTCCGACTTCGCTCCGGCTAGCAGGCGTGCTCTCGGAACTCGCCATTCGGCACCCCTCTCCAGCGGCAGTTGATTGCCGTGATGCAGGCAACCGATGCCACGAACTCGCATCTGCGCTTTGATCAAGATCATTGTGCGGAGCTACGGCCCGGTTTGATGTTCAGGTCCGTCTGCGATGGAGGCAATCAAACATGGCGCACAAACAAGTCCTGTTCCGTTCGGCGGCCCGCGAAAAAATTCTTCACGGCGCAACGTTGCTGGCCGATGCCATCCGCATCACGCTGGGCCCGAAATCGAAATCGGTGCTGATCCAGAAGAGCTATGGCGTGCCGCAGGTCTGCAATGACGGCGTGACCATTGCCAAGGAATTCAGCCTGAAGGATGCCGACGAGAACCTCGGCGCGCAAATGCTGCGCCAGGCGGCGGAAAGGACAGGCGAGATCGTCGGCGACGGCACCAGCACCTCGACCATCCTGGCCCACGCCATGCTCGCCGACGGTATCCGGAACGTGGCGGCCGGCGCCAGCGCCACCGAACTGAAGCGCGGGCTCGATCGCGGCTGCAAGGCCGCAACCGCCGCGCTCAAGGCGATCTCCCGTCCGGTCAAGGAGCGCAAGGAAAAGGCGCAAGTTGCAGCCATTTCGGCGCACAACGACGAAGCCATCGGCGAGTTGATCGCCGACGCCATGGGCAAAGTCGGCAACGAGGGCGTCATTACGGTCGAGGAAAGCAAAACAACCGAAACCACCCTGGACGTGGTCGAGGGCATGCAGTTCGACCGCGGTTTCATCTCGCCCTATTTCATCACCAATCCGGATCGCATGGAGGCGATCCTCGAGGACGCCACCATTCTCATCTCCGACCGCAAGATCGGCACACTGAAGGATCTCATCCCCCTGCTGGAGCAGGTCGCCAAGACCAGCCAGCCCCTGCTGGTGGTGGCCGAGGATGTCGAGGGCGAAGCGCTCGCGACGTTGATCGTCAACCATCTGCGCGGTGTCCTGAAGTGCTGCGCCGTCAAGGCCCCGGGCTTTGGCGACCGGCGCAAGGCCATGCTGACCGACATCTCCATCCTGACGGGGGGCCAGCTGGTCTGCGAGGAACTTGGGCTGAAGCTTGAGAACGTGACGCAGGAGTCACTCGGCAAAGCCAAACGGGTCGTGGTCGACAAGGACACCGCGACCATCATCGGCGGCGGCGGTGCTCGCAAGGCCATCGATGCTCGCATCCAGCAGATCAAGCGCGAGATCGAGAAGACCACCAGCGACTACGACAAGGAGAAACTGCAGGAGCGGCTGGCCAAGCTGTCGGGTGGCGTCGCCGTGATCCGGGTCGGGGCGCCATCGGAGTCGGAGATGAAGTCGAAGAAAGAGGCGCTCGACGATGCCATCAGCGCCACCAAGGCGGCCGTCGCCGAAGGCATCGTGCCGGGTGGCGGATTGGCTCTGCTGCGCTGTGTCGATGCGATCGCCAAGGAGGAAGCGTCGGCAGAGGGCGACGAGCGCACCGGGCTGCAAATCCTGAAGCGCGCCCTCAGTGCGCCGGCCCGCCAGATCGCCGAGAACTCGGCGGTGGACGGCGGCGTGGTCGTCGCCCGCATGCTCGAAGGCAAGGGCAATCTCGGCTTCGACGCCGCGCGCAACCGGTATGTCGACCTGGTCGAGGCCGGCATCATCGACCCGACCAAGGTAGTGCGCATCGCCTTGGAGAACGCTGTATCGGTGGCAAGCGTCCTGCTGCTGACCGAAGCAACGATGACCGATCTGCCGGAGCCAAAGACGGAGGCGATGAGTCGGTCTGACATGGCGATGTGAAGAGTCGCAGGAACTAAAGAACCAGTCGATTGAGGCGCAAGGCGTTGCCGATAACGCTCACGGAGGAGAGCGACATCGCCGCCGCGGCGATGACCGGCGAGAGCAACATACCGAACAACGGATAGAGCGCGCCTGCCGCTATCGGCACTCCCGCTATGTTGTAGATGAAGGCGAAAACCAAATTTTGCCGGATGTTCGCCATGGTGGCTGTCGAGAGATGGCGTGCCCGGACGATGCCATTGAGATCGCCGTTGAGCAGCGTGACGCCGGCGCTTTCCATGGCGATATCGGTGCCGGTCCCCATGGCAATGCCGACGTCGGCGGCAGCCAGCGCCGGCGCATCGTTCACCCCGTCGCCGGCCATGGCGACAACGCGGCCCTGCCCCTTCAATTGCTCAACGACCTTGACCTTTTCTTCGGGCAACACCTCTGCCTTGACCTCGGCAATGCCTAAAGTCTTGGCCACAGCCTCGGCGGTCCGGGTGCTATCGCCGGTGAGCATGACGACGCGAATGCCCGCCGTCTTGAGTGCCGCGATCGCGGCTGCGGTGGTCGGCTTGATGCCATCTGCAATGGCGATTACGCCGGCCAGCTTGGAGTCAATCGCAACCAGGAGCGCGGTGGCGCCACCGGATCGCATGGCGTCGGCGTCTTGGAGCAGTTGTCCGCTGTCGATGCGCGCCTCGGCCATGATCAGCCGGTTGCCGACCAGCACACTGCGGCCTTCGACAGTACCCGTCACGCCCTTGCCAGCCAAAGACTGGAAATTCTCGACCACAGATAACGTCAGCCCACGCTTGGTAGCCGATCCTACCACCGCCGCCGCGAGCGGGTGCTCGCTGCTCCGTTCCAGGCTTGCAGCCAAACGCAAGACGTCAGCCTCTGAGAACCCCATCGCCGTCTTAATCGCGACAACGCTCGGCTTGCCTTCGGTAAGCGTGCCAGTCTTGTCGACGACCAGCGTATCGACCGTCTCCATCCGCTCCAGGACCTCGGCGTCCCGGATCAGCACGCCCGCCTGCGCCCCGCGCCCGACGCCGATCATGATCGACATCGGCGTGGCAAGGCCAAGGGCGCATGGACAGGCGATGATCAGTACCGATACCGCCGCGATCAGACTGTAGGCAAAGCGCGGCTCCGGCCCGACGCTCATCCATACGGCAAAGGCCAGCATCGCCGCCAAAATCACCGCCGGCACGAACCAGGCCGATACCTGGTCCGCAAGCCGCTGGATCGGGGCGCGACTGCGCTGCGCCCGCGCCACCAGTTGCACAATCTGTGCAAGCACGGTATCGCGCCCGACCTTCTCGGCCAGCATGACAAACCCGCCCGATTGGTTCATCGTGCCGCCGATTACTTTTGCGCCCGCTCCTTTCGTGACCGGCATCGACTCGCCCGTCAGCATCAACTCATCGATCGCGCTGTGCCCCTCGGTGATCAGTCCGTCGACCGGCACGCGTTCGCCGGGGCGCACCCGCAATCGATCGCCGGCAACGACCTGCTCTAGGTCGATTTCCTCGTCGTCACCGCCAGCCGCAAGACGACGCGCCCGTTTTGGCGAGAGATCGAGCAAGGCGCGAATAGCTCCACTCGTCTGTTCGCGGGCTCTGAGTTCCAGAACCTGGCCGAGCAGAACCAACACGGTTATGACGGCAGCCGCTTCGAAATAGACGGCCACCGAGCCGTCGTGATCCCGCATCGTCGCAGGAAATATGCCTGGCGCTATCGTCGCCACGACGCTGTACGCCCAGGCCACGCCCACGCCGAGCGCAATCAGCGTGAACATGTTGAGATTGCGTGTCTCGATTGATTTCCGCGCGCGCGCGAAAAACGGCCAACCGGCCCACAGGGCGACTGGCGTCGCCAGCACGAGTTGGATCCAATTCGACGCCTGCGGAGCGATCCAACGATGCAACCCGGCAAGGTGTCCGCCCATCTCCAGCGCAAACACCGGCACGGTGAACAAGAGCCCCAACCAGAACCGTCGCGCCATATCAGCGAGTTCGGGATTGGAGTGCGCCACCGTCGACGCCATCTCGGGTTCGAGCGCCATGCCGCAGATCGGGCAGGCCCCAGGCTGAGGCTGCCGGATTTCCGGATGCATCGGACACGTGTACATGGCGCCGGAGTTGGAGGTCGAGTTGGCTTGCCGCTTCGTGACGAGGAAGCGCGTCGGGTCCGCTGCGAACCTCTGTTGGCATCCGGCCGAACAGAAATGATAAGCCTTGCCGCTGTAGTCGAAGCTATGAGGTGTAGACCGTGGATCGACACTCATGCCGCAAACGGGATCCGTGACCACTCCATCCACGGTCACATCGCCAGGACCATGAGTCTGGCCCGGAGCAGCTGAACCGCCGACTGCCATGATCGTTGACCTCGCTTCGATCGGACTGCTCCACATTGCACCCAACTGCGGGCATTCAGTGCTTATACTGCGCATCGTTCATGGGTGCATCCGGGGCCGCTCGAGGTGGTGAGTTCGTCGGGGTGGTGTCTGAGCGATCCAAGCTTGCGGTCAGCTCGGCTAAATCACTTGCACCGAGAGTTTCTCGCCGCAACAATTCCTGCGCACACGACGTCAGAACGTCTTTGTTCCGCGCGAGTATTCCCCGCGCCCGACCGAAAGCCGTTTCGATGAGATCCTTGATGACCTCATCGATGGCCGCGGCCGTTCGGTCGGCGTAGGTGCGCGGCCGGTACACCGGCACTTGCCCGGCAAGGAAGGTTGCCGTATCGGGCTCATAAGACACCTGTCCGAGTTCCGGCGTCATGCCGAAACGCACAACCATGTTGCGTGCAATCTCCGTCGCACGCGCGAGATCGTCGGCGGCGCCGGTCGACACCTCGTCATAGATCAGGCTCTCGGCAGCACGGCCACCAAGCAGAACCGCCATGCGGTTGGCAAGATCCGTCCGGCTGAGGATGAACCGATCCTCGGTCGGGCGCTGCAGCGTGTAACCGAGCGCGCCGACACCACGCGGAATAATCGAGACCTTCTGGATCGGATCCGTCCCCGGCAGCGCCATGGCGACCAGCGCGTGGCCCATCTCATGATGAGCGACCGTATCGCGTTCCCGCTTGCTCAGGATACGGCTCTTCTTCTCCAACCCGGCGACCAGCCGCTCGATTGCTTGAGTGAAATCCTCCAGCGTGGTTGCCTCGCCCCCGCGCCGGGTTGCAACGAGCGCCGCCTCATTGGCGAGATTGGCTAAATCAGCGCCGGTGAAGCCGGGGGTCAGACCAGCCACTGCGTCGACGTCGAGATCGGGGGCGCACTGAATTTTCTTCAGGTGTACGTGCAGAATGTCGAAGCGACCCTTGCGATCCGGACGGTCGACCAGCACCTGGCGATCGAAACGACCGGCACGGAGTAATGCCGGATCGAGAATTTCCGGGCGGTTGGTCGCCGACAACACGATGATTCCGACTGTCGGGTCGAACCCGTCCATTTCGGCGAGCAGCTGGTTCAGCGTCTGCTCTTTCTCGTCGTGACCCGATCCCGGCATGTCGACGCCGCGGGCCCGGCCGAGCGCATCAAGTTCATCGATGAATACGATAGCTGGCGCCTGGCGCCGCGCCTGCTCGAACAGATCGCGCACACGCGCCGCCCCAACGCCGACGAACATCTCGACAAACTCCGAGCCGGTGATCGAGAAGAAGGGCACGCCCGCCTCGCCGGCGACGGCACGCGCCAGCAGCGTCTTGCCAGTGCCAGGTGGCCCGACCAGCAGGACACCCTTGGGAATGTGGGCGCCAAGTCGGCCATAGGTCTTAGGTTCCTTCAGGAAGCCAACCACTTCTGCGAGTTCCGCCTTCGCCTCGTCGACGCCCGCGACGTCAGCAAAGCTCACCTTCACATTCGGCTCTGCATAGATTTTCGCGCGACTGCGGCCGATGCCGAACAGCCCGCCCTGCGCCGAGGTCATCGGACGCAAGAGCACCATCCAGATCAGTATCAACCCGGCTGTCGGCAAGGCCCAGGACAGGATCTCTGCGATGAACCCGGGGCCTGGCTGACCGGAAAAGGGTATGTTGTGCTTGGCGAGTTCGCTGGCGATCTCCGGCTCAACGCGCACTGTGGAGAATTTCTGAATGGCGGCGGCATTGCCCGATGCCGAGCCCGACACCGAGTAAGTGCCGCTGATCTCCATGGGGCCAACCTGAACTTCTTTGATCGCCCCCTTGTCCAACAGGCTGCGGAACTCGCTGTACGGTATCGATCTAACACTGGTCTGGCCGATCCAGAAGTCGCGGATCAGTACGACCGCAATGATCGCAATGAAGAAATAGAACATATCAAACGTGAAATCGCGCTTGGGCGTCGGTTTCGATGTCTCGGGCATCGGCTTATCTCGCTGGTGGTCGTCGCGCTATCGGGCACACGTCGCCATCAAGACCATCGCAACGCTGCCGGACGTTGATCCTTGTCAAGGCCGCACACGTGTCAGCCTACTATCGCCCTCTGCAAACGCTGCCGGTTGGGCATTGGCCGAGGACCCTTGATCCGATGTTGGTGGACAGATGCGAATCGCAAGATATGGACTTTGCTTCGCAATTTCGACGGCCGCACTGTTTTTGACATTGGCAGTTGGCGCACAGTCAAGGTCTGGACTTCTGGCCAAGGGCCGCGAAATCCTTGAGACCAACTGCAGCCGATGTCACGCGATTGGCCGGGTTGGAACGAGCCCAAACGGACTGGCCCCGCCGTTCCGCAGCGTGGTTTCGAGATACGCCCCGGAGGCCCTGCGGGGTGCATTGAGCATGGGCCTCATGTCCAATCATCCGGATATGCCTGTGTTCGCATTCGAGCGCGACGACGTCTCTGCCATCTTGGGCTACCTCAACAGCTTGTCGGCGGAGCCTGGTCGATAGTCCGTTACCAGACCCGTCGGGATGACCGGCCCAAAGAAGCAATGAGACGCTTGCAGATTGACAAAGATCAAAGTGACTCAACTGACCGCATCACACTCTAGCGCGCATCCAAAGCGCGTTACAGCGACTGCATTCCTCGAACCGGAGACGGGAGAGAGACCATGATGAGCAGATCGAACATCGCCGGCAAGGTCCCTGCTTCTGCCATGGCTCAGTCGAACGTCCAGCGGCACCCAATGGTGGATCGCGTCGTGTTCCGGCCTCTGACGGCACCGCTCAAGCTCGTCAGATCCCTGAGCGTCGTCTGCTGCCTGCTCTGGTTATCGGCTCCGTTTGCCAGCGCCGCGGAGGCTGACACCCTGGCTCCAACCAAGGCTTGGACATTGGCGTCGCCAGAGTCAGTGGGCATGGACTCCGCGAGACTTGCGATCGCGCTTGGCGAAATGCAGGCCAAGGTCCGAAACATCCACGGGCTCTTACTCGTCCGTCACGGTCGCGTCGTCGTCGACGCCAATTTCTATCCCTACGACGGCCGTGTGCCACACAACGTCGCGTCGGTGACAAAGAGCGTGATGACGACACTCATTGCGATTGCGGCCGACCAGGGCAAGCTCGACATCGATCAGCCGGTCCTTTCGTTCTTCCCAGGGCGGGTCATCGCCAATCGCGACCCGCGCAAAGAGCGGATCACGGTGCGCCATCTCACCGGCATGACCTCGGGTCTCGATTGCGTCGGCGAGCATGATGAGCCGACACTGCATGAGATGAACGCTAGCCCCGATTGGATCCAATTCACTCTGGACCGCAAAGTCGTTGCCGAACCAGGGACGACATTTTCCTATTGCAGTCCTGGCATGCATCTCTTGTCGGCGATCCTGCAAAAGGTGGCCGGAACGACAACTCTCGACTTTGCTCGCCGATACCTGTTCGAACCGTTGGGCATAACCGAGGTCATCTGGCCGGCAGATCCACAAGGCATCACCCATGGCTGGGGAGACCTTCATCTCTTCGCCAAAGATGCCGTGAAGATCGGTTACCTATGGCTTCATGGGGGAGAGTGGAACGGTACACAGATTGTCAGTCGGAAATGGGTCGAGCAATCGTCTCGCCTGCAAGCCAAAACCAGCGACTATTGGCATGACGATTACGGTTACGGTTGGTGGATCATGACCGGAGATGAGTTCAAGCAATATGCCGCCGCCGGCCGCGGGGGGCAGAGGATCGCTGTTTTTCCGACGCTCGACATCGTGGTGGCCACGGTTGGCGGCGGCTTCGAATCCGGCGATGCGCTGCGTTTGCTGGGCACAGCTCTGACCAGCCCGGAGAAGTCGCTCGCCGCAAATCCGAAAGGCGAGGCCGAGCTGAAAGCAGTCTTGGCGCGACTTACGCTGTCGCCGGCGCCCGTCCCCGTTAAACCCCTGCCGGACCTAGCCAAAGCAGTGTCCGGCAACATCTACGGATTTGCACCGAACCCCTTGCAACTTACTACGCTGCGCATCGACTTCGACGCAACCGCTGAGGCCCGGCTGGCCCTGACCTTCTCTGCCGGCCAGCCGCCGCGCACGGGCGCTGTCGGCCTCGACGGGGTCTATCGCATGTCTCCGGGCGAGAACAATCTGCCTGTCGGTATCCGTGGTTTCTGGGCCGGTGCAAACACCTTCGTCACCGAATATGACGGCATCGCATCGATTGATGCCTTCGATCTCAAAATGCGGTTCGAGGGTGATCGCATCACGATCGAGGCCAAAGAGAGAACTTATGAGTCCGGGGTCACTGTGACAGGCTCAGTGACGTCAAAGGCAGCTGTACAGTGAGGGTTGCGAGTGCTTGCAACCTGGCAGCACCAAGTATGCACTACGGACGAACAATGGGAGATCGCCATGTACCGACACATCTTGGTACCTACCGACGGCTCGGACCTCTCCATGAAGGCCGTAGTGGAAGGTGTGAAACTGGCCGGCGCGCTTGGGTCGCACCTGACGTTCCTGACTGTTGAAATTCCCTTCGCGAGCCTTGGCGACTATGGGCACGCCTTTGCCGGCCTGCCCGAAGAGGTCCGCAGCCAGGCGCTCACCTACCTGCGAAGTGAAGCCCGGGCGGCACTCGAACGGGCAACCTCAACGGCAAAGTCAGCAGCGGTCGCCTCCGACACAAAAATCGTAGAGAGCGACCATCCGTATCAAGCCATTCTCGCGACGGCCAAGTTGATCGGGGCGGATCTGATCCTGATGGCCTCGCACGGCCGAAGCGGCGTCAACGCCCTTCTGCTCGGCAGTGTCACCCAGAAAATTTTGGCACATACGGACCTGCCGGTGCTGGTGTGCCGGTGAACCCTTGCGGACACCGCTCGGGTGCAACGATCATCAAGCTCGAAGGGATACTGCTGCGGCGAGTGCTAGGACGTTTGATCTTGCTCAAGGCCGCCCCTCCGATCTTCGGCTAAAGGCAACTGGACGCCCATAGAGAGAACGCCAGCGGCACGCATGTGTGCCGTGTTCTGCATACCCCATCATGGGAGACTCGAGTGGCCATCGCTTGCGGACAAGTCGCGCCCGGCTTCGAAGAGGTTCTTGGCGAGTTCGAACGCAACTTCTCCGAGCGCGGAGACATCGGCGCCGCCGTTGCTGCCTACTGGCACGGCAACAAGGTCGTCGACTTGTGGGGCGGCCGCCGCACGCCTGAAGGCGACGCGCCCTGGAACGAGGACACTATGGTCGTCGTCAATTCGACCACCAAAGGCATGTCTGCGCTGGCCTTGGCGCTGGCAAACGCACGCGGATGGCTCGACTATGACGCTCAGGTCGCGCGCTATTGGCCCGAGTTCGCGCAGAATGGCAAGGAAGCGATCACCGTGCGCCAGCTGCTCGGGCATGAAGCGGGGCTGGTCCTGCTCGACGAACCACTCACCGTCGACAAGCTGCACGATCTCGATGAGGTCGCACGGCTTCTCGCGCGCCAGAAGCCGGCTTGGCCGCCGGGCACGCGTCACGGCTATCATACGATGACGCTGGGGCTCTATATGCAGGAGCTGATCCGACACACCGATCCAGCCAAACGCACACTCGGGCGCTTCTTCCACGAGGAAATCGCTGTCCCGCTTGGCCTGGACTTCTTTATCGGGCTACCGCCTGACATCCCCGACGAGCGTCTCGCCAAGGTCAAGCCGATGTCCATGCTGCGCGCGCTGCTGGCGCTTCCCACGACGCCACCGGTATTGATCCTCAAGATCCTGCAACCTGGATCGCTGTTGAGGCGCTCGATGCTGCTCGCGGATCTGGACATGAACGAGCGTCGCAGCTTTGCGGTGGAGATACCGGCAGGCAACGGCGTTGGGACCGCGCGCGCCATTGCCCGAGCTTACTCGGTGTTTGCGGAAGGTGGCGCCGAACTCGGGATCACGCCGGAGACTATGGCCCGGATTACCGCCCCGCCCAACCTTGCAAATCCGAAGGACGAGGTGCTCGGCGTCGACAGCTATTTCTCACTGGGTTTCCTGCGCTCGGGCCCCGGCGACCTCTTCGGTTCCAGCCCACGCGTCTTTGGCGCGCCCGGTGCGGGCGGCTCGTTCGCATTCGCCGACCCCGATGCGCACCTCGGCTACGCTTACGTCATGAACAAGCTGGACTTCTATCTATCCAACGACCCACGAGAGAAGGCGCTGCGCGACGCGATCTACCGTGCACTTCATACTGCGGCAGCGCCGGCGCTGGCGGCCTGAGTTTGTGCCGCCACAGTTAAGCCCTTGCGGGTTGCGCTTGACGAGAATCAACGCGGCTTGGCGAGTTTTCAAGCAACAACAGCATTCTTTCGTGATCGCTTTTCATCCGAGGGTGCCATGCCGTACAAGGAAATCATCGTCTACCTCGACCCGACACCTGACAGCACCAACCGCTTGAAATTTGCAGTCGGCTTGGCCGCATCGCACGAAGCGCGGCTGATCGGTGTGGATGTCTCAGCCGGAGTTGAACTTGGAAGTCCGTGGCGCGACCGGGCCGATGCGCTTGCCGATGTGTTCGAGTCCGCAATCAAGCAGGCCGGGCTGAGAGGCGTGTACAGGGCGCACTATTCTCCGCACTATGCGGATCTCATGATTGCCTCGCAGCCAGAATTCGAGTCGCGCAATCTCGTGCTCCCCGATATCCCCGAGGGCGTGCTTGTCAACGCGGGCGTGCCGCTCCTGCTGTTCCCCTATGGCTGGATCCCGCGGCCCGTAGGAGACAACATCGTTGTTGCCTGGAAAGCCAACCGGGAGGCGACGCGGGCCGTTCACGACGCGATGCCGCTCCTCCAAAGGGCTAAGAAAGTGACTGTCTTCACCTATGCTCCTGACACCGGCTATCTCGGAACAGAGCCGGAACTGCTCGTAGGTCACCTGCGTGAGCATGGGATTGTGGCGAAGGCTTCAAGCTGGCCGGACCTAGGCGACACGTCGCCGGTCGATGCACTGTTCGCTTCCCTCGATACCCAGGATGCCGATCTGATCGTCGCGGGGGCCTACGGCCATTCGCGCTGGGTGGAAAGCCTTTTTGGCGGGGTCAGCCACACGCTTGTGCGCCAGCCGTCCGTACCAGTCCTGTTATCACATTGAAGGCATGCTGAACATGTGCCGGGCCAAGGCGGCCCGGTGTGATGCGCGGAGTAACTCTGCGAGCCATTCCAAGCGTGGGCGATTCACTGAGCCTTTGGCACTCGGCTTGAGAGTGATCAGGTGTCGCGTCATGGGCCGTCCGTGCCGCGCATGTTTTCGGCTTCACCGCTGGCAGCAGCCCGGTCATCGTTCGGGCGACGGGACTGATCCAGATCCTGGTCGGCGATGGCGCGCCAGGCGGCGCCGTCAAGGTCGTCGAACTGGCCGGAGTGGAGAGCCCACAGGAAGGCAGCGAGCGCCAGAGCTCCGAGGCCGAGAGCGGCGGGGACGAGCCAGGCGAGTGCGCTCATATCCGAAAGGCCTCCGCGCGGCACGGCTTGGTCGTCAGCCGCAACGCATTCAGCGTGACGGCGATCGACGATGTCGACATGGCGATCGCCGCGATGAGCGGCGTCACGAACCCCAGCATGGCAAGTGGTACGCACACAGCATTGTAGGCCGCGGCAATGGCGAAATTCTGCAGAGCCAGCCGCCGGGTCTCGCGGGCGACGCCGAGCAGTTCTGTGATGGCGCCGAGCGACGCGCCCTGCCAGAGCACATCGGCGGCCATGCGGCTGATGTCTGCAGCCTCTGCCGGAGACAGCGAGGCGTGCCCGGCGGCCAATGCCGGCGCATCGTTCAGGCCGTCACCGACCATCAGCACACGGTGTCCAGCCGTCTTCAGCGCGGCGAGCCTCTCGATCTTGTCGGCCGGATGCTGGCGGGCCCGGCTATCTGCAACACCTGCCGCCGCTGCGGCCGCTGCGACCCGGTCCGGTTGATCACCCGACAGTATCTCAACCGCGAACCCGCCTTTTCTCAGTGCAGAGACGACCACTTTTGCGTCGGGACGCAAGGTGTCGGCGAAGGCGAAGCCGACTGGGTCGTGGCCCGGACGGCTGAACCATAGAGACGACGCGCCTGGCGCTTGCGCAGTACCAAGCACGAAGGCTGCCGAGCCCAGCCGCTCCTCACCCTCAGCCGTCATCCGGCTGAGACCCTGGCCGGGATGTTCGGTAACAACGCTGCCGACGGTGACCGGGCCAACTCGAGTCGTAGCCGCACGCAGCAGGGCGCGGGCATAGGGATGTCGGCTTGCGGCGGCGAGAACCGCAGCTGCGCGCAGGCTGCCGAGGCAGACGGCGTCCGGATGCGACAGGGTCGCCTCGCCCGTCGTCAGCGTGCCGGTCTTATCGAGCACGACCGTGTCGATCTCGGCCAGCCGCTCCAAAGCGTCCGGCGCTTTGACAATAAGGCCGCGCTTGAACAACCGGTGCGCGGCCGCGATCTGCACTGCCGGGACCGCAAGCGCCAGGGCGCAGGGACAGGTGATGATCAGTACCGCGATTGCTGCTGTCAGGCCCTGTTCCCAGCCATAACCGAGGGCAAACCAGCCCATGAACGTCGCCAGCCCAAGCAGATGCACCGCCGGCGCGTAAATCCGCGCAGCGCGGTCGGCCATCCGCACATAGCGCCCGCGCCCCTGCTCGGCCGCGACCATCAAGCGGGCGATCTCGGCCAGCAGCGTGTCGCCTTCGGTGGCAGTCGCCTCGACGGTGAGCGATCCCAGTAGGCTCAAGGTGCCGGCATGCACGCGGTCGCCGGGGCCGACGGCGCGTGGCGTGGTCTCGCCCGTGATAAGACTCTCGTCGACGTCGCTGCGGCCCGACCGTACAACGCCGTCAACTGGGATGCGCGAGCCCGTTGCAACGTGTACACGCATGCCGGGCAACAGCAGCCGCGCCGCCATGGAAGAGGTTGTGCCGTCTGCCGCGACAACATCGGCCCAGGTGGCCTGCAGCGCCATCAGGTTCTGTGCCGCACCCTGCGCCTTGACGCGCACGCGCTGATCGAGGAAACGCCCGATCAGCAGCAGGAACAGCAGCGTGACGCTGGCGTCGAAATAGACCTGCTCGCTGCCGCGCCACGTCTGCAGCACACTCATCGCGGTAGCGAGGACAATGGCGACCGAGATCGGCACGTCCATGTTGAGACGGCGCGCGGCGATAGCCTGGGCGGCCGAGGCGAAGAACGGCTGGCCGGCGTAAGCGACGGCAGGCAGCGCAATCAGGGCCGACACCCAATGAAACAGGTCCATGACGCGGGCATCCATATCGCTGAAGACACCGGCCCACACAGACACCGACAGCAGCATAATGTTGGTGGCGGCAAAACCGGCGACGGCGATGCGTGCCAGCAGCTCACGCTCGCGCCGGGCTGCCGCATCGATTGGCAGGGTGGCCATCTCGGCGGCCCGATAGCCGGCGGCTTGCAGCGCTTCGAGGACCGACTTGTCGTCGGCGGTCCCGTGCGTGATCTCAGCCTGCACACGCCGCGCCGTCAGATTGGCGCGCGCCGCAACGACGCCGGGCACGGCGAGCAGCGTGCGCTCGACCTTGGCGAGACATGCGCCGCAATGCATGTTCTCCACGATCATGGTCAGTTGCCGTGTGTTTGCGGCGTTCGCCGCGACCGCCTGATCGCTCAGCCTGCTGGAGGCAGCCATAGCCGTTCCTTCCATCGAAAGACGATGCCCGAACCTCGGCGGGTCACTATCAGGGTAGCGATCCAGCTTCCGCGATCTGCAGTGCTGATCGAGGCCTCGTATCGGCCGAATCCAGCTGGCGCGAAAGTGAGGAGCCGATCGAACTGGCTGGCGGCCGGACGCTCGAAGGTGCCCGCGACAGTGAAGCCGTTCAACGGCACACCCGTGGCGTCAGTCAGTGCAAGTTGCAATACCGACCCGTTGCTTACACTCAAGCGCGCATGCCAGCCAAGCCGCTTCTGCTCGGCCGCTTGCGCCAGTGTGCTGTTATAGGCGAGGCCCTTGCGATACCCATCTTCCCCGGCCAGCCCCGAAAACGTCGACACGGCCTGCCAAACGAAGACGGCGTCCACACTCGCGACAATTGCGAAGGCGGCGATGAAAATCGCCAGAGTGTGTCTCCCTGTCAGCGTCGTTATCATGGTGCCGGCCTCCGGAAGCTGGCGACTTGGCGCCGCGTATGGCCGTCGGCGGTGTCGGTAAGGACGAAGACGAAGGGTGTCGAGTTGCCACTCAGGCGAGGCAGCACGGCTGGTGGCACGGCTACATAGACCTTGATGGCCCTGAGCCCATCCGGCTTGACTTCGATGGCCGCCCCTTCAGACACGCCGACGATGCCGAGCGTGGCTCCCGACAAGCCATCGACGGCCACTGTCAGATTGCGCGGCCGATGCAGTTTGTTGGCGATGTCGATGGTGTAGCCGTTGCGGATGCCGCCGTCAGTGAGGCGCACGAACAGCGGATTACGATCTGGCAGAACGCTGGCGACCAGCGTATCGCGCGTAAACAGAGCAAAAAGCATCAGTACGCCGACGATAGCGATCAAACCGGTGTAGAGGACGGTGCGTGGGCGGACGAGCTGCACCGGCGGCACCGGCTTCTTGTCCGCAGCTGCCTGGAGCCGGTTGAAGGTCTCATACGCGATCAGCCGCTTTGGCCGGCCGACCTTGTCCATCACGGCATCGCAAGCGTCGATACAAAGCGCGCACTGGATGCACTCCAGCTGTGGCCCCTCGCGGATGTCGATGCCCATCGGGCAGACGGCGACGCAGCTATTGCAATCGATGCAGTCGCCGCGACCTGCCCAGCTGGCGCCCTTCTTATGCGGCGAGCGGGGTTCGCCCCGGTACGGGCGGTAGCTCACCAGAAGTGAATCATCGTCGAACATGGCGCCTTGGATGCGCGGCCACGGGCACATGTAGGTACAGACTTGTTCGCGCGCGATGCCGCCGAGCAGGTAGGTGGTGCCGGTGAAGAGGGCAAGGAAGTACCAAGCCGTCGCCGGGGCGGTGCCGCTCAAGAGCTCGGCCGCCAGGGTGGGGGCGTCGCGGAAGTAGAAGACGAACGCACCGCCGGTCGCTAGACCGACGAGCGCCCAGGTGAGATGAGTGCCAACCTTGCGCCACACCTTGTCGAATGACCATGGCGCCTGATCGAGACGTATGCGGGCATTGCGATCGCCTTGCCAGAAGCGCTCGACCGCAATCATGAGATCAGTCCAGACCGTCTGTGGGCAGGCATATCCGCACCAGACGCGGCCGGCCAACGACGTCACCAGGAACAGGCTGAGCGCGGCCAGGACCAGGAGGCCGGTGACGAGATAGAACTCCTGCGCCCAGATCTCGATCGGGCCGAGAAACAGCCGCTGATGCGCGAAATCGATCAAGACGGCCTGGTTTGGCAGCGACGGTCCGCGATCCAAGCGGATCCACGGCAGCGCGTAGTAGACGCCGAGAGTGACGATCATGACCGCCCATTTGACCCTGCGGAAGGTCCCATGCGTCAGCTTGGGATAGATTTTCTGCCGCGTCGCATAGAGTGGACGACTGCCCTTGGCGTTGACCGCGGTGACGTCCACACGTTCGACGCCACCGTCGCGCGCCCCCGGTCCAAGACGTGCTGCCTCCGCCATCGCCGCGTCGGCGAGGCGTTGCAGCGACGACTGCTGTTGCATTTGATCCGTCATCCTACTATCCGCAATCCCGGCGAGGGCAAGCGCGCCAGCCGCACAAGAAGGGCACATGGCGTCGCCACTATTTGCCTCCACCCAACTCATGGACGTAGAGCGCCAGCTGCTTGATGGTGGCAGGTGAGAGCCGTCCGCCCCAATTCGGCATGACGCCGCCGCGCCCGGTCTCGATCGAGGTGAGGATGTCGCGCTTGCTGCTACCAAAAAGCCAGATGGCGTCGGTGAGGTTCGGCGCCCCCATGTCCAGCTTGCCCTTGGCGTCGTCACCGTGGCAGGCCGCGCATTGATCCTTGAACAGTACTTTTCCGCGTGCTGCAGCCTCGGCGTCGGTCGAGCCTACCGATGCCGACAGCACGAACTCGGCAGCATCGTTGATCTGTCCGGGTTCCAAAATCTTGTCGACGCCAAAGCGCGGCATCTGGTTCTGGCGTGTGTCCTTGGCCGTGCCGCGGATGCCCTGCGTGATCGAATACTCGATCTCCTCAAGCTTGCCGCCCCAGAGCCAGTCGTCGTCGTTGAGATTGGGGTAGCCGGTCTTGCCCTCGGCGCCGCGGCCATGGCAGGCGGAGCAGTTGTCGCCGAACGCTGCCTTGCCGCCGGCGAGCGCGAAGGCAAGCAGTTCTGGATCCTTGCGGATGTCCGCCATCGGCTTGGCGGCTATGGCGCTGACGAACTTCGACTGCGCCGCCCTAGCCGCCTCCATGTCACTGCCGACCACCTGACGCTGGCTGTAACCGAGCATGCCACGTGTGTAGCCCGACCATGTCGGCCAGGCCGGGTAGGCGATCCAGTAGCCGATCGAATAGACGATGCAGGCAATGAAAACCCACAGCCACCACCGCGGCAGAGGACGGTTCAGTTCGCGGATGCCATCCCATTCATGGCCGGTGGTGGCGTAGCCGGTGACCTCGTCGCGATCATGGCCGGTCGAATTGGTCATGCCTGACTCCCGTTGACATGGCGGTCTTCGTCTTCGTCTTTGCCGAGCGGAAGTCGCGCCGCCTCGTCGAACCCCTTCTGGTTGCCAGGCCAGAGGGCGTACAAAATCACAACCGCAAACAGCAAGATGAACAGGACCAATGACGCGATCTGAGAGACAAGGACGACGGTTTCGTAGCGCATGATGGAGTCCGTTAGCGAAGGTTCGGTCCGGCTTCGTCGTATTTGGCGAAATCGACGAGCGTGCCGAGCACCTGCAGATAGGCGATCATGGCATCCAGCTCAGTCGCCCCGGCCGTGTTACCCGTGAAGGGACGCTGCTGGGCTTTGGGGTAGCGCTTCAAGAACTCAGCCGCTCCCTCGACGTCAGGGTTGATCTGACGGCTGATGTCCGCAGCCGCGTTGGCGATCATGTCATCTGTATACGGCACGCCGACCATCCGCAGCGCCTGCATTTCGGCAGCGATGCTGTTGGCGTCAACGGCATTCTCGGCCAGGAAAGGATACCCAGGCATGATGCTCTCGGGCACCACCGAGCGTGGGCTGACCATATGTGCGACGTGCCATTCGTCTGAGAACTTGCCGCCGACCCTCGCCAGGTCTGGACCGGTACGCTTCGACCCCCATTGGAACGGGTGGTCGTACATGCTCTCGGCAGCCAGCGAGTAGTGGCCATAGCGCTCCACCTCATCGCGGATTGCTCGGATCATCTGACTATGGCAGCCATAACAGCCCTCGCGGATGTAGATGTCGCGGCCAGCCAGTTCGAGCGGCGAATAGGGACGCATGCCCTCGACTTTCTCGATGGTGCCAGCCACTACGAACAAAGGCGCGATTTCCACCAGTCCGCCGATCGCCACTACCACCAGAATGCCGACCAGCAGCAGCAGCGAATGACGCTCAAACAAGGCGTGTCGAAACATCTTGGTTACCCCTTATTCCGCTGCCGCCAGGCCGGGCTGGAAGGCACCGCCCCTCAGTTCGGGCGCCGCAGCCACACGCGGTTGCAGGGCGATGTCGGCCGTGAGATCCCCGCGCGCTGTGCGCCAGACATTGTAGGCCATCAGCAGCCCTCCAAGCAGGTAGAGCGAGCCACCGGTAGCGCGGATAATGTAGGGCCAATGCATAGCCTCCACTGTCTCGACGAAGGAATACTGCAGGAAACCGAGATCGTTGTAGGCGCGCCACATCAGTCCTTGCATCAGACCGGCGACCCACATCGAAGTGATGTAGAGCAGTATACCGATGGTCGAGAGCCAGAAGTGCCACTCGACGAGACGCATCGAATAGAGACCGCGCCGCCCCCACAGCCAGGGCGTCATGCAATAGATGGCACCGAACGACACCATGCCGACCCATCCGAGTGCGCCGGAATGAACGTGGCCGATGGTCCAATCTGTGTAATGAGAGAGCGAGTTCACCGCCTTGATCGACATCAGCGGCCCCTCGAAGGTCGACATGCCGTAGAAGCCGACCGAGACCACCATGAGACGCACGACGGGATCGGTCCGGAGCTTATCCCAGGCGCCCGACAGCGTCATCAGGCCGTTGATCATGCCGCCCCAGGACGGCATCCACAGCATGATCGAGAACGTCATGCCGAGAGTCTGCGCCCAATCAGGAAGCGCCGTGTAATGCAGATGATGCGGCCCGGCCCAGATGTACATGAAGATCAGCGACCAGAAGTGGACGATGCTCAGGCGGTAGGAATAGATCGGCCGCTCCACCCGCTTTGGTATGAAGTAGTACATCATGGCCAGGAAGCCGGCGGTGAGGAAGAAGCCGACCGCGTTGTGGCCGTACCACCATTGCGTCATGGCATCCTGGACGCCAGAATAGACGCCGTAACTCTTGGCTCCGAACCACGATACCGGCACCGCCAGATTGTTGACGATGTGCAACATGGCGACAGTGACAATGAAAGCGAGATAGAACCAGTTCGCCACATAGATGTGCGGTTCGGTGCGCTTCCAGATGGTGCCGAGGAAGACAAGCAGATAAGCGACCCAGACAATAGTCAGCCACAGATCGACGTACCATTCAGGCTCGGCATATTCCTTGCCACCGGTCACGCCGAGCAGGTAGCCCGATGCCGCCAGCACAATGAACAGCTGGTAGCCCCAGAACACGAACCAAGGCGACCAGTAACCGGCCAACCGCGCCCGGCAAGTGCGCTGCACGACGTAGAATGAGGTTGCAATGAGCGCGTTGCCGCCGAAAGCAAAGATGACCGCCGAAGTGTGCACCGGCCGCAGCCGTCCGAAATTGGTCCAGGGCAGATCGAGGTTGAGCACCGGAAACGCCAGTTGCCAGGCCAGGATGTCGCCGATGAGAAAGCCGGCAATGCCCCAAAAGACCGTCGCAATAACGCCAGCCTTGACCACGGCGTCGTTGTAGTCGGTGCGAGACCGGGCAAGGACCCGCCCATCGGGATCGGCGACGAAGGCCTTGTGGACAACAACGCCGGTCGCGATCGCACCTGCCACAGCAAGAAAGAGGGCATGCAGAAAGAACGCATCGTCGCGACTGTTTGCCGCCGCCGTCGCTCCAACCGCCACAGCCGTCAGGCCGGACAGAACGGCCAGTGAATCATTGATCGCGGTGACTTCGTCGCGGGTACCTGCCTCAACCATCTGTAGCCCCTCACTGCCCTGGCGATAGCGGTAGAATGGGCGGCGTCCAACGGCGCCTCATTGATCGAGATCAATTCGCATGCGGCTCTTTGGTGCGCATGCCACTTAGCCATCGTCGCCGATCGCAGGTGCGAGACGTACATGAGGCTCATGTGTGGCGCTGTCGCCCATCTCGCGACCAGCATTTGAGGCGGCAACATGCACCGCGTCACACACCGCTGAACCTCGCAGGCTGGCATCCGCCAGCCGCGGTTGATTTGGCGCAAGAGACGGCGCCGTCTTCAACAACGGAGCGCCGAGGCTATTGTGGGTTCGTGGCTGCAGCATTCGGCTGGACCGACGACAGCCTTGGGGCGACACCAGCCTTTGCCAGGAACTCACTGACGAGCGCTCGCGCCTCCCGGCTGTGCCCAACCAACAAGTGGCCGCCGGTATCGAAGACGACCAGCCTTGCACCAGGTATGGCGCCGGCAGCGAGCTCCGCAGCCGGCCGGGTATTGAACAGATCGTCGCGCGCCGAAACGATCAAAGTTGGTATACTGATCCTTTCAAGCGGCAGCCGATGGAGATCGGGGTTGCTGTCGATGTTGATTCCGGAAACACGTCGCGACAGCGGCTGGACGCTCTGGATGATCTGCCGCACGCGATCTTGTTCCGTCTCCGGCGCGGCGGCAACGACCTCCGGCGGCACGCCGAGGAAGCGGATCAATACCGAGGGTGCGATCTTTTCCGTCGCCCACCAGGCAAAGTCGGCACCAGCATTAACCAACCAGAATGCAAACTGGCTTGCGCGGCTTTGTTCAATCATCACCGGGCTTGTTGGAGCATAAGTCCCCGGAACAATCAAAATGAGCGCAGCGACGTTGTCCGGATGGCGCAATGCCAGTTCGATCGCCGAGCACGCGCCAGCCGAGACGCCCACGACGATTGCCTTGTCGACCTTCAACTCGGCCAGAAGCGCCGCATGAGCATCGGCTTGCGCGGAGGGAGACGCATCCGCTGGTATTGGCGTCCCTAAGTACCCGAACCTGGATGGGGCGATGACGCGAAATCCCTCTCCAACGAAATCGGCAACATTCGCGAGGCCCTGGTCATAGCCCCCGCCGGCGCCGTGAATGGACAGCAGCGCGATACCGGCACCCTTCTCCGCGAATTCGATAGGCCCAGCCGTCGTGCTCGCGATCCGACCGCCGTCACGCACTGCAACGTGCGCACGGCCGATCTCGTCGCTATAGGCGAGAAACACGAACCCGCCCGCAGCAACCACGGTGACGACACCAACCACCAAGAGTAGAACCATCCGGCTCATAGCCAACCTCCCATGAAGGAGCATCTCGGAAGGTTCACCGGGAGTGACTGGAACCGCGTTGATATAGCTCAAGCGAGTTCGCGAAACAGCGCTGTAGGTCGCTTCTGCACGCTTAGGCTATCCGATTCGACAATGTCGTGTGGCGGGGATGTCGGACTCCTTCAACGTTTTATCGCTGTGACTTCGCAGCGACATGGCACATGTCGTGGAGCATGGGCATCACATTGTACGGGCGTTCAGCGATACCAGAATTGCCAACACAGCCGAGCCGCCAGCCAGCACGGCAAAGACGAGATTTGGCCCGCGCTGGATGTTTGCGACGGCGATTGCGACCAGTGCCCAGGTGATCGCCGACGCATAGATCATGTTGCCGCGCACGAGAAAGACGCAGGTCAGCGCGACTGGCAGCGCGATCAGCAATAGCAGCCCGGCAAAGGTTGGCTGGCTCAGTCCAAAGGGGTGGATCCCGTAGCCGGATAAAATCTCGGCGACATTGGCGAACACAGCGATCGTCAGCCACCCCGCATAAAGCGCCAGGGGTGCAATCGTAAACCATGGGGATACTGCAGCGCCGTCCCGCGCGAGCCCGAGCGCAACGATCAGCGACCAGAGCAGCGCAATAAACATCACAATGATTGCTGGCACAGTCGCAAAGACAGGCCCGTGCTTTGCGAAGACCAGCCAAAGGCAGCAGCACAGGAATGCCAATGCCGTCCACCAGCCGATCGACCGGTAGACCGGATCGGACCAGTTCCGCCCAAACGCCTGGTGGAGTGCGAAAGCGACCGAGCCTAGATAGATCGGTGTCCAGATGGCAAAGGCGTATCCCGCCGGTTCGAGTGGAGTTGGCGGGGACTTGGGAAACGCCGACGCTGCGGTCTCGAAGCCGTCGCGGAAGAACCAAATGCTCAGTGCGATTTGGCCAATCCCCAGGATGAAGTTGACTGCAACCCGCGCGGCATCCATCGATGCTATCCTCCAGTTCAGCTGCTTAGCGAAGCAGGAAACGAGCGGCCGGTTTGCACAGATCATCGGAGTGCCGGGGTAGATGGAATCGTGCCTCTACAGCGCTGGCTATGTGGCGAGTTGCCCGGCTACTACAGAGCGCTACCCTGTTGACTGCGGTTACCAGAAAGCCGAACGCTTGTCGTTCGCACCTGGGCGAGACTATCCCCATGAGACCTGACGATTTGCGGGTGAGTATGCCAGTGTTCCCCTCAGTCATAGAGTACTATCAAAGCCCGCGCTTCGCGTCGGCCACACTGGAACACCGTCGAGCCGGATCGCTCGGCGTCGAAATGATCCTGGCGTCACAAGGTGGCGGAGAGCGCGCTGCCCCGGCGGTCGACCAACTGATCATCACGGCGGCTTTGCGCGCGTCGGGACCGGCTGAATTCAACTTCGGCAACGGTCGCCAACGCGTGGGTGAGTTGAGGGCAGGGATGGCGCATCTGCAGCCTGCGCGTCAGCATTGCTACTTCAACGTGCGAGAACCGCATCGTGTTCTATTTGCGAGCTTGTCGCACGTCGCGCTCAAGTCGCGCCTGGCCGAGGCCGGCATCGATACCGACCCATTTGAACCGGTGTACGCCAGCACCATTGTGCGCCAGCCTGTTCTGGATCGTCTCAAATCCATGTGGACCGCCATGGGGGACGGCGGGCACGCGAACGATCTCTATATCGACGGCTCAATCATCGGATTGTTGTCCTATTTTTCCATACTGGCCAGGACCGGGGGGGACTGGCGGGCGCCAGTCCTGGATGACCCGCGTCTCGGCCGGGTCATCGAATTCATCGAGGCGCATTTCGGCGACCCGCTGGCGATGGACGAACTCGCCGCAGTCGCCTGCCTGTCGACAATCCAGTTCTCACGCGCCTTCAAGGCGGCGACCAAGCTGACACCCCATCAATTTGTCATAAGTCGGCGTATAGCGCGGGCCAAGGATCTGTTGGCGCATAGCCATTTGCAGGCCGTCGAGATTGGATTGTTGTGTGGATTCTCGTCTGCAGCCCATTTCAGCTCGACATTTGCAAAGTCGGTCGGTGTGAGCCCATCTGAGTTCCGTCGGGATTTCCAGTTCTAGGCGCAAGTGGTCAAGGATCGAGGCACAGCTCCAGAATGATGGAATCTTGAAAGCCATCGCTGACTGCAACCGCTAAAATCCTTACGCGTCCTGAACTGACCGAACAGCTCGCGCTTTGTGAAAGGGCCCTCGATGCACATTGCTGTTATCGGTGCTGGCAAGGTCGGCGGCACACTTGGCATGCGTTGGGCCGCCGGCAGGCACGATGTCGTTTTCGGTGTTCCCGACCTGAATGAGGCCAAGTACGCGCCTCTCAAGGGTCATCGCAGAATTCGATTTGACGACGTGACCGCCGCAGGCCGCGCTGCAGATGTGATCGTCCTGGCGACACCGTGGCCGGCCACCGAGAGCGCCGTGGCGGCTCTGGGAGATCTGTCGGGTCGCGCGATCATCGACTGCACGAACCCTCTTGCCGTCGGTCCTGGGGGCCTGGAACTGGTGATCGGTCACACCACGTCGGGGGGCGAACTCGTGGCCTCCTGGGCCAAAGGCGCAAGCGTGTTCAAGACGCTCAATCAGGTCGGCTTCAATGTGATGACTGATCCGGCAAGGTTTCCGGCGCCACCTCTGATGTTCGTCGCCGGCGACGATGAAATCCGTAAACCTATGATCATTAAACTGATCAACGAGTTGGGGTTCGAGGCTCTTGATGCCGGCCCCCTGCGCGCGGCCCGACTGCTTGAGCCCCTCGGAATGCTCTGGATTCAATTGGCTGCAACGGCCTCGGCAGGGCGGGATTTCACGTTTGCGTATCAGCTACCGAGTTCCGAGCGTCGATGACAATCGAACGACCAACGGAGTAAGGCGGACATCATGAGTGGCGAGATTTCCAAACCTGGCAAGCAAATCCTGTTGATTGCATCGAACCACGCAGTCTCGCCGATGACCGGCTGGCCGATCGGGTTCTGGTGGGCGGAACTGACCCATCCGTTCTGGGCCTTCACCGAGGCAGGTTACGGCGTTGACATCGTGTCACCCAAAGGCGGCGACCTCATTGGCGATGGCTTCTCCGATCCCGAGCAAGAAAGCGGCTATTCCGCCCAGGATCTGATTTCGCTGGGGTTCAAACACTCGCCCAAACATGCCGCGCTCCTCAAGGCGACCAGGAGCATCGCCGGCCTCACTCACGACGCCTACGACTCCATCCTAGTGATCGCCGGGCAGGGACCCATGGTGACCCAAGTCGACGACACTCTGTTGCATCGTCTGATCGCGGCCTTCTACGAGGAAGGCAAGCCAACGGCTCTGATCTGCCACGGGACTTGCAATCTCCTCAAGGTCCGGCTTTCCAACGGCGATCTACTCGCCAAGGGCAAGACATGGACCGGGTTCGCCAATTCGGAAGAGGCGTATGCAGATGCATTCGTGGGCAAGAAGATCCAGCCGTTCTGGATCGAGGATGTGGCGCGCAAGATCCCGGAGGCCAATTTCGCGACCAGTTACCGGTTTGCGCCGTTTGCTCTGCGCGACGGCAACCTCGTCACCGGACAACAACAGGTGTCAGGCACGGCGGCGGCACGACTTGTCATCGCAACATTGGGCGCATAGGCGTCATAGCTGGAGGGGATCATGATCAAGCATCTGTTGCGCAATGTTGTTCTCGCAATTGGTATTCTCGTGCCACAGCTGGCGCTGCCAGCAACAGCAGAGACTTTCGTTCTGGTGCATGGCGCATTCGATACCTCTGCGAGTTGGAAGCAAGTTGCGCAGCTGCTTGAGAAGCAAGGGCACACGGCGATCGGCGACGACCTGCCGGGACGCAACGCCGATGGGGCTGCCGCCAAGGCTATCACCCTGCAGTCGCATGTGGCCGCCGTTAAGAGCGCAATCGACGCCACCAAGGAACCGGTCACCCTGGTTGGGCACAGTTTTGGCGGAATGACGATCTCGCAGACGGCCGAGGCCATCCCCGATCGCATCAAGCAGCTGATCTATGTAGCGGCCTATATTCCACTAACGGGCGAGTCCATGCAGACCCTTGCCTACAGCGATACGACGAACGGATTCAAGAAGGACTCCTTCGTGGTAGCCACTGACTATTCGCATGCCTCGATACTCGACCGTGACAAAGTCGCCATCTTCATCGAGGACGGCACGCCCGCGCAACAAACGGCATTTGTTGCCTCGATGGTGCGCGAGCCGCTGGGGCCTATTGCAACCCCTGTCGAGTTCACCGCGGCTCGCTTCGGCTCGGTCGCGAAAGCCTACGTCAAGACCAATCGGGATCGCTCTGTGTCGCCTGAGCTGCAGGCTCGGATGATCGCCAGGGCTGGCCTGACGAAGGTCCTGCCGATTGAGAGCGGGCACATGCCCCAAATCACCAAGGCAGAGGACATGGCTGCCGCCCTGATTGCGATTGCCCAGTCAACGCAGTAATCGTCTGTAGACAGAGTGCTATGTCGACTGAGCGCAGGCAGACTGCTGCATCTTGACACCATCCCGAACTCAATGTCGCCAAGGAGGTCGCCGATGCCCCGAAAACTCTCCCGTCGTCAAGCCGTGGCCGGGACCCTGTCCTTAGCGGCAGCGCCAGCCGTGTCGAAACTCGCGTCGGCGGCGGCAGCTTCCGAACCCTTCAAGATCGCGATCCCCGATGCGACGCTAACCGACTTGAAGGATCGTCTTGCGCGCGCTCGCTTGCCGGACGCCTTGGAGGGTGCCGGCTGGGGTTACGGGGTTGAACGTGCGGCGGTCGCTACCGTGATCAAGGAGTGGCAGAGGTTCGATTGGCGCGCCATTGAAGCCAAGCTCAATCTATTGCCGCAGTACATGGCCACCATAGATGGCGAACGATTGCATTTTGTTCATGCCAGGGGCAAGACCGCCAATGCCACGCCTCTACTCGTTCTACATGGCTGGCCGTCATCTATCGTGCAGTTCATGGATATCATCCCGCTACTGACGGATCCGTCGGCAAACGGTGCCGGCACGGCGATCAGCTTCGATGTGGTTGCCCTCTCGCTCCCTGGCTTCGGTTTCTCCGGAAGACCAACACGACCGGGTATGAGCGTGGGCAAGATCGCCGGTCTTGCTCACAAACTGATGACCGATGTCTTGGGTTACAAGCGTTTCGCTACCCGCGGCAGCGATCTTGGCGCAGGCGTCATTCAACAACTTGCCTTGACCAGACCCGAGGCGATCATTGGCATACATCTTTCAGGCACCAATCCCTTCGTGGCGTTTCGGCCACCAGACATGAGCGAGGAGGAAAAGGCCTTCGTCGCCACGGCCGACAAGTGGATGCAGACCGAGATGGCCTACGCCATGCTGCACTCATCGAAACCCGATACGCCGGCCTTTGCCCTGAATGACTTGCCGGCCGGCCTTGCGGCCTGGATCTTCGAGAAGTTCCACGCCTGGACCGACAGGAAGAACGATGTCATCGGCCGCTACGGCCGGGATAAGCTGCTTGCAAACCTGACGGTCTATTGGGCAACCGAGACGATCGGTTCGTCCATGAGGCTCTATGCCGAAACGGCGCGGGATCAATTGGCGAACTGGGGCAGGGTGACCGTTCCAACAGCCTTCCAGATGACGGCGCTCGATATGTTCCCGACGCCTCGCGCCTGGGCGAACCGCTCCTGGAACGTGACGCGCTGGACCGAAATCGATCGGGGTGGGCACTTCCTGGAGTGGGAGGAACCGCAACTGGTGGCCGACGACATGCGGGGTTTCTTTGGGTTGTGGAGCCCTAAGTGACCATCACCATGGGAGCACTTGGTCGCTTCCCTGCTGAGACCCGAACGTAATGGCGCGATTGGCTTGCCCTCCCATCGCATAACGTCGCCCAGAAAAAAAGATAAGCTTCCGACCAAACCAGCAGGCGAGGCAGCTTTGGCCGGGAGCCTACCAATGGAGTCCTGAGCATGACCAATCAAATGGACTAGGCACACCTGCGGCTGTTCGGTATGACGGCATTGAGTTGCAAGGCGGTCGGCGACAAACACTTTGGGCCGCAGCGTCTAGCGATGTAAGGGCAAGCGCCTTGACGCAGCCGCACACAAACCGCCAGTGGTTTTGAAGGTACTATACCGTGATGGTTTCGCGAGTGCTGCGGCGATGTTGTCGATCTTGGCACGATTGATACAATACATCGCTTGCGCCGCCTGCTGACAGCTGGCACGATGTTTCAGCCTAGTTGGTGAGTTTCGGTTGCAAACCGATCCGTCCAAAACACAAGTACTTCAGCTCGATGCAATCGTCGATGCCGTACATCGAACCTTCGCGTCCGACCCCTGATTGTTTGACGCCACCGAAGGGAGCGACCTCAGTCGAGATGATCCCGGTACTGATGCCAACCATGCCGTACTCAAGGGCTTCGGCGACCGCCCAGGCCTTGCTCACATCGTTGGTGTAGAAGTACGACGCCAGGCCGAATTCGGTGTCGTTGGCCGTGGCGATGACATCCTCGACGTCGCGGAACTTGAAGAGCGGCGCGAGCGGACCGAAGGTCTCTTCACGGGCCACGCCATAAACGCGCTTGGCTTCCTCGCTATTCCATTCGATGTAGGAGGCGCCGTAGAGAATTTCTCCGCGCGCCTCGGCTAGCGGCTTGCCCATTTCGGAGGTGAGAATGGCCGCGTGATCATCGGTGTGCGCGATAACCAGGTCGTACCAGCCACGTAAGATCGCGCCGCGCTCCTTGCCCGTGCGAGTTGCCCACTCCTTCTGCGCCACATAAGCGACGTCGATGGCCTTGGAAATCTCGGCGCGTGAGAAATCAGGCACCATTGCCAGTGTGTCGCCCGTCGAAGGATTGATGACGGGGAACGTCGCACCCGAAGCCGACCGCCCATGCCAGCCGCCTCCGAGCAATCCCGCTCCACCACCAAGCTCTTGTCTTTGAGGCGGCTCAAAAGCGTGTCGGAAATAGTCATGTTCGATCCTTCGGCAGAAGATCTGTAACGCTCGTGATTCAGTCCACGTAGCCTGCCGGAACAGTGCTCATGGTACGTTGTACCCGGAGCTAATATGAACGCGGCATGCCGAGAACATGCTCGGAGAGATAGGACAAGATCAGATTGGTCGAGATCGGCGCCACCTGATAGAGCCGGGTCTCGCGGAACTTGCGCTCGATGTCGTACTCCTCGGCAAAGCCAAAGCCGCCGTGGGTTTGGATGCAGGCGTTAGCAGCTTCGTTGGAGGCGTCGGCGGCGAGCATCTTGGCCATGTTGGCCTCGGCGCCGCAATCCTTGCCGGCCTCGTAGAGCTTAGCGGCTTCGCGCACCATCAGCTCAGCCGCCCGCATGTTGGCATAGGCGCGAGCAATCGGGAACTGGATGCCCTGGTTGGCGCCGATCGGCCGGCCGAACACGACGCGCTCCTTGGCGTAGGCCGAAGCCTTCTCGATCAGCCATTTGGCGTCGCCGACGCATTCGGCCGCGATCAGAATGCGCTCGGCATTCATGCCCGAGAGGATGTAACGGAAGCCCTTGCCTTCCTCGCCAACCAGATTCTCGGCGGAGATCCTGACGTTCTCGAAGAACACCTCCGTCGTCGAATGGTTCATCATGGTACGGATCGGGCGGATAGTCAGGCCCTTGCCAGTGGCCTCGCGCATATCGAGAATGAACACCGACAGGCCGTCGGTAGGTTTCTTGACCTCCTCGCGCGGCGTAGTGCGAGCGAGCAGCAGCATGAGATCAGAATATTCGGCGCGGCTGGTCCAGATTTTCTGTCCGTTCACGATGTAATGGTCGCCAGTCTTCTTGGCGAAGGTTCGGATGGATTTGGTGTCGGTGCCGCTCCCAGGCTCGGTGACGCCGAAGGCCTGCAGCCGCAGTTTTCCGGCCGCGATATCGGGCAGATAGCGCCGCTTCTGTTGCGCATTGCCGTGGCGCAGCACGGTGCCCATCACATACATTTGCGCATGGCAGGCCGCGCCATTGCAGCCGGCGTGCTGCACTTCTTCCAGCACCGCGGCCGCGGCGCCTAAGGTAAGGCCGATCCCGCCATACTCCTCGGGAATGAGCGTTGCCAGATAGCCGGCATCAGTCAGCGCCTGCACAAACTCGGCAGGATAAGCGCGCGCGGCATCGAGTTTGCGCCAGTATTCACCCGGAAAGCGCTCGCAGAGTTTACGCACGCCCTCGCGGATATCCTTGTGCGGATCGTCGTCTTGCATGGTGCTCACGCGCTCCGTATCTGGCGGGTTGGAGTGTCCATCGGTTCGACGTAGGACAGCAAGTCCAAACTCCGGACTGGCTTGTCGGAGGCAAGGTCTAGCACCGCCGCGATGAACGTATCCACGCGGGCTTCAGCCAGACCCGACTCCAGAAGCATCGCGCGGGCCTTGGCCGTCAGCTCCTGTTCGGAGAGCGGGTTCTCGGGGTCGCCCTTGGCGTCGCGGCGAGCAGCCGAGAGCTTGCGGCCATCGGCGGTCTCGACGCTGAACTCGACGCCCCAGGCCTTGGGATAGGCAGCATCGATCTTGGGGGCGACGCTGACGGAAACCTTGGCTCGTTCGCCCGCCATGCGAGCGCGTGCATCGGCATCGAAGCTCGCCTGGTTGACGCACCCGTCTGTGAGCGCAATGGCCACCGTGTGCTGCAGCGAGAATTTGGCGCTGTACGGATCTTGTGGCGTAGGACGGTCGCAGACATCGATGGCGGCACGATAAGCCCCGACTGAAACGCGCGCGATCTTAGCGCCTTTCAGGGCCGCGTGCAGCTCGAGCGCAGCATCGATGGCCGGATGGGTATGCCGGCAGCAGGGCCACGGTTTGATCGACGTGTTGGTCAGTTCCCAGCGCCGCCCAGGATCGGCGGTCACGGCCTGCGGAATCGGGTCGGCGCACAGACCGGCGAAGAAACCCTTCTCGCCTTCGAGGATCTTCTCAGGACCCGAAAAACCTTCCTTGGCGAGCAGAGCTGCCAGCACACCGGATTCGGCGCCACGCGCGGTATGCAGATGCTTGCTCATGGCACCGGTCGCCAGGAACTCCCATAGCCCTGAGGATTGCGTACCGGCATTGCCGAGCGCCCACACAGTCTCATCCTCGCTGAGTCCGATCAGCTGTGCGACCGCCATCGTCGAGCCGAAGGGGCCACAGGTGGAAGTGTTATGCCAGACGCGGTAGTGCGTCTTACCGACGGCGTTGCCCACGCGGCAGCAAGCCTCGTAGCCGGCCAGCACAGCCTCCAGGAACTGGCGCCCGCCGAAGTTACGGTCCTCGGTAATGGCCCAGGCGGCGGGGGTCACGACGGAGCCCGGATGTGTAACGGAATCGCGATGCAGGTCGTCCATCTCGAGTATGTGGGCAAGCCCGCCTACTAGGAAGGCACGGCGGGCAACGTCGCTCCGGGCGGGCGGGGCGATCGTCCTCAGCATGCGTGCCGGGGCAGCATCCCTCCCCGCAATGGCACAGGCCAGCGTGTCGAGCACGAACAGGGCGGCGCACTTCAAGTCGGCGTCACTAACTGTCTTGCGACGGATCAACTGCGTCAGATCGCGTGTCAGGCTCATGTAGCTTACCTCGTGGCGCGGCTCTGCGCTTGCGGAAGGAATTCCCGGCGCAAGGCCTCTGTGTGTTCGCCCTGGCCCGGAACCCTGCCTAGGACTGGGCGCAAGCCGTCGACGATAACGGGTGGCGCGGGTATCTCAACTCGTCCCGCTGGGGTATTGATGCTTGCCGTGGTGGCGCTGCGGTGCTCGTTGAGATCCGCCATGGTGGAAATCCGTCCGTAGGCAATCCGATTGGCGTCCAGCTCAGCGCACAGCTGCACCAGTGTCTGCTGCCCGATGCGCTCCTGAATCAGCTGGTCAAGCGCGTCGCGATTAGCCGTCCGCGCCGTATTTCTGGCGAAGCGCGCATCGTTTGCGAGCGCCGGTTGCTGCAGGATGGTCTCGCAAAACGTCTGCCATTCGCGGTCGTTCTGGATTGAGATCAGGATCTCTCCGTCGACGGCATAAAAGACACCATAGGGCGCGATACTGGGGTGAGCGAGGCCCACCCGCCTGGGCTCCCGGTCGGCATAGCGGCGACCGAGATAGGGCACGGTCATGTACTCGGCAATGGTGTCGAACAGCGAAATCTGCAGCAAGCCACCCTCGTTGCTCCGCTCACGCCGGAGCAGCGCCTCCAGGATGGCGGCGTAAGCGGCCTGTCCGGTCGAGATATCGCAAATCGAAATACCGACGCGGCTCGGGCCCGACGTCGCCGATCCCGTGACATGGGCAAGCCCAGCTTCGGCCTGGATCAGAAGGTCGTAGGCCTTGCGATCATAATCGGGCGTGCCCGGCGTATAACCGCTGATCTCGCATACAATCAGCCGCGGAAAACGTGACCGCAGGCTCGCCGATCCCAACCCCAGGCGTTCGGTCGCGCCGGGCGCAAGGTTGTGTACGAAGACATCGCTCTTGGCCAACATGGCGTTGACCAGGGCCAGATCGCCAGGGGTCTTCAGATCGACCGTGCAGGATTCCTTGCCGCGATTGTTCCAGACGAAGTAGCTCGAAAGGCCGTGCACATCGGCATCGTAGCCGCGGGCAAAATCGCCCTCGGGGCGTTCCAGCTTGATGACGCGCGCGCCGGCATCGGCCAACCGCGAGGTGGCCAGCGGTGCGGCCACAGCCTGCTCCAAGGCAACGACTGTTATTCCTGCCAGCGCGCCGGCCATCGTTCGCTCCTCGTTCTTCGCGATGTCGCGCACAAAAATTGCCCCTGGGGAGCCCCGAAGTCCAATAAAGATTCGCAATGATGGGTATAGCGTTTTGTGAAATTTAGCGAGGCTCGGCTGGTGTTGTTCAGCTAAACAGTTTTGGCGAATTTCGCTCGTGGGAAAGTTCCGCTGTCCAGACGGAATCGCGCACCAGCTGGCGCAGGATTTCCCACGAGAGTTGGGCGATAGCGCGCGGTGCCTTGGGCAGCGGGCGCTCGGCTGAATAGGCCAGATACACCTTTCGTGAGATCGGTGGCACCCCGAATTTCCAGACCCGGAAAATGCCGTCTATACTTTCGCGCTGCACTGCCATGCGCGGCAGAATTCCGAAGCCCAGGCCGCGCGGTGCCGCAGCACGACGCCCTGTTCCTCCTCCATGTGCCGGACGTGCTGGCTGAGCGCCGGCTGGGCGACGTGCAGCAGATTCGCCGCCTTGGAAAAGGATCCGCTTTCGACGACCTTGGCGAAATAGCGCAGTTGACGCAGATCCATGGCCGTCACTCCCGCTGCCAGCCGGTGCATGCGGCTTGGGCTCCGATTGTGACAAGTCTACTAACCCAAGTTAGGCTTCGTCCAGCGGCTCGGTTGTGTATTTCCGGCGTAGAGTGCTCGGATCTACCGGAGCCTCACGGATCTGCCTTGAGGCAACGGCCTGCTATCCGTCCCCGAGCGCCGGGTCAGACGCGACAGCGAGCGGGTTATCCAGGCGGGTTGCGCGGGCGAGGTCAACGGCCCTCGAACGGTGCCGAGTTGGATCGTCCGGCTTGGCACGGCATCGATCACGCCGAGACGGCTCTGGTAGGCCAGCCACCAGACCAGCAGGATGCCAACAAACCAAGAGGCGATCTGCCAGACGAAGAGTGAGGGGACTGCAGCCTGCCCCGGCAGCCCGAACGTCTGTCGGCTAAACAATGTGTTGCCCAAAATGGCGCCGGGGCCGAGGGCACAGAAGGCCCAGTTCAGCGTCAGCGACCATTTTGCGGCACGCGTGGCCCGGCCGCCGAGCGCATTGCCGGAGCTGCGGGCGAACTCGTCATGCAGGCGGTCGCGGTATTCGCGCTCGGGCTCGTGACATGTCCAGAGCGAGACGATGATGCAGAAGCCCAAATTGAAGAACAGCCCCCAGGCGGCTGAATGGATAGTCAACGGCCAGCGTCCCCAGGGCAGATCGAGGAACAGCCGCTCTAACGGGATCAGGCCGACCGGCTCCGTCATGACGACGAAGACCAAGCCGAAGATCAGTCCGGTGACCACGCCGCTGCGGCTGATCCAGGGCGGCCAGCACAGGCCGAAATAGGCGGGAAGGAGTTGTGCCGACAGGCTGAGAGTAAGCGTAGACAACAGTGCCATCGGAAGCGGGGCAATGCTAGCGAGCGATGCTACGGCCAGGGCAATGCAGCCGATCGCAATGCGCGCGGCGGTACGCTGGCCGCTGCCGGTGAGGTCTGGGCGCAGATAGCGCACGACGACATCGGTGGTGCGGATCGAGGCCCCGGAGGTGACGCAGAAAGCGACTGCGATTTGCTGCGAGATGACAAGCGCGAGCAGGAAGCCAACGGCGAGCAGTTCATCCTTGAGCGCCAGCCATTTCGCGAAGGCCGCAAGTGTGCTGATGGTTGGATGCGCGCCGGTTGAGATCTCTGCGGCAAGCAGGGGGCCGACGAACAGCAGCAGGCCGGTGGCGATGCCGGAAACCATCCAGACCTGGCTTAAGGCGAGGCCGGTGCGGCCCATCGTACTGACGCCATGCAAGGCGAAGCCAAGGCTCAAGGGGATGCCGGTAAGCGCTATGGCGAAGGATACGATCTGCGTCGTGGTCCAAAGGCCGGCTGCGGGGATGGTCTTACCGAAGCCCGTGGTGAACTGGATCACGCCGGGAAGGCGGTCGGATGCTATTGAGCCGGGTACGGATATGCCGTGCCAGGCGAACGGTGTGCCCGGTTGCGTCAGCCCGACAGTTACGGCCGTGACGATCAGGAGTACCAGGACGACCAGCGACTGGGCGGCGATCACATAAACCATCCCGCGCCAGCCGCCGATGATGGCATAGAGGCCGAGACAGAAGGTCGATCCCCAGATCACGAGTACTGCTGGCAGGACGCCGCCGGTGGCGTGCTCGATCAGCGTGCCGGTTTCGGCGAGCGCGGCGAGGATCAGGCCGAGGACGGCATGGTTATACTGCAGGCCGTAGCTGGCGAGCAGCAGCAGGTGGTCTTCAAGACCGAGCGCCGCCACGACAATACCGGCCGCGCCAAAGATGTAGGCCCAGGCCGGGATGTTGAGGCCGCCGTTGAGGAAATCGGCTGACTTGGGCGCAGCGCTGGCGCTGGCCGTCGCGATGTACACCGCGTAAACGAACGAGATGCCGAGGGATGCGAGAAGGAGCGTCGTCATGGGCACCCCTCCCTGCCCCTCACGTCGTCAGGTCTGAAATTGCCGATGACGTTGAAGGCGTCGAACACGACGCGCACGCCGAAATGCGTAATCATATAGAACATGACGCAGGCGCCGATGACCAGGAGGCCGATGACGAGCGGCACGAACATATGATCGCGGAAGCCGGCGACGAACAAAGCCGCGACGCCGAGCGAGACGGCCCACGCGAAGTAAACCACTAGACCCATAGCCAGTTCGCGCCGGGTGAAGGTCGTTTCCGTGGCGGCGTTGACAATCACATGCCCCGCGAACGCAGCCAGCACGCAGGCATAGCCCGCCGCGATAGCCCAGAGGCCGCCCGACCCGAGGCCGAAATGTAAAAGGATCGCCGCCGCCGCGCCAAGCGCGATCCAGATCGCCATGACCAGGGCATGGCGATCGACAACGTCCAGGCGGTCCGATCTATCCATAACCGATCAATCCAGAAGGTCAGTACAAAGACGCTCAATCGTCCTTACCCGAACCGCCTTTGTCGCCAGGCGCGAGGAAGTTGCGGAACTGCATTCCGCCGGCGCTGCCGAGATTTTCGATCGGCAGCCCCATTTCCTTCATCAAGCCGTCCACCAGCGCGACATGCGTGCGGTACTTCATGGCCGAGTTCACGACGCTGTCGGTCATGCTGCCGCCCTCGCCAGTCGCGGCGCCATTCGCGCCATGGCCACCACCTTCCGACGGGCTGTTGAGGCCGGGAAGGCCATCGACTTGCAGGATCTTGATCGAGTCGATGTTCTCCATCGGCTTGACGGTCTCCCGGATAATATTGGGCAGCGCACGCACCAGATGCTCGTAGATGGCGCTGCGGCGGCTGGCGTCCGAGCGCATGTTCTCGGACTCGTTGAGCAGCCGTTGTCCGGCCGCATCCTTCTGGAAGCGCACCTCGTCGGCCTCTGCCTCGGCGATGCGGGCCTGCGCACGGAACTCCGTCGCTTCCATTTCGGCCTTGGCGAACGAAGTCACACGCATGGCTTCACGCTCGGTGCGCGAGGCTGCGCTGATCAAGTCGATGCGCTTGGCGCGTTGGGCCGCCTCCTCGTCGCGAGCGCTGAAGATCTGCTCTTCGCTTAGCGCCAGCAGCTTGCGCGCCTCGGCGACCTTGGTCTGCGCGTAGGCCTCCTCAATCGACTTGTTGATCACCGCGATCAGTCGCTCCTTGTCGACGATCTCGATCTCCTTGCGCTGCTCGATCTCGAAGCGGTCGTTATAACTGCGCGCCGCGACCTGCAACTGCTCGATGTCGCGGTTCACCGCTATCTGAGTGTCCTCGATGTTGCGCATGGCGGTGGTTTCGGCGAGCTTGATCTTCTCGCTCTTGGCGATCTCGGCCTGGGCGATTTCCTCGTCCTTGCTGAGCCTTTCGAGCTGAACGTGATAGTGCCGCATAATCCGTATACGGTCTTGTTCGACCAACGCGATCTCGTTGCTGACACGGATCTGCTTGTCCTTGTCGACGGTGAGCAGATCGATGGCCTTCATGGACTCGATACGCGAGGACTCGACGCGGCGATCCTTGTCGAGCTTGGCCGTATCGGTGGACTGCTGCTGCTTGATTGCGAGCGTGCGCGTTTCGTTGGCCGAGGCGATGCGCTCGGCCTCGATCAGCTTGTCGCGCGCGATCCGGATGCGCTCGGCTTCCTGCTCGGCACGGATCTTGGCCGTCTCGATACCAATCGAGGACTTGGAGTGCTCTTCCGCGATTTGCGACAGTTGTGCGGCTTTGCGGGTCTCAATATCCCGGTGTTGCTCGATGCGCGCATATTCCAGGTCGCGAGCGATTTCCAGCGCGCGCTGCTCGGTCTCATAGTCCTTCAGCGTGATCTGGATGCGGGCGTCGTTCTCGATCTCGTTTCGGTGCTTGCGGCGCTCCTCGATTTGCTCCGTGAGTCTGAGCAAAACCCTCGGCATCGAAGGCGTTGTTGGGATTGAACACAGAGACGTCGGTCTGGTTCAGGCTGGTGAGGGACGCGTTTTCCAGTTCGAGCCCGTTGGTTTCCAGCGTCTTGGCGCCGAGCGTTGCAACCTCCTTGATGTAACGGCCGCGATTTGAATGGATTTCGTCCATAGTCATGGTGGCGGCGACCGCGGACATGGCGTCGACGAAGCGGCCCTGCACAACCTCCTTCAATTCGGCCGGGTTGGACATGCGGTCGCCGAGCGTGCGGGCCGCCGTCGACACGCCAGCCTTGCTGGCGATGACACGAACCAGGAATTCGGCGACGACATCGACCCGCATTTTGCTCTTGGTAATGAGCGATCGCTCACCCAGGCGTCGGATCTCGACCGGCGTCGCGTTCATATTGACGCGCGTGATGGTGTGCACGATCGGGATCAGGAACGCGCCGCCACCCATCACCACCTTCTCGCCGCCGAGGCCCGTCCGGACGAAGGACTGGTCCTTGGAGGAATGGCGATAAAGCCAATGCAGGAGATAGACCGCGATGGCGATCAGGATCGTCAGAAGTATGACGATTGCCAGTGCGTCTGTGCTTGTCTTGGCTTTCCAGCTCCAATCAGTCGGGGTCCACTCAGAACCGTTCCTGGCTTGCGACAGCCAGGACGATGAGGGATGTGGTCAGAACATTGATGAGATCGGCGAGCGTGTAGAGCAGGACGATGGTGGGCGCGTGCCCCGCCCCGATCACGGCGTCGACGAAGTGCAGAATGGGGATGGCCGCCCAGCCGATGGTGAAGATGAGACGTATCCAGAAATATCCGAGCCGCATGGTGCGCGAGGACTTGAGTACCGCCTCGCTCATGGCGCCGAAGTAGAGTTCGCCGAGGATGTAGAGCCAGAAGGCGATCGAGAGCAGAACGCCGAGGGTGGGATCGAAGATGCGCGCGTCACCCAGGCAGCGCGAGAGCACCATCAGGACGGCGGCGGCAGTGGTGCGCCAGAACACCCCGACGGGAACCGGACCGGCGAGGCGGGCGAGGAAATAGACGCTGGCGACCTGCAACGGCTGCACGACGAACCAGCTGGCAAAGCGCGGGCCGGCCGACATCTTCTGCGCCACCAGCCAGGTTTGCGACGCGCCCAGATAGTGGAAGCCGGCGGCCAGCAGTGCCACACCGGCCAGCGCCACCGGTGGGCGCCAGCGGTCGGAGACCCACGACAGCCCCAGCAGCGTGAGCACGCCGGCGGCCAGCATGGCGATGGTCGCCAGTTCGTAGGACGAACTCACAAGGTCGCTGGACTGGAAATTGGTTCCGAACATGCGGCTTCCCTAGACTTGTGCCCTGATGCTCGGCGCACGTCCGTAGAGCGCCACCATGGGGAGGATAAGCAGACCGAAGATGAATTGCTGCCACTCGTACTTGAGGCCGATGCCGATCAGGAAGGCGCTCAGCACCTGCAACACCAGAACACCGATGACGGTAAATCCGTAGCCGCCATAACCACCGGCGAGCGACATACCGCCGATGACCACGGCCGCGAGCGTCGTGAACAAATAGGGATCGCCGACGCCGATGAAACCGCCGCCACTCCAGCCCAGCAGCAGCGAGCCGGTCAGAGCGGCGAAGAAACCGCTGATGGTGTATGCCAGCGTCCAGTACTTGAATTCCGAGACGCCGATCAGCTTGGCGGATCTCCGGTTGCCGCCGAGCGCGTAGATGTGTCGTCCGTAGGCGGTGTAGCGCAGGCCCAGGATGACGATGATGGCGAGCGCGATCCAGAGCAGGATGGTTGGCGGTACGGCGAGGCCGAAGAACGTGCCGTTCATAACGGCGAGGTTCTGCAGCCAGGGCGGGACTTTTCCGAACACGTTACCGCTGAACGACGAGCCGATGCTGGTGAGCATCTGCACCAGTCCGGCGACCGCAAAGCCCATCCCGAGCGTGAGGATGAGCGCCTGGCCCTGCAGGCGGAAGGAGAGCACGCCGTTGAGAAACCCAAGCCCGCCGCCGATGATCAACACGGCTGCCAGCGCGACGCCGGTCGGCACGCCCAGGCCCATGATGTAGAGCAGCCCGATATTGGCGGCACCGATCACGAAGGGGATCGAGAGTTCGAGCCCGCCGAGCAGGGCCACCAGGGTCTGACCGATGCAGGCGATGCCGAGAAAGGACGCAAACAGCAGGATCGCGCGGATGTTGGCGGCTGAGGGGAATCCGTCGATGGTGAAGGAGCTGACGACGATGAGTGCCCCAAGGACAATCAGGCCGATGAAGGCGCTGCGCCCGTGCGCAAAGGCGCCGCTGACCTTGAAGGCGAACAGCAGGATCGCCTCGAGCACCAGGAAGGCGATCAGATTGGCAATGCTGCGGAAGGACGGAACGGTCGCCGTCACCAACAGATAGACAATCAGCAGCGCGAGCATCGCGATGATCAGCACGCGGTTACCCCGCCAGGCGCCGCGCATCCCGCTGGGCTCGGCTTGACCCGGCTGCCCGGCGAGTGGCGCCCCGCTTTGCGCCTGGCGGGATTCGAAAATCACGGTCACGTAGTTCAGCAGCAGGAACAACACGGCTACGGTGATGACCGTGTAGAGAATAACCAGCTGCGCGCTCAGCCCCTGCGCGAATCCGAGGCCAAAGCCGATCGCCGCCACGATCAGTGTCAAGGCGAGGTTGAGCCAGATCAGCGCGATCGAGCGAGGCATCAGGACCAAGCGATTCATCGCCTCACCCCCGCGACGCTGAGGTCACCGACAACGAAAAGCAGCAGCAGGATCATTGCCGAGACGAAGACGTAGACGAACACACCAAGCCGCAGCGATAGAGCCTCGGCGGTGACCGTGCGTACCGTGACGGTGAGGAGAGCCAAAGCGGCGGCAAGGCCAAACAGCATCGTTTGCCAGGGCGACAGCACGAATTGCCCGATGCCGCTGCCGTCCGTAGCGGGCAATAAAAGGTAGCGCGTCATCGGATTTCCATCCGCCACCGGTGCGGCGAGGGCCGTCGCTGCCGGGCGCACGTCCTCGGCGCTGACCTTCAGCATGATACCGAGCACGATGGCACCGAGCACGATGAAGGCCGAGAAGGGAGTGATGACGTGGAGATAGCGGCCTATGATCTGCACAAGGAGCGTCAGCAGCAGCGACAGGATCATGATCAATCCATAGGAGAGCTGCGTGACGAAAGCCTGCACGGTGCCGAAGTTGAAGGTGGCGAGCACATAACCGATCAGAAACAGGTTGATAGCCCCGAGTGCCGCGCCGATGACTCCGCCGCGTCCGCCCGCCAGGCTGACGCCGCCGAGTACCACCGCCGTCACGGCCGTCAGCGACATGGTGGTGCCCTGGGTCGGATCGCCCGAGGCGATCAGGGCGGTGTAGCAGATCGCGGCGAGGCCGACGAAGATGCCGGCGATGACATGGGCGCCGACGCGTACGATATCGATCCGCATACCGCTGGTGAAGGCCGCGCGCTCGTCGTAGCCCATCATGCGCAGGTTACTGTAGAAGGAGCTCAGCGTGAACAGCAGCCAGCCGCCGGTCGCAATGATCAGGATCAGGAGCACCGGCGAAAAGATCGAGGTGCCCAGGCCCCAGGACCCCATCCACTCCGGCGCCGTGCCGCCCGGACGCGGCAGGATGACCAGGTTGATGCCGGTGAGCGCGAGAAACCCGCTGAGCGCGACGATGATGGGCTGCACCCGCACCCAGATGATCATCAGGGCAAAGAGCAGCTGATAGAGAATGCCGATACCGATGGCGACAATGAACACAGCGATCGGCGACGTGATGACGCCGAGCATGTTCAACTTCACCACCGAGACATTGATGAAGGCGAGCAGCGGACCGACGGCCAGATCGACCGTGTTGCGGCCGGCGATGGCCAGCGCCATCAGGGCGTAGGTCGCCAGCATCAGGGGCGCAGCGACGATGACGGCGCTGCCGAAGCCGGAGTAAGACTCGAGATGCGGCCCGCGAACCACGGCCGTGCTGAGCAACACCGCGATCAGCAGCATCGGCACCAGCAAGTAGATGTTCTCGGATCCGCGCGTCTCGGACATAAGACGATGCTTTGCTGCCTAAGGGGTGGCCGGACGGGTTGCCCGCCCGGCCCTGTGGGTTAGAGCGTGATGACCCGACGGCCGTCGGTCGGACGGTCCGTGCGCGTCGAACTGCGCAGATCGCTGACGTTGCGCCCGCCATTGAGTCCCGGACCACCCTGCCCACGCCGCTCGGGATCCTGGGCCAGGATCTTCTTCAGCACCGGCGTGATGACGTCCTTGAACTTCACCGGGTCTTCCGAGGTCGGGAAGTGCCCGCCGCTGAAGATGATACATTCGGAATTCTTTACTCTCTCGGCGGTGCGCTCGGTCATTTCGGGCGTGCAGGCGAAATCGTACGTATCGGTCAGGAAGTAGATCGGCAGCCGGCCCGAAATCCTCTGCATCTGATCGCGGTAGTCCGAATCGACGCTGTAGAAATAGAGGTCGCCCTTAAAGATGCCGGGGCCGCCTTGCGCGTAGTACCACCAGGTTTCCCAGCGATATTCGTCGGGCGACTCTGGGCTCATCAGGCCGAAGGTGGAGCTCGCCACCACTTCGCCGCCGTGGATGTGCGGATGATGCAAAGCATCGATCCACCAGCCGGGCGAGTAGTCGCAGGCCTCCAGCGCGATCAGCGCCGAGAACTCGCTCTCGTACTTGAGGGCGAGCGACAAGCAGACGTTGCCGCCCATGGACTGGCCCATGATCACGGGCTTTTTCAACTCCAACGCCCGGCAGAAGGCGACGATGAACTCGGCATAGAAGCGCGTGGTGAGCTTGTATTCGTCCTCCATCAGGTAGAAATCCGATGGTGGCAGCGTCTTGCCGTGCCAGGGAATGTCGAAGGCGATGATGCGGTAGTTCTGCGCAAAGTCGGCATCGCAGAGCTGGTGGCGGTACTGGCGTCCGTCCGTGCCCGCCGTGTGCACGCAAACCAGCGGGATGCCCTCGCCGTGTTCCTCGCAATAGGTGCGGTAGGTCTTGCCTTCGCATTGGACGTAAACGTAGCGTCCGACTATGGGATCGTGCTGGTTCATGATTGGTCTCTCGCGCTGCCGTTGCAGACCTGCCGCATCAGCGAGAGCATTCGCGTCAGCGCGCGCAGGTTCTGCCAGAACTTGAAGGTGTTCCCCTCGATGATCAGGTGGCGATGCAGCGGATGCGCCATCGCCCAGATGTCGTTGAACATGGGCGGCGGGATCTGTTGGCTGAACTTGGCCCAGGTGCCGCTGGACGCTTTCAGACCGAAATCGAAGTCGAAGTCGTGGGGGGCAACCCCTCGGCGATGCGCTGGATCTTGCCGCCCTGGACGTCGACCAGATACTGGGTGTCGTCCACGCCGAGCACGAATTTGGCGGTGAAGAATCGCCCGACCACGGGCAATATGCGGTCGTCGTTGACCGTCCGCGCCCAGCGTTCGACCCATTCGAGGTCGAAACTCCTCCTAGAGCCGTACTTGCTCATGTCTTCCTCCTGTCATGGGGTGTACTGATTCTTCTGGCGCGGGTGCGGTCGGGGACGTATTGACCGGTCGCGGTACCGGCCGCGCTCCATCGCTCGGCAGCGGAATGGGTTTACTGCGGGGCAATGCAGGATCGATGTCCGACGTATGCTCCCCGTCGGCCAATTCGGCATCGGCCTTGCGCCCGAACATCGCATTCAATATGGCGTGCCCCTCATAGGGCGGCTCGAACTCGGTCGCGAAGGAGCCGTTGCGGAACACCACGACGCGCGTGCACAGATCGAGGAACTCCTCGATCTCACTGGACAGGAAAATCACGCCGTTGCCGCGGCCGGCAAACTCGCGCAAGTTCCGATAAAGGTCGAGCTTGGCGCCGACGTCGATGCCGCGCGCGGGATCGTTCAGCACCAGCACCTGTGGCTTCTCGGCGAAGGCGCGCGCGATCAGCACCTTCTGCTGATTGCCGCCGGACAGCGACGTGATGAGATTGCCGCGGTCGCCCATCTTGACCGCCAGCTTGCCGGTTTCCCACTCGAACACAGGCGCGAGCTTGGCCTGGTTGACGATGTTGATCACGCCGCCCAGGCGGTAGTCGCGGTAGACCGGCAGCGCCAAGTTCTCGAAAATGCTGAGATTGGCGAAAATGCCTTCTTTCTTGCGATCTCCGCTCACATAGCTCAGCCGGTTCTCGCGCGCAGACCGCAAATCCGTGATGTCGTTGGCGATCTTGCCGTGAACGGACGAAATTCGCCCCGACACCAGCGGCTGGATACCGGCCAGGCCGCGCACGAAATCGGATTGGCCGTGGCCGTCCAAACCGATCACGCCGATCACTTCGCCGGGGTGCAAGCTAAGCGTGACGGGCGCTGCGTCCGGCCACACCTTGGCCTCGGTCACGCGCAACAGTGTCAGTTGGTTCAGCTGCTCGGCGATGCCGTGCGACGTGGCGGCCTTGGCGCGATCCGGCCCCGCGATCAGCTCGAGAATGCGGGCCTCGGTGATATCCTCTTTTTCCAGGCAGCCGACGTCCTTGCCGTCGCGCAGCACGGTCGCGCGGTCGGCGATGCGCACCAGTTCGGCGATGCGGTGCGTGACGATGAGTACGCTCGCCCCCTTGGCCTTGAATTGTCCGCATCTTGGCGAACAGGCGTTCGGTGGACTCGAAATCCAGGGCGGCCGAAGACTCGTCCAGGATCAGCACTTGCGGGTCGGTCAACATGGCGCGGGCAATGGTGATCCACTGCTTAAGGCTGAGAGGCAACTCACCGACCAGATCGGAGAGATCGAGATCGAAGCCGAGCAGCTCGCGCATCAATGCTGCCGCGTTGGCGATTTTTTCCTCGCGGTGCATCGTTCCGCCGAACAGGCCGTCGGAGCCGAGATAGAGATTGTCCAGCACCGAGCAGGCGTCGGCCACCAGAACTTCCAGGAACACGTTGGCGATGCCCATCCGGCGCGCTTCGACCGGGGAGGTCGCCGACTTGCCGAGGATGGAGACCTGGCCGCTGTCCGGCAGCAGCACTCCCGAGATCACCTTGGCAAGCGTGCTCTTGCCCGAGCCGTTGCCGCCGATGATCGCATGCACTTCGCCCGCAAACGCCTTCAGGCTGCAACCATTCAAGGCCACAGTCGGACCGAACGTCTTTCTAACCGACGAGATCTCGACGGTAGCGTGGGTCATGGCGGGCAACCGGATCTACAGCTGTGAAGTGGTGAAACGTCATTTAGCCAAGTGCCGCCCGGCTTTTCACCAGGCGGCACAGAGTTGAGTTAACCGATATAGTTGGGGCTTGAACGCTTCCGGATCGGCCGGACGCAGGAAGAACTGGTCGAGGTATGCCTTGCCGGCCCAGCTTTCGATGCCGACATTGAACCAGCCATCCGAGTCCTCGTTGCAGTTCTCATCGAGAACCTTGGTCAGCTGCTCGCCGGAGAGCCTTTGCGGACGGGTCAGGATCGACTGCACCTTTGGGCCTTGGCCTTGAAGCGTGCGCATCATGACATTCCAGCCGAGTTCGAAGTCGTCGCCGGGCGGCCAGGCATGAATGGTCGAGGAGATGAATTTCGGATTCTTGCGCCAGTAGCACAGCGCGCCGAGTTCGCCGCCGACCGTGATCGGCACCATGTCGCGACCGCTTTGCTTCAGTGCGCGCAGCGCGCCGAGTTCGGACGCCGACTGGATGATGACGCCATCCAGCTTGCCGGGATTGGTGGCGAGCCACTTCTGGATTTCGGTCTAGGCGACCTGGTCGGCGACCTTGATGTCCGGATACTTGGCAAGTGCCTTCAGTACTCCGACGTTCTGTGAGTCCGATGCCGATGCGCCTGGGATGCCTTCGACGATCAGGGCATTGCCCTTGCCGTTGATTTCCTTGGCCATCCATTCGGCGAGCATCTGCCCGCCGACCACAAATTTGGCCGACGTGTTGACGGCGAACGGCGAAGTCAGATAGCCCACGGCCGAGAACACCGGCACGCCCTTGTCGTGCGCATACTGAACAGTCTGGTTCAATGCCGTCGGGTTCGAACAGCAGACGATGATGGCGTCCGCGCCCTGGTCGACCAGTTGACGCATCTGCTGGATCTGGGTCGCATCATTGAGGTTCGACTGCGTGATGATGACGTCCTTGACCAGGCCGAGCTTCTTCCACTTGGGAATGATCACTTCCGTGAGGCGCTTCATCACGTCGGCGCGCCAGGTGTTGCCGGCAAAGGAACTGGCATACCCGATGGTCCACGGCGGCGGATTTTTCGGCTTGAAATCGCGATAGGCGCTCTCGCCGACGGGCTGCATCGGATCGACGTTCGCGGAATTGTACAACTCGTCCTGGATTTCCTTGGACAGCTCGCTCACACCACCGGCGAGCGCAGGCACGCAAATACCCGCAGCTGCGAGGAATGAGGCTGCGAGCAGCCATTTGACAATAGAGTGCTTCAATGCTTCCTCCTCAAATTCGCGGACTATTGCCGCACAGCCATCCCATACCTGGGGCATGAGCCAGTCTGAGTTATCGAGCCGAGACCGATGAAGCGGTAATACAATTTGCGAATACGCTGTATAGGCGTCTCATATGGTGTTGACGACGTGCTGACTCCCCTGACAAAGGCGGCGCAATTTGGCGAGACTACGGGGGCCGGTCGTGACCACGACCTCGCGATGAGCGCTAGAGCGACAATTTATAGGCTTGGCTGTGTCACTTGCTTTAGCATTCGCCACGTGATCGTTCCCGGTCTCCCAATGTTCAGGATGCAGCCATGTCAGTTGGACTTGCCTTGACCGCCTTTCCGCTTTTCGTACCGGGCGATCGTCCAGATCGAATTCTCAAGGCCTTTCAGGCCACCATGGATGCCGTCATCATCGATCTTGAGGACGCCGTCGCCGAGGTGGCCAAGGACGCTGCCCGCACATCGCTGATCGAGGCGCGCAACGCCATTGCGTCCGCGCCCTGTTTGGTCATGGTGCGGATTAATGCTGCTGGCACAGTCGCGTATTCTGCTGATCTTCAGGCCTTGTCAGGCCTGTCACTGGCGGGGATCGTGTTGCCCAAGGCTGAGACGGCGCTCGACGTGACGGCAACGAGTGCGGCTGCCGGATTGCCGGTGTTAGCGCTGATCGAAAGCGCTCGCGGCATCGCAGCGGCCCGGAGTCTTGCGGAGGCGAGTGCTCGGCTTGCCTTCGGCTCGATCGACTTCGCCGCTGACATCGGCTGCGCGCAAAACCGCGACGCGTTGCTGGCGGCCCGATCCGAACTGGTGCTGGCAAGCCGTCTTGCGGGCAAGCCGGCGCCCATCGACGGTGTCACGGCATCGACCCGCGACGCTGAGCTTGTCCGGTCGGATGCGGGCTACGCGGCGTCCCTGGGTTTCGGAGGTAAGCTGATCATTCACCCAGCTCAACTGAAACCGGCAGTCATGGGCTTCTGTCCTGCAAATGAGGAGGTGGCGTGGGCACAGCGGGTGCTTGCCACCAGCACGAATGGAGGCGCCGCGCAGATTGACGGTGCCATGATCGATGCACCCGTCCTCTTGCGTGCTTCACAGATCGTGCAGCGCTGGGAGCGATTTCGGAAGATGATGTCAGGGTCGATAGGCCAGACCCAGTAGCTATCGTGGTGGCCAGTAAGGCTTCACCCAGCCAACAATGAACCAGAGTAGGGTAACCGCTCACCCCCCTTGTCCGCTGCGTGCGACGGACTGACTCGGGCGTGGGGGCTTGATCCAGCTTGAGCGGCCTGATTCAAGCTCGGAATTGACACCGGGGCGCTTGGCACACTCGACAAGTCGGAGCTGATAGCGCTGATCGTGGCGCTGTCGGAGCAGAACACTGCACTGCTCGCCCGGGTCGCCGCGCTTGAGGCCGGGCTCAACATCCCGCCCAAGACGCCGGACAACTCTTCGCTGCCACCTTCGAGCGGCCAGAAGGTCAACCGGACCGACAGTGCAAAGACGCCGCGCAAGGGCCGGCCGGGCGTGTCGCGAACTCTTGAGCCGAATCCCGACAAGGTGCGCGAGGTCTATGCCGAGGCCTGCGCCGGCTGCGGCGCCGGGCTGTCGAAGGCCGACCAGCCGGACGTGCACGCCTATGACCACATCGACCTGCCGCCGATCAAACCGGTGACGACGCGCGTCAACCTGCATCGCGGCGCCTGCCCGTGCTGTGGCAAGGGCGTCAGCGCCACGCCGCCTGCCGACATACCGGTCGGCTCACCGTTCGGTCCAGGGATGGTCGCGCTGGTGGTCTATCTGCACGCCAGTCAATACGTCAGCTACAACCGGCTGGTCGAGATGCTGCAGGGATTGTTTGGCCTCACCCTATCGGAAGGCGCCATCGCCAACATGCTGGCGCGGGCCGCCGCGCCCTTCGCTGCCGCCGGCGCTCGCATCGAGGCCGGAGTGCGCGCTGCATCCGTCATCGCCAGCGACGAAACCTCGGCGCGGGTGGCGGGAAAGACCCACTGGCAGTGGGTGTTCGGCTGCGCGACAGCGGTTCGCCATGTCATCGCGCAGAGCCGCGGCAGGGCCGTGGTCATCGGATTCCTGGCGGGCGTGCGGCCCAGGGTGTGGATCTCCGATCGGCTCGCCGCGCAGGCTGGCCATGCCGAGCAGCACCAGGTCTGCCTCGCCCATCTCATCCGCGATGCCCAGTATGCCATCGACGATGGCGACATCATCTTTGCACCCGGCTTCAAGGGCCTCCTCAAGCGCGCCTGCGCCATCGGCCGGCGCCGCGAGGGCTTGCTCGACGCAACGCTCGCAGCCTACCGGCGCGATCTCGATCGCCGCCTCGACCGGCTGCTCGCCACCAGCCCCAACCGGCCAGCCGGCATGAAACTCAAATGGGCCGTTGCCGCCTGCCGGGCCAAGCTGTTCGTGTTCGTCACGCAGCGCGATGTTCCGGCCACCAACAATGTCTCGGAGCGCGCGCTGCGACCATCCGTGATCTTCCGAAAAGTCACGAACGGCTTCCGCTCGGCCTGGGGCGCGGAGGTCTACGCCGACATCTGCTCGATTGTCGCAACCGGCCGCCTGAACGGCCGGACCGCCCTGGCAGCCATCACAGAAGCCCTCGCCGCCGGCGCTCCTGGCGCTGCGGTTTCATAGGGCATGGGGTGAGCAGTTACGTGGGTCGCCGTCAATGTTCCAAGAACAATGTGTAGAGGAGATGAAATGGGGATGATCCAGGCAACAAGTCAATGCCCAGTGCGCTTTTCACTATATAGGCAACACAGAAGAAGCCGAAACCGGATGATGCTACTGTAAGCGTTATCAACCGATCACCGCGTAGGTGAACGCAATCGACTGCTTCCACGTATGTCCTTCTTTCACAATGCGAGCATCATTACGGCGCTCCGTGCCGACTATCAGCCTTAGAAAGACAGGGCGTGACAGTGTTGGCAAACGGCCTTTGAGGTCAAACGGGCCGGGAGGTGCTTTTTGTGGCAAAGGTAACTGTGCAAGTATGTCTGACACGCACGACACGGCCTCTAAACGAAACATCTTGAGGGTGCGTCTGAGCAACCATGCATCATGCCGGTTGGCGAAAAAATGTGTGATAAAGAAATGACTACTCCAAAGCCATTAAGAAGCGGTGACTGGTCTCTGCAAGATCGGTCAGTTGAGTGGCCGGACCGTTCTGGCGGCCATGACCCAAACTCTCGCCGCCGGCACCTCAGCCGATACCGATTTAAAGGGCACGGGCGGGCAGCTACTAACCCGACACACAATTAGACCTGATTACCCATCTGCGTGCGCACATACGATGTCCGCATACAGCCTAGTCCAGGTCAGAAGCAGTGTCCCAAGCCGTCGCGCGTCCGTGGCCGGCACTGGTTCTGAAAAGAACATCCAAACGTGGCCACCTTTGCCGGATCGCCACCGCTCAAGTCCGCAGGGGATCTCGAACTGTCTGCAGGCGTCCAAGAAGGCCAGGGCGTCGACGGACCAATCCCGCTTGTCGAAATCCAAGGCCAGAAATTGACAGGTATCATCGAACAACAGCGGGTATACGCCCGCGACAAACCCAGTGTTCCAGCGATTGGGGCGAACGCGATCTTCGCCCCTGAGGTGGCTCTCGATCACCTCGGCCGACACGGCAATGAAAGCCTGGTTGGGACACTCGCCGCACTTCACCTGCGGCTTGCCACAGACACCTTTGATCCATTCATTGGAACAGGCGGGCGCGTATCCGGACTTTCCCGATTTCGGATTGTCCCACCGCACTGGAAACACGTCGGTTCGACCGCCAAAGAGGCGGCGAAACAGCGCCACCTTCTCCGCTGCTGACGACGCATTCGTAACTGTCGGCTTGACCGGCTCGGTGGTGGTTGGCTTGCGTTCTGCTGTCCGAAGTTGATCGAGCCGGTCCACCAACCTGCGCCGCTCAACCTCGATCGCCGCCAAATCACGCCGGACGGCAGCAATCTCCTCCTCGGGCGCATCTGCGTTCATCGTGCGACTCGCTGCACAGACCATTTCCCTTGCAAAATGAACACGTCACGTTAAATATGCAAGGATGTTCAAACGCCGGCTCGAAGCCCAAATCCGCGCTGACCTTCAGTCCCAACCGGCCGTTGCGCTGCTTGGGCCGCGCCAGGTTGGCAAGACCACCCTGGCCTTGGCAATAGCCGAAGCCGCTCCGTCGATCTACCTCGACCTGGAAGATCCGGCCGATCGCGACAAGCTGGCCGATCCCGCGCTCTATCTCTCGGCGCACGAAGACGAACTGGTGATCCTTGATGAGATCCAGAACGCCCCCGATTTGTTCAGCACGTTACGCGGGCTGATCGACAAGGGGCGGCGCAAGGGCCGCAAGGTCGGCAGGTTCCTGTTGCTAGGATCTGCATCGATCGAACTGCTGCGCCAATCCTCGGAGAGCCTTGCTGGACGCATCGCCTATCGAGAGCTCGCACCGCTCGATTTTGCCGAGACTGGCGCTGACACACTGGACAAACTCTGGCTGCGCGGTGGTTTCCCGCGGAGCCTTCTGGCCAAGAACGATGGATTAAGTCTCGACTGGCGGCGCAGTTTCCTGCTCACCTATCTCACGCGCGATATCCCGGCTCTGGAACCGCGCATACCCGCCGAGACACTGCGGCGACTATGGACCATGCTTGCCCATGCCCAAGGCACGCCGCTCAATGCGTCGCGCTTGGCGACCAGCCTAAGCGTCAGTTCGCCGACGGTGGCCCGCTACATCGATTTGCTGGTCGACCTGTTGCTGGTGCGCCGGCTGCAGCCCTACCACACCAATCTCGGCAAACGGCTGGTCAAAGCGCCGAAGACCTACGTCCGCGACAGCGGTGTCTTGCATGCCCTGCTGGCCGTGCCGACGCGCAATGCTCTCCTCGATCATCCGATTGTCGGCTCCAGTTGGGAGGGTTTCGTGATCGAGACCTTGATCAACTGCGCGCCGGCCTGGACGTCCCCCTTCTATTATCGCACATCGGCTGGCGCGGAGATCGATCTGCTGCTCGAACTGCCCGGTTCCGAGCTTTGGGCGATTGAGATCAAGCGCAGCCTGTCGCCCAAGGTCGAGCGCGGATTTCACATCGCCTGCGATGATCTTCAACCGGCACGCCGTCTCGTCGTCTATGCCGGGACGGAGCGTGTGCCGTTGCCGCATGGGGTCGAGGCGGTGGGGCTATCCGATCTCGCGGCGGAGCTGACGGCGATCAGGTGAATTGACGGCAAATTGCGGCAAACCTCACATCGGCACACTATGCTCGGCAAGCTTGCATTCGATCATCTCAGCATGATCTGTAATCGCCTCATCTGCCACCGCGCTTAGTTCTCTGCTACAGCAATGCAACACTCGGTCAGTCGTGCTGCAGTCAAAAAAGAGCAGGTTGGGGGACAACGAGATAAAAGAAGGACGTCATTCTGACGTTTGAAGGCTGAAATACAGCGAAAGCAAAGACGTCACAAAAATTATGATGACGCTGCCCATTTCGTTTGGGCCCGATGTTGCGCCACTCACTGTGACGTCATGGGATTCCATCACTGCCAATTCCGTTGAATTGTTTCTGTCATGCAACACTCTGTGTCAGATAAGCTCGAACTCGGATTTCTTGATAGTTCGATCAATCTTTGGGCGGCTCTGTGCCCAGCGGGCACAGACCGTGCCCTATCGCGCGGGGACTCGGCATCTGACGTCAAACGCGACCAACTTGGCCCGCGCGACCGAGCCCCGCCAACGCGGGTCTCGGCCCATTCGGGTAACGGTCACTTCCGCAAGGTTAGGCCGAATTGGCATTGAGCTTCAGGGCTCTCACCAAGCGCAACCACAACAATTCGAATCGATGAGTCGCCGCTCAGACTCACCAGGGGGATGCCCCGGAGCCGTCGTCGCTCGCCTTGGGGGCGAGCGAGCGACGACGGCTCCGGGGGGATGGCTCCAGTCCGGCCGGCCAGAGCCGGCCCGCCAATTACCCTCACTATCGTCAATAATGTTGTGGGCGATACAAGAAGATCAGATCCCACAAGTGCCGCATACTTCCCGCCAATTCCCGCGATCCCCCATTGCCTATCTCAGCAATATAACCGACAATCAATAGAGTGAATTCTGCTCATTCGCCGACACCTCAGTCGGGGCTGATAAAACGAGTACCAGACAATGCGTTCGAAATCGACAGTTTCAAGCAAGCTTCCGGTCCGACGCGGGCTTGGTGAATCCGAAGCCGCCATATATTTGTCGTTGTCCGCGTCATTCTTTCGCGACCTGGTCAAACGCGGTGTCATGCCGCCGCCTCGCCTCATCGGCAAACGCCGCGTCTGGGACGTTGACGAACTCGATATAGCATTCCGGGCCTTGCCGCATGAGACGTCGGACCTTGCACCGGATAGAAACGGGTTCGGTACTGGAAGTTGGACGGACTACGAATGACCAAGCTGCAACTTAGGCATGTCGACTGTTTCACGGATCGCCACGGGCACAAGCGGTTCTATTTCCGGCGTGGTCACGGAATGCGCATTCGCGCTCCCTGGCCTGCCCGGCGAAGCCGACTTCATGGCCGCCTATCAAGCCGCGCTCCACTCCGAAAGGGTTGCGGCCAAGCTGGTCGTCGAAAACGACGAGGCAACCCAGGCACCTTTGATCGACTGGTCACAGAATATTTCGTCAGTCCGGAATTCCGGCGCCTGGGGGCCACGACGCAGATCAACTACCGCCGCGTCATTGAGCGCTTCGTGCTCGACGAAAAGATCGGCCATCGGCTGGTCGCAGAGATGCGCCGCGAGCACGTGAGCCGCATGATCGCCAAGCGGGCCGACACGCCGGGCGCGGCCAATGATCTCCTGAAGAAAATCCGTATCCTCGTGCACTTCGCCATCGACAACGGCTGGCGCGCCGACGACCCGACGCTGCGGCTGAAAAAATTCGCTGCCGGCGAATTTCACACTTGGACTGACGACGAGATTTCGGTGCTTCGAGGCGCGCCGGCCTATCGGCTCGTGCGAGCGGACCGCTTTCGCCTTGCTGCTTTGCACCGGCCAACGCCGCTCCGACGTCGTGCGGATGGCCTGGGACGATGTCGACAACGGCTCGATCCGGGTCGTCCAGGGCAAGACCGGCGCCAAGCTGTCCGTACCGCTCCATCCAGACCTGTCGGCAGCTCTGTCGTCCTGGCCGCGCCGCGGCGAGTGCGTTCTTGTGACCACGTTTGGGAAACCCTTCACCTCGAACGGGTTTGGGAATTTCATGGCCGACAAGATCGCCGCCGCCGGACTGCCGGATCGCTGCGTCACCCACGGGCTGCGCAAAGCCGCCGCGCGGCGCCTGGCTGAGGCCGGCTGCAGCGCCAATGAAATTGCCGCGATCACCGGCCACCGCACCCTGGTCGAGGTGTCGCGCTACACCAAGGCGGCCGACCAGGTACATCTCGCCCAGACCGCCATAGACCGTCTTACGGCCCGACAGTCCGCACAAAAAGTCCCAACCCCTGTCAAGGGGGTCGGGAAAAATCCAGAAAAACCCAATGAAATCAAGCGCGATTTGTTCAATTGGCGCACCCGGCAGGAGTCGAACCTGCGGCCTCTGCCTTCGGAGGGCAGCGCTCTATCCAGCTGAGCTACGGGTGCAGCTCTTGGGAGACCTCTTTAAACGATCAGGACCGGTTGGGCAACGGGGCCTATGTGGTGGCTTGGCGGAGCGGTTGCGTAGGCCGTCCGTCGCTCTGCCAAGTCCATAGCGACTACCACCGGACGCATTGCATTGGAGGGTCGTGCGCGTTATCCGAGAGGCCGCGCTCGCTAACGCCCAACGCCACCCATTGCCCGCCCAAGGACCCCTCATGCGCGCCTACGACTATGTCATCATCGGTGGCGGCTCGGCAGGATGCGTGCTGGCGGCGCGGCTCAGCGAGCGACGCGAAATCAAGGTGCTGCTGCTGGAGGCGGGGCCACGCGATTGGCATCCATTTTACCACATGCCGGCCGGCTTTGCCAAAATGACCAAGGGCATCGGCAGCTGGGGCTGGTCGACGGTGCCGCAAAAGCACATGAAAAACGCCGTGCTGCGCTTTACGCAAGCCAAGGTAATCGGCGGCGGTTCGACCATCAACGCGCAGATCTACACGCGCGGCAACGCCCTCGATTATCAGGAGTGGCGACAGCTCGGCTGCACCGGTTGGGCCTATGACGACGTGCTGCCCTACTTCCGCAGAAGCGAGAACAACGACACCTACGACAACGCCTATCACGGCACGGGCGGCCCCTTGAGTGTCTCGAAACCGCGCGCGCCGCTGCCGATCTGCGAAGCCTACTTTGCCGCTGCCGCAGAACTGGGCATCCCCTTCAATCCCGACATGGCGGGCGCAACGCAGGATGGCGTCGGCTACTATCAGCTGACCCAGAAGGATGGCCGGAGGTCCTCGACGGCGACCAGCTTTCTGGCCGAGGCGCGCGGCCGCCCGAACCTGACGGTGCGCATCGATGCCTTCGTCAAGCGCATCGTGGTGGAAAAGGGCCGTGCGACCGGCGTCGAGCTGGTGGCATCCGATGGGCTCGAAACCATCGTCGCCCAGCGCGAGGTCCTGTTGTCCTCGGGCGCTTTCGGTTCGCCCAAGCTGCTGATGCTGTCGGGCATCGGCCCCGCCGACCATCTGACATCCGTCGGCATACGTCCCGTTCTCGACGTCCCCGGGGTCGGCTCGAACCTGCAGGACCACCTCGATATGTTCGTAATCGCCGAATGCACGGGCGACCACACCTACGACAAATACGCCAAGCTGCCGTGGTCGGCGCTGGCGGGACTGCAGTACCTCGCCACGCGCCGCGGCCCGGTCGCCTCCAGCCTGTTCGAGACCGGCGGCTTCTGGTACGCCGATCCGAACGCCCGCTCCCCCGACATTCAGTTTCATCTGGGGCTCGGCAGCGGCATCGAGGCGGGCGTGACCAAGATGACCCATCCCGGCGTGACCTTGAACTCGGCCTACATGCGCCCACGCTCGCGCGGCACCGTCCGCTTGCAGAGTAGCGATCCCATGGCCGCCCCGCTGATCGATCCCAACTATTGGGCCGACAGCTACGATCGCGAGATGAACATCCGTGGTCTGAAATTGGCGCGCGACATCATGCGGCAGAAGGCGCTGCAGCCGTTCGTCAAGATCGAGCAGCTGCCGGGCGCCGGCGTTGTCACGGATGCGGATTGTTTCGATTATGGCTGCCGCCACGCCAAGACCGATCACCATCCGGCGGGCACCTGCCGCATGGGCTCCGATCCCGCAGCCGTCGTGTCACCGGAGTTGACGTTCAACGGTATCGAGGGCTTGCGCGTGGTCGACGCCTCGATCATGCCGACGCTGATCTCGTCCAACACCAACGCTGCCACCATCATGATCGCGGAGAAAGGCGCCGACATGATCTTGCATGGCGTCACCAAGAAAGCAGCGGCATGAGCCATCCGATGCCGCAGCCCAGGGAATTCCTTCGTATGCTGTTCGATGCCGCCGTTGCTGCTGCAGATCCGGCTGTGACAGTGGCCAAGCATTTGCCGGCCCCACCCAAGGGACGCACCATCGTGGTCGGCGCCGGCAAAGCGTCGGCGGCCATGGCGGCAGCCTTGGAGGCGGTCTGGCATGGCCCCCTGGAGGGCCTGGTCGTAACGCGCTACGGCTACGGCGCAACGTGCCGCAAGATCGAGATTGTCGAGGCTGCCCATCCCGTCCCCGACGCAGCAGGCGAGACCGCCGCCCGGCGCATGCTCAAGCGCGTGGCTGGCCTGACGCCGGACGATCTGGTGATTGCGCTGATCTCCGGCGGTGGCTCGGCTTTGCTGCCGTTGCCTGCACCTGGCCTCACGTTGGCCGACAAGCAGGAGGTCAATCGTCAGCTGCTGGCCTCCGGCATGCCGATCCACGACATGAACCTGATCCGCAAGCATCTTTCTGCCATCAAGGGGGGTCGGCTTGCCGCTGCTGCGGCTCCGGCGCGCGTCGTCTCGCTGGTGCTTTCGGACATCCCCGGCGACGATCCCGCGCTGGTGGCGTCGGGTCCGACCATCCCCGACGCGCGCGGCCCCGGCGAGGCCAGGACCCTGGTGGCGCGCTACGGGTTGCAGCTGCCGCCTGCCGCCGCGAACTGGATCGCCAGCCAGGCCTGCGCTGCGCCGCTCCCGGACGATCCGGCCTTCGCCCGCAACAGCGTGGCGCTGATCGCTTCGGCAGCCTTGTCGTTGCGCGCGGCAGCCGATCTTGCGGAAACTAACGGCATCCCAACGCATATTCTCTCCGACGCCATCGAGGGCGAGGCGCGCGACATCGGGCTGATGCACGCCGCCCTGGCACGTGAAGTCGCCACGCGCAACCGGCCGTTCCAGCGTCCGGCCCTGCTCTTGTCGGGCGGGGAGACGACGGTAACGATCGGCGCTGCGGGAACGGGGCTAAAACCGGGCAGGGGCGGCCGCAACAGCGAGTTCCTGCTGTCGTTCGCGCTCAAGATCGCGGGACTGGAAGGCGTCCATGCGCTCGCCGCCGACACCGACGGCATTGATGGCAGCGAGCCGAACGCCGGCGCCTTTGCCGATGGCGGCTCGACGCTGCGCATGCGCGTGGCCGGGATCGATCCCCCCGCGGCGCTTGCAGGCCACAACGCCTGGACCGCCTTCAATGCGACCGGCGATCTGCTGGTGACAGGGCCGACACGCACCAACGTCAACGATTTCCGGGCGATCCTGGTACTTTGATACCATCGATTGAAAGTCTCAACCTGTGTGGTCAAGAGCAACACTCCCACGCTTCCCGGAATTCGGCGCGCCTTTTTCCTTTCGCGTCAAATATCCGGGACCTTACCTGGGGGAATGGATTGCTGGCCCAACCCAACGCCCTGTGTCCACAGGTGCGGCGCCTGTTGTGCTTGAGCTGTACCACGTAAAGATCCCCGACATCTGCCGCGCGGAAGAGGCGCGTCAGATTCCGGGAAGTAGGTCGAACATTCGCACGGCGATATGAGACGATGCCTTTGGCTGCTGTGACTTTCACGTAAGCCTCCGCGGTCAGGACATGGCTGTGCCGCGATGGTGCCCTTGAACGGGAACCAAGTCGGAGTGCGGGGTCGCCGAATGCCGCGAAATTTTGTAGTGAAAGGCGGCATCCGGCCACCCCGCCAGCGTTTTTTCGATCCCTCCGTCGCCACGTTACCTGTGGGCTGCTCCACGCTCCGGAATCTCACCCGGGGCGGACGACGGCGGCCGCCAGACCCAAGGTGTGCGGCACCCGGCCCTGGTCGCTGCCCCTCTCCCAGCAGATCGAGACGCCCTCGAGTGCATCCCCGTAGAAGAAGGTGAGTGGATGATAGTATAATTTTTGAATTTTGCAATATATATTTTTTTGGAACAGTAATTTCAACCTTCGCTGATGCTTATTATTCGCTGCCTGAAGTCAAACTAGTGCGTGGCGCGACGGTCCATAGTGTAGGGGCGACCCGTGGGTCGCCCTCTTACGGCACGGTACGCTGCCCGAGGGCGATCCACGGATCGTCTTACGCCCCTGGCACCGGAACGTCGTCGGCTGGAGCCCTACGGAATGATCTTGTTCGCGCGCAGCCGGTCGAACGCATCCGTGAACGAGCGCACCGAGTTCTGATAGGCCGCAAAGCCGAGATCGCGGCACTTGGTCATGTCGCTGAAGTTCTCGATGGTGCGGCCGAGATCGGCGTCGGAGTGCCACCAGGACGCGACCGTGTTAAGCGGGTTCTTCTGCAGGCCTTTGGCAGCGACGATCTTGTCCCACACCGGCTCCATGCCGGCCATGCTTTCGGCCAGTGGCGTCGGTTTGCCGGGAAAGGCGGCGGCCGGCACGCCGAGATTGGCGGCCAGCTGCGGCCACAGCCAATTCCAGCGGAAGATCTCGCCGTTGGTGATGTTGAAGGCTTGGTTTGCAGCTGCCGGCGTGGTTGCGGCCCAGGCCAGCTGCTTGGCCAGCACGCGGCCGTCCGTAATGTCGACGCAGGCGGTGAACTGCTCCGGGGACCCCGGGAACACGAAGGGCTTGCCGGTCTCCTTGCAGAGGGCGGCGTAGGCGCCCAATGTTGCCGCCATATTCATGGCGTTGCCGACCGCATAGCCGATCAGCGTATGCGGACGATGCACCGACCAAGTGTAGCCCAGGCGCTTGGCGCCGGCGAACACAACGTCTTCCTGCTCGTAGTAGAAATTGTCGTATGGCAGGCGCGGCTGCTCCTCGCGGAATGGCGTGATCGGCTTGGCCTTGGCATAGGCTTCGAACGGCCCGAGGTAATGCTTCAGACCGGTGACCAGCGCGACGTGCTTGGGCGGCGTATCGGCCACTGCGTCGAGGAGGTTGCGCACCATGCCGCCATTGACTTTGATGTTCTCGGCTTCGGTCGCCTGGCGTGCCCAGGTGGTGATGAAGACATGGCTGGCGCCGGCACCCTGCAGCGCCGCCTTGGTGCCTGCAGCGTCGGTCAGGTCGGCCGCGACGTGCTTGACGCCCTTCGGCAAGTCGTAGGCATGGCGCGATAGTCCGACCACCTCCCAACCGGGTGTCTCGAGCAGGTGTTCGGCCAGGTGCCGGCCGACGATGCCGGAGACGCCGGCGATGAGTGCGCGATAAGCCATGATCAGTGTGTTCCGGTGGTAAGAGTGACTTTAATGCATTTGGTGGCGTCGGCGCCAAGCGCGAAGGCCTCCACCGCCTGCTCCAGAGGGAAGCGGTGGGTCTGGATCGGCGACAGATCGATCTTGGTACGCTCCAGAAAGCGGATGGCAGCCGGCCAGACGCCCGGCGAGCCGATGGAGCCCTTCACCGTCAGGTTTTTCATCATGATCTGGCCGAGCCCGACCGGGAACTTGCGATTGATGCTTATACCTACCATCGCTACACGTCCGTCCTGCCCGGCGTAGTCGAGCACGCTGGCAAGCGAGGCGTCGTGGCCGGCAGCTTCAACCACCAGATCGGCCATGGCGCCCTTGGTCAGCTCCTTGATTTGCGCGGCGGCATCGCCCTTGGAGGGATCGACGGCGTCGGTGCAGCCCAGCTGCAGCGCGATCTCGCGGCGGCGCGCGATGGGATCGACCACGATGGTGCGCGCGCCCATGCCGATGGCCGCGGCGGCCGAAACCAGGCCGATGGTGCCACCGCCCGAGACGACGACGGTCTGGCTGGCATTGGTGCCGCCCAGGCGCTCAATGGCATGGAAGCCGCAAGTGAACGGCTCGATCAGCGAGCCCTTGGCGTCGTCGACGCTATCGGGCAGCTTGTGCAGCCATTCCGGATTGACGTTGAAGTATTCGCGGTCGGCGCCGTTCATCGAGAAGCCGAAGTGATGCAGCCGCTCGGGCGTGCGCACAACGCACTCGCCGACGACGCGGTCGCCGCGCTGGAAACCTTTCACGGACTTGCCGACTTCCACGATCTCCCCGCACCATTCGTGACCCGGGGTGACGGGATAGGAGATCGGGATGATGTAGCGGCCCGCCAGGAGTTCGTAGTCGGAATGGCAGATGCCGATGGTGCGGCTCTTGATCAACACCTCGGTGTCCTTGATGCCGGGGACCGGGGCATCGACGATCATCGGTTTGTCAGGGGCTTCGAAGACGAGTGCGCGCATAGTTTCCTCCTTGTGCTGCCGGTTCTAGCCGACGGCCTGAACGTTGCCGGTTGCCGCCGAGGCGATGATGGCCTCCAGCAGTGCGATATTGTCGATAAGTTCTTGGCCAGTAATTGGATAGGGCGCCTCGCCGCGGACAGCGCGGGCGAAGGCGACGAGGTTGTCGCGCACCGGTTCAGCGGGCGGGACTTCCGAAACTTCAATCGGGCCACCGGCCCAGGCGCGCGTGACCACCCAGCCGTCGGGCGACTCCACATGCGCCTTGTCGCGGATTTCCACCCAGCCCTTGGTGCCGTAGACGGCGAAACGCGAGATGAACGGCGTGACCAGCGTGGCGGAAACATAGGCCGTGCCGCCGTTCTGGAAGCGCACATGCGCGCTCATGGTATCGCCCTGCGGGAAGGTCGAGCCGAGATTTTCGCACGAGACGCGGACGTCCTTGGGCGTGCCGAGCAGCTTCACCGAGAGATCGGTGAGATGGATGCCGGTGGCGGTCATGCCGGCAACCGGGGCTTCGGCGGCGTTCAGGCGCCAGTTGTCGGGCGCCAGCGTCAGGAACTTGTCGTGGCTGAAGTTGGCCTCGATCTGCAGGATGCGGCCGAGGCGCCCGCTGGCGGCGTCCTCCAGCATGCCGGCTATCGGAGGTTCAAAGCGCCGCTCGTGGCCCATGCCGAGCACGAGGTTTTTCTCACGGCACAGACGGACGCAGCGTTCGGCGGCAGCCTTGGTCTTGGCCAGCGGCTTCTCGCAGAAGATGTGCTTGCCGGCGGCGGCGGCGAGTTCGATCTGCCGCTCGTGCAGCGAGTGGGGCGTCGCCAGGATCACCGCCTCGACGCCGGGCATGGCCAGCGCCTTCTCGTAGTCGGCGAAGTGCGTGAGCTCGTTGCTGGCGACAAACTCCTTCACGGCGTCCGCGTTCGGCTCCACCGCGCAAACGACGTCAAGGTCCGCCCGCGCGCCCTTCAGCACGCTGACCATCTTCTTGCCCCACCAGCCCAGGCCAATCATGGCGACGCGGACGGGTTGGTTCTTGGTGGTTGTCATGGTCCGTGAGCCTTCTGTTTTGTACTTTCCTCTCCCCCTTCTTAGGGGGAGAGGATGTCGCCCCGAAGCGCGTCGGCGCGAGGGAATCAGCGACAGGTGAGGGGCAGCCACTTGCTCCATACTCGTGGCGCGAGGGAACGAGCAAGTTCCTGCCCCTCACCGACCGCGTGGCTCTTGGCTCCCAAAAGGTCGCCTGCGAGACGCGGTCTCCTCTCCCCCTGAAGAAGGGGGAGAGGACAGTTCCCTACACATTCACCAAAATCTTCAGATGCGTCGCGCTCTTGTCGAGCAGCGCTTCGAAACCCTTGGCGACCACGTCGTCGCTGTTGATCCGTCCCGTGATGACCTTCTCGATCGGGAAGATCCCCGCCTCGACCATGCGAATGATGCGCGGCCAGCATTGCGTCGGGTAGCACCAGGTGGCTTCCAGCGTGATGTCCTTCAGCGCCCAGAGCATGGCGTCGATGCTGGCAGGTTTCAGGTGCAGGCCGGTTTGCACCACCTTGCCCTGGCGGCGCACCGAGGCGACGCAGGCATTGAGGCTCGCCTCCAGACCGACGCATTCGATGGCGACATCGACCCCGACGTGCTCGTCGGTCAGCTCACGGATGACCGAGGCGACGTCCTGGATGGTGGGGTTGATGGCGATGCACTCGGGCACCAGCTCCTTGGCCTTGGCCAGGCGGTTGGGATTGGGCTCGGAAACGAAGATCTGCCCGGCGCCCGCCGCTTTCACGGCCAGCAGCGTCAGCGCGCCGATGGGCCCCGCGCCCGAGACCAGCACGGTCGATCCGGCCTGCACGCCGCCGCGGTCGACGGCATAGACCGCGACGGCCGCCGGCTCGATCATGGCCGCCTGCACATCGCTGACGCCGGCCGGGACAGGCACGACGTTATAGCCGTTCAGCACCGCCAACTCGCCCATGCCGCCCCAGGCCCAGGAGAGCCCGACGCAGCCCATACTCTCGCTGAGGTGGAACAACCCGCGGCGGCCGTAGTAGTCGTCGCGCGGCGAGATCAGCGGCTGGATCGAGACGCGATCGCCCTTTTTCACATGGCTGATGTCGTTGCCGACCTTCAGCACCTCGGCGCTGAATTCGTGGCCGAGGATCTGCGGGTTGCTGGCGCCGGTATAGATGTGCGGCGAGGTCGGCGTGACGATCGGGCCGGCGATGTACTCGTGGATATCGGTGCCGCAGATGCCGGTGATCAGTGGGCGGACGAGCACCTGGTCGGCGGCGAAGTTGCCGGGCTCGGCAACCTGCTCGACCCGGATATCGCGTTTGGCGTGGAAGCGTACGGCTTTCATGAAACCCTCACTGAACGAATTAAACCAGCACCATGCCACCGTCGGACATGATGACCTGGCCGGTGATGTAGTCGGAATCCGACGACGCCAGGAACGCCGCGATGCCCGCGAGATCCTTGGGCTTGGACGGAAAGCCCAAGAGGATGCTGGACGAGAAACTGTCGATGAACTCGCCCTTTTTCTTGATCACGCCCTTGTCGATCATGTCCTGCTCCAGGCCATCCCACAGCGGCGTCACCACCACGCCCGGCGCGAAGGCGTTGACCGTGATCTTGTGCTTGGCGAATTCGCGCGCGCCGGCCTGGGTCAGCGAGATCACCGAGGCCTTGCTGGCGCAATAGGGGGCGAATTCCGCATAACCCTGCCGGCCGGCGATCGAGGCCGTGTTGATGATCTTGCCGCCGTGGCCCTGGGCGATCATCTGCTTGGCGGCTTCCTGCGTGCCGACCATCACACCCCAGGTGTTCACCCGCATGATGCTGTTGAAGTTATCCTCATCGACCTCCAGGAACGGCAGCGGCTTGTTGAAGCCGGCGTTGTTGAACATGATGTCCAGCTTGCCGAAAGTCGCGACGGTCTTGGCGATAGCGGACTTCACCTCAGCGCGCTCGGCGACGTCGACGGTCACTGCTAACGCCTTGTGTCCGGCGCTGCGCAGGCTCTCGGCGACGGCAGCGGCTTTGGCACCATTCATATCGGCGATAACGACCGAAGCGCCCTCGGCAGCCAAACGCAGCGCGATGCCCTCGCCGAGCCCCTGCGCGCCGCCGGTGATCATGGCAACCTTGCCTTGCAATCTGGTCATTGTCGCCTCCTAAGCGTTCGGCTTGGCCCGCCACGCCCGGTGCGGGGTATCCTTCTCGTAGCCGAGCTTGTCGAAGCTTGCGATCTCCAGCACCTGGCCCCAGGGGGCTCTGAAATAGATCCAGTTAAAGCCGGCCAGCGGTCCCTCGGTCACAGAGTTGGGGCCTTCGAGCATGTCGATGCCCTGTGCTTTCATCCGTGCGGCGGCGGCGAACACGTCCTCGACCTCGAAGCACAGATGCATGCCGCCGACTTCGGAGACACGCGACGGCTTAGCCGTTGAGTCTTCGCCGGCGTATTCGAACAGTTCGATGCTCGGGCCGTCGCCGCAGCGCAGGAAGACGAGATCGCGGATCTTGGTGCCCGACCCGGCCCCGAGCCGCCTGGTCATGAAGGCGTCGTCGACATCGAAGGGACCGGTGCGGAACACGGCGACAGCGCCAAAGACTTTCTCGAAAAAGGCAATGCCCTCCTCGATGTTGGGAACGGTGATGCCGATATGATGTGTACCGTAGATTTTTTCGGCCATGTCATGTCCTCCGTGCTGATCCGGCTGCTACGGACCGTGTCTGCTTCAGGCACTCGATGAGCGCCGCCGCGTTGTCCGGGCCCGCTTCAAGCGTGCCGTTTTCAATGGCATAGGCCATCTCGACCACGCGCTGGTTGATCGGGGCATCGACGCCCGAACGGCGCAGGACGTCGATGGCGTAGCCGTTGACCTCCTGGATTTCCGCGCGGCGGCCCTTGCGCCAATCCTGCAAGGAACAGGTGAGGGTATCGGGCCTTGAAAAGATCGTTAAGACTTCCTCGAAAATCCGATCGACATAGCGGTCGGGATCGTTGGTCGTGATCGGCGGCAGGCCGATGATCGGGATGATCGACGCGCCATCGAGCTGAGCTGCCCGCATGGCCTCGTAGCCGGCCTGGCGCATCACGTCGAGAAAGCCCGGGAAGCGCGCGGCATCGCCCAGTGGCATGTTCAGAACAGCGGACGGGATCAGCTCGGCGGCGTTGACGACCAGCTTCATCCACTTGGCCGATTTGATGTCGTTCGTCACCTCGACCCGGCCCTGGCAGCGCAGCAGCTTGGCCACGTCTTCCACGCGGTGCTGTTGCGCCGGATCTACGGCCCCAAGCGCGAACCAGGATTTATCGTGGTCGTTCTGGCGGTTGGTGACGCCTGGTTCCCACATGTTCGACGCGATCTCGATCACCGCGCCGATGGTCCGCTCGGCGCCGACGACGGCAGCGATGTCCAGATGCGTCATGCCGTTCTGCAGGCCCACGACGAACCCATCCTTGGCCAGAATGGGCTTGATCATATGCGTCGCCCACGTCGTATCGTAGGACTTGACGATCAGGAAAATGAGATCGAACGGCTGCTTGATCTCGGCCACCTGGCAGAAGTGGAACGCTGGCACCTTGGCGTTGATGGTGCGCGCCGGCAGATTGACCGTGATGCCTTTCTCACGGATCGCCTCGACGTGGGCGGGCCATTGCTCGATGAACGTGACGTCGAACCCCGCGAGCGCGAAGTCGGCGCCGATCGATGCGCCTTGCGCGCCCGTTCCGACGAAGGCGATTCTTGGCTTTTTGGTCATGTTGCGGTCCGTTTGCGCACCGTCGAATAGATGATGGCGGCGATCAGAATGAGCCCGCCTTGGAAGAGATACTGGTACTGCTCGGAGAGCCCCAGGAAGGCCACGGCATTGAGCACTTCCATCAGCAGCACCGCGCCGAGCACCGTGCCGATGAAAGTTCCGCGTCCGCCGCGCAGGCTCGTTCCGCCAAGCACCACCGCCGTGATACTCGAAAGAGTGTAGCTCGCGCCCTGCTTGGGATCGCCGACGCCGATCTGGGCCATCAGCACAATGGCGCCCATCGCGGTCAGGAGCGACGAGGCGATGTAGCCGGCAACAAACGTCCGGTCGACCTGCACACCGATGCGCCGCGCCGAATCCTCGTTTGATCCGGCTGCCCGAAGCTGCCAGCCCGGCCGCCAATTGCGCAGCGCGTACTCTCCCAAGACCGCGACAGCGACCAAGACCACGAATGCAAGTGGGATCGGCCCGATCTGATAGTTGATGATGTCGGTGACCGACGCGGTGATGTAGCCGTCGGGCGCGTTGCGCAGCAGGAAACTGCAGCCCTGCAGGCCGATGTACATGGCCAGCGTGGCGGCGATCGGCGTGAAATTGGCGAACCTGATGAGAACGCCATTCATCGCGCCAACGACCAGCGCGCCAAGAAACATCAGCAAGAAACCGGCAGCGATCATTGAGGGAGGCTTGCCGTCGTTCAGGAAGAACGAGGCGACCACGACAAGAAATCCTGCCAATGGGCCAACCGACAAATCAATGCCGCCCATCAGCAAGGCAATGGTCTGGCCGAGCGCGATGAAACCTAATGCGGTTGCCAACAGAAGGATGTTGGAAACATTGTAGGCCGACAGAAAATTCGTGTTCTGACTGAAGACATAGAGCCCGAGCAGTGCCGTGACGATTGCCAGGGGCACGGCCGGCGCATTGTCCGATTGGAGGAAGTGGCGCCATCCGCCGCCAGCCGATGTGCCGCTGGCCGCCAAACCACTGTCGCCGACATGAGTTTCGGCCTGCACGGCGGCTGCGACAATCCGGTCTTCCGTGACGGCATCGCCGCTCAGCCGTTCGACCACCCGGCCCCGCGACAGGACGATAACCTGGTCGCACAGCCCTTCAAGTTCGGCTGCGTCCGACGAATTCACGACGACCGGTGTACCGGATTTCGAAACCTCACGCAGGATGCGATAGATTTCGGCGCGCGCACCGACATCCACACCTTGGGTTGGTTCATCGGCCACCATCACGCCCGGCTCCGAGAGCAGGGCGCGCGCCATCACGACTTTTTGCTGGTTGCCGCCAGACAGCGACAGGACCTGAGCATCCATGCTCGGCGCCTTCACCGCCAGCGACCTGAAGGTCGTGGCAACCTGCTCCAGTTCCTTCTTGCGGCTCAGCACACCGAAAGAGGCGAACTTCTCCAAAGAGGCGAATGACGCGTTCTCGCGCACGGTCAGACTGCCCGCCAATCCCTCAGTATGCCGATCGGATGGCATGAAGGCGACTTCACGCAACAAGTCCTTGTGACCGAGGGAGCGTCCGTTGAGATGGATGGTGCCCTTGGAGGATGTCAGGCCCGCCAGCGCGCGCATCAGCTCGGATTGACCGTTGCCCGACACACCGGCGACGCCGATGATCTGCCCGCGCGAAACCTCGAAGCTCACGTCTTGGAACTTCGCGCCGCTTAATCCATTGACCGTGAAATTGGCGCTCTGTGACGATGCCGGTGACTTGGGTGGAAACGCCGAACCGAGCATCCGGCCCACGATCAGGCTCAAAATATCGGCATCGCTGATCTTGTCCACCAGCGACACGCCGCGTACCTTGCCATCACGCAGCACCGTGACCCGCTGCGCGATCTGGCGCACTTCGGCCAGGCGATGGGTGATGTAGATCACCGACGTGCCGGTCTTGACGACATCCCGGATGCGGCCGAACAGCATGTCGGTCGCCGCCTGATCGAGCGAGGCGGTCGGCTCGTCGAGGATCAGTACCTTGGGCTTGATCGCGAGCGCCTTGGCGATTTCCAGCAAGTGCTTCTGTGCCACGGTCAGCGCATCGGCGCGCGTGCGCAACGGCACATGCAGGCCAACCGCATCCATGGCCTCGCGCGCGACGTCCGGCGCCGGGCGGCCGCCAAACACCGACGCGGGCAAGGCCACCTGGAAATTTTCCAGCACGGAGAGATCATCGAGCACGGCAGGGTGCTGGAAGGAAATGGCTATGCCGAGCAGTGCGGCGGTCTCCGGGGACATCGCCGGAATCGTGCGGCCTGCAACCGCAATCTCCCCCACTTCCGGCCGCAGTGCTCCGGAAATGATGTTCATGAGGGTCGATTTGCCGGCCCCGTTCTCGCCGAGGATGGCGTGAACTTCTCCCGCGTAGAATTCGACGCTGACATCCAACAGCGCCGGCACGCCGGAGTAGAATTTCGAGATATTGGACAGCCGAAGGATCACGGCGCCCGGTACAGCAGTGTGCGTTCCAAGCGAGGCTGCGCCGGTTTCGAGACTCTTTCCGTTGATTTGCTCGAGCGTCACAACCCTGATCCGTTTTGCGCAACCAACTGCCGTGGTTGTTCAGACAAAAGCAACCCCGGAGCGAACACACGCTCCGGGGCGAAACACGTCGTTACTTGCCTACGGCCTTTGCCTGGTCGTCAGCCGAGACACCCGACGACAAATAGATCGCGCCGGGAAGGTCCTTGCGGCACTGCACTGGGCTGGGCTTGCCCGACACCGAGTCTTCGAAGCTCGGAGCCTTGAAGACCTGCTCGGTCGGCAGCGTGCCGCCCGTTGCCGAGGCGACGGCCCACTGAACGGCCAGACGGACGTTGTCGTTGCCGGTGGCTACGGTGAACAACTTGAAGTCCGGGTTGTCCTTGGCGTTATCGGTCCAGAAGCAACCCAGCGAGTTGCCGTCGGACGTTGCCAGCGCCGGGACGGAGCGGCCGGACTTCTTGAACTCCGGGAGCGCGCCGACCAACGAGGGGCCGAAGTCGGAGACGATCACGTCGATCTTGGCGTGCTTGGCGATGGCCGCAGTCAACACCTGCTGGGTCAGAGCCGGATCCCAGTTCGTGACTTCAAAGGGCTCGGCGTTGACGAACTTGTAGCTGTCGTCGAGCACTTGCTTCATGCCCTTGAGTTCGTCGAGCCCCTGGCTGTTGCCGGCCGGGCCGCTGAGGAACAGCAGATTGCCGCCCTTGGGCAGCACGCTCTTGATCCAGTTGCCCCAGCTCACGCCGTCGTCGACGAAGGACGCGCCGATGAACTTGGTGTAGTTCTTGCCATCCTCGCCACCGACCACGACGCGGTACGGCACAACGACCTTGCCGGCCTTGAAGGCGCTGGTGAGTGCGGGCAGCACGGCTGGTCCGGCGTCGCCGAACACAACCAGCGCATCCGTACCTTTGGCGGCGAAGCCCTTGATGTCGGAAATCGCCTTGTCCAGCTTGCCCTGGCCGTCGGCATATTCGTAGCTGGTGATGCTCGGGCACTTGCCGGCTTCCTGCTTGCCGGCTGCGGTTGTGACCTGGCGCCAGCTGTTGCCACCGTAGCCGTCAAGCAAGGCGATGGTCGCTTTTTTCGGGCCGCACCAGGATGGGACGTCTGCTGCCGATGCCAAGGGTGCCGAGCATCCCAGGGCCAGAATTGCGGTCGCCGCAGCGAGCGCCAGTTTGCTATTGAGCTTGACCTTCACGTCTTTCCTCCTTCGATTAAGTCTTCGTTGTGTTCCTCGTCCATTGGACCGAGTAAACGGCGATACCAAACCCGAGAGCCAGGGCCTGGATAATTGTTTGAGCGGAATAGGGCACGCCGGCGGCGAGCGCGAATTGGCTCAATTGATTGAGAAACAGGGCGGCGATGACGGTCGAGACCGGGAAGCCGCGTCCCCCGAGCAGCGACGTTCCGCCCAGCACCACCACGGCAACCGATGGCAGCAACAGCGGGTCGCCCTGGAACGCCGTCGGCTCGCGGGTGATGCCGGCCAACAGAATTCCGGCCAGGCAGCACAGCAGCTGCGCGCAGACATAGGCCATCATCTGATGGGTGCGGACGTTCAATCCCACGGCCCGCGCCGCCAGGGGATTGGCGCCAATCGCCTCGAAGCGCCGTCCGACGACCGTCTTTTTCAAAACGAACGCCACCACGGCCAAAGCCGCGAGGGTGAAATAGACCGCATGCGGAATGCCGAAGGTCTGGCCGCCAGCGATTTCCGCCAGCAGCGGCGTGGTGATCCGCGGCACGCCGCCTGACACGGCAAACACCGCTCCGTAGAGCAGAGCGTTCGTGCCGATGGTTGCGATGATTGCGTTGAGCTGGACAAAGCCGATCAGAAAACCGTTCAAAAGCCCAGCTGCCAAGGCAAAACCGACGGCGATCAGTATCGCCGGCAGCAGTTGGGCATTGTCCCCGTTGGGATAGTGAGTGGCGACCACCACGGCGAGCGACACGCTGCCGGCGACCGAGAGGTCGAAGCCGCCCTGCTGAACCACCAGCAGCTGCCCGAGGCCGACGATGGCGATCAGGCAGGCAAACGGCAGGCTTCCTTTGAGCGCGCCCAGAGACACGCTGGAGGGCGCGAAAACGGCGCAGACAATGATCAGCACAATGAGCGAGGCCAGGACCGTCACAAAGCCCTTTGCCAGCGGGAACGGGAAGACATTCCTCCGCTGCAACTGGTTCGATGGTGTGTCGACAGCTTGGTTCATTGGAAGAACTAGCGACCTTCTAGAACCTGCGTTCTCTACCGGCGTGCTGGCAGACAGACAACGCCCGCGCCTCCTTTGAGGCACGCCCCACACCAGCGCTCGGCGTCAAACTAGCCGACCTTAATCCGCTGCGGAGGACAAACATTCTCATTTTGGATATCTTTGCCGACACCCGGTCAAACTGGTCTGGTAGGGAGGTAAAGTACGGGAAAATTCGAGTAAAAACCTGTCAAAAAGCCAGAAAATTTGTGACTGGAGACGACAAACCGATGACGGCCGATACCACTGCATCGCACGGGTTCGCCGCCAACGACGACATCGGGCAAACCACGCGCCTGGAGTTGTACCGGCTGCAACTCGAGATCCGCGATTGCGAAAAGCGCGCCTACGATCTGTTCCTGCAGAACCTGGTGAAGGGCACCAGCCATCTCTCGCTGGGCCAGGAGGCGATCGCGGCTGGTTTCGCCGCCGCCATGGGCCCGACCGACAAGACCTTTGCGACCTATCGTGGCCATGCCCATACGCTGGCGCGCGGCGTGCCCATGGAGAAGGTGCTGGGCGAGCTGATGCTGCGCGACAACGGCCTGATGCGTGGCAAGGGCGGCTCGATGCACTTGACCTCGGCCGAGCACAATGTGCTGGGTTCCTACGCCATCATCGGCGCGCATCTGTGCATCGCCTGCGGCTCGGCCTGGCGCGCGCAGTATCAGGGGCATACGGACGTCACAGTTTGCTTCTTCGGCGACGGCACCACCAATATCGGCGCCTTCCACGAGGCCTTGAACTTCGCCGTGATCTGGAAGCTGCCGGTTGTCTTCGTATGCGAGAACAATCTCTATATGGAGTACACGCCTATTTCCGAGGTGACGGCCGTGCCGAATCCAGCCGCCGACAGAGCGTCCGCCTACGGATTGCCGCGTATCTTGATCGACGGCAACGATGCCGACGAGGTGCTGCGCACGGCGCGGACGGCTTACGCCAAGGCGCGAGCCGGCGAAGGCCCGTCGCTGATCGAATGCCTGACCTACCGCCATTCCGGCCATTCCCGCGCCGATCCCGGCAAGTACCGCCCGCCGGGCGAGTTGGAAAAATGGCTGGAGCGCGATCCCTTGAAAATCTATCGCGCCCGCATGGCGGAGTTTGGCGTTTCGCCGGACGCAGTCGCGGCGATCGAGGCGGACAGCAAGCGCAAGGTGGACGAGGCGACGGCGCTCTGCAAGGCCGCACCGCCGGCGTCTGAAAGTCTGCTCACGGCCGATGTCTACGCCGATGGAGGCTGGGCATGGCGGAACTAAGCTATCGCGATGCGGTGATCCGCGGCATTTCCCAGGAGATGCGCCGCGACAAGGACGTGGTGCTGATCGGCGAGGATATCGGCAAGGCCGGCGGCGTGTTCAAGGCCACGGTCGGGCTCTACGAGGAGTTCGGGCCCTCACGCGTGCGCGACACGCCGATCTCCGAGCAGGCCATTCTCGGCGCCGCCATGGGCGCGGCCATGACCGGCCTGAAACCCATTGCGGAACTGATGTTCGCCGACTTCGCCGCCGTCTGCTTCGACTTCATCGCCAACGAAATCCCCAAGCAGCGCTACATGACCAACGGTCAGTTTGGCTGCCCGCTGGTGATCCGGTTCGGCAATGGCGCGGGCGTCCGCTTTGGCGCGCAACACTCGCAGTCGGTCGAGAACTGGTGCATGATGATCCCTGGGCTGAAGGTTGTCGCCCCCTCGTCGCCCGTCGATATCATAGGGCTGATGGCGGCGTCCGTGCGCAGCCCCGATCCCGTGATGTTTTTTGAACACAAGGCGCTCTACGCCACCAAGGGCGAAGTGCCCGACGGCGAAATCCTGGACGTGCTCGGCAAGGCCAAGATCCTGCGTCCCGGCCGCGATTGCACCATCGTCGCGCTCGCCCTGATGGTGCCGCGCGCGCTGGCAGCCGCTGAGATCCTCGCCCGCGATCACGGCATCGACGCCGAGGTTGTCGACGTCCGCTCGCTGGTGCCGCTGGATACGCAATGCATCCTCGGTTCGGTCGTCAAAACCGGTCGTCTGTTCACGGTCGAAGAGAATCCACGGCTGTGTGGTTGGGGGGCGGAAGTTGTCTCGATCGTCGCCGACGAGGTGTTCTGGGACCTGGACGGCCCGATCGTGCGCATCACCACACCGCACATCCCGCTGCCGGCGGCCGACAACCTCGAGGACATGGCCATTCCGTCGGTGGCGCGTATCGTGGACCGCGTGGCCAAGGTCATGAACGGATCGCGTGCATGAGCGCGACCATCATCATGCCCCAGCTCGGCGAAACGGTCGCCGAGGGCAAGATCATCGCCTGGTTCAAGTCCGTCGGCGACACGGTGGCCGTGGGCGACCGGCTGTTCGAGGTCGAGACCGACAAGGTAACGGTAGAGGTCGAGGCGACAGAAGGCGGCGTGCTGACGGATATCCGCATCGGCAAGGATGTGACGGCCAAGGTCGGAACCGTGGTCGCAGTCTTGGATGGCGGGGCCGAAGTTCCTAAACCGGCCACAGCGCCGAAGCCTGCAAAGCCTGTTGCGCCCGCACTTTCCGCCTTCGAAGAAGTGCGCACAGCAACGGGGCAATTCGGCAAGGCCAAGGCTGCGGGCGATGTGCGCGTCAGCCCGCTCGCACGCCGGCTGATTGCACAGAATGGCCTCGATATAGAAACCGTCGCACAAGCCGCGCTCAAAGAGAACGTCCGCCGCGTCGATCAACGCGTGCTCGCGTCCCATCTCCAAACGGCCAAATCGTCGGCGCTCACGCTGCGCGGACCCGCGCCATCAACCCCATCGATCGCGCTCGTCGGTGGCGAGATCGTCACGCTAAATACTATCCGCCAACGGACGGGCGATCGCCTCGCCGAGAACTGGCGCACCATCCCGCATGTGTTCCAGGCCATCGAAGCGGACTTTACCGCCGTCGAGGCCGCGCGCGCGGACATCAAGGCCCGCTTCAAGGCCGAGCAGGGCATTTCGATCACTTACCTGCCCTTCATCGCCCGCGCCGTGTGCCTGGCGCTCGACGCCTTCCCGCAGGTAAACGCGCGCTTCGACGGCAAAGCGCTGAGCCTGTCGCGCGACGTCAATCTCGGCATCGCAGTGGATCTCAATCACAACGGGCTGGTCGTGCCGGTCATCAAGAACGCCGGCGATCTCACCACGCTCGGGCTCGCCAAGGCCATCGCACGCATGGTCGAGAAAGCGCGCTCCGGTAAGCTCGGTGCCGACGATCTCTCGGGCGGCACTTACTCCATCAGCAACAACGGTGCGTTCGGAACGCTCTTTACCGCTCCCATTATCAATGCCCCGCAAGTTGCCATTCTGTCCGTAGACGCCATACGCAAGCGCCCCGCCATCGTCGAAACCGCAGAAGGCGATTTCGTCGCCTCGCGTCTCATCGGCATGGTCGGCCAGAGCTTTGATCACCGCGCCTTCGACGGCGCCTATTCCGCCGCCTATTTGTCGAAACTGAAGTCCATTATCGAGACCCGCGATTGGGCCCAAGAGCTGTCATCGGGGAGAACATCGTGATGGCCTGTCGTGTTGCGAGATTGGCGACACACGTGTCGCCCCTACGCATCGAGACTTGTGGCCAAGCCAATTTGCGAGCGCCTGCCACGGTGCCAGAGGCGTAGAAGCGAGACTTGTCGCGCACGCCACCCGTACGAACGACCTGGAGGAAACAATGAAGTACAACAGCCCGCATTCAACCGCCTCGTGGGGCGCCATGGCCAAGGATTGGGAGCAGGGCGTCGACTATTCGCGCCTCTCCAAGGACCGCCTCGCGCGCGCGCAAAAGGCCATCAAATTCGCCGGCCTCGGCGGCGTCTTGTGCTTCAACTTCGACAACATCCGCTATGTGACGGCCACCCACATCGGCGAATGGGCGCGCGACAAATTCTTCCGCTACGCGCTGTGCCCGGCTGAGGGTTCGCCCTTCCTGTGGGATCCGGCCCCGCCCGCAAAGCGCATCTCCTCGCCCTGGATCGCCGACAATGTCGCCGCCCCCATCACCACCATGCAGGGCGCGATCCCGCCGGGCTTGAACGTGCAGCGCGACTTCGCCCGCCAGATCAAGAAGGCGCTGGTGAAATACGGCATCGACAAGGAGCCGCTCGGCATCGACATCATGGAGCTGGGGATGCTGCGGGCCCTGGAGGCCGAGGGCATCGAGGTGGTGGACGGCCAGCAGGCGCTGCTCGACGCGCGCGAGATCAAGACCCACGACGAGATCGAACTGCTGCGCATGGCCGCCGCCATGGTCGATGCGACCTATGTCGACATCGCCAAGAACATTCGTCCGGGTACGAAGGAAAACGAGCTGGTCGCCATCGCCAACGACCGCCTGTTCCGCATGGGATCGGAGCGCGTCGAATGCGTGAACTCCGTCTCGGGCAAGCGCGGCCGCCCGCATTCGCACACCTTCAGTGACCGGATGATCCAGCCCGGCGACATGATCTTCCTCGACATCATGCATTCCTACAACGGCTACCGCACCTGCTACTACCGCACCTTCATGTGCGGCGAGCCGAACAAGCACCAAATCGACGCCTACGAGACGGCGTCCAAATGGATCAGCGCCTCGATCGACATGATCAAGCCCGGCGTGACCCCCGACGAGGTCGCCGCCGTCTGGCCGGACGCGCACGAGTTCGGCTATCGCGACGAGGAAGAGGCGTTCCTCTTGCAGTACGGCCACGGCGTCGGCCTATCGCTCTGGGAGCGTCCTATTTTCTCCAAGCGCTTCCGCGGCCAGAACGAGCCCTTGAAAGAGGGCATGGTGTTTGCGCTGGAAACCTGGAAAGGCGCCGAAGACGGCTCGGGCGCGGCCCGCATCGAGGAAGAGGTCGTGGTCACCAAGGACGGCTGCGAGATCATCACCAATTTCCCGTCGGACCGGTTGATCAGCTGTGGATTGCCGGGCTGCGAGGTGTTCTAGGGCGCACTCCACCTCCTTCTCCCCCGCCTCTTTGCGGGGGAGAAGGTGGCCCCCCGAGCGCCAAGCGCGAGGGAGCGAGGGCCGGATGAGGGGCAGCCGCTTGCTCCGTACCGGCCGCGCGAGTGCATGAGCAGGCCCCTGCCCCTCACCCGCCGCTTTTTTCCTCGCGCTCGGGCGCTCGGGCGGCACCCTCTCCCCCGCGAAGGGGCGGGGGAGAGGGAAAGACGACCTTTTGCATCGGACCCGGCGAGTGCTATCTCTGGCTTGGACAGGTCCCGGCCTTCGCCGGGAAGACGAACGTCGGAGCCGCATGGCATGGACCCCGCAAAGACAGCCCCCTTCCGCATCCCCGTAACGCTCGTCACGGGCTTTCTTGGCAGCGGCAAGACCACGCTGATCAATGCGGCCCTGCGTGCGCCGGAACTCGCCAAGACCGTCGTGGTGGTGAACGAATTCGGCGAGGTCGGGCTCGACCATTCACTGTTCGCCTCCAGCAACGATGCCGTCGTGGTGCTGGAGAACGGCTGCCTGTGCTGCACCGTGCGTGGCGATCTTGTGGCGACGCTGGTCGATCTCAACCAGGGCCGCATGTCCGGCCGCATTCCGGCGTTCGACAACGTCGTGATCGAAACCTCGGGTCTGGCCGAACCGGGGCCGGTGCTGCAAGCGTTTCTCTCCGAGCCGAACCTCGACGGGCTATACCGCGTCGCCAGTGTGCTGACGCTCGTGGACGCCGTGAATTTCGAGGGCACACTGAAGGAGCACGACGAGGCGCTCCGGCAAGTCGCCTACGCCGATCGCATCCTGATCAGCAAGATCGATCTGATAAAGGACGATCCGCAAGCGGTCGAAAAAGCTTTGCGCGCAACCATCGCCCGACTGGCTCCGGCCGCGAAAGTCGAACTCAACGATCCAAACGCTGCCCCGCGCATCGACCTCCTGAAATCGCCCGGCTTCGACGCCGCCGACCCCAACGCCGATCCCCTGCCATGGCTGGCGCTCGCAGCGCACGAACAGCACCATTCCCACGATCATGAACATAGCCACGACGGGCACGATCACGATGATCATCATCACGATCACGCCGATCACTTGCGCGACCGCGGCATCGAGAGCTTCGTGCTGACCCGCACCGAGCCGATGGCGCGCGAAGAGCTGCAGTTCCTGCTCGCCGGCATCAATCAGAATCTCGGTCCCGGTCTGCTGCGTGTGAAGGGGCTCGTCAATATCGCCGGGGAACCGGGCAAGCCAGCCGTGATCCAGGGCGCCCAGCACATTTTGCACACCATGACCTGGCTCGACCGCTGGCCGGACGCCGACGAGCGCAGCCGTATCGTCTTCATCGCCCAGGGCACGACCCGCGCCGAGCTGAAAGACATCATAGAAATGCTCGACCGCATGAGCGCGCGCACCTACAAGGCGCGCGAACGCGGCCGACTTGCTTTCGAGCAGGCGCAGAAGGATGCGGCCAAGAGCGGCGCGTGACACTGAAGGAGTTATGCCAATGAACGTTGGATTTCTAGGCCTCGGCACCATGGGCAAGGCCATGGCAGCCAATCTCGTCAAGGCTGGGCACTCGGTTACGGTGTGGAACCGCTCGCCTGGCCCTGTGGCCGAACTTGCCGCACTGGGCGCAACGGTCGCTGCCCGGCCGGGCGACGCCTTCAAGGGCGAGGCGGCGATCTGCATGCTGGCCAACGACGCCTCGACCAACGAGGTTGTTACGGACGATCTGTTGGCAGCTGCCCCCAAAGGGTTCGTCCATGTCAATATGGCGACGGTATCGGTGGCGCTTGCCAAATCGCTCAGTGAGCGCCTTAAGGCCCGCGGCCTCCACTATGTCGCCGCTCCCGTGTTCGGTCGCGCCGAGGTTGCCGCCGCTGCCAAGCTCAACATCGTCGCCGGAGGCTCGGACGAAGCGATCGCCCGCGTGCAGCCGCTGTTCGACGCCATGGGGCAGAAGACCTGGCGCGCCGGCACCGATCCCGCGCACGCCAATCTGGTCAAGATCACCGGCAATTTCATGTTGGCCGCCTCGATCGAGATGCTGTCGGAAGCCTTTGCGCTGGCCGAGAAGGGCGGCGTCGATCCCAAGGTCTTTGCCGAGATCATGACCTCAACGCTGTTCGCGGCTCCGGCCTTCAAGGTCTACGCAGAACTCATAAATACCCGCCGCTTCGAGCCCGCCGGCTTCAAGATGCCGCTTGGGCTAAAGGATGTCAGCCTTGCGCTGGAAGCCGGGCACGCCTCGCAGACGCCGCTGCCCATGGCGAGCCTGGTGCGCGATCATCTGCTTGAGGGGCTGGCGGCCGGTCATGGCGAGAAGGACTGGTCGGCTCTCTCCGTCATTGCACGCCGTAACGCCGGGCTCGCGGGGTAAGACGTGCACGTATGACAGAATACGAGCTGCTGCGTATCATCACGTTCCTGGAGCGCGTGCGCGGACCCTACCGCGAACTGGTGCCGATTGCCGAGGAGGACGCCTCCTGGAACATCCTGCTCTATCTGATCAAGCAGAACCTGACGGGATCGGTGGTGACCATCTCGTCGTTGGCCTCGATCGCCAACATTCCGTTCGCCACCGCCAACCGGCGCATCCACGACCTGATCGAGGCTGGCCACATCGTGAAGAAGGCCTCAAGCGAGACCGGACGTAGTTTTGCACTGGTCCCCAGTCCCGAACTCTCAGCAGCCTTCACGCAATACGCCAAGCACGTCAAATCGCTCCTTGCCGAGACCTTCGGCTTGCGCCCCAAAGCGGAGGACGAGGACAGTTACTATTTCGGCGGCTCCTATTTCGCTGCCCAGATCATCCCGCCGCCGCGCCTGATCGAGAGCCTGTTCCGCGGCAAGCGCGAGCTGAAGTTCCTGCTCAACGACGACAACTATTTCGCCTCGATGACCAACATGTGGTCGGACTTCCGCAACAACATGTCGTCGCGCAAGAACTTCGAGCTACTGAAGCTGCCGGACCTGCATACCCGCCTGATCGAGAATGCCGCGCGGCCGACATCGGCCTACGACATCGTCGCCTTCAATGCCCCATGGCTGGGCGAGGTGGCCCAGAAGGATGTCTTCCGTCCGCTCAACTCCCACATCGAAGCCTCCTCGATCTCGCCGCACGACTTCCATCCCTCGGTTTGGTCGATGGGGTCGTGGCAGGGCCGGCAAATCGGCGTGCCGATCTACTGCACCATCGAATTGCTGGCCGCCCGCACCGATCTGTTCGAGCGCGACCGCATCGATTATCCGTCCACGTTCGATGAGACCGTCGCCGCAGCCAGGCACTTCCACAAGCCGGCCAAGCAGCTTTATGGCATCGCCTGGAATGGCGGGCGCGGCATGCCGATCGCCTCCACCTTCATGTTCCTGATGGCGTGCTGCGGCGAGTCCATCCTGAAGATCCCGAAGTCGCGGCTGTTCTTTACTGTCGACCGCGCCGTCGGGGAGCAACTCCGTCCACAGATCTTATCTGACGCCGGCGTGCATGTGCTGGACTACCTGCACCGGCTGATCGAGTTTTCGCCTCCCGACATCCTGGAGATGGACTGGGACCGCCGTACCACGTCGTTCCTCAAGGGCCAGGCGGCGATGGCCTATTGCTGGACGGTGCGGGCGTCCCGCTTCGAGACCGACATCACGTCGGCGGTGAAGCACAAGGTCGCCTACCTGCAGCAGCCCAAGGGGCCGGGCGGCGCGTCCAACAATCCGATTGGCGGCTTCCTGCTCGGCATACCAAACAATCTTCCCGAAGCGCGCGTCGAACTCGCCTTCGAGGCGATCGCCTGGATGACGTCGCCCGAAGCGATGAAAGCCAATGTCCGCAATGGTTTTCCGGTCGCCCCTCGCTTCAGCGTCAGCGCCGACCCGGAGGCGGCCGCCACCTCGCCGATCGTGAGCGTGGTGGATCAGCTGGCCAAGCTCAACCTGCTGAAATCCTGGCCGCGGCCGCCGGTGCCGGAATATCTCAGTATCGAGATGATCCTTGGCGACGCCATCCACCGCGCTTTGCGGCGCGAGGTCAGCGACCGGGACGCGCTGATTGAGGCGCAGTCCGCAGTCGACAAGCTCATGCACGGGGCGGGCTACTATTGAGCCCGCAGCCAGGCTCTAGAACTTGCCCACAACATTGGCGAATACACCCCGATTGTTGTAGCTGAGGTCGGTCAAACTGTCCGAGAAGTCGGTGAAATTGTAACCGCCACCGATCATGATGTTATCGTTGATGTGGCGGTAAACCGCAATCAGACCGCCCACCTTCTTATCATCGGCCGTCTCGCTGTCGAGCATGCGGGCTTCGCCGATCACGTCCCAGCTCTTGTTGAGATGGAAGTTCGCCCGGCCGATCACCAGCTGCGCCTTGCTGTCGAACCAGGGTGCCGAGGCATCGCGGCTGTCGCGCAACTGCCCGAAGCGGAAGGCGTATTTGCCGCCAAGCGTCAGCCACTGCGTCAGGTCGTAGTCGGCGTCGGCCGAAAGCACCTGACTCTGCTGGGCATAGTCGGCCATGACGCCTGATCCCGCGATTTGTCCTGAACTCGGCAGATCGTAGAAGAAGGTGAACTTGAACAGAGCATTCAGCCGATCGTCCAGAGCCGGGCGATAGGCAAAGCCGGTGACCGCTTCGACATAGTTGCCGTCATAAAAATCACCGAGACTTGAGTCAGACCACGAGCCGTTGAAGCGGCCAATGAAACGCCAGTCATCCGATACTTTGGCGCTCAGGGAATTGGCCGTCAGATAGGTGTTGCGCTCGCTGCTGGCGGTGGTCGAGGTCAGCTCATCATTGCGGTATTCCAACTTGCTGGCAAAGTTCAGCTTTTCGCGCGAGAAGCCGATGGTGCCGCTGACAGCCGTGCGCTTGGTGTCGCCGGCGGTGGGATCGGTCAGTGTGCCGGTTTCAAAGTTGAGCCCCGCTTTCCAATCCGTGATTGGAATGAAGTCCAGTCCAAAGGCATGCGTCAGGCCGGCATAGCCGCCGCCGTGGCGGTAGCGCTCTTCGCCGTAGACGCTGGCGCTGTCGGTGAAGCGCTTGCGGGCGCCCGAGACCAGCGTGCCCTCGCCGCCGCGGCTGAGGATGTCGGTGCGGTCGGGATCGAGCACGTAGCTGAGATAGGCCGTGCTGCCCTCATCGATGGCATACTCCGTACCCACCTTACCGCCCAAACCGCCGTCGCCACCTGACACTTCGCCATTGGCCGTGAGCTTTTCCGTGATGCGGGCCTTGGCGCCGACGCCAACGCGGTTGTTGCTGTCGCGCGTGCCGGTGCGGGCAACCGTGCCCTGCCCGAACAGCCAGGTCGACCAGTCGCGGCCGGAGTCATAGGTGAGACGGGCGGCCAGATCGGTGCGGCTACCGTCCTGATTGAGGGTGGGGCTGGCGGTCGTCGCGACCGGCGCATTGGTGTCGGCATGCACACCCACCCCGACCGACCAGTTCTGATCGACCTTATACGTTACATCGCTTTCGCCGCCGGTCTTGGTGGCGAACTCGTCCTCGTGGCGCGTCAGCTTGGCCTTGATGGCCCAGGGACCGCCGACGCTCACATCGGCCTGCGCGCCCATCTCGATACCGCTGCGATCGAGCGTCAGATTGCCTGGGCCGCTGAAGCCGGCGTCCTTGCGCTGCCAATAGGCTGCGAGTCGGCCGTCGCGATCCGCACCCAGTTCCGTGAGATCGGCCGCCGCCTCAATGCGCCGCGCCCAAGCCGGATCGCCACTCGCAGCGCGCGTATTGAAACTAAAGCCGCCATCGATCGAGATCGCTTCGCCCGAACCCGGACCATCCGAACGCGCCCCTTCGATCTTCACATAGGTGCCCGGCTTGTAGCGCAGCGTCAGGTCGGCGCCGAGCAGCTTCTGGGCTTGGCCCGGCTGCGTCTGGTCATAACCAGTCAGGCCGACCTGCACATGATCATTCAGCCAGACGCTGCCGCGCCCGCCGGCAACCTTGTCCTCGCTCTTGTCCAGGCCGGGCGTGTATTCGTATGTGACCACCAGATACTGCGCATTGCCGCCGAGCGAGCCAGACTGCACCAGGAAGCCGTCGTCCGCGACCGAAGCCAGCGGATTGAGCAGCAATACGCGGCCTTGCAGCGCGTTCATCTCATAGTCCTTGCCCGGAGCAAGCACCTTGGATTGCAGCACCAGCCCCGTGTCCTTGTCGCGCACTTCGACCGCCACGCGCTCCGAACCGCTCGTGATGTTTTGGCGCTGCAGATAGTAGAGCGAGCCGCCGGTGCCGCGGAACACGTCGCGCGCGCCGAGCGTGCCCGGCTGGGCGGCGAACACCTCGGCCTGGGCGCGGCGTTCGCCAAAAGAGGTTGCGCCGTCGCTCTCCAGATGAGCACGCGCGCCGTAGAGCCCGCGGTCATAGCGAACGAACTCGGTGCCGTTGATCGAGGTCTTGAAGTTGCCCCACATGATGTGGGAGTTGCCGCGCTCCAGGCGCACATAGAACTTGCCGCGCGTCGGTGCATCGTCCGTAATCGTGCTATCGTCGCCGTAGACCGGGTAGTACTTGTTGGGGTCGAGGTTGCGCAGCAGGTAGTGCGGGTCCTTGCTGTCCAGGTTCGAGAACAAGTTGCCGATCGGCTGTTCGCGCGTATCGGCCGAGGCCGTCAGCAGCATGTCGCCGCGCACCTTGCCCTTGAGATAGAAGGCGAGCCGGCCGTTGACGAAGGTCTTGCCGTCGAATTCGCCGGACTTGGCGGGATCGACCAGCGCGCGATTGCCCGCGCCGCTGCCCTGCCCTGCGGTGAGATCGGCCAACGCAACGTAGAACCAATCATTGGTCGGAATATTGGCGCTGCGAGTAAACTGAGAGACGCGGCCAGACGCGTCCTTGATCTCGACACGGACCTGTTGCGGCCCGGCGTTCAGGATCTGGCGATAGGCGAAGTCGCCCTTGCTGTCGACAGGAACAGGCTGCCCCATCACGCGCACGGTGCTGCCTGGAGCGATGCGACGGCCCGACACCAGAACCGATCCGCCCGACACGGAGATATTGTGGATCTCAAGGCTGTTGGCGCCATAGGCCGAGGCGAGTTCGCCCTTCTGTGCCTTGCCGCCGCGGATGTCGGCCAGCTGCAACACTTTGGGCTTGGTTTCGTCGAACAGGCCGTTGGCGTCGTAGACGCGCAGCACGTATTGCACGGAGCTGTCGCGCGTCGCCGAGACCTCCCAGCGCGCGCTGCCTTCGGCGACCGGTAAGGTCGCTATCGGCGTCTGGCGCACACTGTCATTCTGATCAAAGACGAGAACTTCGCCACGCGCGATGTGGGCGGAGTAATTGGTATAAGTCGAGAACACCACATGCCCGCCGCGCAAGGCGGCGTCGGGGGCGGCCACCACATCCAGGCGCGGTTCGGTGTTCATGCCATCGTAGCGGATCTGCACGTCGGCGCGATCGAGGCTGAGGTCGGCGCAACGCTGACTGTCGGCGTTGGCGCCGAGACCGCCCTGGCCCGCCGGCTGGCCATCGACGCTGACCGAGAACGGGAGATGGGTCGTAGCATGCGGCGCGCAACCGGGACTATCGCTGTCGGCGACATCGTTGGCCTCGGTGTTGACGGGCGCGGCATGCCGGCTGGTGGTCAACAGGGCGTCGGCGAACGCCGGCGTCACGGCGAGCACGGTCACTGCCATCCCGAGGGCCGCCAGGCGCACCAGCAGAGTCTTTGTCCCGCTCGTCACAATCAGTCCCCCAAATGTCGTACCGGTCGCGGCAGCGCCGCTCGCCCAAGGCAACACGCATCCACTGGCGCAGACCATCTGCCTGCGCCCCGCACCGTTAGCTCTGCATACGCTGTTGTTTACTGGCTTCGCCCGTCTCGCGGGGGCGAGCGGAACGCGATCACTTGAAGCCTGACACGTGATAGATCTCGGTCTCGATGGTCAGATCGCGACGGCCACCCGCCTCACTCATGCGGCTACGCACCAAATCGGACAGCGCTCGCAACCGCGACTGCGCCAGGCCGTTGTCGTCGGTCGGGCCGACACCATAGGCAAGACGCAGCACCGCTCCGTCCTCGGACAATGACGGCAACATCTGGTCGATACCGGCCATCCACTGTGTTGCCAGCTCGGTGCCGCCAGGCTGGAAGGCCCGGTCCAGAACGTCGACACGGACCACCTTGGCGATGCTGGCACCGAAGTTCAGCTTGGCCATCTTGCCACGCGTCAGGCGCACCAGGCCTGGATTTTCCGTAGTCATACGGTATCCGGTCGGCAGTGTGCGCACATCGACCTTAAGAATGAAGTTGCTGCCGCGATCGCCGTCTGGAACATCGGCACACGGAACGTGGTAGCGACCCTGGCTGTCGGTGGTGATCAACAGACCGTTCACCGTCGCCAGCCGGACATCGGCGATGCCGTGTTCGCCCTTGTCCTGGTAGCCATTGCGATTGCTGTCCTCGAACACCTTGCCGATGAGGTCAGTGCAATCGAAGGTTGGATCGGCGGTGACGCGGACTGTGGCCGTGGCGACGTTCGAGACCACACGGTCGACGAAGGTGTTGGCGACCCAGGCCTGATTGACGAACTCAGCCTCGCCGGCGCCGGTGCCAACAACCAGCAGAAGCTTCAAAGTCGCGGTCTGGTTGCTGCTCAGCGAGCGACCGGACCAGGAGAGTTGTCGTCCCGCAGCCACCGGCTCGGCGGCCACGCCATCGATACGGGCCGAACCCTTCTTGTACTTGAAGCCGGGCGGCAGCTGATCGACAAAGCTCAGGTCGGTCTGCGTGAAGGTCTCGTTGTTCTTCACTGTGATGGTGTACGGAACAAGATCACCAATCACGACGTCGGTCTTGGGCGTGGTCTTGGTGACGACCACGGAGCTGGCGGTCGGCTGCTTATCGACGGCGATGTTGTTGTTCAGAACGTCCGCCGACGTATGATCGAGATAGAAGTCGAGATAGTACTGGGTTCCCGGCCCGCCGAAGTTCGGATCGGACGTGCGAGTAGCGCAGTTGTTGGGATCGTGGATCGGCGCACCGAGAGCGGGCGGAGCCGAACTGCTCTGCACCAGCGCCGGTTTGGGAGTCGGCCCGACAATCAGCGTGACGTTGCACGGCGCAAGTCCCGTCGAGACACGCTGGATGTAGCCGCCCGGCACCTGCACCGTAAGGTGATAGACGCCGTCCGGAGCGCTCGGCCAAAGCAGGAACTTGTACTCGCCGGTCGCATCGGTTGTCTGCGATATGTTCGCCAGACCGCCGACAAGGTCGGTTGCGGGATCGAAGCCCGGCGGACCCGAGAAGGTAACGACGGCGCCGGCCAGGGGCTGACGTGTACTGACGTCGAAGATCACGCCGGCGGGATCGAGCGGCAGGTTCTGCTCTTTCAACTCGTTCATGGCGCCGGCTGTCAACGACAGATCTGTCAGATAGCCGTACACGTAGTTGCCGACGGGCGTGCGGAACAGCACCGAGTAGTCGTCGCCGGGGGGCAGGCCCTCGAAGGTGTACTTGCCGTCGGCGCCAGTTACCACCGATGCGATGACAACGTTCTTTCCATCGAGCGGGCCGCGTACCAGTTCGACGATCCAACCCGCGCGGCCGTTGCCGTCGTTGCGTTGCTTGTCGGCGTTCTCGTCCAGGAACACGAAGCCAGAGAGCTTTGCGAGCACGGCTGAGTTGGGATCGATCTCGCCGAAGTTGTTGTTGTCGCCAAAGGCGCCGACGGTTGCGATCGGAATGCCTGCGATCACGTTGACGCCGGCGGTGCCGCCGAAATCGCCGGCCGTGACCTTGCCATCTGTCAGGGCATCGGGCTGCGTCTCGGTGATCGTATAGCCCGAACCATCAGGCAGCGGCAGATCGACGAGGCAATAGCGGCCGGGCGAGTTGGCCGTCGCCGACAGCGGATTGCTGACGGCTGTGCGCTCGACTGGCAGACCATTGGCGTCGTTGCCGCTCAGCGACAGGGCGATACTCGGCAGGCCCACCTCGTTGGCGTCCTTGATACCGTCATTGTCGAGATCGTTGTAGACAAAGCCGCACAGTTGGGCGCCGCGCTCGCCGAAGTTGTAGCCGGTGCTGACCTGGCCGGGGGGCAGCACGATCGTCGAGATCATGTTGACTGACTTGACGCCGCCAGCAATGCCAGGCGTGACCTTGCCATCGGCCCAGATAGCGGGCTGAACTTCGGTCAGCTTGTAGCCGGTGGAGTTGGCGGGCGGCAGGCCCGGGAAGAAGTAGGTGCCGTCGGCAAGCGTCGGGGTCGTGACGTCGACCGGCTTGCCATCGGCGTCCGTGCCCGTGATGGTCAACGTGACGCCGCCGATACCTTGCTCCGTCGTCTGAGGGATGCCGTCGTTGTTGCTGTCGACATAGACCTTGCCGGCGAGCCCCTGGCCGATTTCGGCGAAGTCGTAGCCGGTGGCGTCGGTGCTGGCGGGCAGCACGATTGCGCTGACGCTGTCGTTGGCGAGCGTGCCGCAGGATGCTGCCATTGCGTATCCTTGCCGTCGGCGACGCCGGCGGGCTGGACTTCCATCACGGTGTAACCCGTCGCATCGCTGGGGGCGAGGCCACCAAACAGATAGGTGCCGTCGGCAAGCGTCTTGGTCTCGAGCGCGAGGTCGTTGCCGTAGGTGTCCTTGCCCGTCAGCTTGATGGTGACATTCTCGATCGGCTTGTTGTTGGGCAAGTCCTTCAGGCCGTTGTTGTCGGGGTCCTCGAACACCTTGCCGGCCAGCGTGGACTGCGTGACCTTGAGATCAGCCGTGCACGTATTGTTGGCCGTATCGGTGTCGTTACCTTCGGTGGTCACCGTGGCCGAGTTCGCGGCCAGACCATTGGCGGGATAGGCGACGGCGCGCACCGGAACCGTCACAAGGGCTTCGGCGCCGTTGAGCAAGTAGCCGGGTATGCAGGTGAACGCGGTCTTGCCGGTGGCCGTGCACGACGCAGGCAGCGCACCCGCCACCTCGAAGCCGGCCGGCAGCGTTTGACGCAGCTTGGTTGCGGGCGCCGAGCCGGGGCCGGCGTTGGTCAGCGTGTACTGAAGGTTGAACGGTTGGAACATCGTGTGCGTGCCGGGATCGGCAACCGCGCAGGCGATGTTGGTATCGACTTGGCGGAGTTCTCCGAAGTCGTTCGATAGGGCGTAGTCGGATGCTCCGACGACGATGCCGGTGATGGTGTTGACGCCAGCCGTGCCGCCCGCCGGGCCGGGATGCACCTTGCCATCGGAGAAGCCGCTGGGCTGCGTTTCGGTGACGGTGTAGCTGCAGGCGGGCAACTTGGAGAACAGATAGCTGCCGTCGGCAAGCGTCTTGGTGGTGCGGTTTTCGCCGCAACCCGTCAGTGTGACCGCCACATCCGGTATCGGCTGCTCGCCCGTATCGAAGATACCGTCATTATTCGGATCGTCGAACACATGGCCGGAGAGGCCGGCCTCATGCTCGCCGAAATTGTAGCCGGTCGCATCGACACCGCCTGCCAGCTTGATGGCGCTGACGCTGTCGTTGGCGAGCGTGCCGCCGCTGCTGCCGAGCTTGTCCTGGCCGTCGCCATGGCTTGAGGGCTGGGTCTCGGTGACGGTGTAGCCGGTGGCGTCGGCGGGCGAGAGGTTGTCGAACTTGTAGCTGCCGTCAGCCAACGTCAGGGTCGTCAGGGCAACAGGATTGAGGTAGGCGTCGGTGCCCGCGAGCTTGACCTCGGCGTCCTTGATGCCGGGTTCGCCCTCATCCTGCGTGCCGTTGTTGTTGAGGTCGTCGAACACGATACCGGCGAGCGAGGACTTCTGGATCGTCAGGATCGACTGGCAGGCATCATTGGTGGCATCGGAGTCGTTGCCTTCCGTGGCCGCTGTCGCCGTATTGCTTGCCGTGCCACCTGCCGGATTGCCGATGGCCTTGATGTTGGCCGTGACTTTGATGGTGGCCGGGCTCAGTACAAAGCCGATATCGCAGGCAAAGCTGGTCGATCCCGTGCCGAGCGAGCAGGCGCCCTTGTCGGTCGTGGGTGCGGCAGTAAGCTCGAAACCTGCTGGCAGCGTATCTTTCAGCGTGGTGGCTGGAGCGGCAGCCGGTCCGCTATTGGTCAGCGTAAAGATAAGATCGAACGGCTCGCGCAGATTGCGGGTGCCCGGATCGGAGACGGCGCAGGCAAGATTAGTGGCAACCTGGCCATGCTCGCCGAAGTCGTTGGACGAGGAGTGTTCGTTGCCGGCGAAATTTATGCCGGAGATGATGTTGGCAACCGTATCGTCGCCACCCGTGGTTCCATGATGAACCTTGCCATCCGAGAAGCCGCTTGGCTGGGTTTCGGTCAGCGTATAGCCAGCGCAGGCCGGCAGATCGCCGATCAGATAGCGGCCGTCGCTGTCGGTAGTGGCTTCTGCGGCCTTGCAACCGCTGAGTTTGATCAGGACACCTGGTATGCCCAGTTCGCCGGCGTCGCGGATGCCGTCGTCGTTGAGATCGTTGAAGACGCTGCCCGAGAGGCCGACGGCGTGCTCGCCTAAATCATAGCTCTTGCCGTCGACGCCCGAGCCGAGCGGGATCGCGGTGAACTCATCATTGCCGAGGGTGCCGAGCTGATCGCCCAGCTTATCCTTGCCATCGACATACTTGGCCGGCTGGGTTTCTTTGATCTTGTAGCCGGCAGCATTGGCAGGCGAGAGGTCATCGAACTTGTACGAACCATCGGCCAGCGTGGTCGCGGTCAAGTCGACGGTGTTGTCGTAGGCATCCACGCCGCTGAGCTTGATCTCGACATCCTTGATGCCGGTCTCGTTGGCGTCCTTGACGCCGCTATCGTTCAGGTCTTCGTAGACCCATCCCGCGATGGTCGATTTCTTGATTACCAGCGAAGTTACGCAGGAATTGTCGCCGGCCGTCGCCTCGTGGCCGGCGGTGGCGGCCGTGGCCGTGTTATCCACACTGCCACCCGAGGGATATACCGTCGCCTTGATCGAGGCGGTGACGGTCACGCTCGCAGATGGGAGCAGGTAGCCCAAGGCGCAATCGAATCCGGTCGTCCCGGTCAGAGCGCAGGCGCCGGCGAGCGACGAGGATACCGACGCAATCTCGAAGCCGCTAGGCAGCGTGTCCTTGAAGGTCGTGACCGGAGCCGCGCCCGTCCCGTTGTTCTTGACCGTATACGCCAAGTCGAAAGGCTCGCGCAGGCTCCGGTTGCCGGGAGCGACCACCGAGCAGACCAGGTCGGTTGGTGTGGACTGCAGATGCTCGCCGAAATCGTTCGAGGAAGAATAGGTGCTGTTGGCAAGGACGATCGTGGCGATCTGGTTGGTGCCGGCAATACCGCCGCCGGGGCTACCCGGGTGAACCTTGCCATCGAGATAGGACGTTGGCTGCGTTTCGGTGACGGTGTAGCCAGCCGGGCACGCGGGGAGCACGCCGAAGAAGTAGCTGCCATCGGCCAGCGTCTTCATGGTGCGCGACTCGCAGCCGGAAAGCGCGACATCGACATCCTTGATGCCCGCTTCGCCAGCATCCTTGATACCGTCGTTGTCGAGGTCGTCGAACACGTAGCCCGAGATGCCGGACGAGAGTTCGCCGAAGTCGTAGCCGGTGGCGGCCACCTCAGAACCAAGCGCGATGGCGGTGACGCCGTTGGCATCCAACAGATGCGCCGTTCCCGACGAGGTGCCCAGCTGAACCGAGCCATCGAAATAGGGCGACGGCTGCGTTTCTGCGAGTGCATAGGTGCCGGGCAGGAGGTTGGTGAAGCTGTAGGCGCCGGTCGTGGTATCGGATGTGGCGTCGACCGGCGTCACGGCATTGCCGCGATAATCGGTACCCGTCAGCGTCACCTTGACCGACCCGATGATCGGCTTGCCGGTCTTGGTATGGGAGCTATCGAAGTCGTAGTAGACGGTGCCGGCGATGGAGGACGGTTTCAGTTCGCCGAAGTTGCAAGTCGTCATCGACGTGCCGCTGGACAGCCCGATAGCGTCGATAATGCTGCCGAACTTCGGATCCGTGAGCGGTGAGTTGTTGGGTGTGCCACCGTTGACGCCAACGATTGTGCACGCTTTGGCCAGACCGGGAAGCCAGGGCGATCCGGGCTCGGTCTCGGTGACCTTGTAAGTGCCGGGGCGAAGGCCGGTGAAGGAATAGGTGCCCGAGCTGCTCGTCTCCGTCGTGACCGCTCCTGGAAGCACGACGTTACCGAGATCATCCGTACCGGTTAGATCAACCCGCACTGAGCCGATGCGGTCCGTCTCGCTGGCATCCAGCACGCCGTCGTTGTCCTTGTCATGCCAGACAAGGCCCCCAATGCTGGCCCGCTTCACTTCACCGAAATCGTACTGCGTCAGATCGGTAGCAGCTGCCAACGCGATAGCCGCGTGCGCGTCCGTCGCAGCAGTGGCATGAGCGCTGCCGGTCACGACGGCGCCCGCATGACTGTCTTTACCGTCCAGATAAGGCGTACCCGGCTCGGTCTCCGTAACCGTGTAGCCGTCGCCATTGCTGGGCGAGAGATTGATGAACTTGTACTTGCCGCCACCGGTCGTGAGCTGCGTCAGGTTGACGTTCTTGCCCCAGGAGTCTTTGCCCGAGAGCTTAACTTCGACGCTGTTGATCCCGGTTTCCGACGCGGGCAGACCATCATTGTCGCTGTCGTGGAAAACCGTGCCCGCGATCGAGGACACGACCACGGCGACGTCGCCCGACTTGGTATCGTTGGTTGAATTGATGTCGATGGAGTCCGTAAGAACCTTGGCCGTATTGGTCGCGGTAGCGCCGTTGTAGGACGTGATCTTCACCGGCACCGTAATGGTGGCGGTGTCGCTCTTGGGCATGTCGCCCAGGGTGCATTGGATCGGCGTTGACGTCTCATCCGAGCAGGTTGCGCCCGCATAGGGCGTGGTGGGAGCGCCCGTCAGCACCATGCCGGCTGGCAGCGTGTCCTTGAACGTCGCGTTGATCGCTTTGCCCGGCCCATTGTTCTTGACAACAATGGTCCAGTTGAACGGCTCATTGACACTGACCGTGGCGGGGGTGGCGGTCTTCGACGTCACCGCCACGATCGGCGAGAATGCGCGCCGTGGTGGTCTGGCTGGCGTGATTGTTGGTGAGAAGCGTCTCGGGTTCGTTCGATGCGACGTCGACTTTGTGGACGAACGACGAACCGGTGGCGGCAGGCTCCTCGTTGATTTTGTAGACCATGTAGCGGGTTTTGGTCTCGTTGGCGGCGAGATCGCCAATCGTGCAGCTCGCGTCTGTGCAGGTCGGCCCGACCGCGCCTGTGCAGTCGCTCGACGCCGTCTTGGTCTGCGTGGCCGACGTCAATGCACACAAGAAAGTGAGCGAGTGCCCAGCGGGAGGCGTCAGTGAGCTGACGAACGCTACGCCAGTGGAATAGGACGGGCCGATGTTCTTGATATCGACCTGATAGATGATGCGGTTTTCGACGCCAGCGGTGGAATCGTAGGGGACGGGATCGAGCAGATCGACGTCCTGGATCAGCAGATCGACCAGCGCGCCGGTGATGTCGAGCGTCGCGGATTTGCTGTCGTTGGTGGTGTTGCTCTGCTTGGTGCTGGTGGTCACGACCGCGTCGTTGTTGAGCTTACGGAGCGTTCCTGGACCTGGGCCATAATTGTAGCCAGCGATATGGTCGGGACGTATCTTGACCGTCATCGAGCGCACGCCAAACGCGGGCACCGTACCGAACGTGCACTGAACAGAATTCGCCCCGCTGTTGTAGGCGCCGCAAGACGCGCCGTCGCTGGCGGAGGCCGAGACGAACGTGAACGTGCCCGAAACCCCATTCACCGTGAAGGTGTCGGTGACCTTGACGTTTTCGGCAGGCGACGGACCATTGTTGCGGATCGAGATGACGTAAGTCGTCTCGACGCCCGCCTTGACCGGATTGGGGTTGGCGATTTTCTGCGTCAGTTCGATATCGGTGACGGCGTCGACTGTGATGTTGGCTTCGGCGTTGTTGTTCGACCACGTGGGATCGCCGACGACTAGCGAGTAGACATAGGCCTTGTTGATCCAGGCACCGTCCTTCATCGGACGGGCGACCGTGACGGTCACGGTGGTGGTCTTGCCCGCCTTCACGGTGCCCATCGCACAGGTCAACGTGCCGCCGCCCGAGCAGCCGCCGGTACCGCCGGCGCCGTCCGACCAGGTGCCCGCCACGGTAGTGGCGGCGCGCGCGGGGGTCGTTTCGGCGTAGGCGTCCGAATACATCGGGATCGGATCGGTCAGCACGACGCTGGTGGCGTCCGTCGTGGAGCTGAGGTTCTTGACCGTCAGCGTATAGGTGATCGTACTGTCTGTGTCCGTCAAGTGCGCCGAGGGAACAGGCGAGGCGACGGCCTTGGTGAGCACCAGGTCGGCCTGATCCGCAGTCACGGTCATGCCGTAGCCGCCGGGATTGGCGCAATCGTTGCTGGGCTCGATATCTGTCGTGTAGCTGGCGCTTTGGCCGGTGCAGATGCTGCCCGCGACGGTGCCGGCGGAGCTCTTCTTGGTGACCAGATCCATCGAAACGCTGGCGCCGACCGCGAGCGAGGCAGACATTGGGTTCAGGTGGCACTCGACCATGACGGCGTCATGCGTGCAGTCCCAACCGGAGCTGGCGGAGACGAACATTTCGTCCGTAGCCAGCGTATAATAGATCGGAATCGGATCGACGGCCGGGCTCGGCCCGTTGTTGGTGACGGTTATCTTGGTCGAGATGCCGCTATTGATCGGGATCGGCAGCAGGCTGCGTTCTACCGCGATGGCCAAATCGGGTCCGTCCTGCTTCACGGTGAAATTGACCGTGCTGGAATTATTACCCGCAATCGGATCGTGCGAAGTCGAGGTGATGGTCGCGGTGTTGCTGTCGGCGCTATAGGCCGGCGGGCCTTTGATGTAGGCGTTGTTCGGAGCTTTGGCGGTGATCAGGATGGGCGTGGCCGATCCCTGGACCAGCGAGGCCATCTTGCAGTCGACGTGATTGCCGGCGCTAGCCGAGCAGTCCCAGCCGGCGCCGGATGCAGCAACGGCGGTGAAGGGCGCGGGCACATCGTCCGTCAGCGCCAGACCCGTCGCGGTGAACGAGCCGAGATTGTCGACCTGCACCGTGAAGGTGACGTCGCTGGATCCGATCACCGGATTGGCGCTGATGCTCTTGGTCACCTTCAGGTCGGCGCCGGCCTTCACGGTTACGTTGGCCGAACCGGAATTGTTGTTGCCGTCGCTGTCGAGCGTGGTGGAACTGACGCTGGCGAGCGAGGTGAGCGTGCCCTCGATGCCGGACGAGACCCGGCCTTTCCAGGTCAGGGTCGGGGCGTCAACGCCATTGGCAATCGACGATGGATAGGTGCAGGTCACCGTCTGGCCGCTTGTCGCGCAAGACCAGCTGCTGCCGGTGGCCGAAACATAGTCGAGCCCTACCGGCAGCGTGAACGTCAGCTTGGCGTCGCTGGCAACGTAAAGGCCGCCGTTATGGACGACCACGGAGTAACTCACCTGGTCGCCGCCGAAAACGGGACTGGGTGCGGCCGTGAAACTCGCGATGCTGAGATCGGCTGACTCGACAACCGTGGTCGTGAGTTTGGATTTGTTGTTGGCGGGATTTCCGTCTGTACCGGTGGTGGCGACCGTGATCTCGGTGTCGTAGGCGTTGACGACCGTCGGGGTCAGGACGACGACGATCTTGACTGGCTTGCCGACCAGGTCGCTGCCAACCACAGCGGCGGCCGGCAACGTGCCGAAGCTGCACAGCACTGTGTTGGTGCCGGTATTGTGGCTGCAGCTGCCGGTATCGCTCGTGGCGGACACAAAAGTGAAGGTGCTGCCGAGCGGCACGCTCAGCGTCGCGCCGGGCGCTTCGAGCGTGTTGCTGTTCTCAACCTGGATGTCCCACTGGACCTTGCCGTTCACAGGCACCGGGTCCTTGATGGTCGGGACCCAGGGCCCCTGGACGGACTGGACCCAGCTGTCCACCTGCATGTCGATGCTGGCTGCAGCGGCAGGCGCAGCGACAATAGTCAGCATGCAGAGCGCTACGAGAGCGCCAACAGCAGACTTGGCGGCGCGGTGCATCCACGTCGAGAAACAGTTCGCCGGCATCGTCGGCCCATAAAGCAAAAGGAATTTGGACGCCGACTGATTTTCAAGTTGCGAGTGGTAGCGATTCGTTGGGCCGCTGAATAGCCACGTTCGTATAAATCTATCCAAAGTAAGTAGAAGCAACGTGATAGAGGGATGAATTAGTTTATGAAGTATTAAGCGCTACAATCTGAGGTTGTATATTTACGTCACGCCACTTTTAGTTATAGATAAATCCTCTTAAGTCGCGGCCTGAACGCGCAGGGAGTCATTGTGGAAATGCAAGTTGAGCTGGTCTGAAGCTTGGCTCGACGCGGTGGCCAAAGGCGTTGCTCGCAGCCCCTGTCGGGCCGACATCTTCGCCACAGTCATGCGGTCTTCGATGGTCGCCGGGACATCGCAGAAACAAGTGGAAGCAAGCGACGATAAGGTAGGGGCGCACTGCGGTGCGCCCCTACGCCAGAATCTCCGTCGGTTTCAGTCCCGCAAACCTCAAGGTCTGCTAAGCGATCTTGGGATCGAGCTGGCCCGCCTTATAGCGCTCGGCCATCTGGGCGAGGCTCAGCACCCGGCCCATCTTGCTGGCTTTGCCGGCGGTATAGAATTCCTCGAAGCGCTGTTTGCACAGCTTGGTCATGGCGTCGCGCGCGGGCTTCAGGTATTTGCGCGGATCGAACTCGGCCGGGTCGGTGTGCAGCACCTTGCGGATCTGCCCTGTCATGGCCATGCGATTGTCGGTATCGATGTTGATCTTGCGCACGCCGTTCTTGATGCCGCGCTGAATCTCCGAAATCGGGACGCCCCAGGTTTGCGGCATCTTTCCGCCGTAGGCGTTGATGATCCCCTGCAGGTCCTCGGGCACCGACGAGGAGCCGTGCATCACCAGATGCATGCTTGGCAGGCGGCGGTGGATTTCCTCGATCACGCCCATGGCCAGGATGTCGCCATCCGGCTTGCGCGAGAACTTATAGGCGCCGTGGCTGGTGCCCATGGCGATCGCCAGCGCATCGACCTTGGTGGCGGCGACGAACTTGGAGGCTTCGTCCGGGTTGGTGAGCAACTGGTCGTGGCTGAGCGCGCCCTCGGCGCCATGGCCGTCCTCGGCCTCGCCCTTGCCGCTCTCCAGCGAGCCCAGCACGCCGAGCTCGCCCTCGACCGACACGCCGGCCCAATGGGCCATCTGGACGACGTTCTTGGTGACATTGACGTTGTAGTCCCAGTCGGCGGGCGTCTTGCCGTCGGCCTTCAACGATCCATCCATCATCACGGAGGTAAAGCCCGATTGGATGGCCGTCATGCAGGTGGCTTCGCCGTTGCCGTGGTCGAGATGCACGCACACCGGGATCTGAGGATAGATCTCGGTGATCGCATCCATCATGTGCCGCAGCATGATGTCGTGCGCATAAGAGCGCGCGCCGCGGCTGGCCTGGATGATCACCGGCGAGTCGGTGGCGGCGGCGGCGTCGGCAATGGCCAGCGCCTGCTCCATGTTGTTGATGTTGAAGGCCGGCACGCCATAGTCGTGCTCGGCGGCATGATCCAGCAGCTGGCGAAGCGTGATGCGGGACATAGCGGACTCCTCATTCCGGAATAGCTTAAATCGCGAGTTCGGCGCCCAGTTCGAGCCCGACGGTGGGAACGCAACGATGTCGCGCAAAATGACCGTGAGGGCAAGCAAAGTGATCTCAGCGGCACGTGGTGCCTGATCTAATGTTCTGGCACACACAAAGAGGTACCCAAAGCCTCGTCATCCCCGCGCAGGCGGGGATCCAGCCAAGCCTGAGGTGTGCTCGCTTTCCAATCCAGATAGGCTCGCAATGTCAGCAACTTGTGGGGTGTCGAGGCTGTGCCACGCTCCGGCATGCATGGATCCCCGCCTTCGCGGGGATGACGAATTGGCCGGGTACCAAACGATAGCGCCAGAACACTAGCTCACCGGTGGCTTGACGCACACGCCACAGTGGTGATCGTACCCGCCGAACCGTCGGCCAAGGCGTGCCGATCCAACATACGAGTACAACATGCAAGCCTTTGATCTCTCCGGAAAGGTCGCCATCGTCACCGGCGCCCAGCGTGGCATCGGCCTGGGTATCGTTGGCGAACTCGCCCGCGGCGGAGCGCGCGTGGTGATCACGGGCATCATGGACGAGGACGGCCAGCGAGCCGCAGCCGAGCTGACAAGCCAGGGCCTCGCGGTTTCCTATCGCCATGCCGACACAGCGAGCGAAAGCGAGGTCACGGCAGCTGTCCATGACATCGCGGCGGAGTTCGGCCGCTTGGATATCCTGGTCCCGAATGCGGCCGTCTACCCCAATACGCCGATAGCGTCGATCTCGGTCGCCGAGTGGGACAGCGTCATGGCGGTCAATCTGCGCGGGCCCTTCCTGTTCGCCAAGGCCTGCTTGCCGCACTTCCAGAAGCGGCGACAGGGCCGCGTCGTGTTCGTGTCCTCGATCACGGGGCCGCGCGTCTCCTCGCCCGGCTATGCCCACTACGCAACAACCAAAGCGGGCGTGCTCGGCTTCATGCGCACGGCGGCGCTGGAATGGGCGCCCTGGAACATCACGCTCAATGCCGTCGAGCCGGGCAACATCCTGACCGAGGGCGTGCGCGAGCACCAGCCGCAGAGCTTCATCGACGCCCAGATGGCCGCCGTGCCCCTGCGCCGGCTCGGCACCGTCGAAGATGTGGCGCACGCGGTGCGCTTCCTCGCCTCCGACGAGGCGGCCTACATCACCGGCCAGACAATTGTCATCGACGGCGGCCAGACCCTGCCTGAAATGTCGACGGCGATTTTGCCGGGGGCTTAGGTAGGCATCGGGCATCGGGCATCAAGAAGTGACGGTTCCCGATGCCTGATGCCTGATGCCCCTCACTTCGACGAACCCGCCAGCAACCCGCTGACCAGATACCGGTTCAGCACCAGCACGATCAGCGCCGGTATCAGGATCGACACCGTACCCGAGGCGGTGATCATGCCGTAGTCGGTGAAATTCTTGGTCGCGAACTCCGGGATCAGCACCGTCATCGGCTTGGTCTTGAGGGTGGGCGAGAAGATCAGCGGGATGATGTATTGCCCCCAGGCGCCCAGGAAGGTCAGGATCGCGACCGCGGTCAGGCCCGGCGCGGCGATCGGCAGCACGATGTGGAAGAGGATGCGCAGGCGCGAAACGCCGTCCAGCCGCGCGGCTTCTTCCAGCGCTATCGGCAGGGCCAGGAAGACGCTGCGCAGCATCCAGAGCGCCAGCGGCAGATAGGCCGAAACATAGATCAGCGTGATGCCGAGGTAGGTATCTATCAGGCGCAGGCCGATCATCAGCCGGTAGAGCGGGATGAGCACGGCATAACCGGGGATGGCGAGCGTGGCGACCACGCAGATGAACAGGATGTTGCGGCCGGGAAACTGCAGCCGGGCAAAGGCGTAGCCTCCGAGCGCCGCCAGCAGCACGCACACCACTGTCGCCAGCACCGAGGTGACGATGCTGTTGAGAAGCGTTGCGGAAAACGTACGCCAGATCGCGCCATCGTTGCTGAAGCCGAACAGCCGCTGATAGTGGCTGAGCGTGAGTTGCTGCGGCACGAAATGGAACGGCTTGGCACCGATTTCGGACGCGGGCGTGAAACTGGTCGCGATGGCCCAATAGATCGGGCCGAGCGACCACAGCACCAGCAGCGTCACGCCGAGCACTGTTCCGATGATTGACAGAGTGCGCCGCATGGTCAGTCCAACCTCGTATCGCGATAGACCCGCATCACGAACGACAGCGACACCAGCAGCGACAGCACCGTCACCAGCAGCGACAGGGCCATGCCGTAGGAGAAGTTGAGGTTCTGAAAGGTCTCGAGATAGATCTGGCCGAGAATTGGCCGCGTATCGAGGCTGGCGCCGTTGAGCACCCAGGCCTCCTCGAAGAGATTGAAAGCCTGCACGGTCGACTGCGTCATGGCGATGGCGACGGCGCTGCGGATAAGCGGCAGGGTGACGAAGATGAAGATGTGCACGGGGCGGGCGCCGTCCATGCGCGAGGCGTCATAGAGGTCCTGCGGGATGCTCTGCAGCGCGGCGAGGATAATCACGATGGTGAGCGGCATCATGCGCCAGACATGGACCACTGCCACCGCGACGATGGAGCTGGCGCGTCCAACGAACCAGAGGTGGTTCTCGAAATCGAACCCCATCGATGTCAGGGCGCCGTTCAGCAGCCCGGCGGGCGGATTGTAGATCCAGAGCCACATCACGGAATTGACCACGCCGGGCAGCGCCCAGGGCAGGATCACAATGGCGAGCAACCAGCGCCGCCCCCAGGTGATCCGGTTCAGCAGCAAGGCGGCAGCGATGCCAAAAATCGTCTCGGAGACCACCGCGATGCCAACGTACATCGCCGTGTTGGTCCAGGCGGTGATGGTCGCCCCGTCAGTGAACGCGGCCGCGTAGTTCGCCAAGCCCGATAAACGGCGTACCCGGCTGAGTCGGCTTCACCCGATGCAGACTGTCCCACATGGTGACGACCAGCGGAAAGAACACCAGCGCCGCCATGGTCAGCAGTATGGGGAGTGTAAGGAGAACACCAAGACGCGCGTCGGCCAGGGAGCCGGGGCGCCGTTTGACAGAGCTGTTGGAGCCGATAGCGCTCATGTCCGACTACAAAAAATCAAATCGAATGCCCCCAACGAAACTCTTGGCCCAACGACAACGGCAGTGCGGCTCCATTGCCTTCTCCCGTCGGGAGAAGGTGCCCGAAGGGCGGATGAGGGGATTGCAGTCGGACGAAGTGGTATTTTCGTGCAACAACCGCACCGCCAATTCCCTCATCCGGCGCAGTGCGCCACCTTCTCCCAATGGGAGAAGGAAGATATCGCGCCGGTTGTTGGGTCGGTGTTATCGAAGGTCAGTAGAGTATTTGAGCAAGGATCGAGCCATTTGCGCCCAGACCAACACTCGGGCCCTTGCCAGTCAAGCTGGACGGCCAAGGTGGGGGTTGGTCTGGACACGGACGGTTTGGCCCTTTGTGACGTCAGCAGATCAGTCTTGCTGATGCTGCAGCACTACTGCTTCATCGCCTTGTCGGTTTCCGCAAGGATGTTCGCGATGGCCTGCTCCAAGGTGATCGAACCTTTGGCGGCGGCGTTCAGGTTGGTGTTCACCGCTCCCGAGAAGGCCGGATACCAAGGTGGCGTGCCGCCATTGAACAGCGCTCCCACCGTCGGTGCCTGACCAACCAGCGTATCGCCGCTGGTCAGCTTGCCGCTCTTGTTCAGATCGGACAGTGCCGAGGTGCGCGTCGGCAGGAAGCCGTTGGCAAAGTTCTTGAGCTGATAATCATGCGACGTCATCCACTTCACGAAGGCGAGCGCGGCCTCCTTCTTGGTCGAGGACGCCGGGATGCCGAGCGCCTCGGGCAGACCGAAGCTGCGCGTCTTGCCATCGACAGTCGGCACCAGGATGGCCTCGAACTGACCCACGATCTTGGATTTGGCGGGATCGGCAAACTGGCCGAGCCGGCCGGGCTCGCCGCCGATCATAACGCTGGTGGCGCCCTGGGCGAACATCGTCTCATTGATCTGCGCATCGGTCAGCGACACCGCCGCCGGATCGACCAGACCGTCCTTGAGCAGTTGCAGCTCGAACGCCATGGCCTTGTAGCCGGCGCTGTCGGGCGAGCCGAACAGCGGCTTCAGATCCTTGTCGAACAGCTCGCCGCCGAAGGCTTTGGTCAGCAGATACCAGGCCGTGGATGCGCCCTCGGTGGCCGATAGTGGCAGGCCGATCGGATACTTGACCGCGCCCTTGGCCTTGATGGCCTTGGCGGCGGCAACCAGTTCGTCAATGGTCTTGGGGGTGGTCGTCACGCCCGCATCGGTGAAATGCTTGCGGTTGATGATCATGACGCGGAAGTCGTTGGTGTACGGAACGCCGATCAGGTGACCGTTGGCCATGAAGATCGAGGCCGGCGCCATGTCGTCGATGGTGGCCTGGTCGATCTTGCCTTCCAGCGGCTCGTACCAGTTGGCAGCGCCGAACTGTCCGGTCCAGCTCCAGTCTATTTCGGTAACGTCCGCAGGCGCCGTATTGGCGATCAGCGACGTCACGAGCTTGGGCCGGATGTCGTCCCAGGACATGGTCTGCAGATCGACCTTGATGCCGGTCTCTTTCTCGAAGTCACCCGCCAGGTCACCCTGCGGCGAGGGCAGGATGACGGTGATGGTCTGCCCGGCCAGCGGCTTGTCGCCTGCGGCCAGGGCAGTGCCCGATACCGCAGCCATCAGAGATGCGAACACCGCGAACGACAGACCAACGTGCGATTTCATCATCGTTTACTCCTTGGGTTTCCTGGATCTCGGCCAGCTTGTGCGTGCGTTTCAGGGGCGACAGTCTTGGATATGCGCTAACATGACGAGTGTCCCGGTTGACCGTTGGACATGCCAAACACCTCGCCAGAGCCATCGTCATGTCCAAACTCGACCTTGCCAAGTTCTTCGACCTCGCACCGGCGGGACGCACCCTGGAAGAGATCGATACGCCGGTTCCGATCATTGACCTAAGTGTCGTCGCCCGCAACATCGATCGTTGGCAGGCGCGTTGCGACCAGCTCGGCCTGGCCAACCGGCCCCACATCAAGACCCACAAGCTGGCGCCGCTGGCCCTGGCCCAGATCGCGGCCGGCGCCAAGGGCGTAACGGTGCAGAAACTCGGCGAGGCGGACGTCATGGCCGACGCCGGCATCCGCGATCTGCTGCTGACGTTCAACGTTGTCGGGCAGGCCAAGGTTGAACGGCTGTCGGCTCTCGCCCGCCGCACCGACATCGCCGTCACCGTCGACAACGACGTCGCCGCCGAGGCTGTCGCGGCTGCCGGCATGGCCGCTGGCCGTCCCATCCGGACCCTGATCGAGACCGATACCGGGGCCGGCCGCTGCGGCGTTCAATCGCCCGCCGACGCATTGTGGCTGGCGCGAAAGATCGCCAACACGAAGGGCCTGACGCTTGGTGGACTGATGACCTACCCCAAGACCGGCGGGCGCGCGCAGGCCGCCAGCTTCCTGGCAGAAGCGCGCGAGCTGTTCCGGCGCGATGGCCTTCCGGTCGATGCTATCTCGACCGGCGGCACGCCCGAGATGTGGTCGGACGAAGGCCTCGCCGTCGCCACGGAGTATCGCGCCGGAACTTATATCTATTTCGACCGCTCGCAGATTGCTGCTGGATCCGCCAACGAGGCCGACTGCGCGCTGACGGTGCTCGCGACCGTCGTCAGCTGCCCGACGGCCGACCGCGCGATCATCGATGCCGGCTCCAAGTCTCTGACCAGCGATCTTTTGGGGCTGACCGGCTACGGGACGCTGGCCGGCGCGCCCGAGGCCGTGGTCTACAATCTCAGCGAGGAACACGGCTTCCTCGACGTCTCGAAACTGGCGACGCAGCCTCGGATTGGCGCGCGCGTGCGCGTGGTGCCGAACCATGTCTGCCCGGTCAGCAATCTGTTTGACAGGGTCGTCCTGGTCGATGGCGACCGGGTGCTGGGATCGGTGCGTGTAGACGCGCGCGGTACTGTCAGGTGATCGACTGGGTCGGGCTGCCTATCGCGCAAAGCCGAACCGCTGCAGCACATGAAAGCGCTCGTTGCGGCGGGGCTGTTTGAACACGGCGAACCCGTCGATGGTGACGTCTGCATCGATGGGACGGTAGAGGTCCGCCAGGGCGTCATGCAAAGGTGCGATGGCGCCGGGGTCGAGTGGCCCGGACAAGGTCATGTGGAACTGAAACTGTTCGAAAACATAGGGATAGCCCCAGCGATCGAGGTTTGCGACTTCGGCTGCGCGAAAGCGGCGAGGCCAAGCGGCGCGCCAGATCGGCGGCCGAGAGCGGCGCTCGGATGGGCTCGAAATCCCGCACGCAGCGGTCTGCGAAGTCATGCAAAGCAGCGGGGCGACCGATCGGGATCAGGGCGATGAAGCGATCCAGCCGCGACAGCTGCAGCCGGCCGATGGAAAAGGACCGCTCTCCGGCAGCGAAGGTGGCCGCCTGGGCCAGCAGAGCGTCTTCGGTTGTCCTGGTGGCAAGCTCAAAGGGCGCCTTCAGGGTGGCGTGGAAGCCATATTTCGCCGGATCGGCAAAGGCGCTGGTGGGGGCGAACTCCGCGATCTCGGGAAACGCGGGCGGCGGTCCGTCCCCGGGTCGGGCTGGATCGTAGCCCAGCACGCGCGCGCCGAAGCGCCACAGCGGTGTGGATGGTTGCGGCATGTAGTAGATGGCGTAGCGTGGGCTGTCGGTCATGGGATCGGGCCGGAACAAGCGGCGCGCCTCGGTCAGTTACCAAGGGTCGCCTATCTGGAGGACTGCAGCGGATTTGTCGTCTAACACGACGCAGCCATGCATTACAGATTGCTACAAAGCTATTGCGACGGAGATGGGTTGTGATTCTGGTCAGCATCGTCATCCCGACCTTCCGACGCCCGCAGCTGCTGAAAATAGCGATCGAGAGCTGCTTGATTCAGGCCGAGACCTGCCGGCATCCTTATGAAATACTGGTGGTCGACAATGCGCCGGAGGGATCTGCGCGCGAGTTCGTTGCAAAATTCACCGCCGCCTCGACCATACCCGTGCGCTATCTGCACGAGACCAGCACCGGAATCGCCCGGGCCCGCAATGCCGGCATCGCCCAAGCGCGGGGCCGGTATATCGTATTTCTCGACGACGATCAGCATGCCGCCTCGAACGGCTGGCTCGGAGCGCTGATGCGTCACGCCATGAATGGCGAAAAGGCCGTGTTCGGGCCGATCGATGTGAGTTTTTCGGAGGGGCGGGGCCATGTGCCCGAGAGCGCGGCCCGCATTTTCCGACGCCAGTTGCCGGGGGCAGACGGCGGCGACATCGGCCCCTACTCGGCTTATCTAAGCACCGGAAATTGCCTGTTCGAGAAGGCGGCCTGCTTTCCGGCGCCAAATCCATTTTCCACCGATCTGGATGGATTGGGCGGCGAAGACAGCGAGTTCATTTTCAATCTGACGCGCCAGGGCATGAAGCTGGCCTGGGCGCCAAGCGCTCTCATCCGGGAATTCGTTCCGGACGACCGCACGGGATTGACCTATCTGGCGAACCGCAGTTTTCGCAACGGCCAGATCCGGTCGCTGATCCAATTCCGGACTGGCGGTCCGGTGAGCCTGTCGGGGATCCGATGGATGGGAATCGGTGTTGTGCAGGCTGTGATCTACGGGGCGGCCGCAATTGCGCTGGCGCCGTTCGACACAAATCGCAGCGCGGAGGCAAAAGTTCGCGCCTACGGCGGCTTGGGCAAAGTCCTCTGGATGCGCCGCTTCTGGCACATCTCGTATCCGATGGCGGCAAAGACCAAGGCAGCCGCTTGAGGCTAGAATTGCCGGGTCAGTCGAGGGACGGACGCGAGCCAATAGTGGATTACTCTCGAACGCCGCCTTCAGTTGCGCGGCGGCAAGCGCCTGCATAGCTGGTTTGAGCTTATCCTCTGTACCCGTCCGGCCAAGGCCGCCTTGGCATGAGGCTACGACTCCGGGATGATGCGACCACGATTGGTCAGCGCTGGAGACAGGTCCGTGCCTACGTCTGGACGTACGGCTTCGAGGTCGTACACGGCCCTCTCCTCGCGGCGCAGCTGGAGCCTTGCCGAGAAATCCGCCATCCTGGCCGAGATGGCGGTTCCGGGCGCTATCGTGATGGCGGTGGCGCGGCGGCATGGGATCGCGCAGAGCCTGCTCTATCGCTGGCGTCAGGATGCGGCGACGGCAGCCCTGGCGGCCACAGCCGTGGCCGAGCCGACAACGCCCTGCTTCGTGCCGGTCGTGATCGAGGCGGCACCATCGGCGCCTGCCCAACCGCGTCCCGCCGAGAGGCGGCCCGAGCCGACCACTGCCCCGCTGGCCTCGATCATCGAGATCGATCTGGCCGGAGGACGCACCGTGCGCGCCCCGAGCGATGTCGATGCCGGCGCTCTGGCCCGGATCGTGGCGGCGCTTGAGGGCTTGCCTGGAGCGGGGCCGTGATCCCGGTCCCCGCGCAGACCTTGGCCAACGGCCCGGTGCGGGTCTGGCTGGCGACCGGGCATACCGATATGCGGCGCGGCTTTCCCGGCCTGGCGCTGCTGGTGCAGGAGACGCTGAAACTCGATCCGCATGCGGGCCATCTATTTGTCTTTCGCGGCAAGCGCGGTGACCTTGTGAAAATCATCTGGCACGACGGCCAGGGCGCCTGCCTGTTCTCCAAACGGCTGGAGCGCGGCCGCTTCATCTGGCCATCGACCGTAGACGGAGCGGTGTCGATCTCATCCGCGCAACTCGGCTATATGTTGGAAGGGATCGACTGGCGGGCGCCGCGACAAACCTGGCGGCCACAGGTGGCGGGATAATGTTGGAAATCGCGATTATGACGTGAGCGCCCCTGCGAAGCAGTGTAAAATCTCCGGCATGGCGATTGATCCGGCGCGGCACACAGAAATAGCGATCTTGAAGGCGCTGTTGGCCGCGTCCGAGCAGCGCGCCGCCAAAGCCGAGGCCCGCCTCCTGGATCGCGACGCCGAGATCGCCAACCTGAAACTCACCATCGCCAAGCTGCGCCGCGACACCTTCGGAGCCTCATCTGAGCGCGGCTCCAAACTGATCGACCAACTGGAACTTCAACTCGCCGATCTGGTCGAGACGGCGACCGAGGCGAAATCGGCAGCGGCCGCTACGTCGCTTCCGGCCGGCTCCGCATTGGCGGAGTCGGAAGCGACCAGCAAAAAGCCCGCACGCCGTCCCTTGCCGGCGCGTCTGCCGCGCGAGCGCATCGTCCACGCCACCGACGCCGCCTGCCCGTGCTGCGGCGGGACCTTGCGCAAGCTGGGCGAAGACATCACCGAGACGCTGGAACTGGAGCCCGCGATCTGGAAAGTGATCCAGCATGTGCGCGAGAAGTTCTCCTGCCGCCAATGCGAACACATCACCCAGGCGCCCGCCCCCTCGCATCCGATTGCGCGCGGCCGCGCCGGGCCGCAGCTGCTGGCGCAAGTGCTGTTCTCGAAATACCGCGCCCACATCCCATTGAACCGGCAGAGCGACATCTACGCCAAGGAAGGCATCGACCTCGACGTCTCGACGCTGGCCGATTGGGTCGGCGCCTGTTCGGCGACATTGACGCCGCTGGTCGAGGAGATTGAAAAGCACGTTCTGTCGGCCGAACGGATCCACGCCGACGACACCACCGTGCCAGTACTGGCGAAAGGCAAATGCGTGACCGGCCGGCTCTGGACCTATGTGCGCGACGACCGTCCGTTCGGCGGTCACGCAGCACCAGCGGCGCTGTTCCATTATTCGGCCAACCGCGATGGGACGCATCCTGAACAGCACCTGGCGGCTTACAGCGGCCTGATGCAGGCCGACGCCTACGCCGGCTACAACGGTCTCTATGCCGACGGCCGCAAGCCCGGCCCGATCTTCGAGGCCGCCTGCTGGGCGCATGGCCGGCGGAAATTCTTCGAACTGGCCGAGCTGCAAAAGGCGCCGCTGGCCATTGAAGCGGTGCGCCGCATCGACGAGTTGTTCGCCATCGAGCGCGAGATCAACGGTCAGCCGACGGACGAACGGCGCAGGGTGCGCCAGGAGCGATCCAAACCGCTGGCCGATGCGCTGGAAGCCTGGCTGCGGCAGGAGCGCAAGGCGCTGTCGTCGAAAAGCCCGCTGGCCAAGGCGATGGACTACAGCCTGAAACGCTGGCCCGCCTTCACGCGCTTCCTCGACAATGGCCGCCTGTGCCTGTCGAACAACGCCGCCGAACGAGCGGTTCGCGGCGTCGCCGTCGGACGCCGCAACTGGACCTTCTGCGGCTCGGACGCCGGCGGCCGGCGCGCCGCCGCCATCTACACGCTGATCGAGACCTGCCGCTTAACGACATCGACGCCAAAGCCTGGCTCGCCGACGTGCTCGCCCGCATCGCCGATCATCCGGCTGGCAGAATCAGCGAGCTGTTGCCGTGGAACTGGACCGAGCCGGCGCTGCCGGTCCAGGCGGCGGCCTGAGTTCAAATCCGCTGTACCTGCGGCCTTGGGCGGATGCTTACTATCCTCTCGCCATTCCCAACCCGAGGGGCCCAAATCGTCCGGCGCCAAACAGCAAAACGCCCCGAACCGTGAGGTTCGAGGCGTTTTTGTTCATATCGTATCGAGGAGTTTTTGAGACGAAGCCTTGCGGCGCTTTCAGTCCTACGCGTCACTCCTTGGCAGGCCTGGCAATGACCTACTCTCCCGCAACAATTGATGCAGTACCATTGGCGCTGAGGCGATTCACGGCCGAGTTCGGGATGGGATCGGGTGTAGACACCTCGCAATTATCACCAGGCCAGCAAAGGAGTGACGGCACGGCCGCGGCGGTCTCTTAGTGGGACCGTCACGAACCGTATGCGAACTGAAATGGTTTTGACCTTATCATGCGCGCTGTCTTGCTGAGGGACAGGCATGACTAATGAGAGCAATCAAGCCGATCGAGCTATTAGTATTGGTTAGCTTCATGCCTCACGGCACTTCCACATCCAACCTATCAACGTGGTAGTCTTCCACGGCTCTCAAGGGAGTACTTGTTTCGAGGGGGGCTTCCCGCTTAGATGCCTTCAGCGGTTATCCCTTCCGCACTTAGCTACCCTGCTATGCCGCTGGCGCGACAACAGGTCCACCAGAGGTGCGTCCAACTCGGTCCTCTCGTACTAGAGTCAGATCCTCTCAATACTCCAACAGCCACGGCAGATAGGGACCGAACTGTCTCACGACGTTCTAAACCCAGCTCACGTACCGCTTTAATCGGCGAACAGCCGAACCCTTGGGACCAGCTTCAGCCCCAGGATGCGATGAGCCGACATCGAGGTGCCAAACAACGCCGTCGATATGGACTCTTGGGCGTCATCAGCCTGTTATCCCCGGCGTACCTTTTATCCGTTGAGCGATGGCCCTTCCACTCGGGACCACCGGATCACTATGACCGACTTTCGTCTCTGCTTGACTTGTCAGTCTCGCAGTCAGGCGGGCTTATGCCATTGCACTCGACAGCTGATTTCCGACCAGCTTGAGCCCACCA
>CAVTAS010000003.1:0-760000 GCA_963732765.1 uncultured Alphaproteobacteria bacterium | reverse complement strand
AAGGCTGCGCCGCTAGGCGGGAGCCGCGGAACTTTGTGGCGCTTCACTTCAAGTGGAAGTGCCTGGAGCTTGCGGCCGGCGCGTCGTTAGTTTGGGGGCTGGGTCGGGTGACGAAGAATAATCGCTCGTTCAACGGTGCGCCGCGCAGCCGTGCGCTGGTGCCACGCAGCGGTCGCGCGCAGCTGCCGCAAGTCTATCTGGCTCAGACCAGCCGCGCGGCCGAGAGCGTCTATCATCCCGACAATCCGGATGCACGGCGCGGCTCGCGTCTGAAGTGGCTGGCCAGTACGCTGTTGGCGGCCGCGGTAGGCGTGGCGGCGATCGGGTTGGCGCTGTTCACGTCGATCGACCGGGGCGACCGGGGCGAGGGCAATATGCTGGCCTTCGTCAAGAAGACCGTGGAGCAATCCATGGCGCCGGGTGTGATCATACCGGTGGCGAATGCGGCGGCCGAGGCCTCGCGCGGCAAGGCCGACCGGCTGACGGCGGCGGTGCGGGGATCGACCACGCGTCATATCATCCGTGAGCCGCTGCAGGAGAAGAAGGGCGACAAGACCTTCATCGTCCTCAAGCCCTACACCCGCGTGGTGGCGCATCTGTCCAGCGTCGCCGGGCCGCTCGACGAGAGCATTCCGCCTTTTAATCCGTTTACGCTCTATAACAAGACACCCGGCTCGGGCGACGCCAGCGAGAGCGACGGCACGCCTGCGGGCACCATCGCGACCTCGTTGCGCGACCCCGATGGCGGCCTCATTCCGGACCAGGACAACCAGCAGCTCAGCGAAGCCGAGGTGCTGGCCATCGTGCTCAAGAACCGCGAAGGTTCGCTCGACGGCTCCGTCATGGCGGATGGCGGCGGCTCGGACGAAGCGGGCGCCGAGACCGAACCGATCGTGTCGAGCGAGGCCCGCGAAACGCTCCCGCCCAACACCATTGCGCTGGCCAAGAACCAGCTCGATGATGTGTCTACGCCCCAATTCGAGGGCCAGCAGGTGCGCGTGATCCAATCCGGACCGAAAGAGACGCTAACGTCTCTTTTGCAGCGCAACGGGGTTGCCGCCAACCAGGCGCGGGCCGTGGTGGCGGCCGCCGGCAAAGTGGTGGACGGCGAAGGGCTGGTCGCGGACCAGGAAGTGCGCCTGGTGCTGGCGCCAGCCGCCGACGGTAACATGCAGCCCGCGCTGGTGACGGTGTTCTCCGAAGCGCATAGCCATCTGGTGACGGTGGCGCGCAATGGATCGGGCGGTTACCTCGGCAGCGAAAACCCGCTGGCCGCCAATTTCAAAGAGCAATTGCAGGAACTTCAGGGCAGCCGCCAGCATAACACTCTGTATGCGGGACTTTACCAGCAGGCGTTGCAACAGGGCATGCCCGCCCCCATGATCATGCGCATGGTGCGCACCTTCGCCTACGACACCGACTTCCGCCGCCGCGTTGGCCCCGGCGATGGCTTCGAGGCCTTTTTCGACACCATCGAAGACACCAGTCCGCTGAGCGGCGCGACCGCGGGATCGGCCGGCGGCAAGCCGAACGAGCTGCTCTACGCCTCGCTCACGGTCGGCGGCGACACCCGAAAATTCTACCGCTTCCGCACACCGGACGGGCAGGTGGATTATTACGACGTACAAGGCAATAACGCCAAGAAGTTCCTCACGCTGAAGCCGGTGCGCGGCGAAGTGCGCTTCACCTCGGGCTTCGGTTTCCGCGTCCATCCACTGCTGCATGTCAAGAAGATGCACACCGGCATCGATTGGGCCGGCACCAGCGGCACGCCGATCCTGGCGGCCGGCAACGGCGTCGTCGAGGACTTCGGGCGCAAGGGCGGCAACGGCAATTATGCGCGTATACGTCATGCCAACGGCTACGAAACGGCGTACTCGCACATGTCGCGCTTGAACCCGTCGCTGGGCGTCGGCTCCAAGGTCGCCCAAGGCGAGGTCATCGGCTACCTGGGCAACACCGGCCTGTCGACCGGCGCGCATCTGCATTTCGAAGTGCTGGTGAACGGATCATTCGTCGATCCCATGAGCATCCATGTGCCGCGCGACCGTCAGCTTACGGGCCGTCAGCTCACAGAATTTCAGAAAGAACGTGCACGCATCGACGATCTGATGACGCGCCAGCCGGTGATGTCGCTGGTCGATCAAGTGGCCAGCAAGGGGTGAGCCCGAGCGGTTTTTCGCCCCTGGACGGATGAGAAAACACGAGGAAACTTCAGGAATCTCGAAGAGCCTTTCGAGTAATTTCTGTGACAGCCAGTGACTCATTGACTATTCTTATCGCGAACGTCACAAAACGCAACCAGGGGTTGCGAAAACACACTTGAGTTGCAGCCGCCGCCGTTTCAGCGATTTTCGACCCGACCGGAGTCATTTGCCAACATGGACCGCCTCAAGGGTAAGACCGTCTTCGCCACCGCCACCGGCCAGGGGATCGGCCGCGCCTGCGCGCTCGCCTTCGCCGCCGAGGGCGCCAAAGTGTTCGCGACCGACATCAATGCCGATCTGCTGGCTGCGCTGGCCAAGGACGCCAAAGGCCTGGCCGGCAGCATCGAGATCTCTACGCTGGACGCGCGCTCGACCGCCGCCGTCGACGCCGCAGCCGCTCGGGTGGGCGCCGTCAACGTCCTGCTCAACTGCGCCGGCATGGTGCACACCGGCACCGCCATCTCGACCGACGAGGCGGCCTGGGACCTCTCCTTCGACCTGAACGTGAAATCGCAGTGGCGCACCTTGCGCGCCTTCCTCCCCGCCATGATCGCCAACGGCGGCGGCTCGGTGATCAACATCGCCTCGGCCGCCGGCTCCATCAAGGGCGCGCCGAACCGCTACGCCTACGGAGCCACCAAGGCCGCCGTGATCGGCATCACCAAGTCGGTGGCGGTGGACTTCGTCAGAGAGGGCATCCGCTGCAACGCCATCTGCCCCGGCACGGTCGACACTCCGTCCCTCAACGAGCGCATCCAGACCATGCCCGGCGGCCCGGCCGAAAACCGCAAGATGTTCGAAGCCCGCCAGCCGGTCGGCCGCTTCGCCCGCCCCGAAGAGATCGCGCATCTGGCGGTGTGGCTCGCCAGCGACGAAAGCGCGTTCGTGACCGGCGGGACGCATGTGATCGACGGCGGGTGGACGGTGTAGAGAAGTGAGCTGGGATGTCGGCAGATACTCCGGCAACCGGCGTGCGCCCGTGCGGTGTGGTTTGGTCGGCAATGGGCCAGGGACGTGCATCACGATAGTTCGATGCGAATGCCTTTTGCGTCAGCTTTCTAGGGGTAAGCGGAACAATGCACACCATCTTTGCGGCGTCGCCGAACCACCTCAGCCATCGAAGCTGACGCCCGCCACTGCCGTTGCGCACCTAACAAGTGATGGAGGTTGTTAGCCAATTATACTGCACAAGGCCTGCTAACGAAATGCTTGGCGCGGCCACGCCAAATGATGACCACTCGCTGACACTCACTACGCCGTCCTATGCAGTATGGAGCGCACGCCAGCCTACTTTCCAAGCGCTTCAAGTGTCTTGTCGTCGACTGTACCGGTCACGGGGAGCCCATTCTTCCGCTGGAAAGTCATGACGGATTGCTTCGTTTTGTTGCCAAACACGCCGTCGGTCATGATCAAGTATCCCATCTGCTTGAGTGAGGTCTGTACCGTCTTCACGGGCTCGCCAGTGTCTCCAAACTTCAACCCCTTGCGCGGAGATGGTATTGTGCAGTTGATCTCGTCGCACCGTGTACAGATTGCGGCTTTTGTGTCCCAGTGACATGTGTGCCATTCACTGTTGGTGGGAGCCAATTCCGTCGCCCCCGGCTTCTCACAATCGTCCTTCGACTTGTTTTCATTGCAGTACGCGATGGCACCGGAGGACGCCGCACATAGCGCAAAAAATGCTACAACCACCATTATCGTGTTGCGTTGGAAGAGCGCAATCCGTTTCATGACTTCACCTCTCAAATAGATCCCAAGAAACTCTTGCTGAGATACACCCGTTCTCGATGTTCAAGGTTTGAACGAGCGAGGGCGATGTCGAGACCGCCGCAGCGCCGCCGGCATGGAGGCTCGCCTGTACGATTTGCATGCAGGGAACCGCGGAGATATATGGCTTTTCAATGCTCTCCAGCGACTGTGCGGAAAGATACCAGCCGAGCGGATCACTTTCTGACCGCAGATAGTATGCACTGTAGATGTGCGGGTTTCGCGCAAGTGCGCCGTATCCGCAATACTCGCCACCGCAATAGACACGATGTACGGACTGCGAGTTGGCCAATCCAAGGCCGTACCTTGCCTCGTAGAGGGCCATCATCGGTGTTAGCAACTCGCCGTAGATGATTTGCCTTGGCGGGAAACCAAAGCCTCCGATGACGATGAGCTTGAAACAGACGGATTTGTCATCGCCGCTGGGCAGCTTGAGCGTTGTCGAATTGTTGGGCGCGCAGCCTGAGTTCACGATGGGATGCAAAGTCTCGAGAGCCGCTTTGTTGCCGAGAGCCTGCCGGCGGATATTCTCTATCAGGTCGACCGCAGTCCGAAGCCCGGAATTGTCATAATAACCGCCATCAACAATCTGGATGGAAGTCTGTCCAAGAGAGAAGGACGCTGGCGGTGTCACGAGCGGGAACCGCGCACTGATGCCGACGGCGGTACTCGTCGACACGCCGGTCGTGCCGTTCAGAATGTCAGCATACCTGTCGCGAAACGTGCCGCCCGGCTGGTCAGATTGGATGGGGACGATCACCTTCAGTTGGAATGGGGCAATCACGACCCGTTCTCCGCTGGAGACTACTGTTCCGCTTAGCAGCAGAGCAGGCGCGCGGCCCGCCGGGCTCCATGCTGCGCGAACAGGCCGGCCGAAGAAATCATCGTGACCGGTGATGCCCTTCTCCCGCATGGAGATCTTCCACGACTTGTCGATGCTCGCCTCCAAGGCGCGCGCGCGATCGAACGCCGGGATCGCCACTGGGAAGAATCTCTGGAATCCGTCAGGAAACAGACTTGCCGCCAACAGCGGAGTGAGGAAGTCCTCTTCGAAGAAGCGATGTGCAGTTTCCTGCAACGGGCCAGGCTGACCGTTGCCCGCTTCGCAGTCGCGCGACGAGCGCTGCAGGGATGGAGAGCCATCGACGAGGCCGGCGAACAAGGCCACGCCGAGACTTCCGCCGGAAACCCCACTCATGGCGAACACATGATCGGCGAAGCGCGGGCAGCCGTCCTGCAGTCGCGTCAGCACTGACGCGGCGTGCGCTGCCGCATAGATGCCGCCGCCCTCGGCAGATACGATGTAAACAGGATACGGCCTGTCCTTGTAGTCGGCCAAGTCGGGGCGGGCCGCCATCCAGGCGCGAAACGCATCGGTCATGTTGACGGCTTCGGGCAGAGGCTCAGTCAGCGTGCGAACGTAGTGATTGTTGTTGCTGGGGATCGCGGCCCAAACGAAAGAGCCTGCGACGGCAATTGCAAGGGCAGGGATCTGATGTTTGTCGTAGACGTGTGTGAGCAGCGAAACAGCGATACAGATCAGCGCAAAGAACAAAAGGATCAGCAACAGCGGCCCGAGGGCCCTGCCCAGGTGCACGGGAAGGAAGCCGGCGGCCAAACAAAGTGCAGCGAAAACAGAGACGAGGATCGCGAGACCGATCACGGAGCCGAGGCGCTGCACGGGCGCGAGCAATCGCCGGCACCCGGCCAAGATGGCTGTTCGTAAGTCGGGCAAGACCAACAGAATGCCGACAAGAAGTAGCATCACCGCTAGTCCGATGCCGGCTATTACAAGCCCTCTGTGCTGCGCCACGGGCCGCAGATGGGAGTCCAACCAAGCTTGGTCCAGGGCGGCGAGAACGATGGCGGTCAATGGGAAGAGCGGCAGCGATAGTGCGGTGGCCTCGATCACCGGACCATAGTGCCGAAGCGCGTCAAAGCGGGATGATGGTGGCGTGGCGAGCAGTGCCGTGCCGCTCATCAGGATGGCGACACCAAGCAGCAGAGCGCCAAGAGTCAAGCGCGCGATGGACATGGCGAACGCCGTGCCGGTCATTTCCGTGATCGCCCGGAACACTTCCCGCGATTGGCTGGGCAGCAGCAGAACCGCAACCGCCGTTAGCGCGACAAGGATGGGCGCCCGCAATAGCCCGATGGCGGAGACGAAATCGCGCATGTCGGAGGCCCTCTTTTCCCGCGACTAACTGTTTAACGAGGATATGAGTGACGAAGGCCCCCTTTCGGCATTGATCTGACGCAATCGCGATGGCAACTCGAAATCGACGGCGAGGACGCGACTGGGGCACAACGGACGTCCGTCTGCCGTACTGATGGATGGCAGCGTTGGGTCACAAGCAGACAAACCACCGTCCAATCTGGCATAAGAGAAGCGAACTGCCTTCGACTCAAAAGCAGCCGATGACCCATTGGGACGATCAGCTGTAGCCTGTTGTTCGAGTGACAGCGACACGTCGCGGTCTTCGTTCGACTTATTGCACCGCAACCAAACTAGATCGTGATCCTGTCATAGGGCGAAAGCTACTGGAGGTGGACCGGTCGAGGACCATGCGCGGGCTTGCGTGGCGTTCTCGACCGATGCTGTCGACAGGCGAACTCCGTGATCTGATAGTTGAGTGGACGGATGGCGTTTGATTGCTGGACTATGCGTCGTGGCTGTATTTGGTGCCGCCGAGGTGCTGCAGACGGGGGCGGTTTTTATGTCCGGCTGCGTGCTGGCTGCCAGGACATCCCGCCTCGGACAACCCGAAGCCGCCAGACTCCTTGGTGACGAATCACTCCTTGGTGACGAATTACTCCTTGGTGACGAATTGTCATGCGACACGGGACCATTGGGTGCACCCGGTGTGAACGCACATACAGCCGGTGCTATTGCCTGTCACGAACGTCTATCCATGGATGTGCGGCGCTGAGCGCGACATCGAGCTTACTCGAAGCCCTCAGGGGAGATGACGAAAGTCATTGCCGTCGAGTGGCGTGGCATCGGCAGATCTTCTAAGGTGGGGCCGGGTAGGGCGCGACCGTAGGGATGGTTGGCATGACCGCATTGATTACCGGCGCAGGCAAAGGCATCGGGCGTGCTGTGGCGCAACGGCTGGCCAAAGACCATGCCATGCTGATCCTGATGGACATTGATGCCGACGCCCTCGCTTCTGTCGGCCGCGAAGTCGGGGATGTGGCACAGGTGGAACTGATCGTCGGCTCGGTGGCCAGCGCTGACGATTGCCGCCGTGCCGGGGCCGTCGCCGCCAAGCTCGGCGGCCTGAATGTGCTTTCGCACAATGCCGGTATCCAGCGCTATGGAACGGTCGAGACCACCAGCGAGGCGCTGTGGGACGAAGTGCTGGCGGTCAATCTGAAGGGTGCGTTCCTGATCTCTCAGGCGGTGATGCCGCTATTGCGTTCGGCCAAGGGGTCCGTTGTGCATATGGCCTCGGTCCAAGGTTTCGCCAGTCAGGCCGGCGTCGTCGCCTACGCGGCGGCCAAACACGGGTTGATTGGACTGGTACGCGCGATGGCCATCGATGGTGCGCCGCATGGCGTGCGGGTCAATGGCGTAGCGCCCGGCTCGGTCGATACGCCGATGTTGCGGGACGCGGTCGCGCTCGCGCCCAATCCCGACGACGTCTGGGCTGCCATCAAGGACATGCACCCGCTCGGACGGGCCGCCGATGCTAGCGAAATCGCTGAAGTGGTGGCCTTTCTGGCCTCGCCTGCGGCCTCGTTCATGACCGGAGAAATCGTACGCGTCGATGGCGGCATGCTGGCGCGCATCGGCGGTTCACCCAAGAAGGACTAACCGATGCCGATCGCCGACCTGAAAGCCACAACGATCGCCGTGCCGCTTGAGGCGCCGCTGCGCCATTCGATGGGCGCGCACTGGGGCCGCTTCATCCGCACCATCGTGGAAGTGGTCGACGATCAGGGCCGCTCGGGCTTTGGCGAACTTGGCGGCGGCGGCGAATCGGCGGAGGCGTCCGTGCGTAGCCTGCTGCCCTATCTGAAGGGTCATGAGCCGCTGCAGCTGGAGCAGCTGCGCTGGAAGATCATGAACCCGACCGCCAGTCTCTATAACAACCGGACGCAGATCCACGCCGCGATCGAGATGGCCTGCATGGATCTGGCGGGCAAGCAGTTGGGCGTGCGGGCCTGCGATCTGCTGGGTGGCGCGGTGCGCGAGCGTGTGCCGTTCGCGTCCTATCTTTTCTATCGGTATGCCGACGAAAAGACCGGAGCCGGCGGCGAGACGACGCCCGACGAGATGGTTGCGCACGCGCGTGATCTGAAGGCTCGCTTCGGCTTTGCGACCCACAAGTTGAAAGGCGGGCACTTCGCGCCAGACCACGATGTCGAGGTGATGCAGGCGCTTGCCGCGGCCTTTCCCAAGGACAGCCTGCGGCTCGATCCCAACGGCGCCTGGAGCGTCGAGCAGGCGATCCGCGTCGGCCACGCCATCGAACCCTTGAACAACGACTACTTCGAAGATCCGACCTGGGGGCTGGAGGGTATGCGCAGGGTGCGCCAGTTCGTCCGCATACCAACGGCAACCAACACGGTCGTCGTCAACTTCGAGCAGCTTGCCCAGTCGATCCGGCACGATCTGGTCGATGTGGTGCTGCTGGATACGACCTTCTGGGGAGGACTGAGGCAAGCCCACAAGGCGGGCGCGGTGCTGGAGACGTTCCAGTACGGCGCCTCTGTGCACAGCTCGGGGGAACTTGGCATTCAACTCGCGTCGATGCTGCATCTGGGGGCCGCGCTTCCCAACCTCTCCTTCGCTGCGGACGCCCACTATCACCACCTGACCGACGACATCCTGGTTGGCGGCAAGATGGTCTATCGCGATGGCATGCTCGATGTACCCAAGGGGCCGGGGCTTGGCGTCGAGGTCGACCGCGGCAAGATTGCCCAGTATGCGGAACTCTACCGCGAGCTTGGCGGCTATGCCTATGATCGGGACCCCGGCCGGCCTGGCTGGTATGCAACCCTGCCGGAAGCGAACTATGCCGACCCCGCGCTCAAGACCGCTTCGATGGGGCGACCGAGGACGTAGACGGAAGGATCAGCCCTGCCCGTCCGCTCCGAGGCTGGCCATGTCGATCTCGGTGATGTGCCAGCGGCCGAGATTGGCTGTGTAAAGCTTGTCACCCTTGAAGGCGATGTTGGTCGGATGCGCAAGCACCGTTGCCTTGCGATCCTCGATCAGCAGCTCAAGGTCCCCGCCGGGCTTCATCCGATAGATGCGGCTCGGCTCGTAGCAAGAGATGTACAGCGTGCCGTTGCGCGAGAACGCCAGTCCGTCGGGGACATTCTGGACGTTGGCGGCCGCCGTCCGGCACGGGCCAGCCGAGCCGTCAGCCCGGATCGGAACATAGGACACGCAGGAAGCGTCGCTTTGGACGACAAACAATCCGTTGCCGTCCTGTGCCAGGACGCAGCCGTTGGCAAAGTCCATCGGCTCGTGGCACCAGACACCGCCTTCACCGGTCGTGAGATCGAAGCGGAACACTCCTGGGCCGATGTTGCCGTTGCCCCGGCTGTCGGAGACGTACAGCGCGTTGCGCGCTTCATCGACCACCGGATAGTTCGGGATTGCGATGCCGCTGGAGGCAAAGCGGGTCATCGCGCCGGTTGCTGCCTCATAGCGGAAAATCGCGGCGTGCTTGAGATCGCAGGCAAAGCAGTTGCCCGCGCTATCGAAGGCGATGCCAAGCAAGAAGCCGCCGGTGCTGCCCATCAACTGATGTGAGCGTCCGTCGGCGGCAATGCGCACGAGGTCGCCCGTCTCGGTGCCGCACCAGATGGATCCGTCCCGGTGCACCGCGACCCCTTCGGGATGGGCGACGCGCGGAGTGCTGAAGATGCCGTTGAAGAAAACGCGGGCTTTGCCGATATCGAGAAGCGGGGTCATGTCATCTCACCAGCCAGAGAGGTTACAATGGCGCGATCGGCCGCCAGGATCTCGGCGATCAGGGCGCCGCGATCGCGTGCGGCAACAAATTCGAGGCGCCGTAGCCCGAGCGGATCGATCCGCCGGCGCAGTATCTCAAGCCCTTCGCGACTTGGCAGCGCGGTCTCGCTGCAGTCCTTTGCGAAGACGAGCGGAAACGCCGTCGCCTCGGCAATCTGCGCGCGGCTGATGCCAGGCATCGTCTCCACAACCACGAGCTGGCGCAGATCGGGATCGAGCCGGAACACACACAGGTCGGTAAAGACGAGGCAGTCTCCGGTTCGGTAGCCTGCCGCTGCCCGCTCGTCCTTGCCCAACAATCCGCGGCCGGAGCTTGCGAAGTCGACCTCGGCGACCAGCGTGAGAGGCGAGTGCCGCGTCACATAGAGCGCATAGTCGCGATGCATGTTGGCGACATCGGCCATGCCGCCTTGCCCGGGAAGCCGGATGAACCCACCCTTCTTGCGATTGATGGCGAGATTGTTTACGCGTCCCCGGCAGTCGACCTGGGCGGCCGCGATGATCTCGTGCGTGACCGCGCCGGCTTGATAGAAAATCGCGTAGGTCTCGTCGCCGCCGGCGTACCGCACGCAAGACGCAGCATCGAAGCTTTCGATCAGTGACAGGATCATTGGATGCGGCGCGATATCGAGATGTCCGCATGACAGTGTGGCGATGATCATGCGCGGCGCGTGGGTGGCCTTGGCCAGCCGATAGGCGACGTTGGCGAGCGGCGAGACGGCGCCCGCGCTGGCAAAACTCTCGTCGGTCAACGTGGCCGCGATGCGCGTCGCCATGATCTCGTCAATACTTGCGGGAGCCTCGCTCGCATGCACGGCAGGCGCTGGAAGCGGTTTCGGATCGCCGCCCACACGGGCCGCGAGTTCGAGCGAACGCTGGCACGCCGGTCCCCGGCAACCTCAGCGTTTCGCCAAGCGGCTGGCCGGATTCGAATGCAGCTGCCAAGGCGGCGAAATCGGTCGCGTAGAGCGGCAAACACGAAGCGGGCCAGGCGCCACCTGGCACAACGGCAAGGGCGCTGACCTGATTGCGCAACAGCACGGTCTGGCGGCCGTACCCGCCCAAAGTACCTGCCGGTACGATTTCCTCGACAGTGACCAGGACCTTGCGTGCGGCTCCCACCATGGCAAGATCGAGTGCGAGCGCGCCGATGATCTGGACATTACCTGTCGTGTCGGCCCGCTGAGCGTGTAGCACGACCGTGTCAAGCCGCAGCGCTGGGATGGCGCCGACCGGAGCGGCCGAAATGGGATCGACCGCGGCGACCGCACCGGGGATGCGGTCCATCATGGCTGATCCGACGGGTAGCTGGAAGGGTAGACTTGGCAGGTTCTGCTGGCTCGCACGCAGGGCCTGGATCATCGCCAGGGCCGTCCAATCGCGCACTGGGAGCCGTCCAGCTTCGGCGGCGGCACGAAAGCGCGGCGGCAGCCCGAAGATATCGAGGCTCGAAAAGCACAGGTCGATGGTTGCGACCGTCTCGGCCTCCAGCAGCAGTTCCAGCGGCAGGCCGCCTGCCCAGGACACATAGCGCAGGCCACTGACCCGGCGCCGGCCAATGGCCCGCAACAGCGCCATCGGCAGCCGCGCAAAATGGTGGCCGCCGACCCCGAACAGATCGCCGTCCGCGACCATGGCAGCAAGCGCATCGAGGTCGCCGATAACAGGCCGATTTGACTTGGTGAGGCTCGTGCCCATCACAAACCTCAGAGCGGTTCAGCCGCGATGCGATACCGCGTTGTGAAGACTTCGCCGGCGTTGAACTGCCGGGCCGTCGGGGTGCCGGAGCGGGCGATCGGATTGTCGGCAGTCGCGGTTGCGGGCCCTAAGCCAAAGGAGGAACAAATGGGTTCGATACCGATGGCGACATGCCGACCGCTCCAGGGCGCCATCTTCCGTCCGCGATTGGAGAACCAGAGCAACAGGCTGGGGAAGTGCTCCTTCTGCCACGTCAGCCGGACACGATAGCCGCTAGAAGGAACTGCCAGGGCGCAGGTGCCATCGATGCCGTTCAGTTGCAGAAGCTCCTCGACATCGGCGTCGAACGGCAATTGGCTGGCATCGAAGCGGTCTCCGCTCAGCAGCGGGATCGACGACAGGTCGCTGAACCGCTGGTCGATGGCGAAGAAGGGTGTCGAGGGTTCAACCACCCCCGGATAGGTTCGTCCGTGGTTGAACCGTCCCGGCTCCAGCCGCGCCGCGCGCGGCTCCGCTGGCAGCCGGAACACCGGATGCAATCCCAGCGGCAACCGGCAGGTTTCGCGAACATGGATGCGGAAGATTACATCGACCGCCGGTCCGTTCGGATCGGGCGTCACGACCCGCTCGACGCGTCGAACCGGACTTGTTGCCGGGTAGTCGAGCCCCAGTGCCAGGCTGCCGTCGCTGGCAAGCTCCCACGTCCAGTCGTGATTGGACGAAAAGCCGTGAACGTCTTCGCCAGGCTCGCTGGATACCAAGAGGGGCGCCCAATCGTCCGGCGCCGCGGCCACCGGCACAGTGTAGCCGAATGGAACGCACGGCCATTCACCACGCAGCCGCCGCAGTATGCCCGGAAGTTCCGAGGCTCCCGGATCGTCCGCCCAGGGTGCAATATGCATCGGGCTGACCTGGAGGCCGTTGTTCAAGACAAAGGTAACCGGAGCCAGCATCCCGCCCAGCCGCTGCACCGTGAGGGCACCGTGCGCCCATCCGAGACCGCGACAGGGGGAGTGTTCGCTCATGACTGGCCCGCAGACTTTTCCGCCGCACGGGCTGCGCTCTTGGCGGCAAAGGCCTTGACGCGCTCTTGGCCGATGTCGCTTCGGTACAAGCGGCAGACCAGTTCGCGCTCCCGCGACAGACCGTTCTCGAGATCGGCCGCGAGCGCCAAGGCCGTAAGACGCTTCAACCCTTCGATCGCTTCGGGAGGCTCGGTTGCGATCGCCTCGGCAATAGCGAGCGCACGCGGCAAGACTGCGTCCGCAGCAAGCACTTCGTTGACCAGGCCACACGCCAGGAACTCCGTAGCCGGCACAATCGCACCGGTCATCAGCAGCATGTTGGCGCGGTTACGGCCGAGCTTGGCGACACTACGCTGGGTGCCGCCGCCGCCGGGCACCAGCCCGAGTTTGATTTCCGGTAGGCCGACTTTGGCCGCCTCGGAGGCGATGACGATGTCGCAGCACAAAACAAGCTCGAAGCCACCGCCGAGAGCGAACCCATTGACGGCGGCGATCACCGGCTTGCGGTTGGATTCGACGGCGGCATACATCCGCTGCCCGAGTTTCTGGAACGCATCGAATTCCGGCCCCGACTGCGCCGCATATTCCTTGATATCGGCGCCGGCCATGAAGCCGCGACCGGCACCCGTCACAACGATGGCTCCGACACTGTCGTCGGCCGACAGGAACTCGAAGGCGCTGATGATCTCGCGCTGCATCAGCTTGTTCATGGCGTTCAGCTGATCGCCACGCTGAAACGTCACCAAGGCAACGCGGCCCTGCCGTTGCACGTCGAGCGTGGTGTAGCGGTCTTGAGCCATGCTCAGGCCCTCTCGACGGTCATGTCACCCGAAGTTTCCAGGGCCTCGATCTCGGCCTTGGAAAATCCGAACTGTGTGAGGATCTCGTGACCGTGCTCGCCGACCAGGGGTGCGGGCCGCTCTATTGTGGCTGGCGTTTCGCTCATCCGCACCGCCGGCGCCACCACCCGTACTGTGCCGGCCGTGGGATGCTCGTAACTGCTGATCATCTGCATATGGGTGACCTGCGGATCGGTCGATGCCGTGCGGATATCCTGGACCGCAGCACACCAGATATCGGCGGCGAGCAACCTCTCGAGCAGCGCCGCACTGGTGAACTTCCGCGTCTCAGTGTTCACCTTTTCCCAAACCTCGTCGCGCTTGGCAAAGAGCGTTTTCAGGTCGTCGTAGTGGGCCAGATGCGGTGCTTCGAGAGTCTCGTAAAGAGTCTTGAACGGACTCATCGCGATCGAGACGTACTTGTCGTCCTTGGTCTCGTAGATGCCGAAAGGCGCCTGCATGCCGGGATGGCCGATGCCAGAGTTGGGCCGCACGAAGTCTTCGCCGAGATTGAGGACGGCGCAGTACTCCTGCCCGAGATGGGCAAGCATCCCGGCCAGCAGGTTGACCTCGATCTTCTGGCCGATACCGGTCTTCTCGCGGTAGTAGAGTGCGCTGAGAATGCCATAGACCATGTTCATGGCCCCGATCTGGTCAGCTAGCCCTGCGCCGGCCGGGACCGGCGCCTGATCGCCGCGACCAGTGTTGGAAACAAGTCCCGACAGGCCCTGGATCAGCATGTCCTGGCCGGGTCGGTCGACATAGGGTCCGTCCTCGCCGTAACCCGACCCGGAGCAATAGATGATCTTGGGATTGACGGCCTTGAAATCCTCGTAGCCGTAGCCAAGCCGGGCAAACACGCCCGGGCGGAAATTCTGCACCACGATATCGGCCTGCTTGGCCATCTGCATGATCATGGCGTGAACCTTGCGGCTCTTCAGGTTCAGCGCGATCGATCGCTTGTTGCGATTCCAGGCGAGAAAACTCGGGCTCTGAGTGCCGCCGACCCATTTGGCGAAAAACGTCAGACTGCGGAACATATCGCCGGAGCCGGCGCGCTCGATCTTGATGACGTCGGCCCCCATGTCGGCCAGAAGCTGCGTCGCAAAGGGCCCCTGCAGGAGATGGCTGAAGTCGAGAATCGTGACGCCTGTCAGGGCCTTGTTCATCGCTGTTTCCTTCTATCCGTCAAACCAGGTCGGGCACGTAACGTGGTGCCGCGGTCAAGCCGCCATCGACCCGCAGATCGATACCGGTGGTGAAGCCGGCAGCGTCACTGGCAAGGTATATGGCAGCCTCCGCCACCTCGGATGGCAAACCGATCCGGCCGAGCGGATGCATCTTCACCCAGGCGCGCGCGACGTGCTCGCCGAGGTCTTTGACCACCTTCTCGTTCATGGGCGTGTTGATGGTGCCCGGCGAAATTGAATTCACCCGGATGTTGTACGGGCCATATTCAACGGCCATCTGCCGCGTCATGGAAATGACCGCGCCCTTGGCGCCCGCATAGGCCGTCCAGCCATCCAGCCCGATATGGGCCTGCGCCGAAGCCATGTTTACGATGGAACCGGCTTTCTGCCGGATCATGTGCGGCAGGGCGAACTTGCAGCCGCGAAAGACACTTGTCAGGTTGACAGCGATCAAGCGGTGCCACTGCTCGTCGGACATCTCATGCACCGGCATGCCGCCGATGGCGATGGCGGCATTGTTGACCAGCACGTCGAGCCTGCCGCCGATCTTGACGGCGTGCGCCACCAGCCCGGCGACATCACGCTCCTGCGAGACGTCGCAATGCAGGTAGTCGGCGCGCAGTCCAGCCGTTCTCAATTCGGCCGCGAATGCCTCGCCCTTGCTGTCGTCGATATCCGAGATGACGACGTGGGCGCCTTCCCGCGCCATGCCCTCGCTGATCGCGTGACCGATACCGTCGGCGGCACCCGTGACGACCGCGATTTTGCCTGCCAACCGCATCATGACACCTCCATCGGTCAAACTTGGCGGCGCTTCCAGGAATCGAACCCGACCGCCGCGATAATGATCAGCCCGGTGATGACCAGTTGCCACTCGGTGGCGAGGTTCATCATGCCGAGGCCATTGGACAGGAATGACAGGATCAGCACGCCAAGCGCCATACCCCACAGGCTGCCGACGCCCCCCGACAGGCTGACGCCGCCGAGCACCGTCGCCGCCACCACCTGGAACTCGAAGCCGACCCCGGCGACATGCACCGCCGACCCCAGCCGCGAGGCAAGCAGGATGCCGGCGACCGTAGCGAGCAGTGCGCTGATGATGAAGCAGGCGAACTTGATGCGCTTGACGTCGTAGCCCGCCAAACGTGCGACTTCCGGGTTGCTGCCGACCGCATAGATCTGGCGCCCGAACGGCCGGTTTGTCATGACGTAGGCAAACGCCACCAGCAGCACGAATGCGATGACGGCGGGATAGGGAAGCACCTCGAACAGGCGACCGTTGCCCAGCTGAAAGAAGCTTTCCAGTGCAGCGTCGTCGGGTATCGCCTTCTGGCCAGTATAGAGATAGACACCTCCGCGCATGATGAACAGTGTGCCGAGCGTGACGATCAGAGAGTTGATGCCGAGATAAGCGCACAGATAGCCGTTGACGATGCCGACCAGCAGACCGAGCGCCAAAGCACCGGCTATGCCCAGCGGCAGGGAATTGGTTGCGTTCATGATGGTAATGAGCGGAATGGCGACCGCGGCCACCAGCGAGCCGATCGAAACATCCACCTCGCCCGATATGAAGACGATGGCCACGCCTATTCCCGCTGTGAGCGCGAGCGAAGCCTGGCCGAGCACATTCGTTACATTCCGGACGGTCAAGAACGTGTCGGACGACAGCGCAAAGAAGCCGACGATGGCGAGCAGCGCTATGATCAGGCCGAGTTCGGTCCAGCGGACAAGCAGCTGCAGCAAGATTGGTAGGTTGCCACCGGAGTGGGTGAGCGAGCTAGAGGATTGCGGCATTGAGAATTTTCTCCTGTGTCGCCTCATCGCGGTTCATCAGTGCGGTGATCCGTCCGCCCGCCATGACCGCGATGCGATCGCTCAATCCCAGCAATTCGGGCATCTCCGATGTCATCATCACAACCGCCAGACCTTCGCCTGCCAGCCGATCTATCAGTGCGAAGATCTCGGATTTCGCTCCCACGTCGATGCCGCGCGTCGGCTCGTCGACGACGATCACTTTCAACCCGCGCAGCAACCAGCGAGCCAACAGAACTTTCTGCTGATTGCCGCCGGAAAGCGCCCTGATCGGTTGCTTCAGGCTTGGCGTCCGGATGCGAAAGCGATCGACGAACGACTGCACGGCGGCCCGCTCTTTCGACTCTTGCACAAACCCGGATCGAGAAAGCGCCCCGAGCGATGCCAGGCTCATGTTCTGCAACACCGACAGTTCCGGCAACAAGCCCTCGGTTTTGCGATCCTCGGTGAGCAGCCCGATGCCCAGCGACACGCCGGTGCGTGTGCTGTGCGGATGCAGCGGCGCTCCGTCGACCACGACCGTGCCTGAGCGAATGGGATCGAACCCGACGATGGCCTTGGCCAGTTCGGACCGGCCAGCGCCCATCAGACCGAAGAAGCCGAGGACCTCGCCGGCTTTCGCTTCGAAGCTCACCGACTTCAGTTTGGACGCTGTCGAGACCTCCGAAACCGACAGTACGACCTTGCCGGCTGCGGCCGTGCGCGACCTGGGGAACAGGTTGTCGATCCGCCGGCCGATCATGTTCTGGATCAGGCTGTCGTGGCTGTGCTGCGCCTTGGGCATCGTCGAGATGTGCCGGCCGTCGCGCAGCACCGTGACGGTGTCGGCGATCTCGAACACCTCGTCCAGCTTGTGGGTGACATAGAGAACGGCAATGCCCAACCCCGTCAAACGCCGGATGATGGTGAAGAGGAGGGCTACTTCCTTGGGCGTCAGCGATGCGGTCGGCTCGTCCATGACGACGATGCGCGCCTCATGTGCCAGCGCCCTGGCGATTTCCACCATCTGCTGCTGGCTGATCGGCAGGTCGCCGGTGCGTGCTGCCGGATCGATGCTGAAGCCGATGCGGTCGAACAGGGCGGCCGCGTCGGCGCGGATGGTTTTCCAGGCAATGGAGCCGCCGCGCCCGGTCGGATGCTTTTCCAGGAATATGTTCTCGGCGACACTGAACTCGGGGATCAGCGCGATCTCCTGGAACACCACCTTGATACCCTGCTTGAGCGCATCGCGAGGCGTTCGCAGTTCGATGTCCTTGCCGGCAATCCGGATCGTTCCTGCATCCCTGCCGTAGACACCCGCCAGGATCTTGATCAGCGTCGACTTGCCGGCTCCGTTCTCGCCCATCAGGGCGTGCACCTTGCCTGCCGCAAGGGTGAGACTGACGTCATCGAGCGCCACGACACCTGGAAAGCGCTTGGAGATGCCGATCATCTCGAGGGCCGGCACATCGCGCGCGGCTTCGACAGCCTGTGAAAGATCAGCCTGCATCGGCTTTTCTCCGCAGGATGTCGAGGTAGGTGGCGAGGATGATCACGACGCCTGGAACAACCATTTGCAGGTCCTGGTTCCAGCGCAGAATGATGATGGCGTTGTCAATGACCTTGAGCAGCAGCACCCCCAGTAGTGTGCCGATCAGCGTACCGCGGCCACCGGCCAGCGAGGTGCCGCCCAGAATGACCCCGGCGATCACTGTGAGTTCGAAGCCTCGGCCGGAGGTCGGCTGACCGGCGTTCATAAGCGAGCTCAGGATCAGTCCTGCCATGCCGACAAACAGGCCCGTTATGACGAATGCCGCGATCTTGATGGATTGCGTGCGCAGGCCCGATAGCCGCGCAGCCTTTTCGTTGGCGCCGACAGCATAGACGTAACGCCCGAAGACGGTGTAGCGCAGCGCCACGTATCCGGCGCAAAACACCAGCATCGCCAGCACGACGGGTATGGGCAGTGGACCGATATAGCCGGCGCCCAGATCGGAAAACGCTTGCAGCTGATGACGGTTCTGCACCGCCTCGCGGGAATACAGGAACACACCGCCCTGAAGGATCATCATGGTGGCGATCGTGGCAATCAGCGAGTTGATCTTCAGCTTGGTGACGATAAGACCATTAAAGAGACCTACCGCTGCCCCGAAGGCGAGTCCGGCCAGCACTCCGAGCGTGAAATTCTGGGTGCGGTTTACGACATCCATGGCGATGCAGCCGACGAAAGCGCTCGAGGCGCCAACCGACAGATCCACTTCACCGGCAATCAACAGTGTTGTCATGCCGACCGCTACGATCAGCACCAGCGAGCATTGGCGCAGAATGGCAATCAGATTGGGCAGCGAATAGAATTGCGCAGTCGACAGAGAGATGGCGATGCATAGGGCAACCAGAAGCCCGACCAGCACGATCTGACTTTGTGCGCTGAACACCTCAGCCAGCCTACCGGGACTGCGCGGCGAAACAATCTCGCTGGTCATGTTGGGGGGCTCTACACCAGGTCTTGGCGATCATAACCGTCGGCGATCATGACCGAAGGGCGGTGCGACGCCCTTCGGTGACGGCATCTGCGATCGGCTACTTCTTAAGGTCGGCAGCCGTCTTCATGCACTTGGCTGGCGGCTTAACGGCGTTGACGTTGGCCCAATTAATGGTGCGCGTCGTGCCTTCGACCGAATAGAACTTCTTCCAATCATCGCCGTTCATCGGCGTTGTCGGGCTGACGATCCATTCGGGGACGGTTTCCTTGTTGAACAGGCTGACCGCAGCATCGACCGCGGTGAAGCCGACTTTCTCGGGGAACATTGCGGCTTCGATCCTGTAGGACGGCTCTTTCTCGATGGCGTTGATAAAGGCAAGACCTTCGCCACCCGTGCCAACCACAAGCAACTTATCCTGAGCCTTGCCGGCGGCCTTCCAGGCCTGCAATCCGCCGAGCGCCGACGAATCGTTGATGCCGTAGATCACGCTGATGTCACCGTTCTGGGCCAGCGCCGCCGAGGAGACCTCCAAGGACCGGTCGGGATTGCCGCCACCATCGAGGTCATGGACCATGGTGGCGTCGGGGACGATGGTCTTGATGCCATCCATGAAGCCGTTCGAGCGCAGCACCGTCGCCGATAGCAGCGGCAGGCCAACATTCATGACCTTGGCGACGCCGCCCAGCTTCTCCTTGACGTACTTGCCTGCTTCCACGCCGGCATTGTAGCCGGTGTCGTAGTCGCAAATCGCGACCAGGGTCGTCATGCCCTTGGCGGGATTGCCTTCCAGGACGACCGGAACGCCTTCCTGCTTGGCACGCCGCAGCAGCGGCACCACAGCGTCTTCGTTGACCGGGGTGACGATCAGGACGTCGACCTTCTGCGAGATGAAGTCTTCCGCACCGGCGACCATTTTGGCTGCATCGAGATTAGCGTCCTTGACTTCGATCTCGATACCAAGCTCCTTGCCGCGGTCTTTCATGCCCTTGATGACGTTCTGATACCATTCGTGAGTGGCATAGTTCACGACATAGCCGATCTTCTTAGGGTTCGCGGCCAAGGCTCCCGAGCTTAGGGCCACGAGTCCCAGGGCAGAGGTCGCAAGAAAGTGAACGAAGAGCTTCTTCATGGAAGTTTCCTCCTTGATTGCGGTTTTTGGGCAATTGTCTTTGAATGTGGAAGCGGCTCCGGGGTGCCGTCCCAATCCGTTCGAGTCCTCCCGGCAGGTTCTGGCGCGCCAAGTGCACGCGAGATCTTTTGTGCAGCGTCTTGAGCCGATCCGAGCGCCGACGGACGGTCGAACCTTGCTCGAATTTGTGGAAGATACGGCACCGTCAGTGCAGCAACTGTTGCGCCCAAGTGGTCGCGGACCGGTAGGGAGATATTGGTGCATCCCTCGACGGCTAATGACGGGCGCATCTCAAAGCCCAGCCGGTCGATCTTCTTCAAGCGGGCAATGATCTCTGTGCGCTTCTCAGGCGCGTCCCCTGAGGCAATGATTTTGTCGATCAGGTTTTCTCGCTCGCCAGCAGGCAATGCTGCGATCAATACCGCGCCGGAACTCGTTTCCAGCGCCGGGAAATGCGAGCCGAGCGCCACCGAATAACGCATCGGCAACGGTGAATCGACCTGCAGCACAACGAGGACCTTGGCATCGCGCAGAACGACCAGGTGGCAACTCTGATCGGTCAGTCCAACCAGCGTACGCATAACGGGCAGCGCGCAGTCGATCAGTCTGTTCACTGGCGGATGTCGGTGCGCCAGTTCGAATAGCTTCAGCGACAATCGGAATCGATCCGGTTTGGTACGAACCAAGTAGCCCCGCGCTTCGAGAAACTGAATGACCCGATAGATTTCATGGATTGAGCGGCCAAGTCCGATTGAGATCTCGGTTTGCGTGACGTCCTCGACCGACGACGCCATGAACTCCAGGATATCGAGCGCCTTCTCAGCCGCGGGAACTTTGTAGTCACGAACCGGGTTGGTCGGATCATCCGCAGTATCCACTTCCGCGGATGCGAGGTTGTCGGTCGACCTCATGGCGTCCCCCGTTTCCCAGGATCGCCGACTTCGATCTTGGCATAGCGTTCGTTGAGAAGATCGGTGAAGGCCTTGGCCGACAATTCGCCAGCCATCGCGCGCGCCGCATGGTGCGTGCAATCGCGGAAGAACGATATAAATCCGGGTTTGGTCGATCGCAGGTAGGAATTCGTCAGCGTCGCCAGTGTATCGGAAAAGAAATTGCGCGTGCCAGCGTTGACGGCAGCGTCGTTCCAGGCCTTCAGCGACCCCGGCTGCCCACCGAACTTCACATAGTCGCCACACTGATAATCCGGCGAGCAAAGATAGAGCGCGTAGTCGACCGCCGCTTTCTGGTGCACCGAGAACGCGCTGACTCCGATCCCGGCGCCACCCAGAAGGGCACCCTTCGCGCCGGGAACAGGAATGTTGCCGAACCGCAGATGCGGCGTTTCCTGGCGTGCCGCATAGTTTACATAGCCGAACGCAAATGGGACGTAGACGACATCGTCATGGCTGACCATGTGGTCGTAACAGCGTATCGGATTCCAGCCCTTGGACAGGGGATGGGCAAGCGCCACCAGTTCGCGCAACTCGCCAACGATGCGCTCGACCGAGGTTGCCGGCAGGAATCGACCTTCGGCACCGATAGGATCGCCAGCACCAGCGGCAAAGCTCAGCAGCAGACACATCGCGTCGGTCGGCACCCAGGGAAGTCCGAGCCATTTTCTTTCGGCGTTAAGCCTGCGGCCCAGGTCGAGGACTTCGGCGTGGGTCCTTGGAAGTTGATCAGCGAACGAAGGCAGCAAATCTGGACGGTAGGACGCGACCTGCGCAGCCGCATCAATGGGCAATGCCCAATGATCGCCATCGGCTTCATAGGACGGCCACGACTTGCCGACCGAGTCGGTTGCGAAATGACGCTTCTCGCCTTCCGACAAAAAGGTATCGAACGGCACCATCAGCCGCTGGCGCGCAATGTCACCGACAAATGGATGGTCATAGATGACGAGGTCGTAGGTCCGCACCACGTCTTCGATCCGCCCCTCGCCGAAGTCGTAGAGGCTGCGGCGGTCCCACAGCACGGAAACGTCTGGGTGCGCCGCGTGATAGGGCGCCATGCTGGCATCGAGCGGCCCCCAGCAACGCCGGTGATCCCAAGCCAGCCCACGCAAAAACACCGTCATCACCGTCGTCCTTGATCGGTGCACCGACGTATCGGCGCGACAACAGATGCCAGCAAACTCTAACGTCGAGTTTTTATCAAGGCAAGTCGTTTTCGTATATGCTCGAAGCACGGCTCGGTTGGAAAGCGCTTTGGCAGCGGCCTACATCACTCCGAAGCGCTCGAAGGCCTCCTCAGTGCTCATGCCCGCTTCGATCGCAACACGAACTTTGTTCTCGGTCGCCACTTTCTCAAGTGCACGGACAATCGCTTCCTCTTCCGCGGCCTTTGGAATCACCAACACACCATCGCGATCGCCAAACAAGATGTCGCCGGGCTGAATGCGCACCGAACCGATTTCGATCGGAACTCCGAAGTCCACCACCTTGCCGCGCACACCTTGATCTTGTGCGTAGGACCCATAGGAAAAGGTCGGGAAGCCGAGTTTCAGGATCCCAGCGCTGTCGCGGCAATAGCCATCAAGTACGGCGCCCGCAGCCTTGAGATGCATCGCTCGTGTCGACATCAATTCCCCCCACAACGCGTAACGCGGCGAGGCGCCCGTCGCGACATAGACTTCGTTGGGTTTGAGGCTGTCCAGGGCCCGGAACATCAGACCAAAGGGCTTTGACCCGAACTCAGACCGACTTCGTGGATCGGTTGCCGCGAAGCAATCGGCCTCGAGTACCGTCATCGCCCTGCCGACGGTCACCATGTCGTTGGAAAGAGCACTGATGTTCGGCGGCAGAAACTGATGCTGGAAGCCCATCGTGTCCAGAATATCGCCGACGACGGCAGTGAAAAGCTTGGCTCGCATGGCAGCGAAGAGTGCACTGTCATCGGGAAACGTTTCGATAGCCATGTCTCACTCCATTGAAACCAATGACAAGTTCAGGTAGCCGAAACTCTTGTCAACACCGGCGATGCAAGTGCGCGCGACAGCATGCTTCGACCAGTTGGGATGAGCGTGCGGTCGCGACCTAAAGATTTTCCCTCGTGTAGATCTCGAACGGCAGCACGGTCGTTATGGTCGTTACTTCGGGAAGTCCCGTCACAGCGGCGATCATACTCCGGATGGTCTCGCTGGCCAGGCGCGCGAGCGGATGGGAAATCACGAAGGACAGTGTGCCGTCGAGCAGCGCATCGCGCGTTACTGGCATGACTTCGTAACCGACCACCACGAGCTTGCCGGAGCGTCCCCGGTCGCGTAAGGCCGCCAAAGCTCCGGTAATACCGCCGCCCGAGACATAGAGGCCGGCGAGGTCGGGATGCTCGTCGAGGAGCTTTTCCGTCATTTCCTGGGCAACGGCGCTTTGCTCGAAGGTCGACAACGGCTCAAGCAGCGAGAAGTCTGGCGCGAGTTCACGAAAGTAGGAGCGGAAGCCGCTCTCGTTCATCTCGTGATTGCGGTAGCGCGGGTTGCCGACCAGAATGCCGAGCTTGCCGGGGCCCTTGCAGATGTGATGGAACGCCCAGGCGGCGGTGCGACCGACCTTCCAATTATCGAGCCCGACGTAGTGCACGGTCCCGGTCGCCGATAGTTGCGCGATGAGGGCGAACACCGGCACGCCGCTCGCCTGCACCTCGTCGACGGCTTGCGTCACCAGCGGATGAACGGCTGACGTCACACCGACGGCATCGCAATCCTGCGCCAGCGCCTTCATTCCGGCAGCGGTGGTTTGCGGGGACAGATCTTCCAGGAAATCGATGCGGACCTCGATATCGGCGTCGGTAGTCTCCGCGGCGGCGTTGCGGATCGCCTTGGCGACATTCTGGTAGAACTGCCGGTGCGGCTGCAGCAGCAGGAAGCCGAACTTGTACTTCGAGCGGCCCGCAGCAATCCGGCTCTTGATGGCGCCGAGGCCGTAAAAGCCGATGTTTGTAGCGGCCTCCGCAACGCGCAACTTGGTCGCTTCCCGCACGCCCGCCGTGCCGGCCAGCACCCGGTTCACGGTGGCAATCGAGACCCCCGCCGCTTGCGCCAGGTCGCTGATAGTCGGCCGTCTCATGGCTTGCTTCCAATATCATTTCATCTCATTTCCGCATCGATTTGATATGAATGAGACAAATATGCACCTCCCCGATTGATCGCACTTGATTTGGTCTCCGTCAAACTTGCTATCTGGTCCCCTCAAGGATGGATCACGCCGGGGAAATCGACCACGCGCCTCAAGGGCATGATGGTGCTGCTCGGCGACAGGGATGGGTCGACATGGACGATCTGGCTTACGGCACGCGCAACAAGCGCGGCGATTGGGCACCCAAGGCCCACGCCGAGATCGCGCCGTTCTGGGCCTGGCCGCCGCAGCTGACGAAAATCCTCAGCTGGCTGCCCGGCTATTTCTGGCCCTGGAATGCCTTCCACATGGCGACGACGCTCGCCTATTGGTACTGGGTTATCCCTAGCACCGAGACCATGAAGACGCTGGGTTGGGGCTGGGCGCTGTGGCTCTATGCGGTGAACGCGGCCTGCATCTTCGTGATGTATGGCGCGATAGAATTCTTCTACTACGTCAAGCGCAAGCAGGGCACGCGCTTCAAGTACAACGCCAACTTCCCGGCCGATAAGCCGTCGGATGTATTCTGGTTCAAGAGCCAGAACATCGACAACTTCCTGCGCACTTATCTGTTCGGCATCCCGATGTGGACGCTGGTCGAAGTATTGATGCTGTGGATCTTCGCTAACGGCTGGGTGCCGTGGCTGAGCTGGTCGAACAATCCAGTTTATCTCTGCTTCCTGGTCTTGATGTGCCCCGTCATTCACGAGGTCAATTTCTTCATCATCCACCGGATGATCCACATCCCCATTCCTCTACAAGTGGGTCCACTCGGTGCATCACAATTCGATCAATCCCTCGCCCTGGTCGTCGCTCTCGATGCATCCGGTCGAGACGTTCCTCTATCACGGGGTGGCGTTCTGGCACATCGTTCTTCCGTCCAATCCCATCGTCGGGCTGTTCCAGCTGCATATGGCGGGTTTTGGCGCTATCAATGGCCATATCGGCTTCGATAAGCTTGAGCTGACGGAAAACAGCACGCTCGAAAGCCACGCCTACTTGCACTACCTGCACCACAAATACTTCGAGGTGAACTACGGCGGCGACGGCCTGATCCCGTTAGATAAATGGTTCGGCACCTGGCACGACGGCAGCAAGGACGGCGAGGCCCAGATGGAAGCACGCTTTGAGAAAAGGCGAGCGCGGATGAATGCCAACAAGACGTAACAGACGTAACAAGACGGTGACAAGCCGCAACTGAGTGTAGCATAGTTTTTTGTGAATCCGTCACGAGACGGTAACGACGAGGAGGAAACTTTAATGAAGACTGTAAGTCGGATGATTGGTGTTGCGCTCACGGGCGCCGCATTGGCGTTCAGCGCCGTAACAGCTGACGCAGCCAAGATCGCTGTGGTCGGCGGCTCGAACGACGACGCGTTCTGGAACAAGATCAAGAAGGGCCTTGACGACGCAACGCCCGGCATCGTCGCCAACGGCGGCTCGGTGAACTACCTTCGCCTGGTCAACTACGACAACTTTGCACCGGACGTGGTCGGGCTCATCCGTACCGCGATCAGCCAGAAGGTCGATGGCCTGGTGATCCCGAACTGGGTGCCGGAATCCGAAGATCCCGCCATCAAGGATGCCATGGCCGCCGGCATCAAGGTCATCTTGATGAACGCTGGCGGCGCCGACAAGGCACGCGAACTGGGCGCCATCAACTACGTTGGCAACGAGGAATACCCCGCAGGCCTCGCCGGCGGCGAGTATTTCGCCAAGCACGGACAGAAAAACGTGCTGTGCGTCAACACCATTCCCGGCGCTGCCAACCTCGAAGCCCGTTGCAAGGGCATCAAAGACAGCATGGAGAAGGCTGGCTTCAAAGCCACCCAGCTGCCGTTGCCCTCGACGGCTTTCGGTAACGCGACCGCAGTGGCCGAAGCCATCAAGGCCGAACTGCTCAAGGACGCCACCATCGACGGCGTGATCACCATCTCGGCTGGCGACGCTGACTCTGCCGCCATCGGCATCGGCCAGGCCGGCAAGACCAAGACGGTTGCGCTGGCCTCGTTCGACATGAACGAAGCCGGTTTGGGCCGCATCAAGGACGGCACGCAATCGTTCGCCATCGACCAGCAGCCCTACCTGCAGGGTTACCTGGCCGTCAGCCTGTTGGCGTCCGCCATCGACTTCGGAACCAATCTGCCGACCTTCCCGGTTCTCACCGGGCCTGGCATCGTCGATAGCTCGAACATCGGGCCGACGCTGATTGGCGTGTCCAAGGGCGCTCGCTAACGCTGCGCACAAACTCCGGCCCGCCGCACTGGCGGGCCGGTTTCGCATGTGGTGTGATGGCTCGGGGGAGACCGCAGACCTGCGCGTCTTGCTGCTGGTGGGAGTTGTTTCGTGGGTAACCTGTTCCGCCGGCCAGAAGCCGGCGCCTTCCTTGGCCTGATCGCTGTCTTGATCTTCTTCACGATTTTTGGCGGCATTAACTTCCTGCAGATCAACGGCGGCCTTTCTAGCTGGCTCAACGTCGCCGCTAGCCTGGGCATCATCGCGATTCCGGTCGGCTTGCTCATGATCGCGGGCGAACTCGATATCTCGGTCGGCGCCATGGTGCCTGCCGGCGCCATGATGACGGCGGTCATTGGCGGGCATTACGGACTGCCAATCTGGTACGGCATAGCTGCCACGCTGGTCTTCGGCGTCGTGGTCGGGCTGGTGAACGGCCTCATGGTGGTGCGCACCAACGTCCCCTCGCTCATCATCACGCTGGGCAGCCTGTTTGCAGTGCAGGGCATCCTGCTCGGGTTGACGGTGCTGGTGACGAAATCTACCAACGTCGCGCTGAGAACCAATGGCATGGCCAAGACTATGTTCGGCGACTTCACGACCCTGTTCGGACTGTTCCCGCCGGGTCAGCTGCAGGTGATCGTGATCTGGTGGCTGTTCTTTGCAGCCATCTATGTCTACTTCGTACACTGGTCCCGTTACGGCAATTGGATCTTCGCCATGGGCGGCGATAAGGTCAGCGCCCGCAACGCCGGCATCCCGACGTCATCAGTGACGATCTGGTTGTTTGTGCTGTCGGCCGTGTCCGCGGCCTTCGTCGGCATGTGCCAAGCCATTCTCTTTAACTCGGCCCAGGTGGGCGGTGGCCAGTCCTTCATCTTCAACTCGATCATCGCCGTGGTGGTCGGCGGCGTATTGCTGACGGGCGGCTTTGGATCAGTGATCGGAATCTTCTTCGGCACCATCACGTTCGCCATCGTGAACCAGGGCATCTACTATACAAACTTCGACCGCAACTGGTCGAGCCTGATCATTGGCGTGCTGCTATTGGCAGCCGTCCTAATGAACAATACCTTCCGGCAGTTGGCGCTGACATACAGGCCGAAGAAGAAAGCGAGTTGACAACCATGGCTGCTCCCATTCTGTCCTTGCGCGAAATCAACAAGTCCTTCGGCCCGATCGACGTGTTGCACGACATATCCTTGGACATCCACCCAGGCGAAGTGACGTGCTTGTTGGGTGACAACGGCGCGGGCAAGTCCACGCTCATCAAGCTGCTTTGCGGTGTCCACCCACAGACCTCGGGCACCATCGAGATGAACGGCCGGCCGGTAAAGTTCGCCAGCCCGCGCGATGCCAGCGACATGGGCATCGCCACCGTGCATCAGTTCGGCGGCACCTTCCCGCTCATGAGCATCGGCCGCTCGTTCTTTGTCGGCCGCGAGCCGACCAAGGGCGTCGGCCCGTTCAAGATATTCGACCGCAAGACTGCCAACGAGATCGCCGTCAAGGCCGTGCGCGATCTCGGCATCACGCGCATCGACGACGGTGACCGCCTGGTCGGCGGCCTGTCCGGCGGCGAACGCCAGGCCCTCGCGATCGCCCGCGCCGTGCACTTCGGCGCCAGCGTGCTGATCCTGGACGAGCCGACAGCTGCCCTAGGCGTCAAGGAGGCGGCGCACGTTCTCAAGATCGTGCTGCAGGCCCGCCAGAAGGGTATCGCGGTGATTTTCATCACCCACAACGTCGTGCACGCCCTGACCGTCGGCGACCACTTCGCCGTGCTGATCCGCGGCGCCAAGGCCGCCGATTTCCGCAAGGGCGAAAAGAGCCGCGAAGAGATCACCGACCTGATGGCTGGCGGCGAGCATATGGCCGAGCTGGAGGCCGAGATCGAGAGCTATATGGCCACGCATGAGGGGCATCCGCCTCCGGTTGGCGGCTGACCGGCGTCAGGAACGTGTTCTTCACAAGTGCCTGACACCGGCGCCTAAATCAGAGGGACTCCAAGCATGACCTCCCCCTTCACGCTGGCCGCCTGCGCTGAAATGCTGTGGCCGGACAAGCCCATGGCCTGGCGGCTGAAGCGTTTGACGGAACTGGGCTACCAGTGCGGCATCTGGAACTGGGGCAACCACGATCTCGCCATGCTGGAAAAATCCGGCGCCACCTTCTCGTCCATGACCGGCTACGTGCGCGGCCGCCTGGCCGACGATGCGGGGGCGGACGAATTGCTCGCCACCGCCAAAGAAGCCATCGAGGTCGGCAAGCGGCTGAACGTGGCGCGGCTCAACCTGCACGGGACGGGTCTAGGCGATCGCGGCCTGCCCGTTACGCCGGTCGAGACAGTCACCGGCGCCATGTGGCTGAAAGCGCGCGATACGCTTTCCCGCGTCGCCGACCTCGCCGACACGCACGGCGTCGTCTTCATGCTGGAGAACCTGAACCTGCCCGTCGATCACCCCGGGGTGCCGTTCGCCAAGATCGAGGATACGCTTGCCCTGGTTTCGTCCGTGAACCGCAAGTGCCTGACGCTCAATCTCGACCTCTATCATGTGCAGATCGGCGAGGGGAACCTCATCGAATGGTGCCGCAAGAGCCAACCCTGGATCGGCGAGATCCAGGTCGCCGACGTTCCGGGCCGCAAGGAGCCGGGGACGGGCGAGATCAACTACAAGGGTGTTGCACGCGCATTGAAAGCCATGGGATATCGCGGTCCGGTGTGCTTGGAGGCCCACGCGTCCGGGGACGCCGAGGCCGCGCTCACCGCATTCCGCGACGCCTTCACCGTCTGAGCAGGGAAAATCATGACCGACAAAAGCCGCCGCCCGACAGTTGCCGATATCCGCGCCATGAAGGCCCGGGGGCAGAAGATCTCGATGCTGTATGTGACGACGCTGGAGGAGGCCGCCGCCGCGGCCAAGGCCGGCATCGACATGCTGTCGATCGAGGCACGCTTTTTCTCGCCCGAGATGCGTGAGGCCGCCGGCAATTGCTTCGTCCAGGTGGGGCTCCCCTATGGGCAATTCGGCACCAATGTCACGGCTGAGGACTATCTGCGTGCGGCTTTTCAGTATGGGCGCATGGGGGGCGATTGCTACTATTGCGCCGCCTCGCTCGATATCCAGAAGACGCTATGCGACAACGCCGTGCCGGTGGTCGCCCATGTCGGGCTGATCCCGTCGCAATGCACCTGGACCGGCGGCTTCGTCGCCGTCGGCAAGACGGCTCAGAGCGCCAAGGCAGTCTTCGATCACGTCAAGCGGCTGGAAGCAATCGGCTGCTTCGGCGCCGAGCTTGAGGTGGTGCCCGACCGCGTCGCCGAACTGATCACCCGCTCGACGCCGCTGATCATGCTTGGTATGGGCGCGGGGCCGTTTGCCGACGCGCAGTACCTGTTTGCGGAGGACGTGCTTGGCCACACCGCCGGCCACAAGCCGCGCCACGCCAAGACCTACCGCAACTTCGCTCCCGAATTCGCGCGGCTGCAGCAGGAACGCATCGCTGCATTCGGCGAGTTCGTCGCCGACGTCCAATCGGGCGCTTACCCTGAGCCCAAGCACGTGGTGCCGATCGCCGACGCCGAGTTCGAGGCGTTCAAGCAAAGTGTTGCCGGCAAAAGATAACGGGTGATGGCGTCGCAGGCTCGCCCCGGCCTGGCCCGAAATGTTGCGGCGCGCGCCAGCAACCTACACCCTCGACAAGTCCACCGCGCCACCTCAACCTACCCCGATGACAGTCGCCCTCACCCGCATGACGCCTGACCATATCGAGAGCTTCCACCGCACCCTCGATGTGGTCGCGCGGGAGCGGACATATCTCTCGTTTCTGGAAGCGCCGCCGCTGGAGAGCACGCGCGCGTTCGTGCTCGGAAACCTGACCAAGGGCGCGCCGCACTTTGTTGCGGTTGACGACGGAGAAGTCGTGGGCTGGTGCGATATCACGCCCATCGACCGGCCGATCTATGCGCATGGCGGCGTGCTGGGCATGGGCCTGTTGCCGGACTATCGTGGCCAGGGGCATGGCCGAGCGCTCATCGAGGCGACCCTGGCCGACGCCTGGCGCATCGGACTTGAGCGCGTCGAACTCAGTGTCTATTCGCACAACACGCGGGCCAGGGCGCTCTATGACCGGGCCGGTTTTGTGGTCGAAGGCGTCCGGCGCAGGGCCGTCCGGATTGATGGCGTTTACAGCGACGTGATCATGATGGCCAAGGTCGCGGAGGTGTGATCGATGACCATGCGCTCCCGGCGCATCCACATCTTCGGCGCGCTGCAATTTCTGCCACTGGTGGGTGTCGGTTGACGCCAATAGCGTGATATGAGGGCCTGACGTATCGCACGCGGGCGAAACGAGTTTCGCCCCAACGCCGCCACACCATTGCCCCCCGAACCGAGGACCACCCCCATGTTGAAATTCTATATGTCCGGCGCGCCGAACCCAACCAAGGTGGCGCTGTTCCTGGAAGAGGCCGGTCTCGCCTATGAGCCGATCCAGGTCGATACCCGCAAGGGCGACCAGCACAAGCCGGAGTTTCTGAAAGTCAATCCGAACGCCAAGGTGCCGGTGATTGTCGACGGCGACGCGACGGTGTTCGATTCGAACGCGATCCTGCTTTACCTCGCCGAGAAGACCGGCAAGTTTCTGCCGCCCAACACGCCCGCCAATCGGGGCGAACTGCTGTCGTGGCTGATGTTCACGGCCAGCGGCGTCGGTCCGTTCGCGGGGCAGGCGGTGCACTTCCAGCATTATGCGCCGGAACAGCTGCCCTATGCGCAGACGCGCTACAATTTCGAGGCCAACCGGCACTTCGGCATCCTGAACAACCGGCTGGCGACGCACCAATACATGGTCGCCAACACCTATACGATCGTCGACATGGACGTCTGGGGCTGGGCGCGCGCGGTGCCGTTCGTGCTGGGCAAGGACGCCTGGGAGAAGTTCCCACACCTGAAACGCCTGGTCGACGAGATCGACGCCCGACCCGCGGCCCAGCGCGCCCTGGCGCTGAAGGACAAATTCACCTGGAAGGCCGAAATGGATGACGAGGCCAGGAAGGCCATGTTCGGTCATCTGAGCGTGAAGGCAGGGTGAGTTCGGGGTTGGACGCTGGCGGCAGAACGCGGTATGTTGGAGGGATGAACAAACCGGTCACGGAACGCATCACCGGCGCCGAGGTGGTCACCCGGATTGCTGAGCGTTTGGCGCGCACAGCGGACGAAGGCACGATCTACGGAATCACGCGCGATGGCGTCGTTTTCGCAAGCTTAGTGCCAATTCGTACTGTGGTGGTTGAAACGAGTGCCAACGCCTCAATTGGCTGGTAGCGGTTTGTCGAGCCAATTGATCATGCATGACTACGTCATCGTCCTCATGAATGGCTCGGATGCGCCACCGCTGACGGCGGGGCGGGTGCATGACGTCTATTTCGGCCTGGTGCCGCAGATGTGCCGCGCTGAGATCAACTGGCTGAGCGCAGGCGAGGCGGCCGAACTGCCGTTGCGCGTCGAGGAGCCAGTGGTGGCCGAGGGCATCGCCGACGCCATTGCGGCTGAGCTGGCGGGTCTGTCCATCGACAGCGCCCTCATCCCCGCTGCCAACCGGCGCAAGCGGCTGCTGGTGGCGGATATGGAATCCACCATCGTCGCCGAGGAGTGCCTGGACGAACTGGCCGCCGAGGCGGGGATCGGGACGCAGATCGCCCGTATTACCGCACGCGCCATGCGGGGCGAGCTGGCGTTCGAGCCGGCATTGCGTGAACGGGTCGGCCTCCTAAAAGGCATGCCGGTGTCGAGCTTGGAGCGGTTGCGCGATCGCCTTACCGTGTTGCCTGGGGCCAAAACCCTGGTCGCCACCATGAACGCCCATGGCGCCCATACCGCCCTGGTCTCGGGCGGGTTCACGTTCTTTACCGAGCCGGTCGCATCGCAACTGGGCTTCAAGGAAAGCCACGGCAACGGCCTTGATATCGCTGACGGCAAGCTCACCGGCGCTATTTCCGGCTCTATTCTCGGCCGCCAGGAAAAGGCCGAACACTTAGCCCGCATGGCCAAGTCGCTGGGGTTGCACCCCGCCGATGCGGTGGCCGTCGGCGATGGCGCGAACGATGTCGCAATGGTTCAGCTGGCCGGCCTGGGCGTCGCCTATCGCGGTAAACCGCTGCTGGCCGGGGTCGCCAGCGCCGTGCTGCGCCACGCTGACCTCACGGCGTTGCTCTATTTGCAGGGGTATAAACGCGTGGACTTCGCCGTCCCCGAAAGCTGACACACCAGATTTTTTATGTCATCAACACGTCATGAAAATCGATATTCCACACGTCAAAGGCGACCAGAGCCGAGTTGCCGCAGCCTGGGCTGTCCATGCCTTTACCGCCACCGGCGTCATGCTGGGGCTGTTCGCCTTGTTCGCCACCATCCAGGGCTACCAGCAGAACGCCTTCCTGTGGCTCGGCCTGGCGCTGTTTGTCGACGGTATCGATGGCTCGCTGGCCCGCCATTTCCAGGTGCGCGAGTACACGCCCAATTTCGACGGCGCCACGCTCGACAATGTGGTCGACTACACCACCTACACCTTCATCCCGGCGCTGATGGTCTACTACTTCGGCATGGTGCCGGACGGCTTTGGCATCGCGGCGGCCTGCTTCATCGCGCTGACCTCGTTGTACTGCTTTGCCAACTCCAACATGAAGACCACCGACTACTACTTCTCCGGCTTCCCCGCAGTCTGGAACATCGTGGTACTGTACCTGCAGATCCTGCGCACGCCGCCTTGGGTGAACCTCGCGATCATCGTGCTGTGCGGCATCCTCACCTTTGTGCCCTGGAAATACGTGCACCCCTTGCGCGTCGCCCGCTTCCGCCCCGCCACCATCGCAGCGACGGTCGTGTGGTGCTTTACCAGCTTCTGGCTGATCTTTGCCGCGGGCAAACCCGAGCATCCCGCTGTCAGCGAGCCGCTGGTATTTACCGTCTGGATCGCCGCCTCGGTCTACTTTGCCGCGATCTGTGGTATCCGCACGCTCGGCGAGCCTGAGCCGGCCCGCAAGGACGACGCGGCGTAGCGGCCGCAAGCCGCCCCTACATCATGATGCGATTGCACAACAAACAACATTGCCCCACCCTCTGCGGCTTGCTAAGAGCGAAGGCTTAGCGAGACGGGATTGGCATTTCGGCTGCGCGCGACGAGCACGCGACACGGGCCGCAGGCCCTCCGTTTCGTTCAGCCTTCAAGCGGGCGTGGTGGAATTGGCAGACACGCCAGATTTAGGTTCTGGTGGCGCAAGCTTTGGGGGTTCGAGTCCCTCCGTCCGCACCAGGGGTTTCGTATCGGATTGGGTTTCACAGAAGTTTCCGGGCCGCCGGCCTGATGGGAGTTAAACGAAGGACGTCATGCAGGTCACAGAAACAAGCAGCACCGGCTTGAAGCGCGAGCTGAAGGTCACCATCCCGGCCAGCGAACTCAACACCCGCTTCACCGCCAAGCTTCACGAGGTCAAAGACCAGGTCAACCTGAAGGGCTTCCGCCCCGGCAAGGTCCCGGTCGCGCATTTGAAGCGCGTCTACGGCCGCTCGCTGATGGCCGAAGTGCTGCAGTCGACGGTGACCGAGACCACGCAAAAAGCGCTCGATTCACGCAAGGAACGCGCCGCGCTGACGCCCGACATCAAGTTCAGCGAAGACCAGGCCGAGATCGAAAAAGTGCTGTCGGGCCAGAGCGATCTCGCCTTCGACATGAGCTATGAGATCGTCCCGGCAATCACGGTCGCAAACCTTGCCGACATCTCGATCGATCGCCCGGTTACCGAAGTGTCGGAAGCCGATATCGAAAAGAGCATGGGCAATCTGGTCAACGGCAGCACCGCGTACAAAGTGGCCGAGGGCCGAACTGCGGTGAAGGGCGACCGCGTCACCATCGACTTCGTCGGCTCGATTGACGGCGTTGAGTTCGAGGGCGGCAAGGGCGAGGACGCTCAAATCGTGATCGGCGCTGGCGGCTTCATCCCCGGCTTCGAGGATGGCCTGATGGGCGCCAAGGCTGGCGACGAGCGCACGATTTCGGCCACCTTCCCCGACGTCTACGCCGAGCCCAAGCTGGCCGGCAAGACAGCCTCGTTCGCCGCCAAAGTGAAGGACGTCGCCGAACCCGAGAAGCCCGAGGTGAACGAAGAGTTCGCCAAGCGCTTCGGCCTCGATAGCCTCGTCGACCTGCGCGAGGCGCTGAAATCGCGCATGGAGCGCGAGTATGGCGATGCCGCGCGCCAGCACATGAAGCGCTCGCTGCTGGATGCCTTGGACGCCAAACATTCCTTCGAGCTGCCCCCGACGCTGGTCGAAAGCGAATTCACCGGCATCTGGAACAAGCTGACGGCCGATATGGCGAAGTCCGGCGGCACCTTCGAGAGCATGGGCAAGACCGAAGAGGGCGAGAAGGCCGAGTACCGCAAGCTGGCCGAGCGCCGTGTTCGCTTGGGTCTGGTGTTGTCGGAAATCGGCGAGAAGAACGACATTAAGGTCACGGACGACGAACTCGCCCGCGCCCTGTCGGCCCAGGCCTCGCGCTTCCCCGGCCAGGAGCAGCACGTCTACCGCTACTTCCGCGAGAACCCGCAGCAACTGCTCAGCATCCGCGCGCCGATCTACGAGGAGAAGGTCGTCACGCACGTGCTCGAAAAGGTGAAGCTCACCGACAAGCCGATGAACGTCGAGGACCTGATGAAGGCCCTCAACTCGGACGATGCCGACGATCACGTCCACTTCCCCGGCGACGGGCATGATCATGATCACGACCACGATCATGCGGGTCACGACCATAAGCACGACTGAACCTCCCTTCTCCCCCTCGCACTGCGAAGGGGAGAAGGTGGCGCGTTTCAGCGCCGGATGAGGGGCAGAAGCGCGGACAGACTATCAGCGAGTATCTGTCGCCTCCGGTACGGAGCTAGAGGCTGCCCCTCACCTGTCGCTTTTTCCTCGTCGCTTCGCTCCTCGGGCGACATCCTCTCCCCCGCGAAAAGGCGGGGGAGAGGAGTAGAGGCACCGCCCGTATAACACCGGCCACTCACTTCGCTCCGACCACCGCCCCCTCGGCGTTGAAATCGTAGCGATAGCCTACGGTCACGAACACCTCGGACTGATCGTCCTGGGTACCTGCCTGCAGTTTGCGCGCAATCTTGGCGCCGCCCTCCAGCTCCAGGTTCCAATCGCGCGTCCACTGATAATCCAGCCGCAGCGATGGCAGCGCTGACAGCTCTTCCCACTGCGCCACATCGTCCTGCCGGTAACCCAGCCGCAGCCTGGGATTGAGCGCGAGCTTGTCCGACACCGGATAGCGGGCGCTGAGATCGGCCACGTAGGTCTTGGTGTCCTGCGCGGTTGCATAGCGCAGGCCCAGCACATAGAGATCGCTCGGCTTGAAGACGTCCGTGGCGGTCAGTTGGCCCGAGAAGTACCACTCGTTGCCACTGGCTGCGACCGCTTCGACGCCCTCGGAAGCAGGCGTGCCAGAGAGGCTGAACCAGGAGGCGTCCAGGCTGACCTGCAGGTGCTCGGTGATCGGCCGCGAAAACCCCACGCTGGCGGTATCGGCATAGGCGGTCCGGTCGAGCGCGAGGCGATCGATATCGTCATTGCTGAATATGCCAAGCATGTCCGACAACGAGCCGAACGGTTGGCCGATAAGGGCGTTGCTGGCAAGCAAGCCGGGCGAGCCGCGATGCTCGGCCGACACCGTAAATGTCGATTTGTCCTCGAAGGTCCAGGTGCCGTTGGCGATGGCCGAGCCCAAGCGCTGGAAATGTGTGTCGTAGTCGATGCTGGCAAAGGCTGAACGCGCCGCATCGGCGTAGCGCATTTCGCCGCCGACAGCCTGGCGATCGACCAGTCCCGCGGTGCGCTGCTCGATGGCGTAGACTGTGGTGTCTAAGGCACCGAACAGCGGGCCGAAGTTCAGCGCCTCGCCATAGAACACGCTACCATTCTTGTACGGCAGATCACGGCGCAACAGTACCGGCGAACCGACCACGGTATCGAAGCGTAAGGAAGGCCAGGCCTGGTAGCTGAGCACGCCGCCATCGAAGCGGCCGAGTACGCCGCCGGTGTTGCGGGTCTGGCGGCCGAGCTTGGTTGTAACGCCCAAGTCCTTGATGGTGCTGTCCAGCTGCAGCGTCGCGATGCTGGCGATCTGCCGATCGCCTTCGCTGAGGCCATTTTCCGACGCACCGGAAAAGCGGAACTTGTTCTGCATGGCGGCATCGCCCCATTGCGCCGTGGCGTCGAAACTGGACAGCACCTCGTTCTGGAACGTCGAATGCTCGTCGGCCGGTTTGTTGATCTGTGGCGGCAGCGAGGGATCGTTGAAACTGTGGAAACCGTCATTGCGCAGATAGAACTGCGAGAAGCTGCCGTTGACGATGTAGGCCGGTTGACCCGGCATACCCAGACGGGTTTCGCGCGCGGCCGCCCGCCCCGGCTTGCTCGAAGTCGACCGCAACATTGTCCAGCGAGGCCAGCCGGTCGCGCACACGTTTGGCGTCGTCGGCGGCGGGCTTCTGGGCGAGGTACTCCTGGTACAGAGCGCGAGCCTTGGCGATATCCCCTTTACGCTGGTGCGCAATGCCGAGCAGTTCGGTCGCCTCGTGTGTCACCTCGCTGCGCGGATAGGCCAGCACACGCGTGAGGTAGCGGATGGCCGCCTCCGACGAGCCGGCGCCGAGCAACTCGCGGGCGCGATCCATCAGGGCCGAGATGGCGGCGCGGTCCTTGGCGCTGAGCTTGCCTTTGACCGGGCCCTCGCCTGCTTCGGTCACCGCCGGCGGCAGTGTTTCCGGCGAGACCGTGGCCGACCAGGTGGGGAAACCCCCGGCGCTTCCGGCCAGTTCCGGCTTACACGGCTTTTTGCCCGGCGCGGCGATCGCAACAACAACGGATTGGAAATCCTTGGCCGCAGCCACGTTGAACGCCATCGGCGATTTGAACGCGATCAGCAACGCCGGCTCGGTCCCCGAATTGGCGTCGAATTCGATGGAGCGGATGTTGGCCAGCGTGCTACGCGGGGCGGGAATGGCTTCGCGGCGCGAGATCAGCTCGTTGCGCGCCTGGGCCGCGTCGATGGCCGCGATCTTGATGCTGAGCTGGTTGCCCTTGTCGCCCGGAAAATGGCTGAGGTAGCGGATACGGATGTTGAAATCGATCTTCAACAGGGCGCATGCGCCCTTCTCCGTGACCCTGGCTGACGACAGGATGCGGTCGAGCACCGGCTCGGCGTGGGCGGACGATGTCGCGCAGAGCAGACCCAGCACAATCGTCATCCCGGCGAAGGCCGGGACCTGTCCAAGGTAAGAGTTTTGCCGTGACGTCGATCCCGATCGCGACCGGCATGAGCAGGTCCCGGCCTTCGCCGGGATGACGACATCAGAGGCGTCCTGGAAACTATCGCCAATCATCAAAACCCTCAAAATCTTCCGTCAAAGTCAGAATGAATGGTGCCGTGGCAGGCGCCGCAATCCTTGCCATTGGTGTTCGGATGCCCGTTCGACTTGCCCTTGGCGATGGTGCCGTTGTGGCAATGCTGGCAGTCGCCGGTCACCTGGCTGTGGTTCGGCTTGCCAGCGCCGGAGAACGTGGTGGTGGAGCGGTGGCAGCTTTCGCACAGGTTGGTCGTCGTCATGTGAGTCGGGCCCTTGCCCGTGGCGGCCGTGCCGTTGTGGCAACTGACGCAACCCGCCGTGATCCCGGCATGGCTGAACGCCGCGCCGGCAAACGTCGTAGTCGACTTGTGGCAGCTCTCGCACGCCGCCGAGGTTACGACGTGTCCGTGTCGATTTACCTGTGGCCGTGGTGCCGTTGTGACAGCTGGCGCAGCCCGAGACGATCCCGGTGTGGTTCATGGCGGCGCCGACGAAAGTCGCGGTGCTCTTGTGGCAGGTTTCGCAAGCCCGTGACGTTGGGATGTGGCCGGCTGGTTTCCCAGTGGCGGACGAACCATTGTGGCAGCTGGCGCAGCCCGTCGAGATGCCGGCATGGCTGAAGGCGGCGCCAGCGAACGACGTGGTCGACTTGTGGCAGCTCTCGCACGCAGCTGTTGTTGCGACGTGTCCGGCCGACTTGCCGGTGGCCAGCGATCCGTTGTGGCAGCTGGCGCATCCCGACGCGATGCCGGCGTGATTCATCGCGGTTCCGGCGAAGGTCGTCGTGCTCTTGTGGCAGGTCTCGCAAGGCTGCGTAGTCGGGATGTGACCCGCCACTTTGCCGGTTGCCGCCGTACCATTGTGACAGCTGGCGCAGCCTGTCGTGATGCCCGCATGGTTGAACCCGGCACCGGCGAATGACGTGGTCGACTTGTGGCAGCTCTCGCACGCCGCAGTGGTTGCGACGTGTCCGGCTGACTTGCCGGTTGCTGTCGTGCCGTTGTGGCAGGTCGCGCAACCCGACGTGATGCCGGTGTGGTTCATGGCCGTGCCGGCGAAGGTCGATGGTACTCTTGTGGCAGGTCTCGCAAGGCTGCGTGGTTGGGATGTGACCCGCCACTTTGCCAGTCGCGGCAGTGCCATTGTGGCAGCTGGCGCAACCACTGGTGATACCGCTGTGGCTGAAGGCGGCGCCGGCGAACGACGTGGTCGACTTGTGGCAGCTCTCGCACGCAGCGGCGGTTACGACGTGGCCAGCCGATTTGCCGGTGGCGGTCGTACCGTTGTGGCAGCTGGCGCAGCCCGACGTGATGCCGGTGTGGTTCATCGCGGCGCCAGAGAAGCTCGCCGTGCTCTTGTGGCAGGTCTCGCAAGGCTGCGTGGTTGGGATGTGGCCCGCCACTTTGCCAGTCGCGGCGGTACCGTTGTGGCAGCTGGCGCAACCCGTCGAGACCCCTGCATGGCTGAAGGCGGCGCCTGCGAACGAGCTTGTGGACTTGTGGCAGCTCTCACATGGCGCGGCCGTTGTGATGTGTCCCGCCGACTTGCCAGTCGCCGTCTGGCCGTTGTGGCAAGTGGCGCATCCCGACGAAATGCCCGCGTGGTTCATCATCGCGCCGGCGAAGGCCGCGGTGGACTTGTGGCAGGTGTCGCAGGAAGCGTTGGTCGGGATGTGCCCGGCCGGCTTGCCCGAAGCGGTCGCGCCGTGGCAACTGGCGCACGATCCCGCCACGACGCCCGCGTGATTGAAACCGGCGCCGGTCCAGCGCGTTACATTGTGGCAGCTACCGCAATCCTGCTGGGTTGCGATATGTCCGGCGTTTTTGCCGGTTGCCTGCCGCCCGTCGTGGCAGCTGGCACAAGTGCCGGTGACCTTGGCGTGGTCGAAGCGCGCCTTGGCGTAGCTGGTGGTGGTGTGGCAGGTGTCGCATTCCGCCGTGGTGCGGATGTGTCCGGTGGGCTTGCCGGTGGCGATGCCGTTGTCGTGGCAGCCCGAGCAGCGCGTCGGCGTGACGGTCATGACGGTTGAGACGTGGCAGCCTTCGCACGGCACGTTGGCGTGCGCACCGGTGAGTGGAAAGCCGGTCTGCATATGATCGAAAGTGACGGAACCGGCGGCGTGGGCCGGACCTGGAATGCACAGTGCGGCCAGGCCAAGCAGCAGCATTGCCAATATGGCGCTGGCATACCGTCTGTTTACGCAACACAAGACCGGCATCACCGACTGCCTTCGCATAGACGACTTTGCCTGACGCCAGCATTGATCTGGCGCCAGGCAGTGCTGCAGCCTGAGTTGCCGATTGTCGGCCTCGGCCCCCGCCGAGAGTCCCCCCAAAAGACGCGCCCCCAGTCCCCACCGGGTTCATGCCCGAGCATGTGTGACGCTGGTGATAGAACGGGTTACAAATACCTCTATTCCAAAGTATTTTCCGGATGGCGGAATAATCGGGTTAATTTCCCGTTGGCGTCATTCCGCGTACATTGCAATTAGAACCCGCGCGTGGAATGGCAGCGGCCGCAATTCTGGCCGAGACTGCCGCGGTGCACATCGTCCTTCTTGTGGCAGGTGCCGCAGACGGTGCTGAGCACCGGCGGGCCGGTCACCGGCTTGGAATGGCAGGCGTGGCAGTCCAGGCCGACGTGCCGGCCGGTGAGCGGGAAGCGCGTCTTGGCGTGGTCGAAGCTGGATTTGAGCCAGCTCAGCGGCGAATGGCACGCTCCGCACTCCGGCCCCAGACGGCCCTTGTGGAACACGTCCTTGTGGCAGGCCTGGCATTGCATCGGCGTGTTCTTGAAATCCTTGTCCTTGTGGCAGTCGGCGCAGGGTACCGGCTTGTGCCTGCCGACCAGCGGAAAGCGCGTCTTATCGTGGTCGAACTTGGCGACGTCCTTCCAGGTGACAACGGTGTGGCAGCCCTCGCACTTGTCGCCGAAGCCGCCTTTGTGCACGTCGTCCTTTTTGTGGCAGCCGATGCAGGTGAGCGGCAGCTTGGCCTTGAAGTCCCCGCCCTTGTGGCAGGTATCGCAAGCGATTTTGGCGTGGGCGCCCCGCAAAGGAAATTGCGTTGTATCGTGATCGAATTTCACGTTTCGCCAGCTGTCGTTCTTGTGGCAGTCCTGGCAGGCCGTGCCGAACTTGCCCTTGTGGACGTCGTCCTGCTTGTGACAGCCGATGCAGGTGACGGGCAGGCCGACCAGCTGGTCACCGGCATGACAGCTGCGGCAATCGGCCTTGGCGTGCTGGCCGAGCAGCGGGAACTTGGTCTTGTTATGATCAAAGCGGGTGATCTTGCTCCAAATCACGGTGACATGACAGTCTGCGCACTGCGCACCCAGCCGGCCCTTGTGAACATCGTCGTCGGCATGGCAGTCGGCGCAGCCGGACTTGGCTTCGCGGAAGGGTTTTCCGGCGGCATGGCAGCTTTCGCAGGCCACTCCAATATGCGCGCCCGTCAGCGGAAAATCGGTCTGCGTATGATCGAACAGCGGCCGATCGAGGAAGACGATCGGCGCATCCCGCCCCTTATGATCGGTATGGCAGCGCCGGCATTGCGAGCGCTCGATCTCTCGGTTGCGGCCGTGAAAGCCAGTGTGCGCGGCGACATCGGCGTTCACCGGCTTGTGGCAATCGAGGCAAAGCGCATTCTGCGTGGCGCGCGTGAAGGGTGTATGGCAGCTGTTGCAGGTGGCTTCCAGCTTGGCATGCACATCTGCCAGCGGCCCGGGATTGACCAGGCGCTCGATGATGTTCTGCGCATTCGCCACCTGTCCCGCACCGATCAGGACAAGCAGCAAAACCGACAGGTATGAGAGTGTTTGAGCGACCCACCGGGGGCCTATGGGCCCACGCACAGTCAGAGATCGTTTCCAATCGCTGTCGGCGCGCGGGCCCATCGCAGTCCCCCCGGACCACACCGGCCGCTCGTGTCGTTGATCCATTCGGGTCATGACAGTCTGCGGCCAGCGGAAAAACTGCATTGACAAGCTAGTGACACATGCGGGCGCAGAATTGGGACCTTTTCACGGCAGGAGGGGGAAATTCTGCAACAAAGGGTTAGCCGATCAGACCTTTGTCCCGGGCCGCGCTCTCGAAATCGACCAGCGTCGCCGTCAAACGTCGCATCAACTGATCGCATTCGGCGCGTGTGATGATCATAGGTGGGCTGATCATGATCCAGTCGCCATTGCGCCCGCTCGCGGTGCGGCGGCCGTAGACCAGCAGCCCATTGCGGAGCCCGGCGAGTTTCAGGAGATCGACCGGCGAAACCTCGGGCGGGAAGACGGCCATGGAGGCCTTGTCCGTCACGACTTCCAGCGCCATCACCAGGCCAAGGCCGCGGATGTCGCCGACCACGGCGGATGTGGACTTCAGCCCTTCGAGCTGCTCGCGCAGATAACGGCCCATCACCCCGGTGTTGCGGATGACATCGAGGCGCTCGTATTCGTCCAGCACGGCCATGGCGGTGGCGCAGGAAATCGGATTGGCGCTGTAGGTGTGGAAGAATCCAAAGCCGGCCCCCGCCGCCAGTTTGTCGGCCATGCGCGCGGGGATGAGCGTGGCGCCGAGCGGCGTGTACCCCGAGCCCAGTCCCTTGGCCATCACGACAATGTCGGGCAGTGCGTCCGGCCAATTGTGCGCAGCCAGGAACTTGCCAGTGCGTCCGGTGCCGCACAGCACCTCGTCGAACACCAGCGCGATGCCGTGCCTGGTGCAGATCTCGCGGATACGGGCAAAATACTCCGGCAGCGGAACATTGCAGCCGGTGGCCAGCCCCCCGACCGGCTCGATGAAAAAGCCGAGGATGTTTTCCGCGCCGGCATTTTCAATGCAATCGTCCAGCGCGTCCGCGCAGTAGCGCGCATAAGTCGCCGGCGTGTGGTTGGGCGGCAGGCGATAGGTCGAGGGCGCGGGCACCTTCAGCGAAGTCTCCACCATGCCCTCAAGGAACGGCGCGATATCGTTGTCGCCCGACATGGCGAGCGTGGCCATGGTTGCGCCGTGATAGGACGGATAGCAGGTGATCAGCTTGCGGCGCTTGGGCTGGCCCGTGCTCACGGCGTAGTGGCGCAGGAACTTCACCGCACACTCGATCGCCTCCGAGCCGCCTGACGAAAAGCACACGCGCTCGTAGCCCGGCCCTGCCAGTTCGGCAATGCGGGCGGCAAGATCCAGGTTGGGTTCGTTGCGGGCATGGCTGCAATAGGCAAAGTCGACCGTGCGCGCCTGCCGCGACATGACGTCGGCGACCACTTCGTTGCCATGGCCAATGTTGCTGACCACGGGGCCTGACGATAAGTCGATGTATTCGCGCCCCTCCTTGTCCCAGAGGTGGATGCCCTTGGCCTTGGTAATCAGCGGCCGCGGCACGGTGCTGGCCCAGGGATAAAACACATCCTGGCCACCGCCCAACTCGGGGTGAACGGCGGGAGGCGGAAGGTCACGCATAACGACGACACTCCGGCGTTGAAGCAAAGGCGCGAGGGGCCAGCACGATGGATCAGACCCCTTCGCTGAAGGGGTCTGATCCATCGTTGCGTCACGTACTCAATTTCCAGCCACCGCCAGGGCCATTGGCCAACCGTTCCGACAGGAACGGCAGCAGCGCGGCCATCTGTGTCTCTAATATCCAGGGCGGATTGATGGCCAGAATGCCGCAGCCATTAAGTCTTTCTGGGGTATCAGGCGCACGGGTGTAAAGCTCCATGCGGAGCGTCTTGGTGAGATCAAGGCTGGCCAGCGAGGCATAAAACGCCTCTACGGGCGGCATGTCCTTGACCGGATACCACAGCAGGAACGTGCCGGTGGCAAAGCGCTTCAACGCTTGACCCAGTGCGCGCGCCAGCCTGGTCAGCTCGTCCTTTTCCTCATAGGGCGGATCGATCAGGATCATGCCGCGCCGCTCGGGAGGCGGCAACAGCGACTTAACCGCCACCCAGGCATCGAGGTTGAGCACCCTGGCTTGCGTATAGATGGCGTAGCGATGGGCGAGTTCGGCGTAGTCAGCCGGGTGCAGCTCGTTCAGCACCAGCATGTCGTCGGGCCGCAACAGCCGGCGCGCGATCTCCGGCGAGCCGGGATAGGCGATGCCGTCAGGCGATGTGTTCAACTCCCAGACGATATCGAGATAGGGCATCAGCAACGCGGCAACATCGTCGGGCAACGGCTCGGCCTCCGGCCCCATGATGCGCCCGATCCCGCCCTGCCATTCGCCAGTCTTGCCGGCCGCCTCCGAGGCGAGGTTGTAGATCCCGAGCCCCGCATGGGTATCGATGACGCGGAAGGGCGCAGGTTTCAGTTTCAGGTACTCAAGAACAAGCGCCAGCACGGCGTGCTTGAAAACGTCTGCGAAATTCCCGGCGTGGTAGATGTGGCGGTAATTCATGGCGAGGGGTACAGGGCCTTCTCAATCGAGTCTCGCGTCTCCGGTGGCAGCACGTCGGGGCGACGCATAAAAATGGCGGCCAGGATAATGTAGGGCGGGCAGTCGAGCCCGTGCAGGTTGACGATCAGCTTCTTCTTCTTCCCGGCGGCATCCAATCCGTACACGAACATCCAATTGTTCTGGAACGTCAACTGATCGATCGCCGGCCAGGCGAGTGATCCGGCCCCCCAGAACAGCTTGGACGTTACGCCGCTGTCGTCGACGACGAGCTCGGTGCGTGGCGAGAACCAGCGCCACAGCGCGAGCGCGGCGCAAGCAGCACAGATAGCGGCACAAGCGCCAAAGAAAACCGCGCGCGTCATGGGGTCGATCGCGTTCATGAACCCACTGCGGCTGTGCTCGGTGAAGTCGGGATCGAACGAAGCCTTGACCATGTAGAGCAGCAAGGCTGTGCAAGGCACGAGAACATAGACTTGCCAGAGGGACTGCTTGGATTGCGCGTTGATTGGTTCCACGGGGGACCTCTACATTGCGTTGGGCGACGGTCGCGATGTTACCGACTGATCCCGGCGGACGCCACCCGTGACGCACAGCGTCAGGAATATGCGAGCCGCAAGTTCCTGTCGCCGATTACGTAACCGGATGCGCCGTTTTACAGCCGCTGCGAGATCGGCTTTGATAGGCCGAACCACCTTAAGCTGAAGGACCGTCCATGATCCGCACCGGTGACCAGTACCGCGCCTCGCTCCGCGACGACCGCGAAGTCTATATCAACGGCGCGCGGGTCAAGGACGTGACGACACATCCCAGCTTCAAGCCGCTCATCGATATCCGCGCGCGCATCTACGACATGCAGCACGAACCAACAACACGCGAGGTGATGACTTATGCCGAGGGCGGCGAGCGTTTCGCGCAAGGGCTGAAACTGCCCTATACGCAGGCCGACTGGACCGCCAAGCGCAACGCCGTCGACGCCGTTATGTGGGACGTCGGCGGAGTGGTAACGCGCGTCGGCGACGAAACCATCGGCGAGATGTGGAGCCTGTGGGATGGCAAGGACATCCTGGCCGAGATCGACCCGCGCTTTGCCGCCAACATCGAAAAGCACATCCACAAAGCCATCAAGTCCGATCCCTTCCACGTCTCGGCCAACACCGATCCGAAAGGTGACCGCTCCAAGCGGCCGCAGGACCAGGATCCGGATTTTCTGGTGCATGTCGTCAAGGAGACCGACGCCGGCATCGTCATCCGCGGCGCGAAATACGAGACGGCGGCGGCTTACGCCAACCAGGCGTTCCTGAAACCGACCATCGCCAATTGGGGCGATGCGAAATTGTCGGATTATGCGCTCGGCTGCATCGTGCCTATGAACGCCCCGGGCGTGAAGCACATCTGCCGCACGGGCTTTGCGGGACGGGCGGATGCGCGCGATTATCCGTTGTCGAACAAGTTCGACGAGGTCGACACGCTGATGATCTTGGACAACGTCCTCATCCCCTGGGAGGACGTGCTGTTCTACCAGCATACGCGCGCAGCTGCGTTCATTCGCTCGACGCTGCACCGCTACTCAGCGTTTCCGTTTGTGCAACGTACCCTGACCTATGCCGACATGCTGATCGGCGCGGCCTTGTGGAATGTGCGCCAGACCGGGCTGGAAAAGCAGCAGGCGGTGCAGGAGAAGCTGGCCGAACTGGCGATCTGGCGCGAGGGCATCTCAGCCCATCTGACGTCGGCGGTGGCGATGGCCGAGAGGAGCCCCAATGGCCTCTTGATGCCGAACCAATCGCTGCTGATGACGGGACGGGTGCATGCGCTGACCAACCTGCCGCGCATGATCCATCTCGCGCGCGAACTGGTCGGCGGGCAGATCTGCGTGACGCCCGACGTGGCATCTTTCGAGGCACCGGAAACCAAGCCGTGGCTGGAGAAGTTCTACACCATCAGCGAGGATTGGCAGTCCGACGACCGCCGCAAGCTGCTGGCTTTCGCGCGCGACCTGATGAATTCCGACTACGCCGGCCACCGGCTGACGTTCCAGCTGTTCGCGCAGTCGGCGCCGTTCGCGCATCTGGGGGCCGTGTACCGGAATTTCGACTGGGACGGGCCGCTGAAGCTGGCCCAGCGCGGGGCTGGGCTGTCGGAGAGGGTGTGGGGCGGGAACAGGGAGAGTTGATGCGCGCGAGCGCACCTTATTTTTTCGGAACGCGCTTCTTCGGCATTTGAGGCATTGCCCGCTTCATGTACTGGTCAAACAGCGGAACCGTAAACGCTGTGTCGCCGTGCTGTGGGCTATAGATCATGCCTTTGCGGATGAGGCCGCTACGGAGTGGGGCGCTGCTTTCGACCTGGACGCCGAGCGCCGCTGCGATGTCGCCGGACCGGTGTGGGCCCGGCCCCAGCTCTGCCATCGCACGAAGATAGTCCTTCATCTCGCGGCGTCAACCTGTCGAATCGGACACGAAAGAAGCTGGCGTCCAAATTCCTGATGGCCTCGGCGGCCGCGGCAAACGAGTCGTCGGCAGTGATAGGGGTCGTCTCGGCAATGTTCCAAGCGTGGTAGCCCCATTCTTGAAGGAAATAGGGGTACCCTTCCGTCTTGCGAACAATCTCATCTAGGGCGGGACCGGAATATTCGACACCTTCTTTTGCCGCTGGCTGGGCCAGCGCTGCCTTGGCGTCACCGCTGTTGAGTGGACCCACGTTGGGAAAATTGAAAAGCCGCTCTGCATAGGACTTCGAGGCTCCCATCTGCCCGACGAGTTGGGGCAGCCCGGCTCCAACGACGAGTACCGGCAGCGTTTTTTGGGAAAGTCTGTGAACTGCCATGATCAAAGCACTCAGCTCCGCATCACTCAGGTACTGAAGTTCATCAATGGTGACGACGGCGACCTTTTCGCGCGACTTGGCCGCTTCGCCGACTGCTAGGAAAAGGGCTGTAAGATCGGCCTCCAGGTCGCCACTGTCGGCGGTCCCCAGCTCAGTGGGCAGACCCAAACTCAGATCGATTTCGCCGACCTTTACCGATACCGATGAAACGAAGCTTCTCAGGACCCCAAGCGCCTTACGAGTCTGCGAAGTCGCTTTGGCCATTCGGTCCAGCGACATCAGCAGTGTCCTCAACCCCGGCACAAGTAACTCTGGCAACGATTTGCCATCGTGGGCCTCAATGTGCAGGGAGACACAGCCCAAGCCGTCCGCGATCTTTTGTACCTCGTTCAAAAGCACCGTTTTGCCCACACCTCGCAGGCCGATGAAGATGAAGCTTTTGGCTTGCCTGCCGCCTTGTACACGTTCGATGCTGACACGGGCGCTTCTGAGTATCTCACTACGTCCCGCTAACTCCGGGGGAGGACTGCCGGCACCGGGGGCGTAGGGATTCTTCAATTCGTTCATTTATAGGGACCTTACCAATCTTATGGAAAAATTAGTAAGATTCATAAGGCTTGTCAATACGCCTTGGCGGCTTGCGCTCAATTCCCGCCAAAGCCTAACGCCTTGGCGGACCAGCTCTCGGACGTCAGCACCTTGCCGGCGGCTTGCGTGAGCGCACCGCCGACCACGCAGGGGATACCCAGCTCGACATGGCCTGTGACGCTCGCCACCACGCAGCCTGCGGCAATCACCGTCGCGCCAAGTTCCGTTCCCCAGGCGGCGGTGCGGCGGCTCGCCGGACCCTTGGTCTTCAACTCCTCGATGGCCGCCAGCGCCTGCTTCTTGATCTGACTGGTTTCCGCGATCTCAACGGCGTCGATGACTTCCTTCAAGGGCTTGGAGAGCGGGGGCGGAGCAATGGCCACCTCGGTCTTGTACATCTCCAACAACCCCTGGTTCTTGGCGGCGTTGGACGCCAGCGTCCATTTCGCCATGCTGCCGACCAGCAGCTTTTCCAGATTGTTCTTGTCGTCCGACCACGGCAACGCCGACAGGATGCGCTGCACCGGTTGATAGGAGCCGGTCGCCAGATAGTAGCCCCACAGCATATCCAGCGTGCGGCCCTCATCCACCGGCATGACCATCAGCTGCGGCTTGCCGCCGGTGGCCAGTTTGTCGATCAGCACACGCCGGTCCGCCATTTTGTCGACGAACTGATTGAGAATGCCGCGCCAGTTCGGCAAGCCCGAATAGGCGACGGCCTTGATGACAGCGGACTGCGTTTCGGGCGGCAGCGGCAGCATGGCGGAAATCAGCTTCTCCGCCTTCAGCTGGTTGTCGCCCAGCACGCCTGCGATGAAGCCGATGTGAACCGCCGCGCCCTCCTCGTCGCCGAACTGGCCGAAGTCGCTGAGCGTGCGCACCGCCAGCGGCAACCGCCACGGATCGGGCTTGAGGCGATAGGTCTGCACCCATTGCATGACCTGATCGCCGGACTGGAAACGCGGCGCGGCCGCCGTGGCCGGGCTCGCCAGCAACATCATCACGGCAAGAAGTGCCAGCCAAACTCGGACCATAGAAGTACGCGCGCCTCAGAGACCGGTTGTATCACCGATCCGAAACAGCGCGCTGCTTTGGCCGTTTTTGTGGCGAGTTTGTGGGCGCGCGGGCGCGGTGCGCGATTCTCCTCACCCCATGCTTACGGGGAGAAAAGGTCCAAACCGCCCGACTACTGCGCCTCGATCCGCATGCGGTTGATCGTGACCAGCCCACCCGCCTCGCCGCCGGCCGGCTTGATCGTGACCTCAAGCGGCTTGGTCAGGTCCAGCCTGCTGCCGCGCACCAGGTCGGTCACATCGACCTGCCAAGCGGTCTTGTAGCCCATGCCATGGCGCTCGTGCATGCCGGCGTTGAACAGGTTGAAGGTCTGAACCGTTTTTTGTTCCATGGCCGTTCCGGCGGCCGTCCGCTTGGCCTTCACCTGCACCTCGAACAGCGCACGCGGGTTCCTGGTCGTGGCAACGTCGATGACCAGCCAGAACCGATTGCCGGCATCGCGCGCCAACGCCTTCACCGCGGTCTCTCCCAAGGCGGGCAGCAGCGACATGACAACCGGAACGTTGCCCCGCGAAACTTTCACCCCGAAACCCTCGGGCGTTTCGCCAACCGTCGTGACATTCACCACGGTTGTCTCTTGATTGGGGGCCAGAAACGCAATGGCTCCAATCGGCTGCAGTTTGTCGTAGCGATAGCCCAGGCCCTTGAGCGACAGGGATGCAGCAGCGGTCTTGACGGATGGGTTGCCATCGGCGCCGGCGAACTTGAACGACTTGTTCAGCCAATTGGCCGCCTTGGGTGCCTTGGGGTCCTTGGTCGAGACGCCGGCCGCGTTGGGCGCACGCCAGCTCTCCCACATCCGGTCGATGTTGGCGTGGTGCAGCCAGAAGATGGGATCGCGCGCCGCCGTCTCGACGGCCGACATACCTAGGCCATCTTCGGTGCCGACGCGCACATGCACCGAACCGTGCGGCAAGCCATCCAGCGCCGTGACGAAGCCTTGGCGGAAGCCACCATTGCTGGTGGAGATATCGAAGAAATTCTTTGTACGCATGGTATCGATCGCCAGAATATCCGTATTCGATTGATCGGACTTGATGGCGCGCAGACCAACCGCCACGAATTCCGGATTGCGATCGGCATAATAGAGCGCGTTGTTGACCAACTGGCCCTTGATCTTGACCTTCTGCGCCAAAACGGCGGGCGGCAGCCTCAGCTGCGTCAGATCGAGGTAGTTCCAATAGGGCAACGCAAACGGCTTGCCGAGCACCTTTTCGCAGATGCGCTCGAAGTGCCAGAGATAGAGCCGGTGCCAGGCCGTGAAATGGCTGGCGTAGCCATCGGCGGGCGTTCCGTTCAAATGGTCGTGGTCGTGCGAGCAGGTCCACCAGACGCCGCCGACGCCGTTGCCGTTGGCGCCCAGCGCCAGTGTCTTCATGGCTGATGTGACGCCCGATTGATTGAACAGTGCCAGCGCCTGGGCCTGGCTATGAGGATGGGCGTGGATGTTGGCCTGGAATTTCCAGCTCAACGGGTTGCCTTCGGGCAGCGCTTGCATCTTTGCCACGGCCTCGCGGTAAAGATCGAGCGCGGCTTTGCCTTGCGTGGATTTGATGTCATAGCGCGTGCGTGGCGTCGCGGCCTCGGCCCCCTCGATCCCCATCGCGGCAACCGCTGCTGCCCCGCCCAACCCCTGCATCAACCCACGCCGCGTCAGGCCGCGTTTGCGATCGTTCGCCATGCTAATCACTCCGACTGCTGATTGAATTTCAAAGTCTGTAGGACTGGCCGCGTCCTAGCGGTTGCCAAACACGGTGCTGGTCCAGGTGATGTTCGGCTGTTGCCATTTATAGCCGCTGTCATAGGCGTCGTCGCGGTAGTAGCCCTCGACCCGGTTGAACATCTTGCATTTGGTGCTGGCGCGCAGGAACGAGAACGCCACGCAACGGATGTCGCCGAGGCACTCCCTGCTGCAGCTGCGATAATCCGGCACGACCTTTTCCCGCAACGGCTGATCGGCGAATACAGCGTTGAACAGATAATCCGTCGTCGTCTCGGCGGTGGTCGAGACGTTCGGGATCGACAGCCGTTTCTTCACACCGACAATACCCGCCGGATGCAGGAAGGTCTGTTCGCCCAGTTCGCCCTTCAGATAGCAGAAATTCTTCCAGCGGTTGAAGGTGAAACCCTTGCAGCTGGGCAGGCCGTAACAGACGTGCGCGCAGCTCTCCAGCGTCGATCCGGGAATGCCCGGTTTGCCGGCGATCAGCGCCACGTCGCTGCCGAACAGGTCGCGGTTAAACTTGGTGGTGAACTGGGTGAGAATGCTGGGCACGTTGGCCGTCGGAATGGAGACATTCGAAAGCTCCGCCGGCAGCTGACCCGTCGCGTCGCTGCAACCCTTGCCAACGGCCACGCGGCGTTGCGCCAGGGCGGGATGCGTTGAGGTGCGCTCGCGTGCCTGCTGATCAGGGAAGGCCGAAATAGCGGCCACCACCCGGTCGCAGTCGCCAAGCTTGGCGCCCAGCACGAAGCCGGCATAATAGTCGGCCTCGATCTCCTGTTGCAGCGGATCGATCCGGCGCTGCGCGTGCAGCGCGATCAGATGCGCCAGCTCGTGCGCGGCGATGAAATAGAGCCCGACATCCGATCGGGATGACTGCTGGTACTTCTGCATGAACGTGCGGTTGAAGAACACTTCACGCGTCTTGGTGATGGTGTCGTAGGCGGCGGCGGCATTGGCGGTCGTGGCGGCATTGTCGGTGACATAGATCCCGTAGTCGGCATGCAGACCGAGATAGCCGAGCAGTTCGTCGACCAGCCTTTGGGCATCCCGGTCGGTCGAAAACGCTAGGCCTTTCAGTTTGCCGACATCATGGAAGGTCTTGACGTTGCGCACGTCGACCGTAGCGGGGGCGGTTTGCGCGGCGGCCATGACGGCAAGACCGAGCCAGGCAAACCCAACCACCATAAATCGCAAGATCGCCCTGAGCATGACACCTCCCTTGGGAACGGCACTTCGCAGTTTCCCTTAAGTCTTTGGGAGGAGAAGCTGGCAAATGGTCAAAGCCTTGGCAAGCAGGGCCTGCCGGCGGGCAGGCATTGGCGGTTTGCGGTGGCAAGGGTGCATCACCGAACGACAAAGGGCGACCCGAGGGCCGCCCGTTGCCGAATGCCTGAAGCTTTGCGGAGGTGCCGCGAGCCTTAGCGCTTGACCAGCGCGTTGCGGATTTCCTCAAGCAGCACTTCCGAGCGCGGCGGGGCTGGCGGGGCCGCGGCCGGAGCCGGCTTCATGGCCAGGTCCTTGGCCTTGTTGACGGCCTTGACCAGCATGAATACCGCGCCTGCGATGATCAGGAAGCTGATGATGGCATTGATGAACTTGCCAATGGCCCAAACAATCGGCTTGCCGTCTGCGCCAGCGGCTTTCAAAGTCGGACCGATGTTGGAGAAATCGACACCGCCCAAGGCAACGCCGATCGGAGGCATAATAACGTCGCTGACCAGCGAGTTGATCACCGTTCCGAATGCCGCGCCCATGATGATACCGACGGCGATGTCGATCATGTTGCCTTTGATGGCAAAGTCTCTGAATTCGCTAAGAAGTCCCATGTTATTCCCCGTCGTTTCCTGAAGTGTGACGCCTGTGCGCGCCCGCCGCACTCGGACCACCACGCGACACGCGCGAATGAGATGTTCCGATAGCAGACAAGTGGCGAATCGGACCATAGAACATGTCAAGTCCCCTCGCAACGTCATGGAAAAGACAAGCTTTACGCCGAACCGGAGGTAGGTGGATTCCGGGGGAAAACCATGGCCGAGGGCATTGAACGCAAGCCTTACTGGCGTCAGACCAAAGCTCTGATGCTGTTTACATTAGCATGGCCGTGCCTATTGTGTGTGGCATTACCTTATTGGTTGCTCAGTTTGCAGCCGTTGTCCTTGGCCGGCCTTCCAATCGGCTATCTGATTGCGGTGCACGGCGTCGTGCTGGTGTGCATCGGAGTGGTCGCGCGTTTTGCCGCCGTGCAAGAGCGGATCGACCGCTGGCATGGCACCCATGAGGATGCCTAGCTGCGCACCACTTTGCCTGACCTGACCTGCTCCGCGAAAACGAGTAGCCCGCCCTTGTCCGTAACCACGCCCAGCCGCCCACGCATGCCCCCTGCCTCGGCCGGTGGCTATTTCGCCATTCTGGCCAGCGGGTTCGTGTCGCTGGTGCTGCTGCTGCTCATTTTCGATCAACTCGGCTCGCCGTCGTCCCGGCTGACGCTGGCGCAAGTGGCGTTTCCCGGGATCGCTGTGCTGGTCATCGGCGCGCTTACGGTGACCAATTCGGGCGCTGGCTGGCACGCCTGCAACCGCGCCTGTCCGCCTGCCATCAGCGCCGTCTCGATGTTGACGGCGGCGCTTGGCGCAACCGGTTTTGTCGCTTTACCCGGCGCGTTCTTCTTTCTCGGCTTCGATGCCTTGCCCTTCACGATCGGCATCATGCTGGGGCTGGTGCTGCACATTGTGCTGATCGCGCCATTCGCCCGCAAGGACGGCTCTTATACCCTGGCGGGCTACCTTGGCCGACGCTTTGAGAGCCGGATGCTGCGCCTGGCCGCCGCCGTCTCGCTGACCCTGCCGTGCCTGTTGCTGCTGGTAGGCGAATTCAAGATCGCAACCTTCCTGCTCAGCCACATGCTAGGCATCGATCCCGTGGTCGTTGTGATGTCCCTGGCGACCGTCGCGGGCACTGCCGTTGCCGCCGGCGGATTGCGCGGCGCGGTCTGGGGCGGGGCGGCCTGCGGACTGATCGCATTGATGGCCCTGCTGGTGGTTCCGGTGATCGCCGCAATCCCGCTCACCAATCTGCCGCTGCCGCAGATTTCCTACGGCATCGTCAGCGCCGAGACGGCGCGGCTTGAGGCGACCGCCGGCATGGACATGAACCGCCCGGCCGCCATGGTTCTCACGTTGCCCGGATCGGCGCCGGCGGCCTTGGTCAAGCCCTTCCTGCAAGCCTTCGTTGCCAACGATCCGATCAGCTTTGCACTGCTCACCATGACCATCGCCCTGGGCGTCGCCTCGATGCCGGCGCTGTTTGCCCGAGCGGGCACATTGACCAGCGTTGGGACTTTGCGCCGGTCGGGGGTTTGGCTGGTTTGTTTCGCCGGCGCGGTCGCCATTACGCTTCCCGCAGTCGCCTTTCTGACGCGGCTGGCTGTGCTGCACGCTTTGCCGGCCAACGGCCTCACCGATGTGCCCGGCTGGCTCGAGATGCTCGGCAAGGCCCAACTGGCCGACTTCGATCAGAATGCAGCCGCCGTTCCAATCTCCGCCGTCCGCTTCACGCGCGACAGCGTCAACCTGCTGCTGCCTTTGGCGCTCGAAATGCCGCGCCCAATGGTGGACATCATGCTGGCCAGCGCCGTCGCCGCCGCGCTGGCGGCCATTACAGCGGAAGCTGCGGCGCTCGCGGCTCTGTGGTGCGAGGACACCGTGTTCGCCTGGTCGGGTCCGGTGGAACTGGAAAACCTTCGCCTGCAGGCGGCGCGCGCGCTCGCCGTCATCGCCGTCATACTCGGCGCGGCACTCTCTCTGCGCGTGAGAGCCGATCCGCTGACCCTCTTCACCTGGGCCATGGCGCTGGCGGGATCGTCGGTCTTTGCCCTGCTGGTCATGTCGGTATGGTGGAAGCGCATCAACCAATGGGGCGCCATGGCGGCGCTGGTGACGGGCAGCCTTGCCGCACTGACGCAGATCCTGCTCTCGCTGAACGGTTCGGCCCCGATGGTGTTCGGCGTTTCTGGCGCTGTCGCCTCCATCCTGGCGGTACCGCTCAGCATCGCCGTCGCACTGGCCGTGAGCCTGCTGACGCCCGTCCCGGAGCTGCGCATGGTGGAACTGGTGCGCGACCTGCGCGTGCCCGGCGGCGAGACCGTGCACGATCGCGAGATCCGACTGGCGCGCATCCCGGCCCGCCCCGCAACCTAGCTTGATCTACGTCCCAGGAGCATTGGTCCCGGGAACATTGGTCATTGGCGTGTCGTCAATCCTCGCCTAGTCTCGCGCCATCGCCACCGGAGCCCGCCCGCCAATGACGCATGACGCGCGCCTGACGCTATACCCAGCGATCGAGCCCTTTCGCACCGGCCATATCGCCGTGGGCTATGGGCACGACGTCTATTTCGAGGAGTCCGGCAACAAGCGCGGCAAACCGGTCGTGTTGATCCACGGCGGTCCGGGCGGCGGCACCAATCCGACAATGCGGCGCTATCACGATCCCGAGCGCTACCGCATCGTGCTGTTCGATCAGCGCGGTTGCGGCCGTTCCACGCCGCACGCCAGCCTCGACCACAACACCACCTGGGACCTGGTCGCCGACATGGAGACGCTGCGCGCCCACCTTGGCATCGAGCGCTGGCAGCTGTTCGGCGGCTCCTGGGGCTCCACCCTGGCGCTGGCCTACGCACAGACGCATCCCACCCACGTCATCGACATGGTGCTGCGCGGGATTTTCACGCTGCGCCGCGCCGAGCTGAACTGGTTCTACCAGGAAGGCGGGGCGCAATGGGTCTACCCCGACACCTTCGAAGCCTACCGCGACCATATCCCGGCGCACGAACGTGGCGACATGATCGCGGCCTACTACAAGCGCCTGACCAGCCCCGATGCGGCGACGCGCCTGGCTGCCGCCAAAGCCTGGAGCATGTGGGAAGGCTCGGCGCTGTCGCTGATCCCCGACCCCGAGCGCGTCCGCCAGTTCGGCGCCGACGACTACGCCATCGCCTTCGCGCGCATCGAATGCCACTACTTCGTCAATAAGGGCTTCTTCGAAACCGATGACCAGCTGTTGCGCAACGTCGATCGCGTGCGCCACATCCCCGGTGTGATCGTGCACGGACGATACGATATGTGCACGCCGCTGAAGATCGGCTGGGAGCTGCACAAGGCTTGGCCCGAAGCCGATTTCCGCATTGTTGCAGACGCCGGCCACGCCATGAGCGAGCCGGGCATTGTGCACGAACTGATTGCGGCTGGGCGGAGGCTGGCGGGGAGCGGGGTGTAGGTTGGGTCAAGCGTTTCGGCGCGGCCCAACATCTTGCAGCAAACACCCCACGCCTCCAAAGCTTTGGGGACCGCGTTGCCGCGATCCCCAGCTTTTCCCCCTCAACTATCCCCGCCAACCTCAGTGCAGCGGGATATTGATCCACACCTCGCCGCCGTAGGAGGTGAACGATCCCGCCCCCAGCCCTTCGGCATTCGCGGTGGCCCGGAAGGCGACGCCCGACGGCGCGGTGACCAGCAGGCCGCCTTCGATCCTGGCCCGGAACTCGGTGGCGCCGACATCGATGCCATCGATCTTCATGTCGCCTTCGCGCTTGAAGTCCCAGATGCCCTTGAGCGCCAGATGCGGTTCGAACACCGTCCCGTCACTGGTATGACCGCGGTAGGCGATCTCGGGTCCGAAGGTCAGGCGGCCGAGTTCGGCGGTCTGCGACGGTACGAACACGCCGTTGCTGTCGAAGTAACCGTCCGAGCTTTCGTGACCGTAGGCGACCGAGACGCTTGGCGTGACGCGCCAGTTGCCCGAGTTCCAGGTGCCGGTGAGGTTGGCGCTACCCAGCCAGCGGGTGGTCTCGAAGGTGTCGGTGTAGTCAAGGAAGGGGCTGACGTTGTTGGTCGACTTACCCCAGGCGGCGCGGGCGTCGAAGAAGACATTCTGCCCGAGCTTGATGGTGGTGTAGGGACCGGCCATCCAGCCATTGCCGTTGATCCGGTACTGCAGCGCGTCCGAGTTCTCCTCGGTGTAGTCCCACTGGATCAAAGCGCCAATCAGGACGTTCGGGTTCACGATGTAGTCCGCGCCGAGATAGATCACTCCGAAGTTGCCGCCGGTGTCGACCTTGTCGCCGAAGCGCTTGAAGTGCCCTTCGACCCAGATATCGAGCCCGAGCGGGGGCGGCAGTTCGTCGTTGACCTGGCCGAGCGCGAGCGCGGCGTCACCGGTCAATCCCGCCACCTTGCGAGCCTCGGCCGCCCGTCCCGCCGCCAGCATCTGGCTGAGGCTGGTCGAGAAGTTGGCCGTGTACTGGCGCTCGTCGCCCGAAGCGGTGAACTTCATCGGCTGGTGATCCTCGGCAGGCGCCTGGTTGCCCTGCAGCCGGCGCGCCATACGGGCCCGGTCGGGACCTTCGGAGAGCAGGCCGTCGAGGCGGTGCGAGAGGAAGCGCTTGATGACTTCGGGGGTTTTGGTGGTGTTGGAGTTGGTGAAGGTGCAGGTGACATTGGCACCGGCGGCCAAGGTGATGTTGGCTGTATTGCCGGCAGGAGTACCGCCGGTTGAGCACACTAGGTTTGTTAGCGACCAACCGGCAGGCACCGACTCTGCAACTGAGTAGTTGCCCGGAATGAGGTCGTTGAACGTCCGCGTGCCGGCTCCGGCTGCAGTCACAATATTGAAGTTCGACAAGCCCGTGCCGGTGGTCGCGAACGCGAATGTGCCATCGCCACCGGTTGTCGTCTTATTGATGGTGATCGAGCCATTCCTGGTATTAGTATAGGTGCAGCGGACAGTTTCGTCGGCTTCCACTTTGATGTTTGCAAAATTCGGTTGGGTGGTAGTGGAATCTATCCCCTTGTCTTCTTCGCACTTTACCGTTGTTGTCCAGCCGGGAACGGGCGTTTCGATTACTTGGAATTCGCCGGGCGTTAGATTTGCGAATGTTTTAGGAACAACAACCGACCCATTTGCGGGAGGTGTCAACGAGAACTCGGACAATCCGACGCCTGTGGTTGTGAAGTTGAAAGGAGTGATGCCGTCACCACCTGATGCTATCTTGTCGATGACGATCGTGCCTTTTCCGGCCACCTGCTTGGTGTTCGTAACCGTGCAGGTCGTTTCAGTGTCGCTCGAAACGACTGCCGTTGCGTTATTGGCATTGCCACACTGGATGCTGTTTAGCACCCAGCCGGCCGGTGGTGTCTCAGAGATTGCATATGTGCCAGGAGGTACATCTTGAGACTGCGACGTCCCGACCGACGTAGCGATACTGTAGTTAACTGAACTGCCAACTATCGGTGTTGCCACTATCGAAAACACTCCCGTATCGCCGATAGACACTTTGTTAATGGTGAGCTTGCCCTTCCGAGGCGTGCACTTTACGCGATACTGCGCCACGCCAAATTCCTTGGAATTTGCCGTGGTTATGCTGATGTTTACCGGCGGCGGCGTATTAACGCCACTCTGTGTATACATATGGGAGAAAGGTGGGGCAGGAGGCAGGCCTGGGGGAATGGCGGCGTTTGTATCGTCGATAGTATCCGGAGTTGCTGGTGTAGTCGCGGGGCCGTTAAAATCCACGATGACTGCGTCAGCACTTAGTTCTGTATTGTTTGGGCCTGCTGGGTCCACCGTGACGTCAAGCTGCTGAACATCCCACATCAAGTCGACGTTCTGATTGGCGGGCGAGGTGATGAAGAATACGTTGTCCTGACCGCTGTTGCTGGCCGGCACGGGATTTATTAGAGAGCCGGCGATTATAGAATTGCACCTGTTACCATCCTTGCACAGGGTCTGGACCGGCGTAAAATTTCCATCGCACGTCACGGTGAGGTTGTTGCCTTGGCGTGTCGCATTGGTTTGGGCGATCGCATTCACCGACCAACCGAATGAGCAAAGGGCTGTGACTGCCACAGCTTGAGCAAATCTTGCCGAAGTCCGATCCTTACGCATGACCACATATCCCTTTACGCATTACACTCAGCCTGCCACCCAAAAGTCCCATTGGGTGGCGCCCCAAGCACAGCTCCGCCGTTAGCCGGATGAGCCTATCGTCCGCCTACTAACTACCAAACCCTGCTGAGACCGCCGGAGCCCGCCGCTGGCCGAGAAATCCGCTGTGCCACGATGAGGCGGCACAACCGCGTCTAAACCAATCGCGCCCGTTGGCGTGAGGGCTTTTCCAATCCTAGAACCCAACTCTGAGACCCGCCTTTCCCGCCCAAGCACCGCTACCGTTGGTCGAGACCGCGCCGCCGACAAAGCCGGAAACACTTCCATCGATGCGAAGAATGCCTGTGGCCCCCAGCGCCGTCTGACCGCCACCGGAAAATCCCAGCCCACCCGTCAGCGAGACTTTCTCGCCCTTTTCCAACCACGCCGGGAGCGACAGCGCGGAGTCGATTGCGAGGCTCTCGCCCAAGTCAATATCTTTGCCGGGGTCGCCCTTGGCACCTTGCGCACCCGTGGCACCCGTTGCACCTGCGGCGCCGGCCGGACCCGCGATGCCTTGAATGCCCTGAGGACCTTGTGCGCCGGTTGCTCCATCGGCACCGTCCGCTCCGTCAGCACCATCGGCGCCAGCCGGACCCGCGATGCCTTGAATGCCCTGAGGACCTTGTGCGCCGGTTGCTCCATCGGCACCGTCCGCTCCGTCAGCACCATCGGCGCCAGCCGGACCCGCGATGCCTTGAATGCCCTGAGGACCCTGTGCGCCAGTTGCTCCATCGGCACCGTCCGCTCCGTCAGCACCATCGGCGCCGGCCGGACCCGCGATGCCTTGAATGCCCTGAGGACCTTGTGCGCCGGTTGCTCCATCGGCACCGTCCGCTCCGTCAGCACCATCGGCGCCAGCCGGACCCGCGATGCCTTGAATGCCCTGAGGACCCTGTGCGCCAGTTGCTCCATCGGCACCGTCCGCTCCGTCAGCACCGGCCGGACCCGCGATGCCTTGAATGCCCTGAAGACCTTGTGCGCCGGTTGCTCCAGGAGAGCCCTGCGCGCCTTGCGCTCCCGCGGCACCTGTTGCTCCGGTTGCACCCTGGCACGCTGACAGGTCAAGCAAAACACTGTAATTGTTGTTACCTGGCGGGAGAGTTACAAAGTCAGTCCCCGAGTTTGTTCCGCCGGAGATCGTCCAATTTGGCCCAATGCCACCAGCACCAGAGCCATTTGCGCCACACCCCGTTACAGCAAAAGAAGATATCTGATCGGCGCCAGCGTTTGTCGACAGCACTATTGTCAATGCTGTGATGCCAACCGCAGCAAACATAGATCGAAAACTGACGCTGCGCAAAAATTGTCTTTGATACTTACGCATTTGATAACTCCACCACTCGATTGCAGCCTCGGCTCGACATAAACACTTCCACCGCATGCCGAACGACAAATTCGTCCGTATACGAACGTTCCAAGCCTTGAAGAAAGAGCCTCGATCTCAGTCAGAACATCAGTCTCACCTGCTTCTACCTTCACCGCACGAACAGCCAAACACTCGACACAACACCTCACGCACGCGACCAAACATGATCGACGCTGTCTCTATCGGAGCCGGTTCTTGTTCTTGAGAACCTGCCTCCAGATCTTCTGGAGGGTCGAGAGGCAAAGGAGGCCTGTGGTTCTTCTGCTTCCTCTCAACACCGAAGGAATAAGCATGGGGATAACGTTTCGCCCCACCCGGTTAGGGGGGACGCATCGTGTTTCGAGCATGTCAGAGTGGATTAACCGAGACCTGTGCCATGGACGCCACATTGTCGCCTTGGTTGTTTCGCGAGCAATTGTCCGGCTTGAGCGCTTTCAGAGGACGGTGTTCGCGCAAAAAAAAGGCAGGCGGAGCGCCTGCCGTTCTAACTATAATTGGATCTGCTAGAACTCAGGCCGCCGCTACATCCGCGCGGCTATCTCCAGCCGGTTCTGCCGGTAGACCACGGTATCTTTGCGCCAGAAGGAGAACAGGCTGACGTGTCCCGACGCGAGCACCTCGGGCGCGTCCTCACCTGTTGCGGCCGGCTCCAGCCACCATTCGCGGGCCAGTCCGCCCGATACCGACATGCGCAGCCGGTAGGCGCTCGATAGGGCGCGCTCCACCCAGCGGAAGGCTGCCGGCACCGACGAGAATTCCTGGTCGAGGCCGCCGAACGAGACCAGGACCTGCGTGCCGTCGAGGAAGACATCGATCTCGAAGCCGTCGCGCCCTTGCGCGGGGATCGACAGCATGGCTGCGGTCTGCCCCCATGTCTTGTCCGCCGTGCGCCGCGCCCAGTCCTTTTCAATCGTGGCCAGGAACGCAGTGGCGGCCGACGGTGAGCCGGCGAAATTCAGCATTGAGCAGCGGCGCACCAGCCGCCAGCCGGTGTCGGTCCGCTCCTGCAGCCGCACGTCGGCGCTCCAGGGGTCCTGCACCGGTTCGCCAGTCGCGCGACGAACGCGCGACGCCATCTGAAATTCGGCGGAGCCTACCAGTGATGCCATGACGTCCTCCCCTAGCGAACCCATTGATTGCACAGGGATAATGCCGCCGATCCGGCTATAGCGCCCCACCCAATCAGGGTGCGCGCGCAGGCTTAGGACTATTGCGGATTACAAAAACTTGCGCCTGTGTCCCGCCGGCCACGGTCCGGTGACTATGCCGTCGGCCTTGTCATCGACAACGCCAGGGTCACGAACTCGACCTGCGAGGAACATCCGGTCTTGGTCAGCAGGTTCTTGGCGTGCCACCTGATCGTCTCGATGGAATTGCCCTGCAGCAGCGCGCATTCCTTGAGCCCTTTGCCGCCGATGATCGCCTTTGCCACCTGCTGCTCGGCAGGCGTCAGCTCAAAGACATCGCCAAGGTCGCTGGCTGCGGCACGGAAGACGTCCAGCCGATAGTGCACGACGATCGCGTACGAGCGGTGGTCGCGGCTATCCCGCTCCATCAGCGATCTGGAAATCACGATGGTATTGGGGTCCGGTTCGCCGGCCACGGAAAAACGCATGGTCACCGAGTTCGGTGCATCGCCGGTGGCGTCGCCAAGATCGGCCAGAACAACCTCGAAACGGCCGGCCGCAGCCGAGCTGCTGAAACGCAGCCGGCCGTCGGAGGCGAGGAAGAGCCCGCGCTGTTGATCGATAGCTTGGCGCGCCGGGGCATTGAGGGACTGCACCAAGGCAGCGCGGTTGATGACGAACAGTGGCTCGGTCCGGTCCGATGAACTCTGAATGAGGTGCAAGACATCACCATTTCTTCGCGCAATGCACGAGTTGAATCCTAGCCCGCCGATCAATCAGATGCCCCCGCATTAATCTGTGGATATGTTCATATTTCATATTTAACCCATTGAGATCGTAGTGATAAATTATGGCAACACTCCCACCCATACGGGTGGGCAATGCTTTTTTTGTAGGTAATGTTACGGAGACGCTGCGCCCCGGTTGCAGGTACGAACAGCGTCTGCGCTTGGCCGGCGACAATTCACGCTAGCGCGGACGATTTTGCGCGAGCACCGACTCCAGCCGAACGATCAGATCCTCGGGCTCGCAATAGGACGTCACGAGGCGGTGGAGATCGCCGCCTGGCGCGCCCCAGGTCCGGAACTCGATGCCATGGTCCCGCAGCTGCTGGCAGCGATCGGCCGCGATATGCGCGAAGATCTGGTTGGCTTCGACTGGGTGAGCAAGCGTGATCCCCGGCGTAGTCGCCAACCGGGCACCGATGCGCTGCGCCGAAGCGTTCGCCGCACGGGCGTTCTCGAGCCAAAGGCCGCCTTCGAGATAGGCGAGGAGCTGGGCGGCGAAGTAGCGCATTTTGGACTGCAGGAAACCGGCGCGCTTGTGCCTGATGCGCACCATCTCTGCGAGCGTCTTGTCGAAAACCAGCACTGCCTCGGCCATCATGGTGCCGTTCTTGGTTGTGCCGAACGAGACGATATCGACCCCGGATTTCCAGGTCATCTCGGCCGGCGTCGCTTTGAGGTGCACGAGAGCATTGGCAAAGCGCGCCCCGTCCATATGAACCCTCAGACCGGCTGAGCGGGCCACACCGGCAAGGGCTTTCAACTCATCGAGCGTGTAGACCGTCCCGCGATCGGTTGCCTGCGTCAGGCTCAATGACGCCGCCTGCATCTGGTGCAACGCGGACGGGCCATAGCCTCGGAGCGCCGAAGCAAACGTCTCGGGAAGCAGCTTGCTGTGCTCGCCCTTCAGCAGCACCAGCCGGCCGCCCCCGGAATAGAACTCGACGGCGCCGGCCTCCGAAACGACGATGTGCGACAATTCATGGCAAAAGACGACGCCGTAGGGCGGCGTGACCGAGGCGAGCGCGAGCCCATTGGCTGCGGTGCCCGAGGCGACAGGAAAGACGTAGGTCTCGCGCTCGAAGACATCCGAGTACGCACGATCAAGCCGTCGCGACAGCTCGTCCGCGCCATAGGGCGCAGCAAAACCTTCGTTGCAGGCGGCAACGGCAGCCAGGATCTTGGGATGTGCGGGGGCCGCGTTGTCGGATGCAAAACTGTAGGCCAAGGACAAGCCTCCTTCTAAGTCGCGGTTAATGGGCGCTACTTGGAAATCGCCCTGACGAGTTCGGCGATGGTATCGGGGCTCGCTTCGTAAGCCTTCCTGGCGTCCTCGGCCGGAAGCTTGGAAGCAAGCGCGCGCAGGCGTTCGATTGCCGCCGAAATATGCGCACGCATATGCAAGCGCGCCGCCACTTCGTCGGACCGCTCGATAGCGACCACGATGCGCTCATGCTCCTTGTGGATCATCCGGTAGTATTCGTCCTTGTGCGCCTCGTCCACGATGGCGCTGAGCTTGACGCGCGGCATCACCACCGGCGCCATGTACTCGAGCAGTCGATGGATGTGCGGGTTCTTGGATGCCTTGGCAATCGCGAGGTGGAAGCGAAAGTCATAGAGCACCTTGGTCGACTTCGGATCCTGGCGTTTGGCGTCGACCTGCTCCATGCGCCGGCGGATGTCGACGGCATCGGCCTTGCTGCGCCGCAGTGCACAGAGCCCGGCCGCCTCGACCTCGACCGCCATGCGCAACTCCATCATCATGATGGTCTTGGGCAGTGTGCGGATCGCGCTCCAATCAACTTCGAAGCGCGCGCCAGTTCCTTCACCAACAAACACCCCGATGCCCTGACGGGCAACCAGCACGCCCTCGGAGCGCAGGCGCATGATGGCTTCGCGCACGACCGTGCGGCTGACAGCGTACAGATCGCAAAGCGCGGCTTCGGTCGGGATGCGATCGCCAGGCTTCAGTTTGTCGCGCCGGATCATCTCTTTGAGGTGCTTGGCAACGACGGCCGAAAGCGACGGCCGCTTCGTCGTCGGCTGATTTAGGTCTACGTCGTTATCGCGCATCGACCGATCCCAAACCGCAGTCGCTTAGCCCATCCGGCCAGCCGCGAGTCCTGCTCGCTTCCGGCGCCGGGCCAGAGTTGATTGCCATCACTTGTATGATATCATAACAGCCAAGCTGCGCTGGATCAATCATCGGCGCACATGCAGCTTGGATGAAGGAAGGGACTGTCATGACTGCGGCCAGCTATTCCGCCCCCCAGACGCGGCGACTACGATGTCGTCATTGTCGGGGGCGCCGTGATGGGCTCATCGTCGGCCTATTGGTTGACGGCAAGCGCCGATTTCAAAGGCCGCGTGCTGGTGGTGGAACGCGACCCGACCTATCACCTTGCGCCATCGGCGCGGGCGGCCAGCTGCATTCGTCAGCAGTTCTCCCAGCCTATCAACATCCTCATCAGCCAATTCGGGATCGAGTTCATCCGGAGCTTCTGCGAGCGGATGCAGAAGCATTATCCCGGCGAGCCCGCGCCCGATCTGGCGCTCAAGGAGCACGGCTTTCTCTATTGCTGGCGCCCCGAGCATGCCGAGAAGGCCAAGGCGCGGGCCGAGATGCAGCGCAGCCTTGGGGCGCACACGCTCTTTCTGACGCCTGGCGACATCAAGCAGCGCTTCCCGTGGGCCAATGTCGACGACCTGGGCGGGGCCTCGTGGGCAACTGAGGCTGAGGGGTGGTTTGACAACATCGGTCTGCTGAACGGCCTCAAGCACGCTGCAAAGCGCCAGGGTGCCGAGTATGTCGCGAACGAGGTCGCCGGCATCGAGCGTGACGGCAAGCGCGTTGTAGCCGTCCGCCTTTCAACCGGCGAGCGCGTCGCGTGCGGGACGCTGGTCAATACCGCCGGCGGTCGCGGCAGGATGGTCGCTAACATGGCGGGGCTGGATATTCCGGTCGAGCGGCGCAAACGCGACCTGTTCGTGTTCTCAAGTTCCGCCCCGATCGAAGGACGCATGCCCCATGTCATCGACATCACTGGCTCGTTCTGCCGGCCGGAAGGCCAGTTCTACCTGACCGGCAACCAGCCGCTCGAAGACCCGGAGGTTGCCCTCGACGACTACGAGACGCGCCATGCCGATTTTGAGGAGCGGGTCTGGCCGACCATCGTCAACCGCATCCCGCAGTTCGACGCGCTCAAGCTGCAGCGCTGGTGGTCGTGCCACTACGACTACAACACGCTCGACTACAACGCGATCATCGGGCCGCACAGCGAGGTCAAGAACTTCCTGTTCTGCAACGGTTTCTCGGGCCACGGCCTGCAGCAGTCACCGGCCATCGGCCGGTCGATCAGCGAACTGGTTATCTATGGCGGCTACCGCACGCTCGACCTTTCCGAGATGAGCTACGAGCGCGTGCCGGCACAGCGGCCCTTCCTGGAGGAGGCAATCATTTGAGCGGGCGTCCAGAGGGAGCGAGCACATATTCGCGGACACGGTCCTGCTCGCGGTTTTCGGAGGAACGCTCCGCAGGCGCACCGTAGCCGCCGCCGCCGGGCGCTTCGAGGATCAGCCTGCGGCCCTCGGGTACATACTGGCGGCCCTTGCCGCGCAGCTTGGTACCGTCGTCCAGGCAGACGCGGCCCGGTGCGCCCATCCCGCCTCCCGCACGGCCGCGGGCAGGATTGTCGAGCCGGTCGAACATCGCGTTGAAGTAGAACTCGTGCCCTTTGGCTGGCGCGATCTCGACCACCTGGCCAAGGCCGCCGCGGTACTTGCCGTCACCGCCCGAGCCGTCCCGAAGCTCCTTGCGCCAGAAGATCACCGGGCCGACATGCTCGGTTGCTTCGACCGACATGGTGTGTACACCGCTTGGAAACGCCGTCGCATGCATGCCATCGAGGGTGGGACGCGCACCCGAGCCGCCGCTGTTGAACATCAGCACTTCGGCGCGGCGGCCCTTGGCGCCGTTAGTCGGCCGTGCACTGATATGGATGTTCCACAGCGCGCCGGCCCCTTCGGCGGGAGCGACCCCTGGCAGCATCTGGTGCACCGCTCCCAAAATCACGTCGGGAACGAAATGGCCGAGTACATGCCGCACCGCGACGGGCGCCGGATGCTGCGCGTTCAGGATCGACCCGGGCGGCGCGATTACCACGAACGGCTCAAGCGATGCCCAGTTGTTCGGGATGTCGGGGGCGAGCGCCACCTTCAAGCCGTAGGCGGCATAAGCCGTGGTATAGATCAACGGCACGTTGATGCCGCGCGAGCTCTGGCCCGACGTGCCTTCGAAGTCGACAGTGATGTACTTGTCGGCAACGGTGAGGCAGACCACCAAGTCAATTGGCGCACCGTAGCCGTCGACGCGCATGGCATTGTGGTACGCGCCCTTCGGCAGCGCGGCGATGCGTTCGAGGGTTGCCGCCAGGCTGCGCTCGAACACGAATTCGGCGAGCGCGTCGAGGTCGTCGATCGCGAACTCGTCCATCATTTCGATCAGGCGGCGATGCCCGGTCCCGTTGCAGGCGGCCAGCGAGTAGATGTCGCCGACCACCTGTTTGGACTCGCGCACATTGTTGTGCAGGATGTTGACCAGGTCTCGATTGACCTTGCCGCGCTCGGCGAACTTCATGATCGGAATGCAGATCCCTTCCTCGTACACTTCGTTGGCATCGGGGCCGAAACCGCGCCCGCCCACGTCCACCACATGGGCCGTGCTGGCGAAGTATCCGATCAGCTTGCCGTTGCGGAACGACGGGCTGACCATGGTGAAATCGTGCAGATGCCCGGTGCCGAGCCAGGGATCGTTGGTGAGGTAGGCGTCACCCTCGAAGATATTGTCTTCACCCAGCACACGGATGAAATGCCCGACGGCCGCGGCCATGGCGTTGACGTGGCCGGGAGTTCCCGTCACTGCCTGGGCAATCATGCGCCCGCGCCGGTCGAACACGCCTGCCGACAGGTCGCCGGACTCCCGCACGCTGGTGCTGAAGGCTGTGCGCAGCAGCACCACGGCCTGTTCCTCGACCACAGCAATCAGCCGGTTCCACATGACCTGCGCGCGCACAACGGCGATGGGCCGTGGGCTCATGATCTCGGCTCCGCTTTGCTGGCAGTATTTGGCTTGGCCCTGAGCAGCAGGCAGCCATCGGCCTGCAAGATGGCCTCGAACCTCGAAGACACGATTGTTGTGGTCTCGGCCTCGAGGATGGCGGCCGGCCCCTGCACGGCATGGCCTGCGGTCATGCGGTCGCGCTCGACGATGCTTGCCTCGACGAACGCGCCCGCTGCGGCGTCGAAGATGAGCCGCGAGCCGCTCAGCGGGGCAGCGGTCTTGCGTCCCACCACAGCGATCCGCTTGGGAGCCGCGCGCGGCGAACTTGCCCTGAGCGACCAGCTGACGATCTCGATGTCGAGACCGTCAATCGCGCGCCCGAACAGCGCACTATAGGCGGCAATGAAACGTTGGCGGAATTCGGCATCGCCGTCCACGCCGTAAGTCTTGAGGTCGACGGCGACCGGGATCTCCCAACCCTGCCCGACATAGCGCATATAGGCGTAACACTCCGACAACGGATCGATGGTGCCGGCGCCGGCCGCTACGAACGAAACCGCTTCGTCGTTCAGCTCTGTCAGTACCGCATTCACCCGCTTGGCATCGAACGCACTGAGGCGAACATAAGCGCTTCGCACGGATTCGTAAGCGAACGGCGCGCGCAGGAAGCCGATGGCCGATCCAACGCCGGCGCCGGGCGGAATGAGCAGCTGGTCGATGCCGAGCTTTTCGCACAGCCGCGAGGCATGCAACGGAGCCGCCCCGCCGAAAGCGATCATCGTGAAACCGGTGAGTTCCTTGCCACTTTCCACGGCGTGCATGCGCGCGGCGTTGGCCATGTTCTCGTCGACCACCTCGCACAGGCCGAAAGCCGCACTGGTCTCGTCGATGCCGAGCCGGCCGCAGAGCGCGGTACGAATCGCGTCGTGTGCCGCACGGCTCGAAAGTTTGATGGAGCCTCCCGCGAACCGTTCGGCATCGATGCGCCCCAGGACCAGATCGGCATCCGTCACGGTCGGCTTGTCGCCGCCGCGGGCGTAGCAGGCGGGGCCGGGCTCCGAGCCCGCGCTTTCCGGCCCGACGCGGATCTGGCGCATGCTGTCTATTCTCGCGATTGATCCGCCGCCGGCGCCGATTTCCACCATCTCGATCACGGGAATTGAAATCGGCATGCCGCTGCCCTTCTTGAAGCGATAGGTACGGGCGACCTCGAAGGTCTTGGCGGTCTTTGGCGTCTGGCCCTCGATGAGGCAGATCTTGGCCGTGGTGCCGCCCATGTCGTAGGACAGCACCTTGTCGAGGCCGTAGTGCGCCGCAATGGTGGCCGCGAAAATGGCGCCGCCCGCAGGCCCCGACTCAAGCAGCCGAACCGGGAACTCCACCGCGCTATCGATGGCAATGATGCCGCCGCCCGAATGCATGATGTAGACTGGGCAGGCGATGCCGATGGCCTTGAGGCTGCCAACCAGTCGTGCCAGATAGGCCGACATCAGTGGCTGCACATAGGCGTTGGCGCACACCGTGTTGAAGCGTTGGAACTCCCGCATTTGCGGCGAGACTTCGCACGAGATCGAGACCGGCAGACCCGGACGCTGCCGCTTCAGGGCGGCCTTGATCAGCCGCTCGTGGGAAGGATTGGTATAGGAATGGATGAGCCCAACAGCGACACTTTCGTAGCCCTCAGCCACGATCCGCCCGGCCAGGGCCTCGAGTTCGGCCAGGTCCAGCGCCTTCAGGATTTCGCCATCCGCACCGATCCGCTCGTCGATGACGTGGCGATCCTCGCGCGGCACCAGCGGCGGAGGCAACACGATGTTGAGATCGTAGAGTTCAAACCGGTTTTCGGTTCGCATCTCGATCACGTCCCGAAATCCCTTGGTCGTGATCAGTGCGGTCCTGGCGCCCCGGCGCTCGATCAGTGCGTTGGTCGCCAGGGTCGTGCCATGGATGATGCTGTCGATATCTCCCGCGGCAACGCCGGCGCGCTTGGCGACCAGATCAATGCCCTCGACAATTGCGCGCTCGGGCGCGTCCGGTCTGGTCAGCAGCTTGGTCGAATGCAGTATCTGGCCGACTTCTAGCACGATGTCGGTGAAGGTGCCGCCGATGTCGGCGCCGACACGTACCTCTTGGCCGCGAAAGGTCATTCTGCCTCATACCCCGCTGCATTGAATTGTATGATGACATATGACACGGTGCCAGGCACGTCAACGCGGGCGCACACCATCGCGGCCGAACCGATCCAGCAAACGCGAGGGTTAGCATGAGCCATTTCGAGCGGGTACTCATCACAGGCGCGGCGGGCGCGCTCGGTAGGGAGCTGCGCAAGTCGGGTCAGCGGCTTGGAAAACACGTCCGGCTGACGGACCGTTTGCCGTCCGGCAATTTGTTGCCCCATGAGGAAGACCGTCCCTTCGAACTCGCCGACATGGCCGCGGTGATGGCTGGCGTCGAAGGCTGCGATGCTATCGTGCATCTGGGAGCTAAGGCGACGGAGGGGGGCTGGGATGAGGTGCTGCAGTCCAACATCATCGGCGCCTACAATATCTACGAGGCCGCGCGGCGACACGGCGTCAAACGCGTCGTCTATGCCAGCTCCGTACACGCCGTAGGCTATTATGAACGCAATCACACCATCGACGCCCGCGTGCCGACCCGGCCGGACAGCCTCTATGGGGTCTCGAAAACCTTCGCTGAGAATCTCGCGAGTTTCTATTTCGACAAATTCGGCATAGAGACCGTCTCTCTACGGATCGGCTCCTGCTACGCCGAACCCACAGACCGCCGGCATCTCATCACCTGGCTTAGCTTCCGCGATATGCGCCAGCTGGTGGAAAAAAGTCTCACGGCGCCGCGCGTCGGCTTCCTGATCTCATACGCCACATCGGCCAACAGCGAGAGCTTCTGGGATAACCGCGCGGCTTCGATCCTGGGCTACCGGCCCGAAGACACGGCCGACGCCTACCGCGACAAGATCTTTGCGAAGGTTCCCCAAGGCGATCCCAACGACCCGGCCGTCAAGTACCAAGGCGGCATCTTCTGCGCCTGGGGGCACTTGGACGACGAGAAGAAATCCTAGGGACCAAACCCCAGGCTGATCCCAGAGCGGCCTCCCTAGTGTTCTAGCGCTATCGTTTGGTACCCGGCCAATTTGTCATCCCCGCGAAGGCGGGGATCCATGCATGCTGGACGTGTGGCACAGCTTCGATGCCGCACTGGCTGGTGACATTGCGACGTTTCTGTATTGGCAAGCGAGCACACCTCAGGCTTGGCTGGATCCCCGCCTGCGCGGGGATGACGAGGCTTTGGATACCTTTTGTGTGTGCCAGAACACTAGGTTGCCTCCACCACGTCGACCCCGATCGTCAGCACCTGATCGCTGCCGCCCAGCAGCACGCCGCTGACGGGACTGACATCGTCGTAGTCGCGGCCAAAGGCGACGGTGATGTGCTCATCGCGCGGGATCAGGCCGTTGGTGGGGTCGAAATCCACCCAGCCCCACTCGGGCGACCAGACCGAAATCCAGGCATGCGAGGCGTCCGAGCCTTGCAGTTTCGCTTTGCCCGGCGGAGGGCGTGTCAGCAGATAGCCACTGACGTAGCGGGCCGGCAGCCCGAGGGCGCGCAAAGCAGCCAGCGACAGATGTGCGAAATCCTGGCAGACGCCGCGCCTGGCTTTCAGCACTTCGGCGACCGGCGTCGAAATATCCGTCGCCGCCGGATCGAATTTGAACTCGGCAAAAATGCGCCGCGTCAGATCGAAGGCGCCGTCCAGCACCGGGCGGCCTGCCGGAAACGATGCCGACGCGAAGGCGAGAATCTCGGCCGACGGGCGGGTATGGCGCGAGGTCACTGCAAACTGCAGCACCGAAAGATCGCGCGCGCCATCCGCCAGCACCGCCATCGACGCGACGTGCTCCCAGGACCGGCTGGCGGCAAGATCGACCGGCGCCTGCGCCACCACCGATACCGTGCTGCGCGAGAGAACGACCAGCTCACGATGCTCCTCCTCGACGATCAGGATCGAGGTCGGATTACCGAAATAGTCGATGCGGTCGAAGCGCGAGGCAGGCGCGGGCTCGATCAGCAGGCTGTGACGGCTGACCATCTGGCGTAGCAGCGTGCGCGGGGCCAGATGCACGATGTGCTGCGACTGCGTAACCGGCGTGGCGTAGCGATAACTCGTCCGATGGCTGATGGTAAAGTTCATCGCGGGCCCCGCGCACCCGAGCGCACCCAGCGCGGCCCCTTGTCCACCAGCGCGAAATAGCGCCGGCAGATCGAGTCCGACAAGTCCAGCAAGTGCTGACTTTGCTCCGTGAGCAAATCGACCAGCGCCGTCCGCGTACCGCCGATCCCGGGTTCGGCGAGCCGCGCAACCTCGGCCATGCGCACCCGCGTCAACAGCGCCATCAACAGGCGGCTCTCGTCGAGCCGGCCGAGTTGTGCGCTATTCTGCGGCAATTGATCGATATGCGCCGATAGCGCGGCCAACTGGAACGCCAGGCTGCGCGGGTTGGTCTCGTCGATCAGCAACAGGTCCAGCACCAACGGCAGCATCGGCGTCTGGCGATAGCGCGCGCGGTAAGTCATGGAGCTGTCGGCGACGTCCAGCACGAAGGCGAGGCTGGGGTCGTCGCCCTCCTGCGCACCGGCCGCGCCGAACACAGCCAGCATCAGATCGCAGATGGCCAGCGCCCGCGCCAGGCGCCGGCCCATGTCGAGAAAGGTCCAGCCCAGATTGCGCGTCATGTTCTCGTGCATCAGGCCGTTGAAGGCGGCGAAGGCGCCAAGGCCCGTATCGAGAAGATCGACGGTTTCGCCAATCGAAGCCTGCGCGGCATCGGCCTGCCAGCCCCGATAGTTCTGGAAGGTATTCAGGGTGCGCCAGGATTCCTGCGAAAGCCGATCCCGTACCAGGCCGGCGATACGCTGCACTTGCGTCAGCGTCTGCGGCAGGGCGAAGGGGCGTTTGGCCGAGGTCATCAACTCGTGTGCAAGCGCCCGCACACGCTGCGCATCGGTAGCGACCGGTTTCGTCTTCTCCGGCGTATCCTCCCGCTTCAGGATCGAATCGAGGGCATGGGCAACGGCAGCGAGATCCTGCCGCCCACCCGCACCCTCATCAAGCCGGCCGAGTGACTGCCGCAGCACGCGCAGCGTCCAGTCGGCGCGCTCGGCATAGCGGCCGAGCCAGAACAGATTGTCCGCGGCCCGGCTCGGCAGCTCGCGCGGGGTGCGCTGGATCGGCGCGATTTCGGTCACCGGTCGCCACAGGCTGTGGAACGGCTGCGCCGCGCCATCGCCGACGATCCAGACATCGCGCGATTCGCCGTCCGGCGCGCTGAGCGAAACTGCCGAGTACGGATCGACGGTCATGGCGAGGCCGCCGGGCATGACGCAATAGCCATTTGGCGTGCGCGCCACGAACAGCCGCAGGGCGAACGGCTTGGGGACCAGCCCGTCCGGCCCGATCGAGGGCGTGGTGCCGAAGGGCGTTTTGGCCTCGGCGACAAAGCTCGCGCCGTTCAATTCGAGTTCGGACTTCAGCGCGGCGCGCGCATCGGCGGACATCTTGGACGGATCGCGGCCTGGCGTAGCGCGGCCTGGGCGGGCCGTGCGCTCGTGGGCGGGGCGGATAACGAACTGATCGATGTTGGCAAAGACATGGTCGCGTGCGGAGGCTTCGCCCAGCCACCATTTCACGCCGTCTGGAATGATAAGGTCCTGGCCCAGCAGCGTTCTTGCCAGGTGCGGCAGATAGGGGCCAAGCCCCCGGTTTTCGGCCACGGCCGAGCCGAGCGCGTTCACCACCAGCTCAGGGCTCCGCCGCACCGCCTGCACGAGGCCAACAGGTCCTAAAAATCCCGACGGATCGAGCTCCAGGGGATCGGACGAGCCGCCGGCCACACAGCGCACCAACAGATCGATGGGCTTCAGGCCGTCCAACGTTTTCAGGAACACGCGCTCGCCATCGACGCGAAGGTCCCCACCTTCGACAAGCAAGTGGCCGAGATAGCGCGCCAGATAGGCGTGGCTGAAAAAGTCGTTGTGGTGGGGGCCGGGCGAGAGCAGCGCGATGGTCGGATCGGCGCGGTTGCTGCGCCGCGCCAAAGCCGCTTGCAGCTGCTCGAAGAACGGCGCGAGGCGCAAGGCGTTCGAGTCCGTGAACATGTCTCCAGCGACATGCGTCTGCACGGTGCGATTGGCGAGCGCATAGCCGATGCCGGCCGGCGTCTCGGTATGCGTATCGATCACGCGCCAGCGCCCGTCGTTCCCGCGCGCCACATCGGTGGCGAAGAACTGCAGAAAGCCGCCGCCGCTGCCGATGTCGTCGCAGGCGCGCAGAAAGGACGGATCGTTGAAGATCAGCGCCGGCGGGATGGCGCCCGACGCCATCAGCTGCTGTGGCCCGTAGATATCGGCGACCACGCGCTCGAACAGGTTTGCGCGTTGGGCGAGCGCCGCCTCCAACAGGCGCCATTCAGCGGCGGGCAGAATCAGCGGCATGAAGTCGACGCGCCAGGGCGGCGACGTTTCGTTCGGATCGGCGAACAGATCGTGAGCGATGCCGGTCTCGCGGACGCGGGCGGAGAGGCGCTCGAAGCGGTCGCGGCGCGCCTCGGTGGTGAGGGCACCCAGCGCGCCAAGCAGCGGCAGCCAATGCGGCTGGATGGCGCCCGTCCCACCCATCAGCTCGTCATAGCCACCGGGCTCGGGGCAATAGCCCGCGGCAAGGTCGACGGCGAGGGGCGGGCGAGGGAGCGCGGACGGTGGCATGCGGGCGGGGTGGACTCGTTGTGGTTTGCGGCTTGCGCGGACACAGTACCGGGTGATTTTAGCCTGTCCAGCCTAGCCCGTGAAGCAAGTCCCGCAGAGCCAACGACCCTAGCATTGTGGCAGCGCTCGCCACAATTCCGAGCTTTCGCGAGTTAGCTAGGGGCCAACTACGCGATTTGATCCGATCACCGGCGCATCTCGTAAGCACTTAATTTAATTGGCGCGCCCGGAACGATTCGAACGTCCGACCCTCAAATTCGTAGTCTGATGCTCTATCCAGCTGAGCTACGGGCGCCTGCCATGATTTGACTGACACAAACTGCGCCGCAGCGAAACGGAGCTGGAACGAGGCAATCGCTCGTCGTTTGTCGTCAAGACAGCACGTTTAGAGCCTCGCTCGGTCGCTGGCAAGCGGTTTCAATCGATTGGCAGCCGCCAGACACCTCTCGAACGCGCTGCCAGCAGGTGCGCGATCGTTCCTCGGTCAAAGTGCGATCCAAATGCCACAATCGTGTGGAAAATCAGCACGCGTCGTGAGGATTCTACGGGATTATCCTTGTGTCGGTCGCGGCCTGGAGGTTCTATCTCCGTTAACTGTGTGATGCGTTCCGCAGGGTTGCGTTTTGAAGCTGAGGATAGCGATAATGCGGCTTGTGCTGATATCGATTATCGACCTTGTGCTGGTCGCGGCTACGGTCGTGATCGCATTGTTCGTCCGTGACGACTTCGCAATCAACCCGGCTCGCCTCGACTTGTACCTGCCGTACATGATGCTGTCGGTGGCGAGTGCAGTGGTTGTATTGCCAGCCTTGGGCCTGCACAAGCGCATGTGGCGCTTCAGCAGCTATCAGGACTACGCCCGCGTCGTATGCGCCAGCTTCCTGATCGTCGCCGTGGCGGTTTCGATTGGCTCGGTGTTCGGACTGTTGAACGGCGTTGCGCGCTCAATCCCGGTCCTGCACCTCATGTTCATGGCGAGTCTTCTGGTCAGCGCTCGCTTGGCTGCGCGTTCGATGCGGCGGTATCAGGAAGTGTCGGCAGCAGCATCGGTGCGCGCCGACGACGCCGGAACTCCGGCCATTGAATCCCAGCTGGTGCTCGGCGTTGGGCCACTGGCGGAGGTCTATCTCAGGTCGATCCTGCAATTCGAGCGCCCACATGTCCGCATTGTCGGGATCATCGGGGAACGCAACCGTCATGTCGGCCGCGTCATGTTCGGCTACCCGGTGTTAGGGTCGATCGACGAGATCGATCGCATTCTCGACGAACTGACAGTCCACGCCGTTCATATCGATCGCATTGTCGTGACCGCGGCCGTTGAGGACTTGGCGGGAGAAACCGCGCTGTCGCTGCTGAGGTTGAAAGCCAAAAACTTGGTGCACATCGAGTGGATGGACCTGCTTTCGCCAACGCTGGCTGGCGCAACGGTGCCGGCGGTGCAGCCGAGTGAAACCGTCCCAGAGACGGCGGGTCCGGCCTTCGTTCTGTCAGACGACGAACTTGCAGCGCTACGCAGCCGGACCTATTGGAGCCTCAAGCGCGTCATTGATGTGGTGTGTTCGGCTGTCTTGCTTGCCGTCCTGGCGCCGGTCATCGCGCTGGTTTGGGCGCTGGTTGCCGTCGAGTTTGGTCAACCCGTGCTGTTCTGGCAGATGCGCCCAGGCAAGGGTGGACGTCCATTCCGGCTCTACAAGTTCCGCAGCATGGCGGGGGCCCGAGACGCGACCGGACAGCGGCGTTCGGACAAGGAGCGCACGACGGCTGTCGGCGCCTTCCTGCGCCGCACCCGGCTCGACGAGCTGCCGCAACTGGTCAACATCCTGCGCGGAGATATGTCGTTCGTAGGCCCACGGCCGCTGATCCAGGCCGAGCAGACTGCAGCCATTGCGGCGCGGCTGATCGTGCGTCCCGGCCTCACGGGCTGGGCTCAGGTGAAGGGTGGCCGGGACATTTCGGTCGACGACAAGGCGGCGCTCGACATCTGGTACGCCCGCAACGCCTCGTTTCGCCGCGATTTCGAAATTATCCTGCGCACCATTCCAATGGTTGTGTTTGGCGAGCGTGTGAATGCGGACGCCATTGTGGATGCTTGGCGCGAACTAGAGATGGCCGGCATCAGCAGAGGGCGCGGCGCGATCACGACGGCGGAGCGCTTGTCGCCGACGAACCGCATAGCTGCGTAGCTGCAGCAGCGGGACAGTCGAATGGCGATGCGCTGGAACGCAAAAGGCTAGCGCTCCGGACCGAGCTGGCGAGTCCCTTGAAACGAGTGTCAGGCAGTGCGCTGATTATTCCTATCGGGCATCGCTTGACGCCTGTCGCGGCGCCGCTATTGGTGTGGTCACGCCTTATCCGGGACCCGCGCGCCGAAACCTAGGACACTGTTCGCCATGAATTCACCCGCCAAGACTTCGCCCGCCGCCTCGCCCGCCAAGCCGACAACCGAACCCCGCAAGACCATCCTGGTAACGGGCGGAGCCGGGTTCCTTGGATCGCACCTGTGCGATCGCTTGATCGAGCGTGGCCACGATGTGATCTGCGCTGACAATCTGTTCACGGGCGCCAAGCGCAACATCGAGCACCTGCTCGAACATTCGCGTTTCGAGTTTTTGCGCCACGACGTGACCTTCCCGCTCTATCTGGAAGTCGACGAGATCTACAACCTCGCCTGCCCTGCCTCGCCGGTTCACTATCAGCACGATCCGGTGCAGACGACCAAGACCAGCGTGCATGGCGCCATCAATATGCTTGGCTTGGCCAAGCGGCTGAAGTGCAAGATCTTCCAGGCTTCCACCAGCGAAGTCTACGGCGATCCGGCCGAACATCCGCAGCGCGAGAGCTATTGGGGCCACGTCAACCCGATTGGCCCGCGCTCCTGCTACGATGAGGGCAAGCGCTGCGCCGAGACGCTGTTCTTCGATTACTATCGCCAGCACAAGCTGGAGATCAAAGTCGCGCGCATCTTCAACACCTACGGCCCGCGCATGCATCCCAACGATGGGCGGGTGGTCTCCAATTTCGTGGTGCAATGCCTGAAGGGCGCACCGATCACGATCTACGGCGATGGCAGCCAGACGCGATCGTTCTGTTATGCCGACGACCTGATCGAGGGCTTCTTGCGCCTGATGGCAACGTCAGCGGCCGTCACCGGGCCCATCAACCTGGGCAATCCGGGCGAGTTCACGATCCGGCAGCTGGCCGAAATGACGGTCGAGATGACAGGGTCGAAGTCAAAGCTGACGTTCGTCGATCTGCCCCAGGACGATCCAAAGCAGCGCCGGCCCGACATTACGCTGGCCAAGACGCACCTGGCCTGGGAGCCGAAGGTGCCCCTCAAGGAGGGCCTGGCCAAGACCATTGCCTACTTCGACAAACTGCTGGCGAGTGAAGCCTAGCGGCGGGCTGCCGGCGTCAGACGAAAATGAAATCTGTTGCTGCAAGATGATAGTTGTTGGTGTTCAGCAGCACGATGGCGTCGCCGGCATCGGCCGTAACATGGCCGATCGTGATCTCGCTACCGGTGTCGACGATGCTTAGCTTGCCGAAGGTATCGCCAAGGCCCTGCAGCGAGATCTTGTCCACGCCGCCCTGGAAATCCGCGATGATGTCGTGGCCAAAACTCTTGTGGTTGAACACAAAGGTATCCGCGCCCGCGCCGCCGCGGAACACGTCGTCGCCATAGCCCGAGATAAAGCGGTCCTTGCCGCCACCGCCACTGATGTCGGTCGAACCGTGCCCGGCCACAAAGATGTTGCCGTAGTTGTTGCCCACGACGGTCGAGGCGCCGTCGCCGAGCGTCACGTTGTTGATCACGGTACCGTGGCCGATGGTGACGAAGGCCTTGCCGTTCAGCGTCGAGGTCGCGCCCGAGTTGAGGTTGATCGCCTCGGTGCCGGTCATCATGGCGGTGTCGAGCCAATTGCCGAACCCGGTCTTGTCGTTGATGACAAGGCGCGAGGCATCGAAGGCCGCCATTTTCGGTGCTTCGTCTGAGTAATGATAGACGTGCGAGGTTGCAGGCGCCGATCCATAGAGTTTGAGACTGATCGAGCTGAGCCGGGCATTATCGGCGGCCACGGTATCGATCAGTTTGGCGGTCCAGGTGCCGGCCGACAACTCACCCAGGAAGGCGTGCGAGCCGAGCGTCCAGTTGAAGCCTGAGACCGCGTGAGCGGGCCCGGTCGAGGCGTCCAGCATCAGCGATTTGGTGCCATCGGGCGATGTCAACATGACACGCAGATGGTCCAAATTGGCACTCGTCACCGTCATGGACAGGCTGACATTCTCGACGCTGATGGAGCGGGCGACATTGAAGGTCCAGCTGGTTCCCGCTGCGGAGGCGGCGATGGCCTTGGCGGCGCCGGCCACGCTCACGATCTGTTCGTTCGCCGATGTCTTGGGCACGGCGTTGAAGTAGCCCCATACCTCGGCCTCGCGAACGGCGTCGTGCCCGTTGGCGATGCCGAAGCCGACATCGTTGGAGAAATGATAGCCGCCGCCATTGACGCCTTCGGCGCCGTTGACCGTCCAGCCATAGGCCATCGCCCCCTTGGGCGCAGTGGAGAAGGGAGCGGTTGTCTTGGCGTTCGCCGTCAAGGCCAGGATGTTTTCGACGTCGCGCCAGCCAAGGTTGCGATTGGCGCTCATCATATCTGCGACGATGGCCGAAATTTGCGGCGCCGCCGCCGAGGTGCCGCCGAGGCTGACCGTATCGCCTGCCGCCCATCCGGCCGCGCCGGTGCGATCCGTGGTGGTAACGCCGGTCACGGCGCTTACCAGCACACTGGCCCCGCGCTGCGAATAGCTGGCGACATCGCCTGCGGCCGTCAGCGCGCCAACCGTGATGACATGGCGGTCGGCGGAGAATTCCTGGGTGTTGGCATCGCGGTGGTCGGTGGTCCAGTCGTTGCCAGCCGAGTGCACGATGACGGTGCCAAGGCCGGCGCGCCCGCTATCGGCGGCCGATTTCAGGGCGGCCTGGAAGCCGGCGCCGAAGGACGTGGACGAGGAATCCGCCCACTTGCTGCCCCAGCCCCAGCTGTTGTTGGTGACGTCGAACTTGTTCATCTGGCGGACGGCGGCGATCTGGTTGGCGCCGGCGACGCCAGAAAAGAAGCTGACCGAGGTGAGCGTCGCGCCGTAGCTCAAACCCGTGAGGGTGCCGCCGTTGGTCGAGCCGTCGGCGATCATGATGCCGGCAGTGGCGGTGCCGTGGTAACCCTTGTTGGTGGGGGTGAAGAGTGAGGGATCGGCCTTCACGCCATTGATCACCAACTCGCGCGAGGCATCGTAGTGTGTCGCGAGCGCGGCGACGGTTTTATCGATGCCGTTGTCGTAGTGGCCGATGTGGACGCCCTGACCGTTGAACTGCGACAGGACCGCGATCGCTTTGGCGACGCTGCCGCCGAACATGGCCGGTATGTTCCACTGCACCTTGTCGAGTGTCGGATCGTAGCCGGCCGGTGCGGCGTCCAGCTCGGCTTTCGGGGCGCTTGCGGCGCGGATGCTGGCGCCATGCCCACCGAAAGTCGCGCTCAGATTGTGCCAGGTCTCGGCATGAGAGAAGTGGGCGAAGGCGGCTTTCTTCTCGATCGTACGCATGGGCACTCATCCGAACACTGGATCCGATCCATGCGGACGACTGTGCAAGACTCATGCCCGCCCGCCTAAGGGGCGAGCGGTGATCAAGTGAACAGTAGAGGATAACGTAACGCCGTCTCAAACCTGGACGGCCGTGCGTGTCATGAGGGGAAGCGGAGCTGCAATGCACCGTCAAAAGCCGGCACGGCGCAGCTGCATCGACACATGCGAGCGGCAGCGCGGGCGGTCACGGGGCTGGACATTGCCCGTCCGAAGTCTGACGGGGCTTGGGTCACGCTAGAGCAGCGGCACGAACAGCTGGGTCAGCGGCAGGGCCTTTAACACGCTGCCCATCGCTTCCTTGAACTTGGACGAATTGACCACCACCACATCGCCTTGCGCGAGTACGGGGTCTTCGGCGGTGCCTGCCCGGATGGCCGTATAGTCGAAGGCGGCAGCGCTGCGCTTTCCAGCACCCTTGCCGGGTGCATCGCGGAACACGACAATGTTGGTCGCGTCGGAATTCTCGGTCAGGCCGCCGGCGGTGCTGACCATCTGCAGCAAGGTCGAATGGCCACGGATCGGATAAACACCCGGTTTGGCGACGGCGCCGTCCACGGTAACGCGCTGGCTGTTGAACTCTTTCACGCTGACCGTGACCTGCGGCGACTGCAGATACTTTGCGCCCAGTTTCTTGGCGAGATCCTGCTCGACCTGCTGTGCCGTCATACCAACGGCCTGCACGTCACCCACCAGCGGCAGATTCACTGTGCCCGAGTTCAGCGACTTGGACGGTGCGCTGCAGTTCCGGCACCTGGAACACCGATATGTCCAGCACGTCTTGGGGGCCGATCTTGTAGGCATTGTTGCCCGGCGTGGCGGCGGCCGTCAACGCCTTGGTTGCCTCGACCACTTTGCTGCGGTCTACCGCAGAAATGGTTTGAATCTTGGTGGTATCGACCGCTGCAGTGGTCTCAATAGCGGAGGTAGCCGCCGGGCCCGAACTCGACGCAAGTGCGTTTGTGACCTCAGGACCCTGACTGGCGCAACCGGCCAGCGCACCGCCAGCGGCGATCAGCACCAGCACGGCGACGGTACCCCGGAAGGGCTTGAATTCGCGGTTCAACATCGTCTTCGACCTCAGCGTCGCTTGCTACGACGGTCCCCGAAAGAAAGCATTGGCGGATAATGCAAAATTTTCGGACACATTACAACGACCATGTCCGCGCAACCGGTGCTTTTCGGCAACAGTCGCTTGTTGCTCTCCTGCCCTAACCGGTCCACGCGAACTGCTGGCGGAAGAGTCTCCAAACTGTTGGCCCCGAATTGCCGATGCTCATGCCCGACTACTCTTAGTGTGGTTATGCAACTTTCGCGTTCAGACTATGGCAGCGATCCGACGTACCCAAAGTCGCGCTGTTCCAGCCAAATAATTCTGTTGAAAAAATAACTGCGCCACATTGCGCGGCAATTGATTCGCAGTGCACTGCGCATGGGCAATTGATTTTATTAGATAATTTACTCGGTGACGTTCGGCGCTCCGGCGAGGATGGCAGACATGTCACGATATTCCCAGAATAGCGCTCAATCGGCGTATCTTAATTGCTCATCCATAGTTCAGGCTGTAAGTACGTTGACTGACATATGGGGTTGATTCTCACTGCGGGAGGGATCTTTGGGCAATTACGTGTTAAAGGCGGCTTTGGTCGGGGCTGCGTTGCTGACCTTGTCCGCTCAGGTAACAGCAGCCACCGTCGATGGCTCGCAAGGCGGTGTCGTTCTCAATCAGGGCGGCAAGGGTTATAAGACGATTACGGGGCAGGTGACAGTCAATCCGGGCGACATGCTCATGGTCCACCCCGGCAAGGTCGCTATGATCGTTTACAGCGACAGTTGCATCGTACCGGTCGAGCCGGGCAAGGTTGTTTCGGTTCAATTGGTGCCGGCCTGTGCCTCCGCGGCGGTGCCGGCAGGAGCCGTGGCGGGTAGCACCGTGACCGTCACGTCAGCCCTCGGAACGTCGATACTCCCCATTGTCGCGGGAGCGGGCGGCGCCCTGTTTGTCGCGACACAGGCCGGTTTGATCGATCTGGAAACGTTCTTTAACACCAATCCTAAGGCCATCCCGAATGGTGCCAGCCCCGAATAGTCTTGTCGTTCTAGGGCAATACTCTTGCTGATCGTCAGCTGACGGAGAGTGAACAGGCGGCACTTGCCACCTGTTCACTTCGAGGCCATCGACTCAACGTACCAGCGATAGACACTCGCTAAACCCGCCTTGAGCCCGACCTTCGGCTTCCAACCCATCGCCCTGAGCTTGTCGGCCGCGATCAGCTTGCGCGGTGTTCCGTCTGGCTTGCTCGTGTCCGTCACAATCCGCCCCTTGAACCCGACCACGCCGGCGACCGTCTCGGCCAGCTCGCGGATGGTCAGGTCTTCGCCGTATCCGATATTGATATGCTCGGCCTCCGAGTAGGCCTTGAGCACATGCACCAGCGCGTCCGCGCAATCGTCGACGTGCAGGAATTCGCGCCGCGGCGTGCCCGATCCCCAGATGGTGAGCGTTTGCGCGCCGCTCAGTTTGGCCTCATGCGCCTTGCGCATCAGCGCCGGTACGACGTGGCTGCTGCTAAGGTCGAAATTGTCGCCAGGCCCATAAAGATTGGTTGGCATGGCCGAGATGAAATCGCAACCATGCTGCTTGCGGTAGGCCTCGCAGAGCTTGATGCCTGCGATCTTGGCGATCGCATACCACTCGTTGGTCGGCTCCAGGGGACCGGTCAGCAGGGACGATTCCTGGATCGGCTGCGGCGCCAGCTTCGGGTAGATGCAGGACGAACCGAGGAACAAAAGCTTCTCGACCCCCGTTCGCCAGGCAGCATGAACGATCGACGTCTGGATAATCAGGTTGTCGTAAAGGAAGTCGGCCGGATAAGTGTCGTTGGCCAGAATGCCGCCAACCTTAGCAGCGGCCATGATTACAGCCTGCGGCCGCTGCGCCGCCATCCACGTCTCGACCGCTTCGGCGTGCCTCAAATCCAACTCGGAACGCGTCGCCGTAAGGATCTCGCAGTTCTCGCGTGCCAGCCGGCGCACCAGCGCGGATCCCACCATGCCGCGATGGCCAGCCACCCACACGCGTTTGCCGGTGAGATCGAAGGGCGTCGTGCTGCCAGGGTGCGGGCTCAATCCGATGTACGCGCTTTGCGGTCGCGCTCCTTTGCCGCCAGCTTCAGATCGGCGGCCACCATTTCGGCCACCAGCTGTTTGAAGGTGGTCTTGTGGGTCCAGCCCAGCGCTTTGCGCGCCTTGCTGGCGTCGCCCAGCAACTGCTCCACCTCGGTCGGACGGAAGTAGCGCGGATCGATGCGGATGAGCGTATCGCCCGTTTTGGCGTCGCGCCCGATCTCGTCGACGCCGGCCCCGGACCATTCGATGCTGCGACCGACCTCGGCGAAGGACGCTTCCACGAACTGGCGCACGGAATACATTTCGCCCGTCGCCAGCACATAGTCGCTGGCCTGGGCTTGCTGCAGCATCAGCCACATACCCTCGACGAAATCGCGCGCATGGCCCCAGTCGCGGCGCGCATCGAGATTGCCGAGATAGAGTTGCTTTTGCAGCTTCAACTGGATGGCGGCCACACCGCGCGTGATCTTGCGCGTGACGAAGGTTTCGCCGCGCATGGGACTTTCGTGGTTGAACAGAATGCCGTTGGAAGCATGCATGCCATAGGCTTCGCGGTAGTTGACCGTGATCCAGAAGGCATAGAGCTTTGCGGCGGCATAGGGCGAACGCGGATAGAACGGCGTCGTCTCGCGCTGCGGCACTTCCTGCACCTTGCCGTAAAGCTCGGAGGTGGAGGCCTGATAGAAGCGGGTCTGCTTCGCGAGATCCAGGATGCGGATTGCTTCCAGCAGGCGAAGTGTGCCAATTCCGTCCGCATTCGCCGTATATTCCGGCGTCTCGAAGCTGACGGCGACATGGCTCTGGGCGGCCAGATTGTAGATTTCAGTCGGCTTCACATCCTGGATCAGCCGGATCAGGCTCGTTGCGTCGGTGAGATCGCCGTGATGCAGGAAAAAGCGCGTCTCGTGCTCGTGCGGATCGACATAGAGATCATCCACCCGCGCGGTATTGAACGAGGACGAGCGGCGCTTGATGCCATGCACGGCATAGCCCTTGTCGAGCAGCAGACGCGCCAGATAGGCGCCGTCCTGCCCCGTGACGCCAGTGATCAGCGCGACTTTGCCGGGCGCCGCAGACGACTTTGCCATGAGATTTGGTCTTTCCCGGCTTGGCGCCGGCCAATGAAACTAGAGAGCGCTCAGTTGGTCCGTCGTCATATGGACCTGTACCTTGCGGCTGAGCAGGTCCATCAGGACGACCAGGCGATCCTTTTCGCTCATTGAAATGATGGTGGCAATCACTCCATCAAACGGACCACTGGAAACGCGCACCTGCTGGCCAACCTCAAAGGGATGCGCCGGACGTGCGATCAGGCCGTGCAATTCGCGCAGTTTCAGGCTCTCGACGAAGTGGTCGTCGACCGAGCCCAATCGCTCGCCGAAACGGATCACTGTACGAACCCCGATCGTGGACAGCATCGGCCGCCATTGGTCGCGCTCGGGGGCAACCTTGACAAACACATAACCAGGAAACAGCGGCCGGGCGACATCGATGTACCGATGCGCTTGCTTCAGCCGCTTGCCAATCATGGGGCAGTAGGCGTCGAAATCCTGCCGGGCGAGATGTTGTATCGCCAGAGCTTCGCGGCTTGGATGCGTATTAACAACGGCCCAGATGCTAGACGTCGTTGGAAGACGGCGGTCGCTCATTCTGCACCCCTTAACTCAAAGTCATAACCGACAGCGCTCTTATACGTAGTATTCGCATTGGTCGATTTTATGACGGCGCTCGATCCGAGCTTATCCACCAAAAAGTGATCCAGCCCCGTGACGCAGCCGCGCATAATAGGCTCAGCAAGAGCGCTCTGCAGCCAACGCGGCGTAGCTATGTAGGCTGGCTGGCGGCGCTTAGCGACCATAAGTTCGTGCAGCGCGCGCCGGATCGGCAATAGGCGAACACCGGGGCAGGCAGCTCGGCGATGGCGGTCTTGAAGGCCTCGACATCGGATTGCGTTATCATGCCGGATACCACCGGCACATGACGCACGACCAAACCTTGGGCCTGAGCTGCCGCTGCAATCTCGGCAAAGGGCGGTTGGCCCGGCGATTCGCCGTCCGGCCGGTTGCACATGATCGAGCGATAACCCTCAGCGACGATGGTGGGCACGTCGGTCGCCAGGATCTGCGGCGCGACGGTGTAGGTCTCGGTCAGTTTGCGGGCTTGCATCAGGACGCCTCGGACGATTGCTGGTGGAAGGCACTATGGGCTGGCCGTTGGCGCGACGCAATTGCCGCAATGGCTTCCCGCGGCGGCAAAAGGCTTGCTGAGGGGCCCGCTTTATCAGTATGCACGGGGCCAAAGCGCACTGACGAGGGACCCAAATGATCGAGCTGCTCGGCTTCATTAGCTATCTGATCTACCTGTACACTTGGATCGTCCTTGCCGACGTGATCCTGAGCTTTTTGATGCAGCTCAACATCGTCAATCCCTATCAGCCGACCGTCCGCTCGATCGCCCAGGCGTTGCATGCGGTGACCGAACCCCTGTTGCGGCCGATCCGCAATATGCTGCCGAAGACCGGCGGTATCGACTTTTCGCCCTTCGTGCTGCTGCTGGCCTGCTACTTCGTGCAGAGCGTTGTGCTGCCCAACATTGCCAAGGTGTTTTGACCGAGCCGGCCGGCCAACCTTGGCGCGCAGTCAAGGGAGGGCTGGTGCTGATGGTGCGCCTGACGCCGAAATCCTCGCGCGACGAGGTGACCGGGATCGAGCCGGCTTCGGACGGTCCCAGGTTGAGCGTCAAGGTGCGCGCCATCCCGGATCAGGGCGAAGCCAACGCGGCGCTGCTGGCGGTGCTGGCCAAATGGCTGGGGCTGCCACGCGCCCGGCTGGAGCTGATCGCTGGGTCGAAATCGCGGCTGAAAGCGGTCGCTGTCGCTGGAGTGCCTGCGGAGTTGGACGCGCTGCTGGCTGCACTGGTAAAATGAGATAAAATTGACGATTGATGTAAGGAAAGCAGTCGCATGGCGCAGATCATCGACGGCAAGGCCGTGGCAGCCGACCTGAGGGCCGCCATCGCGCGGGCGGTAGCCAACCTAAAGCAGGCCCACGGCTTCACGCCGGGCCTCGCCGTGGTGCTGGTGGGCCAAGACCCGGCCAGCCAGGTTTATGTGCGCAACAAGGCCAAGCAGACGGCGGAAACCGGCATGCTGTCGGTGGAGCACAAGCTGCCGGCGAGCACTCCGGAGGCCGAGTTGCTGGCGCTGGTGGCCAAGCTGAACGCCGATCCCGCCATTGACGGCATCCTGGTGCAGCTGCCGCTGCCCAAGCACATCGACAGCCAGAAAGTGCTGACATCAATCGATCCGGCCAAGGACGTCGACGGCTTCCATCCCGTCAACGCCGGGCGACTGGCGACCGGCGAGGCCGGCCTGGTCCCTTGCACCCCCTTGGGTTGCATTATCCTGGCCAAGCGCGCCAAATCCGATCTCTCGGGTCTGGAGGCCGTGATCGTCGGGCGCTCCAACATTGTCGGCAAACCCGTGGCGCAACTGCTGCTGGCGGAGAACTGCACCGTCACCATCGCCCATTCGCGTTCGCGCGATCTTCCCGCCATCTGCCGGCGCGCCGATCTGCTGGTCGCCGCAGTCGGCCGGCCGGAGATGATCAAGGGTGATTGGGTGAAACCAGGAGCTATCGTGATCGATGTCGGTATCAACCGGCTTGAGGGCGTCAACGGCAAGCTGGTCGGCGATGTTGATTTCGCGGGCGCCAGCGAACGCGCCAGCGCCATAACGCCAGTTCCGGGCGGTGTTGGGCCTATGACCATCGCCTGCCTGCTGCGCAATACCCTGCAAGCCGCCTGCGCCAGCCGTGGGCTGGCCATGCCCGTTATCTGAGCATTTCTTCGGCACACTGCTGCGTTATGCGTAGCCTGCATGCCTGCTTTGTCCGCAGTTTCGCATTGCGCCGCAACAATTATATTGCAGTGCACAACGGTTCGCGTTATATGACACTTCAACGAAGGCCCGGCGGTGACTGCGCTCCGCGAGACTTCGGTGTGCCCCCAGTTTTCAAGCTATTTTGCCGCCACCCCTTCCAGTGAGACCATCATGAAAAACGATTTCGCAACTCAGGCCGAAGACTTCATGCGCACCGCCGGCGACGTCCGGGTGCCCGAGCAGATGCAGCATTTTGCTGAGGACAGCGTGGCCAAGACCCGCGAAGCCTTCGCAAAAATGACCGTTGTTGCCCAGGACTCGCAGAAGGCCCTGGCCGAGGTTTCGACCATTGCAACGCAGAGTGCCAAGACGCTCGGCGACAAGGTGATAGCTAACCTGACCGCCAACACCACCGCCGCCTTCGACGCCGCCGAGCAGATCGCCCGTTGCAAGTCGATCCCAGAGGCCATGAAGCTGCAGTCGTCGTTCTTCCAGAGCCAGATGGCCAAGAACGCCGAGCAGACCCGCGAGTTCTTCGAGCTCTCGACCAAGCTCTATCAGCAGACCTTTGCGTCCTTTAACACGGTGGCCTCCAAGGCCATGATCAACGGCAAGAGCGGCCTGTAGTCGCCCCTCCTCCCCGACACTAGCCGCTAATGGGACCGGATGTGAAAGCGTCCGGCCTCTTTTTTTGTGCAGGCGTATGGGCGTTCAGGGACGCACAGCCGCTCGACGTCAAATTGCAAATAGGAAGTCGCTGGCGTCAATCAGGCCGGCGGCGTCGACAACGCGGATAAGCATTTCGCTATTGCTGACGATGGCGTCAGCGCCACAGGTTCGGATGGCGATATCGCCAAAGCTGTGCACGCCGTGCTGGGTGCGGAGATCGATGCGGTCAACGCCGTCCTGCCAATCGGTGATCCGGTCATAGCCAGATCGCGCGTTCATCACGAAATGATCGGCCCCGGTCCCGCCTGTCAGCGTATCGGCGCCACGGCCACCGTCGATGGTGTCCGCCCCGGCGCCCCCGTTCAGCCGGTCGCGACCGGCGCCGCCGGCGAGCTGATCGCTGCCTGCCCCACCAGCAAGGCTGTCTTGGCCAGTCCCGCCGGAAACCGTGTCGTTGCCGCCCGCGCCGGCCATGCGATCAGCACCGGCATTGCCGTACAAGCGGTCGCTGCCGGAATGACCGGAGATAGTGTCGTTGCCGCCGCCGCCGCGGCGGATTTCGCCGTGTGCGGGCTTGGGCTGAGGATGCGGGGTGGGCGCCGGAGACGGGGTCGGCTCCGCTGGCGCAGGCGTTCCGGTTCCGGCGTCGGCGGCCGGCGGGGGAAGGTCCACCACGGGATCCGCCGGGCTGGCCGGCTCGGACACCGGCGGCGGATCGAGGGCGAAACCGGGATGCGCCGCCATGTAGTCGGCGAGAAGCTGCTCGTAAGTCCAGGTACCATCGGCGAACTGGAACAGTTCGACGTTACGGATGGTTTGGGTCGAGGCGACGGTGCCGGGGAGAACATGCGCCTCGTAGCCAGCCGGGCGGCCGAAGGCGTCGAACGCCGGTGTGTACTCATATTCCGGTAGCCGAGCCGTGAGGCTGCCATCGGTGTTGAAGTCGATGGCGACGTCTGACTTTGTAAGAGTGGATGTGTTAAAAAACATTCTGGCTCTAGACCAGCCGGTTTGATCACCCCAAACTACCACATCATCACCATCGGCTCCATCAATGGATTCAGCCTGATGGTAACCAAGGGCCTCTCCCCAAGCTCCAAAGACCGTATCGTTGCCGTCTCCGCAGTCGATGATGTCGTTATCCCGGCCACCAGCCAGGATATCGTTTCCGGCCCCGCCATAAATCGCGTCGGCGCCTTTAGAGCTAATGACAACGTCGTCACCTGCGTCGCCATACAAGCGGTTGTCACCATGGCCAGCGCCTAAGGTGTCATTGCCGTCGCCTCCGTACAGCGTATCGTTGCCCATCCCAAAGCCGAGCCAATCGTTGCCTCCGCCTCCAGAAACGAGATCGTTTCCACCAAAATTCTCCCCGTACCGATCCTCAAAATCGCGGAATTCGTCATCGTCGTCGCTTCCCGTGTAGACGAGATCCTGCCATATCATGGGAGATATATTTCCGTCCCTGTCAACGTACTGGCCTGCCAAGACAGCCTCCGAAAAATAATTATTCGAGCGAGGTTACCAGTATTCCGTAAACATCCTTTGAAGCGATATGCTTGACGACCAACTAAAGTGTCATAGCAAATGGAGCGCGTCGCAATGGCACCGTTGGCGCTGGCTCCAGAATGCTCATCAACGGCCATGCACGAAGATTTCCAATCAACTCCGGCCACATTAACCGCGTTGCGAAACGCATTGATCGCGTTGTCCAAACGCCGTTGACAATCTGTTAAGCCATGTGCCAATTCACGGTCCGTCCGTAATCACCTGATTGGAGCGTACCGTGAGCCTACTGACAATAACCTGGCAGGTCCCCGGATCGAACGTGCAATCTGTGGTTGTCGACACGCAGAATGTATCCGACCCATACCAATTGGATCAGACCGCCTTGATTCAATCGAAGCTTGACCTCGTTCAGGGCACTGTTGGGGCCATCAGTGTCGTTGTCATCAGGTACGTGGACGGTCAACAACTCCATTGAAGTCGGAAGCAACACGACGCTGCAAGGGACCGGAATGGACTTTCCGGCCAGCTCCACTTCGACGATCATCCAGCTTGCGACCTAATCCGCTTGATGCCATCACTGGAATAATTCGGACGATGTCAGGCGACATACTGCCTGATGGCTCCATTCAGTCCACCCACGATGTGGTGATAAAAAATTTAACAATCGATGGTAACTGGACCGGTGCCCAGCCACCTAACAACACGGTTAATTATACCGAGGCGGTCGATGGTTTTTATTCAGGACCAAAGCCAAATACCGCTACTGCGCTTGATACGCGCGTTACCCTTGATGGGGTTGAGATTAGAAATGTATCTCGCTACGGTTTCGATCCTCATGAAGGCACTATCGATCTCACTATTCAAAATAGCATCGCTCACAATAATGGCAAAGACGGATTTACAATCGATGGATCGACAAATGTACTGCTAAGAAATAACAGCGCCTTCGACAACGGGCGTCATGGCTTCAACGTGGTGACCGGATCCGAGTTCGTAACGATGGAGAATTTAACCTCGTACAGCAATGGAAGCTTGACACTTGAATTAGATGGCGACCTGCTCGGACCCGGATTTGGCATAGCCGTGCAGACGGGTAACAACGAGGCCCGCTCTTGGACGCACAATGTGAACATAATTGGTGGAGTTATCTATGCCAATAATGGTGGCGGCATAAGAATCACTCAGGCTGAAAACGTAACAATAACCAACGTCGCGATTGATGCACTCGCTCCCACTGAAGCTATAACACTTGAAGGCGTGCGAATCGCCACCCTCTCCAACAACCATTTGCGGACGGGCACCGGGCCAGTTGTCGCCTTCCTGAAGAACTACGTGCAGAAATTCGGCGACACCGACGCCGCAAACGACCTGTTCATCCAAACAACGGGCATCACAGAGAACGGCCAAGCACGAACCAGTCCCGGCGGCCTCACGGGGCCGACCCCGTGGACAAACCCCACCATCGATGGATCAGATAACCTCATCGGCACGGCTGGTGGCGATACGTTTGCGGCGGGCAAGGGCGACGATACTGTTTCGGGTCTCGGCGGCAACGACAGGATCTATGGCGGAGACGGAAACGACATCATTTTTGGTGGGGACGGCGACGACACCATGGTTGGTGGCTACGGCGCCAATACCCTGAACGGCGGACTGGGATCGGATACCGCCACTTACGATGGCAAGACCTCAGGCACAGCCAAGCTCACGATTTATGCAGACCTCACCACTGGGGTGATCTACGGCAAAAACACCTTCGGCGCTAATGTCACGACCGATACCGTGGTCAGCATAGAAAACGTTATAGGCTCAGGAAACAGCGACACGCTGATTGGCGATCAATTCGGCAACAAATTGGATGGCGCCTCCGCGAACGACACCATCACTGGCAACGACGGCAACGACAGTCTGATCGGTGGCGACGGCTACAATTCCCTTTATGGCGGCAACGGCAACGACGTTCTCGATGGCTATCTCGGCGAGTCCGGCCCTATAGGCACTTATGCCGATACACTTGCTGGCGGCGCGGGCGATGACGTCTACCTCGTTAATGCAAGCAACGACGTCATCACAGAAGCCTTCAGTGAAGGTATAGACGAAATTCAAGCGATAGCGGCAGCCTACGATTTGACGGCTCGCGCCAATGTGGAAATTCTAGCGTACTTGGGATCTCTTGCTTTTGCCGGCACGGGCAATACACTCAACAACGTGATCAAGGGCGGTTCGGGCGCCGACTCACTCTACGGCGCCGATGGCGACGACACGCTGATTGGTGGCGGTGGCGCGGATGCGCTGAGTGGCGGTAATGGATTGGACACGGTAAGTTATGCCAATTCCGCTGCGGCGGTGACGGCGAACCTGCTCAACTCCGCGCTCAACACTGGCGATGCAGCGGGTGATACATACACACTTATTGAGGCCTTGATTGGTTCGAACTTCGCAGACAGCTTGACGGGAACCGCCGGCAGCGACCAACTCTACGGTGGCGCGGGTGACGACAGTTTGAATGGCAGTACCGGTATCGATCAAATGAACGGCGGTGACGGCGGCGACACCTATTTTGCCGATTCATCTTTGGACACAGTTGTTGGCGAAGACACCGCAACCGGCGGAACAGATCGGGTCATCGCGACCGCCAGCTATACACTTGGGGCTGGCGTTGAAAATCTGACGCTTACGGGCGCAACCGGATTTCGAGACCTTGAGCGGTACCGGTAACGCATTGTTCAACACAATTTCGGGAAATTCGGGGAGCAACGTGCTGTCGGGAGGTGATGGCAACGACACACTCTACGGCGGCGCGGGTGGAGACTCGCTCGACGGTGGCCTGATGTGGGACAGGCTGTTTGGAGGCGCCGATAACGACACCCTCACAGGCGGAGACGGTAATGACCAACTCAACGGCGACGATGGGGCCGACTCTCTGCTTGGCGGCGTGGGCGCGGACTACCTCGATGGAGGAATTGGGAACGACACTATGAACGGCGGCGCCGGCAATGATGCATATGTGATCGATAGCCTTAGCGATTTAATACAAGGCGAGGATACACAAGGAGACATTGGTGATAGAGTGTTCGCGAGTGTAAGTGGTTACACATTGGGCGCCGGACTGGAGGCGCTCACGCTTACCGGCACGGCCTTGACCGGCACTGGCAATTCGTCGAACAACTTCATGGAAGGCAACCTCGTCAACAATAACTTGTCAGGGGCCGGTGGCAGCGACGGACTGTACGGTTACGAGGGTCAAGATACCCTGAACGGCGGCGCCGGGAACGACAGTCTGACAGGCGGCGATGGTGCCGACGTTTTTGTGTTCAACTCTGCGCTGAGCGCAACGACTAATGTCGACGAAATAACAGACTTTGTCCACGGAACGGATAAAATTCGCCTGGAAAATGCAATTTTTGTGCAATTGGGTGCAAACAATACCGTTCTCACCAATGCAGCTTTCTTCGTGGGATCAGCTGCTCATGACTCAGACGATCGAATAGTTTACAATTCGACTACGGGCGCGCTGATCTATGACACAAATGGTAATGCCACAGGTGGAGCCACTCAGTTTTCGATATTGACTACGGGCTTGACAATTACCTACACCGATTTCTTTGTGATCTGACTTTCACGCCGAGCAGATGACCCGCCCCCGGGTCACCCCCGTTTGCTTTTGCAACGGCAAACGGCGGCCTGTAGTCTCGCCGCGCGGTCTGTGGTCGTGGCCTTCAGCAGCGTCTGCCAATTTGTCTCGCGAACTGCCAAACGTCTCGCGCATTGGCAGCAAATCCTTGGCGGCGGCTCACGAGTTCTTCGGACTCTCGACCAAGCTCTGTCAGCAGACTTTCGCGACCTTCAACACCGTCGCCTCGAAGGCCATGGTGAACGGCAAGAGCGGCCTGTAGTCCTCCCCCCGACCACGACCGGCCTGCCCGAGGATCGGATGCGGAAACGCGTCCGGTCCTTTTTTGTTGGTATGCAGCAACGCAAATCGAGGGCGGCCTTGCGACCGCCCCCGATTGGCATCAGCCTCGTTGCGCCTTAACCCCCAGCGAACACCGGGCTGCTGCGACGCGCTAATCTTCTGGCGCACACAAAAAGTGCCCGGCCAATTCGTCATCCCCGCGAAGGCGGGGATCCATGCATACCAGAGTGTGGTGCAGCCTCGATACCCCACAAGCTGCTGACATTGCGAGCGTTTCCGTATTGGCCGTCGTGCACGCCTCAGGCTTGGCTGGATCCCCGCCTTCGCGGGGATGACGACGATCTAGAATGCTAGCGGCACTCGGGATGCTCGATGATGTCGCGCGGGTCGTCGCAACCACTGCCGCCCTTCACGCGGGGCTTGCGGCGATCGACAGTGGTCGGCTCGCTCAGGGCGGCGTTGAAACCGTCGGCGGCCGCGAAGCTGTTGGTGCCGACCGAAACGGCGGAGAGCGCGAGAGCTGCAATCAGAGCATAGCGGATCATGTCATGTACTCCATGTTACCAAAATGTTAGTGGCTATGTATCACCACGTAACGACATTCTTGCCGTCACTGCGCCAACAATTGCACAGCCGTTCTGACATGAACTTTACCCGGATTGTCAGGACAATATCAGGTTCGGTCACCTAGTTTGACGCCTTGAGTTTGACCCATACGGAGCAATTGCGGTGGGTCGAGAGCATCGAGGTGAGTGATGTCCTATCTCCTGCGTACGGTTCTCTATGCCGCCAGCCTGCCCGCAATTGCTATCGCGGCGCTGGCGCCGGCGCCCGAGCCGAGGGATTGGCGGCAGCTCTTCGACGGCACCTTCCTTGTCTCCCGAACAAACAAACCCCTGGTTGCAGACTATGCGACGGAACTGGTCAGTCGCGGCGATGTCTTGCGGCACGTGGCAGGCTCAGGTGTGGTTCGGCCCCTCGTCTCGGTACTGGTCGGCTCGCAGCTCTCGGGTCAGATCGTCGAGATCAAGGCCAGTTTCAACGCCGAAGTGAAGGCGGGCGACGTGCTCGCTGTGCTCGACGACAAGATGTATGCCTCGCGCATTGCGCAAGCCGAGGCAGAGCTGGCCGTGGCGCAGGCGGCGCTTCACTCGCAACAAGCCGCGCGCGGCAAGGCGCTGGTGCAGTTGCGGCGCGCTGAACTGGACCGCGGTCGCCAGAGCGTCCTTATGAAGTCGAAATCCACAACACGCTCGCAGCAGGACGAGGCCGAACAGTCCGTCGAAATCGCAAAGGCCGAAGTGGCCGCAGCCGACGCCCAGATGTCCAGCGCCGCCGCGACCATCCGGAATCGGGAAGCCCAACTGGCCCAGGCGCGCATCGATCTGGATCGTACTCAAATACGCGCGCCAATCGATGGCGTCGTGCTCTCGCGCATGGTCGAGGTCGGGCAAACCGTCGCCGCCAGCCTGCAGGCGCCGGAACTGTTCCGCATCGCCAAGGATTTGCGCAACGTCCAGATCGAGGCCCAGATCGGCGAAGCCGACATCGCGGGCATTCGGAAGGAAAACGCCGTCACCTTCATGGTCGATGCCTATCCCGACCGCGAATTCCACGGCAACGTGGCCGAGATCAGGCTGGCGCCCGCCATCGAGCAGAACCTCGTCACCTATACCGTCGTTGTCGAAGCGGACAACGCCGATCTACAGCTGCTTCCCGGCATGACCGCCAACCTGCAGATCGAAACCGCGCGGCGCGAGCAGGTCGTCCGCGTGCCCGCAGATGCCTTGCGTTACCGGCCTCCCAGGGGGATCGTCGCTGCGGTTCCGCAGACGCCCCGCGACCCGCAAACCGGCAGCGTCTGGGTGCTGGTGCCGGAAGGACGCATCGAGCCCCGACTGGTCCGAATTGGCCTGAGCGACGGCAAGACTGTCGAGATTTCCGGTGGCGGTTTGGAACCTGGCGCGCGCGTGCTCGTCAAGGGCCCAGCCCGCTGGGTCGAGTGAGCGCGCAAATCATGTGGCTCGCAAAACCCTCGGCCAGGCCAGCCTCGATCGCTCCTGCTCCCATCGTCGAGGCGCGCAACCTTTGCAAGAGCCACATCATGGCCGGCAAGCCGGTGCAAGTGCTGGATAGTGCGAATTTCACCATACAGCCCGGCGCATTTGTTGCCATAGTCGGACCATCGGGTTCGGGAAAATCGACGCTGCTCAGTCTGCTGGCTACGCTGGACACACCAACTTCGGGCGAACTGCTGATCGATGGCATGCCGACGCGCAACCTCGGTGCCAACCGTCTTGCTGCCTTACGCAACGCCAGCATCGGCTTCGTTTTTCAGCACTTTCATCTGCTGCCGCGCACCGCCGCCATCGACCAGGTGCTGCTGCCCGCCCGTTATGCGCGCGGCGGCCTGACCAAACATATCAAGCGCGAGGCCGAGCGCAGGCTGTGCCAGGTCGGCCTCGGCAAGTATCTCCTGCACAAACCGAACCAACTGTCCGGCGGCCAGCAGCAGCGTGTCGCTATTGCCCGTGCACTGATCAATTCGCCGCGGCTGATCCTGGCCGACGAGCCGACCGGCGCCCTCGATCGGCAGTCCGGCCGCGATATCCTTGAGCTGCTGCGCGAACTCAACGAGTCGGGTATCACGATCGTGATGGTCACTCACGACCGGACGGTCGCCAACACGGCGCGACGTATCATCCGCATGCAGGATGGTTGCGTTACCTACGACGGGCCTTCGTTCGGACCATCAGCACTTCTGAAAGCAACCGCATGACGCTCTCCTCCATACTGGCAACGGCATTGGTGGCGACGCGGACGAACGCATTGCGCAGCCTGCTGACGGCGCTCGGGATCGCGATCGCGGTCGCCGCTGTCATGATGATGGTGGCGGTTGGCAGGGGCGCACGCCAGGAGGTGGGCAACAGCATCGCCAGCCTCGGCAGCAATGTGCTCCACGCCTATCCCGGCGCCGACGAGGTACGCGGACGATCGACCGGCCTTGGCAGCCGGCCCAGCTTCACCGAGAACGATCTGCTCGCGGTCCGCGAGTCAAGTGGGAGCGGTGACGGCGGTTTCCGGTTTGCTGTCGACGACCGGCCGCGTGGTTGCGGGGACGGAAAACTGGCAGACCATCATCGAGGGCATTCATGCCGATTTTCTCTCCGTGCGCGACTGGCCGATCGCAAGCGGGCGCGGCTTCGAGCCCACCGAGGAGCGCACCGGCCAGAAGGTCGCCCTGCTCGGCGCGACCGTGGCCGACACCTTGTTCGCCGATCAGCGCCCAGAGGGCGCAGTGGTTCGCCTTGGCAACGTTCCATTCACGGTGATCGGCGTACTGGACCGCAAGGGCCAATCGCCCTCAGGCCGCGATCTCGACGATACCGTGCTGGTGCCGATCAAGGCGGCGCGCTCTCATCTCGCGTTCACGCGCAAACTGCAGGTGCAGGACATCGGCAATCTGGTGATGGAAATTGCCGACACCGCCGACATCGAAGAGGCAAAGACCGGCATCGAGGAGGTGTTGCGCGATCGCCGGAAGACTCACGCCTCCAAGGAGGATGATTTTTACGTCCGTGACCTGACGGCCTTCCTGCACGCCCGCAGCGCGGCACAGGACACTCTGGGTCTGCTGCTGGCGCTGGCCGCAGCCATCGCCCTGGTGGTTGGCGGCATCGGCATCATGAACGTCATGCTGGCCTCGGTATCGGAGCGCACGCGGGAAATTGGATTGCGCATTGCCCTGGGTGCGCGGCGGTCAGATATCCTGCAACAGTTTCTCGGCGAGGCGCTGATCCTCTGCCTGCTCGGGTGCCTTGCCGGCGTGGCGCTGGGAACCGCCGGAACGTTCGCCATCAACGAGGTGGTGGATTGGCCAGTGGAAACAAGCACCGCCATCGCCAGCCTTGCCGTGGGCTCCGCGATCGTCACGGGTTTGGTTTTCGGCTATTACCCCGCACGCAAGGCGGCCCGTCTTAGCCCGATGACAGCGCTGCTGACGGAGTGACTTGGCCGAGCTAGAGTTTGGGACTTTGCCTATCTCTCAGCGAACAAAATTCGTGTGGCCCCATCGCCTTCTCCCTTGGGAGAAGGCGATGGAGCCGCAACGCCGTCTTTGAGCTGACGGATATCGACAGGTTGGATCTTTCGCTCGTCGGCACAACCGCGCCGTCGCAGCGCACAAAAATTCGACACTCGTTTAGGGATTAGTAGCGAAATTCCTCGGCATTCGAGCGTTCGCGTTGGCCAGACCTTTAACCCTTGCCTGCCATCCTCATGACCTTGGTGTAGGTCACGAGTGGCAGGCTGCTGATGGGTCGCCGGATACTGATTATCGTCGAGAATCTGACGCTGCCGCTGGATCGGCGCGTCTGGCAGGAAGCCACCTGCTTGCGCGATGCGGGGCACACGGTCTCGGTCATCTGCCCGATCGGCGGCAAGTACGTAGCCTCCTACGAACTGCTCGACGGCATCCACATCTTCCGCCATCCGCTGCCGCTGGAAGCCTCCGGCGCGCTTGGCTATCTGGTGGAGTATTCCTCCGCGCTGTTCTGGGAATTCTGGCTCTGCTTCAACGTGCTCTGGAAGGTCGGTTTCGACGTCATCCAGGCCTGCAATCCGCCGGACACGATCTTCCTGATCGGCGGTTTCTTCCGGCTTTTCGGCAAGCCCTTCATCTTCGATCATCACGACATCAATCCGGAATTGTATGAAGCCAAGTTCGGCAAACGCGGATTCTTTCATAAATTGCTGACCGTGTTCGAGCGCTGGACCTTCGCGACGGCCGACGTATCGATCGCCACCAACGCCACCTTCAAGGAAATCGCTGTGCGGCGCGGCGGCATGAACCCGGACCGGGTGTTCATTGTACGCTCCATTCCCGACCTGAAGCGCTTCAAGCGTATCGAGCCCGACGCCGCACTGCGCAAGGGCCGCAAGACGCTGCTGGGCTACGTCGGCATCATGGGCGCGCAGGACGGTGTCGATCTGCTGGTGGAAGCCATGGCGCATATGGTCCACGACCTGGGCCGCACGGATGTTCAGTGTGCGGTGGTCGGCTCGGGGACGGAGCTGGAGGGCCTGAAGAAACTGGCCCGCGACCGCAAGGTCGAAGACTACGTCACTTTCACCGGCTTCCGCTCGGGCGATCAGCTGCTCGCCAGCTTCTCGGCCTTCGATGTCGGCGTGATTCCAGACCCCAAGAACGTCTACAACGACAAAATCTCGATGAACAAGGTGTTCGAGTACATGTCGCTCGGCATCCCGTTCGTCGCCTTCGACCTCGACGAGACGCGCCGCACCGCCGCAGAGGCTGGACTGTATGCAGCTGACAATTGCCCCAAGCAGTTGGCCACGAAACTCCTGCAGCTGGCGGATGATCGCGCCCTGAACGCTCAGATGGGCGAATTCGGAAAAGCCCGCGCCGCCGCCGAGCTGGTCTGGGAGCGCGAGCGGACGGAGCTGTTGTCGGCCTACGAGCTGGCGTTTGCAGGACGTGGCGCGCTGCCCGCGCCAGTGGCGGCACAGGTACGCGCGGCGTAGGGGCGACCCGTGGGTCGCCCCTACAATTCCGATGCCACGTTACAACGTCATATCGCCCAGATACCGCTTCCGCACCTCCGGATGCGCGATCACTTCGTCGGGCGTGCCGTGCATCAGCACTTGGCCGTCGTAGATGATATAGGCGCGGTCAATAAGGCTGAGCGTCTCGCGCACATTATGATCCGTGATCAGAACACCAATCCCGCGATCGGTCAGATGGCGCACCAGCACCTGGATGTCGCCGACCGCGATGGGATCGATGCCGGCGAACGGTTCGTCCAGCAGGATGAACGACGGCCGGCTGGCTAGGGCGCGTGCGATTTCGCAACGGCGGCGCTCGCCACCGGAGAGCGCGATCGAAGGCGACTTGCGCAACCGGGTGATGCGGAACTCGTCCAACAGCGCATCCAGCTGCTCGTTGCGCTTCTTGCGGTTCGGCTCCACCAGCTCCAGCACGGCCATGATGTTCTGCTCGACCGTCAGACCGCGGAAAATCGAGGCCTCCTGCGGCAGGTAGCCAATGCCGAGCCGTGCGCGCCGGTACATGGGCAGCGACGTGACATCGTTGCCGTCGATCAGAATCTTCCCGCTATCGGCGGGGATCAGCCCCGTGACCATATAGAAGCAGGTGGTCTTGCCCGCACCGTTCGGGCCAAGCAGGCCAACCGCCTCGCCCTGGCGCACCGCGAGGCTGACGCCGCGCACGACCTGGCGCTTGCCAAAGGCCTTCTTCACCGAAATTGCCGTGAGCCAGCCCTTGCCCGAGGCTGGGACTGGATCGTAGGCCTCGCCGTCGTTAACGGGCGGTGCGTTCAGCGCCGGTGTGGGCTGGGGAATGCGCGAGGCCGGGCGGCCTTGCGTGCGTCCGGTCGGCTGGATGAGCTTGCTGCTCGGCATACTGCGCGACCAGTTCGGTCGGCGATGACGCGCCGGCCGTCTGCCGGCGCTGCGTCTGCCCGCGGCCACGTTGGGTCGGACCAACGCCATTGGGTTCAGCAGCAGGCGCTTTCGCCCCGCCGCCCGTCAGTCGTCCCAGCATCCCGCCGAGTTTACTCATGCCCCGCAGCCTTTGCTCAACTCGCTCTCCCTCATTGGGGACCCTCGTTCGGGGCGACCATGACATCGCTGCCGATCAGCCCGGTCTTGGGCTTCTTGCCCTTGGCCGGCCCCGGCGACGCGTGCTGGCGCGTTGCCCGACCCGCCGATCTGTTTGATGCCGTCGGGCGAAATCATCACGGAAATCCGTCCCGGTTTGGGCGCGCCCGGCACCTGGCTGACTTCCCCTGTGGGCTGCGCGGTGACGAAATGGCTCTCGCCCGTGTCCAGGTCCACCACCAGCTTTTCGCCGTGCACGATGTTGCCGCCCTGCGAGACGGTGACATTGCCGGTCATCAGCAGCTGATTTCTGCTCGGCTCATAGAGCAGGTTGTCACCGCTCGCGGTCTGATTGCCGGTGGCGCGGATGACGACGCGATCCTTGGCGGTGATGCGGCTCAGCTGCGAACCTGCCGCTCCGCCCGCGTAATACACATTCAACGTGCCGGCCGAAATGCGATTGTCGCCGCGCACCACCACTACCTTGCCGGTGAAGGTTGCCAGCCCCTTGTCATCCTCAACCACCAGGTTGTCAGCTTCAATGTTGGTCGGCTCGCCGCTGGAAGCGGACAGGTCCGTAAAGCTGCTCCCGACGCCGGTGCTGACAGTCGAGACAGCCGTTGCAGGCTTAGCGGGCTTGTTCGACTTGCCGCCGGTCGCCGAGCCTTCAAAGGTTCCGCTGACGCGGCCAGGACCGCTCATCGCCATACGCCGGCGATTGGTATCGATGGCGAGGCGCTCGCCGCTGAGGCGATTGCCCTTCTGGCTTACCATCACGGCGCCCTGGAACACAGCTTCGCCGGTATCGTCAGCCAGTTCGAGGCTGTTGGCGCTGATATCCGTGGCGCTGCCCGAAGTGCCCAGCGCGGCCAGGCCACCGGGGGCGGCGGCAATCGCTCCGTCGGCCTTGGGCGCGGGTGCGAAATGCCCGGTGACGCGGTTGGCTGCTGTTATGCGGGTGCGGCGCGCAGTCAGGTCGGCCACCACCTGGTCGGCATGCAGCACGCTGCCGGCCTGCGACAGCACCACCGAGCCAAGCAGCGTCATGCTGTTGGCCTGCTGGTCGAAAACGCTTTTGTCTGACGTGGCCTTGCGCCCGTCCGCGTGACGATGATGACGTTCTTGATGGCCGTCGCGGTACGGATGTTCTGCGCCGATCCGCCACTGGTGGCTGGTCGCCAAAGGATTGGCGCCCGCGTTGCCGGTATAGCCGATCTCCAGCGTCTCGGCCGTCAGCGTCATGCCGGACTGGCGCGCCTCGACCGCGCCACTGAAGGTGGCGGTCTTGGCGTTGTCGAGAACTTCCAGCCGCTTGGCTGTTACATCGATGGGACCATCGCTCATGGCCGGTGTCGCCGAGAGCGCGCCCGCCGGCGACGCGGCATCCTTCGGCTTCATTGCGGCCGTCTTCGGCGGCGTCAGATGCGCCACGACCTCGGCCGACAACACGAACCGCTTGGCATCGCCCTCGATCAGCAGGCCTTTGCCCTTCAAGGTGCCGTTCGGCAGCGTCAGCACCACCGGGACGGCTGACGTGACCTTCTTGCTGTCGATGTCGATATCGGCAGTTTCGAGCTCCGCGCGCGCATTGGCGCTGCTGGTGATCACGATACCCTGGCTCAGCGTCATGGCGCGCTTCTTGGTTTCATAGACACCGGCCTTGGCGGTGATATCGGTCCAGGACTTGTCCGCCTCCTCGATACGTCCGTGCACGCCTTCAAGCTGCATCTGGTCGAGATTGCCGGTGGACTGCACAGCGGCCTTGGCGGTGACGAAATAGCGGCCGTTTTCTGCCGTGACGCCGTCGAAGCGCGGGTTGGTCAGACGTATCTGAGCGCTGGTGATCTCCACGCCGCCAACGCTGGCGTTGCTGCCCGGCGGCAGCCCCGGCACGAACATCCGCGGCGAAATGAACAGCACGCCTACCGCCCCCACCGCCAGGATCGGCAAGGTGAACTTCAGTACCCGCACCAGGACGCTATGCCGGCGCGCCCGGGCGAACGCGCGCGCCCGCTCGGCATCGCTGACCTGCGCGATGCGGATCTGGCCCTTCTGGACCACCGGGAGCGGCCTCGGGGTGGCCCTGGCCGGCAATCGCGTCGCGTCGAGGCTCATGGAACCGGCCGGTTGGTGGGCGGGGGGCTAGTGAGCAAAAATGTCATCCTCGGGCCAGCCGCCCAGATCGAGCGCCACCCGCGTCGGCAGAAAACGAAAGCAGGCCGCCGCCAGATCGCTGCGTCCCTCGCGGGCCAGCATGGTGTCCAGTACGGCCTTCAGCTTGTGCAGATAGAGCACATCCGAGGCCGCGTAAGTCTGCTGCTCGGCGCTGAGCTTGGGCGATCCCCAATCGGAGCTTTGCTGCTCCTTGCAGAGCTCGACCCCGATCAGTTCCCGGCACAGATCCTTCAAGCCATGCCGGTCAGTATAGGTTCGCACCAGCTTTGAGGCGATTTTCGTACAATAGACCGGGGCCGGCATGACGCCGAGCCGATGCGACAGCACGGCCAGATCGAAACGCGCGAAGTGGAAGATTTTGGTCACGGCCGGATCGCCCAGCAGCGCCTTCAGCCGCGGCGCCCCCTCCTGCTTCTGATCGATCCGCACCAGATGCGCATTGCCGTCGCCCGCCGACAGCTGCACCAGGCACAGCCGGTCGCGATGCGGATTGAGCCCCAGGGTTTCGGTATCGATGGCGACGGACGCGCCGAAACGAGAGATTGGCGGGAAGATCGCCCTCGTGCAGTGTGACGGCCATGGATGCGTCCTGTGGTTGCAAATCAGGGGGTGAGTGTAGGGGATATTTGGCGAGAGCGCAGCCAAGATTGCCTATGCTCAAATGAGGGCTTATGCTGATCGGCACCATCCCTGCTGCGGGGCTTGCCGATGACCGATGCGCCGGACCTGAAATTTCGTGCGTTTCTCTCCTACGCCCACGCCGACAAGAGCTGGGCGACGTGGCTGCATCGCCGGCTGGAAGGTTTCGCCCTCGATGCCGACCTTGCCGCGCGCGCCACCCGCCCCGGCCCCAATCCGCGCCGCCTCGCACCGATTTTCCTCGACCGCGGCAATTTCTCGGGCGGCACCACGCTCACCGAGGCGACCATCGCCGCGCTCGATGCCTCGGCCGCGCTGATCGTGCTGTGCTCGCCCAAGTCGGCGGCGAGCGGGCCGGTCAACGAGGAGGTGCGGCTGTTCCGCCACCGCCATCCCGGCCGCCCGGTGATCCCGGTGCTGATCGATGGCCGCGCGCCCGACAATTTCCCGCCCGCGCTGCGGTTTGCGCTTAGCCCCGACGGCACGGTGACGGACACGCCCATCACGGTGCTGGGACCGGACCTGCGCGACACGGGCGACGGCCGCGAGCTGGGGTTGGCCAAACTGGTGGCGGGATTGCTGGGGCTGGCGGACGCCAACGATGTGTACCGGCGCGAGTTGCGGCGGCAGCGTCAGGCGGCACGGATGCGGGCGCTGGCGGCGGCGGTGTTCCTGGCCGTGGCCAGCGCGGGCGGGTTCTTCTATTGGCGCAGCCTCGATCTCGGCACTACGGTTGTCGCGCAGCAAGGCATCATCGACAAGGCCGCTGAGCGCGCCGCCCGGCTGGCACAGAAGCTCGCGGGCGAGGCCCCGGCTGCAGCCGCCACGCCCGGAACGCAAGAGAATCTGCTCGCCGCGCTGACGCGACTTGAACAGCGCGCAGAAGGCGGCGACGTCGATGCCGCCAAGGTCGCGCAGCTGCTATCGGAGGGCAAGAAAGCTGAGGCTGTCGCACTGCTCGCCGACGGTGCGGCGGCGCAAGCGAGGCAGGCCGCTCAAACCCTCAAGACGGCGGCCAAAGCCTACCGCGAAGCCGCCGCCATCGCTGCCGTCGCCGAACCCGGCAAGGCGCGGGGGCTGTATGCCGAGGCGGCGCGGCTGGACCCGGACGATGTGGAGGGGCTGTTTCAGCATGCCTGGTTTCAACGCGAAGTCCGGCGCGCTGGCGGAAGCGGAACGCGCCTACGGCCGCGTGCTTGTCCTTGGCAAGGAAGGCACGCATGACAACCGTCTGATGTGGGCGCATTTCGGCCTCGGCGACATCCACTCGGCGCGCGGCCAGCTTGAGCCCGCCAAAGCCGAGTACCGCAAAGGCGGCGACGCCGCCGACCGCCTCGCCAAGGCCGACCCCGGCAATGCCGGATGGCAGCGCGATCTCTCGGTGTCGTACAACAAGGTCGGCGACGTGCTGGTGGCGCAGGGCAACCTCGCCGAGGCGCTGAAGACCTACCGCGACAGCCTCGCCATCAGCAGACCGCCTCGCCAAGGCCGACCCCGGAAATGCCGGATGGCAGCGCGATCTCTCGGTGTCGTACAACAAGGTCGGCGACGTGCTGGTGGCGCAGGGCAACCTCCCCGAGGCGCTCAAGACCTACCGCGACAGCCTCGCCATCGCAGACCGCCTCGCCAAGGCCGACCCAGGCAATGCCGGTTGGCAGCGCGATCTCTCGGTGTCGTACAACAAGGTCGGCGACGTGCTGGTCGGCGCAGGGCAACCTCCCCGAGGCGCTCAAGGCCTACCGCGACAGCCTCGCCATCAGCAGACCGCCTCGCCAAGGCCGACCCCGGCAATGCCGGCTGGCAGCGCGATCTCTCGGTGTCCTACAACAAGGTCGGCGACGTGCTGGTCGCCCAGGGCAACCTCCCCGACGCGCTCAAGGCCTACCGCGACAGCCTCGCCATCACAGACCGCCTCGCCAAGGCCGACCCCGGCAATGCCGGATGGCAGCGCGATCTCTCGGTGTCCTACAACAAGGTCGGCGACGTGCTGGTCGCCCAGGGCAACCTCCCCGAGGCGCTCAAGGCCTACCGCGACAGCCTCGCCATCGTCGACCGCCTCGCCAAGGCCGACCCCGGCAATGCCGGCTGGCAGCGCGATCTCTCGGTGTCGTACAACAAGGTCGGCGACGTGCTGGTCGCCCAGGGCAACCTCCCCGAGGCGCTGAAGACCTACCGCGACAGCCTCGCCATCAGCGACCGCCTCGCCAAGGCCGACCCCGGCAATGCCGGCTGGCAGCGCGATCTCTCGGTGTCGTACAACAAGGTCGGCGACGTGCTGGTCGCACAGGGCAACCTCCCCGAGGCGCTCAAGGCCTATCGCGACAGCCTCGCCATCAGCGACCGCCTCGCCAAGGCCGACCCCGGCAATGCCGGCTGGCAGCGCGATCTCTCGGTGTCGTACAACAAGGTCGGCGACGTGCTGGTCGCCCAGGGCAACCTCCCCGAGGCGCTCGAAGGCCTACCGCGACAGCCTCGCCATCAGAGACCGCCTCGCCAAGGCCGACCCCGGCAATGCCGGCTGGCAGCGCGATCTCTCGGTGTCGTACGACAAGGTCGGCGACGTGCTGGTCGCCCAGGGCAACCTCCCCGAGGCGCTGAAGACCTACCGCGACAGCCTCGCCATCGCCGACCGCCTCGCCAAGGCCGACCCCGGCAATGCCGGATGGCAGCGCGATCTCTCGGTGTCGTACGACAAGGTCGGCGACGTGCTGGTCGCCCAGGGCAACCTCCCCGAGGCGCTGAAGACCTACCGCGACAGCCTCGCCATCGCAGACCGCCTCGCCAAGTCCGACCCCGGCAATGCCGGATGGCAGCGCGATCTCTCGGTGAGCCACATGAAGATCGCCGACGTTGCGCGGCAAATCCGGCGACACGGCCACGGCGCGGGCGGAGTTTGCGGCGGCGCGCGAGATCAGCGCCCGGCTCGCCGCACTGTCGCCAGACAACGCGGACTGGAAGAACGATCTCACCTGGATCGACGGGCAGCTGGCGGCGCTGGGGCCGTAGGGGACATGATGCCCGTCTTCGGCCATTCGCAAGCCTCGCGGCAATACGCCGTCGCCCGACGCCGAAGAGGGGCTTCGTGTCCCCAGTCTGCCGCCGCCGCAAGACTGGGGACACGAAGTTCATCTTGCCGTTGGCCGGTACAGACTTTCGATGCGCCGTCAGGCAAGATGAACATCGTGTCCCCGGTGCACAAACGGTCCAGACGCGAAAGACGAGACTATGAGCAAAGCCCCGCGTAGAGCGGAACCCGACATGCAGGACGAGTACGATTTCTCCTCGGCAACGCGCGGGAAATTCTACCGCGAGGGGGCCGAGCTGGTGGCGCCGGTCCATCTCGATCCGGAGGTGCGGGCATTCCTCACCGCGCGCGCGGCCGCACGCGGCAAGTCGCTCAGCGACCTCGTGAACGAGCTGCTGAAGAAGGACATCGAGCTGATCGAGGCGGTGTGAGGCCTGCTCCGCCGTCGCTTGGCGCGTCCAATGGCGCGGCGGCATCAGCCGTGATATCCTATGCGTCTTTGAGGAGCCGCCCCATGTCGGAAGACGCATTGCTCGCCCGCATCACGTTCAACCCGCAGCAGTGCGGTGGACGGGCGTGTCTGCGTGGCATGCGGGTGCGCGTCAGCGATGTGCTGGACATGCTGGCGGGCGGCGCGACGCGTGCGGAAATCCTCGCCGACTTCCCCTACCTCGACGACGAAGACATCAGCGCAGCCCTGCTCTATGCGGCCCGGTCAGCGGAAGCCCGCGTGGTCGTCGCTGCGGAGTGAACTGGCGTGCGCTTCCTGGTCGATGCTCAGTTGCCGCCAGCACTGGCGTCTTGGCTGCAATGGAAGGGTCACGAGGCCAGCCATGTTGCGGACGCCGGCCTGACGAATGCCAACGATCCTGCGATCTGGGCGCATGCCGTTCAACTCGCCGCTGTGCTGATCACCAAGGACGAAGACTTTCTGACCCTTCGCGCCGCTCGACCGGGCGATTGCGCTGTTGTCTGGCTGCGGATCGGTAACGCGACCAACCACGCCTTGCTGGCCTGGTTGTCGCCGCGCTTCGCAAGAGTGCTGGCGGCGCTGGAAGCCGGCGAGACCGTCGTTGAAGTCCGATAGCAAACCCATTTGACGCCCGCGTCCGTCCCGCTATGGTCCGGAACAAATTGACCATCTCCCCCGACAAGCGAAGGAAACGTTCCCATGAAGACCGTCCGCCTCACCATGGCTCAGGCTGTTGTGCGCTTTCTGATGGCGCAGAAAACCATGGTCGACGGCAAGAAAGCCCCACTGTTTGCAGGCGCTTTCGGCATTTTCGGCCATGGCAATGTCACCTGCTTGTCCGAAGCGCTCGAGGCCGTGAAAGACGAGTGGCCGACTTGGCGCGGTCATAACGAGCAGTCCATGGCGCTGGCCGCGATCGGGTTCGCCAAGGCCCAGAAGCGCCAGCAGATGATGGTGTGCACCTCGTCCATCGGGCCGGGCGCGCTCAATATGGTGACGGCGGCGGGCGTGGCCCATGCCAACCGGCTGCCGGTGCTGTTCCTGTGCGGCGATGTGTTCGCCTCGCGCTTCCCCGATCCCGTGCTGCAGCAGGTCGAGCACTACGGCAATCCCTCGATCACGGCCAATGACGCCTTCAAGCCGGTGACACGCTATTGGGACCGCATCACCCGCCCCGAGCAGATCCTGCAGTCGCTGCCGCACGCCGTCGCAACGCTGCTCGATCCCGCCGACTGTGGCCCGGTGATGATTGGCCTTTGCCAGGACACGCAGGCCGAAGCCTTCGATTACCCCGAGGTCTTCTTTGCCGAACGCCTGCACGAACAGCGCCGCCCGCGGGCGTCGCGTGAGCGAGATCGCCGCCGCCGCCGCCCTGCTCAAGAACGCCAAGCGCCCGCTGCTTATCGCCGGCGGCGGCGTGCAGTATTCGCTCGCCCACAAGGAGCTGATGGACTTCGCCGTCAAGCACAAGATCCCCGTGGTCGAGACCATCGCCGGTCGCGGCATCCTCACTCACGACCACCCGCAAAACGCCGGCCCGCTGGGCGTGATCGGCTCGTCCTCGGCCAATGCGCTGGCGGCCGAGGCCGACGTGGTGCTGGCCGTGGGCACACGCCTGCAGGATTTCACGACGGGATCCTGGAGCGTGTTCCAGTCGCCCGACTTCAAGCTGGTCGCCATCAACGCCGCGCGCTTCGACGCCAACAAGCATCTCGCGGTGGGCGTGGTCGGCGATGCGCGCGAGTGCCTGGTGGAATTGGGTGCGGCCATTGGTTCGTATACGGCGCCCAAGGCCTGGGGCGAGAAGGTAAAGTCCGTCTACGTTGAATGGAACGGAACGCTGGATCAGCACACCAAGCCGACCAACGCCGCGGTGCCGACCTACGGCCAGGTGGTGGGCGCGGTGAACCGGCTTGCCGGGCCGAACGACCGCATCATGACAGCGGCGGGCGGCCTACCGGGCGAACTCACCAAGTGCTGGAAAACCAAATCTCCGGGTACATTCGATTGCGAATTCGGCTTCTCCTGCATGGGCTACGAGATCGCGGGCGCCTACGGCGCCAAGATGGCCAAGCCCGACAACGAGGTCATCACCATGCTCGGAGACGGCTCCTACCTGATGATGAACTCGGACATCTACGCCAGCGTGCTGACCGGGCATAAGCTGATCGTGGTGGTTTGCGACAATGGCGGCTACGCCGTTATCAGCCGCCTACAGATTTTCCGTGGTACGCCGGGGTTCAATAATCTGCTCAAGGATTCAAAGCACGTTGTGGAGCACACGGTCGATTTCGCCGCGCACGCACGGGCAATGGGAGCCAACGCCGAGAAGGTGACCGGCATCGGCGATTTCGAAGCCGCCTTCGAGCGGGCCAAGAAGGCAGACAAGACCAGCGTGATTGTGATCGACACCGACGCCTACGCCTGGACGCCGGGCGATGCCTGGTGGGAGGTCGGCGTGCCGGAGGTATCGCCACGCGAGACCGTGAAGGCGGCCAAGAAGGACATTACCGAGAGCAAGAAGAAGCAGCGGGCCGGGGTATAGTGGCGGTGGACGTGGTGGCCCGACATGGCCTCCCAGTAAAACGGGGACTGGTTACCAATTTCTTGGCACGCCCTCGTCTAACAGTCAGATCGCCGTAGAAACAAGTGAACTGTCCCCATTTTACAACCGCCAGCAATCGGCCGCCAGCAGCAGCTCCGTCAGGTCGCGGTAGCGCTGGCCGTCGAGGCCGGTGAGTTCGCGGATGCGCTCCATCCGCGTGTACACCGTATTCGGATGCCGCCCCAGCAGCCGCGCCGCCTTCTGCACGTTCATGTCGGCCTCGGCCACGGCGCGCAGGGTCTGGACGATGGCGCCCGATGATTTCGCGTCCGCATCGAGCAGCCCCTGCACCCAAGGGGGTGGGGCCGAGCGCACGTGGTCGGCGCCGCGGTGCACCAGCAAGCCGCGCAGCGGCAGATCGGAAAACTGCACGACGCGGTTGGTCACGTCGGCAAAATCAAGTGCGATGGTCGCCTCATGCAGCGCTTTCGGCAGAAACGATGTCGACGGTTGATCTGCACTGATCCCGACGACCACCGCAGGCCCCAGAGCCAGCAACAAAGGCCGCATTCGCTGCGCCAAGTCCGCCTGCGGCGCGGTCCAGCCCGACTGCCGGCGCCGGTCCGAAAACACCGCCGTCACCAGATTGTCCCGGACGCCGGCCAGCGTGCGGATCGAGGTTGTCGCCACGGCGCCTGCTATCGCAGTGACGATCCGCTGGGCGCGTGCTGGATTCTCCATCTCGGATGGGTTGGCCGACTGCGCCACGACCACGCAATAGGCCTGCCGCTGCTCCAGATAGCCGGCGCGCCGCAGCAGCTGGGCGATGCGGCCATCGGATTCGTCGTAGCCGCTGAGCAGAACGCCAAGCAGCTCTTTGCGAAGGTCGCCCTCCGCCTCGGCCAACCTTCGGGTGTGAGCGACGTATTCGGCGGTTGCGATGGTGCTGATGGTGTTGGTGTATTCGATGGCAAAGTCGGCGACGCCCGACACGGTTGTCTCGCCATTCCTTGAGCCGGTGGCTACGGCCGCATCCCGCAGCCAATGCGACACGATACGATGGCCGCAGCGATAGGCGTGCAGCATCGCCTCGAGTGGAAACCGCTGCTCGGCCCGTTGATGCGCATGCGCCCGGACGAACGCAAAATCGCCTATCTCGCCGCCAGCAAACAAACGCCGGATCTCCTGGATGTGCTGACTGCCATGAAGTTCCATTCCGGGCAGGATTTCCGGATTGCCGGAGGCAAGGAACGCCGGGATCTCCGCCAGAACGGCGTCGCGCAGCGCACGTCCGGCAGCCGGCATGGACGCATCAAGCGCTGCCGCGACGCGCGGTATGATGCCCATCGACTTGAGCAGAGCCAGCGCTTGGCGCAGCGGGGCGTCTTCCACCCGTGCCGCGCCGAGCGACTGTGAAGAGTTCACATGCATGAAGGCAATATTAGCGGACTTCTCGCCATGTGAACAGGGGAGACATGGTGGTACTTACCATGAGAGGGGACTGTTGAACAGCAACGACAGGAGATTCTCAATGGCGAAATTCGTCTTTGCCTACCATGGTGGTGGCGCTCCCACGAACCCGGCCGACATTAAGAACGTGATGGACGCCTGGGGCGCCTGGTTCGGATCGCTCGGCGCATCGGTCATCGACGCCGGCAATCCGGTTGGCAAGTCCAGCACCGTCAAGTCCGACGGCAAGCTGGTCAGCGGCGGCGGCGCCAATCCGCTCAGCGGCTACAGCCTGATCGAGGCCAAAGACCTCGAAGACGCCCACAAGAAAGCCAAAGGCTGCCCGATCCTGAAATCCGGCGGCACGATCGAAATTGCCCAAGCCCATGACATGTAACGACTGAACCCCGAGGAGGATACCATGGCAGACCAGCAGAAATCCGTCGCCGGCGGTTGCCAATGCGGCGCCGTCACCTATGAAGCCAAGGGCGAACCGGCGATGGTCATGCAGTGCCATTGCCTGAATTGCCAGAAGTCGAGCGGCGCGGGGCACGTGCCGTTCGCCGGCTTTCCCGAGACGAATGTGACCGTCAAAGGCAAGACCAAGAGCTATGCCTACAAGGCCGACAGCGGCAATGATGCGACCTCTCACTTCTGCCCGGAGTGCGGCTCGACCATTTATGGCAAGACCTCTGGATTTCCCGGCGTGATGGCCATCCGGCTCGGCACAATGGAAAAGTCATCGGCGTTCCAGCCGCAGCTGGAGGTCTACATGAAGCGCCTGCGCAAATGGGATCACGAGCTGAAAGGCGCGCCGGCCTTCGACACGATGCCGCCAATGCAGGGCTGAACGACAGTCGCTCCCCGGCCCAAGCGCCTCTCTTGCGCCCAGAGCCGGGGACTTCGCCAGTCCGTACTTGGCAACGCCGTGCCTGCCGTTTGGCGCGACGATCCGCAGGCGTAGCAGTACACCCCCCGATCGGGCCCGCGACGTTCAACTCGCATAAGTTCGCTGCGATGCGGCTATCGGCAGGCCCACCCGCTTGGCCGCAACAGCACCGCGAAACAACGTTGCCAGACGCTCCGCCCCCTGCACGATGTCGTGGCGCGCCGCGATCGTCGCCTGTGCCGCGCGCCCCATCTGGGTACGGAGCGCGGGATCGGCGGCCAACTCGCGCAGCCGGCGCTCAAACAGTGCGGGATCGTCGGCAAGAAACCCCGTCACGCCGTCGTCGACCAACTGCTCGCTGAAGCCGATGCGCGTGGCGACCACCGGCCGGCCCGCCGCCATGTACTGATAGAGTTTCCAGCAGGACTTGTGCCGGAAGAAGGACGCCGACCCCAGCGGCATGATGCCGATATCGAGCCCGGCGACATCGTCCGCCTCCGTCGCAAGGCTCCAATCCCGGCGCCGCGCCAGTAGTTCGGGAACTGCCGATCCCGCCCCGATCAGGACCGTCTCGGCAATGCCGTCCGCTGCCAGACGATTGAGCGGACCGGAAACCTGAGGCAGAAACCGCGCCGCCGTGTAGGGCGTGCCGATCCAACCGATCCGTACCCGCCCGGTGTGCGGCTGCGCATCGGCTCGCTGTCCGGCCAGGCGGTACAGGCGCGTATCGATGCAATTTTCGACCACAGCCGGCCGCCGGCCACCGAACCCGGCCAGCGTGTCCGCCAGGCTGTCGTTGGCGGCCGTCACGCAGTCGGCGGCGAACAGCGCCGCCTTCAGTTTGACCGCCTCGCCACGCACGCCCGCCTTCAGACCCTCGCTCTCGAAACGGTCGATCCAGAGGTCGTCGAAGTCGAGGATGGTCGGAACTCCGGGCACAGCGTAAAAGCGCCGCTCGCTCCAGAACGGCAGCCGCGGCAGCACTTCCTTTTCAATCCAGATCGCATCGTAGCGCCGCAAGCCCGGCGTCATCCGCATGCGTTCCATATAGGCGCCAACGATGCGGCCCCAGTTGCGCGATTGCCCGCGATAAAACTGCGCCAGACTGGCGTCATCGACAAAGTGATGAGTTTCAAGCGTTATGCCGCGAGCCTCCAGCAGCTTGGCAAAACTGTGGTGACGCACCCGGCTGCTCGCCCCGTTCAGGCCATAGCGCGCCAATAGCAGGACGCGCAGACTTGGCTCTGGGAGACCATCTCTCATTGCGCGATCACACCGCGCGCGGCCAAGTCATCCATCACCTGATCGACCAGCGCTTCGACCGGAGCGCTTCCTGCCGCGAGCGTCAGGTCCGGCGCCAAGGGCGGTTCATAGGGCGACGACACGCCTGTGAAGTTGCCGATGGTTCCTGCACGTGCGCGCCGGTAAAGGCCCTTGGGATCGCGCCGCTCACAGATCTCGATCGGGGTGTCCACGAACAATTCCAGAAACTCGCCCTCGGCAAAACGTGCGCGCGCCAATTGCCGGTCGGCCCGGAAGGGAGAAATGAACGCCACAATCACGATCAGGCCCACCTCGACCATCAGTTTGGCCACCTCGGCGGTGCGGCGGATATTCTCGGCCCGGTCGCCATCGCTGAAGCCGAGATCGCGGCTCAGCCCCAGCCGCACGTTGTCGCCGTCGAGCAGCGCCGTGTGATAACCCAGGCCGTGCAACTTGAGATCGAGCGCCGCCGCGATGGTGGACTTGCCGGCCCCGGACAGTCCGGTGAGCCACAGGCAACACGGCCTTTGCCCCTTCAGCGCGGCGCGCTGTTCCTGGCTGACGGTCGGCAGGTGGCGCTTGATTTCTCCCATGGATGCAAGTCCTACTCGGATTCGTCTGGCACAGGGTAGCGGACTGCTGGCGCCCGGGATGCAGGTCGAAGTCGAAACCTGTGGATGGCGTCATGCCGGCCCCCGCGAACAGCCTGACGTCGGCGCCGATTGACGCTTCATCTCGGGTCGCTGCATCGCCAAATCGACAAACAGCTAAAGCAGCCGGCGCCCGGTGAGATCGTTGGTCCGGTATCCGGCCGCGCGCGCTGCCAGACAGAAACTGCGTTCGATGGCATGATGCAGCGCGCCGTCGGCCTGGCCGGCCTCCGGCTCGAAGTCTGCGGCCGTCAGTGCCAGCCGCCGCAAGGGCTCCAGCGCGGCTGGGCGGAACCAGAACATCGAACCTTCGAAGAAGGCGAGATCGGCTGAGGTTTGGGGTGAGATCCTGGCAGCTATCTCGCGAACCCGCGCCTGGTTGGCGTGCCAATAGGAGGCACGCGTGCGAAACGAAAATCGCCACCCAGCCAACCCCGTTTTGGGGTCTGCGAAGCGATGGAGCACGCGCCTTACCTGGAGCCGATCACCGGCCAACACCGTAAACAGCAAGCGCCGCCGCAGGGACCCAGTGCGAAGGTGCGGGCTTCGCTTGGTATGCAGTTTCGCCACGGCATCGAAGCCATCCAGCGCGCCGCTGGCCAACACCTTCAAGAAGGGCGCAATGTCCCGGCCACGATTTTCAACGGCATGCACTGTAACGTTGTGCAGCTCGCTAAGCCGTATGCGGAGTTCCGCGGCGGTCTCGTTGGGCGCCGTAAGGTGCAAGGGCGCCCCATCGGGCAGCGCGCGCCAGCACTCCAGCACGTCCTCAAGCAACTCCGGGTAGTAGATATGAGCGATCATAGCGCAGCGAATGCCCTCCGGCGCGGCGACTGCAGCGAGGGTATTACGGCTGCGCCATAGCGCCTGTCCCGGGACGCTCAGAAACGCCGTGCCAGCGGCGATCTCGAACGTCTTGGATGCGATATGGCGACCAAGCCGCAGCACGCTCCGCACACGACGGCTGACCTCCGACACCCCATGCCGCGCCGGCACAGTCGGGCGCAGCTGCGATGGGTAGGGATCGTCCGTCATGTCGCTATCACCGCCCCCCGCACACCGCCAAGTCTCGCAGCTGTCTCTTGAACAGTCCTGCGCCCGAAGCCTATACCATCGCGAGCCACGCAAGCCGCGCCGCCCGTGCGGAAAAGATGTGGACAGCGGCCGCTTCGAGGACGCGCGAACAGCGCAACATGGCCAACCCACGCCGAACACCGCAACGTGTGGCTCGATGGCCACTTGCGTGCCGGGCCGGGCCTGCCAGATATCGCTGCAGCGATGCCGCCTGCCGCTCGGGAATTGAGTCGGCGCATGCGAACACGCTGTAAGTGCCATCGAGCCGATTGGCGTTGAACCCTTGAAACCGCTGGAGTGGATTGTGACGGTCACTGAGCCTCGCCGGGCCATGGATAGGATGTGGTCCCTGTCGGTTCGGGGGCTCTCGGACCTGGTCGAGGGCGCCGTCAACTGGCGCATCTGGTACTTGGTCGGAGCCGCAGAACTGCGGCAGCGCTATGCCAGATCGAGCATCGGCCAGTTCTGGCTGACGCTGTCGACGGCCTTCACCACCCTGACCTTAGGCGTGGTGTGGTCGGTGCTGTGGAACATGCCTTTGGGCCAGTTCCTGCCGTTCCTTGCGGTGTCGATCATCCTATGGCAGCTGATGAGTTCCCTGCTCACAGAGGCCGGGTCGCTGTTTTCCGGCAACCGCCATCTCTTGCTGAGCCAGAGATTGGCGTGCTCGACACTTGTCTATTCAATGCTGTTCAAGCATCTCCTCACATTCCTGCACAACTCCGTCACCATCGCCGGAGTGCTCATTGTGTTTGGCATCGGCCTCACGCCGCAGATCCTGCTGCTGCCAGTAGCCCTGGCGTTGCTGGCGATTGCCGCCGTCTGGGTCTGCTATTTGATCGCGATCCTGTGCACCCGATACCGGGACCTAAATCATGCCTTGCAGTCGGCTGTTCAATTGTTCTTCTACATCACGCCGATCCTGTGGAAGCCGGACTTCCTGTCCGAACAGTACCGGGGATACTTGATATTCAACCCTTGCCACGATTTCATGTCGATACTGCGATCCTCAATTCTGGGGGGGCCGTTTCCCTACCAAGAATGGCTGATGTGCATCCTGTTCGCCTTTGGCGGATATTTTATCTCGCTTTCAATTATCGGCCGCTATTGCCGTAGAATACTGTATTGGGTGTGACCATGGCACATATCAGCCTGCAAAACGTGTCGCTGGAATACCCGATCGTCACGGCACGGTCCCAGGCCATCAAGACGGTGCTGCTCAGCCGGCTCGGGGGCACGATTGCCGACCATGATCGCACCATCGTTGTGCAGGCGCTGAAGTCCATCACGCTTGACCTTGCCGACGGCGATCGATTGGGCATTGTCGGGCACAACGGTGCGGGCAAATCGACGCTTCTGAAGGTCATCTCGCGGATTTATGAACCGCAGTGGGGCACGGTCGCCGTAACGGGAACTCTGTCGTCCTTTGTCGACATCACCTTAGGCATGGACAGCGAAGCCACGGGTTGGGACAACATCAGGTTTCGCGGCGCCTTCATGGGGTTGTCCCAGGCGCAAACCCGCGAGCTGGCGCCGGAAATTGCCGAGTTCAGCGAGCTTGGCGAATATATGGATATGCCGGCGCGCACCTATTCGTCCGGCATGTTCATGCGGCTGGCGTTTGCCATCGCAACCTCGGTGCAGCCGGAAATCCTGGTGATGGACGAAATGATCGGCGCCGGCGACGCTGGCTTTGTCGACAAGGCGGTCGCGCGCCTGGACGCCATGCTGGGCAAGTCCAAGATCCTGATTGTGGCCAGCCATTCCAACACGACGATCAGGAAGTTCTGCAACAAGGTGTTGTGGCTCGAGAAGGGCAAGATACGCGCCCTGGGACCAGCCGAACTGGTGCTCTCCGACTATGAAAAGGGTCCCTGAACGGCCCGTTAGCCCGGCTCTTGCGGTATCATCGACGAGCCGCCCTACCGCTTCGTCACATTCCCGCTCCGTACTGGCACGCCGAACTCCCGGTGGCACACGGCGGCCAACTCGGCGACGCCGTCGCGAATGACGTCAACGGACGGATTTGCAAAGCAGAGCCGCAGCCGCCGTCGTGACCGCTCGGGCGCCGACACCGACCACTCCGCTCCCGCGTTGAACGCGATCCCAGATTTCGCCGCCACCTCCGCCAGACGCGAGGTATCCACCCTTTCGGGCAAGGTCACCCACAGGAAAATCCCGCCCACCGGTTCGGTGAACTCGGCCGCGGTGCCGAAGTGTTCGGCAAGCGCCGCCACCAGCGCGTCCGCCTTGGCCTTGAGGGCCGGGCGCAAGATCGCCAGATGCGCGTCGAACTGCGTTGCACAGAATTCCGCCAGCACCATCTGCTCCAGCGCGCCAGAGCCGGCGTCCTGTTTCAGCGCCAGCAGTCGGCTCATGATCTCCCAGCCGGCGACCAGGAACCCCACGCGCAGGGCCGGCGCAATCGACTTGGAGAACGAACCGAGGTGAATCACGCCCTCCCATGAGGCCTCGCGTGCCAACGCGGCGATGGCGGGGGGCCGCGTGCCGGAAAAGACGAGATCGGCGTAGCAATCGTCCTCGACCACGGGGATGCCCGCGTTGATCGCGAGCGCCAGCAACGCACGGCGGCGCTCAAGCGGCATGACGCTGCCCGTTGGATTCTGGATGGTCGGGATGGTGTAGATGTACTTTGGCGTGACGCCCGCCCGCTTCAGGTTTGCCAGGCATGCGGTCAGCGCATTGATGTCCATGCCCAGCGCGTCCTGCCGTATACCGACAAGTTTCGCGCCCAGACGGTTCAGCCGCGAGATGCTGCCACCGTAGCAATCCTCCTCGAGCAGGACCGTATCGCCTGGCGCAACCAGCAGCGCGTTGACCAGATCGAAACCTTGCAGCGAGCCCGAGGTGATCAGGATGTCATCCGCCGGCGCATCGATAGCGGCATGGCGCGCGAGCTTGGCAGCCAGGAAATCGCGCAAGCGGCGATAGCCGAGCGGGCCAGACTCAAGGCCGTAGGTCGCAAGCGTACGTCCCTCGCGGGCAAGCACCGCATCGGCTGCAGCGCGCAAGGCGGCGACCGGCGTTGAGTCGGGGTCATTGTGACCGCCAATCAGGTTGTAGCGCGGAAACGGCGCGGGCCGGGCGGCGGGAGCTGGGGCGTCGGGGCGAAGGTAGGGAGCGAGCACGAAGGGCATTTGGGGTTCCAGAACTGGCAAAGGCGCCCAAGCCTATCAGCTGGCGCGGCGTCCGCCACTCCGCACGTCCGGTCGACAAGCTGCCGGACCTCGGCTACCACCATGCCTGCCTCTTGCCCCAACCCCAAGGCCCCATGCCCACGACCGACCCGTTACCCATTCCGGCGCCCAAAAAGCTCTACGTCAAGACCTACGGTTGCCAGATGAATGTCTACGACAGTGAGCGCATCGAGGACGCCATGCGCCCGCTCGGATATGCCTCGGTTGCCACCCCCGAAGGCGCCGATCTGATGATCCTCAACACCTGCCATATCCGCGAGAAGGCGGCCGATAAGGTGTACTCGGAGCTCGGGCGCCTGAACGAGATCAAGCAGGCTCGTCTGGACGCGGGTGGTACGGCTCAAATCGCTGTGGCAGGCTGCGTGGCGCAGGCTGAGGGGCCCGAAATGATCCGCCGCCAGAAGGGCGTCGATCTGGTCGTGGGGCCGCAGAACTACCACCGCATGCCGGCGCTGCTCGCCCGCGCGGCGGCGGATGGGGCGAGCGTGGTCGATACCGACTTTGCCGTGGAGTCCAAGTTCGAAGCGCTGCCGAAACGGACTTCGGCGGGGCGCGGGCCGAGCGCCTTTCTGACGGTGCAAGAAGGGTGCGATAAGTTCTGCACCTTCTGCGTGGTTCCCTATACGCGCGGCGGTGAGATATCGCGCCCAGCAGCGCGAATTATCGAAGAGGCGCAACAACTTAGCGAACAAGGTGTGCGCGAACTGACGCTGCTCGGGCAGAATGTGAATGCCTATCACGGGATGGGCGCCGACGGGCGGGATTGGGGTCTGGCGCCGCTGATCGAAGGGCTGTCGGCGATCAGGGGGATCGAGCGCCTCCGCTACATGACCAGCCACCCGCGCGACATGGACGATCAGTTGATCTCAGCGCATCGCGACAATCCCAAGTTGATGCCGTTTCTGCATCTGCCGGTGCAATCGGGATCGGACCGCACGCTGGCGGCCATGAACCGCAGGCATAAGGCGGCCGACTATCTGCGCCTGATCGAGCGTGTGCGGACAGCCCGCCCCGATATTGCGCTATCGACGGACATCATCGTCGGCTTTCCCGGCGAGTCGGACGAAGACTTTGCGGCCACGCTCAGCCTCATCCGCGAAGTCGGCTTCGCCATGGCCTATACCTTCAAGTACAGCCCCCGCCCGGGCACACCCGCCGAGGGCATGGCCGAACAGATTCCCGAGGACGTCAAGACCGAGCGCCTGGCCCAGGTCCACGAGTTGCTGATAGGCCAGCAAGCCGCCTTCAACGCCGCCTGCATTGGCCGCACGCTCGACGTCCTGTTCGAGAAAAAGGGCCGCAATCCCGGTCAGCTGATCGGCCGTTCGCCCTACCTGCAATCGGTGCATGCTAACGCCGATCCGCGCCTGATTGGCCAGATCGTTCCGGTTCATGTAAAGTCCGCCGGCATGAACAGTCTTGGCGGCGAGGTCGCCACGATTTAGTGTTCAATATCAAGGAGATGGCTCTTGGCAGGGACGAAAGGCACGCCCAACGCAGCGCCGGGAAACCGGGGTAAATCGACGAAGCCAGAGCGAAAACTGACCATACCGTTTGAGAATAATGCTGTCGCCGCTGTGCTGTTCGGCGAGTTTGACGCCAATCTGGCGGTGCTCGAGGCACGCCTCGGCGTCGAGGCCGTTGCCCACGGCAATCTGCTCAGCTTGAGCGGCCCGGAGGACGCCTGCGAGATCGCCCGCAAGGTGCTGGAAGGCCTCTATGCGCGCGCCCAGCAAAGCCAGCCGGTTACGCCCGCCGACGTTGAGGGAGCGATCCGCATCGCCATCGGACGGGCCGATGCCGGTCCGGCGGCGGACAGCGGAAAAGGCGCTGCCGTCCCTAACAGCGGCGGCAAAGGCGAAATCCGCACGCGCCGCAAGCTGGTCGCCGCGCGCACCCAGATGCAGAGCGCCTACATCAAGGCGCTTGAGCAGAAGGACCTGGTCCTCGCCTCCGGCCCCGCCGGCACCGGCAAGACCTATATCGCGGTCGCCTACGCCGCCCAGTGCTGGGAGCGCGGCATCATCGAGCGGCTGATCCTGTCCCGCCCCGCTGTGGAAGCCGGCGAGCGCCTTGGCTTCCTGCCCGGCGACATGCGCGACAAGGTCGATCCCTATCTGCGCCCGCTCTATGATGCGCTGTACGACGTGCTGCCACCCGAAAAGGTCGAGCGCGGCCTGGAAACCGGCGAAATCGAGATCGCCCCGCTGGCTTTTATGCGCGGACGTACACTCTCAAATGCCTTTGTCATTCTTGACGAGGCGCAGAACACCACCAGCATGCAAATGAAGATGTTCCTGACACGCCTTGGCGAGGGCTCGCACATGGTGGTGACCGGCGACCCGACCCAGGTCGACCTTCCCAAAGGGCAGATTTCCGGGCTCTCGGAAGCGCTCGGGTTACTCAAGAACATCGATGATATCGCCACCATCACCTTCTCGCGCGGCGACGTTGTGCGCCGCGAGCTGGTGGCAAAGATCGTCGCCGCCTACGAAGAGGCGAGCGAGACCTGATGCCCGCCGATCCTTCGAGTATCAGGCGGAACCGGCAACCCTTCATGCCGGCGCCGCTCAGCGTGGACCTCGTCGTTTCCGACGAGCGGTGGAACGACGTGCCGGATCTGCACCGCATCATCTTGTTGGCGCAGGCCGCCTATGCGCAGCTCGCCGTTGAATCCGAGCCGCGCGAGGTGGTTGTTGCGTTCGGGGCGGACGAAGAGGTGCACCAGCTCAACCGCACCTATCGCGGCAAGGACAAGCCGACCAACGTGCTGTCGTTCCCCACTGCGGGCACAACCGACAGCGGGCTCATCGGCGATGTCATTCTTGCCTACGAGACTTGCGCGGACGAGGCCGAGCAGCGCGGCATTCCGTTCTCCGACCATGCCTGTCATCTGGCTTTGCACGGCGTGCTGCATCTCTTAGGCCAGGATCATCAGGACGACGAGGAAGCCGCCACCATGGAAGCGCTGGAAACGCGCCTGCTGGGAGCGATTGGCATAGCCGATCCGCATTCGGGAGATCTTTCCGACCACACCCTTCTAGACGACTTTGATGACGATGAGAGTGATGACGAACCAGGATAGTTTCGACACCGATCTTCAACCGCTGAAGACCGAGGCCAATGGCAGCACCACTTGGCTGGCGCGTTTGCGCGAGCGGCTAGGCTTCGAGGCTGCCGATAAGCGCGCCATCCGCGATGTGCTGGACAAGGCGCTGCGCGAGGAAGGCCAGGGCGGCCAGGTGCTGGCGCCGCAGCAGCGCGATATGTTGCTCCGGATTTTGCGGTTCGGCGAACTGCGCGTGCTGGATGTGATGGTGCCGCGCGCCGACATCAACGCCGTCGACGAGCAGGCGCCCCTGGCCGAACTGGTGCAAGTGTTCCAGCAGGCCGGCCACTCGCGCATTCCGCTGTTCCGCGAAACGCTCGATGACCTGCGCGGCATGGTGCACGTCAAGGATCTGGTGGGCTGGCTGGTGGAGCAATCCAGCACCGGGCCGATTGAGGCCGCCGCCGCCGCCCATGCCGAGACGCCGATGCATTTTGCCGGCATCGATCTGACGCGCGCCGATCTCAGCCAACAGATCATGAACACCAAGATCCGCCGCCAGGTGCTCTATGTGCCGCCCAGCATGCCGGCGCTGAACCTGTTCCTGCGCATGCAGTCGACGCGCATCCACCTCGCCATGGTGGTGGACGAGTACGGCGGGACGGACGGGCTGGTCTCGATTGAGGATCTGGTCGAGCAGATCGTCGGCGAGATCGAGGATGAGCACGACGACGAGGATGAACTGGTTCAGGGCGACGGCGCGTCGGGATTTGTCGCGCTGGCCCGAACCCCGATCAGCGATCTTGAAGCCAAGGTTGGTTTCAAGCTCGTGACCGATCCGCAGGAGGCGGAGGATTTCGATACGCTCGGCGGCCTCGTCGTGGCGCTGATCGGCCGCGTGCCGGTACGCGGCGAGTTAATCCACCATCCGAGCGGTCTGGAGTTTGAGATCCTCGACGCCGACCCCCGGCGCATCAAGAAGCTGCGGATACACCGCACGCATCCAGGCGCGCCAACGGGCGAAGGCGAGCCAAGTATCTAAGTTGCGCGAAGTGCATTTCTCTCCCCCGCCACTCCCCCTGCCACTTGGCGGGGCAGTGGGAAGCGTCGCACTCCCCCTCGGAATGAGGCAAAGAGAGAGAATTCACATTCCGAACCGCCTGGTGGGACAAACTTAACATTTGTCGGGCAACGTCAGGGTCAAGCATGGGTCTGAAGATCGTTCTGGTTGCAGCCTGCGCCCTGGTAGATGTCGATGGACGTGTGTTGCTCGCGCGCCGGCCTCCGGGCCGGTCGATGGCCGGCTTGTGGGAGTTCCCCGGCGGTAAGGTGGAAGAGGGCGAGAGACCGGAAGAGGCGCTGATCCGTGAAATGAGCGAAGAGCTCGGGATCACCATCGCCGAACCTTGTCTGGCTCCGCTGACCTTTGCGAGTCACACCTACGAGACATTCCACCTGCTGATGCCGTTGTACGCGTGCCGGCGTTGGCAAGGGGTGGTGACTGCGCTGGAGGGCCAAGAGTTGGCCTGGGTACGGCCGAACCGACTCGGAGACTATCCGATGCCGCCGGCGGACGTACCGCTGACGGCCATGCTGCGGGATCTCCTGTGAGGCTCCGCCGGATTGGACGTTGCGCGGAGCTCGATTGATGTCGACCGATAAGAAGACCGGCTTTTTCAAGATGTTGCGCAGCTTTGAGCGCAACGAGGTGGCCGCCACATCGATCGAATATGCGCTGATCGGCGTCGTCATGGCGATCATGCTGGTCGCCTCCGTCCCACCGATCCGGGACGAACTGGCAGGCATCTTCACCTACCTCACCGCCGCCCTGCAGACAGCGACGGGCTAGTCGGACGTCCCCAGAGCTTTCGCCAGGCTCGCACGTGCCGATCCCGGCCGCAGTGGCTGCTGCTGGCTGGCATGCGGCGCCCAACCCGTTAGCGTGACAATCTCGAAGGTGGCGGTGATCCGTCCGTTAGCGCCGTAATCGCGCTGGTAGATGGCGGCAGCGGCCGCCAAGGTATCGCGGCGCAGCGGCGTCTTGCGGCGCTCGGTCAGCACATTGCTTGCCCCCATGGCTTTCAGTTCGCGCATCAAAGCCAATGGCGACGGGTAAGTCACACGCAGGATTTCGGCGTCCGCGACCGGCAGCGCGAAGCCGGCGCGTTGCAGCAGCTGACCGGCATCGCGCACATCGGCGAACGGCGCGACGCGCGGGCTGAGCCCGCCGGTGGTTTCGATTTCGGCAGCAGCGAACGATGCGCGCAGCTCCTCCAGCGTACGCCCACCGAGCATCGCGGCCAGGAACAATCCATCGGGTTTGAGCGATTGCCGGATTTGCCGGAGCGCTCCCGGCAGATCATTGGCAAACTGCAGGCTGAGGGCCGAGACGACCATATCAAGCGATTGATCCGCAAACGGCAGCACCTCCCGGTCGGCGATAAGCGCTGCGCCGTCCGGCGGCCCGATGAGTTCGGCGACCGGAGCACATCGCAGCATCCGCTCGATTTTGCCGGTCGCCAGCAGCGCCGCCGCAAGCCGGTCGCCATGCGCGCCAAGATCGAGCCCGACAACAAACCTGCGTTGGATGAGTGCAAGCCGGTCCGCCAGGTCGTCGGCGACGTGGTCAAGCAGGAAGGCGTGCGCGCCCATCCCGGCGGCGGCCCTGGCCTGACGCACGCGCAGCAGACGGCGGTCGAAAATCTGGTCAGGGCCGTTCATCAGCTAGGCGATGTCCTGGGCGGGTGGTGTTGACGGGCGTGATAATACCATGGGCAGTCATCGCAGGTGCGTCAGTCCGTCCATGTCTGTCCCTCCTACACCAGATTGGCCCACACTAGACTGGCGCAGGCACGTCCGCGACCTTCTCGAACTGACACGTCGGCCCGTGGTTGCCGGGGCCCGACGTGTCGCCGATTTCCTGGTTCCACCAGCCTGCGTCGCATGCCGCCAGCCGCTGGCCAGCCACAACGCCCTGTGTCCCGCATGCTGGCTGCAAGTCGATTTCATCCGGCCGCCGCTGTGCGACCGCCTTGGCATTCCGCTGCCCTATGGGCTGGAAGAGCCGATGATTTCGGCCCGCGCCGCCGCCGATCCTCCAGTCTACAACCGCGCCCGGGCGGTCGCCAGCCATGGCGGGCTGATGCGCGACCTGGCGCACCGCTTGAAGTATGGCGATCAACAGCATGTGGTGCCGCTGCTCGCGCGTCTGTTGCAGGACGCTGGCCGCGAGCTGCTGCCCGGCTGCCACTTGTTGCTGCCTATCCCGCTCGCCCGCATGCGGCTGTGGCAGCGCGGCTTCAATCAGGCCGCCGTGCTGGCGCATGCGCTGCATCGGCGGACCGGCGTGCCGCACGACCCGATGCTGTTGGAGCGCAAACGCGACACGCCGAGCCAGGTCGGGCTGACGCGCGAACAGCGCAAGGACAACATGAGCGGCGCTTTCGCGATCGCCGAGGGCCGCAAAGGCGAAATCAAAGGGCGCAACGTGCTCTTGATCGACGACGTGATCACCACCGGCGCGACCATCGAAGCCGCCGCACGGGTGTTGAAACGAGCGGGAGCCGCCAGGATCGATGCCCTGTCGCTGACGCTGGTGACCGACGATGGCAATGCGTGGCGGGCGGATTGAAAGGATGGGTCAATCGGCCAATTGCGCGATGCGCGACTTGGCGTAAACTCGGGCCAGGAAACGACTCACTGCCAAATGGGCTGCCATGCAAGCGATCACCATCTACACCACCTCAAGCTGCCCCTATTGCCATGCGGCCAAGGCGCTGCTGAAGCGCAAGAACGCCGCGTTCAACGAGATCGACGTCACGTCAGATCCGGCTAAACGTGCCGAGATGACGAAAAAGGCCAACGGCGGCTATACCGTGCCGCAAATCTGGATCGGCGCGACCCACGTCGGCGGTTGCGACGATCTGCATGCGCTTGATCATGCAGGCAAGCTCGACCCGCTGCTGGCGGGCTGAGATGGCAGCCAACACAATGCACGTCGCACTCATCCAGCTGCGCTCGGGCCGCGATATCCAGCGCAATGTCGCGATGGCCGAGGGTTTCGTGCGCGAAGCGGCAGCGGCTGGCGCGACCTATGTGCAGACGCCGGAAAACACCACGGCGATGGACGAAGACAAGGCGCGGCTGATCGCCAATGTCACGACCGAGGAGACGAGCCCGGCGCTGGCCCGCTTCCGCGAGCTAGCGCGCGACCTGAAGATCTGGCTGCATATCGGCTCCATGGCCGTGGCGCATCCATCGGGCAAGCTCGCCAACCGGTCGCTGCTGATCGCCCCGGACGGCGCGATCGCGGCGCGCTACGACAAGATCCATATGTTCGATGTCGACCTTGGCGGCGCCGAGAGCTATCGCGAGAGCCGCAATTTCGAAGCCGGCGACCGGGCGGTGGTTGCCGACGTGGTTGGGGCAACGCTCGGCCTCTCGATCTGCTACGATGTGCGGTTCCCGTATCTCTACCGCAGCCTCGCCAAGGCCGGAGCCAAACTCCTTGCCGTCCCCGCCGCCTTCACGAAACAGACCGGCACGGCGCACTGGCACGTGCTGCTCCGCGCCCGGGCCATCGAGAATGGCTGCTACGTGCTGGCGGCGGCCCAGGGCGGGACGCACGAAAACGGCCGTGAGACCTACGGGCACAGCCTGATTGTCGCGCCAACTGGCGAGGTGCTGGCCGAGGCGGGCATTGAACCGGGCGTCATCTCTGCCCATATCGATTTAAGCGGTGTTGATGACTTTCGCCGTAAAATACCATCGCTGACGCATGATCGCACTTTCACCGCCCCAATGGGCAAGGCACAGACATGATCCGCTACCGCCTGCGCTGTGACAGCGGGCACGACTTCGAGGCCTGGTTTTCCTCCAGCGCCGGTTATGACGAGCAATCCGGGCGGGGTCTTCTTAGTTGCGCGGTGTGCGGTACGCCAAAGGTGGACAAGGCCGTGATGGCGCCGAATGTCGCCAAGTCCTCGGACGACAGGCCCAGCCCGAACTCCGGTGCTACCAGCCAAACGCCCGATGACGGCGCAGCTGCCCGCCCCGATGCGCGAAATGCTGCGCCAGATCCACGAGCATGTGAAGAAGAACTCCGACTACGTCGGCGACCGCTTCGCCGAGGAGGCGCGCAAAATCCACTACGAGGAAACAGAAGCGCGCGGCATCTATGGTGAGGCGACTGTGGCCGAGGCGCGCGAACTGCACGAGGAAGGCATCGAGGTGCACGCCTTGCCGGCGTTGCCCGACGACGCGAACTGAACTGGCGATGGTCGCCGCGACCGCTGCCGGTGTAATGTCGGGTCTCGCTGAAACGCTCTACCCGACCTACGTCTACTTTCGCTCAGCCACGTCTTGCGTGTCGTCGGCAGGCAGGGCGGTGGGCCTGTCGGGACTGATTACCGCCCCCATGCCATCGTCGGCGATGATCTCGATCTGCTCGGGATGGGTGACGCGGATCTGGGGGCCGTTCGCGCTCTCGATCCAGCCGCGCACGCGAATGCGCTGCCCTTTCAGTGCCGTGGGATCGAGCCCCGCAGCCTCGAATTCTTTGCGCGCTGCAACGTCCACCGAAGCTGTAAAGTCGGTGTGCCAGTCCGCGCCGAAATCCAGATAGACCTTGCCCTTGCTGGCCACCGCCGTGGCAACCGTGCCCTCGACCAGCTGATAGCTGCCGACATAGCGCAACAACTCGCGAGTCCTTTCTGCGGCGCGCACATCATAGGCCGCATTGGCCCATAGGCCACGCTTGGCCGCCCGCGCCGTGGCCTCCAGGGCGATCAACTCGGCCGCGCAGCCCCGGTTATCCGGGAACGAATAGGCTCGCGCCAAACCGTCCTCGACCAGCTTACCCTGCAACCAGACCTGCCCTTGCTCGGACACAACGAAGGCTTGCGCCAGCTGCTGCCCATAGCGATCCGAGGTGCGCTTATCCTGTTGCAAGAGCAGGCTCTGTCCCGCCGTCAGCAGTTCCAGCGCTTGCCTGGCCGCTATGGCGGGCGGCCAGTCGGCCTCGCTGGTTGTCTCCGTCGGTGGCGCTGGCCGCATCGCCCCGATCAGGCGCAGCTTGTTGCGATCGTCGAGAACCAGTGTGTCCCCATCAACCACCGAGATCACCGCACGCGCCGGACCTTCGGGGAGGGAGCAGGCGGGCGCTGGGGTCGCTGTTACGATCAGCGAAAGGAGCAAACCTGCGACAGGGAGATAGAAGCGGTGTCCGCTAAAAGTCATGACGGGCCTCGATCAAAGATCGAGCGCGAGCCTAGACCTCGTCACCCGTCATCCCAACAAGGTCATCACCCAGGGCGTCAGATCAAGGCGGCAGCAAGCCGAGATAAGTCTGGTTCAGCCGCTCGTCCAACGTGACAAGACGCAACCCATGCGCAAGTTCGGTCGCTGCGATGATCGCGTCCGGCAATATCAACTTTGTCGAGCGCGGGAGACCGATCGTCTTGGCCTCGACGAGGTCGGTGATGGGTAGGACCTGTCAATCGGCAAGAAGCTTCTCGATGCCGGAAACATCGGCATCGCTAAGCTTGGCCGAACTAAGCAATTCGATGCGAGTGATTTGGCTGAGGGAAATTCGAGCGTCAGCAAATCCAAACGTCTTTGCAAGTTCTCGCACGGCTTCAGACCGCTTGAGAATCCCGATAACGACATTGGTGTCGAGCAAAAGCTCAGTCCCACTCATCACGCAACGCCCGCTGGATGGCAACTGGATCCCCAGCAAAGGCCTTGCTGTCCTTGAGCGCCCCGAAGTGCTTCATGATGCCATCAAGGTCATCGTCGCTTGGCTTGGTCGCCCCCACCCTCTGCATCAGAGCATAGACCTGCTCGACGACGTCGGGAGGCGCCGATTTCAGAACTCTCGATGATGATATCGATTTTGCTCATCGCAACCTTCCAATTCAGCCCGGACTGCACCCTACTACGGCAATCCAGGCAGGTCACTCAGCAACCCCAGTTGTCGCTAGAAATCCGTCGGCGCGCCGCCCTCTTCCTTTCGCTTGGCCACGAACGCTTCCAACTCCTCCCGGATTGCCGCATCCATGGCAGGCGGCTCGAACTCGGCCAGGATCTGCTTCCAGATCTTGTTGGCGCGTTGTGGCGTCGGCTCGGCGCCGGCTTCGGTCCAGGCCTCGAAGCCGCGCCAGTCGGAGACGAACGGGGCGTAGAACGCCGTTGTATAGCGGCTTTGCGTATGCGCGCCGCCAAAGAAGTGGCCGTGCGGGCCGGTTTCCTTGATCGCATCGACGGCGATATCGTCCGGCTCCATCGGGATCGGCTGCATATAGTGTTGCACCTGCTGCAGCGTTTCGCAGTCCATCACGAACTTCTCGTAGGACGCGGTCAGTCCACCTTCCAGCCAGCCGGCCGCGTGATAAACCACGTTGGTGCGCGCCGAGACGCAGGCCCACAACGAGAAGATACTTTCCCACGAGGCTTGGGCGTCCGGCACCGCGCAAGCGCAGGCGTTGGACGCACGCAACGGCAAGCCGTAGTAGCGCGCCATCTGGCCCGACATCTGCGTTGCGCGCATGTACTCCGGCGTGCCGAAGGCGGGCGCGCCGGTCTTCATGTCGACATTGCTGGTGAACGATCCGTAGACCACCGGCAGGCCCGGCGTGACGACCTGCAACAGGGCGATGCAAGCCAGCGCTTCGGCGGTCTGCTGCACAATCGCTCCCGCCAGCGTCACCGGGGCCATGGCGCCGGCCAGTGTGAACGGCGTCACGATGGTCGGCTGCCCCTTGCGCGCGAGTCTCATGGCGCCATCCAGCATCGGGGTATCGTGCTTCAGCGGCGAGCTTGAGTTGATGTTCGTATACATGCGCGGCTTGGCGGCGAACTCCTCGTGGCTGAGCCCGCCGGCGATCCGCACCATCTCCATCACATCCTCGACCCGCTCCTTGCCGAGTGAATAGGCGTGGCAGACCTTGTCGGTCAGCGTCAACATGTCGAACAGGCAATCGAGATGGCGCACCGAGGCATGCACATCTTGCGGCTCGACCGGATAGCCACCGGCGAGATGGATGCAGTTGAAATACTGCGTCAGCTTGATCAGGTCCTGGTAGTCCGAGCGCGTGCCGGGACGCTTGCCGCGATCGAGGTTGTGCGAGTTGGGCGGCGAGGCCACATTGCTGAACAGCATGTGGTTGCCGCCGATTGTGACCTCGTGAGCGGCGTTGCGCGGCGTGATAGTGAACTGCGGCGGCGCTTTGCGCACCTGCTCCATCACCCATTTCCGGCCCATGCGCACGCGCGTCCCATCGACGTCGCAGCCGGCCTCCTTGAGGATTTTGCGCGCCTCCTCATGCAGCATGTCGATGCCGATCTCCTCCAGCACCCGCATGGCGCCGTCGTGGATCAGCTCGACTCCCTCGGCCGACAGCGGTTCGGTCGGGCGGTCCAGGTTGAGCGGTATCTTCCAGGGCATCTGGGTGATGGCGCTCTGCCCGGTGCGCGCCCCGCGCCGGGCGCTGCGTCCGCCGCGGGCCTTCTGGATGGCGGTCTCTGGGGCGTCGGTCATGGCGGGCTCCTGGTTTACTTGGCAGCACCATAGCCGAACCCGGCGGATTCGGCATTGGCCCAGTTCGCCTGCGCACAAGGGCGCCATCGACCTGGGGCTCAGGGACGGCTAGAACGAACCCGCAGCAACGACGGGGGCACAAACATGGACCAGTACCGGCAGATCATCGGGGCGGTTTACCGCCTTTATCAGAACAGCGGCTTCTCGATGGCGGGTTCGGTGGCGTTCTCGTTCATCGTCTCGCTGTTTCCGTTCTGTATTTTCCTCGGCGCGCTCGCCTCGGTATTCGGCGGCCGGCCGCTGGCGGCGCAGGCGGTGGCGCAGCTGTTCGCGGTGATGCCAAAGGGTGTCGCCGAGGCACTGGCCCCGCAGGTCGAACTGATCATGGGCGAGAGCCGGGCCGGACTGCTCACTGTCAGCGGCCTGCTCGCCCTGTTCTTCGCCACCAACGCCAATGAGACCTTGCGCAGCGCGCTGAATGGCGCCTACCGCGTGGTCGAAACGCGCCCCTATCTCTACTGCCTGTCGCTGAGCGCGCTGTTCCTGCTGCTGACCGCGCTGGCCATGCTGGTCGTGACGTGGATCCTGGTCGTCGGCCCCAACATCGTCAACTACATCAAGATCCCCCTGCTAACGGCGATGCTCGATTCCAGTTTTCTGTCGACCACGCTGCGCTATCTGTTCGCCGGCGCAACCCTGGCGGTTTATCTGATCGGCGTGCATCTTTGGCTGGCGGCAGGCGAGCGCAGCTTAGCCGACGTCTGGCCGGGCGTGCTGCTGACCATCGTGCTGATGCTGGGGCTGGCGGCGCTGTACTCGACCTACATCGCGCTCGGCAATTACGCAGCGTTCTACGCCGGCCTGTCGCAGATCATGGTCGCGCTGATCTTCTTCCAGCTCACCGGCGTCGCCATCCTGCTGGGCGCCGAGCTCAACCGCGGCATCATCGAGTTCTCGCGGCTCACCCTGCAAACCAATTGAGGGCCTCATGACCACATCACCATCGCCCACAGTAACCGCTTTCGAGGCCATCACCCGTCAGCGTGCCGGACGCGGGGCCATGGATATGCGCACGGCCTTTGCCAGCGATCCCGGGCGGTTTGCGCGCTTCTCGCTGGAGAGCGAGGGCCTGTTCCTCGACACGTCGAAATGCGCAATCGACGATGAGGGCTGGCGGCTTCTGCTTGCGTTGGCCGCTGCCGCCGAGGTGGCCGGTAAGCGCGACGCCATGTTCGCAGGCGAAACCATAAACTCCACCGAGGGGCGCGCCGTGCTGCATACCGCGCTGCGTGGCGATGCCCGCAAGCCGCTCATGCTGGGAGGCGAGAACATCATGGAGGAGATCCGCGCCACCGCCATCAATGCTGGAGCGTTCAGCGAAGCCGTCCGCCAAGGCCAGCCGCGCGGGCTTGCCGCCAACGGACAGAAATTCACCGACGTGATCAACATCGGTATCGGCGGATCGGACCTCGGCCCGGTCATGACCACACTGGCGCTTGCCCCCTATCACGATGGGCCGCGGCTGCATTTCGTGTCGAACGTCGATGGCGCACACATTGCCGACACGCTGAAGGGCCTCAACCCCGCGACCACGCTGATCCTGATCGCATCGAAAACCTTCACCACCATCGAGACCATGACCAACGCGGCCACCGCGCGGGCCTGGATCGCAGGGGCGCTCGGCGAACACTCCGTCGGCGCCCATTTTGCCGCGATCTCGACCGCGCTCGACAAGGTAGCCGCCTTCGGAATTCCGGCCGACCGCATCTTCGGTTTCTGGGACTGGGTGGGCGGGCGCTACTCCATCTGGTCCTCGATCGGCCTGCCGCTGATGATCGCGATCGGCTCGCAGAACTTCGTCAAGTTCCTCAATGGCGCGCATACCATGGACGAGCATTTCCGGTCCGCGCCGCTGGAGAAAAACCTGCCGGTCTGGATGGCGCTGATCGGCATCTGGCATCGCAATATCTGCGGGTACACGTCGCGCGCCGTGATTCCCTACGACCAGCGGCTGTCGCGCCTGCCGGCCTATCTGCAGCAGCTGGATATGGAATCCAACGGCAAGAGCGTGACCAAGGCGGGCACAGCCGTCGCCATGGCCACGGGACCGATGGTGTGGGGCGAACCGGGCACAAATGGTCAGCATGCGTTCTTCCAGCTACTGCATCAGGGTACGGACGTTATCCCCGTCGAGTTCCTGGTGGCGGCGCAGGCGCACGAACCCAAGGCCATGGCCGTGCACCACAGCCTGCTGCTGGCCAATTGCCTGGCGCAGTCCGAAGCCTTGATGCGTGGGCGGACCTTGGGGGAGGCGACGGAACAGTTGCTCAAAGCCGGCCGCAGTCCGGCCGACGCTGCGCGCATCGCGCCGCACCGCGTGTTCCCTGGCAACCGGCCATCGATCACCATCGCCTACCAAAAACTCGATCCCGCAACGCTCGGCAAACTGATCGCGCTCTACGAGCACCGCGTGTTCGTGGAGGCCGCGATCTGGGACATCAACGCGTTCGATCAGTGGGGCGTGGAGCTGGGCAAGGAACTGGCGACCGGGCTGCAGTCGATCGTCGAGGGCAAGGCCAGCGCAGACGGACGCGATGCCAGCACGGCGGGGCTGGTGGCCAAGTTGCGGGGATGGCAGGCTTAGCGCGAAGCGCACTACTCCTCTCCCCTCGCCTCTTCGCGAGGGGAGAGGATGTCGCCCGAGGCGAAGCCGAGGAATCAGGCGACAGGTGAGGGGCAGCCGCTTGCTCCGTACAGGTCGCGAGAAGGCCGGAGCAAGTTCCTGCCCCTCACCGACCGCGTAGCTCTTGCGCTGAAACGCGCAGCGAGACGCGGTCTCCTCTCCCCCAACGCGGAAGAGCGTTGAGGGAGAGGAGGTTACCCGAACACCCGCGCGAAAATCGTATCGACATGCTTGAGGTGGTAGTCCAAGTCGAACTGCTCGGCGATCTCTTGCGGCTTCAGCACCGCCTTCACATCCGGATCGGCCGCCAGCAGCGCCTGGAAGTCCGGCATCTTGGCCGCGCCAGTTTGGTACGCGTCCCACACCTGCATGGCGTTGCGCTGCACCACCGTATACGCCGCCTCGCGCGACAGCCCGGCCCGGGCCAGCGCGAGCAGCACGCGCTGCGAATGGATCAATCCGCCCAGCCGGTCCAGGTTCAGTTTCATCCGCTCTGGGTACACCACCAGCTTGTCGACCACGCCGGCCAGGCGCGCCAGGGCGAAGTCCAGCGTCACCGTCGCGTCGGGACCGATCATGCGCTCTACGGACGAATGCGAGATATCGCGCTCGTGCCACAGCGCCACGTTCTCCAATGCCGGAGCTGCGAAACTTCTGACCATGCGGGCGAGGCCGGTCAAATTTTCCGTGAGCACCGGATTGCGTTTGTGCGGCATGGCCGACGAGCCTTTCTGGCCGGCCGAGAAATATTCCTCCGCCTCCAGAACTTCGGTGCGTTGCAGATGGCGGATTTCGGTTGCCAGCCGCTCCACCGACGAGGCGATCACGGCCAAGGCCGAGAAGTAGGCCGCATGCCGGTCGCGCGGGATGACCTGGGTCGAGACCGGCTCCACCGCCAAGCCCAGCTTTTCCGCCACATAGGCTTCCACGCGCGGATCGATCTGGGCGAAAGTGCCGACGGCGCCGGACATGGCGCAGGTTGCGATCTCGGCGCGCGCCGCCACCAATCTCGTCCGGGCGCGCGCGAACTCGGCGAAGGCGCCGGCCAGTTTCAGACCAAACGTGGTTGGCTCGGCATGGATGCCATGGCTGCGGCCGATGCAGACGGTATGCTTGTGCTCGAACGCCCGGCGCTTCAGCGCGGCCAGCAGGGCGTCCAGATCGGCCAACAGTAGATCGGATGCGCGCGTCAGTTGAACGGAAAAAGATGTATCAAGAACATCCGACGATGTCAGGCCGAGATGCAGATAGCGCGCTTCCGGGCCGACGACTTCGGCGACATGGGTAAGGAATGCGATCACATCGTGCTTGGTCTCGCGCTCGATGGCGTCGATGCGCGCGCTGTCCCACAATGCATCGCGCCCCTTAGCCCAGATGGTTTCGGCGGCGGCCTTGGGTATCTGCCCCAGTTCGGCCATGGCGGAAGCGGCGTGCGCCTCGATCTCGAACCAGATCTTGAAGCGGGTCTGGGCGTCCCAGATCGCAACCATCTCGGGGCGGCTGTAGCGGGGGATCATGTTTGTGCGTCCTTCCTGGCCGGTCGCTCGATGGCTCCGCTACTGACGAAAGCTTCGATCTCGGCCTGCGAATAGCCAAGCTCAGACAGTACGAGCGACGTATGCTCGCCATGGCGCGGGGCGGCGCGACCATAAGTCAGAGGGCTGTCGGAGAGTACGATGGGCGTGCGCACCGACGGAGCCGTTCCGCCGCTTGCATCGCTGGCCGGCAAATCGAGCCGCATACGGCGCGCCAGCACCTGTGGATCGGCGAAGACATCAGCCACGCTGTTGATTGGGCCGGCGGGTACATGCGCGGCCTCGAGCGCCGCCAACAATTCCGCCTTGGTCCGCTTCGCGGTCTCGGTCAGCAGCAGCGGCATCAGCTCATCGCGGTTGCGCACGCGGTCGCCGTTGGTGGCGAACCTCGCATCGGTCGCCAGCTCAGGCAGCCCCAATATCCGGCACACGTCCGTAAACTGCCGGTCGTTGCCGGCGGCGATGATGATGTGGCTGTCCGAGGTCGGCACCACCTGATAGGGCACGATGTTGGGATGCGCATTGCCCATGCGCGTCGGCGCCCTGCCCGAGACCAGATAGTTCAGCGCCTGATTGCCCAGCACGCCCACTTGGGTGTCGAGCAGCGCCATATCGACCAGCTGCCCGCGTCCGGACCGTTCCCGCGCCGCCAGCGCCGCCTGGATACCGACGACGGCATAAAGCCCGGTGAAAATATCGGCGAAGGCGACTCCGATCTTCATCGGCTCCCCACCCTTGGCGCCGGTCAGGTCCATGATGCCGCCCATACCCTGGATCATGAAATCATAGCCCGCGCGATGGGCATAGGGGCCGGTCTGGCCGAAGCCGGTAATGGAACAGTAGACGAGACGGGGGTTGTCGGCTGCGAGGCTGGCATAGTCGAGACCATATCTGGCCAGCCCGCCGACCTTGAAGTTCTCGATCAGCACATCGGCCTCGCGCACCAGCCGGCGCACGATTTCCTGCCCCTCGGGCTGCTCGAAATCCACCGCGATGGAGCGCTTGCCCCGGTTGCAGGAATGGAAGTAGGCCGCGTCCAGCTTTTCGCCGTCCGCCCCGGCGATATAGGGCGGCCCCCAGGCGCGCGTATCGTCACCCGCGCCGGTGCGCTCGACCTTGATCACATCGGCCCCGAGATCGGCCAACAGCTGACCTGCCCACGGCCCCGCCAGAATGCGCGCGAGTTCCAGCACTTTCAGGCCGGCAAGCGGGGGGGAATTGGTCGCATCGGGCACGGGCGTTTTGATCTCCGGTTGGCGAGGCGAGTTACAGCGCGGATCGGGGGGCGGCGCAAGGCTGTCTTCCCGCCGCCTTAACCCTTCATTCACCACCCCAACCGGTCGCCTCCTGCGCGTGCCTCGCCTCTAGCATTGTCCTTGCAGCACTCCCGGCATCTCCCACTGGTGCCCCACAGGAGTTCACAATGGCCCGTCCCAATTCGCTGCATCGCCTCTTCTCCAAGGATCAGGATGGCACAATTGCCATCTATTTCACCTTCCTGCTGTTCGGTTTCTGCATCATGCTCGGCCTCACCATCGACGGCGGCCGCGCCGTTATGACCAAGACCGACATGGCCGGCGCCCTCGACTCGGCCACCCTGGCCGCCACCCGCGCGCTGATGACCGGCAATCCCACCGACGCCGAAATCAAGGTGCTGGCCACCAAATACTTCGACAGCAACCTGCAGGCCCGCGGCGGTTTGAACGGAAAATACGATGCGCTAGTTGTCAACATCGACCGCACCACCAAGACGGTGACCATCTCGGTCAAGGCCAAGATGCCGACGACGTTCGCCGCCGTCACCAACTCCGACACCATGGAAATCGACGTGGAGTCGCAGGCGACCTATTCGGTCAACGATGTCGAGCTTGGCCTGGTGCTGGACGTAACCGGCTCGATGAAGGACCCCGCCAATGGCAAGAGCGGCCCGTCAAAGATCTCAGAGCTGAAGATTGCCGCCGCCAACATGTTCGACATCCTGCTGCCCGACAACGGCGCACCAGGCGATACTCGCATCGGCATCGCGCCGTTCGCCGCCGCTGTGAATGCCGGCGCGCTCGCAGACGACGTCTCCCATGGCGCCAGCAAAGATGGCTGCGTCGTCGAGCGCAAGGGCAGCAACAAGTGGACCGACGCCGATCCGACGCCGAACAATGACCAGCTGGAACCGGGCAAGACGTCGCTGGTGGACATCGATCCCACCGAAGGTTCAGGCGGCAAGCCGTACTCGTGCCCGAGCCAAGCTGTTCTTCCTCTCACCGACGACAAGAACGCCCTTAAAGCCAAGGTCAATGCCTTCAATGCCGACGGCCCTACGGGCGGCCATATGGGCACCGCTTGGGGCTGGTATCTCGTCTCCCCGAACTGGAGCAGCGTCTGGCCAGCTGACGCTCAGCCCAAGCCCTACGGCACCAAGAATCTGGTCAAGGCGATCATCGTGATGACCGATGGCATCTATAACACGGCCTACAACAATGGAGCGATGGCGTCGCAGCAGGCTATCAGCCTGTGCAACAACGCCAAGGCCGAAGGTGTGGTGGTCTACACGGTTGGTTTCGCCTCGCCCAAGGGCGCCGAAGCGACGTTGACGGCCTGCGCCAGTGTCGATCCGGATAGCGGCAAACCTAACTTCTACCCCGCCCAAAATGGCGAGGCCCTGACTGCCGCCTTCGCCAGCATCGCCGCCAAGTTGGGCCAGTTGCGCGTGTCGCGCTAATCGCGACCGGGCACACCGGCCTCATCGAAGGGACGCAGCTGGGCACGGCTGCGTCTCTTCTTTGTTTGCGCCCGGCGACACGCCGTAACCGGGAGCCGGCCGCCGGGCGCAGAGCAGCGGTGGTTCCCCCCTCTCCCCCAACGCACTTTCGCGTTGGGGGAGAGGAGACCGCGTCTCGCAGCGCCCTTTGCGCAAGAGCCACGCGGTCGGAGAGGGGCAGAAGCTTGCTCCGTGCCTGGTGCAACCGGAACGGAGCAAGCGGCTGCCCCTCACCCGCCCCTTCGGGGCACCCTCTCCCCCGCGAAGAGGCAGGCGCAAGCGTCGACTGCAGAGCGAAACCAAAGCACCTATCCGAGATACTCCGTCAGCTGCGGAATATCGGTCGCAGCCAACAGCTCCGCCGTCGGACGAACCGCCACGACCCGGCCGGCGTCGAGGAAGGCCGTCAAGTCGGCTATCGCGCGGGCGTCTTCGGGGGCGTGTGTCACCATCAGGATAGTCACGCCGGTGTCGCGGTGCAGCGTGGCCACCAGCCCAAGCATCTCCTTGCGCAGGGCCGGGCCGAGGGCGGCGAAGGGCTCGTCCAGCAGCATGACGGGACGCTCACGGACGAGTGCGCGGGCGAGCGCGGCCCGCTGGCGCTCGCCGCCTGATATCTCGCCCGGCAGGCGGCGCGCCAGGCTCGCGATCCCCACGCGGTCGAGCGCGCCGGCGATTTGCGACGTCTCACCCGCATTGAGCCGCAGCCGGGGCGAAATGCCGAGCGCCACATTGGTCCACACATCCAGGTGCGCGAACAGGTTGTGGTCCTGGAACAGCATGCTGACGGGCCGCGCGGCCGGGCCGTCCGATGTGACGTCGCGGCCGCCGATGAGGATCTGGCCGCTGGCAGCGCGGTCGAAGCCGGCGATCAGCGACAGCAGCGAAGACTTGCCCGCCCCCGATGGGCCGATCACCGCGACCAGCGCGCCGGCTGGCACCGCCAGATCGAAGTGCATGTCGAACACGCCGGCGGCGTCGCGATAACGGAACGCCACGGATTTGAGGTCGACGGCGGCGCCGGTCATGTGCGGCGTCTCCGGCTGGTCGCCAGATCGGCGGCGGCGAACAGTGCAAGGCAGAGCGCGGCCAGCAGCAGCGCCAGGCTGGCGGCGTCATGCGAGCGATAGCTGCCCATGCGCTGTTGCAGCAGCAGCGGCAAGGTGGTCAGTCGCTCGCTGCCGAACAGCGCTGCGATGCCGAGATCGCCCAGCGACAGCGCAGCGCACAAGGCGGCCGCGAAGCCGAAGGCGCGGCCGAGCACTGGCCAATCGATCAGCCGGAAGCGCGACCAGCCGGTCAATCCAAGGTTAGCGCACAACCGATGCTGGTCGCGAGTTTGCGTTGCATCGGCGGCGCTGAGGATGCGGGCGGCGTAGGGCAGCGCCATCAGCGCATTGATCAGCATGATGACGAGTGGCGCCAATGTGAAAGCAAGCCCGAAGCGGTTCAACATCAGGAACCAGCCGGCCCCGATCACGAAGGGTGGCACGACCAGCAACAGACCCCCGCCATCGATGGCCAGCTTTGCGAAGCGGCCGGCCGGGCCTTCCTCGCGCGCCGCGGCGACCAGGCTCCAGCCACCGGCGATGGCAAGGCTGGTTGAGGCGGTGGCGATGGCAAGGCTGGTGAGGGTAGCGCGCCAGAGTGCGGGGTCGGCAAGCAAGGTGAGCAGCGCTGGGGAGACTCCGGCCAGGACGATGGCGAGGAGGGGTGCGCCAATAAAGAGCGTACACATCCCAATAACGCTGATGTCGAGCAGCAGACCGGCTCGCCCGGACACATCGGGGCGCGGAGCGGCGCGGCCCAGGCCCGGCATTGGCATGGCGCCGCCGCCGAGCTGGCGCAGCGCCAGGACGAGCGCAAGGCACAACGCCATCTGCAACAGCGCCAGCACGACGGCGCGCGGCGGGTCGAAATCGAAACGGAGGGCCTGATAGATCGCGACTTCCAGCGTGGTCGCGGCCGGGCCGCCGCCGAGGGTCAGCACGATGGTGAAGCTGGTGACGCAGATCAGGAACACCACGGCCGCCACGCCAGGCAGGGCTTGGCGCAGAGCGGGCCACTCGATCTGGCGGAAGACGGCGCTGGCGGGAAATCCGAGTTGACTCGCCAGCCGCCAGCTTTCGCCGGGAATGGCGTCCAGGCGCGCCAACAGCAGCAGCGCGGCGAACGGCAGGTTGAAATAGACGTGGGCGATCAGGATGCCAGTGAGGCCGTAAATGTTGGGTGCGATGCCGCCGAGCCATCCCGCCCGCCCGAACACCGCGACGAGGCCGAGCACGGCGACCAGCGCGGGCAGCGCCAGCGGAATGGTCAGTAGAAAGATGATTGCGCGGCGGCCCGTGAACGTGGCGCGGCGCGAGAGGGCGCGGGCGACCGGCACGGCGAGGACGATGCTGAGAAGCGTCGAGAGCGTCGCCTGCAGTAGCGTAAATCGCACGGCCGACCAGAGCAGGGGCTCGTTGAGCGACGGCCACTCTGACGCCGATCCGCCCCCCGCGACCATCAGCGCCACAATTGCAGCTGCAACGATACTCCCTACCAATAAAAAGCTAATGGCAGCGGCAGAGTCTCCCATGGTCCTCATTATTTACTCATGGTTTCCTGCCATTCCTCGATCCATGCCCGCCGATTCCTGGCCACCTCATCGGGCGAATAGAGCAAGGTTTTAGCCGGCTTGATCAGCGCGCCGAACGCTCCGGGGAGCGGTGCCGAGATGGTGGCGGCGGGCAGCATCCAGTTGCCGGTGGGGATGGCATCCTGAAATCCCGGCGTCAGCATGAAGGCGAGGAACGCTTTGCCCAAGTCCTTGTGCTTGGACGCCTTGGTGAGACCGGCAACTTCGATCTGCAGGTAGTGACCTTCGCTGAACAGCGCGGCCTGGTAGGTGTCCACCTTCTCGGCCACCAGGTGATACGCCGGGGACGTCGTATAGCTCAGCACCATCGGCGCCTCGCCCTTGGTGAAGAGACCATAGGCCTCGGTCCAGCCCGGAGTGACCGTCAGCACCCGCCGCTTGAGCTTGCCCCAGGCTCCGGCGGCTTTGTCGCCATAGACCGACTTCATCCAGAGCAGGAAACCGAGCCCCGGCGTCGAGGTGCGCGGGTCCTCCAGGATGATCTTCTGATCCGTCGGTCCATCGATCAGTTCGGCAAGGCTGGTCGGTGGTTTCTCGATTTTCGTGCGATCGTAGACGACGGCGAAATGGGCGTAATCGAAGGGCAGGAATAGATCGTCCGTCCACGGCGTGGGTATTCTGAGTTCCTTGGGTGCGACGCCGTGGGGGACAAACAGCCCAGTCGCCCGTGCCTCGGCGGTGAGGTTGGTGTCGAGGCCGAGCACCACGTCGGCGCTGGAGTTCGCGCCCTCCAGCCTAAGCCGGTTGAGTAGCGCGACACCATCGCCGGCGGTCACCCAATTGAGCGTGCAGCCGCAGTTGGCCTCGAAGGCTGTCTTGATGGCGGGGCCGGGGCCATAGTCGGCTGGGAAGCCTTCGTAGGTGTAGACGGTGAGCGTTTCGGCGGCGCACGCGCTGGTCGGGCCGGCAAGGCACAACAGCAGCAGCGTAGCCAAGACGGCTAGACGTCGGTTCGACAAAAAGCGCATCGATTCCTCGAGACTGGCGATGGAACCGGTGGCGCAGCTTAGTGTGGCCGCTCCTCCAAATCCCTACGCCGGCATGATCCGGATCAGGTTCGTCGGGTTGACCATGCCGGCTCGAAGGCCAGCCGATGGGTCTCTCAGCCTCGCGTTCGAGGCACCCCGTCAGAGTGCCCGGAGCTGTCGCACGAACTGAGTTGGGTTGCAACAGCGGGGTGGCGGATCCGGCAATCGGCTGATCTGGCGTCTGCGCAACTGCGCAAAGCAACGGGGCGACCGATGGCCGCCCCGCTAACAACGTCGCTTACGGATCTATCTGGTCTACGATCAGTTGAACAACAGTTCAAAGAAGGTCTTGGGCTGCGACTTGTTCTTCACGAAGCCGCTGTTGTCGCCGCCGCTCAACACGCGAACACGGGAGTTGCGCCCGCGCTTCTTTTTCGACGAACCGATATCGGCTGAGCCAAACAGATCGGCAAACGATCCGCCGTTGCTGTAGACTTTCTTCACATAGTCATTGCCGTTTCTGCCATTGCGGATGCTGGCCATGATGTCGGTGTCGCTGGTCTCTTTCGGCGCCAGCTGCTTGTTGACTTGCCCCCAGCGGCCGGCCATGGCGTTGATGGTGCGGCGGTCATGACCGTACACATCGTCGACGTACTGGAGCGCACCATCGGCGCCGACGCGGACGGTGAAATAGGCCACGTGCACCGGCAGCTGATGCTCAAGGGAGACTTGCCGATTGTTGCCATCGGCAAACTGCGCCTTGGTCTTTTCGGCCGACCAACCATTCGCCTCGCTCATGATGACTTCGGCCAGCTTGCGCGGGTCCTGCACCCGCAGGCAACCATGGCTGAAGGCGCGTGAACTGTTGGCGAACAGCTCCTTGGATGGCGTGTCGTGCATGTAGACCGAGTAATGGTTCGGGAACATGAACTTCACTTCGCCCAGCGCGTTGCCGGGGCCTGGCGGCATATAGACTTCAAACGCCCGGATGTCATTGCTACCGAAGTTGATGGTGGACGGATTGAGCTCTTTGCCGTTGAGGCCAATCTTCAAGCCACGCCGGGCCAGCGCACCACTACCACTGCGGGCGATCGAGGGCAGGATTTCCTTCACTTTGATGGAATCCGGCACCCGCCAATACGGATGGAACTCGACATACTGCATGTTCTTGGAAAAGACGGGCGTGGGCGTATCGATCTTACCAACCACGATGCGCGCCTGATGCACAATCTGGCCGTCGCTGACGACCCGGGTCATGAACTCGGGGATGTTGTCAAAGATGTGCTTTTCGCCGAGCGTCTCGGGCATCCAGCGCCAACGCTCCATATTCGCCAGTATCTTATCGATCTGCGCAGTCTTGGGCGGAGCTGACTTCAGTTGGCTATTCAGCGCACGGCGGAAGCTTGGCGTAATCATGCCATCGGCGCGATAGCCCAGACGATCCTGGAAATCCTTGACCGCCGACTGCAAGGTGTCGTCGTAGACTTCCGGATCGCTACCTGCAGCGACGGCAACCCGCAGACGCTGACGGATAAGTGCAATGTCGGCGCTGATATCGCCCTTGCGCAAACGCGGCCCTTCAGGAATGCGCGCTTGAGCGGAATCGGGCTGATTGCCCCGCAGCGCGAGGTACTTCTGGCGCAGCTGCTCGAACTCGGGATGGCGCGGGTTGAAACTGGTCAGGAACGCGCCGGGATCACTGGCGGAAGTCAAGCCTGTCAGAACAGCTACCGGGTCGGGTGGCGTCGACATCAGATCGATCAACTCGCTGATGCGCTGAGGGTCGAAGCGACCGACGTGGGCATCGCGCGCATACTTTACCGCAGCCCGCGTCAGGGCCAGTTCAGCATCCGCAAGTTTGGCATTGGTGACGGTCGCGGGATTGATCGGCGGCACCGCATAATCGGCGGTCGTCAGCCCCCAATCGCCCGCACGCTTCAACTCTTCGATGATTTGGTGCGCCTTGGCATTGTATCCACTGCCATCGACCCAGATCGGCAGATTGCCGAGTTGCTCATAACCGCGTTCGATAGCCTCGGCCGTGGCGACGTCGAACGGACCATTGCCGGCCTTGGCCGCTGCGATCAGCGACTGCTTGACCGATATGCCTATGACGTCGGCCTGATTGATAAGCCGGGCTGGCGCGGCAGGCTCGGCAGCAGCCGCCCACTCGGCGCCTGCCACAAGCCCGAAACCGGCGACGATAATGCGGAATGTCTTCGACATCGCAGCTGACCCCACAGGTGATAGATTGTCTACACCCTAGCCGGTTTGCCGGCTCACGCCAATGGGGCAACAGCATGGCAACACAGCAATTGTTGAAATCCGTTAGCGAGTGTTGCAGGCATGCATGAGCCTTTGGAACTAACGTACCGAAAAACAAGTCAGATTCCGCGTCCAATCTGCATGAACTTGGCATGCCGCTGTGACCGGATAGCATCGGCATCCATGCCTTCGAATTCGGCCAGCGCGGCCTCGATGCGATCGCCGGTGCGCTTGATCATGGTCTTGCGGTCTCGATGCGCTCCGCCCAGCGGCTCGGCAATGATGCCGTCGATGATCTTTAGCCGCTCGAGATCCTGAGCGGTGATCTTCATGTTTGTTGCAGCGTCGATGCGCTTTGCGGAATCGCGCCACAGGATCGAGGCAGCCGCTTCGGGCGAGGCGACCGAGTACACGGAATGCTCAAGCATCAGCACCTTGTTGGCGGTGGCGATGGCCACGGCGCCGCCCGATCCCCCCTCGCCGATGACGACGGCGATCAAGGGCACTCCGAGCCCCAGGCAGGCGTCGGTCGAACGGGCTATGGCTTCGGCTTGCCCGCGCTCCTCGGCTTCGATACCGGGATAGGCTCCGGGTGTATCGACCAAGGTAATAACTGGCAGCGAGAACTTGTCGGCCAGCTCTAGCAGCCGGATGGCCTTGCGATAACCCTCGGGGCGCGCCATGCCGAAGTTGTGTTTTACGCGGCTCTCGGTGTCCGAGCCCTTCTCATGGCCCATGAACAGTACGGGCTTGCCACGGAACCATCCGGGGCCACCGACAATGGCATTGTCCTCGGCGAAGTGCCGGTCGCCTGACAATGGCGTGAATTCGGTCGCCAACTCTTCGAGATAGTCGCGCAGGTGCGGGCGCTCGGGATGGCGCGCCACTTCAGTCTTCTGCCACGGCGTCAGCTTGCCATACATGTCGCCCAAGGCGGTCCGGGCCTTCTGCTCAAGCTTTGCGATCTCGTCGGCTATGGAAACGCTGGTCTGGGCCTGGGTCAACGAGCGCAATTCGGCGACTTTGCTTTCCAGCTCGGCCACGGGCTTCTCGAAATCGAGGTAAGTGCGCATCTGCGGTGACGACGTCCATTAGTTGTAGAGGTTGATCGCGACAATCGCGGCTGGGGCGGGGGGTGTCAAGGCGCGCCCGCTGGCTTTCCCTAGGCCACGCTGCTAGTCGAGCCAACGTGAAACCGATCCGCCCCGAGGCCCGCCCGATGAAAATCGCCAAGCTTGAGACGTTCGCCAACCGCTTTGTCGGCTTCACACGGGTGACCACAGAGACTGGCGCGCAGGGCTGGGGGCAGGTCTCGACCTATCAAGCGGACATCACGTGTGAGATCTTCCATCGCCAAATTGCGCCCCACGCCCTGGGGGCGGATGCGCTGGAGTTCGAGGATCTGCTGCAGCGCATCTTTGAGAAGGAGCACAAATTTCCCGGCTCCTATCTTCGCCGCGCGATGACGGGGCTGGATACTGCGCTGTGGGATTTGAAAGGCAAGCTGGCGGGCAAACCAGTGGTGTCGCTGATCGGCGGCAAACCTGGAAAGTTGCGCGCCTACGCGTCGTCAATGAAACGGGACATCACGCCCGAGGACGAAGCCGCGCGATTTCTTCGGCTGCGCGACGAGAAGGGCTTTGACGCCTTCAAGTTCCGGGTAGGCGCGGAATGCGGCCGGGACCAGGACGAGTGGCCGGGGCGGACGGAAAAGGTTGTGCCGCTGGTCTGCAAGGCGCTTGGCGACGGGGTAGCCAAGCTGGTCGATGCCAACTCGTGCTACGCGCCGCGCCGCGCCATCGAGGTTGGCCGGATGCTCGAAAGCGAGGGCGTGTCGCACTACGAGGAGCCGTGCCCGTACTGGGAGGTCGAGCAGACGCGCGAAGTCGCCGATGCGCTGAAGATCGACGTGACCGGCGGCGAGCAGGATTGCGAGTACCCGTCTTTCCAGCTGATGATCGACAAGAAGGCCGTGGACGTCGTTCAACCGGACATCATGTATCTGGGCGGACTGACGCGTACGCTGCATGTCTGCAAGATGGCCGAGCGCGCCGGGCTGCCGGTGACGCCACACGCCGCCAACCTGTCGATGGTGACAATGTGCACCATGCATTTGCTGGGTGCGATCCCGAATGCCGGCAAGTATCTCGAGTTCTCGATCGAGGGCGCGGATTATTATCCGTGGCAAGATGGACTGTTTCTCGGCGATCCCTATCGAATCGAGGACGGCAAGGCGACCATTCCGGATGCGCCCGGCTGGGGGATCGAGATTGATCCGAGGTGGCTGGAGAAGGCGGAGCGGAAAGTGAGTGAGCAGTAGGGCGCAATAGGCGCACTTTCTTCGCGCCGTATTGCGCTGCAGTCGGCCAATGCGCACGTAAGCGGTTGTGTTGAGCCCTGCGGCGCAATACGGCCCCAAGTTGAAGGGGGCCTCTTGCGCCCTAAGCTGCCGCGTTTGCCGGCGGGGCCATGGCGCCCGTCATGATGGCGACAGCATCCGACATCGAGATCTTCTTCGGGTCGACCACGGCGTGGCGCTTGCCAAGACGATGAATGTGAATGCGGTCGCAGACTTCGAACACATGCGGCATGTTGTGGGAGATCAGGATGATCGGCATGCCGCGCTTCTTGACGTCCCTGATGAGATCGAGCACGCGCCGGCTTTCCTTGACGCCGAGCGCGGCCGTCGGCTCGTCCATGATCACGACCTTGGAGCCGAACGCGGCGGCGCGGGCCACGGCGACACCCTGGCGCTGGCCGCCCGAGAGCGTTTCCACCGGCTGGTTGATGTTCTGGATCGTCATCAGGCCAAGCTCGGACAGCTTTTCGCGCGAGAACTTCTGCATGCCCGAGCGGTCCATCAGCCGGAACAAGCTGCCCAGGATGCCAGGCTTGAGGCGCTCGCGACCCAGGAACATGTTGTCGGAAATCGACAGCGCTGGCGACAGCGCGAGGTTCTGGTAGACGGTCTCGATGCCGGCATTGCGGGCGTCCTGGGGCCCACGGAACTGCACCACCTTGCCATCCAGCTTGATTTCGCCGTGGTCGGGTGTGACGGCGCCGGTGAGCGCTTTGATGAGCGTGGTTTTGCCCGCGCCGTTGTCGCCGATGACGCCCAGGATTTCGTTGGGATAGAGATCGAAATCGGCGCCATTGAGGGCCACGACGGTGCCGTAGCGCTTGAGCAGGCCACGGCCGCTGAGGATGGGTTGCATCTCGCTCACTGCGAAGCCCTCCGGAGCCATTGGTCGAGTGCGACGGCGAAAATCACCAGGCATCCGGCCGCCAGATACTGCAGAATACTGTCGAAGCGCGCCAGCGACAGGCCGGTGAAGAACACACCGACGATGAGCGCACCGAGCACGGAGCCAATAATCGATCCACGCCCGCCGAACAGCGACGTGCCTCCGATCACCACCGCGGTGATGCTATCGAGGTTGACGGTCTCGAAAGCGATCGGCGAAACCGAGCCGACCCGGCCGATCGAGATCCAGGCACCCAGGCCGCAAATGAAGCCGGCGAAGGTATAGACCGAGACCAGTGTCCAGCGGGTGTTGATACCGGCCAGCAGCGCGGCATCGGGATCGTCGCCCATGGCATGGACATGGCGTCCCCAGGCCGTGCGGTTGAGCAAGTACCATACCACCACGGCCAGCAGGATCAGCGCGATGCCTCCAAACGTAATGGTTGCCGTTCCGAATCCTAGCGAATTGCCGAACCAGAGAAGACTTGAGGCCTTCTTCTCGATCACATCGGCTCGCACAGTCTCGGACTTGGAGTACCAGAGTTTGAAGTATGTGAAGATACTGAGCGTGCCGAGCGTCACGATGAAGGGTGGCAGCTTGAGGTAAGTGACGAGGATGCCGTTGATCCAGCCCATGAAACTCGCGAAGCCGATACCGATCATAATCGCGAGCGGAACCTGGAAGCCGGACTGGGCGACCATAACGCCCAAGGCGTTCTCCTCGGTCGCCAGGCGCCCCATGATGACTGCGGACAAGACCAATATCGCACCGACCGACAGATCGATGCCGGCGGTGAGAATGATCACCGTTTGCGCGATCGCGATGATGCCGGTGACGGTCACCTGCTGCAGCACCAGCGAGAGCGTGCTGAGCTTGAGAAAGTTGTTGGCGATGAGGCCAAAGCCAAGAATGGCCAGCAGAAGAATCAGGGTCGGAATGATCGTCGGGTAATTGCGCAGGAAACCGCGCACGACGTGGCCGATGGTGTGATCGTCGCGCTCGAACGAGGCAACGGTCTTGTCGGCCTCAGTGAGCTTGGCCTCGAAATCGGAAATGGTTTTGACTGGTCCGGCCTGATCGCTCACGTGCCCGCGCTCCCCCGTTTACTCGTCGAACTCACATCTCTTGCGGATGCTTATATACGAAGGGCGACTGTAACAGTCGCCCTTCGAATTGTTCAAGTGCTGGCTAGGTTAAAATTGACCCAGCTCTTAGCCCCAGCACTTCGCCATGCCTTCCTTGGTGTCGATCGAGGGCACGCCAGCGGCGGGCTTGTCGGTCACCAGGTTGACGCCGGTGTTGAAGAACGTCAGGCCTTCCGAAGCCTTCGGCTTGGTGCCGTCCTTGGCGAAAGCTGCGATCGCCTCGATGCCCTTGGAGGCCATCAGCAGCGGGTACTGTTGGCTGGTGGCGCCGATCACGCCGTCAGCAACCGACTTGATGCCGGGGCAGCCGCCGTCGACCGATACGACCAGAACGCCCTTCTCCTTGCCAGCCTTCTTGAGGGCCTGGAAAGCGCCTTCAGCGGCCGGCTCGTTGATGGTGTAAACGACGTTCATGTTTGGCTCTTTGGCGAGCAGGTTCTCGACGGACTTCACGCCGCCTTCCTGGTTCGCGCCCGAGGAACTCATGACCGATTACGCGCGGGTCCTTCTCGGAACCCATGACCTTCAGATCCGGCACGTCGATGCCGAAGCCCTTGAGGAAGCCCGTGTCGCGCAGAACGTCGACCGAGATGTTGTCCTTGTTGATGTCGAGCATGCCGATCTTGGCATCCTTGGCAGCGTCGCCAAGCTGAGCCTTGGCCCACTTGCCGATCAGGAGGCCAGCCTCGAAGTTGTCGGTGGCGAAGGTCATATCCTGCGCATCGGCATCGCCCAGTGGCGTGTCGAGCGAGATCACGAGAATGCCAGCAGCGCGAGCTTTCTTGAGGACCGGGCCGACCGAATCGTTCGACGGGGTGATGAGAATGCCCTTGGCGCCAGCGGCCATGCAGTTCTCGATGGCGGTGATCTGCGGAGCAGCGTCGCCGTCCTTGACGCCGGCATAGGCCTGCACGTCCACGCCAGCCGACTTACCGGCGGCGATGGCGCCTTCCTTCATCTTCACGAAGAAGGGGTTGCTGTCGTTCTTGGTGATGAGGCAAGCGGCGGTGCCGGCGAATGCCGAGCCAGCCATGACAACCGAAACCGCAAGAGCGGCAGCGGACGTTGCGAGAATGGTACGCGAAAAATTCAAGATTTGTCCTCCCTGGGATCGTTAGGCAGTCCTGGAAATCAACCCTGCAATGGATTGCTTTTCGCTGGGCAGCCTTTGGCGTTTGAGGGCCCATTCGCAAGCCGGGCCATCGGCGGTACTCTTGGCGCGAACACCCCGGAAAAGTCAATAATTAAATCGGAATGATTTATCGTTGACAGACATAGTTCCGCCGTCAATGCTGGCAGATGTGCTCAATTGCGGCAAGCCGTTGTCAGAATTGCTCGCGAGGCATGATTTGCGCGCCGCCCCATGCGCGCCTGAGTTCGGGCGGCCATCACCAGACGGGCATTTATGGCTTCCGATTCCTCCGGCTCGAACGCGACGCCGCCAGGCGCGCCAACGGCACGTTCCGTGGATCTCAGCCGTGGCACCAACCAAGCCGGGACGCGCCTCTACAACGAGCGCCTGCTGCTGTCGTTGGCGCGTCGCCACCAGAGCTTGCCCAAGGCTGAACTGGCGCGGCTCACCGGCCTATCGGCCCAGACCGTTTCCGTGATCGTCAACCGCCTGGAGGCCGATGGCTTGCTGGTGCGTCAGGAACTGCAGCGGGGCAAGGTCGGCCAACCCTCTGTTCCGTATGCGCTCAATCCAGATGCCGCCTATTCGGTCGGTCTGAAGATCGGACGGCGCAGCACTGATCTGGTGTTGGTGGATTTTCTCGGCCGCGTCCGCAAGCGCATCCACAGCACGCATCGCTATCCGCTGCCAGACATACTCATGAGGTTCGTGCGGGACGGCCTGTCGCCGCTCATTGCGGATCTCGATAGCGCCGCGCAAGCGCGCATATGCGGCCTCGGCATCGCCTCGCCGTTCGAACTCTGGAACTGGGAGAGCGAAGTCGGCGCGCCGGCCCAGGCCATGCAAGCCTGGCGCAACTTCGATACCGCAGCAGAAATCGCCGCGGTCAGCCCCTGGCCGGTGCTGCTGTGCAATGACGGCACCGCAGCCTGTGCAGCGGAATGTTTTTTCGGCAGCCACGAGACACTTCGTGACTTCCTCTACGTGTTCATCGGTTCCTTCATCGGCGGGGGCGTGGTGCTTGGCGGCAACGTGGTGCAAGGACGCTCGGGCAACGCTGGCGCAATCGGCTCGCTTCCCATCGCGCGCCTGGAGCCAAGCGGCATCACCGCCCAGCAGTTGATCCGCAACGCCTCGCTCTATGTGCTCGAGAATCGCGTGCGCGCCGCCGGCAAGGATCCTTCGGGACTTTGGAAGTCGCCCGAAGATTGGCCGGACTTCGGCGCCGAACTCGATCAATGGGTGGACGACACCGCTGACGGTCTGGCCATTCTGGCAGCCTCCGCCATGTCTATCATCGACTTCGAGGCTATTGTCATCGACGGTGCGTTTCCCGCCGCGATCCGCACCCGCCTGCGCGCGGCGGCCGAGGCCAAGCTGCACTTGCTCGATCTGCAAGGCCTGACGCCCGCGCAAGTGCTGGAGGGCTCGATCGGCCCCGACGCCCGAGCCATCGGAGGCGCGACACTACCGATGCTCGCCAACTTCGCCCGCGATCATGAGATCCTGTTCCGTGCTTCGGCAGTTTGAAACTGTCCTTCGTCGGCGGCTGTTTGCGTGAACGGACTATAATCGTCACACTCAGACTGGGTTCACGCCCGTCATGGCAATGTCGCTTCATCGGACGAGGGCTGTCGCCCCATCCAACCGGAGGACAACAACATGACCCGCATTTCAACCATCGCCGCTGCAGCCATCCTGGCCCTGACCAGCGCCTTTGCCGTCACCGCCGCCCCGGCTTCGGCCGCGAACTATGGTGGCTGGAACGGCAAGCCGCAGGCCAAGATCGTCATCCTGGTACCGGTGAAGCACACCAAGTTCATCAAGTTCTCGAACCTGAAGCACCGCCATCACATGAAGAAGAAGTTCTTTGCCAAGCACAATCGCAAACCCCAGTTCGTAGTCGGCTTCGGGCAGCGCGCCTATAACTTCGCACCCAAGCCCAAGTTCTACGGCGTCGGTTACGGCCGCTAGGGCTCTTCGGCTTCAATCGCGAACCACACGAGCGAAGGCCTCCCCCGGGAGGCCTTCGTCGTTTCAAATCTCCTTGCGAAGCGGCCAAATACCCATAACGCTCTGATGCACACCCTGGTGCAATGGACCCAGGCCGGTGGACGGAAAGACCGCCATGTCCCGACCTTTCGCCAATCATACCGATCTACGCCGAAACGCCGGCCCGATCGGCAATGCATTGATCGACGATTTCGCGACCGGACGGATCAGCAGGCGCGATCTGCTGCGTCATGGCGCCGTGCTCGGACTGTTCTTGCCGTTGTTGCAGTCCGTGCCGGCGCGCGCAGCAGACGGTGGCACGATGAAAATCGGACTGATTACGCCCACCGGCAACCTCGACCCCGGCAAGGCGTCCGATCCCGCGGGCATCGCCCTGCTGTCGCTTTGCGGCGAGTACCTGTGCATCAACGGGCCAGACTTTTCTCTGCGACCCGGACTTGCCGAAAGCTGGTCACCCAATGGGGACGGCAGCGTGTGGACCTTCAAGATCCGCAAAGGTGTTACTTTTCACGGCGGCCGCCCGATGACCGCAGCCGATGTGGCGGCGACCTTCCAGCGGCTGGCCGATCCCGATGGCGAGGCCAACGCACTTACGTCATTCGAGGGCATTCTGTCGAAGAGAGGCATACGGAAGCTCGATGACGACACAGTCGAATTCCGTCTCGACATGCCGCACGGCCAGTTCCCTTATCTGGTTTCCTCCGACACGCCTGGCGCTATCATTCTGCCCACAGATTATAGCGGCGGCTACGAGACCGCTCAGATCGCCACCGGGCCCTACAAACTTGAACAATTCACTCCTGGCGCCAGCGCGCGCTATGTGCGCAACCCGGCCTATTGGGGTGACAAAGGCGGACCCGGCGCTGTCGACGTAACGTTCTTCGAGGATGCCAAGGCACAGTCCGAGGCTCTGCTGGCCGGCCGAGTTGACGTACTGACGAGCGTTCCGCGTGCCTCGGCGCCCGGCCTCGCCGGCAACTCGGCGATCGAGATCATCGGCATCCCCACAACGGCGCACACGCAGCTGCATCTGCGCACCGACATGGACCCGTTCAAGGACCTGCGGGTGCGCCGCGCGCTGGCGCTGGCGCTGGACCGCCCCAAGCTGGTTCAGGACTTGTTTGCCGGACATGCCCGCATCGGTAACGACAGCCCATTCGCTGCGGTTTATCCGTCGACCGACAAAACTGTCTCCCAACGCACTCGCGATCTGGCTGAGGCCGTGCGGCTGTTGGAGGCCGCTGGTCTGAAGGGCGGCTGTGCTGCCGAACTCACATCGCAGACCTACCTGGAGCTGCCGGACTTCGCCCTCGCGATTCAGCGCGACGCAGCAGCGATCGGATGCAAGCTGACGATCCAGTCGCTCGCTCCAACAGCCTATTTCGCCGAAGGCGTATTCGGCAAATCGCCCTGGCTGGATAGCGTCATGGGCCTCACGGACTATCCGCACCACGGCACGCCGCACGCGTATCTGACCGCCCCACTGCGCAGCGACGGCGCCTGGAACGCTGCGCGCTACAAGAACCCGGCCTACGACAGCCAAGTGGCGAGTTACATCGGCGCGCTCGATCTCGACAGCCAGCGCAAGGCCGCCGGTGAGATCCAAAAGACGCTGCTTGACGATACGCCGGTCATTTTCGCGTACTTCTCCGATGCGCTGGCCGCCATGCGCAAGGGCATAACCGGCGTCGCGGTCTCGCCACTGGGACAGATTCTACTTGGCGTGAGCCTCATGCCTTGCGCGGTTTTTTTGGCGCCAGTCCCGCGATCACCAGATCGGCCGTTGCCGGCGACATGGCGAGCGGGATGTCGTAGAGGATGGCCAGCCGCGTCAGTGCCTTCACGTCCACATCGTGCGGCATGGGCGAGAGCGGATCGACAAAGAAAATCAGCGTGCGTATGGCACCATCAACAATCAGTGAGCCGATCTGCTGATCGCCGCCCAGCGGACCGCTTTTCAGCCGCGTGATGCGCAACTTCGGATAGGCCTCCAGCAGCACGGCGCCCGTTGTACCTGTACAGACGATATCGAACGCGCCGACCGTGGCGAGATGCTTGCCGACCCATTCCGCGAGCGCAGGCTTTTTCTGATCGTGGGCGACGAGGGCGAGGAGCATTGCTGGCATGATCTGATCGGTTCCCGGTTGCTGGTCAGTTCAGCATACGCCAGCTGGCGCGAAAGTGCCCTCCGAACGCGTCGGTGTGATCAGCACCAATACCATCGATGCAACGATCGCAGTCTTGAGCCGGTTGGCTATCTTCCGTCGCCGCAAAGCCCGGATTCGATCCCGCTGTGAACAAAGAAACCTCTGCTTTCATTGTTGTATTGACGAAATGCGGATTTGGGAGGACACTCTCTTCGTGATCTTTGCGTTGAGCCGAAATCACTTGGGGTAACTCGCCATTGGGACGTCGTCCCGGCGCACTCGGGATCGAAGGCTCGGCAAGGTCATCCCGCCACTCTCCGCAACCACAATGGAGGGAGCATGACGCCACCGGATAGTCATATCGGCCTTGCGCTAGGGCAAGGCCACGGTACGGCCGGCAGATGACAGCTGCGCAAACGACCGTAACCGCCGACAATCGAATATCTGCACTCAACGGGTGTCGCGAGACACCGCGTAAATCAGCCCGGCCATTTCATGCCGGGTGGGACTGCCATGAGAGGACCCCGCTTGCCGCACGACGTGCCGGCAGCGGGGTTTTTTGTTGTGGGGGCGAGAAATTCGTCGATAATCAGAACTACCTTCCGCCTCCCAAGAGACCCCTTGGACGACCGCTTGGCGCTGCTGCAAGATTGACCAGAGAGGTCGTTGTTAGATCAACGACCGTGGCCCCGGCCGAACTCTGCATGATTGCAATCGCCCGATCACAGTCCCATTCATACACGTATGCTTCGCCTGAAGCGACAATCTCTCCGTTCTCGGCGCGAAAGCGCCAACGCCACTGACGAGAGGCGTCGAGGTACTTTTCAAATTTGGAACGGACGGGGGTCTTTTGAGCCATCGCATTGTATGCGTACATCTCATATCTCCGATAGAACGATCGTTCTTGTATGCAGCTACGGCGTCCACGACCTGTGCACCGTTCGTTCCATTAATGATGATTTTCATTAAAGTCTTGCAGAATCACTCGGCCAGATCGCAGCGGCTCCGGTTTGCCGATGCCGCCAAATGGCTCGCGCACGCAATCCTTGATGACCAGGGTTGACGCGCTTGAGAACTTTGCGATCCGTTTCCAGCAAGAATTGATAGTCCTCCCAGGCGTCAGGGAGGAACGTGATCTTTAGTCTCCAGCAAATGGCTGCTCGACCGCGCGGCCAGCCTCAGCGTCCCGAATGGCCCGGCTCAACCGCTCCCGATTCACCGGAGAGCGCGCCAAGAGCGCTATCTCCTGGAGGCGGTTCCACTCATCGAGCGAGACCAGCACTACCGCGGGTTTGCCTGTGCGGCTGACGACGATGGGTTCGGCGTTGTCGACGGCCTGATCCATCAGCCGTTCGATTTGCGGCAGAGCGTCTTCTAGGGTTTTGGCGTCCATAGGGGGCGGTCCTTGGCGTTCACAGAAGCGGATTGTATCATATCGCGAGGGTTGGCGCGTTCTGAAGTCGCCGCAGACGGCCAAGGGAACGGCAAGACGATGGAAACGGTCGAACGCAGAACTGCGGAGTTGAAGCGTCTGGCCGACAAGCCGGACGAGGAGATCGACACGTCCGATATTCCCGAAGTGACGGATTGGTCCGGCGCGGTGGTGGGCAAGTTCTACCGGCCGATCAAGAAGCAGGTGACGCTGCGCATCGATGCCGAAGTGCTGGAGTGGCTCAAGGGCAGGGCGACAAGTATCAGACGGCGGTGAATAGGGCGCTGCGAGAGCATATGATGCGGGGTAGGGGGAAGGTAGGTTGATGGGAGAAGCAAAAGCTCGCCAGCGAGTCCGCAAATCGGCTACTCAGAAGCTTATTACTGAGCACCCTTTCTGTTGCTTTTGCGGTGGGCTAGTGCCTACCGCCTCAACAGATCATCGACCGCCTATTACTTTATTTCCAAATCAACGCCGACCAAAAGGGTTAGAATTCCCTTCCTGTATCGCGTGTAATGGCGACGCCAGTCCAGACGACGCAGTTCTTGCGTTGGCTGGTCGATTGTGCGGCTCGTCTTCGCGCCCAGATATGAACGATCCCGACTTACATTTTGATAGGGTAGTAAAGGCCGTCGAGAGTGGCTTTCCTTCATTGATTTCTCAACTGATGGTTGAGAATGTATGGGTCGTGGCGAACGGCATTCTTCGTCGAGTTGGGCAATTTCGTATCGATAGCCCTTTGCTTTCAGAGAGCCTTTGTCGGTCGGGCGCGCGCCTTGCAGTTGCCCTTTACTATGAGGAATTTGGTCGCGCGGTTTCGGTTGGTTCGATAGTCAATTCGTACTGGTCTCACAATCAAACGCGTGACCTGAACAAAGTTCAACGTCTGATATCGAGGCTTCCAAAAGACGCTGTGCTCAAGCAAGGGCAAAAATGGGATACTGAAGGGGTGTTCTTCGCTCGCTATAATTCTGACGAAAAAAGATATGTTATGATTGCTGTATTGTACCGTACTCTAATTCTATTCGCCACAGTCCAACGATATCGATCTGGAGGACATTCGAAATGGCCTTATACTTGGACAATAGAAGAGGGAAAAGGTCTGGTTCAAAAACAACCTGCCTAGGAGTTCAGCTAACAACCAGACTCTACTCCATCAGCATACCGTCGAATATCATGCTCCATGGTGACAGACTAGCACATTTGGACCGCGCCGACGAGCCTACGTGTGATTGAGCCACCCGGCTCAATTCTCCTCCATCTTCAGCGCCGCAATAAACGCCTCTTGCGGGATCTCGACTTTGCCGAACTGGCGCATCTTCTTCTTGCCGGCCTTATGCGCTCAGAAACTCATCTGTCGCAACACCTGCCTGCTTCAAGATCGCCCGCAAGGTCCCTTCCGGCAAATCGCCTGGATGATTGGGAAGGGTCGTGAACCGATTGGTCGCTGAATTGTGCCAGATCTCGTGTGATCCGGCCGCTTGCCGATGAAATTCAAAACCCAGCCGCTTCAGCTTGCCGACGACATCACGGTATCTGAAACCGCTGAGCTGGCCCATCAGGCACCCAGGATGAGCGGATAGTCGAACACGTCTTCAGTTGGCATCAAGGTGGCGCTGCCGGGCATTTTTCCCTGCGCCTCCAGCAGTTTCCGCGCCACATCACGCGCAATCTCGATGGTCTCGGCAATCGTACGCCCTTGCGCAACCAATCCGGGCACATCATCCGACGTCGCCAGATACACCCCCTCCGGCAGCTTCTCGATATGCAATCTTGCGATCCGTTCCATGGAGCTAATTCTCCTCCATCTTCAGCGCCGCGATGAACGCCTCCTGCGGGATCTCCACCTTGCCGAACTGGCGCATCTTCTTCTTACCCGCCTTCTGCTTGTCGAGCAGCTTGCGCTTGCGCGAAATATCGCCGCCATAGCACTTGGCCAGCACGTCCTTGCGCAGCGCCTTGATGGTCTCGCGCGCGATCACTTTGCCACCGAGCGCGGCCTGAATCGGGATCTGGAACAGATGCTGCGGGATCAGGTCTTTCAACTTTTCGCACATGACGCGGCCGCGCTGCTCGGCCCGGCCCTTGTGGACCACGACAGAGAGCGCATCGACCGGCTCGGCATTGACCAGGATCGACATTTTGACGAGGTCGCCTTCCTCGTAGCCGGTCTGTGTGTAGTCGAACGACGCATAGCCGCGCGACACCGACTTCAGGCGGTCGTAGAAATCGAACACCACTTCGTTCAGTGGCAGGGCGTATTGCAGCAAGGCGCGGCTGCCAGCGTAAGTGAGATCGATTTGCCGGCCACGGCGGTCCTGGCACAACTTCAAAACCGAGCCAAGATACTCGTCCGGAACCAGGATGGTGGCCTTGATCCACGGCTCCTCGATGCGCTCGATGCTGCCGGGATCGGGCATGTCGGCGGGATTGTGCATCTCGGTCATGGTGCCGTTGCGCTGGTACACATGATAGATGACCGACGGGGCCGTCGTGATCAGGTCGAGGTTGAATTCCCGGCTGAGGCGCTCGGTGATGATCTCGAGATGCAACAGGCCGAGGAAGCCGCAGCGGTAGCCGAAGCCCAGCGCGGCTGAGGTTTCCATTTCGTAGGTGAAGCTGGCGTCGTTCAGGCGCAACTTGCCAACCGCCTCGCGCAGGGCTTCGAAGTCGGCCGCATCGACCGGGAACAGGCCGCAGAACACCACTGGCTGCACCGGCTTGAAGCCCGGCAGCGCCTTGTCGGTCGGCTTGACGGCATCTGTTACCGTGTCACCAATCCGCGTGTCGGCCACTTCCTTGATGGCGGCGGTGAAGAACCCGACCTCTCCGGGGCCTAGCACACCCAGCATCTCCTGCTTGGGCCGGAAAATGCCGACGCGCTCGATCTGGTGGATGGTGTCCGACGCCATCAGCTTGATTTTCTGGCCTTTCTTCAGGAAGCCATCGACCACGCGAACGAGCACGATCACGCCGAGATAGGCGTCGTACCAGCTGTCGATCAGCAGCGCCTTCAGCGGCGCATCCGGCTTGCCCTTGGGCGCGGGCAGGCGCTTGACGATCGCCTCCAGCACCAGATCGATACCGATGCCGGACTTGGCCGACGTCATCACTGCTTCCGAGGCGTCGAGGCCGATGACATCTTCGATCTGCTGCTTGATGCGCTCGGGCTCGGCGGCCGGCAGGTCGATCTTGTTCAGGATCGGCACGATTTCGTGCTTGTTGTCGAGCGCCTGATAGACATTGGCGAGCGTCTGCGCTTCCACACCTTGCGAGGCGTCCACCACCAGCAGCGAGCCCTCGCAGGCGGCCAAGGACCGGCTGACCTCATAGGCAAAGTCGACGTGGCCGGGCGTGTCCATCAGGTTGAGTTGGTACATGAGGCCGTCCTTGGCCTTGTAGTCCAGCCGCACGGTCTGGGCCTTGATGGTGATGCCGCGCTCGCGCTCGATGTCCATCGAGTTCCAGCATCTGCTCCTTCATGTCGCGCTCGGCCACCGCCCCGCAGGTCTGGATCAGGCGGTCGGCCAGCGTCGACTTGCCATGGTCGATGTGCGCGATGATGGAAAAGTTGCGGATGCGCGCCAGCGGCATGGTGGTTTCGCCAGCGGCGGTCATGGGCGCAGCAGTAGGGGGTGTTGTATTGTCGGTCATTATATGGATGTGCCGCAGGGGGGCGTGGGCGTCAAGCAGCGGCTGAGGTGCTACATCGCCAGCCGGTACGCCTTGATCGCTGTGTCGCGGAACAACGCGCGCTTTTCCTCCGGCGAACTGCCTGCCACCGCCCATTCGACCGTCGCCAGCCATTGCCCATAGTGACCGGCCAGCTCCACCACCGGCCAGTCGCCGCCGAACATCAGGCGCGAGAAGCCGAAACACTCGATGGTGTGATCGATGTAGGGGCGGACCTGCTCGCGGGTCCAGCCGACGTGGTCGGCCTCGGTCAGGACGCCCGACAGCTTGCAGACCACATTCGGGAGCGCCGCCAGCTCGCGCAGGTGCGCCCGCCACGGGTCGATCAGTCCCGCGGCAATGCCCGGTTTGGCGATGTGGTCGAGCACGAACGACACCTCGGGGCAGCGCCGCACCAGCTCGATTGTGTTGGTGAACTGCGGGTGCTTTATGCAGATATCGAACGACAGGTTGTATTTCGGCAGCAGTTTCACGGCCGCAACGAAGTCTGGGCGGATCATGAACTCGGGATCGGGATGGTCCTGGATCAGGCGGCGCACGCCGCGCGCATGTGCGAACCCGGCAAACCGCGCCATGTCGGCTTCGACGGCCGCCGGCCCCTTATCCAGCGGCAACGAGGCGACGCAGCCTTTCAAGCGCCCATCCGATGCCGCAACCTCTTCAACCCAGGCAGCCTCGGCCATCTGCAGCGGCGCATCGACATCCACCTCGACGAACACATAGCCGCCGATCTCGTACGGCTTGGCGCGCGCCGTGAAATCGGCCGTTGACCAATCTCGATGCAGGGCTGCGGCGCCGGCCATCCACGAGTATCGAAGGCGCTTCAGGTCGACCAGATGCACGTGGGCATCGACAATCGGGAAGTCGAGCATTGGGCAAGGCTCCTTGCGATCTACGGTTGGCGCGCGGCGCGAACGTCGCGAGCGAACCTAGCCAGAACAAGCCGCAACATGGCTCCTCAACCCTTGGCAATGAGGTCCGAAATCAAGCCGTCGATGGCCGAGATCGTGGCAAAGTTCTGCGGCGTGATATCCTGCTCGGGGATGACCCGCTCGAACTCCTGTTCCAGTTTCAGCACCAGCTTGACCATATCGAGCGACGACAGCCCGGACTTGCGCAGTTCGTCCCCGGGTGCAAGTTGGCGGCTCTTGAACCGCGGCGGCAGCAGTCCTGAAACCGCTGTCGTGATGCGTTCAAGTTGCGAAACCGCAAGTGCGTCGCTCATCGCTAGCTCCTCGACTACCATGCTGCAAACTTTCGCAGGCGTTCGTGCCCGCCACAAGCGACCACCGCAATATATTCGCTCTGTTTCGATTAAAGTCGAGATAAGCAGTTGACCGATCAGAAAATTCGGACGACTAGTCGAGCCGAGCACATTCCATCCCATATGATCGTATTTCGTACGTAATTTCAACAAGCTGCACTCATGCCAGGGCGGATTCGGTCGCCTTGATGGGCGCGGTATCCGTGAACAGCGTCAAAAGGTTCGCCCAATGGCAACAATACGAACACTGAGCGATCGAACCAAGGCCGTGGCGGCTATCGCGGCCGAGCATGCCGATCGAACTGACGCCGAGGCAGCGTTCCCCAAGGCGGCATTTGCTGCTGCCCGCGAGCAGCGTCTGCTTGGCGTCGCAATTCCCGAGAGTCGCGGCGGCGAAGGCGCTGACCTGACCAAAGTCACCAACATCTGTTACCAGTTGGGCCGGGCCTGCTCAGCAACGGCCATGATCTATGCGATGCACCAGATCAAGATCGCCTGCCTGACTGGACACTCCGGCGAGGGCGCATGGCTGCTCGAATTCCAGCGACGGGTCGCCAGCCAGCAGCTGCTCATTGCGTCCTCGACAACCGAGGGACAGGGTGGCGGCGACGTGCGCAACAGCGCAGGCGCGCTAGAACCGGATGGCGATGGTTTCGGCCTGACGCGAAGCGCCACGGTCATGTCTTATGGCGCCGAGGCCGATGCTATTTTGTCGACGGCGCGCCGGGCCCCCGACGCCCACTCTTCGGATCAGGTTCTGGTAGCGCTGGAGCGGGCCAACTACACGCTGGAGCCACTAAAGGGTTGGGAAACCCTAGGGATGCGCGGCACGTCGAGCGCTGGCTTCAATCTGAAAGCCCGGATTGACGCCGCCCAGGTTTTTCCGGTGCCCTACCACGTCATCCACGCCCGCTCGATGATGCCGGTCGCCCATCTCGTATGGGGCAGCGCCTGGGCTGGCATTGCCGCAAGTGCGCTTGACCGTGCGCGCCGCTTCATTCGCATGGCAGCCAGTAAGTCCTCCGGCGCACTGCCGCCGGGAGCTGCGCATTTGACCCAGGGCAATCTCACTCTGCGATCGCTGCGCGCCAATATCCAGAGCGGGCTCGCCACCTATGAGGCGGCGCGCATCGCTGGCGATGCGCTCGAGCAGCTGGATGTCCAGACCGAGCTGACGCTGCTGAAAGTGAATGCGTCGGAGCTTGCCATTGCGACGGTCATGAGCGCCTTGCGCGCGACCGGTTTGACCGGCTACCGCAACGATGGGGAGTTCAGCGTGGGCAGGCAGCTGCGCGACGTGTTGTCGTCTTCGATCATGATTAACAATGATCGGATTCTGGCCAACACAGCCGGAAGTCTTCTGCTAAGTCAAAGTCCCGACTGGATCACGCGACCGCACGAGTGAAATACCAGCCTCTTTTTGACTATCGCCCAACTCAACCGACGCAGCCCGGAAGACCTAGGACCTCGCATGACCACCGCAACGGAAGATCGCATCAAGGCCATCACACCGGCTCTCTATCATCAGACCGGTATTCTGGGCGTCTACATCCGCACTGAGCTGTTTGAACGCGTTATTGAAGGACTTAATCGTCTGATAACGTCGCATCGCGAACCTGGTACCGAAGTACTGCGGTTTCCGCCCGTGATGAGCCTGACGACGTTGGAAACCTCCGGTTATGTGAAGAATTTTCCGCAACTTCTTGGCGGCGTCTGCTGCATGCCCACGGGAACTCCGGGCGATCCACATACGGAGGCGTCCCCAGGGCACGAGCATGTCTGGGTCGATAATGCCAAAGTGAGCGACCTCGTGCTGACGCCGGCTGCCTGCTACCCGGTCTATCCGATGGCGGCAGCGCGTGGCCCAGTACCCAACGACGGCCTGAAATTCGATGTGGCAAGCGACTGCTTTCGTCGCGAACCTTCAGCTAAGCTCGACAGGCTGCAGTCCTTCCGAATGCGGGAGTATGTTTGCATCGGCACGGGCGAGCAGGTGTTGGCTTTCCGCGAGCGCTGGCTTGCGCTCGGCCAGCAGATGGCCACGCGCCTCGGCCTGACTTTCAAGGTCGACAAGGCCAGCGATCCGTTCTTCGGACGCATGGCGCAACTGATGGCGATGAGTTAGGTTTCACAGTCGCTGAAATTCGAGCTGCTGGTGCCGATCTATTCGCCGGAAGCACCGACTGCGTGCATGAGCTTCAACTATCATCGCGACCATTTCGGTCATACCTGGAACCTGGATCGCACCGATGGAGAGCACGCTCACACCGGCTGCGCGGCTTTCGGGCTTGATCGTCTGGCGTTGGCGCTTTTTGCCACGCACGGTACAGATCTGGCACGCTGGCCAGTGACGGTGCGTGAAACGCTGTTCCTTGCCGACGAGGCTTCAGCGTAGGCTCGCCTATGGCCCACGACAACAACGATTTCTACGAGGATGCGCTTAATGTCCGTCAAGGCTCAGATCTTTAGCGCCATCGAGAAAGTGGCCCTGGAACAGAACAAGAAATTGCCTCCGCTGACCGACGATCTGCCGCTGGAGAAAACCGGCTTCGATTTGCTTTGCTTCGCAATTCTCGTGGCCCGCTTGGAAGACACCTTGGGAATCGATCCCTTCAGTGCTGAGAGTGCCGTGTCATTTCCCGCTACCGTTGGTGAATTCGTGGCGCTTTACGATCATGGCGCAGGCTGACCGATCCTCGCTGCGACGAGCCCTCGCCGGGCTGCAGCGGGCGCCCTTAGGCTCTTTCCACGATCCAAAAAGCGAAGTCGCTTTGGCCGGAGCCATCGGTGGTTCCAACATTCATGGCGGGAACGGCAGTGTCGCCGGGCGGACCGTGCTGTTGGCCGCCAAAGAACAGCTGGCGAGTGGCTTGGCCTTGCTCGCAATGGACGGCGTCGCCAAGCAAATTGTGCTGTGCCCACCTGATCTGAGCAGCGCCCATAGGACCGTCATTGCGCAACGTATCGGGGTTGACCTGATCGTGACCGATCTTGCCAATGGGGTTCTCCCGGGATTGGAGACCATCGAGCACCTGCGCTGCGCTTCCAGCATCGTTTCAAACCCGGGCAACCTGGAACCCAACGTGGCGACAGATTGGGTTTTGCTGACGTCCGGCACCTCTGGCCCGCCCAAGGCCGTGCGCCACACGCTGGCAACTCTGACAGGCGCAATTCTTCCTGCGTCGGTTACTCCCGAGACTATCGTCTGGTCGACATTCTACGACATCCGGCGCTACGGCGGCTTGCAGATCTTCCTGCGCGCGGTGCTCGGCGGCCATTCGCTGGTGCTGTCGCATCACGACGAACCGATGCTTGAGTTTCTCGCTCGTGTCGGCGCGGCGGGCGCAACGCATGTAACCGGAACTCCATCACATTGGCGGAGCGCGCTAATGACCGGATCGATCGGGACCATCGCGCCAAGCTATGTGCGGCTGTCCGGCGAGATCGCGAGCAAAGTCGTGCTGGACGGACTGAAGACTGCCTTTCCGCATGCCAGGATCGTGCATGCCTTTGCTTCGACCGAGGCCGGCGTCGCCTTCGAAGTGACAGACGGCTTGGAAGGATTTCCTGCCGACTACGTCGGAAACGAAGCTGCCGCCGTCGCCATGCGCGTCGTCGACGGATCTTTGCGCATTCGCTCGCCGCGCGCCGCAATCGATTATGTCGGCGAGGCTGGCGAACCGCTGAAAGACGCCGAGGGTTACGTCGATACCGGCGACATGGTGGAACTCCGGGACGGACGTTTCTTCTTCACCGGCAGGCGGGGTGGCATCATCAATGTCGGCGGCGCCAAGGTTCACCCCGAAGAGGTCGAGGGCGTCATCAACCGCCACCCTGGTGTGTCGATTTCGCTCGTCAAGGCACGCCCCAATCCGATCATGGGTGCAATCGTGGCTGCCGAGATAGTGCTCAAAGGCGCACCCGCCTCGACCAGGTCACCGGAAGAGCTGGACACCCTGCGCGCAGAGATCACGGCGCTCTGTCAGGCCGAGCTGGCGGCACATAAAGTGCCATTGAGTCTGCGTTTCGTTGCCGCTCTGGCGTTGACGCCAGCGGGGAAACTGGTGCGAAGCCATGCGTAACATCGTGGTCACCGGCGGCAGCCGCGGACTTGGCTTGGCCATCGCCAGCACGCTCGCCCAGGAAGGCTACGGCGTGATCGCGGTGGCCAGATCGCCAACCGACGACTTGAAGACTTTGATGGCGCAGCAGCCCCCAGGTCGCGTCCGTTTCGAACCGTTCGATCTGGCAAAGACCAATCAAATCGCCAGCTTCGTGCGACGGCTGCGCCATGACTATGGATCCTTCCACGGTCTCGTGAACAACGCCGGCATCGGCACCGAGGGTATCTTGGCCACCATGCCGGAGGCCGACATCGAACGGCTGATCGCGATCAATACGCTGTCGCCGATCCTGTTCACGAAGTACATTATGCGCACAATGATGGCCGACGGCGGTGGACGCATCGTCAACATATCGTCGATCGTGGCCAGCTCCGGCTTCAAAGCGCTGTCCGTCTACAGCGCGACGAAAGCCTCGCTGAACGGTTTCACGCGCTCGCTGGCCCGCGAAGTCGGCCCGCTTGGCATCACTGTCAACGCCGTCGCGCCGGGCTTCATTGAGACCGACCTGACCAAAGGTCTCGATGACAAGCAGGCAGCGCAAATCCGCAAGCGCAGCGCTCTCCGCCGCATGGCTCGCCCCGAGGATGTGGCGCATGCGGTGAGCTATCTCCTGAGCGACAGGGCGATCAATATCACTGGCACGGTCGTGACGGTGGATGCCGGCGGCACGGCCTAGAGCCTGACGCGTCCATCGACAATAGATCGCATCACCTCGGCATCGACCCGCACGTAGCCACCAACATCGACATAGATCGGGTCATCCGTCAGCGCCGGATCGAACCCCTCGCGTTGCAGCTGCTGCTTGTTGGCCTTGAAGGTCGCTGTGCGCTCCAGGCTGGGGCGCAGTCTGACGAACAGCGGGCGAGCATATCCAGGCAAGCGCTCGGCGACATGGCCGCGCAACGCGTTCAGGTCAAACCAGCGCTCTGTCATCAGCGCGGCCATGCCCGCCCGGCCGTCCGTTCCCGGAACACCGACGCCATAGACGTCTGCGTCGACCACGCCGGGGCAGCTGCGGACTATGTCCGTAACTTCGGCAGCTGAAACGTTCTCGCCCTTCCAGCGGAAGGTGTCGCCGATCCGGTCGACGAAATAGAAGAAGCCCCTCGCGTCCTTGCGCATCAGATCACCGCTCCGATACCAGGCGTCGCCCGGCTCGAACACATCGCGCAGAATTTTGCGCTCGGTGGCGGCGGCGTCGGCGTAACCTTCGAAGCGCTCGCTGGCGCGCTCCCCTCGCGTGGTCAGCTTGCTGATAGCTTCGCCTGGCTGATCCGAACTGCAGCGCAGGCAACGCCCGGCTTCGTCACGCAACGGGGCGCCCGTCTCGGTGTCGACTTGCACCAAAACGATGGTTTTGCTCTGACTGACGAAACCGGGAACACGTCCGATGGCGCCGGGTTGCTGCTCATAGTTGAAGAGCGAGAAACTGCCCTCGGTTGAGGCGTAAAACTCCATGATTTGCGGGATCGCAAACCGCTCCTTGAAGGGCTGCCAGATGTCGCCCTTCAGACCGTTTCCGACGGCTAGCCTCAGCCGGTGCTGCGCAGAATCAGGATCGGCAGGAGAATTCAGGAGATACCGGCACAGCTCGCCGATATACTGGAATACCGTGCAGTCATGCGCCACCACTTCACCCCAGAAGCGGCTGGCGGAAAAGCCGTCGCGTACAAACACGGAACCGCCCCCGGCCAGCGCCGCGCCCACGGCCACCACGCCGCCGACGCTGTGATAGAGCGGCAGGCAATTGTAGGTGCGGTCGGTTGGCGTCAGATCGCCCATGGCGGCGAACCACTGCGACCACTGCATAATGCGGTGATGGCTCACGCTGGCGGCTTTCGGCAGCCCAGTGGTGCCGGAAGTGAAGATATAGAGTGCCCGGTCGTCAAGGGTGACGACCGGCGGCATAAATTCAATTCCCGCTACGTCTTGCCCGAGCCAATCGTCGATGCGCGGCAGCACCCCGACCCCATCACCGAACGCCCAGAGTTTCATTGCGGTGGCCGGGACGCGATCAACGAGCGCCGCCTCGACAATCACTGTGGTTGCACCGGCCGCGTGGATACAGTGTGCCAGCGCAGTACCAGTCAGGTTGGCATTGAGCAGCGCCACCGTCGCGCCGGTCTGAGTGACACCTAACCAGATCGCAACGTAGTCGGGCCGGCTGGACATCAACAGCCCAATCACATCACCCTTGCCAAGGCCCTGCGCCCTCGCCCAGGCGGCGTATTGGGCGGCGCGACCGGCCAACTGCGAATAGGTGAAATGGAAGTCCGCTGCCGCGATTGCGGATGCGTCCGGCGTCAGCTCCGCCGTCTCGCGCACCAGCGCGGCAAGCGTGAACGTCGGCCGCTGGGAGAGCGCCGAGGTGCGCTGGATCGCCTTCAACCATGCTTCGTTCGGAGTCATGAGACCGTACATCTGTTGCTACAGGTCGATTCAAGTGATGGCCTATAGCAGCTCGCTCGGGATTGCGACGCCGACTTCGCGGCCAGCGTTAGCACGGCGACGAACACGCGCGATTTCGTTGAATTTTTTTGCTTCAGAGAAGCGCGATTGACGCGACACATTGGCCATTTACGGTATAAGGTCATAGACGTTGTTCGCATCCCGCTGTCGCGACACTGTCCGCCGGCTGCACCGCCCAAACCTGCCGGCGCAGACAGGGTACGAGGAGTTCGCCCCCCATGCGACAAGAGACAATCGCTGTCCACACCGGCTATGCAGGTGACCCGACCACCCATGCCGTCGCCGTGCCGATCTATCAGACGGTAGCCTACGAATTCGACAGCGCCGCTCATGGCGCCGCCTTGTTCAATCTTGAGGTGGAAGGCCATCGCTACAGCCGCATCAGCAATCCAACCACGGCAGTTCTGGAAGAGCGGGTGGCTGCGCTTGAAGGCGGCTTGGCGGCGGTAGCCGTTGCATCCGGGCAAGCGGCGCTGCATACCGCCGTACTCGCCCTGTCGCGGCCCGGCGACAACATCGTCACGGTGCCCCAGCTCTATGGCACCTCGCACACATTGTTCGCGCACATCTTGCCCCGCCTGGGCATCACGGTGCGCTTTGCCGCTTCGGACAGTCCGCAGCACATCGCGGCCGAAATCGATGACCGTACCTGCGTGGTGTTTTGCGAAAGCATCGGCAATCCAGCCGGCAACATCTGCGATATCGAAGGACTTGCCAAAGTCGCCCATGCCGAGGGTGTACCACTGATGGTGGACAACACTGTCGCCTCGCCGATCCTGATCCGTCCGTTCGAATTCGGCGCCGACATCGTCATGCATTCCCTGACCAAATTCCTTGGCGGCCATGGGACAACCCTTGGAGGCATCATCGTCGACAGCGGCAAGTTCCGATGGACCGACCATGCCAAACGCTTCCCGATGCTGAACGAACCGGACCAATCCTATCATGGCCTAGTGTTTACAGAGCATTTCGGAGCCTCCGCCTATGCCGCGCGCTGCCGCAGCACCTTCGTGCGAACATTGGGGCCGTGCCTGTCGCCGCTCAGTGCATTCCTGCTACTTCAGGGTGTTGAGACCGTGGCGTTGCGCATGGAACGTCACGTCGAGAACGCCGCCAAGGTCGGCGCGTTCCTCAACAGGCATCCCAATGTCGACTGGGTCAATTATGTCGGCTTGGCCGACAATCGCTACCACACGCTGGCCAAGAAGTACCTGGGCGGCAAAGCCCCATCACTGATGACCTTTGGGGTCAAGGGCGGCATGGCGGCTGGTGAGCGCTTTTACGATGCGCTGAAACTGGTGAAGCGCCTGGTCAATCTCGGCGATACCCGCACGCTGGCCTGCCATCCCGCGTCAACGACACATCGCCAGATGACGCCGGCCGAGCAGCTGGAGGCGGGCGTTCGTCCCGAGGCGATCCGGCTCAGCATCGGTATCGAGCATTCGGCCGACATCATCGCCGATCTCGATCAGGCACTAGCGGCGTCGGTTTGAACTTTGGGGCTGTGCGCAATGTCAGTCAGTGACAACGTCCACGTACTGTTTCCATCGGCCGGTGAGGCGCCGATCGAAATCGGTCTGGTCAACATTATGCCGGATGCGGCCTTTTTGGCGACCGAACTGCAGTTCGCCGAACTGCTCGGCAACGCCGCAGGGCGCCGCCAGTGGCGCTTGCATCTGTTCTCGATGCCAACAGTTGCGCGCGCGGGCGCAGCGGCAGACCATGCCTCGGCGCACTATCGCGATATCGAACAGCTTTGGACGTCGCGACTGGACGGCCTGATCGTGACGGGCACCGAACCGCGCCAACCCGATCTGTCGCAAGAGACCTACTGGCCGGACCTCACGCGCGTGATCGAGTGGGCCGAAGATCACACAGCGTCGACGGTCTTCTCGTGTTTAGCCGCACATGCCGTGGTGCAGCATCTGGATGGCATCCGGCGCGAGCGACGGCCGACCAAACTCACCGGTGTATTTCCCTGCCAACGGGCAATGGATCACTGGGCAACGGATGGTATCGACGATGCGCTGCGGACACCTCATTCACGCTGGGGAAATGTGCGTGAAGCCGACTTGGCCGCCAAGGGTTACCAGATCCTCACACGTTCCGAGCTGACAGGCGCGGATCTGTTCACAAAATCGTTCGGTTCCGAATTCCTGTTCCTGCAAGGCCATCCGGAGTACTCGGCCGATGCCCTGCAGAAGGAGTATCGACGCGATGTCCGCCGCTTCTTGGCTGGCGAACGCGACGACTACCCGGGCATTCCCGTCAACGTCTTCAAGCCGACCACCGAGGCGCGCTTGAGAGACCTCGCCAAGCGGGCGATCGATACCCGCGATCCAGCCATCCTGACCGAGGTTTCGCAACTGACCAAGGTCAGGACATCACGTACCACCTGGGGCGAGCAGGCAACGCAGATCTATGGCAATTGGCTGAGCTTCCTGGAAGAGAGCAGGCATGATGTTGCCCGCCCCGCCAGCCACGCCTGAGTGACCAGGAGACCTTGCCGCGATGCCCCTGCCCTCGCCGAGCCTGTTTCCGCCTGCCCAAGAGCGCAAGCGCATCGATGATCTGCTGACGGTCAAACTGGCGGAGGCGGCAGCACGGCTGCGCCACGGACCAGTAAAGCCGCAATTCCAGGCGAAACGCTGCGCCGCCGAGCTTGCCGGCTTCGATTTCTCGGAGCCACGCGCGCTTGAAGAGAGCTTGAACTGGGTAATCAAGGAGTTGGAAGGTGGCATCGTCCACAAGACCCATCCGCGCTACTTCGGTCTCTTCAATCCCGCTCCAACGTTCCCGTCCGAGTGTGCCGACCGCATCGTCGGCGCGTTCAATCCGCAACTGGCCGCCGCGACAACATCACCGGCAGCCGTCGCAATCGAGGCCCATGTCATCGCCGCCGTCGGCAAGCGCGCGGGACTGGGCGAGGGGAGCAGCGGCCATTTCACCAGTGGCGGCTCCGAGGCCAACTTCACAGCTCTGATTTGCGCCCTGACCAGCCGTGAGCCGCGCTTTGCTGCGGAAGGCGCCCGGGCATTTGCTGGAGCGCCGGTGTTCTACGTTTCTGCTGATTGCCATCTCGCCTGGATCAAGATCGCTCACGAGGCAGGCCTCGGACGCAATGGTGTGCGCATTGTTCCAACCGACGGCTGCGGACAGATGGACGCTGCAGCCCTGCGCAGACTGGTTGCGGCAGACAGCTCCGCGAACAACGTTCCAGTAATGATCGTCGCCACCGCCGGCACCACCAATGCCGGCATGATCGATCCCCTCGACGCGTGTTCCGAAGTCGCCCGGGCGCATGGGGCCTGGTACCATGTCGACGCGGCCTGGGGTGGCGGCGCCATCGCCAGCGACCGCCTGCGGCCCGTACTCGCCGGCTTGGAACTGGCAGACAGCATCACCATCGATGCGCACAAATGGCTGGCCACCACGATGGGCTGCGGCATGTTTCTGACGCGCCGGGGATCGACGCTGCCCGAAGCTTTCCAGGTCAACAATACCTTCATGCCGTCGCAGCTGCCGAGCCGCGATCCCTACATGACGTCGATGCAATGGTCGCGGCGATTCCTGGGTTTGCGGCTGTTTCTGTCGCTGGCCGCCGCCGGTTGGCGCGGTTATGGCGACCACATCGATCGCGCAGTCGACAACGCGGCACTCCTTCGCGATCAAATGCTCCGCCGCGGTTGGACCATTGCCAACGCTTCGGAGTTGGCAGTGATTTGCCTCGAGCCGCCCACCGGATCGGCCGATCCTTCCGCTATCGCCGAACGTGTCGTCCGCTCCGGCAGCGCCTGGGTATCGTCGGCGCACTTTGAAGGCCGCAGCGTGCTGCGGGCCTGCATCACCCACGGCGAGACATCGTCAGACGACGTGATTGCGCTGGCCGATGTTCTGGATCGCCACCGACTGCCGATCACCTGATCGCCACCCCTGCAATTGGGGTTGCTGTCAATGGATAACTCGAAAGCGATTCGATATCATGTATTAAAACGGGTAATCACCCTATAGTTATACACAGCGTTCAACTATCGATAGTTTAGACATAAGCTTGCTCGACTTTCTCTACCTGGAAGGAAGCAGGCGTCCATGTTCGAGCAACGGCATCCCGCAACTGACAAAAGAGTTCCCACAGATCCTGCGTTTCTCAACGACAGAGTCGAGTGCTATTATCGCGACCGGCTGGAGGCATCTTGGGGCGGACGACACCCCATGAAGGGCCTGACCCCTGGTGCCGACGCCATCAAGCTGCGCAGCAACGACTATCTGTGCCTGGCGGGCGACCCCCGCGTCATCACAGCGGAAATGAGCGCCTTGATGGCGGCCGGCCATGGCGACTCGGTTTCGCGCAGTTTCCTGCACCACGAGCAGGACGCACTGAACGCCTTTGAATGCCGCGTCGCCGCATTGATGGGCGCTGAGGCCGCAGTGCTGGCAAATTCCGGCTACTGCGCGAATGTTGGCTTGATTCAGGCCATCTGCCGCCCCGACACACCCGTCTACCTCGACATGAAAGCGCATCTTTCGCTGTGGGAGGGCGTCAAGAGCGCGGGCGCCAAGCCCACACCGTTCCGCCACAACGATCCCGATCATTTGGAGCGGAAAATCCTGGAACAGGGACCCGGCGTTGTGGTGGTGGACGCCGTCTATAGCATCGACGGCAACATCGCCCCGCTGAGCGATCTGGTCGAGGTCGTGGAGCGTCGCGGCTGCGTGCTGGTGGTAGACGAGACCCATTCGTTCGGCGCGCATGGACCCAACGGAGCTGGTTTGGTGTCGGCGCTCGGTCTTGCCGATCGCGTGCATTTCCGCAGCGTCGGCCTCTCCAAGGCTGTCTCGAGCCGGGGCGGTTTTGTCGCTTGCTCGGCCCGCAACGCCGAGTTCCTTCGCTATGAATTGCTGCCAGTGATCTTCAGCACGCAGGTGCTCTCGCACGAGATCGCAGGCTACAATGCAGCGCTCGACATCTTCGCCAGCGATCCTTGGCGCCAGAGCCGCTTGCACGACAATCATCGCTATCTTGTCGATGGCCTTGATGCGCTCGGGTACAATGTATCGGCGTCCAAGTCGCAAATCATTGCGCTCGAAGCGGGCGAGATCCGTCCCACCATCGCGGTGCGCGATGCGCTTGAGAAGCGTGGCGTGTTTGGCGCCGTGTTCCTGCCGCCCGCGACACCCGAGAAGCGCTGTCTGATCCGCTTCACAGTCAACTGCAACCTCTCGCGCCATCAGCTTGACCAGGTTTTGGCCGTTTGCGCCGATATTCGCGATGAGGTTGGCGTGGCTGGCTGGGCGTCGACGCGGCGCAGGAACCGAACCGCCGTTCAGCCGCAAGGACTGGCCGCCTAGCTGGCCGCGCCAAGGGATCATGCGGACGCCTCGCTGACGCGCTGTTCCGCATGATCCGTCCGTGGTAGGAGGATCGTGAAGCACGTTTCCACGCCGACGCCGGACGAACACGTAATAGTGCCACCGAACCCCTCGATAACACCGCGGCAGAACGAAAGCCCGACGCCCGATCCGCCCATGTCCTGATTGCCAGTCTGAAACGGTATGAAAATGAAGGGCAGTATGAGCGGGTCGATGCCGCTGCCGGTGTCGGAGACTTCTCACGCGATTTTTGCCATGGTAGACGTCCGCCTCGATGGCAATCCGCCCGTCGCCAATTCCCGCGATCGCTCTGAGGCCATTCTTGAGAAGATTGTAGATGACATGGATCATCAGAACTTCGACACCCAAGTAGGCGAAATTGCTGTTGATGCGAACAGTCAATAGATCGCGCTGCCCCGCAACAAAGGGATACTTTTCGATCGCTGCCCGTATCGTATCGTCGATCTGACAGCGTTCAAGATTGTCGCCGCGATAGCCATCCTGGCGCAGGTTCATGAGCAGCATGTCGATGACGAGATTGGCGGCAGTGATCTGGTCGCGGATGCGCGCCACCGCAAGTCCTGCCGATGTGCGCGCCTCGCGCCCCACAGCCGCGTCAGCCTCGTCGAGGCGCGCCAGCGACGCCTCCAGCACTTCGGCGTCAAAGCGAATCCCCAGCAACGGCGTGCGCATCTCATGCGCAACACTTCCGGCGAAGGCGCGCGCCGCAAGCAGTCGGTCCTGCGAAATCAGGCTCTGGCTGTGGGACAGGAATGCGACTGCCGCCAGCATGAAGGCAAACACAGGAAGCAGCAGGAGATACTGCAATAGCGCTGCGCTGCTACCACCCTGCAACCAGAACGTAAGGCCAGCCAGAACTGAAGCGATGAGCGTTACTACGATCGCATTTCTAATATCATAGAGCAGCATCGTGAACAGCAGGATGGCGGTGGTCGACATCAACCAGACCGAGTTGACGTCGTTGGCCAGCAGCATGAACGAAAAGAACGCCGGACCGGCGAGCATCAGGGCGACGTAGCAATAGCGCAAATAGTAAGGCAACAACCTATTGGGCCAGTGCGACCGCAGCGCGATGGGAACGCAGAGCGCGGCGCCTGACAGGCGTAGTGCAAGCGATTTATAAGGTTGTGGAAACAGATCGGTCCAAACGATGTAATAGATCGGATGAGAAATCGCGCCGATCAAGCCTATGGCAGGCAACTTGAAGGGTGCCGGTCCATGGAACTCCGTGTAGGACGTCTGCAACGCTTGTATCAGTCGCACCAAATTTGTCGCTAATGCTGCCCGCTTCGGGCGCGCTGTGCTGGACATTACTGCGATTGCCTCACTGCATCATGCGAACGGCTTGCCTAGTTGCATCGAAATCCGCTAGTAAGTCAGACCAGATCGTGGACCTGCCCCGAAGGCAACTGCGGAAGCCTGTGAAACGATGCAAACTCTGCCCCCCTACGATCACCCCACCACATGCCTGATCGTCGACGACGATACCATGTTTCTCGACAGTTTCGCTCATCGCTATGGCGACGCCATGCTGTGCGCGACCGAGGCCAATCCGAAATCGGCGATCCAGCGCCTGATGGCGCAAGCCGCATCGCAAACAACTCCGGACCCAACCGCGCGAACGCCTTTGGCTGCAACGCCCGATGGACTGGCCGAAGATGGAGAAACGTTGTTCCGCGTCGAGACATCTTCGATCATCCAGATCGCACGCCAGCTTGCGCGTTTTTCTCACATCAGCGCCGTCATTGTCGACTACGCCATGCCGGCCATGACAGGTATCGATCTCTTTCGCAGCATCAAATCTCTGCCAGTGAAGAAGATATTGTTGACGGGGAAAGTGGATGATGCAACCGCCGTTTCTGCTTTCAACGAGGGGCTGATTGACCTTTTTCTTGTTAAACAAGACGCTCGCCTCTCCGAGAAACTCCCAGGCGAAGTGCGCCGCTTGCAGCACGCGTATTTTGCCGAACGGACCGCCAGTATCAGTCCAGTCCTGCAGACCGACGAGGCGGCCTTTTTGCGCGATCCCGGAGTTGTCGCCTGGCTAGAGCAAGTGGCCAAGGAGGTTCGGGCCATCGAGCATTATCTCCTGACCACAACGCCTGGGGTAATGTTTGTTGACGCCAACGGCAAGACCACAATGGCCTATGTCTACAGTGCCGACCGGATGCGGGCGCAGCTCGAAATCGCCCAGCACGAGGGTGCCCCGGCGGCCCTGATCGACCGGCTGGAGGCTGGTGCGACGTTGCTGGTCTGTCCATCGCGGACCGGCTACTACGAGCCGAGATTTGCGTCCAACTGGATGCGATTTGTGTTTGACGCGATTCCCGCAACACAAAACAATCCTTGGCGGATGACCATAAATCCAAACGCTCCTGTCGATCTGGCCACCACCTCTTTGCGGCAGTATCGCCGGACCCGGGACAAAACGTAGGATCTGTTCCAGGCTTAGAATATCCACTTGTTACGCAGCGCCGTCACCACAACTTGCATCCTGGTCTTGACATTCAATTGGCGTTTCAATCCTTCAATCCGATGATTGATTGTCTTCGAACTGAGATCCAGTTTCTCGCCAATTTCGATATCTGTCAATCCGTCAGCAACGTAATTCAGAATCTGCAGGTCGCGATCGCTGAGAAAGACACTACTTGCACTATACATGGTTGCGGAATTCATGTGCCGGGTCGCTTAATGGAGCGGCGCCAATCATACGAAAGACAAAAGCCATCGCCCTTCTGAACGCCGCGCAGTTGAGCACTCTGGAAACGCTACCCTTACGCCTGATGACTGTCGAGCTGTCAACGACCCTGAGACCATCGGGATGATACCTAGGCGACAATCGGTCATGCGCGGGGTATCGACCGCGGTTGCCGCCAAGCTTGACAAGCCATGCTGCCGGCTCCCATGCAAACACGCTGTTGTTTCCAGCCTCGGCATCACGGTCAAAGTCTCCTACACGAGCGGTTCGATGAGGATTTCTGGCAACTCCGCCAGCCTCGGCTGACCTGCAGCGTCAATTTTCCCTGCCTCACCCGATAGATATCCCAAGCCTTGTGCTTTGCCGGCCCTGGCCTACGTGCTAGACCCGTCGCAATCCTTATCGACATCCCCTTTCATCGGAGCCTCCGCATGCCCTCACTCTCCATGCTTCTGGCCGAAAAAGGCGTCCTGCTTGCCGACGGTGCGACGGGCACCAACTACTTCCAGATGGGCCTGACTGCCGGTGATCCGCCGGAAATGTGGAACGTCGACCAACCGGAGCGCGTCGCTTCGCTGCACCGGCAGTTCGTGGAGGCTGGCGCCGACATTATTCTCACCAATACATTCGGCTGCAACAAACACCGCTTGAAGCTGCACAACTTCCAGGACCGCACGCACGAGTTGAATAAGGCCGCCGCCGAGATCGCGCGCGGTGTCGCCGATGCGGCTGGCCGCGCTGTCATTGTCGCCGGCTCGGTCGGGCCGACAGGCGAGCTGTTCGAGCCGCTGGGCAAGCTCACGTTCGAGGACGCCGTCGCCTGCTTCAAAGAGCAGATCGAAGGCCTGAAGGCAGGCGGCGCGGATGTTGCCTGGATCGAAACCATGTCGGCGCCCGACGAGATGCGGGCTGCCATGCAGGGCGCCATCGAGGCCGACTTGCCCTACACCTTCACCGGCAGCTTTGACACCGCCGGCCGCACCATGATGGGTTTGACGCCGGAGCTGCTTGGCGCGGTCGCCGAGGGCATGGAGCCGCCGCCAGTGGCGCATGGCTCCAACTGCGGCGTCGGTGCGTCGGACCTGCTGCTCTCGGTGCTCTCCATGACCGAGGCCAATCCGAATGCGGTCATCATCGCCAAGGGCAATTGCGGCGTGCCGCGCATGAAAGGCACCGAAGTGGTCTACTCCGGCAGCCCCGAACTGATGGCCGACTATGTGCGGCTGGCCGTCGACTCCGGCGCGCGCATCATCGGTGGCTGCTGTGGCACCTCGCCGGGTCATCTGGCCGCCATGCGCCAGGCGCTCGATGCGCATACCAAGGGCGCCCGTCCCGATCGCGCCAAGATCGAAGCCGAACTCGGCCCGATGGTCGCTCCGCCGGTTGACGCTGCCGTCCGTGCAAGTCGCACGCGCAAGTCGTCGCGGGGATAACGGGTTGGCCTGACGTTCGCCGATAGTGCGATGGTTCGATGCGTTTGGGGGAGTGAGATGCTGCGACGCGTCCGTTGGCTGGTCGTGCTTGTTCTCTCGCTCTACGCGCTGCCGGCGGCCGGGGCCGATACGTCGCCGCTCTCGATCGCAGTGATGCTCAGCTCGGACAAGAATCGCTGCTACGACCCGGGCGTCGTCAAGGCCATGCGCAGCCTGACCGCGCGCGAGGCCAACCGCATCAATGCAGCTGGCGGCTTGGCAGGTCGCAAGATCGCGCTGCAGTTCTTCGACGATTTCGAGAGCGGCGAGACGACCAGCGAGAATGTGAAAACGGCGCTGGCCGATCCTCGGCTGCTGGCCATCGTCGGCCTTTCCAGTTCGTCGCGCGCGCGCACGGCGCTCGGCGAGCATGGTGCCGCCCTGCAAAGCGCAAGCGTGCCGTTGCTGTCCGAAATCTCGCTCAACGCTTTGTTTGCCGGCTTGCCAAATGCCTACTCCATGTCCTCGACGGTGGACACCGAACTGCAAGTCATCAAGCGCTTTTCCCACGACCACAGTATCGCCAAGGCGGCGTTTGTGGGCCTGTTGGGCGACGATTACGCCATGGCGCTTGGCGATGGGTTGTTGCGCGCGCCAGATGCCGTGACAGTGGTGGCCGACCATCGGATCGCTCAACAGGGCGCAACGCTGGACGATAAGGCGCTCGCCGCCGCCGTTGCCGACATCGCGCAGAAGACGCCGGACATGCTGTTCCTGGCGGTGCAGAGCGGGCCGGGTGCGCAAGTGCTCCGGGCGCTCAAGGCCGCAAACATCGATGTGCCGGTGTTCGTGCTCTATGGCCGGGCGCGGCGCATCCTGGATCTGATCGCCCCGATCGATCCGCTCAAGGATGTATTTGAACTCGGCCGCGACGGCGTGCCCGATGTCTATAACGAGCGGCTGCAGCAGCAGATCTGGCGTAGCGACGGCAAGGGGTGGATGTTCGAGGATACGCCGAACAAGGCGGCCAAGGGGTGGGCGGATGGCGCCTGCACGCTGACGAAAACCTCGGGCCCGCCACAGATCCTGGATGATCGCAATCGTCGCGCCATCGCGCGCGGTGCGCAATATGCCGACATGATCGCGCTGATCGGCGATGCCCTTTCGACCGCAACGCCCGACAGCGATGTGACCGCGCTGCGCGCCAAAGTGTCGGAGCGGCTGGCCGATCTGTCGACCGGCCGCTCGACGCTGCAGGGGCTGTGGCAGAACTGGTGGTTCACCAAGAGCCGGGCCAGCGGGGACGACACATTGATCGTCACGCGCGCGCACGGCCAGACAACGCTGGCGCTGGCGCCAACCCAGTACCACCGCCTGGGCGATAAGCTGCAGCCCACACCCGTGGTCTATCTGTCGCTCGATCCAATCAATCTGATGCGCATCGACAGCAACGACGCCACCTTCGAGGCCGAGTTCTACCTGTCGCTGCGCAGCGCCAACGCCACCATTGGCATCGACACCATCGAGTTCACAAATGCGGCGCGTTCGCCCTCCAGCGCCGAGCGCCTGGTGCGGTGGCACGAGATTCACGACGGTGCTCAGGGGTCGAGTTTTCCAGTCGGCGTGCGCGTTTACAAAGTATCGGGCAAGTTCACTTTCGCGCCGGAGTTGGGCGCCTATCCGTTCGACAGCCAGCGCCTGTCGCTGTCGTTCCAGCCGGTGTCCACCGCGCGCCCGTTCCTCATCCAGCCGAGCCCTAAGACCAAGCCGGTCAGCGCACCGGTCATTGACGGCTTCGGCCTTGAGCAAGGCTATGTCGGCTCCGACCAGGACTTCATCCCGACCATCGATCCTGCAACTGGCGGCCAGCAGATCGTCAGCTTCTACAAGTTCAACCAGACCTGGGTGGTGAAACGCCAAGCCGTCGACTTCTACCTGCGCGTGCTGATGCCGTTGGCCTTCATTCTCCTGGTGACATGGTTCTCGGTGTTCCTGAGCTCCGAGCGCTTTGAATCCATGATGGGCATCCAGGTGACGGCGCTGCTGTCCGCGATCGCGCTCTACCTGGCGCTGCCAAACATCGCCAGCGACGTGCCGACGTTGTACGACAAAGTCTTTATGCTGACTTATGCAGCCGTCAGCACCATGATTGGCCTGACCGTACTGAATGACCGGCTGTTGGCTCCTGGCCACAAGCTGCTTCGTCGCGGGCTGACGGCGCTGCAAACCGTGGTGTTCCCGCTCGCCGTAGTCGGGTCGGCGGCCGTGCTGCTTGGGGTACTGAGATTGCCCTGATCGGTGGCGGCCCGGCCGGCCAACGACGATGTCGGTCACGCGAAGCTCCGGAAAATGGACATGGCTGTGCGCTGACCGAACCCTGGCTCGAACCCAAACGGGGTGCGGGGTCGCCGGATGCCGCGAAAGTTTGTAGTGAAAGGCGGCATCCGGCCACCCCGCCAGCGTTTTTTCCGATCCCTCCGTCGCCACTTTGTGTGGGCTGCTCCACTCCCAGGCATCTCACCCCAGGAGAGCGACGGCGGCCGCCAAGCCCTGGGTGTGCGGCACCCGGCCCTGGTCGCTGCCCCTCTTCCAGCGACACGAGACGCCCTCGAGTGCATCCCCGTAGAAGAAGGTGACAGGACGATAGTATAAATTGGATCGTCTGTAAATATAAATCTGCTATGACAGTAATTATGGCTAATTATACTTGACCGTTACATGCCAACAGTCAGTATAATTGACTCGTCAGTCCGCTTCTGGATTCACCGCTCCGTCGCACCTTTTCCTGCCAGGATATGGTCGCGGAAGCGGGCGATGCGGGTAACGCGCGTTGCGGCCGCCTTGGCTGTGGTGAGATTGATCACGTAGCTCCTCTGCCGCCCCGGCGTCAGTTTGTGAAACGCCTCGGCGAGTTCGGGATCTGAATCCAAGGCCTCGATCAACTCCTCCGGCAAGTCGAACTCGGGCCGTTCCTTCGGAGCTTTGATACCGGCCTCGGCATAGCCCATCGCCTCCGCCAAGTAGGCGCGGATGACCGGCTCCATCTCTGCCACCTGAGTGTTGGCCGTGAAGCGGATCATGTTGGCGTTCTGGGTGTTCGGACCCTGCTTTTCGAGCACGCTGTTTGGGTCCTTCATCAGGCCCGCGTTCGTGAAGCTCAGGCGAAAATCACCGCGAAAGGCGCCGATGATGGCGATATTCCCACCGGCATGCGTGTAGCAGGGATGCGCCCATTTTACCGTCTCGACCAGACCTGCCGCGCGGCAAATGCGGCGCAGATCGTTCAAGCCGCGCGACCATTGCCGCGTCGAGCAATCCGGCGTGGCAAAGCGCGCGCAGCGTCCGCAGCCCAGGGTGAAGAAGTCCTCGATATCGGTGATCATGGCGTTGGATGCCTCGTGTTGCCGATGCAGCGGTCAACCCCGCCGCGAGCGGACGAAGGCGGCCATATGGAACCGGACCTGCGGCTCAGGATAACGCATCTCGCGCGCTACCGGGCAAGCATCGCGGGCGCGGCAGCCGAGATCGGCGCAATGCGGATCGCGGTGGGCGAGGAGATGTGCGCCGCAGGACGCAACGTCGTAACTCATGCCGTCGAAGGCGCCGACCGGGCAGGCCGTCAGGCAGGGCTTGTCGCGGCAGCTGTCGCACGGGCTGGCGGCATCGGCGCGCGCGGGCAAGCCCTCGACCGGATCGGCAAACAGCAGGGCGGCGCGATAGGCGTGCCAGAGGCCCCACTGCGGATGGATGAGAATACCGAGCGGCGAGGCATGCACCGGCTCGGCGCGCTGCGCCCATTGCTGGAACGGGTGATACGGACGGTCGCTGGGATAGACGGCCTGTGCGCCGAAGGAGGCCGCGATCGGGTCGACCATGCGCCGCGTCCAGGCGTCCAGCGCATCGGGTTCGTCGCGGCGGCCGGCGGCGAAGGCGGGCCACAGCAGCGGCCCGTAGTTGCCGATAAGGACGATCCAGCGCGCGCCGGAAATGTCATCGAAACCACCGCGAACGGACAATCCGGTTGCGGCGACCGCCGTGTCAACCTGTTCATAGCGGGCACGCATGGCAGGCTACTCCGCTACCACCGCGTCGACCATGAAGGTGCAGTAGCGCTCGCGCGCTTTCCTGGCCTCCGTCTCGGCCTTGGCGATGTCGGCTGCACTGCCCGGCTTCAGGCGGGCCAGATCCACCGCCTGCGCTGCAATAACGGCGCCTTGGCGCAGCATCACACCCTTGGCCAGGAAGGCGTTGACGACCTGCTCGAAACTATAGGTCAGATGTTCCTTGTTCAGGAATGCCGACAGCTTCTCGGTGGCGTCGAGCCCCGAGGGCAACTCGAAATTGTCCTCGGTCATGCGCGTGCCCTCCTGCGCGGGCAGCGCTGTTGGTGGCGGGCACAGATCTTCTGCATAGGCATTGAAAGCGTGGAGCAGTGCAAATGCGACAAGTATCGTTCTCAGCATGCGATGCCTCATCCCGCAATGGGCAACACTCGAACCTATCTCAATCCTTAAGCCGGAAAGCCCCGCGGATTTGCATCCTTGCAACGTCCGATCCTGGCGGGCCTTCGACTTGCGGTTCTTTTCATGTAAATGCGTCGGGGAACGACGCCTTCTTTCTCTTCACAAATTCGCCGATGGCTTCGCTGATCCCGGGATCGAGCGCGGGAGCTTCATAGTCCTTCAGCCACTTCTCGGCGACGCCGCGGGCCTTCTGCTCGGCGCGCTGTTCGCCCTCCGCCAGCCATTGCTCGTAGCTGTCGTTGTTGGCGATGAAGGAGCGGTAGAAGGCGCTCTCGAAGTTGGCGCGGGTGTGGGCGCTTTCCAGGAAGTGCGTCTTGCCAGCATTGCGGGTTTCGCGGATGGCGTCCATAGCCTGGCCATTCTCGCTCATATCGATGCCGGCGGCGAACCTCTGCATCATGGCGCACTGATCGACATCCATGACGAACTTGTCGAAGGAGGACACCAGCCCACCCTCCAGCCAACCGGCGGCATGCAGTACGAAATGCGTGCCGGCCATCAGTGTCGGGATCAGCGTCTGCGCGCTTTCGTAGGCGGCCTGCGCGTCCGGCAGCTTTGACGCGCACAACGACCCGCCCGAACGGAACGGGATGCCGAGGCGGCGTGCCAATTGCGCCGCACCGTAGATCACGAGTGATGGTTCGGGTGTGCCGAAGGTGGGCGCGCCAGTCTGCATCGACATGGATGAGGCGAACACGCCGAACACCACGGGCGCGCCGGGACGGACCAGCTGCGTCAGCGCCGCCCCGCACAGCACCTCGGCCAGCACCTGCGTCAGGGTACCGGCCTGGGCCACCGGCGACATCGCGCCCGACAAAATGAACGGCGTCACGATGGTCGCCTGGTTGGCGCGGGCGTAAACCTTCAGCGACCCAAGCATGGTGTTGTCGTAGATCATCGGCGAATTGACGTTGATCAGATTGATCAGCACGCAGTTTTTGTCGACGAACTCCTTGCCGAACACCAATTCGGCCATCGCCACACTGTCCTCGGCGCGCATCGGATGCGTCACCGAGCCCATGAACGGCTTGTCCGAGTACTTGATGTGGGCGGCCACCATGTCGAGATGGCGCTTGTTGACGGCCACGTCGACCGGCTCGCATACCGTGCCGCCGGAATGGTGCAGCGATGGGGCCATATAAGCCAAGCGCACCAGGTTCTCGAAGTCGGCGATGGTGCCGTAGCGGCGCTCGCCATCCAGGCCGCGCACAAACGGCGGGCCATAGACCGGCGCGAACACGGTGGAATTGTTGCCGATCTCGACCGTGCGCTCGGGGTTGCGCGCGTGCTGCATGAAGGCTTTGGGCGCGGTTTTCTGGATGATCGAGCGCAGCAGGCCCTTAGGAAAGCGGATGCGGACCTTGTCGGGCGTGTCGAGCACCGTACAAGTGCCGCCCGCCTTGCGGAACATTTCGACGCTCTCGTCATCCTCGCGGATCTCGATGCCCACTTCTTGCAGGATGGTATCGGCGTTGGCCTCAAGGATGGCGAGGCTTTCCTCCGAGAGGATGTTGTAGGGCGCGATCTGCCGCCTGATGTAGGGCAGCTGCACCAGCCCTTGCTCCTTGCGCAGCGCCCGGCGCGCTTCGGCCCCACCGCCACCGGCAGAGCGCTTGCGCCGTCCGGCAGGCTCTTCGGCTGTTTTGCTGATTTCGTCGGCCACGGGGCTCTCCATCGCTGGGCGTCGGGGCACGGAGGCCGGGACAATCCAATATCTCTCACAGCCTGTCTAGGCAGCGATGATGGCCGGTACAAGTCCCGAGACGGCAGCGGCCCGCCGGAAAGCGACATCTTTGTTTGCGCCGGGCGACACCCGTAACCGGGAGCCGGCCGCCCGGCGCGGAGCGGCGGGCCGGGAGCGTAGTTCTGATGCGGCAGGGTCTCCTCTCCCCCCTTGCGCTCTTTCTTGCGCAAAGGGGGAGAGGAGACCGCGTCTCGCAGCCGACCTTTGGGAGGCAAGAGCCACGCGGTCGGTGAGGGGCAGGAGCTTGCGCCAGCCTTCTCGCAACCTGGACGGAGCAAGTGGCTGCCCCTCACCTGTCGCTGATTTCCTTCGCGCTTGCGCGCTTCAGGGCGACATCTTCTCCACCAAGACTGGGGGAGAGGAGAAGTGACGCCCCCGTCCGTGCCATCAATTGCTTTGGAACACCCTGGCCGTGTTCCCCGCGCCGTGCTGGCGCACCGTCATTTTCTGGCCCTTGCCGATCTGGCGCTTGATGATGCGGTTTGGGGCCAGGCCGTCCAGCTTTGCTGGCGGGATGGGCGTTACGAGCACCGGCGGCTCGACAGGATCAGCCATCGTTGTGATGACCTCATTGTCGGCCTCGGATGACACATCGCCGAACAGCCAGTTGAAGATCGCCCAGTGTTTGGCCTCCGTGCTGTGCGGCGCAGCGCGGTGTTGCGGGCCCTGCAGCTTGGTCATCATCTCGGCCAACCGGTCCTTGGGCGAAGCAGCCTCGACCGGAGCGATGGTGGCAGCCGCGCCAATCGCCAGCGTGGCGATCGCGGCCATCGTGACCAGAAGTCTCATGGCGGCATCCTTTTCGTTTCAAGACGTTAATGGGAAAAAGGCGGTGGCTTCATGGCGTCACCGCCGAGTTGCGCGGCTAGAAGCCGATATCGATCTGCGTGCCGGCCTGGTTGTTGCCGGTTTGCGATACGTTGGACGATGCGCCCTTGCCGAACTGCAGCACGCTTTGCGAGTTGTTGTTGCCGTTCTGGGCCACCGAAGTGGAGCAGCCGTTGCAGTCCTGGAAGATGCCGGTGCTGTTGCCCTTGCCCTTCTGCTTCAAGCCGGCCGAGTTCTTCTTGCCCTTCTGCTTGATCTTGCCGTGGTTGCCAGAGCCGCCAAGCGGGGCGTTGGCGATCACAGCGTTGAAGATGGTCAGCGCTTTGCCGGCGTCGGTGCCCTTGTCGGCATTGATGCCGATGGAGAGCTGGCCCTTGGCTTCGGCGGCGGAGGTCAGGGCGGTCATGCTGCAGGCGGCAAGGCCGAGAGCGATCAGAGCGGCTTTGAGGGAGGTCTTCATGGCGCGTTTCCTTGCGATTGGGAGGGTTGAAGAAGCTTGCTTGCCCAATCAGTCGCGGCGGCGAGGCGTTCGGTTCAACGTCAGCTGCGGAAAGTTCCAATAAAATCGCTCTGGGTCCCGCGCATGCCAAAAAACCGGCTCGAAAGCCGGTTCTCTTGGGTCTTTTTGCACTCCTGTATCGATTCAGCCCTTGGCCACGCAGCTGGCGGCGCCGCCCGCGTAGGTGACCGTCAGCTTGGCGTTGAACTTGCCACCAGGGCCGATGGCGGTGGTCGCCAGCACGGTTTCGCCCGCCGCCAGTTCGACGTCGTCGCCCTGGCTGGTCTGGGCCGTGCCACCGGCCGTCACTGCGCTCATATCGATCTGGTAGGAGGCGGCGATCGGTGCACCGGCCTTGGCGACAGCGGTCAACTCGCGCCCGCCTGCAACGCTGGCGACGCGCAGTTCGCACACCACCGGCTTGGGGGCAGAGGCGGCAGCCGAGGCTGCACCCGAACCCAGCCCGGCCGCCACAAACGCCAGCGGCAGGGCGATCAGAGAAGCGATCTTCAGCATGATGTTTACCTTGTTTCAGTGGTTGTGGCGTTGGCAGGGGTGCGGCTGGCGCATCCCCTGCCGTGGCCTTTCAATTCAGGGTTGAGGCTTAGTTGTCCTGGATCACGACGGCCGTGTTGCCGACGCCGTTCTGGCTGACGTTGGCGCCATTGCCGTTGCCGTTCTGCAGGATCACGGCGCCGTTGAACTTGCCCTTCTGCTTAATCTTGCCCTTGTTGCCGATACCGGTCTGGCCGATGCCAGCCTGGTTCCACTTGCCCTTCTGGTCGATGCTGCCCTGGTTGAAGGCGCCGACCTGGCCAAGCGCGCCGACGTTGCCTTTGCCCTTCTGGACGATGGTGCCGTCATTGAAGAAACCGGTCTGCGATCCGGCGGCCTTGTTCCATTTGCCGGACTGAGCCGAGCCGAAGGAGTTGCCGAAACCGAACTGGTCGAGGCTCAGCTTGTTGCCGCCGGCATGGGCGGGAGCGGCGCTGAGAGTCAGGGCGAGGACAAGTGCGGAAGCGATGGTTGCGAAGGTCTTCATGGCGATTACTCTCTGTTTCTCTGTTGGGGTGCGATCCGGTTCCGGTCGCTTGCTTCGTACGCAAGGTGTGTCGTGGCCTCAGGCCAAAAGGTTCAGAGAGATTTGAAGAAAAGTTCACTTCCCTCTCCCCCGCCTCTTCGCGGGGGAGAGGGTGCCGACCGATGCGTAAGCCGAGGAAACAGCGGCGGGTGAGGGGCAGCCGCTTGCTCCGTACACGTGGCACGACGCCCGCCGCATGAACCACGCAAGTGTCGCCAAGGCCTGTCCCAGCCGCTGCCCCTCACCCGGCACTGAAGCGCCACCCTCTCCCCCGCCAAGTGGCGGGGGAGAGGGAAGTCTTGCCCTCGCCTCCTCCCGCCGGAGAGGGTGAGACAAGTGTTGCCGGCGGGACGCAGCCAAGCAGAGCAATATGGGCTAACCTATTGTCTTGGCCGCGATTTCAGCGAACGGAGACTTACCCATGACCATGTTCAGCAAACTTGCCCTGGGCCTCGCGCTCGCGGCCGTCATCGCTGCGCCAGCCAGCGCCGGCACCTGCGGTCGCTTTGGCGGCTGGGGCATCGGCGTGACTGAGGACATCGCCAAGTTCATGTCCGACAAAGCCACCCATCAGGCCATGGACAAGGAGAACGCCAAACCAGTGGCCGCGCTCAAGACCGTGTGCAACACCAATGCCCTCGTCTATGTGCAATGCCACACCACCACTAAGGCCTGCTCCAAGTAGGCCGCCGATAGCGGGAGCGCATCATGACAGCATGGCGGACGCGGAGAACCTTGGTGTCGACCGCGGCGGTTGCTTGCATCCTGGCGCTCCCCTCGATCGCAGGCGCTGCCGATGCGCCGCCGCCCGAAGTTCAGATACAAGCGCTGAAGGCCGAACTTGCGACAACTTCGGCCCGGCTGAAAGCCCTTGAGGCCCAGCTTAGCGCGGTCGCGGCCGAGTCCAAATCCAACCGCGACACGCTTACGCGCGAACTCTCGCAACCCATGCTGCTGCTGGTGGGCGAAGGTCGCTGCCCGGCCGGCTTCGAGCGCATCAGCGTGGAAGCCATGCTGCTGACCGGCCCACGCACGCCCAAGAATGTCGAGCTCATCGAGCGTGCCGGCTTGGCCGACGAGGAGCAGCAAGGCGTCGGATCGCGCGTGTTCCGCTATCTGGATTTCTGCTTCCGGGCGGCCAATTCGGTGGGGGTGAAGTGAAGGTGGGCATCAGGCATCGGGCATCAATGGTGCCTGATGCCCGATGCCCGATGCCCACCTTCTATTCACCGCTCCGTCAGCTTCAGCTCAATGCGCCGGTTCTTGTCGTAGGCTTCCTGGCTCTTGGATGGGTCCAACGGCTGGAACTCGCCGAAGCCGGCGGCCACCAGCCGGTCCGCCGGTACGCCGCGCGAGATCAGGAATTTTACGACGGCGATAGCTCTGGCGCTTGAGAGTTCCCAGTTGCCGGGGAACTTGCCGCTGATGGGCCGCACGTCGGTATGGCCGTCGACGCGCAGCACCCAGTTTATCTCTTTCGGGATCTGACCTTGCAGTTCCAGCAGCGCCGTCCCCAGCTGATCGAGCGCCGTCAGACCTTCCGCATTCATCTGATCTGAGCCCGACGGAAACAGCACTTCGGCCTGGAACACGAAGCGGTCACCCACCACCTGCACGTCCTTGCGGCCCTTCAGCAGCGTGTTCAGCTTGCCGAAGAATTCCGAGCGATAGGCCGACAGCTCCTGCACCTTCTTGGCCAGCGCCACGTTCAAACGCGCGCCGAGATCGGCGATCTTGGTCTGGCTTTCCTTGTCCTTGCTCTCGGAAGCCGCCAGCGCGCTCTCCAGCGCCGCCATCTGCCGGCGCAGGGCGAGCAGTTGCTGATTGACCAGATCGACCGTCGCCTGCGCCTCCGAACTGAGCGTGATCTGCTTATCGAGATCGGTCTTCAGTTGGGCTGCCTTGGCCTCGGCCGCGCCGGATTTCTCGCCCTCGAGCGTAATCAAACCCTGCAGCCGCTTGGTCTCGCCTGCCGAGGCGGCAAGCGAGGCCTGCACCGACGACAACTCATCCGTCACTTGCCGTTCCTTGCCCTTGGTCAGGGCGAGCAGATCGGTAATCTCCGCCAGCTGTCGCGACAGCTTCTTCAACGCCACGTCCTTGCCGCTGGACTGCTGGCTGACGAAGAACTGCGCCACCATGAACAGGGTCATGAGGAAGATCGTCGTGAGCAACAGCGTAGACAGAATGTCCACATAGCCCGGCCAGAAATTGTCGGCATGGCCGGAGCGCCGGCCGCGGGCATAGGCCATGGGCTAGTTCCTTGGCAGCGAGCGGGCGGACAGGTCGCGCAGCACCTGCACCAGATCGTGCTGCTGCTGGGCTTGCTCATCCACCCATTGGCGCACCACGGTCTGTTCGGCGCGCATCTGCTTGACCAGCTTTTCGATACCGTCGGCCAACTCGCGCACGGCTTCGGCCTGTCCCGTCCCGGTCGGCACGGCGGCCACGCGCTGATCGATCACGCCCAGCGAGCGGCGAATATCGCCCAGCGCATCGATCATCTGCGGGGTCGTGGCTGTGGCCGAGGCTCCCGGCGTCAGCTCGGTGATGGCCGACAGCCATTCCTCAAATTCGTTGTAGAAGCGGTTCTGCGCTTTGGAGGTCTGCAGTTCAAGGAAGCCAAGCAGCAGCGACCCCGAGAGGCCGAACAGCGAGGCCGAGAAGGCCGTCGCCATGCCGATCAGCGGGGCTTGCAGGCCGTTCTTGAGCTCCTGGAACACGTTCAGGCTGTCGGTGGAATTGATATCCAGCGCGCCGATTACTTTGCCGACCGATTGCAGCGTTTCCAGCAAGCCGAAAAAGGTGCCGAGCAGACCGAGAAAGATCAGGAGATTGACCAGATAGCGCGAGGTGTCGCGGCGCTCGTCCAGGCGCGATCCCACGCTGTCGATGATCGAGCGCATGGAGGTGGGCGTCAGCGAGAGCACACCGCGCCTGTCCCTGAGCATGTTCGCCATCGGCGCCAGCAACACCGGCTGGCGCGCAACGGCGAGCCCAGGATCGGCGATGCGCAAGGAATTGACGTAACGGATTTCGGGATAGAGCTGCAGCACTTGGCGGAAGGCGTTGATGATGCCGATGGCGAGCGCGCCGATGATCACCGAATTCAGGAACGGATTGCTCTTGAAAGCGCTCTCGATCTGGGGAAACAGGATCGCAACCACAAACCCGATCAGGATCAGGAACAGCAGCATGAAGACGAGCGGAAACTGCGGCCGTGTGAAGGCCGCACCGTAGGTCTGGCTCGCGGCGGGTGCCGCTTCACGCTTGGCCATCTTGCCCCGATACTCCCAACCCCGTTAACCTCGGCGCGAGCCTACGTGCATCTCGCCATTGAGTGCAGTGCCTAGCCATAGCGGCATTTTTGCGGATGAGGCAATGTCCCCCACCGTCTCACCTCCGCCTTTCTCGTCACCCCCGCGAAGGCGGGGGTCCATGCAAGCCGGAGTAGGGCACAGCCACGGCACCAGGCAAGCTCCTGATGCGGCGTGCGATTGCGTATCGGTTTTTGAGTATCCTATCAGCATGCATGGATACCCGCCTGCGCGGGTATTACGAGGTTCTCAATACCTTCAATCAGTTGCCCGACACCAGCTCCAGCAGCGGCTTGTGCATGTGGGCGTTGGCGGCCACGATGCTGTTGGTGCCGAACATATCGGTGCCGCCATTGATGTCCGTCACGAAGCCGCCGGCCTCGCGCACGATCAAGAGGCCCGCCGCCATATCCCAGGCATGCAGGTTGCGCTCCCAGAAGCCATCGAAGCGGCCCGACGCCACCCAGCACAGGTCGAGCGCCGCCGAGCCGATGCGGCGGAAGCTGGCGACCTTGTTCATGACCGTGCGCACTTCGGTGAGGAACTTGTCGTGCACTGGCGCGGTCATGGTCGGCGTGCCGGTCGAGAACACGCAATCAATGAGGTTCTTGCGGCCCGAAACTCGCAGGCGGCGATCGTTCATGAACGCGCCCTTGCCCTTTTCGGCCGTATACAGCTCATCCATGGCAGGGTTGTAGACGACGCCCGCCACGATCTGCCCCTCGCGCTCCAGGCCGATGGAAATGTTGAAGATCGGGATGCCATGCAGGAAGTTGGTGGTGCCATCGAGCGGATCGACGATCCAACGGTGGGTCTTGTCCGCCCCCTCGACCGCGCCGCGCTCTTCCATGAGGAAGCCGTAGCCTTCGCGGGCCTTGGAGAGTTCGTCGTAGATGATCTGCTCGGCCCGGTGGTCGGCGGCCGAGACGAAATTGCCGGGACCCTTGAGGGACACCTGCAATTGCTCGACCTCGCCGAAATCGCGCGCCAGACTGCGGCCGGCCTTGCGGGCTGCGCCGACCATGACGTTCATAAGGGCTGAGGCTACCATAATCGATTCTGTTCCGTCGATAAGTTGAGGCTGGGACCTCCTCTCCTCCTTCTTAGGGGGAGAGGAGACCGCGCCTCGCAGCGCGTTTCAGCGCAAGAGCCACGCGGTCGGTGAGGGGCAAGAGCTTGCTCGGAACCTCTTGCCGCGAGTACGGAGCAAGCGGCTGCCCCTCACCAGTCGCTATTTCCCTCGTGCTAGCTCGCTTCGGGCCGACATCCTCTCCTCCGCGAAGAAGCGGGGGAGAGGAGTAGTCAGGCCCTCAGCCCGTTTAAGCCTGCACCATCTTATGCGCCTGCTCGCCGAGACCCTCAATGCCCAGCGTCACGCGCTGCCCTTCGCGCAGATACACCGGCGTCGGTTTCACACCCAGGCCCACGCCCGGCGGCGTACCGGTCGAAATAATGTCGCCAGCCTGCAGCGACATGAATTGCGACAGATAGCTCACCAGGTGCCGCACGCCGTAGACCATCGTCTTGGTCGAGCCATTCTGATAGCGCTTGCCGTCGACATCGCACCACATCTTCAGGTTCTGCGGGTCGGGCACCTCGTCGGCGGTCACCAGCCACGGCCCGATCGGCCCGAAGGTGTCGCAGCTCTTGCCCTTGGTCCACTGGCCCTGGCGCTTGGTCTGGAAATCGCGCTCGGAGAGGTCATTGATCAGGCAGTAGCCGGCGACGTGCGTCATGGCGTCGGCCTCGGCGACATACTTGGCGGTGCTGCCGATGACCACGCCCAACTCGACCTCCCAGTCGGTGGCGCTGGAGCCACGCGGGATCTCGGTATCGTCGTTCGGCCCGCAGATGGCTGAGGTGGCCTTCATGAAGATGATCGGCTCTGGCGGCACCGTCGCTCCGGTTTCGGCCGCGTGATCGGAATAATTGAGGCCGATGCAGATGAATTTGCCGGTGTGCCCCACACAGGGACCTAGACGCGGATTGCCGGATACAAGCGGCAGCGATTTGGCGTCGAGTGCGCGCAGCCTGTCGAGGCCCGCGGGCGCAATGTGTGCGCCGGCGACATCGCCGATGATGCCCGAGAGATCGCGGATGGCGCCCGCAGCATCGAGCATACCAGGCTTCTCGTGGCCGGCCGGGCCGTAGCGGAGCAGTTTCATGGGATCGTCCTTGGGAGTGGAATTGCTAGCGATTGCATAGGCGCTGAGCGATGGCGCGGCAAGGTTCAAAGCAGCGCTGACAGCATCTTCAGCGCCGTCAGCCCCAGGAACAGCGCGAAAGCCTTGCGCAGCCAGAACACATTGATGGTGTGTGCCGTGCGTGCGCCGTAGGGAGCAAACAGGATGCTGGAGGGCACGATCAGCGCAAAACCGATCAGCCAGACGTAGCCCAGCGACAGCGGCGGCAGGCCGGTGGCGCTCCAGCCGCTCCAGATGAACCCGAGAGTGCCGGGGAGAGCGATTATGAGGCCGATGACGGAAGCGGTGCCTACGGCGCGGCGCGTCGGGTAGTTGCAGAGCGAGAGGACCGGGACACTGAGCGTGCCGCCGCCGATGCCCATCAGCGTCGAGAGACCGCCAATGCCCATGCCCATGAGTTGCAGCAGCGGGGCTCCGGGAAGTCCGGCGATGAGATGCGTTCCCTCCGGCGTCAGCGCCATGTGCGCCGCGACCACGGCTGCGACGATGCCGAAGATCGCCGTCAGCACCGCCCCCTTCACCGAGGCGGCGATGACGATGCCGGCCAGCACGCCCAGCGCGATCCAGACCGCCCAGTGCTTGAGGAGGTCAGTATCGACGGCCCCCTTGGCGTAATGCGTCCGCATGGAGAGGATCGAGGTCGGGATTATGGTGGCGAGCGAGGTCGCGACAGCCACATGCGGCTGTACCTCGCGCGCGATGCCGAAAGCCGAGAGGACGAAGTACAACGCCGGCACCACGACAATGCCGCCGCCGATGCCGAGCAGCCCGGCGAGAAAGCCGGAAACGCAGCCGACAGCGGCAAGCGCGAGCGCAAGGGCGATGAGCTCGGGGAGGGGGAGGCCGAACATGTGTGGAGGGTCCATGGCTAAAATCTCTAATGTCGAAACCTACCCCACCCGCACCCGCACCCGCCCAACCCCCTCAACCCCGCCCTCCATCACATCGCCCTTGACCACCGCGCCAACACCCTCTGGCGTGCCCGTGAACACCACATCGCCGGCCTTCAGCTCCCACAGCGTCGATAACGTGGAAATAACCTCCGGCAGCTTCCAGATCATCTCCGCGACATCACTCGCCTGCTTCCGCACCCCATTCACATCCAGCCAGATCGCCCCCTTCGGCACGTGGCCGATCTTGGCCACCGGCATCACCGCCGAACACGGCGCCGAGTGGTCGAACGCCTTGCCAACTTCCCACGGGCGGCCCATTTTCTTGGCCACGCCCTGCAGATCGCGCCGCGTCATGTCGAGACCGACCGCGTAACCGAACACATGCTCCAGCGCCCGCTCGACGGGGATGTCGCGCCCGCCCGATCCCAGCACTGCCACCAGCTCAATCTCGTGGTGTACGTTCTGCGCTCGCGCTGGATACGGGAACACCGCCTCCGTTCCGGCAACCGCACTCGATCAGCGCATCCGGGTTTTTCTGGAAGAAGAACGGCGGCTCGCGATCCGGATCGAAACCCATCTCGCGCGTGTGCTCGGCGTAGTTGCGGCCGACGCAATAGATGCGGTGCACGGGGACGCGCTGGGTCGTGCCCTCGATGGGGAGAGTGACCAACGGGGTGGCGGGGAAGACCAAGTTGGAGGCAGGCATCGGTGGGCTCCTCGGATTGATGCAAAGCCCCTAGCACACACTTCGCTCACAGAGAATTCACCGCCTGCGCCCTTGCCAGCGCGATGACTTTCGGTGCTCATGCGCGTCAGGTGCGCCGGCATCGTCTACGACCGCCGCCACCGCGTCTGACGAAAGGATTTCCACTTCATGCGCCTTCCCATGCTCGCCCTCGCAGGCGCGCTTACTCTGCTCGGTTTGACTGCGCCCGCGCTGGCCGCCGATCCCGACCCCAAGTCCTGGGATGCCGTCACGGCCGAAGCCAAGGGCCAGACCGTCTATTTCAACGCCTGGGGCGGGGATACACAGATCAATGATTATATCGCCTGGGCGGGGGCCGAGGTTCAAAAGCGCTTTGGCGTGAAGGTCAGCCACGTCAAGCTCAGCGATACCGCCGATGCTGTGAACCGCGTGCTGGCCGAGAAGACTGCCGGCACGAATGAAGGCGGCTCTGTCGACCTGATCTGGATCAACGGCGCCAACTTTGCCTCGATGAAGAGCAAGGGTCTCCTATTGGGCAATGCCTGGGCCGAGGGCGTGCCGAGTTTTGTCGGCGCGGACGCGGGCAACAACCCCGGCGTGCGCAATGATTTCACTGTGCCGGTCGAGGGACAGGAACTGCCCTGGGGCAAGGCGCAGCTGGTGTTCGCCTATGACACCGAGAAGACCAAGGACGTGCCGAAATCGATCCCGGCGCTGCTCACCTGGGCCAAAGCCAATCCCGGCCGCTTCACCTATCCGCTGCCGCCCGATTTCACCGGCACGACCTTCCTGAAGCAGGCGCTGCTGGAGCTGGTGGCCGACAAAGCGGCGCTGAACGGCCCCGCCGACAAAGCGGATTTCGCCAAAGTGACGGCGCCGCTCTGGGCCTATCTCGACGAGCTGCATCCCGTGCTCTGGCACCAAGGTGATACATTCCCGGCCAACTATCCCGATATGCGCAAGCTGCTCGGCGACAACGAGATTGGCATCAGCTTTGCGTTCAATCCGTCGGATGCCTCGTCGGCCATCGCCAAGGGCGATCTGCCGAAGTCGGTGCGGACCTTCGTGCTCGACAAGGGCACTATCGGCAACGTGCATTTCGTGGCCATACCGTTCAACGCCAAGGCCAAGGCCGGCGCGATGGTGTTCGCAAACTTCCTGCTCTCGCCCGAAGCCCAGGCCCGCAAAGCCGACCCGAAAGTGTGGGGCGATCCGACCGTGCTTGCCGTGGGCAGCTTGCCGGCCGCGGACAAGGCCCGCTTCGATGCGCTGGAGCTGGGCATCGCCACTCTCAAGCCGGCAGAGCTGGGCGCACCCGTGCCCGAACCGCATCCCTCGTGGATGACGGCCATTGCGGCCGAATGGGCCAAGCGCTACGGGGCGAAGTAGGTGATCGGGGACATGATGTTTACATTCGGCAGGGCACATCGGCCGAATTGGCCCATGGTCGCCATGCCGAATGTTAGCTTGATGTCCCCAGTTTTGGCGGCTCGGCCTGCAGACTGGGGACACGTAGTCCAGCTGCGGCCGCTGGGCTCGGTAGTGGCCACAGTCTCTGTGGACGGCCGAAGCTGAACATCATGTCCCCATCCGGCGCCCGTTCTATCATCCCCGCGCTCGCCTTCGCCGTCCTCGCCGGCCCCGTGATCGTTGGCCTGCTGTTCATCCTGCTGCCCGCTTTCGGGTACCTCCCCGCCCTTGGCGGCCACGCACTCTCCCTCGAGCCCTGGCGACAATTGCTCAACGCCCCCGGCCTTTGGCGCAGCGCTGGCCTCAGCCTCGCCTCGGGACTGATCACCGGAGCGGTCAGCCTCGCCATCACCGGGCTGTTCCTGGCCGCCTTCCACGATACCCAGCTGTTCGCCGCCATGCGCCGTCTGGTTTCGCCGCTGCTGGCCGTGCCGCATGCCGCCACTGCGCTCGGGTTGTCCTTCCTCATCGCCCCCTCCGGCCTCATCTTCCGCAGCCTGGCTGCCATCGGCCTGGGCACCGATCGCCCGCCGGACCTGCTGATTGTCCACGACACCTGGGGCCTGGCCATGATGGCCGGCCTGATCGTCAAAGAGGTGCCGTTCCTGCTGCTGATGGCGCTGGCCAGCCTCGGTCAGATCGATGCCCCGACCCGCCTCATGGTCGCCCGCACGCTCGGCTACGGCCCCGTCACGGCCTGGCTGAAAACCGTTGCGCCCGCACTCTACCCCCTGATCCGCCTGCCGCTGTTAGCCGTCATCGCCTACTCGTCCTCGGTCGTCGACGTTGCGATCATCCTGGGGCCGACCAATCCGCCGCCGCTTAGTGTTGCAGTGCTGCGCTGGCTGAACGATCCCGACCTTACGGCGCGTTTCATGGCATCGGCCGGCGCAGTGCTGCAGGTGGGCGTGACCTTGGCAGCGCTTGGCCTCTGGTTGCTGGCAGAGCGGCTGGTGGCGCAGCTCGCCTCATCCTGGCTGGAGGCCGGCGCGCGCCAGACCGGCGAACGGCCTGTGGCGATCCTCGGCGGGCTTGGCATGTCTCTCGTCGCCGCCTCCGCCGTGTTCGGCATGGTCTGCCTCACCGCTTGGTCCTTCGCCGTCAGTTGGCGCTATCCCGCGCTCGCTCCCCCGGCCCTCACCTCGGACAACTGGACACGCGCGCTCGGCACCCTCTCAGGGCCGCTGGCCGAGACGCTCGCCATTGGCGCCATTTCGACAGCGCTATCCTTCGCCATCGTGATTGCCGCGCTCGAGCACGAACTGCGCTCGGGCCGCCCCGCGGGCGTCTGGGCCATGCGATTGCTCTATCTGCCGCTGGTCGTCCCGCCAGTGGCTTTCCTGTTCGGGCTCACCGTAGGCGCTCAGGCCGCACAGCTGTCGCCGGGGCCAATTCCGGTCGCACTCGGCCACGTTGTCTTTGTGCTCCCCTATATCTACCTGTCGCTGTCCGAACCGTACCGCCGCCTCGATCCGCGCTGGAACCGCATCGCCCGCACGCTGGGCGCGAACGAGACCCGCGCCTTCCTATCCGTTCGCCTGCCCATGCTGCTCGCGCCGTGCCTGACCGCGCTGGCCGTCGGCTTCTCGGTCAGTGTCGGCCAGTATCTCGTCACGCAGCTACTCGGCGCAGGGAGAGTGGCCACGCTCACCACCGAGGCGGTGGCCCTTGCGTCCGGCGGCAACAATCGCGTCATCGGTGTCTGGGCGCTCACCCAGACACTGCTCCCCGCGCTCGCCTTTGCGCTCGCCATCGCAATTCCCCGGCTGGTCTGGCGCAACCGGCGCGCTATGCTCGGGCCGCGATGATCAAGGGACTGACACTGCAAGGCATACGGCTGGCGCTGAACGGCACGGCGCTGTTCAGCCTGGATGCCGCTATCGCCCCCGGCGAGGTACTCACGGTCATGGGTCCGTCCGGCTCGGGAAAATCTACTCTGCTGGCCTATATCGCCGGTTTCCTCGACCGCGATTTCCGCGCCGAAGGCCGCGTGATCCTCGACGGCATGGACGTCACCGACCTGCCCGCCGAGCAGCGCCGGATCGGCCTGTTGTTCCAGGATCCGATGTTGTTTCCGCATCTCTCGGTGCTCGGCAATCTGAAATTCGGAGTCCCGGCTGCCGCAGCTGACCGCAACGCTCGCGCCCAGGCGGCGCTGATTGAAGTTGGCCTCGAAGGTTTTGGCGCGCGCGACCCTGCCACTCTCTCTGGTGGCCAGAAAGCTCGCATCGCACTGATGCGGTTGCTCCTGTCCGAACCTTGCGCGGTGCTGCTGGACGAGCCCTTTTCCAAGCTCGATTCATACCTGAAGGACGAGATCCGGACGCTCGTCTTTGCCCGCCTGAAGGCGCGCAAACTGCCTGGATTGCTGGTCACGCACGACGAGGCCGACGCCACGGCGGCCGGCGGGCGAATCATCCGAATTTAGAGCTATTCCAAGGGGCGCTTAAATCCTGCCCCGACCGTCCCATATCTTACCCAACCGAACAACCGCTTCGCCTGCCCGATCCCGGGAGACGCGGCGGTGGGTGCCGAAAAGGGCCCGAACCGATCCCGTCGCTTGTAAGGACAGGGCAGATATGTCGCGCGTTACGCAATTGAACAGCCCGCTCCTGCTGGGCTTCGATGATATCGAGCGGTTGCTCGACCGCTTGGCCAAGAGCCCTGGCGATAGCTATCCGCCCTACAATATCGAGCGCATCGCGGCCGCCCCGAACGGCGCGGCCCAGCCGAAAGGCGAGATTCTGCGCATTACGCTGGCGGTAGCCGGGTTCACCCGCGAGCAGCTTGACATCGCGGTCGAGGACAGCCAACTCACCATTCGCGGCCGCCAGGACGACGACAAGAGCCGGACCTATCTGCACCGCGGCATTGCGGCGCGGCAATTCCAACGCACCTTTGTGCTAGCCGACGGCATCGAAGTGAAGTCGGCGGCGCTCGACAACGGACTGTTGAGCATCGATTTGGTGCGGCCCGAGCCTGAGCGCATTGCCCGCAAAATCGAGATCCGCGAGCCGGGCTAGATTGAGATAGACGTTTGCGAACAGCGCGATGCGCGATGAAAATTAGCCATCGTGGTTTTCAGGTGCCATTCAGGCGAGCGTAGTCATGATACCGTTCCAGTGATTGGCGCGGGCAACACCCAGGAGGTGTGCGATGAATAAGACGGCAAAGACGACAGGCGACAAGCGGGCGACGTTGAGCCCAGTGGAACTGGCGCGGCTGGGCGATGGCGAGGTGGCGTACATCCGGCAGATGACAGCCAAGGAAGCCGGCAAAATCTACCCCGCGATTAAGGGCATCCCGAAGGGCATCGAGCTGTTCTCGCTTAACGCGGCCGACGGCACGCCGCTGGCGCTGACCGACAGCCGCCAAGCCGCCATGGCGCAGGCCAACGAGGGCGAACTGGCGATCGCCACGGTGCACTGAGCGAACGAACTCAAACTACAATCGGAAATGGCTGGGAGCGATCCCGGCCATTTTTGTTGCTGGCTTCCTCAGCGCGCGTCCCCGTCGGGAATGACGATCCGGAACGTCGAGCCCTCGGGGCCGGTGCGGGCGAGTTCCACGCTGCCGCCATGCGCGCGCACCAGCTCGTGCACGATCGCCAGACCCAGCCCCGAGCCACCGATGCGCGCGCCACCCTCAAACGGCACGAACAGATTGGCGAGGGCGCGCTTAGGGATGCCAGGCCCGGTATCGCCGACCTCAATGATGGTGCCCGAACCGTTGCGATAGCCGTTGACATGGATCGCGCCATTGCCCTGCGGTCTTTGCGTTTCCAGTGCCTGCAGTGCATTGCGGCAGAGGTTGCTCAGAATGCGGAATAATTGATCCTGATCGGCGTCTGCGACCAGATCGTGCGGGATCGCAACCTTGAAGGCGGGGCCGTCGGCGCGCGGCAGGCCCAAGCTGTCGCCCACCTCTTCGGCCAGCGGACGCACGGCCAGCCGCTGGCGTTGCGGCACCGGTTCGCGCGTGCGGCCATATTGCAGCGTGTCCTGACAAAGCCGGATAGCGCGATCCAGCGAGCTGATCAGCTTCGGCGTTGCCCGTTCCACCGTCGGATCCTTGACCATGCCGATGCGATCGGAAATCAGTTGTGCGCTGGCCAGCGTGTTGCGTAGATCGTGGCTGATCTTGGCGACCGCCAAGCCAAGCGCGGCCAAGTGCGATTTCTGCTGCAGCATGTCGCGAAGTTCGGTCTGCATGCTGGCAAGCGCATGTTCGGCGCGCCCGAGCTCGTCCCCCCGGTTCGAGGGCGTGATGATGCGCCGCCCGTCCTCGGGACTGCCCGCAAATTCGATCACGTTCTCCGTCAGACGCCGCATCGGGCGCACCAGCAGCCAGTTCAGCGCGAAATAGACCAGTCCCGCCGTGATCGCCGAGATCAGCAGCGAGAGCCCCAGGATCGACAGGCCGAAACGCACCATGGCCTGGCGCAGCGGCGTTTCCGACATGACGATCTCGATGACGGCCTGATTGCTTATGGGCGGCTCGCCCGAAACGCGGATAGTGCGGCCTTCGGAGTGCATGAAGACCATCACCGCGTCCATGATCTTGCCGAGCGCGCTGGTCTGGCCGAGATCGAAATCCTCGTCGATCGCTGGCGGCATGTCTTCGGCCAGCACCAGCAAACGGCGGATCTTGAACTTGACGGCGATGCCGCGCACCTGCGCAGCCATAAGCAGCTGTTCGCGCAGCATTTCCGGCAGTTTGCCGTTCGGAGCGGCTTCGGCGGCGAGCGAGGCGATCTGGGCGGCCTGCAGCCGATCCATCAGCCAGGTAAAGCGGAAATTGGCGATCGAGGGCACGAAGATCAGCACTTCGGCCAGCATCACGAAGCCGACCGTGAGCAACAGCAGCTTGGCTGACAATCCCAGGCCGCGCCGAGGTCCGTTGCTGACGCCGGTCAAGTTTGAGGCTCTCCTTATGCGGTGATCAGCTGCGCCCCGGAAGCAGGCGCAACGATGCACCCAGGCCGGGAGCCGGTGGACGTTCCAGTGTATAGCCCTGTGCGGCTCTGAGGCTGGTTTCCGAGAAACTCGGATAAGGCGCGATGGATTCGGCGACTGCGCCCACCGTAAGTCCCGAAGATACGGCCAGGCACCACATTTGGATCAGTTCGCACGCCTGCTCGCCGACGATGGTGGCGCCCAGGATGCGCCCAGAGGGACCGGCCATGATCTTGGCGAAGCCCTCGGTCTGGCGCTCGGCAAGCGCACGATCGTTCTCGGAGAACGGCCAGCGCAAAATGCGCACGGAGTTGCGATATTTGGCGCGCGCCTCGGCTTCGTTCATGCCGATATGAGCAAAGCCCGGGGAGGTGTAAGTGACGGTCGGCAGCATGTCTGGCCGCGCCAAGACTTGTGCGCCCAATGCCAGCCGCCGCACCAGGATGCTCGCCTCGTGCCGCGCCCGCGTGGCCGAGGGCGCACCCGCGGTAACATCGCCAATGGCATAGACCTGCCGGTTGCTGGTCCTGAGCTTGCCCGAGACCTTGATGCCGGCGGCGTCATGCTCGACATTGGCCGCCTCCAGCCCGAGCCCGGCGATATTGGGGACGCGCTCGCCGCAGACCAGCAGATGCGAGCATTCCAGCGTATCGACGTCACCGTCTTTGGAGAGATGCAGCCGGAGCGCGCCAGCATCGGTTGTTTCGACACGGTCGCACGTGACGCCTTCGGCCAGCACCACGCCCTCTTCGGCCAGGCGGACGATCAGCGGGCGTGTCAGCTCGGCGTCGAACTCCGGCAGGAAGCTCGTCGGTGCGATCACTGTCACGCGGCTGCCGAGCCGGAGGAACGCCTGCGCCAGTTCCAGCGCGCGGCCGGTTGCGCCCAAGATCACCAGATGGTCGTAGCGCGCGATGTTGGAAAACAGCGTTTCATTGGTGAAATGGGGTACTTTGTCCAGACCCGCGATGGCGGGAATTGCGGGCGCCGAGCCGGTTGCGATAACGAAATTCCGGGCCAGAATTCTGCGGTTGTCGACGCTCAAGGCGTCCTTGCTTTCGAACTTGGCGAAACCGCGGATAACCTGCACGCCGTAGCCGGCCAGGCGCTCGGGGAATTCGTTGGGAGCAATGGCGGCGATCACGCCCTGGATGTGCTCGCCGAGCGCGCGCATGTTGACCGCCGGCGTCATCGGCGCGATTCCGAAGCTACGGGTTTGGCGGGCGTTATGCGCGCGATTGGCGGCCGCCAGCAGGGCCTTGGACGGCACGCTGCCGCGATGCAGATTGTCGCCGCCCATCAATCCGCGCTCGACCAGCACCACCTTTGCGCCCAGCTGCGCCGCCCCTGCTGCCACCGCTATGCCGCCTGCGCCGCCGCCGATGACACAGATATCGGGTTTCAGCTCGTCGCTCATGAGGTCTCTCGCCAGGGCTCTGTCGCTGCACGTCGCGCCGCCGGTATGTGGGTTCACCGTTGGCGAATTCAACTCCGCCGCGCCAGACTTAGGGCGTTTGTCCGCGCGACGCAAAGGGGCTGTGCCTGTCCTCAAGTCAGGCCCAAACGTCCATGCCTCAGTCCGACGTCTGCACGCCGGTCTGCGGTTGGCCGGCAGCGCCCGACCCAAACAAACCTGCCACCACTTCCTCGGCGACTGCGAACGCCATTGACGCGCCGAAGCCGCCGGTCGGGATGATCAGCCGAACGGCATCGGTCGGCTGATCGACAATCAGCGGGCGATCGGCAACCACGTGAATGCCGGTCCAGCGTTCGACCACCAGGCGGTCGGGCATATCCAGCACACGGTCCAGCTCGCCGAGAATCTGCTGCTCGGTGTTGGCCGACATGAACGGATCGGGCGACGGCGCCGTTTCGCGACCATCGCCCACAATCAGACTGCGGTCGGCGACCTGCACGGCGAGCATGCGGACGTTTGGAACGTTCGGATCGCCTCGCTCGGCGCTGAGGCGCAAGGCGAGATTGCGCGCGTCGGGCAAATCGGCAAATCCGGGGCTGGACAGCAGGCCAAGATCGGTCTGCACAGGCACTGGCAGACGCAAGCGCCGGCCGGGCGTGACGCGCAGCATCTGCACACGGCACCGGGTGAGCCGGTAGTTGGCGATGCGCGAGGCAAACAGAGCCAGCATCTCCTCACCGGGGCACACGATCACCGCTTCGGCGCGCACCGGGCCCGCCGACGTATCGATCCGGGACGGGAACACCGAACGAACATGCACGCCGCGCATGAAGTGGACGGCCTTGGTTTCGGCCAGCCAGCGTGACAACGAGGCGCAAAAACTACGCGTCTCGTAGCGAAGTTCGTGCGGCGACCACATGGCGCCCAGAAACCCGCTGTCCTTCAGCACCGGTATCCGTTTTCGGGCGTTGTCCGGACTAAGCATCTGGCACCCGGCGCCCATCTCGGAAGACGCGAAACTCTCAATCAGATCAAGGCCTTCGGACCTGATGGCCACGGTCATCAGGCCGCGCTGGTCCATGGCGATGCCGGTCGCCTTGGCGATGTCGAGCAGGATTTCACGCGACCGCCTGGCGCGCTGCCAGGCCAGGCCGGCGGGCTGTCCGGTCGCCAGGTTCAATCCGTAGCCCGTCGCGCCAGCACCAGTGGACTGCTGCTCGCGATCAAGCACCACAACGCGCTTGCCCGCGACCGCCGCAGCATAGGCATGGGCCAGCCCGACCATGCCGGCGCCGACAACGGCAAGATCGAAGGTCTGGGCGGTCACGCGACTGGCGGGCATAGACGTTGATTCACGGGTCATTGGTGGCACATGCGGTCAGGCGCTCCGGCCCCGCACCTGCAGTCAGCCCAACGTTAACCAGAAGAAGGGCGTATCTCAGGCGGTGCGTCGTGAAAAGTACAATTCGGCAGGTGTACACTTATGTCTTGGTCGCAAGCCGCCACACTTACCCTGCGCAATCGCCAGGCCTAGCGGCGACCAGTGGAGACGTGTATCAAGGCGAAACGTCGGGTCGTAATGTCGGAGAACAGAATGTCTTATCGGGCTATACCGCTTTTGGTGATTGCGTTGATCATATACAACGCAGTCGTTTTCGCCTTCGGCGGCTCTTCACCCGATCACCTGTTCTGGGGCACGGCGACGCTGGACACGACAACCAACAAGATCGTGGAACACAGCGCCGACCTGTTCGCGATCCCGATGCCCTATGGCGGCATCTGGCACTTCACGCTCGGCGATCTCATCCTGCTGATCGGGTTGCTGCTGCTGGCTGTGGAAGTCGTCAAATCCACCTATACGCGCGGCGCCGCGATGGCCGATCAGGCCTTTTCGACCGTGCTGTTCGTGATCTTCCTGGTCGAGTTCCTGTTGGTACCCAAGGCAGGCACCTCGCTGTTCTTTATGCTGACGGCCATGTGCGCCTTCGACGTCATCGTCGGCTCGATCATCGGCATTCGCACAGCCCGGCGCGATATCGGTTTTGGCGGCAACAGCGAACAGTAAGTGTTGCTGCGTAGAAAATGCCACTGCCGACGGCGATACATGCCCGCGCGTTTGGCTGCTCTTAACCTTGGTCTGGTAGCTGTGGTGTCTGGGCGACCGCGATCCGAGGGGATTGCGGCCGTCTGGATCACTTGGCGCAACCGGGCAGTCAAACTTTGCAGACACTTGCCATAGCCCCCATGCCGATAGGCCACAACGCCCCAGATTTGGCGACGATCGACGCTGCAGCCGTGCTGGCTGCAGTGCAGGACGTTGCCTTTCAGTGGGACCTGGCCTCCGACGCCATGGTCTGGCAGGGCAATGCCAAGGACGTGCTGCGGGTTGGCGGGCTGCCGGCCATCGCCACCGGAACGGCCTTTCAATTGCTGGTCGGCGCCGAGCACGCCGGCGCGCGCTATCGCGCCATCTGGGAATCCGGCCTGCGCGATGCCGGCGAGGGCGTGAGCTACCATATCCAGTACCGCTTGCTGCCGCAGGGCCGCCGTCACGCCGAACAGCTGTGGATCGAAGAGCGCGGCCGCTGGTTCGCAGCTCCCGACGGCAAGCCCGCCCGCGTGGTTGGCATATTGCGCGTCATCGACCGCCAGCGCGAGGAGCTGGACCGGCTGCGCCGGTTGTCCGAGCACGATGAGCTGACCGGCCTGATGAACCGCCGCATGCTGCTGAACGGCCTGGACTCCACCATCACCGAGGCCAGCATCACCGGCCGGCCGTGCGTGCTGCTGATCGCTGCCATCAACAATCTCAACATCATCAACCAGACCTTCGGGCTGGAGCTGGGCGACGAAGTCATCGCCATGGTCGCCGACAGGCTGCGCGGCCAGATGCGCGCGGGCGACTTCATCGGCCGCTACTCCACCAACAAGATCGGCATGGTCATCCACGACTGCGAGGCCGATGGCCTGCAGGCCGTTTCGCGCCGGCTGATGGCGGTGGTGCGCAACAGCACCATCACCTGCTCGACCAGCGAGATCTCGACCACCATTTCCATCGGCGCCGTGCAAGTGCCGCTGCACGCCCAGACCGCCAAACAAGCCGTCATGGCGGCCCTGGAAGCGCTGGACGAGGCGCGCGAAGTGCGGCAGGACCGCATCGTCACCTTCACGCCGGGCCACAACGCCACCAAACTGCGCCAGCACTCCATCGAGACCGCCGAGAGTGTGCTGAGCGCGCTGGAACAACAGCGTATGCGGATCGCGCTGCAGGGCATCGTCCAGTCGAGCACGCGCAAGGTGGCGTTCTACGAGTGTCTGCTGCGTATGCAAGGTACGGACGGATCGCTCATCGCCGCCGGCAAGTTCATTCCGATAGCCGAGCAGCTGGGCTTGTGCCGGATGATCGATACGCGCGTGCTGGAGCTGTCGGTGGGCCTCATCAAGGCCGATCCGAACCTGCGCATCTCGTTCAATGTCTCGAGCCTGACGTCCAGCGATCACGACTGGCTGGTGCATCTGCACAAGCTGACCGGTGGCGACCGCACTCTGACGCGCCGGCTGATCGTCGAGATCACCGAGACCATGGCGATTGCCGATCTGGACGAGACGGCGGCCTTTGTCGATATGCTGAAGGAGATCGGCTGCACCGTCGCGCTGGACGATTTCGGCGCCGGCTTCACCTCGTTCCGGAACCTGAAGTCGCTCGCCGTGGACATGGTCAAGCTCGACGGCAGCTTCATCAAGAACCTGAAGGAAGACCGCGCCAGCCGCATCTTCGTGCAGAGCATGGTCGACCTTGCCAAGAACTTCGGCATGGAGACAGTGGCCGAGATGGTGGGCGACGAAGAGACCGCGACCATGCTGCAGGACGCCGGCGTCGACTATCTTCAGGGCTTCATGTTCGGCACCCCCCAGGTCGCCTCGCTGCCGATGCCGGTTGTCAGCAAGAACTGACCTTGCCGCGATGCCGGGCCTGCCCCTTAGGCAGCACTGATCCAACCAATTGGCCAGGGCGTTTTAACCCGTGTTCCTATGGAACATCAGCCCAGCTCCGCTTGCGCCGGATGTGCTGCCTGGAGACTTGGGGACCCGAGATGCTGCTGCCGATCATCGCCTATATTGTCACGCTACTGATCTTCGTCGGGATCGATCTGATCTGGCTGACCTGGGTGGGCGGCCCGGTCTATCGCAGCATGCTGGCGGACGTGCTTTTACCGAGCGTGCGCATGGGTCCGGCCCTGGCCTTCTATCTCATCTACCCGGTCGGGCTCGTGGTCTACGCGGTTCAGCCGGCTCTGAATGGCGGCACGGTCGCGAGTGCTCTCGTGGCCGGCGCGCTCTATGGCTTCTTCACCTACGCCACTTATGACCTCACCAACTTCGCCACCCTGCGCACCTGGACCCTCGCCGTGACGCTGATGGATATCGGATGGGGTGTCGTGCTGGGAGCCGTGTCCGCCGCGCTCGCCACGGTGCTCGCAAGCGCGATCGCTTCGGCGCTTGGTTTATCTGCTCACTGATACCGTCGAGAATAGGTTCCCACCCATGCAGGTCTGTCAACAAGACGACGGCATGAGTTGCGGCTCTTTGGCCTTCTCTCAACGGGACCACTGCAAGCGCACAAACAGAGCCAAACGTCGTCATACCCGCGTAGGGGGTATCCATCCATGTCAGTGTTTGGCACGACGTGCGCACCACGGAAGGGCCCGTTGCGGCCTGCGTTTTGTATCGACACGAGTGACCGCCATCGGCTTGCATGGGTCCCCGCCTACGCGGGGATGACGAGACTTGTGTTGCTTCTCTGATTGTTCAGAGGTGGCCAACGGGAGAAGGCCATAGGGTCCCAACCCTGCCGTTCTCTTGATGAGTCTGAACTTTTGCTCTCTGGTTTGACAGTGCGCATGCGGTCAACCACCCCAGCTAGCTGCGACCGGTCCGGACACTTGAGCGCCCCCCGTCGACGCTGAATATCTGCCCGGTGATCCAACCCGCGTCGGCGGACAGCAGGAACTCGGCAATCGCTGCCATCTCGTCCGGGCGGCCCAGCCGCGGAATGGCGTGCATGGCAGCAATCGACTCGGCAAGCCGGCTATTGGCTGTGAGACCGGCTGCAATCGGCGTATCGGTCAGGCTTGGCGCTACAGCATTCACCCGCACATCTGGCGCAAGCTCGGCCGCCAAGGCCAAAGTCAGCCCTTCGACGCCCGCCTTGGCCGAACCGATTGACACATGATTGGTGAAACCCTGGCGCGCGGCGATCGAAGAGAACAGCACCACGGCGCCCTTGGCTGCCTTGAGCTGCGGCGCCGCCGCCTGGACAGACAACATGGCGCCTACGACATTCAGGCGGTAGGTTGCAACCATGTCGTCGGCACTGACCCGGGCGAGCGGCTGCAAAGGGATATTGCCAACGCAATAGGCGAGCCCCGACAGGTCACCGAGGCCGGCAGCGGCACTTACGGCTTCGACCAGGCTGGACTGATCGAATACGTCAGCGGCCAATGGCGTTGCGCCAATTCCACTGGCCACATTTTGCGCGCGCTCGAAAGATCGGCTCGTGATCGCGACGCGATAGCCCGACAACACCAGCCTACGGGCCAGTGCCTCGCCGATACCGCCAACGCCACCCAAAACCAGCACGCTGCGCATGAAAGTTCGCCCCGTTGCATCAGGCACACGTTGCCGCCGGTACGGGCCCTCGCCCATACCAGCGGTGCAAAATCTGCGCTGTTAGCGCAGCCTGTCGTCAGGGGATCAAGACGCGGTCGATGACATGAATGACGCCGTTTGAGGCGCGAATATCGGCTGTCGTGACGCGAGCGTTGTTGACCCTGACGCCAAACGCGCCATTGCGAACCCTGACGGACTTACCGTTGACCGTGGGGACGTGCGTCACGCCGCGCGGGATCGCGGCAGCCGGAATGCGCTTGCCGACCACGTGATACAGCAGCACCGACTTCAGCTTGCCGCGGTTCCGGGGCTTGAGAAGATTTGCGACCGTGCCGGCTGGCAATGCGGCAAACGCATCGTTGGTCGGGGCGAACACCGTGTAGTGACCGCGGCCATTCAGAACGCCGACTAGGCCTGCGGCCTTGAGGGCGGCCACCAGGGTTGAGAAGTTGCCATTTTTGCTGGCGATCTGGGCGATGGTTGCGGCATGGCTGGGCGTCATGGCGCCGACCATGAGGCCGACCGCGAGGGTGATTGCAGTCAAGAAACGCATAGCGATTTCCTCCGTTGTTATGTCGAGAGCGACAGGTGCCAGAACGCCCGCGCAGAAACGCCGGATCAGTAGGGATTGGAGCACAAAACTGTGTTTGAGATTATGATCCGCATTGCTGCGCAAATCGTTTGCCTTAGGCGTTGTGCGGAATAATGCCTGGCCGGCAGCCAGGGCAATCGTGGCTGTTTCGACAGCCGCAAGCCAGCGCGTAGGCTTATGTCTGCTCGGGTGACGCGGTGCGCGTCTGGTGGGTTCTGGCCGGTGGCCAGGGGAAAAACGCGCTGGTGCGGCTCTGGTAGTCTGCGAAGGCCGCGCCGCGCGTTCGCAACATATGCTGCTCAAGGAGCGGAATGCCCGAAACATGCACCAGCAGCCAATACATCAGGGCCGGGGCCGCAAGGGCCAACCAGCCCAGGAGATAATTGCCGCTGAAGTCGACTGCGAAAACGGACAAGCCCAGCCAGCCAAGCCATTCAAAGAAATAGTTGGGGTGCCGTGACCAGCGCCATAGCCCGGCATCGCAAACGGCGTTCCGGTTCGCCCCGTCGCGGGCGAATTGGCGCAATTGAAAGTCGCTCAGGGCGGCGCCCGATATTCCGATCAGCATAATGCCGATCGCCGCCGCGTCCTGCGCATCGAAAGCGGGACCGGGACGATGCGCGGCGAGTGTTGCGGCAAGGCCAAGCGGTAGCGCCGCAACTGCCTGGGCCTGGGCAAACCAGAACATCTGTCTGGGTGCGTCCTTGCCCCATTGCCGGTTGAGATCGGCATAGCGCGGATCGTCGCCGCCGCGCAGGGCCCGACGCAACAGATGGAAGCCCAGCCGCGCGCACCACACAGCGACAAGTCCGGCCGCGGTCAGCTGGCGCCAAGGCGATGCGTCCTCACTCAACGGCGCCAACGCCCCGGCGACGCCCGTGATCCCGACCGCCAGCGTCCAGCCGCAATCGATCCAACTCGACGTACCCGTCCTTTGCTGCAGCGCCCAGGCGCCCGCCAGCATGGCCGACAGGGCTACCGCAATCGCAACCGCCGCAAGGCCGAGGGCCGCGAGGCTCATGGCGCTAGAGACGCACGAAAGGTTGCATCAGCCGGCCCATCACGCCGCGCAGTTTCAGCTGGCCATCCATCGCCACCAGGCAGATGCACGCGTCACCGGCTTCGACCACCGGATTGTGCTCGTCGGTATCGTCTGCGTCATCGCAATCGCCCGGTCCAAACCGGCCGCCGGCGTGACCGAACGCGCCTTGCAGCACCTGGGTCAGTTCGGTGCCGGTGTGGGTGTGTTGCGGCAGTCCGGTGCCGGGCGCCGCCTTCAGCAGGAAGACGCGCGCACCGCCCGCTTCGGGAGCATAGAGCGGCCGCATATGCACACCCGGCCCGATCCACGTCCAGCGACCGGCATTGGGGTTTGCCAGTAGCGCGGTCATGGCTGCGGCATCGAGCGCGGCAGTCTCGCCGGCTGCCGTCGGACTATCCGTGAGCGGCAGATCCAGCTTCTCCAGCGCCGCGCCGAGCGCACCAGAACTCATCTCGACCGGCGCAACCGCCTCGAGAAGCGCCCCTCCGGCCATCTCGACGGCGCGCGTCGTAGCCCGGCACCGGCGGCAGCCGCGAAGGTGCGCCGCAACAACGAATGCGCGGCCCTGGTCGAGCGCTCCGGCAACGAAATCGGCCAGTGTTTCATCCATCGGATGGTGTTTCGTGGTCATGACAGATCGTCCAACGTGTCCCGCATGTGTTTCATAGCCAGCCGAAGCCGGGATTTGACTGTACCCAGAGGAATACCGAGCGCCTGCGCGATCTCGGGATGGGCCTTGCCCTCGAAAAACGACAGGCCGACAACCTCCAACTGCTCGCGACTCAAGCCTTGCATGGCCTGGCGCACGCGACCTTCCACCTCGATGGCCGCAACCTCTTCCAGCGGCGTCGCCGGCCCCTCCTGGGGCAACGCGCCCACCGCATCCATCACGCGCGACCCCCGCTGGTCGCGCCGCAGCGCATCGATGCGCAGATTGCGCGCGATGGTGTAGATCCACGCCGAGGCACTGGCGCCGCCGGGATCGAACGTGCCCGCCTTGCGCCATACGGTCAGCAACGTTTCCTGGACCACTTCTTCGGAACGCGCGGCATCGAAACCGCTGCGCATCAGCATCGCCTTGACGCGCGGCGCGAAGTAGCCGAACAGCGTCGCGAAAGCAGCCTTGTCTTTGGCCGCAATGGCTCCGATCAACCCGGCGACATCCGGCTTGTTGGGATCGGACGCTGCGTCAGACATGCGCCATCTACTGGCCATTTTCACCGACAATCGCTCCCGGACCGGCCCTCCGGGTGAGGTCATAACACAAAAGGCCCCACGGCGTGAGGCGGGCACAGTAGCGGTGTGAAGCGATCCTTCCATTCCCGCTCAAACGCCCGGCCGAGGGCAATGGATCACCCACGATACCAGACGAGATGTGATCTGCGAGCCATCTGCAACCGTTAAAGTTGGTTAGCAAATGTTGTGCAAGGCCAGGGTCGCGAACCCCCTTGGTTCGCCAGCCGCAGCTGAGGCAGTACGCTATGGATGGGGCAACGCAGGCCCGTTTGAAGATCGCCGTGATCGGCTCCGGCATTTCCGGCCTTTCGGCAGCCTGGCTGCTGTCGCGCGAGCATGCCGTCACGGTGTTCGAAAAAGAGCCTCAGCCCGGCGGACATAGTCTGACGCGCGACGCGCCGATGGCTGGGGGACAGGTTCCGGTCGACATGGGGTTCATCGTCTACAACGCAGCGACCTATCCCAATCTGGTCGCCCTGTTCGACTATCTTGGCGTCGAGACCCAGCCGTCCGAGATGTCGTTCGGGGTATCGCTGGAGGGCGGCGCGTTCGAATACTCCGGTGGATCCTTGAAGGGGCTGGTGGCCCAACCAATGAATGCGCTGCGCCCGCGCCTCTGGTCGATGATCGCCGAGCTGACACGCTTCTACCGTGAGGCGCCGCGCCACCTGCCGGACTTGGAACGCTCGCAGCAAAGCCTGGGCGACTATCTCGATCACCACCGCTACGGTCTCGCCTTCCGCCGCGACCATCTGCTTCCGATGGCCGCTGCCATCTGGTCCGCTCCCGAAAGCGCCATGCTGCACTATCCGGCAGCCGCCTTCATCCGCTTTTTCGAGAACCACGGTCTTCTGAAACTTTCCAACCGGCCGATCTGGCGCACCGTGACCGGGGGCAGCCGCGCCTATGTGCGCCGTCTGGTTGAGCAGCTGCGTGCGCCGGTCCGGGTCATGTCGAGGGTGACGTGCATCTATCGCGAGGGATCGGGCGTCGCCATAGCGACCGAAGCGGACGGGGCTGAACGTTTTGACCATGTGGTGATCGCCACTCACGCCGATCAGGCGCTGCGTCTTCTGGCCGACCCCACCGCCAACGAGCGCGCGCTGCTCGGCGCCTTCCACTACACCAACAACATGGCCTGCCTGCACAGCGACGAGCGCCTGATGCCGCGCCGCCGCGCCGCGTGGTCGAGCTGGTCCGTGCTGGGCGGCAAGCCGGGCCCTGAGGAACCACTGTGCGTGACCTACTGGATGAACCGGCTGCAGGCCTTGCCGGGACCCCAGAATTTGTTCGTCACGCTAAACCCGCGGCCAGTTCCCCGATCTGCAAGCATTCTGCATACGCAAGTTTTTCGGCACCCGCTGTTCGACGTTGCGGCCATGACGGCGCAGCGCAAGCTGTGGTCGCTGCAAGGGCAGCAGAACACCTGGTTCTGCGGCGCCTACTTCGGTGCAGGCTTCCATGAAGATGGATTGCAGTCGGGGCTGGCTGTGGCCGAGGCGCTTGGCGGCTCACCACGGCCCTGGACTGTGGCGAATGCGTCGGGCCGCATTCACGGCCCCACCTCAACGGTCGTACACGGCATCACTTCCCGGGACGCATCAAAGCAATGACAGTCAGCGCCCTCTATGCCGGCCACGTCGTCCATCGCCGCCGTCGGCCGCGCGAGCACAAGTTGCGCTATCGGTGCTTCTGGCTGCTGCTGGACATCGACGAGTTGCCGGCGCTGGCGCGGCGCAATTGGTTGTTCTCGCACAATCGGGCGAACGTCTTCAGTCTGCACGATCGCGATTATGGGGCGTGCACGGGCGAAGCCTTGCGGCCCTATGTGGAGCGACAGCTTGCGGCCGCCGGGATCGGGCCGACGCCCGGAAAGATCCTGTTACTGACCATGCCGCGCATCCTGGGCTATGCGTTCAACCCGATCAGCGTCTACTATTGTCACGCTACGGATGGTCGCCTGCTGGCGATGCTGTACGAGGTGCGCAACACCTTCGGTCAACGCCATAGCTATCTCATTCCCGTCGAGGCGACGGTGGACCGCACCATCGAGCAGTCGTGCCGCAAGGCGCTCTACGTTTCGCCCTTCCTGGACATGGCGCTCGACTATTCCTTTCGCGTTACCGTTCCGGGCGATGACATCGTCGTGGCAATCCGGGCCAATGACGCCGGCGGCAATATCCTGGCGGCGGCGCTGACGGCGCAGCGGCGTGAGCTGACAGACCGCACGTTGGCCTGGGCCTTCGTGACCCATCCACTGCTGACGCTGAAGGTCATCGCCGCCATTCACTATCAAGCCCTCCGGCTGGTCTTGAAGGGCGTGCGCCTGACCGCGCGCCCCACAGCGCCTCCCGATCCGGTCAGCATTGTGACCCGCTCCCCAACTTCAACGGCATCCCATGGCTAGCGACACCAAATCGGCGACCACCGAGACGTCCAATCCTTCCAATCTGTCCGGACACGCCTTGCACTGGCTGCTCGCGAACGTCCAGGCCGGCAGCATTACTGTCACCGATCCTGCTGGCTACAGCACCACCCATCGCGGCCGCGAACCTGGTCCCGATGCCGACATCGCGTTCGTCTCCTGGCGAACCCTGCGCCGGCTGCTGCGCTCAGGCCACGTTGGGTTTGCCGAAGCCTTCATGGCCGGGGACTTCACAACGACCGATCTGACGGCGCTGCTGACCTGGGCCATGGCCAACGAGGCCAGCATCGCAAAAGCCTGGGACGGAACCTGGGTCGCGCGCATCGTCGGAACGCTACAGCATGTCAGCCGCCGCAATTCGCTGGCCGGCAGCCGGCGCAACATCTCGGCGCACTACGACCTCGGCAACCGTTTTTATGCCGCCTGGCTGGACGACGGCATGAGCTATTCCTCGGCTCTTTACAGCGGTCACGGACAAACGCTGGAAGGGGCCCAGCGCGCCAAGAACGACCGCATCGTTGAGCTTATGGAGTTGCGGTCGGGCCTCAGCGTGCTGGAAATCGGCTGCGGCTGGGGCGGGTTGGCCGAGCGGCTGGCGGTGGACGAGGGTTGCGCGGTGACCGGGCTCACTCTGTCGGCCGAGCAGTTGGCATTCGCTCAGCATCGCCTGGCTGCAGTTTCGCCGCCGCCCGACCTTCGGCTGCAGGACTATCGCAAAACCACCGGGGCCTACGACCGCATCGCGTCTATCGAGATGATCGAGGCGGTTGGCGAGCGCTATTGGCCGGCCTATTTCCAGACCCTGCGGCGCTGCCTGAAGCCGGGCGGCATCGCCGTGGTGCAGGCCATTACCATCGAGGAACGCTATTTCGCCGCCTACCGGGCCCATCCGGACTTTATCCAGAAGCACATTTTCCCCGGCGGCATGCTGCCGACCCAAACCATCATGCGCGAACAGACCGAAGCGGCCGGCCTGACGTTGCAGCATGCCGAGCACTTCGGCCTCAGCTATGCGCTGACGCTGGCCGAATGGCGCCGCCGTTTTCACGCCTCGTGGCCCAAACTGAAGGCCATGGGCTTCGACGAAACGTTCCGGCGCAAATGGGAGTACTACCTCTCCTATTGCGAAACCGGCTTTCGTCTCGGCACGTTGGACGTCGGCCTCTATCAGATCGTGGCGTAGGGTCCGTCCAAGTTTGACGGACTCATGACGACCGGACGTAGGGGCGACAAGTCTCGCCCCTGCGCCGCAACGGCCTGTTTCCATCCAAATCAGAACGGCGTTAACCCGGCAGCTGCTTCAGGAACGCGGCGAACTCCTGATCGGCGATCGGCACCAGATGTTCGGCGGCCGGATAGGCGCCGGAGTCCACGTCGGCCTTGAATTCCTTGAACGCGGCCACGCGCTCTGATTGCAGCCGCTCGAATTCCGAGCGGAAATTGCGGTACTGCTTGGCGTGGCGGGGTTTGTGGCCGCGCGTGTAGCCCAGCACATCCTCGGCGAATAGATATTGCGCATCGCCGCCCGGCCCAGCGCCCATCGACAGCATGATCAGGGAGGTGCGCTTGGAAATTTCGGCGGCCACCCGGTCGGGCACCACTTCAAGCTCGGCGCCGATTGCGCCTGCCGCCTCCAGCTGCTTGACATGGCGAAACACCGATAGAGCGCTGTCCGCCGTCTTGCCCACCGCCTTGAAGCCGCCGGTCCAGGTCGCCTTGCTCGGAATCAGGCCGACATGGCTGATCACCGGGATGCCTTCAGCCGCCAGCTTGGTGATGGTGTCGATGCTGGCAGCGCAATAACAGGCATCGCCACCGACCATGATGGTGCGGTGCGCGGCGCGCAGATAATCCTCATACGTGCAGAGCGGTCCGTAGAGCAGGCCGACTTGCACGAAGCAGTCGCCCGCCGCCTCGCGCATGGCCGGCGTCCAGACCGGGTCGATGATCGAGAGAATGTCGATGCCGGCAGCGCTGGCGGCGGCCGCCTCGTCGGGCGTGTCGACAAACAGCATGGAAAGCTGGCGCTTGCCCTTGAGGGCGCGCAGGTCGGCGACAGTCAGGCGGTTGTTTTTCATGGCAGGTTTGGCCTATCTGGAGAGAGCGGACGCGGCGGCCCAACATGGCATTGTGGCAGTGCGGCGACAACCACGCGCGCACCGATTTGCGCTGCGAACCGCACTGGCATGCCGCCCTTCGCCGCATGCCTCCGGTCCGCCATCGACGGGACTCATTGTTTTCGTTACTATTTGCGCCGGGGACTGGGGATGATTCTAAGCTGGTTGAGCCTTGCCAACCGGAAGGAATCGGAAATCGCGAGAAAAACTTTGGCCGATATCTGCTCTGAGGCTCATTTGAAGCCTGCCCGTGACTGGATGCAAGTTCTTGCCAAATACCGCGAACCCAACACCACCCGCAGCATTCTCGAGATCGCGATAACCGCCGTGCCATTGATCACCTTGTGGGTGCTGGCGTGGCTGTCGTTATCGGTCAGCTACTTCCTGACGCTGGCACTGATCATCCCAGCCTCGGGGTTGCTGTTGCGCCTGTTCCTGATCCAGCACGACTGCGGCCACGGCTCGTTCTTCGGCGTGCGCGCGGCCAACGACTGGGTCGGCCGTGTGATCGGCGTTCTGACGCTGACGCCTTATGACGTCTGGCGCCACAGCCACAATGTCCACCACGCGACGCACGGCAATCTCGACAAGCGCGGCATCGGCGACATCAACACACTGACGGTGAGCGAGTACCGGGCGCTGCCCTATTGGAAGCGCATCAAGTACCGCCTCTATCGCCATCCGGCCGTGATGTTTGGCCTCGGCCCGGCCTATATTTTCATGCTGCGCAATCGCCTGCCTGCCGAACTGACGCGCTCGGGCCTGCGCGACTGGCTGAGCGCCATGGGCACCAACGCCGCCATTCTGACTGGCGCGGCCATCCTGATGTATTTCGTCGGAGTCGTCCCGTTCCTGGTCGTGCATCTGCCGATCGTGTTGCTGGCCTCGTCCATCGGCGTCTGGCTGTTCTTCGTGCAGCACCAGTTCGAAGATACCGTCTGGGAACAGGAACCGGACTGGTCGTTCCACGATGCCGCTCTCTATGGCAGCTCCCACTACGATCTGCCGCCGGTGCTGCGCTGGTTCACGGCCAACATCGGTGTGCATCATGTGCACCACCTCTACGCACGCATACCGTATTATCGTTTAGGCCGCGTGCTGCGCGATCATCCCGAACTGGCCAACGTCAAGCGCCTGACGCTGTTCGAGAGCTTCGGGCACGTGAACCTGACGCTGTGGGACGAGAAACGGCGCCAGTTGATTTCGTTCAGTCAGCTCGCGCGGGCGTAGGGCATTGTAGGCGCACTTTCCGCGCGCCGAATTGCGCCACAGGATGTGCAGCTGGCATCCTTGCCTAAGGTTGCGCCGCCCGGTGGCGCACGCAGTACGGCCGAAGAGTGTTTGTTGCGCCCTACGGCCCCCCGAACAGCGCTGAGAACAGATCGCCCAATGGGGCATCCTGCTGCGCCTGCTTGCGCCTGCTCGCTTTGGAGCGCTTGGTCGTTACGACGTCTCCATCCGCCCCATCGGCCGAAGCCACCAGATCGCCGCCGCCCCTGACCTCGACCGGGGCCAGGTGGTCGTAGCCGTGGTCGATGGCGTCCCACTTGCCGTCGAGGCCCTGGATGACCCGCTTTTCGTGGCCGTAGACGTCGGCAAAGCTCTTTAGTTTGCCGTTCTCGTCGACCCACTGCGTGAAATAGACGAGGTGGATCGGGATGCGCTTGTCGATGGTGATCTCGTTGTTCATGGGGCCGGACTTGTCCAGCTCGGCCACTTTGTCGGCGTCCCAGCCCTTGTCCTCCTTGAGGAGCATACGCGCCAGCTCCATCGGATTGCGCACCCTGAGACAGCCGTGACTGTGCGTTCGCCGCGCGGAGTTGAACATGTATTTGTCCGGCGTGTCGTGCATGTAGATGGTGTGCTGGCTTGGGAACGAGAACTTCACATGACCCAGCACACTCCTGGGACCATTAGGCTGCACCACCTCGTACTCGCGAATGTCCGTGCTCGACCAATCGATCTTTTTCCAGTCGACCTTGGCGCCGTCCTTGGTTTCGACCTGCAAGGCGAATTTGCGCATGTAGCCGCCGCCGCGCTTCAGGCTCGGCCAAAGTTCGTTGACCTTTATGCTTTCGGGCACGCGCCATTGCGGGCGCAACACCACGTATTTCAACGGCCGCGAAAAGATCGCGCTTTGCTTGTCGATCTGCCCGGCGACGATCTTCTCGGTGCGGATCACTTCGCCGTCCTGATAGACGTACTGCATGAACTCGGGGATGTTGTTGAACACATACATGCCTTTGTTCACGCCCTGTTGCGTGCCCATGTCGTCGGGCAGCCAGCGCCACATCTCCATGTTGGCGCGCAGGCGCTTGGCGTCCTTGCTCAGCTTGGCGAGGTTTCCCGTCTTGGGCAGCGCCTTGAGGTAAAGCTGGCGCAAGCGCTCGAATTGCACATGCTTCGGGTTCAGGCCGCGAAGATAGCTTTCGGGCGCGTCGGCTTTGGCGATCTCCTCGAGCACCAGCTTGGGATCGATCCATTGCGGACGGCGATCGAGCTGGGTCGACAGCATGGCGGCGGGATCGGCGATGCGGCCGCCGCGGGCAAAGCGGGCATAGGTGAGCGCGGCGACAGTGAGTTGCAGCTCAGCCGCAGCGAGCCTTGCTGGGTCACTCCCGGGAGCGGCGGGCAACACGAAATCCTTCGGATCGAGCCCGTAGTCCGCCGCGGCCGCGATTTCCGCCATCAATTTGTCGGCGCGCGGCGTGAGTTTGCCGTTGGCGATCCAAACGGGCGCCAGTTTGCGGCCGTCATAGAAGGCCTTGAGCGCGTCCTGATCACGACGCTCGGGGCCGTTGGCGGCAGCTGGCAGCTGCGACGCCCTCTCGCCGAGAGCAATCGCAATGGGGTCCGCAATTGCCGTTGCAGGCACGGCAACCTGCACAGCAGGCACCACTTGTGACCTGTCTTCAGCCCAGGCTGGCGTCCCAATGGTGAGCGCCGCCAGAAGGATCAGCTGAAAGCCGGTAGTAGTGCGCATCGCTGCCCTCAAGGTTGGCTCGAATCAGCCGTCAGTTGGGCTGATAGCACCAGACTGCGCCAAAACCGCGCCCGGAGCATCCAAGACAGCCACAAAACCCACAGCTGCGCATTGCGCCAGAGTCTCCCTCTCCCCCGCCTCGTCGCCGGGGAATGGGGGATTTACAGCGCCATCCCGTTTGCCGCGGCCGGGTCGAAGCAGGCGTCCAGCACCTTTTGCAGTTTGGTGGCATGGGCAAAGTCCGGGTCGCCATTCCGGCCGGTACGCACCGCATCCACGAACTTGTCGAAATTGGTCGGCACCGGCGGGCAAATGATCTCCTGCCAGGCCTGGGTGTGGACATTCGCCCCCTCGCACAGCTTCAGCGTGGTCGAGCCCTGGCCGTGATCGATCTCCAGCGCGCCCTCGGTGCCGAAAATGTGCAACCGCAGCGTGTTGGTGTAGCCGGTCATGTAGCGGCTGGTGTGGATGACGCCGAGCGCGCCGTTGCCGAACTCGACCGACATGATGGCGCTGTCGTTGACGTCGAGCGGATACTCGCCGATCTTGTCGCCCGGCGCCTTGTGGAAGGTTTTCAGCCGCGCCTGCAGCGAAGTTGGCTCAAGGCCAGTGGCGAAGGTCGTAAAATCCAGAATGTGGATTCCGACATCGCCCAGCACGCCCTTGGAGCCGTGCTTCTCCGACAGGCGCCACAGCCAGGTCGGGCTGGCCCGCCAATCGCCCCAGGTGTTGGCGACCAGCCAGCTCTGCCGATAGCTCGCCTCGACATGGCGGATCTCGCCGACCTTGCCGGCCTTGACCAGCTCGCGCGCCTTTTGCAGCGCAGGCACGTTACGATAGCTGAGGTTGACCATGTTGATGCGCTTGGCCTTGTCGGCGGCCGCTGTCATCTCCATCGCCTTGGCATAGGTCTCGGCCAACGGCTTTTCGCACAGCACATGCTTGCCCGCGGCAAGACAAGCCAGCGTGGTCGGATGGTGGATGGAATCCGGCGTGACGTTGGTCACGCTATCGAAGCCGCCAGCCGAGAGCGCCGCATCCAGGCTCGAATAGCTGTGCGGCAGACCATGCTCCTTGGCAAAGGCCGCCGCGCGCCCCTCGACGCTGTCGCAAGCCGCCACCACCTCAACGCCGGAGATCGCCTTGAACGCCCGAACGTGAGCTAGGGCCATATTGCCCGTGCCGAGAATCATCAGTTTCATTGTTGGATTCCTATCGCGCTGGTCTTGTCTTCCCTCTCCCCCGCTTTCCGGGGGAGAGGAGACCGCCCCTCGCAGCGCGTTTCAGCGCAAGAGCTGGGCGGTCGGTGAGGGGCAGGAGCTTGCTCAGACCCTCGTGCAACTCGTACGGAGCAAGTGGCTGCCCCTCATCCGGCCCTGATTCCTCGCTTTGCTCGGGGGCCACCTTCTCCCCCTAAGCAGGGGGAGAAGGGAAGATTACGTCATCCCCTTTTCGCCGGGCGCGTGCAGTTTCACGCCGCGCTCCACGATCGGCTCCAGCGCCTTGTCGACCGGCACGTTCGGGGCCTCGGTGATGTCCACCCAGGCCTTGGCCGGGTTGTGCGCCCATTTAACGGCGTTGCGCAGTACCTTGTGGACGTTCTTGTCGTGGTAGGTCGGATAGCTCTCGTGGCCGGGGCGGAAGTAGAAAATCCGGCCCGCGCCGCGCTTGTAAGTGACACCCGAGCGGAACACTTCACCGCCCTGGAACCAGCTGATCATCACGGTTTCCATCGGCTCGGGGATGGCGAAGGGCTCGCCGTACATTTCCTCGTTTTCGAGCACGAAGTTCTCGCCCAGGCCGGCCGCGATGGGATGATTGCGATCAAGCACCCAGATGCGCTCGCGCTCGCCGGCCTCGCGCCACTTAAGTGAACAGGGCGTGCCCATCAGGCGCTTGAAGATCTTTGAATAGTGCGAGGAATGCAGGCAGATCAGCCCCATGCCCTCGTGCACGCGCTTGGCGATCAGTTCGACATTGGCGTCGGTGACGTCGCCGTGCGCGGCGTGGCCCCACCAGAGCAGCACGTCGGTGGCGGCCAGCTTGGCTTCGCTGAGGCCCTGGCCGGGCTGGTCCAGCGTGGCGGTCTCGACCGCAAGACCCTTGTCCTCCTTCAACGCGTCGGCGATCGCACCGTGCATGCCCTTGGGGTAGAGCTTGGCGATTGCGGGCACCTTGCGCTCATGCACATTCTCATTCCAGACCAGGGCGCGGATCGGCATTGCGTGCTCTCCATAGGGGCGGGATTGGTTGGGCAGTGGCTTAGCCGCATTTGTGACGGCGCGAAAGGGGGCGGGGACAGGATGTTCATTTCCGGCCTCGTGAGTTAAACGGGGACAGTTACCTATTTCTTCCATGGCCCCTCAAATCAGGAGGGCGCTCAGAGAAATAGGTAACTGTCCCCGTTTAACTCGGCGGTGCAGACTGGGGACACGAAGTTCATCCCTGGCGATGGAATTCAGATAATCTAGGCGCCTGTCAGGCCAAGGATGAACATCATGTCCCCGACCACCATGACTTGCGGAACGCACCTGGCGCACCTGCTCGAAGCCTATGGCGTGCGCCATGTCTTCGGCATCCCGGGCGTGCACAATGTCGAACTCTATCGCGGCCTGCCGCAGACGCGCATCCGGCATATCAGCCCGCGGCACGAGCAGGGCGCCGGCTTCATGGCCGACGGCTATGCGCGTTCGACCGGCAAGCCGGGCGTGGCCTTCGTCATTACCGGGCCGGGGCTGACCAACATCGCCACCGCCATGGGCCAGGCCTATGCCGACAGCGTGCCGATGCTGGTGATCGCGGCCGTGAACAAGCGGCATCAGCTGGGGTTTGGGCGCGGCTACCTGCACGAGATGCCGAACCAGCAGGCGCTGGGAGAGGGACTGAGCGCTTTCTCGCATACGCTTATGCGGGCCCGCGAGCTGCCGGATGTGCTGGCGATGGCCTATTCCGTGTTCACATCCGCCCGGCCTCGCCCGGCGATCATTGAAGTTCCAATCGATGTGTTGGAGGAAAAGGTCGACGAAGCGCTGCCGGCAAGCGCACGGGCGACATTGTCGACCCCCGGGCCTGATCCCAAAGCAATCGGCGCGGCCGCCATGTTGCTGAGCGCCGCGCGCCGCGTGGTGTTGATTGCGGGCGGAGGCGCGCAATTCGCTGTGGCCGAAATCGCTGCGCTGGCTGAAAAGCTCGGCGCTGTTGTTCAGCTGACAACCAATGCGCGGGGTCTGTTGCCTCATGACCATCCGCTGCTGGCCGATTTCGGCATTGCACGCGACGAGGGCCGGAAGGTCATGGATCAGGCCGACGTGGTGCTTGCCATTGGCACCGAAATTGGCGAGACCGATTTCGACTTTTACGCCAGCAAACCGTTTGCCGTCGCGACCAAATTCGTCCGTATCGACATCGACCCGCGCCAGATTGCGGTCGGGCCTCGTATCGATATCGGTATCGTTAGCGATGCCCGGTTGGCCTGCACGGCGCTGCTTGAGGCGATTACGTCCAACGTGCCTGACAGGGTCTGGGCCAGCGCAACAGCAGCTCGCTTGTCGCGGCTTGCGGCAGTTGTTCGCGAACCGGAAGATCCGCTCTATGATCGTCTGTTGACGACAATCCGCGAGGCTTGCGGCGATCCGATCCTGGTCGGCGACTCGACCAAGGCCGTGTACCGGGGCGCCCTGACCTACCGGTCGCCATACCCGCGGTCTTACTATTCCGCTGGCATGGGCTTTGGCACGCTCGGCTATGCGCTGCCCGCCGCCATTGGCGCCAAGGTCGCCAACCCCGACCGCCCGGTGGTTGCGCTGGCCGGCGACGGCGGGGCGCAGTTCACCTTCCCCGAGCTGATCTCGGCCCGCGAGGCCGAGGCCGGCATCGTCATGATCGTCTGGAATAACAACGGCTACCGTGAAATCCGCGACTACATGATCTCCCAGGAGATCGCTCCCATCGCCGTCGATCCGATCCCGCCAGACTTCGTGAAATCCGCCGAAGCCATGGGCGTTGCCGCCAGACGTGTAGAAAGCCTGGACCAGCTCAGCGCCGCCTTGCGCGGCCATGACCGCTCGTCCAAAACACCGCTACTGCTTGAAGCCGGGCCGTGGATTAAGGGGTAAACTGATAATGCGCTTTTCGAATTTGGTGGACCGGGTGGCCGGCGAGGGCGCCGATGCCTGGGAGATCTATTACAAGGCCTCCGAGCTGAAACGGCAGGGCCGCGAGATTATCAACCTTTGCATCGGCGATCCCGATTTCGACGCACCGGACGTTGCCAAACTGGCGCTGATCAAGGCCGTCGAGAACAACGATTCTCATTATGCCGACATTCCGGGTCGCCCCGCCATCCGCGCGGCCATCGCCGAGGAGTTCGCTACCCGCACCGGTGTGCCCGTCACAGGCGCCAACGTCATCTTCATGGCCGGGGCGCAGAACGCGCTGTTTGCCGTCTGCCAGTGTCTGTTCCAGGCTGGCGACGAGGTCGCGGTGCTGGAGCCGTCCTATGTCACTTACGAGGCGACAGTGCAGGCCACGGGAGCGACGATCGTCAAAGTGCCATCGCCCGCGCGGCTTGGGTTTCATATCGACTTGGACGCGCTGGAACGCGCAATCACGCCGAGAACTCGCGGCATCTTGTTCGCGACGCCGTGCAATCCGACCGGTGCCGTGCTGTCGGCATCCGAGGCCGCTGCTATCGCCGCGCTGGCGATACGGCACGACCTTTGGGTGGTGTCGGACGAGGTTTATGGCGCGCTCACTTTCGAGGTGCCGCATCTCTCCATCGCCTCGCTGCCTGGCATGGCCGAGCGCACGGCCACCATCTCCAGCCTTGCCAAATCGCATGCCATGCCGGGCTACCGCGCCGGCTGGGCGCTCGGGCCGGCGCCGCTGATCGACCACATCAACACGCTGTCGCTCTGCATGCTGTACGGACTGCCGGGTTTCATCCAGGAAGCCGCGACGGCCGCAATCCGGCACGGCCAGGCCGATGTGGCGCGCATGAAGGCGGCCTACAAGATCCGCCGCGACAACCTGCTGGACTCGCTCGGCCGCGTGCAGTCGCTGCGCGTTGCCACGCCCGAAGGCGGGATGTTCGTGCTGGTGAATGTCGAAGCGACCGGGCTGACCGCAAAGCAGTTCGCGTTCCGGCTCTTGGAGGAGGAGGGCGTGGCGCTGCTTCCCGCCGATGCTTTCGGGCCCAGCGCAAAAGGACACCTGCGCATCTGCTTCGGCCTCGGCGACGAGGCGCTCACCACGGCCGCAAAACGCATTACGACGTTCTGCCATCGGCTCGCGACCGAAGAGGCAGCTTAACGTTCCTTCTCCCATAAGAGACCTCTGCAAAAACACGAACAGACCCAAACTTCGTCATACCCGCGAAGGCGGGTATCCATGCATGTCAAAGTTTGGCACGTCGTGAGCACCACGGAAGGGCCCGCTACAGCTTGCGGTCTGTATCGACACGTGAGACCGCCATCGGCTGACATGGATCCCCGACTGGCATTAAACGGGGACAGTTTACTTATATCACTCGGGACGACGGTGTCGTACGGATAGCAGTGCAGTGATATAAGTAAACTGTCCCCGTTTAATGCCCTTCATCGCCCCATTGCTGTCTGTCATCGTTTGGTTATGATGTGATCACAGACCAGCGCATGGCTGGCCCCGCGTGACGCGTTGAGGGAGTAGCCTTGGAATGACTGAGCCCAGCCCTTCTGCGGCTGGCAACGGAGCGCAAGGCGCGCGCGCCGAGGCTGTCGTCGTCACGGATCTGCACAAGAACTTCGGCCCGCTTGAGGTGCTCAAGGGCATCTCCATGGTGGCGCGCGACCACGACGTGGTCTCGATCATCGGCGCATCCGGCTCGGGCAAGAGCACCTTCCTGCGTTGCATCAACCTGCTTGAGCTGCCCTCGCGCGGCAGCATCGTTGTCAATGGCGAGGAGATCAAGTTCAAGCCGGGCGTGGGCGGCAACCTGGCTCCGGCCGACGCGCGCCAAGTCGAGCGCATCCGTACCCGGCTCGGCATGGTGTTCCAGAGCTTTAATCTGTGGGCGCACATGACGGTACTGCAGAACGTCATCGAGGCGCCTGTTCATGTGTTGAAGGTGCCAAAGAAGGAAGCGCGCGAGCGGGCCGAGGTCATCCTCAACCGCGTCGGTCTGTGGGAAAAGCGCGATCAGTACCCGGCGTTTCTCAGCGGCGGGCAGCAGCAGCGCGCGGCCATCGCGCGGGCGCTTGCCATGGAACCCAAAGTTATGCTGTTCGACGAGCCGACCTCGGCGCTCGATCCAGAACTGGTCGGCGAGGTGCTGAAGGTCATCCGCTCGCTAGCCGAAGAAGGCCGCACCATGCTGCTGGTCACGCATGAGATGGCGTTCGCCCGCGATGTCTCCACCCACACCATGTTCCTGCACAAAGGACTGGTGGAAGAGCAAGGCGCACCGAAAGAGATGTTCGCCAATCCGCGCTCGGAACGGTTCAAGCAGTTCATCAGCTCGATCCACAAATAGGACGTGAGCTGAACGCCATTCGGGACGCTCCCCGGATTTACAAGGAGGACTAGAGCATATGACGTCGATGATGAAACTGGCCGCAGCCGCGGCGCTGACACTGGCCTTGGGCGCGACCGCCTTTGCCGAGGACACAATCAAGTTCGGCGTCGCCGCCGAGCCCTATAAGCCCTTCACGGTCAAGGGCGCCGACGGCAATTGGTCGGGCTGGGAAGTCGACCTGCGCGACGCCGTCTGCCGCGAGATAAAGGTCAAGTGCGAGTGGGTTGAGACCGCCTGGGAAGGCATCATTCCCGCGTTGTTGGCCAAGAAGTTCGACGTGATCTGGTCCTCCATGACCATCACCGAGGAGCGCGCCAAGACCATCTCGTTCACCGACAAATACTATAAGACGGGCACTGCCATTCTCGCCAGCAAGGACGCCAAGCTGACCGCCGACGCGGCTGGCCTTGCCGGGAAGGTGCTCGGCGCGCAGGTTTCCACCACGCAGCTCGACTATGCCAACAAGTATTTCAAAGGCGTCGTCAAGGAGCTGAAGACCTATCAGACCCAGGACGAAGTGAACCAGGACCTCGCCGCAGGCCGCATCGACGCGCAGATCGTCGAACTCGATCCCCGGCCAGGACTTCGTCAACTCGGACGCTGGCAAGGCCTGCTGCATCTACGTCGGCGACGTGAAGGACGACCTGGAACTGCTCGGCCCTGGCCAAGGCGCCGGTCTGCGCAAAGAGGACAACGACCTGCGCGAGAAGATCAACGCCGCGATCAAGAAGATCCGCGCTTCCGGTGAATACGATACGATCACCAAGAAGTACTTCACGATGGATATTTATGGCGGGTGATTGAAGAGGGCAGACTGTAGTTTGGGTCAAGCGTTTCAGCGCAACCTAACATGACATGCGCCGGTCGCGACATGTTGGGTCGCGCAAGTGCTTGACCCAACCTGCGACTCACCTCTCGCGAGTTTCCCTATGTCCCTGCTGACCGACATCTCGACGATGCTCGCCTTCTCGCCGCCAGGCTGGGGTGGCGCGCTGTTGGGCGGGCTTGGCAATACGGTGGTGATCGCGTCCGGCGCTTACGCCCTGGGACTGGCGTTCGGTCTGTGCGGCGCCATGGGCAAGCTTAACGGCGGCCCGATCCTGCGAATCGCGCTGGAAGGTTACACGACCATCGGCCGCGCCATACCCGAACTGATCCTAATCCTGATCTTCTTTTATCTCGGCCCGCCGCTGCTCAACCAGGGGCTGATGGCTATCGGACTTCCGGCCATTGATGTCACCGGCCTCGTCGCGGGCGTGTTGGTTCTCGGTATCGTGCAGGGGGCTTACTCAACCGAAGTCCTGCGCGGCGCAATTCAGGTCGTTCCGGCCGGTCAGATCGAAGCCGCGAAAGCCTATGGAATGTCCGGCTGGCAACGGTTCACGCGCATCATTTTTCCGGCCATGATTCCGAACGCCATACCGGGCCTTGCCAATCTCTGGTTGAACGTGACCAAGGACTCCGCGCTGCTGGCCGTCGTCGGCTTCAGCGAGCTGATGCTGGCGACGCGCCAGGCGGCGGGCAGCACCAAGGCCTATTTCATCTTCTACATGGCGGCGGCGCTGCTCTATCTGGCGCTCTCCCAGGTCTCCATCATGATCTTCAGCTGGATCGAGCGCCGCCAGCGCCGCGGCCAGCAGGTGTTGGCTTAGATGACGGCGATCCGAAACATCAGCCCACACCTCGTCACCCCCGCGAAGGCGGGGGTCCATGCATGTTCGTTTTGGTCCATACTGCCAGCATGCGCGCAGTCCTTTGCGACGCGAGTTTGCCGTATCGACCTTCGCGGCAAGACCGAGGCTTGCATGGATACCCGCCTTTGCGGGTATGACGAGCGCGGAGGGTGCGGCGCGTGATCGACCAACCCATCGTCACGGCCGGACGCGCCAACCCAATGTCCGACGGCAGCTGGCGGTCGATGAAGCTGTTCGGCTATGCGACTGTAGCGATCCTGATCGCTGTAGGGCTAGCTGGCTGGCTCGGGCAATGGGATTGGCTCAACCGCGATTTCGTCAATTCGCGCGGCTTGAAGCCCGACTATCTCGGCCAGTTCATCCAGGGCTTCTGGCGCACCCTGACCTTGCTGGTCGTCTCGGTCGTGGTCGGCTACGCGCTCGCCATCCCGATCGGCCTCGTGCAGGTGACTGGCCCCTGGCCGCTGAAATGGCTGGCCAAAGGCTTCTGCACCTTCATTCGTGGCACACCGCTGCTGGTCCAGCTCTGGCTGATCTACTACGGCCTCGGTTCGCTTTTTCCGCAGATCCCCTGGATCCGCTTTTCGCCCCTGTGGCCTTACCTGCGCGATGGCTTCAACTACGCGCTGTTCGCCTTCATCATCAGCTTTGCCGCTTACGAGGGCGAGATCATGCGCGGCGGCTTCCTAGCGGTGCCAAAGGGCGAGCTTGAGGCCGCGCGCGCCATCGGCATGAGCTCCTGGACTGTCCTGCGCCGCATCTGGCTGCCGCGGGCGCTCCTTGTGGTCTTGCCGACGCTCTCCGGCGAGGTCGTCTCGCAGCTGAAATCGACGCCGCTTGCCGCCACCGTGACCGTCCTCGACATCTACGCCATTGGGCGAGCGGTGCAGCAGGAAATGTACCGCACCTACGAACCGCTGTTGCTGATTGCAGCGATCTACGGCACCTTGACCGCCATCATCGCCATCGCATTCAAGTTCGTTGAGAATTCTGGTTCCCACCAAACGAGGCTGACCTTGGTCCTGCGCAATGAAAACCTGATCGAGGACATCCGCCAGGACCTCGCTCATCTCATCGCCATCCGCCAGGATCTGCACACCCACCCCGAAATTGGGCTGGAAGAGGTGCGCACATCCGATGTGGTGGCCAAGGAGCTGGAAGATCTCGGCTATAGCGTGCATCGCGGGCTTGCCAAGACCGGCATTGTCGGCACGCTGAAAGTCGGGACAGGCAGCCGCTCTCTGGGCATCCGCGCCGATATCGACGCGCTCCCCATCCATGAAACGACCGGCGTTGCCTACGCCAGCAAGACACCGGGCAAGATGCACGCCTGCGGCCACGACGGCCATACCACCATGCTGCTGGGAGCGGCCCGGCAGATCGCCCGGCGCAAGAATTTCGACGGCACCGTGCATCTGATTTTCCAACCGGCCGAGGAGAATGTCGGCGGCGCGGGCATCATGGTCAAGGAAGGGCTGTTCAAGTTGTTCCCCTGCGATGGCGTGTTCGCGGCGCATAACGAGCCCGGCATGCCCATCGGCCAATTCGGCTTTCGCGAAGGTCCGCTGATGGCGGCGGCCGATCAGGTGCAGATCACTATCAAAGGCCGCGGCGGCCATGGCGCGGTGCCCGAACAGACCGTGGATCCCATCGTGGTGGGCGCCCATCTGGTGCTGGCGCTGCAGTCGATTGTCTCGCGCAACGTCAGCCCGCACGATCAAGCCGTGATCACGGTCGGCTGCCTGAAAGCGGGCGAGGCCAGCAACGTCATTCCCGACACCTGTTTTCTCGATTTGAGCGTTCGGCACCTCAATAAGGACGTGGGTGCACTGTTGCGTCGCCGCATCGAGGAACTGGCCGAGGGCCAGGCCATGAGCTTTGGCGCGAGCGCAACCTGCGTTTGGATGAACGGCTATCCGGTGACCGTGAACGAGCCCAAGTCCACGCGCTTTGCCCGTAACACCGCTGTCACACTGCTTGGCGAGAATGGCGTCCACGACATCGACAAGCCGTATCTGGGCAGCGAGGATTTCTCCTACATGCTCAATGAGGCTCCCGGCTCCTACCTGATGATGGGCAACGGCGACAGCGCCGCGCTGCACAATCCCGGCTACAACTTCAACGACGCGGCCATCGCGCCCGGCGCTGCCTACTGGACGGCGCTGACCGAGAGTTTCCTGAAATCGGCTTAGCTACGGACGCCCCCATGTCCTTCGAGCACTCAACCCGCGCGCTCTACCGCAAGCTGCTGCAAGCCTGGAACGACCAGGACGCCGCGGCCATGGTAGCACTGCTGACGCCGGACGGCAGCATGGTCGGTTTCGACGGCAGCAGCGTGAAGGGGCAGGACGCGGCGCTGAAGCATCTCAAACCCGTCCTCGATACGCTGCCCACGCCAACCTATGTCGCGAGCGTACGCGAAGTGCGGGAGCTTGGGCTGGATACGACACTGCTACTGGCGGCAGCCGGTATGGTGCCGCGGGGAAAAGGCAACATCAATCCGGCGCTGAATGCGCTGCAGGTTCTGGTGGCCCAACGCAACGACGGCGCGTGGCGCGTCGCCCACTTCCAGACCACACCGGCCGCTTTCCACGAGAGGCCGGAGCAATCGGATGCCCTAAGCCTGGAGTTGCGTGTCGCTTTGCAGCTGGGCGGCCTCAACGCGATTGGCGGGACGTAGCAACTGCCATGCAAAGGGCGGTCCGGCGGTCGTCCGCAGGCTGCAGCGGGGCTGACTATCATGACTGCCAGCATCACCCGTTCAGGCAAGCCGCCGCCGCCCAGCTTCGCCGAGCTGTTCACACCCAAACTCATCACCGTCTTACGTGAGGGCTACAGCTGGGCGCGGTTCCGGGCCGATGCGCTCGCGGGGCTCACAGTCGCCATCGTTGCGCTGCCGCTCTCTATGGCGATCGCCATCGGTTCAGGACTCTCGCCGGACAAGGGCCTCTACACGGCCGTCGTCGGCGGGTTCCTGATTTCGGCGCTCGGCGGCAGCCGGTTCCAGATCGGTGGACCGGCGGGCGCGTTCATCGTGCTGATCGCCACCATCGTCGATCGCCACGGCTATGACGGCCTGGTGCTGGCCACCATGATGGCCGGCGTGTTTATGATGGCGATCGGCTTCCTGCGCCTCGGCGCTTACATCAAATACATTCCATTCCCCGTCACGGTCGGCTTCACGGCCGGCATTGCCACGATCATTTTTGCCAGCCAGATCAAGGAGCTGCTGGGCCTCGACATGGCCAAGGAGCCCGCGGCCTTGTTGCCGAAACTGACCGCCATCGCGGCGGCATTGCCCACTGTCAGGCCAGCCACGGTCGTGCTGTCCCTGCTGGCGATCGGACTTATTCTCGTGCTGCGCCGCTACCGGCCGAAATGGCCCGGCCTGCTGATCGCCATCGGCATCACAGCGGCGCTGGCGATCTGGCTGCACCTCGATGTCGCGACCATCGGTACGCGGTTTGGCGGTGTGCCGCGCACCCTCCCGGCACCGGTGTTGCCCGCCTTCGACCTTGCGAAGTTGCGCGATGTATTACCTGACGCCGTCGCCATCGCTCTGCTCGGCTCCATCGAATCACTGCTGTCTGCTGTGGTGGCCGACGCCATGAGCGGGCGCCGCCATCGCTCCAATTGCGAGCTGGTGGCCCAGGGTGTGGCCAACATCGCCTCCGTGATCTTCGGCGGCATGTGCGCCACCGGGACCATCGCGCGCACGGCCACCAACGTGCGGGCGGGCGCAATTGGCCCGGTAGCAGGCATGCTGCATTCGGTCTATCTGCTGGTGTTCATGCTGATTGCCGCGCCGCTGGTGTCCTACATTCCGGTCGCCAGCCTGGGCGCCGTGCTGGCCGTCGTGGCCTGGAACATGGCCGAAAAGGAAGCGTTCTGGTACCTGCTGCGGGCCTCCTGGGGCGATGCCGTGGTGCTGCTCGCGACCTACCTGCTGACCATCTTTGTCGACCTGACCACCGCCATCGGCACGGGCGTGACGCTCGGCGCCTTCCTGTTCCTGCACCGCATGGCCGAAGCTGTCGAAGTCGAGACTGGCCGGACGGCTCTGGAGGAGGACCAGGCCGACACGCGCGTCCCGGGCCAGCCGGACTACAACCCGCAGGCCCTCAACGGCGATGTGGTCGTCTACCGGATTTCGGGTGCGTTTTTCTTCGGCGCGACCGCTGCGGTATCGGGCATGCTCGATCGGATTGGCCCGCACCCCAAAGTCTTCGTGCTGGACGTCTCGAAGGTGCCGCTCATCGACAGCACGGCGGCCAAAACGCTTGAGGGCTTCGTGCATAAGCTGCGGCGAACCGGAACACGTGTCTATGTTGCGGGCGCGGACCGAGGCGTGCGACGGACCCTGCTGGTGGCAGGTCTGCGCAAGCCGCTGGTGCGCTATGCTGCCAGCGCCGAAGATGCGATCACGCACTGGCGGTCGTTGTCGGGCAGTGACCGGCCAGCGCCGCTGTTGTGACGCCTTGACCTTGCCGCCCCCAGCTGCCAAGTCCGGCGCATGGCTCCACCGCTCCTGCACCTCAAAGACACCCGGCTCTCGTTCGGCGGCACACCGCTGCTCGAAGGGGCCGAACTCGCCATCGCGCCCGGCGAGCGCATCTGCCTGGTCGGACGCAACGGCTCGGGCAAGAGCACGCTGCTGAAAATCGCCGCCGGCCTGATCGAGGCCGACGCCGGCGAACGCTTCGTGCACCCGAAGTCAACCCTGCGCTACCTCGCCCAGGAGGCCGACTTCGGCGCCGCCGCCACGGTGCGCGACTACATCGTGTCGGGCCTCGGCCCCACTGACGATCCGCATGTGGTCGACGCCATGATGCACGAACTGGGCATTGACGGCTCTGCCTCGCCCGCGACCCTCTCAGGTGGCGAAGCCCGCCGCGCAGCGCTCATCCGCGTGCTCGCCCCCGAACCCGACATCCTGCTGCTGGACGAGCCCACCAACCATCTCGACTTGCCGGCCATCGAGTGGCTGGAGGACAAACTCAAGAGCCTGAGATCGGCCGTGCTGATGATCAGCCACGACCGGCGCTTTCTGGAAAACCTGTCGCGCTCGACGGTCTGGCTGGACCGCGGCGTGACGCGCTCGATCAGCCGTGGTTTCTCGCATTTCGAGGCCTGGCGCGACGAGATCCTGGAGGCAGCCGAACTCGAGCGCCACAAGCTAGACCGCAAGATCGAGCGCGAGCAGAGCTGGATGCACGGCGGCGTGACCGGCCGGCGCAAACGGAATGTTCGCCGGGTCCGAGAAATGTGGGCGATGCGGCAAGCCCGCGCCGAAGAACGCCAGGTGCAAGGCAACGTGCGGCTGGAGGCCTCGACCGGTGGCCAGTCCGGCAAAATGGTCATCGAGGCCGAGCGTATCGGCAAGAGCTATGAGGGCGTTCCGGTGGTGGCCGATTTCACCACCCGCATCATGCGTGGCGACCGCGTCGGCATTGTCGGACCGAATGGCGCAGGAAAAACCACGCTCACCAAGCTGCTAATCGGGACGCTGCCGCCCGATACCGGGACGACCCGTCTCGGCACCAACCTCGAGATGCTGATCGTCGACCAGAAGCGCGATGCGCTGAAACCGGAATGGACCGTCTCCGATGCCCTCACCGGCGGCCGCTCGGATCAGGTGATCATCAACGGCGAGGCGCGCCATGTGACGAGCTACATGGCCGATTTCCTGTTTTCGCCCGAGCAGCGCAACACGCCCGTACACGTCCTGTCCGGTGGCGAGCGCGGCCGGCTGATGTTGGCGCGCGCGCTGTCGCGGTCCTCGAACCTGCTGGTGCTCGACGAGCCGACCAACGACCTCGATCTGGAAACGCTCGATCTGCTGCAAGAGCTGCTGGCAGACTATCCGGGAACGGTCATTCTGGTCAGCCACGACCGCGATTTCCTGGATCGGGTGGTGACCAGCACTATCGCCCCCGATGGCGGCGGGCGCTGGGTGGAATACGCCGGCGGCTATTCCGATATGTTGGCGCAGCGGCGCGGGGCCGATCTCACCAAGACACCAGTCAAGTCGATCTCTGGCCGCAATGTGTCTCCGTCGAACGCGCCGGAGTCCGCCCAAGTGAAACGCAAACTCTCATTCAAGGACAAGCACGCCCTTGACACACTGCCGGCTGCCATCGCCACGTTGCAGTCGGAAATCATGACGCTGGAAAAAAGGCTCGCCGATCCCAAACTCTACAGCGCCGATCCCAAGACATTCGCGTCCATCTCGGCCCGGCTAACCGCTGCCCAGGCCGAACGGGCCGCTGCCGAGGAACGCTGGTTGGAACTGGAGATTTTGCGCGAGGAATTGGGCGTTTGACCTCTAGGTTGGGTCAAGCATCTTTGCGCGACCCAACACTCCACGGGCACAGCCTGCGGCAAGACGTTGGGTCGCGCTGAAGCGCTTGACCCAGACCTACGGTTTCGAGACTTTGCGCGAGGAATTCAAGGCGTAATCCGCGGACACGATTCAGGCTTTGCGGACTTGTAAGAAATCATTTTGGCGTTCAATTTTCCCGAACGCTTTGCAAAAACCAATGCTAAGCTCCCCGCCGAGCCCGAAGCTAAAAATCGGTGCCGGGTGGAAACGAAACGATCCAAGGAGCTAGCCTCATGCGATTGACTGTCAGCACACTTACGGCCTCGGCCGTGTTCGCGGCCGGCGCCTTCGCCGCCCTGCCCGCTTACGCCGATGCCGTGGCGGACGCCAAAGCGTTCGCCGCCAAGGTCGCCACTCCCGGCGCGCCCTGGAGCGGCCCGACCACCGGCCCCAAGGCCCAGGCCGGCAAGAAGATCATCTACGTCTCGACCGATCAGCGCAACGGTGGCGCCCAGGGCGCTGGCGATGGCGTCAAGGCCGCAGCTGCCCGTATCGGCTGGACTTTCTCGGCGCTCGACGGCCAAGGCTCGGTTTCGGCCCGCACCGCGGCGCTGCATCAGGCCATCGCCTCCAAGCCCGACGTGATCGTGCTCGGCGGCATCGACGCCACAGAGCAGGCGCCTGTCATTGAGGAGGCCGGCAAGGCTGGCATCGTGTTGATCGGCTGGCACGCCTATGGCAAGTCGGGCCCGCACGACACGCTGCCGATATTCACCAATGTGACGACCGACCCGCTGGAAGTTGCCCGCGGCGCCGCCTCCGGCCCCTGCGCAGCGACCGACGGCAATGTCGGCGCAGTGATCTTCACCGATTCCACCTATGAGATCGCGATCAAGAAGTCGAACGCGATGGCCGAAGTGATCAAGGCTTGCGGCAACAGCAAAGTGCTCGAGATCGTCGACACGCCGCTGGCCGACGCTTCCAACCGCACACCGCAGCTGACCACCTCGCTACTGCAGAAGTACGGCGACAAGTGGACCCATGCCTTCAGCATCAACGACCTGACGTTCGACTTCATGGGCGCAGCCCTGGCTGCCGCCGGCAAGACCGGCAAGGACGCGCCGCACAACATCTCGGCCGGCGACGGTTCCGAGGCGGCCTTCCTGCGTATCCGCACCGCCCAGTTCCAGGACGGCACGGTCGCCGAGCCACTGCTGTTGCAGGGCTGGCAGGTGGTCGACGAGGCCAACCGCGCTTTGGCCAAGGAGAAGGACTCAGGCTTCGTTGCCCCGGCCCATCTGTTCCTGCCCTCCAACATCGATCGCGATGGCGGGCCCAAGAACACCTACGATCCAGAGAATAACTATCAGGGCGAATACGCCAAGATCTGGGGCGTGAAGTAGTCGCGGGCGATGACCGCATTTCTAGAACTACGGCAGACAGCTGATGGACATGGCTTTCTCCCATAGGGAGAAAGTGGCCGCCCTGCCCGGAGCGCAAAATGTAAACTAAGGCGGATGAGGGGTGCAGGCGCCAGTGGTTTGCCGACCCCTCATCCGCCTCCGCCCCTACATCCCTCATCCGGCGCTACGGCGCTACCTTCTCCCTATGGGAGAAGGAAGTAAGCACCGCACCAACAGAGTTCCCCCATGCCCAACCTCCCGCCACCCGATCACGCCCGCAACATGAAACTGATTGGCCACTCCGACCAGGGCGGAAAGGCGGACGGTGTGCAGCTGATGGTGAACAAGGGCTTCGCCTACATCGGGCACATGTTCTCCAAGGGCTTCTCGGTGGTCGACGTGCGCGATCCGCGCAATCCCAAGCCCACCAGCTATCATCCCGCCCCGCATAACACCTGGAACATTCATCTGCAGACGCACGATAATCTGCTGCTGGTGATCAACGCCAAGGATATGTTCGCCGCCGTCGAATTCCAGGACGAGCGCGCGTATTACAAAGGCAATCTCGGCGAGAAGGTGGGTACCGCCGCGGCGGCCACCGCTCCCGCTCGCGACTGGACGGCCGGTATGTCCGTCTACGACATTTCAACGCCCGGCCAGCCCCGCAAAATCGGCTTCATGGCCGTCGAAGGCGGCGGCATCCACCGCATCTGGTACACCGGCGGGCGTTGGGCCTATGCCTCGGCGCTGCTCGATGGGTTCACCGATTACATCTTCATCACCATCGATATGGCGGACCCGGCCAATCCGAAGGAAGCCGGCCGCTATTGGCTGCCCGGCATGCATACGGCCGGCGGCGAGACGGCGACCTGGGACGGCGGCAAGCGCTTTGGCCTGCATCACGCGACGGTGCACGGCGATGTCGCCTACGGCGCCTGGCGCGATGCCGGCCTGGTCATGATCGACGTCAAGGACCGCAGCAAGCCGAGCCTGATCACCCACAAGAGCTGGTCGCCTCCATTCGGCGGCGGCACGCACAACGTGCTGGCCCTGCCCGACCGTGGGCTGATGGTCGTGCTCGACGAAGCCGTGCTCGACCACCAGGAAGACGGCCTGAAACTGATCTGGCTGTTCGACGTGCGTGTGCCCACCAATCCGGTCAGCATCTCAACCTTCCCGACCCCGGCAGAAATCGACTACGCCAAGAAGCCCGGCCATTTCGGCCCGCACAACATCCACGAAAACCGTCCGGATGGTTTCGTGTCGTCGGAGCTGATCTTTGCAACCTATCAGAACGCCGGTATTCGCGTGTTCAACATCAAGGACCAGTACCGCCCCGACGAAGTCGCCGCCTATGTGCCTGCCGAGCCGACGGTGCTGATGGACAAACGCCCGAACCGCGCCAAGGTCATCCAGAGCTGCGATATCTTTGTCGACAAGCAAGGGCTGGTCTACGCCAACGACTACAACAGCGGCCTCTATATCCTCGAATACCAGGGGTGATGTGTCTCCCTTCTCCAACAGGTAACCTCTGCGAAAATGCGAGAGGCGCGCCAATCTCGTCATCCCCGCGTAGGCGGGGATCCATGCAAGCCGATTGCGGTCTCATTTGCCGATACGAGAACGCAAGCTGTTTCAGGTCCTTCCGTGGTGCCTACGACGTGCCAAACATTGACATGCATAGATACCCGCCTACGCGGGGATGACGAAATTTGCGTCTTTTCGTGTTCTAGCGGAGGTCTCGATAAGGAGAGGGACTTTGACGGGCGGACCAGCGATGGTTGAGAGTCCAGCCACCCCCGAAAAACTCATCGAGTTTCGCGCCATCACCAAAACCTTCGGTGGCACGCGGGCGTTGTCGGAGGTGTCGCTGGATCTGCACAAGGGCGAAATCCTGGCGCTGCTGGGCGAGAACGGGGCGGGCAAGTCGACACTGATAAAATCGCTCGCCGGCATCCATGCCGTCAACTCTGGCCAGATCCTGTTTCGTGGCCAGCCCTATACGCATCGTCCGCCCAAGCCCAATCAGCGCCAGTCCGTCGCCTTCATCCACCAGGATCTCGGCCTGATCGAATGGATGACAGTTGCCGAGAATATGGGCCTGGCCCAAGGCTTCTCGATGAGCCGTGGCCTGATCAACTGGGGCGCCACCGAAGCTCGCGCCAAGGCCGCGCTGCAACTGGTTGGCTGCGACTTCGACCCGACCTTGCGCGTGCAGCGCCTCACCCGCACCGAGAAGTCGCTGGTCGCCATCGCCCGAGCGCTAGCCGTCGAGGCCGACGTGCTGGTGCTGGACGAGCCGACCGCCAGCCTGCCCGCCGACGAGGTGGAACGCTTGTTCGCAGCCATCCGCAAGCTCAAGGCCCGCGGCGTCGGCATGATCTATGTCTCGCACCGGCTGGATGAGATCTTCCGCATCGCCGACCGCGTCGCCGTGCTGCGCGATGGCAAACTGGTCGGCGAGAAGCCCGTCAGGCAGACCACGCCGCAGGAACTGGTCGAGATGATCGTCGGGCGACCAGCGAGCCAGCTGTTCAAGAAGGCCGCCTCCAAACCCGGACCAGTTGCCCTGGAGGTCAAAGACCTCGTCTGCATCGGCGCAGGCCCGGCCAACTTCCTGGTTCGCACCGGCGAACTGCTGGGCTTGGTCGGCCTGCGCGGGGCGGGCCAGGAGATCATCGGCCGCGCCCTGTTCGGCTGCCAGCAGTTCTACGGTGAGGTGAAACTCGGCGGCGCCACTCCCGATCTCAGCTCGCCACGCGCCGCCATGCAGTCCGGCATCGGCCTGATCGCGCGCGACCGCACCGAAGAGTCTGTCGCCCTTGCGCTCAGCGTGCGCGAGAACACCTTCTTCAATCCCTCCGCGCGCGGGCGCGGCCTGTTCGAATTGCTCAGCCCACGCACCGAAGCCGAAGCCGCCCGCAAGGTCGGCGACCGCGTCGGCCTGCGCCCCAACGATCCCGCGCTGCCGGTGGAATCGCTCTCGGGCGGCAACCAGCAGAAGGTGGTGGTCGGCCGCTGGCTAGCCACCAACCGCCGCCTGCTGATCGCCGAAGACCCGACGGCCGGCGTGGACGTCGGCGCGAAGGCGGAAATCTACCGGCTGATCGCCAAGGCGCTGGAGGATGGCCTTGCGGTGATCGTGGTGTCGACCGACTTCGAGGAGATCGCCCACATCTGCCACCGCGCGCTGGTGTTCTCGCGCGGCCGGATCGTGAGGGAATTGGCCGGCGAGGAGCTGACAACGAGTGCGGTCATCCACGCGGCAAGCGCCTCGGAGGCGGCATGATCCTCAGTTTGAAAACATGGACGCACCATTTGTCCGGCCTTCGGGGCCAACGTTTCCCTTTGGGACCAAGACGTAAGACGGAGCCCACTGATGGCCGGGATTGAATCGAACGCGCTGGAACCGACGCGGGCCGAGATGGCGGGGCTGTCGCTTGGCGCCAGGGTCTGGCGGCTTATCCCGGTCTATGGCCTGGTCATCCTGGCCGTGCTCCTGATCGCGCTGTTCTCGATCCTGCTGCCCGACACCTTTCCCACGATCCTCAACCTGCGCTCGATCCTCTCCGACAAGGCCATCATCGCCCTGCTTTCGCTGGCCGCCGTGATCACCATGGCGGCCGGCCGCATCGACCTCACGGTCGGCTACGGCATCGTCATGTGGCACGTGCTGGCCATCAGCCTGCAGACCAAATTCGGCATCCCCTGGCCGCTCGCCGTGCTGATCGTGATCGCGCTTGGCGCGGGCCTCGGCTTCCTCAACGGCCTGCTGGTCGAAGTCGCCAGCATCGACAGCTTCATCGCAACCCTCGGCACTGGCACGGTGCTCTATGCGCTGGCCCTCTGGCACACCGATGGCCGGCAGATCGTCGGCATCCTGCCCGACGCCTTTTATGCGCTCAGCGGCACCCAGATCTTCGGCTTGCCGGTCACCGGCTATTTCGTGCTGCTGGTCGCCGTTCTGATGTGGATCGTGCTGGAATACATGCCGGTCGGCCGCTACCTCTACGCCATCGGCGCCAACCCGAAGGCCGCCGCGCTGAACGGCATCCCGGTGCGCCGCTTCGTCATCGGCGCGTTTGTCGCCTCCGGCACGCTGACCGCCATCGCCGGCGTGCTGCTGGCCTCGAAGCTGCGCATAGGCCAGGCCAGCGTGGGCCTCGAATTCCTGCTGCCCGCGCTGGTCGGCGCCTTCCTGGGTTCAACCACCATCAAGCCCGGCCGCGTCAACGTGTGGGGCACCATCGTCGGCGTCGCCATCCTGGCCGTGGGCATCTCGGGCATCCAGCAGTTCGGCGGCTCGTTCTTCGTTGAACCGCTGTTCAACGGCCTGACCCTGTTGGTCGCCATTGGCATCGCCGGATACACGCAGCGCAAGCAGCGCGCAGTGGTGAAGCTGCCGTCGTTCGAGGCGGCAATTCCGACGGGGTCGCAACCAGACGCTGCGTCGTCGCGACCAGGCTGAGATAGATTTGATGAGCGCCGACTATAACGACCTCGACTTGGCGCCCAAGCGCCGCGACGAAGGTGGCAAGGGGCCGTCCTGGGTCAAGCTGCGCGACGAGTACAAGTGACCTCTGCCGGTTGCTCACGAACTCGCTATTTTGCTCGTCGCGCCTACTGCGATAGTATCGGTGGCAAGGCACATGTGATCATCGGAGGCGACATGACGACCGCCCTGTTCAACCGACGTTATCTCCTGGCCGCTGCCGGCTCGATGGCGGCAGCTGGCGCTTGCGGCCTGCTCGCGCCCGCCCGTGCGGAAGGCCTCGCGGCGACCCCCACGATGCGGGGCGGCGCCAACAACTACCTCAAAGGCGCGCCGATCGTCGAACGGATCGGCCGTGGCGGCTTCTGGATGTCGGGCACCGTACGCCGCGGCGGCGATGGGGCGCCACTTGCAAGTCAGCGCATCCAGATTTGGGCGCATACGACCGAAGGGTATGAGGATAATCCCAAGAGCCATGGGGCCACGCTCACGGATGCCAATGGGGTGTTCCGACTTGAAATGCCGCAGATCGTCCCTGCCTTCGGCCAACCCCATGGTCACCTTGCCTATGACAGTGGCGATTTCAAAACCGTCTTTCTCCGCCCTGTGATGCCCAGCGCCAAAGTCACCAGTCTTGAGGCCCATTTCGTCCTTGAAGCGGCCTGACGGGGAACTCCGATTGGCCCGGTTCATTCTGGTTTGGGCCGCGGTTGCGGTCGCCATCGCTGTGCCGATTGCCGCTGCAGCGCTGAGCCCGCAGCTCCAATGGCGTCATCCCATCTACATCGCAGCCGGATTTGCCGGGATCGTCGCACTGGGGCTGTTGTTCGTTCAGCCTCTCCTCATCGGCGGATATCTGTCGGGACTGACAGCTCTGGGTCGCCGGCGCGCGCATGGCTGGACTGGAGGCATGCTGGTCGCCGCCGTGGTGAGCCACGTGGGCGGACTATGGATGACCAACCCTCCCGACGTGATTGACGCCCTTCTGTTCGCCTCGCCGACGCCGTTCTCGGCCTGGGGCGTGATCGCCATGTGGGCGACGCTCGCAACGGCGCTGTTGGTTCTCCTCCGCCGTCGGTTGCGCCTGAGACCGCGGACGTGGCGTATCGGTCATGCGTCCCTCGCGGTGGTCATCGTCCTGGGGACTGTGGTCCACGCTGTGCTGATCGAGGGAACGATGGAGACGTTTTCCAAGCTGGCCCTGTGTGCGCTGGTCTGCGTCGCAACCCTGAAAGCCGTCGCCGATCTACGGGTTTGGTCGAATAAGCGGCTCCGCATAGAGCAATGACGGCGCGCCGCGACGAGCCTCTCTCTGCCGCTCGCCGATTTTGTGAGGACCTTCCCGCCCGTCGCAAAATGAGCGCCAAACGTCGCGGCGGGGCTGCCGGTTGCGAACGGGTCTCCTCACATTGGCCGAGCCCGTGCTAGGAACCCCGCCATGACCGATACCACCACGCTCCCCGACTCCGCTGCTGCGACCAATGCCGGCTCCGACGCCCTCGTGCTGTTCATGCCGTCCGGCCGGCGCGGACGCTTCCCGCTCGGCACGCCGGTGCTGGACGCGGCGCGCTCGCTCGGCGTCTATATCGAGAGCGTGTGCGGTGGGCGCGGCATTTGCGGGCGCTGCCAGGTGCAGGTGGCCGAGGGCGTTTTCGCCAAGCACGGCATTACGTCCAGCGCCAGCAATCTCGCCGCCTTCACCGATACCGAGGCGCGCTACCGCCGCCTGCGCAGTCTGCCCGACGATCGCCGCTTGTCGTGCAGTGCCAAAGTGCAGGGCGATCTCGTCATCGACATTCCGTCCGACGTCGCCGTCAATGCGCAGGTCGTGCGCAAGCGCGCCGAAACCCGCGACATCCCGCGCGATCTGACGACGCGGCTCTACTACATCGAGGTCGAGGAACCCGACATGCATCAGCCACTGGGCGATGCGGATCGTCTGGTGCGCGCGCTGAAGAAGGACCACCACCTCGAAGGCCTGACGCTGGATTTTCCGCTGGTGCCCGGCATCCAGAAGGTGCTGCGCGAGGGGCAATGGAAGGTCACCTGCGCCATCCACGACGAGGGCAAGGGACATCCCGTCATCAACGCCGTCTGGCCGGGCTATTCCGAGCGCATCTTCGGCATCGCCTGCGATATCGGCTCGACCACCATCGCCATGCATCTGACGGACATGATGAGCGGCCGCACGGTCGCCTCGGCCGGCACGAGCAATCCGCAGATCCGCTTCGGCGAGGATCTGATGAGCCGGGTCAGCTACGTGATGATGAACCCGGGCGGGGAAAAGGCGCTGACCAAGGTGGTCCGCGAGGCCATCGACACGCTGGTTTCGCGCGTGTGCGGCGAAGCGGGCGTGCGCCGCGACGAGATCATGGAAGCCGTGTTCGTCGGCAACCCGATCATGCACCATCTCTATCTGGGGATCGATCCTACCGAACTCGGAGGCGCGCCGTTCGCTTTGGCCATTTCCGGCGCGCTGACGTTGCCGGCACGGCAACTCGGCCTCGACATCAATCTCGGTGGCCGGGTCTACACGCTGCCCTGCATCGCAGGCCATGTCGGCGCGGATGCGGCTGGTGCGACGCTGGCGGAAGGTCCGCACAAGCTCGATGAGATCACGCTGCTGGTCGACATCGGCACCAATGCCGAGATCGTGCTCGGCAACAAGGACCGGCTGGTCGCCGCCTCCTCGCCCACCGGCCCCGCTTTCGAAGGCGCGCAGATCACCGCCGGGCAGCGCGCTGCTCCCGGCGCCATCGAGCGTGTGCGCATCGATCCCGTGACATTGGAACCAAAGATCCGCGTCATCGGCATCGACGCCTGGTCTGGGGAGCCGGAGTTCGAGGAGAAGAAGGACCTGGTCGGCGTCACCGGCATCTGCGGCTCGGGCATCATCGAGGTTGTGGCGGAAATGTTCCTGGCCGGCATCATCTCCGAGGACGGCGTCATCCGCGGCGAGCTGGCGGCCAAGTCGGACCGCATCGTGCAGGACGGGCGGACGTTCAGCTATGTGCTGTGGCGCGGCTCCGACAACGCGGCCGCCCCCGGTTCAACGGGCACGGGAGCGGATGAACAGGTGGCAACCATCGTCCCTGGCCAACAGCACGTCATCACCCAGAACGACATCCGCGCTATCCAGCTTGCCAAGGCCGCGCTCTACGCCGGCATCAAGCTCTTGATGGACAAGCTCGGCATCGACCACGTCGACCGCATCCGGCTGGCCGGCGCGTTCGGCAGCTACATCGACCCGAAGTTCGCGATGGTGCTCGGCCTGGTGCCGGACTGCGAGGTCAAGAACGTGGTCGCGGTCGGCAACGCGGCGGGCACGGGCGCGCGCATGGCGCTGCTGAACCGCGGCTACCGGCGCGAGATCGAGGAGCTGGTGACGCAGGATCGAGAAGATCGAGACCGCGCTGGAGCCGAAGTTCCAGGAGCATTTCGTGTACGCCATGGCGCTGCCGAACAAGGTCGATGCGTTCCCGAAGCTGGAGCTGGAGGTGGTGTTGCCGGTGCGGGGGGCCGGGGATGCGCCGAGCACCGATGGCAAGCGTGGCCGAAGGGGTGGCAGGGGGCGGATTGAGTGACCAAATAATCAGGCTCAATGAGCCCGATATGGAATAGTCGATTTCGTCGGCTCCATAGAAATTGTGTGATGCTTCAATATTAGCTTTACTTTATCGACGGCATCGGAAGGAGCCGATGGTCCAACCATGATCCCAACGATATGCTCGGTTTCAAACTTTAGTGCTATATATGGAACCAGATCGTACCCCCTCACTCGATTCTCGATTCGTGGCTCCAACGCTCCCCTGGTCCTGTAGATCAAGAGTCTTGTCTCGTCTTCATGCTTATAAGCGTCGTGTTTTGCTGTCACCACAAGAAGCATGAGCTTCCCAATGAGTTTCCGCGCTAGTTGATTCCATAATTTGTCCTCAGCGTTTTGGTTTATCTGCGCAGAAGCTAAACCTTTCAAGGCTTCGCAAAAAATTCTGTCGGCCTCCTTCGCATAGCTAAGCATTTTCTCCTTGATTGCATCCGATTCGTATTGAACACTAAGCGGAGTGACAACGTAACCCTGAGCGCTTTGATCTATTTCTGCAAAAGCTTCCTTTGAAAATTTTATACAAACACCCTTTCCGCTATCTGCATATGCCCTCCATTGAGCGAGGTCGTTGGACCGCTTGCTGAAGCTCACCGAGTAGTAATAGAATTCTCTAGCGAAATTACCCTGCCCATCGACGGAAAAATTTGCATCTACAAATTTTTTTATTCTAGCACTAGCCTTGCTCAAATCTTCTAGCGCTGAACGAACGAGGCTTAAACCGTGTTCCAATTCACTTGGGTCATTCAAGTGGAGCGTGCTTGTTGCCCGAAACGATTTATTGCATAGCATTCCATGCAAACCAGCAGCATCGGTATAGTGATATTGCGGTTCGGCGATATTGTTGCCGCTGCTCCACTCGTCGGCCTGATTGCAGTAGGTCTCGAATTCCGAATCGGCCCGAGCAATTGCGGTCTCTAGTGGATCGCCAACGTCAGCATTTGCCATTCGATCAGGACCTTGCAGATGCGGCTCAATGGACTATCCATTAGCATAAATCAGGTCGAATTTTGGCGGAGTGAAGAGGAATGACCAGAAACCCCCATCACGGCAGCACCCTGGATGACTTCCTGGCCGAAGAAGGGTTGCTCGAAGAGGTAACCTACGGTGCGTCAAGGAAAATAGTCGCTTACCAGATCGCCGCCGCCATGAAGAAGCAAGGCAAAACCAAAACTGCGTTGGCTGCGCAGATGGGGACGACCCGCGCCGAGCTCGAGAGCTTGCTGGACCCGAACAATGACAACGTGACGCTCGCGACGCTGAAGCGCGCGGCGATGGCATTGAGCATGACGTTGCGGGTGGAGTTGACGTAAGCACCGGTTTCACGCCGCGCCGTCGTCAATTTGATGTGTCCCGCGCGCTTCCAATTCAAACCCCAAGCTACCGCCGGATCGCTGCGCAACAGCGTGTCCTTCACCTCGGTATGCCTCGGGATCGGAGCCGTCCGCCCATTGTTCGGATTGACGTAGACGTCGTGTTACTTGCCGTGCGGCTTAAGCGAGCATCCGGCGGCGGTAAGTTCGCAAATGAATTTCTTGCGGTTCACGCGACGTCCAGCGCGATGTCCTTGGTCTTTGCGTTGGGCTGCTGCGTGCCCGCCATCGCATCTTCCAGCATCAGCTCGTAGGCGTCCTGAATATTCTCCTCCAGCTCGGCGAGCGTCGCTCCCTGGCTGAAAACGCCGGGAACTTCCTTCAGCCGGCCGACGAACCAGCCGTCGTCCATCCAGTATTCGAGGGTGAAGGTGCGTTGCATGGCGGGGCCTTTGCGAGAGCGCAAATTGCTGCTTCATCCTACCACAGTCAACGTTGGATTCCCAGGCCACGCGCGGCGACAGAGTAGACATGTTCCGAGCACGCTGACATGCCCAGCCAATGTGCTAACCTGACACCATGAAATTCACCCGCATCACCACCGACCCCGCGATCTGCACCGGCAAGCCATGCATCCGTGGCTTGCGGTTCCCTGTTGCGCGGCTGCTCGGGCTTCTCGCCGCCGGCGAAACGCGCGAGACTATTCTCGCCAACTATCCCTATCTCGAATCTGGCGACATCGACGAAGCCCTGCGCTACGCGGCCTCGCTGGCTGATGCCGAAACGCTTGAACTCGCCAGTTGAGGTTGCGAGCCTACGATTCCTGCATCGACTATGCCGTTACCGCCGTCGTTCTCGAATCGCTTGAAGAAGGCGGCTTCCAAGTCCACGTCCCTGCGCTGCCCGAGTCGTGACCTGGGGCGATGAGAGGCCCACGCACCCGCCATCGCCAAGATGCTATCGCGCCCGTGGTCGAGGATCGCCTCGCGAACGCTGACCCGATTGCCCCCGCCGCTGACTCTGACGCGACCACGAGCCCACCGTCATCCGTTTCGCGGCATGCAGCTGATCTGACCGGCGCTCATCCGCGCAGGAGCGGCGCCTGGTTTTGTTTTGCGCACGTTTCATGCAAAGGAGCCAGTCGTCGATCGCAAGCGCATCGCGCCGCCGTCGCCGTGCATGGCCTATGCCGTCATCGCTTTCGCAAGCCGCGACGCTTCCAGCGATGACTCGAGCGCCGGCCGCATTGACCGCTTGAGTTTCGGTCCACATTTTCGGGTCCCGGCCTTCGCCGGGACGACGGACGCGTGGAGACTGCCGGATAATCGCGCAATTCTGCCGATGCTGACTGCCTAAATCTTAGGCAAATCCCGCCGCGCCTTCCACCGCGCCTTCGCTCAACCGCATTGATTTTTCTGCATTAATTCACATTAACCTTATGGCACAATTTTTGCATCTCCCGCCCGCAATGGCAGCACCGCGCCCGCCCGGGCCGTCTGCCCAAACAACAACACCCGCCCGATCCTATCGACCGGCGCGGGCGAACTCGCATCGGGGGCACACCACATGACCGACATCCAACCAGGCGCCGACGTCTTCTTCCTCCTGATGGGCGCCATTCTCGTGTTCGCCATGCACGGCGGCTTTGCGTTCCTGGAGGTCGGGACGGTCCGGCACAAGAACCAGGTCAATGCGCTGGTCAAGATCATCGCCGACTTCGCGATCTCGACGGTCGTGTACTTCTTCATCGGCTACGGCATCGCCTATGGCATCGGACTTCCTGAAGATCAGCCGATGTCATTGTCGGATCACCGCGACGGCGCCACGCCCGACCCTCCTACGGGCCGCAGGGCTTCGCCCTGGTACACTTCTTCTTCCTCTGCACCTTCGCGGCCGCCGTCCCCGCCATCGTCTCGGGCGGCATCGCCGAGCGGGCGAAATTCTGGCCGCAGTGCCTGGCCACGGCCGTGCTGGTCGGCGTCGCCTATCCGCTGCTGGAGGGCGTGGTCTGGAACGGCAACTACGGCTGGCAGACCGGCTTCTTTGAGAAGGTGCTGGGCGCGCCGTTCCACGATTTCGCCGGTTCCATCGTCGTGCACGCGTTCGGCGGCTGGGTCGCGCTCTCGGCCGTGCGACGGCTCGGGGCGCGCGTCGGGCGCTACGGGCGGGACGGGCGCTCGTTGGGCATTCCGCCGTCGTCGCTGCCGTGGCTGGCCATGGGCTCGTGGATGCTGTGCGTTGGATGGTTCGGGTTCAACGTCATGTCGGCGCAATCGCTGAAGGGCATTTCGGGGCTGGTGGCGATGAACTCGCTGATGGCGATGTGCGGCGGTATTCTCGCGGCCCTGTTCGCCGGCAAGAACGATCCGGGCTACGTGCACAACGGCGCGCTGGCGGGACTCGTCGCGGTTTGCGCCGGCTCCGACGTCATGCACCCGGTGGGAGCGCTGGTGACCGGCGCGCTTGCCGGCGTGCTCTTTGTGCAGATGTATCAGCTCGAAACCAACGACCTGGAAGATCGACGACGTGCTGGGCGTATGGCCGCTGCATGGGCTGTGCGGCCTGTGGGGCGGCGTGGCTTGCGGCATCTTCGGGCTGAAGTCGCTCGGCGGTATCGGCGGCGTGACGTTCCAGTCGCAGCTTATCGGCAGCTTAGCGGGCGCTGCCTTCGGGCTCGTAGTGGGTTATGTGGTCTACGGAGCGATCCACGCTGTATATGGACTGCGGCTCACCGCCGAGGAGGAGTTCGAGGGCGCGGACCTTGCCATCCACAAGATCAGCTCGACGCCGGAAGCCGATACGCGCTCGAGCGGTTAAATACAGGCAAGGGCTTCATGTCGCCGGAGACTTGTGTTATACAAATCGTATAACATAGATCAAAGGATCCTCCCATGCAGCTGGAAATCAAGAAGATCGGCAACTCGACGGGCCTCATCCTCCCAAAGGAGTTGCTTGCCGAGCTCAATCTTGCGCAAGGCGACAAGGTCTATGTGACCAAGGGGCCGGATCGCAGCCTGCAAATATCGCCCTACGACGCGCGCCACGAAGAGGTGATGGAAATCGCTCGCGGCGTCATGAAGGAGTATCAGGACACCTTCAAGGCTCTCGCCAAGTGATCGAGCCGCGTTGGCTGACGGTTGCTGATGTCGTCGCCATGCACGCCGAGCAGTTGGCATTGTTCGGCGGGCCGGCAGGCATTCGAGATCAGGCCATGCTGGAGTCGGCGGTCGCCCGGCCGCTTAACCAGTGGCACTACGAGCACGCGCGCTTGCCAGCATTGGCGGCAGCTTACGGGTTCGGCATTGCGCGCAACCATCCCTTTGTCGATGGCAACAAGCGAGCTGCCTTCGCGGCCATGATGACGTTCCTGCGGTTCAATGCCGTTGCGTTCAGACCTGCGTCTCCGGTCGCAACTGCCATCATCCTCGAACTCGCGGCCGGCACAGTGGGCGAGGATGGATTGACGCATTGGATCGAGGACAACTGGCCCAAGGCCTAACTCTTCCGTCCCTGCATCCTCGGCAGCGCCAGCGCCAGCAGCCCGAGGGCCGGCAGGAACGCGCAGATCTGGAAGACCGGCTCGATTCCGACCTGGTCGGCGAGCACGCCAAGACCCGCCGCCGCTATGCCCGACGACCCGAAGGCGAGGCCGAAGAACAGGCCGCCGATCAGCCCGACGCGACCGGGCACCAGGCTCTGCGCATAGACCACCATGACCGTGAAGGCCGAGGCCATGATGGCGCCGATCGGGATGGTCAGCAGCACCGTCCAGGTGAAGTTGGCGTAGGGCAGCAGCAGCGTGAAGGGCAGCACACCCAGAATCGAAAGCAGGATGACTTGGCGCGAGCCGATCCTGTCACCCACCGGGCCGCCCAGCATGGTGCCGGCAGCGACCGCGGCCAGCAGCAGGAACAGACAGTACTGCGCCGTCTGCACCGAGGTGCCGAAGTGCTCGATCAGGTAGAAGGTGTAGTAGGAGCTGAGGCTCGTCATGTAGACGAACTTCGAGAACATCAGCACCACCAGGATGCCGATGGACGCCCAGACCTGACGCTCGGTCAGGCCGCTGGCGATGACGGCTGCCTTCTTGGCGCCGGCGCGCGCGTGGGTGGCCAGCCAATCGCGGTACCACAGGCCGACCCAGCCGAGCAGCGCGGCTCCGGCGAGCGCGATGAGTGCAAACCAGGCGGCGCTGCCCTGGCCGTTGGGCACGATGATGAGCGCGGCCAGCAGTGGGCCGAAGGAGGTGCCGGCATTTCCACCGGTCTGGAACATGCTCTGGGCAAGACCGTAGCGGCCGCCCGAGGCGAGGCGCGCTATACGCGAGGCATCGGGGTGAAAGATCGAGGAGCCGGTGCCGATCATGGCGGCGGCCAACAGCAGCAGGCCGTAGGTTGGCGCGACGCTCAGCATCAGCAGCCCGCACATAGTGCAGGCCATGCCGGCCATCAGCGAGAATGGCAGCGGCCGCTTGTCCGTGAACATGCCGACGATTGGCTGCAGCACGGAGGCGGTGATGTGGAATACGGCGCCGATCAGGCCGACCTGCGCATAGCTCAGGTTATAGGCCGGCTTGATCAGCGGATAGATCGCCACCAGCACCGACTGCATGATGTCGTTGAGGCCATGCCCGACGCTGACGGCAAGAACGATCGGCAGCGCCAGCATGGTCGCGGGTGCGGCTGCACCGAGGGTTACGGCAATTGGCTTGGTGTCGTCGGCCGGCACGGGCGCTCCGTCGGGTTGCATCGCCCTCGCGCCGAATGCGGATGGCGGCACCTTCTAGCAGACCTGACCAATTCGGGCAGTCCCGTCAACGCATTGCAGCCCTACGCCTTGCGCCCCTCACCCAACAGCCAGCCCGCAACGACCATGCCGGCCAGCGCGCCGATAACCTGCACCACCATGAAGACCGGTACGTCAACCATGCGGATGCCAGCAAAGGTATTGCTGAGGCTGCGGGCGAAGGTCACGGCCGGATTGGCAAAACTCGTGGAGGCCGTGAACCAATAGGCTGCGGTGATGTAGAGGCCGACCGAAACCGCAACGCTTGCCGGCTGCGTGCGCCGCGTGACCAGGATCGTGAGCAGCAGCCCGAAGGTCGCGATGGCTTCGGCGATCCATTGGCCGGCGCCAAAACGGACCTTCTGCGACAGTTGCAGGATCGGGAGGTCGAACATGGCGTGCGCCGCCCAGACGCCCAGCACCGCGCCGGCGATCTGCATCAGGATGTAGCCGATGGCATCGCCCAGACTGAGTTCGCCCTTCCAGAGCATTGCCAGCGTAACAACCGGATTGAAGTGCGCACCCGAAATGGGCCCGAGCATGGTGATCAGCACCACCAGTATCGCCCCGGTCGGTATGGTGTTGCCGAGCAGCGCAATGGCGACGTTTCCACCGGAGAGTTGCTCGCCCATGATGCCGGAGCCGACCACGGTCGCCAGTAGAAGAGCGGTCCCCAGCAGTTCGGCAACGAATGTCTGGGCTGTGTCGGATTTGCGCAAAGATCAGCTCTTTCCCGTGTTGGCGTCATCTCGGCGACCAAGATCGTCGAGCCGGCGCTGCAATGCCATGCTGCCAAGCGTATCCATAGGTAGATTCACAAAGATGCTGATGCGCTGTGTAAACATGCGATGGGTGTCGGCAAAAGCAAACCGCTTCTCGGCCTCGTTGCCCTCGGCGCGCGACGGGTCGGGAACGCCCCAATGGGCTGTCATCGGCTGACCTGGCCACACCGGGCAGGTTTCAGCGGCGGCATCGTCGCAGACCGTCAGTACAAAGTGCATCTGCGGTGCGCCTGGGGCCGCGAACTCGCTCCATGACTTGGAGCGCAGCTGAGAAACGTCGTAGTTGAGCTGCTTGAGCAGGTCGATGGCGTAGGGATTGATGCGCCCGCTCGGCGTGCTGCCGGCACTGAAACCCTTGAAGCGCCCCATGCCCACCCGGTTCATGACGCATTCCGCGATCACCGAACGAGCCGAGTTATGCGTACACAGAAAGAGCACGTTGTAGGGCGGCGAAGCGAATTCCGACATAGTGATCTCCCATGGTTCGACAGCCGCCGAAGTGCTGCGCGGTTCATATGACAGTTGTGTGACAATAGTGCGACATCAGCAGCGGCTTGGGCCATTGGGTCGTATGGCCACGGGTCTCAAGTTGCCGACGCGGCTTCGCGGCTGCGCACCCACTCGCGCCAGCTGACGTAGAGGCCACTGCCTACCACGATCAAGGCGCCCACGACGGTCCAGGTATCGGGCAAGGTGTGAAACAGCGTGAAGCCGTAGAACACCGCCCAGACCAGCAGCATATAGGTCAGCGGTTGCAGCACGATAGCCGGAGCCAGCGCCAACGCGCGCATATAGAGCATGTGGCCCAAGATGCCGGTGAGCGAGATGCCGCCCATGGCGAGCGCACCATAGAGGTCGATAGGCTGCCACTGCGCGATGCCGAAGGGCGCGATCAGCACGGTAACGCTGAGCGCGGCATAGAGCGTGCTGGTGGCTAGGCCGTCGTCGGCGCTGACTTTGCGCGTGGCGATGGAATAGAGGGCAAAGAAAAAACCGGAGGCGACCACGATAAGCGCTGCCCAATGCATGACGCCCAGGCCCGGGCGGATGATAATCAGCGCGCCAATGAAACCCACCGCCACCGCCGTGCGCCGTCGCCAGCCGACATATTCGCCGAGTAGCGGGCCAACCAGCAGCGTCACCATCAGTGGCGTGGTGGCGTAGACGGCATGCAGATCGCCGATGCTCATCCATTGCAAGGCGAGGCAGAATAACAGGATATCGACCAGCAGCAGCACGCCGCGAGCCACTTGCATCAACGGCTGTTTGGATACAAAGGCCTTGCGGATGCCACCCTGACTGGCAGCAAACCCGAGCGCGAACAGGCTGAAAACGCCGAACCGCACCAGCAGGAACTGCGAAATCGGATAGGACCCGACCAGGTACTTGGTGAGCGCATCCTGCAACCCGAACAGCGCCATGGCGGTCGTCGCGTAGAGCATCCCATGGGGCGCCGTGCGCAGACGATCAAGGGCAAGGGCGGGCGCGGCAAGCGTCATGGTGGCTCCGGTTTCCTGACAGCCCTCGCACACCGCCTGGCTGCAGGCCAGCCTGCCCCTCGCATGCCGGGGGCCTCATTCCGGCATGGCGCGAGCAAATCTCAGTTTCGGAAACGCTGCGAAACCGGCTATGGGGTGTCCAACAGCAACCCCATGCGAGTGCTATTCCATGCCGCAAAAGATCGTCGTCTATTGGCGCGACATGCCCGCCCAGGTGATCATCAAGGAAGGCCGTAAGACCGCCAAGCGCCAGTTGCCCGAGCGCTTCGAACAGGCCATCGACATGGCCGCCATGAAGGCCAACAAGCGCGACACCGACGCCTATCTCGCTGAGTGGCGCAAGAGCGAGCCCGAACCCATCGTTGGCGACGATTTCGAAGCGCTGGCTGAAGCCGAGGCCAAGAAGCTCGATGCGGACTATCCGCAAGAGCGGCTGGTGGCGCTGGCAAATGCGGGTGGGGTAAGCAGCTAGGCCGTCACGCCTTCTTCTCCCATTTCCCGGCCTGCGATTGCTGCCAGTAGGTGGCGGGCAAGCCGGAGGCTTTGATGGCTTTCCATTGTTGGCGCGCGCGCTGAAGGGCATCCTCGCTGCGGCCATCGAACAGAAAGACTGCGCGGGCGTAGCTGGTGAGGTCGGGAAACTCAGCCCCATCGGTTAGAAACCGCACCTGCGCGCCGTTCGGGTTGTCGTCGCCATGGGTGAGAAAGATCGGCTGGCGCTCGGCGGCCCCGTCCCGCGATGTGCCGTGCGGCAGGAAGCTGTCGTCGGCGTAGGTCCACAGGTGCGTGTCTAGCGCTTCCACCCGCTCCTGCGCAGCACACTGCACCACCGCCCGCCAACCGCGCGCCAGCGTGCGTTCAAGCAGCTCCGGCAGCACGCTCTCCAGCGACCGGTGCTCCAAATGGTAGAAGAAGACCTCGGTGCTCATACGGATTGCCAAGTCGGCCTGAAAAAGGAAGGAATAAATCAGCGCGTGCCGGCGTTCACCTACTATGTCGAGCGCCGAAGCGCCACCTGGTCCCCCTGAGGCACACCTAGCGACTGTTTTCGCCGTGACTTTTCCGCCATGATGGCGGGATAGTGTTACGTGACTGCAAACCGAGGAGTTATCACCATGAGCAACCGGCTTGTCGCACTCACCTTTGGAGCATCGCTGTCCGCCGCCGTCATCTTGGCCGCTTCGTTCGCCATCGCCGCCGGCGATCCGCCGAAGAAGCCTTGCAGCGAGTTCACGGTCAACAGCGCCGCCTGGAAAAAGTGCAAGAAGGCCCTGCAGAACTCGATGAACAACGAGCAACTGTACGCCAAAGGCTACGAGCTGGCCAAGGCCGGTGAGTATAACGAAGCGCTTGAGTATTTGACGGCCTTCACCGACCAGAAAGACGTGCGCGTCCTTACGATGATCGGCTACTCAACCCGCAAGCTCGGCAAGATCGACGAAGGCATGGCATTCTACGCCAAGGCGCTGGAACTCGATCCCAACTCAGTCAACACGCGCGAGTATCTCGGCGAGGCCTACCTGCAGAAAAAGGACCTGCCCAGCGCCCAGGCCCAGCTGATCGAAATCGCCAACCGCTGCGGCACGACCTGCGAGCCCTACACCGAGTTGAACGACGCCATCGGCAAGTTCCAGGCTGGCGCGCTGTAGCGAGCGTGATCCGGCGGCCACCAATAGCGTGGGCAGCTGAGCACAACACAGGAAGGCCTCGCCCCATGGTGGGGCCTTTTTCGTTCCGGCTCGACAATCTTGTGCCCTGATCCTACATCAGGCTGCACCGACAGCGGTTGTTGAGGGAGTTTGAGCATGACGTTGCTGGAGGATGCCGCACGGGCGCGCGAACCAGCTGCGTCGACGGCGAAACTGAGCTTGTGGCAGAAGCTGGCCCTGCTGGCGTCGCTGCGCCGCGCGCCGCCGCCCGAGCCGGAACCTGTCCCGGACGTGATCGCCGACCCGCTCAAACCTTACCTGCAGAACAACCCCGGTCCGCGCCAACCAGTCGAGCATACCACCTGGGAGGCCGAGGCCTTCATCCCGGTCTCGCGCTTCGAAATCGCCGAACATCTGGTGGCCAACGGCGTCTGGCAGAACACCCCGCGCGACAGCGTGGAGCGGCTGTTCCGCTATCTCGCGGCCTGGCGGCACGTGGTGTACAAGGAACGTCTGGACGAACTGGAGCAGACCTATCTGCCCTTCAGTTCGGAGACAGACCTGCTGCGCCTGGGCAAGTTCACGCCTGATCAACTGCTCGACTATCGCGCCCGCTTCATCAAAGGCATGCGCCGGCTTCTCAAACAGGCTAACTACATCGAAGTCAGCCGCCCCGAGATGGAAGAGCTGATGAACCGCGGCTCGCAGTACAAGCTGGACCTGAAGGTGGAACTGGCCGACTTCGAGGAGTGCATCCTCTATCGCCGCGGCACCGACTACAAGACCGAGATGCAGCGCTCGCCCTGGACGCTCTATCTGATCAACAAGCCGGTCGAGTTTCAGATCTACCAGCGTCTGTGCGTGCTCCTGAAACTGTGGCCGGAGGAGACCCGCATCCGGCAGGTCATGGCCGACCAGAAGGTGCCGCGCAGCAAGGCCATCCGCATCGTGCGCTCGTCCCGCTCCTCGCTACCGGCGGGCATCGAGGCCGACAAGATCTATATCAAGCTGTTCAAGGACATTCCGCATTCCGATCTGGAAATGCTGTTCCCGAACACCAAGGTGCGACTGTCCCGCCTCGACAAGCTCAAGATCGGCGGTTCGGCGGCCAGCGGTCTGGGGATCGGCCTTTACGGCTTGATCAGCAAGTTGATGCTGGCGGCCGTGTTCAGCCCTTATGCGCTAGTGGTCGGCCTGTTCGGCATTGGCGCGGTGATTTTCCGGCAGGTGATGGGGTTTTTCAATCAGCGTACGCAGTATATGAAAGTGCTGGCGCAGAACCTCTATTTCCACAGCCTTGCGGACAACCGCAGCGCCTTTACGCTCCTGGCCAATCGCGCAGAAGAAGAGGACGTCAAGGAAGAGATGCTGCTCTATACGGTGCTTGCGACCGATACCGTCAAACGCGACGAGATCGGCGATGTGCGCAAGTACATGTCGGCCTGGTTGCGCGAGAATTACGACGTCGACGTTGATTTCGAGGCTGAGGATGCGCTCGGCCGCTTGATCCGCGACGGCATTGTGCGTGAAGCGGCAGACGGCACGCTGGTCACGTTGAAACCGTCCGAAGCGCTGAAGCACTACGACACGATGTGGGACAGCTACTTGCAGCCCGGCGGCATGGACCGCAGGCTGATCGATGAGGACATGGCGTGAGCGCTGCACCCGCGACTGACGAGCAGCCGTTCAAGCTGACTGTGATCACCACCGCCGAGGCGGCGCTGGCGTTGGAGGCCGCGCTGACGGCGCTGGAGGATCCGATGCCACTGGCTGTCAGCCGCTTTGAGGATGGGCCGGTGAATTGGCGGGTGGAGGCGTACTTCGAAGACGCGGCTGCAAAGACCACCTTTGAACCGCTGCTGGCGGGCGTGAGCTTACTCTCGCCACCAACCTTCGAGCGGGTGCCGCCGACCAACTGGGTCCGCCACGTCGAGGCGATGCTGTCCCCCGTCACGGCCGGCAAGTTCCTGATCTACGGCCCCCACGACCGCGACAAGGCTGCGGGCCATCCGCACGCCATCGAGATCGAGGCTGGCGAGGCCTTCGGCACCGCACATCATGGCAGCACGGAAGGTTGCCTGTTCGCGCTCAGCCATGTGGTGCCCGGCCTGGCACCCAAGGATGTGCTGGACCTTGGAACCGGCACGGGCGTACTGGCGATCGCGGTGGCCAAGCTGCTGCCCGAAGCGCGCATTCTGGCGACCGATATCGATCCGCGCTCGGTGGAGATCGCGGCGGAAAACGCCGTCAAGAATGGCGTGGGCGGAGCGATAGCGGCGCTGGTGGCGACCGGCTTGGATCACGCGCGGCTGTCGGCGGCGGCGCAGTTCGATCTGATCGTCGCCAACATCCTGGCCGGGCCGTTGATTGAGCTGGCGCCTGGGCGTGGTGCGCGCGCTGCGCCCGCAGGGCCGGATCATCCTCTCGGGCCTGCTCGACAAGCAAGCCGCCGAAGTGTTGCATGCCTATCGAAGCGCCGGTGCCGACGAGATCAACCGCGTCACCCGCGGCGAATGGGTGACGCTGGTGCTGGGATTGCAATAAACGGGGACAGTTTACTTATTTCTTCACCGCTGCTCCAACTAGGACGGCCTATCGTAGAAATAGATAAACTGTCCCCGTTTAATGCGCCGCCTTCCGCGCCTAGAGAGACGCACGCTATGCTGCAATCCTTCGACGATCTGTCCAACCCGTCCCTCGGTCCTGCGCGGCTCGCCCTACTCCGCGAGGCCATGGCGGAACGCAATCTCGACGGCTACATCGTGCCGCGTGCCGACGAGCACCAGGGCGAATATGTGCCCGCTTCGGCCGAACGGCTGCGCTGGTTGACCGGTTTCACCGGCTCGGCCGGGACATGCGTCGTGCTGACCAAGCGCGCCGCCTTGTTCGTCGACGGCCGTTACACCATGCAGGCCGCCGAACAGGCCGATGGGGCGAGCTTCGATATTGTCCAGGTCCCAAACACCAAGCTTCCGGCCTGGCTCGCCGACACCGCCGGCAAAGGTGCAAGCATTGGCTACGACCCACGGCTGTTCACGCCAAACTGGGTTGAGAGCACCGAAGCCGCGCTGTCGCCCTCGGGCGTGGTGCTGACGGCGATCGCCGACAACCTCGTCGATGGCGTGTGGTCCGATCGCCCGGGGCCGCCGCTGGGACAGGTCACGTTGCATCGGCTGGAGTTCGCGGGCATCGCGGCTGCGCAGAAGATCGCCGAACTGCAAACCACGCTGGCCAAGGCTGGCGACGACGCCGTCGTACTGACCATGCCAGACTCCATCGCGTGGCTGTTCAACATCCGCGGGGCCGACCTGCGCTATACGCCGTTTGCATTGAGCTACGCCGTTGTGCCTGCGCGCGGACGCCCGGCCTGGTTCATCGATCCGCGCAAGCTCGACGACGACGTGCGGGACAAGATCGCAACCTTTGCCGATGTTCTGCCCGCAGCGGCTATGACCGACCGCCTGACCGCTCTCGGCATCGCCACGGCCAAAGTGCGGCTCGATCCCAACACCGCTTCCAAGTGGTTCGCCGACACGCTTGCTGCGGCGGGAGCCACGGTACGCCGCAATCCCGATCCTTGTCAGCTGGCCAAAGCCAAGAAGAACGCCACGGAACTGGACGGCGCACGCGCCGCGCATAAGCGCGATGCCGTTGCCGTTTGCCGATTGCTGGCTTGGCTAAACCGCGAGGCCATGTCGGGCGCGCTCGATGAAATCGCCGTTGCCACTAAGTTGGAAGGCTTCCGCCACGACACGGGGGCATTGAAGGACCTAAGCTTCGACACCATCTCGGCCGCCGGCCCACACGCTGCTCTGCCGCACTACCGCGTCAACAAGCGCAGCAATCTTCCACTCGCGCCCAACAGTGTGTTCCTGATCGACAGCGGCGGGCAATACGAAGATGGCACCACCGACATTACCCGCACCGTCGCCATCGGAGACGCCGGCCTGGAAGCCCGCGAGCGCTTCACGCTGGTGCTGAAAGGCATGATCGCGGTATCGCTGGCCCGTTTCCCCGCCGGCACGCGCGGCTGCGACTTAGACCCCTACGCCCGGCGCGCCTTGTGGGCCGCCGGTCTCGACTTCGACCACGGCACCGGTCACGGCATCGGCAGCTATCTTTCGGTGCACGAGGGGCCCCAGGGCATCTCGAAGGGCGCCATGGCAGTGCTGGAACCGGGCATGATCATCTCGAATGAGCCTGGATACTACAAAGCGGGCCACTACGGCATCCGTATCGAAAACCTGGTGGTGGTGACCGAAGCCACGCAAATATCGGGTGGCGAGCGCCCGATGCACAGCTTCGAGACCATCAGCTTTGCCCCCATCGACCGAAACATGATCGAAGTTGGCATGCTGACCGGGGCCGAGCGGGAGTGGTTGGACGCGTACCACGGCAAGGTGCGCGAGGTGGTTGGCCCGAACCTCAGGGACATTGCCGACCGCAGCTGGCTTGAAAAGGCGACCGCTCGCCTCGGTTGACCCCGCACGCCCCCTGCCCTACATATCCGCTCATGCACGCGCAAGCATCGTTCCGGGCCACAATCCGCAGCCAGGTAACGACATGACGGATACACGATCGGGCCTTGCCGACCTCGATTCAAGGTCGCGCGAAATCTTTCGCCAGATTGTCGAGACCTATCTCGCCACCGGCGAACCTGTCGGCTCGCGCAACCTCTCGCGCAATCTACCGATGACGCTATCGCCTGCCTCGGTCCGCAATGTCATGTCGGATCTGGAAGGAGCGGGCCTGATCTATGCCCCGCACACCTCCGCCGGGCGGCTGCCGACACAGTCGGGGCTGCGCATGTTCATCGACGGCCTGATGGAGATCGGCGATCTTTCCGACAAGGACCGGCAGCAGATCGAGACCCAGGTCAAGGGCCGGCACAAGACCGGCACCCTGGAAGAGGCCCTGACCGAGGCCAGCGAGCTGATTTCGGGATTGTCGCAATGCGCCGGCGTGGTGCTGGCCGAAAAGCAGCAGATCCGGCTGAAGCACACCGAGTTCGTGCGCCTGGACCCGGCGCGAGCGCTGGCCGTGCTGGTCAGCGACGACGGCCGGGTGGAAAACCGCGTCATCGATCTGCCGCCGGGACTGCCGGCATCCGCGCTGCAGGAAGCCTCGAACTATCTCAACGCCAAGCTCGCCGGCCTCACGCTGAGTGAAGCCCGCGGCCGGCTGGAAACCGAACGCTCCACCCAGAAAGCCGAACTGGATGAACTGGCCCAGCGCGTGATCGACGCTGGCCTGGCCACCTGGTCGGGCGGTGAGCAGAACAAAAGCCTGATCGTGCGCGGGCAATCCAACCTCCTGACCGACATCCACGCCATCGAGGACTTGGACCGCATCCGCCGGCTGTTCGACGATCTGGAGGCCAAGCAGGAGCTGATCAACCTGCTTGGTGCAGCCGACACCGCAGAAGGCGTGCGCATCTTCATCGGCTCGGAGAGCCGGCTGTTCTCGCTGTCACGGCTCGTCCCTGGTAGTAGCGCCGTTCCGCGACACCAAGAGCAAGATCGTCGGCGTCCTCGGCGTGATCGGGCCGACCCGGCTGAACTACGCCCGGATTATCCCCATGGTCGATTTCACAGCCAAGCTGGTTGGCAAGCTTGCGTCTTGATTTTGCCCGCCAAAGTGCCGATATCCTCAAGCCAACCAAGCAACAAGACCCACTAAGGACCGCCCCATGAGCTCCATCCGCAAGGATCAACAGCGCCCGCAGACCGAGGCCGGCGATGCTCCGTTGTCGGGCGAGGTGCAGGCCCCCACGACTGGCGAGGCCGCATCCAGCGCCGCCCACGGCCCGCTCGATAAATCCAACGTCATGAAATCGTTCTACCAACGCGCATTGGAAGAACGCGACGAAGAGATCGAGAAACTGCGCCAGGACAACAAGCACCTGCGAGCAAAAATCATCAGCGCTTCTGTGGCCACCACGACCGAGGGTGACGATAAGCCGGATGACTGGGACGGCGATGCCTATTCCCAACTCAAGCGCTCGTCCGATCTTGGGCACCAGGTCGTGACCACGCTGATGGCTGATAAGGACAAGCTGACTGCCGAGTTGGCCGAGCAAAAGGACAAGGTGCTGCGCACCATGGCCGAGCTGGAGAACGTGCGCCGCCGCACCGAGCGCGAGAAACTGGATATCTCCAAGTACGCCGTGTCGGAATTCGCCCGCGACGTGATCGGCCTTGGCGACACCATCCAGCGCGCCATCGAGCATGTGCCGGCCGAGGCGGCGGCAAACGATGCGGCCCTCAAGAGCTTTCTTGAAGGTGTGCAGCTGATGGAGCGCGAACTCTTGTCAACACTTGAGCGTCATGGCGTGGTGCGCGACAATCCGGAGGGTGAGAAGTTCGATCCAAACAAGCATCAGGCCGTGATGGAGAAGGAAAACCCCGACGTTCCTCCGGGTACCATCGTGCAAGTGCTGCAATCGGGTTTCATGATCGGCGAGCGCACGCTGCGTCCGGCCGTGGTGATGGTGGCGCGCGGCGGGTCGAAGACGCCGAAGGTGGTGGAGGCTGCGCCAGAGCCAGAGCCGGAGAGCGACACCGGCGCGGCGCAGGAGCCGCTGCAGGAGCCACGTAAGCCGGATGCGGCGTAGGGCGCATTAGGCCACTTTGCCGGAGATTAAGCGGGCACAGTTTACCTATTTCTTCAACGCTGCCCAAACCCGGACGCCCTATCGTAGAAATAGGTAGACTGTCCTCGTTTAATCCGTCAGCGCACGCGCCTCGTCGGCTAACATCACGGCAATGCCGTTGCGGATCGGATAGGCGAGCTGTGCCGCCTTGCTGATCAGTTCTTGACGCGCGCTATCGTAGATCAACGGTCGCTTGGTCAGCGGGCAGACCAACAGTTCAAGGAGCTTGGGATCGAATTTCGGCGCAGCCGGTTCGGTTTCGCTCATTGCAGCGCCGATCCCGATCCGTCGCCGGGGGCGGCGAGCTGCATCTCGGCCAGCGCTACCAGGATTTCGGATCGCGTTTTCAGGTCCGGTGCCTCCAGCAGCGCCTGTTTCTCCTCGGGGCCATAAGGGCTCATCATGCTCAGCGCATTGACCAGGAACTCGGTGGAGGAGCGCGTGATGGAGTCCCAGTCCGCCTTCATGTCCTGGGCTTCCAGATAGTCCTTCAGCACTTCAAGCAGATGCTCACGGTCCACCGCTTCTTCACCGAACGCCTTCACAAAGTCGCTCGGATAGGCCGAATACGACACATCGCACACCCGATAGGGCTTGGGCTGAACCACCTCGCCCAGCACCGTGAACCGCGTCAGCCCCGTCAGCGTCACCAGATAGCGGCCGTCGTCGGTTTCCTGGAAGGCCGTCAGCTTGCCGACCCCGCCAATCCTGCGCAACGGTACGGCCTTGCCTTCGGGGCTTTCGACGTCATCTTGCACCAGCCTTGGCTGGATCACGCCGATCAATCGATGGCCCGACAGCACGTCATCGATCAGGTTGAGATAGCGCGGCTCGAAGATGTTCAGCGGCAGGCTGCAGCGCGGCAGCACCAAACCGCCTCGCAACGGGAATACGGGGATGCGCGCCGGAAGATCGGCGGCCGACTGATATCTGGTCAATCCACTGATGGGATCGGCTCCTTGGGTTAGGCGAACATCATCACGGACAGGCGGCGGCGACCAGCCAAGGTCATCTCGTCCTTGGGACCCCAGGCCTCGAAGAACTGCACCAGCTGCTTACGGGCGGCCTCCTCATTCCAGGCGCGATTGCGTTTGAAGATCTCCAAGAGGTTGTCGACCGCGCCTTCCTTGTTGCCGGCCGCGTTCATGGCCAGCGCGAGGTCGTAACGCGCCTGGTGGTCGTTCGGATCTCTGGCCACCGAGGCCTCCAGCGCCGCAGTGCTCGCCCCCGTTGGTACCTTGCGGGCCAGTTCCAGCATGGCGCGCACGCCGGTGATCGTTGCGTGCGTTTGCTTGGCCGGAGGGACCAGGGCGAGCGTGCTTTCGGCCTGCTCGAAATCGCCTGATGCGATGTAGCATTTGGCCAGCCCCGCCAGCGCCTCGAGGTTTTCCTTGTCCTCTTCCAGGACGGCCGCGAAGATTTCGGCCGCCGACTGAGCATCGCCCTCAGCCAGAGCCGCATTGGCACTATCCAGTGCGCCCGCCAGCCCATCGTCGACCGAGCCGTTGGTGGCGATCAGCCGGTCGATGAAGGCCTTCACCTGGTTCTCAGGCAGCGCGCCCATGAAGCCGTCGATGGGGCGGCCGTCCACGAAGGCGAACACCGCCGGGATCGACTGCACGCCCATCTGCCCAGCGATCGAGGGATGGGCCTCGATGTCCATCTTGACCAGCTTGACCTTGCCCTTGGCCGCGCGCACCTGGCGCTCGATGATCGGCGAGAGCGTCTTGCACGGCCCGCACCAGGGGGCCCAGAAGTCCACCAGAACGGGCACGGTCTTGGACGCCTCGATCACGTCCTTCACGAAGTTGGCCGTCGTAGTGTCCTTGATAAGGTCCTGCGCACCGCCGCCGATCATGTCGCTGGGGATTGGCGCGGGAGCTGCCGCGCGCGGGGCCGCGGCCGGAGCAGCCCTCGGAGCAGACGGGGGTGCTGCGCTGCGGGCAAAGGGATTGGGAAACTTCGCCATCTGTCAGTCGATGCCTTTTCTAGTAACTTGAGTGTTCACGCCGCCGCCGGATCGATCCGCCCGTTGCTGACCGCGACAATCCGCGGTTCGTGCCCGGTGGCGCGAATGAACCGCAAAAGATCGTCGCGCGCAATCACCGTGGTCGCAGTATTTTCGAGCGGATGGTAGTTCAGCAGTGCGTGCTCCATCATAGGAGCATCCAGGATTACCGTAACCTGCCCACCTTTGTCATTGATAACCGAAAACGGCGTCACCGAACCTGGCTTGATGCCCAGCACCTGCTCCAGCAGTTCGGCCTTGCCGAAGCTGAGACGGTCGCAGTCGAGGGCCTTGTGCAGGCTTTTCATTTCTATGGCGGCGTCGTGCAAGGCGACGACCAGGAACAGCTTGTCCTTTTTGTCCTTCAGGAACAGGTTCTTGGTATGCCCGCCGGGCATGGTCTTCTCGATGGCTAGGCTTTCGGCCACCGTGAAGACTGCGGCATGTTCGTAGGTCTTGGTCGGGATGCCGAGGGTGTCGAGATAGGCGATGAGCTCGGCGCGGGTGGCGGGCATGGGGCAGGGTCCGGGAGGGGCAGGGTCACGAACGGGCGAATTCTAGTGAGGCGACAAATTCACTTATGGAGCGACACGCGTTTCCCACCCTGTCGAGGCTCGATCCAGGACGCGACCACTGGGCTGGGTTGGCGCCCTCAGATCATCTACTAACGACTGCAATACTTCCAGCTGCACTTCAGTTGGTAACTGACTCAGTACAAAGTGGACTTTCAACAACCATTGCGCCGCAAATGGTATTGGGTACTGCCCCTTTTCGTATCTGGCGACAGTCTGCACATCGAGCTTTAGCAGTCGCGCAAGATCCTCCTGTGTTTTATCGAGCAGCTTGCGCAGAAACCGAAACTCGCGAGGCGCCAGAGGAGTACGATCAAGCGCGATGCTGATTCCGATGGCTTTGAGCAGCCCATCGACGTTCTCAACTTTGACGCCAGGTCCGTAATCGGTCTCGACATGCTCGAAGCCGTTAATCAGAACGATGCCGTCTAGGCCTGCGGCGGTATAGGTCAGCGGCTCAGATGCAGGCGCGCGGCCAGGAATGGCGAAGGTGTGGACGCGGGTCATGGCTTCAACTCCCACTCGACGGTCTTTACAAGAAGGCACTTCGCCTGGACGATGATTGTTACGACGCCCATTTCACGACCGTCGTCGGGATAGCGCGGGGCGTGCACCACCTTGCAAGTCCATTCACCGTCCGTGCGTCCAGCAAAAATCGGCCCGGAAATATCACCAAGCCTGAGCACGCATCGAATGTCGATGATGTCGATATCACGCTCATTCATGCGGTCGATGGCGTGTTGCAGCAGGATCAGATCGGTGTCTGCGACTAAAGATCGAACAATGGCGATCAACTGCCGCTACGTCGGCGGGCTTGGGCGATCACTATCCGAACCACCCATGCTTCCCTCCGAACCATTGCCTATCAATATGATAGGTTGCGGCTTTTGTCAACGATTTTCAAGAAGTCCCTACTCCGCCGCCTGCACTTGATAGTTGGTCTCGCCCATCTTGCGGTGCCCCTCTTGCCACTGGCTCGGCTGGTTCGAGCGCGTCACCTGCACCGCCGTGACCTTGTACTCCGGGCAGTTGGTCGCCCAGTCCGAGAACTCGGTGGTGATTACATTCGCGCCTGTCACTGGGTGATGGAAGGTCGTGTAGACAACGCCCACTGGCACGCGGTCGGTGATGGTCGCCGTCAGCGTCGTGGCGCCAATCCGCGAACCCAGGCTCACGCGGTCGCCCTCGGCGACACCCCGCTCTTCGGCATCGTGCGGATGAACTTCCAGCACATCCTCGGGATGCCAGGCGACGTTTTCGGTCCGCCGCGTTTGCGCGCCCACGTTATATTGCGACAGGATCCGCCCGGTGGTCAGGATCAGCGGGAACATGCGGGTGGAACGTTCCTCCGTTGGCACATAATCCGTGATCATGAAGCGGCCCTTGCCACGCACGAACTTGCCGATGTGCATGGTCGGAGTGCCCATAGGCGCGGCCTCGGTCACCGGCCATTGTAGCGAGCCCGCCTCGTCCAGCTTCTTGAAGCTGACGCCGGCAAAGGTTGGCGTCAGGCGCGCGATCTCGTCCATGATCTCGGCCGCCGAGTTGTAGTGCATCGGATAGCCCATGGCGCGGGCGAGGCGGCTGGTGACCTCCCACTCCGGCAAGCCCGCTTTCTCCTTCATGACCATGCGCACGCGGTTGATACGGCGCTCGGCGTTGGTGAAGGTGCCGTCTTTTTCCAAGAACGACGTGCCCGGAAGAAAAACGTGCGCGAAGGCAGCGGTTTCGTTCAGGAACAGATCCTGCACCACGATGCAGTCCATGGCGCCGAGCGCGGCTTCCACATGTTTGGTGTTGGGATCGGACTGCGCGATGTCCTCGCCCTGCACGTAGAGCCCGCGGAAGGTGCCGTCGACGGCGGCAGCGAACATGTTGGGAATGCGCAGGCCGGGCTCGGACTGGATGGCGACGCCCCAGTCCGTCTCGAACAGCGCGCGCACGTCGGCGTTGCCGACATGGCGGTAGCCGGGCAACTCGTGCGGGAACGAGCCCATGTCGCAGGCACCCTGCACGTTGTTCTGACCACGCAAGGGGTTAACGCCGACGCCCTCGCGGCCGATGTTGCCGGTGAGCATGGCGAGATTGGCCATGGCCATGACCATGGTCGAGCCCTGCGAGTGTTCGGTAACGCCAAGGCCATAGTAGATGGCTGAGTTCGGGCCCTTGGCGTAGAGGCGGGCCGCAGCGCGCACGTCGGCTGATGGCACGCTGGTGTAGGTTTCCATGGCCTCGGGCGAGTTGCGCTGCTCGGCGATGAAAGCCTTCCAGCGCGTAAACTCGATCGGGTCGCAGCGCTCGGCGATGTAATCGTCCTTGGCCAGGCCTTCGGTGACAATCACATGCGCCAGCGAGTTCATCAGCGCGACGTTGGTGCCGGGGCGCAACTGTAGATGGTGCGAGGCCTGGATATGCGGTGTGCGCACCATATCGATACGGCGGGGATCGGCGACGATCAGTTTCGCACCCTGGCGCAGGCGCTTCTTCATGCGGCTGGCAAACACCGGGTGGCCATCAGTCGGATTGGCGCCGATGACGATCATGACATCGCAATTCTCGACCGACTTGAAATTCTGCGTGCCGGCGGAGGTGCCGAGGGTCTTCGACAGACCATAGCCGGTCGGCGAATGGCAGACGCGCGCGCAGGTGTCGGTGTTGTTGTTGCCGAATGCGGCGCGGATCATCTTCTGGACGACGTAGACTTCCTCGTTGGTACAGCGCGACGAAGTGATGCCGCCAATACTATCCTTGCCGTGTTTGGCCTGGATGGCTTTGAAGCGATCTGCAGCAAAATTGATCGCCTCGTCCCAGCCGACCTTGCGCCAGGGATCGGAAATCTTGTCCCGCACCATCGGCGAGGTCTGACGATCCTTGTGCGTGGCATAGCCAAAGGCGAAGCGTCCCTTGACGCAGCTGTGCCCCTCGTTGGCCCCGCCATCCTTATGGGGCACCATGCGGATGACTTGGTCGCCGTTGACCTCGGCCTTGAACGAGCAACCCACGCCGCAATAGGCGCAGGTGGTGAGCACGGTCTCAGTCGGCGTGCCATATTGGATGACGCTTTTCTCGATCAGCGTCGCGGTCGGGCAGGCCTGCACGCAGGCGCCGCAGGAGACGCATTCGCTGGCGAGGAACCCTTCGTCCATGCCAGCGGATACATGCGAGGCGAAACCACGCCCATCGATGGTGAGCGCGAACGTTCCCTGCACCTCCTCGCAGGCCCGCACGCAGCGCGAGCAGACGATGCACTTGGACGGCTCGAATTGGAAATAGGGGTTAGACTGATCTTTCTCAGGCAGCAGCGAGAGCGGATTGCCGTTGGCAAAATGCCCCTCGCCATCCATGCCGTAACGCACTTCACGCAAGCCCGTTACGCCGGCCATGTCCTGCAGCTCGCAATCGCCATTCGCGCCACAGGTGAGGCAATCGAGCGGATGGTCGGAGATGTAAAGCTCCATCACGCCCTTACGGATTTTCTGCAGCCGCTCGGTCTGGGTGTGGACGACGATGCCGGGAGCGACGGGCGTGGTGCAGGACGCGGGCGTGCCCTTGCGGCCGTCGATCTCGACCAGGCAGAGCCGGCACGATCCGAACGCGTTCAGCGTGTCGGTGGCGCACAACTTGGGGATCTTGAGGTTCGCATCCATGGCCGCGCGCATGATGCTCGTACCCTCGGGCACGGTAACGGAGCGGCCGTCGATCTCCAGCGTCACCATCTTTTCGGCCGTTTTGATGGGCGTGCCGTAGTCGGTCTCTTTGAGCAGGGTCATGGGGCAGCTCCCGTCGATAGCATGGGGTCAGACCCCTTCAGCGAAGGGGTCTGACCCCTGAAATCTTCCGGCCAGTGCTTGATTGCGCTTTGCACCGGCATCGGCGTCAGCCCGCCCATGGCGCAGAGCGAGCCGTCCGTCATCGTCACACACAAATCGGCGACCAGGGCGAGGTTCTTATCGACATCCCGCCCTTGCATGATCTTGTCGACAGTCTCCTTGCCGCGCACGGCGCCGATGCGGCAGGGCGTGCACTTCCCACAAGACTCGATGGCGCAGAATTCGAAGGCGAAGCGGGCTTGTTTGGCCATGTCCACGCTGTCGTCGAACACCACGATGCCGCCGTGGCCGACCATCGCGCCGGCTGATGCGAAGGCCTCGTAATCCATCGGCAGATCGAGCTGGGAATTGGGCACATACGATCCGAGCGGCCCGCCAACTTGGATCGCGCGGATTGGCCGCCCCGTGGCGGTGCCACCGCCGAAGGTCTCCACCAGCTCGCGCAGTGTCACACCAAACGCCTTTTCGACCAGCCCACCCTGCTTGATATTGCCGGCCAGCTGGAACGCCTGCGTGCCGCGCGATTTGCCCATACCGAAATTCTTGTAGGCCGCCGCGCCTTTGGCGATGATCACCGGCACCGAGGCCAGTGTCAGCACATTGTTGACCACTGTCGGCTTGCCGTTGAGGCCCGAGATCGCCGGGATCGGCGGTTTTACGCGCACCACGCCGCGTTTGCCTTCCAGGCTTTCCAGCATGGACGACTCTTCACCGCAAATGTAGGCACCCGCACCGCGCCGGACGTGCAACCGGAACGGCTTGCCGGAACCAGCGACGTTATCACCCAATAGGCCGGCCTTCTGCCACAGTGCGATCGCGGCATTCATGGTCGCGATGGCGTGAGGGTACTCCGATCGGATGTAGATGAAGCCCTCGGTCGCACCGGTGGCCAAAGCGGCAATCGCCATGCCCTCGATCAGCGTGCCGGGGTCGCCTTCCATCAGCATACGGTCGGCGAAGGTGCCGCTGTCGCCTTCGTCGGCGTTGCAGCAGATGTATTTCTGATCGGCCGCCGTCTCGGCGACGGTCTTCCATTTGATGGCTGCGGGGAATCCCGCGCCGCCCCGGCCGCGCAGACCTGCGTCCAGCACCTCAGCCACAATTTCCGCCGGAGCCATCGCAGCGGCCTTTCGCACCGCTGTCAAACCTCCGTTGGCCTCGTAATCTTCCAGCGACAACGGATCGACTACGCCAACGCGCGCAAACGTCAGGCGTTCCTGGTTCTTCAGGTATGGAATCTCGTCGGTCGGCCCCAGCAGCAGCTTGTGCGCCTTGCCGGCCAGCCAGGCATCGAACAGCGGGCCGACATCGCTCGCTTGCACCGGACCGTAAGCTACGCGGCCCTTGGCGGTGGCGACCTCGATCATCGGCTCCAGCCACAACATGCCACGGCTGCCATTGCGGATGATGCGCACGTTCGCGCCGCGCCGCGCCGCTTCGGCGCTCAGCGCTTCGGCGACGCCGTCGGCGCCGACGGACAACGCTGCGGCATCGCGAGGGACAAAGATGTCGACCATGCCGCTCATGGCGCACTCCTGTCTGTACCCACCAGCAGCACGGCCGCCAGCGTGCGGTCCGAAACCCGGCCCATCAGCTTGCCGTCCAGCATCGCGGCGGGGGCAAGGGCACAGTTGCCAAGGCAATAGACGGCCTCCAACGTCACGGCGCCATTTGTAGTGGTGGCGCCAATCGCGCAGCCCAGCGACTTCGCGACCGACGCCGCAAGCCGTTCCGCGCCCATCGCCTGGCAGGCCTCAGCCATGCACAGTTTTAAAACGTGCTTGCCCGCAGGCTCGGTGCGGAAGTCGTGATAGAACGTGCGAACGCCATACACTTCGGCCCGCGAGAGGTTCAACGCCTCGGCGATCACCGGCAGCACGGCGTCGGGCACAAAACCCAGTCGCTCCTGGACATCGTGGAAAATCTCGATCAGCGCGCCGGGCGCATTGCCGTGCCGGGCACAAACTTCGCTCGCCGCGGCTGCCTCGGTAGCATCCGGAGACGTCGGCTTAGCCCGTTGGGCTGAGGCCTGCTGTTGCATCGCAATCCTGTCCATGGAGCCACAAATAGCGCGGCCATAGAACCGTGACGCAACCGAGGTCTGGGGTCAAATTGACCTGCGGTATCAGATGATAGATGCGCTCAATGACACGCCCTGCAAGCAGCGGCAGTCATCCCAGTTCGGACGCCGACTTAGCGCTTGGCCAGTCTGGTCTTGGTTTTCCTGGCGACAATTGCCTTTGCCGCATTGGTGGCAATGAAGTGACGGCAGGCCGGAAGTGACGGCTTGCAGGAATAGGCTGGCGCAGCGGCCGGCCCCGCGCCACCCGAACCGCCGCCGCCTGAGCCGTAAACGGTGACCTGGCCCGGCTTGCGCACGCCGAGCAGCGCCGCCCGCTCGCTCGCTGGTAGCGCCACCAGAGCGTCTGGCAATGGGACAGCGGTATCTTTGCCGCCAGCAACAGGGCTTGGACCATAGCTTGACGGTTTACCCGGCAGTGGCGTGGGCTTGGGGATCTGCCCACTGCCCGCCAGTTTGGCATACAGTTTCACCCGCGCCGAAGGCGGCGCATACGACGCAATTGCTGCCGGCGGCGCTGCAGTGGTGTGGCGCGCTTCAAGCACCTGCTTCAGTTGATCGGCGTTACCCGACAGCACTGGCGTCGTGCACCAGTCGCGCAACAGATCGGTCTTTGTTTGACCCACGACGCCAGGCCTCACGACGTAACGGCCATCGCAAACCCCAATCCGGGGCGGGACGCGGGTCGAGGCAAACAGGTCATGCGCTGGCTTGAGATCACGCCAGAAGGAAATCCAAGGGCTTCCACCGCGACGGTTGAGATTGGCGGTCGTCATTCGGAACGGGAACACGTGCACCTGCACGCGTCCTTGTCCTTTTGCCAGCCCTGCGACGATCAGATCGAACATTTCGTCGATGATGGCGTCCGTCATGGCGTAGCAGCCGATGGAGGAGCAGGCACCATGGATCAAAAGGCCTGAGCCCGTGCGGCCCAGCGCCTGATCGAGGGTGTTGGGGAAGTTCAGATTAAAGGCGCGGAACCAGCGCCCCTGCCAGACCAGATGGTCCTGACCGAACGAATAGAACCCTTCCGGGCTCTGGCGGTCGCCTTCCACCAGCTTGGGGCCAAGCACGCCGCGCCAGCGACAGATGGGATAGGTCGCAAATCGCTTGTAACCCTGGCCCGACTGCATCCACATTTCGAGCTGGGATTCTTGCTTGAAGATGCGTAACAGAACCGGCATGCCACGCTTGAGGCCAACTTTGGCGAGGCGTGCGTCCAGATCACTGGTTCTCGCCGTATCCGCCTTGGCGGTTGGAGCTGGCGCCGCTTTGACCGCAGGTGCCAACTTGGCGGGCTGCGCACTGGCGTCGGGTGGGGCAGGGTCCGGCGCGGCTTCGACGATTGGAGGCGTGGTTTCAGGCTCTACGTAGTCACCGGCTTCCGCAAGTGCGGCAGAGGCGGCGCCAAACGCAACCAGGACCGCCAGAGCAGACCACGCCAAGGACCTGATCAGGGCTCGATACAAACTATCCTCCCAGCCGACGCTCTGACCGACGCCATCATCGCATATCGTAAACTTTCCGATGCTCCCTCAACTCCATCAAATTTTCGTCACACGCAAGCCCCTTCGAACTGCAGCGTAAAGCCGGCGCCGACCAGCACAGAGCTTTGAGCCATTGATGCAATTTGGCATCATTGAGGTCTGCGCCCAAACATCGCAGCGCGTACGGCTGTTGCCAATCCCGCCAGGGTCTCTATATGCCTAAGGTTCCGGGTGAATCGGCCTGAAGCGACCGCTTCCGGTCACGTGGCGAGCTGCGTTGGATCATCTTGATCGGCGCGCCCGTGCGCGGTTTGACCCGGGCCTGCGTGTCGGCGTTCGCCATTGGTATCCTCCCAAGTCAACGCGTTTTCCAACAAGCAGGCTACGTCGCGGTTCACATGCAGCTACAGGACAGGTTGCCGTCAATAATGTTCCAGCATCCTGACCACGAGCAGGGGACGGATGGCGGTGACGGCCAGTTCGTGCCCTATGGGCTACGGGTCAAGGCGCCGGAACGGCTCAACGTCAAACGCTGGCGCCAGATAGCCAAGTTGCTCAGCCCGTTGGTGGGTCTGGCGGTAATGGCCATTGCGGTCTGGGTGCTGATGCGCATCTTGCGCGATGTGCAGCTGAACGAGGTCTATGCCGGCCTTAGCGCCATGAGTTTTAGCAGCGTCTTGGGCTCGTTGGCCTTGGTGGCGCTGAGCTATATCTGCCTCATCGGCTACGACTTCATGGCGTTGGAACACCTTGGAAAACGAGTGTCGTTGGCGTCGGTTGCGGTCGGCGGCTTCGTGTCCTTTGCTCTCGCCAACACCTTGGGCTTCGTGCTGTTGACCGCAGGGTCCGTGCGCTATCGCGTTTATGGCTCATCCGGCGTCACAGCTCCGGACGTCGCCGTTATTACCATTATGTCCGGGCTGATTTTTGCGCTCAGTGCAACGCTGATTATGGGCGTCAGCCTGCTGCTGGCGCCCAATTTCGCAAGCCTCGTCGATAACTTGCCAAACTGGGCCAATTTCACCATCGGCTTGATCATCGTCGCAGCCCTCGGCGCCTACATCGGCTGGGTCAGCTCTGGCCGCAAAGCCGTGACCTGGTCGGGCTACGAGTTGTCGTTGCCGGGCCCATTCTCGACCATCGCGCAGCTCGCCTCCGGCGTCGGCGATATGCTGTGCGCCTCGGCGGCTCTCTACTTGCTGCTGCCCGGCGATCCTGGCACCGGTTATCCGATCTTCGCCGGCTTGTTCGCCGCCGCCATCACACTTGGCCTGTTGAGCTGGATCCCTGGCGGCATCGGCGTGTTCGAGACCATCATGCTGCTGGCGGTGCCCAACATCCCAACTGAGAAAATGCTCGCCAGCCTCTTGGTGTTCCGCGTGCTCTACTATCTGATCCCCATGATCGTCGCGATCATCGTCTATGCTTGGTACGAAGCCCAGCAGGCCCCGATCCTGACGCAGCTGCGCAACACCGGACGCATGGCGCGCCTTGGCATGATTGCGGCAACACGCTCGGCCCGCTCGCTGGGCCGCCGTATCGAGGCCGAATTCCGCAAGCGCCCCGGCCCGTACTGAGGCGCGAAATTCGCCTGCAGCGCCATGACATTGGCACAACCGGCCGGTATTGCTGCAACAGAGCATCGTGCGCCATTGCGGTCCAACTTCGACTATCATCGGCGCACTGATTTGCCGGGCGCGTTGCATCTGCCTCCGGGCAGCACAGCGTGCTCGGGCCCTTCGCGAGGCCGTCCCATGCGCTTTGTCTTCTATGGATTTGTCGCGATCCTGGCGCTGGCCTTGGGTGCCGGGGCCTTCCTCTACATGGCGCTTCCGACCGATTTCGTGCGCTCCGAAATCGCAAGTATCGTCAGCCAGCGTACCGGCCGCACGCTGACGGTCGATGGTGCGGTTTCGGTCAGCCTCTATCCGGATGTGTCGGTCGAACTCGGCAATGTCACCGTGTCGCCGCCTCCGGGTATGAAAGGGGAGCCGTTCCTGACGGTTCGTACGCTTAGCCTCAAAGTTCCGTTCTGGCCGCTGCTGAGCCAGAAGCTGATCATCGAAAGATTCTCGCTGGACCACCCCGTGGTGGCCTTCCGCACCGACAAGGCCGGTCGACGCAGCTGGGATTTTGCCGCTGTCGAGGCCGCTCCGGGGACTGCTGCCACGACCACCCCCCTGCGCGGCGGACAGGCCGACGCCGCCACGGCCAAGGGCGCCGCCACGGCCTTGCCAACTGCGTCTGCAACGACCGCCCGTCCCCGTGTCGATGCCCTTGCGGGCCTTCAGCTGGGTGACGTCCGCATCACGTCGGGCACATTCCGCTTCGTCGACGATCGCGACGGCACTGACGAAACCTTGACCGATGTGTCGATGCAGGTTGCCTTGCCGTCATTGCAGGGCACGATGAAAACCTCCGGCGCCCTGACGTGGTCTGGCGTGCCAATTACGATCAAGGCCGAGGTCGCCCCCGCCGAGGCGTTGCTGACCGGCGCGCCAATCGGCGTCAACGCGGCGCTGCAAAGCGCAATGGCCGAAGGCACGTTCAAGGGTCGCTACGGCCTGAGCCAAGCTGCGCTGCTCAGCGGCAAGTTGGATCTCAAGACAAGCTCAGTTGCGCGAGTTGCTGGTTTGGCTACGCCATCCGCTCCCTAAGGGACCAGGCTTTGGCACGGGCGCGCTCAATGCCGACATCGCACTTGGCAGCAAGGGCGCGCTGAAGGCGACCAACGCTACGGCCTCGGCCGATGGCTGGACCGCCAAGGGCACATTCACAGTCGATCCCGGCGCAGCAAAGCCGGTGCTGACGGCCGATCTCGCCATCGACCGGCTCGATCTCAACGCTTATTTGCCGGCAAGCGACGCCGCCGCCAAACCGTCCGCCAACACTGCTTCGCCGCAGCCGGCCACTGGCAAGGACGCCAGCAAGCCCGATATCGTTGTCGCGGCGACCTCCGACCCGGCCACAGGCTGGAGCAACGCCCCCATCGACGTCTCGGCGCTGAAGTTGGCCGACGCAGATGTCGCGCTGACATTGGGCGCGCTGCAGTTCCAGAACGTCAAAGTCGGCCGCAGCGTGGTCGCCGCGACGCTGAAGGATGGCACGCTCCGTACCCGTTTCAACGAGCTGGCGCTCTACGGTGGCAAGGGCACCGGCACAGTCCTTATCGAAGCCAAGCTCGCGGCTCCAAAGATCGAGACCAGTTTTGCCCTGAAGTCCGTGCAAGTGCAGCCGCTGCTGCAGGACGCCGCCGGCATCGGCCGCGTGTCGGGCCGCGGCAACGTGAGTTTCGGCTTCACCGGGACCGGTCGCAACCAGCGCGACATCGTCAAGACGCTCAATGGCACCGGCAAGATCGAAGTCGCTGACGGCGCGGTGGCCGGATACGACGTGAGCGCTATTCTGAAAAATCTGCAGCTCGGCAACTTCCCGGGCCTGAAAGACGATCCAACCGCCAAGACAGCGTTCAACTCGCTGACGGCCTCGGCGACCACAACCAATGGCGTGCTGGCGAGTGACGATCTCAATGTGGTCAGCCCGGCGCTGCGCATGACTGGTGCGGGCAAAGTGTTCCTGCCCTCGCGGCTGATCGACTACCGGGTGAAGCCTGCCATCTTGGCCGAGGCCGAGGCGACGGACACCACCGCCTCCACCGGCAATGCGCTGGCCGTTCCCGTGCACATCACCGGCCCCTGGGCCAAGCCGAATCTGTCTCTGGACCTGGGCGAAATCGCCAAGAACCCGGGCGCGGCCGTGAATGCCGTGAAGCAGGCGCTCTCTAAAGTGAAAGGCGGCGATAAGGTGCAGGAGGCGGTGACGAACCTGGCCAATTCGAAAGAAGGCAAGGCGATCGGCGACCTGCTCGGCGGGCTGTTGGGCAAGAAGCAGAGCAAAGAGGCTGGCACAGCGTTGGGATTGAACGGCGCTCCGGCACAGTAGGCAGAAAGTATCGTGACTTACGACGACTACAACTCCTTCTGCGGCTCGCTGCCGGCTACGACCCACGTCGTACAATGGGGCGGCGCGCATGTCTGGAAAGTCGGGGCCAAGGTGTTCGCCATTGGCGGCTGGGAGACGAGCGCGCCGGCCATCACGTTCAAGGTCAGCGAGTTGGCGTTCCAGATGCTCAAAGAACAACCAGGCCTGCGTCCCGCGCCGTACCTCGCCTCGCGCGGCATGAGCTGGATCCAGCACTATGCCAAGCCGGGCCTGACCGACCGTGAGCTGAAGGATTATCTGCGCGAGTCGCACCGGATTGTTGCCTCTGGCCTGAGCGGCAAGAAGCGGCGCGAGTTGGGGTTGGAGTGAGCGGGCAAGTCCTGCTAGTCCTGCGCTAGTATCCAGTGGCAGAGCACCTCGAAGGACCCACACCCCATGACCAAGCGCATCGTCTTTACCGGCGGCAGCGGCAAGGCCGGCAAGCATGCCGTCCCGCATCTGGTGGCCAAGGGCTATCAGATCCTGAATGTCGACCTGAAGCCGCTCGACTGCCCCGGAGTCCACACACTCACCGCCGACCTCACCGAGAGCGGCCAGGCCTTCAACGCCTTGACCACGCATTTCGGCTACGGCGGTTACGACCTCGGCAAGCCACCATCCGCCCCCGACGCCGTCGTCCATTTCGCCGCCATCCCGCGCATCCTGGCCGAGCCGGACAACGCCACCTACCGCGCCAATGTGATGAGCACCTACAATGTGCTGGAAGCCGCCATGAAGCTGGGCGTGCGCAAAGTTATCGTCGCCTCCAGCGAGACCACCTATGGCGTCTGCTTTGCCGAGGGCGACAAGGACTATCACTCCTTCCCGCTGGAAGAGGACTACGACATCGACCCGATGGACAGCTACGGCCTCTCCAAGCTGGTCAACGAGAAAACCGCCCGCGCCTTCGCCATGCGCTATGGCGCCGACATCTATGCGCTCCGCATCGGCAACGTCATCGAGCCGCACGAATACGACCGCTTCCCCGCCTTCATCGCCGATCCGATGAGCCGCAAGCGCAACGCCTGGAGCTACATCGACGCCCGCGACCTCGGCGAGATCGTGCATTGCTGCCTCCAGAAGGACGGCCTGGGCTTCCAGGTGTTCAATGCTGTGAACGACACCATCACGATGAACATTCCGACCAAGGACTTTCTGGCCAAGTACTGCCCGAAAACACCGGTGACGCGCGCCATGGGCGAGTGGGAGGGGCCGATCTCGAACCGCAAGACGCGCGAAGTGTTGGGGTTCAAGGAGGCGCACAACTGGCGCAAGTATGTTCAGCAGAAGTGAGGGCGTCGGTCGGCCGGCTCGCGCGTCATTTCGACGATCGTGCCGGCGACCAAACGGCACTCTGCCGAGTGTTAAATCACTGCTAATCCGGCACAGATTATATTTTGACCCTGCCCCCCGAATTTTCTTGATCGTGACATCAACTGCTATCATATGACCCCCCTCGTTGCGCCGGGGTCGTCCCGGTGCACATCTGCTGGTTGGGGAGGTCGCCACATGGCACACCATGACGCCCTCTTCCAATTGGGGATGGACTTGGAAATTGGTTCAAGCACCGCCCAAAAGGAAGATCATGGATCACGCGCAGACGTAGCGCTTCAAGATCGTAAGGACTATTTCATCGAGCGCGACGGCGTTCGTTATGCCGGAAACCACCTTCTGGTGGACCTTTTCGGCGCCCGTCGACTGGATGATTTGGCCCACATCGAACGCACGCTCAAGCGGGTTGTCGAAGTGGCCGGAGCTACGTTGCTGCATATCCATCTGCACCACTTTACGCCCAATGGCGGCGTGAGCGGTGTGGCGGTGCTGAGTGAAAGTCACATCAGCATTCACAGCTGGCCGGAAGCCAACTACGCGGCGCTGGATATCTTCATGTGCGGAGATAGCCGGCCCGAACTCGGCGTTCCGGTGCTGAAGGCAGCCTTCGAGGCCGAGCAGGTGGTCGTCAAGACGCACCGGCGCGGCGAAGAGCTGACCACGCTCGATTGGCAGGCCGCGGCCGCCAACGACGGGGCGGTGAAGGCCGCGGCTTAGTCTTCCCTCTCCCCTCGCACTGCGAGGGGCGAGGGTGCCCCGAAGGGGCGGGTGAGGGGCAGCCGCTTGCTCCGTAGCTCGTGCAACGAGTCCGGTGCTTGCTACCTTGTGCCGTCCACGGAGCAAGCTCCTGCCCCTCATCCGGCCTTGCATCCTCGGCGCTCCGGCGCCTCGGCGGCCACCTTCTCCCCCTGAAGAAGGGGGAGAAGGAAGTTCCGTGCCCGTCATTTTTTCCACCATAGCAATCGATCGAGCCAGTGCGTCGAGCGCGGCTTTTGCAGCGGCGCGGGCGGGGCGGGGTCAGACCCCAGGTCTGGCGACGCTCCATCCGGCTGCTCGCTCTGGGGTCTGACCCCACTCTATGCGCGCCGCCTCAAACGCCGCATCCGCCTGGGCGTCGAAGCGGGCGCGGATCTCCCGCAGCTCGGCCAGCTCGGGCGCGAGATCGGCGAGGCCGTGGCGGGCGGCGAGGCGTTCGACCTGCGGCAGGAAGCCCCAGAGATTGTGCGCGCGCATGGCCGCGATCACCTGCGCGAGCTGGCGGCGTCCCTCGACGGACTCGCTGCGGGCGAACTGCAGCGCCGCGCGGGCGAGCGCCAGATCGGGCAGGCGGCGGTTGTAACCCGTTTCAGCAATGAGCGCGGCGGCCTTGTCCAGCGCCTCGGCGGCGAATGTCAGCCCGACCGCCGTGGGCGCGCGGCGCGCCAGCCGCTGCCACGCGCTCTCCAGCCAGGCCTCGGCCAGGAACAGCCGCATGCCGCCGCGGGTGGCGATGTCGAACACCTCCCTGAGGTCCTGGCTGGCCTGGTCCGTCCCGTCCGTGAGCGGCTGGCCGGCCGCCTCCTGCGCCGCCCGCAGATCGCGCGCCCAGGCGGCGCGGGCGAGCAGGCCGCGGGGGATGTGGTCGTGCTGCCAGCCGCCCGCAGCCCCTCGACGGCGGAGTCGAGCAGGGATGGGGACATAGTGTTCATCGCCGCCCTGCCGTGGTGGTCGTCGGTGGGCGATGACGTCGCGGCGGCGATGAACTCTGTGTCCCCAGGTCTTGTCGCCGGCGCGGACCTCTGGGGACACGAAGTTCATCTCCGCCGCAGAGCCGGAGGTTAACTCGGGTGCCGGCGGCTTGGCGGAGATGAACATCATGTCCCCGGCAGCCGCCAGATGCGCGGCGCGGCCGAGGGAGAGGGTGTCGAGGGCGCTATCGAGCAACGAGTTCGCTGCCTGCCGCCAAGCCACGATATGCCGCGCCCGCACCCCCACCTCCCACGCCCGCCCCTGGGCGAGCTTCAGGTCGCACCATTGGTAGCCTTGCAGCGAATAGAGCAGCGGCAGCTCGGCCTGCCTTCGCGCTGCCGTTCCTCTGCGTCGACAAAAAGCGCGCTGGCCTCGGTCCAGCGGCCGGCGGCGTGCAGCGCGTCGGCGTGGGTGGTGCGGCTCGCTCATGCGCCAAAACGCATCGCCGCTCTGGTCGGCATAGGCGACCGCCGCTGCGGCTGAGGTCACGGCGCCCGCTTCCCTGGTCGCTGCCTCGCCCGCCGCCGCCGGCCCGCCATCGCCGAGCCGGCCCAGCGTCTGCAGCAGTTCGGCGAGGTTGGAGGCGCCGGATGCGGCATTGCTCCAGTCCTGTTGATCAGCTTGCAGTCGCGCACCAACCCGCATCGGCGCCACCGCATCCGCCAGCCGCCCGAGCGCGCGCAAGTGGAAGCCCGCGAGATTGAGCACCAGGGCCTGGTCCGCAGCCGACAGGCCCGGCGCGGGACGGGCGAAGGGCTGGGCAAAGAAATGCGCGATGGCGCTCAACTCCGAGCCATAGAGCCCGAGCTTTCTGGTCGCGAACTTCTCGTCGCCGCGGGCGATGCGCGGCCAGTAGACCTCGTTGAACGCCTCGTCGTGCCGGCCGGCCGCGCAGCCATGGGCGATGGCGGCGAACAGCGGCGCCATGCCAGCCGCGTCGCCCGGCAGGAAGGCCGCGAGGGCCTGTTTCCACTCCGGCCCGTCGATCAGTTTGGCGGCGGCTTGTAGTCGCTTCAGGGATCGCCAGTGAAGAAAATCTGGCGGCAGGTTGGCCGCCTCTGCTCGCGCGAGCTGTCGGCCTTCAGTGCTTGTTCGACTGACGCAGGTCGAGATGTGTTCGGAAAGCCGCGATCTTGTACGCCATACACTCCATAGGCCTCGGACTCCCGAAACACCTCCGGCAACCCCGCATACCGATAATAATCATACAGCCGCCGATGCGCCTCCTCGAACGCCTTGGGCGCCACCAGCGCCAATCGCCGCCCGAAATACTCGCGCACCAGCGGATGGGCGTCGAGCACCGTGCCCGTCTCCAGCGCCGGCCGCGCCTGCGGGCGCCGGGTTCAGCAGCCCGTCGTCGCGCAGCGCCGTCACGGCCTCGCGCCATTCGCCCGCCGAAACCTCGCCCAGCCGCTCGGTCAGCCCGGCGATCTCCGGCTTGCCCAGCACCGCGCCGAACGCGCCCCAGGTGGCCGGGCGGTCGAACAGGCCCATCAGGCGCAGCAGCACCAGCTGCCGCCCGGCGGCCGATCTCACCAGTGCGTGCTTTTCTTGGCTGGCGCGCTCCTCGTACATGATCTCGTAGCGGCGGATCATCTTGAACACGGCGTAGCCCGGCCGCTCCTTGAACTCGGCCGGCGCCTCGCCCAGGAACGCCTCGTCCGGCATGGCGAAGGCATCGCGCATCTCGGCCAGCGTCGGCGTGTGCGTGGCGCCGCGAAAGCGCTGCTCCAGGAACGAGCCGATCAGCGCGATGGCCTTGGCGTGGCAGGTGATATTGGCGTCGTCAGGCTCGCCCGTGGCCTGGCCGAAGGCCTTGCACAGCTCCCTCAGTTCCGCGTCCGGGGCGGTGACCTTGAAGCCATGGCGCAGCAGGGTGACGGCATCGGCCAGCGGCAGGTTGGGCAGGCGCACCGACTGCACCTGCTCGGGCCGGTCATCCGGCAGATCCGGCAGCGGCAGGCGCGTGGTCACCACGACCAGGCCGCGGCTGTCGCGCCGCATCAGGGTGAGGAAATCGGCCATGGCGTCGTCGCGCAGGCGGCCGTGCTCGGCATCGCCGCGCGGGCTCTGCATGGGCTCGATGCCGTCGAGGATCACGAGGGCACGCTGCGGGGCGAGGATGGCGGCCAGAGCATTGGCGCGCTTGCGGCCGCTGTCGTATTTCGCGGGATCGCCGCCAAAGAACGTCAGCGCCTCGGAGAAGAACCGATCAGAAGACCCCTGGCGCTTTTCGTCGGTGCCCTGGCTGTCGAAGGAAAAGGCGTAGACCGCCTCGGCCCCCGCCCAGCCTTGTGCGGATAGCTCGTCGAGGAAGGCGGAGGCGAGCATGGTTTTGCCCGTACCCCCGGCGGCAATAAGCGCGAGGATGCGCGGCGGCGCCTTCGGCCCAGGCGCGCTTGAGGAGGGCGAGTTCGGCCTCGCGGGCGACGAAGACGTTGGAGGCGCGGGGGAGCAGGGTGGTGTCGACGCGGCGGTTCGGCCGATGGACAGCCAGATCGTCAAGGCGCGACAGCAGGTTGCCCATGTTGGCGAGCGTGTCGGTGAGCGGCTCGCTGTGGTAGCCGCGAAACACGCCTGAGAGCGTGCTCGGCCGAAAGGGTGCGATGTGCAGCGCGGCGAGTTTGCCCTCGATGGCCGCGTAACCCGCCTCGGCTAGGACCCAGTCGGAGACTGCACTTTTTTCCGACCACAGCACGACGACCGATTTGGCGGGTCTCAGCGCCGCCGGCAGCGCGACGGCGACGTGTTCACCAGGTTTCAGACCGCTTGATCCGGTATCGGCGTCGGCGCCGGCCTTGTCGCGGAACACCCTGCGGCCTGCGGCCGTTAGCGCCGTTTCCAGCTGCTCGGCCACTGCAACATCCGCACTCGAATAGCTGATAAAGACATCGGCGGGACGCGCCGGATCGTAGTGCCCCTCAGCCATGCCCGCCCCCCACGCTCAACGCCGCACGGAGCATAACACGAGCGGTACGCATAAACCAGCGTGCCGCAGGCCTGGCGTTGCGCAACGGGTTCAGTTTGCGGCCGCGCTCTGCTAAGCCTCGCGCCCCGCCGCCCCTTGCGAAAGTACCGCCATGCCCTCGCCCAAGACCCGCTGGATCGAAGAAACTCTGTACCCGCATTGGGGGCAGCGGCTGAAGGTCGGCAAGGTCCTCTTCGAGGACAAGACCGAGCACCAGCATCTCGTCATCTTCGAGAACGCCAGCCACGGCCGCGTCATGGTGCTCGATGGGGCGGTGCAAGTCACGCTTGCCGACGAGTGGGTCTATCACGAGATGATGGCCCACGTGCCGCTGTTTGCCCTGAAGGAGCCCAGGAGCGTGCTCGTCATCGGCGGCGGCGATGGCGGCATCCTGCGCGAGGTATTGAAGCATCCCAGCATCAAGGTCGCGACGCTGTGCGAGATCGACAAGACCGTGGTCGACATGTCGGCCAAGTATTTTCCGGAAGTATCGGACGGCGCTTTCGATCATCCGAAAACGGAGATCGTCATCGAGGACGGCGTCAAATTCGTCGGGGAAACGAACCTGCGCTTCGACGCCATCCTGGTCGACTCGACCGACCCGGTAGGACCGGGAGCCGTCCTTTTCACCAAAGCCTTCTACGCCGCCTGCAAGCGCTGTCTGAAGCCCGGCGGCGTGCTCGTCACGCAGAACGGCGTACCTTTCATGCAAGGCGCCGAGCTGACCCAGTCGGTCGGCCATTTCCGCGCGCTGTTCCAGGACGGCAGCTGCTACCTCGCCACCGTCCCGACCTATGTCGGCGGGCAGATGGCCTTCGGCTGGGCCAGCGACAACGTCAAACTGCGGACGGCCAAACTGGCCGATATCCGCGAACGCTTTGCAGCGGCGAACTTCGCTACCAGATATTACACGCCGGCCGTGCACAAGGCGGCCTTCGCGCTGCCGGCCTTCATCGAGCAGTTGATCGCGGCCGAGCGGTCCTGACCTCATCCGCCCTCGCTGGCATCGAAGTACATCACGCCACCCTGAGCGCGCGCCGCCAGGCCCATGCCGGCCTCGGCGGCAAGGCGCACGGCCAGCGCGGTCGGGGCCGAGACCGAGGCCAGGAACGGCACGCCCAGCATGGCCGCCTTCTGCACCAGCTCCATCGAGCAGCGGCTGGACATCAGCACGAAGCCCTGATCCAGCGCCCGTCCCGCCGTCAGCGCTGCCCCGATCAGCTTGTCGAGCGCATTGTGCCGGCCGACGTCCTCGCGGGTTAGGAGGATCGATCCGTCCCCGGAGCACAGCGCCGCCGCGTGGGTGGAGTGATTGACCGCGTTCATGACCTGCGTTGCGGGGAAGGCGTCGAAGGCACGGACAAGGCTTTGGGCTTTTGGCACTGGGCTTTGCTTGACCGGCCGGGGCCGCGCCACCGCAGCATCCAGCGTCTGCGCCCCGCAGATGCCGCAGCCCGACCGCCCCGTCAGCACGCGCCGCCGCGTCTCGATGCCGGCCATCCGCTCGGCCGCGATCTTGATGTTGAGCGCAAAACCGTCGGCGGTTTCGGCCGTCCTGACGCCCTCGATTTCGCCGGGCGCCGCGATCCCCTCGCTGACGGTGAAGCCCACGGCAAAGTCGTCGAGGTCGGCCGGGGTCGCCATCATGACGGCAAAGAAGGCGCCGTTGTAGAGCACGGCCACCGGCGTTTCGGCGGCGAGGCGCCAGGATTGGACGGACGCCGTCTGCGGCGGCACGGCCGCTGCGGGGACTGACGCCGTCTGCGTGACGGCGGGCACGAAGCGGCCGTAGTGGGAGTATGAGCTTGTCATGCGCCAGAATTACCCCAGAACCGCCCCGTCACAAAATCGCAGCGACCCCTTGCAGTCCACCAGCGACCGACATTCAACGGGAACAGTCTCTTGCGGCCTCCCGCGCACGGCGGCCGGCGCGCGGTTGGGCGCGTCGCCGTGCGCCAACAAGGACACTCTGCGCAAGCAAAGAATTGTCCCTTCGCGCATGCGAAGTGACGAGAGCGCGGACGCCGGAAGGCTGCGGGGTTTAGAGGAATGGTGCAGCCTTCCGGCGCCCACACTGCGGAGATTTTTGATTTCCGTGGCGCGCAGCGGTTTGGGGCCTTACCCGTTCCTGCCATTTCTAGCGTCCCGCCGGATTGTCCCATTGCTGGGGTCCCTTGGGAGAGCAACGCCCTCGGACTCCGGGTCTCCTGGGTCCGTCCGTGCATGCCTGAGTGCACGGCCCCGAGCCTCCCGGCCACCGCCATCCCCTACCACGTGTGCGACGGTCGCGACGACGTCCCGTTGTTGGCAGGCGATGGAGGGATATTGGGGTGAGTGGAGTATAATGTCAAGTACAAAAGCGATATACTTGATATTATTTGAGACATTCGTCCTGCCGTTACATGGAAAACCCCAAAACCTCGTCATCCCGGCGAAAGGCCGAGACCTGCCCAAGGTGCGAGTACGGCACGAACCTGCTGCGCGGCAAAGTCCTGTACTTTCCGATAGTTGGACAGGTCCCGGCCTGCGCCGGGATGACGAAACTGGAAGAGTTGGAGTTGGTGGAGGGAGTTCTTGCAGCCAGTTGCCCCCGCACCGTCTCCCAATCCATCCGCCCCACATCGGCCGGCCCGGCCAGGATTTCGCCGGTCGCGGGATGGTAGAGGTTCGCCCAGGTGGGGTTCATCGATTCGATCAGCCGGTACTTCCAGGGCCGCATTAAACGGGGACAGTTTACCTATTTCTTCGACGCTGCCGATCATAGCACCGGTGCCACAGAGAAATAGGTTAACTGTCCCCGTTTAATGCTTCTCGCGGATGATGGCGTCCTCGATGACTTCCCGCGCACGGCGGCCGGCTCGCGGTTACGCGTGTCGCCGTGCGCCAGCGAAAAAGCGCGCCTTGGCGAGGATGTAGACGATCGGGTTCTTGGGTCGCTGACGGTGCATGGCGGCGGGCCTGGACAGGTCCCGGCCTACGCCGGGATGACGGAGTTGAGGCGCACGCGGCGGGTGCTGGCAAGCTGGGTTATCACCGGAAGGTCGGTGGTGGGTGGCGGCCATCCGATCCGCCAAGATTCGCCTTTTCCCTTTCGTAGTCCCTACTTCACGGTTCAGTACGTCTCAGTACTCGAAGTCGACTAATCGTACATTCTTCAACGAATAAAGGGGTTCCGACCTTGCGATGCGACCGACGCCAACCATACAGTACTACGCATTTGACTCGTACGTTGAACGATTTTATGTCATACGGTAAGTCAAAGCCGCATAGCGTTCGACTGCGGCGCAATCTACGGGGAACTAGTGCTTTGACAGATCGACTGGTAACACACTGAAAAGGCTGATTAATTCATGACATCTATTGCAGACGCACTCAAAAGCGTCGTGGATTTGCTTACGCCGCTAACGCCCGAGGATCGCAAGAGGGTGGTCAGCGGTGCACTGGCTTTTTTTGGCGATCCAGTTCCAGCGGTCACGGTTCCAGACAAAGGGAGCACAGGCGCGGAGACCTCCGATGACGGACGATTGTCTCTCAAAGGAAGACTTTGGATGAAGCAGCACGCCATTACGGCGGAGCAGATCGATAGCGTATTTCTTATCGCCACAGATGAGCCCGCTCAGCTGATAGGGACGCCGCCGGGAAAAAGCAAGAAAGACCAAACTTTGTCGGTGTTTGTTCTTGCTGGACTGGCAAACTACTTAGTCAAGGGCGAAGGGGGTTTTGATGACGGTAGTGCTCGGAAAATGTGTGAAGATGTCGGTTGCTTTGATGCGGGAAACCACTCGAAATTTATGAAAGAGACGGGGAACTGGCTTGGTGGTGACAAGCAGAAGGGATGGACCCTAACAGTCCCTGGCCTTAAGCATGCGGCAACCGTCATTAAAGAAATGAATTCGGTGACATAGCAATGGAAATTGTCGATGTACTCCGCAACATACCGTCCAACCTGCGAGAGCCATTGTTGAAATGTTATCAAGAGATAGCGTCCAACTATATTGAGCAAAAATGGGAGCCGTCTGAGTTGAATGGCGGGAAGATCGCTGAGGTTATATATACAATTGTTTTAGACGCAGTTACCGGAACAGTCTCACGTGGCCCGTCGAAACCCAAGAACATGGTGATCGCTTGTCAGGCTCTCGAAAATGCGCCTGGAAGCAGTGGCCGCGTGGGTGACAGGAGTCTAAGGATACTGATCCCTCGAATGTTGCCGGTGTTGTATGAGGTGCGAAATAACCGAAATGTGGGGCACGTTGGTGGTGAAGTCGATCCAAATCACATGGATGCTACGGCGGTCTTCAGCATGGCAAGTTGGCTCCTAGCTGAATTGGTTCGAATATATCATGGTGTGTCAACGAAAGAAGCACAAGAAATTGTTGACGCAATCGTGGAGCGGAAAAATATTCTCGTGTGGGAAGTCAGCGGCAAGAAGAGAGTGTTGGATGCTACTATGAAAACCAAAGATCAGGTCCTCCTGCTGCTTCACCAAAGCGTTGCTTGGGTTCGGCAAAAGGAACTCTGCGATTGGGTGGAATATAGTGGGTCTGCGATGTTTGGCAAACGTGTACTTTTACCTCTTCATAAGGAGAGGCTGTTGGAATGGGATTCTGTTGGCGCTCAAGTTCGGATTTCACCACTTGGATCTAGTGAAGTCGAGACCCGAATTCTTAGAACACGATAGGTTCGCCGCCAGTTGCGCTTAGGGAACTTGCACAACGAGATGTCTCCTACCTAATCACTCGCCACCCCGCCCCACAATCTCCTCCATCACCTCTGGCTCCAGCGCAATCGCCCTGAGATACGTCCGCGCCGCCTTGTCCGGCACAGTGCGCTGCTGCTCCCAATCCCGCACACTCGCCACCGGCAGATCATACCGCTCGGCGAACGCCTCGTGCGTCAGCTTCAGCCGCCGCCGCAGCGAGGGTAGATGCGGCATGCGCACGGCCTTCGCCAACTGCTCGGGCGTGCTCGGCGGGCAATCGGGATCGGCCAACGCGGCGGCTTCGATGGCTGCGTCCTCGTCAGTCGCCGTCGTGGTATGCCTGTCGTACAATCCCGCCCCCTACGCCTCAAACAACTCCTTCGCCAACCCGCTTTGCCGGATGATCGCGCGCAACGTGCCGCGTCTCAACTCCGCATGGTCCGGCACCGGCAAGGTCACCGTATCCGCCCCCACCTGCCGTTGCATGACGATGTGGCTGCCCCTCTGCCGCACGCGCACAAACCCGTGCGCCGCCAGTATTTCGCACGCCTCGCGGCCGCTGAGGACGCGCAGCTTACCCACGCGCGACCTCGATTTGCGTCACGTACACCTCACCCGACAGCCGCCGGTCGATCTCGGCCTTGGACGCTGTTTCCAGCAACAGGTCGATGGCTTCGATCAGGTTGGCGCGGGCTTCGCTGACGGTGTCGCCTTGGCTGGCGACGTCCAGTTCGGGGCAGGTCGCGACGAAGCCGTCGTCCTCGGCTGCGATGATGGCGGTGAAGGTGCGGGGCATGGCTAACTCCTCGTCAATCTCGCGCCACCATACCCCTCATCCGTCGCTTCGCGCCACCTTCTCCCCACGGGAGAAGGACGCTCGTGCCGCCGCCAGCCGGGCAATTGGCACCCGGAACGGCGAGCAGCTGACATAATCCAGCCCCGCCGCCTCGCAAAACTCCACGCTCCCCGGGTCGGCCCCGTGCTCGCCGCAGATGCCCAACTTCAGCCCCGGCCGCGTCCGCCGTCCGCGCTCCGCCGCCAGCCGGATCAGCTCGCCGACGCCGGTCACGTCCAGGCTGAGGAACGGGTCCGCCGCCACGATCCCGCGATCCGCATAGGCCGCCAGGATCGGCGCTGCATCGTCGCGCGACAGACCCAGCGTCGTCTGTGTCAAGTCATTGGTGCCGAACGAGAAAAACTCGGCCGCCTCGGCGATCTCGCCGGCCGTCAGGGCCGCGCGCGGCAGCTCGATCATGGTGCCGACCTGGTAGGCGACCGCCACGCCCTGCTCGCGCGCGACGGTGGCGGCGGTGCGGTCGATGACGGCTTTGAGGTGCGTGAACTCGGACGCGAAGCCGACCAGCGGGATCATGATTTCGGGGACCACGGGCCGGCCCGTCGCGGCCCCGGCGGCGGCTGCCGCTTCGAAGATGGCGCGCGCCTGCATCTCGGTGATCTCGGGGTGGACGATGGCGAGGCGGCAGCCGCGCAGGCCGAGCATGGGGTTGATCTCGCTGAGATCGCGGATGCGGCGGCGGACGCGCTCGGGATCGAGCTTCAGGTCGGCGGCGATCTCCAGGATCTCGGCCGGATGCTGCGGCAGGAATTCATGCAGGGGCGGGTCGAGCAGGCGGATGGTGACGGGCAGGCCGGCCATGATCTCGAACAGCTCGACGAAATCCTGGCGCTGCATGGGCAGCAGCTTGGCCAGCGCGGCGCGGCGGCCGGCTTCGTCGTCGGCCAGGATCATCTCGCGCATGACGAGCATGCGGCTGGCCTCGAAGAACATGTGCTCGGTGCGGGTGAGACCGATGCCGCGAGCGCCAAACAGACGGGCCTGGCGGGCCTCGCGCGGCGTGTCGGCATTGGCGCGCACTGTCATGCGGGCGGCGGCGTCGGCCCAGGTGAGGAGCGTGGCGAAATGGCCGGTAAGCTCCGGTTCGATGAGCCGGGCCGCGCCCTGGAAGATGTTGCCCGAGGAGCCGTCGAGGGTGAGCGTGTCGCCCTCGCGCAAGGTCACCGTGGGGGTGATCAGCAGGCGGTTGGCGTCGTCGATGCGAACGCCTCGGACGGCCGAGACGAACGGACGGCCCATGCCTCTGGCCACCATCTCGGCGTGGCCGGTCAAGCCGCCGCGCGTGGTCAGCGTTGCGACGGCCGCCTGCATGCCGCGCACGTCGGCGGGGGCCATCTCCTCGCGCACCAGGATGGCGGAGCGGCCTTGCGCGCGCACGCGCTCGCCGGCTTCGGGGCTGAACACCACTTCGCCGACCGCCGCGCCGGGGGAGGAGGGCAGGCCCGAGGCGATGATCGGGGCGTGCGAGGCGGGATCGATGGTGGCGTGCAGCAGGTGCTCGAGCGAGAGGGGATCGATGCGCAGCAGCGCGTCGGAGCGGCTGATGGTGCCGGCCTCGGCCATCTCGACCGCGATGCGCAGGGCGGCCGCGGTTGAGGGTTTGGCCGCGCGCGCCTGCAGCAGCCAGAGCTGGCCGCCCTCGACGATGAACTCAAGCTCCTGGGCCTCGCGCTGGCGCCTTTCCAGCTTGTCGGCGGCCTTGGTCAACTGGGCGTAGGCCAACGGCAACGCAGCCTCCAGCGACGAACCGATGGTACGCTCGGCAGAGCGTTGCGCCTCGCTGATGGGTTGCGGCTCGCGGTGGCCGGCGGCAAGTTGCACCTCGCCGGTGAGCAGCTTCTCGCCGCTGGCGGGATGGCGCGTGATGGCGGTGCCGATGGCGGCGGGACGCATGCCCTGGCCCAGCACCATGGCCTGGATGGTGACGGCGGCGCCAGGGGCATCCGGGATACCATGCATGCGGCGGTGGCGCACGGCCGCGGGGCTGGCCCAGGAGGTCAGCACGGCCCCGATGGCGTCCCACAGCTGCAGGCGCGCATCTTGCGGGAAGGGTTTGCCGGTGTGGGTCTCGACGGCGGCCTTGGAGGCGGCGACCACGGCCGGCCAGTCGGGCTCGCTGTGGTGGGTGGGGTCGCGCAGGCCCTCGAACAGGGCCTCGTCCATGCCCAGCACGGCGCTGGCGTAAGTGGCGATGAAGCGGGCGTAAGTCTCGGGGTTCGCGAGTTTTTCCGCGCTGGCGTCGGTCAATCCCAAGTTGACGATCGAGCCCGTCAGGCCCGGCATGGGGACCGGCGCGCCCGAGCGGACAGACACCAGCAGCGGGTTTTGCGGGTCGCCGAACGCGCCCCCCATGGCCATGCCGATCTCGTCCAGCGCGGCGGCGACCTGCGCTTGCAGGCTGGCGGGCACATCATGGCCGTTGGCGTGGAAGTAGCCGCACACCTCGGTTGAAATGGTGAACCCCGGCGGGACCGGCAGCCCGAGCCGCGACATGGCGGCCAGCGCCTCGCCCTTTTCGCCCAGGATACCGGTCAAATGAGGCGCGCCATCGGCCGTGCCGCCGCCAAAACGGTAGACCAGCTGGTGCGGGCGGGAGCGGGAGTGGGCGGTCGACACGGGGGCGCGATCCTTGGGGGCGAATGGGCGCACAGTCTAGCGATGTTGCAGCGCAGCGAAAGTGGATAAACGACGGAAATCCATGAGTTTGTGGGCTGCCGTACCGGCATCGGTCGCCAAGGCCGCGACGCTGCCGCCATAACGTGCTATCGCGCTGCCAGATCGGACCTCATTCTCACTGCAGACGGACCAGCATGGACAGCAACGACATCGTGCGCATGGCGAACCAGATCGCTGCGTTTTTCAAGTCCTATCCACACGACGAAGCGGTGGCGGGCGTGCTCGGGCATATCAAGGATTTCTGGGAGCCGCGTATGAAGAAGGCGCTGGCCGCGCATGTTGCTGCGGGCGGCGCCGGGCTGGACCCGATGGTGCTGGAGGCGGCGGCCAAGCTGGCCAGCTAGCCGCGCCCCGGCGGCCGGACTCTTTGTTGGCGCCCGCCGACTCCCGTAACCGGGAGCCAGCCGCCGGGCGCGCTAACTCGCCGCTGCGCGCCGGTCCGCGACCAGCCGTTCGACCCCGCGCAGCACCGCCTCGCGCAGTTCCTCGATCGCCACCGGCCCCGCCCGCATGTCCTGGTCCAAGCCGATCAATTGCGCCTCGGCCAGCTGGCGCAGGTGCGTGACCTCGCCAATCTGGTCCAGTTGCGCGGCCAGCGCCTCGCGGCCTTGGCGTTTCAGCAGCAGTATCGCGTTGAACGCGTAGGGATCGAACGACGGCGCTGTCGACCGCGGGACCGGCTCCGACCCCGAGCGGATCTTCTCGCGCTGCTCCTTGGTGGTGCGCAGGCTGCGGATCGCGCCGTCCAGCCGGTCGGTCAGCCGGTCGGCCGAAGCGGCGTCCAGCTCCAGATCCTGGCGCACGACTTCGGACAGATACTCACGCTTGCGTTTGCCTATCAGTTTGGACATCGCGAACCTCGATCAAGCGTCAATAACGGTCGCCAATTCCTCATACAGCTTACGCACATCACCCGCGACCGTACCGTATTTCTCCTCGATGGAGCGCTTCTGCGGCAACCAGTTGAACGAGCGCGCGATCGACGGGTTCATCGGCAGCTGCGTTTTCAGCATGGGATGATCGTCAGCGATCAGATCGATGAAGAAGCGGTCCTGGCCGGTCGGCTCGACGAAGTTGGCCAGGCACACGTAGCGCCGGTTTTCCTTTGGCACCGCGGTCACCGATTCCAGGTTCGCCTTGTCCTCGACCAGCATGGCGATGCGCTCGACCGCAAACTGCGAGACATAGTCCGGGCGGAACGGCACCACCACCTTGTTGGCCAGCTGCACCCCAGCCAGCGCGGCGAACGACAGTCCGGGCGGGCAATCCAGGATCACAGCGTCGAAATCCAGCTCGAAGCGCTTGATCAGATGCTTGATGCGGCCCTGCACACGGCTGGCGACCACGGCGGGGTCTTTGCTCTCGGTCGACTGCTTGAGATAGAGCTCGCCCTGCACATCTTCCAGCAGCAGCGACCCTGGGATCAGCGTGATGCCGGCCTTGCCCGGCGCGGTCACGTCGCCGACGTTGGAGACCAGATAGTCCTTCATGTTCGGCATCACGCCGTCATAAAGATCGAAGAAATAGTCGGCGATGGTGGTGCGCTGCGTGCGCGCCTTCGACCAGCCCTCGCCCCCGATCAGGATCATCGACGAGTTGCATTGCGCATCCAGATCGACCAGAAGCACGCGCTTGCGCCCCCAGGCGCTGAGCGCATGGGCGAGCATCACGGCGGTCGTGGACTTGCCTACGCCGCCCTTACGATTGGCGACTGCCAGAAAATACGCCACGCTGATACCCCCTTGGAAGCTGCTACATCGCTGAGACGATTAGCTGATTTGCCTGCGGAGGATAACGTGGCGTTTTGCCTTCGCGCCCGGCGACACGCGTAACCGCGAGCCGGGCGCGGGGGCCTGGGTTGTGGACTGGGACTGCGCGAGGGTCCGGCGCGCGGTGGCAGCTAAGTCAGCAGGACGCCGATGGCGGTCATGAGGTGGATGACGCGATGGGCCAAGGGCGCTGGTTCGACAGTCGTACTGTGTGCACCTTGCGCATCGATTGCTGTGTGCGGGATAGCCGACAGCCCGTGAGTGGACTCGTCGAACTGCGGTGAGTACACGGACGCTCGGCATCTGCCACATCAGCGCTCCGCCCGCTTAGGTCTGCACGAACCAAGTTTCTGCGATGAGAACAACGGATTCGGCCGCCGCCGTCGTTTCCCGTTTGACCCCGCTGCTCAGGTCGAAGGAGATTTCATGAAGCGTTCAACGATGGTTCTGGTCGGCTCTGGCGCGCTGATCGCGATTTTGGCTGCGGTCGGCGGATACATGCTGTTCGGCCAAGGCGGCGGCAAGCCCATCATCACCGAGACGTCGGAGGCGGCGCGACAACGGGCGGAACGCTGCGCGGTTGTCAAAGCATCCGTTGCCGATGCCGGGTTTGCTGGCAAGGTAGCTGTTACCTGCGACACTTGGCACGCCCACATGGGTTCCGACAGCTATCCGGATCATGACCTGATGAACGGCATCGTCGGCACCAACGAGCAGGTGCCGGTTCCTGCGGTCAACTACTCAGCGCCCATCGTGTTGGAGCCAAGGCTGACCACAAGCCCCAAGACGCGCGACGCCGCCCTGGGCGTGGCGGTGAATGGCGTGCCGATCTTCGATTACACCGCTGGGGGCGAGATGACCGTCGCCGAACTCAGCCATCACCAGGCCGAGCACGACACCCTGCTCAGGAAGGAGCTTGACCAGTGCGGCGGTCATGCCGGCAAGGGCGACGACTACCACTATCACAAGACGCCAAACTGCATGGTCGACGTCATGAAGAATAGGGGGGATGCGGCCATCCTCGGCTGGGCGTTCGACGGGTTTCCGATCTACGGCAAAAACAATCCCGATGGGACGGCGATAGCAAAAACAGACCTGGATGTATGCAACGGCAAGGCCGATGCGGTCTTTGGTTATCGCTATCACGCCTCCGATGCGGCCCCCTACATCATTCAATGCCTGATGGGCGAGGTTGCCAGCATGCGGGACCTGCCGCGCATTGCGCCATTGCGGCCGGCTGACGGACGCCCGCCGCGCGGCGGCGTCGAGGGCCTGAAGTTCAGCCAGGATGCGACGGGAACTCGGCGCATGGACTATTCCTATGAGGGGCAGGCGTATTTCATACACTACAAGCCTTCGGGCAAGCCAAATTGCTACACCTTCGAAACTCGAACCGTGAGCGACAACGGTGTTGTCAAAAGTGGCGAGTATTGCCGATGAAAATGTTCTTGAGCCGCAGTATCGTGCCGTTGCTCTTGCTTGTCGCTTTGGCCCATCCGGCAAAGGCGCAGGACAGTTTTGTGCTCACCAGCCCGGCATTTCAGAACGGCGGCAGTTTGCCCGATGATTTGAAATGCGAACGCCACGGCGGCGATGGTGCTTCGCCACCCCTGGTCTGGGGGGCGGTACCGGCCGGCACAACCAGTCTGGCGCTCATCATGCACCATTACCCCAACGGCAGGGTGGAAGGCCACGATGTGCCCAGCCACTACTGGCTATTGTGGAACATTCCTGCCGACACCAAGGAATTGCCGCGCGGTAACCCGGCATCCATTGGTACTGAGGGTTCAGATAAAGACAAGCGGCGGACCGGTTACACCCCGCCCTGTTCGCCGCTGGGATACTTGGAGAGCCTGTGGCGCTTTTTTGGCAGCGCCCCATCGCCGGGTTCGAAGCACAAATATACCATCACGCTCTATGCACTGAATGCTCCGTTAGACATGCTGCCGCCACAGGATTTAATCGAGATCGACTGGGCAGCCATGACCAAAGCGCTTGAGGGGCGCATTGTGAAATCCACCAGCATCTCATTCCTCAACTGATCAAAAAGCGAGAAACCCGATGCAGCGACTGACAGCCGCACTGGTCCTAACGGCGCTCCTTACGTCCGGCTGCTCCGAAACGAAGCCCGTCGCCAAGCCTGGAGACAAAACCGTTGACGTGTGGGCTGACAATTGGTTTGAGATGCATGTGAATGGCAATAAAGTGTTGGAAGACAGTGTTCCCATCACGACTGAGCGTTCGTTCAACGCTGAAACAGCAACGATAACGAATGCGCTGCCGCTGACTATTGCGGTTATGGCCAAGGATTTCAAAGAAAACAACAGCGGGCTTGAATACATTGGCACCGGCCGTCAGCAAATGGGCGACGGTGGTTTCATTTTCCAGATCAAGGACGCTGTAACCGGCAAGACCGTCGCGGTCTCAAATAACGCGATGAAATGCCTGGTGGTGCATCGCGCTCCGCTCGACGTCGCTTGCGCAAAAGAGAAATCGCCAATCGCAGGTCAGGGCGCTTGTACTTTCACAGAAACGGCTGTCCCATCCAATTGGACCGCTCCCGACTTTGATGATAGCGCGTGGCCCGCAGCCACGGAACACTCGGCGAGGGCCGTGAGCCCGAAGGAAGGCTATGACCGGATCACCTGGGACAGTTCAGCGAAGTTCGTGTGGAGCAGCGATCTTGTCCAGGACAATACGGTGCTATGCCGCGTAACGATCAAACCATGAGCGGCAACTTGAGAACGATGCGCCAATCGATCCTGGCGCTGCTCACACTCGTCGGAACGATCACGTTCGCCCATGCGGATGACGGCCTCGCGCGAGTGAAAACCATGTTCGAGCCGAGTGCCCTTGTGGGTGAGCCGACGATTGTCGACTGCAAGCTTTCGGGCGGCACCGTAACCAAGTGTTATGCCATCACGGTGAAGGGCACGCCATCCAATCACACGACTGGCCCCTGGTGTCCTTCGAATGTCGCGGACGGCAAGGACAAGGGCGGTATCTGGCTCAATAGTGGCAAAGTTCATGATGTGGATGGAAAGTTCATAGAGAACTTGTCGACATTCTACAATGACAAGTCTTGGCAATTGTTTGATCCTGCGACGGGCAAGATCCGCGTAACGGATACGAAAGCGGGTTGTGTCGCAGCAGCCCGGCCCGACGTTGACCCGGCCTATCAGAACTACTGCGTCCAATGTCAGCTGAACTACATGGAAGTATCCACCGAACATACCTACGTGGTCCCGGTGACTCCGTCGGACAGGTGGATTGCCGGTTGGCTTGGCATGAATGGCGTTGGCGTTGCGCTGAATGGTGTGCGGATTGATGCGCCAGCACCCATCGACGCCATCCTTGGCGCCCATACTTTGGCCCCCTTTGATGATTGCGGCGGGCACATCAATCTGCATGTCGGCTATCACTACCACGCGCCCAAAGATTGCTTACCCAAGGCATCGTCAACGAACGGTCACGCCCCGATCGTTGGCATCGCCATGGATGGCTACATGCTCCATGCGCAACTCGACACCGCTGGGAAAGAGCCTGCTGATCTCGACCGTTGCCGTGGCCACAAGGTAGAAGGCATTGGCTATCACTACCATCTCAATGACCCCGGCAAGAACGCCCTCATTGGGTGCTTTTCTGGTGAGATCGGCTGCAGCAATCAAGGCAGCGAGACTTCGTGCGACGCCACGCAAGCGCCCAAGCGGCCTTGAGCCGGTCCTTGCATTCGCGCTGAAGGAATAGCAGCCGTGTCATCTATCAAACGTGTTGTTCTCGCCTCGGGCTTTGCGGTTGGCATGGCTACATCTGGCTACGCCCAATCCGTTGACCTCTCCAAGTTCAGCAAAGACGGCTTCGCATCGGCACCAGCACGTGTAGACTGCACCTTGGACAATGGGACTAGCGCACAGTGCATCAAGTTTGTCCTGAAGTACCTGCCGGACAACTTGAAAATCGGTCCGTTCTGCCCGGTATCGCTGAACGACACGGGCGGCATTTGGGCCTGGGATGGTGACAAGCCGGGCCTTTACAGGCTCGACCGGGCCTTTTTCGAAATGCTGAATGGCATGGGCTTCACATTCTATGACAAGGACGAAAAGGTCCACGTGACCTCACCGGCAAGCGGGCCGCCGCAACACGACCACGCTTGCTTGCAAATGGAGCCAGACAAGACAGTGACCATGACAGTGCTGCTGCCGAACGCGCCCGTGATGGCCGCCAAGCCAGCGGTACTTAGCACCGTGGCCAAGGTCGGACTGGCACTGGATGGCGTGCCAATTTTTGCCGATGCGCCTTCCGTGTTGGATCGGGGCCACTTACCGGCACTCGATACCTGCGGCGGCCATGTTGATCCTGGGGGCTGGTATCACTGGCATGCCGATCCGCTGGATATGGCGACGGTCTACAAGTCAACCGGCGTAAAAGGTGACTGTGACCTGCCCCAAGCATCAAGCGCCCTGTTTGCCTATGCCTTCGACGGCTTCCCGATCCATGGCAGCGCCGATGACGGTGGCGTTATACCCACTGATCTCGATGAATGCAGCGGCCACACCGGCGCAGTTGGCGGCAGCGCCGCGCACTATCACTATCACGCGCCGACCACGTTTCCCAATTTGCCGAAATGCCTGAAGGGAGTCTCGGCACGAAACAATTTTGTGACGACGGCGAAGCAAGGCATTGGTGCACAGGGCGGCTTTCCGCTGCTGCCTGCCATCGGTGCTGCTGTGTTGGCTTTGACACTGTCTGCCTTCGGATTTTGGCGTTTGAAGAACAGCATGAAAGCAAAGTGACGACTCAGTCTTCGCGATCTGTAGAACGAGTGACGGCCTGACTGTAGCGGTTGTATGGAAGACAACAGCCATATTTTCTGACCAACCCAGTTCTCACCTATCGAACGAAGAGCCGGCATTGGCTGCTTGGGTCTGGGGGGGACGACTAATGTCCGTTTTGGGTCTTGGTCGTGTGAAAACGATTTTGGCGCACCTGGAGGCGCTTGGGATGGCTCCAGAATAGCTCAGGAGGGCCGTACAGCGCAATTTCTTGCGACCGCAAGCGGCGACGTCTTTCGGGTGAAGGGCATCCTAACTCAACCTCGTGGCTCCCAAACCGGCCTTATGGGATCGTGCCGGCACCCCCGTCCTACGCCGTTATGGCTGCCATCAGCTTCTGCACACCGACGATGTTCAGCACGCGCGTCAGATTATAGGTCAGCACACAGAGCGCCATCTCGGTTGCGACCTTCGGCAGCGTCTTGCATAGGAAGTGCGTCGCGCCCATCCGCATCTTCAGGGTGCCGAACGGATGCTCGACCGTTTCGCGGCGTGTACGCATGGCTTGCGGGTTTTCGTCGAGCCGCTGCTGCACTTCTTCAAGTAGCGTCTCGTGCTCCCATCGGGAGATCCGGCGCTCTTTGCCGGGCGTGCACTGATCTTTCAGCGGGCACGCTTGGCAGGCATTGGTCCAGTAGCGATGCAACGTCTTGCCGGCTTCCTCGGACGTCATGTGATAGGTGAGCCGCGCTCCAGCCGGACAAACATAAACATCGTCCTCCGCAACGTAGCGGAAATCCTGCTTGCCGAAGCGGCCATCGGACTTTGCGCTCGACGTCATCGGCTTGGGCAACGTCACCGTGACGCCCGCCTCGGCGCAGGCTAGGATTTCAAGGCTGCTGTAGTAGCCACGGTCGGCAACGGCTTCGAGCGTATCGCTTTGCAGGACGGCTTTGGCCTGCTCGGCCATGTTGGCAAGTTGCGCCCGATCCGTGCCGGTATTCGTGACTTCATGCGCGATAATCAGATGATGTTCCGTGTCGACCGCGACTTGCACGTTGTAGCCAACGACGCCCGAGCCGCGACCGCTGGTGGCCATCGATCTTAAATCGGGATCGGTCAGCGATATCTGCTGATCGGGCGAGGCTTTCATCAGCGCCTCATGCGCCGAGAGCCGCTGCATCTCGCTTTCCAGTTTGACCAGTTTCTCCTTCAGCCGAACCGTTTTCATGGCCAGCGCCTCGGTCGGCTCCTGCCGGTCGATGGTATCGAGCTGACTGAGATAGCGCGCGACACTCTCTTCCAGTTGCGCCCGCCGCCGCTCCACTTTGCCGACCGTGAAGTTCTTGTCGCGATTGTTCACAGCCTTGAACTTGCTGCCGTCGATGGCAACACTGGCTTTCGTCAGCAGGCCGATCTCCCGGCACAGATCGATGAACTGCGCGCATACCTTGCGGATGGCCGGGCCATTGTCCTTGCGGAAATCAGCGATCGTCTTGTGGTCGGGCGCCAGGCGGCCTAGCAGCCACAACACTTCGAGATTGCGTCCGGCCTCGCGCTCAAGCCGGCGGCTCGACTGCACGCGATTGAGATAGCCGTAGATGTAGAGCTTCAGAAGAAAGGCCGGGTGATAGGACGGCCGGCCCGTCGCGGCCGGGTCAACACCAGCAAAGCCAAGCCCGACAAGTTCAAGCGCATCAACGAAGGCGTCGATCGCCCGGACTGGATTGTTCTCGTCGATCCAATCGTCGAGGCATTCGGGCAACAGTGTCGACTGCCCGCGATCTGCTCCTTGCACGAACCGTGTCATGATCTCCCCCGCAAATCACGTGGAGACTCATAGCACGGAGAGCGTTTCCACACAGCCAGGGTCTTGGTCGTGTGAAAACGATTTTGGCGCACCTGGAGGCGCTTGGGATGGCTCCAGAATAGCTCAGGAGGGCCGTACAGCGCAATTTCTTGCGACCGCAAGCGGCGACGTCTTTCGGGTGAAGGGCATCCTGACTCAACCTCGTGGCTCCCAAACCGGCCTTATGGGATCGTGCCGGCACCCCCGTCCTACGCCGTTATGGCTGCCATCAGCTTCTGCACACCGACGATGTTCAGCACGCGCGTCAGATTATAGGTCAGCACACAGAGCGCCATCTCGGTTGCGACCTTCGGCAGCGTCTTGCATAGGAAGTGCGTCGCGCCCATCCGCATCTTCAGGGTGCCGAACGGATGCTCGACCGTTTCGCGGCGTGTACGCATGGCTTGCGGGTTTTCGTCGAGCCGCTGCTGCACTTCTTCAAGTAGCGTCTCGTGCTCCCATCGGGAGATCCGGCGCTCTTTGCCGGGCGTGCACTGATCTTTCAGCGGGCACGCTTGGCAGGCATTGGTCCAGTAGCGATGCAACGTCTTGCCGGCTTCCTCGGACGTCATGTGATAGGTGAGCCGCGCTCCAGCCGGACAAACATAAACATCGTCCTCCGCAACGTAGCGGAAATCCTGCTTGCCGAAGCGGCCATCGGACTTTGCGCTCGACGTCATCGGCTTGGGCAACGTCACCGTGACGCCCGCCTCGGCGCAGGCTAGGATTTCAAGGCTGCTGTAGTAGCCACGGTCGGCAACGGCTTCGAGCGTATCGCTTTGCAGGACGGCTTTGGCCTGCTCGGCCATGTTGGCAAGTTGCGCCCGATCCGTGCCGGTATTCGTGACTTCATGCGCGATAATCAGATGATGTTCCGTGTCGACCGCGACTTGCACGTTGTAGCCAACGACGCCCGAGCCGCGACCGCTGGTGGCCATCGATCTTGAATCGGGATCGGTCAGCGATATCTGCTGATCGGGCGAGGCTTTCATCAGCGCCTCATGCGCCGAGAGCCGCTGCATCTCGCTTTCCAGTTTGACCAGTTTCTCCTTCAGCCGAACCGTTTTCATGGCCAGCGCCTCGGTCGGCTCCTGCCGGTCGATGGTATCGAGCTGACTGAGATAGCGCGCGACACTCTCTTCCAGTTGCGCCCGCCGCCGCTCCACTTTGCCGACCGTGAAGTTCTTGTCGCGATTGTTCACAGCCTTGAACTTGCTGCCGTCGATGGCAACACTGGCTTTCGTCAGCAGGCCGATCTCCCGGCACAGATCGATGAACTGCGCGCAGACCTTGCGGATGGCCGGGCCATTGTCCTTGCGGAAATCAGCGATCGTCTTGTGGTCGGGCGCCAGGCGGCCTAGCAGCCACAACACTTCGAGATTGCGTCCGGCCTCGCGCTCAAGCCGGCGGCTCGACTGCACGCGATTGAGATAGCCGTAGATGTAGAGCTTCAGAAGAAAGGCCGGGTGATAGGACGGCCGGCCCGTCGCGGCCGGGTCAACACCAGCAAAGCCAAGCCCGACAAGTTCAAGCGCATCAACGAAGGCGTCGATCGCCCGGACTGGATTGTTCTCGTCGATCCAATCGTCGAGGCATTCGGGCAACAGTGTCGACTGCCCGCGATCTGCTCCTTGCACGAACCGTGTCATGATCTCCCCCGCAAATCACGTGGAGACTCATAGCACGGAGAGCGTTTCCACACAGCCAGGGTCAATCGCTGCACAACCGGCTCACCAAAGGGTGGCGATGATCCGAAAGCAGACACAGCATATGTCCACGGAGGCCGAATGACGGCAGCACCTGAATGTTGTGCGCAGCGCTCCACCCAGACATGACCGGACGCCATGAATCGGCTTCCAGTTGAATGAGGGCCAATCAGGGTGGTTGCATGCCATCCCAGCTCAGGCTGAAGCGGCCCCCCCGCCTGCCGTCCTGTCAGCGCAATACCGGTCCCTGCGGCGGGGCGCGCCTTGAGCAGCTGTGCTCGCACGTGTATGCCCCTGTCATCATAACTCACACAGGGAGACACGACAGTGCTTGCACCCGGCAGTCTGGTGACGGTGTTTGGCGGGTCGGGCTTTGTTGGCCGGCACACCGTGCGGCTGCTGGCGCGGCAGGGATTTCGCGTGCGCGCCGCGGAACGCCGGCCGGACCTGGCGGGGCACCTGCAGCCGATGGGTGGGGTGGGCCAGATCATGGCCGTGCAGGCGAACCTGCGCGATGCCGCCTCGGTGCGGCGCGCCGTCGAAGGGGCCGATGCGGTGGTCAACCTGGTCTCGATCCTGGCCGAGAGCGGCAAGCAGACCTTCCAGGCGCTGAACGTGGATGGCGCAAGACTGGTCGCCCGGGCGGCGCGCGACGTCGACGCGCACGTGTTGGTGCATGTCTCGGCGCTTGGCGCCGACGCCAAATCGCCGGGTCGTTATGGCCGCAGCAAAGCCGCCGGCGAAGTCACGGTGCTGAAAGAGTTTCCGGCTGTTGTGCTGCGCCCCTCGATCATCTTCGGGCCCGAAGACCAGTTCTTCAACCGCTTTGCGGGGCTGGCCCAGAGTGCGCCCTTCATGCCGCTGATCGGCGGGCGCACGCGCATGCAGCCGGTCTATGTGGGCGATGTGGCTGCGGCGATCCTGGCCAGCCTGACCGGCGCGGCGCAGCCCTCGACTGTCTACGAGTTGGGCGGGCCGGAAACCGCCAGCTTCGAGGACCTGCTGCGCCGCACCATGGCCTATACCGGCCACCAGCGCCGCTTCGTTGTGTTGCCGTTCTGGCTGGCCAAGCTCGCGGCCGCACTGACCAAGCCTCTGCCGATGTCGCTGCGTCCGATCACGGTCGATCAGGTGCGCATGCTTGAGGCCGATACGGTGGTCAGCCGCGCCGCCAGCGAGGACCGCCGCACGCTGGCCGGCCTTGGCATCACCGCGCCGCAAAGTATCGAGGCCATCGTGCCGGCCTATCTGGAACGCTTCCGCGAGAACGGTCAGTTCGCGCACTATCGCGGCTGAGGTTACAGACCCACCGTGATGTAGAACGCGAGCACAATGCCGCCAAGCACAATGCGATAGTAGGCGAACGGCGCAAAACCGCGCGAACTCACGAAGGTCAGGAACGGCTTGATCACCAGATAGGCCGATATGAAGGCGGTGACGAAGCCGACCGCCAGTACGCCCAGCGAACCCGAATCGAAGTCGTTGCGGCCTTTATAGGCCTCGTGGACAAAGGCCGCCGTCATGGTGGGAATTGCCAGGAAGAACGAAAACTCGGTGGCAGCGCGGCGCTCGACGCCGAGCAGGCGGGCGCCAACGATGGTCGCGGCTGAGCGGGAGGTGCCGGGTATCATCGCGACGGCCTGGGCAAGACCGATCAGCAGACCGGTCATCAGTGGCAGCTCGTCCGCTTCATAGTGGACGTCCTGGCGATGGGTGCTCTCGACCCACAGAATGACCAGGCCCCCGACGATCAGGGTGGTGGCGACCGAAATGGGATTGAACAGGTAGAATTTGATCAGGCTAGAGAACAGCGCGCCAAGCACCAGAGCGGGAATGACTGCGACGAGCAGCAACACAGCAAAATGCCGCGAGCGCGGCTCGTTGAACAGCCCGACGAATGTACTCCAGATCTTGCCAGAGAAATAGACCACCACAGCCAGGATCGCGCCCAGCTGGATCATGATCTCGAAGCTGTCCCACATCGGGCCGCTGACGCCGAGCAGCTTCTGCGCGATGATCAGATGGCCGGTCGAGGAAATCGGCAGGAACTCGGTGATCCCCTCGACGATGCCCAGGATGATGGCGACGAGATAGTCGTACATGAAGCGTTCCCTGGCTGCCGGCTGCGCCGCAATTCGATAACCAGCCGGCAGTTAGGGTCGGCTGGCCATCAAAGCCAACGCGACAGAAGCGCCAGCGCCAGTGCCGCCAGCAGGCTGGCGGTGGCATCGGCCATCAGCAAGGCCGTTACGGGCGGCACCTGCACGTTAAAATATTTCGCAGCCACGACCAAGCCGGTGATCGCTATCGCGACGGCGTAAAACAGGTAGCCAATGGAAACTTTCATGTGAACTCCCCCGAAACTGACATCCGACGCAGTAGTGGTCGAAAGGAGCTTTACCTATGACCTTAACATCCGTGTGACCAGGTGGCCGCCGCCGGTGTCGCGGACGGAACACAGTGCCCGGCCCGTCACGAACCGCGCGTCAGGTTACCAGCCGCCCCATCGGCAGGCTGACTGTAACCTGCGTGCCCTCGCCAAAGGTGCTGTCGATCGACAAGCGTGCACCATTCGCTTCCGCCAGCCTGCGGCTCAGAGGCAAACCGAGACCGTCGGTACGGGCCCCAACGCCATCGCGCACCCGCGCAAGTTGATCGGGCATCATACCACGGCCGGTATCGGCAACGGTGATCTCCAGCCCCGCGCCAGGCCGATAGGTCGTGCTGGCCATGATTGTCCCGCCAGGCGGCGTCGCCTTGATGGCATTGGCGATCAGGTTCAGCAGGATCTGGCGCAGGCTGCGGCGATCGAGGATGGCGCGTGGAGCGGCGCTATCAAGACCGTCGGTCAGCGTCACGCCGGCCTTGTCAGCGATTGGCGCTAGAATGCCCAGACATGCGCGCACCGCCTCGTTGACATCGACCTCGCTGAATTCCTGCGTGCGCAGGCCGGTGTTGAGGCTGGCAGGATCGGCCAGATCGTTGGCCAGGTTCAGGCAATGCGCAGCGCTTTCCAGGATGTGGCCGGCAAAGTCGCGATACTTCTGGCTGCCAAGCGGGCCATCGCGCTCAGCGCGTAACAACTCGGCATAGCCCATGATGGCGTTGAGAGGCGTGCGCAATTCGTGGCTGAGACGGGCCAGGAACGCCGCATCGAGCGGATCGGCAGCACGTTCGGCGGGGGCAGGCGCAACCTCCGGCGACAACACGCTGGTTGCGGCGCTGCGCTCTCGGATCATGCGGGCGATTTCGGCCAACGTCGCGGCGTCTTCCGGCGCCAAGTCCGGTTGCGGACGGGCTGCCGCGGCCTCCGTCGCCTCGTCACGGGCATGCCCGTTGAGTTGCCGCGCGGACGGTTTCGCCACCGCAGGCGCGGTCTGAGGACCGGCCGTTTGGTCGGCGGCCACTGCCGAGACCAGGATCGCACCCTCACTGCCGGCGAACTGCATCTTGCGGCAGAGACACGCGAGCTTGCGGCTGCCGCCCGGCAGCCAGAGCACCAGGTTTTCGTGATGGCTGACGTCGGCGCCCAACGCCCACTGCAGCCGCTGCAGCTGCGTCAGGGCTGGCATGGCGCGGTCGATTTTCAGGGCCTGCAGCTCAGTGAGGCTGCCAACCTTCCAAAGCGCGAACGCAGCCTCGTTGCCCCACAGCAAAGCTCCCGTCCCCGGCTGCCAGAGCCAAGCCGGTTCCGTACTGGCCGCCGGGCCGCCTAAATCGGCGGGCTGGCTGTGATCTGCCGGGAACGCCAAGGGTGTTGCGCCTCGCCTGTGAGAACAAATGGCATACCGCCTCGGCTGCCATGCGTCTACTGGCGACCGGTTGCCATGGCTTACGTGCAGGATGCTGGTCTGTCTTCGATTTCATGGACTTGACGCCTGAGGTTCATCTCTCCTGGCAGCGGCCTCTGGGGACAAGGCAAGCGCTGCCTTGCTCGCGCCATCAAATCGGGCCAAGTGCGAAGCGGCATCGTGGCGGCTTGCGGTAAGCCTTGTGATACCCCAAATGACCACTGCCGTGACGCTGGCGAAAGCGCGCCGGTTAGCATGTGGGAACTGCAATCGATGTGAGCTAATCTTGCCGCCAACGATCACGAGCCGCTTGGTCCAGCAAGGTCGGCCCTTGCAAACCAGCCGATACAAACAATCAGTCAGTCCGGTTCCACGATGCAGCCTCTGAATATGCGATCAATGCGCTTTACCTGGCTGCGGCTTCTGGCTGCCGGCCTCGTGGCGCTTGGCCTTTGTGCGCCAGCTCGGGCCCAGAACAACGGCCCGCTTGGACTTGGCAAACTGCTGAGCGCCCTCACCACACCGGCTGCTGCCGAAGACGAAGATCCCGACAAAGCGGCCAAGAAGGCCGCGCAGGCCAAGATCGACAATGCGCTACTGGAACAGCTGACCCCGACCGACTTGTTCATGTCGCTGGAAGCCGCGCAGCGCCTGCAGGAAGCGATCGCCCTCTACCAGGATATTGTGAGCGCGGGTGGCTGGCCGCTAGTCAGCAAAGGCACCACGCTGCATGCTGGCGACCAGGACGAACTGGTGCCGCTGCTGCGCAAGCGCCTGCGCGCGAGCGGCGACTACACCGGCAGGCTCGACAACGACTGGACCTACGACGACAAGACCCAAGCCGCGCTGATGCGCTTCCAGCGCCGCCACGGCATGATGCCCACGGGCGTGCTGGACGTGCGCACCGTCAACACCCTCAACATCCCCGCCGAGCAGCGGTTGACGCAGTTGCGTTCCAATCTCGTGCGTATGCAGGAGATCGTGAACCGCGGCCTGCCGGATCGCTACGTGATGGTCAACGCGGCAGCCATGGAACTGCAGGCCATCGACGAAGGACGCATCGCGCTCAAGAGCCGCGTCATCGTGGGCCGTCTGGAGCGCCCGACGCCGTTCGTGCAGGCCAAGATCCAGGGCGTGAACTTCTTCCCGTACTGGAATGTGCCGGAAAGCATTGCCGGCAAGGAACTGCGCCAGCACATGATCAAGGACCCGAACTACCTGGCGAGCGAGCACATCCGCGCGCTGACGATCCCCGACGACCAGGAAATTCCGCTGGAAAGCATCGATTGGACGCAGCCGCTGCTGGAAAACATCCGCTTCCGCCAGGACCCGGGCGATTTCAATGCGCTCGGCCTGGTGCGTATCGACATGCCGAACCCGGACAATGTCTATATGCACGACACGCCGATGAAGGACTTGTTCCGCCGTCCGGTCCGCAATTTCAGCGCCGGTTGCGTGCGTGTACAGAAGATCCTGGACCTCGCCGCCTGGGTGGCCGGCACCAACGGCGATTGGGACCGCGGACGCGTGGAGAGCACGCTGCAGGAGGGATACGCCACGGACGTGAAGCTGGTGAAACCGATCCCGGTCTATTTCGTCTACCAGACCGCCTGGGTCGACACTGAAATTGGCATCTCGTTCCGCAACGACCTCTACGGCCGCGACGGCCAAGACCCAACCCTCGCCAGCGGCCGCGAGCCAGGCGAGGCATTGCCCGCGCAGGCGTTGGCGCCGTAGTTTGCGACGGAACCTCCTCTCCCCCAACGCTCTTCCGCGTTGGGGGAGAGGAGACCGCGTCTCGCTGCGCGTTTCAGCGCAAGAGCCACGCGGTCGGTGAGGGGCAGAAACTTGCTCCGTCTTCGTCGCAACTGTTGCACGCCCACCCCCCGGATTCGCTTCTGCCCCTCATCCGGCGCAGTGCGCCACCTTCTCCCCCTCGCAAAGAGGCGAGGGGGAGAAGGAGAGTTCGTTACCGCCTCTTCCCCTTCTTCTCATACGGATTGTCGCCCTTGCGGAGCTGGAACCGGATGGGAGTCGCCTGCAGGTCGAAGGTCTCGCGCAGGCCGTTCACCAGGTACCGCACATAAGATTTCGGCAGCGCCTCGGGCCGCGAGCAGAAGGCCACAAAAGTCGGCGGTCGGGCGTTGGCCTGGGTCATGTAGCGCATCTTGATCCGCTTGCCCGATACCGCCGGGGGCGAGTGCTTCTCCAGCGCCTCGGCCAGCCAGCGGTTGAGGCCGGCGGTCGACAAGCGCCGGTTCCATGTCTCGTAGACCTTCAGCGCGCCGTCCAGCAGCTTGTCCATGCCCTGGCCCGACTTGGCCGACACCGGGATGATGCCGATCCCTTTGGCGTCGGCGAAAGCACGCTCGGCGATCTCGCGGATTTCGCGCAGGCGTTTCTGGCGATCCTCCACCAGATCCCATTTGTTGACACCGATCACCAGCGCGCGGCCTTCGTTGACGGCCAACTCGCCGATCTGCAGGTCCTGCGCCTCGAACGGATGCTCGGCGTCGACCAGTAGGATCACCACTTCGGCAAAGCGCACCGCGTTCAGCGTATCGCCGACCGCCAGCTTCTCGACCGTGTCGGTGATCTTGGCGCGCTTGCGCAAACCGGCGGTGTCGAACAGTTTCAGCTTCACGCCTTTGTGGGTGAGATCGACGGCGATGGAATCGCGCGTGGTGCCCGGCTCAGGGCCGGTGATCAGGCGCTCTTCCCCGATCATCGCATTCACGAGCGTCGACTTGCCCGCGTTGGGACGGCCGACCACGGCAATCCGTATGGGTTTGTCCTTGCCCGGAGTGATCTTGCGCTCTTCGGGTTCGGCGTCGGGATCGTACTCCGGCAGCATCTCGCCGCCATCGGACTTGAGGCGGGCAAGGATCTCCATCTGCAGGTCCGAGATGCCTTCGCCATGCTCGGCGGAAATGGCGACCGGTTCGCCCAAGCCCAGCGAGAAGGCCTCGTAGTAGCCGCTCTCGCCGGCCTTGCCCTCGCACTTGTTGGCCACGGGCAGCACCGGCCGGCCCTTGTCGCGCACCAACTCGGCAAAGCTGCGGTCGAGTGGCGTGACACCGGCGCGGGCATCGATCAGGAACAGCACCAGGTCGGCATCGGCGACACCCTTTAGGGTCTGATCGCGCATACGCGACGTGATGCTGCCGGCGTCGGCTTCTTCCAGTCCGGCGGTATCGATGAGGATCACCGGCTCCTCGAAGATGGTGGTCTCGGTTTCCTTGCGGTCGCGGGTCAGGCCCGGGGTCGGATCGACCAGCGCGAGCCGCCTGCCAGCAAGGCGGTTGAAAAGCGTGGACTTGCCAACATTGGGCCGTCCGACAATGGCGATGGTATGGGTCATGGTGGCTGGCCTAGCACAGTCTGTGGCATGGGGACACGGGGGAAGGAGGGACTAGGGATTAGGGACTAGGGACTAGGTGAAGATAGAAAGAGGCGACGACGCTGTTGCCTGATCCCTAATCCCCAATCGCTGGTCCCTAGTCTTTCGAAAGTCCCATGCTCACCCTATCCCCCCGCCTCGCCGTCACCCTCGTGTTCGCCGCCTTCGGCGTCATTGGCGGCATCTGGGTCGGCTCGATCCCGGCCATCGCCAAGCGCATTGGCCTCAGCGAGCAGGACCTCGGCATCGTGCTGACGCTGATGGTACTGGTCAATGTCGCCTCCTTCGTCGGAGGCGGACGGCTGGCGCGCTGGATCTCCGGACGACGCATGATGCTGATCATGCTGCCCGTCGCGGCCCTGATGCTGTGCGCCGTGCTCGCCAGCCCCTCCTACGCGTTGTTCCTGCCAGCGGCCCTGGCCTTTTCGATCAGCCATGGCTTCGTCGATTTGTTCATGAACGCGGAGGGCGCTGCCGTCGAAAGCGATCAACAGCGCCCGCTGCTGACTGGCATGCACGCCACGGTATCGCTCACCGTGGCCGTCTGCGCGGTGCTGGGCAGCCTGATGTCAATCACCTACGGACCGCTGGCCGCTGCGCCGATACTGCTGGCCGCAGGCCTTGCGGGAGCCTGGGTGGTTTGGCGCGGCGTGCCTTTGCGGCCGTTGCCCAAACCCGTGGCCGGCCAATCCCGTCCGATGGCCGCCTTCGATCCTGCGCTGGTATTGCTGGGGTTAGCTGTGGGATTTGGTACGGCCGGCGAACTGGTGACGTTCTTCTGGTCCGCCAAACTGCTCGATACCGAAGCGCCGTCGCTGGCCGCTATTTCGGGCATCGGCACGGCGTTCCTATGCGGCTGCGCCGGCATCGCCCGGCTGTTTGGTGACCGGGTGCGGCTGCGCTTCGGCGATGGAGCGGTCGTGCTCGGCGCACTGGCGGTGTCAGCGCTCGGCATGATCGGCGTCGGCGTAACGGACGGCTTTGTCCTGCACGTGCTGGGCTTTGCGGTGATCGGGGCGGGCACGGCCTATCTGGTGCCCTGCCTGTTCGCCATCGCCGCCAACAGCGACCCGAACGCGCGCGCCGCCCGCATCGGCCTGATGAGCCTGATCGGCAGCCCCGCCCGCATCAGTTCGCCCTATGTGTTCGGCTGGATCGCTCAGCAGTCCGGCGCCAGTGTCGCCTTCGGGATGTTCAGCCTGGCAATGATCGCGGCGGCGGGGTTTTTCGTGGCCAGCCAGGCGATGATGGGGCGGAAGGTGGCCGAGGCGCATTAAACGGGGACAGTTTACCTATTTACTTATCGCACTGCCCGCAACTCACAGCTATCGGGGAAATAGGTAAACTGTCCCCGTTAAGTGCTCGTTGGCGCAATGCTCACAGCCAGCTACGCGCCTCTTTCGCCTTGGCTTCGAACGTATCGATGGCCTCGCCCTTCTGCAGCGTCAGCCCGATATCGTCGAGGCCTTCCAACAGGCACTTCTTGCGGAACGGGTCGATCTCGAATTTGATCACGCCGCCATCGGGGCCGGTGATCTCCTGCTTCTCCAGGTCCACTGTGATGGTGGCGTTCGCGCCGCGCTTGGCGTCGTCCATCAGCTTGTCGACGTCAGCCTGCGGCAGCTTGATCGGCAGGATGCCGTTCTTGAACGTATTGTTGAAGAAAATGTCCGCAAAGTTCGGTGCGATGACGCAGCGGAAGCCGTAATCCAGCAGCGCCCAGGGCGCATGCTCGCGGCTCGAGCCGCAGCCGAAATTGTCGCCCGTGACCAGGATGGTGGCCTTGCGGTACGCCGGCTTGTTGAGCACGAAGTCCGGGTTTTCCTTGCCTGCCTGATCGTAACGCATCTCGGAGAACAGGTGCTTGCCCAGTCCGGTGCGCTTGATGGTCTTCAGAAACTGCTTGGGGATGATCATATCGGTATCGACGTTGATCATGGGCAACGGCGCGGCGACGCCGGTGAGTTTCGTGAATTTGTTCATGGAGTGCGGGCTTCAGTTTCGGACAGTCGGGGTTGGATGGTGTTTTGGGCCGCGCGCCGTTGGCCGTCAACCATTTGTCGGCGAGGCAGCTTGACCGGACCATTGGCCGTCTAACGGTGTGCTACCCCTTGGCCTTGGCAAAACACTGCTTCATCGCCTCGCACCGCTCCGTTCCTGGTAGATGCTTGTTGTCCCCCGCCAGCGGCTTCCAGAACTCGCAGATGGCCTGCACGCCTGTCGCATCCAGCCACTTCTGTGCCTGCCCCCGTGTCACCGCGTAGCAATCGGCCATGTCCTCGCTTGGCCCATGCAGCTGATGTCCGCACTCGTGGCCGAAGGCGTAGAGGCGGATGACCTTGGGCAACTTGTCGAAGGCGGCGGGGTTGATGATCACGAAGCCGGGGTGGGCGGCAGCGACATCGTCCAGCTTGGGATTGAGGACGATTTTCACGGGACCGCAGGCGAGCGGCGTTCCTCCTACTGAGTAGCCTGCAGGCGCCAAACTGCGGCCGGGCGCGTAATCGAGGTACTCGGCCAGCGTTGGCGGACCGGCCGGGGCGCTGGTGATCTGGTAGGCGAACAGGGCGCAAGCAACCGCCAAGCCAACGAGCAGCAGCAAGCGCAACCGTGCCGGAGTCCAATCCACTGCCTAGTGCCTACTGCCTACTGCCCAAACCAATCTCAGAACTTTCCCTTGTCGCCATAGCAGCGGCGCACCGTCTGGCACCTCTGCGGGCCGGAGAAGTGCATGATGTCGCCTTGCGAGGGGGAGATGAAGTTGCAGATCTCTTCCACGCCCGCCGGCGACAGCCAACCAGCGCGACGGCCGCGCTGCACGGCGAAGCAGTCGGCCTCATCCTCGTCGGGGCCCCTGAACTGGTGGCCGCATTCGTGTGAGTAAATCCATAGCGACACGGCCGGCGGCAGACCCTCAAGCTTGCGCGGGTTGAGGATGATGAAACCGTCGTAGGCGGCGGCGTAATCGTCCAGCGCGGGATCGAGCACCACGGGGCGCACGCCGCAGGCCGCGCGGTGTCCGCCCAGCAGCAGATCGCCGGACTCAACGATGGTGGCCTTGCCGCCGATATGGGCGACGTAGTCCTCGGCGGTGGGCGACGCGCCGCTGGGAGTGTAGTCGGCCGAGACCGCAGGCGAGCCTGCAGCGGCGCAGACTGCAACAGCTGCCAAGAACTGCCGAAAAGCCAGGAAAATTCGCATCGGGAGCACGCTCAGCCCAGCACCATCGTCACCGTCGGAAACATCCCGTCGGTAGCGGCCGACTATGGCCCCAAAGAGGCTTGCCGTCCATCGCGGCGCCCTCAAGCAATCAGTTTTCCGCAAAGCACTGCTTGAGTGCTGCGCAGCGTTCTGGGCCGGCCAGATGGGTGCCATCCGCCTCGGTGTGCCAAAGCGCCCTGCAGGCCTGGCGCAGGCCAGCCGCCGTCAACCAGCCGCGCTTCTTTGCGGACTTGACCGCCCAGCAATCAGCCGCCGTCTCGTCGGTGCCGACATACTGATGGCCGCACTCATGCAGAAAGACGAGGCGCTGCACGATCGGGGGATAGGCGCGCAGATGCTTGGGGCTGAACATGATCATGCCATCGACCGCAAAGCCTGGGCCTGGAACCTGATTGCTGATGACCACCTTGGTGTTGGCGCATGAGAGTTTAACGCCGCCGATGGTGGCGCTGCCGGCCACTGCGTTGGTGCTGCCGAGTACCGACAAGGCCGAAACGGCCATAACAAACAGCGCCCAAATGCGCATGATCATGCCATTCCCTATGAGTAGTAGGCGGAGCCCAGTGAGTAAGCCGGAGCCCATATCTGTATGCCTCGAATGCAGCTCGTACACATTCTTTCACAGACCGGATGAAGCGCAAGGCACATTCCTGCGACCGCAGCGGAATTGTCGCGTCCTGCGCTCAAACCGCCGCAGCTTCGATGGCTTCCATATCGGCGTCAGAGAGGCCGAAATGATGGCCGATTTCGTGCACCAGCACATGGGTGACGATGTGGCCGAGGGTTTCGTCGAACTCGGCCCAGTAGTCCAGCATGGGGCGGCGGTAGAGGAACACCATGTCCGGCCCGACGGGCGGAGCACTGTCGCGGCCTGCAAGGCTAACTCCTTGATATAGGCCGAGAATATCGAATGGCGTATCTGCACCGAGATCGTCGAGCACGCTGTCGTCCGGGAAGTCCTCGACGCGGATGACGAGATCGGTGCAGCGTTCGCGAAAGTGGGCGGGCAGGCGAGCGAAGGCGGCTTGCGCCATGACCTCGAAGTCGTCCAGCGAGGGCGCGCGCGCGCTGGTCCACAGGTCGTCTGTCACGATCGTGCGACTCCTTCAGGTGCAACCGCGCCCGATTGGCGCAGGTCGGTGGCAAGGGCGGCGAGGCCTTCGCGATAAGTCGGGTAGAGAAGGTCCACGCCCAGTTCCTGGCGAAGCCGCTCGTTCCGCACGCGGCGATTGCCGGCATAAAAGCTGGCGGCCATCGGCGAGAGACGCGCCTCGGCGAACGGGACCGGCGGTGGCGGCGGCATCCCTAGCAGGCTGGCGGCATAGACGATCACCTCGTCGGGCGGGGCTGGCTCGTCGTCGGTGAGGTTGTAGATGCGTCCAGGCTGCCCGCGCTCGATGCCGGCGGCCACGCCCTGCGCAATGTCGGCGACATGAATGCGGTTGAAAACCTGGCCGGGTTTCACGATACGTTGGGCTGTACCCTCGAGCAGATTGAGCAGAGGATTGCGCCTCGGCCCGTAGATGCCGGCAATACGGAAGATCTGCACGCTCTTGTGCGCCGCCACGCCAAACGCCAGCCAGGCCAGTTCGACCTCCAGCCGGCGCACGGTCCGCTCCTGGCGCGGCGCGGGCGGCGTCTCCTCATCGACCCAAGCTCCGCCGCTATCGCCGTAGACACCGACGGTGGAGAGATAGCCGATCCACCGCAGATCCGGCGCCGCAGCGAGATGCTCGTTGCACGCTGCGAGAACCGGGTCGCTTGCGGCTCCGGGCGCAACCGAGACCAGACAATGCGTCGACGCAGCGATGACCTGCGCCAACTCCGGGCCGGCTGCCGCGCCATCGAACAGGCAAGCCTGAAAGCCCATGGCCGTGATGGCCGCCAGGCCGTCAGCCGAGCGCGACGTGCCGGTGATGCGCCAGCCCTGCGGCGCGAGCAAACGGGCCACCGCCGCTGCACTGTAGCCCATGCCGATGCACAGGAGATGGTTCACGGTAGTCCCCATTCGGCGCGGACAGCCGGGTCGGTCTCAATCGCGCGATAGCGATCGGCCTTCGCTTGGAAGTCTGCGCTTTCGAGCAGGCGCCGCAGCGCCCAAACGGCCATAGCCCGCACGAGGGGCGATGTATCCTTCAAAAGCGGTTCAACGCTATCAGCTAGTTGGCTGGCGCCCGAATTTCCTGCCGCGATCAATACATTGCGCAGGAATCGTTCGCGGCCGGTGCGCTTGACCGGAGTGCCGCGGAAGCGCGCACGAAAGCCCGCATCGTCAAGCGCCAGCAATTCGGCCAGTGCGGGTGGCTCTGCCCCATCCGACGCGCGTAGCTTCATATCACTCGCCGCCGCGGCGAACTTGTTCCAGGGGCAGACCGCCAGGCAATCGTCGCAGCCATAAACGCGGTTGCCCATGGCCGCGCGGAACTCCAGCGGAATATGGCCTTTGTGCTCGATGGTCAGATACGAAATGCAGCGCCGCGCATCGAGCTGATAGGGCGCTGGGAACGCCGCCGTCGGGCAGATGTCCAGACAGCGCGAGCAGCTGCCGCAATGATCCGCCTCCGGCTCGTCGTGTTCCAGATCGGCCGTGGTCAGGATGGCGCCCAGGAAGAACCATGAGCCAAACTCGCGCGACACCAGATTGGTGTGCTTTCCCTGCCAGCCCAGCCCGGCGGCAGCGGCGAGCGGCTTTTCCATCAGCGGGGCCGTATCGACGAACACTTTCACGTCGCAGCTGGCCGCCGTTGCAAGCCAGCCCGCGAGCCGTTTCAGCTTGGGCTTGATAATGTCGTGATAGTCCGCACCCTGCGCATAACACGAAATGGCCGCATGCTGGCGCTGAGACAAGACGGCCAGCGGATCGCTGCCATTGCCATAGCGCATCGCCAGCAGAATTGCCGAACGCGCCTCGGGCCACATGGCTTGCGGCGAAATGCGGCGCTCGACCGTCTCTTCAATCCAGCTCATGTCGCCGTGACGGCCCAGCGCGACAAACTCGCGCAATCGCTCGCCGATCAGCGGATCGGCTGCGGCCGATGTCACGCGCAGGCCAGCGAACCCTTCGGTCAGGGACCGGGCGCGTAGAGCAGTTTTTAGATCGTCCGGCGGGGCGCTCACGGGGGTCAGAAATCCGGATCGGGGTAATGTGCTGGTGGCAGCGGCGCTCCCGGCACCCGCTCGCTCAGCATGGCGCGCATCGAGGGCCGCGATTTCATGCGCGCGTACCATTGCCGCGCCATCGGTTTGTCGTCCCACACCGCTTCTCCGACATAGTCGAGCGCGGAGATGTGCGCGGCGGCTGCCAGGTCCGCAAACGACATCTCGGGACCTGCCAGCCAGTTGCGATCGTGGCTGAGAAACTCAAGATAGCCAAGGTGATAGCGCAGATTGGCGCGGGCGGCGCGCAACGCGTCGGCGTCCGGCTTGCGCGCGCCGGCCGGATCGAAGCGGCTGTAGATCTTCTCTTCCAACAGCGGCTTCGTCACCTCGCGGTTGAATTTGCCGTGGAACCAGTCGACCACGCGGCGGCACTCTGCCCGCTGCTCCGGGCCACCTGGAAACAGCTTGGGCTGCGCCGCCGTTGTGCTTGCCCCTTGCGTATCGGCCAGATACTCGGAGATCGCGTAGGCGCCGCAGACCGCTGCCCGTCCGTCCGGGACCAGCACCGGCAGTTCGCCGGACGGGTTCAGCGCCAGGAAGGCCTCGCGCCATTCCCAAGGCTTCTCTTCCTCAAGAGACACCTCGACCTTCAGCTCGCCCAGCGCGAGCCGAACCGAGCGCGAGTGCGGACAGAGCCGGGAATGGATGAGCTTGGTCATGCGGGGCGCGAATCTCCAACGACGCGGCCAAATTACTAGCTCAAGTCTCGCACGTTCTGCGCGCCGATCCAATGTGTCGCGGTTGACAGCGGGCGTGCCAAACCGACAACTGGCCGGCAACAGCCACGTTCCATCAACAGTGCCGCGCAGATCCCCAAACGCGCGGCCTAAATGGAGGACGCAGATAATGTTTGTTCGTAAGTTTGCTGCGGCGCTTGCCGCCAGTTTGTTCGCAATCGCCCCTGCCATCGCGGGTGGCGAGGTCAATGTCTACTCCTACCGCGAACCGCAACTGATCGAGCCCCTGCTGAAGGCCTTCGAGGCGGAGACCGGCATTACGGTCAACACCATCTTTGCCAGCGAAGGGCTGGTTGAGCGCATCGCCGCCGAGGGCGACAACAGTCCAGCAGACGTGTTGCTGACGGCAGAGTCCGGTTTGCTGATCCAGGCCCAGCAGGCTGGCATCACCGCGCCTCTAACATCCGACGCTATCAATGTCGCGGTCCCGGCACCCATGCGCGAAGCCAACGGTAACTGGATCGGACTGACGAAACGCGCCCGCGTGCTGTTCGTCTCGCGCGAGCGGGTGACGCAAGAGGCTTTCACTTACGAGGAGCTGGCCGATCCGAAGTGGAAGGGCAAGTTGTGCATGCGTTCGGGTCAGCACACCTATAATATTGCGCTGATCGCCAGCATGATAGCGCATCTTGGGCCGGAAAAGGCCGAAGTCTGGTTGAGGGGCGTGAAAAACAACCTTGCCCGCAAACCGTCGGGCACCGACCGCGACCAGATCAAATCGGTGTTCGCGGGCGAATGCGACATCGCGGTCGGCAACACCTACTACATGGGCCAGATGCTAACCAACGAGCGCCAGCCCGAGCAGAAGGACTGGGCCGGAGCAGTGCGGCTGGCGTTCCCCAACGGTGCGGATCGCGGCACCCATGTCAACATCTCGGGCGCGGCGCTGATGGCGCATGCGCCCGACCGGGACAACGCGGTGAAACTGATCGAATACCTTGCCTCGGCGGGTGCGCAGAAGATCTATGCAACGCTCAACTATGAGTACCCGGTGCGACCCGGCGTCGAAGCCTCCGATCTGGTCAAGAGCTGGGGCGCCTTGAAGCCCGATCCGTTGCCGCTGCAAGAGATCGCCAAGCTCCGCCGCGCCGCCTCCGAACTGGTCGACAAGGTCGGTTTTGACGAAGGGCCGGGGATGTAGCGGCGCCTACTGGCCCTCTCCCCCGCTTCTTAGCGGGGGAGAGGGTGCCCCGGAGGGGCGAGTGAGGGGCAGCCACTTGCTCCGTAGTCGCGGTGCCACGTCCTGAACAAGTCGCTGCCCCTCACCCGGCGCCAGTGCGCCACCCTCTCCCCCGCCAAGAGGCGAGGGAGAGGGTAAAATTGTGTCCCTCTCAATTGTTCCAAGATCTTCAGACGATGCACACACCCGCCTCAGTCCAACTCCCGCACCGCATCGCCGCGGCGCTGGCGGCGTGGTGGGCGCAGCGGCGCGTGTCGCCGCTCTGGACGGTCGCTGTTGGCATCATCGCCGCCATCATGCTGCTGCCGGTGCTGGGCGTTGCCTCGTTGGCCCTGGGTGGCTCGGGCGATTTGTGGCCGCATCTGTTCTCGACCGTGCTTCCGGCCGCCATCGTGCGCACACTGACGCTGATGCTAGGTGTCGGACTGGTCACACTGGTGGTGGGCGCGGGAACGGCCTGGCTGGTGACGATGTTCCGCTTCCCGGGGCGTGACGTGATCGTCTGGCTGCTGCTGGTGCCGCTGGCCATGCCGACCTATATCGTTGCCTACTGCTATGGCGACCTGTTCGATTTCACGGGGCCGCTGCAGTCGCTGCTGCGCTTTCTGACGGGCGCGAAGTATGCTCACGACTATTGGTTCCCAGCAGTGAAATCGCTGCCCGGTGCGGTCCTTGTGCTGTCGTCCGTGCTCTATCCCTATGTCTACCTCAGCGCCCGCGCCAGTTTCCTGCAGCAGAGCGCCGGCCCCTTGGAGGTCGCCCGGACGCTGGGCCATAGCCTCACCGGCGTGTTCTGGCGCGTGGCCCTGCCCATGGCGCGCCCAGCGCTGGTTGCGGGCGTATCGCTGGTGATGATGGAATGTCTCAATGACGTCGGCGCGGTGCAATATCTCGGTGTGCCGACGCTGACGGCGACCGCCTACGCCACCTGGCTGCAACGTTCCAGCCTTGCCGGCGCCGCGCAGATCTCGCTGGTGATGCTGGCTTTCGTGCTGTCGCTGTTCCTGGCCGAGCGGGCCTTACGTGGCAATCGCGGCTTCCACGACAAAGCAGGTCGCGCCCGCCCCTCGCCCGAAGTTGTACTGGCGGGCTGGCGCGGTCCGGCAGCGACATTGCTCTGTCTTTTGCCATTCATCGCTGGTTTCGTACTGCCGATGTTTTCACTGCTGCGCGGCGCTTTCGCCAGCTGGCAGGATGTGACCAACGCCGGATTTGTGAAGGCTGCCGCTACGAGCTTGAGCGTTTCGCTGCTGGCGGCGCTGGTCACCGGCGTATTCGCGTTGCTGCTGGCCTATGCGCGGCGCGTTGCGCCCAACGGGCTGACGCGGCCGGCGATGCGGTTGGCAAGCCTGGGCTATGCCATCCCCGGGACGGTCTTGGCGCTTGGGCTGTTGTGGCCGCTCAGCCGGTTCGACAACTGGTTTGCCGGGCTGGTGAAATCTGCGACTGGCGTGTCCCCTGGACTGCTCTTGTCCGGCACTGTCGTGATTGTGGTGCTGGCCTACGTCATCCGGTTCATGTCGGTATCTCTGGGTGCCATAGAATCCGGTCTCACCCGCATATCGCCCAACCTCGACGCCGCTGCGCGGACCCTCGGCCAGACGGCCATCGGCGCGCTTTGGAGCGTGCATCTGCCGCTGCTGCGCCCGCCGTTCGGTGCCGCACTGCTGCTGGTGTTCGTCGATTGCATGAAGGAGCTGCCAGCGACGCTGCTGCTACGCCCCTTCAACTTCGAAACGCTGGCGACCCGCGTCTACGGTCTGGCTGCCCTCGATCAGTTCGAGGATGCGGCGCTGGCGTCGCTGATGATCGTGCTGGTGGGCATGGCACCGCTGATGCTGCTGAACCGCGCCATGACGGGGCCGCTCTGGCCAATGCGGCGGAAATGATCCGCAGCGGTCGCACCCGTCATCTGCGCCCAGCTTGACGGGCGCAGGCCTCGTCCGACACTTTCAGGACAGCCGCCAAACCGAGCAGGGAGAACGAGTTGGTCATGACGACCTCGCCGCCCACCGTCGGATCGGACTTGCCGACTTTTAAGGTGAGCGAGTTGCCGCGACGCATACCTTCCAGCATGGCTTTCTGGCCGCTCGGATCCTTGGGATAGGCCGTCTCGCCGGACGCCGCGAGGCGGTAGTTGCGGCCGTCAATCACTGCCACCACGCTGGCGTCGGCCGCCACCGGCATGCCGAGCTTGATGGTCACTTCGTTGCGGACATCAGCGGGTTCATAGGTTGTCAGATACAAATAGACCGGCTTGCGGTCGGCTAACCGCGGGGCGGAGTCCTTGGGACGGGTGCTGGCAAAGCAGGTGCGGTTGTCGCCCTCCACGGCACGGAACATCGACCAGTCGCCCTTTTGCGACACCAGGACGGGACCGTTAGGCCGGGTCTCAACCAGGTTTGGCGGGCTAAGCGCTGGAGTCAGCGATGCCGGCTTGGCAACGGGCGCAGCGGATCTGAGCTTGAGCGGCGCGGGACGTACCAGTGCGACCCGGACAGGCGCCCGAGCGACCGGAGGCTTGGGCGGCCGCGGCTGTGGGGCACGGAACGCGGTTTTTGGAAGGGCCCGAAGGCGCGCGGCCAAAATTTGTTGCGCGGTCGGCGGCCGGACCACGGGTCGCGGCGCCACCTTGGCGACAGCCCTGGGTGCAACGGCCGAACGAGCCGGCGGTCTCGCCTTTACAATCGGCTTTTTGGCAGCCGCGGATTTTTTGGCAACGACGGATTTTTTGGCAACGACCGGCGATTTTGCCGTGAAGGCCTGTCCGCCCGGCACATAGCGCCGGCGCGGAGCGACTTTGCGCACAACGCCGGCTTGGAATTGACTCTTCTTCTTGGCTTGCGTTGCGGCCTCGACGACGTACGGCACGCTCGCCACGGCCGAAACCGCGACGACAGCGGCCAGCACAAGCGTCAGCCAACGCGCGCGACTTAAGGTCTTGAGCATTGCCACCCCTCCCTCACCCGTCTACCCCGTCTGCGACCAGCCGCGCGGCCAAACGCGAAATCGGCGCACCCTGCTCATGCACCGCAATGGCCTCGGTTGGCGCACCTTCGCCCACCGGGCGCGGGGCATAACGGCCCAAAGTCTTGACCCGATCATACATCACAATCGCGCCAGCCATGGCGACATTGATGCAAAATGACGTCGGGATTTTGATGATGTAGCGGCAGCGCGCCTGCATGGCAGGCGATAGCGAGCCGCGCTCGGGGCCCAGAATATAGGCGGCGCGCAGTGGATGGCCGAAACTTGGCAGCTCAATGGCATCATCGGTGAGTTCGATGCCAACCAGCGCGCAGCCCTGCGGCAGCACCATGGCCTCGATCGTCGGCCAACTGTAGATCGGCATATGATCCGGCGCCTTGGACGTGTCCGAGCGCGCCTCCGCAGCCCGATACTGCGCCCCGACCGTAAAAAAGAAGCTCGCGCCAAAGGCGTGCGAGGAGCGCACGAGGTTGCCGACATTCATCGGCTTGGAGATCTTTTCGGCGCCGATGCCAAAATAGCCGCGCATGAGATGGGACAGGTCCGGTTGGGTCGGGAGAGTATCAATAGCCCCTCCCCCGCCACTGTCCAGCCCCGGGGTTATCCGGCGTTGCGCGCCGAAACCTTGGGCTGCGCCAGGTTGGCCAGCGTTTCGCGAGCGCGCTCGCGGTGCTCGGGCTTGATCTGGTCGCCAACCATCTTGATCGCGAGGGCCAGAACAGCCGCATCATCGCCGAAGCCGATCAGCGGTAGAATGTCCGGCACGACGTCGATTGGCAGAATGAAATAGGCCAGTGCGCCCATCAAGGTCAGCTTGACGCGCGTTGGGGTCGCGGGATCAGTCGCGCAATAGAACGCGGCGACCGCTGACTCCGCGAACGGGATCTTCGGCACCACGGCCTTCAGCTTGTCCCAGAACGAGGTGCGCACGAACTCCTCGCGCTCGGCTTCCACTTCGGGCGGAAGAACCTCGCCCTCAAGCGGCGGCGCGCCGTCCTGCCAGCGTTGTGTGGGCATCGGAGCCTCGTTGCGACGTTGGGTTGCAGCCAACAAATAGTCAGTGGCAGGCGCTCCTGCAAGGGTTGCGCACGTCCAACTCGTACATACGGGATTTCGCTAGTTGGGTTGGTGCTCACGCTTAGCACAATCTTAGCGCGAGCATCGTAGGGTGAAGGCAGCCAAGAACTTGTCCGGCCAACAGCCGGGTATCCCTGTAAGACTGTTGCGTTTCATGTCAGATTTCGTGTCGGCATCGCCCTCCAAATCATTTGCATCGTCGTTGTTCGAAGCGATTGACACCTTCCGCCGGCGAATGCAGCGGCTGATCAAGCGCTACACGCGCGCCCAGGGCGAAGCGTTCGTCACCGCGCTGGTCATCACGCTCGGCTTTCTCGCCATCCGGCAGTTCCACATGGGCGCCTGGATCTTTGCCAACTTCGAACACGAAACCGATGACAAGCGTAACGCCATCATCCTGGCGGGAGCGGTGGTTTCGGCGGCATTCGGGATTTTCGCACTGCGCCGCTGGATCGAGCTCTCGCACGAGGTGAAGATCCGGGTTGCCGCCGAGGCCCGGGCCACCACCCTGGCGGGCGAGGACATGCTCACGCGATTGCCCAACCGCCGCGCCCTGTCGGCCGAGCTGACGCGGGCCGTAGCCCAGGCCGAGCGCACCGGCATGAGCGTTTCGCTGCTGCTGTTGGATCTCGATCGTTTCAAGCCGATCAATGATGTTCACGGACTGCTTGCCGGCGACCGTGTGCTGCAGGATATCGCCAATCGGTTGCGCGCCCACGTGCGTTCGGCCGAGTTCGTGGCGCGGCTGGGAGGCGACGAGTTCGCCGTTGTCATCGCTCACACCCGCGACAATCAGCAGATGGCCGTGTCGGCGGCGGCGCGCATTGCCGAAAGCCTGGCGCAACCCATCCGCATCGGTGCGATCGATATCGATGTCGGCGTTACCACCGGCATCGCCACCTTCCCGAACGATGCCGGCGACGTCGCGACCTTGATGCAGCGCGCCGATATCGCGCTCAACGCCGCCAAGCAAGGCGAGCGCGGCCGGACGCGGCTGTTCGATACGGCCATGGACGCGGCAATCCGCGAGCGCGCGGCCATCGAGTCCGATTTGCGCAAGGCTATTGTCGCGCAGGGCGTGGTGCCGTTTTTCCAGCCGTTGATCGACCTGCGCACCGGACACGTCACCGGTTTCGAGGCCCTGGCGCGTTGGCCGCACGCAACGCGGGGCTTTATACCGCCCGACAAATTCATTCCGATTGCCGAAGAGCGCCGCATGATCGGCGACCTCACCGAAAGCATCCTCACGCAAGCCTGCCGCCTGATGCGCGACTGGGACGGCAAGCCTTCGCTTTCGGTCAACCTCTCGCCGGTCCAGCTCAGTGATCGGGGGCTGGCCGTCAAATTGCTGGCCATGCTCACAAGCGCCGATTTCGCGCCGCACCGGCTGGAAGTTGAAATCACGGAAAGCGCACTCGTGTGCGATATCGAAGGCGCGCGCGCCGTGCTTGCGGACCTGAAAACGGCTGGCGTCACGATCTGCTTGGACGACTTCGGCGCGGGCTATTCCTCACTGACGCAACTGGCCTCGATGCCATTCGACCGCGTCAAGATCGATCGCGCATTCCTAAATCTCGAGAAAGGTCCGCACGACGTTGCCAAAGTGATGGGAGCGATCGTCGGCATGTGCCGCAATCTCAACTTGGGCGTGACCGGCGAAGGCGCCGAGACGCTGCAGCAGTGCCAGATGCTGATCGATGCCGGCTGCACGGTCGGCCAGGGATGGTACTTTGGCGCCGCCGTGTCGGCCGAAGACGCAAAGAAGCTGGCCTCCAATCCGGACCTGGAACTGGCGCCCTGGTCAGGGCAAGCCGAGACCGGCGCGGTGGTGCCGATCAAGCAATTCCTTCGATCTCCTCGGGAGAAAGGTGCCCGGGCACAATCGTGATCGGCACGGGAAAGGTACCGGCCGATTTGCCGGTGGCCAGCGAGGTCACCAGCGGTCCCGGTCCCTTGGGATCGGTGGATGCGCCAAGCACCAGCACGGCGATATCGGGATCTTCCATGATCAGCGTGAGGATCTGCTCGGGTTTCTTGCCCTCGCGCACGATGTCCTCGGCTTGCGTATCTTCGCAGCCATAACCCTTCAGCTTGCGCCTGAATAACCGGAACACGGCCTTGGCTTTGGTGTGCTGCTCTTCCAGGTAGACATCCTTGACACCCAGCCAGTCCTGGAAATCCGGCGGCTCGATGACGTAGAGCAGACTGATAGAGCCGCCCGAGCGGCGCACCCGATTGGCCGCGAAAGCGAGGGCGCTTTCCACTTCGGGCGTCTCGTCCACCACTACCAGGAACTTGCGGCGGTGCCCTTCGGCAAACACACTGCGCTTGAGGCGTTCGGTCATGGTCGTTGAGGACTCCAAGACTCCCTCTCCTCCACGAGGGGTGGGGGAGAGGGCAATTCCACGTACATTAACGGATAAAACCGACGATGTCTTTGACTTGCCCGAGAATGGGGCCAGCCAACGCGCGGGCACGCTCGGCGCCGCTGCGCAGGGTGCTGTCGATCTCGGCGGGGTCGTTCATCAGGCGGCGAATGCCATCGCCAATGGGAGACAGTCTCTCCACCGACGCTTCGACCAGCGCGCGCTTGAAATCGGAGAACTGCCTGCCGCCGAAATCGGCCAGGATGCTCGCGGGCGTGCGGTCGGTCAGGGCAGCAAAGATGCCGACCAGGTTTTCCAGCTCCGGCCGGCCCGCCATGCCTGCTTCCTCAGAGGGCAGCGGCTCGGTATCGGTCTTGGCCTTCTGGAACTTCTTGGCGATGGTGTCGGCATCGTCGGCCAGATTGATGCGCGAGAGATCGGACGGATCCGACTTGGACATTTTCTTTGAGCCGTCGCGCAAGCTCATGACGCGCGTCGCCGGACCCTGGATCAGCGGTTCGGGCTGCGGAAAAAAGCCATCGTAGTGGCCAAGGCGTTCGATCTGGCTGCGGAAGTCGTTGTTGAACTTCTGCGCGATATCGCGCGCCAGCTCCAGATGCTGTTTCTGATCCTCGCCCACGGGCACGTGGGTCGCCCGGTAGACCAGAATGTCGGCCGCCATCAAGCTGGGGTACGAGTAGAGCCCGACCGAGGCAGCTTCCTTGTCCTTGCCAGCCTTTTCCTTGAACTGCGTCATGCGGTTCAGCCAGCCAAGGCGGGCGACGCAATTGAAAATCCAGGCCAGCTCGGAATGCTCGTGCACCTGGCTCTGATTGAACAGAATGCTCTTTTTCGGATCGAGACCGGAGGCAATGAAAGCCGCCGTCACTTCGCGCGTATTGCGCGTGAGTTCGGCCGGCTCCTGCCACACCGTGATGGCGTGCAGGTCGACAACGCAATACAGGCTCTCGTGCTCATGCTGCAGCGCCACAAACTTGGTGATGGCGCCGAGATAGTTGCCGAGATGCAGATTGCCGGTTGGCTGCACGCCAGAAAAGACGCGAGTTTTGGTGGTCATTGGGGTCCCCACGATGAGCGCGCGTTATCGCTCATCGTGGCGGACGGACGCAAGCGGCGTCTGGTGTACAGGCGCTATCGTCTAGTACCCGGCCAATTCGTCATCCCCGCGAAGGCGGGGATCCATGCATGCCAGAGTGTGGCGCAGCCTCAATGCCGCACTGGCTGGTGACTTTGCGAGCGTTTCCAGGTTGGCAAGCGAGCACACCTCAGGCTTGGCTGGATCCCCGCCTGCGCGGGGATGACGAGGCTTCAGGTACCTTTTGTGTGTGCCAGAACACTAGTAGAGGCTGTAAACCAGACCGACGCTGAAGCGGTCGGTGGTGTTGTCGAAGCCGGCGCTCTTGCCGGGCTCTTTCTGAATCAGCGGACCGCCGGAACCGTTGACCAGTGCAGGATCGCCGTTGGCGTCATAAGCAATGGCGTTGACGGTCGTCGAACCCTTGGTGAGCGAGTAGGTCTCGCGTTCCCAGCTGCCGGTAATGCTCAGCTTATCGCTGTAGCGCCAGGCCCCGCCGAACTTGTAGTCGACGTAGTTGCCGTTGTGGAACGAGTCGTGGAACTGCAGACCGCGCAGGAAATGCTGATCGTAGTTGTCCGCAGATACGAACGGCGAGGCCGCGACACTGGCCGACAAATCGAAGCGCTCGAACATGAGGTTCAGCTGCAAGCCGAGATAGGGCGTGACCAGATTCTGCTTGTAGGAGATGCCGGGCTGGTCGCTCGGCAAGTCGCCGAACGAGTCGCGAAACGTGGACGGGTCGCTGGGGTCCGACGTGTAGTTGTACTTGCCGCCGTAGGACTCGAAGGTCCACTGGTTCCAGCGCACGCCGCCGATCGCATCCAGGCTGAAATTGGGGTGACGGAACAACGACAGATTGCCCGACACATCGACGCGATTGGCGTCATTGATGACAGTCTGCGGACTGTTCGACCAGTGCGACCAGTCGCTGCCTTTCACCAGCCAGTCGTAGTCGTCCATCTCGGACTGACCGTCCAGCTTGGTGCCGCCCGAAATCTCGAATGAAACCCACGGCGTCAGGCGAACGCCGATTGAGGCATTCAACATCTTGACGTCCTTGATCTGCCAGTCGAGGCGGCTCACCGTGTAGGCGCCATCTTTGGAATAGACGTATTCGTGCGCCGCACCCGAAACATGGCTGACCGACGCCCCCATGGTGACCTGGGGATTGTACTCCGGATCCGAGAAGATGCCCGGCTGCAACTGCAGATCGCCGGCCACGGCGGTAACTGGCATCGCGATCAGCGACGCGCAGGTCATGACGGCGCACGTGAGTGGGCTTGCCCAATCGCGCATGGGTAACTCCAGGGCTGCAAGTTGTTTCAGCGATACGCGACTGGCGGCGGCCGCATGGCGCAAGGGCCAGGCCGATGACAGTGTTGTACCGCGCCCCAGATGAAAAATTCGTCAACACGCGGATCGAAGTGGCACAGGTTAGGTCCGGCGTCGCCGCAACCGGCGCAAAACCGCCTGCAGATCGGCAATGCCCAAAGCAAAGACGGCGATGGCGTAGGTCGCCAATCCACCGGCGACCAGACTTGCCAGGGCACCGAACTGCACCAACACGCCGTTGCTGCTCGGGAAGAACTCATCCAGCCACTGATCCAACGCCCAAACGGCTCCACCCATCATGATGCTGGCGATGGCGATGCGCGGAAGATTGCGCGTCAGCTGAACGTCGGCGATGTAATGGCCGCGCTTGCTAAGCTCGCGCCACAGCTGGCCGACATTCAGCCAGGCTGCCAGCGTGGTCGCGATGGCGATGCCGACATGCGGCATGAAGCCGAAATGCTGCAGGATGAAGAACAGCGCGACCGATCCCACCGCATTCACGAGCAAGTTCACCAGCGCGAAGTTCATTGGCGTGCGGGTGTCGGAGCGGGCGAAATAGGCCGGTGAGAGCACCTTGTTGAGCACGAACGCCGGCAAGCCGAAAGCAAAGGCCGACAGCGCCCAGGCCGTCGGCGGCGAGTTGGCGGCGGTGAAGGCGCCGCGCTCGAACAGCACCGTGATGATCGGCAGCGGAACCACGGCCAACGCCACGGCGGCCGGTAGCGTCAACAGCAGCGAGAACTCGATTGAGCGGTTCTGGTTCTCATGCACGGCTACCAGATCGCCAGCCTTCAGCTTGCGCGCGATATCGGGCAGCAGCACCACGCCGATGGCGATGCCGACGATGCCGAGCGGCAGCTGATAGAGCCGGTCGGCATAGTAGAGGAACGAATTGGCGCCGGCCTGGAGCGAGGCAATGTTGGTGCCGACAACGATATTGAGCTGCGTGATGCCGCCCGCGATCAGCGCCGGAATGCCCAGCGTGACCAGCCGTTTCATGCCGTCGGTCTGGCGCGGCCAGCGCAACGCCAACGACATGCCATGGCGCGAGGAATCGCGCGCCAGCATGCCCAGTTGTATGAGGCCCGCCAACGTCACCGCACAGGCCAGGACGATGCCGGCGGTCGGCGAGCGGCTCAGGCCCAGCCAATAGGCAATCCCCATCGCAATCGTCAGCACGACGTTGAGCATGATCTGCGCCGCCGAGGCGGCCGCATACTGGCGCAGCCCGCTCAGCACGCCGGCATAGAGCGCCATCAGCGACATGCAGATGAGATAGGGAAAAGCGATGCGCGTCAGCAGCACCGTCAAATCGAACTTCGCCTGATCGCCCGTAAAGCCGACCGCGATGAACGGCATCACATAGGGCATGGCGATCTCGGCAATCACCGTGAACACCAGCAGCACCGCGAACAGGCCCGCCAGCGCTTCCTCCGCGAAGCGCTTGGCTTCGGCCGGATTGGTCCCCTCCAAGCGCTCGGCAAACAGCGGCACGAAGGCGGAATTGAACGCCCCCTCGGCGAACAGCCGGCGGAACAGGTTGGGAATGCGGAAGGCGACAATAAAGGCGTCGGCCACCGCGCCGGTGCCCAGCACATAGGCGATCAGCTGGTCGCGCACGAAGCCCAGCACGCGGCTGATGGCCGTGAGGCCACCGACGGTGGCGAACGAGCGGTAGAGGCTCATGAGCGGACTTCTCGGATAGCTGGCCAGATAGCTGGCAGGGCGACCGGCGAGGCCTAGTCGAGCACGGCCGCAACAGCAAGGCGGCATGGTGGCCACCTGGACCCGCCGATTAACACTCTGTTTACGTCCGGCTGACACCCTCGCGTTAACGGGTCCGCGAATCGTCTCCGCGTCAGGACCTACGCGCCGTTGGGCGCCAACAGCCGGCAAGGGGACGCGCATGACCACGACAAAAGAGACCGGAGCAGAGCAGCAAGGCCGCCTCAAGCGCTTGCCGCCACCCGACAGGCTGCCACTGGGGCCAGTGCACAGCGACGATCAGGCGCCCATCGCGGCCCTTCTGCAGTCGATTGCCAATGAGATTTCGCAAAGCGATCAGCGCCAGGGCAATGCGCTTGCCGATCTGCGCGCGCGCCTGAACCTGCTCACCGAGCGCCAGCCAGCGACCGAACCTGTCGCCGCCGCAGCGCCCGCCGAACAGCCGCCGCGCGAGCATGTGGTGCGCGCGCCCGCTGGCGCCGCAAAGCCGGTGCTGGCGCTGGAAGATCGCCGCGAAGCCGCTTCGCCTCTACAGCCGTTCCGCGCGCCGTTGCGCGAGGCAAGTGTTGCGTCCGAAGACGACGTCCCGGCTGAGCCCATTGTGCGGCAGTTGCCGCCGCCCCAACCCGAAGCGGCCAGACCGCACGTTGCACCGGCTCCCTCGCTTGATATGATTTATGCGTCGGTTGCCCAGTCCTATGCCGACGCAGCGAGGCTGCCCAAGCTGGCCGCCCGTCCCGCACCGGTCCGCGCGCTGTTGCCACCGCGCTTGCAGCCGGCCGAGAGCGCGCCGACGCAGGACGACGACAACGACTTTCTCGACATGTCGGCGCTGGTCGAGGCTTATGCACCCAAGCCCCTGCGTGTGCCCGAGCGGTCGGTACCCGCCGCCAAGCCGGTTGCACCGCCGCTCGCCAAACCAGCCGCCAAAACGGCCGACCTCATTGACGCTCCCGCGCCGTTGACTGCCAGCCCCGTCATTGAAGCTTCGCTCGCCGTCGACAAATCCATCGACGAACTGACCCAGCGCATGACCCAGGCCGAAAAGAGGATCGACCAGGCGCTCGCCCAACCGGCCGACAGCCCGGTCATCACCGCCGTCGCTGCGCACGTCGAGGCGCTGCGCGGCGATCTGGAACGGCTCACGACCGAGCATGAGAAGGTGTCCGAAGCCATCGGCGCCGTGTCGGCCAACGTCAGCGCCCTGTCCAACAGCGCGGCGCAGATCGGCCCGATGAACGACACGCTCGGCCACCTCAACGAGGCCATCCTCAGCCTACGCCAGGATCTGCCGCAAATCGCCGAGAAGACCGCCGAGCATGCCGAGGGCCGCGTCATCGCCGCCATGAACCTGAGGGGCGAGAACCCCGAGCTGGCCGAGAAGTTGGCCATCGTCCAGAATCTGCTGCTGTCCCGCGCCGTCGAACAGCGCGAATCGGAAACACGCTCACATGGCGCGCTCGAATCCATCCGCGACCTGGTGCAGAACCTGCACCACCGGATCGACGCGATGGAGACGATCGAGGAGCCGGAAGCGGAAATGCCGGCCATGATGGCCCCACTGGCCGCAGCCCCGATGGTTGCGACGGGTCCGCGCGTCGTTCATTCCGCGCTGCCGGTCCAAGACCGCAGCTTTGCCGTAGAGGAGCAGCCAGCTGTCGCGGCTCAGGCAATGTCGCGCGAAGACCTGATCGCCTCCGCCCGCCGTGCCGCCATGGCCGCGTCGCAGCCGCAAGCCGGAGCACCAATGCCGGCGCCCAAGGCAGCAGCTTCGATGGCTGCGGCGGCTCCGGAAGCCATTCGCGCCGCGACGCCCGATCTGCGCAGCTTTGTCCCCACCGCCGCCCCGAAACCGGCTGGGATCTTCGGCCTGCTGCGCTCGCCGCTCGGCATGGTGGCCATGTTGGTGCTGACTGCCTTCAGCCTGGGCGTGATTTACGTCAAGACCATGCGCAAACCGGCGCCTAAGGTCAGCATCGAGCAGAGCATGGTGCCCGACATGCCGGCCGATTTGCCGGATGCGCCCGCAGCCAAGTCCAAGCCGTCGACCTCGCCAGCGCCAGCAGCAGTCGCACCCACACCAAAGCTGGAAAAGTCCTCCGCACTGCCGCCTGACGGGATACCGGCCGCCAACGCCAGCACTCTGGCCGATGCGGGCGCCGGAAACAGCCTTGAACAAGTTGCCGACGCCATGGTGGAAACCGCCAGCACCGGGGCAAGCGCTGAAGTCTTGCCCGCGAGCATCGCCCCGCTGTCGCAGCGCACCGCGGCGCTCGCCGGCGATCCGGCCGCCGCTTATCTGATTGCTGATCGCTTCTTGAAGGGTACTGGCGTCGAACGTGATGCGGTCAAGGCCGCACACTGGTTCGAGCAATCGGCCAAGGCCGGATCGGCGCTGGCCGAATTCAAGCTCGGCGTATTGCACGAGAAGGGCGAACAGGGCGTCGCGCCCGATACCGCCCGCGCCATGGATTGGTATCGCGCCAGCGCCAACCACGGCAACGTGCAGGCCATGCACAATCTCGCCGTGCTCTATACGGCCCAGGCTGGCGCGCCAGATTACCCCCAGGCCGCCAAATGGTTCGAGCAGGCCGCCAGCTTTGGCCTGAAGGACAGCCAGTACAATCTCGCTGTGCTGAATGCGAACGGCCTGGGAATGAGCAAGGACGCTGGCAAGGCCTACAAGTGGTTCTCGATCGCGGCAGCGCGCGGCGACGCCGACGCCGGCAAACAGCGCGACGCTATCCGCAAGTCTCTGATGGCGTCCAAGGCCACCGAGGTCGACGCCGAGGTCAAGGCCTGGCGCGCCAAACCGCAGGACCGCAAAGCCAACAGCGCCGACGCGATGGGCGTGAGCATGGGCCAAGCGCAGCCAGCACCGATCAACAAGGCGGCCAGCGATATCGGCACCGTGCAGAAGATGCTGTCGGAACTCGGCTACGATCCCGGCACCCTCGACGGCACCCTGACCGGCCAGACCCGCGAAGCCATCCGGACCTTCGAACAACGCTCGGGCATGCCCGCCACCGGCGAGATCAGCGATGCGCTGAAGGAGAAACTTAAGGCGCTGGCAGGGTAAAGGCCACGGATTCGGCGAGGCCTCTCCTCTCCCCTTGCGCACTTTCGCGTGAGGGGAGAGGAGAAGATCAGCCTAGGCCGTGTGGCACACCGCTTCGATGTTGTGGCCGTCGGGATCGAGCACGAACGCACCGTAGTAACCTGGATGATAGATCGGCCGCAGACCGGGAGGGCCGTTGTCGGTGGCGCCGGCGGCCATGGCGGCAGCGTAAAACGCATCCACCTCGGCCCTTGAGGTGGCAGCAAAAGCGATATGCAGCGGCGGCGTCACCTTGGAGCTCTGGGACAGCCAGAAGTCGGGTTTCTGGTTCTTGCCAAAGCCGGGAACGTCGAATGAGCCCGTCACGCTTGCTGCCACTGTGTGAAGCAGCGTGATGCCGAGGGGGGCTAACGCCGCTGCATAAAACGCTTTGGCGCGCGCGACATCGGAAACCGGCAGGCCAATGTGGTCGAGACTGGACATCGCTACACCCGCTCCTGTTCCATCCTCTTGATGCTCGCGATCGCCTTGGCAGGGTTCAGCCCCTTGGGGCAGGCCTGCGCGCAGTTCATGATGGTGTGGCAGCGATAGAGCTTGAACGGATCTTCCAGATCGTCGAGCCGATCGCCGGTCGCCTCATCGCGCGAATCCGATAACCAGCGGTAGGACTGCAGCAGCGCGGCCGGTCCCAAGTAGCGATCCTGGTTCCACCAGTAGCTGGGGCACGACGTCGAGCAGCAGGCGCACAGAATGCACTCGTAGAGCCCATCCATTTTCTCGCGCTGCGCCGGTGTTTGCAGCCGCTCTTTCTCAGGCATCGGCGTATCGGCCTTCAGCCACGGCTCGATGGCGCGGTGCTGGGCGTAGAAGCCGCTGAGGTCCGGCACGAGGTCTTTGACCACCTTCAAGTGCGGCAGCGGGTAGACTTTCACCGGCCCCTTTACTTCATCCATGCCCTTGAGACAGGCCAGCGTGTTGGCGCCATCGATGTTCATCGAGCACGAGCCGCAGATGCCCTCGCGACAGGAGCGCCGGAATGTCAGTGTGGGATCGATCTCGCTCTTGATCTTGATCAGGCCGTCCAGGACCATCGGGCCGCAGTCGCGCCGGTCGATGTTGTAGGTATCGACGCGCGGGTTCTCCCCATCCTCCGGGTTCCAACGATAGATCCGGTACTCGACGTTCTGGCTGCCCGCGGCGGGCGCGTTCCAGGTCTTGCCCTTGCCGATCTTGGAATTGGCCGGCAGCGTTAATTGCACCATGGTCGACGTCCCTCATTTGGCAGCGGGCGCGGCCACCGTTTTCCGTCCGGACCAGTCGATGCCGAGGGTCAGGAACATAGCGGCGGCCAGCATCACGAAACCGGCGATCGCCCCCGCCAGCAACGCATAGTCTTCGAGTCGCAGAATGAGATACAGCAGCCCATAGAGAATGAGAAGAACCGCCAGCATGATGCCGCCTTTGGCCGCGCTGCCCATGGCGCGCCAAACATAGCCGGCGATGAGCAGACTGGTGGCGAGGGCCGAGAGCCAGTAGGCCGGGCCAAAGCCGATGTGTTCGGCCAAGGACAAGAGCAGCACGAAGAACATCAGCAGTGCGGCGCCGGTGAAAACATACTGCACCGGGTGCAACCGCTGGGCGCTCAAGGCCTCCATGATGAACACAGCCATGAAGCTCCCGATGGTGAACATCGATGCATAACGGATGGCGCGAATGACCAGATCGTAGAAATCCACCGGAATCGTGAGATTGACGCCGAACTGATAATTCATAAGCGGGGCGAGGTTGATGTCCGGGCCAGTCGCAACCCAAACTTGGGGCACCGAGCGGGCGAGATGCGGCACGCGCCAGTTGGCGGTAAAGCCGGTTGTGTCGACACTGCGCTCCTCCGGGAGAAAGCTGCCGTTGAAGCTCGGGCTAGGCCAATCGGAGGCGAGGCTGACCGTGGTTTCCCGCCCGGCGGGGCCAAAGTTGAGGCTGCCAGAGCCGGTAAATCGCACTGTGAAGTCGAAATCGAAAGCGAGCGGGGCGGACGAAAGGGGTGCCAGGATACCCGGAGCGCCACCCTTGAGGTCGGCGAGACGCACATGGAGTCCGCTGCCGATGTTAGCCGTCAGTCCGAGGCTGGGCTCGAACCCCGCCTCGCCGCGCCCGCTGACTTTGAGATTGCTCGCCTGTTTCAACCCGCGCAGTTCTGGCACGGCCAGCGCGAAGACGGCGTCGTTCCAACGCACGGCGGTGATATCGCCTGCGATCAAGCCCATGTCCGGCGCGCTGAAACGGCCGGCAACGGCCAAATCCGTCGAGAATACCGGCACTTCATAAATCGCGCGGTGCAGCACCTGCGACTTGGCCTTGGCCTTTATGTCGAGCTGGTCCGGCAGAAAAATCGCAAACTGATCGGGCGCCGGCCGAGGCGGCTCGGTAACAGCTCCAGGCGGCAACGGCTGCGGCCTGACCGTGAACGGAACGATCAGCACCGGCCCGGCGAAACTCTGGGGCCCACCCCAGCTCTGCGCCACCTCTGAGGCCACGTTGCGCGAACGCATATCGCGCGTAGCCACCATGTCCATGATGAAGAACGGTGGAATGATCAGCAACAGGACGATAAAAGTGATCAGCCCAAGTTTGAACGCCGGGCTGCCCATGAAGCGACTGATGGACGGGTAGAGGCCATTTGACATGACGGCGCAGCTCCGGCAGTGACGGCAGCCCGCAGCTGCCGGGCCGACCGTGGCGGCAGTGAGGCGCCCCCGGTCACGGATTGAGCGCCACGATCCCGGCGTTCAGCGTTGTCGCATAGCTCACCCAAAGCAAGTAGGGAACCAGCAGCCAGGCGGCGGTGCGCTGTGTGCGCAACGCGTAGCCGATCAAGATCGCGATTGTGATGACCAGTGCGACGATGATTGCCAGCGCCAGGCCCGTCCGATGCGCTGAGAAGAACACTGGCGACCAGGCCGCGTTGAGCGCCAGCTGCACGAAGAACAGCGCGATGGCGATGGTGCGGTCCCGGCCCGGCGTGGCGCGCTCCCAGAGCAGCCACAAGGCAATGCCCATCAGAATGTAGAGCGCAGTCCAGACCACTGGAAAGGCCCAATTGGGCGGTGTCCAGGAGGGCTGCACCAAGCCCGCATACCAGGTCGCGATCTCCGAGGCCGTGACACTGCCGGTCACACCGCCTACGGCGAGGCACAAGATGAGGCACAGGACCAGACGGACTATCGATTGCGTGGTCATCAGTGCTCCCGCAGGCAAGGATCGGCTAAGGCTATGAACGCTCCGCCTTAGCTTTCAGATCCGCCAGCCCCTTCTCGAACATGCCGCCCATCATACTGTCCATACTCATGACGAGGCCCATCAGTTTGGACATGAACGTGTTGGCGCCACTCATCGACCAAGTGACGGTGGTGTGCTGGCCGGCGGGCTGCAGCGTGAAGGTCACCGCGTTTTGCGCAGCGAACGGCCTCAACATATTGAGCTGCATCGAGACCAGCGAATGCGGGACGCTTTGCGTGATCGCGATGTTGCCCGCCCCCACTCGCCCCTTGACGTCCCAGGCATATGTTGCGCCCGGGCCGTTGGTCGGGGCGCTGTAGCGGCTTGCGTCCTCGGGCACGCCGGCGTTGAACGGGTTCCAGCTGTTCATCGCCTTCAGGTCGTTGATCAGGGGGAAGATCTTTTCCGGCGAAGCCTTGATGGATGCCGTGCGCGTCACCGCGAAGCTGTTCGGCCGGCTTTCGATGAAGGCCAGCAAGAGCATGATGGCGAATGCGGCGAGCAGCACAATGGTCGTCAGCATCTCTCACTCCTAGGCCAGCAGCACGTACAAGTTGGTTTCCTGCTGCGCGGGATCGGCCGCGGTCTCGCCGTAGATCTCCCAGTTGATTCCCGCTGGCGTCAACCCCTGCTCATTCACCCAGCGGATCAGGAATGGCCAAGTGTGCGGCAGCTGCTCGAACCCGCCGATCAGCTGGTAACGCGCCGCCCGTCCCGCCGGCAGGTCCGAGGGGACGACATCGCCGATGGGCGCGAAGTCGCGTTCGACCTCGATGCCGATCTCCATGTAGAGGCCGGTCGCCGTCGGCATGCCGGTGCGGGTCACGAACAAGCCGGTCTTGCCTGCGTTCAACGCAGGCAGGGCGGACACCAGCTTGGCGCGCGCAGCCATATGCGCCTCACGCATGCGCGGATAAGGCACCTCGCCCTTGATGGTCGCTGTCAGTTTCCGGGGAGCCGTCACGAGGCTGCAGGATGTGGCGTCGGGCATGATCAAACCTTCTGCTGCGCCTGAGGCTGGATGCCGCCGCAAGGTGCGGACGAACCCTGGTATACCGCCCTTTATCCCTCGCCACCAACCGAAAGCCCAGCGCCCATGGACACCGGCCTTCTCTTCGATCTCGACGGCACCCTGGTCGATACCGAGGACACACATTTCGAGGCCTTCGTGGAGGTGCTTTCAGACCACGGCGTGGCGCTCGACCGGCCCGCCTATACTGCGCGCATCATGGGCTATTCGAGCGCCGAAATCGCAGTCAGCTTCCTGCCACACATGACGCGGGCGGAGGGAATGAAGGTCATGGCGCACAAGGAGGAAGTGTACCGGGGCCGGGTCGCAGGCGCAAAACCTGCCAAGGGCTCACTCGAACTGCTGGACTTTGCCGACCGCAAAGGCGTGACATACGCCCTGGTGACCAACGCGCCGATGGCCAATGCCGTCGCCGTGCTGGACGCGGTCGGCCTGCGCAAGCGCTTTGCCGCCGTGATCAGCGCCGACGACCTCGCCCATTCCAAGCCGCATCCGCTGCCCTATCTGCATGGCCTGGAGCGGCTGGGCGCCAAGGCCGCCCGGTCCATTGCTTTCGAGGACGCGCGTTCGGGCGCACGCGCTGCGGTGGCGGCCCAGATCCCGTTGGTCGGCGTGACCAGTTCGCTGGACGCGGCCGTGCTGCTCGATCTTGGCGCCCATATCGCGGTGCGCGATTTCGCCGATCCGGCTGTCCGCGAGCTGATGGAGCGGCAGCTGCGGGGGTAACCGCGAACTGGACCGCGAGCCGTTGGCGGCCCCCTCCGGTCTTTCTCAAGAAAGGGGAAGGGAGTCATTGCCGACCCCGATTACTTGAGGCTCAGTCAGACCCGCCCTATCTCTCGAACCCTCCCGGCTTGCCTCGCTCGCGCTTGCGGTATTCCATCGGCGACACGCCGGTCCAGCGCTTGAAGGCTTGGGTGAAGGGGGCGGTGGTGGAATAATCCAGCAGGCCGGCGATGTTGGCCACCGGCGCGTCCGAACTCGCCAGCAGCTGCCGCGCCAGGGCGGCGCGCTCCTGCTCCAGAATATCCGAGAACGACGTCTTCTCGCTCGCCAGCAGCCGCTGCAGTTTCTTCGGCGACAATCCGAGCGAGGTGGCGACGAACTCGGCATTGCACTTGCCCGAGCCCATGGCGCTGCGGATGCCAAGGGCGACGGTGGCGGCCATCGACTGATCGGTCAGCGGCATGGCCTGGATGCGGCTCTTGATGTAGTAGCCGAGCACCGGCTTGAAGAGCCGCAGCACACCGCCGGTCTTGGCCGTGAGATAGGACGGATCGACCACGATCTCGTCGTGCTCGGCGGCGAACTCCACCGGACAACGAAATACCCTCTCGTGCAGCGACAGATCGGGCGGCGCACAGTGCTGGAAGCGCACGATCGTCGGGTTGGCCTGCTCCAGATGCCCGACCTTGCGGAAGATCGGGACGATGGCGCCGATCATCATCTCCGTCAACTGACAGGCCGGAGCAACGGCCGGGTCCAGCCGGTAGCGGAAGGCGACCTGACCGGTACGCTCGTCGGTCAGCTGCTGCATGGTGTAGGCGTCGGTGTGGTAGCGCCAATATTGCAGCGACAGGTCCACCCAATCCTGCATCGTGTCGACAAAGTGACCGAGCATCACCAAGGGCCCGTGGTTGGGAAAGTGCGACGGTGAGCGCAGCACCCAGTCCAGGCCGAGCGACGGCCGCTGATAGCGTTTGGCCGCGACCTCAAGCAGCGAGCCAAGCTTGCCATAGGAGATCAGCCGGTCCGGCTCGGTCAATGCCCGCGGATCGATCCCGCAATCCCGCAGCAACTCAGCCGCATTCGCGCCCGACGGCGCCATGAGACCCTGGAAGCCGATCAGAATAGTCGCCCGGATATAGCGGTCGCGCACGCGCATGGGACTGCAATTGGCACGCAAGCAGCGGGACAACAAGGGGTTTTTCGAGTGGCGCTTAACCCGGTGGCTGCCAGGTCCGGCGCCGCATCGGCAAGCCGCGGACTACGGGGGCCCTGGCAAGGACGGGTCGCTGGCCGGCACAGCTCCGGCCCGCTCGCTTTTGCGGAACTCCAGCGGCGCCATGCCGGTCCAACGCTTGAAGGCCTGGGTGAACGGGGCTGTGGTGGAATAGTCCAGCAGCCCCGCGATGTTGGCCACCGGCGCGTCCGAGGTCAGCAACAGCTGCCGCGCCATCTCTATGCGCTCGCGCTCCAGGATCTCCGGAGAACGTCGTGCTATCGCCCGTGAGCAATCGCTGCAGCTTCTTCGAGCTCAGACCCAGCGATTCCGAAATGTACTCGATATTGCACTTGCCCGTGCCCAGGCAGACGCGGATCGCCAGTGCCACCGTGGTCGCCATGGACTGATCGTAGAGCGGCAGCGTGCGAATGCGGCTCTTGATGTAAAGCCCAAGCATCGGCTTCAAGAACTTGAGGTGGCCGCGGGTCGGCAGCTTTGCGAATGCCGCATCGAAGACCACCTCGTCGTATTCGGCACTCGAACTCGACCGGGCAACGGAACACGCGCTCGTGAAACGACAGATCGCGCGGGCCGACTATGCTGGAATCGCACAATGGTCGGGTTCACGTCCGGCTGATCTCCCACGATTGCGCGACAGACAGACCGCATTGCCCATGGCGCATTCGGTCAGCTGGCGGGTCGGAAAGCCCGGCGACATGGTGCAATTGCGCATCGTAGCCTGGTCGGAGTTTTCGTCCTTGAGCAACGGCATCGACGAAGCCGTTGGAATAGTGGCGGCAGTACTGCTGTGCAGCCTCCACCCACTCGCCATAGTGCCGACGAACTGCCCCAGCATGGCCATCGGGCCGAGATGGGGGAAAATGCGGCGGCGCTCTCAGCGTGAACTCAAGCCCGAAGGATGGCCGCCCCAACTCCTGCGCGGCGATCTCATAGAGGTTGCCGAGCTTGAGGTAGGAAATCAGGCTGTCCGGCTCGATGAGCGCCTTGGCATCGATACCGGCCTTGGCAAGCAAGGCGAGGTGGTCGCCGCCCGAGGCTTCGACAAGCTCTTGAAATCCGATCAGCGCGGTCGCGCGAATGTAACATGTCAACGTGGCCATCGGGCGTTACGTCTGCACACTAAGTCGAGAATGACAATACGGAATTTCTCCGTACTGCGGTGGTGGCTGACCCATTGAACCGAGACTTCGGGCGGCGATCACCTCAACGGTCCCGACTTCGCGATAGCTGATCTCGCTATCCAGTTTCGCGAGCGCCCTGGCGTCGATTCCGGCCTTGACCGGCCTGGTGGTCGGCATCGATGCCCGTCCAATGCACACGTCTATGAATTCCGATCCAGGCCGTGGCGCGAGTGCAACATGACAACGTGGCCACGAAACCACTGATTGCATGCCAAAACACTGAAAACAAACGTGGTTGGTCCCGTACTATGAAAATTCTCGTGTCTTGAAACCAAAATCACAGTCGGAAATGTCAATAAAATCGGGTTGTAGATAACGGTTATGCTGGCCGTGACACAAATCCGCCTCCGGCTGTGGATAGTTTCGCCCCCCTCCGAGAATATCTAGGCGAATCACCGAGTTGACTCGCGTCAAGAATTTTTCCGTATTGGCCGTAACGAGCAGAGCTTGAGTTGAGCTTGCGTGCTGCTCGAGGGGTTGGTTGTTTTTCGGGGGTTGCGATGTTGCTTTCCAAGGGCTTTGGCCTGCGTTCGGGCGCGGGTGGTAGTTCGAGCGGCGTGCGTGGCGTGAAATGTGGCCTGCTGGCATCAGCCAGTGTGGCGGCGCTGCTGCTGGCTGGTGCGGGGAGTGCTGGGGCGAACGATGTGACCGTAGGTGGCGTGCCTTCGGTGTTTAACTTACCGTCATTCATTTCTGTAACGTCGCCTGCGGCCAATACGGTTATCACTGTCAATACTCAGGACATAACCCCTGGCGGTGCATTTGGTGGTGTCGAAGTTAGCGCTCTCAACGCCAGTAATTCCGTCACCGTCGATGCAGGTCGCTCGGTCACAGCCCTCGCGCACGGAATTTATGTAACGTCTGCGGCCGGCGCGATAACGGTGGTCGACAACGGCACCGTTAGCGGCGGGTTCAGCGGCGCGTATCTCAACTCGGGCTTTGCTGCCGATGGGGGCAACATTGACCTGTCAGGGTCTGGCACCCTTCAGGGATCCGGACAAGCTGGCGCATGGCTGATCACCGACACTGGTTCAGTGAAGATGGATGGTTTCAGCACGATCAAAGGTGCCACGTGGGGCATCCTGGTCAATAGCAACGGCTCTTGGCTCGGCGCGCCTCTTGGTACGAAAACGGGCGACGTTAACCTCGGTATGAACACGCCGCTTGGCGATGTAACTGGTGTCACTGTCGGCATTGAGGTCTTGATGCTCGCCAACAGCAATGGCGACGGCGACATCAACATCAATGCCACGAACGTGACAGGGACTGGTCTCGGCATCAAAACGACGGACCTAACTGGCGATACGTCGATCACGGCGACTGGCGCAGTCAAAGCAGTTGGGCCTGGCATCTGGAGTATCTCGTCAACTGGCGACGTCACCGCCACAGGCGGCGGCACCGGCACTGTTGAATCGACTGCTGGCATTGGCGTCACGCAGAACCCCACCACGACGGGCAACGCCGAAACGAGCGCCTTCGCTTCGATCATCGGCTATCTCAGCGGCATCTGGCAGGTTACTGGAACCGGTGACGCCACGGTCGCCGATGTCGGCACGGTCACAGGCAAGACCGTCGATGGTATCTTGATCACCACTGGCACAGGCAACGTCTCGGTACAGAACACTGGTAATATTGGCGGGATCACCGGTAGCGGCCTGGATGGTATCAACGTCATATCTGGGACCGGCAATATCGACATCGGCGGGACCAAGACCAACGGCGTCATCGAGGGCCTTCGCAACGGCATCTGGACGGCCACGACTGGCGCGGGCACGAACACGGTCACCGTTGACAAGAATGTAACAGGCACAACGCTCAACGGCATCATTGCCACCAGCGCAGCCGGTGACACGACCGTTGATATCGCGGCGGGCGCAACCGTGCAGGGTCTGCTTGACGGCGTCGCGACTGGCACGGTTGGCGGGACTGCCACGACCACCAACGCGGGCATCGTCAAGAACATCAATGACACTGGTGCGGCCAATACCGCCGGGCTTATCGCATTCCAGGCGCTTTCGGGCACCAACGTGCTCGACAACACCGGCGACATCATTGGCGGCATCAATACGGCCGGCATCAAAACAACCGTCAACAACGATGCTGGTGGCGTATGGATCGCCAGCCTTGCCAATGCGATGGCGGCGCCGACAACGATCAACAACGCCGGCCTCATCGACATTCGCACCGGCGCAACCGTGCTTTCCGGAAATTCGACGCTCAACAATCAGGCCGGCGGCGTCGTCGACCTGACCTACGGCGGCAGCGGCGCAGCCGCGAACGCCCTGGATAGCCTGACAGTGTTGAACTTTTCGCCCGACAGCGGAAGCATCGAAAAATTCAATGTCGACTTCACACAAGCCAATCTTGCTGGTGACGTCTCAACGAACAATGGTGGCAATGGCACTGCGGACACCATTATTGTCACGGGTAAGTCGACCCCGGCAGCCGCGTCCATCGTTGATTTGTCCACACTTGGGGAAGCCAAGACAGGTAGCTCGGGCTCGATCGCCCTTGTCAATGCAGTCGCGGGCGGCTTGGCCGATCCTGGCCTCGGCGGCATGGCGACCATGGTCGCTTCCGACAACTACGTGATGGCCAACGATCCTTCGGGCGGCGCTGTGGTCTACAAGCTGGTCGAAGACTCCAACGGCGGCGTCTACCTGCAATGGGCGCCGAACGTCTCCGCCGCCTCGCTCGGCGGCTTCGGCGGCGCGGTTGGCGTTGGCTCGGGGCCCGGCGCACCATCGGCCGGCACGGCCATCGCGGCGGCCAGCGGCGGCATGGGCTCGGGCGGCTTCGGCCTCTCGGGCGGACCGGGCGGCGGCGGCGCGGCGGGCGCGGTCGGCGATTTGGCGGCCGGCGACGTCGGCTCCTCGACGCCGCAGCGCGGCAGCATCAAAGACGATGCGACCTCCAACTGCAGCGGCGACGGCAAGCGCTTCCACGGCTGGGCACAGGTCGGGGCAGGGCGCGGCAGCAGCGAAGGCGGCGGCAGCGGCCGCGCGACCAACGTCAGCGCCGGCACGGAAACCGGCGCCACCATCGCCAGCAACCGCGGTTGCGACCGCGTGGCGGTGGGCGTGTTCGGCTACAAGGCTGGTCCGAGGCGAGCTGGATCTCCGGCAGCACCTCGGGTCGAACCAGGGCATCGGCGCCTATATCCGCGCCTCGACCCAGGCCGGTCTCTACGGTTCGCTGCTGGCCTCAGCCGGCTGGACCGAGGAGAAGCTGGCCAACGCAGTCTATAGCTCGACCGCCGACAAGGACGGCACCACCCGTGCCGTCGTGGCCAGCCTCGGCATCACCGGCAATCTGTCGCCCGAGCGCAGCCGTTGACCTGCGCACCTTCGTCGCCTTCGGCCAGGCCGACAGCAACGGCTTCACGGATAGCATAGGCATCGCGGTCTCCAGCACCCATGACGACCTGAAGACGGTGGGCGCCAGCATCGGCCTCAGCGGCAAACTGGCCGGCAACGTCAACGGCTTTGCGCGCGCTGGCGTGAAGTGGGCCGAGGTGGCCAGCTCCATCACTGCCTTCGGCATCACGCAAACCGGCAAGGCCGGCGAAATGGGGCAGTCGGTGGAAGCGGGCCTGTCGGGTCAGCTCGCCAACGGCGTCGATTTCAGCCTCTCGGCCTTCGGCGAGATGAGCCCAAGCTCGACCAGCTACGGCGGCAACGCGCGGGTTGGGGTGAAGTTCTAGCCTGACGACGGTTCGCCCTCGGCGCTCCGAAACATGGGTAGGACTGCGGGGGTCCCCGCCCGTCCCCATCGAAGCGCCGGGTCTGAGGAGGTGGTGGGTGGTGCCGGCTGCGGTCGCCACCCGCCGCCTCTTTTTTTGTCGTCGTGGTCTTGACGCGAACGGCACAACGAAACCGCCCGAATTCGCGTTGACCGGCCTCTGGGCCAACCCTACGATATCCTCCAATCAATCACACATATGGGGGAGACGTCCTATGGGCATCACGGTGCGTGGCATCGAATTCCAGGCCAACCATGACAACGCCATGGGCCTAGAGTTCACCAACCTCAGCCATCGCTGGGGCTTCCAATGCCCGAACTGGCCCTATTTCCAGGACGTGAAGATCGAGCGCATCCACTACATGGCCAAGTCGGGCGTGCTCAGCCAGCGCATCACCACATCAATGCATTCGACCACCCATATCGATGCACCCGCGCATGTTGTGCAGGGCACGCCCTTTATCGACGAAGTGCCGCTGCCGCATTTCTTTGGCTCCGGCATCGTGGTGCCGATGCCCAAGAAGAAGTGGGAATCGATCACCGCCGACGATTTGGAAAAGGCCTGCGGCAAGGCCATTCGCCCGCATGATGTGCTGATCCTGAACACCGGCTGGCACAAGTTGTACGAGGACGGCGACTATTTCCCCTATTGCCCGGGTTTCGTGCCGTCAGCCGGCCATTGGATGGTCGACAAGCAGGTGAAGGTAGTCGGCCACGATACGCAGGCCAACGATCATCCGCTCGCGACGGCGATCGGACCACAGCGCAACGGCCCGCTGCTGCCGCATCTGGAAAAGGAGTACAAGGAGTGGTCCGGCGGCGGCGACTGGGCCAAGGATTTTCCAGAGTGGGAGCCGGTGCATCAGATCCTGTTCAAGAACGGCATCCTCGGCATCGAGAATGTCGGTGGCGATTTGGATTCGGTCACGGGCAAGCGCTGCACCTTTGCGTTCTTCCCGTGGAATTGGGACCGCGGCGATGGCTGCATCATTCGGCTGGTGGCGATTACGGATCCGAAACAGGCCTATCGGATCGAGAAGGGGGAGGCGTTCTAATGCACCTCAAGCGCTTTGCCGATGCCGCCAAATACGAAGCCCCGAATCATCGCGGCGTGGTGGGGCTGCGGCTGCAAGGCTTCGAACCGAATGGCCCAACCAACCAATGGGTCGGGTACAGCCAATACCTGCCTGGCGGAGGCGCGGGACCGGACGCAACGCCGTTCGAAAAGGTCTATGTCGTGCTCGAGGGCGAGATCACCGTGATGATCAATGGCGAGACTACGGTGCTGGGCCCGATGGACAGCTGCACCATTGCACCGGGCGAAGTGCGCGAGATCGTCAATCGCTCGAACCATGTCTGCAAGATGCTGGTGGTCCTTCCGTATCCGCCAGGTGTGAGTCCGACGGGATCCAAAGCATGAAGAACCCGCTCGCCCTGTTCGATGTGTCAAACAAAGTCGCCATCATCACGGGCGCATCCGGCGCGTTTGGAGCGGTGGCGGCACGCGTGCTCGCCGGGGCCGGCTGCAAGTTGGTTCTAACCGCAGGCAAGGCTGCCGAGCTGGAGAAAATCTCGGCCGAATGCCGCGAAGCCGGGGCACTCGTGGAAACCGTGAACGTCCGCCCTTCGACCGAGGCGAATTGCGCCAAGATTGTTGACGCCGCCGTCAACCGCTTCGGCCGTGTCGACATCCTCGTCGTGGCTTCCGGCAAGAACGACGTCTCGAAAATCACGGACATGGCGCCCGAGCGATTCCTCGACGTCATGGACGCAAATGTCACCCAATCCTGGCTAATGGCGCGGGCGGTCACGGCGCAAATGGTCAGGCAAGGTGCCAAGGACGGAAATGCTGGCAAGATCGTGCTGATGTCTTCGGCGCGCGGCCTGCTTGGCCATCCTGCAGGCTACACGGCCTACTGCGCTTCGAAATCGGCCGTTGACGGCATGACCAGGGCGCTCGGCTGCGAGTTGGGGCCATCGGGCATTACCGTCAACGCCATTGCACCTACCGTGTTCCGCTCGCCGCTAACGGAATGGATGTTCGGCGACGATGAGAAGGCCGTCACGACGCGCAAGGGTTTCCTCGCCCGCGTGCCAAAAGGCCGGTTGGGCGAACCGGACGATCTGGCCGGCCCGCTGCTGTTCCTGGCTTCCAAGGCCTCGGACTTTTACACGGGCCATATCCTTTATGCCGACGGCGGCTATACTGCGGGATAAGCAACAAGAACAAACCTGGGAGGAACGACCATGGCCTTGATCAGCGGTTTCCATCATCTGACGCAAAGCACCGACGGCGCGCAGGACGACTACGATTTCTACACCAAGACGCTCGGTCTCTATTCGGTGAAGCGGACCGTCCTGTTCGACGGCACGATCCCTGTCTATCACCTCTATTACGGGTCCAAAGCCGGCGACCATTCGACCATCGTCACGTCCTTTCCGTTCCGCAAGCCCGGCATCTTCGGCAAGCGCGGCACCAACCAGAGCCGCATCCTGCAGTTCGCAATTCCCAAGGGCGCGGCCGAGTTCTGGATGAACCGTCTCGGCGCCAAAGGCTTTGCAGCCAAGACCATCGACCGCTTCGGCTTGAAGCGCGTCGCCTTCGTGCATCCTTGCGGCATCTCGCATGAACTGGTCGAGAGCCCGAACGACAACCGCGTGCCCATCGTCAAGGAGAGCGCTGGCGTCGGCCCCGAACACGGCATCAAGGGCATCTATGGCGCCGCCGTCGCGGTGTTTGACCGCGGCAGCATGGACGACTTTCTCACCATCGGCCTTGGCCTCAAGAAGGAAGCCGACAGCAATGATGGCCTGATGTTCTCGGTCCCGAACGAGGGCGGCCCGATGGGCATGATCGAGGTGCTGCATGATCCGGTCGGCCCGCAAGGCACCTGGACGCTGGCCGGCGGCACCATCCATCACCTCGCGCTCAATACCGGCAACGAGGAGAACCAGCTGAAACTGAAGGCCCATATCGAAGGCCTCGGCTTTACCGATGTGTCCGACCAGAAGGACCGCAACTACTTCAAGTCCTGCTACGTGCGCTCGCCGGGCGGGGCGCTGTTCGAGATCGCCTGGACGGTGCCTGGCGGCTGGGCCAAGGACGAACCCCCTGGCCAGCACGGCACGACGCTGGTGTTCCCGCCCTGGTTCGAGGACCGCAAGGCCGAGATGATGGCCGGGCTTGAGCCGGCGGTCTTCTGATGACTGGAAGCGCGCTCCCTTTGCGTCGGGGCGAGACGCTGGCCGAAGCGGCGGCGTTGTGCGTGCTTGTCCACGGACGCGGGCAATCGCCCGAGACGATGGAGCTGGCAATCGTCCAGCACCTGACGACACCAGGGGTGGCCTTTGTGGTGCCCCGGGCACCATCAGGCGCCTGGTATGCCGCGCGCGCCATCGATCCGTTGACGGAGACATCGCGCCGCCAATTGGCTGACTCCCTTGATGCCCTAGCCACGGACATCGGCGATGCCTTCGGCGCGGCCAGGCCGGGTACGCCACTGTTGCTCGCAGGGTTCAGCCAGGGCGCGTGCCTGGCGCTGGAGTATGCGCTGACGCTCGGGCCTTGGCACGGAGCGCTGGCCTGCCTGACCGGCTGCCGCGTCGGCGTGGCCTCTGATGATCGTCCGCTGGCGGATCTTGCCGGACTGCCGGTCTATCTTACCGGATCGGACGCCGATTCCTGGATTCCTGTGCCGGCCTGGGCCGAGGCTGCCGCAGCGCTCGGCAAGGCCCGGGCGCGTCTGCGGGCGGAGCTGTTTCCGGGCCGTACCCACGAACCGTCACGACCAGAAATCGCCGTTCTCGACACCATGCTTTCCTCGTTGGCGGCCGGCAAAGCTCCTTGGCAGTAGCCGTGACAGGGCTGTGCTGAACCAGACTCTGATATCCCGAGGACGCCGCCATGAGGTTCGACGAAATCAACGACTTGCTTTTGCCTGGCTATCTCAAGATCGAATCCGGCGTTGTCGACTATCCCGACGGGTACAAGACCGTCTGTGCGCTGGCCCGTATGCCGCGCAGCCGCGCCAAGATGGTCGAGTGGTGGTTCCGCTACTTAGGGGGCACCGAGCAGTACAAGCTCTGGCATCCGACCGACCACCTGTTTTCCGACTGGGAAGACCGCAAACCGGGCACCCACATCGGCTCCAGCCATCTCGTGCACGAGTATCTGGCTGGCTCGGACGGGCCCAACTACAAACTGCGCATCAACTTCCGCGATCCGCACGAATTCTACGATCCTGTCCGCTATGCCACGCTGAACGGGGCCGCGATTTGCGCTCGGATCGGCTCGTTGGAGCACCCGGTCAACTTTGCGCGTATGACGCACTTCGTTCGCAACACCGACGCCGGATGCGAGATGCGCTCGCGTTTCTTCCTCGGCCACATCGAGAGCCGCGATCCGGACCATCCGATCAGCGAGGCCGAAGCCGCAGCCATGCGGACCGAGCGCGTCACCGGCGAGTTAGCGCGGCGTCTGCACCAGCACTGCACCGAGGAGATGAGCTATCTCGCCGAACTGTTGCCGATCATGTATCGACAGGTCACCGGCGACAGCACGTTTTGAGACATCACGCGTCTTGCGCGTTTCACCGAAGTCAGCTTCAACTAGCTCAACAAGACTTTTAACGGGAGGAACGGAATGACGACCAAATCGACGATCACTCGCCGCCGCCTGATGCAGGGCGCCACGGCCATCGTGGCTGCACCCGCCGTGTTGCGGTTGCGCTCGGCTCAGGCCGCCGACGGTGTGTTCAAAATAGGCCTGGTCAGCCCGCTGACCGGACCGCTCGCCGGTTTCGGCGAGGCGCAGGACTGGATCATCTCGGGCGTCCAGAAGTCGATGGACGGGATGACCAACAACGGCAAGCCGGTCAAGATCCAGCTCATTACCAAGGATTCGCAGTCGAACCCGAACCGCGCGGCCGAAGTCGCGTCCGAGCTGATCCTGAAGGACCAGGTCAACCTGCTGCTGACCAAGGACACGCCCGACACCACCAACCCGGCCGCCGACCAGGCCGAGCTGAACGGCGTACCCTGCATTTCCACAAACTGTCCGTGGCAGCCCTATTTCTTCGGACGCAAGGGCGACCCGGCCAAGGGGTTCGAATGGACATATCACTTCTTCTGGGGCCTGGAAGACATCATCGCCAATTTCGTCGGCATCTGGGACCAGTCGGGCGCGGCAAAGGTGGTCGGCGGACTGTTCCCGAACGATGCCGACGGCAATGCCTGGGGCGATGCCGAGCGCGGCCTGCCGGGACCACTTGCCAAAGCGGGCTACAAACTGGTCGATCCCGGCCGCTACCAGCCCTTGAGCAACGACTTCTCCTCGCAGATCTCGGCCTTCAAGGCCGCTGGCGTCGAGATCGTCACCGGCGTGATGATCCCACCCGATTTCGCGACCTTCTGGAGCCAGGCGGCCCAGCAGGGCTTCAAGCCCAAGGTGGTCACGGTCGGCAAGGCGCTGCTGTTCCCGGCTTCGGTCGGAGCGCTCGGTGAGCGCGCAGATGGCCTGACCACTGAAGCCTGGTGGGCGCCAACCTTCCCGTTCGCCTCCAGCCTCGATGGCACGACCGCCCAGCAGTTGGCCGACGCCTACGAGAAAGCCAGCGGCAAGCAGTGGACAGCCACGCTCGGCTTCAGCCACGCCATCTTCGAAGTGGCGCTGGATGTGGTGAAGCGCGCAGCCGACCTGAACGACCCCAAGGCCATTCTGGCCGCGATCACCGCGACGGACCTGAAAACCATCGTTGGCCCGATCAACTGGAAGAACGGCCCGGTCAAGAACGTGACCAAGACACCGTTGGCTGGTGGCCAATGGAACCGCAAGGGTGACAAGGTGGAACTGTCCATCGTCGCCAATCCGCAGCACCCGGAAATTCCGGTCGCCAGCAAAGTGCGTTTGTTGGGCTAGCTCCAAAGGCGACGGGCGGGCAGATCGGCCCGTCCGTCGCCTGGACTGTCGCTATGAGCGATTGTCGCGAGATTGGCTGAGAAGCGACGATTTCTTATTGCTTCAACAGCGGCAACTCCAACAGACCCGAGATGATGGCAGACGCCGGCATGTCTGGGTATTCGTCAGGCGCTTGGTTGCGGTTGAGCCATACTGTGGCGAACCCGAAGGCGGACGCGCCCGCCACGTCCCAGCGATTGGAGGAGACAAAGGTGATTTCCTCGCGGGTGGCGCCGAATTTGGTCATGGCCAGGCGGTAAACCCGGCTGGAGGGCTTGAAGATACCGACCTCATGGGCGCTCAATATGTGATCGAACAGCCCCTCGATGCCAGCCGCGCGAGCCGCCTTGTCCAGCATATCGGGATCGCCATTGCTCAGGATGGCGATCCGCGAACGCTTCTTACGCAGCGCCGCCAGCGCCTCCTTGACGTCAGTGTATGGACTGAGTTCGTCATAAGCGGCCATCAGCTTGTCAGCCAGCGCTGGAGCGGCTCCGGTCGTCGCAAGGGCGACATTGAGCGCCGCCTTCAGAAGCTTGCGGAACGTCGCGGGTTTGCCGGCCAGGGCGTAAATCCAGGAGTACTCCAGCGTCTTGGCGCGCCAGATCTCGGACAGTCGCTGCGCCTCGCCGCCGATTTCGGGCGCAAACCGGGCGGTTGCCGAGTGCACGTCGAAGAGCGTGCCATAGGCATCGAAAACGTGGATCGTCTGGCCCATGGCGCCCCGTTCCTTCACCGATGGTTAAGCGCTTTGCAATAGGATCGTCTTGCGGTCAACCCAGATTTCCAGTGGTGCGTTAGATGAGCAAAGCCGGTTTCGCCATCGATATTCACAAAGTCGCCGACAACGAGCGGCGATTGGCCCTGTTTCTTGGCATCGCTTTCCTGTTCGTCTGGGTGGTCGCGATCAATATCGGCATGCACGATATGGCGCCGCGCTGGTTCCTGCGCGAGTTCGACTGGCTGACCAACGAGGATGTGCCCACCACCTTCCTCAGCATGGCATTCGCCAGCCTGATTGCTGCAGCCGGCGTCTGGGCTTTCAGCGGCAATGGCGACAAGATCTACCACATCGACGCCGACGGTGTGGAGCGCAACGGCATGTTCAAGAACCGGCTCTACAAGTGGTCTGACTTTGAGCGCCTGGATCGCGAAGTTTCGCAGCTGGTGCTGCACATCAAACCCGCGGCGCGCAACGGTTCTGGACCCACCAAGCTGATTTTCGATGTTTCGAAGATTGACTGCACGGCTCCGCAACTGGAGGCACTTCTCGTACATTACCGGCCCGAACTGTACCGCACCAAGAGCCTCTAGGGGCTGAGCCTGTCGGGCACTACGGGCCGAGCGACCGACGTCCTGTTTTCGGCAATGCCAACAGGCTCGAACGCCACAAGTGTCAGCCTCAGTTGCTGTTCCAGTCGATCCAACGGCCAGCCCTGCACTGGCGACGCCAAACGAAGCCGGCGTACCGCATCGAGACCGCGGTAGCTGGCGGCGGGATTGGCCGTAGACGTGGCAACAGCAAGACCGATCTCGGCTTCCTGATAGAGTTGGGTACCCTGCCAGCGTGGTGGAAGCCGCTGAGTTTGCAATTTCAATCCGCGGTAGAGTGCTGCCAACTCGGGTGGATCGCGACGACAAAGCGCCAGATGGGCGCGCCAAATGCCGGCGAGTTCACTCCCCTCTAGCAGTTCGGAAACACGCCGAACGTCGCCGTTTCCCGTTGCGGTCGCCACCGTCTGTTGGTCGACCGAGGCCATGGCTTGGGCACAGACGAAGTCCAAGTCGGGCTGCAAGTTGAGATCCGTGGAACTCTCAGCACTGCGGCCAACGTCTTGGACCGACTTAACATCGCTGCGCCGGGGATCAGCGAGTTCCATCAACCCCTCGTGCTGGAGCAAATGGTCGAGAACCGACCAGGCCACGCAACACAGGCCGAGCAGCGTGAGGGTCGCCCAAGCGCTCGACACCTGACCTGCCTCCCATGCCGTTGCGTGCTCCTAGCGGGCGGCAGCCTAGCGATTTTCCAGTGAAAAGCGACACTTTGGCCACAGCGATCACCGACTAGGCCACAATTGAGCCGCCAACGCGCAGCATGTTCAGCTTGATTTATGCAGGGTTCTTGCACGATGGCCGCGGCGAACCTACATCCGAGATGTCGGAAATGTGACTCGTGCGCCTTTCCAACACGCCTACTGTTGGACCCTGCAGGCTCCACCTTTGCGCCACCTACTTGAGGCTCCGATGAAATCGACAACAGTCCTGATGGTCGCGTTCAGCTTTGTTGCCGGGCTCGGTCTCGGCCTGTCCGGTCCGCTTGCCAAAGCGGGTGAGGGCCTGATCAAGATGTTGAGTGCGGAGCGCTCCCCAGTGGCGCATGCCGATCGGATCACCGCTTCGTTCGAGACCCAGCGCGGGGCGTTTCAACCCGCCGACTTCCGTTGGCCGCTCCAGCAGCCGGCGAAATCGAATGTCGTTTGCGCTCCGAAGGACGATGCGGCGTCCAACCCCTTTGCGGGCGTCCAGCACCTCTAGACTTTTTGGTGCAAAGCTTTGCGCGGAGATATTTGCTCCTTGCGCGTTGCATTTTCCAGCTGCAACCGAAAGCGACGGCCACACCGTTTGGGGCGAGTTGGGATGGCTTGAGCCGTTGAAAACACGCAATTGGCCGTGGTTTTCTCGACTTCGCGCTTGCAAAGCCCAGCAAATACGCGTGTATTTGGCGCTTGCGCGACAACATGCCGTGCTGGCTTGTCCTGCAATTGCGCTAGGAAGTTGCGCGTTTCCTTCAGGGGTCGTCGTCACGCTTAGGCCAGATGACGATACGTCGTAGATAAGCCGACAGTGTTTGGCAACGGCGAGGATCATGGGCAGTGCCCACTCCGTACCCTCCAGGATGATTGGTTTGCAAACGAAAGGACGCTGACAGAATGAAGACTCCGATGAAGGCTAAGCTCGTCGCTGGTAAGGCTCTGAAGGTCAAGGCCGCTCCGGCTAAGGTTGCTGCCGCCAAGGCTGCTCCGGCCAAGGCCGCTGCCGCTGGTGCCGCCGCCAAGACCCCCACGGTCACGCTGAGCCATCTCGCCAAGGATCTGGCCGAGTTGCACCAGCTGCCCAAGAAGCAGGCGGCCACAATGCTCGCCGACCTCACCGCGCTGATCTCCAAGCACCTCAAGAAGGGCTCGCGCATCCGCATCAACACGATCGGCATTCTGCAGGTCCGCAAGCGCCCGGCGCGCATGGGCCGCAACCCGGCCACGGGCGAAGCCATCAAGATCAAGGCCAGCAAGAAGGTCGCCTTCCGCGCTGCCAAGGAATTGAAAGAGTTGATCTAGGCCGGCTCTGTCCGTAGGCATACCGCTGCGGCAAGGGACGCGATCATTGCGAAACGGGCGGCGGAGCAATCCACCGCCCGTTTCGTTTTCAGCGTCTCGTCAAGCCACCGACTGTTCCGCAGGTTCGACTACAATGGTCAGCGGCAGTTCTGCCGCAGCGAGCGGCGTCAGTTCCTCGGTGATTGCGACCGCTGCAGCGACATTCTCAACCCTGACTTGCGGTGCGGGCGCTGCCAGCGGGGCAACCACCTCCACGGCGGCGGCGGTCGCGGCAACGTCCGGCTCCGGAGCAACGACCGCAGCCACAGCGGGCGCAACCGGAGCCACGGCCTTCGCTGGCTGTCCCGGCACCCAGCGATCTTCGGCGCTAGTCCATGGCCAATCGTGCACGACCGGCTCGGCGAGCAGCGCCGCAAACCGGCTGCGCGCTTCGAGCACGCGCAAGCGCTGCATATGACTGAGTTTCAGGCCGACACGGATATCGTTGCGCTCGATCAGGAACCCTTCGACAGCGTTGAAGTTGCGCATCAGCACCAGCGTCTTGCGCAACTCCTCCGCTGGCATCTGAATCTGCGCTTCGACCTCGCGGATGCCGAGCGCATTGGCATCCGGCTTGCTCATGTAGCGCACGAAATACGCGCCGAGCTTCATGACTTCGCGCGTTGCCCAGGTAGCCCGGAACAGCTCTTCCAGCCAGATATCGCAGGCGAACGGCAGATCGCTGCGCTCGATGCCCTGGATGTCGGAGAAGCGCAAACGGCGGTGTTCGCTCACTGGTCGGTCCTCATGAAATCCCGAGGCCCCACAGCCCCGCCGCCAGACTGCCGCGAACTCCTGAAGAGGCGCTTAATTCCGCATCAGAGCGGCTTCAGGCGCGCCTCGATGCCTGCCCGCTTGGCCTCCAGGAACGGCGGCAGCGATAGCTTTTCGCCCAGCGTCGCCAATGGCTCATCGGCTGCGAACCCCGGACCATCGGTGGCGATCTCGAACAGGATGCCGTTGGGTTCACGGAAGTACAGGGAGCGGAAGTAATAGCGCTCCACTTCGCCGGAGTTGGGCATGGAGAACTCGGCGACGCGCTCACGCCAGGCCGTCAGACCGGCGGTATCCGGAGTGCGGAACGCAACGTGATGCACCGCGCCTGCGCCCTGTGTCGCAATCGGCGCGCCCGGTTCCTCGATGACATGCAGCTCGGCTGATGGCCCGCCGGGCCCCATGGCGAACACCTGCACTTTGCGGCCAGCAACAGTGGGGTCGGGATAGACCGGTTCCCGACGCATGTTCATGACTTCGATCAGCACACGCTCGGTCTTGGCGATACGCGGCACGCTGAGCGTCATCGGGCCGAGACCGCGGATCTGATATTCGGCGGGGACGGGGCTCTTGTCCCACGGGTGAGCCTCGCACGTCCCGCCATCGTCGACCAGCACCAGGCGCTGGCCCTCGAAGTCCTCGAAGGCCAGGCTTGGCCGGCCGTTCCGGTCGGCGATCGGCTCGACCGGAACGCCCGCCGCCTGCAACCGCTTCTCCCAGTAGGCGAGCGTCCCCTTGCCGGCGACGCGCAGGCCTGTCCGCACCACCGAATGCGACCCGCGCTGTTCGGGGCCGACCGGCCAGTCGAAGAAGGTGATGTCGGAGCCAGGCGAGGCCGCGCCATCGCCGTAGAACAGGTGGTAGGCGCTGGTGTCGTCCTGATTGACGGTCTTCTTGACCAGCCGCATGCCGAGCGTTTGGGTGTAGAAGCGATGGTTGTCCGAGGCGCGGGCCGTGACGGCGGTAAGGTGGTGAAGTCCGGTGAGCGCGAGGGTCATGGTGCAGGAGTCCTTTCAACTGGGTAGAATTTGGCACAGCTTGCGGTTTGGTGCATCCAGCCGGGGCTCTCGGCTGCCCTGCGCCGATCACAACTCGAGCGAACCGGGTCACAGCTGCTTGAGGCGGCCTTGCGGCGAGCCAATCGTCGCGTAGATATGGTCCGATCATAGGCGGGACTTGCCTCAACCCATCGCCGGAAGGTTCATCATGGCAGTAGACATCGAAGCCGACTCCGCGGCTGCGGACCGCCTTTCGATCCGGCGCTTGCTGCCCCTGATCGTGCTGCTTGCCGTGCCGGTCCTTTGCTATGTGACCGGCGCCTATGAGCTGTTCTCGTTCGAGGTCCTGGCTCAGTACTACGCCACTCTGAAGGCCTGGATCGGCGCCAACTTCGCCTTGGCGGTTGTGGTCTACATCGCCTTTTACGCAGCAGTAACGGCGCTGTCGCTTCCGGCGGGATTGGTCGTGACCATCGCTGGCGGCCTGTTCTTCGGCTGGGCGGTGGGCGGTCCCGCGACCGTGATCGGCGCTACCATTGGCGCCACCATTCTGTTCCAGATCGCCAAGACATCGCTCGGGGCTGGATTGGTCAAGCAGGCCGGCCCCTGGTTGGAGAAGCTCAGCGACGGCTTCAAGAAGGACGCCTTCAACTACCTGTTGTTCCTTCGTCTCGTGCCAGCCTTTCCGTTTGTGATCGTCAATCTGGTGCCGGCTATTTTCGGCATGCCGCTGTGGTCCTATGTGACCGCGACCTTCATCGGGATTATTCCCGCTACATTCGCGTTCTCGTATGTCGGCACGGGCCTTGAGAGTGTTATCCAGGCGGCGACGGCATCCTATCAGGCCTGTCTTGCCGGCAAGCCGGCCGCCGAAGCCGCTGCTTGCCATCTCACCGTCAATGCCGGCCAGCTCGTCACTCCGCAGATCCTGATTGCGCTCGCTGCGCTGGCTGCCGTGTCGCTGCTGCCGCTTGCCATCAAGCGGTTTTCCGGCCGCAGGCCGGTTTGACACCGCGCTGAGGCCAGCTTCAACAATACGTGAATTAGCTCCGGCCCCTTCACATGCCAAATCCCAACCCGTCACCCCGGCGAAGGCCGGGACCTGTCCAAGCTGCAGGTAAGACACGCCTTTTCGTATTGCACCGGCGCAGCTTACGATCGCCTCGGGCAGGCCCCGGCCTACGCCGGGGTGACGGTACTGCGGGGTCTCCGCCCGAACAGTGCCGCAAGTAGCTGCCGCGCTTATGGCTGAGAGTCGCCTAAACATCAGCGCACAATTGCCGGGTGGAGACGGGATAGATCCCGCTCCGCCCAAGCACCGCGACGGCCCGCTCGCCACCGAACAGATTGGCGATCGCTGCGTCCAGCACATTCAATCCGCCCGTGTACGCACCGAATGCCGGCAACAGCAGCCTGGCTTCGCTGGCGACAAAGCACGGTCGCCGCTGGACGTGGCCGCCGCGGGCCACCCGGGCGCATGGGTGAAGGTGGCCGGCAATCTCGAATGCGCCCGACGGCGTCGGCTCATGCCGCAAGGTCAGCTCACTGAGCGACCAGGTTGCGCAGCGCTCGCCGCCTAACTCGTCAGGCAGCACTGGATCGTGATTGCCGGAAATCCAGATCCACTCGCGGCCGCGCTGCAGGCCTGCCAGCGTCTCTCGATCCTCCGGGTTCAGCCGTTCGCAACCGCCGACATCGTGGAAACTGTCGCCAAGCGCGATCACGCGCCGCGGCCGCAGCCGGTCGATGGTGCGTCCCAATCGGGCCAGCGTGGATCGCGTATCGTAGGGCGGCAGGAACGAGCGATGCCGCGCCCGTGCCGTGCCTTTTTCCAGGTGCAGATCGGCGACCACTAACGTCTGGTCGTCGTCGATCATCAGCACACCTGCATGATCGGCCGTCAGCGCCAAGCCGCCGAGCGCGATTTGCCAGCTGTCGAAACTCAAGTCCCTCGCCAATACCTCAGCCAAGTCGCATCGCCTCCGCGATCAAATCCTCGGCGCTCTCGCGCAACAGGCTTTCGGCCGCTTCGCCCGGTACCGACTCACGGCCGATGTCGAGCAGCACCGGCACCGCCAGCGGCGAGACGCGCGGCAGCGCCCGGTGCAGCATGTGCCCCTTTGCCCGTGTCAGGAACATGCCCAGCCGCCCGATGTCCAACAGGCCGGTTGCCGCATCCTGCCAGGCCGCCTCCAGCAGGATGTGGTTCGGCTCGTGCTCGCGCAGCACGTTGTAGATCAGGTCCGACGAGACCGTGACCTGTCGGCCGCTCTTCTCCTTGCCCGGAAAGCGCCGCTCGATCAGACCAGCTATCACGGCGCAGAAGCGGAACGTCCGCCGCATCAGGTTCGACGAGGCGAGCCAGGCGTCGAGATCGTCGCCCAGCATGTCCTCCTCGAACAGCTGGCCGATATCGAGCCGGCCGTCGGCGATCATGGCGCTCAAATCCTCCAGGCCCCAGATGGCGAGCGCGTATTCGCTGGCGACGAACCCCATCGGACGGGCGCGTGCCCGTTCCAGCCGGCGCGTCAGCAGCATGCCAAGCGTCTGATGCGCCAGCCGGCCTTCGAACGGATAGCAGACCATGAAGAACCGGTTGCCGCGCGGGAAGGTCTCGACCAGCACCTGATCGGCCTTGGGAATGACCGACCGCTTCTTCTGGATATGCAGCCAGTCGCCGACGGGAGCGGGCAGGCGCTTCCAATCCTTCGGGTTGGCCAGCATGTCGCGGACGCGCTCGGCGAGGTAGGTCGACAGCGGAAACTTGCCGCCGGCATAGGCCGGCACCTTGGCGTCCAGCCCTTCGGCGCGGGTGACGAACGCCTCGCTTTCGCGCAAAGCCTCGAAGCGCAGGACGTGACCCGCGAACACGAAGGTATCGCCGGGCGCGAGCTGCTCGATGAAGCTCTCCTCGATTTCGCCGAGATACCTGCCGCCCATCATCGCCCCCGCTTCACCAGGCTTGCGTCGCAGCAGGAATTTGCTCTTGGAGCCGATCATCCGTACCTTTAGCATCGGCATCTCGACGATGGTGCCGACGTTGAGGCGGTATTGCTGGGCAAGGTTGGGGTGGGCGAGGCGAAAGCGGCCGTCCTCCATGGGTTTCAGGCGGGCATAGCGGTCGTAGACGCGCAGCGCGTAGCCGCCGGTGGAGACGAAATCCACCGTGCGGTCGAACTGATCGCGCGTCAGGGCGGCATAGGGCGAGGCCCCGCGCACCTGCGCGAACAGTTCGTCAGGCCAGAACGGTCCGGCGCAGGCTGTGCCCATGATGTGTTGCGCCAGAACGTCCAGCCCGCCCGGCCGTATCGGCGGTGTATCCTGTGCGCCAACTGCGGCGGCATCGAGCGCAGCCTGGCATTCCATGGCCTCGAACCGGTTGGCCGGCACCAGGATGGCCTGCGATGGCTCGTCCAGCCGGTGGTTGGAGCGGCCGATACGCTGCGCCAGCCGGCTCGCCCCCTTGGGCGCGCCGACATGGATGACCAGATCCACATCGCCCCAGTCGATGCCGAGGTCCAGCGTCGAGGTCGCCACCACCGCCCGCAGCCGTCCCGCCGCCATGGCCGCTTCCACCTTGCGGCGCTGGCCGACATCCAGCGAGCCGTGATGCAGCGCAATCGGATGGTTGTCCTCGTTCATGCGCCAGAGCGCCTGGAACACCATCTCAGCTTGCGATCGGGTGTTGACGAAGATCAGCGTCAGGCGATGGTGGCCGATCTCGGCATAGATGCCGTCGTAGGCATGCCGGGCCGAATGTCCCGCCCACGGAATATCGTCGCCAGCGCCCATGATGCGAATGACTGGAGCCGCCCCGCCCTTCAGCACCACTTTGTCGGCGAGGCGCGTGACCGCCAGCTCAGGACGCTGCGGCAGGATATAGGCCTGCAGTTCCGAAGGCCGCGCCACCGTCGCCGACAGGCCCGTAACGGTGGCGTTCGGCGATAGCGCCAGCAGCCGCTGTAGCCCGAGCGAGAGCAGGTCGCCGCGCTTGGACAGCACCAGCGCATGCAGTTCGTCGAGGACGATGGACCGCAGGCTGCCGAACAGACGCGGCGCGTCGGTATGCGAGATCAGCAAGGCGATCTGTTCGGGCGTGGTGAGCAGGATATCGGGCGGGATCATGCGCTGGCGTTGGCGCCGCCCTGCCGGTGTGTCGCCGGTGCGGGTCTCGATGCGGATACCCAGGCCCATCTCGTCGACGGGCGTCAGCAGATTGCGTTGCACATCCACCGCCAGGGCTTTCAGCGGCGAGATATAGAGCGTGTGCAGACGGGGCTCGTTGGCCGGACGGGCGGCGAGATCGATCAGGCTCGGCAGGAAGCCGGCCAGCGTCTTGCCCGCTCCGGTCGGGGCAATTAACAATGTCGACCGGCGCGACGCGGCGGCCTCGACCAGGGCCAATTGATGGGCGCGCGGCTGCCAGCCACGACCCGCAAACCAATCGGCGAATGGCCCGGGGAGCGAGGATTTGGCAGCCGCTCTTGCTCTGGTTTTGGCGAGCGTCACGCGAGGGATAAATCCGCGCGACAGCACAAGAAACGGCAGCAAAAAGAGTTCGCGGCGGCGAAGATGCTATGAGTATGCTGGCCTATCAGGTCGCCAACTTCGAAAGAACAGCACTCATGCCCCATTTGCTCGACCCGCTACCGTCAATACTCAGTCGCCAGGATTTTATATCACGGTTTGGCGGCATTTACGAGCATTCGTCTTGGGTTGCCGAGCAATTGTATGCAGCCGGACTGTCGGAGTCCGACGATACGCCCGGTGGTCTCGCCGCCAGCATGGCCGCCATTGTCGAGGCGGCCGGTCCGGATCGCCAACTGGCATTGCTGCGCGCCCATCCGGAACTCGCCGGCAAGCTCGCCATTGCCGGCAACCTCACTGCCGAGTCACGCGCCGAGCAGGCCTCGGCCCGGCTGGACCAGTGCATTCCCGAGGAATTTGCCCGCTTCCAGGAGTTGAACGCCGCCTATAACGCCAGTTTCGGCTTTCCCTTCATCATCGCCGTGCGCGGCCTGCAGCGCGCCGATATTCTCGCCGCCTTCGAGCGCCGTGCCAGCAATGGCAAGGCTGCCGAGTTCCGTGAGGCGCTGGACCAGGTGCACAAGATTGCCCGGCTCCGGTTACAGGCCATGGCCGTCTCATAGCAAACGGGCGGCCCATTGCTGGACCGCCCGGTTGAGGCTCGGATACCGATTTTTCGGTCCAACCCTGTCAAGCCTTAGTAGATGTCGTAGCGCAGGCCGACGCGGATCTCGTTGGCGTAGAGGTCGCTGGTGGCCGGATCGGTGTCGGGAATGCTGGTGCCGTCCTCGTGGATGAGATCGCCGGTATGGGCCTTGCCGATGTTGATCAGACGGTAGCCGGCGTCGAGGCTGAAGCCGCGATCCAGCTCGCGGGTGAAGCCGGCCATCAGGGCCCAGGCGAAGTTGGACTGGTCGGCGCCTGCGATATTGCTGATGCAGCCGCAAACGTCCGTCGCTGTGCCATTGTTGGTGTGGTTCGACGACCAGCCGAGGCCGACGCCGACATAGGGGTTGAAGCCGGCGCGGCCCGAGAAGTCATAGTAGAGGTTGGCCAGCACGACGTTGCTGCTGATGCTGAAATCGCGCGTGCCGGTCAGCTGGTCGTCGCCTTCGACCGTGAGGTAGCCATGGGCCGCAGCTTCGTTGCGGTGCTCGATGGTCAAGTCGGCGCGCCAGTTGGGCGACAGATACATGCCGAAGCCGCCGCCGTAGACCCAGCTCTTGCCAACGCTGGTATCGGTCAGCGACAGGCCGGTCTCGGTCATGGAGGGATTGCGGTACCAGGCATACGATGCATCGCCGCGCAGGTAGAAGCGGGCGTTGCTGGAGACGTCGAACGAGTCGGACGACTCGCGCAGGTCGCCGAGATCGGCAGCGGCGGCCGGAACGGTGCCGGCAGCCAGCAATGCCAGGCCCAACAGGGCGGCGCGCAGATTGAACATGGAAGTGTCCTCTTCAAGGTGCCGGATCGCCAGGAGCCGGTCGGGTCGACGCACGACGTCGCGTGCTTGCTTGAAAGGGACTTTGCGGGAACCGGCTTAAAATTATCTTAACCGGCGTCTCATTTCCGGACGGGGTTGCAATCTGCGATAGCGTCAGCCGCCGCCCGACTTGGCGCGCTCGACGGCGGGGCGTAAGTCCGCCTCGATGGCTTGCTCCGTCAACGGACCGATGTACTTGTAGACGATCTTGCCCGCTCCATCGACCACATAGGTCTCAGGCACGCCGTACACACCCCAGTCAATCGACGTGCGGCCGTTGCTGTCGGCGCCGATCTTCTCGAAGGGATTGCCGAGTTGCTGCAGGAATTGCGTGGCATTGGCCGCCCCATCCTTCTGGTTGATGCCATAGAGCGGCACCTTCAAGCGGCTGGCGACCAAACCCAGCAACGGCTGCTCCTCGCGGCACGGGATGCACCACGACGCCCAGACGTTGACGATCGAGACCTTGCCGCCAACCAGATCGGCGGTGGAAAATCCGGGCACGGCCACGCCATTGCGCATCACGCCCGGAATGGCCGGCAGCGCGAACTGCGGCGCCGGCTTGCCGATCAGCGCCGACGGCAGCGCGTTGGGATCGGCACGGAACAGCGAATAGAGGAAACCCAGCGCCAGCAGCCCGAACAGGGCCACCGGCAACACCGCAATGACGGAAAATCCCTTCGGCGCAGCGACATCAACCGCCGCAGTTTTGATCTCGCTCATGAGGCTGTTCCCGTGGTGACACTACCGGCGGACGGTCGCCGAATCCCCTTGGCCTCCAAGTCGGCCAATGCGCGGCTCTGAGCGCGCGCTTCATAGAGGGTATAAAGAATGATCGCAGTAACGATCAGTACCGCTGCGATATAGGCGGCCCAGACGAAGTAGATCTCGGTGGCGGTATCGGTCATGTGGGCTGTCCCTGGGTTGCCGCTTCGCTCGGCCCGACTGCGGCCTCGGCGCGCCGCGCCCGCATGCCGGCCACACGGCGGCGCAGGATTTCGCTGCGCATGGCCGTCAGGTGTAGCGCGAAAAACAGCGATGTGAACGCCACGGCCATGATCAGCAGCGTCCACAGAAACACCGGCGCGATCTTGGGCCCATCGGTGCGGAACACGCTCGCGCCCTGATGCAGCGTGTTCCACCATTCCACCGAGAAATGGATGATCGGGATGTTCACCGAACCGACGATGGCCAGAATCGCCGCCGCCCGTCCCGCCTTCGTCTGGTCCTCGATGGAATTCCAGAGCGCTATCAGCCCTAGATAGAGCAGGAACAGGATCAGGAACGAGGTCAGCCGCGCATCCCAGGCCCAATAGGTACCCCAGGTCGGCTTGCCCCAGATCGCGCCAGTGACCAACGCCTGCAGCGTAAAGGCCGCGCCGATCGGGGCGGCGACCTTGGCCGAAACGTCCGCCAGTGGATTGCGGAAGATCAGGCCGCCGATGCTCGAGATGGCGATGAAGGTGTAGGCCATCATGGCCAGCCAGGCGGCAGGCACATGGATGTACATGATGCGCACCGTTTCGCCCTGCTGGTAGTCGCCCGGCGAGGCCAGGATACCCCGGTAAAGTCCAATGGCGGCCAGCAGCCCGGCCAGCACCCAGAGCCAGGGCAGCACGAGGCCCGAAAAGGCCATGAAGCGCGCCGGCGTCACATAGCGCGACAGGCTGTCGAGGGCGCGGTAGGGGAGCATGAGGACGTTCATGGCGGGTTCTCTAGGCGGTCCAATCGAGGCACGCAACGCTAACGACTGCTGGAGCACAAAAGTCCAACGCTGTGGCGGGAGCGTGATTTTGAGTCCCAGTGCCGGTCAGTCCCATATCCTTTGCCTCAAACGGCATCGCCCCCGCGCGGATATCCGCCGAGGTCATGACTGGGAGCGCAGGCACCGGAAGGCCGCGAAGTGGTAGTAAAAAAAGCGGCCTTCCGGCGCCCAGGCTGCGGGGATTTTTCACTACTGCGACTTTTCAGTTCTGGTCGTCGAGCCGGAGCCCGAAAAACCGGAACCTATGCAACATTCGCCCTCGCCACAAAGGTCCGTTGGGGACCTGGGCGCACGTGCCGCTGTCGTAGCTGTCCTCCCAATCCGGAGCGTCAGACCCGGAAAGGTTCGGCCACCGCCGTCCTTCCCCACATGTCCGACGGTCGACACGCCCCACAGCGGGGAAAGATGTCGCAGAGTATATGCGAGAAATACTTCAAAATCTAGTAATATATTTTCTCATATACTATTATTCTGCAGCACAGACGACGAATTCGGTAGAATTCGTTGTCGGGAACTTGCGAGCAATAAGGTCCTGACACCGAACCTACATCTGCAACCGCAACGCCGCCGCCGTCGCAAGTGGAGCCAGCACCACCGACGCGACGCTGAAGGCCGCCAGGATCAGCAACGGGCTGACAAAACTGCCCGGCCCGCTGACGATGGCAGACACAGTGCTCACGCCAAACACCAGCACCGGAATGAACAGCGGCAACACCAGCAGCGACAGCAAGAGCCCGCCGCGCCCGAGCCCGAGGGTGAGCGCCGCCCCGATCGAACCGATGAAGCTGATCGCCGGCGTGCCGACCAGCATGGTGCCGACCAGCGGCAGATAGGCAGTGGCCTCCAGGTTGAGCATGAGGCCGAGCAGCGGAGCCAGCAACGCCAGCGGCAGCGCCGTGGTCAGCCAATGCGCCGAGGCCTTGGCGACGGCTACCAGCTCCAACGGCAGCGGACCTAGGGCGAGCGCTTCCAAGGTGCCATCCTCATGATCGGCATGGAAAATCCGGTCGGACGACAATAGGGCGGAAAGTAGCAGCGCGATCCACAGCACGCCGGGCGCAATGCGCGACAATAGGTTCAGGTCCGGCCCCAGCCCCAGCGGCAGGATCGCGACCACCATGAGATAGAAGCCGAGCGCCGTGCCGATGGCCCCGCCTTCACGTAGCGCAAGCCGGACGTCGCGGGCGAGTAGGTCGCGGAAGGCGCGGGTCATGCGGGCACCGCAAAGCGCGGTCTTTTTGCCCTCTCCCCCTGCTTCAGGGGGAGAGGAGACCGCGTCTCGAAGGCGACCTTCTGGGAGCCAAGAGCCACGCGGTCAGTGAGGGGCAGCGGATTGCTCGGGTCTTCGTAGCGCAGCGACGGAGCAAGCGGCTGCCCCTCATCCGGCCCATTTCCCTCATGCTGCGCACTCGGGGGGCCACCTTCTCCCCCAAAAATGGGGGAGAAGGAAGACAGCACCGTGCTTGTTGTCGCGACTATGCGCCTGCGCCGGGATGACGACAGTGTTGCGTGGTCAACGAGCGTGGGCCGAGCGTTCTGGAGCGTCACTTTGCATTCCCCGCTGAAACAGCCAGCTTCAGTTCCCGCATGGCCGCGATGCCGAGGGGTATGTGCGTGGCCGCAATCGCCATGCCGCCATCCCGGATGTGTTCCGCTACCACCGCCGCCAGGACCTCCGTGGACGCCGCGTCCAGCGACACGGTCGGCTCGTCGAGCAGCCAGAGCGGGCGCTTGGCCACCAGCAGCCGGGCAAGTCCAAGCCGGCGCTTCTGGCCGGCGGACAGGCAGCCGGCAGGAAGATCGTCGATTTCGGCGAGGTCCAGGCGCTGCAGCGCTGCCTCGACGCCAGCTGCGCCGCCGCTGAGATAACGCGCCCAGAACGTCAGGTTCTCCGCCACCGTCAGGCGGGGCTTGATACCGTTCTGGTGGCCGATCATGTGGCAGTGGATACCGACCTCGGCCGGCTCTTCGGCCCCCTCCAGCCGCACCGATCCCGCGTCCGGCCGCAGGAACCCGGCGATAGTGCGCAACAGGGTGGTCTTGCCCGCTCCGTTCGGCCCAGTCAGCAGCAAACCTTCGCCCGGCGCGAGCCTGGCCGACAGGCCGTCAAGCACGCGGCGCTCGCCACGGCTGACCGTCAGACTGTCGACAACGAGTTGCATCAGCGGGCCGGAGCCTCAAAAGGAGAATCGGGGGCAAATGGTGCGCTGCAAAACTCCGCGCTTTGCCACCCGCTCCAATGCTCTATATATGACCTCACCCCATCACAAGCCGCCATTAGCGCGAGGCCAAGACATGAGCACCACCCCCCATCCCGACAGCTTCCGTTGCCGCCGCAATCTGGTGGTTGGCGACAAGACCTACGAGATTTTCGATCTGCAGTTCGCCGAAATGAACGGTCTCGCGGGGATTTCGCGGTTGCCGGTCTCGCTGAAGGTCCTCACCGAGAACCTGCTACGCCACGAGGACGGCAAGACCGTTTCGGCCGACGACATCCGCGCCATGGTCAAGTGGCTGACCGACAAGACCTCGGAGCGCGAGATCGCCTACCGCCCCGCCCGCGTGCTGATGCAGGATTTTACCGGCGTTCCGGCCGTGGTGGACTTGGCCGCGATGCGCGACGCCATGGTCGCGCTCGGCGGCGACGCGCGCCAGATCAATCCGCTGGTGCCGGTGGACCTGGTCATCGACCATTCGGTGATGGTCGATTATTTCGGCGGCGCGGACTCATTCAAGCGCAACGTCGAGATGGAGTACGCTCGCAACGGCGAGCGCTACGAGTTCCTGCGCTGGGGCGCCTCGGCCTTCGACAACTTCCGCGTCGTGCCGCCGGGCACGGGCATCTGCCATCAGGTGAACCTGGAATACCTGGCGCAGACGGTCTGGACCAAGACGATCGGTGGCGTGACCCAGGCCTTCCCCGATACCTGCGTCGGCACCGACAGCCATACCACCATGGTCAATGGCTTGGCCGTGCTTGGCTGGGGCGTCGGCGGTATCGAGGCCGAGGCGGCCATGCTCGGCCAGCCCGTCTCCATGCTGATCCCCGAAGTGGTCGGTATGAAGCTTACCGGCGCGATGGCCGAGGGCATTACGGCGACCGATCTGGTGCTGACCGTGACGCAGATGCTGCGCAAGAAGGGCGTGGTCGGAAAGTTCGTTGAGTTCTACGGGCCCGGCCTGGATCATCTGTCGCTGGAGGACCGCGCCACCATCGCCAATATGGCACCGGAATACGGGGCGACCTGCGGGTTCTTCCCTGTTGACGGCGATACGCTGAAATACCTCAAGGCCACCGGCCGGACTGCCGCCACGCTGGCGCTGGTCGAGGCTTACGCCAAGGCGCAGGGCATGTTCCGCGTGCCGGGCATGGCCGATCCGATCTTCACCGCGACCTTGGATCTGGACTTGTCGAGCGTCGAGCCGTCGCTCGCCGGCCCCAAGCGGCCGCAGGATCGCGTGGCGTTGAAGGGGGTTGCGGCTGGCTTCGAAAAGGCGCTCGAAGGCGAATTCGGCAAGCCGGGCGAGGCCATGAAGCCGTTCCCGGTCGAGGGCCGCGACCATATGCTGGGCCATGGCGACGTCGTGATCGCCGCCATCACGTCCTGCACCAACACGTCCAACCCGTCGGTGCTGATCGCCGCGGGATTGCTGGCCCGCAATGCGCGCGCAAAGGGCCTCACCGTGCAACCGTGGGTGAAGACCTCGCTCGCCCCGGGCAGCCAGGTGGTGACGGACTATCTCACCAAGTCCGGTCTGCAAGCGGACCTGGACGCGCTGGGATTCAATCTGACGGGATATGGCTGCACCACCTGCATTGGCAATTCCGGACCGCTTCCCGAGCCAATTTCGAAGTCGATCCGCGACAACGATATCGTCGCCGCTGCAGTGCTGTCGGGCAACCGCAACTTCGAGGGCCGGGTTAACCCGGACGTGAAGGCCAACTACCTCGCCTCGCCGCCGCTGGTGGTCGCCTATGCGATTGCCGGCTCGCTGCTGGTGGATCTGACCAAGAACGACATTGGCATGGGGAACGACGGCAAGCCGGTCTATCTCAAAGACATCTGGCCGACCTCGGCCGAGATCGCCGAGGTCGTGCGCACCTGCGTCACGCCAGCCATGTTCGCCTCCCGCTATGGCGACGTCTTCAAGGGCGACGAGCGTTGGCAGAAGATCGGCGGCAAACCGAGCCTCACCTACCCCTGGCGTGCCGGCTCCACCTACGTTGCCTTGCCGCCCTACTTCGATGGACTGCCGAAGCAGCCGATCCCGGTTACCGATGTCGTCAACGCCCGCGTGCTCGGCCTGTTCGGCGACAGCATCACCACCGACCACATTTCACCTGCCGGCGACATCGCCCGGTCCGGTCCCGCCGGCGAGTACCTGATCGAGCATCAAGTGCGCCCGGTGGACTTCAACTCCTACGGCGCGCGCCGCGGCAATCACGAGATCATGATGCGCGGCACCTTCGCCAACATCCGCATCAAGAACCAGATGGTCAAGGGCGTCGAGGGCGGCGTGACGTTGCATCAGCCCTCAGGCGACCGGCTCTCGATCTACGAGGCGGCCATGCGCTACCAGACCGAGGGCGTGCCGCTGGTGGTGTTCGCCGGCAAGGAGTATGGCACCGGCTCCAGCCGCGACTGGGCGGCCAAGGGCACGCGCTTGTTGGGTATCCGCGCCGTCATCGCTGAAAGCTTCGAGCGCATCCACCGCTCCAACCTGATCGGCATGGGCGTGCTGCCGCTCACCTTCGAGCCGGGCACTAGCTGGAAGGACCTGGGTCTCACCGGTAGCGAAATCGTGAACATCTCGGGCCTCACCAAGCTCGAACCGCGGCTGAAGCTCACCGTCGAGATTTCAAGCGGCAGCGGGGCCATCAGCAAAATCCCGGTGCTCTGCCGCATCGATACGCTCGACGAGCTGGACTACTTCCGCAACGGCGGCATCCTGCCCTACGTGCTGCGCCGGCTCGCGGCCGCGTGATCTGGCGTGACCCGAGGGCCGATGGAGGCGGCGCGCACCCCCCATCGTCCACACGTCACCCGAACGTGACTCGCAATTTCAAGTATTCGGCGCAAACTCTTGCTCGAGATAGGGTGACGATCATGATCGACCGCCACCCGGGTACCTGAACTGGGCGAGGTTTTGACGTGAGCAACTTCCTGCACTCCCTGAGCTTGGCAGCCATTGGCGCTGTCGCTCTGGTGTCCGCTTCCACTCCCGTCAGCGCGGCGGACGCCGTATCCGGCGGCACCGTCATTGAACTCTTTACCAGCCAGGGCTGCTCGTCCTGCCCAGCCGCCGACCGCGTCGCCGGCGAGCTGATCAAGACCCGCGACGATCTGATCGTGCTGTCGATGCCGGTCGACTATTGGGATTACCTGGGCTGGAAGGACACCTTTGCCCAGCACGCGTTCACCGAGCGCCAGCGCAGCTATGCCCGCGCCCGCGGCGATGGTCAGGTGTATACGCCGCAAGTGGTGGTGAACGGTTTGGCGCACGCCGTCGGCAGCGAACCGGGCAGCATCGAGGAGGCGGTCGCGCGGACCAAGGCGGCGCTGCAGGACAAACAGGTGGCGCTGAAACTGGTGCCCAGCGCCGATGGTCTGACGGTCGAGATTGGCGACGCTCCGGCTGGTTTGGACATCGCCAACGCCAAGGTGATTCTGGCCGACTTCAAGAGTTCGGCAGACGTGAAAATCGGCCGCGGCGAGAATGGCGGGTCCAAGGTCACCTACTATCACGTGGTGCGAGAACTCAGGTCGCTGGGCGCCTGGACCGGCAAGGCCCAGACCATCAAGATCGCCAAGGCGGATCTGACCAAAGGCGGCAGCGACGGTTGCGCGGTGTTCCTGCAATCCAGCGACGGCGGCCCGGTGCTGGCGGGCGCTCAAATCACGAGCTGGTAGTTCGGAATAAACGGGGACAGTTTACTTATATCGCATGCTCCGACGTTCGAACGGCGTTGCATCCGATGCGATATAAGTAAACTGTCCCCGTTTATTCCTCTTCGTCCGTCCCCGCCTCGACTAACACGGGCATCACCACCTCGACCTTACCGGCCGCGATGTCCACCGTCGGCACGAACTCCTTGGTGAACAGCACCAGCAGTGTTTCGCCACCTGCGACGGGCTTGATCTCCAGGAGATCGCCCGCGCCATAGTTGGGCACGTCGACAACCGTCCCGATCGCTGTGCCATCGGGTGTAAGCGCCGCAAGTCCGATCAGATCGGCGAGGTAGAATTCGTCCGGCTTGGGCTTTTTCAGCCTGGCGCGCTCGACGTAGAGTTCCGTCCCCCGCAGGGCCTCGGCCGCGGTGCGGTCCTCGACATCCTTGAGGCGCGCGATCAGCCCCTTGCCGGCCACGCGCAGGGACTTGATGTGGACCTGCTTGACACCATTTTCATCCGTGAGCGGACCATAGGCCTTGAGGTCCAGCGGCTCGGCCGCGAACGACTGCACCACCACCTCGCCCTTGAGGCCATGCGGAGCGCCGATGCGGCCGAGGAGGATGCGTTTGGTCATGTGAAAGTTCGCCCAACACGTGCGGAACTCTCCTCTCCCGCAACGCCTCTTCGCATTGGGGGAGAGGAGACCGCGTCTCGCAGGCGACCTCTTGGGAGCCAAGAGCCACGCGGTCGGTGAGGGGCAGGAGCTTACCCCACCTATTGCCACCTGAACGGAGCAAGCATCTGCCCCTCACCTGTCGCTGGTTCCTCGGCTTCGCCTCGGGCGACGTCCTCTCCCCCGCGAAAAGCGGGGGAGAGGAGTAGAACCGCGCCTTACGTCGCCGCCGGCGCTTCGGCGGCAGCCTTGGCCGCGAGATCAGCTTTGACCTTCTCGGCGGCAGCCATCCGCTCCACCGTCTTCTTGCGCGGCTTCAGCTTCTCGGGGTTGTGCTTGACCTTGCGCTTCATCAGGCCGGCAGCGTCCAGGAAGCGCGCGACACGATCCGTCGGCTGAGCACCGACCGACAGCCAATGCTTGCAGCGCTCGGCGTCGATCTTGATGCGCTCGGCATGCTCGCTCGGCAGGATCGGGTTGAAATGGCCGACGCGCTCGATGAACTTGCCATCGCGCGGGGAGTGATCCTCGGCGATCACGATGTGGTAATACGGACGCTTCTTGGCGCCGGCGCGGGAAAGGCGGATTTTCAGGGGCATGTGGTAGGCTCCGTTGGGTTTGGTTGGGATTAATTAGTCAAAGGACGGTTCGTCACCCCGGCGCAGGCCGGGGCCTGTCCGAGTTGAAGGGTTGGTGAGTGCCGATGCTTGGGCAGGCCCCGGCCTGCGCCGGGGTGACGGTGCGAGGGTCATGCGCCCACCTTCGGATGGCGGTAGACCAAATCCGGGCTGCGGTAGATTTGGCAATCGCCCGTTACGCGCGCGCCCAGACGCTCGGCCAGCCGCCTCGAGGGGGCGTTGTCGGGATGGATGAAGCTGACCGTTGGATTGAAGCCCCAGGCCGACGCGATGTGTTCTCGCGCGCGGGTGGCGCCCTCGAAGGCGAAGCCCTTGCCCTGCGCCCCGGCCATCAGGCCCCAGGCCAGTTCCGGCTCGGGCCAATCGACGGGATGCCAGGGCCCGGTATAGCCGACGAGTGCGCCTGACGCCTTCTCCTCCAGCGCCCAGATGCCGTAGCCGCGCAAGGTCCATTGGCCGATCAGCTGAGCCAAGTCGTGCCACGACTGCGTGCGGTTCATGACGCCGCCGACGTATTTGGCGGTGGCCTCCACGGCGTTGAACATGGCGAACGGCTCGTAGTCGCTCAGGCGCCATTCGCGCAGTCGCAGCCGCTCGGTTTCGAGGATCGGGATCATTAGCCGCAGGCCCCTCTTCTCCTCTCCCATCGCCTCTTTGCGAGGGGAGAGGATGTCGCCCGAAGCGCGTCAGCGCTGAGGAAACAGCGACAGGTGAGGGGCAGCCGCTTGCTCCGGCGAGGTGGCGAAAAGGTCCGCGCACGTTGCTGCCCCTCACCGACCGGGCAGCTCTTGCGCTGAAACGCGCTGCGAGGCCCGGTCTCCTCTCCCCCAACACGGAAGAGCGTTGGGGGAGAGGAGGGACCTCGGCCGGCCATTGGATGTTGCCGGGTCATCGTCATTTCTTCTTCCCCGGCAGTCCGGGAAGTCCCGGCAAGCGCATCCCGCCCAAGCCGGGCAACCCCGGCAGCTTCCCGCCACCCAGGCCAGGCAACCCGCCCAACCCCGGCGGCAACCCCTTCGGCAGCTGCGCCTGCGCGGCCTTGCCCGGCGACGGCGTGGCGCTGGCCACCATGTCGCGCAGTTCCGGCGACAGCTGCTCCAGCGCCTTCGGATCGAGCTGCGCCAACTCCGCCTGCATGCGAGCCATCTCGGCCTCGCTGGGCATGCCACTCATACCGGCTGGGCGCACCCATCAGGCCGCCCATCATTTTCCCCATCATGCCCTTTTTCTGGGACATCATCTTCATCATGTCGGCCATCTGGCGGTGCTGCTTGAGGAGCTTGTTGATCTCCTCCGCTGATGTGCCCGATCCCGCCGCAATGCGCCGCTTGCGCTTGCCGTCGATCACCTTGGGGTTGCGCCGCTCTTGCGGTGTCATGGAGGAGATCATCGCCTTCTGGCGCTTGATCATCTTCTCGTTGAACCCGGCCGCTGCGGCCTGGTCCTTCATCTTGCCCATGCCGGGCATCATGCCCATCACCGAGCCGATACCGCCCATCTTCTCGACTTGGGCGAGCTGATCCGACAGATCCTCCAGATCGAAGACGCCCTTGCGCATCTTCTCGGCAATGCCTTGCGCCTTGGTGAGGTCGATGGTCTGCATGGCCTTGTCGACCAGCGCCACCACGTCGCCCATGCCCAGGATGCGGCCGGCGATGCGCTGCGGATCGAACTCGTCCAGCGCGTCCCACTTCTCGCCGGTGCCGATCAGCTTGATCGGCTTGCCCGTGACCGCGCGCATCGAGAGCGCCGCGCCGCCGCGCCCGTCGCCATCGACGCGCGTCAGCACGATGCCGGTGATGCCGACTTTGTCGTTGAAGTTCTTGGCGAGATTGACGGCGTCCTGGCCGGTCAGCGCGTCGGCGACCAGCAGCGTCTCGTGCGGATTGGTGAGATCGCGGATTTCCGCCGTCTCGGCCATCAGCTCTTCATCGATATGGATGCGGCCAGCGGTATCGAGGATCACCACGTCGTAGCCGCCAAGCTTGCCGGCGTACATGGCGCGGGTCGCGATCTGTGTCGGCGTCTCGCCGGCGACGATCGGGAGTGTGGCCACACCCGTCTGCTCGCCGAGCACGCGCAACTGCTCCTGCGCAGCCGGGCGCCGCGTATCGAGCGAGGCCATCAGAACCTTCTTGCGGTCCCGCTCCTGCAGGCGCCGGCCGATCTTGGCCGATGTGGTGGTCTTGCCCGAGCCCTGCAGGCCGACCATCAGGATGGCGACCGGCGGCGTCGCGGCAAGCGAGATCGGCTGCGCGTCCGAACCGAGCATGGCCACCAGCTCGTCATGGACGATCTTGACCACCAGCTGGCCGGGCGTGACCGATTTCAGCACCGCCTGGCCGATCGCCTTGGCGCGCACCTTGTCGGTGAATGAGCGCACCACATCGAGCGCCACATCCGCCTCGAGCAGCGCCCGGCGCACTTCGCGCATGGCGTCGGTGACGTCCGCTTCCGTCAGCGACCCGCGCCCGGTCAGGCGCGTGAACACGGTGGAAAGGCGGTCGGAGAGGGATTCGAACATGGGTCGGTTGGGCCGGTTGGTTGCAGGCAGACAAAGCAAAAACGCACCCGAGGGCGCATCGCGCTGTCGGGTGTTGGCTGTCCTGCCTCCCGGGTGGACCCTAGGGTCGGCCATGTGCAGGACGGCGGCTCAGATGTTGGGCCGTCGGAATTGGGAGTTAGGTAGGCGGGTTGGGGGCGGGTGTCAAGGAACGGACGTAGGAGCGGGTTGCGCCCGCTCTCGTGCAGTGAGGGCGTTGTTGAAGGGTGGACGCGGCTCGTCCCTACGCAATGCGCCTTTGCGTTTCCAACACTCCACGCAACTCCCCCGCATCCGTCACCGGCGCCGAGCACGTCCCGCCGACGCAAATATAGGCCGTAGGCTTGCCGTCCACGGCGGTCTTGCCGGTGAGGGGCGAGGTCTGCGGCAGATGGGTTGTATCAGCGAAGGTCGACTGTATCGCGCCGGGGAGGCTGAGGCTGGCAAGGACGGCGTTCAATTCGGACCTCCCGTGGGCGCCAGCGGGATCTACGATCACCACCTGCATGGGCGCATGCAGTTCCAGCACATCGGCGAGCAAGCCGGTGTGGCCGATGGCGCGGGCGGCGACGTCGGGGATGAAGGCGCGCAGGGTGGCGGCGGCGGCCTTGTGGTGGGCGTCGTCGCCGGTGAGGGTGTGGAGGCGGACCAGGTTGGCGGCCATCACGGCGTTGGCGTTGGGGGTGGCGTCGTCGTGGGCGGTTTCCAGGCGGGCGATGACGTCGGTGGTGTCGTCGGCGGAGGAGGCGTAGCCGCCGCGGGCCTCGATCCAGAAGTGGCGGTGGAAGGTGTCCGTCCATTGGAGGGCGGTCGCGAGGTAGTCCGCCCGCCCCGTTACCTGGTGCAAGGCGATGGCTGCTGATATCATGTTGGCGTAGTCGGACGCCGTGCCGGGGCCGCGCAGTTGGCCGGCACGATACGAGTGCCAGAGGCGGCCGTTCTCGACCATGCGGGTGGCGATGAAGACGAAGGCCTGTTCGGCGGCCAGGGTCCAGTCGGAACGGGCGAAGGTTCGGCCGGCCTCGGCCAGCGCGACGATGGTGAGGCCGTTCCAGTCGGCGAGGACTTTATCGTCCCAGCCAGGGGGCACGCGTTTGACGCGATGCTCGAACAGCTTGCGCCGCATGTCCGCGAACCAGTCTTCGATTTTGGCGTCCTCAAGGTCCAGCTTGGCAAGTCGGTTCGGGTTCGACGCGCCGTGCTCGAAATTACCGGCCTCGGTGATGTCGTAGAACTGGCAGACCAGCTCGCCGTTTTCCTGGCCCAGAACCTGGTGGATCTCGGCAGGCGTCCAGACGCAGAACTTGCCTTCATGCCCCTCGCTGTCGGCATCGTAGGAGGAGCCGAATGCGCTGCTCGTCGCGGCAATGGAGTCAGACCCCTTCAGCGAAGGGGTCTCACCCCTCGTACGCATCTCGCGCAGCAGCCACTCGACGGTTTCGCGAACGCGCACAGCAAACAGCGGCTCCTGCGTCTCCTTCCAAGCCTCCGTCAAGAGTTGCAGCAGCAGCGCATTGTCGTAGAGCATCTTCTCGAAATGCGGGATCAGCCAGCGCTCGTCGACCGAGTAGCGTGCAAAGCCGCCGCCGATGTGATCGTAGATGCCGCCCTGGCAGATGTTTCGCAGCGTCACCAGCACCGCCTCCCGGCAAGCCGCGCTGTCGAAACGCACGCCCGCCGCCCAGAGGAAATTGAACACACTGAACTGCGGGAACTTCGGCGCGCCCGCGAGGCCGCCGTGCACCGGATCGACCGACTTGGCCAGGTGCTCGGCTAGGTCGCGCACGCTGGAGATCTCGATCGCCGCATCCTTGTGCGCAGCGGCCGGGCGCTCGGTCAGCTGGCGCTTGATGGCCATGGCGTTGCCGACCACCTTAGCCGGGTCCTCGCGGTGGATGCGCGCGATCTCGCGCAGCACTTTCTGGAATGCCGGCTGGCCGTAGCGGTCCTCCTTGGGGAAATAGGTCCCGCCCCAGAACGGCAGCGCGTCGGAGTTGAGGAACATCGTCAGGGGCCAGCCGCCGCGCTCGCCGAGCGCATGCAGAGCGCCCATATAGATGGCGTCGATATCGGGCCGCTCCTCGCGATCGACCTTGATGTTCACATAGAGCTCGTTCATGACGGCGGCGGTGGCCGGGTCCTCGAAACTCTCGTGCGCCATGACGTGGCACCAATGGCAAGCCGCGTAACCGATCGAGAGCAGGATCGGCTTTTTCGTTGATTTGGCCTCGGCCAGCGCCTCGGGCCCCCAGGCCCACCAGTGGACCGGGTTGTCCTTGTGCTGCAGCAGGTACGGGCTGGTTTCGGCGGCGAGACGGTTCTGGGTCATGGCCGTTCTCTGCCATGGGGCGAAAAGGCCCGCGAGTAAAAATGAGCGACGGCGACACGATATCAGCACTTTCCAGCGCGCCAGGGGTGGCGGGCGTCGCCGTGGTGCGCGTATCGGGGGGACGGGTTGAGGTTGTGATTGAGGCGCTGGGGTTGATAGAGCGGCACAAGGCTCAACCCCTCACCCCGCCCTCTCCCGTGGGGAGAGGGCGGGGTGAGGGGTTGCGTGGATCTCAGGCTGATCAGCTCGCTCACTTGGAACCCAGGCACGCTCACCTGGTTAAGATCAAAGACCCAACCTCCGGCGAGCTCATCGATCACGGACTGGCGCTCTTCTTTCCCGCCCCCGCCAGCTTTACAGGCGAGGACGTGCTTGAGTTGCATGTCCACGGTGGCCGCGCTGTGGTGGCGGCACTGTTGGCCGCGCTGGGCTCGATCCCAGGATGCCGCCTCGCCGAGCCCGGCGAATTCACCCGCCGTGCCTTCCACAATGGCAAGCTCGACCTCACATCAGCCGAGGGCCTAGCTGCGCTGCTATCAGCCGAGACCGAGGCCCAGCGCAAGTCGGCGCTGCGAGTGGCGGGTGGCGAGTTGCGCACTCTCTATGAAGGCTGGCGCACCGAGTTGATCGAGGCCATGGCCCTGATGGAAGCCGCCATCGACTTCTCCGACGAGGCGGATGTCGCCGCAGACGCCGTCGGCCAGTCCCGGCATCGGGTTGCGGCACTTCAAGCCAAAATCACCGCCCACCTCAACGACAACCGCCGCGGCGAAATCCTGCGCGACGGCCTCAAGGTTGTATTGGCCGGGCCGCCGAACGCCGGGAAGTCGAGCCTGCTGAACGCGCTGGCCCGCCGCGACGTGGCCATCGTCTCGCCCGAGCCAGGCACCACGCGCGATGTGGTCGAGGCGCGGCTGGACCTCGGCGGCTATCCCGTCATCGTCAGCGACACCGCCGGCATCCGGCCTGACCCCAGCGGCGCCATCGAGCAGGAGGGCATCCGGCGCACCTTCGCGCGGGCCGAAGATGCCGACATCGTGTTGTGGCTGATCGACAGCACCGACCCGGTGCCGAACCCCCCCGCCGAACTGGCGAGCATTGGCCAGCTCCTGTTGCGCGTCCGCAGCAAGGCCGACCTGGCCGGCGCAGCGCCCACCTCGGGGCCGCCCGCCATCAGCACCAAGACCGGCCAGGGCATCGACGACCTGCTCGCGCTCCTGACCGCCCATGCTCGCGAGCGCATCGGCGACGGCGGCTCGGCCGCGATCATCACCGCCCGTCAGCGCGCCCTCATCACCGAGACCGCCCAATCCCTCGCCGCCGTCCTCGCCGGCTCGCCCGACGCAACCGAACTGCGCGCCGAAGACCTGCGCCTGGCCGCCCAGTCCCTCGGCCGCCTGACCGGCCGCGTCGATGTCGAGGAGGTGCTCGACCGGGTGTTCAGCGCCTTCTGCATCGGCAAGTGACCGGCCCGTTTCACGTGAAACGGAGGACGACCCGATTCCAGCGGAAGACGCCGGAGGGTGCGGAGGGTCGCGTTAAGAGGATGTTAACCAATCGCATTCGACCCTCCGCGAGTCGGAGGATGGGCGGAAACGGGTCCGGAGGGTGTTTCAGGGGCGTTTCCGGCTGTTTTCGAGGCAGGATCGGGGACATGATGTCCATCTTGGGCCGGGCCGGTCCAGAGCGGGCGACGGCAATCGAGCCCAAGATGAACTTCGTGTCCCCAGTCTGAGGCTGTTCGATGGGGACACGAAGTTCATGTTCGACCTCGGGCGATCATCGTTCCACGACGTTCGGCGGCAGTCGAACAAGAACATCATGTCCCCGCCCGCAAGTTGGTTGCGCAACTCCTATGCCCTTGAATTTCACGTGAAACGGGCGCTTGCCCTGGCCGCTGACTTTCGGCACAAACGGCCATCCCAACAATTCGCCCCGGACCGTCACTGAGCCTATGGCCCATTCACCCACATCTTTGACGTCATCGTCGTCGGTGGCGGCCATGCCGGTTGCGAGGCTGCGGCTGCGTCGGCCCGCCTGGGCGCGCGCACGGCGCTGCTTACCCACCGGTTTGCCACCATCGGCGAAATGTCCTGCAACCCCGCCATTGGTGGTTTGGGCAAGGGCCACCTGGTACGCGAGATCGATGCGCTCGATGGCCTGATGGCGCGCGTCGCCGATCAGGCCGGCATCCAGTTCCGGTTGCTCAACCGCTCCAAGGGGCCGGCCGTGCAGGGGCCGCGCGCGCAGGCCGATCGCAAGCTCTACCGGCTGGCCATGCAGGCCACGATCCGGGCGACGGCGAACCTCGAGGTGATCGAGGGTGGCGCCGAGGAGCTTCTGATTGCCGACGGCCGCATTGCCGGTTTGCGTACCGGCGATGGCCGCGAGCTGGCCTGCGCCGCCGTCGTTCTCACCACCGGCACGTTTCTGAATGGCTTGATCCACATCGGCGACCAGAAGACCCCGGCGGGGCGCGTCGGCGATCCGCCAGCGCTGCGGCTTTCGGAACAGCTGCTCTGCCTCGGCTTGGCGCTGGGGCGCCTCAAGACCGGCACGCCAGCTCGACTTGTGGGCACAACTATCGACTACCAGCAGCTGGAGCGCCAAGACGGCGACGACCCGCCGGTGCCGTTCTCGTTCCTCTCCACGCGCATTACAACCCCGCAGATCGCCTGCCATGTCACGCACACCAACGACGCCGCCCATGCCGTCATCGAGGCCAATCTCGGCCGCTCGGCGATGTACTCGGGCCAGATCAGCGGCGTCGGGCCGCGCTATTGCCCGTCGATCGAAGACAAAATTGTCCGGTTCAAGGACCGCTCGTCGCACCAGATCTTTCTGGAGCCCGAGGGGCTCGATGACGACACGGTCTATCCCAACGGGCTGTCGACCAGCCTGCCCGAGGAGGTGCAGCGGCAGTTTCTGGCGCTGATCCCGGGGCTGGAGCGCGCCGTGGTGAAGCGGCCGGGCTATGCCATCGAGTACGACTATGTCGATCCGCGCGAGCTACTGCCGACGCTTGAGGTGCGCAAGCTGTCGGGCCTGTACCTGGCCGGGCAGATCAACGGCACGACCGGATATGAAGAGGCGGCGGCGCAAGGGCTGATCGCGGGGCTGAACGCTGCCAAGGCCGCCGGCGGGGCGGGCGAAGTCGTCATCAGTCGCGCGGATGGATACGTTGGCGTCATGATCGACGATCTGGTCACGCGCGGCGTCAGCGAGCCTTACCGCATGTTCACCTCGCGGGCCGAGTACCGGCTGCGGCTGCGCGCCGACAATGCCGATCAGCGGTTGACGCCGATTGGCGGTGAGATTGGTTGCGTGGGGCCGGAGCGCGCCATGGCGTACGCGGCCAAGGCCAAGGCGATGGCCGAGGCCAGCGAACAGCTGCGAGCATTGTCGCTCACCCCCGACGCCGCGGCAGGTCACGGCATGACCATCAACAAGGACGGCCGGCGCCGCAACGGCTTCGAGCTGCTCTCGCTGCCCGACGTGACCTGGCCCACGCTCACCGCGATTTGGCCAGAACTCGGCCGGGTGCCCGCTGGCATAGCGGCCCAGATCGCCGTGGATGCCCATTATTCGGTGTATTTGGACCGCCAAGACGCGGACGTGAAAACCCTCCGCGAGGAAGAGGCAGTCGGAATTCCCGCGACTTTGGATTGGTCGGAACTGGCCGGACTCTCCACCGAGTTGCGCCAGAAGCTCACGCGCTTCCGCCCGTCGACACTTGGGCAAGCCTCGCGCATCGACGGCATGACGCCAGCCGCGCTGATGCTGCTGCTGACGCATATTCGCAAACCGCGCAAGAAGATGGCGGGGTAGGGTCATGCCCTCTCCCCCGCCTCTTCGGCGAGGGAGAGGGCAAGAAACGAGGCCTTACGAATGCCCGCCCACCCTCACATCACCGGCCCCGACGCCTTCGCGGCCGCCTTCCCGGTTTCACGTGAAACGCTCGACCGGTTGACCCTCTATGCCGAACTGCTGGGACAATGGGGCCGGGTGCAGGACTTGGTTGCTCCGAGCACACTCGATGACATCTGGCACCGGCACATTGCCGACAGCGCGCAGGTCTTCCCACTTGGGCAGGGCGCCAAGACTTGGGCTGACCTGGGCACTGGCGCGGGCTTTCCCGGCATGGTCATCGCCATTCTCGGGCGCGACACTCCGGGCTTCCAAGTGCGTCTCTATGAATCCAGCAACCGCAAGTGTTCGTTCCTGCGCGAAGTCGCCCGGCGCACGGGCGCGCCTGTGGATATCCTGTGTATGAGAATTGAGGAATTGGCGACTCAGCGTACAGTTGTACCAGTCGAGTTAGTAACGGCGCGTGCGCTTGCACCGCTCGCCAGTCTGCTCGGTCTGGCCAGACCCCTGCTTCGCAATACAACTCGTGCGCTCTTTCTGAAGGGTCGCGAGGCCGGCAACGAAATTGCCGAGGCGCGAAAGGTCTGGCGCTTCCAATCAGACATGACGGTGAGCCGTACCGATCCGGACGGGCGTATTGTGTCCATCACACACCTGCAGTCCTTGGAGGACTTGACCCGTGACAGCGATCAATCAGGGACTGGCTAGCAGTCGGGCAGGCGTGCGCGTGCTCGCGGTCTGCAATCAGAAGGGCGGGGTCGGCAAGACCACCACTGCCATCAATCTGGGCACGGCGCTGGCGGCTATAGGCGAAAAAGTGCTGGTGATCGATCTCGACGCGCAGGGCAATGCGTCCACCGGCCTCGGGATCGCGCCCGAGCAGCGGCACATCACCACCTACGACATTCTCTCGACCAAGGCGAGCATCGCCCAGGCGGCCATGCCGACGCTGGTGCCGAACCTTTTTATCGTTCCGGCCAACAGTGACCTGGTTGGCCTGGAGTTCAGAGCTGCTGCACGAGCCGAACCGCAATTTCCGCATGCGCGATGCGGTTGCGGCGCTGAACGCGGGGCAACGCAGCCGTCCCAACGAGGCGCCCTTCAACTACATCCTGATCGACTGCCCACCGTCGCTGAATGTGCTGACGCTGAACGCCATGGCGGCTGCCAATTCGGTGCTGGTGCCGGTGCAGTGCGAGTTCTTCGCGCTGGAGGGCATTTCGCAGCTCAAGCAGACCATCGACGGTGTGCGCGCCTCGCTGAACCCGACCCTGGAAATCCAGGGCGTGGTGCTGACCATGCACGATTCCCGCGCGCGGTTGTCCGAGGAAGTCGCGAACGAAGTGCGCAACACTTTCGGTTCGAAGGTCTATGCAACTGTCATCCCGCGCAACGTCAAGATCGCCGAGGCGCCGTCGCACGGCAAGCCGATCCTGCTCTACGATTTCAAGTCGGCTGGCAGTCAGGCGTATATCCAGCTGGCCAGCGAGATCATCGAGCGCGAGCGCCAGGTGCTGGCGGCGTAGTCGGCTTTTCTACAAACTCGTTTGCGTAATTTCTCGTCATTCCCGCGCAGGCGGGAATCCATGCAAGCCCAAGGTGGGAACCGGATCGGCGACTGGCGCGGAACCGAAACATGCATGGACCCCCGCCTGCGCGGGGGTGACGAATACCGAGCCGTTTGAAGATACTTTGGTCGGAGGAACTTCTCATGTCGATGGCAGCCCAAGCGCCCCGCTCACGGCTCGGTCGCGGTCTGGCTTCGCTCATTGGCGACACGGCCAGCCAGCAGGCGGCGGTCCTCCCGCCCGAGGGCGAGCAGCGCATGGTCTCGATCAGCGAGATCAGCCCGAGCGTCCTGAACCCGCGCCAGAGTTTTCGCGAGGAAGAGCTGGAAGAGCTGGCTTCGTCGATCCGCGAACGCGGGCTGGTGCAGCCGCTGATCGTGCGGCCCAAGAACGGTGTCGGCCCGGGCTATGAGATCGTGGCTGGCGAGCGCCGCTGGCGGGCCTCGCAGCGCGCCGGCCTGCATTCGCTGCCGGTGATCGTCCGCAACCTCGAGGACAAGGAAGTCCTGGAGCTCGCCATCATCGAGAACGTGCAGCGCGCCGACCTGAACGCCATCGAAGAGGCGCGCGGCTATCGCGAGCTGACCGAGCGCTACAGCTACAGCCAGGACGATCTGGCCCAGATCATCGGCAAGAGCCGGTCGCATCTGGCCAACACGATGCGTCTCCTCAAGCTGCCCGACACGGTGCAGGGCTTCGTGCTGGATGGCAGCCTGACCGCCGGTCACGCCCGCGCGCTGGTCGGCCGCGACGACGCCGAGGCGCTGGCCCGCCGCGTCATCGAGCGCGGCATGACGGTGCGCGATGTCGAGGCGCTGGTGCAGATGCCTGTCGGCGAGGGCGACCCGACCCGCGCCAAGCGCGAGAAGGATCCCGACACGCTGGCCTTCGAGAAGGAGGTCAGCGAGGCGATCGGCCTGAAGACCGAGATCAAGAAAGGGTCGGGCGAGGCGGGCGTTCTGAAGATCCGCTATCGGAATTACGACCAGCTCGAATACATCAAGCAGCGGTTGATCACCGGCGAATAGCTCTGGGCTGCGCGCCGGTCGGGCAGCGAGCAACATGCGAGACGGGCCCGTCGCGGTGCCCCGTGCCCCTGCGCCGCAGCTTTGTCACTACAACTCCATCAAACACAGACGGTCCTCAGCATCGCCAACGCGCGGCGGACCGGCATCCGCGCTCCGACGCGATCGCTGCCGTTAACCCTTATCCGTTAAAATTCAATGATTTGACGCCGGATATTGGCACAGAATCTGCAGATCTCTTTGCAAAGTCCGCTGTTCGTGCGATGTTGATGGTGTCTCTGCAACACGTCCGATAGTGCTTTGATTTCGCTGACTTTGCAGCGACCAATCGGCCCGTGGACCGGTACTGGGTTCTGCGTGGTGACGCGTAAGTAGGGAGTGCGTAGCATGAAGCTGATCTCGGAACGCAGGCACAACGGCCGAGCTGCTGTGCTGTTTGCTGTGGCCTTTGGTGCTCTAACGCTGACCTTCGGTCTGGCGGGCGAGGCTCGGGCGCATGGCGTCGAAACAAAGAAACACGTCTCGCTGAGATCGTCCTGCAAGGCGAACGACGAACCCGCCAAGAAGAAGGCCAGACGTTGCCGCTGCGGTCCGATTCGCCATCATCAGGAGGTTTTTTGGCTGCCTGGCGACTACCAACCAGGATCAGGCGACAACAGCGTGCCAGCCACGCCGCCAACTCCGCCACCGGTGAAGCCACCCAAACCGCCCAAGCCCCCAAAGCCTCATGATGGCAAGCCGCACCATGACAAGCCCCACAAGGGTGATGGCCCCAAGGGCGACGGGCCGAAGGATGATGGGCCGAAGGGTGACGGACCGAAGGGTGACGGGCCTAAGGGCGGCGGACCCAAGGGTGACGGACCCAAGGGTGACGGACCGAAGGGTGACGGGCCTAAGGGTGACGGGCCTAAGGGTGACGGACCCAAGGGTGACGGACCCAAGGGTGACGGGCCCAAGGGTGACGGACCCAAGGGTGACGGGCCCAAGGACGGCGGCGGCAATAAATAGCTATTGAAGCCCGAGTGAGCACAAGCGTGTTGGCGGCTAGCCTCGAACAGCCGCCAACCGCGTCAAGTCCAACAGCAGCTTCTCGGTCAACTCCCGCTCCAGCGCTGCAGTCAGCCGCGATTCCTTGGTCGCGCGCTGGATGAGCGCAACGGCCGTTGTCAGCCGGGCCAGCGTCCACTTCCGCAGCTCCGCCTGCACCAGCGGCTGCGCCTTGAAGTGCAGCGGCGGACGCAGGGACCGGAGCGCGCTCTCCATCGGCTTGCCAGCCTCGATGCTGGCCGACAGCATGTGCAGTCGCGTGAAATGGCGCAGCAGCGCCAGGATGATCGACTGCGGGCTTTCACCGGACGCGATGGCGCGGTCGCAAGTCGTCAGCGCGTCGCGCGCGGCGCCGCCAGCTGCGGCATGCACGATCTGGTCCAGGCCCAGCTCCGAGGCGTCACCGACGATGGCGTCGATGTCGTCGATGCTGACCTCGGCGCCGGCCCCCATATAGAGCGCGAGCTTCTCGACCTCGTTGCGGGACAGCGCGCGGTCCGCCCCAAGCAGGCCGATCAGATGGCCGCGCGCCTCGGCGGACAGTGTGAGCTTGTGCTCGCGGGCGACTTCGCCGACCATCTCGGCAAGGGACTTGTCGTCATCGGCATAGCAGGCAACCGCCGCGGCGTTGAAAGCGCCCGCGAACAGCGCCCGCAGTTTGGAGTCGGCCTTGAGGTTGCCCCCCTCAACCACCAGCACACCTGCCAGCGGCGTGCCATCCAGCAGATCGCCGATCAGCTCGGGCTTTATGCGCGGCTCGGCGCGTAGGCGCACCACCTTGCGGCCGCCGAACATGGGAACGGTGCGCAACTCCACGGCCAGCCGGTCCGGATCGCCGGAAATGTCGGTATCGTCAAGTTTGACCAGTTCGCCAGGGTTCTTGGGGTCGTTGGCATAGGCCTGGGACAGGGCAGTGCCGCGTTCCGTGATCTTGCCGGGATCATCGCCATAGAGCAGCACAGCCACCACTTCGCGCGGCGGGGATTTCAGCCAACGGTCGGATTGGGCGGCTTTGATGTCCATGGGATCTGACGGCCGTTTGTGGGAAACGCTCGCTCGGCGTAGCGAGCCGTGGGTCGCCCTCGTGCAGCACGCCCAGCCGTCACCGGGCGACCCACGGCTCGCCCCTACAAACGCAATCACCCCGTGGTCGACAGATAGGCCGCCAACTGGGTCCGGATGCTGTCCGCGATCATCTTGGCCGCGCGGTCTTCGGCGTCGCGGCGGGCGCGCAGGTTGGCGAACGTCGAGACGACATTCTCGTAAGCCGCGCGCGCGTTGGCTTTGGAGTCCAGGATGACCTTCTGATCGGCCGTGTCCACCAGTTTGAAACTGGCATCCAGACCGAAGATCTGGCCCTTGGCATCGCCCTGCAAGTTGACCAGCTGCGATTGCGCTGATTCGCGCATGGCAATCTCAAGCCGATACTTCGGCGTTGCGGCATCGCGGCCGCTAGTGGTTTTGAAGATCAGCTCGTTGCGGACCACCTGGCCGACGCGGCCCGGGATGGTGCCGATGTCGACCGCGCGGAGCTTCTCTGCAACGCCGGTCTCGCCCGCGAAACCCGTGCCATAGAGCGGCTGGTATCCACAACCCGAGAGCATGGGCGCGACCAAGCCAGCGACCAGAACGGCCGCCAGCATCGGCTTGAGCTTCGTCTTACCCAACAACATTGACGATCCTCTGCGGCACCACGATGATCTTCTTGATCTCGCGCCCCCCAATGGCGCGCAGCACCGAGTCCAGCTTCATCGCCATGGCCTCCAGATCTTCCTTGGAGGTGTCCTTGGGCACAATCAGCTCGTCACGGCGTTTGCCGTTTACTTGTACGGCGATCGTGACCGTGTCGTCAACGAGCATGGCCTCGTCCAGGGCCGGCCAGAGCTGAGTTGCCAGGAGAGTGTGGTATCCAAGCCGCGCCCAGCACTCCTCGCCCAGGTGCGGCATGAAGGGTCCGAAGCACTGTACCAGGATTTCGGCGGCCTCGCGCAGCGCCCAGGGCATGCCAGGCTCGCCCTTGGTCTTCATTGCGTCCGCCAGCGCGTTGGTCAGCTCATAGATCTTGGCCACCGAGACGTTCATGCGGAAGCCTTCGATCTCCTTGCCAACTGCCGAAAGCGTCTTATGGGCGATGCGGTGCAGATCGAGCGCCGCTCCAGCCAGGTCCTTCGGCTGGGCCGATCCCTTGGCCGCGCCCACGTCGGCTACGTCGTCGATCAGACGCCACAGCCGCTGCGCCATGCGGCCGGCGCCTTCAACGCCCGCCTCAGTCCAGATCACGTCGCGCTCGGGCGGCGAATCCGACAGCATGAACCAGCGCGCGGTGTCGGCGCCGTAGCGGGCGATGATGTCGTCGGGGTCGACCACGTTCTTTTTCGACTTCGACATCTTCTCGATCGAGCCGATGGTCACGGCCTGGCCGGATTTGATGTCGACCGCTTTGCGCGCGCCGCCTTCGCCGGAAATGCGGACGTCGCCCGGCGTCATCCATTGGCCGGCGGCATTCTGATAGGTCTCGTGCACCACCATGCCTTGCGTGAAGAGCCCGGCGAACGGCTCTTTCAGGCCGACGTGACCGGTCTCCTTCATGGCGCGCATGAAGAAGCGGGAATAGAGCAGATGCAAGATCGCGTGCTCGATGCCGCCAATGTATTGATCGACCGGCAGCCAATAGTCGGCCGCCTTGCGATCGACAGGGTGCTCCGCGTCCTTTGGCGAACAGAAGCGTGCGAAATACCAGGACGAGCACACGAAGGTGTCCATGGTATCGGTCTCGCGGACTGCCTTGGCATGGCACTTGGGGCAATCGACATGCTTCCAGGTGGGATGGCGATCGAGCGGATTGCCAGGCTTGTCGAAGGTCACATCCTCGGGCAGCCTCACCGGCAGGTCCTGGTCCGGCACCGGCACGATGCCGCAGCTGGCGCAATGGATGACCGGTATTGGGCAGCCCCAATAGCGCTGGCGCGAAATGCCCCAGTCGCGCAGCCGGAAATTGATCTTGCGCTTGCCGGCTCCACGCTCCTCCATCAGGTCGGCGACGCGTGCTTTGGCCTCCTCGACGGAAAGGCCATCGAGGAACGACGAATTGGCGATCTTGCCGGGGCCGATATAGGGCTCTGTTCCGATCTTGAAGGTCTTGGGGTTCTCGCCCTCGGGAACCACCACGGCGGTGATCGGCAGATCGTATTTGGTGGCGAACTCGAAGTCGCGCTGGTCGTGACCCGGACAGCCGAAAATGGCGCCCGTTCCGTAGCCCATCAGCACGAAGTTGGCGACATAGACCGGCATCGAGCGTTCCTGATCGAACGGATGCACGGCGACCACGTCGGTCTCGAAGCCCTTCTTCTCGGCCGTCTCGATGTCGGCAACGCTGGTGCCTATGCGTTTGCACTCGTCCAGGAACGCCTGCAGTTTCGAGTTCTTCTTGGCCAGCTGCAGCGCGATCGGATGCTCCGGCGAAATAGCCATGAAGCTGGCGCCGAAAATGGTATCGGGGCGCGTCGTGAAGATTTCCAGCGACCGCATCGCCTTCGGCAACTTATTGCCCTCCAGCGCGAAAGTCATCAGCAGGCCTTCGGAACGCCCGATCCAGTTGCGCTGCATGGTGCGCACACGTTCGGGCCAGCGGTCCAGCGTCTCAAGCGCTTCCACCAGCTCGTCCGAATAGGCTGTGATGCGGAAGTTCCACTGGTTCTGCTCGCGCAGCTCCACCACCGCGCCCGACCGCCAGCCTTTGCCATCGATCACCTGCTCGTTGGCGAGCACGGTGTTCTCGACCGGATCCCAGTTGACCTTGCCGACCGAGCGGTAGGCCAGATCCTTGGCATAGAGGTCCAGGAACAATTTCTGCTCATGCTTGTAGTATTCGGGATCGCAGGTCGCGATCTCGCGATCCCAGTCGATGGACAGGCCCATGCTCTTGAGCTGCTTGCGCATGGTTGCGATGTTTTCGTAGGTCCAGCCCTTGGGGTGCACCTTGCGCTCAATTGCAGCATTTTCGGCCGGCAGCCCGAACGCGTCCCACCCCATGGGGTGCAACACGTTGTAACCACGCGCGCGACGATAGCGTGCCAACACGTCGCCAATGGCGTAGTTGCGCACATGCCCCATGTGGATGCGCCCCGACGGGTAAGGGAACATCTCCAGCACATAATACTTGGGACGCGGGTCGTCGTTCGAGGTCTTGAAGACCGCTTTGTCGTCCCAGGTCTTGCGCCAAACGGGTTCGCGATCCGGGGCGTTATAGCGTTCGGTGGCCATGCAACTTCCTACAGGGTGACATTATGGCGGAATTTTTCAGATGCGTATCAGCCTCGAATGATCGTGGCCGTCAAGCCACGGTTCGCGCAGCAACGCCTCACTGCGGCCATTGTTGCGGGGGAAATATCTGTTGACAGAGGTGTTATCACATGGTTGCGATTTGGCTTGAGGGCTAACATACAACCTAGGCGAATCAGCAGGTTGCAACGTCAATACGGGCTTTTGGGGGCCCGGGACGAATGGAGGCGCAAGTGGTTAGGCATATGACGCAGGGGCTGAGATTGGGCGGCGTCGTGCTGTTGGCAGGCGTGGCGGCAATGCTGGCGGGGTGCTCCTCGCTGGGTCAGGCAGATCAAACAGCGGCGATTGCGGCTCCGGCTGCCAACACGGCGGTCGGCGCGGTCGCAGGTGATACCATGGCGCAAGACGGGGTGGTGGCTGGGCAGGGCCCCGCTGTTGGCAAGGCGATCACCCTCGCCGATGCCAGCTGCGACCAGATCAAAGCTGAGATCGCGACGTTCGAAGCGGACAAGATCCCCGCCAAGCTGTCCGACTTCGGCAAGGCCAAATATCATCCGACGGCGGAAGAATCGATCCGGTTCGCGCGTTATGTCGATGTCGAAAAGGCCAGCAAGGACAAGAACTGCGCTCCGGCCGCGATGAAGAAAAAAGCGGTGACAGCGTCCAAGACGCCAGCGGCGACCGATCCGATCGCGGCCAAAAAGGCCGCAGCGGTCAAGCCGGTTGCGAAAGTCGCGCCACAGGCCCAGGCCAAGGCGGCGCCCGTCACGGCGAGCACTGTGGCCAAGGCCGGCGCCAAGATCTTGGCGCCATCGCCGGAAGCCGCAACAGTGCCAATCGAAGACGGCGTGACGGTTACGGTTCCGGATTCTTCGGGCTAGTTTGAACGGCCGGCGCAAACGCCGCCGGCGAGTGTTTGAGATATGACGCAGATAACGGCCCGCTACCGGGAGATCGAGGCACGCATCGCTGCCGCGGCTCTTGAGGCGGGCCGTAGCGTTTTCGACGTAACGCTGATCGCTGTCAGCAAGACCTTCGCCGCCGAGGACATCCGCCCGGCGTTGGAGTTGGGCCACGTGGCGTTCGGCGAAAACCGCGTGCAGGAGGCCAAGGCAAAGTGGCCGCCGCTGCTGGCCGAGTTTACCAAGACCGAGCTGCATCTGATCGGCCCACTGCAGTCCAACAAGGCGCATGAGGCCGTTGCGCTGTTTTCGGCCATTCACTCGCTTGATCGCGAAAGCCTGGCGATGGCGCTGTCGAAAGAGCTGGAGCGGTCGGCACGCAGGATCGAGCTGTTCGTTCAGGTGAACACCGGGCTGGAGCCGCAGAAGTCCGGCGTCGCCCCGGCCGATACGCTGGCCTTCGTGACGCGTTGCCGGGGTGTGTTGAAGCTGCCGGTTGTTGGCCTGATGTGCATCCCACCTGAGTCGGAGGAACCCTCAGTTCACTTCGCGATGCTCGCGAAACTGGCTCGTGAGGCCGGCCTCGCAAAGCTCAGCATGGGCATGAGCAGCGACTTTGAAACCGCGATTTCGTTCGGCGCAACGCACATCCGCGTCGGCTCGGCGATTTTTGGGACACGGCCGGCGCACTGATTTAGCCCGCGCTTTTCCACTCAATTCCTTGCCCATTGCCCTGTGCTCATCCCCGACACTGTTAGACTCTCCCCTATCTGATTCGCCGGACATCCGGCCGGAACTCCAAGGGGATCGCCATGGCAGAGGCAGCGAGTAAGACCAAGGCAGCGCCAAAAGGGCGTAAGCGGACGTTTGTGGTCGACCTCTGGGTCACCGATCTCAACACCACCGAAGTCGGGCTCTACCGGCACAGCCGCTACAAGGCCAAGTCGCGCCAGTTCACCTCCGACATGGACATCTTTGCCGAGGTGATCGAGAACGGCGAACGGGTAGGTCTGCTGGGCTATCGCAGCGATCTCTGGGATACCAAGACCGGCATGGACCGCCGCCTGGTGATGAAGCTCTTTACACCCAGCATGAACTGGCGCGCCACGCTCGACATGATGCTTGGCCGCAGCCTGCAACTGACCCATGGCGCCAAGGGCACCCCGGTGCCGGCGTTCAGCGTCAACCTCTCCGATCACGACCAGATCATCCAGCTCGAACGCTCGGCCAACAAGTGGCCGGGGCTGCCGGAGAACTACTCGTTCTTCGTCATGAAGGACCTAAAGGACGGACGGCCGCAATTCTACCGTCTGCGCCGCAATTGGGTGAACATCGGCGACGATTACATTCTGTATGATGAGCATAATCGCCAGATCGCTAAACTCAACGGCCGCGTCTTGAACCTCGGCGGCAAGTGGGTGGTCGAGATCGAGGATGGCGACAGCGGCAACCATCTCGACATGGTGATCCAGCTGTTCTGCGGTATGCTGAAGTTCCACGACGGCTGCCTCAGCCATCTGGGAGATCTCTACAGCGGCATCAAGCGCGGCAAGATGCAGCCGAAGCTGGAGACGCAGGAGACCGACCTGTACATGAACCCGCGCCGGACGCGGTAAGGTTTGCGCAGGCAGCGAGGCCGCTCACGGTCTGGTATCGATGCCCAACAACGGTGTTGGTGCTTCCAGCAGATGCAGGAGATCGGCCAGCGCCAGCGCAATGCATCCCTCCGTGGGCGTATAATCGGGCCGGGCGACGTGCAGGAAGATGCAGCTGCCCCGGCCCTGCGCGCGCGGGGCGATGTTGTAGTCCATCACACCGACCACATCGTAGAGCCGGTCGGCCCGCCACAGCTCTTCGGAACTCGCGGGATAGGGCCGCGTCACCGGGCGGTTATAGTTGCGATCACCGCGACCATCGCACCATCCATCGTCGGGACGGATCGCATGGGTTGGCAAAGGCGTCCTCGGCCGGCGCAGTTGGTCGGCGCGATACAGCAGCTCGCGCAACGCAAACACCCCGATGGGCGTGCCGCCGTCGCCCTCGCGCTTCATGGCCCTCAGCCCGCTGCGGCCGATAGCGCACGGCAGGCGCAACACGCCAAGCTCAAGCCAGCCCCGGGTATCGGCCGGATTGGCCAACCGCAGCCTCGCAATTCCGTTTCTCCCGCGCGTCATGATCGAGTATCGCCTCCATAGCCAATTGGCGGCTTGCATTTGGCCGCAAATGCCGCAATTGCTCTGGCTCACATCGCAAGACTGTCGCAACCATGCTGGCGGTGCTTTATAGTGCTGATCCTGGCCCTATGTCATATTGCAGCCCCTCCAGGCGGGCCTGCATCTTTTGGAGCAATCAATGAGTGCGATGCGGAAAATTCTCATCGTCGACGATGATGATGGATTGCGTGACTCATTGCTCGATCAGCTGGCCCTCCATGACGACTTCCAACCGTTGACTGCGGCAACCGCGGCGGCGGGCCTCGAAGTGCTCAAAAAGGAGCACGTCGATCTCTTGCTGCTCGATGTCGGCCTGCCGGACATGGACGGGCGCGAACTGTGCAAGCTCGCCCGCCGCAACGGCTTCAAGGGCCCGATCGTGATGCTGACAGGGCAGGCCTCCGACAGCGACACTATTCTTGGCCTCGACGCCGGCGCCAACGACTACATCGCCAAGCCATTCAAGTTCGGCGTGCTGCTGGCCCGGCTGCGAGCGCAATTGCGCCAGCACGAGCAGAGCGAGGACGCTGTCTTCACGATCGGCCGTTTCACCTTCAAGCCGGCGGCTAAGCTGCTGGTGGACGAGAAGGGCGGCAAGATCCGCCTGACCGAGAAGGAAACCGCGATCCTGAAGTATCTGTTCCGCGCCGGCGAAAAAGTCGTCACGCGCGAGGTATTGCTGCTGGAAGTGTGGGGCTACAACGCGGCCGTCACCACGCACACGCTGGAAACCCACATTTATCGGCTGCGCCAGAAGATCGAAAAAGACCCCGCCAACTCGGAACTGCTGATCACCGAGACCGGTGGTTATAAATTGGTGCCGTGACTTTCCCTCTCCGGAATCAAACGGGGACAGATTAAACGGGGACAGTTTACCTATTTCCTGTTGAGACCTTTGCTATGAGTTAAGTCTGCGTGGAAATAGATAAACTGTCCTCGTTTAATTCTGTGGCAATCCTGCACCACTAGCGAATTCCTTTGCAAATCCACGCCAGACATAATTTGGCTCCCCCGCTGATTCGGGTTTATTCCTTGGCCCTTGTTCGGGGAGCGTCCTCGTGGCCGTTCAGCCACACCCCATTGGTTCCTGCGTATCGGTTGCCTGCAGTCACCAGTTTGGGGTTCGCCATGACACAGCTCGACGACGTGGTCGTGCCGCTTTTGAGCGCGCGCATTTTCAGCGGCCTTTCGCCCGCTCAGCTCAAATCCCTCGCGCTTGAGGCCGAGGCCGTCACGTTCAAGCGTGGCGATGTGCTGATCCGTACCTACCAGGAAGGCGATGGCGCATACCTCATCGGCTCGGGCAGCGTTGTTGAACATCACGAGGCCGACGATGGCGAGCCGCAGCAGGAGTTCGGCGCGGGCGCGATGATCGGCGAGATGGCGATGCTGATCGAGACGCTGCATTCCTCGACCATCGTGGCGCGCACGCCTGTCAAAGCCTTGAAGTTCAGACGCGCGACGTTGCACGCCCTGATCGAGAAAGACCCGACGCTGGCCGAGCATTTCGTCGACCGCATGCGCGCGCGCCTCATTGATACCGCCAAGAAACTGCGCGACGTCGACGCCATGTTCGCCGGCACCGACCGCACCGCAGTGCCAGTGCCGCAGCTAAGCTAGCCGGGCCTACATTGCCCAGTTTTCCGGTTTGGCCTGAGCCGGCCGCTTCGGTCGTGAGCGCGGCCAGCCCCGGCGGGGTCTCTCATTGTTTCTGAGGCCGGTCACCGTCGCCAGTCGTGCTGGTGGCAGGCTCGATAGTGCTGCCTCTGTTCTGCTCACCGGTGTTCTTGCCAACCGACCGTGAGATGGCCGCCCGCATGTTGGAGACGGTGCATTTCGCCGCGTACTCGGTTGCAATGTTGCGCGCGATCATCACGTTCACCGGCTCTCTCGATTGGAAGAACGCGACGGCCCTGGTGGGATTGATGTCGATCTCGCTTTTGCGCAGCAGGTTCAGGCCGGTCTTGGCGTCCGCCAGCTGGTCGAGATTCTTGCTCGTCAGCACACCAGCCATTTCGCGGAAGATGAGGGTTTCAAGCTCATCCTTCATTTCGGCGAACAGATAGATCTGCGCGGCGTTGGTGTTGACCAGATTGACCGCGTTGATGATCGAGGTCGCTTTGCCGACGGTGGCGGCGGTCTCAGTCAGCGCGAGGACCGGCGATCCGGTGGCGACGGCAGACATCAGAAGTTTGTCGAGGATCTGACTGTCCTGCTGCACCTTGGCGAGATCGTTGAAGAACTGGTGGCACTGCTCGTTGGTGTAGCTGACACTGGCGACCAGGTACTCGCCAGCGGTCAAAGGGATGCCAGACGCATTGACGCTGCCAGAGGTCGTCTCATTCAAATACCCGGCAACAGTTGCCGGCTTGGGAATTCCGGCGCCCTGCGGATTGAACGCACACCCACCCAGCATCAGCGCGGTGAATATGGCTCCAGTACGCAAACTGACCAAACGCATCACAACTCTCCCTGGCAGCTGACTCGCTGAACTTTCCGGAAATGCTTACTGAGCCATTTAGAATCAGATGACCTGGGGGACTACGTAGATTGCTGCTCGGAACCTCACTTTTTGCCACGACGTTGCCGTAATGGCACAACATTTATGCCTCAATTCAGAAATCGCACCAGTTCATGCCCGGGCGTGCCGCGGTGAAGGCCATGAGCAGCGATGACGCTATGGAGACCTGCCGCCACCTTTCTTCCTGATATGGATATAGAGCGCGCCGCTGCCGCCGTGGCCGCGGGCCGCTTCGGTGAAGCTGACCACCAGCGTGCGGGCGTCGGGGCTTTGCAGCCACCGCGGCACCTGATCGCGCAGCACGCCACGGCGATTCTCCTCGAACAGCGAGAACGGTTTCAACTCGGCATCGCGTTCGGGCGCGCCCTTGCCGGTGATGACTTTGACGTGCCTGAGGCCATTCGCCTGAGCCGAGCGCAGAAACCTCATCAGCGCCTCGCGCGCCTCGTCCTGGCGCATACCGTGCAAGTCCAGCCGCGCATCGATGGCGATGCGGCCGGCCGACAAACGCTTGGCGCGGCGGTCTTCGAAGTCGGCCATCGTTGGTGTCTTAGACGGCGCGACCAGTTTTTTCGGCGCGACGGACTTTGCCGGGGTTTGCGACTTTGGGGCGGGACGAAGCGACGCCGGGACGGGCGGCGTAGCGTCCTCTTCCAGGTCCGGTTCCAGCTTGCTGTGATCTAAGGGTACGAACTGTTTCGCGACGGCCTTCCAGAGCTTGCGCTCTTCGGCGGTCACCGGACGGCGACCCTTGCGCTCACCCGTCATGGAGCGTCCGAACGGGGTAGCAATGCAAAGATGTGCCCGCGATGCTTGGTGCGGCCCGCTATGGCTTCGGCAACCGCCCCGGTACCCCAGAATATGTCCGCCCGCTCGGGACCATGGATCGCCGAGCCGACGTCCTGCGCGATCAGCAGGTGACGGAACTTGTGACCCGTCTCGTCCCGCAGCGTTTCCGAAGCGACATAGAGCGGCGCGCCCAGCATGTGGAACGACGGATCGACCGCGACGCTGCGGCGCGGGGTGAGCGGAGTGCCGTGGCCGCCGATCGGACCGGATTTTCCTTCAGCCTCCGGTTTCAGCTCGAAGAAGATGTAACTCTTGTTTTCGTTGATCACGGTCTTGGCTTTGGCCGGATGCGCCAGCAGCCAATCGCGCATCGACTGCATAGTCAGATCTTCTCGGCTGATAATGCCCTCGCGGATCAACACCGAACCTGCCGATGTATAGGGATAGCCATTCTTGCCCGCATAGCCTATTCGCACGCGCCGGCCGTCGGTGAGGCGAATGGTTCCCGAACCCTGCACATGCATGAGATAGGCGTCGACCGGATTGCGCAGATAGAGCAACTCCAGATCCCGCCCGGCAAGCGCACCGTCACCGATCTCGGCACGCGTGAAATAAGGCTCGAGCCCGTTTCCGGTGTTGCGCATCGAGGCCAGCCGGCCTTCGGCATTGGCCTTGGCGCGCTCGGTCGCGGGCACCACGTCGATCAGATCGCCGGGGCGCTTCAGGATGGGGACCGCATGGTCCTTGTCGGGCGTCAGCGAGCCCGGCAATTCCGGTTCGTAGTATCCCGTGAAGAGACCGTCGGGTTTGCTGTGGACGATGCGGGCGGGACGGAAGTTGCGCTCGAAAAAGAGCCGGGCTTTGGCTGGCTTGGCGGCATCGCCGTCCGGCAACGTCACCGCGCGCTGGCAAACCCGCACCAGGACTTGGCGATCCTGTGCGCGGCCACCTTTGGGAGGCGCTGCACAAGCCTGGCGGAAGGCGCTCAACGCAGCAACGTGATCGTCCGCGTCCCAGCCGGGCAAGTCGGCGAAGTCGGCGCTTTGGTAGCTGGCCGCCTCAGCTGCAGGGTCGCCGGTCAGGCTCATGGCGAGAAATCCAGCCAGGATGAGCGGGAGAGTTGACTGTCGCATTGCCGGATGACGGTCGGGAGTTCAGTTCGCCGACTGGGTGGCGACCAACTTCCAGTTCGGATCGCGCGAGGCCACTTCGCGCGCGAAAGTCCAGATATCAGTCACCTCGCGCACCAGGTTGGCGTCGCCTTCGGTAATGGTTCCGGCCTTGCTGCGCACCACGGTTATCAGCTGGCTGACAAATTTCACCGTCACCTTGGCAATCGAATCCTTCATCTCTGCATCGATCAGATCGGCTTTATGGATGCCGATGAAGTTAGTCTCGTTGACCTCGCCGCGGCCCTCGCGATCGCTGATGGCGCGCGCAAAACCCTCGAACACCTCGCGCGCCGTCAGGGTCTTGAGCTGCTTGCGGTCGCCCTGGGCATAGGCGATCACAATCATCTCATAGGCCGTCTTGGCGCCACTGAGGAAAGCCTTCGGATCGAATGCTGCGTCTTTGCGGGCGATAGCGAGCAACTCGGTTTCAAGCGGCGAGCCGGCGGGAGCCGCCCCTTTGATGCGTTCTTCGGCGGCCGGCGCATCGGGGGCGGGGTTGCCCGCATCGCCAGCCGAACGCGCCAGCGGAACGACATTGTCGGCAGCCGCGCCCGCCGGACGGTCATCTGCCGCCTGCCGATACGTTTTTAGTGGCCGCTCGTTGCCGGTCTTGCGGCCGAGCACGCTGACCAGCCGCGCGATGAGCAGCACGGCTACCAGCAGAAAGACAATAGTTGGGATTTCGAAGGAACCGTTCATGGGATCACGATCTCTGGCATCGGAGCGGGATAGCGCTGTTTCATGGTCAGCTTAAGGCATTGACTGGCGCACGCCAACAAGGATCGACCGGAGCGGCGCGCCTTCCTATATGAGGACCCGTAGCCGCTCGTGCTACCCGGAGCCCGTCACCATGGCATATTTATTTCTCGCACTGTTCCTGCTGCCGTTCCTGGAAATCTATGTGCTCATCGCGGTTGGCGGCATGATCGGTTTCTTGCCGACCGTACTGCTGGTGCTGGCTCTCAGTCTGTTCGGCGCCTATCTGCTGCGCCGGCAAGGCCTTGCGGCGCTGTTCAAGGCGCAAGGGGCGCTGGCCAGTGGACGCATGCCGCTCGACGCCATGGTCGATGGCGCAGGCCTGACTTTGGCGGCGGGGCTGCTGGTCACGCCGGGCCTCATCACCGACGCAATCGGGTTTGCGCTTCTGGTGCCGCAAGTCCGCCGCTGGGTGTTGCGCTGGATGTTCGGCCGGCTGATCCAGACACATGTGTTCGAAAGACCCGGACCCGCCAAGGGTCCGGCTCGCACCACGACCCCGCCCAAGGGCAACACCATCGACGGCGATTTCCGCCGCCTGGACGAGTGACCAAACGCCAATTGCCGGACGTGAGTCCTCATGCTAGGGCCGCGACCTTGCAAGATAATCGGGCACACGAGCGGAGGATTGACGATGGCGGCCGACGACAAGGGCAACAGAAGCGAGAACGGCGCCGCCAAGGCCACGCCTGCCGGTGAGCCCTCGGTGAAGGTGCTCGGCCAGTACATCAAGGACCTCAGCTTCGAGAACCCGAACGCGCCGCAGTCCTTCCAGCAGGACCCGAACAAGCAACCGACGCTCGACGTCAGCCTCAATGTCGGTGTCAGGGTGCTCGGCGACAATCTGCATGAGGTGACGCTGAACATCGAGAACAAGCTGGCTGGCCCGGCTGGCGTGCTGTTCCAATTGCAGTTGGCCTATGCCGGCGCATTCCAGATCGAGAACGTGCCGCCGGACATCAAGCAGCAAATCCTGCACATCCAGTGCCCGACGCTGCTGTTCCCCTTCGCCCGCCGCCTGGTCGCCGACCTGACCCGCGATGGCGGCTTCCCGTCGCTCTACCTCGACCCCGTCGACTTCGGCCAGCTCTACATGCAGGAAATGGCCAAGCAGAAGGGCACGGCGTGATCTTCCTTTCTCCCGTCCATCGCGAGACCTCCGCGAAACTGACAGAGGCAACGCAAATCCCGTCATCCCCGCGTCGGCGGGGATCCATGCAATTCGATGACGGTTTCACGAGTTGATACAGAACGCGAGCTTTTTCAAGTGCTTCCGTGATGCTCAAGCCGTGACAAGCTTTGATTTGCATGGATCCCCGCCGACGCGGGGATGACGACGTTTGGCGGTCTCCTCCGGAAGACCGGGGGAGGTCGGTAGGCCGTCGCAATCCCAATCAATCGATCGCCGGTTCGCCGTCATCGCCAGCTGGCTCGTCCATCGGCATGCCGAGCCAAGTGGCGTCCTTCAGCGTCGCCAGGAACTTCTTGTGGGCGTCGATCTCGGCGGCTGTGAGACGTGGGGGCAGCGGCTTGAGGCGCTTGGGCAGCGGCTTTCGCTTGGCGCCGCGCGGTATTGCGCCATCCTTCCGGGTGCTCAGATCCAGCTTGGTCTGATGGCCGCCGGTCAGCTCAAGATAGACCGCGGCCAGCAGCTCGCAATCCACCAGGGCGCCGTGCTTGACGCGGGCCGAGGTATCGATCGCATAGCGCTTGCACAGCGCGTCGAGACTGTTCGGGCCGCCCGGATGTTTACGGCGCGCCAGCATCAGGGTGTCGACAACGCGATCCATCGACAGCACCGGCAGATTCAGGCGGCCGAGCTCGGCATTGAGAAAGCCGATATCGAAGTTGGCGTTGTGGATGATCAGCGTGGCGTCGCCGATGAAGTCGACGAAGGTGGCCGCGATTTCCGCGAACTTCGGCTTACCGCGCAGAAACTCCGTCGACAGGCCATGGACATTGAAGGCTTCCATTGGCACGTCGCGCTCGGGATCGATGTGGCAGTGATAGTTGTTGTTGGTCGGGAACTGGTTCACCAACTCGACGCAGGCGATTTCGATGATGCGATCCGCGCCCTTGGCGTCGAGGCCGGTGGTTTCGGTGTCGAGGACAATCTCGCGCAGCATAGTGGGTTGGCCTCAGTTCCAATAACGCTCGAAGGCCAGGCCGGGACGGCTGGCCAGTTGGTCCAACACACTATCCAGGTTCGCGAGCGTTTGCGGCAGTTCCAGCCCGGTATCCACGACGACGTGAGCCTTGCGGCGCTTTTCGCTGTCCGCCATCTGGCGCCCCAGGATCATGGCGAGTTTTTCCCGGGTCATTCCGGGACGTTCCAGGACGCGCTGGCGCTGCAACTCGGGACCGGCGCTGGCGAGCATGACGACATCAACGAAACGCTCGGCGCCGGTTTCCAGCAGCAGCGGGATTTCCAGCACAGCGAGCGGGTGGCCTCCGGCTTTGGCTGTATGCAGGAACTTGCGCTCGCTAGCACGCACCAGGGGATGGACGATGGCTTCCAGGCGCTTGAAGGCGTCCGGGTCCTTGGCCAGGGTTGCCGACAATTTCTGGCGATCGACAACGCCGGCGGCCGTGGTTCCGGGAAACGCCCTCTCGATCAGTGGCGCGGCCTCTGCGGTATACAGACGATGCACCTCGGCATCGGCATCGAACACCGGGATGCCGCGGGCTCGCATGTGGGCGGCCAACGTGCTCTTGCCCATGCCGATGGAGCCGGTGAGGCCGACGATCAGCATCAGTGCCTCGTAAGATCGGCGACGATCAGATCGCGCAGCTCGTCGGTGACGTCGGGCTTGGTCCCGAACCAGTGCTCGAAACCGACCACGGCCTGATGCAGCAGCATGCCCAGCCCACCTAGCGTGCGGTTGCCGTGCCGCTGCGCGCCAGCCATCAACGGCGTTTCCAGCGGCACATAGACGAGATCATAGACGATGGTCATGGGGTTCAAGGCATCGAGCGGCACGTCGAGCGCGGCCTGACCGGACATGCCTTGTGTGGTGGTGTTGACCAGCAGGCTGCAGTCGGCGACGCCATGGCGACGCTGGTCCCAGTCCAGCGCCTCGACATCATCGCCGAAAAACCGCACCAGCTCATCGGCGCGAGCACGCGTTCGGTTGGTGAGCAGGATGTTTTTGCAGCCCGCACCGCGCAAGGCGTGGATGACAGCGCGTGCGGCGCCCCCCGCGCCGACCACCAAAGGCACGCCGGGCGGGTCGCGCCAGTCGGGATAGGCGGTGGCGAGATTGGTGAGAAATCCGTAGGCATCGGTATTGGTCGCCTTGAGCCGCCCGCCCGCCATCCAGAGCGTGTTGGCCGCCCCGATGGCGCGCGCAGTGTCGTCGGCGTCATCGACCAACTTCAGGACGGCTTCCTTGTGCGGCACGGTGACATTGCAGCCGGCGAGTTCGCCTCGGCGGACCGACTGAATAATTGCAGGCAATTCCTCCGGCTGCACAGGCCTGCGCTCATAGGAGCCCTCGATTCCGTATTTCTTCAGCCAGTACCCATGGATCAGCGGCGAACGCGAATGGCTGATCGGCCAACCAATGACTGCTGCCTTTTTCATGTTTCGATCACCTGCAAGCGGCGCAACTCGGCAAGCAGCTCCAGCAGCGGCAGGCCGAGAATGGTGAAGTAGTCGCCTTCGATGCGGTCGAACAGCTGCACACCGTGACCCTCCAACTGATAGGCGCCGACAGATTTGGTCAAGGCATCGGCGTTGGCTGCGATGTAGCCGTCGAACCAAGTCTCAGAGAACTCACGAACATAGAGCGAAGCGGAGACCACCTGACTGGCAATCACGTGGCCATCGCGAACAATGGCGAAGCCGGAGTGCAGGTGATGCGGCTTGCCGCGCAGCCGCAACAACACCTTGCGTGCGGCAGCCACATCCGGGGCCTTATGCAGGATCTCGCCATCAAGCTCGAGCATCTGATCGGCGCCGATCACCAGCGCACCGGGATGACGGCGGCTGACCGTGTGGGCCTTGGCTTCGGCAAGGCTGCGGGCCAGCTCGGGGATGAGCAGCCGGCGTTCGATCAACGGCTGAAGCGCCGCCCGCTCGTCGATCACGGCCGGGTCAACCGTGATCGCCACGCCGGCATTTTCCAGCAGCTGGCGGCGAATCGAACTGCCACTTGCGAGCACAAGTCTTGAAGACTGATCAACCACCGAAACCTCCACGGGCTCCTCCTCTCCCCCGCTTTTCGGGGGAGAGGAGACCGCGTCTCGCAGCCGCCTTCTTGGGCGGCAAGAGCCACGCGGTCGGTGAGGGGCAGCCACTTGTTCCGGACCTGTTGCCACCGGTATGGAGCAAGTGGCTGCCCCTCACCTGTCGCTGATTCCTTGGCTAGCGCCTCGGGCGACATCCTCTCCCCCTAAGCAGGGGGAGAAGAGAGGACAGTGCCCGTCACATGCGATGCGCCAGCCCGGTTGGCAAGCTCTTGGCGACCTGTGCATAACCGAGCCAGTTATGCACAGGGGTGGGCAGGCCTTTCGAGTTATCCCGGAATTGTCCCCGATGGCCCACAGCTTTGTTCACATCTGAACTGACTCACTGCCGGCGGAGCAACCAGCGGTGTCACAGCTTATCGGGATTCGACGTCCGCAAGGTTGCTGGGTGTGTCCTCGACAGGCTTGCCCCTCGGTTGCCAACAGGCCAGCAGCTTCGGCAACTCACGGGATCAAAACGACAATCACTGAGTCGCCGATTCCTCAAGCTGCAATTCGGCAGGGTTCAAATCGACGCCGCTTGCTTCCAACCGACTCGACTGGAAGACGCTGGCCGCGCGCCGGTTTACCCGCTATCCCTCTGTCCAACAGCAACCTTAAAATAAGACCTTAGAGTCTTTTTGGAATCTTATGAGCACACCGCCCCGCAGTGCAAAACCCGTCTCGGCAGTCAAGGCAGTGGGTCCGTCAAAACGCTTCCTGAAGGTCTTTGCGGGCGAGGTCTTGAGCCCACCTCCGATCTGGCTGATGCGGCAAGCGGGTCGCTATCTGCCGGAGTATCGGGAGCTGCGCGCCAAGGCCGGCGGGTTCCTGGATCTCTGTTACACGCCCGACTACGCCGCCGAGATCACGCTGCAGCCGATCCGGCGCTTCGGCTTCGATGCCGCGATCATCTTTTCGGATATCCTGATCGTCCCGCACGCCCTGGGCCAGCCGCTGAAGTTCGTCGAAGGCGAGGGCCCACGGCTCGATCCCGTGACATCGCTTGCGGACCTCGCCCGACTCGATGCACAGCATCAGGGCGAGCGCTTCGGCAAGGTCTACGAGGCCATCGCCAAAACCGCCTCGCTGCTGCCGAAGGAAACGGCGCTGATCGGTTTTTGCGGGGCGCCCTGGACGGTGGCGACCTACATGGTGGGCGGCGAGGGCAGCACGGACCAGAAGGCGGCGCGGCTGTGGGCCTATCGCGACCCCGATGGTTTTGGCGAGCTGATCGACAAGCTGGTTGAGACGTCGGCGGAGTATCTGTGCGGGCAGGTGAAGGCCGGCGCGGAGGTGCTGCAGATTTTCGACACCTGGGCTGGCAACCTCCCCGACGACGAGTTCGAGCGCTGGGTGGTGGAGCCGACCAAGCAGTTGGTCGCCGCCGTGAAGAAGCAGCACCCGGCCATCCCGATCATCGGCTTTCCCAAGGGCGCGGGCGCTTCGGCGCTGTTCTATATCTCCGAGACCGGCGTCGACGGGATCGGCTGCGATACAACGCTCCCGCCCTATATGATGAATGAGGCGTTCAAGGACGAAAACGTCGTCGTCCAGGGCAATCTCGATCCGCTGCTGCTGGTGGCCGGCGGCGAGGCCATGGAAGCGCGCGTCGAGGAGATCCTGGAACGCATGGAGGGCATGCGCTTCGTGTTCAATCTCGGTCACGGCATCGTACCGGAAACGCCGCCCGAGCATGTGGCGCAGCTGGTGAAACTGGTGCGAGGGCAATAGACACACCGTCATCATCCCCGCGAAGGCGGGGATCCAGCCATGCCAGTGGAACGCTCGGACGTTGTATGCGGACGAGTCTTTCTTTGAGCGAATGTCGTGTGATCGACTTCGCAGCAATATCTCGGGATGTCTGGATCCCCGCCTTCGCGGGGATGACGAACTTTGGAGTGCGCGCGTGGATTTCTACCTCTGGGCCAAGGCCCTGCACGTCATCGCCATCATCGCCTGGATGGCTGGCATGCTCTACCTGCCGCGGCTGTTCGTCTATCATTGCGATGCGCCCAAGGGCTCGCCGCAGTCCGAGACCTTCAAGGTCATGGAGCAGCGTCTGCTGAAGGTCATCATGACGCCTGCCATGATCGTGGCCTGGGTGGCCGGCTTGTACCTCGCCTGGAGCGGCGGGTTCTTCACCTCCGGCTGGTTCCACGGCAAGCTGGCGCTAGTGGTGGCGATGTCGGCCGTACACAGCTATTTCGCCGGCGCGGTGCGCAAATTCGCCGAGGATCGCAACACCGTGTCGGCGCGCACCTGGCGGCTGCTGAACGAGCTGCCAACGGTGCTGATGATCGGGATCGTGGTGCTGGTTGTGGTGAAGCCGTTTTGAGTTGGCTTTCGCGCGGTTGCATTTCATGATAAGTGCTGTGTATGACCCGAAACGAAGCCATCGCATCGATCACTGCAAGCCTCGACACCATGATGGACGAGGATGTGACGGAATTGGCCGAGCAATTGGCCTCCGAAGTCTCGGCATTGCCGCGTGAGTTGACGGACGAGGAACTTGCCTTGATCGAGCAGTCCAAGGAAGATTTCAGACTTGGGCGTACACTGTCGTTGGAAGAGGCAAAGGCCCACACCGAAGCCTTTCTCGCTGACCTGTTCAGGAACCGTGCGGCGGAATGAGATCGGTGCGATTTTCACGCACGTTCCTCTACCAGCTTGATAACCTGCTCGCTCAGGGTGCGCAACGTTTCGGCAAGGCCGTCGTTCTGAGCAAACGAGATCTTGTCTATGACATGGTCGAGAACCACATCGTAAGCTATCCGGGCGGCAAACGACCGGATAGGCGACTGAGGCTCGTTGTCTACCCGATCACCGACACGCCCTTCGTCGTCCTCTACGACTTCGACGACGCCGAGCTGCGCGTCCATTTCGTGTTCCACAAGAGCGCCAGCCTGCGCGGCCTCGATCCGAAATCGGCCCAGTGGTAGCCCTTCTTTTTTGGTAACTATCAATTGTCGCATTGATCTGGTAGTCTTTGACCAGTCAGTTCCATACCAGAGAACCCGACCCACTGCCCGCACGCCCAAAACACGGGTGCGCAGGCCAATCGGCGCGTCCGGGCGCCCCGTGCATCGCCAAAGCGCGAGCACACGACTGCAATCCCACCTCCACCCGGCACTCCCTGAACGACCCCGCGGCCTCAGCCGCTTTCGGAGCCTACCCTTATGGAAGAAATGAAACTCCAGGACTTGAAGAAGAAGACGCCTATCGAACTGCTGGCCTTTGCGGAAGAGCATCAGGTGGAGAACGCCTCCTCGATGCGCAAACAGGAGCTGATGTTCGGCATCCTGAAGCAGTTGGCGGCCAAGGAGGTCGAGATCACGGGCATCGGCGTGGTCGAGCTGTTGCAGGACGGGTTCGCCTTCCTGCGTTCGCCCGACGCCAATTATCTACCGGGACCGGACGATATCTACGTCAGCCCGAGCCAGATCCGCCGTTTCGGCCTGCGCACGGGCGATACCGTCGAGGGCCAGATCCGCAGCCCCAAGGATGGCGAGCGCTACTTCGCGCTCCTGAAGGTCAATGCCATCAATTTCGAGGATCCCGAGAAGATCCGCCACAAGGTGCATTTCGATAACCTGACGCCGCTCTACCCCAACAAGCGGCTGAAGATGGAAATTGAAAACCCGACCATCAAGGATCTCACCGCCCGCGTCATCGATATCGTGGCGCCGATGGGCAAGGGGCAGCGCGCGCTCATCGTCGCCCAGCCGCGCACCGGTAAAACCGTCATCCTGCAGAACATCGCGCATTCGATCACGGCCAACCATCCGGAATGCTACCTGATCGTGCTGCTGATCGACGAGCGTCCCGAGGAAGTCACCGACATGCAGCGCTCGGTGAAGGGCGAGGTGGTGTCGTCCACGTTCGATGAGCCGGCGCAGCGCCACGTCCAGGTCGCCGAAATGGTGATCGAGAAGGCCAAGCGGCTGGTCGAGCACAAGCGCGACGTGGTGATCCTCTTGGACAGCATCACCCGCCTCGGCCGCGCCTACAACACCGTGGTGCCGTCGTCCGGCAAGGTGCTGACCGGCGGCGTCGACTCCAACGCCCTGCAGCGCCCCAAGCGCTTCTTCGGCGCGGCGCGCAACATCGAAGAAGGCGGCTCGCTGACCATCATCGCCACCGCGCTGATCGATACGGGATCGCGCATGGACGAAGTGATCTTCGAAGAGTTCAAGGGCACGGGCAACTCGGAACTGGTGCTGGACCGCAAGGTCGCCGACAAGCGCACCTTCCCGGCCATCGACATCGCCAAGTCCGGCACGCGCAAGGAAGACCTGCTGGTGCCCCCGACCGACCTCAAGAAGATGTACGTGCTGCGGCGGATTTTGTCGCCGATGGGCACGATGGAGAGCATCGAGTTCCTGCTCGACAAGCTGAGGCAGACCAAGGGGAATAGCGATTTCTTTGGGTCGATGAATGCTTGAGGTTTGGAATAGCGCAATGCCGGTTATGCCTTTTGGTGGAGAAATCCACCCACAAGGCATAACCAACGCAATTTCAAATAGTTAGACCTCATGGAATTCACCGAACTGAGCAGCGAACAGCGCCGGCAGCTCATCGACGCACAGCAAGTGTTTTCTGTCTGGCGCCCCGCCACGACAGAGTTGGCGGGGTTGGGCACCCTGCAAATCACAGTCGTCAAAGGGCGCAGGTACATCTACCACAAACTGCATGGCGTACGTAAATCGCTTGGCCGCGAGACGCCCGCGTTGGCCAAGCGGAAGGTTGACCACGACGCCAAGCGCAAAGAGCTTCGCAGCCGTATAAATTCCACGCGCAAGCGCCTCGACGCCATGGCACCCGTCAATCGAGCCCTCGGACTCAATCGCTTGCCAACCATCGCCGCCCGAATTCTTCGCGAGTTGGACTCAGTTGGCCTTCTGGGTAAACACGTCATTGTCGCCGGAACGAACGCTCTATTCGCCTATGAGGCGGCGACAGGCGTTGTGCTTGGTAGTCAGTTCGTTTCGACCGCTGATGCTGACCTGTTGTGGGACACGCGCCAATCGCTATTGCTCGCGGCAACTGGAGTCCAAAAAGACGGCTTATTGGGACTGTTGCGGCGCGTAGACCACTCATTCAAAGCTGACTTCGGATTCAACGCCACGAACCGGGACGGCTACATCGTGGACCTGTTGTGCCCGGAGCCCGCTGATATGACGATCATGCGTGCGGAGGGCGATCTTGAAGCAACGGAAATGAAAGGCGCGCAATGGCTCTTGGCTCCCAAGCACTTCGAGCAAGTCGTCATCGGCGGCGATGGCATGCCGGTTCGAATGGTGGTGCCCGAACCCCGCACATTCGCACTGCACAAACTGTGGGTGTCGCGCCAGGACAGTCGGCAGCCCATAAAGCGCCCGCGTGACATTGATCATGCGCTGGTTGTTGCGGCCCTGGCAAAGCAGTATCTTAGACTGGCGTTTACGACCAAAGACACGCCATGGCTGCCAAAAGAATTGAAATCGCTGCTCAAGGAAATCAAGGAGAAGCTATGAGGCGATCTTCGCAAAGGATAGCGCTCCAAATGCTGAACTTCGAAGAGTTCAAGGGCACCGGTAACTCGGAACTGGTGCTGGACCGCAAGGTCGCCGACAAGCGCACCTTCCCGGCCATCGACATCGCCAAATCGGGCACGCGCAAGGAAGACCTGCTGGTGCCGCCCACCGACCTCAAGAAGATGTACGTGCTGCGGCGGATTTTGTCGCCGATGGGCACGATGGAGAGCATCGAGTTCCTGCTCGACAAGCTAAGGCAGACCAAGGGGAATAGCGATTTCTTTGGGTCGATGAATGCCTGATGCTCGCGGCTTGCATAACGCGATACCGTGACTTACCGGGGGCGGCGTGGAAACATGCCGGTCTTACGTTTTGATCCCGCCCCGCTCCCCCCACCCAAAGAGCCCAACCCATGTCCCGCAAGATCGAGCGCACGACCGTCACCAACCAGGAGGCGCTCGACTTTCACGCCAATGGCAAGCCCGGCAAGCTGGAGATCCAGCCCACCAAGCCAATGGCGACGCAGCGTGATCTGTCGCTGGCCTATTCGCCCGGCGTCGCCGTGCCGGTGCTCGCGATCGCCGACGATCCGCGCAAGGCCTACGACTATACCTCCAAGGGCAACATGGTGGCCGTGATCTCGAACGGCACGGCCATCTTGGGGTTGGGAGCGCTCGGTGCGCTGGCGTCCAAGCCGGTGATGGAAGGCAAGGCGGTCCTGTTCAAACGCTTTGCCGACGTCGATTCAATCGACTTGGAAGTCGACACCACCGACGTCGACGCCTTCGTCAACTGCGTGCGCTACCTCGGCCCCGCGTTCGGCGGCATCAACCTGGAAGACATCAAAGCGCCGGACTGTTTCATCATCGAGCAGCGCTTGCGCGAGCTGATGGACATTCCGGTGTTCCATGACGATCAGCATGGCACGGCTATCATTGCGCTTGCGGGTCTCATCAATGCACTGCATCTGACGGGGCGTGACATCCGGACCACAAAGCTGGTCGTGAACGGGGCGGGGGCGGCGGGTATCGCGTGCCTGGAGCTGGTGAAGGCGCTTGGCATGCCGAACCAGAATGCCATCCTGTGCGATACCAAGGGCGTGGTCTATCAGGGCCGCCGCGAGGGCATGAACCAGTGGAAATCGGCCCATGCGGTTGATACGCCCGCGCGCACGCTCTCCGACGCCCTCAAGGGCTGCGATGTGTTCTTCGGCCTGTCGGCGGCGGGGGCGGTGACGCAGGACATGGTCAAGACCATGGGGGACAAACCAATCATATTCGCCATGGCCAACCCCGATCCCGAGATCAAGCCCGAGGACGTGCTGGCGGTGCGCCAGGACGCGATCATCGCCACCGGGCGCTCGGATTATCCCAACCAGATCAACAATGTGCTCGGCTTCCCCTACATCTTCCGCGGCGCGCTGGATGTGCAAGCCTCGACCATCAACGACGCCATGAAGATCGCCGCCGCCGAGGCGCTGGCCAAGCTCGCACGCACCGATGTGCCCGACGACGTGGCGCTGGCCTATGGCGGTGTTCGTCCCCATTACGGCAACGACTACATCATTCCCGCGCCGTTCGATCCGCGGCTGATACAGGCCATTCCGATGGCAGTTGCCAAAGCCGCCTGCGAGACCGGCGTTGCGCGCAAGCCGATTGCCGACATGGAGGCCTATGGCGCTAAGCTGTCGGGCCGGCTCAACCCCACGGCGGGCTGGCTGCAGAGCATCTTCGAGAAGGTGCGGCGGAACCCCAAGCGCGTTGTCTTTGCCGAGGGCGAGGAGGAGCAGGTGGTGCGCGCCGCCCATGCCTTCCATGGCTATGGCCTCGGGCAGCCGATCCTGATCGGGCGCACCGAGCGCATGCAGGAGACCTTCGAGGATGCCGGCATCGGCGATCACGGTCATCTGCAGGTGGTGAACGCGCGCGGCTACGAGCATTCCAGGCAGTATGCGGAGTTTCTGTATTCGCGGCTGCAGCGCAAGGGCTTCCTGTTCCGCGACTGCCAGCGCCTGGTCAACAACGATCGCAACATCTTCGGCGCCTGCATGGTCGCCATGGGCCACGCCGACGCGTTGGTGACCGGCGTCACCCGCCACTGGTCGGTGGCCTACGACGACATCCGCCGCGTGCTCGACCCCAAGCCCGGCCACACCGTCATCGGCGTCACCCTGGTGCTATCGCGCGGCCGCGCCGTATTGGTCGGCGACACCAGCGTGCATGATATGCCGACGGCGGAGGAATTGGCCGGGATCGCCATCGAGGCGGCCGGCGTGTCGCGCCGTCTGGGTGCCGAGCCGCGCGTGGCGATGCTGGCCTACTCCACGTTTGGCCAACCCAAGGGCGAGCGCTCGGACAAGATCATCGAGGCGGTACAGCTGCTCGACAAAATGAAGGTCGATTTCCAATACGATGGCGATATGGGCGCGGATGTGGCGCTGAACGCCGACAAACTAAAGAACTACCCGTTCTCGCGCCTGAAGGAGACGGCCAACGTGCTGGTGATGCCGGCGTTCCATTCGGCCAGCATTTCGACCCGTATGTTGCAGGAACTTGGCGGATCGACCGTGATCGGATCGTTGCTGGTGGGCCTGACCCATCCCGTGCAGATCGTGAACCTGGGCGCCAAGGACAGCGATATCGTGAATATGGCCGCGCTGGCGGCGTATGATATTACGGGGTGAGCGGCCTTACTATCCTCTCCCCCGCCTCTGGCAGGGGAGAGGATGTCGCCCGGAGCGTAAGCGACGGAATCAGCGACAGGTGAGGGGCAGGAGCTTGCTCCGTACAGGTCGTGAGAGGGACGGTGCCAGCCGCTGCCCCTCACCGTCCGTTCGCTCCTCAGGCGCCTTGGGCTTGGAGAGCCTCCACAATCGCCAGCGCGGTCATCAGATCGAGATGGGCGCCGCCGCCGTTCTTGTAGAGGGTGATTTCGTCCGGGGACCGGCGGCCGGGCGCGCCGGCGACCAGATCGTAGAGATCGGCGCGTATGTCGGTTTCTGCGATGACGCCGGCCGCAATCGGGATCGTCAGTTCGCCGATGTCGTGGATGGTGGTGCCGCGAAAATCGACGAATACGGACGAGCGGCGCATGGCCTCGTCGTCGGCCTCGCGCATTTGTTTTGTGTACGCCCCAACCAGATCGAGATGTGCGCCAGCTCGCAACCAGGCGCCGTGGACGAGAGGTTCGGTGCTCATGGTGGCGCAGGAGATGATGTCGGCGCTGCGCACGGTGGCTTCGAGATCGCCCGAGACGTCCACCACACGGCCGAGATCGAACAGCCGTGCCGCCAGCGCCTCGGCCCGCTCCAGGCTGCGGTTCCAGATCGTGATCGACTGCAGCGCTGGCCGCACAGCCAGATGCGCACGGATCAGCGGCTCAGCCATGGCCCCCGCGCCGATCATCGCGAGTGACCGGCTGTCCTGGCGCGACAGCAACTGCGATCCGAGCGCTGAATCCCCCGCAGTCTTCCACTTCGTCACTGCGCCACCATCGATGATGGCGCGCAGACTGCCAGTGTCCGCCGTCATCAGCAGCACCGCGCCTTGTACTGTTGGAAGCGGAGGTGTGCGGTTCCGATTGGACGGGAATACCGAGGCCGCCTTCACCAGCGACCCCAGTCCCGAAATCCAGGCTGCGCGCGTCAGTAGCCCCGTGCTCGCCTCGCTCAGATAGATGTCGCCCACCTGCGCCTTGGGGCTCAGATGCCCATTGCGCAGCGCCGCCACTACGCCAAGCCAGGTCATGGCGCGGTCAACCGTTGCGGCATCGATCATCTGCAATTGCATGCTCCCGCACTCAGTCGGCGTCGGTAGAGCCTGAGCCGGCGCCGGGCAGACGCGTAGTTGCGCCCTCGGGAACGAACGTCTGTTCGGCGAAAGCCAGCAGTTCGCGCCATTGAACAGGGTTCACGTCCTCGCCCTGATGGCGCAGGCTGGACGGCGCGCCGCGCAGGGCGACCGGGCCGACTTCGCGCGTCACTGTCAGCCACTCGACGGCGGTGGCCGAGAGCCCCGCCCGCGCCTCGTCGTCGAGCAACACCTCGCCATTGCGGCACTCCAGCGCCACGCCTGGCCAGCGGGCCAGGATCGGGCGGTCGAAGCGCTTGGAGAGGCGCGCCAGAGCCGGCAGCACAAGCACGGGAGCTGCCAGATTGCGCCACGACAGTTCGGCGCCGGGGGGCGGCAGCGGGATTACTTCGTCCAGCAGCGATACCAGCACCGAGATCGGCCCCAGGCGGCGCTGGGTGGCTGTGGGGCCGAACGTGGAGCCATTGCGGGCGGCCGAATTGAAGGACTCCAGGCGGTGCATCTGCTTCAGCACGCCCTCGGTCAGCGGCTTAAGCCACGGCAAGCGGCGCATCGCCAGCCAGCGCGACGTGCGGCCCACCTCTTCGGCCAGCCCCCAGCCATAGCCAGCCGAGCGCGCGGCCTTCACGGTGGCGGTTTCAATGTCGTTCAGGGAAACCCAGAGGGGTGCAGTCGCAGCGGCTGACATAGGTGTCCCATGGCAAAAAAAGGCGAACGGCCGTGGCCCCACGCCACGGTTGACGATGGCAGGCATCATACCCATGTTGACCCCCAAGCAACAGCTCTGGCGCCGCGCGATGGTTGTCGTCCGGTGAAAGGATTACCGATCCCCATGGATATGATGTCGAACCTCGTTGGGTCGCCGTTTTTCGGCATGCCCGGATACATTTGGGTTGGCTTCATCGCGCTGGTGCTGCTGTTACTGCTGGCGGACCTGGGCATCTTTCACGGCAAACCGCACGAGATCGGCGTGCGCGAGAGCTTGCTTATGTCCGGGTTCTTCCTGGCGCTGGGACTGTCCTTTTCGGTTGTCGTGGGCTTTGTCTACTATTACCAGGATCCGGCACATGTCATTGATCCGCAACTGACGGCGAGCGTGGACCCGTTGGCCCGGGCGTGGCACGCTTCCGTGCTGTATTTGACCGGTTATCTGATCGAGCAGAGCCTTTCGCTCGATAACATTTTCATCATGTCGCTGATTTTCAGCTATTTCGCCATTCCCCGGCAATATCAGCACGCGGTGCTGTTCTGGGGCATTCTGGGCGTCATCCTGATGCGCGGCGTCATGATCATGGCCGGCGCGGCGCTGATCATGCATCTGCATTGGGTGATCTACGTGTTCGCGGCGCTGCTGGTGGTCACCGGCTTCCGCATGCTGTGGTCGGACGACGACGAGACAGACATCGGCGGCAATCCGGGCGCGGCGCTGATCAAGCGGGTGCTGCGGGTAACCGACGAGCTGCACGGCAGCAAGTTCGTCATCAAGGCGCCACATCCCACCACCGGCAAGCCGGTGCGCTGGGCGACCCGGCTGTTCCTGTGCCTGGCCACCATCGAAATTGCCGACGTGGTGTTCGCCATCGATTCGGTGCCCGCGATCTTCTCGATCACGCAGGAGCCGTTCATCGTCTACTCGTCGAACATCTTCGCCATCCTTGGCCTGCGCTCGCTGTACTTTGCGCTGGCGGCGATGGTGCACCGTTTCCACTACCTGAAATACTCGCTGGCCCTGGTGCTGGTGCTGATCGGCGGCAAGATCCTGGCCGAGCCGGTGATCGGCAAATTGCCGACGGAGCTCAGCCTGATCGCGACGGTGGCGCTGCTGGCCGGCGGCGTGGTGTACTCGCTGTGGCAGACCAGGAAGGACGGGCCGGTGGCGGCAGCGTCCGAGAGCGCCGAGGTCAGGCCACAGTAGGCGCGCATGAACCCTCCTCTCCCCTCGCTTCTTCTGCGAGGGGAGAGGAGACCGCGTCTCGCGGGCGACCTTTGGGAGCCAAGAGCCACGCGGTCGGTGAGGGGCAGCAACTTGCTCCGTTCCCCGCGCGACCGGTACGGTGCCAGCGTCTGCCCCTCACCTGTCGCTGAGTCCTCGGCTTCGCCTCGGGCGACCTCCTCTCCCCCGCGAAGAAGCGGGGGAGAGGAGGGTCCAGGCCATTGACTGCGGAGTCTGTAAGGTGCCCCTGCAAAACCGTGTTGCCCCTGACGGAACCATCTTCGCCACGCCCGCACGCGGCCTCTTCATGGGCAACCGCGGCGGGCAGATGCACGATGGCGAGCGCCAGCTGACCAGCCGGCGCTGGGTGTCGCGGCAGTGGATTTCGTGCGTTCTGCAGTACAAGGATCGTCATGAGACGATCATGGCGCCGGGGCGCTACACGCAGCTGTTCTTTCTCGACGAGGCGACGGCGCTGGCCGCCGGGCATCGGCCGTGTGCGCTCTGCCGGCGGGCGGATTTCCTCACGTTCATGGGGTACTGGCAGGCGCTGCACAATCTCGGCGAGCGGCCCAAAGTGGTGGATGTCGATGGGCAATTGCACATCGAACGGATCGATGAAACACGAAGCAAACGGACGTTTTCCGGACGCCTGGGCGATCTGCCGGCTGGAACCATGATTGCAGCCCCGGATGGTCCGTATTTGTTCGTGGGCGGATCACTCTTGCCCTGGACTCCCTCCGGCTATGGAGTGCTCCAAAAAGCCGATGGGGCGAGCACGGTCACCGTGCTCACCCCACCCAGCATTGTCGCAGTCCTGGCCGCGGGCTATGCGCCAGTCCTGCACCCAAGCGCCCGCTCGATGTCAACCGCCAGGTCCTGATAGGCTTCCAGCCCCACCGACAACCGCACCAGCGCGTCGCCGATCCCGAGCTCGGCGCGCGCGGCCGGCGTCAGGCGCTGGTGCGTTGTCGTGGCGGGATGCGTGATCAGGCTTTTGGCGTCGCCCAGGTTGTTTGAAATCTTGATGATTTTCAACGCGTTGAGGAAGCGGAACGTCTCCGCCTTGTTGCCTTTGATCTCGAATGACAGCATGGTGCTGCCGCCGCCCATCTGCTTGGCGAAGAGCTCGCGCTGTTCGAAATCACGACGGCCAGGATAGAGCACGCGCGTGATCCCATCGACCCCGGCAAGGTGATCGGCCAGCCGTCCAGCCGTCTCGGTCTGAGCGCGCACGCGTAGCGGCAACGTCTCCAGACCCTTCAGCAACACCCAGGCGTTGAACGGACTCATACTCGGCCCGGTCTGGCGCAGGAAAACCTGCAGGTGCTTGTCCAGATATTCCTTGGACCCCAGAACGACGCCGCCCAGGCAGCGCCCCTGGCCATCGATGTGCTTGGTCGCGGAGTACACCACCACATCGGCGCCGAGCTGGAGCGGACGCTGCAGCATGGGTGTGGCGAACACATTATCGACGATCACCAGCGCGCCGGCGGCATGGGCGATCCTGGACACCGCAGCGATATCGACCAGTTCCAAGGTCGGATTGGTCGGCGTCTCGAAGAAGAAGGCCTTGGTGTTGGGCCGCACGGCTTGCTCCCAGGCGGAAAGATCGCGGCCGTCGACCAGCGTGCAGGTGATGCCGAAGCGCGGGCACAGCTCTTCGACGATGTAGCGGCAGGACCCGAACAGCGCCTTGGCCGCAACCACATGGTCGCCCGCCTTCAGGAAGCACAGCAGCGAGGCCGTCACCGCCGCCATGCCGGTCGCTGTCGCGCGGGCCGCCTCGGCGCCTTCCAAGAGCCGGATCCGCTCCTCGAACATGGTCACAGTGGGATTGCCGAAGCGGCTGTATTGATAGCCTGGGGTCTGGTTGAGAAAGCGCGCCTCGGCCTCTTCGGCGCTGGCGTAGACATAGCCTTGCGTCAGGTACAGCGCTTCCGACGTTTCGCCGAATTGTGAGCGCAGCACGCCGCCGTGAACGAGCAAGGTTTCCGGCTGCAAGGGCTGCTCGGTGGATGGTTTGGTCATGGTCAGTCCCCGTGGCATGCGGCCAGCTCTGTCCGCGCGCCCAATAAAAAAACCCGGCATGAGGGCGATGCCGCCCCTCCGGGTTTGCATCGGCCCGTTTAGCGATTTCTTTAACGTGGCTGCAAGCTGGCCGGCTCAAATCACCACGGGCCTTTCGACCGGGGCCGAATAAGGGGCATTCGGGGTGGCCGTGTCAAGAGGCCGCTTGTCAGTTCCGCTCGGCCCAATCGGCCAGGTCGCCGAGGAACCGCAGGCAGCGGTCCAGCTCGTTGACCTCGACATACTCGTCGGGGCGGTGCGCCTGTTCGATGTCGCCAGGGCCGCAGATGACGCTGTCGCAGCCGCTGACCTGGAACAGGCCGGCCTCGGTGCCGTAGGAGACGGCGTGGGTTTCGTTCTGGCCCATCAGCTTCAGAGCGAGCGAGACGGCGTCGGAATTGGCGCCCGAATAGAACGCCGGCACGCCATTGACCGCGACTGTCTCGATGCCGGTGTCTTTGCCGATGGCTTGCATGGTGGGCAGGCAGCGCTCGCGCACATAGGTCTCGAAACGATCCGTCACGGTACGGATGTCGAACCCCGGCAGCGCGCGGATTTCCCAGCTGAAGGCGCAGTGCTTGGGCACGATGTTCTGCGCCCGCCCGCCCTCGATCAGGCCGATCTGCAAGGTCGTGTAGCTTGGCGTGAAGCGCAGGTTCTGCGGACCGTTGCGCAAGTCTTCTTCGATGCGGGAGAGTTCGCCGATCAGCATACCGGCGATATGGATGGCGTTGACGCCGATGTGCGCCATGCTGGAATGCGCCTCGCGGCCCGTCACGGTGGTGCGGAAGCGCGTTGCGCCCTTGTGGCTGTCGACAATGCTCATGCGCGTCGGCTCGCCGACGATGACCAGGCGGGGGCGTGGGAGCCGCGCTCCCAGCTCGGCGATCATTGGGCGGACGCCGGTGCAGCCGACCTCCTCGTCGTAGGAGAAAACGAGATGCAAGGGCGTTTGCAGCGCGCGGGCCTTGAAGTCCGGCACCATGGCGAGCACGCAGGCAAGGAACCCCTTCATATCGCAGGTGCCGCGGCCATAGAGCTTGCCGTCGCGCTCGGTCACCTGGAACGGATCGCTCATCCACTGCTGCCCAACCACCGGCACAACGTCGGTGTGCCCCGACAGGCCGATCCCGGGCTTGTCGGCCGGGCCGATGGTGGCAAATAAACTCGCCTTCAGCCCATCGGGCGTCGGCACCAGGTGGCTCTCGATGCCGTGCCCGTCGAGATAGGCCTTCACGAACTCGATCAGCGGAATGTTGGTCTTGGCGCTGGTCGTGTCGAAGGCGACCAGCCGGTCTAGCAATTCGCGCGCGGTGGTACTTCGGTCGGGCAAAGTGGTCTCCAAGAGCAATCAATTCGCCCGCATGCGCTCGAACGGGCTGTCGAGCGAGAAGGCCGGCACCACAATATCGAACGTGCTGCCGTCGCGCCGTTCCATCCGGTACGACCCGGCCATGATGCCCGATGGCGTCGAGAGTGGACAACCGCTGGTATAGGTGTAAGACCCGCCCGGCTCCAGCACCGGCTCCTCGCCGACCACGCCCGGCCCGCGCACCTCCTCGACATGGCCATGCGCGTCGGTGATGCGCCAATAGCGCGAGCGCAGCTGCACCGTGGCCTGGCCCAGGTTCACGATCTCGATCCGGTAGGACCAGAAGTAGCGATTCATGTCCGGCATCGAGCGGTCCTTCATGAAATGCGGCTCGACCGTCACACGGATGTCGTGGGTGGTGGCCTGGTACATGAGAGCGCTCCGCTTCAGCTTAGGTGTGGGCCGTGATATTGGGCCTCAAGGCATTGTGTTCGCATGTCCGGCGGCACGCGCCAAGTGCTGCCATGACGGTTGGCCATGAGGGGACGGTATGTTTGACGCTCAACTGCGCACAGTGATCGACCGGCCGCTGAACGCCGTCGGCCGGCTGTTCGCCCGCTTCGGCATCGGCGCCGATGTGGTGACGGTGACAGGCTTTCTGTGCGGTCTCTCAGGGGCGGTGGCGATCGTCTTCAGCGAGATGTGGGTGGCGCTGGGCCTAATCCTGCTTGGCCGGCTGCTGGACGGGCTTGACGGGGCCATCGCGCGCGCCAGCAAACCCACCGACCGCGGCGGCTTTCTCGACATCGCGCTGGATTTCATCTTCTACGGCTCCGTGCCGCTCGCTTTCGCCATGCAGAACCCCTGGCAGAACGCCTTGCCGGCGGCGGGACTGATCGCCAGTTTCTATGCCAATGGCGCGGTGTTTCTGGCCTTCGCGATCATGGCCCAGAAGCGCGGCCTCGAAACAAAGTTGCAGGGCGAGAAGTCGCTCTACTACGTGGCGGGTCTGGCCGAAGGCGCTGAAACCATCGCGGTGTTCGTGGCATTCTGCCTTTTCCCTCAAGCCTTTCCCTGGCTGGCAGGCTTGTTCGCCCTGGTCTGCTACGTCTCGGCCGCGGCCCGGGTCGTGCTGGCCTGGCGCGCGCTGGCGTAATGTCCTTGTCCGGAATTTCGCCTCGGTTACGCTGTCAATGGCGCCTCAGCAGTTATACGGATAGGTCGGGGTAGACATGACTCGTCGCAGTTTGAAGCAGAAGCTGACCTTTACATTTGTGTTTCTCGGCGTTGTGCTGCTGCTGGCGGCCGTCGCGCGCTTCAGTTATCCGCTGCAGGAGACGGGCAGCCTTGCCTTCATCGCCTGGTCGGCGGTTTACGACTACCTCAAGGATATGTCGCTGCTGATCGCCACTGGAGGCGTCGCCTATCTCACCAATGTCTACCAGAAGCGCTCGTCCTTCATCGATTCGCTAAAGGAAGAATGGCGCGACGTGCTGCACGCCAAGTCGGCGCTGCTGGAGTTCACCCACCACGACCAGCCCACACAGCAGCAATATGTGGCGACCTTCAATGTGCTGAGCGAGACCATCGACAACATGCGCACGGTCTATCGCAATGTCGGCGAGACGCAAGGCTTGGTGGGCCTTTATCCGTATGCGCCACTGCACGACATGCGCCGTGTGTTCCAGACGCTCAATCCAGCCAAGGCATCAAACGTGTCTGAGGAGCAGCGCAAGCAAGTCCGCGATGCCATCCTGCAAGCGTTTTACGCCTTACGCGAAGTGTTCCTGGAGGAGCTGGATCTGGAAGAGCCAACGCGTCCGCTACTGATATTCGGGGGCAAGCGGATGAAAAAATCGGGTTCGCCGCGCTGGGCCCGCAGCTGGCAGGAGCGGCAGGCCAAGCGCCACGCCAAGGCCGCCGCATCCGATCCTGCTGTAGATGCTCTGCACAAGGAATTGTACGACAAGGAGCAGGCAACGCCGAAGGTGTGGCGCGATGTGCCGGCGGAAAAAGTCGCGGTTTGAGGCAGGGGCTCTCCTCTCCCCTCGCTTCTTCAGCGAGGGGAGAGGAGACCGCGTCTCGCAGCTGCCCACTTCGGCGGCAAGAGCCACGCGGTCGGTGAGGGGCAGGGGCTGGCTCCGTCCCTGGTGAGAACTGTACGGAGCAAGCGGCCGCCCCTCACCGACCGCTGATTCCCTCGCGCTAACGCGCTTCGGGGCGACATCCTCTCCCCCGTAAAGAGGCGGGGGAGAGGAGAAATGCGCTTCGCGCTTAGGCTTGGCCCCCCGCCTGCGCCGCCTCGCGCTTAATGCCGCCGTTCAGCGTCGTATACGCTGCATTCACGCGCCGCGCCATGGCGTTGAGATAGTCCTTCACTTCGGCGGGCAGTTCCATGTTGGCGAAGCGATCGGGATGGTACTGCTTGACCAGGCGGTGATAGGCCTCGCGCACTTCGTCTTTGGTCGCCCCATCGGTGACGCCGAGCACCGTCCACGGATTGAACAGCTCGCTCTTGACCTGCGCGCGTGCCAGTTGGTCGGCCTTGGGAATGGCGCGCGGGCGCACGACCTGCACCGAGCCCTTGGCAAGGAAGAAGCGATCGCCGTCGTAGGCTTCGAAATCGAGGAAGCTGCCCGGGTTGTTCAGCTCATCGCCCAGCGAGCGGGTCGAGGCGAAAAACACGCGCCCCGTGACGGTATCGCCGTCTTCCAGGGTGACTTCAACGGTCGTTGAGGTTTTCTCGGGCTCATGAAGCCGGTCGACGCGATTGCGCTCGAACATGGATAGTTACCTGCCGTTCCGAAATGATACTGCAGGGTCAGATGCAGGGATCGTGCCGGATGGAAGGTGGTGAGGGACTAGGGACTAGGGATTAGGGATTAGGCATTAGGCAGTAGGCAGTAGGCAGTAGGCAGTAGGCAGTAGTCGACAAAACGACAGAGCCTCTTCGGCCATTGGCCGTAAGCGCCACTGCGCGCCGGCGCCCGTGCGCTGTCTCTCCGCCCGAATGGGGCTGCGCCCCTTGGGAAGCGGCGCCGTATCTTAACGTATCAAGCCGCGTGTTCGTTGAGGGAGGCGTTGCTGGTGACGGTCATGCGCAGCTCGGAGTAGGCGAGGTTCACGCGCGTGGCGACGGCGCTGAGATACTCGGCGACTTCGGGCGGCAGGTCGGTGCGCAGGAAGCGGTCGGGGTGGTAGATCTTGGCCAGCGCGACATAGGCACTGCGGATCTGGGTGGCGTCGGCGCCCTTCTTCAGGCCCAGCACTTCGTAGGGATCGAACTGTTCCAAGGCCGTGGTGCGCCGGCTCATCTGGTCGACGCGCGGAATGTTGTATTCCTTGACGGCGGCGATGGCGGTGCGGGCCAGGAACATGCGCTGGCCTTCCATCGGTTCGAACTCGATGAAGCTTTCGCCCTTGTTCAGCTCTTCCTGCAAGGTCTTGGTCTTGGAGTGGAAGACGTTGCCACGCATCTGCACGCCGGTGGCCAGGGTAATGGTCACCTGAACCGTCGTGCGGTTCATGCGTGCGTAATCGCCATCACCCTTCATCATGTCGCAGGTTGTCCCACAGAGTTTGGCAGTCCAGCGTGGGTGCGCACCGCGACCGCCCACACAACTTACGAAAGGTAACGGCAAAGCGTTTATATTGTGTTGAAGATGGTTGTCCCACTGCTCCGTCGCGGGAGTCTTTGTTGGTCGCGGGCGACTCGCGTAACCGCGAGCCGGCCGCCCGCGACGGAGTTCCGCGCACGGCGGCCGGCGACCGGTTACGGGTGTCGCCGGGCGCCAACTAAAGACTTCCGCGACCAACAAAGACCCATGCTGCACTGCAACAGTAGCTTGCCCGAACGCAATGTGCTATCGGCTCCGCGAAAGCCCAATCCACAGCAAACCTCATAGAAAGCCACGGGTCCCCCCATGGAGCTCCGCAACATCGCCATTATCGCCCACGTCGACCATGGCAAGACGACAATGATCGACGTGCTGCTCAGGCAGTCCGGCGCCTTCCGCGACAACCAGAAGGTTGCCGAAAGAGCGATGGATTCCAATGACTTGGAGCGCGAGCGCGGCATCACCATTCTGGCCAAGTGCACCAGCCTGGTGTGGAAAGGCACGCGCCTCAACATCGTCGATACCCCCGGCCACGCCGATTTCGGCGGCGAGGTGGAGCGCATCCTCAGCATGGTCGACGGCGCTATCGTGCTGGTCGACGCTTCGGAAGGCCCGCTGCCGCAGACCAAGTTCGTGGTCTCCAAAGCGCTCAAGCGCGGCATTCGGCCCATCGTGGCGATCAACAAGATCGACCGTCCAGACGAGCGCCACGTCGCGGTTCTAGATGAGATTTTCGATCTGTTCGCGGCCCTCGACGCCGACGAACATCAGCTCGATTTCCCGGTGCTCTACGGTTCGGCCCGCGAGGGCTGGATGGCGCTCGACCCCAAGGGGCCGAAGGAGAACATGGGGCCGCTGCTCGATATGGTCGTAAAACATGTGCCCAAGCCGACGGTCGAGGAAGGACCGTTCCGCATGCTGGCGACGACGCTGGAAGTCGATCCCTTCCTTGGCCGCATCCTGACCGGTCGCATTTCGTCCGGCATTGTGAAACCGAACATGGCCATCAAAGCCCTGTCGCGCGACGGCAAGGTGCTGGAAACCGGCCGCGCCTCGAAGGTGCTGGCCTTCCGTGGGCTTGAGCGGACGGCGATCGATCAGGGCGTGGCGGGCGATATCGTCGCCATCGCCGGACTGTCGGCGGCCACCGTGGCCGACACCTATTGCGCCGTCGAAGTTGAAACGCCCATCGACAGCCAGCCGGTGGACCCGCCGACCTTGAGCATGACGTTCCGCATCAACGACGGTCCGTTGGTCGGCCAGGATGGCGATAAAGTGCAAAGCCGCGTCATCCGTGACCGGCTGATGCGCGAGGCCGAGGGCAACGTCGCCCTGCGCATTTCCGAAACCGGCGACACCGACGCCTTCATGGTGTCGGGCCGCGGCGAATTGCAGCTCGCGATCCTGATCGAGACCATGCGCCGCGAAGGCTTCGAGCTGACAGTGTCGCGCCCGCAAGTCGTCTACAAGACGGACGAGGCGACCGGAGCGCGGCTGGAGCCATTTGAAGAAGTGATCATCGACGTCGACGAGGAATTCTCGGGCGTGGTGGTGCAGAAGCTGAGCGAGCGCCGCGGCGATCTGTTGGAGATGAAGTCCTCGGGCGGCGGGCGTCAGCGCCTGGTGTTCAAGGCCCCGACACGCGGCCTGATCGGCTACCAGAGCGAACTGCTCTCCGACACGCGCGGCACGGCGGTGATGAACCGTCTGTTCCACAGCTACGGCCCCACCAAGGGCGAAGTGCAGGGCCGCCGCAACGGCGTGCTGATCTCGAACGCAGCCGGCACCGCGACGCAGTACTCGCTGTGGTACCTGGAAGACCGCGGCAAGCTGATGATCGGCGCGGGCGTGACGGTCTACGAAGGCATGATCATCGGCCAGCACGCCAAGGACAACGACCTGATCGTCAACGTGGTCGAGAACAAGAAGCTGACCAACGTCCGCGCCGCCGGCAAAGACGAGTTGACGGCGTTGAGCCCGCCGATGCAGATGACGCTGGAAAAGTCGCTGGCCTACATCGAGGACGACGAGCTGGTCGAAGTCACACCTGAGAGCATCCGCATCCGCAAGCGCTGGCTGGACCCGAACTTGCGCAAACGCATGGAGCGGTCGAAGTCGGCGGAGGTGGCGTGAGGCTGCTGATGCGGGGGCTGGGGCGTGCCGAAGAAGATCCGTGATTTGATCAGGATGCTTGAGGCTGCCGGGTTCAAAAACCGGGGCGGCAAAGGCAGCCATCGGAACTACGAACATCCGAAGGTGCTGAATCCGGTCACGATTTCTGGTAAGCTAGTGTTCTGGCGCTATCGTTTGGTACCCGGCCAATTCGTCATCCCCGCGAAGGCGGGGATCCATGCATGCCAGAGTGTTACACAGCCTATATACCCCACAAGCTGCTGACAATGCGAGCTATTCTGGGTTGGCGAGCGAGCACAACTCAGGCTTGGCTGGATCCCCGCCTACGCGGGGATGACGAGGTTTTGGGTACCTTCTGTGTGCGCCAGAACACTAGGGGCTGACGCCCAAGATTACCAAGAGATCAAGGTCCGCAGAGCCATCAAGGACGCCGGCAAATGAAAGACAGCGCGCGGTACGCCAAGATTGTGCAGTGGTCGGAGGTAGATAAAATCTACATCGGCACCATTCCCGGGTTGATCTACGGCGGTTGTCACGGCGACGACGAGGCATCGGTGTTCGCCGAACTCTGCGAGATCGCCGAGGAGATCGTCGAGATGATCCGGGCTGATGGCAAGCCGCTGCCGCCGCCGACGATTGGGCGAGCGCTGGCGGATGTACTGGTTGCTGAGAGGGCGAGCGAGGACGAGTTGAGGCAGAAAGACGATGCACTGGTCGCATAGGGACTGAGCGGCAAACGAAAGACAGTGATCGGTATCTCAAGATCGTCGCTTGGTCTGAGGAAGACGGATGCTACGTCGGGCGCGTTCCCGGCCTGTTTTTCGGGGGTTGCCACGGCGATGATGAGAAGGTGGTCTACGCTGAGCTCTGCGAAATCGTGGACGAGTGGATCGAGATTTTCCGGGCTGACGGCAAGCCACTGCCGCCGCCAACGTCGGTGGCCGATTTGACGGAGTTTTTGGCGGAGCACAACCGGGCGAACGGGTTTGGTGTGGCAATCGCGTAAGCTGCCTCATCAATTCATTCTTGTGGAATCAGCGCGGTTTTGATTGCTTCTTGGGGCGAACTAGATCAACAATTCCGACGCGTGGTACCAGATGGAACCTGATCCACGCGTCGGTCTCTGAACCTCAGATTAGTTACGATGATCTCCGGGTCGCTGACCACACGACGCACCTCCTTGGGCCTAGCCCTGTTGGAGTTGGTGACTTGGCACTGAGCCGTCCTTGGCAGGAGTTAGGGGCTCAATACCGGCGAAAGGGTCGGGGAGCGGTCCAGTAGCAGCACTACTGGAGAACCGGACCGTCCCCTTGTCGACGGAGGCTGTCCGAAGCAGCCTCCGTCGCATCTTGCTCAAGGCGTTCGGCGCAATACCAGTTGCCATCGACGCAACGGTAGAGTGTATCCTTGTTCCGATTTAATTCATTTCCTACGGAGGCTTGGGCAATCCGTTGATCGATTGCGGCGACCTTCCGTGCGGTCTCAGATTTTGTCATCCCCGGGTTTTCTTTGAGAACTCTTTGAACCAGTGGTCGAACAGTACCGTGAGCCACCCGCCCTTGAGGTGTAGAGTTGCGGTTCGTCTCGGCAGTTGAGGTTCCCAACTGCTCTACCGTAACCGCTGGTACAATCAGGTCTGGGTCTGAGGCCGCCCTCAATATCTTCTCTCGTGTCATAGACGCGCCATCGCGAAGACCGCGCCGATAAGCCTCGATGAGCCGACGCTCGAAATCAAAATCGCCAAGTAGGTCCTTGATCGCATCAGCTTCAGACATGCGCACTCTCCGTCCCAAGGTCGCAGACCCGAATCGCCGGGCCACAACGCAAGAGTACATTTGAGTGCCTCATCGCTCCATATGGGTACTCAGTTCTCCACCGAAAAAAGGCGCTGCAACAAGTTGAGTGACTTATGAGTTCACTCAACCCACTGCATCGCTTGCAAACTACGCACACCCACCCCACATCTCCCGCGGGCACCGGCAGCCAAGGAACGCCGCCGTCCGCCGAGTAACATACCCCGCGCTCCCGCCGGAACCCCGCGCCCTGCCAGTTCCGCCGTCACGCCGGCCACTTCGCCCTATCTCCGCAAGCGACCGTCAATATTCTTGCGCCACGTTGGACCACGGTCGCGAACATCGGCGAGAACGTCCTTCCCAGGCTTCAGATTCGTCGCTATTGCGATGTCGATCAGTTCCCTGGCCTGCATCCAGATCCTTCGCCTTTTTGATCAGGAGCGATCATTGCGCTCCTGCGCGATCAGCAGCTTGTGCGCCGCATAGCGCAGCGGCGGTGGCACGCGCACCAGGACTCCAGACCCGTACAAGGCCACGGCCTCGATGCTCTCCTCCGCCAGATACTCCATGAACGGCAAGGCGATTGCCGAAACGCCTAAGTGCCTCCACCAGCACCGGCGATTTCCGTCCCCGCCCGAGCTTGGTCAGGATCTCAACCTGGAACCGGTTGTCGGCTTCGAACACCTTCGGCAGGCGGTCAGTTACATTCATCTTTGGCCGGAAGGTCGGGTCGGCGCGCTTCAGAATCGTCTCCAGTCCAACGTCTCATCGCCAGCGACAAAAGAGGCAACCAGCAATCAGCATCCTCCGTCATAACCGCGGCGCCCGGGAGATAGGTGCCAACGATGCAGGCATAGGTCTGGAAGGCAGCCGTGCCGATCAAGTGACGCCGCTTTTGAAACAGTCCTGCATTGGGACAGCCTCGAAGACACGTCCCAGCGCAAAGAAGGGGCTGGTAGCCGTGCGGTCTTCAGGGCCGATACGGTTGTTCGTTGTGCCTTCGCCTGCCGCTCGGCGCGGCGATACGCCTCCGCCTCGGACTGCACGTCGGGATCGTCTGCCGGCCGAGCGACCGCTGTTGGCCGTGACGCCATCCTTGGTTGTCAGTAGAGGTAATCGCGCCCCTTGAAGGCGCGCGTGCTGATGGAGCCGGCGCGTACTCGGCAGTTGCGACGGTCTGGAGCAGGCCCGCGTAGAGCGTCTGGATGTTCAGGGGTATCGAGGCCGCATTTTAGATACACTTTCGGATTTCGTATCTGAGATCGGCGGTTCGTTAGATACAGATTTATGAATGTGTATCTAAGCAGACCGGCGAATGGCGGCCCACGACGGTCTGCTAAGCGCAATCGTTACCCGCACCGTCCCCTTGCCCAATGCACACCCACCATATCCCTTCGGGTGCCAGCTGGCCAAGGCATGCCGCCGCCCCGATGACCCCGCGCTCCCGCCGGACCCACCGCGCGCTACTTGTTTCTGGGTCGCGCAGTTGATCGGAAAACCGCAAGGACACCGTTCAGACTGCGCCCGAGTCCGCAATGCCGGCCATTCGAACTGCATCCGATCCACCCTTCCCCGCTTGCGCCCCCCCTCCGCGCCGCCTGTGCACAACCCATTGGTCGCGTTCCGTTTCTGCGCCCGCCGTTGTAGAAGCCGATGCAACCAGTTAACTCCCCGCCGGGCGCGGGACCGGCAATAGGGGACGCACCATGGATTTCACCAGCATCGAGGCCAAGCTGAAGGCCATGGGCATGGATCTGCCTGCGCAGCTGGCCCACTACGCCGGGCAGATCAATTCCACGGCGGTGCTGGCGGCGCTGATTGCCGGCTGGATCGTGGGCTGGATCTGGTACGCCATCGTCGGCGATGTCTGGGCCGAGGAGGCTTCGGCAGGCAAGGGCCACGGCTTCACGCCGCGCCGGCAGATCTTTGGCGGCATCGCGCAGATCATCATGACCGTCATGCTGGGCTCGTTCATGACCCGGCTCGGCTCCACCGACGCCTTGGGCGGCTTGCACACGGCCTGGTTGCTGTGGTTCGGCTTTGTCATGACCACCATCCTGGTCAACTACGCCAATATCGGCAAGCGCGTTGGGCTGGCGCTGATCGACAGCATCCACTGGCTGCTGGTGCTCACCGCGATGGGCCTGATCATCGGCTCGTTCAACCAGTGGGGTATTGGCGTGCCGCTGCAGGCTGCGGCGCCTGGCGCGGCGCCAGTGGCGGCTCCTGCCGCGACCACGACCAGTACCGTCAAGACGCCGTGAACACCGGCCCCATCAATCATTGGGCCGTGCTCGTCGCAGCGGTTGTGAGTTGGTTGTTCGGCGCGATCTACTATGGTTCGCTCGGCAAACAGTGGCTGGCCGCCCTTGGCAAGACCCGCGACGAGCTGATGCCAGGTGGCCGGCCCAACCCGGTCATTTTCATTGTCAGCTTCGTTGCCCAATTGGTGATGGCTGAGGTTCTGGCTGGATCGATGGCCCATCTGGGGCCAGGTCAAATGACGATTAAGAACGGCCTGATCTCAGCCGCCATACTGTGGGCCGGCTTTGTGGCGACCACCATAGTCACCAACCACAGCTTTGGCGGCGCCAAGCGCATGCTCACCGTTATCGACGGCGGCCATTGGCTGGGCGTGCTGCTGCTGCAGGGCTTGGTGCTTGGTCTGATGGGAGCGTAGGGCGCAATAAGGCCGCAAAGAGGCGCCATATCGCGCCCTACGCTTGTAGTTTACCATAGTATAAAATACCCTTTACACAACAAATACTTGATGTATACTCTGCGACATCTTTCCCCGCTGTGGGGCGTGTCGACCGTCGGACATGTGGGGAAGGACGGCGGTGGCCGAACCTTTCCGGGTCTGACGCTCCGGATTGGGAGGACGGCTACGACAGCGGCACGTGCGCCCGGGTCCCCATCGGACTTCTGTGGCGAGGGCGAATGTTGCATAGGTTCCGGCTTTTCGGGCTCCGGCGCGAAGACCAGAACTGAAAAGTCGCAGTAGTGAAAAATCACCGCAGCCTGGGCGCCGGAAGGCCGCTTTTTTTACTACCACTTCGCGGCCTTCCGGTGCCTGCGCTCCCACGTCAAGCCGGCCCGGCGGCCTTTGCACCGGGGGTTTCTGCTTGTGCACGGTTGTTCAGCCAGAGCGAAAGCATCAGCAACCCAAGCCCCAGCAGCAGCCACAGATCGAGCGCCTCGCCAAACAGCGCAAAGCCGAACAACACCGCTGCCGGTGTCGAGACGTACACGGCCTGCACGGTCGAGACCGATCCCAGGTGGCGGATCATGCGGAAGTAGCAGACCCGCTCCAGCACCCACATGACCACGGTTGCCAGCAGCAACAGATAGCCGATCTGCAGCGACAAGGTCGGGCGCGCGCCGTCCGGCGGTCCGATCCACAGCAGCAGCGGCAGGCAGATGAGGCCGGACGCCAGTGACTCCACCACCCCCGCGGTCAGCGCCGGCATGCCCTTGGGCCAGGCAGCGGAGGTGAAGACGTTGTAGACCGCGAACAGCACAGGCAGCAGCGCCGTGACCCAGACCCACATATCCACCCCCGATACATTCGCTCCGGGACGGGTGAGAATGACTGCCAGGCACGAGACGAACCCGACCACCAGCGCCAGCATGCGCAGTGGGCTGAAGGTCTCGCGGCCGAGCAGCACGGCGAGCGCGAAGGTGCACAATGGCGTGGTCGAGGTGATCACAGCCGAGAGCGTGATCGGCACATGCCGGATGGCGGCGAGGCTAAGACCCCAGGGTATGTTGACCAGCACTCCGCAGCCAAAGCCGTAAAGCACCTCCGGCCAGCCGATCTTGAGCCGCTCGCCTATGGCCCGCTGCAGCGCCATCAGCCCAAAGCCAACCCCGAAGCCGGAGGCCACCAGGATATGCGTCACGGGAATGCCGGCCAGCCCGAGGGCCTTGTTGAGCGGCGCCGACAGGCCCCAGAACAGGCCCAACCCGATCACGAACAGCGCTTGCGTCAGTCCCGCCATGAAATCCCGTCAAAAAGTACGGTTGCTCCGGTCGCTCGATGCTCTCTATTATCCCGCCCAACGAACAGCCTGCGATCCCGGGAGAAACGCAAAATGAGCGCCGACAAGGTCTACGACATTCCAGCCAACTGGCAAGGCAAGGCCTGGATCGACGCCAAAACCTACCAGGCCATGTACCAGCGCAGCGTCGACGATCCCGCCGGATTCTGGGGCGAACAGGGCAAGCGCATAGACTGGATCAAGCCGTACACGAAGGTCAAGAACACCTCGTTCGCGCCCGACAATGTCTCGATCAAATGGTACGAGGACGGCACGCTGAACGTCTCGGCCAACTGCATCGACCGGCACTTGGCCAGCCGCGGCGATCAGATCGCCATCATCTGGGAGGGTGACGATCCGACCCAGGACGAGCGCATCACCTACCGCCAGCTGCACGATCGCGTCTGCCGCTTCGCCAATGTGCTGAAAGCTAACGGCGTGAAGAAGGGCGACCGCGTCACCATCTATCTGCCGATGATTCCCGAGGCCACCTACGCCATGCTGGCCTGCGCCCGTATCGGCGCGGTGCATTCGGTGGTGTTTGGCGGCTTCAGCCCCGAGAGTCTCGCCGGCCGCATCCAGGATTGCGCCTCGCGCTTCGTCATCACCGCCGACGAGGGCGTACGCGGCGGCAAGCCGATCCCGCTGAAGAAGAACACGGATGACGCGCTGGCTAAGCTCGGGACGGCGGATGTGCGCGTCCTGGTGGTGAAACGTACGGGCGGCAAGATTGCATGGAACGCGGCCCGGGACATCTGGCTGCACGACGAACTGAAGAAAGTCAGCGCCGATTGCAAACCGGAAGAGATGAACGCGGAGGACCCTCTGTTCATTCTCTACACCTCAGGCTCGACCGGCAAACCCAAGGGCGTGCTGCATACCACCGGCGGCTATCTGGTCTATGCAGCGCTTACGCATCAATATGTCTTCGACTACCACGACGGCGATATCTACTGGTGCACGGCCGATGTCGGCTGGGTCACCGGCCACAGCTATATCGTCTACGGACCGCTGGCCAACGGCGCGACCACGCTGATGTTCGAGGGCGTACCGAACTATCCGACCGCGTCGCGCTTCTGGCATGTCATCGACAAGTGGAAGGTGACGATCTTCTACACCGCCCCCACCGCCATCCGTGCGTTGATGGGCGCCGGCGACGATTTCGTGAAGCGCTCGGACCGCTCGTCATTGCGGCTGCTGGGATCGGTAGGCGAGCCGATCAATCCGGAGGCCTGGGAGTGGTATCACCGTGTGGTCGGCGAACGGAAAGTGCCCGATCGTCGACACCTGGTGGCAGACCGAAACCGGCGGCATTCTGATTTCGCCGCTGCCCGGCGCGACCAAGCTGAAACCGGGATCGGCGACGCTGCCGCTGTTCGGCATCAAGCCGGCGGTGGTGGACGACAGGGGCACGGTGTTGACCGGCGCAACCAGCGGCAACCTGATCCTGACCGACAGCTGGCCCGGCCAGATGCGCACCGTCTACGGCGACCACGCCCGCTTCGTGCAGACCTATTTCAGCACCTACAAAGGCGCCTATTTCACCGGCGACGGCTGCCGGAGAGATGCCGACGGCTACTACTGGATCACCGGTCGTGTCGACGATGTGATCAACGTCTCGGGCCACCGTCTGGGCACGGCGGAAGTGGAAAGCGCGCTGGTGGCGCATCCGCGCGTGTCGGAGGCCGCCGTGGTCGGCTACCCGCACGACATCAAGGGCCAGGGCATCTATTGCTACGTGACGCTGATGGCGGGCCAGCAGGGCGACGAGGCGCTAAAGGCGGAACTCAAGCAATGGGTGCGCAAGGAGATCGGGCCGTTTGCGACTCCGGACCAACTCCAGTTCGCTCCGGGACTGCCGAAGACGCGGTCAGGAAAAATTATGCGGCGGATTCTGCGCAAGATCGCGGAAGACGATGTGGGCGCGCTGGGCGATACCAGCACGCTGGCCGATCCGGCCGTGGTGGAAGATCTGGCCAAGAACAGGCAGAATAGAAGGGGGTGACCGTGGACGAATTCTACAACCCAACCGCAGCAGATATCGCCGCAATTGATACGCGCTCGAAGCGCTGTTCCAGAAAGTGCGTGACCTTCCGTTCGATCAACGGGAGGCCGCAATGTATGCCTTGGAGAAGATGGCGCGAACTGATGTGTACGTTCTGTCTGACGAAGAGTTCGCTATCGTCATGCCAGGACTGGATCGAGCGACGAGCGGTGAGTCCGCCAGTGATGAAGAGGTCGAAGAAGCTCTGTGTAAGCCATGGAAGTGACTCAACAACGGCCGCGAAGTCGAAATTTGCAAGCACCTGTAAGCCCGTAGGCCCTTCCACCCAAATCCATCCTTGCATCTCCCCCCTCCCTATGCTACCCACTGCCCATCGAGTTTGGCCGGACGACCGAGCCCCTACGCCGTGGCCCTGCCAAGCGCACGTTCAGACCCCCCCAGCAAAATTCGATATTTCGATCCTCCGCACGCCTTTGGCGTGGGTTGATCGCACACTACTGGACGTCACAAAGGAAAGTCTATGGAAACCGGCATCGTCAAATTCTACAATGATCAGAAGGGCTTCGGCTTTATCACCCCGGATAAGGGCGGCAAGGACGTGTTCGTGCACGCCACTGCTCTGGAGCGCGCCGGAATGCGCGGTCTCGCCGAGGGCCAGAAGGTCGCCTTCGACACCGAGGCCGACCGCCGCACCGGCAAGATCGCCGTCGCCAACATCAAGAACGCCTAGTTGTTCGGGCCGCCCCCTTCACTGGGGAGTGGCCCGACATTGGCATTCCGGCAGAGCCGCTCCAGAAATGGGGCGGCTTTGTTGTTTCGGGGACACGAAGTTCATGTTCGGCCGCAGATCAGCGCACAACCGCAAACATGGGTCTGCCGAACATGAACATCATGTCCCCGACCGACTCCCCTTGCCAGGCCTGTGGCGCGTGCTGCGATTACTCGGCCGACTGGCCGCGCTTCTCGCTGGAAAGCGATGCAAAGCTTGCGCTCATCCCGGAAAAATTCGTCGCTGCCAACTTGTCGGGCATGCGCTGTGATGGCGACCGCTGTTCGGCGCTCAGCGGTAAGGTCGGCGAGGCGACCGCTTGCACCATCTACGCCGTGCGCCCCGAGGTTTGCCACGAATGCCAGCCGGGCGACGACGCTTGCACCATGGCGCGTGTCCGGCATGGCCTGCCAGCATTGATCTATGGCGTAATCTACATTTTCCATTGCCAATACTGAAATTATACTTCATGTTGCAAGTAGATACGCAATGAGGTTTTGGTGCATGTCTTCTGCGAAGTCGTGGTTTCTACCCGCCCACAGTCTTGGCGTGCCTGACAGCCAGCGCCGCCAGCGGCTCGACATGCCGTGAATAGCGCTCGGCCTCAGCCGAGCTTGCGTTGCCCTTAAGCATCCGCCCGCGGATGCCATGGCAGATGGCGGCAAAGCGGAACAGGTTGAAGGCATGGTAAAAATCCCGCTCACGCAGCATCGGCCGGCCGGCGGCCTCGCAGTAGATCGCAACCGCCTCGTCTTCGGTCGGCACACCGAGCGCAACCGGATTGCACCCGGCCAGCGACTTCATCAGCGTCTGCGGGAACTTGTACATCAGCAGCAGATACGTCAAATCGGCGAGCGGATGGCCGAGCGTCGAAAGTTCCCAGTCGATAATGGCGGCGACATCGGGCGAGCGCTCCGCGAACATCACATTGTCGAGCCGGTAGTCGCCGTGCACCAGCGCCAACTCGTCGCCCGGCGGGATGTGCTGCGGCAGCCACTCAATCAGCAGGTCCATATCCGGAACGCGGCCAGCCTCGGGATCGGCCAGATATTGCTTGCTCCAGCGGGTGATCTGGCGCGCAAAGGCATTGCCTGGCTTACCGAAGTCGGACAGGCCCAAGGCCGTGACATCCAGCGCATGCAACCGCGCCAGGGTACGGATCATCGCTTCGTGGTAAGCACGGCGCTCCGCTATCGGAATATCCGGCAGCGCTGGATCCCACAGCACGCGGCCGGCCACGCGCTCCATGACGTAAAAGGGCGTACCAATCACGGTCGCGTCGTCGCACAGCACATGGGTGCGAGGGACAGGAAAACCGCTGCTCGAAAGCGCTGAGATTACGCGATACTCGCGATCCACGGCGTGTGCGGATGGCAGCGTCATGCCGGGTGGCTTGCGGCGCAGGACGTAGGTGCTGGCCGGAGTCTCCAGCAAATACGTCGGATTGGATTGCCCGCCAGAGAACTGCTGCACACGGAGCGGTCCGGCAAATCCTGTGAGATGCGCGACCAGATACGCCTCCAGCCGCGCCGCTTCGAACCGGTGTGCCTCGCGAACCTCGATGGTCTCGCCGCCGCTCACGCCGCCAACGCTCCCGTCGCCGCGAGCCGGCCCTTCTCCCAGCCGATGATCGCCCGCTTGCGCGTAACGCCCCAATGGTAGCCGGTGACGTCGCCGCTCTTGCCCAGCACGCGGTGGCACGGCACCACGAACGAGATGGGATTGCGCCCGACCGCAGCGCCCACCGCCCGGCTGGCCTTGGGCTGGCCGAGATGGGCCGCGATGTCCGAATAGGTGACGGCGCGCCCGGCCGGGATCTTGACCAGCGCATCCCAGACCCGCACCTCGAAGTCGGTGCCGATCATGACGATATTGAGCGGCTTGGCGCGGGGTGCAAACACCATCCCAATCAGGGGGGCGGTCCGCTCTGATCGCTCGCTGAAGTGGGCTGCCGGCCAGCGGCGCATCATGTCGGCCAAAGCGGCTGGGCGCTCGTCGTCGGTATCGCAGAAGCCGAGGCCGCACAAACCCCGATCGGTCGCCATCACCAGCGCCAGACCGAATGGGCTGGGATGGAAGCCGTAGAAAATCTCCAGTCCCGCGCCGCGCCGCTTGTAGTCGCCGGGCGTCATGGCCTCGTGGTCCACGAACAGGTCGTGCAATCGTCCCGGACCGGACAAGCCGACTTCATATGCGGTGTCCAGCACGCTGGCCGAATCCGCCAGCAGCGCGCGCGCATGGTCGATGGTGATGGCCTGCACGAATTCCTTCGGGCTGAGGCCGCACCAGCTCGTGAAAAAGCGCTGGCAGTGGCTGGGGCTCAGTCCGAGTTCGGCCGCCAGCTGATCGAGATCGGGCTGGTCTTTCCAGTGCTCGGTCAGGAACTCGATGGCGAAGCGGATGCGGGCGTAGTCGGCCAGCGGGCCCTTGTCGCGGGATGGCGGCGGGGGAAGTGCAGTGACTTGGCTGACGGCGATGTCCATGGTCGGCAACTCCTGATGTCTGGAAAAGCTACCGAATATCCAGTCGGGAAACGACCCGATTCTTGATATCGTCCAGTCCAACACAAAACGGGGGCAGTAGAACCGATGGCCAGCCGAGCCAAGACCAAAAGCCTGAGCAAGGCCGAGATTACCGAGATGTTCCGCCGGTTGGCGCAAGACCGGCCCAATCCCAAGAGCGATCTGGAATACACCAACCCCTTCACGCTGCTGGTAGCGGTGGTGCTGTCGGCGCAGGCGACCGACGCCGGTGTTAACAAGGCGACCCGCGCGCTGTTCGCCAAGGCGGATACTCCCGCTGCAATGGTCGCGCTGGGGGTCGAAGCGATCGAGGATCACATCAAGACCATCGGCCTCTACCGTGGCAAGGCCAAGAACGTCTATGCGCTGTCGAATATCCTGATCACCCAACATGGTGGCGAGGTGCCGCATTCGCGCGAGGCGCTGGAGGCGCTGCCGGGCGTCGGGCGCAAGACCGCCAATGTGGTGCTGAACGTGGCCTTCGGCGAGCCGACGCTGGCGGTCGACACCCACGTCTTCCGCCTCGCCAACCGCACTGGCCTGGGGCCGGGCAAGGACCCGCTGGCGGTCGAACAGGCGCTGCTGAAGGTAATCCCTCACGACTATCTGCAGCATGCACACCACTGGCTCATCCTGCATGGGCGCTATGTCTGCCTGGCTCGAAAACCGCGCTGCGGCGATTGCGTTATTGCCGAACTCTGCCGCTTCCCCGACAAGACGCCCAGTTGAGATAAGCCAGAAAGCCCCTCATGCCCGATACCCGCTTCGACGTCCTCACCATCGGCAATGCCATCGTCGACATCATCGCCCGCTGCGACGATGCCTTCATCTTAGGCCACGGCCTGAACAAGGGCCATATGCACCTGATCGATGCGGAACGCTCCGCAAGTCTCTATGCGGATGTTGGGCCGGCGATCGAAACCTCGGGTGGCAGCGCGGGCAATACGATTGCGGGCGTGGCCTCGCTGGGCGGACGCGGCGCCTACTTCGGCAAGGTCGCCGACGATGCGCTCGGCAAGATCTTCCGCCACGACATCACCTCGCTCGGCGTCAACTTCCTCAGCACACCCGCCGTCGGTGCACCCACCGCGACCAGCATCATCCTGGTGACGCCGGATGGCGAGCGCACCATGAATACGTTCCTGGGCGCCTGCGTGCTGCTGGATGAGGCCGACGTCATTCCCGAGATCGTGCAGTCCTCCCGCATCACATACATGGAGGGCTATCTGTTCGATCGCCCGGCCGCCAAGCGCGCATTCCGGCTGGCAGCGAAACTGGCGCATGCCGCAGGACGCCAGGTGGCGCTGACGTTGTCGGACGGATTCTGCGTCGACCGGCATCGCGCCGAATTCCTCGATCTGATCCGGGGATCGGTCGACATCGTGTTCGCCAATACGGCCGAGATCACGTCGCTCTACGAGACCACCGACTTCGATGCGGCCTGCGCGCAAATCGCCAAGGACGCGCCGCTATCGGCGGTAACGCGCGGAGCGCAAGGCTCGGTGATCATTCGCGGATCGGAGAGGATCGCGGTCGCGGCCGAGCCGATCGCCAAGATGGTCGATGCGACGGGAGCGGGCGATCTCTATGCCGCAGGCTTCCTGTTCGGCCATGCCCGCGGCGCGTCCCTGGCAACCTGCGGCCGGCTGGCCAGCATCGCAGCGGCCGAGGTCATCAGCCATATCGGGCCAAGACCGGAGCGGAACTTGGGCGAGTTGATGGCGGAGAAGGGTGTGGCGGTATGACTTACCCTCTCCCCGCCACTGGCGGAGGAGAGGTTGCCCGCCGAAGCGCTAGAGCGCTGAGGAATCAAGGGCGGGTGAGCGGCGGTCGCTTGCTACGTACACGCTGCACGAACAGTAGTGCCTATCTTCGGCCACGGGCTCGCTGCAATAGGTCCTGTCCCAGCCACTGCCCCTCACCCGGCGCTACACGCCACCCTCTCCCCTCGCGAAGAGGCGAGGGGAGAGGGAAAGACTAGACCTTCGCGCCCAGCCGGCCCGATCCCACCAGCGGTGCGGTCATCTGATCGAGCGGCCAGCGCGGCCTTGCCGGCGCATCGAGGCCATCGACCTTGCCCTGCGCCAGCCGTTCGGCGCCAGTCCACGCGATCATGGCCGCATTGTCGGTGCAGAGATGGATTGGCGGCACCACGAGACGGAACCCATGCGCTGCTGTCATGGCCGCCAAACTGCGCCGCAACTCCGTGTTCGCCGCGACACCGCCCGAAACGACCAGCACGCGCTTGGCATCCGTCCCCAGGCGCTCCTCGTAAAGCCGCATCGCCACCTTGATGCGGTCCTCGACCGACAGCACGACGGCGCGCTGGAACGAGGCGCACAGATCGGCGATGTCGGTGGGCGTTGGCTTGCCCAGCTTCAGCACCGCGTGCCGGACAGCGGTCTTCAAGCCAGCGAACGAGAAATTGGCATCGGGCCGCCCCAGCATCGGCCGCGGCAGCGCAAAGCGGGCGGGATCGCCGGACTTGGCCTGCCGCTCCACCTCGGGGCCGCCCGGATAGCCCAGGCCGAGCAGCTTGGCGGTCTTGTCGAAGGCTTCTCCGAGCGCGTCGTCGAGCGTTGTGCCCAACCGGACATAGTCGTCGATGCCGCCGACAGCGAGCAATTGCGTATGTCCGCCGGACACCAGCAGCAGCAGATAGGGTGGCTTCAGCCCATCCGTGAGCCCCGGAGTCATGGCGTGGGCTTCGAGATGATTGACCGCAACGAATGGTAGATTGCGCGCCAAAGCGATCGCCTTGCCGGTCACCAGCCCGACCAGCAGGCCGCCGATCAGTCCCGGCCCTGCCGTGGCCGCCACGGCATCGACGGAGGACAGCGTGAGGCTGGTCTCATCGAGCGCCTGGGCAATCAGCTGGTCGAGCATCTCGAGATGCGCCCGCGCCGCGATCTCGGGCACCACACCGCCATAGGCGCGGTGCTGATCCAGCTGCGAGCGCACGACATTAGAAAGTATCCGGCCGCGCCCATCTGGCGACCGCACCACCAGGGCAGCCGCCGTCTCGTCGCAGCTGGTCTCAATGCCGAGAACAAGCAGCTCGCGCGGGCTGGCGGGAACGGAATGGGTCATGCGGGAATGGGTCCGGGCGGCCGTGGTTGCGCGGCAGCGTTCAGCCCCGCATAAAGGGCGCCATCGCAACCGTCAATGTGAAGGGGCTGGGATGGCGGCCGTCAAACTGCGGATCGGCACGCGCGGCAGTCCGCTGGCGCTCTGGCAGGCCTATGAGGTGCGCCGGCTGCTGGCGGCCGAGCACGGGCTGGCCGAGGACGCCATCGCGATCAAGGTCATCAAGACCTCCGGCGACCGCATCCAGGACCGGCCGCTGTCCGAGGTGGGCGGCAAGGGGCTGTTCACCAAGGAAATCGAGGAGGCGCTGCTGGAAGGCTCGATCGACCTGGCGGTGCATTCCATGAAGGACGTGGCGACCGTGCTGCCAGACGGCCTGGTCATTCCGTGCCTGTTGCCGCGCGAAGATCCACGCGACGCGCTGATCAGCAACCTGGCCGGGTCATTGGCCGGGCTGCCCAACGGCGCGGTGGTGGGCACGAGTTCGCTGCGGCGGCAATCGCAGGTCCGGCATGCCCGGCCGGATCTGAAGGTGGTCAGCCTGCGCGGCAATGTCGATACGCGGCTGCGCAAGATCGCCGAGGGCGAGGCGGACGCGACCTTGCTGGCGCTGGCGGGACTGAAGCGGCTGGGACTGGAGTCGCGGGCCGTCGCTATCCTGTCCACGGACGAGATGCTGCCGGCTGTCGCACAGGGCGCCATTGGCATCGAGGTCCGCCAAGCCGATGATGCGACCTGCAAGCTGCTGGAGCCGCTGCATCACGCCGATACCGGGACGTGCGTCGCTGCCGAGCGCGCCTTCCTGGAGCGCCTGGACGGGTCCTGCCGCACCCCCATCGCCGCGCTGGCGGAACTGACTGGGAGCACGCTGGCATTCCGCGGCCGCATCTACGCCACCGACGGCAGCGTCAGCCACGGCGCCGAACGGACCGGCGCGGCGGCCGATGCCAGCCGCATGGGACGCGAGGCCGCCGAAGAGGTGCTTGCCGCGGCAGGCGACGGCTTCCTGATCCGGACCAATAGCAAATCATGAGCGATCTCACCGGTCGCGATTCGGCCAACGCGCTCAATCACCGCCCCTTCGTATTCTACTGGCTCGCGATGTGGGCGGCAGGCTTTGCGGTACAGATCATGTCGGTCGCCGTCGGTTGGCAGGTCTACGCTATCAGCCATTCGGCGACGGATCTCGGCCTGATCGGGCTAGTGCAGTTCCTGCCGCCGCTTCTTCTGGTGCTGGTCACCGGGCTGGTGGCCGATACGCTCAACCGCCGCTTGATCCTCGGTGCGTGTCTCAGTGTCGAGGCCATGATGGCGGTCGCGCTGATCGTGTTCACGCTCTCGCAGCCCACAGTAGTCTGGCCGGTGTTCGGCATCCTTGCCGTGCTCGGCACCGCGCGCGCCTTCCTGAACCCGGCCGCCGACGCGCTGGCGCCCAACCTGCTGCCCCAGGAAGCGATCGCCCACGGCATCTCGCTCAACTCGATGAGCTGGCAGATCGGCAACATCTGCGGCCCGGTCGCGGGCGGGCTGCTCTATGGCATTTCGGGGGCCGCCGCATATGGCGTGGCGCTGGCGCTCATTGCGGTCGCGGCAACCTGCGTGCTGCTGATCGGACGCGTGCCGCAGACCAACCGCGCGAGCGAAACATCGCTATCGACGCTGTTCGCCGGCTTTCGCTTCATTCGCAAGGAACGCATCGTGCTTGGCGCCATATCGCTGGATCTGTTTGCCGTGCTGCTGGGCGGCGCGGTTGCACTGATGCCGATCTATGCCAGCGATATCCTGCATGCGGGCCCCACTGGGCTCGGCCTGCTGCGCGCCGCTCCTGGGATCGGCGCTGTGGTCATGGCCCTCTACCTCGGCCGGTTCGGGATCAAGGACCGGGCCGGTGTGCTGCTGTTCGCGTTCGTTGCCGCCTTCGGCCTGTTCACGCTGCTGTTCGGTCTGTCGACTTCGATCCCGCTCTCGGTGTTCGCGCTGGCCATGATGGGGGCTTGCGACATGGTCAGCGTCTACATCCGCGAGACCCTGATGCAGCTGTGGACCCCCGATGCGGTGCGGGGCCGTGTCAACGCGGTGAACCGCGTGTTCATCGGCGCCTCCAACGAGTTGGGCGAGTTCCGCGCTGGCATGGTGGCGGCGAGGATCGGGGCGGTGGCTGCGGTCGTGCTGGGCGGCGTGGGCACGATGGCTGTGGCGGGTCTGTGGTCGCGCTGGTTCCCGGAATTGCGGCAAGCCCAGACGCTTGCGGGGCCGGCAGCGGTAGAAACCGCAGTCGCTGGTGCCGACAGAGGGATTTGAACCCCCGACCTCCCGCTTACGAAGCGGATGCTCTACCGCTGAGCTATGTCGGCAACCAGGGCCGAGGATTAGCCGCGCCGCCGCCCTATTGCAAGCGCGGGCTGTGCGGCACGGTGGATTGACCCCTGCGGCAAGCCCCGGTAGCGTGCGCTGCAACCTCAGCCCCACACTCCCGAAAGCGCGACCCCGTGGCCCGAACGCCTAAGACGCCTGCTCCTGCCAAAGCCGAAATCGCCGTAGCCGAAGCCACGCCGAAGCCCAAGAAGACCGCCGCCAAGGCCAAACTGAGCGCTGATCCCGCGCCTGTCCCCGTAGCGCTCGCCGAAATGTCCGCCGTGCCCAAGAAGGGCCTGCCCAAGCTCGACATGTCGCTGAGCGCCGCCGCCCAGACCTGTAAGGCTTGGCCATTTGAGGAAGCGCGTAAGATCGTCGCCCGGCTGCAGCGCGAGGAAAAGGGCGCGAAGGATGTGAAGCCGCGACAAGTGCTGTTCGAAACCGGTTACGGCCCCTCGGGTCTGCCGCATATCGGCACCTTCGGCGAGGTCGCCCGCACCACCATGGTGCGCAACGCCTTCCGGCTGCTGACCGAGGACAAGTATCCGACCAAGCTGCTGTGCTTCTCCGACGATATGGACGGCATGCGCAAGGTGCCGGAGAACGTGCCAAACCAGTCCATGCTGAAGGACAACCTGCACCGGCCGCTGACCAGCGTGCCCGATCCCTTCGGTGAGTTCGAGAGTTTCGGCCACCACAACAACGCGATGCTGCGGCGGTTCCTCGACACCTTCCACTTCGACTACGAATTCGCCAGCGCCACCGAGTACTACAAGTCCGGCAAGCTCGACGCCTCGCTGAAGCGGGCGGCCGAGCGCTACCAGGACATCATGGACATCATGCTGCCGACCCTCGGCGAAGAGCGGCAGGCAACCTACAGCTGCTTCCTGCCGATCTCGCCGAAGTCGGGACGCGTGCTATACGTCCAACTCAAGGCTGTGGACGGCAAGGCCGGCACCATCACCTTCGACGACGAGGACGGGACGGAGTGCACACTCCCCGTGACGGGCGGCAAGGTGAAGCTGCAATGGAAGCCGGACTTCGGCGCCCGCTGGGCCGCGCTCGGCGTCGACTTCGAGATGTACGGCAAGGACCATCAGCCGAACACGCCGGTCTATGACGGCATCTGCAAGGCCATGGGCGGTCTGCCGCCGGAGCACTTCGTCTACGAATTGTTCCTGGACGACAAGGGCCAGAAGATCTCCAAGTCAAAGGGCAATGGCCTGACCATCGATGACTGGCTGAAATACGCCAGTCCCGAGAGCCTGGCTCTCTTCATGTACAACCGACCGCGCGAAGCCAAGAAGCTGCACTTCGACGTCATTCCCAAGCACGTCGATGAGTATGCCGACAATCTGAAGGCCTATCAAACGCAGACGCCCGAAGAGCGCCTGATCAATCCGGTCTGGCACATCCACGGCGGCAATCCGCCAGCACCCGATGTGCTGGAGCCGGGAACCGGCGATCGTAAACCCAAGGAGATTTCCTTCGCGCTGCTGATCAATCTGGTCAGCGGGGCGGGCGTAGAGAGCAAGGACAAGCTGTGGGGGTTCATCAAGCACTACGCGCCGGCGGCCAGCCCCGAGAAAAACCCACGCCTCGACGCCATGGTAGGCTTTGCCATCGCCTACTATCACGACTTCGTAAAGCCAACCAAGCAGTACCGTCCGCCGACGGACAAGGAGCGGGCGGCGTTGCAGGCGTTGGCCAATTTCCTCAGCACGGCCGAGGACAATGCCAGCGCCGAAGAGCTGCAGAACCAGGTCTACGAGATCGGCAAGACGCACCAGTTCGAGCCATTGCGCGATTGGTTCAAGGCGCTCTACGAGGTGCTGTTCGGCCAGTCGCAGGGGCCGCGCTTCGGCTCGTTCATCGCCGTCTACGGCGTGGCGAATACCAAGGCGATGATTGAGAAGGCGCTGGCGGGTTAGGCTTCGACACGGGGTTTGGACGCTTTTCGTGCCTTTGGCTTGGTGCGCTCAGGCATAGCCTGTTGGTTTTCGCCCTTCGGTTTTGTAGACCCGACTGGCGCCGCGCTCAGTTTCAGGCCAAGTGCATCTATGACTTTGAGCAATGTCGAAAGCTCTGGGTTCCCATCTGGGCTGAGAGCCTTGTAAAGGCTCTCACGCGATAGACCCGCCGCCTTGGCAATCTGTGTCATGCCCCTAGCGCGCGCAATGACGCCGATTGAATCGGCAATGAAACCGGCATCACCAGTCGAGAGAGCCTCGTCGATGTAGTAGCCGATGGCCTCCTCAGAATCGAGGTACTCTGTGACATCGAACTTTGTTGTCTTGAGCGGCACCCTTGCCCTTGTCATTTGTCTTCCTCCAACGGTCGTTCCGACAACCTAATGGCCAACTTGATGTCTTGTTCCTGGGTCGACTTGTCGCCCCCACAGAGAAGCAAGATCACCACGTGGCCACGTCTCTGAAAGTAGATACGATATCCCGGGCCAAAATGTATCCGCAGTTCGCTGACGCCGTTTCCGACTGGTTTCGCGTCGCCGAAATTTCCAGATTCAAGACGCCGGATTCGACCGCCAATGATCGTCTGGGCCTGCTTGTCGCTAAGCTTTCGAAGCCATCTCCGGAACTCGGTCGTCAACTGGACGTCGATCACCAAGTCTGTATCCTATATGCTACAATTTGTCAATGACGTCGTGAATCGGGGACAATTGGATCGTCCCTCACCGCCTCTTCCCGTTCGCTCCCTTCCCCCCACCCTCAACCTTCCGCTTGCCCGGCCCCGCCGCCATCAGGCACAGGATCTCGAACATCAAATTCGCGGCCACCAGCGCTGTGCCGCCCGAGGGATCGAATGGCGGCGAGACTTCCACCACATCGGCGCCGATCAGGTTCAACCCCATCAGTCCGCGCAACATCAGCTGCGCCTCCCTCGGCGTGTAGCCGCCGATCTCTGGCGTGCCTGTGCCTGGCGTGAACGTCGGATCGATCCCGTCGACGTCGAACGACAGATAGGCCGGCTTGCCGCCCAGCACGCGGTGCACTTCCTTGATGATCGCCTCGGGACCCTTGTCGAAATACTCCTCAATGAACACAATGCGTACGCCCTGATCCAGCCCCCATTGGTGGTCGTCGGACGAATACATGGTGCCGCGGATGCCGATCTGGATGATGCGCTTGGGGTCGAGCAGCCCCTCCTCGATGGCGCGGCGGAACGGCGTGCCGTGCGTGATCTTGAAGCCGCCGAAATACTCATCGTAGAGATCGGTGTGGCTGTCGAAATGCACCATGCCCACGGGTCCGTCCTTGCCGACCAGCGCCCGCAGGATCGGCAGCGAGATCAGGTGATCGCCGCCCACCGACAAGGGCCGCATGCCCATGCTCTTCATTCGCGCGATGTGGCCGGAGATGCGCTCCAGCGCATCCGGCAGATCGGCCGGATTGACCGGCGTGTCGCCAATATCGGCGCAATTGGCCAGTTCGAACGGCGACAGATTGTGTACCCGGTGAAAGCGCCGGATGATCGAGGACTGATCGCGGATCTGGCGCGGGCCATGACGCGGCCCTGTGCGGTTGGTCACGCCCTGGTCGAACGGCACGCCGACAATGCCGATGTCCAGCTCCTTGGCGCGCGGGTCTTCGAGCGGCACATGCGGCAGGCGCATGAAAGTGGCGATGCCGGCAAAGCGCGGCCAGGGATTGATGCCAAGCGGCTGGAAGGTATCTGACATGAAAGCGATCCTGCGTTGGAAAGAACCACGAACTTATCTCAGCTCTGGCAGCGGTGTCGATCCGCCTGCGAACAGCCCGAATTGTTCCTCGACCGTCGCCGTGCTAGTCACTGTCACAATGTTGAAGACAACCTCGATCTTGGGGGAAGGATCTCTTTGTGACCAAGCGCACTACCTTGGCGATTGCAGTGCTGGCCTTGTGCTGCTTCCTGACTGGTTCCGCAACTCCGGTGCTGGCTCAATCGGCGCCCTCTGCCACCCCCGCTCCAGCGCCGGGGCCCGACTCGGTCCTCAAGGGCAAAACACTCAAGGTCGGCATGCGCGTCGTGCCGCCCTTCGTCATCAAGAAGGAAGATGGATCGCTCACCGGCTTCAGCTACGAACTGTGGAAGCAGATTGAACTCGCGACCGGTCTGAAGACAGACCTCACAGTCATCGATACGCTTCCCAATGTACTGAACGCCGTCAAGACCAACCAAGTCGACCTCGCGATCTATTCGATCTCGATCACGTCCAAGCGAGAGCTGGAATACGAATTCTCGCAGCCCATGTTCGATGCCGGGCTGCTGGTTGCGGTTCGCGCCGATGCCGGGAGCAATGCTGGCGCCCTATCTGCCATACAACGCATGCTGACTTCTGGGCCAATTCTCAATCTGCTCGGGATTCTTGCCCTTCTGATCCTTGTTCCGGCTCATCTGGTCTGGCTGTCCGAACGCCGCCACGTTTCAAAGCTCGTGTCCCGATCCTATTTCCCCGGCATCTTCCAGGCTATCTGGTGGGCGACCGGAGCAGCTGGTGGCCAGCAGCAGGACTACCCTCATTCGGTCTTGGGCAAGCTGATCTCGGCCATGTACGTGTTCATCAGTGTCGTGTTCGTAGCCTACTTCACGGCGGCCGTTGCCTCCGCCATGACCGTGGCTCAACTCAAGGGCGATATCGCCGGTCCGCAGGATCTCCCTGGCCGCAAGGTGGGCGTTGTTGCGGGCAGCACGTCAGGCTCCGTGACCAAGGAGATCGGGGCCAAGATCAGCGACTTCCCGAACGTCATGGACGCCTTGGACGCGCTGCAGCGCAAACAGGTCGATGCGGTGGTCTATGACGCTCCGGTGCTGATGTACTACGCCGCACATGACGGACAGGGTAAGGTCGAGACCGCCGGGTCCCTCTTCCACCGCGAGAACTACGGCATCCTGTTTCCGCAGGGCACGGAACTGCGCAAGCCAATCAACGAGGCTTTGCTGCGCCTGCGTGAGAACGGCCTCTACGAGGCGCTCTACAACAAATGGTTCCTGGCAGGAGGCAGGTGAGGCGCGACGCGGGTGCAACTGGCTCAATATTGAGATCAGCAATCGCCCAAACGGTCGATTAGAGCAACTGGAGCGGGCGAAGGGATTCGAACCCTCGACCCTAACCTTGGCAAGGTTATGCTCTACCCCTGAGCTACACCCGCGATCCAGTGAGCTACAGCCGCAAACGGCTTTAGCGCCAAGGAGCGTCTTATCGCCCACAATGATTAAGAATGCAACACCCTTCGGCGACGCCTTGGCAGCGCGCGTTTGGCGGGGCGGGTTGGCTTCCGGTTCGACACACCGTGCTGCGTCTTTTCCCACAGGAAGGGCTGCGTGGCGAGTTGGTAGAGGGCGCGATAGGCGGCCAATGAAATGAGGAACCAGTAGAGCGGCATTGTCGGCAATAGAAGAAGCAAATCCCAGCGCTTGCGTCCGATTGCCGAGGCGGCGGCGTGCAGAAGGGCGACGGCGTGCCCGGCGAGCAGGCTGAACAGGGCAGCGCTCAGCAACAGGTGTTCCAGCCAGCCGCCGGACATGTCGAAGGCCCCGCCCCAAAAATACTGTAGCGTTACGAGGCCCACGCTGAAGGGATAGAGCAGGCTCGACAGAATGATGCCGGCGAAATGTGCGTGCATGCCAAGCCAGCGTCGCGGCCCAAGGGCCTGCAGATCCTGCGTTGGACGCCGGCTATGCACAATGTAAGTCTGCATCCAGCCTTTCAGCCAGCGCGTGCGCTGCGGCAGCCAGGCCGCGAATGTGACCGGGGCTTCTTCGAAGGTGCGGGCGCCAAGCACCGCGGGCCCGATAGCCATGGCGCGCCAGCCGCATGCCCAAATCGGCGTCTTCGGTGACGTTGTAGGCGTCCCACCCGCCGAGTTTGCGCAGCACACGGATGGGAAAGTGGTTGGATGTGCCGCCCAGTGGCATTGGCACGTCCAGCCGCTCGAACGCCGGCAGCAGGCCGTCGAACAGCATCAGGTATTCAAGCGCGAACTGACGCGCCAACCAGCTGTCGTGATCGTTGTCGACAACCAGACGCCCCTGCACGCAACCCAGATCGTCTGCATCCCAAGCGAACACGCGCCAGGCCTCACGCAGCTGACCCGGTTCCGGGCGGTCCTCGGCGTCGAACACGCAGACAAAGTCACCGCGTGCAAACGTCATGGCGTAGTTCAGCGCCTTGGGCTTGGTACGCGGCTGGCAGTCGGGTACGACGACGATCTCGAATGGACGCTCAAGTCTGAGAGCGTTGGCGGCGGCGATGGTTTCGGCATCCACGCTCTCCAGGATGAGCTTGATGTCAAGCTTGGCGCACGGATAGTCGAGGTCGCGCAGCGAGGCCACCAGGGCGGGAAGACCCGCGGCTTCACCGAACAACGGCACCAGCACGGTATAGATGGGGAGCGCGCGGTCCTCGCCCGGCCGTTCATGCCGGGACGCTGGGCTGGGTGGTAGTCTGTGCATCAGCAGCGCCGTGGCACGCAGAGCTACAGTAAGCAGGAATGGGATCGTGCCGAGCACCGCCAGGAGCCATTGAGCAGAGAGACCGCCGATCACCACCAAGCCGAAGGAAACACCCGTTATGCTGGTCAGTGTCAGGGCTTGCCAGAGCCAGGACCCGGCGCGCGCACTGGCGTCGGGGTTCTGTTGGGCGAGCCCCGACACCGCATGGCGCAGGATGGCCTGTCCGGCGCTGGCGAGCACGCAGGCGCGCAACGCTTCTGGCGTTGCGAGCGCCACTGCGAAGCCCCGTCCGACCAGCCGTCGCGTCAGGATGCGTACCGCGTGCGGCGAGAGGAGTACGCCGTCAAGGACGACAGTGTACCTTCCTTCGACTACGCCCTCTGCCCAGGCCTGTTGCAGATTGCTCGGATCTGTCCCTGCCCGAAGGCCCATGCCCGCCGGATCGTCCATATGGAGCACGCCGACCGCGCGGCTCAGCGAAGCGAGATAGTCCGAAGACGTCAGCTGACGTTCACCGATCAGAACCTGGTGGATGCCGAGGCCAAGGTGACGGGCGCGGTGCGCGGCGAGATCGAGTTCTGCCAAGGACAAAGCGGCCGGACCGCTATCGCTTGCCAAGAGGAAGTCGTAGTCGCTCCGCGTTTGTCGCGACTGTCGCCGCGCGCCGGAGGGGCGTGGCGGTTGGCGCAGCGGATTGCCAAAGGACGTCACCGTCACGGCATCGGGCCGGGCGCTGGGTGACGGCTCTGGCGCCGCTTGCGGCGACTCCTCTTTGCTCCACGCTGCTGGCGAGCTGTTCGACACCCTGACTCCGCAACCCTCTGACGCAGGCCACTGATGCTGGCGCGTCACAGTAGGAGCTGGCGGCGACGCCGGCACTTGGGTAGGTACCTGGGTGCAATTGGCTTTTGCTTGGCCCAAGGGGCGCCATGGTTGGTTGCGATAGTGCCGGCATGCGAGGTGAACCTTGAGATCGATCCTGTTGCTGCTGCTGGCGCTTTGCCTGCTGGCCGGTCTCGGCCGGATGGCGGCTGCTGCCCAGCCTGGAGCGCTCGTCCCGGCTGCGCCGGCCGATCCTGCCGCCGAGGGCGCCGATGCTGGTGCCAGCCGCCGCAACGTGCTGCGGGTGCTGACCGATACCGACTATCCGCCCTTCAACTATGTGGACGAACTGGGCCAGCTCACCGGTTTCAACATTGATTTCGCGCGCAGCGTCTGTGTCGAACTTGAAGTGAGTTGCGATATCAAGACCATAGCCTGGGACGATCTGCTGCCCACGCTGGAGCGTGGCGATGGCGATGCGGTGATCGCTTCGATAGCAGCGACACCTGGCACGCTAACCCAGGCCGACTTCACGCTACCATACTACTTCATGACCGGCCGCTTTGCTGTGCGCAAAGCGGGCGCGCCAGTCGAGATTTCGCCCGCCGGCCTGGAGGGGCGCAAGATCGGTGTAGCCGGAGGGACGGCACACGAGGCCTATCTCAGGGCGTTCTTTCCCGACAGTCAGATCATTGCGGCGGCGTCGGTTGAGGCCGCCCGCCAATCGCTCGCCAAGGGACAGGTCGATGCGCTGTTTGGCGACAGCCTGGCGCTGGCGTTCTGGAGCAATGGAACCTCGTCCAGCAATTGCTGCGAGATCAGTGGACCACCCTATTCCGATGAGCGTTTCTTCGGTGCCGGTATCTCGATCGCAGTACGCCATGGCGATGTCCTGCTGCGCCGCCAGCTGGATGCCGCGATCATGCGCATACGGTCTTCTGCGCGCTTCGAAGAGCTGTTGTCGCGATACTTCCCTGTGCGTCTCTTCTGAGTTTATCGAGTGCCGACTCCGGTGATCATGTAATTTCCATTTGAGATCAGATCTGTACGAAGGAGTCCTCATGTTAATTCAAATGTCTTGACTGGTTTGGCGTTGAAAACTATGGAATTTTTGCAACACTTTTTCCTCTGGTACCGAAAATCCAAGCCAATTCGATAACTTCCCATCGAATTCAGTGCTTGATCGGACTACCTTCCAATTGTTGCGACTGATTCGGGCATCAACATTCAGGAGAGAACCAAGATGGCCAAGACCGTGAAGACTGCCGCTGCCAAGGCCCCCGCCAAGGCTGCTCCCGCCGCCAAGAAGCCGGCCGCTGCCGCCAAGGCCGCCGTGCCTGCCAAGAAGGCCGCTGCCAAGGCTGCCCCGGCTAAGAAGCCCGCTGCCAAGAAGGCAGCCGTGAAGGCTCCCGCCAAGAAGACCGCCAAGAAGTAGTCTTCTGGCAAGCCTGCAGTTTTGAGTTCTCAAGCGCGCGGACATGGGCCGCGCGCTTTGTTTTTTGTCGGCCCCCGTCCGGCTGCTCCGCGCCGGGCAGCCGGCTCCCGGTTACGGGAGTCACCCGGCGCCAGCAAAGAAGAGTCGCATTGACCTTTCCGGCGCTTGGGGGTCTATGGCGAAATGGCTTGGAAGCTGTTCCAACGCCCACCCGCCCAACGCCGCAAGATCCCCCGCTCGCTCAAAACCGCCGAGAGCCGACGGAATGGAAACCATTCTTCCCGTCTACCTGCCGATTGCCGAACTGTCGGTTGACGTGCTGTTGCTGGTGGCGATTGGCACGGCGGTGGGTTTTCTGTCCGGCCTGTTCGGCGTCGGTGGCGGGTTTCTCATCACACCACTGCTGATCTTCCTTGGCATTCCATCGACGGTTGCGGTGGCGACCGGGTCGAACCAGGTGGTGGCATCGTCTGTGTCCGGCGCCTTGGCACAATGGCGGCGCGGCAATGTCGACTTCAAGCTCGGCACTGTGATGCTGTTGGGTGGCTTTATCGGTTCAACCGTTGGCGTGTTTGTAGTTGCCTGGCTGAAGCGCAAGGGCCAGGTCGACTTGTTCATCTCGCTCACCTACGTGCTCATGCTTGGCGTCATCGGTTCGCTGATGCTGGTGGAAAGTCTCAACGCTATTCGCAAGACGCGCAGTGGCCAGCCCGCCACCCCGATCCGCGAAGGCCATAGCTGGCTCGACCACTTGCCCTTGAAGCAGCGCTTTCACCGCTCAAAACTCTATGTGAGCGCCATACCCCCCGCAATGCTGGGGATTTTCGTTGGCTTCCTGTCGGCCATCATGGGTGTGGGCGGTGGCTTTGTGATTGTTCCGGCGCTGATCTACATGCTGCGCGTGCCAACCAATGTGGTTATCGGCACCTCATTGTTTCAGACCATTTTCGTGGCTGCCTACACCACCGTCATGCAAGCCTGGCAGAACCAGTCCGTGGACGCCGTGCTGGCATTTCTGCTGGTGATCGGCGGCGTGGTCGGCGCGCAACTCGGTGTCAGGGCGGGTCAGAACCTGAAGGGCGAGCAGCTGCGCGCCATGCTGGCAGCCATCGTGCTGGCCGTAGCAATCAGGCTCGCCATAGGCCTCATTCTCCCGCCCGGCGAGCTCTACTCGCTCGTGCCCGTGACAACGGGGGGCTGACAATGCGGATGTCACTCGCCACGCTCGCCGTGTTCCTGCTGGCCGCCGCCCCGCCGGCTTGGGGCCAATCCGCAAGCACCGCACCGCCACGCGAAACCATCGAAGCCGATGTCTCAACCCGTGAAGTCCCGATTGGCGGCAACTTCTCGGGCACTCGGGTGGTCATTTTCGGAACCATCGAGAATTCGCGCCAGACCACGGCCGACGAGAAACTCTACGACATCGCCGTGGTGATCGCCGGCCCGCGCGAAACACTGACCGCGCGTCACAAAGCCAATGTGGCCGGCCTGTGGGTCAACACCAGTTCGTTCAACTTCAAGAACGTGCCGAGCTACTACACAGTGCTGGCGACCCGTCCCGTCGCCGAAATCGCACCCAAGCCGCTCCTGCTGCAACTGGGCATCGGCTTCGACAATCTGCGCATCGTGCCCGATACGACTGCCGGCGCAAAGGAATCTGGCGATTTCCGCGACGCCATTATCCGCGTGAAGGGACAGCAGGGGCTCTATCGGGAAGATTCACGGGGGGTGGACTTCATTGGCCGCAGCCTGTTCAGGGGCTCAGTGGATCTGCCGGCCAATGCGCCCGTCGGCGAGTTCAACGCCTGGATCTACTTGTTCCGGGATGGCGAACTGATCGGGTCGCCCTACAAGACGCGTCTCGATCTGAAGCGCCAGGGTTTCGAGAGCGCAATCTACAACTTCGCGATGGGCTATCCGTTCTGGTACGGACTGACGTCGGTCGCCATGGCGCTGCTGTTCGGGTTCATCGCGACCATGCTGTTCCGGCGCAACTGACCGGCGCAGCTGCTATGCCAGCGCTTTCAATTGCCAGACCGAGGTGCGCTTGATTTCGGCATCCTCCAACTCGCGGCTGACCGGCACGTGGTATTCGGCGACATGGGCAAAGCGGTCCCTAGGAAAGTAGGTGCGCTGCGGATCGCCGGTCAGGATGACTGCGCCGGCGGCTTGGCACAGGTCAAGCCAGGCGAGCACCCGCACGGCCAAGGGCTTCTCGTAGAAGAGATCGCCGACCAGGATGACGTGATCGGCAACAGGCGGCCGACCGAGCATGTCGCCAAGCTGGACGTCGATCGCGACATTGTTCAGTGCGGCGTTGAGAACCATGGCAGCGCCGGCGAAAGTGTCGATGTCATTGCCAATGGCGCTCGAGGCTCCCGCCTTGAGAGCCGCGATGGCCGTCAGGCCGCACCCGGCGGCCAGATCAAGCACCGGCATGCCCGCAACCAAGTGCCGATGGTCCAGAAGATATCGGGCCAGCGCCTGTCCGCCTGCCCAGGCAAAGGCCCAGTAAGGTGGCGGCAGGCCGGACGCGCCCAACTCTTCTTCGGTCTTGGTCCAGATGGCGAGCGATTCCTCGGCCAAGTGCAGGCGGATTTCGGGTATCAGTGGCGGAGACAGGATTTTCGTATTGGCGCGAACGAATGCGATGGGGTCGCCGATGCGTGGGCTGCTCATGCCGGTGCCAAGTGCCAGACCCGGGCGATCTCCACGTAGCCGTCCTCCAAAGGCGGCGCGACCACGGTCTCGTATTCCGCAATCTGTTTGAAGGGCAAAGCAGGCAGCCGCATCGAGACGCGATCGCCGAACAGCACCGGAATGCCAGCCGCCTGGGCCCTGAGCAGGAAGGCATGCACGCGCTTCTCAAGATGCGGTTCGTAGACAAGATCTCCGATGAGCATCAGATCAGCCCTGACCGTGCGGTCGAGCAGATCCTCTGTGCTCGCCTCGATCTCCTGATCGTTCGCGGCACCGTTCATTTCGGCCACTGCGGCTGAGAATGGATCAATGTCGTTGGCAATGGCAACCGTCGCGCCCGCCTTCATGGCGGCAATGCTCGCCAGACCCGACCCGGCGCCGATATCGAGTATGTTCTTGCCCGCGACCAACTCCGGGTTGTCCAGAATGAAGCGCGCCAGCGCCTGCCCACCGGGCCAGGCGAAGGCCCAATAGGGCGGCTCGCTGCGATTGATTTTATTGACTGCGGACTCACGCAAAATCTCGCGCGGCGTGGTCGCCAGATACAATTTGATTTCGGGCACCAGATCGCCGGCCTGCGCCAAGGCCGTGTCGGTGAGGATGCGCTCACACAGAGGACCGCCGGTCACGATGCCGCTGCCGGCAGTTTGCTCGGAGTCAAACCGCCCAGTTTGCATATAGCCTTGAATTCGTCCGGAGTTACGGGCTGCACGGACAGTCGCGAGTTCTTAACCAGCACCATCTCGGCGAGCGCCGGCACTGTCTTGATCTGATCGAGCGTCACCGGGGTCGGCAACTGCGCTACCGCTTCGATATCCACGCACTCCCATTTGCCCGTGTCGTCTTCGGCATCGGGATGCAAGGCGCCCATCACTCTCACGATACCCACCACGCTGCGCTCTCCCCCCGAATGATAGAAGAAGCCCAGATCGCCCAACTTCATGGCGCGCATGTGGTTGCGGGCCTGATAGTTGCGCACGCCCGTCCACGGCTCGCCCTTGGCGCCACGGCCCTGTTGCTGCGCCCAGGACCAGGTTTCGGGCTCGCTCTTGAACAACCAGAAGTTCGGCATGGTCCCTCGTTGGCTTGGAAGCAGCTGTTTGGCGCAAGGCCGATCAGGATTCCGCCTTTTGCGGACGGTCGGCAAGCTCGTCGATGGCTTGCTCCACTGTGAGTTCACCGCCGACGATGCGATGCACAGCGGTGGCGATCGGCATGTCGAGCTTGCGTTTGCCTTCGGCGGCGGCCCGCACCACCGTGGCGGTAGCATAGATGCCTTCAACCGTCCCGCCCGTCGCCGCCAGCGCTTCGGGAACCGATTTGCCCTCGCCCAGATGGCGACCGAAGGTGAAATTGCGCGATTGCGGGCTATTGCAGGTGAGCATGAGATCGCCCAGACACGAGAGCCCCCTGATCGTTTCGTACTGGCCACCGCCGGAGCGCACGAACTCGGAAAGTTCGCTGAAGCCTCGCGTCACCAGCGCAGCGTGTGCGCTCGCCCCCAACTTGCGACCCGCGACAATGCCAGCCGCGATGGCGAGCACGTTCTTCACCGCACCACCGGTTTGCACGCCCGGCAAGTCCTCGCTGAAGTAGATGCGCAGGGCCTTGTGGCCGACGGCGTTACCCAGGCGCGAGGAGATCTTGTGGTCATACGCCGCCAGCACCAATGCGGCGGGCAGACCTCGTGCGACATCGGCAGCAAAGCCAGGGCCGGAGAGTACGGCGGCAAACTTTCCGGCCGCCTCTGAGACGACCCCCACCATGTAGAGGTCGGTGCCCTGTTCGAAGCCCTTGGAGGCGATGATGAGCTGGCAGTCCTCGCCCAGATGCGGCTTCAGCAAGGTGGCTGTGGCGCGCATGTGCTGAGACGGCGCGGCCAGTATGATGGCGTCGGCCTTGGCGGCCTCGGCCATGTCGGTGGTGGCGCGCAGCCGTGGGTCGAGGGGGATGCCCGGCAGTCGGCGCTCATTACGATGCTTGCTGTTGATCTCGCCAACCACGGCAGGGTCGCGCGCCCACAAGAGGCTTGGCCGCCCGGCCATGGCCATGGACTGCGCCAGCGCCGTACCCCAAGCGCCGGCTCCGATCACCGAGAAGGTCTTGTACTGCTTTTTCATGCTGCCGCGCCGCTCGACGGATGTCTTCGCCAAGGCATCTGTTTAGCCCAGATCCGAGCCCCGGTTCCAGCTCGAGGTTTCGGCGAGGTCTTGGCCGTTTGGCCGAATCACTTCCGGCAATCCCAACTCGGAGCGGAGAAATCATGCGCGCTCTGCACTGCATCTAACTGAAATAATGGGGATTTTTTGCAACAGAGCGTATGCAATCCGAGGTGAAAATTCGCAAAAGCCCCGAAAACAAGCCATTTTTCGCATAGGGAGGCATAGGCCCCATTTAATCTCTGTAGAAATTTCCCAATCAAATCAGATATATCCGTTGCACTGAGATTTTTTCCTAGGGCGAGGAGAATGAACATGGCAGCAGATCGCAAACGTGGCAGGCCGAAGGGTACGGGCATCAACGATCATGAGATGCTCTTGAAGATTGCGCAGATCATGGTGGCTAACCCCGCCAAGAAGCGCACGACGGCAATCAAGGAAGTGGGCATCACCAACGCTTCGGTGGTGCGTCGCTTGCGCGACAAATATCAGGCTGAGGAAGCTCAGCTGTTGGCCGAGGTGCATGCCGCCAACGCGGTTACGGCCCCGGCTCAGACTACAGCCTCGACCAAGTCCCGCAAGCCGGCCGTGAACGGTCATGCTGCGGCTCAGGTCGCTGCTCCGGTTGCAAAGACGGAAACGGCCGCACCGGCCGTCACCAAGAAGGGCAAGGCCGCTACAGGCCAAGCCGCAACCACTGCGACGGCAGCCGCTGCGGCAGCTCCCGTCACCACACACGTCCATGTCGAGCCGATCTCCGCGGCTCCGCAGGCTGCGGCTCAGCCGGCGCCAGCCGCCGCCGCCACGGCTCAGACCAAGGCGTCCAACCCGGCGCAGACGACCAAGCCGGCCGTCGATCCGCTGGCCGCGCTGTTCGAGGGGCTCAACATCGAGACCCTGGTGACGCAGTTCATCGGCCATGCGCTGGGTCTCAGCGCCGCCGAGATCAAGAACTCGCCGATCCCCGCATTGATCCGTCAGCAGGCGCAGCTTGCCGACCTGGTACTGCCGCTGCTGGCCAGCCAGTTCCTCGGCCAGAAGTCGAACTCCAAGGCCGCGTAGGTCTTGCTGGGAACAGATGAATACGAAAGGGCCGCCCAGTGCGGCCCTTTTTGTCTTCTCCTCTCCACCAACGCAAAAAAGCGTTTGGGGGTGTGGAGTGCCTTGCCATTGTACTTAAAGCGCCTTGTAGAAAAACGACACGGTACAGAGCACACCGTGATTGGTGAGCGCGAAGTTCGGCACGATGCCGACCTCCTGCCAGCCCATCGAGCGGTAGAGCTGGTCGGCGTTGCTGCCGGTCTCGGTGTCGAGCAACAGCAGGATCTTGCCACTCTCCTGAGCCAGCACCTGCGCCGCTTCCATCAGCGCGCGGGCGATGCCCTGGCGACGTGCGGCCGGCGCCACCAGCAGCTTGGCGATCTCGCCGCGATGCGGCTGGTTTTCGCGCATGCCGAGAATAACCTGCACGGTACCGAGGATTTTGCCATTGGCCTTGGCCACCAACAGCGCGGTATCGCCACGCGACACCGCCGGCACAACTTCGCCGCGCCAGAAGCTCTGCGATTTTTCTGGGTCCAGCGGATGCAGGAAACTCACGCCCCCACCACCTTCGACGCAATCGATCAGGATTTGCGACAGCTCTGGCACCGCGGCCGCCGCGCCCGTCGCCTCCAGCCGTTCAATGTGGATACCTGTTGGTGTCATGCAGCCAGATCCTGCTTGCTCGCGACCGATCCATCCGCATTCATCTGATAGATAACCGGCGCGCCGGTCGCCAGTTCCCGTTTGACGATCTGGTCGCCGGTCAGGTTCTCCAGCCGCATGATCAGTGAGCGCAGCGAATTGCCGTGCGCCGCGATCAGTACACGCTTGCCGGCCAAAACATCGGGGCGGATCACGGCGTCCCAGTACGGCAGCGTGCGCGCCGCGGTATCCTTCAGGCTCTCGCCGCCAGGAGGCGGAACATCGAAAGAACGGCGCCAGATGTGCACCTGCTCCTCGCCCCATTTCTTGCGGGCTTCGTCCTTGTCGAGCCCAGTCAGTTCGCCATAGTCGCGCTCGTTGAGGGCGACGTTCCTGACGGTCGTAAGGCCGGTCTGCCCCAACTCGGCCAGGATCAGGTCCAGCGTGTGTTGCGCGCGGCACAGGTCAGACGTGTACGCAATATCGAACTGCAGACCGAGCGCCTTCAGTTTCTGTCCGGCCGCCTTGGCCTCCGAAATGCCAAGCGGCGTCAGGTCCGGATCCTTCCAGCCCGTGAACAGGTTCTTGAGGTTCCAGTCGCTCTGTCCGTGACGGACCAGCACGAGGGGGGAGGGCATGGCAGCTCCGATCAGTTGATGGGTCTGCCGTGATTTACGGGAAGGCGACGTGGGTGGCAAGGTAGTGGCCCTGCTAAACGGGGACAGTTTACTTATATCGCGCCGAAAGTTAGTCGAGTTGTGAAAACGCGGTGCGCGATATAAGTAAACTGTCCCCGTTTGACACTACGCCGCCGCGCCCGCACCCATATCCATCTTCTTGCGCCGCCGCCTTTGCACCGAGGAGGCGATGTTCATGCTCTCGCGGTACTTGGCCACGGTACGGCGGGCGATGTCCATGCCGCCGGCCTTCAGCATCTCGACCAGTTTGTCGTCCGACAGCACCTCTTCGGCAGGTTCGGCGTCGATCAGCTGCTTGATCCGATGGCGGACGGATTCGGAGGAATGCGCCGCATCACCATCGGCCGAGGCGGCGATCGACGAGGTGAAGAAGTACTTCAGCTCGAAGATGCCGCGGTTGGTGGTCATGTATTTGTTCGACGTCACGCGCGAGACGGTGGACTCGTGCATGCCGATGGCGTCGGCCACCGTCTTCAGGTTCAGCGGGCGCAGGTGCTGCACGCCGTAGGCGAAGAAGCCGTCCTGCTGGCGCACGATCTCTTCTGACACCTTCAATATGGTGCGGGCGCGCTGGTCGAGGCTTTTCACCAGCCAGTTCGCGGTCTGCAGGCAATCCTGCAGATAGGTCTTGTCCTTGCTGTTCTTGGCCGATCCCGCCACGATCGAGAAATAGCTCTGGTTCACTAGGACCTTCGGCAGCGTCTCGGCGTTCAGCTCAACGCGCCAGCCGCCATCGCTGCGGGGGCGGATGATCACGTCCGGCACCACCGGCTGCACCGTCACCGAACCGAACTTCAGGCCGGGCTTGGGATTGAGCGAGCGGATCTCGGCGATCATTTCGCTGAGTTCGGACTGATCGACTTTGCAGATGCGGCGCAGCGCAGGAAGATTGTGCTGGGCCAGCAGCTGCAGATTGTCGACCAGGGCGCCGATCACAGCGTCGTAGCGGTTCGCCTCCTTCAGCTGCAGCGTCAGGCATTCGGCCAGCGAGCGGGCAAAGACGCCGACGGGATCGAGCTTCTGCAGCGCAAACAGCGTTGCCTCGACCATCGCATATGGGGCACCGAGACGATCGGCCAGTTCGCGGATGTCGCCGCGCAGGTAGCCGGTCTCGTCGACCATGTCGATCAACTCGGCGGCAATCAGACGGCGTACCGGATCGGAGATCGCCAGCGGCAGCTGCTCGCGCAGATGATCGTGCAGCGTCCGCTCTTCCGCCAGCGTCGCATCGAGATCGAAGGCGTCGTCGTTGATCGACTGCGAGGACGTGCGTGTGTTGGCCCAGCCGGAGTCCATCGGCGTCGCGCCGTCGGGATCGACGTTGTCATACGACGTATCGAGGTCGCCAGCCGGATCGGCGGCGGCCTCGCCGCTGGCCAGGAAATCGTCGGCGCCCTTAGGCTCGGCATCTTCGGTCGGAGCAGCGCGTTCGGGCTGCTCGGCGACTGGGCCGTCGCCGCCGTCGTCGTTGCGTTCAAGCAGCGGGTTGCGCTCCAGCTCTTCCTCGACGAACGAGTTGAGTTCGAGATTCGACAACTGCAGCAGCTTGATCGCCTGCTGCAGCTGCGGGGTCATCACAAGGGACTGACCCTGCCGAAGTTCGAGCTTTGCCTGTAACGCCATACTAGGAGTTTCCTTTATGCCTCCAGCACGATCAATAGGCGATTGCGATTACGTTTGACTTAATCGCCGGCGTATTAACGGAATTTTCACCATATCTCGGATCGCGTGCCAATTTGAGCCATTGGGTCGCATCCCGGCGTGCTTCGGCCGATGGCATCGCATCCTGCGGCAACATGCAATCTTGGCAGCGTGTTGCGCCCGCCCAAGGCCCTATGCTAGACGACGCGCAGTCATATCCGGGTATGCGGCGGTCTTCTGGCACCTGAAGGTCCGCCCGACAGCCAAAAATTCCTAGAGATATCAACAATCTGGTCGCTTTCTGCATGGGAAGCGCCAACCGGCAGGCGGGAGCTTTTACGTGGCAGGCGAGGACCAAGGTGTAGCGGGCATGGCGGGGCGCTATGCAACCGCCCTGTTCGATCTGGCCAAAGACCAAGGCGCCATCGACCAGGTGGCCGGCGATTTGACCACGATTGATAAGATGCTTGGCGAGAGCGCCGATCTGACGCGCCTGGTGCGCAGCCCAGTGTTCTCGGCCGAGGATCAGTCGCGCGCGTTCAGCGCCGTGCTCGCCAAGGCCGGTATTTCCGGCCTGACCATGAATTTCGTCAAGTTGATCGCGCGCAACCGCCGGCTGTTTTCGCTTGGCGACATGATCCGCGATTTTCGCACGCTCTATGCCCAGCTGAAGGGCGTCGTAACGGCAGAGGTCACGTCGGCTCAGGCCCTGACCGATGCGCAACGCACCGACCTTCTTGCAACGCTGAAATCGTCGCTCGGCAAGGACATTGATCTCACCAGCAAGGTCGATCCATCGATTCTTGGCGGGCTCATTGTCAAAGCCGGAAGCCGCATGATCGATTCGTCGATCAAGACCAAGCTCCACAATCTCAAGTTCGCCATGAAAGAGGTCCGCTGATGGAAATCCGCGCCGCAGAAATCTCCTCGATCCTGAAGGATCAGATCAAGAATTTCGGCAAGGAAGCCGAAGTGTCGGAGATCGGCCAGGTGCTGTCCGTCGGTGACGGTATTGCGCGTGTCTACGGCCTCGACAAGGTGCAGGCCGGTGAGCTGGTCGAGTTCCCTGGCGGTATCCGCGGCATGGCGCTCAATCTCGAAGTCGACAACGTCGGCTGCGTGATCTTCGGCGACGACCGCTCGATCAAGGAAGGCGACACCGTCAAGCGCACGGGCGCCATCGTCGACACGCCGGTCGGCAAGGGGCTTCTGGGCCGCGTGGTCGACGCGCTCGGCAACCCGATCGACGGCAAGGGCCCGATCAAGTTCGACAAGCGCGCCCGCGTCGACGTCAAGGCGCCGGGTATCATCCCGCGCAAGTCGGTGCATGAACCGGTGCAAACGGGCTTGAAGGCCATCGACGCACTGATCCCGATCGGCCGCGGCCAGCGCGAGCTGATCATCGGCGACCGCCAGACCGGCAAGACCGCCGTGGCGCTGGACACCTTCCTCAATCAGAAGTCGATCAATGCCGGCACGGACGAGAGCGCAAAACTCTATTGCATCTACGTCGCCGTCGGCCAGAAGCGCTCGACGGTCGCCCAGTTCGTGAAGGCGCTGGAAGAGCGCGGCGCACTGGAATACTCGATCGTGGTCGCCGCCACCGCCTCCGAGCCGGCCCCGATGCAGTATCTGGCGCCCTTCACCGGCTGCGCCATGGGCGAGTTCTTCCGCGACAACGGCATGCACGCCGTCATCGTGTACGACGATCTTTCCAAGCAGGCCGTCGCCTACCGCCAGATGTCGCTGCTGCTGCGCCGCCCGCCGGGCCGCGAAGCCTATCCCGGCGACGTGTTCTACCTCCACTCGCGACTGTTGGAGCGTGCGGCCAAGCTGAACAAGGAGAGCGGCCTGGGATCGCTTACCGCGCTGCCGATCATCGAGACGCAAGCCAACGACGTGTCGGCCTACATCCCGACCAACGTGATTTCGATCACCGACGGCCAGATCTTCCTTGAGACCAACCTGTTCTACCAGGGCATCCGTCCGGCTGTGAACGTCGGTCTGTCGGTGAGCCGCGTGGGCTCAAGCGCACAGATCAAGGCGATGAAGCAGGTCGCCGGCAAGATCAAGGGCGAGCTGGCGCAGTACCGCGAAATGGCGGCCTTCGCGCAGTTCGGCTCGGACCTCGACGCTGCAACGCAGAAGATGCTGGGGCGTGGCGCCCGCCTGACGGAACTCCTGAAGCAGCCGCAGTTCTCGCCGCTGAAGGTCGAAGAGCAGGTGGCGGTGATTTACGCCGGGACCAACGGCTATCTCGACAATCTGCCGGTCTCGGCCGTTGGCAAGTTCGAGGCCGAGCTGCTGCGAAACTTGCGCGACAAGGGCAAGGCGATCCTGGACGGCATCCGCGAGAAGAAAGAGCTGACCAAGGAACTTACGGTTCAGCTCAAGGACGCCATCGAGGTGTTCGCCAAGGGGTTCACGGCTTAAACGGGCGCGAGCGTATGTTGGGTCAAGCTTTGCGCGACCCAACATTGCCAGCGCCGCCCGTGAATGTTGGGTCGCGCTGAACCGCTTGACCCAACCTACGTTTCTGCAAGGACGACGCGATGCCATGTTTAAAGGACCTGCGCAACCGTATCACCTCGGTGAAGGCGACGCAGAAGATCACCAAGGCCATGCAGATGGTCGCCGCCGCCAAGCTGCGCCGTGCGCAGGAGGCTGCCACGGCCGCGCGCCCCTATGCGCAGCGCATGGACCGAGTGCTGGCCAATCTCGGCGCTCGCGCGGCCGGCCAGGCTAACGCTTCGCCGTTGCTGGCGGGTACAGGCAAGGACCAGGTACATCTGCTGGTGGTGTGCTCGGCGGATCGCGGCCTGTGCGGCGGCTTCAACTCCTCGATCGTGCGCCTCGCCCGCGAGCACATCCGCAAGCTGTCGGCGCAAGGCAAGACCTTCAAGATCCTGTGCGTTGGCCGCAAGGGCTGGGACCAGCTGCGCCGCGACTACGCCAAGAACATCATCGATCTGGTCGAGCTGAAGGAGGTCAAGCGCGTCGGCTTCGACAACGCCAAGGCCATCGGCGACAAGGTGCTGGACCTGTTCGGCAAGGGCGAGTTCGACATCTGCACGCTGTTCTTTTCCGAGTTCAAATCCGTGATCTCGCAGAAGCCGACGGCGCTGCCCTTGATTCCGGCGATGGTGCCGAAGGTTGCCTCATCAGCCGACGCCGGCAAGGTCACGGCCTCGCCGGAATACGAGCCGTCGGAAGAGCAGATCCTCGACCGCCTTCTGCCGCTGAACATCTCGACCCAGATTTTCCGCGCCCTCTTGGAAAACGCAGCCTCCGAGCAAGGCTCGCGCATGAGCGCCATGGACAACGCCACGCGCAACGCCGGCGATATGATCGGCAAGCTGACGATCACCTATAACCGCTCGCGCCAGGCGCAGATTACCAAGGAACTGATCGAGATCATCTCGGGCGCGGAGGCGGTGTAGGACTCGACGAGTTGAAGAGGTTATTGGCCATGCAAGACGGCAGAATCAACGCCTCGTCTTTGAAGCGATTTGACCCGCTGATCGGGACGGTTCATCGCGTCAAGAATGTCGGACCGGTCTATAGGGTGCTCGGCATCTATGACGAAGAAACAGCGGACGTTGTACTGATGGAATCGGGCAGGCAGGCTCGCTTCAAGATTGACGATGTTCTGCTCGATCCTGATCCGGAATCGGAGGTTGTGGAGGATTTTGGTATTCTGCCAAGATTTTCGCCCCATGAACTCGTAGGTCAGGTTCGAAGGCTCGGTTATCATGGTCCTGCATACGAGATCATGAGTATCGATGGAGATAAGGTCAATATAGAGGTGATCGAGTCCGAGGAAAAGGTCGCACTGCCCATTTCGGAGGTGGTAAGAGATCCGATGGCGGAAACGATACCCTGATAGGAACACATGTTCGCAATCGCGTTCGACCTTTCCAGCGACGAAGCGCAGCGGCATCATCCGAAGGGCCGAAGGCAAGCCTATCGGGATATTGGGCGGGCTCTCAAGGATCACGGTTTCAATAGGGTTCAGGGAAGTGTCTATCTGGCAGACGAGGAGAACTTAGTTCGGCTGACTGAGGCAATGAATTCGCTCCGCTCGCTCGATTGGTTTGCCAAGAGTGTTGCGAACGTTCGTGCTTTTCGAGTTGAGCAAGGGTCCGACTTCACTGATTTCATCAAGCATACAAGTTCTCAGATTGAGGAAGACTGACAAATGGCAGACAGACGGATCGGTAAAGTGCGCCAGGTGATGGGCGCGGTGGTGGACGTGCAGTTCGAGGGCGGCCTGCCCGCGATCTTGAACGCGCTCGAGACCACCAATCAGGGCGGGCGCCTGGTGTTGGAAGTCGCCCAGCATCTGGGTGAGAACACGGTTCGCACCATCGCCATGGACGCCACCGAAGGCCTCGTGCGCGGCCAGGAAGTGACCGACAGCGGCCTGCCCATTCAGGTGCCGGTCGGCGACGGTACGCTCGGCCGCATCATGAACGTCATCGGCGAGCCCGTTGACGAATGCGGCCCGATCCTGTCGGACACGCGCCGCCCGATCCATGCGCCCGCTCCCTCGTTCGTCGACCAGTCGACCGAGGCGCAGATCCTCAACACCGGCATCAAGGTCGTCGACCTGCTCGCCCCTTACGCGCGCGGCGGCAAGATCGGCCTGTTCGGCGGCGCCGGCGTCGGCAAGACCGTGCTCATTCAGGAGCTGATCAACAACATCGCCAAGATGCACTCCGGCTTCTCGGTGTTCGCGGGCGTCGGCGAGCGCACGCGCGAGGGCAATGACCTCTACCACGAGTTCATCGAATCGGACGTCAACGCCGATCCCAAGAACCCCAAGGCGGGCGTCAAGTCCAAGTGCGCGCTGGTTTACGGCCAGATGAACGAGCCGCCGGGTGCGCGCGCCCGCGTCGGCCTTACCGGGTTGACGGTCGCCGAGCACTTCCGCGACCAGGGCCAGGACGTGCTGTTCTTCGTCGACAACATTTTCCGCTTCACGCAGGCCGGTTCCGAAGTGTCGGCTCTGCTGGGACGCATCCCGTCCGCCGTGGGCTATCAGCCGACGCTGGCCACCGATATGGGCGCGCTACAGGAGCGCATCACCACGACGCAGAAGGGTTCGATCACTTCGGTGCAGGCTATTTATGTGCCCGCCGACGATCTCACCGACCCTGCCCCCGCGACCTCGTTCGCGCATCTTGACGCCACCACCGTGCTCAACCGCGCGATCTCGGAAAAGGGCATCTACCCGGCCGTGGACCCGCTCGACAGCACCTCGCGCATGCTCGACCCCCGCGTGGTCGGCCAGGAGCACTACGATACCGCCCGCCGCGTGCAGCAGATCCTGCAGCGCTACAAGGCGCTCCAGGACATCATCGCTATTCTGGGCATGGATGAGTTGTCGGAAGAGGACAAAGTGGCCGTGGCGCGTGCTCGAAAGATCGAGCGTTTCCTCAGCCAGCCGTTCTCGGTCGCCGAGGCCTTCACGGGTCTGAAGGGCGAGCAGGTGCCACTGGCCGACACCATCAAGGGCTTCAAGGGCCTGTGCGATGGCGTCTACGATCACTTGCCAGAGCCAGCGTTTTATATGGTCGGCAGCATTGACCAGGCCATCGAGAAGGCCCAGAAGCTCGCTGCGGAAGCCGCGTAAAGCCCGCAACCGGGACGGAAGGAAACTGCATGTCCAGCGACACCCCAGGCGGAGGCAAGCCCTCCAAGTTCGGCAACTGCTGTCAGGATCTCAAAGAGGTCCTTGAGGCGGAGGACTTCGATCCGTTGGTCTACGAGGCTGAAGACGGCGTTCTCTACCTGTCAGTCGGCATTCTTGATATCGACGACGGCGCCGAGGCTGACGCGGAGGCTGACGACGAGGACGACGAAGAAGGGTCAGGCTTCCTGGACCATCCCGTCTACTTCTGCCCGTTCTGCGGCACCAAGCTGCAGACCCCGGAAGAGGTCGAAGCCAAGGCGCACGACGCCTGAATGGGTGTCACGGTGTATAGAGACGAACAACCGCGCGCCGGTGCCGAGACCGCATCGCGCGCGGAAACTTTGACAGCGGTAGGATGCGCCTTCCATGAGCACTCTCAAGTTTGAGCTGGTTTCGCCCGAGCGTCTGCTGGTCTCGGCGGATGTGGAGCAGGTTGTCGTGCCGGGCTCCGAGGGCGACTTCACGGTCCTGCCCGGCCACGTCCCCGCCATGTCGACACTGCGGCCCGGCGTGATCGATGTGCGCCTGGTCGGCGGCAAAACGCAGAAACTCTTTGTCCAGGGCGGTTTCGCCGAAGTGGATGCCGCCAGCCTGACGGTATTGGCGCAGTCCGCTACCGATGTCGGCGAAGCCGGCAGCGATTGGCTCGCCGCCGAGCGCAAGCGCGCCGACGCGGCTCTCGCCGCCGCCAAGGGCGACGAGGAGACGTTCACGGCCCATACCGCCGCCGCGGCGCTGGCTGGTTTGAACTGAGCTGACGAGTTCCGATTTGGGTGGAAACGGGTGATTGCAGCGTAGGTGCGAGACTTGTCTCGCCCTGGTGCAACACGGCCCGCTGACAGAGGGCGAGATAAGTCTCGCTCCTACGAACGAGCCCCGGTCAAGATTCCATCAAACCCGCAACGGCTCTTGCGCGCCGAGCGTTTCGCCTTTGCCGCCCTTAACGAGCTCTTAACGAGCTCTTAACGCGAATCTCCGACCCCAGGGTGAGTGCGTGCCCATCGGCTGCGCACTCAATCCATGTGGGGGCGCAATGCTGGAGCGGGATCGGCGGACGGCGAACGGCGTCAACAATTTCCGCCCTGACATCCAGGGCCTGCGCGCTATCGCGGTGCTGGCTGTCGTGCTCTATCACGCCCAGCTGCCGGGCCTGACCGGCGGGTTTATCGGCGTCGATATCTTCTTCGTCATTTCGGGCTATCTGATCTGCGGGCTGTTGCAACGCGAACTCGTCGCCACCGGCCGCATTGACCTCGCCGGGTTCTGGCTGAAGCGCGCGCGCCGACTGCTGCCGAATGCCTTGCTGATACTCTGCGCGGTGCTGATCGCGACGGCCTTGCTGCGGCCAGGCTTCAACTATCCTGTCGTCGCGCGCAGCGTCATGGCGGCGGCGCTGTCTTTCGCCAATCTCCATTTCGCGGCGCGCGACGTCGACTACTTCGCCGATCAAGTGCGCCCGAACCCAGTGCTGCACTTCTGGTCGCTCGGGGTCGAAGAGCAGTTCTACGTTGTTTGGCCGGTGCTGCTGGCCCTTGTCGCCTGGTGCTGGCGCCGTTCGGCTGCGCAGCACGCAGTCGCGATGCTGGGCGCGGTATGGCTGCTTTCTTTCGCCGCTGCCATGATCGCGATCCGCTTCGATCAGCCCCTGGCGTTCTATCACGCCGAGATGCGCGCCTGGCAGTTGGCGACGGGCGGTCTGATAGCGGCGCTGCAGTCGCATCTGGCTATCACATCGGCGCGGCTTCGCGTTACGGCCGGCTGGCTTGGGCTGGGTGGGATGGCGATCGGTTTTGCGACCTATAACGAGATGCTCACCTATCCCGGCGTCTGGGCTCTTCTGCCGACCCTGTCGACCGCTGCGGTGCTGGCCGCACCAATTCGCGCCGGGAGCTGGTACGGGCCTTCAGTGCTGCTCAGCCTGGCGCCGCTGCGTTGGATCGGCGACCGCTCCTACAGCCTCTACCTCTGGCACTGGCCGGTGCTGGTGTTCTTGCCTGCGCTGCTGCCAGGCGTGTCATGGTCGCCGGCCCTTGCCCTGCTGCTCGCGACCGCGATCGCTTGCGCTGCCTACAGTTGTGTCGAATTGCCGATCCGCGAGCTGCGGTTGGGACTTGCGCCACGCTGGCCTGGTTTCGCTGTGGCGGCGGCCTCGATAGCGGTGGTGCTGGTGGGGACAACCGTCCTTACCCATCCGATCTGGCCGCGGGACAAGGCTGTGGTCAAACTGGAGCGGATGCTGAAGCAGGCATCCACCGAGCGCGGACGCAATTTCTTTGCGAAGTGCCACCGCACACTGCTGCAAGCCGATCAGCCGCTGTGCGCCTTTGGCGATGTCACGGCCACGCGCACCGCCGTGTTGCTGGGCGATAGCCATGCCTCGCAATGGTTCGCGGCGGTGGACCAGATTGCCAAGGCCAATGGCTGGCGGTTGCTGTCCTGGACCAAATCGGCCTGTCCCATCGCCGATGTCCCGACCTGGAATCAACGGCTGCACAGCCGGTTTGCCGCTTGCGAGAATTGGCGCGCCGAGGTGATGGCCCGCCTCACCGGCGCCGATCGTCCGCAGAAGGTGCTTTTGTCCAGTTCCGTCGACTTGTCTGGCGCGGTTCTCGATCCTGAAACCGGCGTCGTGTTGAGCCAAGACGATGGCCTTGTGGCATGGCGCGAAGGGATGGTGAGAACGCTCCGCAAGCTGCAGGCCGCCGGGATCGAGCCCGTTGTCATCGCCGACATTCCCAGGGCTGAACTTTTGTTCGCCGATTGCCTCGCCGCGGGCCGCGGGGCTGCATGCTCCCGTCCGCGCGCCGAGGCCGTGCTGAAAGACCGGCCTGACACTGATGCAGCGACGCAGGTGGGGGCGATGGTGCTCGACCTGACGGACAGGATCTGCGGACCGACGTCCTGCCCGACGATGCGCGATGGCGTGATCGTTTACCGCGACAACAACCATCTCACCACGCGGTTTGTCCGCACACTGGCCGTTGCCTTCGAGGCCTTCCTGCCCAAGGCCCAACCAGCCGACGAAGACATGGCTGTGGCAAGCATCGGCCCGCTAAGGCGCTAATTGCTGCTCGCCGTCTTCACCAGCCGGCCGCCCTGTTTGGCCGCGGAGCCGGCCGAAGCGAACAGGTCCAGGCTCGGATCGCGGCCAGAGAAGCCGTCGGTCAGCATCAGCTCGGCCACTTTCAATTCGGGGCGGAACTTCATGCCGATGCCTTCGCTGCTGCCGATTGAGCGATGGGCAGCCTCCAAGTCGGGTTTGGTCAGCCGCGCCAAGGTTGGATTGTCGATGCTGGGCGAGGCATCGATCAGATCGCCAAGTGGGAACGGGCGGTAGCTCAATTCGTTGTCGTGGTCCTCGTCGTAGTCAGGACCCGACACCCAGCCGTTCTCATTCAGGAACGCATCGTTGTCGGCGGCCTGCATGAGGTCGGGCGGCGTCATCTGCTCCATGCGCTCGGCAGCCGGCTTGGCTTTGGCAATCACCGTAGCGGCAATGGCGAGCGAGGGATCGTGCGCCGGCTCAAGACTGGCCGTCACAATCCTGGCCGGGGCTGCGGGCGGACGGAACGCCAGTGCTGGCTTGGGCGGGATGATGTCGGTCAGGCTCGCCAGCGAGATGTTCGCGACCACCGGTCTGGACGACTTGACGACAACCCTGGTCGGTTTGGGAATGTCGAGCGCGGCGACCACGGGACGCGGCGGCGGAGCGGCAGCGATCGGCTCGTCGGGTGGCAGCGAGGCGGTTTCCTCGGCCAGGTCGGCGGCCTGCGAGGCGTCCATCTGGGTCGGCTTACCGCCACCCGTCACGTCGGGATCGAGGCTGGCCACCATGGTTTGGTCACGCGGCGTGGCGCGGAACTGATGGAACGCTGAGATGGCGTCGGCCATTTTCGTGAAGTGCGAGCGGGCGTAGCCGACGTCGGCCGCGCTGATCGGCCGCCCGTCCGAGGGCGTGAACTTGGAGCGGCCTTTGGGAAACAACAGCGCCAGCTCGTAACGCGGCATGCGCGGCCACATGCGCACGGGGCCGGTATCGATGTGCACAAAGGGCAGGCCCGACGTTGGATAGTAGCCGACGCCACCAGCTTCGCGCACCAGGCCGGCATAGCGCAGCTTCTGCACCGGCACGTCGGGGAAGGCGACGTCCATGGCCTTGCCCAGGATGTGCTGGCTGCGTTTGGCCTGACCGCCGCCGCGCTTGCGCAGCGCTGCATTGGTGCCCGGAGAGCGATAGCCTGAGACGAAATGGATCGGCACCTTGGAGCCCAGCTCCTGGTGCATCTCCCAGACCAGATCGATGGTGCGGGGATCCATCTTGATGGACTTGTTGGCGCGCCAGTCGCGCAGGAACTCGTTGAGCCGCGTCAACGCCTCGGGAATGTATTGCCCGTCGCGCTTGTAGACAATCGACAGGTCTTCGCCGGTGTGGATGTTGTGCAGTTGAATCAGGCGTTCGCCGGGTGCGCCCGCGCTCAAGTAGGGCACACCAAGGAGACCCGCCAAAGCCAGAGCAATAGCTCCGCTGGCGCAGAAGCGCAGAATTGACTTCAAGATTGGCTCCCCGTCCTCAAGCTGACTATAGAACCGTTGTCCGGCTCACGTCTTCGGGTGCCGGCCACTCCCACCACGAGCCGGTCCCTGGCCCCGGGAACGGCTGACGCTGACAAGCCAGCATCCCGGGAAATCGTTAAAGATCAGTAACGTTGACAATTACGTAACGAGCACGGCGTGCATGCGGCCAGAATGCGGCGATTCGTGCGCAATGGGATTTGCACAGGTGCGTCAGATTGGCCGGGCGATAGGTTGGGGAATTGAAGCCAGTTTGCAGGCGCTTAGCCCAATTCGCTCAACGGGCCCTTGTGCAGCGTGCGCGGCTCGATCAAGTCGGGCTCGACTTCGGTCAACAGCTGAGCCGATGCGCCGGTATCGAGCAGTTCGTAAGCCTTGGCGATCAGCTGATTCGAGTTCTGCCGCACCATGTAGACCGGAAACTGCAGGAAGGCGGCAAACGGATCATAGTCGAAGCAGCCGATCACGCTTTGCTCGAAGGCCGCCGGTGGCAGCGTCACAAAGTGACTCATGACACCTTCAAAGACGGTCAGGGAATTGACGAACAATCCGGCAGGCAATCCGCCGAGATGGTCGCACAGGGACACGATGGCGTTGGTGGCGGCGCGCGGGCTGTAGCCGCATTGGATGATTTGATCCTCGGTGATCCTCACCCCGGACGCCTTGGCGACAGACTTGAACCCCTTGATGCGCAGCGCCGTGGCGTAGTCCGCTGCCGAACCGCCGAAGAAATACGGGCGCGCTCGCTCACGGCCTTCGACCGCCGGCATCTCACCGAGGATTTTTCTGCTGAGCAGCTCGGCGCCATGGAAATTGTTGGTCACCACCGACGGCGCGTTCTTGCCGGGCAAGTCGATGAAGACGTGCGGCAGCCGCGCCGCCGTGCACAATCGTCCGAGGGCGTCGGGATCGGTCGCGCCGGCTATGAACAGCGAGTCGATGGCATAGGAAATCAGCGTCTCGACAACGCGTGTCTCTTCCGCCGGATTGCGCAGTGTGCTGGCTATCACCGGGCAGAGCCCACGTTCGCGCGCCATCGCCTCGAAGCTTTGGCTTAGCGATGAAAAGAACCGGTTGTCGTGCAACGGAATGATCATGCCGGCCATTCCGGAGCGTGCCCGCCGCAGTCCGCGCGCCTGCATGTTGGTCGAGTATCCAGCTTCGGCGGCGATCTTCTGGATCGCCTCGACGGTGCTCTCTTTAATCCGGCGCTTGCCCGAGTTGCCGCTGAGCACCGAGCTGACGGTGGATGGCGACGAGCCGCTGAGCCGGGCGATGTCATAAATTGTCGGCTTGCGGTTCGTAGTGTTCATGATCCCCACTGCCTTAGCCAACAGGCGGCAGAATGTGCTTGACGGTGCACCTGCCACTTGTGACATTGCTGTATCGATTGTGCAATTTTGTTTCGCCGCCGCAAGGCGATGCGGCCCAGGAAGCCCTGGTTCGCATTTCACTCAAAACCCATTGCACAATCGATTGTGCTTAAACCGCGCCCGGATACAAAGGGCGAATTGGGAGGTCGTCATGTTGAGGAAACTATCCATTGGCCTGGCCGGCGCCGTGCTGGCAGCGACGCTGTCAGTTGGCTCGTTCGCGGCGGACAAGCCCACCATGGGCGTGGTCGTCAAGATCGGCGGCATCCCGTGGTTCAACGCCATGGAAACCGGCATCAAAGAGAATGGCGAGAAGCTGGGCGTCGATGCGTCGATGATCGGCCCGACATCAGCCGATCCCGCCCTGCAGGTGCGCGCCATCGAGGATCTGATCGCCAAGGGCGTGAAGATCATCGGCGTGGTGCCGAACGACGAGAAGGCGCTTGAGCCCGTGCTCGAAAAGGCCCGCAAGGCAGGCATCAAGGTGGTCATCCACGAGGGCCCCGGCATCGTCAACAAGGACTGGGACTTCGAGATGGCTTCGTCCAAAGGCTTTGGCGAAACCCACGCCGAGCTGCTGGCGCAGAAGATGGGCGGCAAGGGCGAGTACGCCATGTTCGTCGGCTCGCTGACCGTCCCGCTGCATAACGCCTGGGCCGATGCGGCCAACGCCTATATCGCCGCCAAGTATCCAGGCATGAAGCTGATCGGCGAGCGCTATGGCGTCGCCGAAAGCGTCGACGACAGCCGTAAGACTGCGCTCGACCTGATCGCTGCCAATCCAAACCTCGGCGGCTTCCTGGCCTTCGGCAGCCAGGGCCCGATCGGCGCCGGCCGCGCCATCGAGGAAAAGAAGCTGATCGGCAAGGTCCACGTGCTCGGACCGTTCTCGCCAGGCCAGGGCCGCAAGCTGGTGAAGTCCGGCGCGATATCCGGCGGCTTCATGTGGAACCCGGCGGAAGCTGGCCGCGTGTTCGTGACGGTCGGCAAGCTGCTGGCCGACGGCGTTGCGATCAAGGACGGCGACAAGGTCGAAGGTCTGGGCGTGGTGCATCCCGACGAGAAGACCCGCAACATCATCACCGACAACCTGATCGCCATCAACGCCGACTCGGTCGACAAGCTGGCCGATCTGGGGCTTTAGGCGCGCAGCGCGCTTCTCCTCTCCCCTTCTTCAGGGGGAGAGGATGTCGCCCCGAAGCGCGCCAGCGCGAGGGAATCAGCGACAGGTGAGGGGCAGGGACTTGCTCCGTAGGCGTGGCGAAAGGGACGGAACCTGCTCCTGCCCCTCACCGACCGCGTGGCTCTTGGCTCCCAAGTGGTCGCCTGCGAGACGCGGTCTCCTCTCCCCTCGCCTGAAGAGGGCGAGGGGAGAGGAGGATCTGTCGTTACTTTCTGAGCGTGTTCCTTTTGGTCACAGTGCGAGACACCCCATGACCTCCCTCTACACATCCGCGCTGTCCGAACTTTCGGGCGTGTTCGACAAGATCGACGACGCCGAAGTCGACAAAGCACTCGACATGATCGCCACGGCCAAGACCACCGTCGTGTTTGGCGGCGGGCGGGAACGCTTGCAGATCATGGGCTTTGCCATGCGGCTCTATCACATGGGCCTCAAGGTCGCGGTCGAGGGCGACATGACAACGCCGCCGGTCGGCACGGGCGATCTGTTCCTGGTCACCTGCGGGCCGGGCGAGATATCGACCGCGCTGGCGCTGATGGATGTCGCCAAGAAAGCGGGCGCCAAGATCCTGTTGCTCACGGCGCAACCCAGGGGACGCGCTGCCGCCTACGCCGACTTTGTACTGACCATCCCGGCGCAGACCATGGCGGACGACCAGGGCGCCAAGAAATCCTCCGTGCTGCCGATGGGCTCACTGTTCGAAGGTGCGCTGTTCGTGCTGTTCGAGGTTATGATCCTGAAGCTGCGCGACAAGCTCAAGATCGATCCCGAGACGATGCGCTCCAATCACACCAATCTCGAATAGCGGCGCACGCGGATGGCAGCCACCCTGGAGCAATCGGCCGAGGCCCCCGCCATCCGTTTCGAGCATGTCTCCGTGCACTTCGGGGGCGTGCGGGCGCTGCAGGATGTATCGTTCGAGGTAGGTCGTGGCGAGGTGCATTGCCTGGCCGGCGAGAACGGCAGCGGCAAGAGCACGCTGATCAAGGTCATCACCGGCGTCTACCGGCCCGAGCCCGGCGCGCGCATGGAGTATTTCGGCAAGCCCGAAACGTCATGTCTCGCCCAACCTGGCGCGCAGTCATGGCATCGCCGTGATCTGGCAGGATCTGGCGCTGTTTCCCGAAATGACGGTGGCCGAGAACATCGCGTTCGACACGCTGCTAGGCGGACGGCCCCGGCTGGTGAGCTACGGCGCCATGCGCAAGACGGCCGAACTCGCGCTGGCCAAGCTCGGCGTCGATCTCGACCTGGAGGCGCGCCTCAGCACCCTTCCAATCGCGCAGCGCCAGGTGGTCGCCATCGCGCGGGCGCTGGTAGGCGATACCCGCCTGATCTTCATGGACGAGCCCACTGCCTCGCTCACTCAGACGGAGACGGATCATCTGCTGGCGGTGGTGCGTACCTTGTCGGCGCGCGGCGTGGCCGTGGTGTTCGTCAGCCATAGGCTCGCCGAAGTGCTGGACATCGCAGCCCGCGTGACCGTGCTGCGTGACGGCAAGCTGGTGGGTGTGTTTCCGACAGCAGGCATGACGCAGTCGCGGTTGACGGAACTGATGACCGGCAAGACTTTCGACAAAGTAGTCGGCGCGCGCGACCTGTCCGGCCATCGCCCGGTGCTGGAAATCCAGGGGCTGACCCGAGCTGGCGAGTATGCCGACGTCAGCCTGACCATCCGGGAAGGCGAAATTCTGGGACTGACCGGATTGATCGGCGCTGGCCGAACCGAGCTCGGCCACACAGTGTTCGGCATGACACCAGCCGATAGCGGCACCATCCGGCTCAATGGAGAGGCGCTGGCGCTGAAATCCAATCGCGATGCCGTCGCGGTTGGTATCGCCTATGTCTCGGAGGACCGGCTTGCGCTCGGATTGATACAGCCGCAGTCCATCTCCGACAATCTCGTGCTGCCCGTTCTGGACCGCATCTCGGGCCGCGACGGCCTGATCTCGCGCCAGAAGAAGGCCGATCTGGTGGCGCATTGGATCAAGGAACTCGCTATCAAGGTCGGCAAACCCGACGATGCCGTGTCGACGCTCTCAGGCGGCAACCAGCAGCGCGTGGTGCTGGCGAAATGGCTGGCGACCAAGCCCAAATTGCTGATCCTGGATTGTCCGACCGTCGGTGTCGACGTCGGTGCGCGCGCTGGCATCTACAAGATCGTCCGCGAGCTAGCCAACCAGGGACTGGCGATCCTGCTGATTTCGGACGAGGTCTCGGAAGTGCACTTCAACACCGACCGCATCTTGCATATGGCTGCTGGACGCATCGTCGGCGAGTACGATCCGCGCGCAACCACGCTGCAGGCGCTGGAAGAGGCCGTCTATGCGTAGTTTCATGCGCGCCTATCCGACCGAGACGCGCCTGTTCGCCGTGCTGGTGCTGATGTGCGCCTACCTCAGTTACGCCTCGCCCAGCTTTGCGACCTTCGACAACATCGCCTCGCTGCTGAACAACAACTCCGTCAACGTCATATGGGCGGTCGGACTGCTGGTGGTGCTGATCGCTGGCGGCATCGACATTTCCTTCGCGGTCGCTGCCTCGGTGGTGCAATACCTTGCCGTCTGGGCGTTCGCGCAGCTCGGCGGCGGCAACTGGCTGATCGGGTTTCTGGTCGCTGGCGGGCTCGGCATCGCGCTCGGCTTTATCAACGCCGGCCTCATCCACTATTTCCGCATCATCTCCATCGTTGTCACTATTGCGACGTTCAATGCCTTTTTCGGCCTGCTGATGTTCATCACGTCCGGGCGCTTCATCTACGATCTGCCGGAATGGTGGACCAACCGCATCGCTGTGGTGTCTTTGGGCAGTTCCGACTTGATCCTGCCGGTCGCGGTGATGGTCGTGGCCATGGCCGCCACTTGGTTCCTCATCAGCTACACGACCACCGGCCGCCAGCTCTACGCCTTCGGCGATAATCCCGAGGGCGCCCGTCGCGCCGGCATCAGCCCCGCGCGGATGCTCTTCATCTCGTTCGGCTGGATGGGCCTGATGGCCGGCATCGGCGGGCTGATGCAGGTCAACATCGTGCAGGAAGTGGTGCCGAACGCCCTGATCGGCCGCGAGCTCGACGTGCTGGCCGCGGTGGTGCTGGGCGGGGCCAGACTCGGCGGCGGGCGCGGCTCGGTGCTGGGCTGCTTCCTCGGCGTGCTGCTGGTCGCCATCACGCAGAACGGGCTCAACTTGCTCGGTGTCTCGCCGTTCGCCTTCAAGATGGTGATCGGCGTCATCATTCTGTTCGCGATCTCGATGTCGAACCTGGATTTCACCAAGCTCGGCCAGGCCGCAATGAGGAGCCGGTAGAATGGCGCAACTCTATGCCCGACTGGACAAGGCCCTGGGAACCGGCGTACTCGGATTGATCGGCTTTCTGGCGCTGGTGTTTGTCGCCTTCAGCCTGGCGTCGCCGCAATTCCTCAGCGCCGCCAATTTCAACTCCATGGCCTTCCAGCTGCCCGAACTCGGGCTGCTCACTTTGGCCATGCTGATGCCGATCATATCCGGCGGGTTCAACCTCGCCATCATCTATACTGCAAACATCAGTGGACTGACGCTGGCCTGGATCCTGAACCAGAACGGTGGCGTCAACGCCAGCCTGCCAGTGTTCCTGCTCGGCTCGGCCGCAGCCATCGCGGTCGGTGCGCTCTCGGGCGCCATCATGGGTGTCGTGATCGCTTACGTCGGCGCACATCCCATCCTGGTCTCGCTGGCCATGATGATCTTCCTGCGCGGCCTCGGCGAATTCCTGACTAAGGGTGGCGATATCTCGGGTTTTCCAGACTTTTTGCACGGCATCGGCCATGGCTTTATCCTCGGCCTTCCGGCGCCGTTGCTGGTCTTTGCCGTCGCGGCCTTGGCCTGGCACGTTCTGCTCACCCGCACGCGGCACGGCCTGTCGGTGTACATGATCGGCTCCAACATCAAGGCGGCGAGCTATTCGGGCCTGCACACCAAACGCACCCTGACATTGATCTATACGCTGTCGGGCGCCATGTGCGCGCATCGCCGGCATCCTGATGCTGACGAGGTTCAACTCGGTCCGGGTCGGCCATGGCGAGGCGCTGTTGCTGGTGACGGTGCTGGCCTGCTTCCTGGGCGGCGTCGATCCGTTCGGCGGCTTTGGCCGCGTGGTGCCGGTTGTCCTTGCCCTGATCATCCTGCAGGTGCTCTCGTCCGGCCTCAATCTTCTCGGCGCCAACCAGCATCTCTCCACCGCCGTCTGGGGCCTGTTCCTGATCGCCGTGATGATCATTCGCTATCTGGCCGCAAACTATCGAAACGCTCAACCCACGAAGGGATAACATCATGCAAGGCTTTGGCGTGCACACGAGCATGTGGACGATGACCTGGGACCGCGCGGGCGCCGAAACGGCCATCGCGGCGGCGGTCAAGTACAAGATGGATTTCATCGAGATCGCGCTGCTGAACGCGCCCGCTGTCGATGCGGCCCATAGCCGGGCGCTGCTGGAGAAGAACAACCTCAAGTCCATCTGCTCGCTTGGCCTGCCCGAGCACGCCTGGGCCTCGCGGCATCCCGAGAAGGCGATCGAGCATCTGAAGGTCGCCATCGACAAGTGCGCGGACATGGGCTGCCTGGCGCTGTCAGGCGTTACCTACGGTGGGATCGGCGAACGCACCGGCGTGCCGCCGACGCAAGGGGAATACGACAACATCGCCAAGGCCCTGACGGCTGCGGCCAAGCATGCCAAGTCACGCGGCATCCTGTTTGGCATCGAGCCGGTCAACCGCTACGAGAACCACCTGCTCAACACCGGCTGGCAGGCGGTCGAGATGATCGAGAAGGTGGGTGCCGAGAATATGTTCATCCATCTCGACACCTATCATATGAACATCGAGGAAAAGGGTGCGGGCAACGGCATCCTCGATGCGCGCAAGTACATCAAGTACATCCATCTCTCGGAGAGCGATCGCGGCACGCCCGGCTGCGGCACCTGCGATTGGGACGAGGTCTACGCCACGCTCGCCGCCATCGGCTTCAAGGGCGGGTTGGCGATGGAAAGCTTCATCAACATGCCGCCGGAAGTCGCCTATGGCCTCGCGGTCTGGCGGCCCGTCGCCAAGGACGAAGCCGAAGTGATGGGCAACGGCCTGCCGTTCCTGCGCAACAAGGCGCGGCAGTACAAGTTGATTTAGGGCGCGCACACCATTCACGCGTAGGGGCGCACCGCAGTGCGCCCCTAGCTGCTACTTCGGCACCGCTCAGTCTACGTCATCCACCAGCGCTCGAAGATCTTGCCGCCATCGTGGTCGGCGTTGCTGTTCAGATCGCCGTGCGACACCTTGGCGGAATGCGCCGACACGTAGTTGTCGAACATCAGCACCAGCGCGCCGCCGTCGTCGTGCAGGATCTGCTGCATTTCCGTGTACTTCTCGGCGCGCTTGGCATCGTCCATTTCGGCGCGGGCGGACTTCAACAGGTCGTTGAACTTGGGGTACGTCCAGGCGCTCTCGTTCCAATGCGAGTCGTCGGCATAGGCGGTCGAGAACATCCAATCAGCGGTGGCGCGGCCGTTCCAGTAGGACATGACCCAGGGTTTTTTCATCCAGACCAGGTCGTGGTAGCCTTCGGCAGCTTCGTTGACGACCGTGACGTCGATGTTGGCGCGGCGGGCTGAGGCCTTGATGGCGGCGGCCACCTCGAGGGCGCCCGGGAAGGCGGCTTCGGAGGCAGACAGGCTCACCTTCAGGCTGTTGAAGCCGGCGATGCGCAGCAAGGCCCTGGCCTTGTCCGGATCGTAGCCGTACTTCGGTGCGATCGGCGAGGCATAGCGCATGCTTGGCGATAGCGGCACATCGTTGCCGACTGTGCCAAAGCCGCCGCGCACGCGCCGCACCAGATCGTCGCGGTTGATCGCCCATTTGATGGCCTGGCGCACCTTCACATCGAGAAACGGAGCGACACCGCAATTCATCGGCGCCACGTAGTGCCCGAAGCCCGCCACGTTGGTGATCTTGACCGCGCGGTTGCCTTTCAGCTCGCCCGCCCTATTGACGTTGATCTGGTCGATGTAGTGCTGGGTGCCCGCCAACAGCATGTTGTGACGCCTGGGCGCCTCGGCGATCAGCTGCATTTCAATGCTATCGAACCAGGCCGCATCGGACTTGTGATAGTTCGGGTTGCGCTGCGCGGTGAATTTCACCCCCGGCTTGAAGGTGTCCTTCACATAGGGGCCGGTGCCCGCGCCGTTTGCGAAATCGATCGTGCCGTCCTTGGCCGCAAAGATGGCCAAACGCATGTCGCTGGTGACATAGGGGAAATCGGCATGCGGTTCGGTCAGCGTAAAGACGACCTGGTTGGGCCCATCGGCCTTCACGTCGGCAATGCCTGACAGGTTGGCGCGCGCCAGGGACCCGTTTTTCTTGTGGCGGTGGTAGGCGTAGGTGGCAACCACATCCTCGGCCGTCATGGTCTTGCCGTTGTGGAAGGTGACGCCGGACTTCAGCTTGAACGCCCATGTCTTGGCCCCGTCAGACGGCTCGAAGGATTGGGCGAGATCGGGTTGCGGAAGGTTCTTGGCGTCGACCGAGGCGAGGGAATTGCCGATGGCACCGCCGACGCTGGTCATGAAGCCATTGCCCCAGGTCGCGGGATCGAAGGAATCCTTAAAGTTGCCGGTCGCGGTCGCCATCTTGAAGTCGCCACCGCGCTTGGGGCCGGGGGGTGGCGGCGGCGGAGCGTCGGCCACCGCGTCGCCCTTTTTCTTGCGCGCCGCATAGAGATCGGAGGCCGAGGCCATGGTCAGGCCTGCCGCCAGGGCCAATGTGACAAACTCGCGCCGGCCGATTCCGCCCTCGGACGCCTGATGTTGCAACCAGGCAATACGGTCGGTTTCGGACATGGCAGTCTCCTTCATCGCAGCTTTATGACGGTTTCATGCAGACGATAGCCCAAAAGCGCCCCCGCGCACTATGGCCAGTGGTGCACACCAGTTGGGAAAAATGCGACATAAGTTCGAGGCGCGGGCCAGCATTGCGTGTGAAGGCCATTTGACCAATCGCGCCGAAGTGCGCCAACATAGCACTATGCAGCTTCGGATTGCAGCAAGCAGGGAGCATTTTGGAATGACGGGATCGAGCGGCCATCCGTCTGACGCGAAAGCTGGCGGCATTAAGTCGGGGGTTCTGCCGAAAGAGCAATACGCGAGCAACTTCGCGGATCTGCATCCGCCGCTCGGCAAGCACGAGGCGCTGGTCGAGGCCGACCGCTGCTACTTCTGCTTCGACGCGCCCTGCATGACCGCCTGCCCGACCGGCATCGACATCCCGATGTTCATCCGCCAGATCGGCGCAGGACAGCCTAAGGTCGCGGCCAAAACAATTCTGGATCAGAACATTCTGGGCGGTATGTGCGCGCGCGTCTGCCCCACCGAGACGTTGTGCGAGGAGGCCTGCGTGCGCGAAGCCGCCGAGGGCAAGCCGGTGAAGATCGGCCAGCTGCAGCGCTTTGCGACCGATGCGCTGCTCAGCGCGGGCGAACAGCCATTTAAACGCGCCGCCCCCACCGGCAAGCGGGTGGCCGTGATCGGCTCGGGACCGGCGGGATTGGCCTGCGCGCACCGGTTGGCCCTCTACGGGCACGAGGCGACGATCTTCGAAGCGCGCGAAAAATCCGGCGGGCTGAACGAGTTTGGCATCGCGGCCTACAAGAGCGTCGATAATTTCGCGCAGCGCGAGATCGCATTCATTCTGGGCGTCGGCGGGATCAAGATCGAAAACGGCAAGGCGCTGGGCCGTGACGTGAAACTGGCGAGGCTGATCAAGGATTTCGATGCCGTATTCATCGGCGCGGGGCTTGCCGGCGTGAACGGCCTGGGGGTGCCGGGCGAGGATGCGGCTGGCGTCGAAGATGCCATCAAATACATCGGCGAACTTCGTCAGGCCACGGATCTGTCGAAACTGCCGGTTGGCCGCAAGGTGGTCGTGATCGGCGGCGGTATGACGGCGGTGGACGTGGCGGTACAGTCCAAGCTGCTTGGCGCGGAGGATGTGACCATCGTCTATCGCCGCGGCAAGGAGAGCATGAAGGCTAGTGGCTATGAGCAGGATCTGGCCCAGACCAAGGGCGTGCGGATCAAGTATTGGCTGAAGCCGGTGCGGATTGTGACCGAGGATGGACGGGTCACTGGCATCGAATGCGCGTACACGAACGGTTCGTCCGAGACTGTGCGTTTCGAGGCCGACATGGTGTTCAAGGCAATCGGCCAGACGTTTGTCGGCGATCCGCTGGATGGGCTGGTTCCCACCGAAAGCGGCCGTATCCGCGTCGATGCCGAGCGCCGCACGGGCGTTGCAAGAATCTGGGCCGGCGGCGATTGCGTGCTGGGCGGCAAGGACCTGACGGTGTCCGCGGTCGAGGATGGCAAGCAGGCGGCGGAATCGATGCACCGGAGTTTTGGCCATGGCGGGTGAGTCTGTGACTGTCCTCTCCCCCTCGCGCTTGCGAGGGGGAGAAGAGACCGCCCTGCGCAGCGCGTTTCAGCGCAAGCGCTGGGCGGTCGGTGAGGGGCAGGAACTTGCTCCGGCCCTGGTTGTACCAAGTACAGAGCAAGCGTCTGCCCCTCACCTGTCGCTGATTCCTCGCCGCTGTCGCGGCTCGGGCGACATCCTCTCCCCTCGCAGTGCGAGGGGAGAGGAGAAGACGCGCCAGCCGCAAACACTTTCCCAGCTCACGGAGCATCCCCATGGCTGATCTGCGCACCTCCTTTCTCGGCATCAAATCTCCCAATCCGTTCTGGCTGGCTTCCGCGCCGCCAACGGACAAAGAGTACAACGTCGTCCGCGCCTTCAAGGCTGGATGGGGTGGCGTGGTGTGGAAGACGCTGGGCGAGGCTGGTCCGCCGATCGTCAACGTCAACGGCCCGCGCTACGGCTATGTGCACGGTCCGGACCGCCGCCTGATCGGCCTCAACAACATTGAGCTGATCACGGATCGTCCGTTGGAGGTCAATCTCAATGAGATCACGGCCGTCAAAAAGGCCTGGCCGGATCGCGCTCTGGTGGTTTCGCTGATGGTGCCGTGCGAGGAGAAATACTGGGCCGACATTCTCAAACGCGTGGAAGTCACCAACTGCGACGGCGTCGAGCTCAACTTCGGCTGCCCGCACGGCATGAGCGAGCGCGGCATGGGCTCCGCTGTCGGCCAGGTGCCGGAATACATCGAGATGGTTGCCCGCTGGTGCAAGGCCCACACCCGCATGCCGGTGATCGTGAAGCTGACGCCGAACATCTCGGACATCCGCAATCCCGCGCGCGCCGCCAAAAAAGGCGGGGCCGATGCAGTGTCGCTGATCAACACGGTGTCGTCGATCGTCAGTGTCGATCTCGATAGCTTCTCGCCCAATCCCAGCATCGATGGCAAAGGCAGCCACGGCGGCTATTGCGGCCCGGCCGTGAAACCAATCGCGCTCAACATGGTGGCCGAGATCGCGCGCGATCCCGCGACCCACGGGATGCCCATCTCCGGCATCGGCGGTATCACGACTTGGCGCGACGCAGCCGAGTTCATGGCGCTGGGCGCGGGCAACGTGCAGGTCTGCACCGCGGCCATGACCTACGGCTTCAAGGTGGTGCAGGAGATGACGTCGGGTCTGTCGGCGTGGATGGACGAGAAGGGATTTTCAAGCGTTGACCAGTTCGTCGGCCGCGCTGTGGGTAATGTCACGGATTGGCAGTACCTCAACCTCAATTACGTCACCAAGGCCAAGATTAACCAGGACCTCTGCATCAAGTGCGGCCGCTGCCACATCGCCTGCGAGGACACGTCCCATCAGGCCATCACTGCGACAGTGGACGGCAAGCGCCACTTCCAGGTCATCGACGACGAATGCGTCGGCTGCAATCTGTGCGTCTCGGTCTGTCCGGTGGAAGACTGCATCGACATGGTGCAGATGGTCTCCGGCGTCGATCCGCGGACCAAGACCCCGATCACGGCCAAGCCGGCGAACTGGACCGCGCATCCGAACAATCCTATGCGCAAGGTGGCGGCGGAGTAGCGTTCGGTGTCAGGCACTTATTGCTGATCGAGCGCTTGAGTCAGTCCGCATGCACCTGTTCAAGCGCAATAAGGTCCTGACACCGCTCAAACAAACGCCGTGGCCAGTCCGCGCAGGCTCAGCAGCACCACCACCGCGCCGACCAATATCATGACCGGGCGCGCGGGCAGACGCTGCGTGACCAGGGCGGCCAGCGGTGCAGCCGCAATGCCGCCGATCACCAGCCCGGTGATGATCGGCCACAGCGACAAGCCGATGGTGGCAAAGAATGTCGCCGTAATGGTCGCCGTAACAAAGAACTCGGCCAGGTTTGTCGATCCGATCGCGAAACGGGGCGCGGCGCCGCGCCCGATCAGCGTCGAGGTGACCATCGGCCCCCATCCGCCGCCGCCGATTGCATCGAGAAAGCCGCCAGCCAGGCCCAGCATACCGACGTGTTTGGGCGGCTCGTAGTGGTCGTCGCGCTTGTGGTAGGCACGCCATAGAATGAATGCGCCCATGACCAAAAGGTAAGCGCTGACAAATGGACGGATGCTGTCACCTGGGATCGAAACCAATATGTAGGCGCCGGCGATTCCGCCAACCATGCCCGGTAGCGCCAGCCTGGCCACCAGCGCCCGGTCGATGTTACCCATGCGCCAATGGGCGGCGCCCGAGGCAGCTGTCGTAAACACTTCAGCGGCGTGTACTGAAGCACTAGCGACGGCGGGCGGCACTCCGGTGCTCATCAGCAAAGTCGTGCTGACGATGCCGAACGCCATACCCAAGGCGCCATCGACCATCTGAGCGGCAAAGCCGATCAGTATGAAAACCAGGACCTCGCCCGTCACAGGGTGCGCCTCGCAATTCCACGATAACCCTAGAACAGTAGTGCGAATTCGAGGCAAAATTTTGGCGAAGAGAGAATGTCATTTCTCTCAGATCACGAATGCGGAATCGTTTTCTTCCAGTCATTGCGCATTGATGCCCGTCGCATTGCGCGTAGATGCAACCGTTATGATCCGGGCGGTCGAGACCCGTCCGTCCAGTTGATAACAAATGTCCACAGGCAAAAACCGAGAGCGCCTAGAGCCAAGACGGTCCAAAGCCCTTCTCGCCCGTAAAGCAGCTCGGCTCCGGCCCAGGCCGCTACGATCAGCACGAGCAGGACCCGGCGCCAGAGCGGGCGATAGAACGGATCGTTTGGATCGACGAGTTTCATAGCCGGAAGGAATACTCCTTCGGAATTGAGCAATCCAGCGCCGAAACTTCGTATATTCGCGGTTGCCACAAACCAGCGTCTCTCCTAGGTTGCCCGTTCGCCACTCCGTTCCTTTGCGCTCAACCAACAGCGCCCGCCCAAGAGCACCCCTATGCGCGCCTCCAACCGGCAGCCCGACGAGCTGCGGCCTGTTCACATCGAGCGGGCCGTTTCCAAACATGCCGAGGGCTCCTGCCTGATCAAGTTCGGCAACACCCATGTGCTGTGCATGGCGAGCCTCGAGGAGCGCGTGCCACCGTGGCTGAAGGGCCAGGGCAAAGGCTGGGTGACGGCGGAGTACTCGATGCTGCCGCGCGCCACATCGGAGCGTACGCGCCGCGAAGTGACGCAAGGCCATCCGTCCGGCCGCACACAGGAGATCCAGCGCCTGATCGGGCGCAGCCTGCGCGCCGTGGTCGACCTGAAGGCGCTGGGCGAAAAGCAGATCACGGTCGATTGCGACGTGCTGCAGGCCGACGGCGGTACCCGCACCGCCTCGATCACCGGCGCCTGGGTGGCGCTGAAGGACTGCATGAGCTGGATGCAGGCGCGCAACATGATTGGCGACAAGGTGTTGCTGGATCAAGTGGCGGCGATCTCGTGCGGGATTTTCAAGGGCGAGAACCTGCTGGATCTCGACTATGCTGAGGATTCCAACGCCGAGGCCGACGCCAACTTCGTCATGACCGGGTCGGGCGGGATCGTCGAGGTGCAAGGCACCGCCGAGACCAAGCCGTTCAGCGCCGAGACCTTCGATCAGATGATGCTGCTGGCCAAGAAAGGTGTCGGCGAGCTGGTGCAACTGCAGAAGCTGACGGTGCTGTGAGGCGAGGGTGCGCTCAAACTCGTCATCCCCGCGAAGGCGGGGATCCAGTCAAGCTGATTGCCGGGGCAGGGCTTCGAACAGCCGCCTCGCTTCGAGAAAGACTTCTCGTGAACCTGGGTAATCGAACACCGTTGGAATGCATGGATCCCCGCCTTCGCGGGGATGACGAAGGTGGTTGAGCAATGAAACTCGCGCGCGGCACCAAACTGGTTCTGGCGACCCACAACAAGGGCAAGCTCGCCGAAATGCGCGAACTGCTGGCCCCACGCGGCATCGAACTTGTGTCCGCTGGCGAACTGGGATTGGCCGAGCCGGTCGAAACCGAAACCACCTTCATCGGCAATGCCACCTTGAAGGCCGTCGCCGCCGCCAATGCGTCCGGCCTGCCCGCGCTCTCCGACGATAGCGGCATAGAAATTGCCGCGCTCGATGGCGCCCCGGGTGTCTACTCGGCCGACTGGGCCGGCCCGAAGAAGGACTTCGGCGTGGCCATGCAGGCCGTGTACGAAGCTTTGCTGGAACGCGGGATCGGTTTCACCAAGCCGCTGAAGGCGAACTTTACCTCTGTGCTGTGTCTGGCGCGTCCAGGCGCGGAGCCTGAATGCTTCGAAGGCAAAGTGTTCGGCACCGTGGTCTGGCCACCGCGCGGAACGAATGGCTTCGGCTACGATCCGATGTTCATTCCCGATGGCCACGCGCTGACGTTTGGGGAATTGAACCCCGACGTGAAGCACATGCTCTCGCACCGCGCCCGCTCGTTCGAGAACTTCGCGGGCGCGTGCCTTGAGTAGAACCCCAGTTCTAAGTCAGGCCCCCGGCCTGCCGGGCTTCGGCGTCTACATCCATTGGCCGTTCTGCGCTGCCAAGTGCCCGTATTGCGACTTCAACAGCCATGTCCGCCACAATGGCGTCGACGTGACGCGTTTCCAGGCCGCGCTGCTGGCCGAGCTGGCGCATATGGCTGAGCTGCAACCCGATCGGCCCGTGCACAGCATCTTTTTCGGCGGCGGCACGCCTTCGCTGATGCCGGCCTCCCTGGTCGGTGCGCTGATCGATGCGGTGGCCAAGTATTGGCCGCAGGAGCCGGGGATCGAGATCACGCTGGAGGCCAATCCGCAGAGCGTCGATGCCCTGCGCTTTGCCGGTTATCGCGCGGCCGGCGTCAATCGCGTTTCGCTGGGCGTACAGGCGCTGAACGACCGCGATCTGAAGTTTCTCGGCCGGCTGCACAACGCCGACGAGGCCAAGGCCGCGCTGGCGGTGGCGCGGAAAACCTTTGAGCGCGTGTCGTTCGATCTGATCTACGCCCGCCCGGAACAAGGCGTTGCAGTGTGGTCGGAGGAACTTACGCAGGCCATCGGCTACGGCCCCGATCATCTGTCCGTGTACCAGCTCACCATCGAGGACGGCACGCCGTTCGCCGCGCTGCACAAGGCAGGCAAGATCGTCACGCCGCCGCCGGAGATCGCCGACGATCTGTATGCCGCGACGCAGGCGCTGACCGAGGCGGCGGGCTTGCCGGCCTACGAGGTGTCCAACCACGCCCGCCCCGGTCAGGAGTGCCGGCACAATCTGGTCTATTGGCGTTACGGCACCTATGCCGGCATCGGTCCTGGGGCGCACGGACGATTGGTGGTGGATGGCCAGCGCATGGCGCTTTCGACGCAGCGCAATCCGGAGGTCTGGGCCGCGGCCGTGGAAAAAGACGGGCACGGCATAGTCGAGCGCACAAGCCTGTCGCCGAGCGACCAGGCCGACGAGCGACTGATCATGGGGCTGCGCTTGAGTGAGGGGCTGGATCTGGCGACGTTTCGCAGGTCAGACCTGCCTGTCGCCGAAGACGGAGGTGCTGACCGATCTGGCGGAGCAAGGACTACTGACCTTCGAACCGGACCGCATCACCGCCACGCGTCACGGCCGCATGGTGTTGAACAGATTGGTGTACGAATTGTCGGCGGCACTGGCCCCCGCTGCGGATGTGGGGGACTAGGTCGTTACCCAGGCAAGCCTTGATCGCTTAATCAGTTCCTGTGTTTACCCTACGTTCTTGCCATGAGCGAAAACGTACAGTCCGCGATGTTTGAAATCCTGAAGAAGATTCAGGCCGATATCGCCGCCATGGGTTCTAGTCTTGCGCGGGTCGAAAAGATCGTGCTGGAGCAGCGCACCAACGGTGCTGCAGTGCTGGTGATGATGCGAGCTACCGTCGGCGTGTTCGACAAGCGCCTGCTCGACGTCGAGGAGGACGTGCGCGAAATACTAGCTCGTGAGCAGCCGTCTGCGACGTAGCTTTTCGAAGCGAGAGGCCCGCCGTCAGAATTGCGCGACTGCGAAGGCGCTGGGTGCCGGGTCGATCACGTGCGGGCCGACCTTGGTCACTTCCAGGATCGCCAAGCCCCGTTCTGGCGTGCCGTCGGGACGCAGGCGGAACAAGCCATCGATACCTGCAAAGCCGCTGGGGCGCGCCAACTTGTCGGCCGTGAAGCGTTGTCCCGGCGCATTGGCCGCCAGCGAGATCGCCAGCGTGACCGCATCATAGGACAGGCTCGCCAGCCGCACTGGCTGCGCGCCGTAGCTCTTGGCATAGCGCCCGGCGAAATCGTTCCAGGCCGTGGGATCGGGCCCTGCGAACCAGCCGCCGACCAGGCCGGCTTCCTGGCCGATGGCCGCGTAGTTCCAGCCGCCGCTGCCCAGCAAGCGCACGGACTTGGTATCGATCACATCGTACGGCAACATCGGTGCCACCACCGGCAGCACATCCTGCCCGCCAGGGATCAGCAGCGCATCGATCGGCGCGCCGGCCTTCTGGTTTGCGATGAAATCGGCCTTCAGGCGGTTGACCGGATCGGCGATCAGACTGGCATCCACCGGGAAGCGCTCGACTGCCGCCACGCGTGCGCCGGCCTTGGCCACCGAGGCGCGGAACGAGGCCTCGACCACGGCGCCATAGGGCGTTTGCGGCACCATCGCAGCGAACCCGGCCTTGCCGTTGGCGGCAGCGTAACTCACCACGCGCGCAATATCGTCGCCAGCCAGGAAACTCAGCAGGTATACGCCATTGCCCGCCACTTTGCGGTCGCTGGAGAAGGCCACCACCGGTATGTTCGCGGCCCGCGCCACCGGCGCCACAGCCATGACTTCGGCAGCGTACAACGGCCCGAGGATCAGCTCGGCGCCTTCGGCCACGGCCGCTTGGGCTGCCGCCGCAGCGCCTTGAGCGGTGCCGAATGTGTCTTTCGGAATGAGGGCGATGTTGGCGCCGGGCACATCGAACAGCGCCAGCTCGGCCGCCTGCTTCAGCGCAACCGCAACCTGCGCCGCATCGCCGCCCTTGCCGAACGGCAACAGCAGCGCGACCTTTACGCCAGCGCCGGTCAGCGTGCTTCCCGTTGGTACCACAGCCTGCGTCTGCACCAGCGAGGTCTGGGTGTCGCCGCCACCCCCGCCGCCGGACATGGCGCAGCCGGCCAACAGCGATCCAGCCGCGCTGAGCACAAACGCCCGCCGGCTGAGCATCAGCGCCAAGCTGGCGTTGGGTTTGGCGTTGGCAATGGCAAGGCGGCGTGTCATGCCCATCCGGGGGTTCGATGTCGCAAACGTAGGGCACATCGTCCGGCCCCCACGAGACTGCACAGGCGATAGCCGTCGAGTTTGTCGACAACAAGATCGCCATTGACAGTCTTATGGCCCGGATTCGCGTGGTGCGGCAAGCGCAGGGCGGCCACGGGACGAAGCTATTCATCGAATGACGGCCCGCTGCGATGGCTGAACAAGGCAGATTCCTGTGGACGACACACCCGATTCCACCGTTCCCCATGCCGCGCTGCAACGCGCCGTCCAGGGCGAACTGGCGCAGCTGCTGGCCAAACCGCTAAGCGCCGGCCTCTATCTGGTGGCGACGCCCATCGGCCACCTCGGCGACATCACTTTGCGCGCGCTGGCGATCCTGGCCTCAGTCGATCTGGTTTACTGCGAGGATACCCGCCACAGCCGCAAGTTGCTGGATCGTTATAGTCTGCGTCCCACTTTGCGCGCCTATCACGAGCACAATGCCAGCGAGGCCCGCCCCGCCATGCTGGCCGAGCTGGCGCGTGGCGCCCGGGTAGCGCTGATTTCGGACGCCGGCACGCCGCTGATCTCCGATCCCGGCTACAAGCTGGTGCGCGCGGTGCTGGCCGAGGGTGGCCGCGTCATCGGCATCCCCGGCGCGTCGGCCACACTGACGGCGCTGGTGGCGAGCGGCCTGCCGACCGATTGTTTCACCTTCGCCGGTTTCCTGCCTGTGAAAGCTGGCGCGCGCGCTGAACGCCTGACGGAACTTGCCGCCGCTCCCGGGACCTTGGTGGTGTTCGAGGCCCCTGGCCGCACCGCCGCTACGCTTCAAGCCATGGCCACGATCTTCGGCGCCACCACTCCCGCCGCCGTTGGGCGTGAATTGACCAAGCTGCACGAGGAGATGCGACTAGGTACGCTCGCCGAGCTGGCGATCTGGGCGGAAGCGGACGAGCTGCGCGGCGAAGTGGTGATCCTGGCCGCCCCGCTGCGGGCCGGGGTCGGCGCGGTGACCGATGCGGCCATCGAGGCGGCGCTGGCGGCCGGCGCATCTGGGACGCTGCGCGACCGGGTGGACGCCGTGGCCGCGAGTCTGGGCGTGCCGAAGAAGCGAGTATATGCGCTGGCTTTGGCCGGTAGGGCGCAATAGGCGCTTTTTCTTCGCGCCGTATTGCGCCACCGGAGCCACCTCGAACCGCTGCGGCGCAATACGGCCCCGCAGAAAAGGGGCGTATTGCGCCCTACCATCCATAGGTTGCCAGCTCCCCCGGGTAATCTCCCGGCTGCAGATTTCGTCCAGGCGGCATACCCTCCGCCCCTATGTCCTCGCCCACCAGCACCGATCCCGCACTCCGCCGCCGCCAATTCGAGCGCGCCGGTATCCGTGCCGAGCGCCTTGCCGAACTGATGCTGCGGCTCAAATTTTACCGCATCCTGGCGCGGCGCTACAAAACCCGCGCCGGCGAGATCGACCTGATCGCGCGCCGTGGCAGCCGCGTGGCGTTCGTCGAGGTGAAGCTGCGCCGGACCGAGGACGACGCCATGGAGGCGATCACGCCACGCCTGCGCGGACGGGTGCGCAAGGCGGCCGAGTTATGGATGGCCCGCAATGACCGCGCGGGCCGCTGGCAGCCAGCATTCGACGTTGTTGTGGTGCTGCCTGGGCGCTGGCCGCGGCACGTGCGCGATGCCTTTCCGTTCGAGTGATGACGGTGCGACGGTCGTCACCGGTCGTCTCGAAGTGTCGCCACCAGAATCTTGACGCTGGCCTCGGTCTGGTAGCGCTCGCGCTGTGTCGAGCGGCGCAGCGTTTCCTTGCTCGGGTCGGGGGCGCCACCGCTCTTGGGTTGGTAGAGAGCGTAACCGAAGCCGCGCGGGAAGGCATCGGAGACATCAATCATGCGGACGATGTCGACCGGGCGTGGTGGCTGCGGTTGCAGCGAAACGTTCTCAGGGCGCATCCAACCATCGTTGACAATGGTATTGACGCAGAATCGCTGCCGCTCCTGCCATTTTTCGCAGTCCTCAGTCCCGGAGCAATTCTCCGGGATGGCGCTGCATGGTTCCTGGTAGCGGCCCTGGGCCAGTTCCTGCGTCATGAACCGCTCGATCTGTTGGCCGAACGCGCGCAGGGCCGAGCGGCTGGTGTTGCCCAGCGGCTGCCCCGACAATGGGTCGAAACGCATGGCGCAATCGGTGAGCGGCGTGCCCTTGGCGAAGCAGCGCGGCACGGTAAGCGGAATTTCGTTTGTCATGGCGCTGTTGGGTGGGTCGGGATCATCGAGGCTTTCGGGATCGCGTACGATGAAAGTGGGCAAGCGGTTGCCGGTGTCGGGATCGAAGCGGATGCCGCTGTGCAAAGCCATGCACAAGCTCTGCAGCGAGAAGCCGCGAGCGCGCTGCCGGGCCAGGAATGTGTTCGTGACGGATATGTCGTAGAGGCCTGCGGCGCGCTGGTAGCACTTGTTGGCGGTGTGCTGGATGCTGGTGCCATCTCGGCCGTAGCCGACGATGACAACGCCGGTTTTCGCCAGTACGGCCTGGTCGGTGAACACGACCGGGAACTGCGAGCCGCCGGCCTCGGCAGGCGCTGCCTGCCCCGCGGCGTTCCGCTGCTGCGGCTCCGCGTTGGGCGCCTGCGCCGTCAGGCAGGCCTGGTTTTCCGGCGGATGCTGCAAATGGCGTACGCAGCCCGTCGTCTTGAACTCCGCGCAATCTGCTAGGCTGTACTCGTTGTAGACTTGGCCATCCCTGATGCATTGCAGACCCTGCGACCTGGCCTTGGCGTTCGCCCGCAAGCAGAATTGATATTGCCCGGTGGTCAACATATGGCGCACGCAGCCGGTGCGCTGGGCCTCCAGGCAATCATTGCCGTCCGCGATGTCGTCGCGGATTGCGCTGTTGAGCAGGCACGCGGCGTGCGCTGGCTGGCTGGCCGATGAAGCGAACGCCCAACCGAGAGCCAGGCAGGCCATGAATTGCCTTGGTGCAAACATAGGAACCTCCTGCGCCGTTGTGAGCCGATCTGAAATGCAGGTTAGCGCTCCGCCATAACCTTCGGTCGATAGGCCTTGACGCGCGCCGGCGTCAGATCGCGTCTGCGTTCCGTCACAGCGCGATAGACCTCTGTCGATGGCGACGGTGGTCCGCCGCCGAATGGCGTCTGCAGAGCATAGCCGTAGCCCCTCGGCAGATCGGCCGAAACGTCGAAGAAGGCGACATTGCCGAGATCGAGTTCCCTGGCACGGTCGCTAAGCTGGCCCGAGGGCAGAAGCCAGCCTGCGAGTGCCGGATCGGCACACGGATTGGGTGTCTCGGCGCAGCGGTCGGCGGGAAGTGTCGGCAGAATTTCGTCCACCAGGCGATCGATCGTCGCGGCGCGCTGGCGGGACAGTGCCTGGAGGTTTGCAGACAGTGGCGTGCCGCTGCTGATCGAATATCGCGACTTGCAGTCCTGGTATGGCGTACCGTTGGCAAAGCAGCGCGGCGGTGACAGGACGATTTCAGGCGAAACGACATCGCCCGGACCATCGGGCTGACCGATGCGATCGAGGTCGGCTACGACCATCGTGGGCACGCGCTTGCCGCTCTCGGGATCGAAGCGCACGCCGCTCCACAAAGTCAGACAGAGGCTGTTGAGCGAGAACCCCCGAGCCTGCTGCGCAGCCAGCAATTCGTCCGTCACCGACGCTTCATGGACCAAGTCGGGATTGTGGTAGCATTTGTTCGAGGTGTGTTTCAGGTTGGGATCGGGTTTGCCGAACGACGTGATGATGATCCCGATGTCGGCCAGCAGGCTCTTGTCGCCGACCACGATAGGAAACTCCCTGCTGGTGCCCTGGCTGCGAGCCGGCGGACTGTTTGTCGGTATGGCCAAACCGGCGATCATGAGACCAAAGGCGAGACGAGAGATTGCATCCATGACGATCTCCATTCGCTCTGCAGTTTAACGGTGCTAGGTCTTGAACTGAGCTTCTATTTCGTCCATCAGCGGGCTGCGAAGTCCGGCCTTGCGGAAGATGGCAAAATCGCTGAGCGCCGACTGTTCCCAGGTGATGTCCGAACCCTTCGAAATGGGCTTGCCGCGCTCAGCCAGGTACTCGCGCCGCGCCGCGGCGGTATCGCCCGCGAACATCGCGGCATGGGCGCGGTTGGCCTTGATCCAGAGTTCGTCCGTCGGCAGCAGCGCTTCGGCCGCCTTGGCGTTTGCCAGCGCTTGGTCGAAGCTGCGTGCAAAGAGCTGGAACCAGGCCAGACTGCCGAGCGCTAGCCCCCGTTCGGACTGCGGCCCGTTGCGCTCGACGTGGGCGACGCGCTGCTCGGCCACCCTGGCTGCCTCCGGCAGCCGGCCCGTCTCGACGCACAGATTGCTCACGAACTGAAAGGCCTGGCCGATCTCGGCGTCCTGCCGCACCGTGTCCGAGGCCGGGATCTTCAGGCGCAACTCAAGACTGGTCCGATAGGCCGCCAGCGCCGCTTCGGCCGCGCCTTCCTTATGCAGCACATCGCCCATCTTCTTGACGGCGTTAGCCTTAGCCAGCTGCCGGTCGATACGGTCCGGCGTCTGATCGAGCAGGCGCGTGGCGACGCGCTCCGCCTCCTCGAAGTGGTGGCGGGCAGCCGCGATCCGGCCGGCCTCCAGTTCGCGGTCGCCGATGCGATCGAGGGCGGCCGCCAGTTCCTGCTGCCAGTCGCTGCGTTCGGGATCGGCGGCGGCGAGTTTCGCCTGGATGGCCAGCGAGGCTTCGAACTCCTTGCCGCCCTCCGCTTCCAGGCCTGCTGCGAGCAAAGCATCGCCCAGCCCGCCATGAGCTGCCTGCAGGTCGTGCTGAGCCTCATCGCTGTCGGCATTGGCCGCTGCATAGGCCACCGCGCGCTGCAGCCGTTGGCGCTGTTCGGCGACCGCCTCGACGGGCTTGTCCTGCGCCAGCAGGATGTCGGCGATGGCGCCGTGGCTGACCAGCATGGCGCGCTGCAAGTCGCTCCGCGCGGGCTGGGCCCGCAGCAGCAATTGGCGGATCGCCAGGCTCTTTTGCTGCTCCGCCATGGCCTCGCCCAGCTTGCCCTGGGCGCGCAGGGCATGGCCGATCTTTTCGTGCGCCACCGCGACGTTGTCGTCGGCGCCTGGCTCGCCCAACTGCTGGGCCGCGACTTCCGAGGTCGCGAGGCTACGGCGGAAAACGGCCATTGCGTCCTCGCCCCGCCCCTGGTCGAGCAGCACATCGCCCAGGCGGTCGAGGCTGGCCGCCAAGCCGCGCCGCCAGTCCGGCTTGGCTCCCGGCAAACCGGTGAGCTTCTCGTAAGCCGCCACGGCCGCCTCCGCCGTCGCTTGCGACTGTGCGACCACCTCCGCGCTGCTACCCTGCGCCCGCAGCGTCTTGGACAGCTCGGCAAGCGCATAGGCCTGCGTCTCGATTAGCTCGGGACGGTCGCCGCCAATCGCGCCGAAGCCGGTCACTAGCGTGCGCGCCTCGCCGAGGATGTCGAGAATGAACTTCTGCGGAATATCTTTCCGCCCGGCGAATTTGCTGGCCAGATTGCCAACCAGGTTGTTGGCGGTGGTGTTGGCCTGTGCCAGCGCCAGCTCGACGCGGGCGCGCTCCAGATTAGCCTGATAGGCCTGCCAGCCGGCAACCGCAGCCAGTCCCGCCAGCCCTGCCGCCGCCGTCCAGGCCGTGGCCAGCGCACGGCGCTGCTGGCGCAATTCGTCCGACAGCAGATCTTCCTTGGCGACGCCGTGCACAGCGGCTGCGATATCGGCCGCGCGCGTCAGAAAATCCGGATTCCGCTTGCTCGCGGTCTGGCCGCCCTCGCGATAGGGCCGCAAGTCCACCCAGCGCGGCTCGGCCTCGAAGCGCCCGAACAGCGGCGCGGGCACCGCATCGGAATGAGCGCGGTGGAAATCGTTGCCGCCGATATCCCAGCTCAAGCCCCCATCGGTCAGCGCGATCAGCACCGAGTGCGACCCCTTCTGCGCCAGCCAGTGCTCGATCTCCTTGCCGACCCACACCGAGGCCGCCGCATCCGGCGAGGCCAGCAGGATGAGATAGCGGGTGTTGTCGAGCGCCTTCAGAATATCCGGCCACAAATGCGGCGAGGCGGCCAGACTGGTGTCGTCGCGGAAAATCCGCAAGGCCCGCCGCTGCCACCACGCCTTGCCGATAGTCTGCACCACCGTCTGCAGTGCGACCGCGATCGGCTTGTCCCTGGCGTGACTATAGGAAATGAACGCATCGTAGGTCCGCATGACGTGCTCCCCAACGACTTGGCCTTGCAGCATGCGTAGAATTACCGAGAGGTAATGTCGCATTCAAGATTATTCGGGCGGGTGGGCGATAGGCCCGATGGAAGGGCGGACGGCCGGTCCAATCGGGCTGGCGAAAGCCCCGTCACGCCAAGGCCGCCAGCTCTGCCGTCAGGTTCGCCCGCGCCCGTGCTTCCCAGCGCCGCGCCAAGGCGCCAACCCGATAAATCGACGGCATGGCGAGGAAAGCGTGCAGCACCTTGGCGCGGCCGGGGCGGTAGTGCGCATCGGGATAAACAGCGAATTCACGGCGGATGGCGTGCGCGTAGGCGTCGTAGGCCACCGGCTCAGCCGCCAGGATCGCAAGATCGAAATCGAGCAAGTGGTCGAGGTCGCTGTCGCCCGCAGTTGGCGCAGCCGAGTGCTTTGTGGCCTCGATGAAGCGCACGACCTTGGCGACGCGGTCGGGGGACAGTCCAATCGCACTCAGCCGCTGTCCCGCCAGCCCGGCGCTCCTGGCCTCGTTGTCCGTGCGCGCCGGATCATGGACGGCATCGTGATAGAAGATCGCCAGGTCGACAGCGTCGCGGTCGGCAAGGCTTGGCGCATGCTCCGCCGACAGATCGAGCAGCGCCTCGAGATGCGCAAGGTTGTGGTAGCGGCGGTCTGGGCCGGAGTAGGCGGCGGTGAGTTCGGCCAGTGCCAAGCTGGCGCTTGCGCCCAGAATTTCACCCCAGCGCTGGTTCAGGCGCTCCATGGCTTGGCCCTCCACTCACTCCGCGCCGGGCGAACTCCAGCACCGCCACCGCGTGCGCTCGCGTGACATTCGGGAAATCGGCGCGGACGTCGTCCAGCACGTCGCCCCGCCCACACGATGTAGTCGAACAGGTTCTGCCGCCGCACGCGGGTGCCCGCAAAGACGGGCGAACGGCCACAGCTGTTGTCAGTTCGCCGATCACTGGGTTCGGCGCAGCTGCGTTGCAGTCTCAAGCCGCACCTCGGTATAGGTTCGGTGAGCCTGCATTGGCGGAAACACTAAATTCAACTCATCTTCCAGGAAGGCCACGTGGCAAATGTTTGACTGAGTTCAATGGAGGAAACCGAATGTCCCCAAGCAGCCACCACAGCAGCGTGTGCGTATCAAGCAGGACCCTCAATCGTCGCCCCGCCCCACCCAGAGCGCCAACTCGTCCTCCGGTAGCGGCTCGAAGAATTCAGGCCCGACGACCAATTCGCCCTTCATCGAGCCATAACCCCGAAGCCGCGCTGTGACTTGGTCGAAGCCGCGTGGCAGCTCCACGGGCGACAGCTTCACCGTCGCGGCGTTTGGCATCTCGATGACAATCTCTTCACCCGCGAGCGCCCGCTCTACGAGGGTGGCGTGGTCGGATTGGGCTTTGTCCAGGGTGATAGTGGTCATGAGTGGAGTTTGCCAGTTTTCGGGGTTAGTGAACAGCGCCAGCGATGCGAGCCCCCTCTCCCTCGCCTCTTCGCGGGGGAGAGGGTCGGGGTGAGGGGCGGCAACACGATAGGTCTGGCCGCGCCGAAACGGGGACGGAGCTTGCGGCTGCCCCTCACCGACCGCGTGGCTCTTGGCTCCCAAGAGGTCGCCTGCGAGACGCGGTCTCCTCTCCCCTCGCGAAGAGGCGATGGGAGAGGGAAATCCGTGCCTTGCCGCATTGTCCAGTGTTAGAACGCGTTCAACTCCCGGCCATCAACGGACCCCACCCATGCCCCTGAAAATCGCCACCCAGATGGACCCCATCGCCCGCACCGACATCCGGGGCGACTCCACCTTTGCGCTGCTGCTCGAAGCCCAACGCCGCAACCACATCCTCTTCTACTACACCCCCGACGCGCTCACCTACCGCGAGGGCGCCCTCACCGCCACCGGGCACGACCTTTCCGTGCGCGACACCGCCGGGGACTTCCATACCCTCGGCCCGGCCCGCACCGAAAACCTCGCCGACCAGGACGTCGTCCTCCTGCGCCAGGACCCGCCGTTCGACATGGCCTACATCACCTCGACGCATCTGCTCGAGCATGTGCATCCCCGGCCCGGGCGGCGCGGCACGCTGGTGGTCAACGATCCGGCCGAGGTGCGCAATGCGCCCGAGAAACTCTATGTGCTCGAGTTCGCCGACCTGATGCCGCCCACCATGGTGACGCGCAATCCCGCCGACGTCGCCGCGTTCCGGCGCGACTACAAGGACATCATCGTCAAGCCACTGTTCGGCAATGGCGGGGCGGGCGTGTTCCGCATCACCTGGGACGACACCAACCTCGCCGCGCTGGTGGAGATGTTCCATACCGCGTTCCGCGAGCCATTCATGGTGCAGCAGTACCGCCCCGAGGTCCGCCAGGGCGACAAGCGCATCATCCTGGTCGACGGCGTGGTGGCCGGCGCCATCAATCGCGTGCCGGCGCCGAACGAGACGCGCTCGAACATGCACGTGGGCGGACGGCCCGAGCCGACCACGCTGACCAAGCGCGAGCACGAGATTTGCGAGCGCCTGGGGCCGGAGTTAAAGAGGCGTGGGCTGATCTTCGTCGGCATCGACGTCATCGGCGATTATCTCACTGAGATCAACGTCACCTCGCCCACCGGCATCCGCCAGGTGAAAGCGTTCGGCGGCGCAGATATCGCGGCGCTGATCTGGGATGCGATCGAGGCGAAGGTGGGGACATGATGTCCAGTTTCGGCCCGAACAGGCCGCCGAGGATTGACGTGGGAGCTAAAGCCGAAGCTGGACTTCGTGTCCTCGTTACCCGGCCACGCGCAGAAGTGGCGGGCTCACGCCGAGGTCGCCGCGCCACAGCGTGCCCAGCCAGCGGTCCGCCTCGGGCGTATAGCCCTTGCCACCGTGCGGATTGAGCGTGAACTCGCCGAACACCGGGCCGCGCGTGGTGGCGTAGAGGTCGATGCGGATGAACATGCCGATGCCGGCGGAAAGGCGCTGCGAGAGCGCGAGCATATCGGCGGCGCACGGAGGGATAGGCGGCGGATCGGCGCTGTGGATCTGCGTGGGCTGAATGGTCAGGCCCAGAGGCGTCCAGTCCGGTTTCAGGAACCAGTGGCGGTTGAGACTGGCCTTGCGGCCGCTGTTGCGCTCGATGACATGGATGAACGCGGTAGCGGCGCCGAAGTTGTAGAACTTGAAATCGTTGGGCGCGCCAGGCTTGCCGTCCCAGTTCTGCAGGAATTCCTCCATCAGGAACGGCACGCCGGGGGCCAGCAAGGGCGCGGCCTTCACGGCGTCGATCACCTGCTGGCGCGTGTACAACTTTCCATCGAACACATTCAGGCCGTTCTCGAACAGGAACACGCCGTGGTTGCTGCTCCCCCGCACCGGTTTCAGGACGAAACGCGGCGGCAGTTCGGCGAGCTCAGGCAAGGCGTCGATGGTGGGAAGCTCACCCAGCTTTTCCGGCGTGGCGATGCCATGTTGGCGGACGTAGGCTTGGCTCAGGCGCTTGTTGAACAAGGTGGCGACGAGGTCGGGATCGACCTGATCGCGCCACAGCTTGCGGCGGCGGAGGATCGCCGCGCTGAACAGCAAGGGTTGGGCGCCCGCCGGAACTCGCAGCCGATCCAGCATGTCGAGAAGCGCGCTGACCATGTCGATGGTGTACCTCTGCTGGCCCGGCCGTGCTGCTGCCTGGAGCGGGCAGCGCGACGCTAACCTGATTTGGCCTGGGGAGGCAAGAATGAGCGGGCCACGGAGGGTTTTCGCGGCGAGTGGTAGTTGGTCCGCGCCGTGCGAGTGGTCCGCCGACCCCGGGACGGGCGCCTAATTTTGCCTGAGCAACCGTCCCCGCGGCTTGCTGTGCCCGGGACGTGTGCGGGAGCGGCGAGCCTGACAAATGACTCGCGGACATTACCAGAATATTCCAAGAAGCTTACTCGTGGGTCTCACGTTTTTCGCAGTGAATCCAAATCATTACCGTTGGTTTCGCTGCCGGCCGCGAACATAAACGGAACCTGAACGAGAGGTTCAAAGTGGGTTCAGGCCGCGGGGACTAAAACCGTCTTCATGAACGCAACCACCCGGTTGCCCCCAACCAGAGGTCCCCACCATGAAGCGCCTTCTTTCCACGCTCGTCATCGCCGCCGTCGCCGCCATTTCCAGCGCTGACGCCTTCGCCGGCAGCCGCGTCATCATCGACCAGTCCGGTTCGTTCAACGGCGTTGGCGCCGTGCAGCAGGGCGCGAGCAACTACATCCGCCTGTACCAGAAGAAGAAAAAGAACAACGCCATCATTCAGCAGTACGGCAACAACAACGTCGGCGTCACCGGCCAGGACGGCTACAAGAACGATGCCAACTCGATCCAGAACGGCAATGGCAACGTCAGCGGCGTCGCTCAGATCGGCAACAAGAACAAGGCCAAGACCACGCAGACCGGCAATGGCAACGTGCAGGGTGTCATCCAGGTCGGCAACGGCAATAGCGCCACCGCCAACCAGTACGGCAATGGCAACATCTCGGTCGTGATCCAGGGCAACTAACCAGCTTGCGCTCAGGTTAGCCCTCAGACGGATTGCCGGGGAGCGCGCTGGGTCGCGCTCCCCGCTGCAAGGTGGCCGGATCGGGTCGCTATGGTACCGTGGCAAGCATCGCAATGGCGGCCCGGATGTGCAGAAAAGGCCTCAATCCATTGCGCAACTTGCGTTTCTGACAGTCTCCTTACTGCCTACTGCCTACTGCCTACTGCCTACTGCCTACTGCCTTTACTCCCTATCTCGCCTTAGCCGGAGGTCCGGCTCCGCCCCGTGGCGGACCCTCGCACGGGACTTACAGGAGGTCCAACGTGTCGAAACTCTTCCAGTTTGCAGTCCTTGCCGGTGCTCTTGGCGTCAGCGGACTGGCTCTCACCCTCGCACCCGCCGACGCTGGTGCCGCGGCCAAATCGAGCACGCGCTCGGCCGGCCCGCTGACCTGCGAATTGCGCGTCGCCCCCGCCGGTGGCGGTACGGTGCTGCTCTCCGCCCTTGCCCACGCCAGCGCCTCGGCGTCGGGCCGCTACAGCCTGAGCCTGGTCAAGGACGGCGATGCCAGCGGCGCCGACATGCGCCAGGACGGCGACTTCTCCGTGAGCGCCGGCGCAGCCAGCACCCTCAGCGAAGTCAACATGACCCTCGAGCCTGGTGAGAGCTACAGCGCCATGCTGACCCTCACCTGGGGCGGCGGCCGGATCACCTGCCGGCAGGCAGTGACGACGCGCATCTGAAAAAGCCGCCCATCCGGCTCCGTCTGCGCCCCTGCGACGCTGACGGAACACTGGATGGGCGTCGATCAAGGGATCGCGTCTGGTAACTGACGGGCCGGCCGCGGTCATCGCAACTAGGAAGTTACCCAGGTGGTGTGTTCGCATATTGTTCTCTAAGATGCCTATCTTCCCGGTTTGTTCCGGATATAGGCCGCTGGGGAGCACTTAATCATGTTCGGCGCAATTTCAACTGTAGCGTTCGTCGGCATCGAAGCACGACTAGTGACTGTACAGGCGCAGATCACGCCGGGCGCGCCGTTCTTCGCCATTGTCGGCCTGCCGGACAAGGCGGTCGCCGAGAGCCGGGAGCGCGTACACGCGGCCCTGTTCGCGATTGGATTGGGTCTGCCGAAGGCTCACATTACCGTCAATCTGGCGCCGGCCGACCTGCCAAAGGAAGGAAGCCACTTCGACTTGCCGATTGCGCTCGCCTTGATGGTGGCTTGTAAGGTTATGCCGCTGGCGACGCTGGCCGATTTCTGCGCCATTGGCGAACTGGGCTTGGACGGCTCGATTGCCCCGGTGGTTGGAGCCCTGCCGGCAGCCATCGGCGCCAATGCCGCAGGCAAGGGCCTGATCTGCCCGTCCAGCGCGGGGGCGGAAGCGGCCTGGGCGTCCGCCGACATGCCGGTGTTGGCGCCGCCACATCTGCTTTCATTGGTTAATCATTTCAAAGGATTGCAAACGCTCGCGCGCCCCGCTCCGCAGATCGCCGAGGACGAGCAGCCGATGCCGGATCTGAGCGATATCAAAGGGCAGGAGAGCGCCAAGCGGGCGCTCGAAGTGGCCGCTGCCGGCGGGCACAATCTGATGATGGTGGGGCCGCCTGGGTCGGGCAAATCCATGCTGGCCCAACGGCTGCCATCGATACTACCGCCCCTGACCGCCCACGAAATGCTGGAAGTCTGCCAGATACAAAGTCTGGCCGGAGAGCTTTCCCGCGGGCTGCCGGGTCGGCGACGGCCGTTTCGCGCGCCCCACCATTCCGCCAGCATGGCGGCGCTGGTTGGCGGCGGCGTCAAGCCCCGGCCAGGCGAAGTCGCGCTGGCCCATCTGGGCGTCCTGTTTCTCGACGAACTGCCCGAGTTCACGCCGCAAGTGCTGGATTCGTTGCGTCAGCCGTTGGAAGCAGGCGAAGTTGCCATCGCGCGCGCTAATCACCGCATTTCCTATCCGTCCAGAATTCAGCTGATTGCCGCGATGAATCCGTGCCGATGCGGGCGGGCCGGAGAACCCGGGTTCAGTTGCGGTCGAGGCCAGAATTGCGCCGAACGCTACCAGTCGCGCATCTCTGGGCCGCTGCTGGACCGCATCGACATGCAGATCGAAGTGCCCGCAGTCAGCGCGGCAGATCTGGTGAAGCCGGCGCCATCCGAGAGCAGCGCAACGGTGCGTGCGCGCGTTGCCGCCGCCCGCGATATCCAGACCGAACGCTACGCCCAGTTCGGAATGAAATCGGTCCGCACCAACGCCGATTGTCCGGTGCAGAAGCTGGAAGAGGTAGTGCAACTCGATCCCAGCGGCAACGCGCTGTTGCGCGAAGCGGCCGAAGCGGCGCAGCTGACTGCGCGTGGCTTCTACCGCACCTTGCGGGTGGCGCGCACGCTCGCCGATCTCGATAGCGCCGATAGCGTGGCCCGCGTCCACATCGCCGAAGCACTGAGTTATCGCGGCGAGCTGAACCGCAAGTCGCAGACCGCATGATGCAGAACAGAGCGATCATTCAAGCTGCGCTAATCATGCCAGCAGCATCCCTCCGATCAAGAGCATTTGGCGCGCAGTTTATCGGTTGGCTTAAGAACGCATTAAGTGCGCCAGCGGACACTCGGGCGATTGTGAGGCGACTGCAAAACAGACAGGACGAGGTGCTCGTGCCGAGCCATACTCAGCCTATGGGACGCGCGACTGCGCCCGCGCAGTCTGCGGCGCAGCCTATGTCGGACCGCGGGACGGATCAAGCGACCAAGACCCCCTTGGCATCCCCTGCCGCCCGGTTGCGCTGGCGCGATCTCACGCAGTCATTTGGCGACGATATGCTGACGCTTGCCATTGGCATGGTGGTCCTGCTGGCCGGTATCGCGTTGCAGCCTGCTGTGCTTGGCCCGGCCCAGGTCCTAGTGGCACTTGGGGCGGCTATTCTGATTCTGGGCTCGGTCTATGTCCGGCTTGGGCGCTCGCCCAACGCGGGAGGCGGCAACACTGCGGGCGGTATCGATGTGCTCGGCGATCGGTTCGAACGTGGCATCGAATCCCTCAAGGACATGCAGTGGCAGCTGCGTGACAACGAGACCCGCTACCGCGATCTGCTCGACAGCCAGCAGGACGTCATTCTGCGCCGCAACGCCGAAGGCCGGCTGATCTTCGTCAACCGCTCCTTCTGTCGGGTGTTTGGCGTTGAGTCGAGCGACGTGCTTGGCACGCAGTTCCAGCCACGTCGACTGGAAAGCCCGCCGGGCGCTGACCGAGTACTTGAGTCCGGCGCGCGCCGCCGGCGCTGCTTGCTGCAGATCGAAACCGCGCAAGGCCCCCGCTGGTACTCCTGGGAAGACTACTTCATCGAGGGCGAGCAGGAGACCCAGAGCGTCGGCCGTGACGTCACCGAGCAGCACACAGCCGAAGTGGCCCTGCAGGAAGCGCGCGATCAGTCGGAGTCGGCCAACCGGGCCAAGTCGCGGTTTCTCGCCGTCATGAGCCACGAGATCCGCACGCCCATGAACGGTATCATGGGCATGACCAGTCTACTGATCGATACCGAACTCAATCCCGAGCAGGGGACCTACGCCCGCGCCATTGACCAGTCCGCCAAGACGCTGCTGTCGTTGATCGACGAGATCCTGGACTTCTCCAAGATCGAGGCTGGCCGATTGGAGCTCACGGGCGCGCCGGTCAGCATCGACGATCTGGTGCAGGGCGTGGTCGAACTTCTGGCCCCGCGAGCGCATGACAAAGGCCTGGAAATCGGCTGGTTCATCGATCCCGCATTGCCGCGCCATTTCATCGGTGACGAAACCAGACTGCGCCAGATCCTGATGAATCTGGTTGGCAATGCGGTCAAGTTCACTGAGGCGGGTGGCGTCACGGTCGAAGTCTGCCTGGCTCCGTCGCTAGCGGGCGAGCCGACAGCTCAGGACGGCAGTTCAGAGAGCACCTTGGACGCGCCGGTCGCCCTGGAACTGACGGTGCGAGACACCGGCATCGGCCTGACCGAGACGGATCTCGGCCGCATTTTCGGCGAGTTCGTGCAGGCCGACACCACGCCTGCGCGGCGCTTTGGCGGCACGGGTCTGGGCCTTGCCATTTCCAAGCGACTCGCCCGCGCCATGGGCGGAGACATCCGCGTCGAGAGCGAGATCGGCAGGGGTGCGGCCTTCACAGTCTGCGTGAAGCTGGCGCAGGTCAAAGACAGCGCGCGCGTGTTCGACGAGTGGTCGGGCGCGGGTCGCCGGCAACGGGTGCTGGTCGCCACTGCCAAGTCGATCGAGGGACGCCTGCTGCTGCAATCTCTCGAAGCGGCTGGCCATTTGGTCGATGTCGCCGAAGCCGGACGCGAAGGCGTCGAGACCCTGATCGCCTCCGATGACATCGGTGCGTATGACTCCGTTATTGTCGATGCCGATATCGGGGCCGTCCTGGCTGGCCAGCTGTTGGCGGCGATTGGCGTTGGAGGCAACGGCAAGCCGCTGGCGCGCGGTCTGGTGCTGATCGAGGTCGGCCAACGGGCGCTCTTGAAAGATTTCCGCCGGGTCGGGTTCGAGTCCTATCTGATCCGTCCGCTGCGTCCATCGTCGCTGCTCGTGCAACTGCGGTCACGCCATAAGACGCCGGCGCAGGCCTTGGCACATGCCGTGACCGCCACCGGCATCGATGTTGCACCGCAGCCGCAGGTCGCGCGCCGCATCTTGCTGGCCGAGGACAACGATATCAACGCTTTGCTCGGCACTCGCATGCTGGAGCAGCTCGGCGCTTCGGTGATGCGCGTGCGCAACGGCAGCGAGGCGGTGGCCGCGATCGCTGCGAGCGTTCAATCGGACGGCACGTGCTTCGACCTCGTGCTGATGGATGTGCAGATGCCCGAGATGGATGGCCTGACAGCGACGCGCGAGGTACACAAACTGTTCGGTGCCGAAGGAACCGCCGCCCAACCGGTGATCCGCCCCCCGATCATTGCGCTGACCGCCAATGCATTCGCCGAAGACCGCCAAGCCTGCCTGAATGCCGGCATGGACGATTATCTCGCCAAGCCGTTCGACCGCTCCAATCTGTCGGCGCTGCTTGAGCGCTGGTGCAGCGACAACAGCACCCAGCCTGCGCGACCGGCTGTGATTTCGGCGGATGGTCCTAACGCGGCGGCGTGAGCCGGCACCAGCTCCGCAAGGTCCGCGCCGATCGTCGTCAGCTCTTGGTGTGGATGGTGGCTCGGCGCGCCGCGAGATCGGGCCTGCGCTGCTGCGTCAACGCCACGGACTGATCGCGCCGCCAGTGTTCGATGCGCTTGTGGTCACCCGACAGCAGCGCTTCGGGTATCGGCATACCTTCCCACTCGCGCGGTCGTGTGTACTGGGGATACTCAAGCAGGTCATTCTCGAAGCTTTCGCTGTCGCCCGACATGGCCTTGCCCATGACGCCGGGAAGCAGGCGCACGCAAGCATCGAGCGCGACCATGGCCGCTGGCTCGCCGCCCGACAGCACGAAATCGCCGAGTGAGACTTCCGTCAGGCCGCGGGCTGTCAGCACACGCTCATCGACGCCCTCGAAACGACCCGCGAGCAGGATGAGGCCAGGTCCTGCCGACCATTCGCGCACTAGCGCCTGGGTGAGCGGAACGCCGCGTGGTGAGAGATAAATCGCGGGCAGCCCGGGTGCCATCGCGCGCGCATGATCGACGGCAGCCGCGACAACATCGGCACGCAGCACCATTCCTGGGCCACCGCCCGCAGGCGAATCGTCGACTGTGCGATGTTGGCCCAGCCCAAACTCGCGCAAGGCCACTGTCTCCAATGACCATAGGCCTTCGGCCAGCGCCCGTCCCGCGAGCGACAAACCGAGCAGGCCCGGAAATGCCTCCGGCAGGAGGGTAATGACGATACTGCGCCAAGTGGTGCGGTCAGTCATGGAGTTGTGGCCGGTCGCTGGGCAACGCACGCGAACTTGGGCAACGGTCGCGATCCCCGGTCTCGCACACCCGATCAGCTCGCCGCCTTGCGCTCAGGCGTTCCGCTGATCGGCCCCGGATCGTCTGGCGCATGCGGATTGATGAAGAACTCCACCTCAGTGTTCTTGTCAGCGGTCTTGGGGCCAACCCCCGTCCCGCGGCCGCCGGACGGCTCGCCTGAAGCCCCCTCGGCCCCCGCGCCATTCGTCTTCATCACCGGGGTCGTCGTCGTCGCAGCCGCTTCCTTGCTGCGCCCCTCGACAGCTGCCACCGACCGCGTCGGCTCGGCTGCACGAAGCGCCCGCTTGGCGGCTAAAGAGACCGGGTCGTTAGAGGTGACTACTGCATCAGGCCCGACCTGTGTGCTCGTCGCAGTATCGGTGACTGTCGTTCTGTCTGCAGCGTTGGCACCATCGTTCCGTCCAGCTACGGTCAGCGCCACGGGTTCGGCGTCCACAACTCGCGGGCGGTCGATGGTGACGGCGCGGTCCCGTGTCGCCGGTGTCGCGGCGGGCGTCGCGAATTCCGCCAGCTCTTCCAGCAATAGCGCCCCACGCACGTTGCCGCTGGTCTGCTCGGCGACCTTCCACTCGTAGGCGTCCAGCCGTCCGGTCAAAGGCGACACCGGCGCCCAGCGGTCGGAGACGTGCGAGTCCGCAACCCAGACCGGATCGCGCGGTGCATGGATGGCGCGCGCCAGCCACTCGCGCACGCGGCCCGAATCGCCCTTCTCGCCGCCCTCGATGCGCGCCATCAGCACGCAGATGCGCGCCGACAGACCATCCGTCAGCAGAGGTTCCAGCGCGGCCCGCGCCTCGCCCCACGCCCGCGCCTCGATGCAGGCATTCGCGATCGCGATGATGCCCTCGCGGTTGCCAGGTGTCAGCGCCGCCAGCTTGCGCACGCGCTGCAGCCGGTCACGCGGCGAATCGCCGGTGCGCGCATAGGCGTGGATGGTCGCCAAATCAGGATGCGGCACGCGTTTCCAGGTCTGCTCGATCGTCGACGTCGCCTTTTGCATTTTGCCGCGCGCGGCCTGCAGCCGGCCAGCGATTTCGGCTGAAGGCACCAGGTCCGGGGCGAGGTCATGAGCCTCGCTGGACAGCGTCTCTGCCCGAGCGGGATCCTTCTCCTCAAGCTCGATAGCCTGTGCGGTCAAAAGCACGGCGCGGCGGCGCTCGGCGTCCTTACGCGAGACCAGTTCGTTGCGGCGGGCCGCCGCCAGCGTGACGATGGCCCCGGCCCAGTCGGATTGGCGGCACTGGATATCGAACAGCGCGTCCGAAGCCCATCCCACTTTCGGCGCGCGCTTGAGGGCCTGCTCGGCGAGGCCGCGGGCTGCGATCAGATCGTTGCCGCGTTCGGCGTCCAGATAGAGGCCACGCAGGCCGAGAAGTTCGGTCTGCGGCGACAGCAGCATCTGCTCGTAGACGCGCTGGGCGGTCTTGCGGTCGCCGGCCAGTTGCGCGGTTTGCGCGCGCAAAAGATCCGTCAACGGCTCGTTCGGCAGTGCGCGGCTGGCCTGGGTGGCGTAGCGGGCAGCCAGCATCCGATCACCAGCGCCGACTGCGATCATGCCGCTGGTCAGCGCTTCCAGGCCTTGCTGCTGGCGCCGCTTGTTGAAGAAGCGCGTGACCGACTGCGGGCTTTGCAGCAGGCTGCGCAGCAGCGAGGCCAATAGCCACAGCAGGGCCAGCGCGACCAACATCAGCACCACGGCCTGGAACACGCTGAGGCGGCCTTCGTAGCCCATCCAGTCGACCGTCAGTGTCCCTGGGCGGTCGGCGAGCCAGGCGAGACCGGCGGTGCCGGCGGCCAGGGCGAGGAAATAGCCAATCAGACGAGCCATTATCAGTACTCACACGAAAGAAAGGTCACGAAACACAGGTCTTCCCGTTCAGGTCGGGCCCATCAGCTTGACCAGGCTGGCCTCGACGCCAGCCAGGCCCTGCTCAAGGGAGAGGCGGGCCACAAGCTTGGCCATCCAGGGCTCGGCGGCCTTGCGGGCGTCACCCTTCAGCTGGCCTACCTCGCGCAGCGCGCCCTCGAGATCGCCTGTTTGCAGGCGGGCCTCGGTGCGCGCGACGATGGCGTCGGCGCCGTCGCCGGCGACATTGCCGGTCTTGCGCACTTGCACCACCGAGCGGGCGCCCTGCCAGAGCTGGCCGATCAGCGAGCCGTCTTCGGCGGGAGCCGCGCCGGCAGTCACCAGCGACCACGTCATGGCTTTGAATTCGGAGGCCAGCTCGGTGTTGGTCGGCAGGCCCGTCTCGGCATTGGCGTCGAGGGTCGAAAGGTCCAGCTCCTTGGGAGCAATGCGCTTGACTTCGGCCAGTTCCTTGGCGAAGGCGCCGCCACGTTCGACGACGCGCTTCAGGTTGGCGAGCTGCAACGACAGTAAGATGCGGTTGGCGCCTTGCTCGCGGCTCTGGTCGCGCGCGGCGATGGCGGCGAGATCGGCCTGGATTTTGGACGTGGTTGCGTTGACGGAACTGAGCTGATCGGTCTTGGCGAACGATCCGGTGGCGGCCTGCAATTGCGACGCAAGGTCGGTGGTGGAGGCCTTTAGCGCCGCCAGATCCTGGCGCAGTTGTTGAGTTCCCGCGCCGACCGTGGCGATGTCCTGGCCCAGCTTTTCGTTGGCAGCCTTCATGCCGACGATCTCGTCGGAGAGCGTCTTGCTACCGGCTTTCAGCGTCTCAAAGGCCATGCCCTTGTCGACTTCGCCAAGGCGGTCCTCGAAGTGGGCGCTCTGCTTTTGCATGTCGCCCTGCAGGCTCTTGCGCATCTCGGCCAGGCGTTCGTCGAGCGTTGCGCCGATAGTGTCGAGCTTGGTCACCAGTGCCGCCATCTGGCCGGGCTGTCCGCCTTGGCCGTTGGCGCCCGATTGCGCCATCAGTTTGAACTGGTCTTCCAGCTTAGCGATGCGCTCGGTGGGGCCGGTTTCGGCTGCTTGCGCGGCGAGCAGCTGTTCGAGTTTTGCGGCGCGGTCGGCCAGCTGTTTTTGTTGCGCGGCGAGGTTGTCGATGGCTGCAGGAGCGGCAGCGGCGGGGGCCAGTTGCGCCTTCATGGCCTCGATCTGCTCTTTCAGCAAATTCGTGGTTGGGGCAGCGCCGCTCTCTTTGTTGATCAGCTCAAGATTGGCAAGGCGCCGGCCGAGCTGCTCGACCTGTCCGGCCGACGTGGTGGGGATCGTGAAGCCGATGTTGGCGAGATAGTCGGCGCCAAAAACGGCAGCTGCGGCGCCCGCGACGCCAGCCAGCATATGGGTGATGAAACCGCCAATGCCTGAGCTGCGGCGCGGCGCCTTGGCGGCAGCCTGCGGAGGGATGGGCGGGACGGATTTTCCGTCGCCGGATTTGGCCGATGAAGGCCTCGATTCGTCCGGTTTTGCTGCACTTTCTTGCGTGCTGGTCGTGGCTGCGGGTTCCGCAGCCGACGGCTTGGCTTCGCCGCCGGCAGGCATATCCCGCCGATCGATTTCAGTGGCTTGCAGGTCGATCGTCGCTGAGGGACGCTTGCCAGCTTGAGGACCTGTCGCGGGGCGCGCGCCAAGCTTGTTGGGATCGTTTGGTTTGTCGGTCATCCGTATGCCTTACGTCTTCTGGTCGGGACCTCACGCGGGGTGCGTCAAAGCGTACACCGCTGTGCTCAAGACTGTGTAGCGTCCAGGTCGATAAGCGCAACAAGTTCTTGCAAATTCGGCCGCTTGGGCGTGCGCACGTGGACATCCGCAAGCTCGCCTAGCGGGGCGGCGACGCGCTCCGAGAGGCAGTAGTGGGGGAGGAAGGAAAGCTCGCTGACAAGGCCGGCGGTTTCGGCCAGATGCACATAGGTTTCGGCGGTGCGCGGCGACATCAGCACGACGCCGGTGATTGCGCCACGGGCCAGCCCCGCGATGGTTTCCGCAGCGAAGGCTTTGGCGGCGACGGCGCGGTAGACGACGGCTTCTTGGACCTCGTGGCCGGCGTCCCTGAGGGGCTTGCCGAGGTCGAAGGCGACGTCCTCGCCGCGCAGATACAGTACCGGACCCCAACCGGTTTCGATCCTGGAAAGAAGTGGTAAAATCATAGGAGAAACTGAAGAATTTCCTGGGAAAATCCGGGAAAAACCGAGGGTTTTCGAGTAATTTGCAGTAGCGATGCCCACTGTGTAGAGCGGGATATGCAACAGATCGGTCAGAGCCTTCGTCCCCGCAATCGCGCGCAAGGCATTCGAACTGGTCACCACGATCGCCTGCAGGTTGGCTGCATCGATTATTGGCAGCGGCAGAAAATCGATCCGCAGCAGCGGATCGTGTACCGAGGTATGCCCGCGCGCGCGCAAAAGCTCCGGGAGCGGATCATCGTCGGATTTCGGCCGGGTCAGGAGCAGGTGCATGGGAAGGGGTCCAGCGCCTCGATCAAGGGCTGCCAGTCTCAAAATGCGGCAGGTGAAGTTTGACCTGGCCCTTGGGGCTCTGCGCGGGCAAGCCCCATTCGCGGCCAGCCTCGGCCAACAGGCACCAGAGGTAGTCGGCCATGGAAATCCGGATGACGATGTCGAACGCGTCGTCGCGGGTCTGGCGCAGGAAGAGTGTGGCGCGACCGAGGTTGCAGGTTATGCCCATGCCGGGCTTGAAGGCGCGGGAGTGGAAATCCACGGTCGCGATCTTCATCAGCATCTCGCGGGCATGCGCACCGGCAAGTTCGATGGTGGTGTAGTAGTCGGTGACATCTGCGATCTGATGATGCACGCCCGCCAGCGCCGCGCCGAGATCGTTCGCCAGCGCCGCTTCCGCGCCTGGTGCCGTCACCAGCAGCCACTCGTCCGGCCCCAGCCATTGCGCCGTGCCGTGCGGACCGGTCGACGTTCCGTATACCTTCCCGGGCAGGCCTGCGCCCAGCATGGTCTCGGCGCCCGCCCCGATCCGTGCGATGTCGCCACGCAGGATGAGCTTGCCCTCGAACGGCTTCTCGGCAATCGCCGCACCATCCCCTGACAACGGGGTCCGATGCGCCAGCGCCGAACGTCTTGTGAGCGGGATCATGCGGCGGCTCCCTTACCGGGGGGCTTCAGGAAATCGGTCTCCACCACCTTCACCTCGATCGGCAGACCATTCTTGCGCGAGACATACAACGTATGCCCCATACGCTCGGCCCCGCCCTTGACCAGTGCCAGCGCAATCGAACGCCCCGCATTGGGCGAGAAGTAACTCGACGTCACATAGCCCAGCATCGGGATCGGCTTTTCGTCCGGCTCGGTGCTGGTTGAAATGACGTGTGCCCCTTCCATCAGCACGATCGTTGGATCGTCCGCTAACAGACCAACGAGTTGTTTGCGATCAGTGCGCGCCGTATCGGCTCGGCTCAGCGAACGCCGGCCGATGAAGTCGGCATTGGTCTTGACCATGCCGGGCATGCGCAGATCGCCCGGCGCGATGGTTCCGTCGGTATCCTGACCGACGATGATGAAACCCTTTTCGGCGCGCAGCAGATGCATCGCCTCGGTGCCGTAGGCCGTAATCCCGTGCGGCGCGCCAGCTTCCATCACGCGCTCCCACATGGCGAGGCCATAAGAGGCCGGAACGTTGATTTCATAAGACAATTCGCCCGTGAAGGAGATGCGATAGATGCGCGCCGGAATCCCGCCGACGGTGGCCGCGCGGAACGACATGAAGGGGAAGGTGTCGGGATTGGCGTCGAAGCCATCGGCGACCGCAGCGACCACCTCGGCCGCCTTGGGTCCGCCGATCGCGGCCACCGCCCACTGCTCCGTCACGCTGGTGAGGTAGACCTCCAGTTCGGTCCACTCCGTCTGCAAATACTCTTCCAGCCAGTTCAGCACCCGTGCGGCGCCGCCGGTGGTGGTGGTCATGTGGAAATGCGTGTCGGAAAGGCACGCCGTCACGCCGTCGTCGAACACCATGCCGTCTTCGCGCAGCATCAAGCCATAGCGGCAGCGGCCGGGGGCCAGCTTCAGCCAGGCATTGGTATAGACGCGGTTCAGGAACTCGCGCGCGTCACGGCCGCGGATGTCGATCTTGCCGAGCGTGGAAGCGTCCAAGACGCCGACGTTCGATCGCACCATGCGGGATTCGCGCTGCACGGCGGCCGCGAAACTCTCGCCCGCCTTGGGATAGGTCTGCGCGCGCAGCCATTCGCCGACCGGCTCGAAGATCGCGCCCTGGCGCTGGTGCCAATCGTGCATCGGCGTGGTGCGGCGCGGGGCATAGAGACCGCCGCCGTGCTGGCCGGCAAGCGCGCCGAACGTGACGGGTTTGAAGGGCTGGCGATAGGTGGTGACGCCGACGTCGGGGATCGATTTGCCAAGCGTGTCGGCAAGAATCCCAAAGGCGTTCATGCCCACGGTCTTACCCTGGTCGGTGCCCATGCCCGTGGTGGTGTAGCGCTTGGCGTGCTCGACCGCGCCGTAGCCTTCTTGCACCGCCAGCTGAAGATCCTTAGCCTGAACGTCATTCTGCAGATCGACGAAGGCTCGGGTCGAGCCTTTGGAGCGGCCGGACGGCAGTTGCCACGTCGCGATGGCGCCATACGCGGGCGCGCTGGGTACTGTAACGGCGGGCGGGCTCGCCGGCGCTGCGTTGAAACCAGCCTTACCCGCCGCGTCCGCGCCCGCCCGCGTACCCTCGGCCAGGCAGTCGGCAAGAGTGATCGCGCCATTTGCCGATCCCGCCGACCGCTCGGCCTGCCAGGATTGCCCGGGACGGAACCCCGGCAAGTCCGCATCGAATTTCAGTTTGCCGCGCGACTGCGAGAAAAGCGCCGCATTCGGCGACCAGCCGCCCGAAACGGCGATCAAATCGCAAACGATGGTCGTCGCCTCGCCGGTCACGCCGCCCTTGCCGTCCAGACGGCGCACCACCGCAGTGTGGACGCGCTTGCGCCCGGCCGTATCGACAAGGGTGGCATGCGGATGAACCGGAATGCCAAGCGCAGCGGCCTGCCGCATCAGAGCTTCTTCCGGCGCAGGACGGGCGTCGACAATGCCCACCACCTGGACGCCGGACTTGGCCAGCTGGAACGCCGTTGCCCAGGCGCCGTTGTTGTTGGTGAACACCACGGCGCGATTGCCGGCCTTGACGCCGTAGCGGTTGAGATAGGTCTCGACGGCGCTCGCCAGCATGATGCCGGGCCGGTCATTGCCGTGGAACACCAGCGGACGCTCGACGGCGCCGGTCGCCAGCACGACTTCCTTGGCGCGGATGCGCCACAGCCGGTGGCGTGGCTGATTGGCCGAGCGCGATCCCGGATGCTGGTGATCTGCAATCGATTCATGCAGGGCGACAAAGTTGTCGGCGTAGTAGCCGAAAGCGCAGGTCCGGTTCAGGACGATCACATCGGGATGCGCGCGCAACTCGGCTTCGATGCCGGCGACCCAATCGCGCGGGCCACCACCTGCCAGTCTGGTTTCGTCGGGATCGGCCGCGTTCAAGCGTCCGCCGAACTGCGCGGTCTCTTCCGCAATGATGACGCGTGCGCCGGATTTGGCGGCGCTGAGCGCGGCCATCAGCCCAGCCGGGCCGCCACCAACGACCAGCACGTCGCAATGGCGGTTCTGGCTTTCATAGTGGTCGGGATCGGGGCCGGCCGGCGGTTTGCCCAAGCCGGCGGCCCGGCGGATGAAGGGCTCGAAAAACATCCAGTTCGCGGGCGGGCCCATGAACGTCTTGTAGTAGAAGCCGGCCGGCAGCCAGCGCCAGGCCACATCGTTCAGGGCGCCAACGTCGAAGTTGAGCGAGGGCCAGCAGTTCTGAGGTGCAGCGTTCAACCCATCGTAGAGCTCGATTTCGGTCGCGCGCGTGTTCGGATCGGTGGCGTTCTTGTCCGCTCCCAGCTGCACCAATGCGGCGGGATCTTCCGAGCCGGCACCCAGGATGCCGCGCGGCCGGTGATACTTGAAGCTGCGCGCCACCATGTGCACACCATTGGCCAGCAGCGCCGAGGCCAGCGTATCGCCAGCAAAGCCCTGGTAGGTTTTGCGATCGAACGTGAACGTCACAGGACGGTTGCGGTTGATCAATCCGCCTGACGAGGTACGGTAGGGCTGCATGGATTGGGCTCGGGTGTTGGCCGCTGGCCGCAGACTATGGAAGGCAAGCGAAGTGAAGCGGGATCGGCTGCCGCGCGCAAGCTCCGCTGCGTCCTACAGCGTCGCATCGGGATAGACATGCACCTTCTTCTCGCCAACGACACGTCGCGCTGGAGGGAGGAGTAAGTGGCGATCTACGCCAAGCTCCGCTGCAGTTGCACCCGCCAAAACCAAAAGGCGCAACGCCACATCGCGGGGGATGCGGGATCGCGCCTTTAAGTTCATTGCGAGTAATACATCAGGCAAATCAATGACTGGCCGATGTTGTTCGCTCTACTTCTGAGCCTTGGCTTCCACCGAGCTGATCAGCTTTTCGAGGTGATCGACGAACGCCTTGCGCTCGGCCGCAGTGAGGCCAGCCATCAGACGCTGGTCGGCCTTGACGGCTCCGGGATCGGCGTTCTCAAGCACGCGCCAACCCTTGTCGGAGAGGCGTACGGCGTAGGCGCGGGCGTCTTCCTTGGTCCGCTTGCGCTGGATCAGGCCCTTGCCGATCATACGGCGGATGACATCGGCCAACGTCGAGCGGTCGATGCCCGTGCGCTGCACGAGGCCGGTCTGGCTGACGCCTTCGTTCTCGGCGATGGTGACGAGAATGGCGTACTGGCGCGGTGTGAGGTTGTCCTTGCCGGCTTCGGCAGCGAACAGTTCGCTCGCACACTGGGTCGCACGATGCAGGAGGTGCGTCGCGGAGTTCTCGAGTTTACGGCTTAGATTTGCAGGGGTCATATTACCACCAATGTTAATTTTTGTCCCAAGCTTGCGGTAAGTCGCAAGTTCCTGAGAGGGTTCTTGTGATCGAATGGTGATCCAGGAGTTGCTGAGAGCCAACAAAGCATTGCTCAGGCCACATCAATTTAGCGACAATGCTTGCTGTGGTCAATCCTGAGTTGTCGTAATTTTGCGTAAGCTCGCAGCGTCCTAAACCAAACGTCAACGCGGACGATCTGTCGTCTGCGCCGGCGGTCCATCATGGGTTGCGGTGTCCACAGCGTACTCTTTGAAGAGGCCGACCTGCGACACCATGAAAATAAAGGTCAGTGGGAAACTGGCGAATTTCGACGCCGCCCAAACCTCTGTCGACAGATTGTATCTGGCCACCTCATTGACAAGGGCCAGCAGGATAAAAAATAGGCCCCAGCGCAATTGCAGCTTGCGCCAGCCCGGCTCGGCGAGCTTGATGGCCTCGCCCAACAGCGAGCGCACGAACAGCTGGTTGAACCACAAGCCACCGAGCAAGGCACTGGCAAACAACAGATTTATGATGGTCGGCTTGATCTTGAAGAAGAGGTCGTTGTGCAGATAAATGGTCAGGCCGCCAAACACCATCACGCCCAGGCCCGTGACCAGCGCCATGGCTGAGACACGATGTAGCAGCAGCCAGCTGGCACCAATCGAGATCGCAGTGGCCGTCATGCACAGGGCGGTGGCCCAGAAAATTCCCGCGACAAGATTGGTAACAAAAAACACCACCAGCGGCAGCAGATCGAGCCCGGTGCGGATGAGGTGTGTGTTCACGTCGACGTCGGCCGCCGGCGCGGCAGCCGTGGATCCGCCCGGGGTTGCGGGCGATTTGATCTCCGCGACAGTCTCGTTGCTTGCCATTGCCGGTCAGACCTGACGTGCCGGAGCAGTGGTTGGCGCTTGGCGTGGCAATGGGGTGCTGTCCTTGCCGTCCGGCTTGCCTTTGAAAATGTCTCCACCTCCCATCGGCTTGCTATGATCTTCCCGGTAGCGGCCGAGCAGCGGCAGCATGAAGGCCGCGTACAGCACGGAGAACGGCATCAGGAACACAACCTTGAAGCTGGCCCACAGCTGGTCGGCCGGATGAGAGACGCCGGGCAGATGCGGCCCGGGGTAAATGACGTTGGCGCCACGCCAGACCACTTCGTTGAGCAGCGCCACAAAGAAGAAATAGCCCATCCAGCGGCGTGTGATGACGCGCCAGCCTTCGTCGGTGAGATTGAGATCCTCGCCGATCAGGGGACGAAGCAAGGGTTTGCCCATAAGCAGCCCGGCGCCGAGGATGCTGCCGAAAATGGCGCTCACAATCGTGGGCTTCAATTTCACCCACATCGGATCGACCAGGATCACAGTACCTGCTGCTGCAATCAATCCGGTGACGCCGGTAATGATCGCCATCAAGGCAAGCCGGCGGTAAATCAGCCAGATCACCACCAGACTGATCAATGTGGCGACGCCCAGCACGGCCGAGCCGACGTAAATGTCGTACCAGTCGACGGCCACCAGGAAGAGCCCCAGGGGCAGGAATTCCAAAATCAGTTTCACAAACAGTTTCGAGCGGACGATGCTCACGATCTGACTGAAAATATTCGGCATTTGCGTCATACCCCTGATCCAGCTGCAATCCAGTCGGGCCTTACACTATGGCCTCATGGCGAAGATTTGATGCGCACGGCCCCCGCGACTATTCGCCCGCTATTGCCCGCGCGAAGTCTTTGGCGTCGAACGGCTGCAGATCGTCCGCCTTCTCGCCAACCCCAATGGCGTGGACCGGCAGCCCGAACTTGGCGGCGATGGCCACCAATATCCCGCCGCGCGCCGTGCCGTCCAGCTTGGTCATGATCAAGCCGGTAACGCCAGCGCGCTTGCCGAACACCTCGACCTGGTTGAGGGCGTTCTGTCCGGTGGTCGCGTCCAGCGTCAGCACGACGTTGTGCGGCGCCTCCGGATCGACCTTTCTTATGACGCGCACGACCTTTTCCAACTCCTGCATCAGGCCGTCTTTGTTCTGAAGGCGGCCAGCGGTATCGATCAGCAGCACATCATATCCGCCCGCCTTGGCTTCCGTCACCGCTTCAAACGCCAGACTGGCCGCATCGGATCCGACGGCGCGCGCAATAACGGCCGATCCGGTGCGTTCGCCCCAGATCTTCAGCTGGTCGATCGCCGCCGCCCGGAAGGTGTCTCCAGCCGCCAGCATGACTTTGTAACCCGAACCGCGATAGCGCTCGGCCAGCTTGCCGATAGTGGTCGTCTTGCCGGTGCCATTGACACCGACCATCAAAATGACGTGGGGACGATGCGCCACTTTGACAAGGAGGGGGTGTGCGATTGGCTCCAGCACCTTCGCGATCTCAGTGATCAAAACCGCGCGAACTTCTTCCGGCGCGATCTCCTTGTCGAAGCGGTCGGCCTTCAGGCGCGCGGTTATCCTGGCGGTGGTTTCAAGCCCGAGATCGGCCTGGATCAGCAGGTCTTCCAGGTCTTCAAGCGTGCCGGCATCGAGCTTGCGCTTGGTGAAGACGTCGGTAATGCCGCGCGACAACACGGTGGACGTCTTTGCGAGGCCCGCTTTCAGGCGCTGCAACCAGTTCGTACGCGCCGCGGCAGGGCTTTCGATTGCCGGTTCAAGGATGGGTTCGGGGAGAGGATCGCCGACAAACGCGGCCGGTTCCGCCTGATCGGCCAGCGCCTCCGATCCAGCGGCATCGAGCTCGACATCGTCGCCAATGGCAACCTGTTCCTTGGCGCCGAACATGCGCCCGAACAGTCCGCGCTTGGGTTTTTCCAGCGTGCTCATGCCAGCAGCATCGCCGGCTCGAGCCCGCCGACATAGTCGAGCTGCACGGGCCCGGTCATCCACATATGATCGTCGGCGCGCCAATCAACATGCAGATCGCCGCCCGGCAACGTCACGGTCACGGCGCGATCGGTCAACCCCTTGCGGGCCGCGCAGACCGTCGCCGCGCAGGCGCCCGTCCCGCAGGCTTTGGTCAGCCCCGCCCCGCGCTCCCAAACGCGCAGGATCATCGTGGTCGGCGAGGTGATCTGCGCGAGCGAGATGTTGGCCCGCTCGGGAAAGCGCGGATGGTGCTCCAGGATCGGCCCGAAACGGTCGAGCTGATAGGCGTTCACATCCTCGACCCAAAAAACGCAATGCGGATTGCCGACATTCACCACCGAGGGCGAATGCAGGATCGGCTTGTCGATCGGCCCCAGCTGCAGCTCGATCTGCTTGGTGTCGTGGAAGGCTTCCGAGAGCGGGATCTCGTCCCAGCGGAATTTCGGCTTGCCCATGTTGACAGTGACCGAGCCGTCCTTGTGCACCTTGGTGCTGAGCACGCCGGCCTTGGTTTCCAGCTGCGGCTCGGTAGCGCCGGTCTCCTTATGTACCAGCCATGCAATGCAGCGCGAGGCGTTGCCGCAGGCGGACGATTCAGAGCCGTCGGCATTGAAAAACCGCATCGAGAGATCGGCCCTGGCCGATGGTTCCAGCACCACCACGGTATCGCAGCCGATCCCGCTCTTGCGGTCGGCAATGCGTTGCGCCGCCGCCGCTGTCAGCGGGATCTTCTGGTAGCGGGCGTCCAGCACGACAAAGTCGTTGCCGAGCCCGTTCATTTTGCGGAAAGGGGTCGTTGTCATCGCCGGTATATAGGGCGGGGAGACGGGCGGCGCAATTCATGCCGCCCGGGAATTCGTATGGCCTGTGGGTGAGCTCAAGCCTTGGCGCCCATGCTCATGCGGCTCATCGCCCCGCCGCGCGTTGCATAGAGCAACGCGCCGACCACCACCGCTGCGGTCAAGAGCAACTCTCCCACGCTTCCCGGAATTCGGCGCGCCTTCTTCCTTGCGCGTCGAATATCCGGGACCCTTACCTGGGGGAATGGATTGCTGGCCTAACCCAAATTCGTGTGTCCACGGGAGCGGCGCCAGTTGTGCTGGAGCCGTACCACGTAGAGATCCCGGATACCTGCCGCGCGAAAGGGCGCGTCAGAGTCCGGGAAGCGGCTGGAAACACTCGCACGACTGTATAACCCTAAAATTCCAATACCGGTCATCGCAACTTGTGCAAGTTCATGTTGAAGCTGATCGAGATGCGTTCCTGATCGGAAAGGTTGGCTTCAACATCATGTTCCAGCCAGCTCGGGAACATAATCAACCGTCCGGCGATCGGCTTGTGGCTTACCCGGTCCCAATGCCTCTGATCGGATTTCTTGTCTTCGGCGACTGGCCATGGATTCATGCGCTTGCCAGCGCGAGGGTCCCGGAAACGCAAGTGGCCCGACTTCTCGTCGGACTGGACGTAGTACACTCCGGACACGACGCTCTCGGGGTGCTCGTGGAGGGCATTGTAGGCATACTTTGGATTGATGTTGACCCAGAACGTCTCGATGACAAGCTGGCGGTCCCTGCGCATGTTCATCGAATCGGCGATCGTCGCAGCCATCCCGTCGATACAGTCGCACAGCGGCTTGAACATGTCGCGCTTGTGCATGTTGGTCGGGCTGTGCCAGCCGAGTTCATTGGATCGCTTGATCGACTTGATGCTTGTGCGCAGTTCCGAAATATCGGCGATCAGCTGCCGGTTCATCTGAACGGCACCGGCGATGTCGGCATGCCAAACGATAGACGGGAACAGATATTCCTCTGTTACCTGAATATCTGCACCCATGTTCGCAATTCCCTTGCCAAGCTCAGTTGCTTGCATACCGGGCCCGCCCTGATTGAGCGTTCCGTCAGTGGTCCGGCGGTTCTTTGGAGTCTGCCCAATGTCGGAGGATGCTTGTTTCCCGACAATGGGCAAGTTCGGTTCAAGCAGGAAAGGCGGCGCGGGACCGCCGTTCCGATTGGTGTCAACTTGAACAATCGACGGTCATTCGCAAACAAATGACCTTCGATAAGCTGCTAGAAAATCACGATACCGGTGCAACGTTCCACCCTCAACCGCGAATGCTACTGAGGGACCGTTGCACTAGTCGTCGCTTCCTTCACCGCCGCTGTTGCTTTCGCCGCCGCCGCCACTTCCGTTGCTTTCGTTACCTTCATTCCCGTCGTTGCTTTCGTTCCCGCTACTTCCGCTGCTCTCATTACCCTCGTTGCCTTCATTCCCGTCGTTACTTGAGCTCCCGTTGCTCTCATTACCCTCGTTCCCTTCATTACCCTCGTTGCCCTCATTCCCTTCGTTGCCCTCGTTTCCCGTATCGCGCGAGGAGGCGAGGGTGAGTCCCGGCATCGAGCCGGACAAATCGCCGCCTACCGCCAGCTCCTGGGTGTTCGCAACATTGGCAAGCGGGAGAAGTGGCGCAGCATTGACCGCTAGGACGCCGCCGGCAACGGCAAACGTCCCAGCAATAGTCGATGCAAACAAACCGCGTTTGAGGATTTTCTTGTTATCAGTCATCGGAGGTTTCCTGTTGCTGCCTGCCTGTTTCAACCTGTCTTCCTTGCGGAAGCGGTTGCAGCAGAAGTTGAAATCGCCCGAGCGCTCGTTGATTTGGCTCAAGCCTTAGGTACGATGTCCTGAACTATCACCAGTCTAGTGACAGATGGCTGACAGACTGAGTCAGCGCATTGTTAGCGAATTTTCAGGCTGGGGAGGTCTCAAGGGCGCAGGATGACCGGTACTCGGCGGAAACGAGCCGCGGCGCTATTGCGTGCCGATGCACCCTCGCCGAACGAATGGACCGGTCCGGCGGGATCAATCGGGTTTCGCGGCCGGTGTTGCGAAAAGCCAGCGCCGCTATGGAGCAAGACGACCCAAGGGGATGATTTCAGGCGACGCCGGCGTGTACGGCGTTCCCAGCCAGTCGCCAAACCACTGGTCAACGGTCAAGCCGGCAGCCGCGATCGAATTGGCGAGTTCGTCAAGGGGCGCGAACCTGATTTGCGACGTGGCCGAAAACGTTCGGCGTCCGTCCTTGGTCGCATAGTGGGTTTCGTAAGTGGCGATATCGGTTTGCGGCGCGTAGCTGACTTCGTGCCAGGCGTCGACCTCGCCATGCAGTGGATGCGCCAGGGTCTGAAGCGACTTCGCGCGCGTCCACTCGCGCCATTCCTCGACCAGCCGATTGCGGCTGTCGAAGATGAACCGGCCTTGCCGGGTCAGGTGCGCCGCGATCGTCCGCAGCACAGCCTTCTGGTCTTCGACCGTCAGGAACACCTGGAAGGCATGCCCGGTCAGCAGCACCAGATCGAACGTCCGCTCCAGCCGGATGGTGCGCGCGTCACCTACAATCCAGCTCACGGCCGCTCCGCCCGGCTTGGCGCGCGCGACATCCAGCATCGCCGCAGCCGGATCGACGCCGACGACGTGGCAGTCGGCGCGGGGCAGCGTTACGGTCAGCCGGCCGGTACCGCACCCAAGGTCAAGCACCGATCCCGCTGTGGCCGCAAGCTTCCGGCAAGGCTCGTCTTCGACAGCGTCACTGCTTTCGATGTCGTAGAAGCTTGCCAATTCCGGATCGTGAAAGAGGCGGTCGACGTCCTGGCCCATCGGCAATCCGCTGCTTTGAGATTTCGCGACCTACAGCTGCACGCCGCGCGTCAAGGCTCCGTCGATGACCAGATTGGTGCCGGTCGTGAAGGACGAGGCCGGGCTGGCCAGGAACACCACGCCGCGCGCAATTTCCTCGGGCTTGGCCATGCGCCCGGTCGGGTTCAACCGCATGGCCTCTTTGAACAGCTCGGCATTGTTGGTCTCGATCCACTGCCAGACGCCACCTTCAAAGTAGGTATTGCCGGGTGAGACGGAGTTCACACGGATCATCTTGGGCGCAAGCTGGAACGCCATGCGCTGGGCATAGTGGATCAGCGCCGCCTTCATGGCGCCATAGGCCGGCCCGGTGAAATCAACCTCGCGGCCCGACACGCTGGAAATCACCACCACGGACGGTGCCTTGGATTTCTCCAGGAACGGCATGGCGGCGTTGAGCGTGCGCACCGTATGCAGCATGTCGACGTTGAATTCCTTGGTCCAGGCTTCCTCGGATTCATCGACCGCGAGCGCCGAGACATTGGCGACAATGATGTCGATGCCGCCCAGGGCCTTGGCGGAGTCCGCGACCCAGGCCTCCAGATGCGCCTTGTCTCCGACATCGATGGCCGAGCCGAAAGCGGTGACGCCCTTGGCTGTCAGCGCGGCAACGGTTGCGCTTACTTCGTCTTGCTTGCGCGCGCAGATGGAAACATGCGCGCCCTCATCGGCAAAAATGTCGGCGCAGCGCCGGCCGATACCCTTGCTGCCGCCGGTGACGATTGCGCGGAGGCCTTTCAAACCGAGATCCATGACTATGCTCCAATCCAACTCTTCTTCATGCTTGCACCTAACGTATACTTCGGATCGACCATGTTGCCGACCCGTACCTTGCCGGCTTGCGTGCAGAGGAAATACGCCTCGCTCTCCTCGAACCCGTAATCGGCCACCAGCCAGCGGACGAGATCGCGGTAGGCCATGCGGGCGGCGTCTTCCATCGGGCGGGCGCTGCCGACGCTCATGATGAAATCCTCCGTCTCCAGACGAACGCCGGGGATGCTCCAGCCCTTGATCAGATCGACCTGGATGCGCACGGTTGCCGGGATTTCGACCGCAACGCCGCAAAGTTCGCCGTCGCCCTGCCGGCCGTGGCAGTCGCCGAGATAGAGGTAGGCGTCCTTGTGCTGCACCGGGAAATAGATAATCGAGCCCGGTGCGACGTCCGGCAGATCCATGTTGCCGCCCCAGTAGTCGGGCGTCAGTGAGCTGACCGCCTCGATCTCGGGACTGACGCCGAGAGTGCCGATGAAGGGCTCGTAGGGCAGCATCACACGCTCGCTGAATTTCACGCCGGCGCGGGTGACTTCCATTTTCTTGACGCGCTCAGCGAGCGGCGCGTTCAGCATGGCCGTGGTTCCCGTGCCGACGAGCCCGCCAAATTCCGGGATCAGCGCCGTTGTGCCGGCCGGCTGCGGCCCGCGCGGGTCGATGGACAGGATGTGTACGGCGAGCACGTCGCCCTTGACCGCGCCCTCCACGGCAATCGGTCCGTTCTGCGGGTTCACGAACGGCATGTTGAGCACTTTGGACGGCAGGTCAGCCTCGGTCTTCACCGCGCCGCCAAACGCATCGATGGTCTCGACCGTGACTGTGTCGCCGGGCGCAATGCGCATCACGGGCTGAACGTAAGGACCGTAGACGAAGTGGTACTTGCCCTGCTCGGCCTCGGTCAGCTCGTGCGCCGCGCCTGCCTTGCCATGCGCGACGCCGTTGCGGGCCATATAGGATTTCGCGATCCAGCTCATTGTTCTCTCCCTAAGATCGAAACACGTTCCGATAGCCCGTGGCCGCTGCATCGAAAATCACGTCGCGCTGCGTCAGCGGCCGCGCCATCGCGAGCCCTTCCAGCGTGCGGCAGCGCGACAGCGCCACATAGGCCTGGCCGTGCGCGAAGGCGCCGCGGCCCATGTCGATGTAGACGTGATCCAGCGTCAGGCCTTGCGCTTTGTGGATGGTCAGCGCCCACGCCAGCCGCAGCGGCAGCTGCTTGAAGGTGCCGGCCACCTGCTCGACGATCTTGTCTTGCTTGGCGTCGAATTCGTAGCGGATCGCCTCCCAGGTGACGGGCTCGACCTCATGCTCCTCGCCATCGATCTCGATGAACACGCGGTCGCCGCGCAGCTCCGTCACGCGCGCCAAAGTGCCGTTGACCCAGCGCTTGTCGGGATCGTTCCGTATCAGGATGACCTTGGCGCCCTCCTTCAGCAGCAGCGCCTGATCGGTCGGATGCGCTCCGTCGGCGTAAGTCCCGGTGATGGTCGCCTCGTTGATCCACTCCTTGCCCGGCAGCTTGGCCAGGAAAGACTGGTTGATCTCGTTCGCCACCTGGTTGGTCGGCGTGAGAATGACGTAGGCGTCTTTGTTCGTCAGATCGTGGAAGCGCTTTACGCGTCCGTTCAGCAGCTCCATGTGGTTGACGCCCGGCGCGCCTTCGCGCAGTCCGTTCAACGCCTCCAGAAACGGCCCGCCCGATTGGCGGAACACGGTGGTGAGTTCGAGCAAGCGGGACTCGCTCTCCTTCAACCCCGGAGCATCGAAGAAAAACGGGCCGCCAAACTTGTCTTCCAGATAGGTGCGAAGCTCTCCCTCTTGCACCACCGGCGGCAACTGATGCGGATCGCCGAACAGCACCAGGCGGACACCGCCGAAGGGCACATTCGGCTTCTTGCGGTTGAGCCGCAGCGAGCGGTCGATGCCTTCCATCAGATCCGAGCGCACCATCGACACCTCGTCGATCACCAGCGTCTTCATCTTGCGCATGATGGCGAGCTTGCGCGAGGGCTTGATGTCTTCTGGTTTCACGAGGCGCGGCGGCAGACCGAAAAACGAATGGATGGTCTGGCCGCCCACCTGCACGGCGGCGAGGCCCGTTGGCGCGACCACGATGGAGGTCGTGTCCTCGCTATCGCGCAGCGCGCGCAGCAGCGTCGACTTGCCCGTCCCGGCCTTGCCGGTGACGAACAGATGCCCCTGGCCGTTCTCGATATAGTCGCGCGCAGCCGCGAACTCCGGCGTCGGCGTCACGCCGCGCGGCCAGGGTCCCTTGTGCTCGTGAACGGTCGTGCGCTTCTCGCTCACTCGACGCCTTCGACGATCACCAGCTCTGCGATCGCGGCTCCCAATCGCTTGGCCTTGGCGGCCTGGTAGTCGGCGGAGTGGAAGCAGTCGTGCGCGGCCTGCAGCGAGGGGAACTCGATCACGACGTTGCGTGGGCGGGCCTCGCCATCAAGCGCCTCGTACTTGCCGCCGCGCGCGAGGTACTTTGCGCCGAACTTCGCGAAGGCTGCCGGGGCAAGCGCCATATAATCCTTGTACTTTTCCATGTCGGTGACTGTGACGCGGGCGATCCAATATCCCTTTGGCATGACGGCCTCGATTTGTTGCGGGTCTTCAGGCACACTACGGCGCAGAGCCGACTTGGCAAAGCGAGAAACGGGGGCAGCCCACCATGATGACGCCAACGCACATTCTGCTGGGCTGTGGACTGCTGTCTCGCAAGGATAGCCCCGCGCGCAACTGGGCGGTGTTTGCCGGCGGCGTGGTGCCGGATATGACCATGTTCGGCTTGTTCGCCTGGGACCGGTTTTACTTGCGTCTGCCCGAGGAAACCATCTGGGGCCAGCGCTACTGGACCGATGCCTGGCAGGTGCCGACCGCCATCGCTCATTCCATTCCGCTGTTCGGGCTGCTGCTGGCGATCGGGTTGGCGCTGCGCTGGGAAGTCATCACCGCGCTTTGCCTGTCGGTGATGCTGCATATCGCTGGCGATCTGCCAACCCATGTGGACGACGGACATATGCATCTGTGGCCGCTATCGCGCTGGATCTACAATTCGCCGGTGTCCTATTGGGACCCGCGCCACTACGGCAACATCATGCACTTCGTCGAACTCGGCATCATGATCGCCATGCTGGCGCTGCTGTGGCGGCGCTTCAGTGCGCGCTGGGTGCGGGTGGCGGCGGGCGCGGGCATCCTGACGGCAATCGCGGTGCCGGTGTATTTTACGCTCGTGCTTGGTAGCCAGCCCTAGCACCGGCGATTTCGGCGAGGATGGCTTCGGCGGCGGCCTTGGGGTCGGCTGCCCCCGTGATTGGCCGGCCGACAACGAGATGGCTCGCGCCGTCGCCGATGGCCTTGGCCGGGGTGGTGACGCGCGCCTGATCGCCAGCCGCGCTCCCGGCGGGGCGGATGCCGGGAGTCACGATCAGGAAGTTTTTCGGGACGACGGAGCGCACAGCGGCGGCCTCCTCGCCCGACGCGATGCAACCATTAAAGCCGGACTCGGCAGCCATTCTGGCGCGGCGGATGACCATCTCGCGCGGGCTGGCGGTAAGGCCTTGTTCGGCGAGATCGGCCTGATCGAGACTGGTCAGCACCGTGACGGCCAGCAGTTTGAGAGGGCTCGCCCCGCGCCCCTTCACCGCCGCGTCCAGCGTCTTGCGGTCGTGACCGTGCACAGTGAGAAAATCCAGCCCGCGCGCCGCGACGTTGGCGGTGGCTTTCTCGACCGTGTTGCCGATGTCGAGCAGCTTCATGTCGAGGAAGATGTGCTTGCCCTGGGCTTTCAGCTCGGACGGCCAGATCGAGCCCACCGCCGAAGAGGAGTTCGAGGCCGATTTTGTAGTGGGTGATGCTAGCGCCGAGGCGCGTTGTCAGCTCGCGCGCCGCAGTCTCCGTGGGCACGTCAAGGGCCACGAACAAGCGATCGCGGGCGCTCATGCAGCACGCTTCTGAATCTTCGAATAGTCGTTCTCGGCTTCTGCTTTTGAAATGTCATGCGATTGCTGCATGTTCATCCAAGACTTCGCGTCTGTACCAAAATAGCGACCTAAACGGATGGCTGTGTCGGCAGTCATACTGCGCCGTTCACGCACAAGTTCACTGATCCGATTTGCGGGGACACCAAGTGCAAGCGCCAGCTGTCTGGCGCTCATACCAGTTGGGATCAAGTATTCCTCACGCAGGACCTCGCCTGGATGGGTATGAATTCGTACGCGGGGCATAAGTGACCTCAGTGGTAATCTACGATTTCGACGTCTTCAGCTCCTGCATCACTCCATCGGAAGCAGATACGGAACTGCTGATTTATGCGGATGCTGTACTGCCCTTTGCAATCACCGATCAGTCGCTCTAGTCGATTGCCAGGCGGTGACGCGAGAAACGAAAGCGTCGCAGCATCGTTGATCATGTCCGGTTTGAGAAGCGCCACACTCGAAAATGCTCGCCAATTTGCTGGGCATCTCGCCAGCAAATTAAAGTCACTGGTCGCCTTGTCCGCAAAACTATGAATGCCCATCGGGTTTCCCTCGTGATTTGGTCACAAGGCCCCTGGCGGCGTGCACCCGATGAGCCGCAATACGCAGTATGTATCACGTACTACACTGATTTGCAAGCCGCCGGCTCAATCCGTGTGCGGCAGTTCCCGGATTTCCACAGTACCGCCGGCGTCGTAGGTGGGATTGCCGGCCAGCAGGGATTGCGCGTGCCTGAGATCGCGTGCCTCGATGCGGATGAAGCCCGTCAGATGTGCACGTAACCTCGGGCGCCGCGCCATTCTTGCGCGCGCATATGCCGCCGCCGATGGCGCTGCCCCCGCGTAGCACGCCCGCAGCTTCCAGCCAGGCCAGATAAGGCCGCCCAAGCGGACATCATCCTCCGAGAGCGCATCATCATGCATCAGGAGCAGGAAGTCCGCCATCGGGCCGCGCTCACTACTCCGCCGCCGCGCTGCCGCCTGAGCTTCCGCCACCTTTGCCATCAAAGAAGCTGGCCACCTTCGAGAAGAACCCCGTGCTCTCTGGGTTGGTCGCCTTGTCGCTTGCCTTTTCGAACTCGGCCAGCAATTCGCGCTGCCTGCGGTTCAGGTTCTTGGGCGTTTCCACCTCGACCTGGATGTACATATCGCCCGTTGTCTTTGAACGCAGCACCGGCATCCCCTTGCCCTTGAGGCGGAACTGCTTGCCGTTCTCGGTGCCTTCGGGAATGCGCACGCGCGTGCGCTGGCCGTCGATGGCAGGCACCTCGATCGAGCCGCCGACCGCCGCCGTCACCATCGAGATCGGCACGCGGCAGAAGATGTCGGCGCCATCGCGCTGGAAGAACTCATGCGGCTTCACCGAAAGGAAGATGTAGAGATCGCCCGCCGGGCCGCCACGGACCCCGGCCTCGCCCTCGCCCGCAAGACGGATACGGGTGCCGTCCTCGACGCCAGCCGGAATGTTGACAGAGAGTTTTCGTTCTTTGGTGACGCGTCCCGAGCCCGCGCACGTGCCGCAGGGATTGTCGATCACCTCGCCGCGGCCCTGACAGGTGGTGCAGGTGCGCTCGATAGTGAAAAAGCCGCCGTGGCTGGAGCGGACTTTTCCGGCACCGCTGCAGGTGCCGCAGACGACGGGACGGCTGCCCGCGCGCGCGCCAGTGCCCGAGCAGGTATCGCAGGAGACGCTGGTCGGCACGCGGATCTCGGCGGTTTTGCCGGAGAAGGCGTCGTTCAGCGTCACGTCCATGTTGTAGCGCAGGTCGTCGCCGCGCTCGCGTCCGCCCCGGCCAGCGCCCGCCTGGGCACGCCCGCCAGCACCGCGCCGCCCGCCCGGCTGGCCCATGAAGTCGCCGAACAGATCGTCGAAAATGTCGGTCATGGAGGCCGAGAAATCGCCGCCAAAGCCATGCGCGCCGCTCATCCCGCCCTCGAAAGCAGCGTGGCCGAACTGATCGTAAGCCGCGCGCTTCTGCGGGTCCGACAAGGCCTGGTAGGCCTCGTTCAGCTCCTTGAACTTGCGCTCGGCATCTTTGTCGCCGGGATTGCGGTCGGGGTGGTGCAGCTTGGCGAGATTGCGGAATGCCGTCTTCAGCTCCGCCTCGGTCGCCCCACGCTTGACGCCGAGGATCTCATAATAGTCGCGCTTGGCCATGTCAGCGCGGGTCCTTGCTCTTGAAACGTTCGATCATGGATGCGATCCGACGCTGTCTGGTTTCGGGCTTTTTGACGTTGTCGACCCAGGAAAGATATTCCGATTTGTGCGACGGCGGTAGAGTGTCAAAGACGCGCTTGGCGGTTGGGGGGGCGCTGAACTCCTTCTCCCCCGCCTCTTCGCGGGGAGAAGGTGGCGCGTTTCAGCGCCGGATGAGGGGCAGCCGCGAGTTTGGAGGTTGGTCTTGCACCTGTTGCCACAAGTACGGAGCAAGCGGCCGCCCCTCACCTGTCGCTAATTCCGTCGCTTCGCTCCGGGCGACATCCTCTCCCCCGTAAGCAGGGGGAGAGGAAAGTGCGCTTCGCGCCTCAGACTTACGCCGACTTCTTCTTGCCGTCCTTGACCTCTTCAAAATCGGCATCGACCACTTTGTCGTCGCCGGCATCGCCACCGCCGCCGGACGCAGCTGCGCCGCCCATGTCCTTGTACATGGCCTCGCCCAGCTTCAGCGACGCCTGCTGCAGCGTGTTGGTCGCAGCACGGATCTTCTCGGCATCGCCACCGCCAAGCGCCGCCTTCAGATCGCCGAGGCTGTTCTCGATCACGCTCTTATCGGCGGCCGACACCTTGCCGCCATGCTCCTTCAGCGCCTTCTCGGTCGAGTGCATGACCGATTCGCCCTGGTTGGTTGCGTCCACCAGATCGCGGCGGGCCTTGTCCTCGCCCTTATGCTTCTCGGCGTCGTCCATCATCTTCTTGATGTCGGCGTCGCTGAGGCCGCCCGAGGCCTGAATTCGGATCTGTTGCTGCTTGCTCGTGGCCTTGTCTTGCGCGCCGACGTTGACGATGCCGTTGGCGTCGATATCGAACGTAACCTCGATTTGCGGCACGCCACGCGGGGCCGGCGGAATGCCGACCAGATCGAACTGGCCCAGCATCTTGTTGTCGGCCGCCATTTCGCGCTCGCCCTGGAAGACGCGGATGGTCACGGCATTCTGGCCATCCTCGGCGGTCGAGAACACCTGACTCTTCTTGGTCGGAATGGTCGTATTCCGGTCAATCAGACGCGTGAACACGCCGCCAAGCGTCTCGATGCCCAGCGACAGCGGGGTGACGTCGAGCAGCAGCACGTCCTTGACGTCGCCTTGCAGCACGCCGGCTTGAACTGCGGCGCCGATGGCCACCACTTCGTCCGGGTTGACGCCCTTGTGCGGCTCACGGCCGAACAGCTGCTTGACGATCTCCTGCACCTTGGGCATGCGCGTCATGCCGCCGACCAGAACAACCTCGTCGATTTCGGCCGCCTGCAGACCGGCATCTTTGATTGCCGACTTGCACGGCTCGATGGTCTTCTGGATCAGGTCATCGACCAGGCTTTCGAGCTTGGAGCGCGTCAGCTTCATGGTCAGATGCTTCGGGCCGGACTTGTCGGCCGTGATGAACGGCAGATTGATCTCGGTCTGCTGCGCCGATGACAGCTCGATCTTGGCCTTCTCGGCAGCTTCCTTCAGGCGCTGCAGAGCAAGCTTGTCGTTCTTCAGGTCGATCGCCGACTCTTTCTTGAACTCGGCCACCAGGTACTCGACGACGCGCATATCGAAATCTTCGCCGCCCAGGAACGTGTCGCCGTTGGTCGACTTGACCTCGAACACGCCGTCGCCGATCTCCAGCACGGACACGTCGAAAGTACCGCCGCCGAGGTCGTAGACGGCGATGGTCTTGCCTTCCTTCTTGTCGAGGCCGTAGGCCAGTGCAGCGGCCGTGGGCTCGTTGATGATGCGCAGCACTTCCAAGCCGGCGATCTTGCCGGCGTCCTTGGTGGCCTGGCGCTGGGCGTCGTTGAAATAGGCTGGGACGGTGATGACGGCCTGAGTGACGTCATGACCGAGATAGGCCTCGGCGGTTTCCTTCATCTTCTGCAGCGTGAAGGCGGAGATCTGCGAGGGCGAATACTTCTTGCCGTGGCTCTGCACCCAGGCGTCGCCATTGTCCGCGCGCACGATCTCGTAAGGAACCAGCCCCTTGTCCTTGGCGACCATGGGGTCGTCGAAGCGGCGGCCAACCAGGCGCTTGATGGCAAAAAATGTGTTCAGCGGATTGGTCACCGCCTGGCGCTTGGCCGGCAGGCCGATCAGGCGCTCGTCGTCCTCGGTGAAGGCGACGATGGACGGCGTGGTGCGCACGCCCTCAGCGTTCTCGATCACCTTCGGCGTCGACCCTTCCATAACGGCGACGCAGGAGTTGGTGGTGCCGAGGTCAATGCCAATGACTTTAGACATGGAATATCAGTCCTTCATGTTGCGGCTGACCGCTTGGACCTGAGTCCAGCGTCCTTAAGTGTCCACTCCCGAAACCGGGTGCAAACGAAGCGGTCCCCAAACCTTGCCCTGGGAATCGGGCTTGTGGCGGTATATAGGGCGCGCGAATTGGGCGTTCAACAGGTCGTGTTGTCAGCGGTTGCAAATTTGTGACGCTGTTGACGGCTAAGCCTACAGCGGACGGAGCGTCGTGTCATGGACTTGGTCGAGGGGTTCCGGCACTTTCCCCAATATCTCCGGCCGATCGAGCAGGCGGCGCTGTTGGCGGCCATCCAGGATGTTCTAGTCGCCGCGCCGCCCTTCACACCGACCATGCCACGCACCGGCAAACCCATGTCGGTCGGGATGTCGAACTGCGGTCCGCTGGGCTGGGTCACGGACAAGGAGCGCGGATATCGCTATCAGCCGGAGCATCCGGTATCAGGCAAGCCATGGCCGGCGATGCCCGCGCAGCTGCTGTCACTATGGAACGACCTTGCCGGCTATCCAGAGCCGCCCGAGGCCTGCTTGATCAACATTTATCGCGACAAAGCCAAAATGGGACAGCACCAGGACAAGGACGAGCAGGATTTCTCCGCTCCTGTGCTGTCGGTGTCACTGGGCGACGATGCGGTGTTTTCACTCGGCGGGCTGAAGCGAACCGATCCGCGCGCCCGGCTGACGCTATGCTCAGGCGACGTAATGCTCCTGTCGGGCAAGGCGCGGCTGGCCTTCCACGGCATCGACCGGCTGAAACCGGGGACAAGCTTGCTGGTGCCCGGCGGCGGGCGGATCAATCTGACGTTGAGAAGAGTTTCGCGGGCGGGGACATGAAGTTCATCGTCAGCTCTGACACTGATTGTGATTTCTTCCATCCGTCATGCCGACGATGAACATCATGTCCCCAAACCCTTTGTTACCGATTGCCCCTTAAGCTCGGCGTTTCCGCGGAGCTTTCCATGCACACCGTTGCCAAACCCTTTCCCGCCGACTTGCGCCTGCTGACGGCGCTGCGCGCGCTTGCTGCGCTCATGGTCGTGCTGTTCCATTTCGCTGATCGCACCGCCCCGGGATCGGCCTTGCATACGACTCTGATCGACAACGGCCAGCTCGGTGTCGATATCTTCTTTGTGCTCTCCGGGTTCATCCTGGCTCATGTCTACCTTGCGCGCTGTGCGGCGGGCCGGTTCCAGATGGGCGACTTTCTCGTCAACCGGCTGGCGCGGCTCTATCCGATGCACCTGCTGATGCTGGTGCTGGCGGTCGGCAATGGACTGGTTGCGTGGCGCAACGGGCTGGCGCTGGATGTCTACGGCCCGCTGCTCGGGATCGATCCCGAGACCGGCAGCGGCGCGCTCTGGAACCTTCTCACCACGCTGTCGCTCACCCACGCCTGGGGTACCACCAACGGCCACTACTTCAACTCCGTCTCCTGGTCGATCAGCGCCGAGGCGGCGGCCTACGTTCTGTTTCCGCTGATTGCGGCGGCCAGTCTGGCGTTTGGCGCACGGGTCAAGCAGCGGCTGGCAGTGGCACTTTTGGCCTATGTCGGTTGCGAGATCACGGCGCGGTTCCTGCTCGGCGCCGGCCTCAACGACCTCTCCTGGCGCTATGGATTTTTGCGCATCCTGCCGGAATTCGCCATGGGCGTGGCGGTTTACAGTTATGGCGTAGCGCGGCCAATTTCGCGAGACGCTCTGATCTGGCTGCTGCCCGTGGGCCTGGGGCTGACCGTGGCGCTGCTCGCCTACGGCGCGCCAGTCGTCGTCATGCCGCCGATCTTTGCCGCCGCCATCCTGCTGATCGCCAGCGCCGAGCGCGAAGGCCTGACGCCGCCAGCCTGGGCCCTCAATCCGCTCGTTTATCTGGGCGAGATCTCCTACTCGACCTATATGCTGCATCTGATCCTGGGCAAGGTGTACTTCAACGCCATCGCCCGTCTGTTCGGCTACGATCCGCACGCCTTGCCGGCCTATCAGTGCGTGCTGGCGCTAGTACCGATCCTGCTGGCGTCGGCAGTGACGTATCACTGCATCGAGCAACCCGGCCGCACGCTTTTGAAGCGTTGGTGGCAGCACGTCCAAAGTGCCAAAGCGACACCTTCCAGCGCCAGGGCCGCCTAACCTCTCCTGGCACCAAATCTGCATCTGCCCAAGACAAGCCTAATTCCTCTGGCACGCCCGATGTGCTAAGGAATGGTTAACTGTCAAGGGTGTCGCGGATGCGTTGGAAGATCGAGCTATTTGCGATCGTACTGGTTGGCCTCAGCTTGGCTGCCCTGTTCCGCACCGCTGCCTATGCAACCTACTTCATCCCGTCCGAGAGCATGGTGCCGACCCTGGAAGTGGGCGACCGGCTCGCCGTGTCCAAGTTCGCCTACGGCTGGAGCAAGTATTCGCTGCCGCTGACCAACATCGGCATCCAGATGAACGGGCGCGTTCTCGGCTCGCTGCCGTCGCGTGGCGATGTGGTGGTGTTTGTCCATCCCTTCGACGGCCGCACCATGATCAAGCGCGTGATCGGTTTGCCGGGAGACCGTATTCGCCTGTCGCGCGGCCGGCTTTACATCAACGGCGAGCAGGCCGAGCGGCGGCTTGAAAGCACGTATCACTATCGCGAGCAGCAAGGCGCCGTGGTCAGAGTTTCGCGCTACACCGAGACGCTGCCCGGTGGACGTCAGCATACCGTGATCCTGCGTGCGGACTATTCCAGCGCTGAAAACATGCCGGAGACCGAGGTCCCGGCCGGCAGTCTCTTTATGATGGGCGACAATCGCGACAACTCGGCCGACAGCCGCTTTGCCTCCATGGGCCCGGTGCCGGTCGATAACCTGATCGGCCGTGCCGACACTGTGATCTACTCCAACCACAGCTGCGACCCTGAACCGGGCCTCTATTGCGCGCCCCGCCGGTCGCTGTCGGTGATCGAGTAGCGGTTCAAGCAGGCTTTTGCGTGAGCCGAGCGAGCGGCGCCTCGTTAATCGGCAGATGCACCACGGCGGCAAAGAGCCCAAGCGCGATGCTCAACCACCACAGGCCGTCGTAGGAGCCGGTGCGGTCGTAGATCACGCCGCCGAGCCAGACGCCGAGGAAGCTGCCGAGCTGGTGGCTCATGAACACCACGCCGAACAGCGTCGCCATGTAGCGCACGCCGAACACCTGAGCGACGATGCCGGTGGTCAACGGCACAGTGGAGAGCCAGAGCAGGCCCATCACAGCCGCGAAGATGAGTATGGTCGTCTCGGTTTTGGGTGCGGCCAGCAGCGCCACCGTGGCGACCGAGCGGCCAAAGTAGATGACGCTGAGGCCGTAGCGCTTGGCCCACCGCTGCCCCGCCATACCGGACAGGAACGATCCCGCGATATTGAACAGGCCGATCAGCATCAGCGCCAGCGCTCCGACGCGCACGTCCATGCCGAGGTCCTTGATGTAGGCGGGATAATGCACGGTGATGAAGGCGACCTGGAAGCCGCACACGAAGAAGCCCGCTGTCAGCAGCAGATAGCCGCGATGGGCCAAGGCCTCGCTCAGGGCCGCGCCGATGGTTTGGTCCGATGCGGCCATGGCCTTGCCCGAGGTGTCGTTGGGCAGCAGAAAGGCCAGCGGCAGAATGAGCAGACTGAGTGCGGCCATGATCATCAGCGTGCTGTAAGCGCCGCCCGAACTCAGCAGTGCCGCCGCCAGCGGCGAGAACAGCACTTGGCCGAGCGATCCCGCCGCCGTGCCGAGCCCGAACGCGAACGAGCGCTGCGACGGCGCGACCACCTTGGCCATGGCGGCCAGCGCGATGCCGAAGCCGGTGAACGCGATGCCCAGGCCGGTGACGATGCCGGCTGTGATCGTGAAAAGGAACACCGTGTCCGACAGCGCCATGCCGGCAACGCCGGCGGCGTAGAGCAGCGCCCCGACCAGCAAAACGCGCGCTGGGCCGAAGCGGTCGGCGAGTGCGCTGGCGACGGGCGCGCCAAGGCCCCAGAGTAAATTCTGGATGGCGAGCGCAAAGCCGAAATCCTGGCGCGTCCAGCCGTGATCGAGCGTCAGCGGGGCCAGGAACAGGCCAAGGCTGGAGCGCACGCCAAAGCCCAGCAGCGCGATCAGACAGCCGGCGATGATGACGGCGGTAGGGGTGCGCCAGAGCGGTATCGGTTGGCTGGCGGTCGGCATAGCGAAAGCTCCAAAATTATCAACCGGTGGATCGACCTATCTCGTCACTCCCGCGGAGGCGGGAGTCCATGCGTGTTGATGGCTTGCGCTAGCATCGATGCCCGGAAAGTATCGATGGCACAACGCCCTCTGTCGTTGATAGCGATGGGCGGACCTCTGGCATGCATGGATACCCGCCTGCGCGGGTATGACGAACTTGGGTGAACGTGCGTTCAGGGCAACTCGCCTTGCAGCAGTTTCGGCACGGTTCCGGTGAGACCGGCGGCCTCGGCAACGAACATCCGTTTCAATCCCGGCAACCTATCGGTCAGCCCAAGCCCCGTCTCGCGCAGCACGCGCAGGGCAGGGTTGTCGTTGGAGAACAGCCGGTTCAGCCCGTCCATGGTGGCGGCCGACACTGCGCTGTCGAAGCGCCGCCATTGCTCGTAACGGCGCAGCGTTTCCGGACTGCCGATGTCGAGGCCGAGGCGCGCGGTATCGGCGATGCACTCGGTCAGCGCCGCCACATCGCGCAGGCCAAGGTTGAGCCCCTGGCCGGCGATCGGATGCACTGTGCGCGCCGCATCACCGATCACCGCCAGACGGTCGGCAACGAGCGAGCGGGCCAATTGCAATTCCAGCGGCTGGCTGACGCGCGGACCGGCAAGGTCGAGGACTCCCAGGATGCCGCCGAAGCGTTGTTCCAGCGCGGCGAGGAAATCGGCGTCCGCCAACTGCATAACGCGCTGGGCTTCCGCCGTCGCCTCGGTCCAGACCAGCGAGGAGCGATGACCGCCAGGCAACGGCAGGATGGCGAACGGCCCCGCTTCCAGGAAATGCTGCGTGGCGACACCGTTGTGCGGTTCGCTATGCGAGACGGTGGTGACAATAGCGCTCTGCGGATAGGCCCAGTTGATGAGCTTGATGCCGGCAAGATCGCGCAAGGCCGAGCGGCGGCCATCGGCGGCCACAGCGAGGTCGGCCGAAATTGGCTCGGACCCTGCGCGCTCAATGCTAAGTCCGTTCGGGTTTTGCGAGATCCGCTCGATCGTCCCGCCGTCGAGCAGCGGAATCCCGGTTGCCTCAAAGGCTTTCACCAGCGCTGCACGAAGCACCGGTGCGGGAAGAATATGCGAGGCCACGTCGCCTGCCTCGGTCTGGTTTTCGTAGTTGAGCAGCGTCTGCCGCGCCGGGCTATCGAGCTTGCCGGCCGTAATGTTGATCCTGGCGACGGCTTGCGCTTGCGCTTCCACCATCGGCCAAACGCCGACCAGCCGCAGCAGCTGCACCGACGCTGCCGAAATCGCAAACGCCCGCGCATCGTCAGCCACGCCAAGGGCGCCAGTCCGGTCTAAGATGGCGATCGAGAGGTCGCTCGCCCAGCGTTGCTTTCAGCGCCAGCGCCAACGCCAAGCCGGTCTGGCTCGCGCCACTTATCGCGACGTCGTATTTCGGGTTGTGCATTGCAGCGGCAGCTCCAGTCCCGCCTCACCCAAGGGCAGCGCGCCTTGACACGACGCTCCCGCTTGCGTCACCTGTGCCGGCCCTTCAATGCGGGATTTCAGCCGATGACGGACCCCCAGGACGCAAGCGCCAGCAACTTGCTGTCCATACTCAATCTGACCGCCATTGGCGAGGACAAGTTCGTCGGCGCACAGCCCCGCTAACGGCTGGAAGCGCGTGTTCGGCGGCCAGGTGGTGGCGCAGGCGCTGGTGGCCGCCACCCGTACGGTCGAGGGCCGCGATCCCCATTCGTTGCATGCCTATTTCATCCTCGGCGCCGATCCGGCCGTGCCCATAGCATACGAGGTCGACCGCATCCGCGATGGCGGCAGCTTCTCCACCCGGCGGGTACAGGCGCTGCAGAATGGCCGCGTCATCTATTCGATGATCGCGTCGTTCCAGAAGCATGAGGTCGGGTTCGAGCACACCATCGCGATGCCCGCCACGCCGATGCCTGAGGAACTGCCCGACGATAAGGCGATTGCCGCCATGCTGCCGGCAGCGCAGCGTCGCTACGTCGATCTCACCTGGCCAACTGAGATGCGACCGGTGGACCTCGCCCGCTATCTCCACCCCGACCGTCCGGCCGCCAGCCATCGCATCTGGTGCCGCTCGCGCCAACCGCTGCCGGCCGATCTGCCGGCGGCCATGCACCAATGCGTGCTGGCGTTCACATCAGACTATTCATTGCTGGAGGCGGGCTTGATCGGACACGGCATGCTGATCAATGACAAGCGCCTGCAAGCCGCGAGCTTGGACCACGCACTGTGGTTCCACCGCCCATTCCGCGGCGACGAATGGCTCCTGTTCGTGCAGGATTCCCCAAGCGCGCAAGCCGGCCGGGCGCTGTGCCGCGGGAGCTTTTTCAACCGGGAAGGCGTGCTTGTGGCATCCGTCGCACAAGAGGGATTGCTCAGGGAGCGGACTGATCCGGCGCGGACGTGATTTCCCTCTCCCCCGCCACTTCGCGGGGGAGAGGGTGCCGCGCAGCGGCGGGTGAGGGGCAGCTGCTTGCTCCGTCCTTGGTGCGACGGGGACGGAGCAAGCAGCTGCCCCTCACCGACCGCCCAGCTCTTGCGCTGAAACGCGCTGCGAGGGGCGGTCTCCTCTCCCCCAACGCGAAGAGGCGTTGGGGGAGAGGATGTTCTTCGCTCCACCGGCCGCCGAGCAAGGCAGCGCAAAGGTCAATTAGATGGGTCAAGACATTCTCGCCTCCGCCATCCACTCGCCGTTCGCGCGGTTGCGCGCGCTGCTCGAACAGCACCCGCCCGCCATGCCGTTGATCGATCTCTCGATCGGCGAGCCGAAACATCCGTTCCCGCCGTTTGTCATGGAGGAACTGGCCAAGGCCAGCGCGGGCTTTGGCAAGTATCCGCCGATCAACGGCACACCGGAGTTGCGCGGCGCCGTCGCCGATTGGATTGGCCAGCGCTACAATGTCAGTGACAGGATCGATCCCGAGCAGCACGTCCTACCGCTGAACGGGTCGCGCGAGGGGCTGGTCAACGCCATCTTCCCGGCTATCGACCGGCGCGAGAAACTGCATCGCCCCGCCGTGTTGATGCCGAACCCGTTCTATCAGGCCTATTTGGCCGCGGCCCTGGCTGCGGGCGGCGAGCCGATCATGCTGGATGCGCACGAACACACCAGTTTCCTTCCCGATCTCGATGCCCTCGAAGCCCGGCCCGAAGTCCTGAACCGCACGGTCGCGTTCTACCTCTGCTCGCCTGCCAACCCGCAAGGCGCAGTGGCGGATGCAACCTACCTGTTGCGGGCGCTGGCTCTGGCGCGCAAGTACAACTTCATCCTGCTGATGGACGAGTGCTACTCCGAGATTTACTGCGACCGCCCGCCCGTCGGTGCGTTGGAAGTCGCGCTCGGAACTGGCAGCCTGGCCAATCTGGTCGTGCTCAACTCGCTGTCGAAGCGCTCCAGCGTTCCAGGTCTGCGCTCCGGTTTCTGCGCTGGCGATCCGGCCTTTCTCAAGCGCTTCAGCCAGTTCCGCAATGTCGCCGCGCCGCAAGTGCCGTTGCCCATCCAGGCCGCCAGTACGGCCCTCTGGAAAGACGAAACCCATGTCGAGGCCAATCGCGCGCTCTACACCGCCAAATTCGATGCCGCCGCTGCGATCCTTGGCAACCGCTTCGGCAACGTGCGGCCAGCGGGCGGCTTCTTTCTTTGGCTCAAAATGACCCAATTCGGGGGCGGAGAGGCCGCCGCGGTAACACTCTGGAAAGCCGCGGGTGTCAAAGTCGTCCCTGGAGCTTACCTGACGGCACAGGTCGGCGAGGGCATGGATCCGGGCTCGGCCTATATCCGCATCGCACTCGTCCAGGACCTTGCTCAAACCAGGGAGGCGCTTGTGCGTGTGGTCAGTTGCTTAAAGTAGTGTTCCCGTGTCCGCGAGTGTGTTGCACAGCGACAGACGTCACAGGGAGTTCCTGCCCGAAGATCTCGGCAGCGGACTGCGCGGATGGCTGCGCCGGCTCTCGGGCGCCGTGCTCCTCGGACTGATGGGACTGGGCTGGCTCGGCCTCCTATCCTGGGAGCTGCCCACTGCTGACACGGCCGCAACCGGCGGCGGTTTCCTCACCCATCTGATTGGCCGGCTGCCGGGACAGGCCGCCGATATGCTGTTGCAAAGCCTCGGCTTTGGCGCGACCATCCTTTTCTCCATTCCCACCTTCTGGGCCTTCGACCAGCTGTCGCGGCGGCCGCTGCACCGGCCATTCCGCCGCATGCTGCTGTGGCCCTCGGCGGCGCTAATATCGGCTTGTGCGCTGGCTGCGCTGCCGGCGCCCGGAGCCTGGCCGTTCTCACGCGGCATGGGTGGCGTGCTCGGCGACCAGGGTCTCGGACTGGCACGGATGCTGCTGTCGGCGGCGGGGCCGGAGCAAGCCGGTGTGATCGGCGGGCTTGGCTTTGCCGTGCTTGCGGCGGTGCTGTTCGGCTTGTCCGTCCGCTGCTACGCACCGGGCGTGCAAGAAGATGCGGCCGCAGCCGAACCCAGCTTGGGGCCGAGCCAAAAAACCGAAAAGTCCTCTGTTTGGGACTTCGGCCGTGAGCCGGACACTGAAGAGACCACCGTCAACTGGGATGGCGAACTGGGGTTCGCGCCGGATGTCGATCGGCCGCGCTCCCCGGCAAGGCCAGATCGCGATGAGCCCAGCGTTGGCATGGCCTCGCCGCACGCAGGACAGGCCCCTGCCTTCGTGCCCATGGCGGAGCCTGAGGCCGCAAGTCCGTCAGCTGCCGTTCCCGAGGATCTGGCCGACGACGCCGCCATGCCCATGCACGTCCCCTACGACGACATGCCGGACGATGACGACGAGCAAAGCCGCCGCATGGCACAGCGTTTTGCGCCCAAGCCCAAGGCCGCCGAGCCGTACACCGATGATACCGCCATGACAGGCGAGCCCCCGGCCTGGCCCGGCTGGCGCACGTTCCTGGAGCGTGCCGGCGAAGCTGTCGCCAGCGCGACCGCAAAGGCGACCGCCACCGCCGTTGCGCAGCAGGCGATTGATCAGCCCGCGACGATTGTGGTGCAACAAGCTGCCATGTCGGCCGTGGCCGCCGCCGTCGCAGCCCCTGCGCCAGCTGGTCCCGCTCCTGTGCCGCGCCATTTCAAGACCGAAGCCCCGGTCGCCGACGATCTGGCCACCGGCAGCGTGCGCACCTGGAAAGAAGTGTCCAGCATCTATCGGCTGCCTTCGGTGACGCTGCTCGCCCCGACCGAGGCCAAAAATCTCCGCCCCGAGAGCAACAACGCCGAGCTGGTCGCGGCCGCGCGCCGGCTGGAGGATGTGCTTGCCGACTTCGGCGTGCGTGGCAAGATCATCAGTGTGCTGCCCGGTCCCGGCATCACGCATTACGAACTGGAGACGGCGGCCGGCGTGAAACTGACGCGCGTCATCGGCTTGGCCGAGGATATCGCCCGCTCGCTCGGCGTTACGACGGCACGTGTATCCGCGATCCCTGGCCGCAGCTCCATCGGCATCGAATTGCCGAACGAACGGCACGAGCACATTTCGTTGCGCGGCCTGATGGAAACCCGTTCCTACCGCCACAATCTGCATGCCTTGCCGCTGGCGCTGGGTATGGGCGTCGACCGGCAGCCGATCATCTCCGATCTGGCGCAACTGCCTGGCCTGCTGGTCACGGGCGAGCCTGGTTCCGGCAAGAGCACCGCGCTCAGCGCCATGCTGCTGTCGCTGCTGGTGCGGCTGACGCCGGAAGAGCTGCGCCTGCTGGTGATCGATCCCAAGGGCGTCGATCATCGCGGTTTCGATGGCGTCAGCCATCTGTTGTCGCCGGTGCTCAGCGATGCGGCCCAGGCCAGTTCGGCCCTTTCGTGGTGCGTGGCCGAGATGGAAGAGCGCCTGAAGGTAATGGCCAAGCTGAACCTGCGCGGCATCGGCACTTACAACAATGCCGTGCGCAATGCGTTGCGCCAGGGCACCGGCTTCAAGCGCCAGGTGCAGACCGGGTTTGACCGTCGCACCGGCCGGGCTCTCTATGAAGAAGAGAGCTTTGCCCCCAAGGCGATGCCCTATATCGTCGTGGCCGTGGACGATTTGGAGCTGCTGCTGCAGGGCGCGGGCGAGGAGGCCGATCAGTCGCTGCAGCGCCTCGGCCAGATGGCGCGCTCGGCTGGCATCCACATCGTCGCTTCGACCGGACGGGTCAACTCGGACAAACTGTCGGCCGGCTTGCGCGCCAACCTGCCGGCGCGGCTGACCTTCAAGCTTCCCACCAGGGCGCAAAGCCGTATGGCCATAAACGATGGCGGCGCGGAACTGCTGTTGGGTGCGGGCGATCTGCTGTTCGGCTGTGGTGGCGCTCCTGCGCGCGGCCAAGCGCCAATGCTGGGCGAGCGTGACGTCGCCAAGGTGGTTGAAGCCATCCGCCGCCAGGGCCCGTCCAATTACGAGCCGGCCATTGGTCACGCCATGACCCCGCAGGCGAAGTCCTCGGTGGACACCGAGACCTATCAGCAGGCCGTCAGCCTCACCATCCAGCAGGGCGGCATGTCGGTGGCCGATCTCAGGGCGCGGCTTGGCCTGGCCTATGGCGTGGCCAACGACTTGATGGGCCGCATGCAGGAAACCGGACTGGTCGCTTCGGAGCCCGACGAGCAGGGCCGCCGTCCCGTGTTGCTGGGCCGCACCGCATCCGCCTAATTTGACACATATTTGCGTGGAACAGCCAGCGATGGGATTTCGAGTTGCAGGCGGGCCGAAGAGGGCCTTCGTTCGCCAAAACCCTTCATCACTGGAGCAAGGTCGCATGAGCGCTGCGGGACAGACTTTTCGCCTCTTGGTATTGAGCGCCGCTTTGGCCGGTGTTGCAATTGTGGGTCACGCCAGCCGGGCTCATGCTGCCGATACGCCCGCTATTCCGGCTGCTCCTGCGACCCCGGCCAATCCCGCCGCGAAAGCACCGGCCACCGACGCAGGCAAGGCCGTGGGTGGCGCGGGCTGGGGCGCCAGCGTCGGCACCCAGACCGGACCTGCCGGCAACATCCAGATGGACGAAGTTCAAGCGGCCGCGATGACCGAGATCAACGCCTATTTCAACGGCATCAACGAGTTACGCGGCAAATTCCTGCAGACCGATGCCGAACAGCTGCAACAGAAGGGCGACTTCTACCTCAAGCGCCCCGGCAAATTCCGCTTTGTCTACGGCTCGCCCAGCCAGCTGGTCATTTTATCGGACGGCGAGACCTTGTCGTTCGAGGACTACGACCTCAAGCATGCCGACCGGTATTCGGTGGACTCAACGCCATTCCGCCTGCTGCTGGCCAAGGACGTCAACCTGACGCGTGATGCCGACATCAAGGAACTAACCGCCACCGAAGACCTCGTGACCATGACGTTGCAGGACAAAGCCTCGGACAACCAGGGGCAGATCCAGTTATTCTTCGTGAGAACTGAGGGAAAAATCGAGCTGAAAGAGTGGGTGATTGCCGGCCCGCAAGGCGACAACACCCGGGTCGAGATCGCCAATCTGGTCCGCGACCAGCCGGCTGACCCGAAGTACTTCGAGAACGCCCCGTTGGAGCTCGAAGCGACCAAAAACAAGCACTGATTGCGGAGATTTCGAATCACTCAACCTGAGATGATCTGGATTGGTCCTTAGCAAGTCAACTGTTTGTGATCTTCTGGGTCCGCACTTGAAATTGGAAGGCGTCAGCCTATTTTAGACGTATCGCAAGCGCATCGACCATCGGTAGTGCCCCCCCGTCTAACCGATGATGCGCCTGCCAGCGCCGGCCCCCTCCCGGCGCTCTTGCGCGACAAGCGCAGTAGGCGTCCAACCTCCGGGTTGGACGCCTTTTTCTTTTGTGGCATGGATGTCCGCCGTCTCCCACCAACCCGCGTGACATCATGAAACTCCGCCTCGCAACCTGGAACATTAACTCCGTGCGGCTACGCATTGCGCTGGTCGAGCGGTTGCTGAAGGAGCATGCGCCCGACGTGCTCTGCCTGCAGGAGATCAAATGCGAGACCGATCTGTTCCCGCGCGAGGCTTTCGCGGCGGCGGGGTATCGGCATGCCGTCGTCCACGGCCAGAAGGGCTATCACGGCGTCGCCACGGTCTCCCGCTTTCCGCTGACCGAGATCGTCCGGCATGATCTCAACGGAACGGGCGAGTCGCGGCATCTGGCTGTCAATGTGGTGCCCAAGGCCAGGCACAGGGGCCTGGTGGTCGACAATTTCTATGTCCCGTCGGGCGGCGACGAGCCGGACCGCGACGTGAATGCCAAGTTCGGGCAGAAGCTGGACTACCTCGCAGGCATGGCGAAGTGGATGTCGGACGGCGCAGAGGGTGGCATCAACCGGGTGGCGGTCGGCGACATGAACGTCGCCCCGCTAGAGCACGATGTCTGGTCGCACAAGAAGATGCTCGGCATCGTCAGCCACACGCCGGTTGAGGTCGAGGCCGTTGCGAACGTCATGGCGGCCGGCAACTGGGGCGACGTGATGCGCGGTTTCGTTCCCGCCAGCGATAAACTCTATACTTGGTGGAGCTATCGCAGCGCCGACTGGAAGTCAGCCGACAAGGGCCGCCGGCTGGATCACGTCTGGCTAAACAGACAAGCCAGCGCCAAGGCCACCGCCATGACCGTGCTCAAGGATGCGCGCGGCTGGGAGCAGCCCTCCGATCATGTCCCGGTGATCGTCGATCTGGAAGTGTGATAGGCTGACTTCCCGAACTCGATCCAGTGCCCATGGAGGGGCGCAATCCATGACCGATATGAAGCTGGCCGTGATCGGCGCAGCTGGCCGCATGGGCCTGACACTCATCCGTACCGTGAAGGACGTTCAGGGCTGCAGCGTCGGCGCGGCCATCGAGATGCCGGGGTCGATTGCGCTGGGCCAGGATGCGGGGCTGCTGGCGGGGGTCGGGAAACTGACTGTGCCGATTACTGACGATTTCGCCGCGGTCGCAGGCCAAGTCGATGGCGTGCTGGATTTCTCGACGCCGCTGGCCTCGCTGCAAGTCGCAGCCGCTGCCGCAAAGGCTGGCATTGTGCATGTCATCGGCACCACCGGCTTCACGGCCGAGGACGACAAGAAAATCGCCGGCTACGGCAAGAAAGCGCGCATCGTGAAGGCCGGCAACATGAGCCTCGGTGTCAATCTCTTGGCCGGCCTCACCCGCAAGATCGCCGCCGCGCTGGATGAGGATTTCGATATCGAGATCGTCGAGATGCACCACAAGCATAAAGTGGACGCGCCCTCGGGCACGGCGCTGATGTTCGGCCAGGCTGCGGCCGAGGGGCGCGGGATCGATCTGGCCAAGCACTCGGTGCGCTCGCGCGACGGTCACACCGGCCCGCGCGAACGCGGTTCGATCGGTTTTGCGACCTTACGCGGTGGCAACGTGGTCGGCGAACACACGGTGATATTCGCGGGTGAGAACGAACGTATCGAGATCACCCACAAGGCAACCGACCGGGGCATCTTCGCGCGCGGTGCGGTGAAGGCGGCGCTCTGGGCGCGGGGACAGCCGCCGGGGTTGTATTCGATCGCCGACATGCTTGGGCTGTAAAAAGGTGGGCAATGGGCATTAAACGGGGACAGTTTACTTATATCGCTGACACGCTGCTCGAGCCACCACGGCCCTTCGGCGCGATATAAGTAAACTGTCCCCGTTTAATGCTCCACGGGCAGCGGTTGTGGCTGTCGGGTCTCGCTGACGCGCTCTACCCGATCTACGGCCAACAAATCCATTGCACGCCCAACGCAATCAGCTATCTCATCGCCGCTCTATGAACGCCTGACTTATCTTGGTCGCGCTTCTGGTCGGAAAACCGGCGTCCACTTTTCCGGAAGCGCTCGAAAGGACACCTCATCTATGAGCCAGAACGGCTATCGGGTCGCAGTTGTCGGCGCTACGGGTAACGTAGGCCGCGAGATGATGAACATTCTCGAGGAGCGCAAGTTCCCCGCCAGCGTCGTGCACGCCATCGCGTCGCGCCGCTCGGTCGGAACCCAGGTGTCCTACGGCGACAAAACCCTGAAATGCCAGGACCTGGATCAGTTCGATTTTTCGAAGGTGGACCTCTGCCTGATGTCGGCCGGTTCGGAGGTCTCCAAGGTCTGGAGCCCCAAGATCGGCAAGATGGGCGCCATCGTGATCGATAACTCGTCCTGCTGGCGCTACGACCAGGAGGTGCCGCTGGTGGTGCCCGAGGTCAATCCGGATGCGGTGAGCGGCTACAAGAAGAAGATGATCATCGCCAATCCGAACTGCTCGACCATCCAGCTGGTGGTGGCGCTGAAGCCGCTGCACGATCACGCCAAGATCAAGCGCGTAGTGGTGGCGACCTATCAGTCCGTATCCGGAGCCGGCAAGGAGGGCATGGACGAGCTGTTCGACCAGACCAAGTCCAAGTATGTGCCCGGCGTCGAATACGCGGCCAAGAAGTTCTCCAAGCAGATCGCTTTCAACGTCATTCCTCACATCGACGTCTTCATGGAAGACGGTTACACAAAAGAGGAATGGAAGATGATGGTCGAGACCAAGAAGATCCTCGACCCCAAGATCAAGCTGACCGCGACCTGCGTGCGCGTACCGGTGTTCGTGGGCCATTCCGAGGCTGTGAACATCGAGTTCGAGAACCCGATCACGGCCGACGAGGCGCGCGATATCCTGCGCGAGGCGCCCGGCTGCATGGTCTACGACAAGCGCGAAGCGGGCGGCTACATGACGCCGGTCGAAAGCGTCGGCGAGTACGCCACCTACATCAGCCGCATCCGCGAGGATTCGACCGTCGACAACGGGCTGAGCCTGTGGATCGTCTCGGACAACCTGCGCAAAGGCGCGGCGCTCAATGCCGTGCAGATCGCGGAAAGCCTGATCAACCGCAATCTGTTGAAGAAGGCTGCGTAACCTGTCGATTTGTGCCGACGGCTGATTATTGCGTAGGGGCGGCTTGCGGCCGCCCTCTATCACGCGATCATTGCAAGAGGGCGGCCGCAAGCCGCCCCTACGCTACGACGTCCGCTCCCGTCACAAGGCAAACCACACAAACAGCGCGCAGATCGCCGGCAGCGGCAGGATGAACAGATACATCCCCCAGATCTGCATGAACTCGCGCCATTTCAGCCGGGAAAGTTTGCGCAGGTGCTGAGGCTGCGGGGACGACCGCGTCTCATGGTCAGACTGCTGCGCTTGCGCGATCTCCCGGTCGATGTCGTCGTGATTGATATCGCAGCGCTCGAGCGCCGCTTCGTATTCCGCCACCAGGTGATTGAGCGTGTCCTGATCGATCCGGTTTGCCGCGCGCAAGCGTCGCCGTACCGAATTCACTTCCAGGGCGCTGGTGTTGAGACGCCGCGCCATGGACTCATAGCCCCTGGCCAGCTCGACCAGGCCGATGACCAGTGCGAACAATCCGGTCGCATAGCCGACGAAATCGAGCAGTTTGTGCGTGGCCGCGCTCAGCAACTCGTGAAAGTTGAGTAGGAAATAGGGCAGCATAAATCCGACAACGCCCAGGGTGGCAAAGGCGAGGTTGCTGGCCTGCTGTTTGCGCTCATAGCGCTTGGCCGCGTTGAAGCGCGCCCGTTTCACGATCGCCCAGTCGTGCAGGTAGTCCCGGCGCAACTCGGCGAGTTGGTCGTCCAGGTCCAACAAGCTGTGAGCGCCGCCGGAAAACGGCGAATCGGTCACGACCAGCGTAGGCTTGCGCAGTGTGGACATGCTCTTGCTATCGAGTGATTCGGCGCCTGGATCAACGGGCGCTGCGTTTCGTCAACGACCGCCTCGCAACCGATCGGAGCGAGGCTAGCGCCGCCATGGCCGATAAATACTCAATCCCATCAATAGGATGATACAAGGTATCTGCACACTTCCATCGCAATTCGGCCAGCAAGTAAGCGAACAGTCGAGCACACCGTAACCCCAAGCGGAGGTCTCTCGATGATGAAATCCCTGGCCGTCGTGGCGGCGGCCCTAACTGCTGCCATAGCCACAATGCCATCTGCTCACGCCAACACCGTCAAACTCGACGCCCAGCTCGGCCAGTCGGCCGTGGTCGCTGCGTCGGGCAAGCGTGTCTATCTGCGCATTTCGCTGGAAGGACTGGCGCTGGCCAAGGAGGGCAAACGCGCCTCCGCCAACGTTGGCCTGGTCATCGACCGCTCCGGCTCGATGGAGGACGACAACAAGATCGGCCGCGCGCGGGACGGTGCCACCATGGCGCTGGAGCGCCTGAGCGAAAACGACGTCGCCTCGGTGGTCGCGTTCAATCATGACGTTGACGTTCTGTTTCCGGCGCAGCATGTCACCGACCACGGCCGCATCTCGCGCGTCATCGACAAGCTGACAGCCGATGGCAACACAGCGCTGTATGCGGGTACCGAGGAAGGCATCCGCCAGATCTCGAAGTACCTGGACCGTGGCCGCGTCAACCGCCTGATCCTGATTTCGGACGGGCTCGCCAATGTCGGCCCGTCCAGCCCGTCCGAAGTCGCTGCGCTCGGCCAGAAGGCGGCGGCCAAGGGCATCAGCATCACCACCATCGGGCTGGGCCTGGGCTACAACGAAGACCTCATGACCAAGCTGGCCTATGCCTCGGATGGCAACCACGCCTTCGTCGAGCGTTCGGATCAGCTGGTCGACATCTTCAACAAGGAATTCGGCACTGTGCTCTCGGTGGTCGCGCACGATCTGATCATCCGCATCGACTGCCACAAGGGGTTCAAGCCAACGCGCATTCTGGGCCGTGAAGCCGAGATCAAGGATGGCGTGGTGACGTTCCGTCTCAACCAGATCTACGGCAAGCAGCAGAAATATGCCGTGCTCGAACTGGAGGTGCCGGCCGGTGCGGAAGCTGGCGATCTATCGGTGGCCGATGTCGAATTGAGCTACAGCGCGTTTGGCGAGGCCAAGCGCCTTACGGATCGCTCGCAGGTGTCGGTGCGCATCACGCCGAAGGCCGCCGACGAGCAGGCCAGTCTGAACAAGGCGGTGATGGGCGAGATCACCACGCAACTGGCCAACGAGGTGCACGAAGAGGCCGTGCAGTTGCGTGACAAGGGGCAGGTCGAGGATGCCAAGAAGCTGTTGAACGGGTATGCGGAGCAGCTAGACCAGCAGGCTGCCAGTTCGGGCGTCGCCGCCGCTGCGCCAATCGCAAAACAGTTCCGCAGCGATGCCGGCAAGCTCGACGACGAGGCCAACTGGAACAAGAACCGGAAGGCCATGAAAGCGGGAGAACACAAGACCAAGACGATGCAGGCGTATTGAAGGGGCAGATGTGAACAGCCGTGCACGGAGCGATGGAGCCCTCCTCTCCCCGTCGCTTTTTCAGCGAGGGGGAGAGGAGACCGCGTCTCCTGCGCGGAGGCGGAAAAGCAAATGGGCAGCGCGTTTCAGCGCAAGAGCCACGCGGTCGGTGAGGGGCAGCCGCTTGCTCGACACTTGGTGCCACGCGTACGGAGCAAGCTGCTGCCCCTCACCTGTCGCTGATTCCTCGCCTAACGGCTCGGGCGACATCCTCTCCCCCAATGTTGGGGGAGAGGAAAAGACAGGCCTCTCCTCTCCCCCTGCTTAGGGGGAGAGGAGACCGCGTCTCGCAGGCGACCGCTTGGGAGCCAAGAGCTACGCGGTCGGTGAGGGGCAGCGGCGTGCTCGGGCCTTTCCGCCACGTACACGGAGCAAGCTGCAGCCCCTCACCTGTCGCTGGCTCCGTCGCTGGCGCTCCGGGCGACATCCTCTCCCCCAAAGTTGGGGGAGAGGAGAAGAGGTGCAACCCTCGACATTGGAATTTGCTGCATCGCAACACAATTTCCCTCAAATCCCTGCTTGACTTTGTGCAGTGCATCATGAGATACACCGGCATCGCTCGGACGAGCGATTTCCGGTGCTCCAGCCGCGTGTAGGGACAGGTTACGGGTTTCCAACCCAATTCGTCCTCTCTGTTGAGCGCCCTGAAAGACTCCCCAACCGATAGCCCAGAACACGCGGGGCCGTCTCAAAGACGAGCCCGTGTCTGCGGTTTTGCGTTGCGCAAATGCGCTTACGCCCCGCATGTTTGGCGCGTGCTCACATCAGAAAGCACTCATTTGACCAATTTTATCGACCTCGGCCTGGCGCCCGGACTCATCAAGGCGCTGACCGAAGAAGGCTATACCGCTCCGACTCCGATCCAGGCCCAGGCCATTCCGATCGTGATGTCCGGCGTTGACCTGCTGGGAATCGCCCAGACCGGCACCGGCAAAACAGCCGCTTTCGCACTCCCCATCCTGCACCGCCTCGCCGCCGAGAAAATCCCGGCCATGCGCAAGGGCGCCCGCGTTCTCGTTCTCAGCCCCACCCGTGAACTGGCCAGCCAGATCGCCGAGAGCTTCAAAACCTACGGCCGCCATGTCGGCGTCACCGTCGGCATCGTGTTTGGCGGCGTGGCGCACGGCCCGCAGCGCAATATGCTGGCGCGCGGCGTCGACGTCCTGGTGGCCACCCCTGGCCGCCTGCTCGACCACATCCAGCAGGGCAACTGCGACCTCAAAGGCACGGAAATGTTCGTGCTCGACGAGGCCGACCAGATGCTCGATCTCGGCTTCCTGCCGCCGATCCGGCGCATTGTGTCCAAGCTTTCGACCAAGCGCCAGAACCTGTTCTTCTCGGCCACCATGCCGACGGAAATTGGCAAGCTCGCCGGCGAATTGCTCCGCGATCCCAAGAAGGTCTCAGTCGCTCCCGCTGCAACGACTGTCGAGCGCGTGACGCAGAGCGTCATCCACATCGAAGCCAACAAGAAGCGCGCGCTGCTGGTCGATCTGTTCAAGGACGCCGATCTCACCCGCACACTGGTCTTTACGCGCACCAAGCGCGGCGCCGATAAGGTCGCGGCGCATCTGGAAGGCGCCGGCATCGAAGTCGCCGCCATCCATGGCAATAAGAGCCAGAACCAGCGCGAGCAGGCCCTGCGCGCGTTCAAGCAGGCGCACATCCGCGTGCTGGTCGCCACCGACATCGCCGCTCGCGGCATCGACGTCGATCTGGTCAGCCACGTCATCAACTTCGAGCTGCCGGATGTTCCCGAAAGCTACGTCCACCGCATCGGCCGTACCGCCCGCGCCGGCGCAACCGGACGTGCGATTTCGCTGGTCGATAGCGGCGAACGTGGCCAGCTGCGCGATATCGAGCGGCTGACCCGTCAGCAGATCACGGCCGAGGATCGTCGCAACGACGCCAGCCTCGATGCCGATAAAACCCCGATGCCGGCCGATCGCGAGCCGCGTGGCGGACGTCCCGGCGCAGGCCGCGGCCGTCCCGGTGGCGCAGGCCGCCGTGGTGCGAGCGCTGGCGCAGGTGCCGGCGAAGGCGCCCGCGAGCAGCGTCCGCGCAGCCAGGGTCGACCCGGTGCCGGCGCTGGTGAGCGTCGTCAGCGTCCCGAAGATCGTGCGCCGCGTCCCGAGCATCGGGCCGAGAACCGTGCGGATCGTCCGGCCGCCCCGCGCAATGCGGACCGCGCCGAGCGTCCCGCCCATCAGGCCAAGCATCAGGATCAGGCCGAGCGTTCGGTTGTTCAGCGCCGTCCAGCCAATCGCCCCGGCGAGCGTCCCGCAGGCGAGCGTCACCAGGGCGGCGACCGTCGTCCGCAGAATGCGCGTGGATCCGATCGTCAGCCAACGAACAGCGGCAAGGGCAGCGATCTCTCAAGCGTGCCGTTCCTGCGCCGTCCCTCCGAGCCGCGCCGCGATGCTCATAAGCCAGCCCGCGCCCGCGACATGGAAACCTCGCGCTCATAGCGGCGAGCAATTGAAATGAGAAACGCCCGCGCCATGATCGGCGCGGGCGTTTTGCATTTTGGACACCGTCAGTTGCTCAGTTCACCCGCTCTTCCAGCCCATAATCGCGCATCTTGCGATAGAGCGTGGAGCGGCCGATCTTCAGGCGCTTGGCAACCTCGGTCATGTGGCCGCGATAGCGCGCGAGCGCCAGGCGGATCATGTCGGCCTCGATCGATTCCAGCGAGCGGATCTCGCCTTCCTCGGTCTCGATCGGCAGGCCAAGCATGGCCAGGCCGGGAACCTGCATGAATTCCACTGTGCGCGGAACAATACCCTCTGCCCCCAGAACAACCGGGCCTTCGAAGGCCGGCTTCTTGCCGGGCATCGCTGGCGCGGCCGGGATCTCGGCGCGGAAGCCCTCGACGTGGGTAGCGATCTGCGGGAACTCGGCCACTGTCAGGCTGTCGCCATCGGCCAGCACCACGGCGCGGAACACTGCGTTCTCCAGCTGGCGCACGTTGCCGGGCCAAGTGTAGGTGGTCAGCAGTTCGATTGCGTCGTCGTCGATGTTCGAGATGCGCTTGCCTTCCTCGGCGGCGAACTGCGTCAGGAAGTGACGGGCCAGTTCGGGAACGTCGCTGAGACGCTGGCGCAACGGTGGCACCCAGACCGGGAACACGTTCAGGCGATAATAGAGATCCTCGCGGAACTTGCCGTCCTTGACCTGCTGGATCATGTCGCGATTGGTCGCCGAAATCAGCCGGAAGTTGACCTTGACCGGGCGCTTGGAGCCGACGGGATCGATCTCGCCTTCCTGCAGCGCGCGCAGCAGTTTCACCTGCACATCGAGGGTAAGCTCGCCGACCTCATCGAGGAACAGCGTGCCGCCGTCGGCCTCCTGGAACTTGCCGATGCGCTTGTCGGTGGCGCCGGTGAACGAGCCCTTCTCGTGGCCGAACAGGATGCTCTCGACCAGGTTCTCGGGGATCGCGCCGCAGTTGACGACCACGAACGGCTTGCCCTTGCGGTCGCTCTCGCCCTGGATGGCGCGGGCGATCAGCTCCTTGCCGACGCCGCTTTCGCCTTCGATCAGCACCGGGATGTTCGACCCGGCCGCGCGCTTGCCGAGGTTGACGACGCGCGCCATCACCTCGCCATGGGCGATCAGGTCGCCGAAACCGAGCGTGCCCTCGGCCTTGCGCTTGATACGGGTGATTTCCACCGCGAGCGCTTCGATCTTCAAGGCATTCTTGATGGAAACTTCCAGCCGCTCCGGGCTCACCGGCTTGATCACGTAGTCGACGGCGCCCGCCCGCATGGCGTTGATGGCGCTGTCGATCGATCCGTGGGCAGATTGCACGATCACCGGCGGCATTACGGCCAGCCGGCGCAGCCGCTCCAGCACGGCCATGCCATCCATGCCGGGCATTACCATATCGAGCAGAACGAGGGAGAATTGGGCCGCTTCCGGGCCTTCGAGAACCGTCAACGCCTGTTCGCCACCGGCGACCGAGCGGGTCTCGTAACCGCAGCGCTTCAGGGTCTCTTCCAGAATGCGGCGCTGAATCGGATCGTCATCTACAACAAGAACGCGCTGTGCCATGGGGCCACTCAACTCTACGCTACCAACCACCGGAACCGGGAGCCGACATGCCCCCGTAGCGCCGGTAAACGACCGGCTGAACTTGGGATCATATTGACCTGCAACGGTAAACAAGCCGTTGAGGTGTGCGTCTTTTTTGCGGGTTGTCGCGAAATAAGACAGTGGCGGGGTGATGGGTCGCCTTGAATGGGGCGCCAAAGCGGGCTACCTCCGGGGCGGAACGAACGGCGGTGCGGACCTCTTCTCCCCTCGCTTCTTGGCGAGGGGAGAAGGTGGCGCGTAGCGCCGGATGAGGGGCAGCTGGGAGTCCGGACAGATGGATGTGCTCCTGGTCCGACGATAGACGGAGCCAGTTCCTGCCCCTCACCGACCGCGTGGCTCTTGCGCTGAAATGCGCTGCGAGACGCGGTCTCCTCTCCCCCAACGCGAAGAGGCGTTGGGGGAGAGGAGGAACAAGCGTCGAGATTTTGCACAGGGAACACGACAGAGATGATCCGCTCACAGCTGAACAACCCGATCTTCGCCGCCGTGACCGAGACCGGAAAATCCGTGGACACCACACTCGGCGTGATGCCGGAGTGGCAGCTGTCGGATCTGTACTCCGGGGCGGAGGCGCCCGAACTTATTCGCGACCTGGAAGCCGGCAGTACCGGCGCACGCGCGCTCAAGGCGCACTGCCAGGGCAAGCTCGCCGAACTCGCCGCCACAGATCCCAAGGGCCTTGCCGCCACCATCCGCAGTTACGAAAAACTCCAGGACATGCTCGGCCGCATCGGCTCCTACGCCGGCCTGCTTTACTTCGGCGATACGGCCAACCCCGTGAACGCAAAATTCTTCGGCGACATGCAGGAGCGGCTGACCAACATCGGCACTGACATGCTGTTCTTCACGCTGGAACTCAATCGCATCGACGACGCCGTGATCGAAAAGGCCATGGCGGGCGAGCCCGCGCTCAATCACTACCGCCCATGGATCGAGGATCTGCGGCGTGAAAAACCCTATCAACTCGACGACAAACTGGAGGAACTGTTCCACGAGAAATACCAGACCGGCCGCGGCGCGTGGAACCGGCTCTTTGACGAGACCATGACCGGGTTGACCTTCGTGGTCGACGGCGAAGAGTTGACGCTGGAGCCGACGCTCAACCTGCTGTCGAGTTCGCTCGAGCCCAAACGCCGTGCCGCAGCCGAAGCGATCGCCGACGTGCTGGACGAAAATGCGCGGCTGTTCACACTGGTGACCAACACGCTGGCCAAGGACAAGGAGATTTCCGATCGCTGGCGCGGCTTCAAGGATGTGGCCGATGCGCGTCATCTCTCCAACGCGGTCGAGCCAGAAGTGGTGGCCGCGCTGGTGGAAGCGGTGCGAACGAAGTATCCGGCTACCGCGCATCGCTACTACGCCATGAAGGCGAAGTGGATGGGCATGAAGAAGCTCAGCCACTGGGATCGCAATGCGCCGCTTCCGGACCGTCCCGAGCGCACCATCGCCTGGGATGAGGCCAAGAGCACAGTGCTCGGAGCTTACCGTAACTTCGCGCCGAGAATGGCCGATATCGCGGGCGAATTTTTCGACAAGAATTGGATTGACGCGCCGGTGCGGCCGGGCAAGCGCTCGGGCGCTTTCGCCCATCCGACGGTGCCTTCGGCGCATCCTTATGTGCTGCTCAATTACCAGGGCAAGGCGCGGGACGTGATGACGCTGGCGCATGAACTCGGCCACGGCGTGCACCAGGTGCTGGCGAATGCGCAAGGGCCCTTGATGGCGCCAACGCCGCTGACGCTGGCCGAAACCGCATCCGTTTTCGGCGAGATGCTGACCTTCAAGGCGCTGCTGGCGAAAGCCAAGGACAAGCGCGAGAAGAAGGCCCTGATCGCCTCCAAGGTAGAGGATATGATCAACACTGTGGTGCGCCAGGTGGCGTTCTATACCTTCGAGCGCAAGGTACATCTGGCACGCCGCGAGGGCGAACTGACGAGCGATGCGCTCGGCAAGATGTGGATGGAAGTGCAGGCCGAGAGCCTCGGCCCGGCCGTGGATCTGAAACCCGGCTACGAGACCTTCTGGGCCTACATCCCGCACTTTATTCATTCGCCGTTCTACGTCTATGCGTATGCCTTCGGCGACTGCCTGGTGAATTCTCTGTATGCTGTCTATGAGAAGGCGGATAAGGGTTTCGTCGACAAATACTTCGCCATGCTGCAGGCCGGCGGGACCAAGCACCACAAGGAGCTATTGGCGCCATTCGGGCTCGATGCGAGCAAGCCGGAATTCTGGCACATGGGATTGTCCGTAATCGAACGGCTGATCGATGAGCTTGAGGCAATGGAGGAGTAGCTACGGGCAGGCGTCATGGGTAGGGGCGACCCGCGGTCGCCCTCTTGCTGCACGGCACGTCCTTAGAGGGCGACCACGGGTCGCCCCTACCCATGACTGCCTGTGGTTACCTTAGGTAGCGGCAAACTCCGATCGCAGTGCCGCATACAGACGACGATACCTCAAAAACCCCTCGGCATAAGCTTCAGCCTTCGATGCATCCGGCCTGAACATTGCCGTCACCGCCGGCTTGGTACACACCTCCGCTACCGCCTCGCCCGTCAGCGCGATCCGCGCCAGCCTCGCTGCGCCGAACGCGGGCCCCAGCTCGGCGCCATCGATCAGCGACAGCTCCAGTCCCGTCACATCACTGATCATCTGCAGCCAGAACGTGCTGCGCGCGCCGCCGCCGGTGATGCCCACCGACGTCAGCGGTGTGCCCGCGGCGGCCAAAACCTCGCGCGCCTCGCGGATGGAGTAGGCGACGCCCGTCAGTACCGCGCGCGTCATGTCGAGGGATGTCGTCCCTGCGCCCATGCCGAAAAACACACCGCGGGCCTGGGCATTGTTGTGCGGGGTCCGTTCACCGGTGAGATAGGGCAGGAACAGCACCTCCTCCGGTGCCGGCCCCGCCGCCTCCACCTCGCGCAACAGGCCCGCGATATCATCGCTGCGTCCCAGCGTCCCCGCCCACCAGGCCAGCGCGCTCGCCCCATTCAGCATCGCGGCCTGCTGGAACCAGCGGTTGGGCACGCAATGGGCAAAGGCATGCACCAGGGTTTCAGGGCGCGGGCGGTAGGTGGCCGTCGACACGAACAGTTGGATCGACGTGCCGAGCGCGATGTAGCCATCGCCATCCTCAAGCGCGCCGAGGCCGACCGCGCCAGCGGCGGAATCGCCCGAGCCACCGGCCACGATCACGCCAGGCTGCCAGCCGAATTCGGCGCAGAGATTGGGGTGGACGAGGCCCGACACCGCAGTGCCTTCGATGACGCGAGGCATCTGGCTGAGCGTGAGGCCGCTCGCTGCCACCGCCTGCTCCGACCACGCCCGCTTGGCCTCGTCCAGCCAGAGGGACGCGGCCGCATCGCACATATCAGTGCAATATTCGCCGGTCAGCGCCAAACGAACAAAATCCTTCGGCAGCAGCACCTTGTGAATGGCGCGGAACACATCGGGCTCATGCTTCTTCAACCAGAGCAGTTTCGGCGCCGTCAGGCCCGGCATCGGCGGCACACCGGCGACCATCGGCAGCTCGGGAAACGCCGCCAGCATTTCAGCGCATTCGGCCTCGGCTCGCGCGTCGTTCCAAAGGATGGCTGGCCGCAATGGCGCGCCAAGCCCGTCTACCAGTACCGCGCCGTGCATCTGGCCGCTGAGGCCGATGGCGCGGACCCGGGAGAAGGCGGCAGCGGCCTGAGCCTTCAGCTGGCCGAGCGCGGAGCGAGTGGCGGCCACCCAGGCCTGCGGGTCCTGCTCGGACCAGCCGGGGTGGGGCCGCGAAATCTCCAGCGGCAACGAGGCGCTGGCAACCACGCTCTGCCGCATGTCGACCAGCACCGCCTTGACGGCCGAGGTGCCGATATCGAGTCCGAGAATGATGGGATCGTGTGTCTGTGTCATGCGGCGCAAACTGATACGCCGCCGCGCCTTAGGCAAGAGCGGTCTTGCCATCGCCGCCAAAGCCGCAGACAACGGCTGCAACGATCCACATTGCAGGAGCACTCATATGATCGATGCCTATATCGCCGGCGGCACCAATGCGCAGCGCGTCACCATTACGCTGGAAGAAACCGGCCTGCCCTACCAGGTCAAGAAGCTCGATTTCAAAGCGGGCGATATGAAGAAGCCCGAGTACCTGAAATTGAACCCGACCGGCCGCATGCCGACCATCGTCGATAATGACGCCAAAGGCGGCCCCTTCGTGCTGACGCAGACCGTGGCGATCATGCACTATTGTGCCGACAAATCCGGCAAGCTCGGCGGGACCGAAGCGCAGTCGAAAGCGCGCGTCATGGAGTGGCTGATGTTCCAGGCCACCGATCTGTCGCCGGGCATGGGCTTTGCCTTCATGCTGGCCGAGCGCGCCGAACCCAAGATCCCGCAGGCGCGTCCGATCATCAAAGACCGCATCATCCAGCTTTATCAGTACATGGACGATCAACTGGCGCACAACAAGTGGCTGGCCGGCGCCGAGTTCTCGCTCGCCGACATTCTGGCGTTCCCGATGGCGGAAACCTTCGAGCACGAGAAATTCGCGCAGTACAAGCACATCACCCGCTGGCGCCGCGACGTCGGATCGCGCCCGGGTGTGGAGCGTGGCATGAAAGCGGTGGGGTGAGTGTCTTCCCTCTCCCCCGCCACTTCGCGGGGGAGAGGGTGGCGCGCAGCGCCGGGTGAGGGGCAGGGGCTTGCTCCGGCCTACTCGCGACCTGTACGGAGCAAGCGGCTGCCCCTCACCCGCCCTTGAGTCCTCAGCGCTAAGGCGCTTCGGCGGGCACCCTCTCCCCCGCGAAGTGGCGGGGGAGAGGGAAGGTCACCCCACCTCGGTAAACTGCTGTTGCCGCACCAGCCCGGCATAAGCCCCGCCCTTCACCATCAGCTCGCGGTGCCGCCCGGATTCAATGATACGGCCTTCGGCCATCACGCAGATCAGATCGGCGTTCTGCACCGTGGACAGACGATGCGCGATCACCAGCGTGGTGCGCCCCCGACTGAATTTCGCCAGGGCGTCCTGCACCAGACGTTCCGACTGCGTATCAAGCGCACTGGTCGCCTCGTCCAGCAGTAGGATCGGCGCGTTGCGGAGGATGGCGCGGGCCAGAGTCAGGCGCTGGCGCTGCCCGCCCGACAGCCGCATGCCGCGGTCGCCGATCACGGTATCGAAGCCCTTTGGCATGGCGAGGATGAACTCTTCCGCCGCCGCCGCTTTGGCCGCCGCGCGGATATCCGCCTCGCTGGCGTCCAGCCGGCCAAGCGCAATGTTCGCCCGCACTGTGTCGTTGAACAGAGTGACGTCCTGGCTGACCAGCGCAATAGCGTCGCGTAAGGACGCGATGGTCACGCCGCGTACGTCCTGGCCATCGATACGGATCGCGCCGGCCGTGGCGTCGTACAGTCTGGGAACCAGATTGATGATGGTCGATTTGCCCGCCCCCGAGGCACCCACCAGCGCGACTGTCGCGCCCCCCGGCACATCCAGCGCGAAGTCGATTACCGCGGCTGCGTCATCGCCATAAGCAAAGCTAACGTGATCGAATTGGATCGCCCCCCGGCCGACCAGCAGCGGCTTGGCCCCCGGCGGATCGACGATGCGAGGCTTTTCGTCCAGCAGCTCGTACATGCGCTCGATGGCGGCCAGGCCCTCCTGCAGTTTCGGCGGCAGGCCCGCAAAGCCCTGGATCGGCTTGGCGGCCAGCATCAGCGCGGTGATGAAGCCCATGAAATCGCCAATCGAGCTGACGCCGCTCGACATGCGGTAGCCAACGAACGCGGTGACGCCCGCCAGCGCCAATCCCGCCAGCACTTCCAGCATCGGATCAACCGCGCCCTTGGTGATCACCGCCTTCATGCGCAGGCGGTTGAGCAGCTCGAAGCTGTCGTTGGTGCGTTTCTCGGCATAATCCTCCAGCCGGTAGGTCTTGATCAGCCGGATGCCCGAGAGGCTCTCGGTGAGGTGCGAGGTGTTTTCGGCAAGTTCCGACTGCGTGCGCTTGGCGACCGTGCGCAGACGATTGCTGATGGCCAGGATCGGCAAGGCGGCGATCGGATAGACGCCGAGCACCAGCAGCGTCAGGCCCCAATCGGTCCAGATCATCCAGCCGACCACGGCAACGACCGTGAGCACGTCACGAATACTGGAATTTGCCAGCGCCACCGTCACGCCCTGTACGGCGCCGACATCGTTAGTGAGGCGCGAGATCAAGTGCCCCGGCGTTTCGCGTCCGATGCGCTCGTAGTCGGCGGCCAGCATATGCGCATAGACATGGCGCTGCAGGTCGACGCCCACCCGGTTCACGGTGCGGTTGGTGACAATGGTCTGCAGATACATGAACAGCGCGCGCAGGAAGGTTATGGCGGCAATGGCGACCATCACGAAGGTCAGCGCGCCCGGCTCCGGCTTGCCGGTGCCCAGGGCGTTGAAGGCGCGCTTGACGATCTCGCTGTAGGCGCCGGTGGTGGCAGCCAGCAGCCCCATCAGCAGCAGCGATAACAGGATCTCGCGCCAGCGCTTGGACATCCACTCGTTCCAGAAGCGGGCGAGCAGGCGCCACGAGCTTTGCGCGCGCGGTTTGTTCTCTATCTCTCTGGATGCGTCGATGGGCCCCTTTTGCACGTCAGGCCTTCGGTGTGAGATCAGCAGCCGGATCAAGCAACTTGTGGATGTGGACGATGAAGTAGCGCATCTGCGCGTTGTCGACGGTCTTTTGCGCGGCAGCCTTCCAGGCGTCGCGGGCCTTGGCGTAGTTGGGAAATATGCCAACGATATCGAGCGTGCTCGGATCCTTGAAACGCGCGTCCTCCAAGGACGTCAGTTCGCCCCCGAACACCAGGTGCAGCAGCTGATCGTTGGTGGTGTTGGGTTTGGCCATCTTCTGAGTGGCGGTCGTGGTTTCCGGCATGGGGCCTCTTGAAGGGAGTAGGGCGGCGATATGCTACGTAGTGTCCTGTACTCAAGTCGGCATTTGGGCAAGCCCAGTCGGCCCTTGTCTCCAAACGATACACTCCGTACGGAGTTTTTGACCCTGTTTCGTAAGCATAACGGAACACTTAGCTGCTAAATTCTCAGACATCAGAAGCGGTGTTCAAACTGCTCAGGGGTTGACGGTAGGGCGTCTTTGCGAAGGGCTGGCGGCGGTGTTCCACATCGCGCCGGCCCTTTGTGTTTCCCGGCCTTTTGTGTTGGTCGTGGGTCACAGTACATCCCGCAAGGCGAGATCGGCCAGCAGGCCGGCGAACACCAGTCCGCCGGCTAAGTGGTTGGAGCGGAAGCGGGTCAGGCAGTTCGCGGCATCGTCGATGTCCAGGCTGCGGATTTGCCAGCCGAGTTGGGCGGCGAGGCCCACCATCATGATGGCGAACGGCCATCCCGCCCCCGCTGTCCATCCCGCCGTCAGCAGCAGCAGCCAGAACACGCCATAGAAACCGGTCAGCCAATAAGGCGTGCTGGCGCCAAACCGCAGCGCCGTCGATTTGACGCCGATCAGCGCATCGTCCTCGCGGTCCTGGTGAGCATAGATGGTGTCGTAGCCGATGATCCAGGCGATCGAGGCGGCGTAGAGCAGCAGCGGTGCCAAACCGAGGCTGCCGAATACCGCCGCCCAGCCCATCAGCGCGCCCCAGCCGAACGCAAGGCCGAGCACCGCCTGCGGCCAATGGGTGACGCGCTTCATGAGCGGATAAATCGCCACCGGCAGCAGCGACAGCAGCCCGAGCAGGCGGGTGAAGCTGTTGAACTGCAGCAGGATCGCCAGCCCGATCAGCGCCAGCACGACCATAAAGACCAGCGCCGCCTTGGCACTGATCTGGCCCGACGGCAGCGGTCGCGAGCGTGTCCGCTCCACCTGGCCATCGATATCGCGATCGAGGAAATCGTTCCAGGCGCAGCCCGCCCCGCGCATGACGTGTGCACCCATCAGGAACAGCGCCAGATGCCAGAGATCGGGCAGATGCCAGCCCTTTGCCTCCGCCGCCAGCCCCGCCGACCAGAAGCACGGCCACATCAGCAGCCAACCGCCAATTGGCCGGTCCGAGCGGGCAAGCCTGAGGAACGGCCGCAAGGCCGATGGCTCGACATGATCGATCCAGCTGGTGGTGGCGGCGGTCTTTGTTAGGCTGGGCATGGGCGTCCGGTTGCGGTGGTCATTCGGGGCGGCTCGGCTATGATCGCGGTCACGCTACGCCATCCCCCGCAACCGAGCCAAGCCGACATGTCGTCCCGTCCCTCCCGAACCGCCAGCCACGGCCCATCGACGCGGCTGTTCGTAACCTCGGACCTGTCCGAAGGGGCGTCCCACACTTGCACGCCCGAGCAGACCAACTATCTCGCCGGAGTGCTGCGGCTGGACGTGGGCGCTGAGGTGCTGCTGTTCAACGGCCGCGATGGCGAATGGCTGGCGGCGGTGTCGGAGCTGGGCCGGCGCTCCTGCACGCTGACGGTCTCCAAGAGCTCCCGCCCCCAACTCGGCGGCCCGGATTTGCATTATCTGTTCGCCCCGCTGAAGCGCTCCCGCCTCGACTACATGGTGCAGAAGGCCACCGAGCTGGGCGTCGCCCGTCTGCAACCCGTCATGACGCGCCGCACCCAGGCAGAGCGGGTGAACCTCGAACGCATGCGCGCCAACGCCATCGAGGCGGCAGAACAGTGCGGCGTACTGCGCATTCCCGAGGTGGCCGAGACCGAGAAACTGGAAAAGGTGCTGGCCGTCTGGGATCCGGCGCGGCGGCTGATCTTCTGCGACGAGGCGGCCGATATCGCCAGCCCGTTGGAGGCGCTTTCCCGACTCGCGCCAGGACCGATGGCGGTTTTGATCGGCCCTGAAGGCGGTTTCACCGTCGAAGAGCGGGACCAGCTGAAGCGCCAGCCCTGGGTCACCATCATCTCGCTCGGCCCGCGCATCATGCGCGCCGATACGGCGGCCGTTGCCGCGCTGACGCTGGTGAATGCGGTGCTGGGCGACTGGCGCTAGAAAACGGGCGCTAGAAAATAGCCTCCACCGCCTATGGACAGGGGCCGGGTGCGGTGCTATCCACCCGCCCGTGGCCCGTCGCGACAGCGCGCGGTTCCTGTTTCAATGCGGCTTCATGTCGTTCCGGAACTGGGCGCATAGCTCAGTTGGTAGAGCAGCTGACTCTTAATCAGCGGGTCACAGGTTCGAGCCCTGTTGCGCCCACCAGTTCCGGTCTTCAAGCCCGCGCGTAGTGCGCTGCCGCAAACTCCCGCTCAATGTCCAAGCCGCGCCATTCGTCGCCGTCGTCGGCGAAGATGAGCGTGTGCGGGCCGGTGTAGTTGGCCGCGATGGCGGCGTCCAGGCAGCGGCGGTAGTCGTCCCGATCCAGGGCCAAGTTGGTTCCGAAGCTGGCCTTGCTGTGGCAGAGTTCGGCGCGCGCGAAGATGGATTTGAGGTCGTCGTATTTGGTCGGGCTGCTCCAATTGCCGGTATCGGCCAGGAAGCCGACATCATCACCAGTGCCGTCCAGGATCTGATGGACCTCGCGCGGGCCGGGGGTGGTGTCGAGCCAATTCTCGGTCACGATGCGCACGCCGTGCTTGCTACCAATCGTTCCAAGTGCCTTGAGGCCGCTGGTGGACAGCGCCAGGTTTTCCGGCGTTGGCTTGCCCTTGCCAGCGATCACGCGGGCATTTTCGGCGCCCAGCGTGGCGGCGGCTTCGATCCACGATGCGATCCAAGCCAGGTCGCGGTCACGCTGCGACTTGCCGGTGAGATCGCCGTCGTCGATCAACACGGTCTGAATGACAACGCCCGAGTTGGCAAAGGCCGACCGGATGGTCGCCAGGTAGTCCGGATCGTGGGCGGCCAGATGGAAATGGCAGATCTCGGCGCGGTCGAAGCCGCGGCGCTTGAGTTCGGCCGGAAGGTCGATGAGTTTCAGCGTGCCGGGCCCAAACGTCGGCTCGGTGCGGCCCGAGGAGTCCCCGGGGCTTTGAGCGTGCGTAATGCCCAACTTGCGATGCACGGACCAGCTGGAAACGGCGAACTGCAGGGGCATCGGGACCATCCTTGACGCGTGATATGAGTTCGGCGCCGAACCTATCGCCTTGCGCCATCCAGGTCGAGTGCGCGCATTCGGCGCTTGTTGGCTCCACCGGATTTGAATGACACGCCCTATGCGCTGGCCATAGGCTGGCAGCTTGCGCGCACGACGTGCGCGGCAGGCATGACCAGGAAGGACGCCAAACATGATTGTTGCGAGTCAAACATCTGCGAGTGGCATTGCTTGGCGGAGCGCATTGCGCACACTGCTGCTGGGCGCCGCCGTCGCCGCGTTCGGAGCCAGCCAGGCCAGCGCCGCCGACACTTTGAATGCCCTGATCTGGTGCGATCACAACGATCCTGCGCTGCTGGAACCGTTCGAGAAGGCCAACAACGTCAAGGTCAACGTCAAGGAGTTCGAGGGGACGGGCGCGGGGCTCGCCATTGTCGACCAGTCCAAGCCGGGCGATTGGGACGTGATGGTGATCGATAGCATCGATGTCGGTCGCGGTGTCGCCAAGAAGCTGTTCGAGCCGCTACCCGAGGATAAGCTGCCCTTGGCCGACATGTTCCCGGAAGTGAAGATGGACAGCGCCACCGTCATCGATGGCAAGCGCTACGGTATTACCGAGAAGTTCGGCTACAACACGATCAGTTTCAATTCGTCCAAGGTCGACGTGAACGACATGGGCAAGATGTCCGTGCTGTGGGACCCGAAATACAAGGGACGGGTCGCGGTTTATGACTACTATCTGCCGATGATCGGCATGGTGGCGATCGGGTTGGGCAAGAAGACATCGGAACTGACCGAAGCCGACCTGCCGGCGATCAAGGAGAAGCTCGCCATCATGAAGGCCAATGCCAAGCTGGTGGGCGATGTTGCGTCCAGCCAGACGGCGCTGGCCACCGGCGAGGTGGATATCCTGTCGGGCGGCGGCGAGTGGGTGACCGCCGGTCTGCACAAAGACAATCCGGCGCTGGACTTCACCATCCCAGCCGAGGGCGGCGTGCTGTGGTCGCAGTCGCTGGCGATGTTCGCGGCCAGCACCAAGAAGGACCTGGCGCTGAAGTTCATCCAGTATGTGACCGGCCCGGAAGGCCAGGCGCGGCTGGCGACTTCGTCCTGCTATTGGGGCATGCCGTCGAACACCAAGGCCGCGCTGACCGACGATCAGAAGAAGATCCTGCGCTTTGCCGAGCAGCCGGAGTTCCTGAAGCGCGCGCAGCCCTATCCGGCCCCGAGCGAGGCGCTGGATAAGAAGATGTCTGATCTGTGGACGGAAGTTCTACAGGCGAAGTAGGAGCGCGCAAGTGGGGCGGCGCTGTCTTCTCCTCTCCCCCTGCTTAAGGGGAGAGGATGTCGCCCGGAGCGCAAAGCGCGACGGACATAGCGACAGGTGAGGGGCAGCCGCTTGCTCCGTACCGGTGGCGAGAGGGACTGAGCCAGCCGCTGCCCCTCACCGACCGCGTGGCTCTTGGCGCAAAGAGGCGCCTGCGAGACGCGGTCTCCTCTCCCCGTAAGAACGGGGAGAGGAGAAAGCGCACTCTCCCGATTTACGGTCTTTTGACTGGGTAGCCATGAAATCCCCCTGGCCATTCATCCTGCCCGCCCTGCTCTGGACCGCGCTGTTCTTCGTCGCGCCGTTCCTGGCCATGGGCGTGATGAGCCTCTGGCATCTCGGCCCCGCCGGCCTCGACACCACGCTTACTCTCGACAACTACGCCCAGTTCTTCACCAATCCCGCCTACTGGCAGGCGATGGTGAACTCTCTGGAAGTGACCGTCCTGGTCACGATCATCTCGGTGCTGCTGGCCTATCCGTTTGCCTGGATCCTGGCCGAGCAGGTGCCCGAGCGCTACCAGCGCCTGGCCCTGGCGCTGGCCGTGCTGCCGTTCTGGACCTCGTATGTCGTGCGCTCCTACGCCTGGCTGCTGGTGCTGGCCGAGAAGGGTGTGGTCAACCAGACGCTGGTCGCGGGCGGTGTCCTCTCCGAACCGATCCAGCTTGCCAACACGCGGTTCGCCACCGTCACGGGCTTCGTCCATTTCTTCGTGATGCTCCTTTCACTGACGATCTACGCCAACCTGAAGCAACTCTCGCCGAGCTATCGCAAAGCGGCGGCCGATCTTGGCGCCAACCCACTGCAGGTGTTCTGGCATGTCATCCTGCCGCTGACCCTGCCGGGCATCATGGTCGGCGCGTTCCTCACCTTCGTGCTGGCGATCGGCGACTACATCACGCCGCAGGTGCTGGGCGGCAACAACGAACTCCTGATGCCGCAACTCATCATGCTGCAAATCGGCCGGCGCGGGGATTTTCCATTGGCTTCTGCGCTGTCGATCCTACTGATGCTGGTGGTGACGGCGGTGTACCTCGCCAGCGCCCGCTGGCTGAAGATCGAGCGGGTGTAAGCCATGACCAAAGTCCTCACCGTCCTCTACGCGCTCGCCATCTACACCTTCGTTTTCATGCCCGTCGTAGTGCTGGTCCTATACTCGTTCCAGGCCACGCTCCTGCCCGTCCCGCCATTCACGGGGCCGAGCCTGCGCTGGTACAACGCCGTGTTCGCCGACCGCCGCCTCATGACGGGTCTGTGGAACTCGTTCCTGGTCGCAGCCACATCGTCCGCACTTTCCGTGTTCCTCGGATTCCTCGCCGCCTACGGCTTTGCCCGCTTCACCTTCGCGGGCAAGCGCGTGCTCAACGCCATGCTCACGGCCCCGCTCAGCGTCAGTTACCTCATCATCGGCATGGGGCTGCTCATCAGCTTCACCTATGCCGGCGTGCCGAAATCGCTCATGGCCATCGGCATCGGGCATGTCGTGATCAACATGCCCTTGTGCTTTGCCATCATCCTTAGTCAGATGGCTGATAATCAGGTCAACATCGAGCGCGCCGCCCGCGATCTTGGCGCCGCCGAGTGGCAGGTGCTTACGCTCGTGACCGCCCCGATGCTGGCGCCTGCCATCGCCGCCAGCTTCTTCCTGTCGATGACCTTCTCGTGGGACGAGTTCATCATCGCTTTCCTCAACAGCCGCTTCGACAACACGCTCCCGGTGGAAATCTGGAGCCTGCTACGCTCCGGCCTCAGCCCCAAGACCAACGCTATCGGCAGCCTGGTGTTCCTGGTCTCGATCCTCCTCGTCATCCTTTTGGAGCTTACCGTGCTCGCAAAGCGCAAGTCATGAGCACCGCCCTGGTCGAGATGACCGGCATCACGCAGCGCTTCGGCGCGCAGACGGTGCTGCACGACGTCTCGCTTGCCATCAACAAGGGCAGGTTCACGGTGCTGCTCGGCCCTTCCGGTTCGGGCAAGACCACGCTGCTGAACATCCTCGGCGGGTTCCTCGCGCCGATGCAGGGGCGTGTGCTGATCGATGGTGTTGATATGACGTCGGTGCCGCCGGCCAAGCGTCCGACAGCGACGGTGTTCCAGGACTACGCTCTGTTTCCGCATATGACCGTCGGGGCGAATGTCGGCTTCGGCCTGCGCATGCGCGGGATCGGCGCGGCGGCGCGCAAGGCCAAGGCGCAAGACGCGCTTGCCATGGTGGGCCTGCCCGATGCCTTCGAGCGCCGCCCGCACCAGCTTTCCGGCGGACAACGGCAGCGCGTGGCGCTGGCGCGCTCGCTGGTCGTGGAGCCGAAACTGCTGCTGCTCGACGAACCGCTTGGCGCGCTGGATCTGAAACTGCGCCGCCAGATGCAGGACGAACTGAAGGCCCTGCAGCGCCGCGTCGGGACAACCTTCGTGCACGTTACGCACGACCAGGAAGAGGCCATGGCGATCGCCGATACCATTGTGGTGATGAACGCCGGGCGCATCGACGATCAGGGTCCGCCCGAGCGCGTCTATCTGCAGCCGGCAACGCGCTTCACGGCGCTGTTCATGGGCGAAAGCAACATCCTGGAGGGACGGATCGCGGGCACGCGAGGTGGCAAGAGCGTCGCTGAGACCGTGCTGGGGATGCTGCCGGTCGAGGGCCAGGCGAATTTGGGAACCACCGTGGCCCTCGCGCTGCGGCCAGAGCACATCCAGGCCGGCGGCACCGCTCCTGCCGGCTGGGTCGCAGGCCCCGAGGCAACCCTGATCGAAACGCAGTTCCTCGGCGCCCACAACCGCGCCCGCATCCGGCTGGCCGACGGCACGATTGTGTTGGCCCGGGCACCGCTCGGCACTGTGCACTTCGAAGGCGCCCTGGTGCCGACGGCGATTGATGCAGAACGGCTGGCGCTGCTGGCGGACTAGTGTCCGCTAGTGTTCTGGCGCCCAAAACCTCGTCATCCCCGCGAAGGCTCATAGGCGCTAAGTTAAGCGCCATAGCACTTTTTTCCTCTCCCCCTTTTGAGGGGGAGAGGAGACCGCGTCTCGCAGGTGACCTCTTGGGAGCCAAGAGCCACGCGGTCGGTGAGGGGCAGCCGCTTGCTCAGCCCCTGGCACCGCAGTGACGGAGCAAGCGGCTTCCCCTCATCCGGCCCTATTTCCTCGTGCTACGCACTCGGAGGGCCACCTTCTCCCCCAAAAAATGGGGGAGAAGGAAGACAGTACCGCGCTTATCTTAGCGCCTATGCGCGAAGGCTGGGCTCCAGCCAAGCCTGAGGTGTGCTCGCTCGCCAACCCAGAAACGCTCGCAATGTCAGCAGCCAGTGTGGCAGCGAAGCTGTGCCACACGTCTGGCATGCATGGATCCCCGCCTTCGCGTGGATGACGAATTGGCTGGGTACCAAACGATAGCGCCAGAACCCTAACCGCCGATCCGCCAGAACAGCGGTTTGCTCAGTTCCCGCTCGATATCGGCTGGGGTGATGCCAATGTCTTTCAACTCGTGCTCGCTCATGCCGAGCAACGGACGCACGCCGCGCCGGTCCTGCAGGCGCTGAGCGACGGCTCCGATCCAGTGGGTCAAAGCCTCGGCGACGCCGATCATGGCGACGGCGCGGTTGGTCGCGATCATGTGAATATGTGTCTGCGAGCGCATGGCTGCCTCCTGATGCTGTGAAAGCCCGGATATCGGCCTTCTTCGCGGTGGAAATTGCGCTGATCATGGCCCCATGACAAACGACTAATTGGCCTGCTATATGTGAGTGGAACTCACGCATGAGTCGACCCGATGTCGCGCCACCTGCCGCCCTTGAACACCCTGCGCAGCTTTGAAGCCGCCGCACGTCTGGCGAGCTTCTCGAAGGCTGCCGACGAGCTGCATGTGACGCACGGCGCGGTCAGCCGGGCGGTCAAGCAGCTGGAGGATTTCCTCGGCCTGAAATTGTTCCTGCGCCGCACCCGCCAGGTGCTGTTGACACCCGCTGGCGCTGTCTATGCAGCGCGCGTCCGCGACGTGCTGGACCGGCTGGCCGAGGCGACGCGGTCCCTCACCCGCGACGACGCCAAGGGGCCACTGTCGGTCAGCACCACGCCCAATTTCGCCGCCAAATGGCTGGTGCCGCGCCTCGTCCGCTTCCGCCGCGCCAATCCCGGGATCGACATCCGGCTGGAAACCAGCGAGAGCTTGACCAACTTCGAGGCCGATGGTGTCGATATCGCGCTGCGTTACGGGCGCGGTGTGTATCCAGGACTGATCTCCGTGCTCATCGTTGGCGCCGAGCAGTTTCCGGTCTGCAGTCCGGCTCTGCTCGAAGGCCCGCATCCCCTGCGAGAACCCTCAGATCTCAAACACCACACCCTGATCCACGACGACTTCGCCATCGATTGGACGGCCTGGCTGAAACTGGCGGGTGTGGCGGATGTCGATCCGGATCGCGGCCCAACCTATCCCAACTCGCCGCTCGCCATCGAAGCTGCGGTGCAGGGCGAAGGCGTCGCGCTGGTGCGCAGCGCCCTGGTGGTGGACGATCTGGCAGCCGGGCGACTCGTGCGCCCCTTCTCCCTCAGCCTGCCGACGGACACGGCCTATTACGCCGTCTGCCCGCCGCGCGCGCTGGAGCGTCCACGCGTCAAGGCGTTCCGCGAATGGCTGTTGGCGGAGACCAAAGCGTCCTGACTCTCCTCTCCCCCCTTTTTCAGGGGGAAAGACCGCGTCTCGCAGCGCTTTTCAGCGCAAGGGCCACGCCGTCGGTGAGGGGCAAGAGCTTACGCCGGATTTCTCGCCAATTGTACGGAGCAAGTGGCTGCCCATCTGTCGCTGGTTCCTCGCGCTTCGCGCTCGGGCGACATCTTCTCCCCCTGAAAAGGGGGAGAAGAGAAGATTACCCCTTCCCACGCGCAATGAACGCGCCGTTCAGCCAGCCCGGCTTGCCGTAGAGCAATGGCGTTCCATCCGGCGTGCGCACGCTTCCGCCGGCTGCGCGCAAAATCGCATCGCCGGCGGCCGTGTCCCACTCGCTGGTCGGCGCGAACCGCGGATAGACGTCCGCCAGTGCGCTGGCAACTTGCGCGAACTTCAGCGACGACGAGGCCTCCACCGTATGCGCAATGCTATGGGTAGCCAGAAACGCGTCGGTTTCCGGTGTACGGTTGGTGCGGCTGACCAGGGCCACCAGTCCTTCGGGCGGCGGCTCGCGCGCTTCGATCACCGCTGGATGACCATCGCGGCTGGTCATGGCCTTGCCCTCGGCGCTCACCCAATAGAGCTCGGCCCAACGCGGCACCAGGATCACGCCCAAGGTCGGCACGCCGCCTTCGATCAAGGCGACGTTGACAGTGTACTCGTCACTGCCTTCGATGAAGCCGCGCGTACCGTCGAGCGGATCGATGAGGAAAAAGGGGCCGGCGGGGGCGGGGCCCTGGGCCGCTTCGTTTTCTTCCGACACGATGGGGATGCCCGGGACTTTGGCCGATAGAATCTCCATGATCGCGGCATCGGCGGCGCGATCGGCGATCGTGACGGGCGAGAGGTCAGGCTTGGTCTCGGTGCCAAGCGCGTTAGACGACACCTCGAGAATGCGATCGCCCGCGGTGACGGCAGCCTCCAGCATGGCAACGACGATACTTGCTCGATCTTGCATTTCGGCCCTCTGCTCTCTTTTTGCGGGCTCCCCTTGCGCGCCAAACCGGTCTAGCGTGTGACGCATCATGCCACCACCGGAGTTTCCCACATGAGCGCTGTGCAGTCCCTCCGCCCCAACCTCGATCATTGGCAAGAGCGCGTCGATCTCGCCGCCGCCTTCCGCTGGACCCACCGCCTCAACATGCACGAGGGCGTCGCCAATCATTTCAGCCTGGCGGTCTCGGACGACGGGCAGAAGTTCCTGATGAACCCGAACCAGAAGCACTTCTCCCGCCTCAAGGCCAGCGACCTGATCCTGATTGACGCCCAGGATCCAACAACCATGGACCGTCCCGACGCGCCCGATCCCACCGCCTGGTTCCTGCACGGCGCGCTGCACCGCGAGGTGCCACAGGCGCGCTGCATCATGCACGTGCATTCCAAATACGCGACCGTGCTGGCCTCGCTGGCAAACTCGAGTATGCCGCCGATCGACCAGAACACCATGCGATTCTACGGCAAGATCGCCATCGACGATGGCTACGACGGCATGGGCCTGGGCGACGAGGCCGAACGGGTGGCCCGGTTGATGAAGGCGAACGCCGACAAAACGGTGCTGATGATGGGCAACCACGGCATCATGATCTTTGCCCCGACCGTGGCCTACGCCTTTGACGAAATGTACTATTTCGAGCGCTCGGCTGAGACGCTGGTGACGGCGTACATGACGGGCAAGCCGCTGCGGTTAGCCTCTCACGAGGTGGCCGAGAAAACGGCGCGGCAATGGCGCGAGTATCCTGGGGTTGGAGATCTGCATTTCGCGGAGTTGAAGGGGATCCTGGAGGCGGAGGGGAGCGACTTCGGGCGGTGATGGTGTTGGGACACCCTGCGCTATTGCCTTTCTGTCCGTCCGCGACTTTTCCGCGATGTCGAGCGGGTCGACCAGCGGCCCCTGCCACTCCCGGGCAGCATAGCGCTTGATGGTCAGCCCCCGCTGCTCCAGCGCCTCGATCTCGCGCCGCACAAAGGTCGTGCTGGTGATTGGGTAGGTATTCATCAGGTAGGCGATGTTCATGACGTCAGCGAGTCCCGGATAGTGGCGTTGGCGGACCAATTCGTCGAGAACGCGGCGGGGCGGCTGGCATCGCGGTCGAAAGCGCCGACCACCGAAACGTTCGGGTAGCGTTTCACCGAAGTCGTATAGAGGTCGGCGACAAAGCCGGCCCCCACAAGTGCGATCGAACATATTGCCGCTGCCCTTGGTGCTTTTCCGGCGGCGTTTCTAACCGATAGCACCTCGCTGGCGTGCACCATGGCGCAGCAGCGTTAATGGGCCGCAGTGCAGCATAGGTCGGCGCCGTCGGGGTTTCGGCCCGGCCAACGATGGTGACGCGGTCCTGACCGTGCGCGCCAACTTCCTCGCTGCTTGCGGCTTCCGCGCGCCGATTAACTGCCGATTAGACTCAATCGAATAGGATCGGCGGCGAGATCCAGCGAGGCCGAGAATAGACATCATGCCGGCATACGTTACCCGCGCCATCGCATGGGCGCGCCAGCCCATCGATGGGGCCTCGATCGCGGTTTTCCGCATCTCGATCGGCGTGCTCCTGATGTACGATTCCCTGCGCAAGGGGCAGCACTTTTTCGCACCCAACGAAGGCGGGCTGTTCAGGTTCCCTTACCCCGGCTTTGAGTGGGTTCCCTCGGGCGAGGGTTGGTCCGGCCCGCTGATGGCGGTCTGGTTCGTGTCCGGGCTGCTGGTGACCTTGGGGCTGTTCTATCGCCCCGCGATCGCGGTCGCCCTGGGGCTAACCTGCTTTGGCTTCCTGCAAAGCCAGGAATACTATCTCAACCACTACTACCTGTTGATCCTGCTGACCTTCCTGCTGGCCATGACGCCGGCGCACCGGGTGTTCTCGCTGGACCGGTTCTTGTTCGCCGAGCGGGTCGGAAAGACGGTTGTCAGCCGCGGCCATCTGCTTTTGATCAAAGGCCAGGCCGAGATCGTGCTGGTCTATGCCGGCCTGGTGAAACTCAATTCCGATTGGCTGCAACTTGAGCCGCTGCGCACCTGGCTCCACAACGGCCAGGATCGCGTGCCGTTCGGCAGCATCTACCAACACGATTGGGCGGTTGCGGTGGCGTCCTACGGCGTCATCGCCCTGCACATTATAGGGGCGCCCTTGCTGCTGTGGAAACGCACGCGGCTGGCCGTGTTCCTGATCTACAGCAGCTTCCACATCACCAATCACAACATGTTCGACATCGGCATCTTCCCCTGGATGACGATTGCGCTGACCACGCTGTTCTTCGATCCCGATTGGCCTCGCCGCTTGTTTGGCGCCTTGCGAGTGCCTGCCTTGGCGGCTCCCCCCAGTTTGCGGCCGGCGTCCTATGCCGCGGCATCCGGCCTGATGGCGTTCACGGTGCTGTGGCTCACCTCGCAGGCGCTCATACCGCTGCGCCACTACACTTTCAAAGGCGATGTTGCCTGGACCTATGAAGGGCATCTGTTCTCGTGGCGCATGAAGCTGGTCGACCGCTGGTCTCCCGGAATCATCGCCGTCGCCTATCTGCCCGAGCGCAATCTCATCGTGGCGCCGCCGCTGAAGCGGATGATGTCCGCTCGCCAGATCGACCGCATCTCGACGCGACCCAGGCTCGCCCATTCGTTCGCCAGGCAGTTGGCCGATCACATCAAGACGACCTTCGGTGTTGCCAAGGCGGAGGTCCACCTCTATGCGCCGGTTGGCTACAACAACCGCGAGCCGTCGCTGCTGATCGATCCGAAGGTCGACATGGCGTCGGCGCCGGGGGACAGCACGCCACCCACCTGGATGATCACGAGCACCGACAAGCCGCTGCGCCGCCTTGAGCAGTTCACCTCGCGCTACAACTATCCCAACAGGGTCGCGATGGCCCGGCTGATGGGCCTGCCGGATCTGGCCAAGTGCAAGCGCCGGGAGGACGGCTGGCACGAGTGCACAACCGGCGCGCCGCAACAGGTGTCGCAGGCAGCGCCATGAGCGCCACTAAGGAAGGCATCAAATCGCTGCGCGTGCTGTTCGATGGGGAGTGCGGACTGTGTGCGGGCGTGGTGCGCTTTCTCTATGCCCGCGAGCGGCGTGTTCGTTTTGTCTTCACGCCATTTCAGTCTCCGCTCGGCGAAGCGCTGGCGCATGATCTCGGCCTCGATCCGCGCGATCCGGCAAGTTTCGCTGTGATCGACGACGACGGCCACGCACGCCTGAAATCGCACGCCATGTTTCACGCCCTGGCCAGCTGCCGGCAGCCATGGCCGGCCCTGGCGGTGCTGGCGCGGATGCTGCCGAGGGTGCTGACGGATGCAGTTTACGATGGCGTAGCCCGGCGGCGCATCGCCTGGTTCGGCCGCAGCGATGTGTGCCAGCGTCCGGAGCCGGAGCTGGCGGGACGGTTGGAACTCGGCCGTTAGCTTCGGACGGTCAGCGCGGGCGCGCGATTGTGAATTTCGTGTTCACCACGGCGTAGTCCCCGTAGCCTAATCGGGCGATCGGCTGCATGGCCGCCGTATCGACCCGGCCGTCGACGATGAAGCGGTCCTCGATGTGCACGCCGACCACCTCGCCGATCACGATCGTGTAGCCCTCGCCCCCGTGCGATGGCAGCGGCAGCACTTGCCACAAGCGGCACTCCAGCGCGGCTGGCGCCGCGGCGACGCGGGGCGGTTTCACCAGACGGCTGGGGGCGGGCGTCAATCCTGCCAGCGCCATCTCGTCGACCTCGGGGCCGACCGAGGCCGACGTGACGTTCATGGCCTCACGCAGGTCGTAGCTGGCGATAGAGCACACGAATTCGCCTGTCGCCTCGATGTTGGTGAGGCTGTCCTTGTGGCCCTGGCTTGAGAACATCACCATCGGCGGGTTCTCTCCCACGGCGTTGAAGAAGCTGTAGGGCGCGAGGTTGACCACGCCGGCGGCGCTGAGCGTGGAAATCCAGCCGATCGGGCGCGGCGCTACAATGGCCTTGAAAGGGTCGCCGCGCAGGCCGTGGGCGTTGTTCGAGGTAGGGTAGAACATGGGGTCGTTCTGTTCGGGTGGATGACGGATATCGTGGCGTAGGGTCGCCCCGTGGGTCGCCCTCGTGCAGCGTACCATGCCGTTGAAGGGCACCGCACGGGTCGCCCCTACATCACTCGAAACGGCTGACGATGTCGGCCAGCTTCGGCCGATCGCGGTCCGGCAATTTCTGGCTTGCCGTGCCGATGTAGATGAAGCCGGCCACGCGCTCGTTGTCGGCCAAGCCCAGCACTTTCTTCACGCCGGCGCTATAGCCGTACCATTCCGTGATCCAGTTGGTGCCGTAGCCCAGAGCATTGGCCGCCAGACACAGCGTCTGGCAGGCCGCGCCGGCTGACAGCACCTGCTCCCATTCGGGAGCGGCGGGCACTGGCGTCACACGGCTGATCACGCCCACCACCAGGGGGGCGCGCAAGAAACGGCCGGCCTCCAGCTCCAGGCGGGCGGAGCTGGGCGGGTTCGCGTCCTCGACCGTCAGAATCTCTGCCAGTTGCGCGCCGAACCTGGCCCGCGCTTCGCCCTCGAAGACGATGAAGCGCCAAGGGCTAAGCTTCTTGTGGTCGGGCACGCGGGCGGCGGCGGTGAGGATCTGTGTCAGTTGCTCCGGCGTCGGGCCCGGCGCGGCCAAGAGCCCGCCCGAAGCGGACGAGGAGCGGCGCGTCAGCAGCGCGTTGAGCAATGGTGGTGTGGTCAATTTCGATCCCTTTCGGCGGCGTCAATTCGCGGGTTCGCAGCTGCGATGAGACCGGCTATATCAGGTCGAGGTTGGTTGCGGGAGTGTGGCGATGCGGTGGTCGGGTCCGGTTTGGATTGGCGGCATGGTGGCGGCGTTGGCGCTGGGCTTAGCGAGCGCTGTTGCGCAGACCGCCGCTCCCGCGCCCGCTCCAGATCCTGGGCCGGCCAAGCGCGCCGTGGTTGTGCTGGACAGTTCCGGCCTGATGCTGGCCCCGCTGGACCGCTTTAAGAAATACTACCTGGTGCGCAAGAATTTGCGGTCGGCGCTCACCACGCCTCCGGCCGGGGTCGATATCGGGCTCGTCTCCTACGGTCATCGCCGCCGTGCTGCCTGCGATGACGTGGAGGTGCTGCAACCCATCGGTCCTTTCGATCCGCGCACGTTTTTCCGCGGTTTCATGAGCGTGCGGCCCAAAGGTGCATCGCCGCTGGCCGATGGCCTGAAGCTGGCCGCCGCGTCCTTGACGGACGGCGGCAACAAGGGCGGGAAAATCCTGCTGATCGCCGGCTCGCCGGACAGCTGTCAGAGCGATCCTTGCGCCACTGCGGCGGAGCTGGCTGCGGCCGATCCTGCGCTCAGCATAGACGTGGTCTGGCTGGCCGATGCGGTTCCGGATTTGGCGCAGGCACAGTGCATCGCCAAGGCGGGACGGGGCAAACTCTATGCCGCGACCACCATGGCTGAGTCCGAACAGATGTTGGTTGAGGCCTTCGCCAGTCTCGGCTCGGCGGCGGTTCCGGCAGCGCCCGCGCCAGCCGAGGCGGTCAAGGGCGCGCCCGGACTGAGCCTCTCGATCAGACTCGGCCCGCAGGCGCCCCTCTACACCGGCAAGGTCGCCTGGACAGTGCGCAAATCGGATGCCAACGGGCGGGGTCAGGTCGTAGCGCGCGCCGAGACAGCCACCGTGTACCTGCCGTTGCCTCCCGGCGCCTACGACGTCGATGTCAACGCCGGCGGCATCGCCAAACGCCAGACCGCGGACGTGCGCGAGTCCGAGCCTACCGAAATTGGGCTGTCGCTGGACGCGGGCACGCTGCAGCTAACGGCGACCACCGCCAAGACCCAAAGCCCCGGCGACGAGGTCTATGTGACGATCTACCGGCTCGGCGAGACGGCCGACCACGCGCCCGAAACGGTTGGAGTGATGCCGATGCCGCCCGAGCCATTGCTGCTGGCAGCGGGCAACTATCGCATTGTGACCTCGCTGCACGATCTGCAGACCGAACGCACCGTCGCGATCACGCCCGGCGCGGCGCTGGTGAGCGAATTCTCGATGGCGACCGGCGTGCTGCAGATCGAAACGCCTGCCGCAGCTCCGGATGGGCAACCAGCCGCCAGCGTGGCCTACTTCATCAGCGAGGATGACCCCGACCAGCCGCTGGGCCAGCGCGATGTCGGACGCTCGGCGTTGCCCAATCCAAGCTTCGATCTGAAGCCGGGGTTGTATCATGTTTATGCCCGCGAGGGAGCGGCGCAGGCGCGCGTCGATGCTGTGGTGAAGGCCGGCGAGGTCACCAAGGTGGCGCTGCCGATCGTGACCGGGCGGCTGAAACTGGCACCGATCGGGGCGGTGGACGGCAGCAAGATCCCGAAGGAGCTGATCAGCTACACCATCGAGCGGTTGGGCGCGACCGGCAACACCGGGACCGTGGTAGCGCGCCGCAGCCTGGACGATGCTCACATCGATCTGGAGGCGGGACGCTATCGGGTCACAGGTCGGGTCGGGCTGGTGAATGTGTCGGCCTCGACCGAGGCGATCGTCAAGCCGGGCGTCGAAACCAGCGTGGTGTTGAAGCCAAGCCTCGGCCTGCTCAGCCTGAACTTCGGCGAGAGTCCCGAGACGGCGCTGGATGTCTTGTGGGAAATCCGCGCGCCTGACGGTGAGGTGGTGTGGGCGACCACTGGCGCGACCCCCCTGGTGCCACTGGCGCCTGGCGACTACGAAGTCCACGCCACCCGTGCTGGCCGCGATCATGTCGAGGCCTTCACGCTGGCTGCCAACGAGCATCGCATCGTCGTCATTCGGCCGGAATGATGAGGCTCCTGGCGCAGGATTCTTGATCGATGAGACAAAGGCCGAAGCATTTGGACATGCGGTTCCCACGCCAACTCTTGGTATTTGCACTGCTGCTGTTCGCGCTGACACATGGTGCGGCGCGCGCGGCGGAGGTTGAGCGCGGCCGCGTCCTGCTGCTGGTGGATTCCACCAGCTACATGGGCACGCTGTTTGGCGGCGGCAGCAAGATGGTGGCTGTCAGCAATGCGCTGGCCAGCGTCTGGCCGAACCACGCCAGCCAGTTGGACGTGGGCCTCACCCTCTACGGCCATCGTGTCTCCGGTAAACCGGCCTGTACCGACATCGACCCGCGTCGCCGCGTCAGCCCGCTTGCCGCCGATGGCGCCGGTGAACTGCTCGCCGGGTTGAAGACCAAGGGTGATGCCGGGGTGGCGCGAGCGTTAGCCACGGTTGCCGCCAGCAAGGACGCGGCGGCCGGCGCAGCAGCGCTGATCCTGGTCGCTGGCGGACCGGACAGCTGTGAGGCGGACCCCTGCGAAGCCGCGAGCCGCATTGCCGCCGAGCAGCACTTGCCGATCCATGTCATCGCCATCGATGCGGGGGGCGAGGCTGCCGCACTGCAATCGCTCAAATGCGTCGCCGAGAACTCAAAAGGCCAGTATTGGCAGGTGGCGAGCACCATGGAGTTGGCCGCGGCTTTGGACGATGCGCTGGCATTGGGCCATCAGGCGGCCCATCCGGCGGCCGGCTTGCGTCCCGGCGCGTCGGCCGCAGGTGCGGATCCCAGCGCGACGCCGGACGCCAGCACGTTTGGCTCTCCAGATGGCCAGGCCGTTGCCAGCCTGGAGGGCCCTGCCGCCAATGCCCCGCCCGGCCAGATCAATCTTTCGGCATTGCTCACCGACGCCGGCCCGGTGCTGACGGCGGGCGTCAGTTGGCGTGTTTATGCGCCGAGCGGCGCCACGCTGAAAAAGGTGATGGCCTCCAACGAGCCCAACCCGATATTCACGCTGCCCTCGGGCGAGTACCTCATCAACGCCGCCTACGGCCGTTCCTACGTCACGCGCAAGGTCAAGGTCGCCGAAGGCGGCGGCAAGGCCGAACTGGTGCTGAACGCTGGCGGCTTGAAACTGGGCGCGCGACTCGGCGACGGCTCGCTGGTGCCGGCGCAATTCGTCACCGCGGACATTCTCTCCGACGAGCGCGACCAATTCGGCACCCGCGCCAAGCTGGCCGAGGGCATCCGGCCCGGCGTCATTGTACGGCTAAACTCGGGCCTGTACCGCGTGGCGGCGACCTACGGCGACGCCAACGCCACCGTGCAGGCCGACGTAGCGGTTGAGGCCGGCCGCATCACCGACGCCATCGTCACCTTCACGGTCGCGCGTGTCACCTTCCGTCTGGTGCAGCAGCCCGGCGGCGAGGCCCTGACCGGCACCAGCTGGAGCGTCATCGGCGGCGCAGGCGAAACGGTCAGGAAGAGCGTCGCCGCCCTGCCCACCCACATCCTGGCTCCCGGCGACTACAGCGTCGCGGCCGAGCGTGGCGGCAAGCAATACACCCAGACCTTCTCCATCAAAGCCGGCGAGGCCATCCAGGTTGAAGTGGTGGCGAAGGAGTAGGCGGTGCGTCTTCGCGCGACCCAACATCTCGCCACAAACGCCGTCCCTGGACTGTTGGGACGCGCTGAAACGCTTGACCCAGAACCTACGCCGCCACTTTCTGCAGTGCTCCGACGATGTCGCCGACCACCTTGTTGACCAGCCCGGCGTCGTCGCCCTCGGCCATGACGCGGATCAAGGGCTCGGTGCCGGACGGACGGATCACCAGCCGGCCGTTGTTGCCCAGCCGCAGCCGGCCATCCTCAATCGCCTGTTTGACATGTTTGTCGTCGAGCGGTTTGCCCTCGCGGTAGCGCACGTTCTTGAGCACCTGCGGCAGCGGATCGAAGCGCTTGCAGACTTCGCTCACGGGCTTTTCCAGCTGCACGGTGGCCGCCAGAATCTGCAGCGCCGCGATCAAGCCGTCGCCGGTGGTCGAGAAGTCCGACAGCACCAGATGGCCCGACTGCTCGCCGCCGACGTTGTAGCCGTGTTTGCGCATGTATTCGACCACATAGCGGTCGCCAACCGGCGTGCGGGCCATGGACAGCCCTATGCCCTGAACATAGCGCTCCAGCCCCAGATTGGACATCACGGTGGCCACGATCCCGCCTGCCGCCAGCCGGCCGCGCCGCTGCCAGGTATCGGCCATAACCGCCAACAGCTGGTCGCCGTCGACGATGTGGCCGGTTTCATCGACAATGATGACCCGGTCGGCATCGCCGTCGAGCGCGATGCCGATGTCGGCGCGCACCTCTTTCACCTTCTCGCACAAGGCTTCGGGCGAGGTGGAGCCGCATTTCTTGTTGATGTTGGTGCCATCGGGATCGACGCCGATTTTGATCACCTCGGCGCCCAGCTCCCATAAGGCGAGCGGCGCTACCTTGTAGGCGGCGCCATTGGCGCAATCGATGACCACGCGCAGCTTGTCGAGCTTCAGGTTGCGCGGCAGCGTGCGCTTGGCGAACTCGATGTAGCGCTCCTGCGCGCTCTCGATTCTTGTCGCTCGGCCGATCCGGGTGGACTCGGCCAAGAGGTCCGTCGACGGCGCATCCATCAGCGCTTCGATCTTTTCTTCGATCTCGTCCGAAAGCTTGTAGCCGTCCGGGCCGAACAGCTTGATGCCATTGTCGGAAAAGGTGTTGTGCGAGGCCGAGATCATGACACCGAGGTCTGCTCTCAGCGACCGCGTCAGCATGGCCACGGCAGGCGTCGGCATCGGGCCAAGCAGGAACACGTCCATGCCAACCGATGTGAAGCCTGATTGCATCGCGGACTCGATCATGTAGCCCGACAAGCGCGTGTCCTTGCCGATCACAACGCGGTGGCGATGCGATCCGCTGGAGAACATATGTCCGGCCGCCATGCCCACTTTCAGGGCGATCTCGGCCGTCATGGGATGCTTGTTGGCCTGCCCGCGAATGCCATCGGTGCCGAAATAACGTCGTGCCATGAAGTCCCCCGAGTTGCGCTTAGGGAGCCGGCCTGTCCCCGCCCCGACGAGTCGAGCCGCTCAGGCCGCATCATAGCCAATCGAACACGATTGACAAAGCTCCAAGGCCCCCCTACGTCATCGCGTCCGTGCCCGGATGGCGGAATTGGTAGACGCACTAGCTTCAGGTGCTAGCGGGGGAAACCTCGTGCAGGTTCGAGTCCTGTTCCGGGCACCAACATTTTTTCACCCTTCCCATACCGCTTGGCTTTACAGCCAGCGTTTGCCACTATGGGCGGCATTGGCGGCGGATTGTCGCGCTACGCCGGGTTCAAGGGAGTCTTCATCACATGATTCGTTTCGGAACAAAACTCGCGGTGGCCGCCGTCGCGGTTGCCGGTCTTGCGGGATCGGCGTTTGCCGGGCCCACGCTGGACGCCGTCAAGAAAGCCGACGTGCTCAAATGCGGCGTCAACACCAGTCTCGGCGGCTTTTCGATCGCCGATGGCGCGGGCAAGTGGACCGGCCTTGATGTCGACGTCTGCCGCGCCGTAGCCGCCGTGACGCTAGGCGACGTCAACAAGGTCAAGTTCGTGCCGCTCTCGGCGCAGCAGCGCTTCACCGCGTTGCAGAACGGCGAGGTTGACCTTCTGTCGCGCAACACCACCTGGACGCTGCAGCGCGACACCAAGCTGGGGCTCAACTTCACCAATGTGACGTTCTATGACGGTCAAGGATTCATGGTGCCCAAGAAGCTTGGAGTGAAGAGCGCCAAGGAGCTGAACGGCGCCACCGTCTGCGTGCAGACCGGCACCACCACCGAGCTCAACCTCGCCGACTGGTACCGCGCCAACTCCATGACCTTCAAGCCGGTGGTCATCGAGCAACTACAGGAAACGCTAGCTGCCTTCTTCTCGGGCCGCTGCGACGTCTACACCACGGATCGTTCGGGGCTCGCCTCGTCGTTGAAGAACGACGCTCCCAACGGCGGCGCCGACTATATGGTGCTGCCTGAGGTGATCTCCAAGGAGCCGCTCGGCCCCGTGGTGCGCCAGGGCGATGAGCAGTGGACGGACATTGTCAAATACACCGTCTACGCCCTGATCCAGGCCGAAGAGTCGGGTATTACGGCGGCCAATGTCGAGGACATGGCCAAGAACTCGAAGGATCCGACGGTGCAGGGTCTGCTCGGCACTAAGAACGCCGAAGGCAAGACATCGGGCAACGGCGAAGCGCTGGGCCTGACCGAAGACTGGGCCGTGCGCGCCATCAAGGCGGCGGGCAACTACGCCGAGATCTACGAGCGCAACATCAAGCCGCTGGGCCTTGAGCGCGGCATCAACGCCCTGTGGAACGCCGGCGGACTGATGTATTCGCCGCCGCTGCGCTAAACGGGATACTCACTAAACGGGGACAGTTTACTTATATCGCGCCGACAGACGGTCGTTGTTTGAACAGTCGAGACGCGATATAAGTAAACTGTCCCCGTTTAGTTCCTTGCCCCTCACCACCCATTCTGTGGAGAGGGGACTTGCATCTCTTGGTCCGGTGTTTTGTGGCGTTAGTGTCAGAATTCCGTTTCCTCCGGCCCTCCGCCGCGCACCCGTCCCGGCGGTGCGCTCGCCGCCGTCGGCTTGCGCGCCGCCGCATTCGTGCTGCCGCTGCTGGTCGGCTATGTCGCCGGCTACGTCCCAATGCAGTTGTTGTTCGGGCTGTTCGCACTTGGCGGTATCGCTGGGGCGCTGATCATCCGTGACCGCACTCTCAAGGGCCTGTTCTGGGAGATCCTGGCCGTCAGCCTGATCCTGATGCTGGGCGCGTATCTCACCCACAACACCATCGTCAATCTCGCCGACCGCAAGATTGCGACCGGATATGATTTCCTCGACCGCGAATCCCGTTTCGAGATCAGCGAGAGCCTGATCGGCTATTCGGCCGCCTCGACTTATGGCCGCGCCATGCTGGTGGGCTTTCTCAACACGCTGAAAGTCTCGATCATCGGCATTGTGGTGGCTACCATAATCGGTGTCGGCATCGGCATACTCGGCCTGACACGCAACTGGCTGGTGGCGCGGCTGTGTGGTGGTTACATCCATTTCCTGCGCAACATCCCGGTGTTGCTGCACATCTTCCTCTGGTACACGGCCATCACCAATCTGTTGCCGCCGCTGCGCCAGGCGCTGTCGCCGGTCGCGGGCGTGTATCTCTCGCAGCGCGGGTTCTTCTATCCCGTCCCGGTGCCGGCGCTGGGCTGGACGGCGGCCTTCTGGGGCCTGCTCGCAGGCATCGCGTTGGCGATCGCGGTCGCGCGCTACGGCCGCCAGCAGCTGGATAGGACGGGAACGCCCTTTCCCTCCGGCTGGATCGGCCTTGGCCTGATTGCCGGCCTGCCGTTCCTGGCCTGGCTGGTTACGGGCGCGCCGACCGCCTTCAGCGTGCCGGAGCTGAAGGGTTTCAATTTCCAAGGCGGTACGGACATTTCGCCGGAATTCTTCGCCATGCTCGGCGGGCTTGCCACCTACACCTCCGCCTATATCGCCGAGAACACGCGCGCCGGCATTCTCGCTGTGTCGCGCGGGCAGATCGAGGCGGGGCGCTCGCTCGGGTTGGCCGAGGGCGTCATCATGCGCAAGATCATCCTGCCGCAGGCGCTGCGCGTGATCATTCCTCCAACCACGAACCAATATCTCAATCTGACCAAGAATTCCTCGCTATCGGTGGCCGTCGGCTATCCCGATCTCGTCAGCATCGCCAACACCACGCTGAACCAGACCGGCCAGGCCATCGAGTGCATCTCGATCATCATGCTGGTGTACCTGGGCACCAGTCTCGCCACCTCGGCGCTGATGAACTGGTACAATCGCAGCATGAAACTGGTGGAGCGGTGATGGCGGCCGAGACGGCACGCTCTGCGCCATCCGCCGTCCCGATCGGGGCGTTGGAATGGCTGCGGGCCAATCTGTTCTCCGGCTGGCTCAATACGGTACTGACCCTGCTCAGCCTCGGTCTGCTGGCGCTGGTGTTGCCGCCACTCGTGCGCTGGGGCGTGATCAATGCGGCCTGGAGCGGAGGACTTGAGGCCTGCAAGGCCGTGCAGGGGACGGGCGCCTGCTGGGTGTTCATCGCCGAGAAATACCGGCTGATGCTGTTCGGGCTCTATCCGTATGAAGAGCAATGGCGGCCGCTGCTGATGATGGTCATCCTCGTCGCCTTGCTGGTCGCCAGCATGAACCGCCAGTTCTGGCGGCCCTGGCTGGCGGCGGCCTGGGCCGGTGGCTATCTCGCCATGGCGCTGCTGATGTGGGGTGGCGTGCTCGGCCTGCCGTTCGTCGAGACCGACAAATGGGGCGGGCTGCCGCTGACGCTGATCCTATCGGTCAACGCCATCGCCTTCTCATTCCCACTCGCTATCGCGCTCGCGCTCGGCCGCCAGAGCGACCTGCCGGTCATCCGCACCCTGTGCATCTTCTTCATCGAAGTGGTGCGCGGTGTGCCGCTGCTGAGCGTTCTCTTTGTTTCCAGCCTGATGATCCCGCTGTTCCTGCCCGCCGGTTTTGACATCAACAAGCTGTTGCGCGCGCAGATCGGCATCATCCTGTTCTCTGGCGCCTATGTGGCGGAAGTGATCCGAGGCGGCTTGCAGGCGCTGCCCAAGGGGCAACGCGAGGCGGCAAACTCACTCGGGCTGGGCTATTGGCAGAAGACCGGTTTCATCGTGCTGCCGCAGGCGCTCAGCCTGGTGATCCCGCCGATGGTGAATTCCTTCATTGCCACCTTCAAGGACACCAGCCTGGTCATCATCATCGGGCTGTTTGATCTCTTTGGCTCCGCCCGCATGGCCGCCAACGACCCGGCGTGGCGGCCGTTCTATGTCGAAGGCTTGTTGTTCATTGCCCTGATCTATGCCGTGTTCTGTTACACGCTGGCCACTTACAGCCGCTATCTGGAACGCCTCGCCCGGCGCGGAGACCAACGATGAGTGAGCCGATCATCCGCCTCGATCGCGTCAGCAAATGGTACGGCAAGTTCCAGGCGCTGAAGGACGTGACGATGGACGTCGCGAGAAAGGAACGCATCGTTATCTGCGGGCCCTCGGGATCGGGCAAGTCGACCCTGATCCGCTGCATCAACAAGCTGGAGGACTACCAGCAGGGCCGCATCGAGGTCGACGGCGTCACGCTGGACGAGAACGTCAAGAATATCGAGCACGTGCGGCGCGAGGTCGGCATGGTGTTCCAGCAGTTCAACCTGTTTCCGCATCTCACCATCCTGCAGAACCTCACGCTGGCGCCGATCTGGGTACGCAAGATGCCCAAGAAAGACGCCGAGGCCGCCGCCATGGCTTATCTCGAACGCGTGAAAATAGCCGAGCAGGCGGACAAGTATCCGGCCCAGCTTTCCGGCGGCCAGCAGCAGCGCGTCGCTATCGCGCGTTCACTGTGCATGAACCCCAAGATCATGCTGTTTGACGAGCCAACGTCCGCGCTCGATCCCGAGATGATCAAAGAGGTGCTTGAGGTGATGGTCGGTCTGGCGCGCGACGGCATGACCATGCTGGTGGTCACGCACGAGATGGGTTTTGCGCGCGAAATCGCCGACCGCATCGTGTTCATGGACATGGGCGAGATCGTCGAACAGGCGCCGCCCAAGGAGTTCTTCGCGGCGCCGAAATCTGAACGGACAAAACTCTTCCTCAGCCAGATTCTCGGGCATTAGCAGACTGCTGAAAGTCTCGTGGCGGCGGAATTCTTTTCTGCTCCGCGCGAGCGTTAGGAAATTGGCCGGCAGCCCGCCAGATCCGATGAATCGCGGTAAAAAGTATTTTGGCGCAAATGGAATAGTAAACTTAAGCGGTATGCAGTGCGTTTTGTAACATTAATCAATTAAATTCATATTGTCGCCGCATTCATGTCAGGAAAATGTCAGGAGCGTTCATACATATAATCAGTAAGCGAACACAACCGCCGGGCCGTTGCCCTCTTTGGCCCCCCGGTTGCGGGCCAGCTCCGTCGCCGATCCCGGATGTACCCGCTGCCGGGATGTGGCGGAGCTGGCGATAACCCGCAAGCAATGGGAAACGCCATGACAGAATTTCTGTCCGCCGCGACTGAACTGGGCTCCCTGCAGACACTTACGTTCCTGACTGTTGGTGGCCTGGCCATTCTGGCACTTTCAGTTCTAGTCTCGGCTGTCGAGCGCTACTTCGAGCGGTTGGCGCAGCGCGACATGTGAGCTGGCGGCCTACTCCGGCCGAAGTGTCCTGGCCATCAGCACGGCATCCTCGGCCGGCTGATCCAGCGATGGCGCATAATAGCCTTTGCGCCGCCCGGTCTCGCCAAAACCCGCCTTGCGATAGAGTTCGCGCGCGGCGAAGTTCGAAGCCCGCGCCTCCAGATGCAGGTGTACAGTCCCGCGGGCGACAAGGTCGCGCTCCAGCCCTTTCAGCAACTCCCGTCCCAATCCTTTGCGCCGGTGCTCAGGCGCAACGGAGATCGCTAGCACCTCGGCCTCGTCAGCGGCCGCGAAGGCCAGGACGAAGCCGACTGATGTCCCGTCGGCGGCCCGCATCTCGATCCCAACCGCGGCGTCCGCCTCGATCAGGCGCTTGAGGCCGGACTCGCTCCAGCCGTCGGCTGACGGCATGCAGCGGCGGTGCAGCGCAGCCAGTTCGCCGGCTCGCTCGGGGCTTAGCGGAGCACGGGTGGTTTCCGTCACGGCGCTATCGCCATCGGCTTGGCGTCGGTGTCGCGCAGATAGAGCGGGTCCAGCTTCAGCGTCAGCGGCGCGGCGTCGGCCAGCAGCGCCAGGTGCCTGGCGTGCGGTTGCAACTGGGGCAGGATGGCGACGGCCTCGCCGCCCGCAGCGGTTATGGCCTCGACCAGCATCGGCCCACCTGACCCAACGGCAATGATGCGGCGGCCACGGAGCGCCAGGGCGAGTTCAGACGGCGTACAAAGCTGTGCCGGTGCAATCGGTTCAGCGATGGTCTCACCAAATCCTTCGGCATAAATCCGACCGGCCCGCGCATCCATGACCGCGACCAGCGCCGCACCCTTGCGCGTCACGGGAAACTGCCCGCACTCGATCAGCGTTTCGGCGCGGAAGGCCAGCACCGTCAGACTGGTGAGCGTCACCACCGGCAGCCCGAGCGCCAGCTTCAAGCCGCGCACCGCCGATAGCCCGATGCGCGCGCCGGTAAAACTGCCCGGCCCGATGGTGACGGCGAGGCGCGTGAGATCTCTCATGCGCAGGCCAGCCGCGCGGACAAGCACATCGATCATCGGCAGCAGCACTTCGGCATGGCCCGTCGCCATCTCGCGATAGTCCTCGCGGATCTGCGGCAGCCCGTCCGGCCCGCGCAGCCGCAAAGCGACCGAGCAGGCGCCGAAACAGGTATCGATGGCCAGGGTCGGGGACATGATGTTCATCTTCGGCAGAGCGATGTCCAACATGGGACGACGGGAACGACGAGCCGAAGATGAACTTCGTGTCCCCAGTCTATGCCGACGCAAGACTGGGGACACGAAGCTCATTTTCGCGGGAACAAGGTCACGTCCATCCCATCAGATACATGGCCCGCTAAGATGACCATCATGTCCCCACTACACCGGCCGCACTTCCATGACTTCCGGCACATAGTGCTTCAGCATGTTCTCGATGCCATTGCGCAAGGTCGCCGTAGAAGACGGGCAACCCGAGCACGCGCCGCGCATGCTCAGCGACACCACACCCTCGCGGAATCCGCGAAACACGATATCGCCGCCATCGTTGGCCACCGCCGGACGCACGCGCGTCTCGATCAGCTCTTTGATGGTGTCGACGATTTCCTGGTCGTCGGGCGAAAAGTCCTCAGCCTCGGCGTCGGCCGCGTCCGAGTTGGCCGCCCCTGCCACCACCGGCGCGCCGGACATATAGTGCTCCATGATCACACCCAGCACGGCCGGCTTCAGGTGCTGCCAGGCGATTTTTTCCGACTTGGTCACGGAGATGAAGTCCTGGCCGAGGAACACGCCATCGATGCCATCGATGCCGAACAGGCTAGTTGCCAGAGGCGAGGCGGTGGCGTCGTTGGGGGAGCGGTAGTCGAGCGTGCCGGTGGCGAGCACGGCCTTGCCGGGGATGAATTTCAGCGTCGCCGGATTGGGCGTGGCTTCCGATTGGATAAACATGGTCGTTCTCGCGAGGAGCCTGCACGGCAGACTCGAACGGGGTTGCAGTTTGGAAGCATTCTATAGTGGAGCATGACGGATGTCAGGCCCTTATTGCGCCGTGGATGTTCGTAGGGCATGATGCTGTCATGCAACACGAGCGAATTCATATCGATCCGAAAGTCATGCTAGGCAAGCCGTGCATTCGCGGTACGCGAATTACTGTCGAGCATATTCTTCGCCAGCTCGGCGGTGGAATGACAGCGGTCCATATTGTGAGCGGCCACCCGCGCTTGACGCTGCAAGATGTGGCTGCGGCTCAGGCCTATGCCGCCGACGTGCTCGCCATGCCATCTATCCGTGAAGCACTGGCGGTTCAGGATGCGGTTGCTGGCTGACGAGTGTTGTCACGGCGATGTCGTGCGGGCGCTGCGCGCAGCTGGGCATGATGTTGTTTCAGTCGGTGAAGATGCTCCGAGCACGGCTGACACCGATGTGCTGGAGCAGGCCCATGCCGCGCAGCGCATTTTGATCACCGATGACAAGGATTTCGGCGAGCTTGCGGTCCGATTGCTGAGGCCGAGCAGCGGCGTCATTCTGATGCGAACACAAACAATTGATCCGCAATTCGAGGCGCGAAGACTGCTGGAACTTTTGGGCGACTATGGCGCTGAACTGGAGCACATGTTTTGCGTCGTTGAAGACAATCGATTTCGCGTGCGCGCCTTGAATACCAAGTCATGACACATGCGAATTCAGTAGCGGCAAGCTCGATGAACTAAGCTCTTCTCCCCGCCAGCACCCAGTACACGGCCCCCGCCAGAAACCCGCCGGTCGCGATCAGTAGCAGGAACGGTGTCTGCCAAGGCATCTGTGTGCCTGTTGCGCCACCCGCGCCCGAGGCAAGCCGCAACAGCAGCGGCAGGCCCGCAAACGCGATCCCGCCGGCTGCAAGGTAGTAGGTCAGCGAGCGGATGCGGCCGACCTCGGCCACGATCAGCACGATCAGACCCGGCACCAGCGTGAAGGCGGTCGCGACCGGCAGCAGGGCGCTAGCCTGGTCGAGCACCTTCTCGGCGACGCTCAGCCAGCCCTCGACGGCCACGCCATCGGGCGGAGTTTCGGCAGCAGCGATGCGAGTCATCCATTCCAGGCCGAAGGCGAGCATGAAAGCGAGACCGGCGAAGCTGGCGACCACGGCCGCGATGGCGACCCAGATGAGGCGGAGAAGGAGTTTCATAGGGCGCTCGTGGCTTGGCAGGCAGTTGCAGCCCGCGCGGAACTCCTTCTCCCATTGGGAGAAGGTGGCGCCGTCGCGCCGGATGAGGGGATCACAGGTACCGAGTGGCATGCTCGAGTCACACCCTCGGGCAGCAATCCCCTCATCCGCCCCCAATTCCTTTGCGCCTCCGCGCAGGCGGGCACCTTCTCCCAAAGGGAGAAGGCAATAGAGCCGCGCGCCCTGTGCGAGTTGATGGTATGATCGTGTGCGGGATGATCGCTGCCAATATTCACGACGTCACCCCCTCCAACCGCCGCGACGCGCTCGCGCGCACTTTCTCACTGGCCGACTTCAGCTGCCCGCAGGCTGCCATGATGTCCCGGCCGCGCGGAGTCCGCACCGGGCTGGCGTAGCCCGCCTTGTTCACCACCTCGGCGAATTTTTCGATCTGCGTCCAGTCCGAACACTCATAGGGCGCACCGGGCCAGGCGTTGAACGGGATCAGATTGATTTTCGCGGGGATGTGCGCCAGCAGCCGCACCAGTTCGCGCGCCTCGGCCAGACTGTCGTTCACGCCCTTCAGCATCACATATTCGAACGTGATGCGCCGCGCATTAGACGCGCCCGGATAATCGCGGCAGGTCTGCAGCAGTTCGGCCAGCGGATACTTCTTGTTGATCGGCACCAGCACGTCGCGCAGCTCATCGCGCACCGCGTGCAATGAGATGGCGAGGCCCGTCCCGCTCTTTTCGCCCCAGCCGGGGATTTCCGGCACCACGCCCGACGTCGACAGCGTGATGCGGCGCTTGCTGAGCGACAGTCCCTCGCCGTCCATGGTCACGTCCATGGCCTCGCGCACGTTGTCGACGTTGTAGAGCGGCTCGCCCATACCCATCAGGACGACGTTGGTGATGGCACGGTCGCCCTCGGGGATCAGCCCTCCATCCTGTGGCTTCGCCGCGCCCGGCCAGTCACCGATGCGGTCGCGCGCGACCAGGATCTGGCCGACGATCTCCTGCGCCGTCAGGTTGCGGACGAGCTTCTGCGTGCCGGTATGGCAGAACGAGCAGGTCAGCGTGCAGCCGACCTGGGAGGAGATGCACAGCGTGCCGCGGTCGGCCTCGGGGATGAAAACGCATTCGACTTCTGGACCCTTAACGTCCCGGCCGGTCGCGGCCAGCCGCAGCAGCCACTTGCGCGTGCCGTCGGTGGAGACCTGCTCGGCCACGATCTCGGGACGGGCGAGAGTGAAGGCCTGGGCCAGCTCGGCGCGCAGCTCCTTGGAGATGTCGGTCATGTCGTCGAAGGACGTCGAGCCCTGGACATAAAGCCAGCGCCAGAGCTGCTTTCCACGCATGCGCTGAAGTTTCTCGGGGATGCCGATGTCGGCGAGCCGCTCGGTGAGGCGCACGTGCGAAAGGCCCGCCAGAGACGGGGGCGGGGGCGCGACAGCGGGCGCTGCAGTTGGGGCGGTCAGGGTGGTCATGGAGAGAGGTGTAGTGGGAAACGGGACGCAGCGAAAGGCATGGTGAGGTGCGAGCAGCGGCGGGAGCCCCCTTAAACGGGGACAGTTACCTATTTCTGCACCGGCCGTCGTACAACACCAGTCGTTCGGAGAAATAGGTAACTGTCCCCGTTTAAAGGGGCAGCCTCACGGCAGGCAGTGCAGCACCGCCTGCGTCAGCTGGCTTGGACTGTGCGGGCTGCACCAAGGACGGAGCAAGTGGCTGCCCCTCACCTGTCGCTGATTCCGTCGCGCTGCGCGCGCTAGCTATAGGCAGTGTTCCGAACCTACTTCCTCGGCCCCGGCTGATCGCCTACATAGGCGATGCGCAGCATGTTGGTTGTGCCCGGTACCGCAAGCGGCACGCCGGCGGTGATGATGATGCGTTCGCCGCGGCCGGCGAAGCCTTCGTCGAGGGCGATCTTGCAGGCTTTTTCGACCATCTCGGCCTGGTTCTTTGGCTCTTCGGTCAGCACGCAGTGCAGACCCCAGGCCATAGCGAGTTTGCGGCCGGTTTCCTTCACGGGCGTCAGCGCGATCACCGGCTGTTTGGGACGTTCGCGCGCCACGCGCAGGCCGGTCGAGCCGGTGGCCGTGTAGCAGACGATGGCGGCCAGCTGCAGGGTTTCCGAGATCGTGCGGGCGGCATTGGCGATGGCGTCCGCACCGGTCGCGTCGGGCTCGGTGCGCTGGGCGTGGATGATCGCGTCGTAGAGCGGATCCTGCTCAACTTCCTGGGCGACCTTATCCATCATGGAGACGGACTCGATCGGGAACTGGCCAACGGCGGATTCCGCCGAGAGCATCACGGCGTCGGCGCCCTCGAACACGGCGGTCGCAACGTCCGAGACTTCGGCGCGGGTCGGCACCGGCGAGGTGATCATGCTCTCAAGCATCTGCGTGGCGACCACCACCGGCTTGCCGGCTTTGCGGGCGCGCCGGGTCATGCGCTTCTGCAGTCCGGGCACCTTCTGCACCGGCAATTCCACACCCAGGTCGCCGCGCGCGATCATGATGCCGTCGGCCAGTTCGATAATGTGGTCGAGGTCGGTGAGCGCGGCCGGCTTCTCGATCTTGGCCATGATCGAGGCGCGCTTTTCGATGATCTTGCGGGCCTCCGCCACGTCCTCCCAGCGCTGCACGAACGAGAGCGCGACCCAGTCGACGCCCAGGCTGAGGGCGTATTGAAGGTCCGCCTTGTCCTTGTCAGTGAGTGCGCCCAGCGGCAGCAGCGTATCGGGCAGGCTGATGCCCTTGCGGCTGGCGAGCTGGCCGCCAACCTCGACCTTGGCCTTGAACGTGGACCGGTCCTTGGCGACTTCGCTGACGCGCATGCGCAGCTTGCCGTCGTCCAGCAGCAGCACGTGGCCCGGCTCGACGCCGGCAAAGATCGGGGGATGGGGCAGGAAGACGCGAGTGGTATCGCCGGGCGATTTCACCTGGTCGAAGGTGAAGGTGCTGTCATTGGGCAGCGTGACCTTTTCGCCCGCGAATTCGCCCACGCGCAGCTTGGGGCCCTGCAAGTCCGCCAGGATGGCGATCGGCCGCGAGTATTTGGTCTCAAGCTGGCGGATGGCGGTATGCTGCGCCTTCATCAAGTCGTAGACCACGTGGCTCATGTTGATGCGGAACACGTCGGCGCCAGCCACGAACAGTTTTTCGATCAATTCCATATCCTTATAGGCCGGGCCCAAGGTGGCGATGATCTTTACCCGCCTATTTCGTCTCATTTAGTTTCCTGCGCTTTCTTTGACCGGATCGGTAAGCCGTATCGTGTAGTCGTTGGCATCGCCCGTGTCGACCTCATAGAAGCCAAGCTCCTTGTGGCCGCGAGCCGCACAATTCTTCACGTCACGGATGGTAAAGCTCTTGTCGCTGACGCACATCTTGGTGGGACCGGACCATTCGCCGCCGCGGTCGTAGTCGACCCCGTGCACATAATAGAAGCGGCCGCTGAGCTGGCCGGCGACCAGCACAACGCAGCCGCGCGACAGGATGTTCCACCAGCCTTCGGTCAGCCAGCCCTTGGCGTCCTTGTAGCCGACCGTGATGCCGACGCGGCTTTCCGTGTAATTACAGAGATGTAAGTCGGCGCGGGCAGGCGTGGCCAGGCCAGCCGAAAGCACGCCCGCAAACACGACGCGGAGCCAGAATGTTACTGTCGGGTGGCGTGAAGTCATCGCGCTTGGTTCGGTCCCGGTTGGGCGCTCAGCTATTACTGCGCGCCGGTCTATCCGGCAAGAAAGCGGCAATTGCGGCGGCAGCGTAGCGGGCGGGCCGTGGCGGAGCTATAGTGTGGGTCAACACATCAGGGGATGACCATGAGCACGCCCGGCCCAACCAACCAGACCGAACTCGAAGCCGCCGCCTTCCGCCGCCTGGTCTCGCACTTACGCGAGCGACCTGAGGTGCAGAACATCGACCTCATGAACCTCGCCGGTTTCTGCCGCAACTGCCTGGCCAACTGGTACGTGGATGCCGCCGCCGCGGCCGGCACGCTGGTTTCCAAGGATGACGCCCGCGCCATGGTCTATGGCATGCCCTACGACGAGTGGAAGGCCAAGCATCAGAAGTAGCCTGTTGATCGCGGGGAAAACCCACGGCCGCCATTGTCCGGCCCAGAAGCCGCCGCTAGCCTTGGCTCACGCACATCGAAGTGAGTCGGGCTGTCCCGGCGTTCCCCAAAGGCCAGATCATGCAACAAGACGTCCAGAAATCCACGCACGCGCAGCTGAAGTCGGTGGTTGAGCGCATCGAGCACCTGGAGGAAGAGAAGAAGGCGCTGGCGGGCGATATCAAGGATGTCTATTCCGAGGCCAAGGCCAATGGTTTCGACACCAAGGCACTGCGCAAGGTGGTGTCGCTGCGCCGCCAGGACCAACAGGCCCGCCGCGAGGAAGAGGCCGTGCTGGCCACTTATATGGCTGCGCTCGGGATGCTGGAGTAGGTCTTCGGCTTTTGTGATTTTGGCACCGGTGGTGATTGGTAGCGGCGGCTTGCGGCCGCCCTCGTCCGGCGCAACGAGTGCAAGAGGGCGGCCGCAAGCCGCCCCTACACCGATGCATACCGCATCACCACCGCCAATCCCGCCGCTACGCCTAACACCGCCGGTATCCCCCAATGCTGGCGCAGCAGCAGCACGGCGCTGATCGCCGCCAGCACCACCACGCGCCAATCCAGCGTGCTCAACGTCGGCAGCCACAACCGCAGCGGCCAGACCTCGGTCAGCGTCACAGTGCCGAAAAACACGTGCAGCCCAAACCACACGGCCAGGTTCAGGATCACTCCCACCACAGCCGCCGTGATGGCGTTCAGCGCCCCCTTCAGGCGCGGCTGGCCGTTCAGCCATTCGATGTAAGGCGCGCCGGCGAATATCCATAGAAAACAAGGCGCAAACGTGGCCCACAGCGCCACGAACGCGCCCAGGAGCCCCATCCCTACCCGATTGCCGCCGCCATGCGCATAGGCCGCCAGATAGCCGACGAACTCGTTCACAAGAATGAGCGGCCCCGGCGTGGTCTCGGCCAGCCCCAGGCCGTCCATCATCTGGCCGGGCTGCAGCCACCGGTAGTGCTCGACCACATCCTGGCCCATGTAGGCAAGCACGGCGTAGGCGCCACCGAACGTGACCACGGCCAGTTTGGAGAAGAACCAACTCATCTCGGTCAGTACATGGTCGGGTCCGAATCGAACGGCGATGGCGGCCAGGGGAAGGATCCAGATGGCGAGCCAAACCCCAACGGTTCTGGCCGTTTCCCCAATCGATACCGCCGGCAGCGCCACGACGCTGGCTGGCGCCGCACTACTACGCGCAAAGCCAAAGAGAGCCGCCAAAAGCACGATCAGCGGAAACGGCAGTCCCAGGACGAAGATGCCGAGGAACGAGAGCCCCGCGATCACCCAATGTTCGCGCGCCTTGAGGGCACGCCGGGAAATCCGCAGCAGTGCTTCCACCACGATCGCAAGCACTGCCGCCTTGATGCCGAAGAACACCGCCTCAATGATCGGCACTTTTCCGAACGCGGCATAGATCATCGAGAGCGCCAGCACCACCGCCGCCCCCGGCAACACGAACAACAAACCGGCTGCCAGGCCTCCCTTCAGCCCATGCAACCGCCAGCCGGCATAGGTTGCCAGCTGCATCGCTTCCGGCCCCGGCAGCAGCATGCAAAAGCTGAGCGCACTCAGAAAGTGCTTCTCGTCCAGCCACTTCTTCTCATCGACCACGGTCTTGTGCATCAGCCCGATCTGAGCTGTTGGACCGCCGAACGACAGCAGGCCGATCTTCAGCCACACACGCAGGGCCTCGGCAAAGGTCACGGATGCGATCTGGGTCTGACCGTCCTTCATGAAGGTGACTTGCCCGACGGCCAATTATGCGTCTCCTCGCTGGCATCCCGGCTCCAGCGGTAAAAACCGTCGTAGATCGCCATGGCGGCCTCAAGCTGCGCGAGGTCGTCCTTGTACATCCTGGAAAACCCCAGCGACACTGCCAGCAGCCCTGCCGCTTCGGGCGCAAGGTCAAGCCGCGCGGTATCTGCCCCGCGCACGATCGTTGCCAGTCTTTGCAGCGCCGGCGTGTCCGGCCCGATCTCGGCCAGCAGCGTATCGAACGTGCAGGTGTCGCCGCGGTGGCTCCAGAACACGTCGTCGATGTCGAACGGCGTGGCCCCGAATTTCTCCGCGACCGCAGACACTTCGGAAGGCGCAACGAACAGGAACACCGCCGCTGGATCGATGAAGCGCCGGATCAGCCAGGGGCAGGCGATGCGATCGATCTTCGGTCGCGCCCGCGTCACCCAGACGGTGCGGCCTCGGGCGTCGCGGGCCGGGATCTTCCCGGTACGGATTACCGGCGCCTTGGCGGCGACCCAGCTTTCCCATCCGCCCACCAGCGTTTCGGCTGAAATGCCGTCGTGGCGCAACCAGGCGGCTGCACCCTGGCTCAGTTTGCCGCCACGCTGGCAAGTGACGATGACGGACTTGCCAGCGTAGTCCGGCCCCCACAGTGCAACTTCGGCATAGCTCAGCCGGTGCGCGCCAGGGATCAGTCGCGGGTCGGCGGCGAAGTCCTCGTCCGTGCGCACGTCGACGATGACAGGCGTATTCGGCAATCCGATCATACGGGAAAGTTCGGCAGGGGTGATTTCGGTTGGAGACGGCATGGCGTCCTTCCTCCTGTTTGCGAGGGATGTGGACGCGAACGTTCGGCTGTCGCCTCACGGGGTCGTCGCGAAGGGCCCCTTGGTGGGAATTAATGCGAGGTGGCCGGGCGCTTGTCAATTGAGTTGCAACCGACGAACTTGTAGGGGCGACCCGTGGGTCGCCCCTACTTTTCAAACACCCTTTTTCGCCTCGAATCCGCACATTGTACCCGTGACAGCCGCACTGTTCTGAGCATAGACTGCGTTATCATGTTGGATGCGTCCTCATCCGTTCGCGACGGCCGCCTCAGAGACGCCAGGGCACTTGCTGGCGTTTTCCGGGACAGTTGGCTGTTTGCCTACACCGGCATCATTCCGCATCCGCAGCTGAAGGCGATGATCGACCGCCGCGGACTGCCGTGGTGGCGCGACAACCTCAAGCGCCCGCGCAACATCATCGTCGCCGAGGCCTGCGGGCGCACCGCGGGCTACGCCACCTTCGGCCCGTCACGCGTCGCGGGCCGGCATCGCGGCGAAATCTATGAGCTTTACGTTGCGCCCGAGTATCAGGGCCTGGGCCTTGGCGAGCGCCTGTTCGAGAGCTCGCGGCAACGTCTCGACGATTTGCGGCTCCCGGGCCTGATCGTCTGGGCCCTGACGGAGAACGATCCCGCCTGCGATTTCTACTGGCGCCGCGGTGGCCGCCCGGTCGCAAAAACCGCCGAGCGCTTCGGCGTGCGCTCGCTGGCCAAGACAGGGTTCGGCTGGGAGTAGTGCTCTTCTGCTCTCTCTGCACTTGCGGGGAGAGCAGACCGCGTCTCGCAGCCGACCATCTGGGAGCCAAGAGCCACGCGGTCAGGGGGGGCAGCGGCTGTCTCGATCCCCGATGAGGCGAGTGCGGAGCAAGCGTCTGCCTGAGCTGCTTTTATGGCAACAGGGCTCACGGTTATTTCGTCAACACCCTCGACGGGACATACCAGCCTTCAGCGAACTTGACCAATGCGCGTCGCAGTTCGGGCGGTCGGCAGCGTAGGGGCGAGACTTGTCTCGCCCGTCTCTCGGCAATCTCAGGCGGCTGTCATGGCCGCGCGACGGACGAGACAAGACTCGCCCCTTGAGCGCTGTACCTTAATGGCAGTTGGAGATCTGCGAAGAGTCAGTATCAACGAAGGCTGATATCATACCGGCCAACCTATTGTTTGACCGTTGGGTGTTTCAGGGGTGGGCCGAATTGCCCTCTCCCCCTCGCATTCTTCATGCGAGGGGGAGAGGGTGGCGCACTTGCGCCGGGTGAGGGGCAGAAACGCGACAGGCCTCTCGTGCACGCTAGTTGCTAAAGGTTCGGAGCCCGTGTCTACCCCTCACCGGACGCGTGGCTCTTGCCGCCGAAAAAGGCGGCTGCGAGACGCGTCCTCCTCTCCCCCGGAAAACGGGGGAGAGGGAAGTCCGTGCCCGGCTCATACGGGTCAGACAATAGGTTGGACGGTATCAGGCCTTGCGCACAACCGCCACCGCCGCGGAACCATCCGCCATCGCACCATCCGCACCACTCAGATAATTCGTCAGCGCCACCTTGTCGTGCTTGAGCCGCCTGGCCAGCCAGCTATCGTCCGCCTTCAGCGTACCGCCGTCGAGGGACACATTCTTGTCCTTCAGCGTGCGCTGCAGCGCCCGGAAGCGGTAGTGGTCGTAGATGTCCATGACGTGCGTCATATAGGCCTGCGCCAGGGGTTGATTGCCCTTGATGATCAGCAAATTTTCGTCGTTCTCGTAGGACGCCTTGAAGCCGAGGTTGTGGCTGCCCGTGATCACCACGCAATCGGGCGAGAGCGGATCGATCACCACGATCTTGTCGTGGATGATGGCCTTGCCGATGGTTAACAGTTCGCTTTCGAAGGCGCCGACCACGTCGTCCTTGGTGAGCGCCACGGCGCGCACCACACTTATCTCGCCCTTCTCGTAGATCGCTGGCTGGCGATGTAAGGTATGCCCCGGATTTGATTTGTCCGGTGGCACGTAGTTCGGCATGGCCATGACATCGCTGACCGCTCCGTAGACCAGCATATCCTTGCGGCTTTCGCCGAGGCGGATGGCTTCCTCGATCACGCTGGTCTTGCCCGACTGGCTGGGCAGGAACACGGCAAAAAAGATGGCGTCCTTGGCCTTGGCGATCAAATCGTACACTTCTGCAAGGTCCGGCGGGGCGTCGTGACCCTTGGTCTTGGCGTGCGTGTTGGGCGCGCGCCACAGCGTGACGCGGCTGCCGTCCTTGAGCGTGGTTTCGGTATGCGCCTTGGCATTGACCTTGCGCAAGGCCTGGCCTTGCACGTTGCTGGTCGAAGCCGTCAACGGCTCGGGTACATGTAGCTCTGCGGTGTCCGCATAGAGATCGTTCCAGTAATCACGATAGGTCGTCGCGACCACCTCGTTTTCGATCAACATGGCGTTGTTGCTCTGACCCGCAAGGCCCGTCGGCGTCCAGTTGGTGCTGCCGGTCAGCACTGCTTTGGGCGTACCATCAGCATCCTCGAACACCACGAACTTGTTGTGGCCGATGTGGCCGTTGTTGAACATGCGATCGAGCTTGGAGTGTCCCATCAGCTCGCCGAGCAGCTCGCGCATCAGGTGGTTGCCGTGGTCCCAGCCGCCGCTTTTGCCGTCCTTGCTTGAGTTGCTGAGGATCAGGTCGATGAAGTCACGCCGCGCCGCGATCAGCTCGACCAGTTCTTCGTCCCACAGTTCGTAAAGTGCCATTTTCAGGCGCGAACCGGGTTCCGTCTCGGTACGGCGCAACAATTCTTTCAGCATGCTGAGCACGTCGCCGGTGAGATAGCTGCGGATCTCGTCCTCGGGCGTCGAAATATGCGCAGCGACGGTCTTGGCCGTTAGCTCCTCGCCCTTCTCCTTCAACGCTTTGCGCAACCACTGCGCTGACAGGATGCCGTTGGTGAAGGCGGCGCGGATCTCGCCATAGTGCTGTGTGATGCGGACCGGGTTGGTCAGTACACCCTCGCCGAGATAGCCGAGCGGGATCGGCGGACCGTCATAGCGCGGAGCATTTGCCTCGGTGGCAACGGCGTCGAGCCCGGGCTGGAAGCGGCCGACGGCGCGGATGCGATATTGCACCGTCACTTCGTCGGGCCGCAGCGCGAGCCGGTCGCGGCGCTTGCGCAAAGTGAGGTCGCGCCAGGAGAGTTTCTGGATCGGCCAGACCCGCGTCGACTGCGGGGCCATGTCGGGGTTCGCCTGGCCCTCGAACGGCACCCAGGCGGCGAGCGGTTTCTCCTCGCCCGTGTCAGGGTAAATGCGCGTGATGTCGAAGCCCAGGCACCCCGGGATCGGTTCGTCGATCGACCAGGCGAGATAGGCGACTTCGTTATTGGCGAAGGCGCGCGCGCTAACGATACGGGCCATTGGGGGTCCTCGCGGTGCGGAATGGGGTGGATGCAACGCGGAACTGAGGGGCGTGACGCGGCTCTAAAGTCAGGGCTTGTTGAGTGTTTCCTGCAGTTTCCCAGTGTTTCCAACTGCGTCTTGGAATTTCCTGCAGATGTCTCGTACTTTCCCGGAATTTTCTCGGTGTTTACCAGTGAGTCTCACTCTACACCCCCGGCGGCCGGGCGTGAATCGGACGCCTGCTGATGTCCCCAGGAATGCGCGTGGTCGCTACAACCGGCGCAGGTCGATGCGGTCGATCCTGTGGCCGGGGCCCTTGGCGAGCACCAGATCGGCGCGGGCGCGTGTTGGCAGAATGTTCTCGTTGAGGTTGACGAGGTTAATCGCGCGCCAGATCTCCAGCGCCTTGGCCCGGGCCTCCGCATCGCCCAACAGCGCATAGCGCCGGAAATAGGCCGCCGGATCGCGGAAAGCGGTCTGGCGCAGGCGCAGGAAGCGCTTGACGTACCACTCTTCCAGCAGCGCTTCCGGCGCATCGATATAGACCGAGAAATCGAAGTAGTCCGACACGTAGGGACTGGCCTCGCCGCCGTTCCGGAATTGCGCCGGCTGCAGCACGTTCAGCCCCTCGACAATCAGCACATCCGGGCGGTCGACAACCACCGCTTCACCAGGCAGCACATCGTAGAAGAAGTGCGAGTAGAGCGGCGCCGCCACATTCGGCCGGCCGGCCTTCACGTCGTTCAGAAAGGCCAGCAGCCGGTGCGTATCGTAGCTCTCCGGGAAGCCCTTTTTCTGCATCAGGCCGCGCTGTTCAAGTATTTGATTTGGAAGAAGAAATCCGTCGGTTGTGATGAGGTCGACGCGGCGGTGATCAGGCCAGCGGGCGAGCAGCGCCTGCAGCACGCGCGCCGTCGTGCTCTTGCCAACGGCGACCGATCCCGCGATGCCGATCACGAATGGCACCTTGCTGTCGGTCTTGCCGAAAAACTCCTGCCGCTCCGTATGCAGACGTTGCATCGCCTGGACCTGGAAATTGAGCAGGCGCGAGAGCGGCAAATAGATCTCCTCGACCTCCTTTTTCGACAGCCGCTGCGTCAGGCCGCCCAGCCGGTCGATCTCGGCGTCGTCCAGCGTCATGGGCGTATCGGCGCGTAGCCGGGCCCAGTCCTTGCGGGTGAAACTCTGGTACGGCGAGAGGTCGGAATGGGCCTTCGGCTTGGTCCTGACCGGGGGCCGCCGCACCGGCAACATGCGCGTGCCGCCACCCGCCGTGGCCTTGCGCAGGCGCTTCATGAGGCCGCTCCGGGGCTTGCCAAAGCGGGCCCAGTTCGGACATAATGTTCGTGTAGTGTTCTCACGTTCCGGGGCTCGCTGGCGGCGTTTGTTGCATTGCAGCATTGGCGAGGCTGCGGGTCAAGAAGAGTAGCATGGCAAACTTATGTTGGATTTAACCGCACCCGTCGTCTTGACCCCCATCGGGGTTAATGGCCTCACCGAAGCCAACGCTATCGATATCTGGATCGCGCGCTGGTTGCATGTGCGCCGCAAGGATATTCTGGCGCGCTACGGGTGCGATCCCAGGCGGCTTTACGACATCTGGGAAGGGCGCACATTTCCGCGCAGCCGGGACAAGGCGTTGGTGGAATTTTCAGAACGATTTCCGATGCTTAGTGGTAGTGTCGACACCAGCCTGCATCGCCGGATTCCACGCCCCGGACCGCTTCCCGGCCAGCCCATGCTGTTCGATGAATTGCCCGAGATGTCTTGCCGGGCCAAGCGCCGGTAACTAAGTCTAGGGGCAGCAGATCACCAGCGCTGAAAGCCCCCACTACCATGAATGCACACGACCGCAACGGCTCCGTCCTCTGGCACGGCACGACGATCTTAACCGTTCGCAAGGGCGGCATTGTCGTGGTCGCCGGCGACGGCCAGGTGAGCCTTGGCGCGACCGTGATTAAACACAATGCCCGCAAGGTGCGAACGCTCGGAAAAGGCCATGTCATCGGGGGTTTTGCCGGCGCCACGGCCGATGCTTTCACGCTGTTCGAGCGCCTGGAAGCCAAGCTTGAGCAGTACCCCGAGCAGCTCACCCGCGCCTGCGTGGAGCTGGCCAAGGACTGGCGCACCGACCGCTATTTGCGCCGCCTGGAGGCCATGATGCTGGTCGCCGACAAGTCCGTCTCGCTGGTCCTGACCGGCACCGGCGACGTGCTGGAACCCGAAGGCGGCGTCATGGGCATCGGCTCGGGCGGTAACTATGCTTTGGCGGCGGCACGCGCGTTAATGGATACCCCCGCCAGCGCCGAAGAGATCGCCCGCAAAGCCATGGCCATCGCGGCGGAGATTTGTGTTTATACCAACAGCAATGTGATTATCGAACAATTGTAGAACGTTGAGCGCAAACTCGATGTGAGAAGAGTTTGAGAGATCAGTAAAAATGAGTAAAATTTCATGAATCTACAGTAAGAATCACTAAATGTTCTGCAATCTGTGAGACCCAACCGTAAACTTCGGTAAACACACTTCGGCCGGCCTGGCGCCGCCACCTTGCAACTGCAACACAACCTCTTTGGTCGCGCTGGGAACCGCCCTGAAATTTGCTGATCCGTTGGCGCTGCCGAATTGAAAAGAAGAGTGCGGCTTAGAACGATCAGCTGACTGACGATATGCCGACGCAGACGGCATTCCCACCGGTCAAGGCGGGCATACAGAGCGAGCCGAACCGGCGCCGCCCTGCGGATACTTCGTTTCATATTGAGTGTTGCAAAGACGAACAGCACTCCTCAGCCTCGACCCGATGATTCCGGCTCTTCGGCGCGCGGAGAAAAAACGCAGGGACTCCCGGAAGGCTTGTGGGGTGGCCAGTGTTGAGAAGCCGCTGATACGTTTGATCTGGGTATAACCGCCATCGGGTAGTTGCCAACCCAGCCTGGCCCGAAATAGAAATGGGCCGGACATCATTGTCCGGCCCTGGGCGATTGCCGCTAGAGGAGTTCCCGAAAAAACCAATAAGACCCCGCTCGTTGATCCAGCGTGCCAGAACGTTACTGACCAGCAGGATATCGAGATGGCGCTCGACACGCCATTCGAAGTGCGGCGACCTAAGTGAAAAACCAGCAATCGTTGCGAACTAGACTAGCCCCCCAGCTAGCTACTTCGTTCCGACTTCGGCGGTGTTTCCGAAGTTTCCGTTCACGACACGACTTGGGTACGGGGCGGGAGTGCGGCCAACAAGCACCTCAATATCACCCTGTGGATCATTACAGATAAATGGCTGTGGAAGACGCTGGGCCGCAACACAACTTTCGTTTGGCAGCCGGTTTATGACAAAGTTATCCACCGCACGCCATGTAATCCGTATGCGCATTTAATTGAGCTGGCCGGGTGACCGCGAGCCCCCTCATTGAAATCTTGTCTGCGAAAGCGCACATATCTCGCTGGCCCAACAACCAGCGCAATCCATGACCAGCTTCTCGCCCCGCGAAATCGTTTCCGAACTCGATCGCTTCATCGTCGGCCAGGCCGATGCCAAGCGCGCCGTCGCCATTGCCTTGCGCAATCGCTGGCGGCGGCTGCAGCTGGACGACGACATGCGCGAGGAGGTGCTGCCCAAGAACATCCTCATGATTGGGCCGACCGGGGTCGGCAAGACCGAGATCGCGCGCCGGTTGGCGAAACTGGCGGGCGCGCCGTTCCTGAAGGTGGAGGCGACCAAGTTCACCGAGGTCGGTTATGTCGGGCGCGACGTCGACCAGATCGTGCGTGATCTGATGGAAATCGGCATCGGCCTGGTGCGCGAGACCAAGCGCAAGGAGGTGAAGGCGCGCGCCCATCTCAACGCGGAAGAGCGGGTGCTGCACGCGCTGGTCGGCGAAGGCGCGTCGGAGAACACCAAGGATGCCTGGCGCAAGAAGCTGCGCTCGGGCGAGCTGAACAACAAGGAAATCGAGGTGCAGATGGCCGATGGGGGCGGTATGCCGAGCTTCGAAATCCCCGGCATGCCCGGTGCTCAGGTCGGCATGATCAATCTCAGCGAGATGATGGGCAAGGCCTTCGGTGGACGGACAAAAACCCGCCGCACGACGGTGGAACAAAGTTACGGACTGCTGATCAACGAGGAGAGCGACAAGCTGCTCGACAACGAACAGATCGTGGCCGAGGCAATCCGCAGCGTCGAGAACAACGGCATCGTGTTCCTGGACGAGATTGACAAGATCTGCGCGCGCTCCGAGCGAATCGGCGGCGATGTCAGCCGCGAGGGCGTGCAACGCGATCTGCTGCCGATCATCGAGGGCACGACCGTCGCGACCAAGCATGGGCCAGTGAAGACGGATCACGTCCTGTTCATTGCATCGGGCGCGTTCCATGTCGCCAAACCCTCCGATCTGCTGCCGGAACTGCAGGGCCGGTTACCTATCCGTGTCGAGCTTAAGGCGCTTGGCCGCGACGATTTGCGGCGTATTCTGACGGAACCTCAGGCCAGTCTCATTAAGCAGTACATGGCGCTGATGAAGACCGAGGGTGTCGACCTCGCGTTCACCGACGACGGCATCGACGCCATTGCCGATATCGCGGTGAAGGTGAACGGGTCGGTTGAGAACATCGGTGCACGGAGATTGCAGACCGTGATGGAGCGCGTGCTGGACAAGATCAGCTTCGAGGCAGCGGATCGTTCGGGCGAGACGTTTACGGTGGATGCGGCCTACGTCGAGGCGCATGTCGGGGACCTCGCGCGAAACACGGATTTGAGCAAGTTTATATTGTGACGGTGGCCTGTCTTCTCCTCTCCCCCGCCTCTTTGCGGGCGGAAAAGTTGTCAGCTTTCTGCGCGGAGGCGCAAAAGAAAAGGGCCGAAGACGAGGCATCAGCGACAGGTGATGGGCAGCCGCGTGCTCCGTACAGGTCTCACCGAGTGCGGAGCAAACGACTGCCCATTTGCTATTGCGCCTCCGCGCAGGGGACGCGGTATCCTCTCTCCTCGCAAAGAGGCAAGGGGAGAAGAGGGTCCCGTCGCTCTTTGACTTACGTTCTGTGGCCAGCGTCGTTCACTCGTGCTGTTTCGTCGTGGCTAAAGCTATCGAGTTGGGGCTGATGTCTTTAGACAGATCGATTTTCATGCACATTCCCGCACGACTCCTCTGCCTCCGAGGTTGGCGGCGGCAGTTGGCTTCGTTCGCACTCGGCTCGGTCTCGGTACTCGCCATGCCGCCATTCGGGCTGTGGCCGCTCTGGTTCCTCACGTTCCCGGGGCTGGTGCTGTTGCTCGATAGTGCCGCCATTGGCAACGGCCGGCATCAGCGGGCCGTGATCTCGGCCGCGCTCGGCTGGTCGTTTGGCTTTGGCTACATGCTGTTCGGCCTCTACTGGATCGGCGGCGCGTTTCTGGTGCAGGCGGAGCGATTCGCGGCGCTGATACCCTTCGCCATCACCTTGCTGCCGGCCTATCTCGCCTGCTATTTCGGCTTGGCGGCCGCAGTGGCGTCGCTGGTTTGGCAACCGGCCCCCATCCGGATCCTCGCTTTGGCCATTGCACTGGGCGCCAGCGAATGGCTGCGCGGCCATTGGTTCACTGGCTTTCCGTGGAATTCCATCGGCCATGGGCTGACACTGAGCGATGCGCTGGCGCAAAGCGCCTCGCTGGTTGGCGTGACGGGGCTGGCGGTCTGGGCTGTGCTGATTTTCAGCGCGCCCGTTCTGCTGATCACCGAAGCGGGAAAGCTGCGCCGCTGGCTTGGGCCGGGATGCGCGCTGGCGCTGTTGGCGGTGGCGTTCGGCTGGGGCAGCTGGCAGCTCACGCTCACTCCGGAGCCAGCCCGCGACGCCATACGGATGCGTCTGGTGCAGCCGAACACGCCGGAAAAGGATAAGTTCGATGGCTCCAAGGCGCGCGAGATTTTCGATCGCATCGTCGACTTGAGCCAGCGCGATCCATCCGGCGCGATCGATGGTTTGACCAACATCGACGTGGTGATCTGGCCCGAAGAACCGTTGAACTTCCGTCTGCTGCAAACACCGCAAGCCCTGACTGAAATCGCCGCCATGCTCGGCGGGCACACCAAACTGCTGACTGGGACCATTCGGGCCGAGCCCGATCCCAAAGCCCCGGCCGATCCGCGCGCCGCCCGCTACTTCAACAGCCTCGCGCTCATCGATGGCGACGGCAGACCAAGCGCTATATTCGACAAACGCCACCTCGTGCCGTTCGGCGAGTACCTGCCCTACGAGAACCTGCTCAACCTGATCGGTATCGAAAATCTGACGCGTACGTCGGGCGGCATGGCGGAAGGGACAAATCGGCGCGGACTCGTAATGTCCGGTTTGCCGCCTGTCAGTCCGATGATCTGTTACGAGGCCATTTTCGCCGACGATGCCGTGCCGCCTGGAGACCGCCCAGGGTGGTTGCTTAACGTCACCAACGACGCCTGGTTTGGCGAACAAACCGGCCCATATCAGCATTTCCATCAGGCCCGCATGCGCGCGATCGAGCAGGGCCTGCCGCTGGTGCGCGTCGCCATCACCGGGATTTCGGCGGTTGTCGATGCGCACGGCCGCGTCCGGCAGAGCCTGCCACTGCTGACGGCAGGAGTAATCGATAGTGTGTTGCCATCGCCACTACCCGAGACGATGTATGGGCGCTATGGTGATGGATTGTTATTGGCGGAGCTGATTGCGGGGCTGGCCATCGTGGCGTTCTTTTTTGCCGCATCGGGGCGGCGATAAGAAGATTTCCCGTGACGCCTGCAATATGGTCTACACTAGATCATCTGTGGGATGAGTATCGGCGCTGCAGCGCCAGCGAGCAGACGGGGAAGCGGAGACTGATTGTGGCTGATGACGTTTTGAAAGTGCTGGACGAGGAAGCACCCAGTTCGAAGCGCGCCAATGCGGTGGACGCGCAGATCGGCAATCGGGTGCGTTTGCGGCGCATGCTGGTGGGCATGAGCCAGGAGCGGCTCGGCGAGCTGCTCAAGGTCACCTTCCAGCAGATTCAGAAATACGAGCGCGGCACCAACCGCATCAGCGCCAGCCGACTTTATCACCTTGCCAAAGTTCTCGGCGTAACGATCGATTATTTCTACGATGCGTTGCAAATGGCGGATGACTTTGCTGAAACTCCAGGCTTTGCAGAACACTCCAGCGAAGAAGGTGAGATGCTCACATTCCTCAGCACGCGCGAAGGTATCGAGTTGAATCGCGCCTTCCAACGTATCGTCGATCCGGCCAAGCGCCGGGCGGTTGTCGAGCTGGTGCGGACTATGGCGGGCGAAAAAATCGAGTCCTAACTTGGTTCCACCAGCAGTATCGCGCAGTTCTCTTGACCGTAACGCCTTGAAGCTGCAAAAGGCACCGCAACCGGCTCCGTTTGTGGGGCCAGCTTGTCTGCAAAAACCAGGAGCACTCGGTCATGACCCGGAAGTCGTACCTTTTTACCAGCGAATCCGTGTCCGAAGGCCATCCCGACAAAGTCGCCGATCAGATCTCCGATGCCATCCTGGACGAGTTCATCGCCAATGACGTCAAGCTTGGCATCGCCGACAAGAGCCTGATCAATACCCGGCTGGGCTGCGAAACCCTGGTCACCACGGACAAAGTCGTGATCGCCGGCGAAGGCCGCGGTCAGGCCCCGCTATTCACCCCCTATGACAGCCACCAGTTCGCCGGCCACAAAGAGGCGCGCATCAACCGCGACCTGATCAGCCAGATCGCACGCGGCGTGATCAAGGACATCGGCTACGACCAGGTCGGCTTTTCCTACAATGGCGCCGATATCGAGGTGTTGCTGCACGGCCAGTCGCCCGATATCGCCATGGGCGTGAACGAAAAGCAGGGCGAAGAGGGCGCTGGCGACCAGGGCATGATGTTCGGCTTTGCCTGCACCGACAGCGAGGTCTACGAGAAGAACTCCTTCATGCCGGCGCCGATCTTTTTCGCGCACCGCGTGCTGAAGGTGCTGTCGGAGAAGCGCCGCAACAAGTCGCTGCCGGACCTGCAGCCCGACGCCAAGAGCCAGGTGACCATCCGCTACGAAAACGGCGTGGCTGTGGGTTGCGAGAAGGTGGTGGTATCGACCCAGCACAACAAGGCGACCCGCAACGGCCAGGATTACACGCCGCAGATGGTCAAGGACATGATCGGCGACGCCGTCACGTCGGCGCTGCCCAAGGGCTGGATGCCCAAGAGCGAGGGCGACTTCCTGGTCAATCCCACCGGCAACTTCGTGGTCGGCGGCCCGGATGGCGACTGCGGCCTGACCGGACGCAAGATCATTGTCGACACCTACGGCGGATACGCTCCCCACGGTGGCGGCGCGTTCTCGGGCAAGGACCCGACCAAGGTGGACCGCTCGGCCGCCTACGCCGCGCGCTATCTGGCCAAGAACGTCGTGGCCGCCGGTTTGGCCGAGCGCTGCATGATCCAGGTCGCCTATGCCATCGGCGTCGCCGAGCCGATGTCGCTGCTGGTCGATACCCAAGGCACCGGCAAGGTTCCCGATAGCCGCCTTGAAGAGGTGTTGCACAAGCTGTTCCCGCTGCGCCCGACCAACATCCGCCGCCGCCTGAACCTGACGCTGCCGATCTACCGCCGCACCGCCGCCTACGGCCACTTCGGCCGCGCGCCGGAAGCCGATGGCGGGTTCTCGTGGGAGCGCACGGACCTGGCTGCCGAGATCCTGAAGGCGGCGGGTTAAGTTTCGCAATTGCCCGTGGCGTAGGGGCGGCCCATGGGTCGCCCCTACGTTTGCAACAACTCAGCACACCAACAAATATCTGCGGATCAGTTTGACCGACGACATCGAACAACTGGGGCGCCACTTCTACGGCCGCCGCAAAGGCCATCCGTTGACCGCGCTCCAGCAGGCGCGGATGACAGACGTGCTGCCGAAGCTGCGCCCCGATGTGAGCAAACCAGCGCCGCAGCCGCTGACGGCATTGTTCGGCGGCAAAGCCCGTGAGGTCTGGCTCGAAATCGGCTTTGGCGCGGGCGAGCATCTGGCCTGGCAGGCGACGCAGAATCCGGATGTCGGCATCATTGGCGCGGAACCGTTTGTCAACGGCATGGCGCAGTTGCTGGCGCGTGTCGAAGCGACCGGCCTTGGCAATGTCCGTCTCTACGACGACGAAGCGCAGATCCTGCTCAACTGGCTCCCGCCTGCTTCGATATCCCGCGCGTTCATCCTGTTCCCCGATCCCTGGCCGAAGAAGCGGCATCATAAGCGCCGGATCGTCTCGCCCAAGACGATTGCGGCGCTGGCCCGCGTGATGAAGCCCGGCGCGGAGCTGCGCGTGGCGACCGATATCGCCGACTACGTTCGGACAACTCTGCTCGCCGTGACGAAAAACCCCGATTTCCTCTGGCCCGCGCTCGTTCCCGACGATTGGCGCGTCCGTGCAGCCGATTGGCCACCAACGCGCTATGAGGCAAAAGCCGTCGACGCCGGGCGGCAATGCTACTACTTCCGGTTCCAGCGGCGCTGAATTTGGCCAATTTGCGACCTGGCCCAGTCTACACAAATCGCCTAAATTCCATTACAAATCAGAGCGTTAATCAGGACCAACGACGAGCTATGCGCTCTCGTCATTTTTCCATTGCACTGGGCGCTTAGGCTGCTTATATTCCCCTTGCTCATGATCATCTCAACTTCGAGAGTGGGCCCCTCGGGGGGTCCGCTCTTTTTGTTTGCGGCGGCCGAACTGCTAGAGGACCAGCACTTCGGTGAGCAGGTCCGGAAGGACCGGAAAAAGTCCTGATATCAAGGCGTAAGCCCGTTCGGCCAGGTTGATGACGAAAGACTCCGCAGCAGTTCCCGATAGCAAGCCCGCCAGCCTGGCTGAGCAAGGCACGGTCGAACCGCGCTTTGTGCGCGAGGTCGGCCAGGCCGCGGCTATTGCCGCCATCGTCGAGCCGCGCATCGAGGCCTTGGGTTTCCGGCTGGTCAAAGTGACGGTGAGCGGTCGCAACGGCACCACCGTGCAGATCATGGCCGAGCGTCCCGACGGGCGCATCACGATCCGCGAATGCGAGCAGATTTCGCGCGATCTCGCCCCCGCGCTGGATGTCGCCGAGCCGTTGCCGGGCCACTACCATCTTGAGATTTCCTCGCCGGGCATCGACCGCCCGCTGGTGCGCGCCTCCGATTTCGCCACTTGGGCGGGATCGGAAGCACGCATTGAACTTACCGAATCCATCGATGGCCGCAAACGCTTGCGCGGCCGGCTGGATGGCTTCATCGACGGCGAAGTGCGCATCGAGCTGCTCGACCGCACCAAGGACGACGGCGCCAAAGTACCCGATGGCGAGCCGATCGTGCTTGGCCTGCCGCCCGCGCTCATTGCTAACGCCAAGCTCGTCATGACCGACGACTTGATCCGCGAAGACCTCCGGCGCTCGAGCCGGGATAAGCACAACGAAGCCGCCGCAGTTGACCAGGACGATGGCGATCAGGACGACGGCACCGAAGAGGAAGTGGAGTAACTCATGGCCCAGACAGGCATCAGCGCCAACCGGCTGGAACTGCTGCAGATCGCCGATGCGGTCGCACGCGAAAAGACCATCGACCGCCAGATCGTGATCGGCGCGATGGAGAACGCGATCCAGAAAGCCGCGAAATCCCGCTATGGCGCCGAGAACGATATCCGCGCTTCGATCGACGCCAAGTCCGGCGAGATCAAACTAATACGTGTACTGACGGTTTCCGAAACAGTCGAGAATGACTCGACCCAGGTGGACCTGAAGACCGCCAAGAAACTCAAGAAGGACGCCGAAATCGGCGAAGAACTGATCGAAGAGCTGCCGCCGCTCGATTACGGCCGCGTCGCTGCGCAGAACGCCAAGCAGGTGATCGTGCAGCAGGTGCGCGACGCCGAACGCGACCGCCAGTTCCTTGAGTTCAAGGACAAGATCGGCACCATCGCCAACGGCACCGTCAAACGCGAAGAGCACGGCCACGTCATTGTCGATATGGGCCGCGCCGAAGGCATCGTGCGCCGCGACGAGAAACTGCCGCGCGAGGCCTTCAAGTATGGCGACCGCATTCGCGCCTACGTCGCCGACGTGCGCCGCGAGCAGCGTGGGCCGCAGATTTTCCTCTCGCGCACGCGCCCCGAGTTCATGGCCAAGCTGTTCATGCAGGAAGTGCCGGAAATCTATGACGGCGTGGTCGAGATCAAGTCGGTCGCCCGCGATCCCGGCAGCCGCGCCAAGATCGCCGTGATTTCCAAGGACTCGTCCATCGATCCCGTGGGTGCTTGCGTCGGCATGCGCGGCGCGCGCGTGCAGGCCGTGGTTGGCGAGCTGCAGGGCGAGAAGATCGATATCATTCAGTGGTCGCCAGATGCAGCCACCTTCATCGTCAACGCGCTCGCCCCCGCCGAAGTCGCCAAGGTGGTGCTCGACGAAGACAATGAGCGCATCGAAGTTGTGGTGCCCGACGAGCAGCTGTCGCTGGCCATCGGCCGGCGTGGCCAGAACGTTCGCCTGGCCTCGCAGCTGACCGGCTGGGCCATCGACATCCTGACCGAGGCGCAGGAGCAGGAGCGCCGCAAGAAGGAGTTCGAGGAACGTACGGCCCTGTTCCAAGAGGCGCTGGACGTCGACGAAGTCATCGCCCAGCTGCTGGTGACCGAGGGCTTTGCCAACGTCGAAGAAATCGCCTTCGTCGACAGCGCCGAAGTCGCCAGCATCGAAGGGTTCGACGAGAATTTCGCTGCTGAGATCCAGCAGCGCGCCAAAGAATCGCTGGAACGCAAGGAGCAGGAACTGGACGACAAACGCAAGGCGCTCGGCGTCAAGGACGAGCTGGCCGAAGTGCCCGGCGTCACCACGGCCATGCTGGTCGCGCTCGGCGAGGGCGGCATCAAGAGCGTCGAAGATTTGGCCGATTGCGCCACCGACGATCTGACCGGCTGGACCGAGAAGAAGGACACCGGTACAGAGCGCCACAAGGGTGTACTGGAGGCGTTTGAGCTGTCCAAGGGCGACATCGAAGACCTCATCATGTCGGCCCGCGTGGTCGCCGGCTGGGTGTCGCTTGAGGACGTGATCAAGACCAAGCCGGTGGAAACGGAAGTCGAAGCCGCCGAGGCCCCGCAGAGCGAAGCCGACGCCGTCTTCGCCGACTTCAAGCCTTCCGCCGGACACAACAAGTGACCGCGCCTCTCTTGACTGAGGGCGTCCGCGCCTGGACCACCGCCACTAAAGGACTTCATGAAGCGCGCGCTACAACGAGAACTGACTGACGACAGCGAGCCGGGCGAGGACGCCCGGCATCGGCTGTGCGCCGTCACGCGCGAACGCCTGCCGATCGAAGACATGATCCGCTTTGTCGCGGGACCGGATGGCAAAGTTGTCCCGGACCTGCGCTGCAAACTGCCTGGCCGCGGCATCTGGGTGAGGCTGGCAAAGACCAGGGTCGCCGAGGCAATTGCCCGCAAAGCCTTCGGGCGCGGATTGAAAAAGCCTGTTGAGGCCGACCCCGCGCTGCCCGAGTTGATAGAACACCTCTTGCAGAAACAGGCGCTGGATGCTTTGTCATTCGCCAACAAGGCAGGTTGCCTGATCCTTGGCTTTGAGCGCGTGGTCATCGCCATCGCGGACCGAAAAGCCTACCGGCTGCTGCATGCAAGCGATGCGGGCGCCGACGGAACAAGCAAACTGACCGCAAAACAACGGACGACTTTGAGCAACGGACCCGATGCGGCGGCCTCGCCACCGCCAAGCATCGACTGTTTCAGCAATTCGCAATTGAGTTTGGCACTGGCGAAGCCAAATGTGGTACATGGGGCGCTCATCGACGCGCCAGCAGCCAGAAATTTCGTCGAGCAGACCGGGCGGTTTCTCCGCTACCGGTCCAATTGACCTTCATTCTCGCGCCTGCGGGCGATCGCTAAGGACGGCACAATACGGCATGACTGAAAGCAACGATCAGGGCGACAAGACCGCACACAGCGCTTCTCCCAGCGCTCCACGTAGCGGCAAGACCGGCACACTGACCTTGAACCGCACGGTAGATGCGGGGCATGTGCGTCAGAGCTTCAGCCATGGGCGCTCCAAGCCCGTCGTGGTCGAAAAGAAAAAGCGCCGCACCATCACGTCGCCCACCGGCGTGATCGAAGAGGTTGAAGTCGCGGTTGCTGAGCCGGTGGTGGCCAGGGCCGCTACGCCCGCGCCAGCCCCTCCCAGTCCGGCAGGTCCCGCCGCACGCTTGCAGCCGACGGCCAAGCGCACCAGCGCTCCGGCTGGCGGTGCTGCCCGCACGCTGTCGGACGACGAGCGCGATGCGCGCCTCAAGGCGCTGTCGATTGCCCGTGCCCGTGAGGCCGACGACCGCGTCAGGGCCGACGAGGACGCCAAGCGCCGCGCGCTGCTCGATCAGCAGCTCAAGCGCGACCAGGAAGAGGCGGCCCGCGCCAAGGCCGAGGAAGATCGGCTGCGCGTGCAGCGCGAGCAGGAAGCCGCGCGCCATTTGGCCGAAGGCACGACACCCAAAGTCGCGGCGCCCGCCGCCGCACCGACCACGGCACGCCGTACCGATGCGCCCGCGCGCCCCGGCTCGCGTCCCGCTGGCCGTTCCGACGCCAAAGGTCCGGCGCTGGTACCAAACGAGCCCCCGGTCCCGACCGACGAGATCAAGCGCACCGCCGCGCCAGGCGTCAAACGTCCCGAGCGCAACGAGGCCGAAGAAGACGACACCATCCGCAAAACCGGCCCCGGTGGCGTAAAGAAAGCCCCGCCGCAGCGTATTCCCGTCAAAAAGGTTGCCGACGACAAACGTGCGCGCGGCCGTCTGACCATCGTCAACGCGCTGGACGACCAGCAGCGCGAGCGCTCGCTCTCTGCCCTGAAGCGCCGCCGCGAACGCGAGAAGGCCAAGCAGATGGGCACGCTAGTCGCGCCCGAGAAGATGGTCCGTGAGGTGATCATTCCCGAAACCATCACCATTCAGGAACTCTCCAACCGCATGGCCGTGCGCGGCGTCGACATCATCAAGCTCCTCATGAAAGAGGGCGAGATGAGAAAGATCACGGACGTGATCGACACCGATACCGCCGAGCTGGTGGTGCGCGAATTCGGGCACAACCCCAAGCGCGTGTCGGAAGCCGACGTGGAAGAAGGCTTCATCCGCTCGGCCGGTTCCGAGACCGACCAGGCGCTGCGTGCTCCTATCGTCACGATCATGGGCCATGTCGACCACGGTAAGACCTCGTTGCTCGACGCCATCCGCCAGACCGACGTTGTGTCGGGCGAGGCCGGCGGGATTACGCAGCACATCGGCGCCTATCAGGTCGAGACCAAGGACGGGCACAAGATCACCTTCATCGACACCCCGGGCCATGAAGCGTTCACCGCCATGCGCGCCCGCGGCGCCAAGGTGACGGACATCGTGGTGCTGGTGGTGGCCGCCGACGACGGCGTCATGCCGCAGACAGTGGAAGCCATCAAGCACGCACGTGCAGCCAAGGTTCCGATCATTGTTGCCATCAACAAGATCGACAAGCATCAGGCCGAACCCGACCGCGTGCGTACCGAACTGCTGCAGCACGAAGTGATTGTGGAAAAAATGTCCGGCGAGACGCTGGATGTGGAAGTCTCGGCGCTGAAGCGCACCGGCCTCGACAAGCTGATGGAAGCCATCATCCTGCAGTCCGAAGTGCTGGAACTGAAGGCCAATCCGGACGTTTCGGCCGAGGGCATCGTCATCGAGGCGAAGCTGGAAGCCGGGCGCGGCCCTGTCGGTACGGTGCTGATCCAGCGCGGTACGCTGCATGTCGGCGACATCATGGTGGCGGGCTCGGCATTCGGCCGCGTGCGCGCCCTGATCAACGATCGTGGCCAGCATGTGCAGAGCGCGGGACCGTCGGTTCCGGTCGAAGTGCTGGGTTTCAACTCGGCCCCGGAAGCCGGCGATCAGCTGGCCGTGGTGGAGAGCGATTCCCGCGCCCGCGAGCTGACCGAGTACCGTACCCGCAAGCGCCGCGAGCGTCTGGCCAGCGGCGGCAGCACGGGTGGCCGCACGCTCGAGCAGATGATGAGTTCCTTGAAGGGCGAAGGCCGCAAGGAGTTCAAGCTGCTCATCAAGGGCGACGTGCAGGGCTCGGTGGAAGCCATCAACGCCGCGCTCGAAAAGCTCGGCACCGAAGAGGTCGCGGCCCGCATTGTGCATTGGGGCGTCGGCGGCATCACCGAGAGCGATATCTCGCTGGCCAACGCATCCGACGCCATCATCATCGGCTTCAACGTGCGCGCCAATGTGCAGGCCAAAGCCCATGCCGATCGCGACGGCATCGAGATCCGCTACTACTCGATCATCTACGATCTGGTCGACGACGTGAAAAAGGCCATGTCCGGCCTGCTCGCGCCGACCTACAAGGAAGTGTTCCTGGGCAACGCCCTCATCCTGGATGTGTTCAACATCTCCAAAGTCGGCAAGGTCGCCGGTTGCCGTGTCACCGAAGGCAAAGTCGAGCGCGGCGCCAAAGTGCGGCTCATCCGCGACAACGTCGTGGTGCATGAGGGCTCGCTCTCGACGCTCAAGCGCTTCAAGGACGAGGTCAAGGACGTGCCCGCCGGCCAGGAATGCGGCATGGCCTTCGAGAAGTACGAGGACATGCGCAAGGGCGATGTCATCGAGTGCTTCAATGTCGAGACGATCATCCGGTCGTTGTAACGCGGTAGGGCGCAATAGGCGCTTTTTCGCGCCGTATTGCGCCGCCGCCAGACATGACCACCTGCGGCGCAATACGGCAAAGAGGCCTATTGCGCCCTACGTTTCTTGCGAGGAACGAGTTCGATGCCCCAGGATTTGGCCATAAGCCGTTGGACCCTTGACCTGCGGACCTTCCAGGGCTTTCGCGATGAGCGCCCGAAGGAAGAGAAGTGGGAACTGATCGCAGGCCACCCCGTCATGATGCCACCCCCGACTCTGGACCATCAGAAGATTTCCGGTGTCTGCTTCGAGTTGCTGAATGTTCAGCTTGCCAAGAGCAAGCCGGGCTGGGAAGCAAACATGGAAATAGGTTTGCTGGTCCCTGAAGACGATACCTTCAATCCAGAACCCGACGTCACGATCATCGATGCGGATACTGAAGCAGGACAGATTTACGCCACACGGTTCTATTTCGTTGTGGAAGTCCGATCGCCGAACGACAAGGACTGGGTGCTTGACGCCAAGCTCAAGTACTACAGCAACCATCCCAGCTGTTCGGGTGTGATGTTCGTGAACCAGGATCGCATCGCCGCTGAACTTTATTTGCGAACCAACAATTGGCTGAAGGCCGATCTTTCGCAACCGGATGACCGCATCGATATTCCTGAGATCGGAGACATCGGTGCACTTGCAGAACTCTATCGGCGTACACGCCTCTATCCGAAAAAATTCGCCACAAAGTAACCCATGTCACCCCGCTCCCACTTAAAAAAAGACGCCGCCAAGGGCGCACCCAAAACCCCATCCCAGCGCGCCCTGCGCGTTGGCGAACTGGTGCGGCACCGCCTCGCCCAGCTGATGGTGCGCGGCGAGATCCACGACGAGATCCTCGCCGGGCTCGTCATCTCGATTTCCGAAGTGCGCATGTCGCCGGACCTGAAATTGGCGACGGCCTACATCATCCCGCTCGGCGGCAAGGACACCGACGCGGCCATCGCGGCCTTCAATCGCCACAAGAAATTCATCCGCGGCGACGTCGCGCGGCATCTGAACCTGAAATCCGCGCCGGAAATCCGCTTCATGGCCGACGACAGTTTTGCCGAGGCCGAGCGCATCGAGCGGCTGCTGCTCACGCCCGAAGTGCGGCGCGATATCGAAAAGAAAGACGACGAGGCGTAGGGGCGAGACTTGTCACGCCCTCTACCAGCGGTTCCGGACGTCCGAGAGCGAGACAAGTCTCGCCCCTACATTGAAACCCCGAGACACAACAATGCGCAAACCCAAGGGCCTGCCGACGCATGGCTGGCTCATCCTGGACAAGCCGCAAGGCCTGACCTCAACCGACGCCGTCAACCGCGTGAAGCGGCTCTACCAGGCCCAGAAGGCCGGGCACGCCGGCACGCTCGATCCGCTGGCCACCGGCATCCTGCCGATCGCGCTCGGCGAAGCCACCAAGACCGTCCCCTATGTGGTCGACGGTGAGAAAAGCTACTCGTTCTCAGTCACTTGGGGTACCGAGACTGATACCGACGACAGCGAAGGCAAGGCGACGAAGACCTCGGAAATCCGTCCCGCCGCGCGACCAGATCGAGGCCATCCTCGCCGAGTATATCGGCGACATTCAGCAGACGCCGCCGCAGTATTCCGCCATCAAGGTCGACGGCGAGCGCGCCTACGATCTCGCCCGCGAGGGCCAGACCTTCGAACTCGCCACCCGTACCGTCACGGTCCACGACTTGCGCATCGATGAGCATCAGGCGGACCCAAGTATCACCACCTTCAGCTGCGACTGCGGCAAAGGCACCTACGTCCGCTCGCTCGCCCGCGACATGGGCCGGCGCCTCGGCTGCCTTGGCCACGTCACCATGCTGCGCCGCACCCGTGTCGGCCCCTTTCAAGAACAAAACGCTATTTCGCTGGATAAGCTCACCGAAACTGCTAATAGTGCGGCCGGTCGTGAAGGCCTCATGATGTCCTTGAGGCCGGTCGAGACAGCGCTGGACGACATCCCGGCATTGTCTGTGAGCTCTGCAGATGCAGCGCGGCTAAACCGGGGCCAACCCATCCTTATTCGAGGAGCCGGCGCCCCGATCCTGACAGGGCCCGCTTACGCGCTTTGCAAGGGATCGCTGGTTGCCATTGGAGAGATCCAAAAAGGCGAGCTGCACCCGATCCGCGTATTCAACCTCGTACAATGATCCGGTGGGCCTGCCGGTCATCGTCCATCAGATGTCGCTTTAGGAGACTGCATGTCTATTGCCGCCGAAGCCAAAGTTGCTCTCGTCAAGGAATACGCCACCAAGGACGGCGATACCGGTTCGCCGGAAGTCCAGGTGGCCATCCTCACCACCCGCATCACCAACCTCACCGACCACTTCAAAGCCCATGTGAAGGACAACCATTCACGCCGCGGCCTCCTGAAAATGGTCAGCCAGCGCCGCCGTCTGCTGGACTATCTCAAGGCCAAGGACGAGAAGCGCTACAAGACGCTCATTGAGCGCCTCGGTATCCGCCGGTAGTACGGCCATTGCCACAAGACCTTTATCTTCTTTCCCTTCTCCCCCTTCTTCAGGGGGAGAAGGTGGCCGCCGACGCGCCTTAGCGCGGAGGATGACGGCCGGATGAGGGGCAGCCGCTTGCTCCGCACACGTTGCCCGAGGGACGGAGCGAGTTCCCGCCTTCACAGTAAAACGGGGACAGTTACCTATTTCACTGCACCCTGTCCAAGCCTGCAAGTCTGCCTCTGAAATAGGAAACTGTCCCCGTTTTGCGGACACAAGGGGAGCCTGCCATGGGGGCAGTCTCCCGACCCGAACGAAGAGAAATGGAAACTGCCATGTTCAACGTCCACAAAGTTGAAATCGACTGGGCCGGCCGCAAGCTGACGCTCGAAACCGGGCGGATGGCCCGCCAGGCCGACGGCGCGGTGCTCGCGCGCTACGGCGACACCACGGTGCTCGCGACTGCGGTCGCTGCCCGCTCCGCCAAGCCGGGGATCGATTTCTTCCCGCTCACCTGCAACTACCAGGAAAAGACCTACGCGGCCGGCAAGATCCCCGGCGGCTATTTCAAGCGCGAAGGCCGCCCGACCGAGAAGGAGACGCTGGTCTCCCGCCTCATCGACCGCCCGATCCGCCCGCTGTTCGCCCCCGGTTTCAAGAACGAGACGCAGGTCGTGTGCACCGTGCTCTCGCATGACCTCGAGAACGATCCCGATATTGTTGCCCTGGTCGCCGCCTCCGCCGCACTCACGCTCTCCGGCATCCCCTTCATGGGCCCGATTGGCGCGGCCCGCGTCGGTTTCCTCGACGGCAAATGCGTCCTCAACCCCCTGGTCGACGAAATGAAGACGTCGAGCCTCGACCTGGTCGTCGCCGGCACCCACGACGCCGTCCTGATGGTCGAATCCGAGGCCAAGGAATTGTCCGAGCAGCAGATGCTCGAAGCCGTCATGGTCGGTCACCGTGGCTTCCAGGATGTCATCAACGCCATCATCAAGCTGGCCGAACTGGCCGCCAAGGACGCCTGGGAGGTCAAGCTCCCCGACGCCGACAAGTACAAGTCGCAGGTCGAAGCTCTGTGTAAGGCCGATCTCGAAGCCGCCTTCTCCACCATGGACAAGAGCGAGCGCGTCGCCAAGATCAACGCCGCCAAAGACAAGCTCAAAACGCTTGTCCCCGCCGACGACAACGGCACCGAGAAGGTCCTGATCGGCGATACGTTCAAGGATGTCGAAAAAGACATCGTGCGCGGCAGCATTCTGCGCACCGGCCGCCGCATCGACGGCCGCGACGTCAAGACCGTCCGCCCGATCGTGTCGGAAGTCGGCATTCTGCCGCGTACGCACGGTTCGGCCCTGTTCACGCGCGGCGAGACCCAGGCGCTGGTCGTCACCACGCTCGGCACCGGCGAGGACGAGCAGTATATCGACAGCCTGGAAGGGACGTACAAAGAGACCTTCCTGCTGCACTACAACTTCCCTCCCTACTCGGTTGGCGAAGTGGGCCGCATGGGGTCACCCGGCCGCCGCGAAATCGGCCACGGCAAGCTCGCCTGGCGCGCCGTGCATCCAATGCTGCCGGACGCCGCTGACTTCCCCTACACCATCCGCGTCGTTTCCGAGATCACCGAGAGCAATGGCTCGTCGTCCATGGCGACGGTGTGCGGCGCATCCCTCGCCATGATGGATGCCGGCGTGCCCCTGAAGCGCCCGGTGGCCGGCATCGCCATGGGTCTGATCAAGGAGCCGAACGGCGTTGCGGTGTTGTCGGACATTCTCGGTGATGAGGATCACCTCGGCGACATGGACTTCAAGGTCGCCGGCACGTCCGAAGGCGTTACTGCGCTGCAGATGGACATTAAGATCACCGGCATCACCGAAGAGATTATGCGCGTCGCCCTCAATCAGGCGCAGGCCGGCCGCATGCACATTCTGGCCGAAATGAACAAGGCGCTTACCGGCGCCCGCCAGGAACTGGGCGAATACGCCCCGCGCATCGAGATCATCAAGATCCCCGTCGACAAGATCCGTGAAGTGATCGGCTCGGGCGGCTCGGTAATCCGCGCGCTGGTGGAAGAGACCGGCGCCAAGATCGACATCGAGGACGACGGTACCGTCAAGGTCGCCGCCGCCCGCCACCAGTCGATCGAGATGGCGATTGCCCGCATCAAGGGCATCACGATGGAGCCGGAAGTCGGCACCATCTACAAGGGCAAGGTCGTGAAGGTGGTCGAGTTCGGCGCTTTCGTGAACTTCTTCGGCGCCAAAGACGGCCTGGTGCACATCAGCCAGCTGACGCGCGGCCGTCCGAACACCGTCGATGAGGTGGTCAAGGAAGGCCAGGAAGTCTACGTCAAGCTGATGGGCTTCGACGATCGCGGCAAGGTGCGGTTGTCGATGCGCGTTGTCGACCAGGCAACTGGCGCGCAGCTGCCCGAAGAGCCCGGCGATGCCGACGAAGGCCCGCGCTCAGGTGGCGGCGGTGGCCGTGGCCGCGAAGGCGGCGGTGGTCGCGGTCCGCGTCGGAGCGGCGGCGGCGGCCACGACTGAAGTTGCCGATTGCGCAAAACGTACACGAATAAAAGTGGCCGCCCCGTGCGGCCATTTCTTTTGATCGTCGCGTTTCGTGCCCTCCCCCTGGAGTGCTTCAGGTTTAGATGGAAGCAGGTCGCTGTATGGCAGGGGCGAACCGAAGTGCGCCCCTACTGAACTCCACGGGCATTTTGATTCTATCAAACTCTGAAGTGCTCTAGCAGCAGGTGACAGCGAGCCATCAGGCCCAATAGGCTCGGCGGCGTCCGCCTAAGCCCCTTCAGCGAGCCCGCCCATGACCTCGATAGCCGCGTCTCCCGAGTCGAAACCGCACAGCCAGTCGGGGCAGCTCTGGGCACTGCTGATCGGCAATCTCGTCATCGGCACGGGCATTCTGCTGCCTGCCGGCATGCTCGGCTACATTGCCAAGGATTTCGAGATCCCGGTTGCCAGTGCCGGTTGGCTCATGACCGTCAGTGGATTGGTGGTTGGCCTAGGCGCACCGCTCTATGCGGCCGTGGCCGGAAGCATCGACCGGCGCGCACTATTGATTGGATCGATGCTGCTGTTTGCGGTCGGCCACGTCGCCTCGGTGTTCGCACCTGATTTTGCGACCTTGCTGGTGGTGCGTGCGCTGATGACAGTGGCTGCCGGTGTTTTCACGCCACAGGCCGCGGCTACTGTCGGACTGCTGGTGCCGCCTGACCGGCGTGCGTCTGGCATCGCGTTCGTATTTCTCGGTTGGTCGCTGGCATCGGTCGCCGGGATTCCGCTTGGCAGCCTGGTTGCCGGCGCGTTCGGCTGGCGCGCGGCCTTCCTCATGCTGGTCCCCGTCGCGCTGCTGGTTGCCGCCTGGGTCTGGGTGACAGTGCCCAAAGGGCTGCCGAATGCCCCCGCGTCGTTCGCCGCCTGGAGCCGGATGCTTTCCAACCCCAAACTGCTTGTGCTGTTAGTTGTCACTGTCGCGAGCATGTGCGGGCAATTCCTGGTGCTCACCTTCATACAGCCGCTCCTCCGGGACGAATTTCAGGCCAGCGCCGGGATCGTCGCAGCAGTCCTGGTGATCAATGGCGCGTTTGGCCTTCTGGGCAATATCGGCGCATCCGTTGTCGTCGCCCGGGTGGGGTTGGACCGCACGGTTCACGTGCTGCTGGCGTGCGTGCTGGTTGGCATGCTGACGATTGCGCTCAGCGGTGGGTCGTTGTGGATTTTTGCTCTTGGTTTGGCGGCCTGGGGCCTGGGGTCGTTCAGCTCCAATTCGTTGCAGCAAGCGAGACTGGTCGTGATCGATCCGCCAATGGCAGGGGTGTCGGTCGCTCTCAACACATCGGCCGTCTATCTTGGACAGGCCGTCGGGGCGCAAGTAGGCGGCCAACTGTTCGGCATGGGGCAGATCTGGCCGTTCGGGGCGACGGCGGCGCTGTTTCTGCTGGCGGCAGTCATCTTGTCGCTGATTGCTGGCCGAGGTGAGACGTCGTAACAGGGACCGCGCTGGCTTCAAGACCGGAGGAACCATGGTCAAGCTCTACGGACGCGAACACACACGCCGCGATATCGCCGCCCATGCCGGCTTGCTCTCGCAGTTCGCGGGCGTGCGCCTCATGACGCTCGGCGATGGCCTCGAAAATGGCATCCGCATGCTGGAGTTCCGCACCGGGACGGGGTTCCGATTCACCGTGCTGATCGACCGCGCCATGGACGTGGGCGATTGCGAGCTGAAGGGCCTGGCCATCGGCTGGAATTCGCCGGCCGGGTTCCGCTCGCCCGGCATCAGCAATATCGACGCCGAGAATGGGCTGGGCTGGCTGCGTTCTTTCTCGGGGCTGCTGGCCACATGCGGGCTCGACCATGCGCTTGGACCCGTCGAGGAGAGCGCGGAGCATTTCAACTACCCGTTCCGCAAAACCGTACCCCATCCCATCCATGGCCGTGTCGGCACCGTGCCGGCGCGGCTCACCGGCTACGGTGAGCGCTGGGAGGGGGACGAGTGCACTCTCTGGTGCGAAGGCGTGGTGCAACAGGCGACCGTGTTCGGCGAGAATCTGCATCTGGTCCGCCGCATTGAGGCGCGCGTCGGGGAAAGCGCCTTCTCGATCCACGACCGTGTCGTTAACAGCGGTTTCTACCGCACACCTCATATGCTGCTCTATCACTTCAACGTCGGTTATCCGGTGCTGGCTGAGGGATCACGCTATCTCGCGCCCATCGGCGATGTGCTGTGGGCGGGGCATCATGCCGACTACCGCAAGCAGGGCATCGGCTACCGCACGCAGAAAGGCCCGCAGCACCCGTTCCGCGAGCAGGTGTGGGAGCACGACATGGTGGCCGACAAGGACGGGATCGTGCCCGTCGCGCTGGTCAACGACGCGCTCGGGTTCGGCGTGATGCTTGAGAGCCGCAAGGCCGAAATGCCCTGCTATCTGCAATGGCAGAACCTGCAGTCCGGCCTCTATACCATGGGCCTGGAACCCTCCACGCACCACGTCTACGGCAAGACTTTCGCCAACGAGCGCGGCGAGATGATCTGGCTCGAGCATGACGAGGCGCGCGAGTACCGCACGCGATTTTCCGCGTTGGACGGAGCGGCGGAAATCGCAGCGGCCGAGAAGCGCATCGCCAAGATTAAGAAGCAGCCAGCGGATGAGTATCCGGCGCCATCGGGCAAGTTTCCAAAACTGAGGTAGCGACGGAATGTCCTCTCCCCCAACGTTTTTCCGCGTTGGGGGAGAGGAGACCGCGTCTCGCAGCCGCCCTCTTCGGCGGCAAGAGCCACGCGGTCGGTGAGGGGCAGCCGCTTGCTCCGAACCTGTTTCGGTGTGGCACCCCCTATCGTGTAGCCGCCCCTCACCCCGGCCCTCTCCCCCTCGCAAGAAACAAGTGCGAGGGGGAGAGGGGGCGAAAACCGCACGGCCGGCTTAATAGGCCGCGCCATCGTTAGTGTTGGATCGCACATCAAAACCCTCTAGAACCATCGGCAACCCCACCGCCAAGGACCGCTCACCCCGATGAAAACCCTCGACGCCAAACTCGCCAAGATCCGCGCCGGTACATACACGCCGAAGGATTTCATCATCGCTGACGCCAAGGATGGCGACATGGGCGGCGGTTGCACCACGCCGGGGCCGCGGCGCGACGGCAAGGGCGAAAAGACCAAGGTCGACTACCTCGCCGCCATGACCGAGATGACCAAGTCGGGCGAAGTCGACATCATGCTGACCTCGCTGTCCTCGGCCGAAATCCTCACCGAGCAGGGTCTGTTCGAGGGCAGCAAGGTGACTCTGGCCGTGCGCCTCAACGATGGCACCGACGTATGGGGCATGCGCGGCTCGACCTACAAGGCGACGCCGCAGCATCCGTTCCGGACCGCCAGCATCGCGGCGACCGAGAAGGTCTCCGACCTCGGGCTCTATGCCGTGACCTTCAACAACAACGTCGCGCTAGACCTCGCCACATTGGAGGCCTACGCCGCATTCCGCGCCGAGTTGGTCAAGACCAAAGTGCGGCACTTCCTGGAAGTGTTCAATCCGGCCATGGACATCGGGCTGAAGGGCGGGACGCTGGCGGAATATTGCAACGACTGCATCGTGAAGACGCTGGCCGGCGTGACCCAGTCCGAGCAGCCGCTGTTCCTGAAGCAGCAGTACAACGGCGCCAAGGCGGTAGCTGAGCTGGCCGCCTACGACCCTACGCGGCTGATCGTCGGCATTCTCGGCGGCGGCAAAGGCACGACGCGCGACACTTTCGAACTCGCCGCCCAGGCCGAGAAAGCCGGCGCGCGCGTCGCCCTGTTTGGACGCAAGATAAACTTTGCGGAATCGCCCGTGGACCTCGTCAAGCACATGCGGCTGGTGGTCGAGGGCGAACTGACGGGCGCCGAGGCCGTGAAGTCGTATCACGACGTGTTGGCCAAGAAGAAGATCAAGTCGGACCGCGACGTCAAGGCCGACAGCGAAACAACCGATCCGCTGCTGAAGGCATAGGGCCGTGGAGCGCAATGGTGTGGTCTGCGCGGGCGCCTGGTGCGTCGACCGCAACACCGTGATCGATCATTGGCCGGACGAAGAGACCGTGGTCAAGATCCTCTCGATGGAGCGGCAAGGCGGCTGCTCCAGCCACAACATGGCGACGGCGCTGAGGCGGCTCGGCGCGGCGTTTCCCATCGAGGCCATCGGCCTGATCGGCGACGACGAGGATGGGCGGCTGCTGGCCGGCATCTGCGATGCGCACCAGATCGATCGCCGCAAACTGGTGCTTAGGCCCGGTGCCTCGACACCTGCCACCAACGTGATGATTTCAAGAGCGACCGGCAAGCGGACGTTCTTTTACGCCGCCGGCACGCACGATCAGCAGACGCCGGATGATTTCGATTTCGCCGGAACGGGCGCCCGCCTGCTGCATCTCGGCATGCCGGGGGTGCACTTGCTTCTGGACGGCGCATGGCAGGGCGAGGCCTCCGGATGGCTGCCGATCCTGCGCAAGGCCAAAGCGGCGGGGCTCAAGACCAACGTCGAACTGGTGTCGATCGAACCGGCCCGGCTGCGCGCTATCGTTGCGCCGATCCTGCCCTATCTCGACACGCTGATCGTCAACGATCTCGAGGCGGGCGCCGTCGCCGGCCTCGAAACTGTACGGGCGGGCGCGACCGACGTGGCTGCCTGCCGCGAGGCCGGCGCGCAGTTGTTGCAGCGCTCGCACCTGGAGCTGATCGCCATCCATTTCCCGCACGGCGGCATTGTCATGACACGCGACGGCCAGCGCTTCGAGAGCCCATCCGTCCGTGTGCCGCCTGCCGAGGTGAAAAGCAGCAACGGCGCTGGCGATGCCTTTGCAGCCGGCATTCTTTACGGCCTGCACGAGGCATGGCCGCTGGACCGAGCGCTGAAACTTGCCCATGCCTGCGCCGCCACGAGTCTCCGCGCCGACAGTACGACAGGCGCGATTGCTCCGTGGCAGGACTGTCTGGATCTCGCCGATCGCTGGGGCTGGCGCCAGGCGCTGGGGTAACTACGGCGCCGGCCACAGCGCGTTGCTGCGCCCGCTCAGCCAATAGGCCAGCAGCCCCACCCATTCCTTGACGCCGGTATCGGTCCGCTCCAAGCCCTCCGGCAGATCCCAGAACGGGCTGACCAGGTCGACCGCCCCGCGCGTGCGATAGTCGACCGGATAGGCAATGACGTCGAAGCCGGCCTTGCGGAATGTGCCCATGGAGCGGGGCATGTGGTATGCCGAGGTCACCAGCGCATAGCGTTCGCCGGGCTTCGGGCGCAGCATCTCGTACAGATAGAGAGCGTTCTCGTAGGTGGTGCGTGAGCGATTCTCCAGCACGATGCGATCGGCTGCAATGCCACTGTCGAGCAGGTACTGTTCGATATCCCCCTCGGCGGTAGCCTTGTCGATGAAGCTGGCGCTGCCGCCGGTGAAGATCAACTTGGCCTGCGGCAGCTTGCGCGCCAGCAGCATCGCCCCGGTCAGCCGCTCGCCGGCTTCGTTGGTCGCCAGCCCCGGACGTGTCGCCCCCGCCCAAGGGTCCTCGAAACCGCCCAGCATGATGATGCCTGTAATAGCATCCGTCCCCTGCGGTTCATGCAAGCCGGCAAAGCGCTGTTCGAGCGGATAGAACATGACATTGGCCGCCGGCGAGAAGCCGAACAGCAACAGCGCCAGCGTGCCGGTCGCCGCCAGCCGTGGCCCGGCTCGCCACCCGCGCCAAGCCATCAGCAGGCCAATGACCAGCAACAACGCCGACGCGTTTGAAGGCTGCGCGACCTGCCAGATCGCCTTGGAAGCAACAAAAAACATATCGTGGAACCGTTCGGGGCGGGACTAAGGATTGACGGGCGGCGCTGGCGAGGCAGCCGCAGCGGACTCGGTAACCGCTTCGGCGTGGACCGCTTCGATCTGCAGATCGTCAAACCAAAGGCTGCCCGACAAAATACGCTCCGACTGCAGCCGGGCATTCAGCACCAGGCTCACCTGCTGGCCAACGCAATCGGACTGCGGCACCTCGAACCCGAATTCGAATGGCGACCAGGTTGGCGCCGCTTTGGTGAACATATCCGAGGCCGACAGCGGCACACTCGGTTTCGCAAGGCAAACGACGCGCCACTCAAGCCCGCGTACCGCCCGCATTTCGCCCCTGTACTTACCTCGGAACTTGTACCGGCCAGGACCGAGCACTAGGGTCTGCTTCACACCGCCGAAGTTGACGCGTCCGAGACCGAACTCGACATACAGAGCCAGCCCCTCGGACGTTTGCGTGTCCTCGACCTTCACCGTGCTGCCCGACCCCTGCGTCAGCGTCCAGTCGAACGGCCCGCCTTCCAGCGGCGTTTCAAAGTTGCCGTTGTTGAGAAGGCCAAGTTGCCCCAGCCGATCCGGCGGCAGAAACTGCAGCCAGACGTAGTAGGCGAAATCGTAGAACTTGTGCGACGTCAGGAATCCCAGGTAGGACGAGACGTCCTTGAATGTCGGCGGATTTGGCGTGTCCTTCAGCCCCTGCAACACCATGAACACCGTGCGCGCGTCGGTGCTGCGCGCCGACATCAAACCCAACACTGTACTGCGCCAGCGAGGATTGTCCGCCAGCAGGCGCACAAGTTCGGCGCGGCCAGCCTGGTCTTCGGCCAGCCGCGTCAACACCTCAACCACCTGGGGACGCGTGGTGCTGTTTGTCATCAGCAGCGTATCGGCGTAGTTGGCGGCGGCGGCCTTGTCCCCGCGCTCGAAACTGTCCTGCAACAGCCAACTGTAAGCGCGATACTCGTGGCTGTTGCGTCGTGCAGCTGCCGCCATCAGGCGGGTCGCTTCCACCTTGTCTCCAGCCAGAATCGCCTGTTGGCCCATAATGCGCAAGGCCGTTGCACTCAGCGGATTGGCGGCGAGCGCCTGTTCGGCATAGGCACGGATATCTTCATCCGAAAGGATTGCGTCTTGCCCAGAGGCGAGGACCTCGGGTTCGGCGCCAGGATCGACCACAGGATCGGCCCCGGTCTTGGCGCCGGCTGGAGACTTCCGTGCCCTGAACGCAATGATCTTCTTGGCGAGTGAACGGTCCGCCAGTTGCTCCCTAGCCAGGGGCGACATCATGCCGACGCTGGCAAGCGCTTCCGGAGCGGCATCCGACAGATAGGCAACCAAGCTGTTGCTCAGCACCAGCCACAAGAGGCCGAAGCCGACAATCACAACGGCAATCAGCCGCACGGGTGATGCCGGCCTGGTGACGGCAGCGCCAGAGGCCAGCCCAACATCCCGCTCGGTTGCGGGACGACGGGCCTGAGGGTTGGCGCTTTGATGACGTGGCTTACTGCTCATGTCCCGGCTCAAGGTTTGCACATCACATAGTCTAGCGGCCAAACAACAGATAGATCGCGCGCCGCAGGTAAGAGCCGTGGCCATCCGTCCGCATTTTGGCGCTGGACGGCGCGGCGCGGCGGCGCTTGGTCATTTTGGACCGGAGCCGCACTGCCTGTTGCTGCGCATCGTAGGCGGCGCGCCGATCGGGCGTTTTCAGATTTTCCCAAGCCAGCGTAACACGGTCGACCAGCGCGCGTCGATCATCCGTTTGCATCTTATCTGGATGAAGCCAGCGCAGCAGCAGCGCCATATTGTGTCGAAGATCGCTTCCTGGGCTGTCGGGCGATGCGCCGAGCACGCGATAGGCGCCACTCTCGGGCGCCAGCATGATCTGCTCGACGAAGAACTTGGCGGCGTCGCGCACGGTGTCGGTTGGCCGCTCAATGCGGTTTGCGGCATCGGCTAACACAGCCGCGTCGCCGGCCAATATTTGCAGCAGCACGTCGACCCCGGACGGCAGCGGCTCAGCACGCACGTGACGGATCGACGATGGCAAATGCAATAAGTTGATCGCCACCCGCAATGCCGCCGTCTCGACCATCACGCGCGCTCTCTGGAGCGGCCGGCGCCTTGCTCGTCGGGTGCAGCGATCTCAGGCCTGGCGCCATACTGGAACTGGTCCTGACCGTACCCGTACCCGTAGCCGTAACCATAGCCATAGCCGGCATTCTTGGCGTCGAACTTTGTCATCAGTGCGCCGATGATTGGACTGCGCGACATCTTGAGGCGTCGCAAGGCACCGCGGATCGCGCCGATGCGCGCATCGCCAGCGCTGACAACGAACACTGTCGCCGAGGCCGCGTTCGACAGCAGCGCCACGTCGGCCAGGCCCATGACGGGCGGACCGTCGATGACGATAAAGTCAAACACTTCCAATCCAACCGTGAGCAGCGACACCAACCGAGGCGAGGCCAGCAGATCGGCCGCGTTAGGCGGTGCTGGGCCTGCCGCCATGAAGGCGAGGTTGGGAACGTCGGTGCGCTGGAACGCCTCGGGTGGTGTGCAGGCCCCGGTCAGGTAGTTGCTCAACCCGATGTGGTTTTCCAGATTCAATTTCTTGTAGAGCGAACTGTTGCGCATATCCGCGTCGACCAGCAAAACCTTCAAACCCATGCGCGCGAAGTGCTGTGCAACCGCCATCGAGGACGTGGACTTGCCTTCGGCTGGTTTGGAGCTGGTGAACAGCAGGGTTTGCGGCAGGCCATGGTCGGTGGAGAACTGCAGCGCCGTGCAGAACGAACGATACCCTTCCGAGACAGCCGAAGCGGGATTGCGCACCTGCTCGTCCATGCTCTCGCGCGGGCCGGTCTTGGGAATAATGCCAAGCGTCGCCAGCCCCGTCAGCCGCTCGACATCTTCGGTCGAGTGCAGGCTGTCGTCCAGGCGCTCCAGGATGAACGCGGCAGCCAGCCCGAGACCAAGGCCGAGCGCCAGCGCCAGCAGCAATTCACGCAGAAACTGCGGTGACGACGGGGTATTCGGCAGCTGCGCGCGATCAACCACGAACACATTATTGGCTCCGACGCCGCCAGCAACATCCACTTCCTTGAAACGCTGCAGCAGGCCTTCGTAGAGCGAGCGATTGGTTTCCACTTCACGCTTGAGAATGTTGTACTGGATGCTGCGCTGTTGCAGGTCCAGGACATCGGTCTTCAATGTCTCGACGCGCTTGCGCATCTCGTCTTCCTGCTGCAGGGAACTCTCGTACGCCCCCCGCAGAGATTCTTTGATGGTCTTGACCTCGCTGGCGAGCTGCCGGTCGATCTCGCCGATCTTGTTCCGCATCTGCACCATCAGCGGATAGCCGGCCTTGAAGGTTTGCAGCTTCTCCTGATAGTCCGTCGCCAGAACGTTGCGCTTGCCGCGTAAGCCATCGATGACGCTGTTGGTGAGAAGCTGAGGCAGATTGATGGCGTCTGCCTTCTCGACCTGCCGCCACAGCTGCTCATTCTTGATGCGGTCGGAGACGAGGTTGCCTAGCGCCACGTTGGCTGCGGACAGATTGTTTTCGGCGATCGACGACTTCTCGTTGACGACCACGATCTGCTGCTTCTGGGCAAACTCGATCAGCACCTTTTCGGAGGCTTCAAGGCGCAACTTGAGCTGTTTGACCTGGTCTTCAAGAAATGTCTTGGCATAGACATTGGCCTCCAACCGCTTGTCGAGATTTGAGGCAACAAACGCGTCGGCATACGACATAGCGATGCGCTGCGCCCGGTTCGGCACCGGATCGGTAATGGAGATGTCGACCAGTCGCGAGCCTGCGACCGGGCGCACGGTGCGATTCAAAAGCACGATACCGGCAGCATCCTGACTGAGCTTGGAGGACTCTGGCGCTTCGGCCTCGCCCGTGCCGCTGCTTGAGAACAGGCCCCGGACACTGCCCAGAATCGAAAACTCACGCTGTCGCACGAAGTTTGCGTCTTCGCCGAGCTTCAAGGCCGATACCACGCGTTCGGCCATGGCGCGGCTTTGCAGCAGCTCGTACTGCGTGCGCTGAAATTCATTGTCGGCGCCTTCGGCCGGCGTGATGTTGCCGCTTTCGACGATCTTGGCGATGTTGCGATCGATCTGCAGGCGGATGGTCGACGTATAGAGCGGCGTCATCATCATGGTGCGCACGGCGCCGAGGGCGAGCAGACCCAGGGCGCAGCTCAGGATGAGCCACTTGCGCTTGATGAGAATGCGCAGGTACTCGCGGAAATCGATCCCGCCTGCCTCCATCCCCTCGGGATCGCCCGAACCGTAGGGCGACATGCTGCCATAGGGCGAACGCGTTTGCAGCGCGCCACGGGGCGAGGCGACCAGGCTTCCACCGGTCGCCGGGCCTTGGCCGTAGGGACTGTTGCTTGCGTCCGTCATCCGTTTCTTTCCCGCAGCTCAAAACGCTTGGACAGTCAACTTACTAAGAAACTCAGGCGTCGCCGTATCAAGATCCAAAGAACCGCCTCAACTTGCCGGTCAGACCTCGCCTATCATCGGCGTTGTCGATCTGCGTTTGGTGCCGTTTCGCATTGCCGGTGTCAGGTCTCTCGTACGACGAGGGTGACGACGCAATGCTTCCCGTTGGCGCGGGCAGACTGGCGGGAAGCGCATTGGCGAGGACCCCCTCAGGCCGGGTCACCACCATGTGCTCTGCCTCGTCGATGCCAACTCGTTCGGCGGCTGCGTCGCGTCCCCGGCTGAGTTCGGGGATGCGCCGTTTCATTTCGTGGGCGTCCGTGGCCAGAATATGGACGCGCCCTTCGTCGAGCATGCGCTCGGCCCAGTACTTGGGTTGGCGCCCGAACTTGCCGATCAGGCTGCCGGCAGTGATCTGCATCCAGACGCCACGATCGAACAGGGTTTGCACCAGATTGTAGTGCGTCTCGATCCACGACAGGCGCTCGGGATGGGTCAGGATCGGCACATAACCCGAGGCCAGGAGCGAGAAGAAGAACTCGTCCAGCCTGGCTGGCGCCACATGATGCGGCGGCTCGACCAGGAGATAGCGTGTGTCGGCCAGCGACAGGATCTCGCCTGAGCGCAGCTTGGCCAGCATATCCGGCGTGACATGAGCGTCCGAGCCCGTCACCAGCTTGAGCGGTATACCTTCTTTGTCGAGGGCCGCCTGCAGTTCGGCGACGGCGCTGCGGATGGCGGGGCCGGTGTTGTGGTACATTCCCGGCAGGATGTGCGGGGTACAAGCCACCACATGTACGCCGTCCGCAACCCAGGCGCGCGCCATCTCAAGCGACACCGCCAGATCGGGCGCACCGTCGTCGATCCCGGGCAGAATATGGCTATGCAGATCGATCATTCGCCAGTAAGCCGATATCGGTGAACCATACGTATTTGTCTGAGACTTTGGATTGGGCGAGTCAAGGGAGCGGGCGTGTCGCGAACAGCACACGAACACGGCAATCGACAGCTATGCTCTCAAATCAAATGCTTGAGAATATGGGCAAAATTGCGGGGTTCGGGTCCGACATCGCAGTCGTGGACAACCTTTGGCTATCCGACGTGAATCGGCGGACTTGACCAGCCGTCAAGACGCCAGCGGATGATTCGCCAGTCACAACACGTACGCCCCATTTTCAGCGCATATTGCGCGGCAATGTCGGCACTTGGTTCGGTTTGGGGTAGAATCCAGACCAATTTCGATGGCGGTGGAGTTCTGATGATTGCCGGTCGTACGATGGCATTGGATCGTGCACAGGGACTGTTCGTCGCAAGCGGTGGCCGCAGCGTATTCAATGCGGCCCCTGCCGGTGTGCTGATTGCCGCCGCACTGCTGCTGGGCGGCGGCGCCAGACCGGGCTTCCTCTCGGACTCAATCCTGCAGATTGTCGCCATTTTCGCCCTGCTGGCTGCCCTCTACCGCTGGCCAACGGCGGCCGAGGATCGACTCCCGGTTTGGGAGCTAGCGCTCTGTGCCGCGTTCGTCCTGGTCCCCGTAATCCAGCTCGTGCCGCTCCCGCAAGCCATCTGGTCGCACCTGCCCGGAGCCGAACTTCGCACGACGGCTTTGGAGCTCATCAATCGCGAGCCTACCTGGGCGCAGATTAGCCTGCAGCCTAACGCAACCTGGCTCAGTCTGGTTGGCCTGTTGCCGCCACTTGCGATGTTCCTGGCCACCCTATCGCTGGGCTATCGCGAGCGCCGCCTGATCTGCCTGGTGCTGCTGACAGTTGGGGTGTTTGCGGCGTTCATCGGCCTGGCGCAGGTGGCCCAGGGACCCAACAGCCCGTTGCGGCCATTTCTTCTCACCAATCCAACCGAAGCTGTCGGCTTTTTCGCCAATCGCAATCACTTTGCCGCCCTGATCAACGTCCTGCTGCCGTTCGTGACCGCTTGGGCCGTCTACATGATCACGCCGGCGGCTGACGACCAGCCTTCGACGGCCAATCAAGGCCGTTTCGACCCCCGGCTTGCCATTTCGGCCATTGCCGGCTTCACGGTGCTGGTGGCGCTGCTGGCTGCCGAAGCCATGGCGCGATCGCGCGCGGGCCTGGGGATTGCCATGCTGGCCCTGGTCGCTTGCTATCTGCTGACCTGGAACGCCAACAAGCCCAGTCGTGAGCGCAAGGCCCGTGGCGTTACGTCGTCTCGGCTCATCCTGGCCGCCGTCGGCCTTGCCGTCCTGATGATCATGCAGTTCGCGCTCTACCGCATCCTCGACCGGTTCGAGGCCGACCCGCTGCAGGACGCCCGCGTCATTTTCGGCCAGCGCACCTTCGAAGCCGGTATGGCCTATCTGCCCTTCGGATCGGGTCTGGGGAGTTTCGTCTCGATTTACGCCTCCCGGGAGCAGGCGCGTGACGCCCTCATGGACGTTTACGCCAACCACGCGCACAACGACTTCCTGGAAGTGTGGCTGGAAACTGGGGTGCTCGGCCTGGCGGTCTTGGTCGCTTTCCTGGGGTGGTGGGCCTGGCGCTCGATTGCGGCTTGGCGCTCTGCGCTGCCCGGCGCCGAAACCTTGGACATTTGGCTCGCCCGCGCCGCGAGTGTCGTGATCGTAATTCTGTTGCTGCATTCGGTGTTCGACTATCCGATGCGCACCGGAGCGCTGATGGTGACCTTTGCGTTCGCCTGCGCAGTGCTGGTTGCGCCGCTGCATCCTGCGCCCGTCCGCGCGCCGGCCCCTGCTGCCATGCGTGACAAGAAGCCCGAACCGCGGCGCGAACGTATGCCGGCATCGCCCCGGGCCGCGCACCCCGACGACGTGATCTGGCCGTCGCAAACCGGCGCGAACCCCGATCCTGTAAAGTCCCAAACCACCAAGCCGGGCGGCCAATGGACGCCCGACGCTGCCTGGCCCGACGCCTGGAGCACGCCGCAGGAGCCAGCCGGTCCGGCCCGGCGACCCGCCCCGCCACGCGCCGCGCAAGCCGAAACCGGACGAAGACGAGGCCTAACGTTCCACCCGCGTGACAAGCGGCGGGCGCTCGGCTATCCCCTCGGCCATGCTACATTTCAACGATCTCACCTATCGCATCGAGGGTCGCGTGATCCTCGACAAGGCCACCGCTGGCATTCCAGCGGGGCACAAAGTCGGCTTGGTCGGGCGCAATGGCTCGGGCAAGACGACCCTGCTCAAAATCATCGCGGGCGACCTCCATCCCGACGAGGGCGGCGTCGGCTACCCCAAGACGGCGCGGCTCGGCATCGTGGCGCAGGAGGCACCGGGCGGGCCCGAAACGCTGCTTGAGTGGGTGCTGGCCGCCGACACCGAGCGCACTGCCCTGTTCGCCGAGGCCGAAACATCAACCGATCCCGAGCGCATCGGCGAGATTTACGCCCGGCTTGACGACATCGAGGCGCATTCCGCCCCGGCGCGCGCCGCCACCATCCTCTCCGGCCTGGGCTTCGACGAAGCCGCGCAGAACCGGCCCTGCGGCGAATTCTCCGGCGGCTGGCGCATGCGCGTCGCCCTCGGCGCGATCTTGTTCCTGCAGCCCGACGTGCTGCTGCTCGACGAGCCAACCAACTATCTCGATCTCGAAGGCACGCTCTGGCTCGAGACCTATCTCAAGAACTATCCGCATACCGTGCTGATGGTCAGCCACGACCGCGATCTGCTCAACCGTGCGGTCGGCCATATCCTGCATCTCGAACGCGGCAAGCTCACGCTCTACACGGGCGGCTACGACGATTTCGAGGAGGCCAAGCGCGAACGCCAGCGCCTCGACGGCAAGATGAACAAGAAGATGGAGGACCAGCGCAAGCACATGCAGGCCTTCGTCGACCGCTTCCGTTACAAGGCCTCCAAGGCCCGCCAGGCACAGAGCCGCCTGAAGGCGCTGGAAAAGATGCAGCCAATCGCGGAGTTCGCGGCCGAGCGTGTGGCGCCGTTTCTGTTTCCGAATCCGGCCAAGCTGCTGGCCAATCCGATGATCCAGCTGGATCACGCGGTGGCGGGCTACGAGCCGGGCAAGCCGATCCTGCGCAATCTCAACTTGCGCATCGACCAGGATGATCGCATCGGCCTGCTGGGCCAGAACGGCAACGGCAAATCCACGCTCGCCAAGCTGATCGCGGGACGGTTGTCGCCCATCGATGGCCGCCGCAAGGCTTCCGACAAGATGACGGTCGGCTTTTTCGCCCAGCACCAGATGGACGACCTGCCCGACACCATGACGCCGTTCGACCACATGGTGCGCCTGATGCCTGACGCGACCGAAGCGCAGCGGCGCGCGCGGCTAGGTCATATCGGGTTTGGCAACGACAAGGCGGGAACTGAGGCGCACAAGCTTTCGGGCGGCGAGAAAGCGCGGCTGCTGTTCGCCATCGCTGCCTTCCACGCCCCGCATCTGATGATCCTCGACGAGCCAACCAACCATCTCGATGTCGATGCGCGCGAAGCCCTCGTCATGGCGCTGAACGACTTCGAGGGCGCTGTCATCCTGATCAGCCATGACCGGCATTTGCTGGAAGCCAGCGTCGATCGCCTCTGGGTGGTGCGCAACGGCACGGTCGCCAACTACGACGGCGACATGGCGCAATACCGCCGCGAGTGCCTGGATGAGCGCAGCGGCCGCAAACGCGACAAGGGCAAGGCGCCGGCCACTGTCCCCGGCAGCAGCGCCGACCGCAACGAGCAGCGCAAGGTCTCCGCCGACAAGCGTGGCGACGTCGCGCCGCTGAAAAAGGCGGTAACGGCGGCCGAAAAGAAGGTGGCTGACCTGCAGGCCGAGATCGCGACCTACGACAAGAGACTCGCTGATGATAAACTGTACACGCGCGATCCGGCCAAGGCGGCGCAACTGGCCAAAGAGCGAGGCAAGCTGCTGAAGGATCTGGAAGCGGCCGAAGCGTCCTGGCTGCAAGCCACCGAGGCGTACGAAGCAGCGGTGTCAGTGCCGGCGTAATGGGGCGTGAACGTCTTTTCAGCTGCACAGCGGTATCTTCCCCCTGCCATCGACTAAAAGTCGCGATGCCTGCAATCGCGAACAGGCGATTTCCGCGAAACACCAACGCGCCAAAGGTTTCGTCATACCCGCGCAGGCGGGTATCCATGCAAGCCAGAATTGGGCACAGGCCCGATGTCACGAAAACTCCTCAAGCGGAGTCCGACTTCATATCGATAGTGGCGCACAACATCGACTTGCATGGATACCCGCCTGCGCGGGTATGACGAGTACCCCTCTTCGACAGCCTGAACTCATTCGGTCACAGAGTTTTGGATTGCCGGAGGAAGCGCTGCCAACGAGCCTGGCCGCGCCAGGGCCCCAGACAGCCATGGAGAAACTTGGGAACTCTACCGCAACAATACATCGCTCACAATCGCAGCCGATTGCGGCCAGGTCGGCAAGCTGGCTCGGGCAAGCGGCGCACCCTGGCGCAATGCCTCCCTCAACCCCGGCTCCGTCAGCACCCGCCGCAAGGCTGCCCGCATGGTCGCCACATCGTCCGACTCCACCAGAACCGACGCGCGCGGATCGATCCAGCCGCCGACCGCTCCCGACCGGGTCGTGATGACCGGGATGCTGCGCGCAATGGCCTCGGCGATGGCCATGCCGAAACCCTCGTGCCGTGAGCTTGCGACATAGAGATCGGTGCTGCTCCAGAGGCGTTCCAGATCGGCGCCGCCAAGGTCGCCCCGTAGCGCCACGCGATCCGACAGACCGGACACGTCAATCAGATTGCGGATCATAGCCACCTGGCCGGCATTCATCACTAGATTGCCGGCGATGGTCAGCCGCCACTTGAGATCGGATAGACCCGCCAACGCCTCGACAATCAGCTCATGCCGCTTGCGCGGGATCACCGAGCCAAGGCTGAGCAAGTGGGGAGCAGCGCTTCCCGATCCCGGCGACGGCGCTTGCGGATCGGTGCCTGGCAGCGCTGTGGTCAGTTTCGCCGGATTGACGCCATAGTCCTTGATCATCTGCTGCGCCGTCAGCGGCGAGGTCGCGATGACACGTTCCATCAGCGCCAGCGCCGCCCGCTCGGCCGCATCCATGCGTGCCGCCACGGCGGCAGGGCGGCTGCCCTCCAGCACTTGCGGATGGTGCATGATCATGGCCAGGCGCAAACGCTTGGCATGGACCGGCAGCACACCCGCCAGCGGCGACAGCACCACTTGGTCGGCGAGCACCAGCGTTCCGTCAGGGAGAGCGCCGAGAGCGCGGGACGCAGACATGATGGCATCGTCCGAAGGATCGGGAAAGCCGGCGCCAAGCACGTGCCGCTGGATTGACCATCCGAGCGCCGCCAACTCCACGAGCAGCCGCTCGTTATAAATCCATCCACCCGTGGTGCGGGCATAGTCGGACGAAATGAGATAGGCGAGATGCTGTGGGGACATAATGTTCATCTTGCTTGACGGATCGTGAAGCCAAGTCGCCGGCGCCCGGCAAGATGAACTTCGTGTCCCCATTCGCTCAAGCCGATGGGGACACGAAGTTCATGTTCGGCGCTGCCAGCCACACACTATCACACCCACTCGGTAGGCCGAACATGAACATCATGTCCCCGCCCCTTGACAAACAATGTCAGGCGCAGCGCTATCTCACCGACGTCCCCGCCCCCGCGAACTCACCCGACCCATGTCCCGCTACTCTGCCTTCGCCATCGCGCGCAACGCGCTCACCGGCCACGACCGCTGGCCGCGGGCCTGGCGCTCGCCCGAGCCGCGCTCCAACTACGACGCCATTATCGTGGGCGGCGGCGGGCATGGGCTGGCAACGGCGTTCTACCTTGCTGCGAACCATGGCATGACCCGCGTCGCTGTCCTGGAGAAGGGCTACATCGGCTCGGGCAATGTCGGGCGCAACACCACCATTGTGCGCTCGGACTACATGATCGCGGGCAACACGCAGTTCTTCGAGCACTCGCTCAAACTGTGGGAAGGCCTGTCGCATACGCTCAACTTCAACGTCATGTATTCGCCGCGTGGCAAGGTGGCCCTGGCGCACGATCCCGGCGGCTTCGATGGCCTGGCCCGGCGCGGCAACATCATGCGGCTGAACGGTATCGACGCCGAGCTGCTGGAGCGCGCCGAGGTCGAGAGACTGCTGCCCTACTTGGACTACTCCAAGGAGGCGCGCTTCCCCATTCTCGGCGCCCTACTGCAACGGCGCGCCGGCACCGCGCGGCATGACGCCGTCGCTTGGGGCTACGCGCGCGCCGCCGACCGGCTTGGTGTCGAGATCATCGAGAACTGCGAGGTGACGGGGTTCTTGCGCGATGGCAATCGCATCACCGGCGTGGAAACATCGCGTGGAAAGATCCTCAGTGGACGGACGGCAATCGCGGTGGCAGGGCATACCTCTCACGTTGCGCGCCTGGCGGGCCTGCGGCTGCCGGTGGAAAGCCACGTGCTGCAGGCCTTCGTCAGTGAGCCGATCAAACCCATGGTGCACCATGTGGTGGGGTCAGGCGCGGGCGATCTGTTCTACCTAAGCCAGTCGGACAAGGGCGGCCTGGTGTTCGGCGGCCACATCGACGGCTTCAACACCTACGCGCAGCGTGGTGGCTTGCCCGCGGTTCGCACCGTTGCCGAATGCGCGGTGGCGCTGATCCCGGCGGCCTCGCGCCTGCGCCTGCTGCGCCATTGGGGCGGCATCCAGGATATGACGCCGGACGGTAGCCCTTTCATTTGCCGCACACACATCAATGGCCTCTATCTCAATGGCGGCTGGTGCTACCAGGGCTTCAAGGCCACGCCCGCCTCCGGCTGGACCTTCGCCCACACCATCGCCAACGACGAAGAACACGACCTCAACCGATGCTATTCGCTCGACCGCTTTGAAAAAGGCGCCGAGCTGGATGAGTTCGGGATCGGTAATTGGACGTATAAGCAATGAAGAAAGGAGGGTCTCGAGAATCGGGACTCGGGACTCGGAGAAGAAAGCGCAGCGCCACTGGCTTCACTCCGAGTCCCGAGTCCCGATTCCCGAGTCCCTAGACGACCATGCTCCTCCTCCCCTGCCCCATCTGCGGCCCGCGCGACCACAGCGAATTCCGCTATGGCGGCGATGCCACCAAGGCCCGGCCGGCTTTGACAGAGGCTGACCCGAAGGTCTGGCACGACCATGTGTTCCTGTTCGACAATCCGAAAGGAGCGCACAAGGAGTACTGGCAGCATGTGCTGGGCTGCCGGCGTTGGATGGTGGTGGAGCGCAACACCCTGACGCAAGCGGTCGCGGGATCGATGCTGGCGCGCGATGCGGTGAAATCTCCATGACCGGCGCGTTTCATCGTTACCCTCAGGGCGGGCGCGTCGACCGCAGCGCACCAGTCAGCTTCTCGTTCGATGGGCAAAGCTATCGCGGCTTCGCCGGCGATACGCTGGCCTCCGGGCTGCTGGCCAATGGCGTGTCGCTGGTTGGGCGCAGCTTCAAGTACCACCGCCCACGCGGCATCGTGACGGCGGGCGTCGAGGAGCCGAACGCTCTCTTCACGATCGGCACGGACGGACGGCGCGAGCCGAACCTCCCCGGCACAGTCGTGCCCTTGACGGAGGGCCTGGTCGCAATCTCGCAGAACAATTGGCCGTCGCTGAAGTACGACCTGATGCAGGCGAACGGCTGGGCCTCGCCGCTGCTGCCGGCCGGGTTCTATTACAAGACTTTCATGGGCCCGCTGAAGGGCTCTTGGATGTGGTACGAGCCTGCCATCCGCCGCGCCGCCGGGCTGGGCAAGGCTCCCACCCTGCGCGACCCCGACCGCTATGAGACGCGGCACGACTTCGCCGATGTGCTGGTGGTTGGCGCTGGCCCCGCAGGATTGGCGGCTGCGCTCGCCGCGGGTCGATCCGGTGTACGCGTGGTACTGGCAGAGCAGGATGTCGCGCTGGGCGGAAGCCTGCTGGACGATCCTGTCGGCTCTGCATCGGACGACTGGTTGCGTGCCGTTAGTGCCGAGTTGCGCAGCTTATCGAACGTCAGCATTTGCACTAACACCACCGCCTTCGGCCTTTACGATGGCAACACCGTCGGACTGATCGCACGAAACATCGCCGCCGATCCCGAGGCCGGCCAGGCGCGCCAGACCCTGTCGATCCTGCGTACCCGCCGCATCGTCTATGCCACCGGCGCCATCGAGCGCCCGCTGGTCTTCAACGATAACGACCGGCCCGGCGTGATGCTCGCCTCGGCCGTGCGCAGCTACTTGAACCGCTATGGCGTTGCACCTGCCGCCACCGCTGTGGTCGCGACCAACAACGACTCCGCCTATCGCACCGCCTACGATCTGGCCAAGGCCGGCGTGCGCGTCACGGTTGCGGAACTGCGCCGGCACGTCGCCGAGGCGATCAAAGCCCGCTGTGCCGAACTGGCCATCGATTTACTGTTGTCCACCAGCGTGGTCGGCGCGCACGGCAGCCAGCGCGTGACCGGCGCGCAGTTGGCCGAGCACGTCCCCGAGCAGGGCCGGCCGCGCGTCACGCTGGAAACCCGTCCCGCCGACGTCATCGCGGTCTCTGGCGGCTGGTCGCCCGTGGTGCATCTGACCTCGCATCTGGGCGTGAAACCGGTCTACCGCGAGGACATCGCAGCCTTCGTGCCCGGCCCGTTTGCGGCCGGTCAGGCGGGCGCCGGCGCCGTCATGGGCACGTTCGATCTTGCCGAAGCCATCGCCGAGGGCTGGTCGGCGGGCGCGCCATCGGGAGCACACGGATCGCTTGCCGCGCCCGCGATCGCCGATCCCCTTGGCCTCGACATCCTGCCGGTGTGGGAAGTTGAGGGCATCGGCAAGGGCAAGGCCTTCGTCGATTTCCAGAACGATGTGACAGCCCACGACGTACACCTCTCTTATCGCGAGGGCTACCACTCGGTCGAGCATATGAAGCGCTACACAACGCTCGGCATGGGGACGGACCAGGGCAAGACCAGCAACATCAACGCGCTGGCCATCATGGCGGGCCTGCGTGACATTGGTATTCCGGATGCCGGCACCACGACATTCCGCCCTCCGTACACGCCGGTTACGCTTGGCGCACTGGCAGGCCGCAACGTCGGCCAGCACTTCCGCCCGATCAGGCGCTCGCCGCTGCACGATTGGCACTTGGCCAATGGCGGCGTCATGGCCGAGGCGGGGCCGTGGCTGCGCTGCAACTTTTATCGCTGGGCGGGCGAGACCATCGAGCAGGCCTATGTGCCGGAAATGCAGCATGTCCGTTCCGTGGTCGGCATTTCGGACGTGTCCACGCTCGGCAAGATCGACGTGCAGGGCCCGGACGCCGCCGAATTTCTGAACCGCATTTATGTCAACGGCTTTGCGAAACTGCCGATCGGCAAGGCGCGCTATGGCGTGATGCTCTATGACGATGGCACGGTCTACGACGACGGCACCACGACGCGGCTCGGCGAGCAACACTACTTTCTCTCCACCACCACGGCCCGCTCGGGCGAGATCATGTCGTGGATGGAATACCTGCTGCAAACGGCGTGGACGGATCTGCGCGTGCACTTAACGTCGCTCACGGACGAATGGGCCGCCATGGCCGTCTCCGGTCCGCTCGCGCGCAAGGCCCTGGAGCTGGCCTTCCCCGGAACGGATGTGTCGAACGCCGCGCTGCCCTTTATGGGCGCCATGGAATTCTCGTTCGATGGCGTGCCGGTGCGCCTGATCCGCCTCTCGTTCTCGGGCGAACTCGCCTATGAGGTGTACACACCAGCCGACTACGGGACGGCGCTGTGGGAGCATATCCTGGCCGCCGCCAAGCCGCTGGATATCCGCCCCTATGGCCTGGAAGCGCTGGCATCCCTGCGCATCGAAAAGGGCCATGTGGCCGGCGCCGATATCGATCATCGCAACACCCTCTATGATCTGGGCCTGGGCAAAATGGCGTCCACGACCAAACCGTTTATCGGCAAGGTTTTGCTGGATCGGCCGGGACATCTGGCCGAAGACCGCTGGAGTCTCGTCGGCCTGGAATGCCTGGAACCCGAGAAACGCCTGCGCGGCGGGGCGATCCTGTTCCAGCTCACCGACAACATCGCCGGCCATGGCCGCGGCTACATCACCGCCGTGACCTGGTCGACCGAGTTGAAAAAGTACATCGCGCTGGCGTTGTTCCAGGGCGGGCTCAAGTTCGCGGGCACAGAGATCGTCTGCGCCTTCCCGTTGCGCGACGAACTGGTCCGTGCCCGCATCGTCTCGCCGCACTTCATCGATCCCAAGGGGGAACGTCTCCATGCTTAGCCGCACAAGCGCGATTGCAACGGGCCTGGCGCGCAGTGGCCGCAAGCCGCAGGGCACCGCCGGCGTCCGTCTCGGCGAGGTGCGCGATTGGTCGCTGCTGCAGGTGGCGGGGTTTGCCGGGAGCTTCGGCGCGGTCGAGGCTGCGATTGCCTCACTCTGCGGTGCGGCGCCACCCGTAACGGTTGGTCCCGTCGTCAACGCCGGCGACCTGCTGCTGATGCGCACCGGCCCCGAGCAGATCTGGATTATCGGCCCCGGCGAGACGCTTGCGGCCGAGCCGGCCTTACGCGCCGCTATTGCTGTGGGGACCGGCGTGCTGACGCCGCTCTCGCACAGCCGCGCCTGGATGTACATCGAGGGGCCGCGCGCCCGCGACGTTCTGGCCAAGGGCATCGCGATAGATCTGGCGCCGGATCGTTTTGCCATCGACCGCTTTGCGATGACCGGCCTGGACCATACGCCAGTGCTGCTGCATCGCTCCGACGAGGACCGCTACGAACTATGGGCTATGCGGACGTTTGCGTTGGCGATCTGGGGTTGGCTCTCCGACGCAGCGCTGGAGTTCGGGTATGACGTGGAAACACCAGGGCCGTAGGGCGCAATAGGCCCCTTCGCCGTATTGCGCCGCTGGAAATCAACCCGCCCACCGTTACCCGTATCGGACCCCTGCGGCGCAATACGGGCCTCACCCCAGCAGCGCCAGAAACCCTTCATCGGCAGCCATTTCAGCGATGCCAGGATAAATCCGGTCGGCGTGGCCTTGCAGATCCGCCGCCGTGCTGGTGCCAGTCAGCACACCGATGGTCAGCGCCGCCCCGGCCGCCCGGCCCATCTCGATATCATGCAGATTGTCGCCGATGACCGCGATCTCGCCGGGCTCGAGGCCGCAGGCCCGACAGAAGGCGAGTGGCATGCCGGGACCGGGCTTGACGCCAAAGCCGGTGTCGTAGGCGCAGGCGAAATCGAACTGGTGCATGAGATCATGTGGCGCCATCGAGGTCGTCAGGCCTGCCGTCGAATCGCTGGTCGCGATGCCGAGGCGATGTGTATGCAGACGGAAAAGCGCAATCGTCTCGCGCGCCCGCGGCACCAGCGTTGAGGCTGTCGGGCCGCCGACCTGGAAGACACGATCGACGATAGCAACGATATTGTCCGTCGACGACCTGCCAAGCACGCTCCCGAAGGCAGCGGCGATCTCGGCGGGAGTGCCAACGGCCAGCGGTGTGTTGGCGCGCACGCGTTGCGTTGCGGGATCATAGCCGCTCGCAATCAACAGGCGCTCCGCCAACGCCGCATCGCCGCCGGCGGATTCAAGCGCCACGGTCCGGTTCAGTGGCATCCAACTGGCGTGATAGTCGAGCAGCGTTCCGTCCTTGTCGAACAGCAGTCCCCGTATGCGCATGAATTGTTCCCCGTGGGTCGGCTTGGCGGAAGGTCTGGACTTTCCTTCTCCCATCGCCTCTCGGCGGCGTAAAAGCGGGGAAGTGGGAAATTCTCAGCTCCGGTAATCCGCGTTGATCGACACATAGTCGGCTGTCAGATCGCAAGTATAGACCGTGGCGCTGGCTTGGCCCACGCCAACGTCGACGGACAGTACGATTTCCGGCCGCTTGAAGTACTCCGCTCCCGCCGCTTCCGTGTAGCCCGGCACGACGCCGCCATCCTGGGCGACAAGAATGCTGCCAAAGCGGATCGCGATCCGGTCCCGGTCGGCCGCCTCGCCGGATTTGCCAACCGCCATGACGAGGCGGCCCCAGTTCGGGTCATTACCGGCAATGGCGGTCTTCACCAAGGGCGAGTTGGCAATCGACATGCCGATACGGCGCGCGGCGTGTGGCGTTTCCGCTCCGGAAATTTCCAGCGTCACGAATTTGGAGATGCCTTCGCCGTCCTTGATCACCTGCATGGCGAGGTCGTGCATCAAGTCTTCCAGCGCCTCGCGGAACGCCGACGAGCACGGATTATCCGCCGTCTCGATCAGAGGTGCACCGCGCTTGGTGGCGGCGTGGGTTGCAAACACCAGCAGCGTGTCGCTGGTGGAGGTATCGCCATCGACGCTGATGGCGTTGAAGCTCCGGTCGGTGGCCGGCTGCAGCCATTCCTGTAAGACAGCACTTGAAACCGGTGCGTCGGTGGCGATGAAGGCGAGCATGGTCGCCATGTCGGGCGCGATCATGCCCGAGCCCTTGGCGATGCCGTTCAGCGTCACCTCGATGCCACCGATCTTGGCTGTGCGGGTGGCCATCTTGGCGTAAGTGTCGGTGGTCATGATGGCAGCGGCAGCGTCGGCCCAGCTGTTTCCGGTGGCGGTTTTCGCCAGGCCCGGCAGCTGCCTGGTTATGACGCCGGCGTCAAACGGCTGCCCGATCACGCCAGTCGAGGCAATGAAGACGTCGCCTTGCTCGCAAGCCAAAGCCTTGGCGGCCGCGGCTGCGGTATCGCTGACAGTCTGGCGGCCTTTGGCGCCCGTGAAGGCGTTGGAGTTGCCGGAGTTCACGACCAGCGCGCGCGCCGATCCAGCAGGCAGCTGCGTGCGGCACCATTCCACCGGGGCGCCGGCGGTCTTGGATTTCGTGAACACACCGCCCACGGACGTTCCGGGATCGAACGTCATCAGCATCAGGTCGCGCCGGTTCTGGTATTTGATGCCGGCCTCGCAGGTGCCGATGCGCACGCCTTCAATAGCGGGCAGCACTTGCGGATGGGCCGGGGCGAAGCGGGAGCGTTTCATGGGGGAGGGTCCGGTCTTACCCTCTCCCCCACAGCTGGCGGGGGAGAGGGTGGCGCGAAGCGCCGGGTGAGGGGCAGCAGCTTGCTCGGTGTCTGGTGCAACGAGTGCGGAGCAAGCGGCTGCCCCTCACCCGCCCTTGTTTCCTCAGCGCTCTTGCGCTTCGGCGGGCACCCTCTCCCCCGCCCATGGCGGGGGAGAGGGAAGACTACTGCGGCTGCTGTCCGCCCTCGACGGCCTTCTTCAGATCCGCGTCGACGTACTCGATCTTGGCCGCCTTGTGCAGACCGCCGATCATTTCCTGCGCCTTCTGCTGCACCAGGCTGTTCAGGATGCCCTCTTTCACGCTGTCGAAGGTCGGGGCCGGCTTGTTGCGCTTTTCCAGGAGCTTGATGACATGCCAACCGAACTGGCTCTGCACCGGCACCGACACCTCGTCCTTCTTCAAGGCCCAGGCCGCGTCCTCGAACGGCTTGACCATCTGGCCCTTGCTGAAGAAGCCAAGTTCGCCGCCCTGCGCGCCACTGCCGGTGTCCTTGGATTTCTCCTTGGCCAGCGCCGCAAAGTCGCCGCCCGCTTTCAGTTTGGCGACGATATCGTCGGCCTCTTCTTTCTTCTCGACCAGGATGTGCACGGCATGGACCTCCTCGACTGGCTTTATCTCGGCGACCTTCTTGTCGTAGATCGCCTTGGCGTCAGCTTCGGTTACCGCGCCGGCCACGCTCTTGTCGAAGTACAGGTCGCGCATCGCACGACCCTTGTAATACTCAAGGCGCGCCGCCATCGAGGCGTCCGAGCCGAGGCCGGCCTTTTCGGCGGCCGCGCTCATCAGCTTGTTGTCGATGATGTAGTTGACCAGCACGGCGGTGCGCTGTTCGGCCGGGATGCTGCCCAAATTGGGGCCGATTTCCGATTTCGCCAGCTCGACGTCGGCTTCGGTGACGTCCTTGCCGTCGACCTTGGCCAGCACTTTGCTGTCGGCGAAAGCCGGGGCCGCGAGCGCCAGCAGAGCGCCCGCAACGGCCAGCACAGCCGTGCGCTTCAGGAGGGGATGCAACACGTCGATACCTCGTCAAGGTTTGGCGCCCTTGGGCGCGAGGGAACGGGTCCGCCGCTCAGTGGCGAGCAGGAATGATCGGCGATTTCTGAACGGTTATTACGGCCAAAAGCGGTCGGCGCAAAGGGGGAGGCAACTCAGCTGGATAACCGGGCCAAATCCGGGATCGGCCGCGCCGTTTCAGCGTCGCCCTCAAGCGCTTCCGACAGGCTCTTGGCGATGGCCAGTACTTTGGCGTCGGAGCCGCGTGGGCCTGCAACCTGAATGCCAAATGGCAGACCCTTGTGGTCGCGGCCGCACGGAATGCAGGCGACAGCCGGCAACGTCATGGTCAAGCCATAGACGATCGAGAGCCAACGCATGTAGGTTGGCATTTCCTCGCCATTGATGTGGGTGACATAGCGCTGGGCGTGCGGGAAGGGCGATACTGCGGCTGCGGGTGTGATCAGGACGTCCACATCGTGGAAGAAGTCGAAAAAGCTGCGATATATAGAGGTCTGCACCTTGTGGGCTTCGGCCACATCCAAAAGCGACCAGGCCAGGGCGCGCTCGGTATTGTCGATGACGTTGGGGCCGAGCTGATCGCGCTGGTTGGCGACCAGTTCGCGGAAGGCAGCCACGAAGCCAATGCCGCGCAGCACCTCGAATGCCTGATGGACCCCCTGCATGGCGGGATGGTGCCGCTCAGCGCGCGCGAACAAGTGCGAGAAGCGCCCGGTTTTGGCGGCAAACACCTCGCGAATATCCCGATCGATCGGAGCGATGCCCAGATCGGCCGAAATGGCGACACGCAACCGGGACAAGTCCGCGCCTTGCAGCGCACACGGAATGGCGTGGGCGTCCGAACTCGACCAGGCATCGCGGCGGTCGACATCGAGTTGGGCCATCAGCAGCAGATGTGCGTCATCGACGGTGCGCCCCATCGGGCCGAGTACGGAGAACGGTGAAAGCGCCACAGCGGAGGTGGGATCGGGCACCAGGCCGGGCGAGGGCCGGAACCCGACCACGCCGCAGAACCCGGCTGGCGTGCGCAAACTGCCGCCCATGTCCGATCCTGTCGCCAGCGGCACCATACCGGTTGCCAGCGCCGCCGCCGAGCCGCCCGACGATCCGGCCGCCGACAGCGTCACATCGAACGGATTGCCGGTCGCTCCGTAGACGCGGTTGACCGTGTTGGCCCCGGCGCCGAATTCCGGCGTGTTGGTCTTGCACAGTACAATCCCGCCCGCGCGCCGGATGTTGGCGACCATCGGATCGTCCGTGAGCGGGACAAAGTCCCTGAACAGCAGCGAGCCCTGGGTGGTCCTCAGCCCGGCCGTATTGTCGAGGTCTTTCACCCCTATCGGCAGTCCGGCCAATGCCCCCAACGGCTTGCCGGCCATCACGGCGGCTTCGGCTTCCCGCGCCTCGGTCAGGGCCTTGCCGGCGTCCATCGCCACCACGGCGTTGACCTTGCTGTTGACGCGTTCGATGCGGGCGATGCAACTTGTCATCAGCTCGACCGGCGACAACTGCTTGCGGCCGATCATCCGGCGCGCGTCGACGGCGCTCAAGTCGCAGGGTTCGGTCATGGCTTGGCCTTCGCCAACAGTTCCGGCCGGTACTCGAAGTGCATGGTGTCGTAATGATACCACTTGCCACCCCAGATGAAGCCGTGCCGCTCGAAGATTTCGACGATCTCAAACGGGATCGCGTTGCGATAGGCGATGCGGCCGCTGGCGTCGGCCCCGCCGTTGCGCCAATAGTGCGCGCGCGTCAGGTTGATATCCACCGCGACCCCGTAGGCATGCATGCTGGTGCGCTCGGTGCCGGCGATGACGCGGCAATTGTAGCTGCCGGCGTGCGGGACCAGGAACGCGATCTGGGGACCGGGCAACGCATCCAATTCGTCGGAGACGGCCTGCAGGTGCTTGGCGACATCGTTGATGCTGGTCACCATCACCCTGCCGCCTTTGTGCCTGGGCAGCCAGGCCACTGGCACCAGATCCTTGGCCACGCCGCCTTTGCGGCAATCGCCATACATTTTGCGGAACATGGCGTCGTTGCGGATGCGGCCCGGGTCTTCGTCGAGCGCCGGCTCGGCAACGGGCGGTCCAGGGATATAGGGAATGGAGAACTGGTCCTTGATGTCGGCGCCTTGCAGTCTGGCGTCGAAATCCTTGTCGCTCTTGCCGTCGTCGATCGGCATCCGCGTGCCGTCCTGCCAGACCAGATCGTTGCCCTCGCGCTTTGCCAGGAATGCCGGATAGGCCGCGATCAGCCCATCGATGGCCGCATCGTAGGGCTTGGCGTCCTCTGCGACGGCTGGAGCGCCGCCGGCGGTGAGCGCGCCCATCATCAGAGTCAGCAGCATCAGGCGTGCGAGCAAAGCGTGGCCGAATGTGCGCCGCCATTGCGGCCGTATACGTCCAAGGCATGTCATGACGGCTCAGGTCCCCGTTTTCGGTTGGAATGCGCCTAGCATGACCTTTTGCGCCGCGCATCCGGTTTGGGTGCTTTACCCCGATCCCGAACCTGCTACTGTTCGCCCAAGGGTGATTCCAGCCGAACGCCTGATGTGAGACGGTGGTCCGCAAGGACCGTGACCGATCCGGAGCCTTGGGCGGCTCTGAATTCCAGGCGCTGGGGATAGATGTGCACGGGCCAAACGATCCAGTTGGCCCTGGTCGGGGTGTCTGCGAACTCGCTCCAAACAGGGCCGAGGGTGCGGCTGCAGAACGTCCAGGGCGCGCCGAGACGGGACCGACGACGGTCCACGGGGCAGGCGTGGCCGAAGCCCCGGTGATCCCGACGACGGAGTCCCGGTCGGGCGATCCCCGCTCCCTGGATCCAAGCGACCACATCTACGCGGCCCTGGACCTCGGCACTAACAATTGCCGCCTGTTGGTCGCACGTCCCTCACGGCGCAGTTTCCACGTCATTGACGCTTTCTCGCGAATCATCCGGCTAGGCGAAGGCCTCGGCCATTCCGGCGTGCTGAACGAAGCCGCCATGTCGCGCACCATCGATGCGCTGGACGTTTGCGCCGACAAAATGCAGCGCCGCGGCGTCACCCGCTCACGCCTGATCGCAACGGAAGCCTGCCGGATCGCTGGCAATGGTCGCGAGTTCATCGAACGCGTCTACGACCACACCGGCATGGCGCTGGAAATCGTCGGCCGCGAGACCGAGGCGCGCTTGGCCGTGGCCGGCTGCGCCACGCTGATCGACCGGCAGTCCGACGGCGCGCTGGTGTTCGACATCGGCGGCGGCTCGTCCGAGCTGATCTGGATCGACTTTGTCGGCCGCGCGGCCTTGACCAAGCCTGACCGGGTTGATGTGCAGGACTGCGTGAAAGCCTGGACTTCGTTACCCCTAGGCGTTGTGACGTTGTCAGAGAAGTTCGGTGGGCGCTTTGTCGATACCGCCACTTTTGAGGCCATGGTGGCGCATGTGCTGGCGCTGCTGACGCCGTTCGAGCGCGAACACCAGATCGCCCGCCAGTTGCACCGGCGCGGCGCGCATTTGCTCGGCACGTCCGGGACTGTCACGACCGTGGCCGGCATCCATCTCGGCCTGAAGGTCTACGACCGCAACCGCGTCGACGGCTGCTGGTTGCGCACCCACGACATCCGCGCCGTGACCGACCGGCTGCTGGCCACCAACTATGAAGGCCGCGTTGCCGAGCCCTGCATCGGCCGCGACCGTGCCGATCTGGTGCTGGCCGGCTGCGCCATATTGGAGGCCTTGATGCGCACCTGGCCGTGCGAGCGGCTGCGCGTGGCGGACCGCGGGTTGCGCGAGGGGATATTGTCATTGCTGATGGCCGAGGACCGGGCCAGCCGCTGGCGCGCGCAACGGCAAGGGATGGCGACGTGAGTGCGACTGGCAAGAAAAGTGGTGGCAAGAAGAGTGGCAGCGGCAGCCGTATGCTCGGCACCCGCCTGAAGACCGCCGAGGGACGCACCATCTCCTCGCAGCGCTGGTTGGAGCGGCAGCTCAACGATCCCTATGTGGCCGCGGCCAAGTCGCAGGGCTGGCGGTCGCGCGCGGCCTTCAAGCTGATCCAGATCAATGAGCGTTACAAGCTCCTGAAGCCGGGCATGCGCGTGGTCGATCTCGGCGCCACCCCCGGCGGCTGGTCGCAGGTCGCCGCCAAGGAAGTGAAGGCCGGCGATCCCAAGGGCGGCAAGGTGGTGGCGGTGGACATCAACCCGATGGAGCCGATCGCCCACGTCACCTTCCTGCAGCAGGATTTCACCGCCGAGGAAGCCGAAGAGAAGATTACGGCGCTGCTCGGCGGCAAGGTCGACGCGGTGCTGTCCGACATGGCCGAACCGGCGATGGGCCACAAGATGACGGACCATCTGCGCATCATGGCCATGGCCGAGGGGGCTGGGCATTTCGCCACGACCATTCTAGCGCCGGGCGGGCTGTTCCTGTGCAAGGTGCTGCAGGGCGGGTCGGAGCACGATCTGCTGGTGCTGCTGAAGCGCAATTTCCGCGTGGTGCGGCACGTCAAGCCGGAGGCGAGCCGGGCGGATAGCGCGGAGCTGTATGTGCTGGCGACGGGGTTTCGGGGTGGGGAGGGGGCGTCGTGAAACGGCAACCGATTGACACCGAGAGCCCCGAATTCTGCGCCCGCACCGAGCACCGGCGGCGGACGTGGACGATGAAAGTCTACACCGATTTCGATCAAATCAAGATAGACGAGTATCGCAATTGGCAGGCGCAACCAGACCACGTCCGTATCGCGGCTATCTCAGAAATCTCTGCCGATGCCTATACTATGAAGGGCCAGCATGTTCGAAGACTTCAAAGAACTCCTGACGGCCCTAAACGAACATAAGGTGAAATGCCTCGTGGCGGGCAAGACAATTGTTTAATTGGCATTCGCTCAGTTTCACTTATGTTGAGATGACATGGCATTTCTGGAAAAAATTCTTCAGAATTTCCTTCTCTGGTCATTTGCCCATTCATTTGCCCGTTCTCGCTTGCCTCAAGCGTCGGCGCTTATCCCCGCTATCGGCTACGCCGTCATTTGGAGCGACCAATTCAAGACCTTGCTTCAATCCCATGAACTGCTCGGCGCTTCGTGGTTTTCATTGATGGCCCGCCTGCAATTCCTCTGGTGGGGTGCAATCATGATGACCGTCGGCGTAGGTGTCTACTTCGTATTTTGTCCGCAAGACATCAGGCAGTCAGGCGATGCTAGGTCACTTGTCCGGCAACTTTTCCAGGTGCCGGATGGTGCCAGAATGAAAGTCTATAGGGCGAAGGCGGTTGAGCTTTGGAGTCCCCATCATCCCGCCGAATTGCGCAAGTTCATCTACGGAGAGTTTTCGCCCAACCAGCTTTATCTCGCGACTGAGATGCTGAAGGACCAAGAGCGTAATTTCACTCACCGGGATAACGTGTCGGCGGCGGACACTGTCATCACAGCATACTTTGTGGCGCTGGACCATTCTCGGCCAATTGCAAGGCGCATATCCAATGTCGCGATGGCCGTGGGAGCATTGTTGTTCCTCACGCCGTCACTTGAAGTCTCATGGCGCGTTCTGAAGGTTCTTATTTCGCAACTTACAAGCGCGCTATAGCGAGCCCCCGCCGCATGAACCCCTCCATCTCCCCGTACCCCACCTGGCGCCGCTCATACCCCAGCTGCAGCCGCCTTGCCGCCGCCTCCGCCTTGGCATCCAGCGCGGCATCCTCCGTCTGCGCCAGATACACCACCTTGGTGTAGTGCCCGAAATAGTCCTTCAGCAGCTCGGGATGCCGGTCGAGCCCCAGCAGCCCCGACCACACCAGCTTATCGAAGTGCCGGGCGAGATAATCGGTGAGGTAGAACACCGTCATGTCCTCCTCTTGCGACGCCGCCTCGAACTTTGCGTTGCCTGAGAAGAACGCATAGCAATGCGGCCCTTCGATGCGCTCGATCGGCATGTCCCCAGCCTCCTCGGCTATCACCGTGTCGATGCCGCCGCCGGTGCCGCAATCGCCGTAGAGCACCAGGATGCGCTCGTACTTGCCCTTGGCGGCGCGAATTTTCTCGCGCAACCCGCCGGGGATCTTGTCGGGTGTGTTGTGCCAGATGGCGGGCAGGCACTCGACGTCGAAATCGGTCCAGCGATTGGCCTCGATCAGGTCGACGATCTCGCGGCCGAGCGCGCCACAGGCGAGCAGCAGTACGCGGTGGTTGCCGCGGCGGAACTGGAATGTATCGGTGGGGGCGAGGTCCATGCGGGGACGCTAGCGCATTTTTTGCACAGCGTGAATCACTTCGGGACACGGTGCGCGTATAGGCGTTAATCCGTCTTAGGGGCTTGCCGTCGAGAACAACGATGCTTACGGGAGTTTGATGACCGCACGATCGAGAGCCAATTGAAAACGCCGCTGCTTGAGCGATCTGTCATCACCGGCGTCATCCTGGCGGGCGGCTTGGGCCGCCGGCTGGGCGGGGGCAAAGCGCAGCGTGCGCTGGCGGGCCGGCCGCTGCTGGAGCATGTGATCGCGCGCCTTGCGCCGCAGCTTGCCCCGGGGCGATTGGTGCTCAACGTCAACTCTGGCGCGCCGGACCTTGCCGCGCTTGGCCTGCCGATTGTTCCCGATACCGTCACCGGCAATCCCGGTCCGCTGGCCGGAATTCTGGCGACCATGCAAGCGGTTGGCGGCGCACCCTGGGTGCTGTCTGCGCCTACTGACACGCCGTTTCTGCCGTTTGATCTGGTCGCCCGGCTGGCGCAGCGCCAGGCGGAAACCGGAGCGGCCATTGTGCTGGCAAACTCCGACGCCGGGCTCTGCCAAGTCTGCGGCCTGTGGTCTGCCGATCTCGCCGCCGCGCTTGCCCAATCGCTTGCCAACGGCCAGAACAAGGTGCTGGACTTTGCCGCTGACCATGCGTTCGCCACGGTGCGGTTCCCACTGCAACAGATCGGCAGGGCGACTGTCGATCCGTTCTTCAACATCAACACGCCGGACGATCTGGCAGCCGCCGAACGCTTCTTGAGTACCTAGGACTTCCATGACCGATCCGACACCACCGAAGACCGTCCTCCCCCCGATCATCGGCATCGCGGGATGGAAGAACTCGGGCAAGACGACGCTGACGGAACGTCTGATCGCCGAGTTGACGCGGCGTGGGCTGAGGGTTGCCTCGGTCAAGCACGCACACCACAGCTTCGACATCGATCATCCCGGGACGGATAGCTATCGCCACCGTGCCGCCGGCGCGCGCGAGGTGGCCGTGGTGTCGGACAATCGGGTTGCTCACATCCGTGAGCTGCTGGGGGCCACCGAACCCAGCTTGCAGGAGATCGTCGCCCGCTTTGCGCCCTGCGATCTGGTTATCGCCGAGGGCTACAAGACGGCCGCCGTCGCAAAGATCGAGGTGCGCCGGCTGGAGGCGCGCAGCCACGAGCCACTCGCGGGCAGGGATCCGCATGTCGTCGCCATCGCGGCCGATCATGCGGTTACTGGCGCGGGACTGCCGGTGTTCCGCCTCGACGATGTGGCGGCCATCGCTGACTTCGTGGTGGCCTGGATGGGCAAGCCTTCGTGAGCGACCCCGAGCCCCGCAGTTGGCTGCGCTGCCGTGTCGAGGATCTGGTGCTGGCCTTCGCGCTGCTGACGCGACTGCCATTGCCCCAGCTGAAACTGCGCGAAAACGTTCTGCTGCCTGACTATCTCTGGGCCTTCCCCATTGTGGGTTTCGTCGTCGGTCATGTCGCGGCTTTGACTTACGTGCTGGCGCGTGAAGAAGGGGCGCTGGGTGCGAACCTCGCTGCGCTGCTCGCAATGGCAGCGGCCATGCTGGTCACGGGCGCGTTGCACGAGGACGGCCTTGCCGACTTCGCCGATGGCATCGGGGGCGGGCGCACGCGCGAGCGCAAGCTGCTCATCATGCGCGACAGCAGCATCGGAACCTATGGCGCGCTCGCCCTGTTCCTGGGACTGGCGCTGCGCTGGTCGGCGCTGGCGGGCATCGCGGATATGCACGCTGCTGTCGCCGCGCTGGTGCTGTCGCATACCCTGCCGCGTGGCATGCTGGCCATCATCCCGGAGTACTGGCGCCCCGCCCGTGCCGATGGGCTGGCAGCCACGGCTGGCAAAGGCAACCTGCCAAGCGCGCTGGTGGCCATCGGACTATCCGTAGCCGTCGCGCTGGTGCTCGATGCCGGCGCGGTGGGCATCGGCGCGATCGTCGCTGCGGCCGTTGGCGTCATCGCGGTCGCGGCGCTCGCTGCCCGCTATCTCGGTGGCTACACTGGCGATGTGTTTGGCGCGGCTGAGCAATCTGGCGAAGTGCTGGTACTGATCGTATCGGCCAGCGTGCTTTCGCATTAACCTTGATTTTCCGCTAACATGGCGTTCGGGTCGAACCACTGCTTCTATGGGGGGTGTAGGGCGTTTTAGAGGGGTATCCGTGCGTATTGTTTCAAAGGCTCGCGATCTGCGCCGGTTCACGATTGCTGTTCCGGCGGCACTCGTTGCATTGGCGTTGGCTTGGTTCGGTGTTGCAGAAGTCACGGCGCAGCGCTTGCGGGCTACGCATGGCCCTGCCGAGTTAAGTGAACGCGCCGCCTTGAAGCAGCACGTGCGCGAACTGTTCAAGCAGGACGCTTTCGCGGATCTGGAGACGCTTGCGACCAGTTTCCGCAACGGTTCCCAGCGCACCCAGAGCGGCATCTGGAAACTGACCGTGTTCTACGGCGCATTCCAGGACTTGGCCAACGAGGTCGCACGCGACGATACCGCCCGTTGGAACGCCGTCGCCGCGAAACTCCTGCGCTGGCAGCAGGTCGAAAAGACGTCGCCGACAGCCATCATCGCCGATGCGGTGGCCTTGAAGGCGCGCGCCTGGACGACGCGGCCGCGCCGCTACGTGCTGGAAGCATCGGTGGGTGGCGAGGGCCGCTTCATCCGTTCACTTCGGTTGGCCGCCGAGCTGCTCGATCGCAGCAAGTCCATTGCCGCCGCCGACCCGCACTTCTATGCCGTGCGCGCCGATCTGGCAGCGGCTTTGAGCGAGGCCCCAGGCCCGTTCATGGAGCGCATCAACGAAGCCTTGGACAAAGCGCCAGGCTATCTGCCGGTCTATTTCGCCGGCCTCAACTACTTTGCCGACGCCAACGCCACCGAGCGGCCGGACGTGGCGCGGCGCATCGAGGCCTTCGCCAATACGGCCGCGCAGCGCCTGCCCGGCCCCGAGGGCGAGGCTATTTATGCGCGGCTCTACTGGCACGCCTTTACCGCCGTCTATGGCGACGACTTGTTCGCCAAATCGCGGGTCGATTGGCCCCGCATGCGCAGTGGCATCGAGGCTGTCCTGGCGCGCTATCCGGACTCCTGGAACCGCAACAACTTCGCCTATCTCGCCTGCTTGCAGCGCGACCAGACAACCGCAGCACGCCTGCTGGCGGGCGTCGCCGAGCCGATCATGTCGGTGTGGAAAGCCAAGACGATCTTCAGCGGCTGCCAGCGCTGGGCCGGTGCTGCAACGGCGCAGAGGTAGGGGCGCACCGCAGTGCGCCACGACGCTGCGATAACACGTCAACCACGTATATTTTTTAGGCCCGCGCTCGTTCGCGGGGCCGCGAGGCCAGCGTCTGGAACGGTGGATGATCCGGCCAGAAGCGGGCGATCGACGGCTCTATGGTGGCCACATCGCCGGTGGTCAGCGCCAGCACCTGGTGCCCCGGTTGCGGCGGCGTCCCGAGATAGTTCGGATGGCGGTGCAGATAGTCTTCCAGGCTGTCGGCGACGATTTCGGATTGGCTGAGCAGGCGCGTGAACGGCGGCAGGTACAGCCGGAACAGGTGTTCGATCAGCGGATAGTGCGTGCAGCCCAGGATGGCGCGATGGGGTGGATGGCCCTTGTTGGCGCTTATCATCTCGGCGACATAGCCTTCCACCATCGAGGAAAGCACGGCTTCGGGCGCGCCGTCTTCGATCGCGCCGGCGAGATCCGGGCAGGCCTGCTGCAGTACCGTCACCTTGGGGCAGCGCTTGCGGATCTCTTCGTAGAAAACGCCTGATGCGATCGTCCGCCGGGTACCGAACACCGCGATAGTGTCGGTGTTGTTCTTTTGCGGATATTGCGGCGTCATCACCGACCAGGGCGTCTGCGTCGCCGCTTCCACCGTGGGCGCGATCACACCGATCACATTGTGGCCGGTCCAGCCGCTCGCCGGCAGCCACTCACGCTGCAGCTTGCGGCCCGCGATTGCCGTCGCCGTGTTGCACGCCAGCATGACCAGGGAGCAGCCAAGCCCGAACAGCGCATCGACACCTTTGGCCGTCAGCGCGACGATCTCGTCCGACGGCCGGTTGCCGTAGGGCGCGTTGGCATGGTCACCCAAATAGATAAAGCCAGCCGCGGGAAAGCGCTGGGTCAGCGCGCGCAGAATGGTGAGGCCGCCATGGCCGCTGTCGAAGAGTCCAATCATGTCGGCACAATAGCGCCAGATCGTGCCGATTGTCAGGCCACTAACGGAAAAATTCCGTGCGTGACCTACTCCGCCGCGTCGACCCGGCGGGCGCGGCCGGCGATCGTAGCGTTGGCTTCAAGGGACTTCAGGTCTTCAAGCGCCGGCATGGCGACCATATTGTACCCGCAGTCCACAAAGTGGACCTCGCCCGTCACCGCGCCCGAGAGATCCGAGAGCAGGTAGAGCGCGGAGCCGCCAATTTCGTCGAGAGTTGGCGTGCGGCGCAACGGGGCATGGTCGCCCTGGTAGTTGAAGATGGCGCGCGCGTCGGACACGCCCGAGCCGGCGAGCGTGCGCATGGGGCCGGCGGACAGCGCGTTGACGCGGATGGCCTGCGGGCCGTAGTCGGCGGCGAGGTAGCGTACGCTGGCCTCGAGGGCGGCCTTGGCAATGCCCATAACATTGTAGCTCGGCACCACGCGGGTCGCCCCGCCGTAGGTGAGCGTGATCATCGATCCGCCCTTGGGCATCAGGGCAGCGGCGCGCTTGGCCACCTCGGTGAACGAGAAGCACGAAATTGTCATGGTATTCAGGAAGTTGTCACGCGTCGTATCGGCGTACTTGCCACGCAGCTCGTTGCGATCGGAGAAGGCGAGCGCATGCACGACAAAGTCTAGGCCGCCCCAGGTCTTTTCGATCGACTTGAACACCTTGTCGACCGAAGCCAGGTCCGACACATCGCAGTCCTCGATGATTTCGGCATTGACCGACTGGGCGAGCGGGATGGTGCGGCGGCCGAACGCTTCGCCCTGATAGGTGAAGGCGAGCTTTGCTCCCTGTCCCGCCAGCACGCGGGAAATTCCCCAGGCGATGGATCGGTCATTGGCGACGCCCATCACGAGGCCACGCTTGCCGGCCATCAGCGGTGCCGGCACGGCTATGTCCTTCGTTGCCATCGTCCACTTCTCCCTACCCTTGAAGTCATACCAGTTCAGAATACGCGTCATGACACTTGGCCCGGGGCGTTCCGGGCTCGCGCCCGGTCTAGCTGTTAAATCTTCGGAACACGAGTGTTGCGTTGGTGCCGCCGAACCCGAAGCTGTTCGACATCACGTATTCAAGTTTCGCGCCATCCTGCCGTTCGCGTGCGATTGGCATGTCGGCAAACGCAGGGTCAAGCTGCGCAATATTGGCGGATTCGCAGACAAATCCGTTGTGCATCATTAAAAGAGAGTAAATGGCCTCCTGCACGCCGGCCGCACCTAGGGAATGACCCGTTAGCGATTTGGTGGCCGATATGGCAGGCGTCCGTTTGCCAAAGACGGCCCGGATGGCCTCGATCTCCTTCAGATCGCCAATCGGCGTCGAGGTGGCGTGCGGATTTATGTAGTCGATCTTTTCGATGCGCTTGCCGTCGAAGCCATTGAGCGAATTGGACATACAGCGCGCCGCGCCTTCGCCCGAGGGGGCCACCATGTCGTGGCCGTCGGAGGTCGCGCCATAGCCGACCACTTCGGCCAGGATGCGGGCGCCGCGCGCCTTGGCGTGCTCCAGTTCTTCCAGCACCACTACTCCGGCGCCGCCTGCGATTACGAAACCGTCGCGGTCCTTGTCATAGGCGCGCGAGGCTTTGGTGGGCGTGTCGTTGTACTTGGACGACATGGCCTGCATGCTGTCGAATAGCACCGAGAGGGTCCAGTCCAGCTCCTCCGAGCCACCCGCGAACATCACGTCCTGCTTGCCCCATTGGATCAGCTCGGTGGAATTGCCGATGCAATGCGAGGACGTGGCGCAGGCCGAGGAGATCGAATAGTTCACGCCCTTGATGTGGAACGGCGTCGCCAGCGTCGCCGAGGCCGTGCTCGACATGCACTTGGGAACCTCGAACGGGCCGACCTTCTTGGCTCCCTTCTCGCGCGTGGTGTCGGCGGCCCACACTTGAGCCTTGGTGGACGGACCGCCCGAGCCCATGATGATGCCGGTGCGCTCGTTCGAGATATCTTTGGCCTCCAGGCCGGAATCCCGGATCGCCTGCTCCATGGCGATGTAGTTGTAGGCCGATCCCGCGCCCATGAAGCGCTTGGCCTTGCGGTCGACCATGCTCTCCCAGTCGATCTTGGGCTCGCCATGCACGTGGCAGCGGAAGCCAAGTTCGGCATAGCGCGGCGCCTTCACGATCCCGCTCTTGGCCTCGCGCAGGGAGGCGGTCACCTCCTGCGTGCTGTTGCCGATGCTCGAGACGATACCCATTCCGGTGACGACGACGCGTCGCATATCATGTTCCTTCGCAAGCTTTGCCCGAATCCGTACGTAACCGCCGTCAGGCAGCGCCCGCCTCGGGTTTCAACAGCACCCGCAGATCCTTGGCGGTGTAGATCACCTCGCCGTCGGCGATCAGCTGGCCATCGGCCTCGGCGAGCTTCAGTTTGCGTGCGATCACACGCTTGATATCGATGACATATTTGAGGTGCTTCACGTCCGGCGTGACTTCCTTCATGAATTTGACCTCGCCGACGCCCGAGGCGCGGCCGGCGCCGGGAAGTCCCATCCAGCCCAGGAAAAAGCCGGTCAGCTGCCACAGCGCGTCCAGCCCCAGGCAGCCCGGCATGACCGGGTCGCCCTGGAAGTGGCAGGCGAAGTACCAATGGTCCGGCTTGATGGCGTATTCGGCCACAATCTGCCCTTTGCCATGCTCGCCACCGGTATCGGCAATATGGGTGATGCGGTCGAACATCAGCATGGGCGGCAGCGGCAGTTGGGCATTGCCCCGCCCGAACAGCTCGCCGCGCCCGCAGGCCAACAGGTCTTCGTAGCTAAAGCTGTTCTTGCGTTCGGCCATGGTCGCGCGGCTTTCCTGGAGATCGGTATCGTTTGGCAAGGTTCCTATCACAGTCGCCTTGTTGCCAAAAGGGATTGGCGCGGCCTCGACCGCCTGTCCACGGAGCGAACGGTCGCGGCCTGTTTCTACCGCTCTGCCGGCAAACGAGCGGCTTGTCGATGCTGGATGGTTTCGGCTAGGGTTGGGCCAAGATTGCGGCGGGCTGGTCTATGCCCGGCTGCAATCGGGTTCGTTGTGCGTTTGGCCAAGGCTTTTCATGTCGCGCGTCCAAGTACCGGTTCGGGATCGCTTGCGATCGGCCGGATTGCGGCCCACCCGGCAGCGCCAAGCGCTGGGCGAGCTGTTGTTTGCAGGTGGTGACCGGCATGTTTCGGCCGAAGCGCTGCACGTTGAAGCGCGCCGCGCCGGCATCGCGGTGTCGGTCGCCACGGTCTATAATACGCTGCATCAATTCACTGGGGCCGGCCTGCTGCGCGAAGTGGTGGTCGACGGCGCACGCACCCATTTCGACACCAATACGTCCAATCATCATCACTTCCTGTTCGAGGACGGTTCGCTGGTCGACATCCCGGCTGGCGCGCTCGATGTGATCGGCATGCCCGAGGCGCCCAATGGCACCCGTGTGGTGCGGGTCGACATTCTGGTACGTGTCGCCAAGTCTGCGGCGTAAAGCAATCGAACGATTGCCGCTCCGGGGCACGTTTGCAGCCTGGACAAAAGACGTGTGCGACATCACATATGCGGCATCGAGCGGTCGGGGAGCTTTGCTAAGCCAGGGCCCCGCACGGTCGATTGTGCATCGCAAGTGAAACGGGGACAGTTTACTTATATCGCCTGCGGAAGCGCGAACCTATTTGCGAGCTGTTTTCGGCGATATAAGTAAACTGTCCCCGTTTAACGTCCCGTTTAAGACCCACCAGCTAAGGCAACCCCCTATGGTAACCACTACCGAGCGGACTGCGATCAATCTGCCCGCCCTCTCCGCTGATCCCAAAGCCATCGCGCGGATCGAGGCCGATATCAAGATCACCGACCGCGCCGCGCTCAGCACTTTTGGCGACAATGCGCAGCGGTCCGTGACCGCATTTGCCGACAAGATCCTCAGCCAAACCCGCAACAAAGACGTGGGCAAGGCCGGCGAAATGCTCACCAACATTATCCTCAAGATCAAGCATCTGGACGCTGCCAGCGTGCAGAATGCCGGCATGCTGGAAAAGATGTTCACCACCGTGCGTGGCCGCATCGAGAAGTTCCAGCAGCAGTATGAGGATGTGGCCAGTCAGATCGACGCCATCTCGATCGACCTCGACAAACACAAGGATACCTTGCGCCGCGACATCGGCGTGCTCGACCAGCTGCATGAGGAGACCAAGGCGGCGATCTTGAACCTCGATGCCCACATCGCTGCCGGCAAAAAGTTCGCCGAGAATTTCCGCAGTGGCGAGCTGTCACAGATGAAGGCCGCCGGCGAATCCGGCAAGGACGCCGACGGATTGATGCAGGCCCAGGCCTACCAGGACGCCGCCCAGGCGCTCGATCGCCTCGAAAAGCGCATCTACTATCTGCAGCAGGCGCGCCAGATCGGCATCCAGCAGCTGCCGCAGATCCGCATGGTGCAGGCCGGCGACGAGACGCTGATCGAGAACCTCCAAGCCACCTCGCGCCTGACCATCCCCGCCTGGAAGCAGAAGGTCGTGATCTTGCTCGGGCTGAACAACCAGCGCGAGGCGCTGGACATGCAGAAGACCGTGACCGACGCCACCAACGAGATGATGAAGCAGGCCTCCGACATGATGAAAGGCCAGGCGGTGGACATCGAGAAGCAGAGCCAGCGCGGCATCGTTGATCTGGAGACGCTGCAAAAGACCAACCACGACCTGATCGAAACCGTGACTACGGTCATCAAGGTGCAGGAAGACGGGCGTAAGGCTCGCGCCGAAGCTGAAAAGGCCATGGAGCAGATGACGACCGAACTGCAAAAGGCGCTGACGCAGAGCCGGGCGCTGGCGTGAGTGAGGGGCATCGGGCATCAGGCATCGGGAGTCCGAGGCCGATGCCCGCGATCGTTGCCCTTCACCGATGCCTGACGCCCGATGCCCGATGCCATTTTTCGAAAGGTCAGATTGATGACGCTGCGGGGACCTTGGATCGGCGCGGTGTTCGCAGCGCTCGCCGTCGGACTATCGGCTTGCGGATCATCTGGGCCGGCAAACGTTCCTGATCGTCTCGGGCTCCGAGAACAAGATCCTCGAACCGGTTGTCAGCGAATTTTGCCGCTCCAAGTCCGTGGACTGCAAGTTCACCTACCAGGGCTCGCTCGACATCGGCTTTGCCCTGCGCGCCGGCAACGTGCCGTTCGACGCGGTCTGGCCCGCCTCTTCGCTCTGGATCGACATGTACGATAGCGGGCGCAAGGTGAAGCATGTGGCTTCCATCGCGCAGATGCCGGTGATCCTCGGCGTACGCATGGCCAAGGCCAAGGAGCTGGGCTGGGTCGGCAAGCCCGTGACCATGGCAGATATCCTCGGTGCTGTGACCGGCGGCAAGTTGCGCTACATCATGACATCAGCGACGCAGTCCAATTCCGGCGCCAGCGCCTATCTCGCCATGCTCTCGACCGCACTCGGCGATGCGCAGATCCTGCAGAAGAAGGATCTCGAAAACCCAGCCGTGCGCAGCAAAGTGCAGACCCTGTTGAAAGCCGTCGAGCGTTCGGCCGGCTCCAGCGCCTGGCTTTCCGATCTATATATCGAACGCGCGCGCGCCGGCCAGCCTTTCGACGCTATGTGGAACTATGAGGCGGGTCTCAAGGAAACCAACGACGCTCTCGTCAAGGCTGGCAAGGAATTGCTGTATGCTGTTTATCCCGCCGATGGCGTGGCGATCGCGGATTCGCCGCTCGGCTTCATCGACCGCAGCGGCAAGCCCGAAATGGAGAAGTTCTTCCTTGAGCTGCAGGCCTTCCTGCTCACCAAGGACGCTCAGCAGAAGATCGCCGCCACCGGCAGGCGCGTGCCGCTCTCGGATGTGAAGGGCACGCCCGAACCGAGCTGGAACTTCGATCCCGGCCGCCGCGTCACCGCAATCCGCGCGCCTGAACGGCAGGTGATCGAGCAGGCGTTGAATGTCTACCAAGAGGCGCTGCGCCGTCCGTCGCTGACTGGTATTTGTCTCGACTTTTCGGGGTCGATGCAAAAAAGCGGAGAACCGGAACTGAAAAAGGCCATCACCGCGCTGCTGACGCCCGAACAGGCAACCGCACAGCTCATCCAATGGACGCCGTCGGATCAGATCGTGGTGGTGCCGTTCAATGATCGCGTCGAATCGGTCTACGAAGGCAGCGGCAAACCGGAGGATCAGGCGAGGCTTCTGGCCAGCGTCAATCGCCATTATGCCGATGGCGGAACCGACATGTACAGCTGCGCCGTCGAAGCGCTGCACCGCATGGCCCAGAAGCGCGGCGGCGGCGAATTTCTGCCGGCCATCATCATCATGACCGACGGCAGAACCGAAGGCTCGGCCGGCCAGTTCGAGTCCGAGTGGCGCAAGTCGGGCGGCGACATTCCGGTGTTCGGCGTGACCTTTGGCGATGCCGATGTGTCGCAGCTAGACGCCATGGCCAAGCTCACCGGCGGGCGCGTCTTCGATGGCGGCAAGGATCTGACGGGCGCATTCCGTGCCACGCGCGGCTACAACTGAGGACTGGGCACGGGGCCGATGAAGGATTTGTTCGAGGATGGCGGCAACTGGATCGCCGGTGGTGTCGTGGCGGCGGTGCTGCTCCCAACGTTGGTGTTCGGGATCGGACTGCCGTTCGTGGTGGCTATCGTGGTTGCAGCGCTCGCCTTCGGTGGCGTGGCGATGCTCACGGCCCCGCGAAAACTGTTCGAAGGCATCGACGTCAGCAAGTCCGGGCAGGGCCGCATTGAACTGGCGCGAAAAGTGCTGACTGAGGCTGAGCCCTACCGCGACAAACTGAAGGCCGCAGCCATCAACCAGAGCGACAAGGAGCTGGGCGGCAAGTTGCGGCACATGGCCGATACCACCGACGCCATCATGGCCGAAGTCGAGAAGGCTCCCGAGAAGCTGACGCTGGTGACGCGCTTCCTGGGCTACTACCTGCCCAAGGCCGCCGAAGTCGCCGACGGCTACAGCATGGTGCAGAGCAAACGCATCCCCGACCAGAAACGCGCTGGCGAACTGCGCGATATGATCGGCAAGCTCGACACCGCCTTCTCGAGGTTCTCCGACAGCCTGGTTGATGCCGACCTCAAAGGCATCGACGTCGAACTGAAACTGCTGGAAGCCACGCTCAAAGACGATATGGGGACCCATTCATGATCTCGCGACGGGCGCTTGGCCTTGGTCTGCTCGGCCTCAGTGTGGCAGGCACGGCGGCCTATCTCTACCTCGGCAACCGGCCGGGTGCGCTGGGATCGCTGGGCAAGATCGACAAGCTGTTCGGCTTTGTGGGCGGCGAGAAACAGGCGCTGCTGGCCGATCCCGCCGTCGTCTCGGCCATCGCCAACTACGGATTGTCCCTGGACTCCCGCCAGGCCGGCTCGGTCGAGATGGTGCGTGAACAGCCGTTGCTCTCGCAGAACCCGCAATTCCTGTGGCCGGCGACCTCGATCCTGGTCGAGCTCGCCCGCAAGAGTGGCGTCAAGGTGCACAAGGACGAGCCGATCTTCTCTTCGCCGCTGGTGGTCTATTCCTGGAGCTCGGTGGCCGATGCGCTGGAGAAGCAAGGTCTGATCAAGCGCTTTGCCAACGACCAGCGCGGGCTCGACATGGCCAAGCTGCTGCAGGCCATGCTCGACAAGAAGACCTGGGCCGACGAAGGCGTCACCGATCTCTACGGCCGCGTACGGATGGTCTCGACCGATCCCACCCGCTCGAACTCGGGCTTTGCCTTCGCGGGGCTGGTCGCCAACCTGCTTAACGGCGACATCGTCACGATCGACAAGTTGGGCGCCGTGCAGCCGCGCGTCAACGCCATCTTCGAGTCCATGGGCTTCAAGCCGCCGTCGTCCGGCAAACTGTTCGACGACTACATCGGCGGCGGACCCGGCGTGCTGCCGCTGGCCGTGGGCTACGAGAACCAGCTGGTGGAGTGGATCCTCGCCGACCCTGCGCGCTGGCAGAAGGTCAACGCCGGGACGGCCGACAAACCGGTGATCCTCTATCCGACCCCGAGCGTGTTCGCGACCCATCCAATGATCGCCATCGATGCCCGCGCCGATCGTCTGATCGAAGCGCTGCTGTCGCCAGCGATCCAGAAAATCGCCTGGGAGAACCACGGCTTCCGCGGCCCACTCGGCGCGACGGCGGGCGACCTGCCGGCCCGGGTCGGCGTCAAGCTGCCCGAGCGCATCACCTCGATCATGCCGATGCCGGACGCCGATACCATGCTGAGAATGGTGGGGCTGGCGTAAACTTCCTTCTCCCCCTTTCGGGGGAGAAGGTGGCCGCCGAGGCGCCATAGCGCCGAGGAAACAAGGCCGGATGAGGGGCAGCCACTTGCTCCGAGGACGGCACTCAACGGCGGGCAGTAAACGGGGACAGTTTACTTATATCGCCTCGGGACGCGCAAACAATTCAACGAATTTCCTTTGGCGATATAAGTAAACTGTCCCCGTTTACTGCGTCACGAGCCCTTGGCGATCGGCTCCTGGTAGCTCAGCCCCATGTCCCAGGGGAAATAGATCCAGGTGTCCTGCGAGACTTCCGTGATGAAGGTATCGATGTTCGGCACGCCGGCCGGTTTGGCGTAGACCGTTGCAAAATGGGCTTGCGGCAGCATTTCCCGGATGATCTTGGCGGTCTTGCCGGTGTCGGTCAGATCATCGATCACCAGCACGCCCTTGCCTGTCCCGCCGCCGATGGCGCGGATGCTGGGGCCGATCTCCTTGATGATCTTGAGGTCGCCCTGCAGCTTGTCGTCGTAACTGGCCACGCACACCGTCTCGATGTGCCGGGTGCCCAGCTCGCGGGCGACGATGGCGGCCGGCACCAGGCCGCCGCGCGTGATGCAGACGATGGCCTCGAACGGCCCCTTGTCGGCCAGGCGCCAGGCCAGCGCACGGGCGTCGCGGTGGAACTGATCCCACGATACCGGGAATGCTTTCTGCGATTCGGCGGTCATTGGGACCTCCCTGTCAGGGTTTGGAAATGGGTGAAGCGTCCAGATAGTCTTGCGACTGCATGTCCACCAAGCGCGAGGCCGTGCGGCCGAACGCCTCGTGGCCGTCGCCCTGGGGATAAAGCAGGTGCGGCTCGGCGGCGGCGGAGGCGATCAGGTGGCGGCGCTCGTCGTAGAGTACGTCGATCAGCAGGATCAGCCGGCGCGCCTCGTTGCGGCGCTCGGGCGTGAGAATGGGGATGTTCTCCAGGATCAGCGTGTGGAAGTGGAGCGTTAGCGCCCGGTAGTCGGCCGCGCCCAGGGCTGTTCCGCAGAGGGCGTCGAAGCCGATCCAGGCAGTGCCGTCCGCTGCGCGCGGGATCGTAAGTTTGTGGCCCTTGATGTCCAGCGTATGCGGTGCGCCCGGAGCGTTGTTTGTCAGCAAGTCCCAAGACGCTTCCAGGGCATCGTGAGCGATGCCGTCGGCCGGCGTGAAATAGAGCGGCCGCCCGGCCAACTTGCTCATGCGGTAGTCGTGCCGCGCCGAGAGTTCCACCACGTCGACATTCTGCTGCAGCAGTGCAACGAAGGGCAGGAACAACGGCCGGTTGATGCCGTCCGGGTAAAGATTGCCGGGGAGCGTGTTTGAAGTGGCGACCAACGTCACGCCCGCGCTCAGCAGGTGTTCGTAGAGCCGGCCGATGATCATGGCGTCGGCGATGTCGTTGACCTGGAACTCGTCGATACAGAGCAGCGCACCCTGTTCGGCCAACCTCCGCGCCGCCAGCGGGATCGGATCGCCAGGGCTGTTGTCGCGGGCCGCTTCGATGGCGGCATGCGCCTCGCCCATGAAGGCGTCGAAATGCAGCCGGCGCTTGTTCTTGGTGGCGACGGCCCGGAAGAACAGATCCATCAGCATGGTCTTGCCGCGCCCGACCGGCCCGCACAGGTAGATCCCGCGAACCGGCGCTGGGCGGGACCAGAATGACGTCAGGCCCGCGCGCTGGTTGGCCTTCAGCGCATCGGCGAGCGCTTGCAGTTTCAGGACCGCCGCCTGCTGCGACGGCTCAGGTTCGATGGTTCCAGCCGTCAGCAGGTCCCGATAGGCAGTGAGCAAACGATGCGGCATGGATCCCCTGGCGCGCGCTCCGTCACGGGAGCGGTCGCGCTACCTGCCGCAATTTGCGAGCCATGACAAGGGAGTGGTTGATAAAGGACCATCGGCCTAGGGGCACACCGCAGTGCAGCCGCCGTGCCACACGGACAGGCCCGTGTATGTGGACGGACGGGCGCATCGCGATGCGCCTACGCCTCGCCGATTGCGTGAACCTCGCGTATCATGTCGGGTTGCCCTGCAACTCCTTGTCGAGTTGCTCCACCGAGGCTTTGGCGCTCGGGTTCAGCGGATCGATCTCCAGCACTTTGCGATAGGCGTCGCGCGCCGCGCTCTTATCGCCCTTGACCATGCTGATCAGGCCAAGCCCCGAAATCGCCCCGAAATGCCGCGGTTCAAGGGTCAGAACTTTCTGAATGTCGGCCAGCGAGCGGCCATACTCCTGCATCATATAGAGCAGCGTCGCGCGCCGGTTCCAGCCTTCCGCATAGTCTGGCGCCTTGGCCACCACGCCGTCGAGAATGGCTAGGCTCTCGTCGTACATCTGCATACGCATCAGCGCCACCGATTGCGCGACCATGCCGTCGATTTTGGCGTCGCCAGAGGCCATCCAGGCCTCCCACACCTTGGCTTCAAGCGCCATGGCTTCTTCGACCGATTTGGCGGACTTGAGCTGATCCAGCAGGGGCGCCGCAGCTGCGAGCGATGATTTCCCGATCGAGGCGGTCGCGGCATCGGCCGCGCAGGCGGGAGCGACAGTGAGCGCTCCCATGATCGCCGGCGCGGCGGTCATCAAGGCCAAGGCGAAACCCAGGCGCTGGGCGAAGGTGCTCATCGGCACAGTCTAGGACGGGTTCGGTTCTTTCGGCAATGGCAGTTCGATCACGATTGGATGAAGTGGTGAGTGGTGTAAGTAGGACCGATTGCGCGATTTTTCTCCACTCACGACTCACCACTCACGACCCTTTCACTTCACCCGATGTCTGGCCCGCGCGCCGCGCTCGATCGCGGCGATGATCAGCTTCGACAGGTCGAATTTTTCGCTCAGCATCTCCAGGAACCGGATCTCCTCCTGCGCCACCTTGAGATCGGACGCGGCCACCTCGACGGCCAGCGCATAGGCGGTCTCGTGCATGCGCTCGGGCAGCGCCTTGAAAATCAACTCCAGCGTCTTGTCGAGCCCGTCCGTGCTGGAGAGCAGTTTTCCGCAGGCTTCGGCGGTCGGCAGCAGCATGTCGGGATCGAAATCCTGGAACACCGGCAGATGGCTGACGATATTGCCGATGCGTCGCAACTCCTGGTCGGTGATCAGTCCATCAACCGCGGCCGTGGTGACCATCACGTAGATGAGCGCTTCGTGTTTGCTGAGGCCTTTGGCCATGGGGGAGGAGACTCTCTTGTTGGCGCCCGGCGACTCCCATAACCGGGAGCCGGCCGCCGGGCGCGGTGCTGCTGGGCGAGCCATTAGTGGAATTGCGCCGGGGCCGCAAGGCTGGCCGATTGGTTATGGATCGGGCAGAGTGCATGGGTAGCGGCCGCCCTCGTGCAGCGGTGCAAGACGCGAGAGGGCGGCCGCAAGCCGCCCCTACCAATGACCCTCATGCCACGGGAACCAACTATGCCCACCGTCAGCACTTCCTCGCTCCTGACCATCCCCGCCCGCCGCGGCCGCGCCGTGCGCTTGACCAAGGGTCAGTCGATCCAGATCGTCAACACGCATGGCTCGCAGGTGGTCGATACCTGGGCGTTCAACGCCGAGGACTTCTCCGAGTTCATGTCGAACGAGCACTCGCGCCCGACGCTGGGCTCGATCTTTCCGAAGGTCGGCAAGCCGATCTATTCCAACCGCCGCCGTCCCATCCTGTTCCTGGCCGAGGACACCTCGCCGGGGATCCACGACACGTTGATCGCTGCGTGTGATGATTATCGCTACGGGCTGCTCGGCTGCACCGAGTATCACGACAACTGCACCGACAATCTGCACGCCGCCTTGCGCGCAATCGGCCTGAAATCGGCCGAAACGCCCTCGCCGCTGAATTTGTGGATGAACATTCCGGTGGCGGCCGATGGGGCGACAAGCTGGGGCGAGCCGGTGAGCAAGCCGGGGGACTATGTGGTGCTGCGCGCCGAGATGGATGTGGTGGTGGCGATGTCGGCCTGCCCGCAGGATATGCTGCCGATCAATGGGCGGGGTATGACGCCAGTGGAGGCGCAGTATCGGGTGGTGGGGTGATGGGGGAACGGGGCAAATTCACACTTGTGCCGGCGCTCAACTTGTAACTTTGATGCAGACGCAGCGATTTCTTGCTATGGATGCCGCATGACCAATACTCAAGCTCAGATCCTCGAACTCTACCGAAAGTTGCCTGCCAACGAGCAGCGCGAGCTCGCCGAGCAACTGGCGCAACAGACCATGCGAGGCGACTTCTACGATCGCATGACGCCAGCGCAGAAGCTGGAATTAGCGGCGGCCATTGCGGATGCCGACAGCGGGAACATGATCTCGTCGGAAGATCTGAAGGCTTACATGGCAAAGCGCTTTGGCATATCAGCCGAATGAGCGTCATCTACGCGCCGGACTTTCAACGGCAGATCGCTGCTCAGTATGAGTATGGATCGCAGCAGTTCGGCGCAGTCACGGCAGGGCGGACGTACCGCCGAACGATCTCCTATATCGAGAACACTGTTCAGAGTTATCCGCGCACCGGGCACTGGAGGGCGGACATAGCGTGCTACCAGACCTGGGTGCCCAAGACACCGTTTGTCGTATTCTACAGGACCGCGGGATCGAACCTCGAAGTTTTGGCCCTGTTCAATGGGTCGCAGGACTACTCGGGTTACACTCCGTAGGTCGCGGCTCCATCGCCTTCTCCCGTCGGGAGAAGGTGCCCGATGGGCGGATGAGGGGATTGCGGCCCGAGGGTGTCGCACCGGCTGCACACCACCGCACCGCCAACCCCCTCATCCGGCGCTGTAACGCGCCACCTTCTCCCAAAGGGAGAGGGAAGTTCCGCGCGTGCTTGACCGCTGCGTCCTAGCCACTACTGTCCGCGCAAAATCGCCCCGCACCCCACCCCGGAGCCGCAATGCCCGCCGATCTGACACGCGCCGCCGTACTCGATGCCCTGAAATCCGTCGCCACGCCCACAGGCGGCTCAAACATCGTCGATGCCGGGCTGGTTTCCGAGGTCGTGCTGGCCAACCGCAAGGTCTACTTCGCCATCTCCGTCCCCGCCGACCGCGCCGCCGCGATGGAGCCCTTGCGGCTCGCCGCCGAAGCTGCCGTCAAGCGCCTTGACGGTGTGGATGGCGTTTCCGCGACTCTCACCGCCGAGCGGGCACCCGGCGCCGCCGCGCCGTCCACACGGCCCACCGCGTCCGCCGCCCCGCATCAACGCCCGATCCAGGCCGGCTCCGCTCCCGCGCCTCGTTCCGGCGCGCGCGGCACGCCTATTGTGGTGCCCGGCGTCAAGTACATCGTGGCCGTCGCGTCCGGCAAAGGCGGCGTCGGAAAATCCACCACGGCGGTCAATCTCGCGCTCGGTTTCCAGGCGCTGGGTAAGCGCGTCGGCATACTCGACGCCGATATCTACGGCCCCTCGGTGCCGCGCCTGCTTGGGCTCAGCGGAAAACCGCAGTTGAACGAGCAGAAGCAGATCAAGCCCATGTCCGGCTATGGCCTGGCCGTCATGTCGATGGGCTTCCTGGTCGACGAAGGCACGCCCGTCATCTGGCGCGGGCCGATGGTGATATCTGCTCTGACCCAGATGCTGCGCGAGGTCGCTTGGGGCGGCTTGGACGTCTTGGTGGTGGACATGCCGCCCGGCACTGGCGACGTGCAGATCACAATGGCGCAGCAGGTGCCGCTGGCCGGTGCGGTGATCGTCAGCACGCCGCAGGATCTGGCGCTGATCGATGCGCGCAAAGGACTGGCCATGTTCCAGCAGGTGAGCGTGCCGGTGCTCGGCTTTGTCGAGAACATGAGCTATTTCCTCTGCCCGGCCTGCGGCGCGCGTTCCGACATCTTCGACCACGGCGGCGCGCATGCCGAGGCCGACCGGCTGGGCGTGCCGTTCCTGGGCGAGATACCCTTGCACATGGAAATCCGCGCCAAGTCCGATCTCGGCACGCCGATTGTCGCCACGGCGCCGGACTCACCGCACGCGCTGATTTACCGAACAATTGCTGAGCGTTGCTGGAACTCGCTCGAGGGCGGAGCGGGCGCCAAGGCTGCGCCGAGGATCGTGATCGAATGAGCGGGCCGTCCAAAGACATCTGGCCGACCGAGATCAAGCTGGTTGCGGGCAAGCGCGCGCTCGCCATTGCCTTCGATACCGGCGAAAGCTTCACGCTCCCCGCCGAACTGCTGCGCATCTCCAGCCCGAGTGCCGAAGTGCAGGGCCATTCGCCGGACCAGCGGGTGACAGTCGCGGGCAAGCGCAATGTCACCATCGCCGACGTGCGGGCGGTGGGCAACTATGCGGTGCAGATCGTGTTTGACGACGGCCACGACACGGGCTTCTACCGCTGGGCCTATCTGCATGACCTCGGCCGTCGCGAAACCGACATATGGCGCGCCTATCTTGACGCTCTCGCGGCCAAGGACCTGACCCGGGGCTGAGAGGCGCGAGGTTGAGCCATGTCCTTGACGGACAACAGAATAGTCAGATGGCGCGAGCGCGCGGAACAGTTCCTGCGGCGTGGGGCAGCGCGGACCGCGGGCGATGTGCCCGTCAGCTTACGGACGATCGCGCCGCGGCTCGCCAGCTGGCGGGTGGTGCTGGCGGCGCTGCCCGATCCGGCGCTGCTGTTGAGCAGTCAATCCCTGATCGTCGACTTTAATGTCAAGGCCGCAGAGCTGTTCCCGCAGCTGGCAGTGGGTTTGCCGATGTCCGCTGTCAACCGCAACCCGGAGCTGATCGAAGGCATCGGGCTGATCCGCGATGGCGGCGAGCAGATTGCGGTGGAACTCAGCGAGCGCATTCCGTTCGAGCGCCGGCTGATGGCCACGCTCTCCAAATTGCCGACAGCGGGGGCGGACGCCGAGGCGCCGGAAATCCTGATCACGGTGCGCGATTTGTCCGAGGCGGCCCGCATCGAGATGACCCGCAAGGATTTCATCGCCAACGCCAGCCACGAGCTTCGGACGCCGCTCGCCTCGATTATCGGTTTCATCGAGACGCTGCAGGGCCCGGCCAAGAACGATCCGGCCGCCCGCGAAAAATTCCTAGCTGTCATGAGCATCCAGGCGATGCGCATGAAGCGGCTGGTTGACGATCTGATGCGGCTGAGCCGCATCGAGATGCACACGCACATTATGCCGCGCGACGAGGTCAATCTGAATGACGTGCTCGACGACATCCGGCAATCGCTGGCGCCGCTGGCGGCGCAGGAGCAGGTGCACCTGTCAGTTACGGGGCTGAACCGGCCGGCGGTCGTGCTGGGTGACCGCGAGGAACTGGTGCAAGTGTTCCAGAACCTGATTCAGAACGCCATCCGCTACGGCCGCGAAGGTGGAACCGTCATTGTGCGGATTGAACCTGAGACTGCGGCGCGCCGCCTGCGGGTGCTGGTGATTGACGACGGTCCAGGCATAGCGCCGCAGCATCTGCCGCGATTGACCGAGCGCTTCTACCGCATCGACGTGGCCACCAGCCGCAAGAAGGAGGGCACCGGATTGGGCCTGGCGATCGCCAAGCATGCCGTGCACCGGCATCGCGGAGAGCTGGAAATCGCCTCGGTGGTGGGCAAGGGCTCGACCTTCGCGGTCGTGCTTCCCGAAGCTGTGACACGAGAAACGTAAAAACCTCTTTTTGTGCATATATTTCAAGTACTTGTATTGTCGCAATTAATTTGCCTGCGTGCTCTATCAAGGCAGCCGCGCAGCGAAATTTTTGGCTCGCGCACCAGTGTGTACCGTGAGTATCTAGAGGGAGACTTTTCCGTGAAGTTCGTAAATGCGTTTGCGATGGGCGCCGCCTTGGCCACCATCTGCGTTGCCGGTCCCGCGTTCGCTGGCCGTGATCAGGTCAAGCTTGCCGGGTCGTCGACAGTGCTGCCGTTCGCCAACATTGCCGCCGAGCAGTTTGGCAAAGAAGGCAAGTTCAAGACCCCGATCGTTGAAGGCGGCGGCACGGGCGCCGGCATCAAGCAGTTCTGCGCCGGCGTCGGCGAAGACAAGATCGACATCGCCAATGCGTCGCGCCCCATGAAGCCTTCCGAGAAGGCCGAATGCGAAGCGGCTGGCGTCAAGGACATCGCCGAAATCAAATTCGGCTATGACGGCATCGTGTTTGCTTCGGACAGCAAGGGCCCGGCTTTCGCTTTGACGGCCAAGGACCTCTATAACGCCCTGGCCGCTAAGGTCGTTGTCGACGGCAAGCTGGTTGACAATCCCAACCAGTCGCTCAAGAGCGTCAATGCCTCGTTCCCCGATTGGCCCGTGATGTTCTTCGTGCCCGGCGAGAAGCACGGCACGCGCGAAGTGTTTGAGACCAAAGTCATGATCGTCGGTTGCAAGGCTTCCGGCGCTCGCGCCGCACTGCTCGCTGCCGCCGGCACCGACGGTTCGTCGGGCGGCGATATCGACAAGGCTTGCTCGAAGTTCCGCAAGGACGGCGCTTCCGTCGACATCGATGGCGACTACTCCGAGACGCTTGCCCGTCTCGCCAGCAACAAGAAGTCGATCGGCATTTTCGGCCTTTCGTTCTACGAGAGCAACACCGACAAGCTGCGCGTCGCCAGCGTCGAAGGCGTGAAGCCCTCGGTCGCCAGCGTCGCTAGCGGTCAGTATTCGGTTTCGCGCCCGCTGTTCTTCTACGTCAAGAAGGCCCACATTGGCATCGTTCCCGGCCTGAAGGAGTTCACGGAATTCTTCGTCAGCTCCAAGGTTGCTGGCGCCAAGGGTCCGCTGGTCAAGGCTGGTCTGGTGCCCATGCCGGCTGGCGCGCTCTCGGCAAGTCAGAACACTGCCAAATCGATGGCAGCTACTAACTAACTAGGTTTCGACAGGCCCTGGCTGACGTGTTGGGCAGGGCCTGTTGACTTTCTTTTTATCGCAGTGACAAAAGTGCCTGAATTGGGTGTTGGCTCGCGTATCAGCGTGGTATTCAAAGGAGAACTAACAGTGAAGACGAATGTACACGTTCTTGCGATTGGCGTCGTAATGGCAGCTATCCTCGGTACCGGCCCGGCGTTCGCGGCGCGCGACCAAGTGAAGGTTGCCGGTTCGTCAACCGTTCTGCCGTTCGCCAATATTGTCGCCGAGCAGTTCGGCAAGCAGGGCAAGTTCAAGACCCCGATCATTGAAGGCGGCGGTTCGGGCGCCGGTATCAAGCAGTTCTGCACGGGCTTGGGCGAAGACAAGATCGACATTGCGAATTCCTCGCGCAAGATCAAGCCAGAAGAGCTGGCCGACTGCGCCAAGGCCGGCGTGACCGACGTGGTCGAGATCAAGTTCGGCTATGACGGCATCGTGTTTGCCTCGGACGCCAAGGGCCCCGCGTTTGAATTCAAGGCCGTCGACCTGTTCAACGCTCTGGCGCTGCAGGTCGTCAAGGACGGCAAGCTGGTCGATAATTCGAACAAGACTCTCAAGGACGTGAACGCTGCCTGGCCGGAGTGGCCGGTGATGGCCTTCGTGCCCGGCGAGAAGCACGGCACGCGCGAAGTTTTCGAGACCAAAGTTCTGCATGCCGGCTGCAAGTCGTCTGGCGCGCGCGCACTGCTTGAGGCTGCCAACAAGGACGCCAAGCCCGCCGACATCGATAAGCTCTGCGCCAAGATGCGCAAAGATGGCGCCTCGGTCGATATCGATGGCGACTATTCCGAGACGCTGGCGCGCCTGGCCAGTAACAAGCAGTCGATCGGCGTGTTCGGCCTGTCGTTCTACGAGAGCAACACCGACAAGCTGCGCGTCGCCACCGTCGAAGGCGTGAAGCCCTCGGTCGCGTCGGTTGCCGAAGGCAAGTATCCGGTCTCGCGCCCGTTGTTCTTCTACGTCAAGAAGGCCCATGTCGGCGTCATCCCCGGCCTGAAGGAGTTTGTGAACTTCTTCGTCAGCGCTAAGATCGCTGGCGGCAAGGGTCCGCTGGTCAAGGCCGGCCTGGTGCCGCTGCCGCCTGCCGATCTGACGACGACCGCAGGCATCGCCAAGAACCTGACGGTCATGAAGTAAGTAAAGACATAGTCGCCCTGCCCGCCATACCGCGAGCAGGGCGATTGATTTTGACAGTGCAGAAGACTTGGTCGACGCGCCCGAGCCGGTCGTGGCGGCCTGATAGCGCCGATTTCGCTTAACTTAGTGATGGTGCCATCTGCATCTTTGGGTTGCGCGTGATGTGACGTTGCAGACAAGTCGCCAGGGTTGGGTGCGCGAACCCAACCAACAGAATGCGAATTGCGCGCACCGGCTGACCGGTGAGTGGGAAGACAAGCAAGAGGCCCGCCGTGCCAAAGCTAATCCTGTGCCTCGTTGTTTTGGCGATCGGCGTCGTGGCCTATGTCCTGGCGACCTGGCGCGCCCGAAGCTTGGCCGGCGGCAAGCTCAGCGATCTGCACTCCCGGTTGCCGTATTACGGCGCTTACGCTGCACTTTGGGCGATCCTGCCCGCGCTGGCGCTGGTGATTGTGTGGGCCGTCGCAGAACCAACAGCCTTCCGCTCTGTCGTGCATTCGATGCTTCCCGCCGATGTGCTGGCCAAGCCGCGGCCCGAGCTGGCGATGGTTGATAGCGCCATCAACAATGTGGCTGACGGCATGCGGCAAGTGCCCGCCGATGAGCTGGCCAAGGCGATCGCCGAAAAGAAGTCGCTGACCGAACTGTTCGCTGCCCGCCAAGTGGCGCTGGGCTCGGAGCCATTGCCGTTCCAGATCGCCGCCGCACGGCAGCTGAACACATGGGTCGACTTCAGCCGCTGGGCGCTGACCTTGTCGGCGATAGCCTTGGCGCTGCTCGGTGCCGCATTCGCGGTGCTAACCGTCGGTCCGAAGTTCCGGGCGCGCAACGGCGTCGAGCGCGTCATGCTGGTGGGCCTGATGGCCGCTTCGACGGTGGCCATTCTTACCACCGTCGGCATCATTGCCTCGATGCTGTTCGAGACCATCCATTTCTTCCAGCTGGTGCCGGCCAAGGACTACTTCCTGAGCATCGTCTGGGATCCGCGCTTCTCGGCTGCCGGCGCCAGCAACTCGGCCGGCCAGTTCGGCCTCATTCCGCTGCTGTGGGGTACGGCCTATATTTCGCTGGTGGCGCTGATCGTGTCGGTGCCCGTCGGACTGATGGCGGCGATCTATATGTCCGAATACGCCTCCAAGCGTATCCGCACGTTCGTGAAACCTGCGCTGGAGCTGCTGGCTGGCATCCCGACCATCGTCTACGGCCTGTTCGCGCTGATCAGCTTCGGCCCCGCCATGCGCGATCTGGGCGCGAGCGTGGGCGTGCCGGTTTCGGCCTCCAGTGTGCTGACGGCCGGGATCGTGATGGGAATCATGCTGATCCCGTTCGTATCGTCGCTGTCCGATGACGTCATCAACGCTGTCCCGCAGTCCCTGCGCGACGGCTCGTACGGCCTGGGTGCCACGCGCTCGGAAACCATCACCAAGGTGGTGCTGCCGGCTGCGCTTCCCGGTGTCATCGGCGCGGTTCTGCTGGCGGCCTCGCGCGCCATCGGCGAGACCATGATCGTGGTGCTGGCAGCCGGTATTGCGGCCAACATCACCGTGAATCCTCTACAGCCGGTCACCACCATGACAGTGAAAATCGTCAGCCAGCTGACCGGCGATCTGGAATTCAACAGCCCGCAGACGCTGGTGGCCTTCGCGCTGGGGCTGACGCTGTTCTGCATCACGCTGGTACTCAACATCTACGCCCTGAGCGTTGTGCGCCGGTTCCGGGAGCATTACGAATGACCGATATCACTGCAGTGAATGTGCCCGCGACGGCTGCCCGTCCCGCCTTCAACAGCGCGGCCATGGCGGCCCGCGTCGCCAAGCGGCGGGCGGCCGAGTGGCGCTTCCAGGCCTATGGCATCGCAGCCATCACCTTTGGTCTGCTGTGCGTGCTGCTGCTGTTTGCCGTCATCATCGAGAAGGGGCTGCCGGCCTTCCGGCAGAGCTCCATGCAGCTCGACGTTGTGCTCGATCCGGCCGTGATCGACGCCGCCGGCACCAAGGTCCGCGACGATCTGATGTCGGCCGACTACGAGTCCCTGATCCGCGCCGCGCTCTACAAGAAACTCGCCATCGCCCCCGACGACGAGGCCAAGATGGCGCTGGCCGACGACCTCGTTTCGAGCGGCGCCGACGTCGATGTGCGCCGGGCCGTGCTGGACAATCCGGCGCTGATCGGTACGACGCTGAAAATTCCGCTGCTGACCCACGACAATGTCGATGCGGTGCTGAAAGGCGCCATCGATCGCGCGGTCCCCGAGGACAGCCGCCAGATCAAGGATCAGCAATTGGCCTGGGTCGACACGCTGGTGGCCGATGGCACGATTTCCAGCAGCTTCAACTGGGGTCTGTTCACCCGCGGCGCCTCAAGCAAGCCCGAGACGGCCGGACTGGGCGTTGCCGCCATCGGCTCGTTCTTCATGATGCTGACGGTTCTGTTGGTGTCGGTGCCGCTAGGTGTAGCGGCGGCGATCTATCTGGAAGAGTTCGCCCCCAAGAACCGCTGGACCGACCTCATCGAGGTCAACATCTCGAACCTGGCTGCCGTACCGTCGATCGTGTTCGGCTTGCTCGGTCTCGCCATCCTGATCAACTTCGTCGGCCTGCCACGCTCGGCCTCGCTAGTCGGTGGGCTGGTCCTGGCACTGATGACCCTGCCAACCGTGATCATCGCGGCACGCGCCGCCATCACCGCGGTGCCGCCCTCGATCCGGCAGGCCGCGCTCGGGGTCGGCGCATCGAAAATGCAGTCGATCTTTCACCATGTTTTGCCGCTGGCCATGCCAGGCATCCTCACCGGCACTATCATTGGCTTGGCCAAGGCGCTTGGTGAAACCGCGCCGCTGTTGATGATCGGCATGGTGGCCTTCGTGGTCGATTATCCTAAGACGCCCATGGATCCGGCGACCGCCCTTCCTGTGCAGATCTATATGTGGTCGTCGGCCCAGGAGCGCGGCTTCGTCGAGCGCACGTCGGGCGCGACCATGGTGCTGCTGCTGTTCCTGTTGGCGATGAACCTGATCGCCGTCATTCTTCGCCGGAGGTTCGAGCGCAAATGGTAGTGGCCTTTGATATGACGCACACAAACGGATCGGCTGGACTCAACGGCAGCGCAGCTAAGTTCCCCACGCGCGTCACTGCGACCGACTGCAATGTCTATTACGGCGACAAACATGCGCTGAAGAACGTTTCCGTTGTGGTGCCCGACCGCTCGGTCATGGCCTTCATCGGACCGTCCGGCTGCGGAAAGTCCACTTTTCTGCGCTGCATCAACCGCATGAACGATACCATCCAGGGCTGCCGCGTCACCGGCAAGCTCACGCTCGACGGCGAAGACATCTACGATCCGAAGCTGGACGTGGTGCAGCTGCGCGCCCGTGTCGGCATGGTGTTCCAGAAGGCCAACCCGTTTCCCAAATCCATCTATGACAATGTCGCCTATGGGCCGCGCATCCATGGTCTTGCGTCAACCAAGACCGAACTCGATGCGATCGTGGAGTCGAGCCTGAAGAAGGCCGGCCTCTGGGACGAAGTGAAGGACCGCCTCAAGGAAGCTGGCACGGGTCTTTCCGGTGGTCAGCAGCAGCGGCTGTGCATTGCCCGCGCGATCGCCGTCGGCCCCGAGGTGATCCTGATGGACGAGCCTTGTTCGGCACTCGATCCGATCGCCACAGCGCGCATCGAGGAGCTCATCGACGAACTGCGCCGCAACTACTCGATCATCATCGTCACGCATTCCATGCAACAGGCTGCGCGCGTCTCTCAGCGCACGGCCTTTTTCCATCTTGGCAACCTGGTCGAGGAAGGCGAAACGCAGAAAATCTTCATGGCGCCCACGGATAAACGCACGCAGGACTATATTACCGGCCGGATCGGCTGACAGTTGCCGAGTGTCTAACGCCCAGCCCGGCGCGCAATAGGAGACTCCGATGCCTCAAGGCCAACATATCGTGACCTCGTTCGAGGACGAACTGCGCGCGCTCGATAACAAGATCGCCGAAATGGGCGGGCTCGCCGAGCGGCAACTCGATCGATCTTACCAAGCGCTGAGCACGCGCGACACCTTGCTTGCCGAGCAGGCCATCGCCAGCGACAAGGCCATCGACAAGCATGAAAAAGAGGTGGAGGCTCAGGCCATCACCATGATCGGCAAGCGCCAGCCGATGGCGCAGGATCTGCGCCAGATCACCACTGCGATGAAGATTGCGGGCGATCTGGAGCGCATCGGGGACTTGGCCAAGAACATCGCCAAACGCGCCCTGGCCGTGGCCGGGGAACAGCGTCCAAAGCAGCTGATGGGTGGCATCGGCCACATGACCGAAATCGCGCAGCGCCAACTCAAGGACGTGCTGGATGCGTTTGCCATGCGCGACGCCGCCAAGGCCGAGTTGGTTTGGCGCCGGGACGACCAGATCGATGCGCTCTACAACTCGCTGTTCCGCGAGCTGCTCACCTACATGATGGAAGATCCGCGCAATATCGGACTTTGTACGCATCTGTTGTTCGCGGCCAAGAACCTGGAACGCGTCGGCGACCACGCCACCAACATTGCCGAGACCACCTACTATCTCGTCACCGGCGCGCAGCTGACGGAGGATCGTCCCAAAGGCGACGACTCCGGTTCCACGACCATTCCGCGACGTTGAGGCAATCGACATGACCGCACGCATTCTCGTCGTCGAGGACGACGGTTCTATCAACATGATGCTTCGCTACAATCTCGAGGCGGAGGGATTCGCGGTCGATGTGGTGGAAACCGGCGAGGACGCCGAGATCGCGGTCGCCGAGACGCCGCCCGATCTGCTGGTGCTGGACTGGATGCTGCCGGGCCTCTCGGGCATCGAGCTGTGCCGCCGCCTGCGCGCCGGCAAAGCCACGCGCGCCCTGCCAATCCTGATGCTGACGGCGCGCGGCGAAGAAGGCGACCGCATTCGCGGTCTGACGACCGGCGCGGACGACTATGTCGACCAAGCCGTTCTCGCCAGCCGAGCTGACCGCTCGCATCAAGGCGTTGCTGCGCCGATCCAGCCCCGACCGGATGGCGGACAAGATCGTCGCGGGCGAAATCGAACTCGACCGCGAGGCGCATCGCGTCACGCGCAACGGCCGCGAACTCCGGCTCGGACCAACCGAGTTCCGCTTGCTGGAACACTTTATGCGCAGCCCCGGCCGCGTACACAGCCGCAACCAGCTGCTCGACGCCGTCTGGGGCCGCGACGTCTATGTCGACGAGCGCACGGTCGACGTCCACATCGGCCGCCTGCGCAAGAGCCTGATTCGTGGCCGTGAGCGCGATCCTATCCGCACCGTGCGCGGCGCCGGCTACGTGTTCGGCGACCGTGAGGGCGCGTAGCTGAGGCTTGACGGGGAATGCTGATGCGCATATGTTGGCGCAAATTTGTGGGGATGGCATGCCGACGGCAGAGACCAACACCCGCAAGATCGTCGCCCGTTTGCTGAGCGAAGGCTGGATCAGCATCGGCGGTGGCAAGACGACAGATTCAAGCACCCAGACCGGCCAGGAGTGCGGATCGTCATACCGCGGCACACAATAGTCTCAAAAGGTGTGGCCATTGACGCCGCAAAAAAGGCCGGTTGGATCTAAGTGAGGCGACCATGGCCTACTATTTCGCGATTCTCGATGGCAGCGATGGCGTTTGGGGAGTTCGCATACCCGATCTACCGGGGTGCTACGGGGGAGGTCCGACTCCCGATGCCGCGATAACTGATGCTATTTCTGCGGCTGGCGAATGGGCCGAGGAAATGTTGAGTTCTGGCCATTTTGTCAACCCACCGCGAGATCGAACGGCGATATTGGCGGATCCGGACGTCGCTTTCGATCCGCAGACCGAGAGCACCATTTTGATCCCGCTCATCGTGAACCGCAACCGCCCCGTGAAGGCCAACATCTCGCTCGACGCTGGCCAGCTTGAATCCATCGATGCCGCCGCCAAGCGTCGCGGGCTGACGCGCTCAACGTTCATGGTCAGCGCCACGCTCGAAAAGATCCGGCAAGACGCTTAGAGTGCTTCAGGTTTAGACGGAAATAGGGCGTTGTATGGTACGGTCGCACTGCGGTGCGCCCGTACGGAATTCCACGGGTATTTTGATTCTGTCAGGCTCCGAAGTGCTTTCGCACGCTGCCCCGGCGTTCTACGTCCGGCTCTCGGAGTTGCCGGCCTCAACAAAGGCATCGGCCAACAAAAAAAAGCGCCGGATGCTGCCCCGCGACAGCTTCCGGCGCTCCCCCCGCAGTCCAACGCCCCCCGAAAAGTCGGCGTCGGATAAACCCTTGTCAGCCGTTGCTCACCAGCTTGGCGATTTGTGCTGGCGCGTGCTGTGCGTCGCGACGACGGCTCTGCGCCGGCTGAAATGCCCGGCGCGAATGGAACTCGCAGTAGGGCAGGCCGTCCTGCTTGCCCTTGCCGCAGAAGTGGAAGTCGTCATGCTGCGGATCGCCGATCGGCCAGCGGCAGCTGGTTTCCTTCAGGCTGAGGATCGAGGCGCGCTCTTCGAGCGGAATCACCAGCTCTTCGTAGGACCGATGCAGATGATCGAAGCCGCCCTCGGCAGCCGGGAAATTCGGAAAACTGTTGGGCGCGCCGTTCTGATAGCGCTGCATCTTGTTGCGTTTGGCAGCGCCCGTGCGCACCACAACGTTCTTGCGCGGCCGCATGGCCTTGGGCCGCGACACTGTCGCCCGTCCCGCCAGTCCAAGCCGGTGCACCTTGCCGATAACGGCGTTGCGGGTGACTTCGCCCAGACGTCCAGCGATCTGGCTGGCGCTGAGGCCTTCGCCCCACAGCTTTTTCAGCTGCTCGACACGCTCATCGGTCCACGACATAGTCGTCGTCTCCAATTGAATGGACACAATACAACCCCTCTCGGGCAGGAATGCCCGTCACAAGGCGGACGCAAACAACCTCCAGGCTAACCCCCGCCCGGAACAGTTACGCCGCACAGATTTGATCAAACGCTATACTTGGGAGACTTGCCGGACCCGTCGGAGACCGAAAACACGTAACGCTCAATACATACGGGAACACATCGGCTTACTGGATTAACGATACATCAACGATTGGCCTCTCGGCAAGCATGATCGAATCACGGCGATGGGTCGCGGCGCAGAGCGTTGCGCAATTGTCACGTGGATAACCGTTGGCAACGCGGAATATCCACGAATCCCGATCGTCATCCGGGGTGGGACGCATGCGGGTGGACCGCCATGCAACATTGACTTGGTGTGGACGAGCGACGTATCAACAGGTTTGATGCCGCTTCGCCTGGAGGCGGCATTTTTCATTCCTCATTCCCTTTGGCCGCGTTCCCATTGGAAAGCCGACCGAAATGACGTCCGCTGTTATGCCGACCTATGCGCGCCGCGATCTGGTGTTCGAGCGGGGGGAGGGCGTGTGGCTGGAAACCGCTAAGGGCGAGCGATACCTGGATTTCACCGGTGGCGTAGCGGTTTCGCAGCTGGGCCATGCGCATCCCAAGCTGGTCGCGGCTCTGATCGAGCAGGCCGGCAAGGTCTGGCACACTTCCAACCTGTTCCGCATCGGCGGGCAGGAGCGGCTGGCCGAGCGGCTGTGCGAGCTGACTTTCGCCGACCGTGTGTTCTTCTGCAACAGCGGGGCCGAGGCCAACGAGGGCGCGGTCAAGACCGCACGCAAGTACCACTCAAAAAACGGCGCCCCCGAGCGCTACCGCGTCATTACCTTCGAGGGCGCCTTTCATGGCCGCACGCTGGCGATGATCTCGGCGGGCAATCAGGCCAAGCACCTCGAGGGCTTCGGCCCCAAGGTCGACGGCTTCGACCACGTCGCCGAACTCTCCATTGCGGCCACCGAAGCCGCGATCACGCGCGAGACCGCAGCGATTCTGATCGAACCGATCCAGGGTGAAGGCGGCATCCGGGTGGTGCCGAACGACTTCCTGCGCGCGCTCAGGGCGCTGTGCGACAAGCACAAGATCCTGCTCATCCTGGACGAGATCCAATGCGGCATGGGCCGTACCGGCAAGCTGTTCGCGCACGAGTGGGCGGGCATAACGCCGGATATCATGGCGATCGCCAAGGGCCTGGGCGGCGGTTTCCCGGTCGGCGCGGTGCTGGCGACCGAGGCAGCGGCGGCCGGCATGACGGCCGGCACGCATGGATCGACGTTTGCCGGCAATCCGCTGGCCATGGCAGTTGGAAACGCCGTGCTGGATGTCATTACGGAAAAAGGCTTCCTTGAGGAGGTCGCCCGCAAGGGTCTGCTGTTGAAACAGCGGCTAGCGGAACTGAAGGACCGGTATCCCTCAATCATCGAGGAGGTGCGCGGTGACGGCCTCATGACGGGTCTGAAACTGATAACGCCGGTGGGCGACATGATCACGGCGGCGCAAGCGCAGCATCTGCTGGCCGTCCCCGCCGGCGACAACGTGATGCGGCTGCTACCGGCGTTGATTGTTTCCGACGCCGAGATTGGCGAGGCGGTGTCGCGCATCGGCAAGGCGGCGGCAAGCTTGAGTGGACGGACGGCATGACCAAGACGAAGGCTGCACGCAAGGGCAAGGTTGCGCATGTGCCCAAGCCGCGCCATTTCATCGATCTCTCCGACATCGATCCCATGGTGCTGCGAAAGCTGGTCGATAACGCGCACGCTATGAAGGCCGCCGGCCGACGTGTCCCGCTCGCCATGCGTCCCGACGGCATTGAAGACCTGGTCCTGATCATGGTCTTCACCAAGCCGTCGACGCGCACGCGCATTTCGTTCGATCTCGCCATGCGCCAGTTGGGCGGCCAGAGCCTTTCTCCGCTGAATGCCGGCGATCTGCAATTGGGCCGTGGCGAGAGCATCGCCGACACCGCGCGCGTCATGTCGCGCTATGGCGATGTGATCATGCTGCGCGGCAACGCCCATGCCGATATGCTGGATCTGGCCGCGAACGCGTCCGTGCCGGTCATCAACGGCCTGACCGATTTCAGCCATCCGTGTCAGATCATGGCCGATATCGTGACCTATGAAGAAGCGCGCGGGCGCATCGAAGGCGCCACGGTCGCTTGGGTCGGCGACGGCAACAATGTCGCGACGTCCTGGATCCATGCGGCCTGCCAGTTCGGTTTCAAGATCCGGCTCGGCGTGCCGCCGCAACTCAATCCGGATGCCGATGTGATCAAATGGGCGCGCGCCCAAGGCGGCGACATCACGCTTACGGACGATCCGAAGGCCGCCGTGCGTGGCGCCGATTGCGTGGTGACGGACACCTGGGTCAGCATGGGCCAGACCGACGCACCGCGCCGCAAACAACTGCTGGGGCCCTATCAGGTCGACGCTGCGCTGATGAAACTGGCGGCCAAGGACGCGATCTTCCTGCACGACCTGCCGGCGTATCGTGGCAATGAGGTGACGGCGGAGGTGATCGATGGTCCGCAGTCGCGCGTTTGGGATGAAGCGGAAAACCGGTTGCACGCGCAAAAGGCCATTCTAGCGTGGTGCCTGGGGAAGGATTAGGCGCCCAGGGAACTAGCCCTCTCCCCCGCCACTTGGCGGGGGAGAGAGTGCCGCCCGGAGCGCAAAGCGCGACGGAATTCAGCGGCGGGTGAGGGGCAGCCACTTGCCCTGCACCTGTGGCGACAGGTGCCGGCCGATCCGTCCGGACTCGCGGCTGCCCCTCATCCGGCGCTACGGCGCCACCTTCTCCCCCGCAAAGAGGCGGGGGAGAAAGAGTTTTCACTCCACTCATGTGTTCTGCATAATGACAACTCTCCCCATCCCACCCCTCCCCGACGACCTCGCGCTGCCGTTCCGCGCCGAGGCGTCGGGCGTGATGGGCCGCTTGGTCCGGCTCGGCCCGGCGGCGGATGAAATCCTTACGCGCCACGACTATCCCGAGCCCGTCACCCGCGTGCTCGGCGCGGCGCTCGCGCTTGCTTCGATGCTGGGCGCGGCCCTCAAGACCGACGCCAAGATCATCCTGCAAACCAAGACCGATGGTCCCTTGAGCTTGCTGGTGGTCAGCTGTGAATCCCCAGGCAGATTGCGCGGCTATGCCAACTTCGACGCTGTCGCCATCGCCGGCCTGGAAGCCGCCGGCCCCATCGACGAGGCCAAACTGCTCGGCGACGGCCATCTTGCCCTCACCATCGATCCCGGCGGCGAGCAGGACCGGCACCAGGGCATCGTGCAGCTGGCGCAGCAGACGCTGGCCGAAGCAGCGCTCAGCTATTTCCGGCAGTCGGTGCAGCTGCCGACCTTCATCCGGCTGGCGGTGGGCAAGCAATTCTCGGGCGGCGGACTGCAAGGGCGCGGCTGGCGCTGGCGTGTTGGCGGGTTGATGATCCAGCATCTGTCCCCCGAGGGCGGCGCGGGCCTGCCGGATCGCGACATTCTCAAAGGCGACGGCAGCGGCCGCGAGGACGACGACGATTGGGAGCGCACGCGCATCCTGGCCGCGACAGTAGAAGACCATGAACTGATCGATCCCCTGCTGGCGCCCGAGCAACTGCTGATCCGCCTCTTCAATGAAGAGGGCGTGCGCGCCTATGGGGCGACGCCGCTGGTGGCGCAATGCAACTGCTCGCACGAGCGGCTGGCCGGCATCATCTCAAGGTTCCGCGAGGACGAGATCGCAGGCATGATCGAACCGGATGGATTGGTGAAGGCCAAATGCGAGTTCTGCAGTACGAAATACCAGTTCAAGCCTGAGGAGTTGGCGCCCAGGGCTGCGGTGACGTCATGACCGTCACGATATCAGCCTTCTACAAGTTCGTTGCCATCGACGATCCGGGCCCGCTCCGGGCAACGCTCCTTGAGCAGATGAATGCCTTCGCAATCAAGGGTACCATCTTGCTGGCGGCCGAAGGCATCAACGGCACGATCTCGGGCGCGCTGGACGCACTGTCAGCCTTCCTCGCAATCCTACGCACCGATCCCCGCTTTGCCGATCTGCAGACCAAGGACGCCACGGCCCCGGAGCATCCGTTCCGCCGCACCATGGTGAAGGTCAAGCGCGAGATCATCCGCTTCGACATGCCAGAGGCGGATCCGACCGTCCGCGTCGGCACTTACGTCGCGCCGGAGGATTGGAACGCGCTGATCTCCGATCCCGACGTGCTGGTGCTCGATACCCGCAATGCGTATGAGGTCGAACTGGGCACGTTTGCCCGCGCCGTCGATCCCCAGACCAAACGCTTCGGCGACCTGCCCCACTTCGTGAACGCCAACCTCGATCCGGCCAAGTACCGTAAGGTCGCGATGTTCTGCACCGGCGGCATCCGCTGCGAGAAGGCGTCGTCCTATCTGAAATTGCTGGGCTTCGAGGAGGTCTACCACCTGAAGGGCGGGATACTGAGCTACCTCGCGACCGTGCCGCAAGCCGAAAGCCTATGGCGCGGAGAATGCTATGTTTTCGACGAGCGCGAGACCGTGGGTAGCCCATCGGCGCAGCCGCCGACCGACGCGAGCTAGCGGACAGTCCGTCACGCATTCTTCACAAATTCCACCGCCACCCCCTTGCCAAGTGCGATTTTCCGGCGTCACTTTGTCGTCAGAGGGGCTGTCGCGCCCATTGTGGGTTGCCTCAAGCCCCCTGTAAAAGCAGGGAGGAAGACATGGGTGATACCGCTACTACCCAAGCAGGTAGACAACATCGCTTGATCTCGCTCGTTGGCCCGTATTTGTCGGGCAAGACAACATTGCTTGAAGCCATACTCGCGCGCACCGGCGCCATTCCGCGCCAAGGCAAGATCTCCGACAACAACACCATCGGCGATTCTACCCCCGAAGCCCGCGCCCACGCCATGAGCGTGGAGATGAACGTGGCCACAGCCGAGTTCATGGGTGACAGTTACACTTTCCTCGACTGCCCAGGTTCCATCGAGTACCAGCACGAAGCCGCCGCCGCGTTGGTCGCCAGCGACGTTGCTGTCGTCGTGTGCGAGCCCGACCCCAAGAAAGTGCCGGCGCTGCAACTCATCCTGCGCCAGCTTGAGGATCGCGGCATCCCGCACCTCTTGTTCCTGAACAAGATCGACAAGGCCGAGATGCGCGTGCGCGATCTCATCCCGCTGCTGCAGCCGGCCAGCCGCAAGCCGCTCGTCTTGAGGCAAGTGCCGATCTGGAAGGATGGTATCGCCACCGGCTTCGTGGATCTGGCGCTGGAGCGCGCCTTTGTCTACCGCGAGCACGCCCAGAGCGAAGTGATCGATATTCCCGCCGACGTGCGCCAGCGCGAGAGCGAGGCCCGCTACCACATGCTGGAGCAGCTGGCCGACTACGATGACCAGCTGATGGAACAGCTGCTCAGCGACATTCCCCCGCCGCGCGACAAGATTTTCGACGATCTCACGCAGGAGCTGCGCGACGGCAAGATCTGCCCGGTGCTGATCGGCTCGGCCGAGAATGGCAACGGCATTCTGCGCCTGCTGAAGACCTTGCGGCATGATGCGCCAACGGTCGAGCAGACCGCCAAGCGGCTGGGCGTAAGTGCGGCGAAATCGGCCGCTTACGTTGTTAAAACACTGCACACGCCTCATGGCGGAAAGATGTCGGTGGCGCGCGTGCTGGCGGGCGAGATTGCCGATAGCGCCAGTGTGCGCTCGGGCGACAAGGAGGAGCGCGTCGCGGGTATTTTCACGCTGAAGGGCCAGGAGGCGATCAAACGCGGCGCGGCCAAGGCTGGCGAGACCGTGGCGTTGGGCCGGCTGGAGCACATCGTAACCGGCGAAACTCTGACCACGGACAAGACACCGCTTAAAGCTATCGGCGCTCCGCAATCGCAGGAACCGGTGTTCCACGCCGCCATTGCCGTGCGCGACAAGAAGGACGAGGTGAAACTCACCTCCGCCGTGCAGCGCATCGTCGAGGAGGACCCCTCGTTGACCTTCACGCACAGCCAGGAGACCGGCCAGATGGTGCTGTCGGGCCAGGGCGAGATGCACTTGCGGGTAGCGCGTGAGAAACTTATGCGCAAATACGGCGTTCACGTTGATACCATGGCGCGGCAGGTGCCGTACAAGGAAACCATCCGCAAGTCGATATCGATCCGTGGTCGGCATAAGAAGCAATCGGGCGGCCACGGACAGTTCGGTGACGTCATGCTGACCATCAAACCTTTGCAGCGCGGCGAGGGTTTCCAGTTCGAGGAGCGCATCGTCGGCGGCGCGGTGCCCAAGAACTTCTTCGGCTCGGTCGAGATCGGCGTCGAGGATTATCTCAAGCACGGCCCGCTCGGCTTCCAGGTGGTGGACGTGCATGTGGCGCTGGTGGATGGCTCCTACCATTCGGTGGACTCATCGGACATGGCGTTCCGCCAGGCCGCCCGCATCGCGATGCAGGAGGGCATGCCCGATTGCTCGCCGGTGCTGCTGGAGCCAGTGATGGCGGTGGAGATCGCGGTGCCATCAGACGCCACGGCCAAGATCAACGGCATCATTCCGGCACGGCGCGGCCAGATCCTGGGCTTCAATCCGCGCGAGGGCTGGGACGGCTGGGACATTGTGCTGGCGCAGATCCCGGAAGCGGAAATCCAGAACCTGATCGTGGAGCTGCGCTCGGCGACCAGCGGCGTTGGGACGTTTACGGCTAAATTCGATCATCTAGCCGAGATCACCGGACGGATTGCCGATCAAGTGCTGGCGAGCCATACCAGGCAGGCGGCGTGATCGGTTGGTAGGGGCGGCTTGCGGCGCCCTGGTGCACCAAAAAAAGTGCACGTTGTGTTGCTCGAGGGCGGCCGCAAGCCGCCCCTATAAAAGCACTCCCGTTTGCAAAGACAAAGGAAATGTACACCATGCCCGACCACGGCGATGTCTGGTGGACTGAACTCAACACACACAATCCCGAAAAGGCGGTGAAATTCTACACCAAGATTCTCGGCCTTGAGGCGCGCACCACGGCGATGGGGGATATGTCCCGGGCGCCGAAGCGGGGTGAGCCCAGCTACACGATGTTCTTCAAGGGCGGCGTGCCGGCCCTGGGTGTGTTCACCATGGACGGCGAAATGTTCAAGGGCGTACCGGACCACTGGTTCACCTATTTCGCTGTCAAGAACGTCGAAAAATCGGTCAAGGACGTGACCGCTGCCGGCGGCGCAATCGTCCGTCCACCGTTCGATGTTCCAGGCACGGGCCGTATCGCGATTGTGAAGGATGCGAACGGCGGTGTGTTCGGGATCGGCACGTCGGTCGCGATGGCGGCTCCGGAGGCGGCGGTGAAGCCGGCAGCAAAACCGAAGGCCAAGGCAGCACCGAAGAAGGCCAAGGCGTGACATCATCCGCCTTCTGACGAAACAGAGGCGGACCAGCGGCTCGATCCCTTCTCCCATAGGGAGACCTCTGCAAAAGCACGAATAGATCCAAACTTCGTCATACCCGCGAAGGCGGGTATCCATGCATGTCAGAGTGTGGCAAGTCGTCAGCACCACGGAATCGTCTGATCCAACTTGCGCATTGCATCGGCACGAGAGACCGACATTGGCTTGCATAGATCCCCGCCTTCGCGGGGATGACGAGAGTTGCATTGCCTCACGCATTTTCGCAGAGACTCCCTATGGGAGAAAGACGCAAGCGCCCTGTTCTGGAGAAGCCCTTGAAACCGCCGTCCGCGCAGAAGATCATCATCGATACCGATCCCGGCCAGGACGATGCGGTCGCGATCCTGCTCGCGCTGGCCTCGCCGGACGAACTCCAGTTGCTCGGCATTGTCGCTGTGGCGGGCAACGTGCCGTTGTCCCACACCTCCACCAACGCACGCAAAGTGCTGGAACTCGGCGGCCGCCCCGACATTCCCGTTCACGCCGGCTGCCGCCGTCCGATGATGCGTGCGCCCCGCACCGCCGAGTATGTGCATGGACCGACCGGCCTCAACGGTCCCGAGCTGCCCGAGCCGAAGATGCCGCTGGGCGACCGGCACGGCGTCGACTGGCTGATCGATACCGTGATGGCGCACGATCCCGGAACCATTACGCTGTGTACGCTCGGTCCGCTCACGAACATTGGCATGGCGCTGGTCAAGGCGCCCGACCTCGCCAAGCGCCTCCAACGCATCGTCATGATGGGTGGTGGTTACTTCGAGGCCGGCAACGTCACACCAGCAGCCGAGTTCAACATCTATGTCGATCCCGAGGCCGCCGATGTGGTGCTGCGCTCGGGCGTGCCCATCACCATCCTGCCGCTCGACGTAACCCATCAAGTGCTGACCACGCCTGAGCGCATCGCAGCCATCCGCGCCCTCGGCAACCGCACCGGCAAAGCGGTCGCCGAGATGCTGACCTTCTCGGAACGTTTCGACCGCCAGAAATACGGCTGGCCCGGCGCGCCGCTGCACGATCCCAACGTGATCGGCTGGCTGTTGGCGCCCGAGCTCTACCAGGGCCGCGAGATCAACGTCACGATCGAGACCGCGAGCCCGCTGACACTTGGCGCGACCGTGGCCGACTGGTGGGGCGTGACGGATCGGCCAAAGAACGCGCTCTACCTCAAGGATGTCGATGCCGAGGGGTTTTATGCGCTGCTGCTGAAGCGTCTGGCGCGGCTGCCCTAACTTGCCCTCGCCGAAGCGTGATTTGCCTGTTGCCGCCTCCAACCGTAAGTGTCGGGGTGGAGCCATCCTTCATCCGACGAGGACCGACCATGCTGATCAAGCGCCGCCGCGGCTGGGAGCTGCCAGAAAGTCTCGTCACGCCCGAATCCGCTTTCCTCGACCGCCGCGCGTTCCTGGCCGGCGCGGCCGCAGCCGGCGTCGCGCTGCTTGGCGGCCGCCCCGCCAGCGCTGTCACGCGCAACGAAAAGTACCCCGCCAACCGCGACATCACTCCCGAGGAGATCGCGAGCAAGTACAACAATTTCTACGAGTTCGGCTCGCAAAAGCAAATCTCGGCCGCCGCCGAGGCGTTGAAAATCGCTCCGTGGACGGTGAAAATCGGTGGCCTAATCGACAAGCCGATCGAGATCGACGCTGCCGAGCTGATCGCCAGGATGCCGCTGGAAGAGCGTGTGGTGCGTCACCGCTGCGTCGAAGCCTGGGCCATGGTGGTGCCCTGGACCGGATTTCCGCTGGCCGAGCTGGTCAAGCTCGCCAGCCCCAAGACCGACGCCAAATATGTCAGCTTACAGACCTTCATGGCGCCCGAGATTGCCCACGGCCAGCAGCAGGACTGGTACCCCTGGCCGTATCTTGAGGGCCTCACTATGGCCGAAGCCACGCACGACCTCGCCTTCATGGTCACGGGAGCTTATGGCAAGCCGCTGGCCAAGAGCTTCGGCGCACCGATCCGGCTGCATCTGCCCTGGAAATACGGCTTCAAGTCCATCAAGTCGGTGGTGAAGATCGATTTTGTCGCCGAGCGGCCGAAGTCCTTCTGGGAAACGCTCAACGCGGCCGAGTATGGCTTCTGGGCCAACGTCAACCCGGAGGTTCCCCATCCGCGCTGGAGCCAGGCGGAGGAGCGTATTCTGGGCACCGGCAACTGGTGGGGCGCGGCGACCAAGCCGACAGTGATCTACAACGGCTACGGAGAATGGGTGGCCGGACTCTATAAAGGGCTGGAGGCGGAACGGCTCTTCGTTTAGCCAATTGCGCGAGGCCGCGCTTTGGTCCAGTCTGGTCTCTGGAATTTTGGAGACCCGCCCATGATGGCTGCTTCCGGAGTGGCCCCCTTCATGGGCCACCAGACTTGGTATCGCATCACCGGCGATCTGAAATCCGAGAAGCATCCCGTCGTCATGCTGCATGGCGGGCCTGGCGCGGCACACAATTACCTCACGAGTTATGCTGGGCTGGCGGCTGGCGGGCGCGCCGTGATCCACTATGACCAGCTGGGTTGCGGGCTATCAACGCACTTGCCGGATGCGCCCAAGGACTTCTGGACGCCGCGACTGTTCCTGGACGAATTGGAGAGCCTGACCCGGCATCTGGGCATCGCCGATGCTTATCAGGTGGTGGGCCAGTCGTGGGGCGGGATGCTGGGCGCCGAGCACGCCATCACCCAGCCCAAGGGCCTGAAAGCGCTGGTGATCGCCAATTCGCCGGCCTCCATGACGATGTGGCTGGAAGAGGCCAACCGCTTACGCGAGCTGCTGCCGCCGGAGGTGCAGGCGACGCTGCTCAAGCATGAGGCGGCCGGCACCACGGGCGCAAAGGAGTACGAGGACGCCGTGAAGGTGTTCTACGACCGGCACCTGTGCCGGGTGCCCTGGCCGCCCGAAGTGGCGGCATCTTTCGCGCAACTCGCTGCCGAGCCCACCGTCTATCACACCATGAATGGGCCGAGCGAATTCCACGTCGTAGGGTCGCTCAAGAGCTGGGACATCACGGCGCAATTGCACAAGATCACCGCGCCGACGCTGCTGATCTCGGGCCGCCACGACGAAGCCACGCCCAAAGTGGTGCAGCAATATGCCGACGGCATTAAGCACGCCGACTGGGTTGTATTCGAGAATTCGAGCCATCTGCCTCATGTTGAAGAGACCGAGCACTGCCTCAAGGTGGTGGGAGAGTTCCTGGACCGTCACCAGGGATAGGAAAATTACCGTCTACTGATCGATACCGACAAGGGAGAACAGTGAATGCGTGGAGTGACCAAGAGCCTGTTGTCGTGCGCCGCGGGGCTGACCCTGCTGGCCGCCAACGCCGGGGCCGCCACTGCGGCTTACATGCCCGAGCATCGCGGCGGGACCTTGAAGATCTCCGCCCATTCGGCTGGCGGCACCATCGATCCGCACATCAACTACACGCTGCAGTACTGGCAAGTGTACCAAGCTGTTTATGATGGCTTGCTGAAATTCAAGCAGGCCCATGGCGCCGACGGTTTCAACATCGTCGCCGATCTCGCCGAGGCCGTTCCGGCGCCGGAAAATGGCGGCAAGACCTACACCTTCAAGATCCGCAAGGGCATTAAGTTTTCCGATGGGCGCGAGCTTGGCGTCAAAGACGTTGTGGCCTCGTTCCAGCGCATCTTCAAGGTCTCCAGCCCCACCTCGGGCACGTTCTACGCCGGCATCGTCGGCGCGGACAAATGCCTGAAGGAGCCCAAGGCCTGCACGCTGGAGGGCGGCGTGGTTGGCGACGAAGCCAAGAGCACGGTGACGCTCAACCTTGTCGCCCCCGATGCCGAGATCTTCCAGAAGCTGGCGCTGCCGCACGCCTCGGTGGTGCCCGCCGACAGCAAGGCAGAGGATGCCGGCACCGTTCCGCTGATCGGCTCGGGCGCCTATGCCATCACCGAATACGATCCCAACAAGGCGATGAAGCTGACGCGCAACCCGCACTTCAAGGTCTGGAACGAGGACGCCCAGCCCGACGGCTATCCCGACGTGATCGACTACGGTTTCAACTTGACCGACGAAGCACAAGTTACCGCCGTTCAGAACGGCGAAATAGACTGGATGTTCGATCAGGTGCCAACGGATCGTCTCGCCGAGGTTGGCACCAAATACAAGGACACCGTGCACGTCACGCCGTTGACTGCCTTCTGGTATGCGCCGATGAACACCAACATCGCGCCGTTCAACAACGAAAAGGCGCGCCAGGCGGTCAACTACGCCATCGACCGCAACGCCATGGTCAAACTTTTCGGTGGCAGTGTGTTGGCCGCGCCGACCTGCCAGGTGCTGCCCACCGGCTTCCCCGGCCATGAAGACTACTGCCCCTACACCAAGGGCGGCGGCCCCAAGTACAACGGCCCCGACCTGGACAAGGCCAAGGCGCTGATGGCCGAAAGTGGCCAGAAGGGCCAGAAGGTCACCATCATCGCGGAGGACACCGACGCCTCCAAGTCGCTGGGCACCTATCTGCAAAGCGTGCTGAACGATCTCGGCTTCGAGGCCAGCCTGAAGCCGATCTCGACCAATCTGCAGTTCGCCTACATTCAGAACACCAAGAACAACGTGCAGATCAGTCTTACCCAGTGGTACCAGGATTATCCGGCAGCGTCGGACTTCCTGTACATCCTGTTGGGCTGCGAGAGCTTCCACAAGGACAGCGACAGCTCCATCAACGTCGCCGGTTTCTGCGACAAGGCCATCAACGACAAGATGCGCAAGGCCCTGGAGCTCGGCGTGACCGATCAGGTTGCCGCCGACAAGATGTGGGCCGAGATCGACCGCGCGGTGACCGACAAGGCGCCTGTCGCTGCGCTGTTCAATCCCAAGCACATCGACTTCACCTCCAAGCGGCTGGGCAACTTCAAGTTCAATGCCCAGTTCTATTTCATGATCTCGCAAGCCTGGGTGAAGTAGTCGCTCGACACACAGCCGCGTGCCAACTCAATTCATAGACGGGCGCGCGGCAGTGGGCTTTTCCCAAATGCGACCACTTCAAGAACACGAGAGGCACCGCAAATCTCGTCATCCCCGCGTAGGCGGGGATCCATGCAAGCCGATGGCGGTTTCACGTGTCGATAAAAACACAAGTTGTGTCAGGCCCTACCGTGGTGCTGACGACATGCCAAACTTTGACATGCATGGATACCCGCCTTCGCGGGTATGACGAAGTTGTCTCTGTTCGTGTTTTTGCAGAGGTCTCCCAATGGGAGAAGGAAGCACACGTCGCACCCCTTGAGATTAGATTTGTATGACTGTTGAAACGGCGATAGTTGCCCAACCTCCTGGAGGTAGGAGCGTCAAGCCTCGCTCCCGCCCCGGGCAAGGTCCGTGGGCGCTCGCATTCCGCAAACTCGCCAGCGACCGGGCGGCCATGGTCGCGCTCGTCGCCCTCATCCTGATTGCTCTGGTCTGCATCGGCGCGCCAATCTACGCGGGCGTCATCGGCCAGAACGCGTTCCGTTCCAATCTGGATGGGCACGTGATGATCGGCGACACGCTGACCCCGGTCATGGAGCAATCCACCGAGGGCCTCGGCCTCGGCTATACGCCCATCGGCCCGACCTGGTCGTTGCACGGATTCTTTCTCGGTGCCGACAATCAGGGCAGGGACGTCTTTACGCGCATCCTCTATGGCGGACGCAACTCGCTGCTGATCGCAGGAGCGGCGACGCTGTTTTCCTTGTTTTTCGGCACCATCGTCGGCACGGCGGCGGGGTTCTTCGGCGGCATCACCGATACTATTCTCTCCCGCCTGATGGACATCCTGTGGGCCTTTCCGATCTATCTCCTGGCCATTTGCTTGTCGGTGGTGCTGATCAACCAGGGTATGCGCATCGGGCCGATCGAGATTTCCAGCGGCAGCCTGTTGTTGCCGATATTCATCATCGGCGTGGTCTACATCCCCTATGTGGCGCGCCCCATCCGCGGCCAGGTGTTGTCCTTGCGCCGCAGCGAATTCGTGCTCGCCGCCATCGGCCTCGGCGTGCCGTCGTCGCGCATCCTCTACCGGGACATCCTGCCCAACATCCTGCCGCTGCTGATCGTCTTTATGCCGATCATGATGGCGATCGACATGCTGACCGAAGCTGCGTTGTCGTTCCTGACCATCGGCGTGCAGCCGCCCGATTCGAGCTGGGGCAGCATCATCCAGGACGGCGTCGGGCTGCTCTATACGCGCCCCTGGGTCGCCCTGGCCGGCGGCATCGCCATCAGCCTCACCGTGCTCGCGCTCAACGTGCTCGGCGATGGCGTGCGCGATGCACTCGATCCCAAAGCCAAACTGCGCATCGGAGCCAGGTGATGCTGTTTGCGCTGCTCAAACGGCTCGGGGACATGCTGTTCGCCATGTTCGGCATCAGCGTGCTGGTCTTCCTGATTTTCTTCGCCATGCCGGGCTCCGACCCCTCGTCGCGCATCGCCGGGCGCGGCGCGTCGCCGGAAGTGTTGCGGGCAGTACGTGAGAGCTTCGGCCTCGATCAGCCGTTGCCGGTGCAGTACCTGGTCATGATGAAGAAACTCTTCATTACGCAGGATCTCACCTCGTTCGTGAACCGAGGTTGGAAGGTCATCCCGGCGGTGCTCGACGCCATTCCCGTCACCGTCTCGCTGGTGTTTGGCGCCGCCGTGATCTGGATCGCCGGCGCCTTCCTGGTCGGTCTGGCGGCAGCCGCATTCAAGGACCGGTGGTTGGACCGTGTGCTCATGATCCTGGCGCTGATTGGCATCTCGTTGCCGGTATTCTGGCTGGGGGCAGTGGTCAATCTCTTCGCGCAAAGCCGGCTCCACGACACCATATGGTTCAGCTGGGTGCTGCCGCTCGGCTATCGGCCGCTGTTCACCGACCCGGTCGGTTGGTTCCTGACGCTCATTCTGCCCTGGTGTACGCTCGCTGTCGGTTATCTCGGCATTTATGGACGTGTGCTGAGGGCCAACCTCGTCGAAGCCATGCAGGAGGACTATGTCCGCACCGCGCGCGCCAAAGGCCTCAGCGAGTTCACGATCCTCACCCGTCACGCTCTGCGCACCTCGTTGATCAGCGTCGTTTCGCTGTTCGGCCTGGATTTCGGTCAGCTGGTTGGCGGCGTCGCGGTGCTGACCGAGACGGTGTTCGCTCTGCCGGGCATCGGCAAGCTCACCTTCGACGCGCTGCTCAATCTCGACCTACCGGTGATTATGGCTGCGGTAATGTTCTCCGCCTTCTTCATCGTGCTCGCCAACGCCGTCGTCGACATGCTCTACATTCTCATCGATCCTCGGGTTCGCGCCGATGGCTGAGGCGACGGGCATCATCCTGGAAGTGCGCGACCTGCGCGTCGCCTTCCGCACTACGCGCGGCAAAGTGCAAGCGGTATCGGGCGTGAGCTTCGATGTGGCGGAGCGCGAAGTGCTCGGCGTGGTCGGAGAATCCGGTTCCGGCAAGACCATCTCGCTGCTGGCCGTCATGGGCCTGATCAACGATCCCAATGCCGAGATCACGGGCTCGATCCGCTTTCGCGGCCGCGAACTGCTCGGGGCGGACAACGCCACGATGCGCGACTTGCGCGGGCGCGAGATCGCGATGATCTTCCAGGACCCGATGACCGCGCTGACGCCGGTCTACACCATCGGCTATCAGATCGCGGAGCAGATCCGCGTGCATGGCAAGGAAACCGCCCGGCAGGCGCGCGACAAGGCGGTCGAGCTGTTGACAGCCGTCGGCATACCCAGCCCCGGCGAGGCGGTCGATCGCTTCCCGCATCAGCTGTCGGGCGGTATGCGCCAGCGCGCCGTCATCGCCATGGCGCTCTCGTGCTCGCCCGCGCTGCTGGTCGCAGACGAACCGACCACCGCACTCGACGTCACGGTGCAGGCCCAGATCCTCGATCTGCTGCAGCGCCTGCGCCGCGATTTCGGTTCGGCTATCGTCTTCATCACCCACGACATGGGCGTCATTGCCGAGATCGCAGACCGGGTGCTGGTCATGTACGCGGGCCGCGTGGTGGAGCGGGCGCCCAAGCGTGAGCTGTTCCTCAACCCGCGCCATCCCTATACGCGCGCCCTGCTGCAATCGATCCCGCCCATCGCGGGCGAACGGCCGAGGCGCCTCAAATCCATCGCCGGCGCGCCGCCCTCGCTCTACGATATGCCGGTGGGCTGCGCCTTCGGGCCACGCTGTTCGCAGCGATTTGCAGCGTGTACGTCCATTCCGCCGCTCACCGGCAGTCCGGCGCATGAGGCGGCCTGCCATGCCGAAGCTCCCGTCCTGGCAGGTGCGCGATGACATCCGCCGTCGCTGCGCCTTTGCTGGCTGCCCGCAACGTCAGTAAGCGTTTCACTGTCGGCAGCCGCTTCTTTTCGGCGGGCCTGCGCACCGTTCATGCCGTCGACAACGTCTCGTTCGAGGTGCGCCCGGGCGAGACGCTCGGCCTGGTCGGCGAATCCGGTTGCGGAAAGTCCACGCTTGGCCGCTGCCTGGTCCGCCTCTACGAGCCGAGCGGCGGCGCTATCCTGTTCGAGGGCGAGGACATCGCCGGCAAGAGCCTGTCCCAAATGCGTCCCATCCGGCCGCGGCTGCAGATGGTATTCCAGGACCCCTACGCCTCGCTCAACCCGCGCCGGCGCGTTGGCGACATCATCGCCGAACCGCTCCGTGTACATCACTCCGGCTGGGGCGCGGCGCGCATCGCCGAGCGCGTGCGTGAGCTGATCGATCTGGTGGGCCTGGCGCAGGAGCATACCGAGCGCTTCCCGCACGAATTCTCCGGGGGCCAGCGCCAGCGCATCGGCATTGCCCGCGCACTGGCGCTGGAACCCAAGATGCTGGTGCTGGACGAGCCGGTCTCGGCGCTCGATGTGTCGGTGCAGGCGCAGATCATCAATCTGCTGTGCGATCTGCAGGAGCGGCTGCATCTCACTTACATTTTCATCGCGCACGATCTCAGCGTGGTGCGCCAGGTTTCGAACCGCATCGCCGTGATGTATCTGGGGTCCATCGTCGAGATCGGCCCGACCGACGACATCCTGACCTCGCCGCGCCATCCCTACACCCAAGCCTTGATCTCGGCGGTGCCGGTGGCCGACGTTTCCAGCGACCGGGTGCGCCGGATCGTGCTGACCGGCGACGTGCCCAATCCTATTGCGCCACCGCCGGGCTGCCGCTTCCATACGCGCTGCACGCGCATCGAAGCGCGCTGCCGCAGCGAGCGGCCGGAGCTGACACCCAGGCCCAACGGCGGCCACAGCGCCTGCCACAACCCGGTCGGGCGCTAGTGTTCTGACCCATTCAAAGGATTTCCGCAGTCTCGTCATCCCCGCGAAGGCGGGGATCCATGCATGCCAGAGTGTGGCACAGCCTCGATACCCCACAAGCTGCTGAAACTGAGAGCATTTCCATATTGGCCATCGAGCACGCGTCAGGCTTGACTGGATCCGCCTTCGCGGGGATGACGAGGCTTTGGGTACCTTATGCGAGTGGCAGAACACCAGCGCCTCGCCTTGTGGTCGGTGCCTTCGCAAGGTTTCGAGAAATGCGCCGGAGCAAAGTCCCGATTCCAGCCAAAGTGGTGGTTCTTGTTGTGTATCGCTGAATTGCGGCCCACGGTCATGACCGCGCTGCCGCCCCAGTTGCTGCGCACCATGGTGACACCCAGGCGATCGGCAACTCAAATCGACAGGTCGCGCGGTTGTTTCGCATTTAGGTACTTGCTTTCGTTTTGAGGTTCGTATTAGCTCATACGAAAGAAATGACCGCTGGTCACGATACTTGCGGCATGGGGAGTGATGCGCGTGTACCTGGGCCTCTTGGTCGATAGTGGCGATAATTGTCTTGCTGGCTGTGGCTTGCTCCGGGGCCGGGCATCATGACCGTCGTTCTCGATCACGTGTCGAAAGTCGTGGCGGGTGCTCAGCACATTCGCGACGTGTCCATCACATTGCTGCCGGGCTCGATCAACGTGCTGCTAGGGCCGACGCTGTCGGGCAAAACCTCGCTGATGCGGCTGCTGGCCGGCCTCGATGCGCCGACCTCGGGACGGGTGCTGGTCGATGGGCTGGATGTGACCGGCGTCGAGGTGCGCAAGCGCTCGGTGGCCATGGTTTACCAGCAGTTCATCAACTACCCCGCCATGACGGTCTACGAGAACATCGCCTCGCCCCTGCGCGTGCGCGGCGCCCCCAAGGCCGAGATCGAGAAGCGCGTGCTGGACGCCGCCAAGCTGATGCGGCTGGAACCCTATCTGCAGCGCACGCCGCTCAGTCTGTCGGGCGGGCAGCAGCAACGTACCGCGATTGCGCGCGCGCTCGTGAAGGGCGCCGATCTGGTGCTGCTGGACGAGCCTTTGGCCAATCTCGACTATAAGCTGCGCGAGGAGTTGCGTGCCGAACTGCCCAAGATCTTCGGGGGCTCGAAGGCGATCTTTGTTTACGCGACAACCGAGCCATCCGAGGCGTTGCTGCTGGGCGGCAACACCGCGACGCTGCATCAGGGCGCGATCACGCAATTCGGTCCGACCACGGACATTTACCGCGCGCCGCACGATCGTCTGACGGCGGAAGTGTTCTCGGACCCGCCAATGAATTTCATGGGCGTGACGGTCGATACGGGTGGCGTCAAGACCCCGTCCGGTCAGCTGCTGCCTGCGTCGGGAACGCTGCAGGGTCTGGCTGCTGGCAGCTACCAGCTCGGCTTCCGGCCGAGCAATGTGTCGCTGTCGTCCGTTAACGGCGCAACCATCGCCATGCGAGGGACGGTCGCGGTGAGCGAGATCACGGGCTCGGAGAGTTTCATCCATATCGATACGCCGGCGGGCCGCTGGATCGCGCTGACGCCGGGTGTCCACGACTCCCGGCAAGGCCAGCCGATCGAGGTGTTTCTCGACCCTGCCCGCTTCTTCGTGTTCGCCAGCGATGGCAGCCTCGTACGCGCGCCGCAACGCGCCGCAGCGGTTTAGGAGGCGACCATGGCCCGCATCGAACTCAGAGATCTGGCGCATTCCTACAAGGCCAACCCCACGCAACCGTCCGACTACGCCCTGAAACCCATGACCATGACCTGGGAGGACGGCGGCGCCTATGCACTGCTCGGGCCCTCCGGTTGCGGCAAGACCACGTTGCTCAACATCATTTCCGGCCTGGTCATTCCCTCGCGCGGAAAGGTGATGTTCGACGATACCGACGTCACCAGGCTCGCGACCGAGAAGCGCAACATCGCACAGGTGTTTCAGTTCCCGGTCATCTACGACACCATGACGGTGGCCGAAAACCTCGCGTTCCCGTTGCGCAACCGCAAGGTCGATCCCGCCCGCATTTTGGCGCGTGTGCAAGAAGTGGCCGGCATGGTTGGGCTCACCGCCGAACTGAACCGCAAGGCGCGCGGGCTGACTGCCGACATGAAGCAGAAGATCTCGCTCGGCCGTGGCCTGGTGCGCGAGGACGTCGGCGCGGTGCTGTTCGACGAGCCGCTGACCGTCATCGACCCGCATATGAAATGGGTGCTGCGAGGTGAGCTGAAACGCATCCACCGCCAGTCGAAAACCACCATGGTCTATGTCACGCACGACCAGACCGAAGCCCTTACCTTCGCCGACAAGGTGGTGGTGATGAGCGATGGCGAAGTGGTGCAGGTCGGCACGCCGCAGGAGCTGTTCGAGCAGCCGGCGCATACCTTCGTGGGCTATTTCATCGGCTCGCCGGGCATGAATGTGCTGTCGGCCAAGGTGACGGGCAACAAGGCCAATGTCGGCGGCAACGAGATTGTGCTCGCGCGGGACTATGGCAACCTGGACGCCAGCAGGAAGATCGAGATCGGCGTCCGCCCCGAGTTCCTGTCGCTTGCGAGCGGGCACGGAGGGGTATCCCATCGCCATTAAGCGCGTCGAAGACGCCGGCCGGCACAAGATCGTGCGCGCCGAGCTGGCCGGTCAACCAATCAGCCTGCAGGCCGGCGAAGATGCGCACGTCCCCGCCGAGGCCGCACGTGTAAAGATCGATCCGGCGCGCGTACATGTCTATGCCGACGGCCATCTGGTGAGGGCGTGATGAGCTACGCAAACTCAAGTCGCGATGCCGTCATCCCGGCGAAGGCAGGGACCCGCCCAAGTATCGGCCGATACTCCCCAGGCAATTCGCGTGCGGAGCGTTCCAGCATCCGCCGCGTGGCCGGCAGTTTTGCTCTCCTCTACTTTGGACAGGTCCCGGCCTTCGCCGGGATGACGAACTCCGGGGGCATCCCTCGCTTCAGCAAAGTGAGGGCCTGAGCCATGGACACGCGCCCCCTCAACAATCGCGCCTGGTTCCTGGTCGCCCCGGTGGTGCTGCTGGTGGCCTTCAATGCCGTCTTGCCGCTGATGACGGTGGTCAACTACTCGGTACAGGACACATTCGGCAACAACCAGTTCTTCTGGAACGGCGTCGGCTGGTACAAGGAATTGCTGGACCCAAACGCCGAGCTTGGCGGTCGCTTCTATGCCGCGCTCGGCCGCAACTTCCTGTTTTCAGGGATCATCCTCGCCATCGAAGTGCCGCTCGGCATCCTGGTCTCGCTGTGCATGCCCAAGAAGGGCTGGGCGGTGGCGGCCTGCCTGATCGTCATGGCGCTGCCGCTGCTGGTGCCATGGAACGTCGTCGGCACCATCTGGCAGGTGTTCGCGCGCGGCGATATCGGCCTGCTCGGCTGGACGCTCAACCACCTCGGCCTCAACTACAACTACACCAACGACTCGCTGTCGGCCTGGTTCACCATCATCCTCATGGACGTCTGGCATTGGACCAGCCTGATCGCCCTGCTCTGCTATGCCGGCCTCAAATCCATCCCCGACGCCTTCTATCAGGCCGCCCGCATCGACGGCGCGTCGCGTTGGTCCGTGTTCCGCTGGATCGAGTTACCGAAATTGCGGCGCGTGCTGTTGATCGGCGTGCTGCTGCGTTTCATGGACAGTTTCATGATCTACACCGAGCCGTTCGTGGTCACCGGCGGCGGCCCGGGCAACTCCACCACCGGCATCTCGATCGACCTCGTGAAGATCGCGCTCGGCCAGTTCGACCTCGGCAAGGCGGCGGCCATGTCGATCGTCTACAACCTGATCATCCTGGCCGCCTGCTGGATCTTCTACACCATCATGACCAACGTCGATGCGGACAAGGAGGGCGCGAAATGAGAGGCGAACGCGTCATTCTCTGGGCCTATCTCATTTTCCTGATGCTGCCGATCTATTGGCTCATCAACATGAGCTTCAAGACCAACACCGAGATCACCACTGGCCTCAGCCTGATCCCGCTGGCGCCCACGCTGAAGAACTACGCCGAGCTTTTCACTAACCCCACCTGGTTCGGAGGCTTCCGGTTTTCGCTCACTTACGTGGTGCTCAACACCATCATCTCGATCCTGGTCGCGCTGCCGGCCGCCTACGCCTTTTCGCGCTACCGCTTCCTCGGCGACAAGCACCTGTTCTTCTGGCTGCTGACCAATCGCATGGCGCCGCCCGCCGTGTTCGCGCTGCCGTTTTTCAATCTCTACCAGTCGGTTGGCCTGTTCGACACCTCCTGGGCGGTGGCGCTGGCGCACTGCATCTTCAACGTGCCGCTGGCTGTCTGGATCCTGGAAGGCTTCATGTCCGGCGTACCGCGCGAGATCGACGAGACGGCCTATATCGACGGCTATTCGTTCCCGCGCTTCTTCATCCGAATCTTTATCCCACTGATCGCCTCGGGCATCGGCGTAGCGGCCTTCTTCTGCTTCATGTTCTCGTGGGTGGAGCTTCTCTTGGCGCGTACCCTCACAAACAACCAGACCATTTCATCGATCATGACGCGGACGGTGTCAGCCGCCGGCATCGACTGGGGCCTGCTTGCCGCCGCCGGTGTCCTGACGCTCGTTCCCGGCGCCCTTGTGATCTTCTTTGTGCGTGACTACATCGCCAAGGGCTTCGCCCTGGGCCGGGTTTAAGGAGGCTGGCTATGGATATCGCATGGATGGCCTGGACATGGCAGAGCGCAGTGTTCTTTGTCTTTATCCTCGCCTGCCTCACGACGATGACGGTGCTGGTGTTCACCCATCCCGAAACGGAGCGTTACGGCGTGCTCCGTATCCCAACCACGCGCGGCGACCGGCTGTTCCTCACTCTGCTCGGCAGCGCCTTCATCCACCTCATTTGGATCGCGCTAGCTGGCGGCGATACGCTCTTTACGCTGCCGATCTTCGGCGGCCTCGAAATCTCGCGGCTATGGATCGCGACCCTGATCTCTCTCGTTTATGCCTGGGCGGTGTTCCGCTGGGTATGACGGGTTCGAGAAAGTCTGGCGGAAAGACGCGCGCCTTCCGCCAGGCTGTTACAAGCCGGCACGCATGGAGAAAACGCTCATGAAGCTACGCACGACCGTTTCGGTGGCAGCCTTGCTGCTCACCATCGGCGCGATGCCAGCCTTTGCGGATATGGAAGCCGCCAAGAAGTGGATCGACACCGAGTTCCAGCCTTCGACGCTGTCGAAGGAAGACCAGATGAAGGAGATGGAATTCTTCGTCAACGCCGCCAAGCCGTTTGTCGGCATGGACATCAACGTCGTCTCTGAGACCATCACGACGCATAAGTACGAATCCGAAGTGATGGCCAAGGCCTTCACCGAGATCACTGGCATCAAGGTCAAGCACGACCTGACCCAGGAAGGCGACGTGGTCGAGAAGATCCAGACCCAGATGCAGTCCGGCAAGAACATCTATGATGCCTGGATCAACGACTCGGATCTGATCGGTACGCACTATCGCTACAAGCAGGCGGTTGCGCTCGACGACTGGATGGCCGGCGAGGGCAAGGACGTCACGTTGCCGTCGCTCGACCTCAACGACTTCATCGGCAAGTCGTTCACCACCGCCCCAGACGGCAAGCTCTATCAGCTGCCCGACCAGCAGTTCGCGAACCTTTACTGGTTCCGGTATGACTGGTTCACCAACCCCGACATCAAGGCCAAGTTCAAGGCCAAGTACGGCTACGACCTCGGTGTGCCGGTGAATTGGTCCGCCTACGAAGATATCGCCGACTTCTTCTCCAAGGACATCAAGGAAGTCGACGGCAAGCCGATCTATGGTCACATGGATTACGGCAAGAAGGACCCCTCGCTGGGTTGGCGCTTCACGGACGCGTGGCTCTCGATGGCCGGCAACGGCGACAAGGGCATCCCGAACGGTCTGCCTGTCGACGAGTGGGGCATCCGCATGGAAGGCTGCCGCCCCACAGGTTCGTCGGTCGAGCGTGGCGGCGACACCAATGGTGCGGCTGCTGTCTACTCGATCACCAAGTATCTGCAGTGGCTGAAGAACTATGCTCCGCCGACCGCGCAGGGCATGACCTTCGGTGAGTCGGGCCCGGTCCCGGCCCAGGGCCAGATCGCTCAGCAGATGTTCTGGTACACTGCCTTCACCGCCGATATGGTGAATGCTGAAAGTGCCAAGGCTGTGCTGAATGCGGACGGTACGCCGAAGTGGCGTATGGCTCCGTCGCCTCACGGAGCGTATTGGCAGAACGGCATGAAGCTTGGCTACCAGGACGCCGGGTCCTGGACCCTGCTGAAGTCGACCCCGGTCGATCGCCGCAAGGCCGCCTGGCTCTACGCCCAGTTCACTGTCGCCAAGTCGACCTCGCTGAAAAAGAGCCACGTTGGCCTCACTTTCATTCGCGAGAGCGACATCTGGGACAAGACGTTCACCGAGCGCGCTCCCAAGCTCGGCGGCCTGATCGAGTTCTACCGCTCGCCCGCGCGCGTGCAGTGGTCCCCGACCGGCAACAACGTGCCGGATTACCCGAAGCTGGCTCAGCTGTGGTGGCAGAACATCGGCGATGCGTCGTCCGAGGCCAAGACGCCCCAGCAGGCCATGGACTCGCTGGCAGCGGCCCAGGACTCGGTGCTTGAGCGTCTCGAGAAATCGGGCGTGCAGGGCGACTGCGGTCCGAAAATGAACGCCAAGGCAACCTATGCCGAGTGGACGGCCAAGGCCAAGGCAGCCGGCACCATCGCTCCTGCGGCCAAGCTCGACAACGAGAAGCCCAAGGGCGAGACCATCGACTACGACACCCTGATCAAGTCGTGGCCGGCCACCCCGCCCAAGAAGTAAGGCGGCGTTTGACAGACAGGCAACACACGGGGCGGACGAGGAATCGTCCGCCCCGTGATCGTTTTGGCCGGCAAAGCCGGAACTGCAAAGCCTTTCAGATCTAGTTGGAATCAGCCGCCCCTACGCAACCGTCGCCATTTTCGTCTAAACCGGAAGGACTCTACGCCTTGCTGCTTTCGGTCACGCGCTTGACCACAGCGATGAACTCCGCCACCAGCCCGGTTGCCCGGCCGCGATGGCCGATGGCGATCACGCATTCGTCCATGTCGGTGATCGGCTTGAACACCACGCCCGGCCGGGCGTAGTAGCGCGCGGTGCTGTCAGCCGTAATGCTGATGCCGCGGCCCGACGCAACCGCCTGCAACTCGGACTCCACGGTCGCGGCCTCGAACGCGATCTTGGCGGGACGGCCCGCGCGGTAGTCCATGGCCATCCAATAGTCGCGCCAGATGCCCGGCTCGGGCGCCACCACGATCGGCTCGTCCAGGATGTCGGCGAGCACCACGGACGCCTCACCGCTGAGGCGGTGCCCGGTCGGCAAGCAGGCCACGCATTTTTCGTGTGCGATCTCGACCAGTTCTATCCCGGACAGGCCAATCGGTGGACGGATGATGCCGCAGTCGACCTTGCCGGCGCGCAGGCCGGCGCTGGGATCATGGAAGTCGAACTCCTGCAGATGCAGCGACGCGCCGGGTATCACCCGCTCGAACTCGCGCACAATGGCCGGGATGAACTCCACCGCTGTGCCGATCATGTAGCCGACGTGCAGTTCGTTGTTCAGGGCGAGCTCCAAGGATTTCGCCTCCGCCTGGAACGCTTCAAGCGACTGATTCAGTGCCCGTGCACGAACCAGCAGCCGCTCGCCGGGCGCCGTCAGCTTCACACTGCGCGTGGTGCGCTCGAACAGAGCGAAACCCAGTGTTTCCTCCAGCTGGATGATGGTTTGCGACAGCGCTGGCTGCGACACGTGCAGCCGCTCGGCCGCGCGCGCGAAGCTTTTCTCGTCTGCCACCGCGATGTACGAAAGGATGTGCCGGATCTGGATATTCATAAGCGTCATGGATTAATCAATCAGCCCTTCGTCCTTGTTGTCAATCGCCCCGCGTGGCCAAACTGGAGGGCATTTGGCCGACCGAGGAACGAGACATGGATTCAGGGCAGTCAACGACCAGCGACTATGACAGCCTCTTGCAGCTTGGCCGGCAATCGCTGGTTCATGACCCGCGCGAGGGCAACCCGACCAAACTGACGCTGGTGCGCGCCAAGGGGTCCTATGTCTGGGACGACAAGGGCAAAAAGTACCTCGATTGCACCTCGCAGGCCTGGTCCAACAATCTCGGCGCCAACGACCCGCGGGTGATTGAAGCCGCCATCGCGCAGATGCGCGAGATCACGCACGCCCGGGATAACTTCAACACGCGCCCCCTGCTTGAACTCACCGCCAAGCTGCGCGCGGTGTCGCCGGGCGATCTCAACCGCATTGGCTACAGCCTGCATGGCAGCAGCGCCGTTGAAACAGCGATGAAGCTTGCCTTCAAGAACAAGCCTGGCCGCCACAACATCATCGTGCTGCAGGACGCCTATCACGGCCGCTCGCTGACGACGATGGCGGCAAGCTGGCCGCATCCCAACAATCCTTTCCTGCCGATCCAGCCGCGCTTCATCCGGGTGCCGCATCCCGATCCCTACCGCCCGCGCGTCGGTCTCGACGTCGAGACGAAGTCCAAGCTGTGCCTTGGGCTCCTGGAAGACACCATCACCAAGGGGGTGGACGGCGGTGTGGTCGCCATCATGCTGGAGCCGATCCCCGGCAATGGCGGCCACATCGATCTGCCTGTGTCATTCCTCAAGGGTATCCGCGAGATCTGCGACCGCATGGATATCATCCTGATCTGGGACGAGATCCAGAGTTGCTTCGGGCGGACCGGAAAGATGTTCGCCTCCGACTACTTCGGGGTCATCCCCGACATCATGACTTTCGGCAAGGCGATCGGTGGCGGCTTCCCGCTGGCCGGCATCATGGCCAGCGACAAACTGGATGGCTTTGAAGCTGGCGAGGATGCGCTGACATTTGGCCAGTTCCCGGTTGCGATGGCGGCCGGCGTGGCTACGCTTGATGCGATCATCGCCGACGGCCTTTGTGACAAGGCCCGCGATCTGGGCAACTACGCGACCCAGCGGCTGCATGAGATTGCAGAGCGGCGTAAGCTGATCGGCAACATTCGCGGGCCAGGGCTTTTCGTTTCGATCGAACTGGTCAAGGACCGCAAGACCAAGGAGCCAGCCGTCAAGGCTTCGCCCGAAGTCTACAAGCGCGGACTTGAGAAAGGCGTACTGTTCGGCGAGAGCCGCTACGCCGGGCTCGGCAACCTCATCAAGATCAAGCCGCCGCTGGATTCAACGCACGAGGACATGTCGTTCGCGCTCGACGTGCTCGACGACGTGCTCGGGTCGGTCGAAGCCGACGGCATCGCGTGAGCTAACGGGTAACGCCCGCAATTCTTCGACGGCCGACGTCAACGGCTGCGAACCACAACGATAAATGGAAACGTCCAAAAGGGAACTCCCATGACGACCACGAAACTCACGAGACGAACCGTTCTGGCCGCCGGAGCGGGCGCAGGCGTCGCCCTGTCGATGCCCTACATCCGTCCCTCCTATGCCGCTCCGCAAACCTTAGCGCGCGATCATGTGGGAGGCCTACGTCATCCCCGAAGCGGTCGGCAAATTCGAGGAAGAGAACAAGGTCAAGTTCGTCACGACATTCTTTGACGGCAACTCCGAGGCCTACAACAAGCTGCGTGTTGGCGGCGCCAAGGCGTTCGATCTGGTGCAGGCGGACGGTTTCTGGCCGCAGCTCTATTTCCGTGAGAAGCTGATCCGCGCCGTCGACTATGCCGGCGTGCCGTCGTCGGCGCACTACTTGCCGGAGTTCAAGCCGGAGACCTTCAAAGTCCTGACCGATCCCGCCTCGGGCAAGAAGATCGGCTATCCCTTCTGCTGGGGCGCCTACGGTATTACCTATAACGCCGCCAAGGTCGCGCCCGAGAAAACCGCCACGCTTGAGGTCATGTTCGATCCCGCCTATTCGGGCAAGCTCTCGACCAGCGCGCGCTTCGAGGAGAACATCGCGTTGGCTGCCCTTCTGGTTACGGCGCGCATGGACTCGCGCGGAAAACCGCGCCCGGACGGCAAGCCGTTCAACCCCTATGTGCTGACCGACGAGGAACTGGCCGGTGTCGAGAAACTGCTGATCGGGCAGAAGAAGCTGCTGCTCACCCGTTATCAGGACAACCCGACCCTGTTCCAGCTCCTGCAGTCCGGCGCCGTCGATGCCGCGACCGAATTCGCGCAGGTCTATCGCCAGTTGCTGACCGCCAAGGACGGCGTGGCCAAGGGCGACTTCCGCCACGCTCTGAAGATGAAGGAAGGCGGCCTCGGCTGGGTCGACACCTGGCTGGTGACCTCCGGTGTCGAGGACGGGCCAACGCTCGACCTTTGCAACAAGTTCATCGACGGCGCGATTTCGTCCGCACACATGAAGAAGATCGGCGAAGTGGCCGGCTGCTCGACCACCATCGACATCCGCGCCATCTCGACCGACGCGGAAAAGAAACTGTTCCTGATGGAGCGCTCGGCCGAGATCGGCGATCTGTTCATGTTCGACCAGCCATCCTCGCCCGAGAAGTGGGAGCGCGTCTGGTCGAACGTGCAGGCGGCTTAGTCGGAACGTGCCTGATTCCTTCGCTTCCCGGAATTTGACGCGCCTCTTCGCGCGGCAAATATCCGGGACCCTTGCCTGGTGAGGGCCAGGTCCGACTGGCGCTACACTCGCGGAAACCGGACTCGCGGTCAGCGCCGTTCACGCCGCCGGCAGGTAAAGATCCCGGATGTTCGACGCGCGAAGAAAAGGCGCGCCGAACTCCGGGAAGCGTGGGAGTGTGCAGGTTGAGATTTCTGGTGGATGGCAGGTTCGAACTCTATGGCTGCGGAATAACACATGAGTTCGAACCAGAGTGCTGTTGATTCACCCTACATCCGGATTGCCAACGTATCGCGGCGCTACGGGTCTGTGGTGGCGCTGGACGATCTCAGCCTCGATGTCGCCAAGCACGAGTTCATCGCCATCCTCGGGCCTAGCGGTTCGGGCAAGAGCACGCTGCTGCGGCTGATTGCGGGACTGGACCGACCGACCACGGGACGCATCTGGTTTTCCGGCGTCGATGTCACGGACCTGGCCCCGCACAAGCGCGGTATCGGCATGGTGTTTCAGGAATTCCTGTTGTTCCCGCATCGTACCGTGCGCGAGAACTTGGCCTTCCCGTTGCGCATGACCAATCAGCCCAAGGAGAAAATCCAAGAGCGGCTGGAGTGGGCGGAAGGCGTGCTGTCGCTGCGTGGGCTGATGGATCGCTATCCCGATCAGCTCTCGGGCGGCCAACAGCAGCGCGTGGCGCTCGGCCGTGGCCTCGTCACCCATCCGACGCTGCTGCTGCTCGACGAGCCCTTGGCCAATCTCGACCGCGAGCTGCGCAACGAGATGGAAGTGGAAATCCGCCGCTACCAGAAGCAGCTGGGTATTCCGTTCGTGTACGTCACGCACAATCAGGAAGAGGCGCTGTCGATGAGCGATCGCGTTGCCGTCATCAACCGCGGCAAGCTCGAGGCCATGGGCGAACGCCAGGCGGTCTACGATCATCCGGCCACGCCGTTCGTGGCGCGCTTCGTCGGCAAGTCGACGCGTTTTGACGGAACGTTCGATGCGGCCACGAACACAATCAGGCTGCAGCGTTACGCTTATTCGCTTCCCAATGCGGTGGGGACGGAGCTGACCGCCAACACAAACGTCGAGATCTTCGTCAAGAACGAGCGCTTTGCCCTCACGTCCATGGAGCGCGGGCGCGACGGGCATCCCCTGCACGGTCGCCGACATCGTGCTGCGCGGGCCATTCGTCGAGTACATTCTGGAGACCGAGACCGGCGAGCGCATCATCGCGGTACAAACCAAGACCTCCGATGTTGTTGCCATAGGCACCAAGCTGTCGCTGTCTTGGAACGCCAGCCAAGCCCATGTGTTTGCGGCGGGGGCCTAGATCATGCTGGCACGCGACGGCGCATTGAACCGGCGGTTGTTCCTGCATATACCAGCCGTGTTCCTGGCGCTGTTCTTTGTGCTGCCGCAGATCGCGCTGATCATCCTCAGCTTCTGGCGCACCGAGAACTACAAGATCATCCGCGAATGGACGGCCCAGAACTACGTCACGCTCGCCACCGAGCCGGCCTATTGGACCTTTTTTGCGCGCTCGCTGATCATGGCGATCTCGGTCTCGGTGTTCCTGGTCGTGGTGTCGTGGCCGATCGCCTACTTCATCGTGCGCTATGGCGGGCGCTACAAGCTGATCTTCTCGCTGTTGCTGGCGGTGCCATTCCTGTCCGGCGAAGTGCTGCGCCTTATAGCCTTGCAAGGAATGTTGGGCCCCACCGGCATCATCAATACCATCTTAATGCGGATGGGATCGGCGCCCTTGCGCTTCATCATGTACTCGAATACCGCCACCTTCATCGCGCTGGTCTATATCTACCTGCCGATGGTGGTGACCACGATCTACCTCTCTCTCCTCAACTTCGATTTCCGCCTGGCGAGCGCGGCCAGCGCTTGCGGCGCCAATCGCTTCCGCGTCTTCACCGAAATCGTCTGGCCACTGAATTTATCCGGCACCATCGTCGGCTTCCTGCTCTGCTTCATTCCAACATTGTCGGCGTCGCTCGCCCCGCGCTTCCTCGGCGGCCCAAGCGGCGCGCTCTACGGCATGTCGATCGCCCAGCAGTTCGGCGAGTCCGGTACCTGGGCCTTGGGTGCGGCGATGGGCGTGGTGCTGTTCATCTTCTCGCTGGCCGTGCTTTGCCTGTTCAGCCTCGGCATCAACCTGCGCCGCACCGGCTTTACCGGATTGGGGCGGCAGTAATGTCAGCGCAAACCGGCAGCGACCGGCTGATCAAATGGGGGCTCGCCGCGTTCCTGGGGCTTGCCTACGTCTTCCTCTACATGCCGATCGTGCACATCCTGTTTGCGTCGCTGTCGAGCCGGCCAAGCTTTCCGTATCCGCCCGACTTCAACACCGGCGCCTACTACCGGCTCACCACCAACACGATCTACCAGAGCGCCTTCGAGAACAGCCTGATCATCGCCAGCTGCACGGCTGTGCTCTCCACGGTCATGGGCTTTCTGGCGACTGTCGGTGTGCTGCGCTTCGGCGGCCGGCGCGCGCTCCTCTACGCCGCCTACTTCGCCGGCCCGCTGTTCGTCTCCGAAATCCTGCTCGGCATTTCGTCCATGTCGCTCTACTATCTGGTGTTCGAGCTGCAGGGTAACATGGTCACGGCCATCATCGCCAATGCCGTGCACTGCTTTTCGTTCTGCTTCCTGATCATGGCGGCGCTGCTCTACCGCTACGACTGGCGCATGAACGAGGCGGCGGTGGTGTGCGGAGCCTCCCCCTGGCGCGTGTTCTGGGAGGTGATGCTGCCGCTCACCTGGTCCGGCATCCTGGGCAGCCTGATCGTCGCCTTCGTGCTGTCGCTGAACGGCCTCGACATCTCGTTCTATCTGCTCGGCGCCACGCCAACCATGCCTTCGGTCGCCTGGGGCGCCTTGCGCTATGGTATCAAGCCGGAACTCTATGCCCTGTCGTCCATCGTCAACATCCTGGTGTTTGCAGCGATCGTGGTGCTGTACTTTGTCTTGCGCGCAGACCGCAGGCGTTCGCCGGCCGCGTGACGCGGAGCGCCGATCGCGCCGTCCTCGGCGAGCGCGCGCGCCGCGGCAAGGTCTCGCTGGATGCCGGCGCTCACAGTCAGCACGTCGTCGTTCCGAATGTTGCAGGCGTCGAGATACAGCAGGCCGCGCTCGGCCGGATCGTCACGTACACAGACATCTATAGCGGCGCCGTCCCGCTGCGATAGAAGCCTGCTTGCGAGGGCGGGAGGGCGCGGCCGCGGATGCGGTCCGAGAGTTTCTCGGCGATCATGATGGTCGGCCCGTTGGTGTTGCCGGTTATCAGTCGAGGCATCAGCGATGCGTCGACGACACGCAACGCCTCGACGCCATGAACGCGACCCTCCTCATCAGTCACAGCCATCGCGTCAGTGCCCATCCGGCAGGTCCCGATGGCGTGGTAGCCCGTGCCCGCATTGCTCCGGATCCAGCCACGCAATTCGCCCTGGGTCGCATAGGATGCTCCCGGACTGATTTCTTCGGCGCGAAGTTCGTCCCACGATCGTTGGCGAACGATGTCGCGCGTCATGCGCAGGCCTTCGACCAATTCGGCGAGATCGCTCTCCTCGGTCAGAAAGTTGAACCGGATCGCCGGGGCGGCAAGCGGATCGGCTGAGCGCAGCGTGACAGAGCCGCGGCTTTGCGGTCGCATAACGCTGGTGAAATACTGGAAGCCCTGCTCGACACGGGCCTGGCCACGATAGAACTCGCCGATCATTGGAAAGAACTCATGCTGAATGTTTGGGTACGCGACCTTGTCATTGCCGCGCATGAAGGCGCCGACCTCGAAGTAGTTGCTGGCGCCAAGGCCGCCACGCGTGAGCAGCCAACGCGCACCCAGGCTAAGTTGTCCCAGCCGCGACAGCTGCCCGGCCGGCGAGACGGGTTTGCGAATGCGGTACTGCAGGGCACAAGCGATGTGATCCTGAAGGTTCTGGCCGACCCCGGGCAGGTGCACGGCCGATGGGATGCCGTGGACCCGCAATGCGTCGCGATCGCCGATGCCGGATAGCATGAGAAGCTGCGGCGTGCCGAACGTGCCGGTGGCCAGGACGACCTCTCGTGCGGCCTCAATCGTCAGTGAACGTCCCCTGCTGAGGACTGTGACCCCGGCGCACCGATTGCCGTTCAGTCTGAGCCCTGTCACGAAGCTACCGGTCACGACTTGGAGATTGTGCCGCTCGCGTGCGGGCCGCAGGAAAGCACGCGATGTGCTTTCGCGCCGTCCAAGGTGTGTCGTGGATTGGGCGATGTTCACGCCCTCCTGCTGGAAACCGTTGTGGTCGGGCGTGAGCGGCAGCCCGAAATCCTGCCCGGCGCCCAGGAAGGCCCGGTACAGAGGATTGTCGGCTTTGCAGGCGTGAATGTGCAAGGGGCCGTCGCCACCGCGGTAATCGTCGGCGCCTTTCTCGAAGGTTTCCATCTTGCGGAAATAGGGCAGGCAGTGCGCGTAGGACCACGACGGCAACCCCAGCGCTGCCCAACCCTCGTAGTCCAGGGGATTGCCGCGTACAAAGACCATGCCATTGATGGACGAGGTGCCGCCGAGCACCCGGCCGCGGGGCTGATCGCTGATGCGGCCATCGAGCCCAGGCTCCGGTTCGCTCTCGAAACCCCAGTTGAAGCGGCGATCGAGCAGCGGCAGACCCAGGGCCGCCGGCATGTCGAGGATGAGGCTGCCATCGCGCGGTCCCGCCTCCAGCAGTAGCACGCGGGCTCGACCGTCTTCGCTGAGCCGGTTGGCGACCACGCAACCCGCCGAGCCCGCGCCGACCACGATGTAGTCATAGGATTTGGAAATTTGCATGAGATGCGCTCCGGGAGGCGCTGCAGATGCGATTGCGGATTGACCCCCTACATGGCATATTTTATACAATCGTGACTACGCAAGTACGAAGTGACAGGTTCTATGCGCAGATTCGGGTCACTCGACTTGGCGATCGCAGCGACTACGGACGGATTGTTCTTTGAACGGAGTTAGTGTGGGGAAGCGGCGCGCATGGTCGTGACTCCAACAAAATAGTGTTCTTCCAATCAAGGGGTGCACTCGAAATTCGGTGTCCAGGGAGTAAAGGCGTGATGAAGACAATGAACGGATCGGGACTAAACCGGCGCGATGTCTTGAAATCGTCGGCTGGATTGGCGGCATTGGCCGCAAGTGGCGCTTGGGCCGGCCAGGCGAGTGCGGAAGAGTTGATCGCGGTCTTCGGCAATCTGCCCCCCGATCCCTCGCCCCCTGGTGGCGCGAAGTTCTCCGAAGAGGCGTTTGCGGCTTGGCAGAAGACCAACGGCGCGACCGTGAAGTATGATCTTGCGCCCTTCCCCGAGCTGCACAACAAACTGGCCACGACGTTCGCCTCGGGCACCCATGCCTGGGATATCGTCTACATGTCGGGCTGGGTGCCGGAGTTCGCCAACTTCGTTGTCCCGCTGAAGGAGAAGCTCTCCAAGGAACTGGTCGCCGATCTTCCGCCCTCCAGCTTCTCCACCGTGACGTGGGGCGGCAAGAGCATGGGCGCCGTGTTCACGCTGTCGCTGCTCACCCTCTTCTACAACACCGAGCATTTCGAGAAGGCCGGCATCAAGGAACCGCCCAAGACCTGGGACGACCTGAAGCGCATGGCCAAGGACCTGACCAAGGACGGCAAGTTCGGCTGGGTCAACAGTTTTGGCACGCCGGAAGGGATCGGCGGCACCGCCTGCTATTGGATGTGCTATCTGCAGCAGGCCGGCGGTAAGATGTACAATGAGGATGGGTCGCCGGCCTTCAACAGCGAGCCGGGCATCACGGCGCTGCAGTACATGATGGACCTGATGCCATCGACCGATCCGGGTTCGCTGACTTACATCGGCATCAACGATGCCACCAACGTCTTCACGGCGGGCAATGCCTCCATGATGATGAACTGGCCCTTCATGTGGAAGCCGGCGCAAGATCCCGCCGCCTCCAAGATCGCCGGCAAGGTCGGTGGCGCGCTGCTGCCGGCAGGCCCCGCAGGCACGGCCTCGGTCGACGGCACCGACGCCTGGACGATCACCAAGACCGCCAAGAATCCGGACCTTTGCACCAAGCTGATCGAGTTCTATCTCGACAAAGAAGTGCAGAAGCGGCAGGCGCTCGACACCGGCTGGCTGCCGATCCGGCTGTCGGTGCTGGCCGATCCGGAGGTGCAGAAGGCACTGCCGAACGCGGCCATCACGCTCGAGCAAGCCAAGCATCCCTACGACAGTTTCGTTACGCCCGACTACAACGAGGTGACGCAGGCGATCGGTACCGAGATCACCAAGGCCCTCGCCGGCAAGCAGTCGGCCAAGGAGGCGATGGCGGCGGCCAATGGCCTGGTGGCTGCGATCGTGAAGAAGCGGACGTAAGCCAGCCAGCCAATGGAGCGGCGGCCAGGTCTGGCCGCCCTCGACGTTCATGATACCGTCAGTCTCCGTCTCATTGAGCCGGTGCATCGAGCATTGACTGTTGGCCCGACCAAACCCGAGCTCGCTGCCCTATGTCGTCGCAAAGAACAGCTGTGTACTTTGCCTTGCCGGCTTTGCTGGCGCTCGCGATTGTGCTGGCTTACCCGGTCATCTACTCCGTCTGGCTGTCGTTCACCGACGCCAGCCTCGCCAGCGGGGCGTTCGTCACGCCGTTTGTCGGCCTCGACAACTACAGTGCACTGATCGGCGACAACACGGTGCGGATCGCCCTGGCGAACACCATCTATTTCGCTGGTGTCGAGGTCATCGCGGTCGTCGGCCTTGGACTTGCGATGGCGCTGCTGCTGAACCATCCGATGGCGCGCTCGCCGGTCTTGCGTGTGTTGCTGATCCTGCCCTGGGCGATTGCGCCGGTAGCCAACGGCGTGCTGTGGAAATGGATACTCCACTCCAACTACGGCATTGCCAACGCCCTGTTGCGCGGGACCGGCGTCATCGAGCGCAACATCACCTGGCTTGGCGATCCCATCCTTGCCCTCAATTCGATGCTGCTGGTCGATATCTGGAAGTCGACACCCTTCATCGCCATCCTGCTGCTGGCAGCCTTGCAGGGCATCCCGGCCGCGCTCTACCGGGCAGCGAAAATGGATGGCGCGACGGTCTGGCAATCCTTCCGCTACGTCACGCTCCCCGGGCTGCGGACGGCGCTGGCCATCGCCGTTGTACTACAGACGATCTGGTCCCTGCGCATTTTCGACCTCATCTTTGTGCTGACCAAGGGCGGCCCGTTCGATTCCACCATCGTGATGAACTTCCTGGCTTACCGGGTGACCTTCAACTTCCTGAAGTTCGGCTACGGAGCGGCCATTGCCAACCTGATCTTCGTTGCCTCCATTCTGCTGGCAATCCTCTACATGCGCCTGTTGCGGCTGCGCGCAGCGGAGGCACGCTGATGGCGTCACCAGGCAAGATCCGTAGTGTGGAACGGGCGTTGATCACGGCCGGCATCGTGCTCTTCGTGGTCTGGAACGCGGCCCCACTGGTCTGGCTGGTCATGACCAGCCTCATGCAGCAGCAGGCGCTGACCTCAAACCCGCCGGACTTTTCTCCCGGGAGCTTTACCTTCGCCAACTACACCGAGGTGTTCCGTTCCTCGGCCCAACTCGGACGCGGCATCGTCAACTCGCTGATCGTTGCTTTCGGCACCACGGCAATCGCTATTCTGCTCGGCGCACCAGCCGCCTATGCGCTAGCGCGGCTGCCGCTGCCGGGGCGCAACACGCTGCTGCTGATGGTGCTGGCGGCGCAGATGTTTCCCGCCGTCGTGGTGGCGATCCCGCTGTTCATCGCCGCCAGCCGGATGGGCCTCATCGATTCCAAGCTCAGCCTGATCCTCGTCTACCTCACCTTCAACCTGCCGATCGTGATCTGGGTTCTGCGCGGTTTCTTCGCCAGCATTCCGGCGGGCCTTGAGCGTGCCGCGCGCATGGATGGCGCCAGCACCTGGCAGACTTTTCGCCTGATCGTGCTGCCGATCTCGCTTCCGGCCTTGTTTGCCTCGGCGGTGTTCGCCTTCATCGAGTCCTGGAACGAGTTCTTCTTCGCGCTGATCCTGACCCGCCAGGAGTCTCAGACCGTGCCCCTGGTGATCTCGGCCTTTGCCGGCCAGTACCAGACGCTCTTTGGGCAGATGATGGCGGCGGCGACCATTTCAGTTGCCCCGGTCGTCATCCTCGCCATCCTGCTACGCAAGACGATCCTCTCGGGGTTCGCCGACGGCATGTTGAAGGGCTAGCCCATATGGCGGCGATTTCTCTGCAGCACGTCTCCAAGCGCTTCGGCGAGACCGAGGTGTGTCGCGATATCAACCTCGAAATCGGCGCGGGCGAGTTCATGACGCTGCTCGGGTCGTCCGGCTGCGGCAAGACCACGACCCTCAACATGATCGCCGGGCTGGAGGACATCACCGCCGGCGACATCCTGATCGCTGGCAAGCGCGTGAACGACCTGCCACCCATCGAGCGCAATGCCGCGATGGTGTTCCAGAACTACGCGCTCTATCCGCACATGACGGTGGAGGAGAACATCGGCTTTGCGTTGCGGCTGAAAGGGGTGCCGCGTGCGGAAATCGTAGCCCGCGTCGCGCCCATCGCTGCCTCGCTCGAACTCACCCATGTGCTGCACCGCCGGCCGGCGCAACTCTCGGGCGGGCAGCAGCAGCGGGTCGCCATCGGCCGCGCCATCATTCGTGAGCCGAAAGTCTTCCTATTCGACGAGCCGTTCTCCAACCTCGACGCCGCGCTCCGTTTGAAAATGCGCGCCGAGGTCAAGGAACTGCACAATCGGCTGGGTGTGACCTCGGTGTTTGTCACGCACGATCAGGAGGAGGCGATGTCGATCTCGGACCGCATCGCCGTCATGCGGCAGGGCGTGATAGAGCAGGTCGGCACGCCCGAGGACATTTACGCGCGCCCGGCCAGCACTTACGTTGCGACCTTTATCGGCAGCCCGCAGGTGGAGATCCTGCAGACGCGCCGCGAAAGCAACGGCCTGCGGGTCGGCGCCCTCGCCGTCCCGCTGAACGCATCGGCGCAGCGCGTCGTCGAGCAGCACAACGGCGAGATCGACATTGCCGTCCGGCCCGAGCATGTGCGTCTTGGCAACACCGGTACGCCAGCCAATGTCCGGCTGACCCAGCCGATCGGGCCGGCAACGCTCGTGACGTTGGACTGGAACGGCGGTTCGCTCAACGCCCGGCTGACGGGCCTCGTGAAGATCGCACTCGGTACGGATGTGTCTGTCGAATTCGATTCCGACGCCGTCATGCTGTTCGACCGCTCGACGGGGCGGCGGCTGACGGCGGACTTGTGAGAAGGGCGAGGCAACCATGCGATCACTTCGCTCAGCCAACCGGCCACTACTCGGACCACGCACGCGCGCCGAAGCAGCGGCCAACGAGATCCGGCGGCGCATCCTCTCCGGCGAGTTCTCTGCCGGACAGCCGCTGCGTCAGGACGCTTTGGCCGATGAACTGGGCGTCAGTCGCATACCGCTGCGCGAGGCCTTCGTTCAACTTGAGGCCGAAGGGTTGCTGAAGATCTTCCCGCACCGTGGCGCCGTTGTTACCCCAATCTCGGTCGAGGACATTGTCGAGCTGGTCGACCTGCGCATGCTGCTTGAGCCGAAGCTGCTGGCCCGCTCGGCCCCGCATCTGACCTCAGCCGACTTCGACCAGATCGACACAATCTTGGCCGAGTACAGTGCTCAACTTCGCGACAATCACATTGCGCGTTGGGGCGAACTCAATACCGAGCTGCACGGGCTGCTGTATCGTCATGCCAATCTACCGCGCACAGAGCAGATCGTGGCCACGCTCCTGGCATCGAACGATCGCTATGCGCGTATACAGATTGCTCAGACCAACGGCCGCGAGCGGGCCGAGCGCGAGCATGCCGAGATCGTCCGGCTGTGCCGCCGCGGCAGTTACAAGCAGGCCTGCAAGCTCTTGACCGATCACATCCATACTGCCGGGCGGGCCCTTGTCGCGCTTATCGAGCGTCAGCCGCGCCTGGAAACCCTCAGTGTACGCCTACGCGAACCATCACATAGGACGGCAACAAGATGAAAATCACCAAGATCACGGTCTATCAAGTGGATCTTCCACTCAAAGAAGGGCGCTACTCCTGGTCCAACGACAACGCCGTCGAGGTTTTCGATGCGACGGTGGTATCCGTAGCGACCGATGCCGGCATTACAGGTTGGGCCGAGTGCACCCCGCTCGGCTCGGCCTACCTGCCCGCCTACGCCCTTGGCGTTCGCGCCGGACTGAAGGAGCTTGCGCCAAAGCTGATCGGTCTGGATCCGCGCGAACTCGGCATCCTCAACCGGCGCATGGATGAGGCCCTGCGCGGCCATCCCTACGTCAAGTCGCCGATCGATGTCGCCTGCTGGGATATCCTGGGCAAGGCGACGGGACTTCCGGTGGTGACGCTGCTCGGCGGCCGGCAGATGGAAGACATCAAGCTCTATCGCGCCATCAGCCAGGAAGCGCCCGACGCCATGGCCCGCAAGATCACCGGCTACCGGAACGAGGGCTACCGGAAGTTCCAGTTGAAGGCCGGCGGATCCGCCGACGATGACGTGGCCCGCATTCGCGCCTGCCGCGCCGTGCTCGAAACGGGAGACGTCCTGATCGCCGATTCCAACACCGGTTGGACCATGCATGAGGCGGCCCGGGTCGTGAACGCGGTGCACGACGTCGACGTCTACATCGAACAACCCTGCCGCACCTATGACGAATGTCTGGCTGTCCGGCGCAGAACTTCGCTGCCCTTCGTGCTCGACGAAACCATCGACGGCATCGAGGTTCTGCTGCGCGCGATCGCCGACAACGCCATGGACGCCATCAATCTGAAGATCTCGAAAGTCGGTGGGCTGACGAAAGCCCGGCAGATTCGCGATCTGTGCGTCTCGGCTGGTATCGCGATGAACATCGAAGACACCTGGGGCGGCGACATCGTCACATCAACCATCGCTCACCTCGCCCAATCGACGCCGGAGGAGTTTCTCTTCGCCTCGACCGACTTCAACAGCTACGGCACCAAGGACATCGCCACGGGCGCGCCCAAGCGACAGGACGGCAAGCTGCGCACCAGCGACCGCCCCGGCCTCGGGATCGAGCCGATACTGGCCGCGCTTGGCGAGCCGGTGCTCGTCGTAGGATAGCGCCCAGCTCTGTCGTTCGCTCCGAAGGATCTCTGGCCGCCGACTTGTTCAAGTGCAAAGGACCGTACCTCCCTGCGGAGGCGCAGCCCTTTCGATGGGGGAGGGCTGAGGTGGGGGATGTCCAGGCGGAAGGCCGAGTTAGCACACAGGTCATACCGTCGTGCGAAGGTTTCTGCCCGGTTCGCGGAATTTGGCGCGCCACTTTGCGCGACAAATATCCGGGATCTTGACAGGCTGCGGCTCCAGAACAAATGGTGCCGCTACCGTGGGAACAGGTCGCTGGGTTGGGCGTTCAACCTCATGCGCCAGGTAAGGGTCCCGGACATTTGACGCGCAAGAAAAAGGCGCGCCGAATTCCGGGAAGCGTGTGCGAATTGGTCTCGACAGAACAGGTTGAGATTTTCAATCGACGGCATCAGTCGCTTCGTTTGCCGGCATCACGCCTTCCACTGCCGTGCCTTGGCCACCAGGAAATCGCGGAACACGTGCACGCGCTTGGAGTTCTTCAGTTCTTCTGGATAGACGAAATAGGTCTGGCTTTCCGGCAGCTCGACATCCTTCAGCACACGCACCAACGTGCCGTCGCCGGAGGCCAGGTAGTCCGGCAGCATGGCGATGCCGACGCCGTGCTGGGCGGCGAGTTTCAATCCGTAGACGTTGTTGACCACCAGCGCGCCGGGGCGGGGCTCGCGGCTGTTGCGGCCGGCCGTCTCGAGGTAGTTGATCTCGCGCGAATGGTCGATATTCGGTCCACCGAAGATCAGAATGCGGTGTTTATCCAGATCCTCCAGCGTCATCGGCTCGCCGTGGCGCTTGATGTAGTCGGGCGAGGCGAAGGCCTGGTAGTGGACGGTGAAGAGGGGTCTACGGATCAGGTCGCTCTGGCTCGGCTCACGGAACCAGATGGCGACATCGGCCTGGCGCATTGGCAGGTCAAGCTCGTCGTCGGTGAGCACGAACTGCAGACGGATCTCGGGGTAGAGGTCGATGAATTCGCTGAGGCGCGGCGTCAGCCAAGCCGAGCCGAGGCCGACCGCGGTGGTGACGCGCAGATCGCCAGAGGGTTTGGCGTTGGCGTCCGAGATCAGGCTCGCCGCCTTCTGCAGTTTGGCGAACACATCGTGCGCGGTGCGGAACAACAGTTCACCCTGTTCGGTGAGGACGAGGCCGCGGGCGTGGCGATGGAACAGGGACACTTTCAGATCGCGTTCGAGCGCGCTCACCTGCCGGCTCACCGCCGACTGGCTCATGTCCAGGCTGTCGCCGGCATGGGTAAAACTGCCGGCTTCGGCAGCAGCGTGAAAAATACGTAGCTTGTCCCAGTCGAGGGCAAAGCGGGTGCTGGAGGTGTCACGCATGGGGGACGCTACTCTGGTGGGGGCCACGTTATTGCGCGTAACTCAGGTCAATCATCGATTCTCATCTATTTTCTCGAATATTACTCGAAAAACTCTCGGAATATCTTGTTTTCTCTCGCTATTTCTCGATGTTTTCTAGTTATTCTCAAAGATTGCTGGTCCGATCTGTGACGCGTGCCCAGCCGTTACCGCGCACTGCTTATGCGGCCCCTGAACGATGTTCATTTCATTCGGCTGCCATCGCCGAGGTGTGGGCGTGGGCGAGATAGCGCTCGGCGTCGAGCGCAGCCATGCATCCCATGCCTGCTGCCGTGACCGCTTGGCGGTACACCTCATCGGCCACATCGCCGGCCGCAAACACGCCCGGCACGCTGGTTTCGACCGTTCCGGGCTTGACCTGGATGTATCCGTTTGGCTTCAGCGCCAGCTTGCCCTTGAACAGCTCCGTCGCCGGCGCATGGCCGATGGCGATGAAAATGCCGTCGGCGGGCAGCGTGGTGAACTTGCCGGTTTTGACGTTTTTCAGACGTGCGCCGGTGACCATAACGGGATCGGACGTGCCCACCACTTCGTCCAGCACGCTGTCCCAGACGACCTTGATTTTCGGGTGCTTGAACAGGCGGTCCTGCAGAATCTTTTCGGCCTTGAACGAGTCCCGGCGGTGCACGACCGTGACCGAGCTCGCGAAGTTGGTCAGGAAGAGCGCTTCTTCCACCGCAGTGTTGCCGCCGCCCATGACGACGACCTGCTTGTTGCGGAAGAAAAAGCCGTCGCAGGTGGCGCAAGCCGAGACGCCGTGGCCTTTGAAGGTGTCCTCGGAGGGGAGCCCAAGCCAGCGCGCCTGGGCGCCTGTGGCGACAATCAGGGCGTCGGCGGAGTAGCTGTCGCCGGTGTCGCCGGTCATGTGGAAGGGGCGGCGGTCGAAGCTGACGTCGACCACGGTATCGGAGATGATCCGTGTGCCAACGTGCTCGGCCTGGGCCTGCATTTGCTCCATCAGCCAGGGGCCCTGGATGGTCTCGGCGAAACCGGGATAGTTCTCGACATCGGTGGTGATGGTGAGCTGGCCGCCGGGCTGCAGGCCCTGGATCAGGATCGGTTCCAGCATGGCGCGCGCGGCGTAGATGGCGGCGGTGTAGGCGGCCGGTCCCGAGCCGATAATGGCCAGTTTGGTGTGCACGTGCTGGCCCATATGGCTCTCCGTCTCATGTCGTTGTTGAGGCAAATCTAGGCAGAGCAAGCTATGCAGTCAATGCATAGGTTGTGCGGATTGGGGGAAAAACCAGGCCGGTCACGCGGAAATGACCCGGCGCAGCAGCAACTCGAGTTTATCGGGAGCGGAGGCTTCGAAGGGATGCAACTTGAAGGTGCATATGCTGATACCGAGCAGATCGCGCAAACCGGGCTCGGGAAGGCGCTCAACCTCGCGCCGCGCGACCAAATCCACCACCAGCCGGACCCCCGCGGAGGGCAGAAACGGGACCGAAACGATGCCGACCCCGCGCACTTCCAGGAGGCCGGCGATAGCGGCGGGAGCGGTGCCCGAAACGGTCTCGCCAAGCCGCGAAATCAGCACCCGATCGTCGGCCACGAGTTGCCAGTCCCGGCTCAGCAAACGCAGCGCCAAGTCCGATTTGCCCGCGCCCGGCCCCCCGCACAAGAGCACGCCCTCGCCCCCGTTGGCGACCAGCGTGGCGTGGATGTTTTCAGCGGCGGGCAACGGACTTCTGCAGCGCCGGACGCTGTTGCGGCTGGGGGTGCAAGGCTGGCAGCTGGATGACGAAACGCGCGCCGGCAATGCGAGTTTCGACCACGCCAAGATCCGAGGGTCCGGCCCGCTGCACAGTGTTTTCGATACGGTTTTCCGCCCTTATCTTGCCCTGGTGCGCCAACACGATTTCCTGGCAGATGCTGAGGCCCAGGCCCGAATTGTTGCCAAATGCGCCCACCGGCCGGTCGGTATAAAAGCGGTCGAAAATCTTCTCGAACTTGCCCGACGGAATGCCCGGTCCCTCGTCCTCGACGGCAATGGAGATGGCGTGCTCATCCCGGCTCATGCGCAGCCACACGGTGCCCGGCGACGGCGAGAACGAGAGCGCGTTGTCGAGCAGGTTTTTGAACACCTGCCCGAGCCGGCTGTCATGCCCGTCGATGGCATAGGCGAGCGCCGGCGGGAGCGGACTGTCGGCCAGTTCCAGCACCACCTTCTGGCCGTCCGTCACATGCACCGAGTTGAACATCTCAGCCAGCGTCGAGAGCAGATGAGCAAGGTTCACGGGGGCCGCTTCGTTCAGCGCCATCTCGGCATCGGCGCGGGTCGCCTTGGAGATATCGTCAATTAACCGCGTGAGCCGTTTCACGTCGTTCTGGATGGTGTCGGTGAGGATCTTGCGGTCGCTGTCGGTCTTCACACGCGCCAGCGTCTCTGCTGCAGAACGTACTGATGTTAAAGGGTTTTTCAGCTCGTGAGCGACATCGGCGGCGAACCGCTCGCTGGCTTCCACGCGCCGGTAGAGGGCATCCGTCATGGCCCGCAAGGTCGATGACAGATGCGCAATCTCATCGCGCCGGTAGGTGAAATCGGGCAGATCCTGCCGGCGCTTCAAATTGCCCTGAACACGGTCCGCGGCCTCGGCCAACTGGTGCAGCGGCCGAGCTATTGTGCCGGCCAGAAGCAGCGAGGTAACCGCCATCACAATCAGCCCTAGCCCGCCCAGCCAGAGTACGGTGCGACGCTCGGTCCAAACCAGCTTGTCGATCTCGCCGTCGCGGGTGGACAGCACTAGCGTGCCCAGGATTTCCCGGCGTTTGACCGGCGTGACAATGGTCACCGTGCGCTTGCCGAGATCGTTCATCAGCAGCATAGCGGCCGGCTTGCCGGTTTTCAGAACTTCGGCAACGGCCGGGTAGGAATTGAAGTTACCGCGCCCGACATCGCGATAGACCGGCAGATCGGTGCCATCCAGCCAGTCGCTGAGGCGGGTCCAGAAGCTCTTGATAACGCTGGTAGAAGCAGGATCGACAGCTGGCGCGTCTGCGAGTTCGCGGCTGTCATACATGAAGGTGCCGTCGATGCGGAACAGGCGTACCCGCATTGCCGAGGGGCCAATCAGCTGGCGCGTTAGCTGCCCAACTTTCTCGGGGCGGATCGGGAATTGCAGCGCCCGCTCCGGCAGCGCCCGTCGCAGCTCGGCATTGTTGGACGGTTCCAGCAGTTCGGGGGAAATCACAAGCCGGTCGGATTCACGCGTCGCCAGGGCCGAAATCGCACTCGCCAGCGTGTCGGACTCCGCCATCATGCTCTCGAGCTTGGCCTGGACCAGCGAGGCCTGTACGGGGCTGAAGAAGAGTATCGCCAGCGTCAGTAGCAGCAACCCGAGCAGGTTCAGCGCCAGGATCTTGCCGACCACCGAGGGGATATTGGCGCCCAGCCAGCGCTGCCGGGCGAGCCATTCCAGCACCGGCTCGATCAGCGCTCCGATGCGTCCGGCCGCCGCTTTGAGCTGCTCGCCCAGGGGCTCGGCCCAAGCGCGCGCTGCCTGCCAGGAACGTACTGCCGCGTCGGGCATCCATTCAGCTCCAATGGCCGTCAATGGTCGCACAAAAGTCTGGCGATCGAACATTTTCGTCCCCCCGGACTGTCCCGAACTCAAGCCTCCTTGAAGCGATAGCCGACGCCATACAAGGTCTCGATCACATCGAAATTATCGTCGACTTCCTTGAACTTCTTGCGCAGCCGCTTGATGTGGCTGTCGATGGTGCGATCGTCCACATAGACTTGGTCGTCATAGGCCGCATCCATCAAAGCGTCGCGGCTTTTTACGACCCCGGGACGAAGTGCGAGCGCCTGCAGAATGAGGAACTCAGTGACTGTGAGGGTCACAGGCTTGGAATCCCAATGGCAAGTATGTCGCTCAGGGTCCATCTTGAGCTGGCCGCGCTCCAGGATGGCGGCCTGCTGGGCTGGCGTTACCGCCGTGTCCTTGACGCCCGAGCGGCGCAGGATGGCCTTCACACGCTCCACCAGCAGCCGCTGCGAGAACGGCTTGGCGATATAGTCGTCGGCGCCCATCTTCAGGCCGAACAGTTCGTCGATTTCCTCATCCTTCGAGGTAAGGAAGATTACCGGCATATCGCTGATCTGGCGCAGGCGGCGCAGCAGTTCCATGCCGTCCATCTTGGGCATCTTGATATCGAAGATGCCAAGGTCGGCAGCAGCCTCGGTCAAGGCCTCCAGGGCTGCCGCACCGTCGTTATAGGTACGGATCTTGTAGCCCTCCGCTTCCAGCGCCATGCGCAGAGAGTTGAGGATGTTGCGATCGTCGTCGACGAGAGCGATGGTGCTGTTGGCGCGCATGATGGCCGTATGGCCTCCCTGTCGTTGTCCCTAAGCTGGCCAATACGGCTGCAAGTGGGATGAATTGAGGCGCCGCCGCATTGGACCCGGCCTGCACAGATTGCGCGGATGATACCCAATTGTGGCGCGGAGGCAACTTCGGAAGAAAATATCTTGGACCCGCCCACAACACCTGGGTGCCGCAGCCAGAGCACCAAAGCGCTTTGGATGGGTGGCAAGGGCCGCCCAGAGCATGCTTATTCCCGCTAAAAGTCTCGAACCGCGAGGCCTGCCGATGTGCTAAGCTACTAAGGCGAGTTATTTCCAGTTCGTGGTTCTCTTTGGAGGCTGACGACGATGACACTACTCGCCGACCCCACGCGCCAGGTGCGCAATGCCGGTCCTGCGGAACTCTACGAACACGTGCTCAGGCGCGGTGGTGGCAAGCTGACAGCTACCGGCGCCCTGGTCGTCGAGACTGGCCAGCATACGGGCCGGTCCGCTGCCGACAAGTTCGTGGTGCGTGATGCCGTCACGGAACACTCGGTGTGGTGGGACAACTCGAAAGCGATGCGGCCAGACCGCTTTGCGGAGCTTCTGGCGGACTTCAAGAGGCATATTTTGGCGCTGCCGGTGGAACGGCCGGTGTTTGTCGAGGACCTCTATGCCGGCGCCGACCCGTCGCACCGCCTGAAAGTTCGCGTCTATTGCGAATACGCTTGGCACGCGCTCTTCATCCGAAACCTGCTTATCCGGCCGCCGGCCGCCGAGTTGGCGGATTTCCAGCCCGACATGACGATCGTCGATCTGCCCAACTTCCGGGCCGATCCGGCGCGCCATGGCGTGCGCTCCGAGACGGTGATTGCCTGCGATCTGGCTAACGCGCTGGTGTTGATCGGCGGCACGTCCTACGCCGGCGAGATCAAGAAATCGGTATTCAGCTACCTCAACTACCTGCTGCCCGAGCGCGGCGTGATGCCGATGCACTGCTCGGTCAACGAGGGGCCGGCGGGCGATGCAGCCGTGTTCTTCGGCCTTTCGGGCACGGGCAAGACAACGCTCTCGGCCGACCCCAAGCGCGCTCTGATCGGCGACGACGAACATGGCTGGTCGGCCAGCGGCGTCTTCAACTTCGAAGGTGGTTGCTACGCCAAGACCATCCGCCTGTCGCCCGAGGCGGAGCCAGCGATCTTCTCGGCGGTAAACCGTTTCGGCTCGGTGCTGGAAAACGTGGTTCTGGATGCCCAGACCCGTCGGCCCGATTTCAGCGACGCTTCCTTGGCGGAGAACGCCCGTGGCGCCTATCCGATCTCCTACATCTCCAATGCCAAGCTATCGGGAACGACGGGACATCCGCGCAACATCGTGATGCTGACGGCTGATGCTTTTGGCGTTTTGCCACCGCTAGCCCGGTTGACGCCCAGCGAGGCGATGTATCATTTCCTCTCCGGCTACACAGCTAAGGTGGCCGGCACGGAGAAAGGCGTCACCGAGCCCAAGGAGACCTTTTCGGCCTGTTTCGGGTCGCCTTTCATGCCCCGGCATCCGAGCGTGTATGGCAACATGCTGCGCAGCATGATCGCCGAACACAAGGTTGCGTGCTGGCTGGTTAACACCGGCTGGACCGGTGGTCGGGTGGGCGAGGGCGGGCGCCGGATGCCGCTTGGCGCCACGCGCAAGCTGCTTGATGCCGTTCTTTGGGGGGCGCTCACGAAGGCACCGATGCGACGTGACCCGATCTTCGGCTTTGAGGTGCCCTATGCCGTGGAGGGCGTCGAACCGCGTCTACTGACGCCCCGCGACACCTGGCTTGACGCCAAGGCCTATGACGCCGAAGCGAACCGGCTGGTTGGCCTGTTCAAGCGCAACTTCGCCCGCTTCGAGGATCGGGTGGACGACGAGGTGCGCGCCGCCGCACCGAAGGAATCGATGGCGGCGTAAGCTGCCGAGCTTCATTTCAAGTCAGCGACCGCTTCAACTTTGGCGACGCTTGCGCTGGCACGCAAGATCTCGACGGTGCCTTGGTACCGGCCGCTGGCCCAGCTGGCGCTGGTACGCTTGCGGGCGGCGGCAAAGATCTGAATGGCTCGGTCGCGGGCGCTGGGTTCCGAGGTCTGATCAAGCGGCGGGCCAGATGGGAAGACGATGCGCATACGCACGCGGTCACCGGCCCTTAGATGCATAATCCTGGCGAAAAATATCACGGCATCCGAACCAAGGCCGAGTGCTGCACCGTTGGCCCGACCAAGCTCCAGCTCATCGGAGTTCGGGGCTATGTCGGAAAAGCCCGTCTCCAGAACGACTGTTTCCGGAGCCCCCAAAGCGGTCGTGACGTCGGGAGCCCACAGGGCGCTTCCGCCCGCTGCCGGACAGGTCGCCGGTTGTTGGCCTAGCGGCAAGCTTGTGAAAGGATCGATCGCCTTGCCGTTGTGTCTCACTGTGATGTGGACATGGGCAAATTGGGTCTCTCCAGATTGGCCGACCTCGCCGAGTTCCGTTCCTGCCGCCACTTGCTGGCCCGAACGCACTCGCAGGCTACCCCGGCGCAGATGGCAATACTGGGTCTCCCAACCGCCGTCGTGGACAATCGCGACGCCATTGCCGCACTCGCGTCCCTTCACGGCGGCCTTGTCGGCCTGTGACCGCATTAGGTGGTCCGGTTCGCCGTCGCGCATGCCGCGTATCTTGCCTGCGGCGGCCGCGAGAACCTTAACGCCCTCAGCTGCCCTGACGGAGAGTACTCGGATATCGGTGCCATCGTGGCCGTCGTAGGTGGCCTGGCTGCAGACGAAATCGCGTGCCGCGGCCTTAGCCGTATCGGTATCGGGATAGTTCTGCACAAAGCAATCCTTCCCCGGCGTGCACGCGATGGGGAGCTGCAACTCGATGGGCTTGGCCTCCTCAGCCAGTGCGCCGGGCGACGGCACGATGAGGCCCATCAACATCGCGGTCGCCACGACACCCTTGTCAGTTTGTGTTAGGCGCAATAACCGTCTGATACCGAATTCGCAGCAGATGCGAAAAATCTCCCACCCTGCGCTGAAAGTCCCTTCCATGGCATCCTTCGACATTCTCATGCTCCCCGGCGACGGTATCGGCCCCGAAGTCATGGCAGAAGCAAAAACCGTGCTCGGCTGGTTGAACACGCAGAAGAAGGCGACCTTCCAGATGGAAGAGGACCTGGTCGGCGGCTCGGCGTACGATAAGCACAAGGTGGCGATCTCTGAGTCCGCCATGGGCAAGGCGCTGAAGGCCGACGCCGTTCTATTTGGCGCCGTCGGCGGCCCGAAGTGGGATAAGGTCCCCTACGAGGTGCGTCCAGAGGCAGGCTTGCTGCGCCTGCGCAAAGACTTGGGGCTGTTCGCCAATCTGCGTCCTGCCATTTGCTACAAGGCGCTGGCCGACGCGTCCTCACTGAAGCCGGAGCTGGTCGAAGGTCTCGACATCCTGATCGTGCGCGAGCTGACGGGCGGCGTCTACTTTGGCGAGCCCAAGGAGATCGTGACGCTGGAGAACGGCGAGAAGCGCGCGGTCGATACGCAGGTTTACACCACGCACGAGATCGACCGCATCGCACGCGTCGCCTTCGACTTGGCCCGTAAGCGCGGCAACAAGGTGCATTCGGCCGACAAGCGCAACGTCATGCGCTCCGGCGTGCTGTGGAACCAGGTGGTGACGGCAGTTCATGCCAAGGACTACCAGGACGTCAAGCTCGAGCACATCCTGGCCGATGCCTGCGCCATGCAGCTGGTACGCGCGCCCAAGCAGTTCGATGTGATCGTCACGGACAACCTGTTCGGCGACATGCTGTCAGACGAGGCGGCAATGCTGACGGGTTCGATCGGCATGCTGCCCTCAGCTTCGCTTGGCGCGCCGGACGATACCAAGACAGGTGGGGGCCGCCGCAAGGCACTCTACGAGCCCGTGCACGGTTCTGCCCCCGACATCGCTGGCAAGGGCATGGCCAACCCGATCGCCATGATCACGTCGCTGGCCATGGCGCTGCGCTATTCCTTCGACATGGGCGAGGCCGCCGATATGGTCGAGAAGGCCGTCACAGGCGTCCTGGAGCAGGGCCTGCGCACTGGCGACATCATGCAGGACAACCGCCGCAAGGTCGGAACATCCGAGATGGGCAAGGCAATCGTCAAGGAACTGGACCGGCTGGCGAAATAGCTTTCCGGATATCCGGTGCCGTGGCGGCAAGTCGCCACAGTTGGCGATGCCCCAATGCCGCAATTGTCAGGCATATCAAGTGCCGCGCCGCCGGAGCTTGCTCTGGTGGGCGCGGACCAATCAGGCAATCCGGGGACAGTATGCGGAACACTTGGATGACGATGAGCGCGGCCCTTCTTGCTGCAACCTTGGCGATGCCAGCCGGCGCCGTCTTGGCGGAGGATGCCGCTCCGGCATCGACCGGCGACAAAGCGCTCGACGATCTCTTGGCCAAGGAGAAAGAGGGCCGCAAGGCCTGCAAGATCGAGATCTGCTCGGCCTTGCGCAGCAAAAAGGCCGAGGGCGCCGACATTGCCTGCAACGTCGTGCAGACGGTGCCCAAGGCCGGGCTGAACAAGATGCTTGAGAAGGGGCACGTCAGCTGGCCGTGGGAGAATGTGCACTGCCAGTCGGACATCAAACTGAAACGCGCCGTTCTGGTGTCGGCCATGACCCAGCCGAAGTATGAGGCGGCCTTCGAGCCGACCACCGTCACTTGCGACATCGAGCGTGGACCGACGGCCGAAAAGTATGTCTTCAAGGTCTCGCTGACGCCGAAGGTAACGTTCGAGAACGGCAAGGCGACCGCGGCCCAGCTGCAGTGGGGCGAGATCGAAGCGCCGCTGCTTGCCAAGGGCGTGATCTGGCCGATCACCGGCATCGACAACAAGACCGGAATGTTGTCCGGCCAGTTCACCTCGATGCTGAACGATTTCGCCGACAAGAAGTGCGACGAGGTCAAGGATCAGCTGAAGGCGGATTGATCGGTTCACGTCTCAACGCAAAAAGGGCGGCACTTGCGTGTCGCCCTTTTTCGATCGGGTATCCGGTTTGCACTGTCGATCAGTGTGCGTTGGTATGCGCCTTCAAACTCAAAGCCGTCATGACGATGATCTTGATGTCAAGCATCAGCGACCAATGGTCGAGATAGGCCAAGTCGTGCTCGACGCGGCCGCGCATCTTTTCCTCGGTATCGGTCTCGCCGCGGAATCCGTTCACTTGCGCCCAACCGGTGATGCCCGGCTTTATGTTGTGACGGCGGGCATACTGATCAATTCGGTGCTCGAAGATGTTGTCGTGAGCGATGGCATGCGGGCGCGGTCCGACAATCGACATATCGCCCTTCAGCACGTTCAGAAGCTGAGGCAACTCGTCGATGCTGGTGCGCCGCAGGAAAGCGCCGATCGAGGTCACGCGCGGATCGTTGCGCCTGGTCTGTTGGAACTCGCCAGCATCGCTGCCGACCAACATCGTACGGAACTTGTAGATCTTGAACGGGGCGCGGTTGTAGGCATGCCGGTCCTGGCGGAACAGCACCGGTCCCGGGCTGGTCCACTTGATGGCGATGGCAACAGCGGCAAACAGCGGCGACAGCAGCACCAGCGCCGTCCCTGACACTGCGATGTCGAACATGCGCTTGGCCAGCTGCTCAAGCGGCGTCAGCGGCTCTCGCACCAGCTCGAGGCTGGCCGAGCTGCCAGTGCGAAGCGTGCGCAAAGCCGGATAGCGCTTCAGCAGGAGATCGGCGCCAAGCTGAATCGAGGCCGGAAGCACTTTGAATGTCTCGACGATGGACTGGATGCGTGTCGCCTGACTGATCGGCAATGCGATCAGGATGTCGTCCGGCCCGCACGCTCGTGCGCGCGCCACTGCCGCGGCCAACTGCCGTGCTTCAATGTCCGGGTCGGATCCATCGCCAAGCAAAAAGACACCAACCACGGCCCGGCCTGTTCGTCCGACGTCGGACGACTGACGGTAGTCCTCGATATCGCGGGCCTCGCCGATCACGAACACGCGGCGCGCCGCCAAGCGTCCCTTGCGAGACGAAGCGACCAGCCAATCGGACAGAACCTTCTGCTGGAAGGCCAGCATGAAGGGCGCGACCAGAAACAAACTGAGCGCCACGCCACGCGAATAGTGGCTGCCGACCTTGAGCAGGAACACGGTCGCTGCCAAGGCCAGGAAGGCCATGAGCCAGGCGGTTGCGATGCGGCCAATCGGCAAGTGCTGCGTTACGAATGTGGCATAGGAGTAGTCGCCCCGCATCACCCGTACGAAGACATAGAACAACGCGATCTCAAGACTGAAATGCACGTCGCTGCCATGCCGGATCGGATCGCCGTAAGCCGCCCAATTGTAGCCAAGGCTGCTCAGACTGGCGACGCCAACAATCGAGGCGGCGTCGAGAACGGCGGCGATCGGAGCGATGGCGTACCAGTTGGTCATTGGCCAAGTCGCGGCGTCATTCGCTTGCGACAGGGTTTTATCGGCTGTCTGATGGTCGATGCTCATGCACGCATACCTGATCTGAACATTCTACTTTTGGTCGCACATTGCGTGGGGCTCGTTCCAAGCGTTGGGAACGCCTGGCGATCCGTGGACGTCACATGAACGATAGGTGCCGGATCGCGCACGATATCGCCAGTGGCCATAGCCCGGGTTCGGGAGGCCAGACTTGCTCTAATTAGTCATGGGGCCAGGAGTCGTATCGAACATTTCCTTCGCACTTGAAGCGTGCGTTCTTGGAGCGGGCGCCATGCCAGACACACCAAGTCTCCTATTGCGGTCCGATGTGTTGAGCGGGTTCGCATAAGGGAACGCACGTAGTGCGAGCGAAATTCCATCCGTGTTGGTCATGTCAGTCGAGGTGGTCGTCATGGGGCACTCAAAACTAGGATCGGCCACAACAAAAACCGGACGCATCGCCTAGCAGCACCTCTTCCACCTTGGGGCGTATAAAGTCAAGTGGTTCAGTGCGATAATCATGTCGGCTTGCGCGGTTCATGAACTTCAAGTGGTGCTCCGACTGTGGTGACTACTGATGACCGCGCAGCGTAGCAGAAATGCCGGATTCGCATGGGTCGGCGCACGACCAGGACGGCCGATGGTTCAGCCGCAAGACCCTATGAAATGCAGCAGAACCGAGCGCGGCATCGGGCGTTTGCGGTGCTCCAGCAAGAAAATGGCTTGCCACTGGCCAAGCGCCATGGTCCGCTCGAACACCGGAATGCTCAGACTGACCGAGGTCAGCATCGCCTTGATGTGCGCGGGCATATCGTCGGCGCCCTCGGCGTTATGTCTGTAGGCAGAACTTTCGGGCGCGAGGCGCGCCAAGGCATCGATAAGATCTCTGCGGGCTTTCGGATCGCCGTTTTCTTGAATGGTCAGCGATGCCGATGTATGACGCAGAAAGACAGTCAGTAGGCCGTCGCGGGCCTTGACCCGCGCCAGCCACTCGGCGACCTCCGATGTCAGTTCAAGCATCGCAGGTCCTGCGATGTCGAACGTCAGCTCGGTACGTTCCTGTACGAACGGGGTCATCGGTGCGACTGGTCCGTCGTTACAGCGGCGTCGATTGGCTCGGTTCCTTGCGCATCTCTTCGACCAACCCCTTGAAACGCTTGATCATCCGTTCAAGGAAGTTGAACGCCTTGTCGACTTGTTTGTCGTCGGGGATGTTCAGTTCGAGCGATTTCTGGTCTGCAGCCGGCGCGGGCGCCGCTGCGTCCCATGCGTCGATCTTGCCCTGCAACCGGTCAATTTCCGCCATCAGCGCCGCGCGCTCGTCGGGCGTGGATTTGCACACCAGATTAGACGGCGTACCCGTGCATTCGGACACCTGTCCGGTCTGGGTATCAAGCCTGACAAAACCATTAGCCGACGGCGCAAGTGTGAAGCGCGGCGGCGCGTCAGCGGCGAACGATGCGCCCGGTGCTGCCAGAACAACCAGGCAGGCGATCAGAGTAAATGCACGCATGACAAGCTCCGCCGCTGCCCCCGAATTCGAACCCACCTTAGTCCTCATGCTGCAGTGCAGCAATAGCCAATTTCAGATCAAGGTTTCACGCACGTCGACAAACCTTCCGGCCAGCGCGGCTGCGGCCGCCATCACCGGCGAGACCAGATGTGTGCGGCCTTTGTAGCCCTGGCGGCCTTCGAAATTGCGGTTCGAGGTCGAGGCGCAACGCTGTCCCGGTTTCAGCTGGTCGGGGTTCATGCCCAGGCACATCGAGCAGCCAGGTTCGCGCCATTGGAAGCCGGCGGCCAGGAAGATCTTGTCCAGCCCCTCGGCTTCGGCCTGCGCCTTCACCAGCCCCGATCCCGGGACGATCATGGCGTAGGCCAGCTTGTCGCTGACCTTCTTGCCGTCGACTACCTTTGCGACTACGCGAAGGTCCTCGATGCGGCCGTTTGTGCAGGAACCGATCCAGACCACGTCGAGCGGTATGTCGGTGACCTTGGTGCCGGGTTTGAGGCCCATGTAGTCGAGCGAGCGCTGCATGGCTGCGCGCTTGTTCTCATCGGTCAGCTTTGAGGGGTCGGGGACGTGGCCGTCGATGGTCAGCACGTCTTCGGGGCTTGTGCCCCAGGTCACGATTGGCGGCAGCTTGGTGGCGTCGAGCACGATCTCGCTGTCGAAATGCGCGCCGTCGTCCGAGCGCAGACCAGCCCAATAGGCCATGGCCTTGTCCCAGGCCTCGCCCTTTGGCGCACGCGGGCGGCCATTGAGATAGGCGAAGGCCTTCTCGTCAGGGGCAATCATACCGGCGCGCGCCCCGCCTTCGATCGACATATTGCAGACCGTCATGCGGCCTTCCATGGAGAGGCCGCGGATGGCTTCGCCAGCATATTCAATAACATGGCCCGTTCCACCTGCCGTGCCGATCTTGCCGATGATGGCCAGCACGATGTCCTTGGCGCCGACATGCTTGGGCGGCGTGCCGTCGACGCGAACTCGCATGTTCTTGGCCTTGGTCTGGATCAGCGTCTGGGTAGCGAGCACATGCTCGACTTCGGATGTGCCGATGCCATGCGCCAGCGCGCCGAACGCGCCATGGGTCGAGGTGTGGCTGTCGCCGCAGACGATCGTGGTGCCCGGCAGCGTGAAGCCCTGCTCCGGACCCACAACATGTACGATGCCCTGGCGCTTATCGCGCTCGTGGAAATATTCGATGCCGAACTCCTTGGCGTTCATCGCCATAGTCTCGACCTGGGTGCGGCTCTCGGGGTCTTCGATGCCCTTGGAGCGGTCCGTCGTCGGCACATTGTGATCGACCACCGCCAGCGTTTTCTCCGGCGCGCGCACCTTGCGCTTGGTCATGCGCAGCCCCTCGAAGGCCTGCGGGGAGGTAACTTCATGCACCAGATGCCGGTCAACATAGAGCAGACAGGTACCATCGGCCGCCTCGTGAACCAGGTGGTCGTCCCAGATCTTGTCATAAAGCGTACGGGTGGCGGTGGTCTTGGCCATGGCGGGACGGGCTCCGGGTCGGGGGTGGCTGGTTGACAAGAGCTTTAGGGGAATTGCCGCGGCGCGCCAAGGGGCAGGATATGGGCCAGCCTCGGGGCAACCGAGCACGGCGACGAGGGCCGCTTGGCTGCTTTTTCGCCCAGCTTTCACAGAATTGGGTTAAGGATAGTCCCAGATCATGCGTTTGCATCCAAGTTGGCTCTCGAAATGTCGCTGTCACAAACGGATCACTCGCCTCTCGTCGAGAGCATCTACGACATCGTCGTTGCCCCTGAGCGGTTAGAGGAACTGGTCGACGCCTGGACGCAGGCGCTGCAGCGCGGTGCGCCGGAGCTTAGTCTGTCGGGCCTGCTGGCCGAGCCAAAGCTGTTCGCTCACGTCAAGCGCGTCGAGGCGGTGCTGCAAGGCTATGTGGTCGACAATGAACCGGTGGTGGAGGGGTGGACCAACCGGCTGGCAAGCGCCGCCTTCATCGCCGACCGCAACGGCAAGATTCTATCGGCCAATTCGGCGGCCAAGTCGGCCTTCGGCCTGCGGATTGGCGAGTATCTGTCCGCGCTCGGACTGACCGAGGAAGACGAAGAGGCGCTCGCACACCAGCTCGGTCAGGGCACTGCAGTCGCGCGCGCGGGCGAGCTTTGCGTGATGCGCCTGGCACGTCGCGACAACCCGCTACCGATCATGGCGCGATTGATCTTTTCGCTGCAGGGCAATCCGGACCACGTCGGCGTGATCACCTCGGTGGTACGCTGGCCGCGCCGCATCGGCGATGTGCTGCGCGCCACCTTCGGCGCCACCGAGGCGGAAGTTGAAGCCTTGCGCGATCTGGTGCTGGGCCAATCAGTGAAGGAGATCGCTGCCGCCACCGGACGCTCGGAAGCGACCTTGCGCAGCCACGTCCGCGCGTTGCTCGACAAAACCGAAACGCGCACTCAGACCGAGCTGATCCGCATGTCGCTCGGGTTGATTGACATGCTGGCCCCAGACGACGCTGGCTACGACGCGCGTGGGCCAGTCTACACCTCGCCGAACGGCAACGTCTATCACACCCTGCTGCTGCCCGACGGGCGCGCGCTGGACTATCTGATCATCGGCGCTCCGGCGGGGACGCCGTTCCTGTTGCTGCCGAGCAATCTGGGCACCACCCGGTTGCCTCCTCAGCATGAAGAGGATCTGTTGCGGCGCGATCTCACCATGATCGTGCCAGTGCGTGCAGGTTATGGCCGTTCCTCGCCGCCACCGCGCGGCCGCCATGTCCATGAGGTCGCCACTGCAGACACGCAAGTCCTGCTGGATCGCCTCGGCATCGCCCGTCTGCCGGTGCTCAGCATTGCCGACGATTTCCGCATCGCGCTCGAACTGGTCAAGGCCATGCCCCAACGCATTAGCGCCTTGCTGGCCTGCGGCGCACCAATGCCGGCGAGTCGCCCAGAGCATTATCAGCGGATGACGAAACTGACCCGCTTTGTCATCATGAACGCTCGCTACGCCCCGGGCGCTATGCATTACCTGGGCTTGGTGTTGTTCGGGTCGGCAAAACGTATGGGCGAAAGGCGCTTCCTGCAAACGGTCATGGGCGATAGCAAGGCCGACCTCAGGGTTCTGGATGACGGGCCGACGCTCGACGCCATGATCCGCGGCAGCGAGATCGTGTTTTCGCCGATGCACGCTGCTCACCGCATCATGGCTGCTGAAACCATCGCCAATTTCTCCGGCGACTGGACCGGGGACCTGCGCGCCTGCAAAGCTCCGATCACGCTGTTCGCCGGCCACGAAGATCCGTTCTCGCCGTTTGAGACGGTCAAGGAGTTCTGCAACGAGTTGCCAAACCTGAAGCTGGTCGATTTTCCCAACTGCGGACAACTGCTGTTCCCGCATTTCGACGTGGTGCTGGACGCGGTGGAGACGGCAGCGAAGGGGTGACGGCGGGGGCTGGCTTGCCGGCTTGGGATCAAGAATATTAGTGAGGTCCTTTCGAAAGCCCCTCGCGTTGGCGGCGCCCCGCACCGTCCGCCTCTACGCAATCAGCCGGTAAGCCGACAGCGTCAGGAACGTATCCAGCACCTCGTCGGTCGCCAGCTTGCGGAACAGGCCAATGGCCTCGGGGAAACGGCCGGCGTCGTAGGTTGTCGCGCCCAGGGCCTCGCGCAGTTTGGTCATTTCGTCGCTCAGGCAGGCTTCGAACATGGCCGCCGTGACGGTGCGGCCGTCGCTGAGCTTGGCCGCGTGGTGGATCCATTGCCAGACTTGTGTGCGGGAAATCTCTGCGGTGGCGGCGTCTTCCATCAGATTGTAGAGCGGCACCGCGCCGAAGCCGCGCAGCCAGGCTTCGATGTATTGCACGCCGACGCGGATATTGAGGCGCAGGCCGTCCTCCGTGCGCGTGCCGTCGTGGATCGCCAGCAGATCCGTGGCTGCGACGTGAACGTTGTCACGCTTGACCGACAACTGGTTCGGGCCGGTCATGTGCTGGTTGAAGACCGTCTCGGCCACGGGGACTAAGTCGGGATGGGCGACCCAGGTGCCGTCGTGGCCGGCCGTGACTTCGCGCAGCTTGTCGGCGGCGACGGCTGCAAAGGCCTTCTCGTTGGCGGCGGCGTCCTTGCGGTTCGGGATCGCGGCCGACATGCCGCCCATGGCGAAGGCGACGCGGCGGTGGCAGGTCTTGATCAGGAGGTCGCTGTAGGCCTTCAGGAACGCCTTGCCCATGACCACCTGGCCACGGTCGGGAAGAACGAACTCCGGCTTGGCGTTCAGCGATTTGATGAAGGAGAAGATGTAATCCCAGCGGCCGCAGTTGAGGCCGACGATGTGGTCCTTCAGTTCAAAGAGGATCTCGTCCATCTGAAAAGCGGCCGGCAGCGTCTCGATCAGGACGGTGGCCTTGATGGTGCCGTTCTGGAGCCCGAGCGCGTTCTGCGCCTCGACGAAAACGTCGTTCCAGAGCCGGGCTTCCAGGTGGCTCTCCAGCTTGGGCAAATAGAAGTAAGGCCCGGTTCCAGCCGCTTTCTGGGCGACGTGGTTGTGGATCAGATAGAGCGCGAAATCAACGATGCCGCCGGCGACTTCCGCGCCGTCGACCTTGATGTGCGCCTCCATCAGGTGCCAGCCGCGCGGGCGCACCATCAGGACGGCGGGCTTGGGGCCAAGCTTGTAGGTCTTGCCGTTGGCCGGATCGGTGAAGTCGATCTTGCCTTGCCAGCGGTCCATCATGTTGAGCTGGCCGCCGATCACATTGGCCCAGGTTGGCGAGGTCGCGTCCTCGCAATCGGCCATGAACACCTTGGCGCCGGAGTTGAGTGCGTTGATGATCATCTTGCGGTCGGTCGGGCCGGTGATCTCGACGCGGCGGTCCTGGAGGTCGGCGGGTATCGCGCCGACGCGCCAATCGCCGTCGCGGATGGCCTTGGTTTCCGGCAGGAATTCGGGCAGCGCGCCGCCGTCCCAGCGCGTCTGGCGCTCGATGCGAGCGGCCAGTAAGTCCTTGCGGCGATTGTCGAACTTGCGATGCAGGCTTGCGATCAGGCCGAGCGCTTGCGGCGTCAGAACGCGCTCGAAGCCGGGCTGCATCGCGCCAGTGATGATAACGCCTGCGGGAGTGCTCATGGTGCGTCCTTTCAGATCGTTCGATGGGTTGTCGTCTTGTAGCCTACGCCACTGGAAATGGCAGCGGCCGGCCGTTGAAAAACGCATCGATGTTGTCGAGCGCCTCGAAACCCATCTGGTTGCGGGCTTCGATGGTGGATGAGCCCATGTGGGGCAAAAGCATCACATTGGGCAGGCCCAGATAGCCCGGGTTGAGCTTCGGTTCACCCTCGAAAACGTCCAGCCCGGCATAGGCAACGCGTCCGTCCTTGAGCGCGGCAATCAGGTCGGCATCGCGCACCAGGTCGCCGCGCGCGGTGTTGATGACCACGGCGCCCGGCTTCAGCCAGCCGATCGTGTCATTGCGAAGGATGTGTTTTGTTTCAGGAGTCGATGGAGAATTGAGTGAGAAAAAGTCGGAAACTGCTGCAAGTTCCTGGAAACTATTGTGAAAGATTGCACCATCTTCCTCATTCTCGGGAAGCCTGCGGCGATTGTGGTAGTGGATCTCCATATCGAAGGCCCTTGCCCGCTTGGCCAAGGCCTGCCCGATCTTTCCCAAACCGAAAATGCCCAACTTCTTCCCGTCCAGCCGCTGGCCGAGCATGAAGGTCGGCGCCCAACCAACCCACCTGCCATCGGCGATCAGTCGCTGGCCTTCGGGCGCGCGACGGGCGCAATTCAGGATCAGCATCATAGCGATTTCGGCCGTCGCGATTGTGACGCCGTGCGGTGCATTTCCAACCTTGATGCCGCGTGCACGGGCCGCCGCCAAATCGATGTGATCGGTGCCGACCGAAAAGGTCGAGAGGATGCGCAGGCGCTCCGGCAACGCCGCGATCACCTCGGGGGTGAACTTCTCCGTCAGGCAGATCAGCGCGGCGTCGGCGTCCTGGCAGCGGCGGATCAGCTCTTCGTTGGCATACTGACTATCGTCGGTGTTCAGCAGCGCGGTGTAGTCGCGCGCGGCGCGGTCAAGCACGGCCTGTGGCAGGCGGCGCGTTACCAACAGTCGGACAGACTTTTGCGGCATTCACGGACTCCGGAGATTGCATCCGGAGTCCTATCACCTCGCGGCTTGCGGATCGAGACCGTTCAGATAGCGCGCCACATAGGCAGGCTCGGGCAACGACGGGCCGGGTTGGGGCGGGTGCGTCCAATCGGGACGGATCGGAACCGGCGCCTTCTTTGACTTGGCTTTCGCGCCGGCCTTGACCTTGACCGCAACCGCCGCCTTGACCGGATCGGCCAGCCAGCCGCTCATGCCGAGCAGGAAGAACAAGTACGTATGCGTCGAGTTCCAGTAATGCACCGTCATGCCCGCCAGCGTGAAGGCGATGAACGACAGCGTCCAGCCGATGGCCGCGCGCTGTTCGTGCTGCGGGCGCTGGCCGGGCCCGCGCTTGTGAACGCGGGCGATCAGCGTCCAGATCGCCGTGATGAGGATCGCGATGGCCGGTAGGCCCATCTGCATGGCCACGTTCAGCCAATAGGCGTCGACGCTGTCCGACGGCATCCACTTTGGACGCACCCAGGGCGAGAGGCCGAGCCCAAGCCAAGGATTGGCCCAGACGTTGTCCATGCCAAAGCCCCAGATCAGAGTGCGGTAATAGGCCGTCTCCGGATCGATTGAAATGCGGGTCACAATCTGGGCGATCGGCGACTTATCGGAAAAGAGCGCGAGCAGGATGTACACCACCAGCAGGAACATGCCGAAGATCTTCACGCGGCCTGGAAAGCGCTTGGTCGCGCGGTGAATGCCGCCGAGCAGGGTTTGCATGACCAGCGTATTGAGCGGCGCCGACGACAGGCCGAAGAAGGTTGCAACGATGAGGGCGATGGCCTTGCCGATGCCTTTGCCAGTGCTGGTCGCAGTGAACCAGACCATCGACAGCAGGCTTGCACAGTAGGCGCCATAGAGAATCGGGTGGTTGAAGGTGGCATAGGAGCGGTGCAAACCCCAGCGCACTTCGTCGTTCGCGGCAACTTGGACAGTGCCGATCCCCTTCAGCCAGATGTGGACGAAGTGGAAGCCGGTAATCGCTTCAGGGAGCGCCAGCAGTCCGACGAAACAAATTGAATAGAACAGCCCATTCAGTGTCGTGATGAAGTCGTCGTAGGTGCGGATGTAGGCGCGCGCGACGAGGTAGCCGCCGGTACACTCGATCATCAGCGAACCGCCGGTGGCAAGCCCTGCGGTCATTTCCAGATGCATCATGAAGGCGAACAAGACCCAGCATCCATACAGGATGAAAAATAGGTCGTAGTGCGCCCAGCGGATATCCTTGCCCGAGAACAGCTTGATCAGCGACGGGATCAGGAAGATCAGGATGACGCAACGATGCGGCATCAAGGTCAGTGTACCCAGGATCGGCGAGAACTCGATCGGCGCAATGATGCCGATGATCATCAAGAGGATCGGTATCGGTATCCTGGGCTTGCGCGGTTTCTTGGCGGCCATGGCTAGGTGCCCGCACTATAGCAACGAGACGCGCAGTTGGTCGTCCGGCGAACGCTCGTCATCCCCGCGCAGGCGGGGATCCATGCAACCATCAGATTAGCCGTGCGCTGTGATCCAGGAAACATAGTCCTTGAATCACTCTTTTTGCTTTGTGCCAACGGAGACCGCAATTGGCTTGCATAGATCCCGCCTGCGCGGGGGTGACGAATGTAAGCTGACTGTCAGAACGCGTTCTTGTTAGTGAAGCCGTAGAAGGGCGTTGCGGCGAGGATGCGCAGGTCCATCAACAGCGACCAGTTGGTGATGTAAACCAGGTCGTATTCCACCCGCTTGCGCATATCCTCCGGGGTCTGCGTTTCGCCGCGATAGCCGTTCACCTGCGCCCAGCCGGTGAGGCCGGGCTTGACCTGATGGCGGTTGGCGTAGCGCTCCAGCATCTCGCCGTAGTGCTCGTTGTGCACCAGCGCGTGCGGACGCGGGCCGACCAGCGACATATCGCCGGCCACGATGTTGATCAGCTGCGGCAGCTCATCGAGGCTGGTGCGGCGAATGAAACGGCCGACGCGGGTGACGCGCGGGTCGTCGCGCGTGGCTTGTTTCACAACCGGTCCGTCCTCGGCCACACGCATGGAGCGGAACTTCAGCACCTCGATGACCCGGTGGTTCACGCCGTGCCGCTTCTGACGGAACAACACTGGACCCGGACTATCGAGCTTGATGGCGATAGCGATCAGTACCATCAACGGGGCGAACGCAAACAACGCCGGGATGCCGATGACGATGTCTTCCAGCCGCTTGGCGAAGGGGGCCCAGTCGATCAGCGGCTTGGACTTGACGTCCAGCAATCCGACCGGACCGACGCTGGACACTTTGTGCGCGGCCAACTGCGCATCGACCAGATCGGACGCGATGTGGGTACAGATGCGTATGCGGACTGGCAGGTGCTCCAGCTTGCGCGCGATATCGGCGATGCGTTTTCCGGCTGACTGCGGCAGGGCGATGATGATCTCGTCGATGTGGTCGGCGCGTCCCGCCTCGATCAGCGCTGCGAGGCCGCCCGTGATGGTCAAGCCATCGGCATCGATGCGCAGCGAATTGGCGCGATCGTCGAAGATGCCGGTGAGATGCAGGCCGGAACCGCCGCGCTCCACATGCGCCACCACGGCGCGCGCCACTTCGCCGGCGCCGTAGATGGCCAGGTTTGCGTCGAACATGCCAACGCGCGCATAGGGAGCCATGAAGCTGCGCGCTGTCATCCGTAAGCTGAACAATAAGCCGCCACCGAGCAGCAGCGACAAGGGTTGCCAGCCGCGCGGGAAAGCCTGCGCCGCCCCGAGCGTGAACGACACCGATTGTACCGTTGCGAAGGCCGCAAACAGCGCCAGCGCCAATTCTCCCGGATGGATGTTGACCGCTGGAACGCGGGCTTCGTCGTATTGGCCAAGTTGGCGCAGGGCGAAATGCCCGACCGCGGCGGACATCAATGCAAGTTCGATGGCCGCAATACCGTTGCCGCCGTGGAAGTCGGCGGCGCCCCAGTACCACAGCGTCGCCAGCACCGAGCCGCCAAGGCAGGCCAGAGTGTCGGCAAAGGCGATGAGATCGATGGCGACCTTGCGCGACCAGCGCGGCCGCAAGCTGTTGCCAGCAGGCCCGCCGGGCAGGTCCTCGATACCGTAATCGCTGGTGGCGGAGATGCTCATCATGCGGCCAAACTTGGTTCGCGGCGGAACTTGCCTTTGGGATCGGCGGTCGCGGTCGCCAGGGGTTCGTCGCTGCTCAATTGGTCGGTCTCGACCTGGTTCAGCACCACGCCGGTGACCTTGTTCAGGCTGCGTCCAAGCGCGCGCAGGGCTTGCCGCGCTGCCGCCTGCGGGGTGACGCCCCACTTGTGGACGAATACGATCTGGTCGGACAATTCGGCCAGGATCCGCGCATCGACGCTTGGCAGCAAGCCGGGGCCGTCGATCACGATGATCTCGAACTCTTGCGCCAGTTTCTTCAGCGCGGCCGCCATCAGCGGCGAGGCCAGGAGTTCGGCCGGGGTGATCGAACCTTTGGACTTGGTGATGCCGGGCAGGAAATGCAGACCGGTCGCAGCTTCGCGCACAATGGCGTAACGCAGCGGCAGCCGCGACATCAGCGCATCGTAAAGCGACATGCCGCCGTTCGGCAGCATCAGCGGGCTCAGGCCCCGGCCGCTGAGATCGCAATCGATCAGCAGGGTGCGGACCCCCGAGAGCGAGAAGTGCAGCGCGAGGTTGGAGGCGACGACCGACTTGCCCTCGCCGGCAAGCGCAGAGGTTACCAGCACCATCTGTTGTTGCCGGCCGGTACGTTGCCTGCCGATTGCGACACGGATCGTCCGTACACTTTGTGCCAGAGCCGAGTGGGGGGCGACCAGAATGGTGCGCAGTTCGGCAAGCGAGGGGCCGATGTCCCGCGCATCCTTGTCGAAGCGGGCGATGGTCGTGATGTGCCGGAGTTTAAAGCTTTTCTCGATGTCGTTGGTGCGCACGAAGCTGGGGAACAGGAATTCGGTGATCAGTGCCAGGATCAGACCGAGCGCGACGCCGCCGCCGAAGCCGCCGCCAATGATCAGGACCTTCTTGGGCGAGACCGGAGCGGCAGGAACGGTCGCATGATTGACCACGCGCGCATCGGGCGCCTGCAGGTTCTGCTGCTGTTGGGTTTCCTGCGCGCGCTTGAGGAAGTTCTCGTAGATCTCGCGTGACGCCGTCGCCTCGCGCTCAAGTTCATGCAAACGCACGTTCTTGCTGTTCTTGCTCGACAGGTCTTGCTTGGTGCGGTCGAGGTTGGCCTCAAGCTCCGCCTGCGCCGCTTCGGCCTGCTCGGCCTCGGACTTCAGGTTTGTGACGACGCGCTCGACTTCCTGTTTCAGCTCCGAGCGCGTCGATTCCAGCTGCGCATCGGCCTTGATCATGTTCGGGTGCAACGCGCCGTAGCGCGCGGCCGCCGACGATTGCTGGCGCAGAGCTTCGGAGTATTGCGTCTTCAGTGATGTGATCGACTGCGACTTCAGCACCTCGCCGATGGTGGAGATGTCGGCGTTGCTGTCCAGGATCTGGCGCGCCTGCTGGTACTTCGCGCGCGCTTCCGCCGTGGCGTTGCGCGACAGCGTCAGCTGTTCCATCTGGCGGCCGACTTCCCGCTCGTCGAGCGGCTGGCCTTCGCTGTTGAAGAGATTGTGCTCGGAGCGGTAGGTGGCGACCGCCTGCTCAGCCTTGCTGAGTTTGCCGCGCAGCTCGGCGGTCTGTTTGTCTAACCAGACCGTCGCCTCTGCGGCGGCGCGCATTTTGGCTTCGACCTGCATCTTCACATAGGTCTCGGCGATGGCGTCGGCGATCCGTGCCGCCTTGTCGGCATCCTTCGACTTGTAGCCGATCTGGATCAGGAACGAGTTGCGCACGCGCTCGGCCGAAACCCGCGTAACGAAGCTCTCGACCGGATTGTCGGGGCGCAGAGACTTGTCGTCGGTGACCTCGATCAGCTCGGCCATGGAACCGGCGCGCACGGGAACTGGCTTGTCTTGGCCGGTGGCGCGCGCGATGGCCTTGCGGATGGCGGTGAGCAGGCCCAGGCCCGGAGCTTTCAGCAGTTCGGGATCGTCGCCGAGTTTCAAGTCCTTGATCACCCGCGCCGCGACGCCGGTCGAATGGATGATCTCGGTTTCGCTCTCGATGGTCGGACTGTTGGCGACCAGATCGCCGGTGACGTCCTTGATGTCGGCGACGTGCCGGTCGCGCGGATCGATCAGCACGGTGGCCGAGGCCAGGTATTGCGGCGTGATGAGCTGCAGCAACCCAAGGCTGCCCGCGCCCATCAGCACGGCCGTGGTGAGCACGATCAGTTTGCGCTTCTTGAGCAGGCGCACGACGTCGCCGAGGCTAGGCAGGCTGGAGCCGCCGCCCTCTTCGCTCTCCTCGTCCTCAGCGCTCATGCTGCCCCGGTATGCGGACTACTGGCTGAGCTTCAAGGTCGCCATGATCCGGTTGTCGTCGAAACTGTATTGAAAGTCGTTCGAAGCCCGTTCCCTATGTTCGTAGCCCAAGGTTAAGACCAGGTTCTCATTGAATAGATAATCCAATGCAACCCCGGCGCTCCAGACGTTGTCGATGCGCGTGCTGCCAATGAACTGGTCGCGCTCCACCGAGGCGTCGGCGCGGCCGATGATGTTGTGATAGATGTCGTATTGGAGCCGCGCCTGCACGATTTCGGAGAGTTGTCCGAATTCGGGCGCCTTGAGGGTTTGCTCAAGCTGGCGGCTGGCGTTCAGCGATACGGTGAGGCGGCGCGTCGGCAGCCATTGCAGCCCGGCTTTGAAGATCGTGGTGCCGAAATTGTATTGCAGATCGCTGTCGTGTTTGACGTAATTGTAGCCTGCCATGACATTGAATTTCAGCAGTGGATTAACCTCATAGACGAGGCCGGTTTCCACCCGGTAATTGTCGTTGTTGCTGTAGGCCGCGCGCTCGTGCAGTGCCGTCCGGTGGTCGATTCGACCCGCGACAAAGGCCTGGTAGCCCGGCGAGAAGCGGTAAATTGCCAGAGCAAAGACGCCCAAGTCGTCGTTGTCGCCCTTGGATTCGTCGGCAATGCCACCGCCGTAGGTTGGTGTGTCGTAGACATAGGTGCGTTGAAAATCCGCCCCGACAGCCAAGGCCGTCCGCCCAGCATCGTGCATGTAGCCGATGGCGGCGCGGCTGGACCAGACCGGGACGGCCGACGAGACCACATCGGGGGCCGCCGGCAGGAAGTTGTCGTCGTGGCTGAGGCCGGTCTGGAAGCTGCCGCCGATCGAGTTGGCCGCGTTCAGATCCAGTCGCCAGTCGGCGCGTGCCGTGCCGTTTGTGAAACTGAGATTCTGGTGGTCCTTGAAATCGACCCGGTCGCCCCCGATCGTCAGCTTGACCATGTGCCGGGGCAAGTTCGATTGCAGTTCGGCGTTCGCAGACAGCGTGGTGCGCAGATCGCCAACCTTGTCGGGGCTGCGAAAGATGTTGTCGTCGAACTCGGTCTTGACCTGCACCGAGGGGAAGAACAGATGCCCGCCCGGCAAGCGGACGCCGACCGGCAGGAAGCCGTCGCGGGTGTGATCGAGCACGGACTCGGCGCCGAACTCCTTGGCTTGGTCCCAGGTCTTCAGAGAATCGGCGAAAGCGAAGGTGCCGAGATAGCCAAGCGCGTCCTGGCCGATCTCCTGGGCCGCGGCAGGCGTCGCTGTACACAGCAGCAGGACCGCCGCGAGACTCTTCAGGGAGGCACGCAAACTCATCGCAGCAACCAAGGGTTAAAAGAAGCGTTCCTGGACGAGGAGATTGTCGCCCGGCAGCACCGGGATGCTGCCGTCCATCGGGATGCTGCGGCCGGTGGCCTCGCCCTGGCGGCGTAACAGGACGGAGTTGGTGACGGCGCGATAGGTATAGCCGCCCGCCAGCGCAACGGCGTCGGCGATGCTGAGACCCGGCTTGTACGGAAATTCGCCGCCGTGCCGGACTTCGCCCTGCACATAGATCGGGCGATAGTTGAGTACCTGCACGTTCAACTGCGGGTTCTTGATGTAGCCCTGCTGCAGCTTCTGGCGCAGCGTATCGGCGAACTGGTCGAGCGGCATGCCCTTGGCCGGCATATTACCCAGCAGCGGCAGCGAAATGTTGCCCGAGACGTTGACTTCGCTCTCGCCGGTCAATTCCGGCTCGCCGAACACTTCCACCTTCAGCTTGTCGCCCACGCCCAGCCGGTAGATGCGGTCGAGCTTGGCCAGGCTGACATCGGCCGCCGGAGCAAAGCCGAATTGCGTCATGCTCGCGCATCCGCTCAAGCCCGGCAGCAGCAGGGCGAAGCAGACGACAATCTTTGCAGAGACCTTTACGCCAACCGACAAGGCCTACTCCATACATCTGGCCGTAACGCGGGGGCCGCTAGTCGACATCGACGCCAGCAACCCCAGGCGATACGGTTACGCCGAGAGTGGTTAGCAACCGGTTAATCCGCGCCCAGGCGGGCCGTCATGGTTGCCCATCGATGAACAGGTGGCCGCGTTTGATCCGAAGTCGGTTCGATACAGCTGTTTCCGCGTAACCCGCAGCGGTTGCATTTGTTATTCATTCTTCAGGTCTATTGTGGGCAGACGAGGAGTTGGGCCAAGCAATTCGCCACGTCCTTCGCGGGGATCTCGCATGCGAAGCATCAGGACTGCATTGGCCGATAGCGCCGACCGCATCTGGGACGGCATGCTGGGCGTCGATACCGGCGGCGACGATTGCCGGCCGACCGCCTATCACGTGCTGCGCAAACTGTTCGCCGCTCTGCCGCTCGAGGCCGACGACTGCTTCATGGACATCGGCTGCGGCCGGGGACGGGTGCTGTGCCTGGCGGCGCGCATGCCGATCGTCCGCGCCGCCGGTGTCGAGATCACGCCGCACCATGCTGCGGCGGCGCAGCGCAATCTCGAAGTCATGCGCGGCCGCAAGGCGCGGACTTTCGGCGTGATGCAAGGCAGCGCCACCGACTTCGACTGCAGCGGCGGCACGGTGTTCTACCTGTACAATCCGTTTGGCGGCGAGCTGTTCGCGCAAGTTGCCGGCAACATTCGCGACAGCGTGAAACGGATAAAACGTCCGGTTCGGCTGCTCTATGTCAATCCGGTGTGCCGGGATGTTCTTGATAAAGCTGATTGGCTTCGCGCGCCGGAAGTCATCTACTCCGACCGCGCTGGCAAGCCAGCTGCCCTGCTCTATCGCAGCGTCTGACGCTCCTGTTCTGGCACTCACAAAAGGTACCCAAAGCCTCGTCATCCCCGCGAAGGCGCATCGGCGCCAGCATAAGCGCGGTGCTGTTTTCCTTCTCCCCCATTTTTGGGGGAGAAGGTGGCCGCCGACGCGCATGCGCGGAGGACGACGGCCGGATGAGGGGCAGGTGCTGACTCGGGCCCTCGTGCCACAGCGACGGAGCAAGCGGCTGCCCATCCGGCCTTGTTTCCTCGACGCTATGGCGTCTCGGCGGCCATCTTCTCCCCCGCAAAGGAGCGGGGGAGAAGGAAGGTCAACCGTACTTGAACTTCGGGCCCCAGCCGGCCGCACCGCCCGGCAGCATGTCGAACAGGTGCCAGACGTTGCAGAAATCGTCGTAGGGACCGAGCGGGGTGTCGGAGACACGGACGATCTTGCCGCCGTCCTTGCGGAACACGGAGACGCCGGGCAGCCAGCCGCCTTTTTCCGATTTATACCCCATATCGGCGGCGAACGCCCCGCCGCCATGGCTGGCCATGCGGAATGTCCAGCCGCGGCTGTCGGCGAACTTCTTTTGGGCCTCCGGTGAATCCGGGCTCACCACCACGAAGGCGGCGCGGCTGGCGAGATGGTCGGCCACGCCATTGTAGCCGTCGGCCCAGAGCGTGCAGTAGGCGCACGAATTGCCCATGTTGTGGATGACAATCAACTCGTTCTTGTCGCCGAACAGTTGCGACAGCTTGACGGGACCAGACCCATCTGTGAGCTGATAATCCGCGACCGATGCCGGCTCGATGGCGTCCCGCGCCGCGCGCATCTTCTCGCGCAGCGCCATGATGTCCTTGCGGTATCCGTCGATCGTCTTCTTACCTTCAGCATACTGCATGATGCAACTCCTTGGCTGGTATCAACGCTTGCGTTTCGACTTCGGCTTGGGGGCCGCCTCGGCCGCCAGGACCGCCTGCTTGAGCCCTTCGAATTGGGCTTCCCAGTACTTGGCGTAACGGCTGAGCCAGACCGTGGCGGCCAGGATCGGCCCGGTTTCCAGGCGGCAGCGGCTGATGCGGCCGGTGCGTTCCTGCCTGACAAGACCGGCCGCCACCAGCACCTGGATGTGCCGCGAGACGGCCTGCAGAGAAATGCCGAACGGCTCGGCCAGTTCGCCGACTGTGACGGTTGCGCCGTCGAGGCGCTGCAGGATTGCGCGCCGAACCGGATCGGACAGCGCAAAGAACACCGCGTCCAGCTGCACCTCGTCAGGCCCCGTATCGGGCGGAACGAGGTGCAGGGCTGAACGCGGATCGGTCATGGCTCTTATTATCAACGCATGTGTTGATTGTCAACACATGCGTTGATTGATTGCAGCATCTACCTGGCCGCAGGCGCGAAGACGCGAATGCGGTTGCCGTCGGGATCGACTGCGGTGAAGGCGTAGCCGAAGTCGAGCCTCTTGGGCTTCTCGATGATCTCGACGCCGTGTTTGGCCCAATCCTTGTGCGTCTTTTCGACTTCGGCGTCGTCCATCACGGTGAAGTCAATTTCCGATCCGCCCGCCGGCACCGACGGCTTGGGGTGCACCTCGTCCTTCTGCCACAGGCCGAGCATGGAGTTGGCGCCGAGCCCGAGCATCGCAAAGGTCGGATGCACCTCGATTTTCGGCAGGCCCAACCGTTGAACATAGAACTCGGCGCTCGCCTGGGCGTTGGTCACATACAAGATTACATGGCTGAACTTCGGCATGTCTTTCGTCCTCCAGTTGGGCGGCGTCATCGCCGCCGATGTCTAGGAGATACGACAGGGTCATGTCAGTTTTTGTCAGTAGTGAACCTCAGGCGCCAAAGTGCCCGGTCAATCCCTCGAGCTTGCGCCACTCTTTCATCAAAGACCGCCGGCGCTGCGGCAGGCCAGTATCAAGCATCACGAGTGTGCGCATGCGGTCGACCCGGAAGTGCCGGAAGTCCTGCCGCAGTTCGCACCAGGCTGCCAGTATGCGGACCTGATCGAAGAACCCGAGGAGCACGGGCCAGATGATCCGCTCCGTCGCCTCGCCGCTGAGATCGACGTAGCCGATGCTCAGTTTCCGCTCCTTGCGAAGCGCGTCACGGATGATCGCGAGATCGATGGTGCCTGTGATGATCGGTTGGCCCGGCCCCACAGTCAGCCCACCGCCGTCGATGCTCGATGCGATATCGGCTGGCAAAACGGCGCGGATCTTGGCCAGCGCATTCTCCGCCGCCTCGCCGAGGCGCGCATCGGCCCGCTGCGCCACCCACTTGGAGCCGAGCAGGATCGCCTCCATCTCCTCAGGCGTGAACATCAGCGGCGGCAGCATCATGCCGGGACGCAGCACATAGCCAACGCCGGCCTCGCCCTCGATATGGGCGCCCTGGCTGCGCAGGGTGTCGATGTCACGATAGAGACTGCGCAGGGACACGCCCAACTCGGACGCAAGCGTCTGCCCGCTCACCGGCTGGCGGTGACGGCGCAGAAGCTGCAGGAGGTCAAGCAGGCGAGAGGCGCGGGACATGGGGCGAGCATATAACATCGTGCTGACAAAGTACGGCAGCATCCTAAGCTGCGAGCATGCCGGCGCCGACCCAGCCACCAAGATAGGCGGCCGCCCGACCGGCCGCGCCATTCTCGCCTCCGTGCTCAGCAACACTCTGGCACAGCTCACCAAACGGTCGTCCACTCACCATTTCATCCCACATCATCGCCTCCTCTGGCTGCATCGAGCGCAGCTGGACCACCCACTCGGGGCGGTAAGCGATGATATGCTCGGCCTGTGCGAGGGCTGCCGCATCAGGCGCAGCTTCGGCGCGAGACAGAGCCAGCCAGATGGCGAAGGCATTGGTGGAAAAATCCAGGCGGCAGGTTGCGGCGGCCGGCGCGAAAGCGAGGTCCGGCCAGGCTTCAATCGGCAGCGCGCCCAGGTCAGCCAGTTGCAGGCGCTTGTCGTCGGCAGACACGAATACGGCCGCAATGGTTTCTTCAAGCCGCGCCATCTCCGCGAGTAGCGGTTCGGCTGGCCAAGGCGTCGCGCTGGCCAGATGGCCCGGGAGCCCCGCAACATACTGCGACATGTCGGGGGAGGTGGAGACATTGGCAGCGATGTAAGATGCAGCAATCTCTTGAAATCGCTCCGGTCCGGTCAGCGCTCTTAACAAGGGATAGCCGTTGGCAATCGCGCCCAGGAGCCGCTGCCGGTAAGCGTTCTGGTATACGCCAAGCAGTCGGTCTCGGGCTTCGAGGGGGGGCTCAAGGATTGCAGCGAGTACGGCCGGATCATCGCTCAAGATGGCAGCCTGAAATGCGGCCTGCAGCTCGGCCAAGGGAAGGGTCGAGGGATGGGGGCTGCTCATGATCCCCCTAAGACGCGGGCGGAAATTGCACGGGCCCGGTCCAGTTCGGCCACGACTTCGGCCAGGGGCGGGATGTTCTCGTCGCGTTCGATCATGGTGGAGACAGCACCGAACCGGCGCACGGCTGCCGCGTAGAGGTCCCACACCTTGTCGATTATGGCTGAGCCATGAGTGTCGATCAGGTGGGTGAGATTGTCCTCGTGGCCGGCGAGATGAAACTGGATGACTTGGCCGGCTGGCACGCCATCGATGAAGTCCTGCGCGCTCCAGCCGTGATTGAAAGTCGACACGAAAACGTTGTTGATGTCGAAGATCAACCAGCATCCAGTGCGGCGCGCAAGTTCGGAGATGAACTCCCACTCGGTCATTTCGCTACCGGCAAACGCGACATAACTGGAGACGTTCTCAAGCGCGATGCGGCGGCCGAGAAATTCCTGCACGCGGCTGACCCGTTCCACGACGTGATCCAGCGCCTCGCGGGTGTAGGGTATGGGCAACAGGTCGTGCAGGTTGTGCCCGTGTACGCCGGTCCAGCACAAATGATCGGAGACCCACTTCGGTTCGACCACCGCCGCAAGCCGCTTAAGCCTGTCGAGGTAGGCCATATCGAGCGGCGCAGTCGTGGCAATCGACAACGAAACCCCGTGTAGAACGACGGGATAGCGGTCGCGAATTTCCAACAGGGTTTGCAGTGGCCGTCCGCCGTCGCCGAAGTAGTTCTCGGAGATCGCTTCGAACCAATCGACATCAGGGGTACCCGCCAGGATGTCGTCATAATGCTGCGCCCGCAGACCCAATCCGAAGCCGAGGTTGGCGGGACGGGGAAGAGGCGCTACCATGTCAGGCATCCCTTGTTGGACCAGGTCAAAAAGCTCCGCCGGTCGCGACAGCATACTGCCGGCCGGCGGACAAGAGGTTCTTGCAGAGGCGTCTAGCTGACGATCTTGCCGCCCTTTGCCAGGCAGTTCGCCTTGGTCGTCGACACCACGCCCTTGCCAGCGCAGGAATTGTTCCCGCCGTGGCCGGCGCAAGAATTGATGCCGAAGCACTTGATCGTTTCTGCGGCCTGGGCCGGGGCAGTCTGCAACACGGGAACAGCGGTAGCGCCAATCATTGCAGCGGCGGCAAAAGCAAGCGCAGCGCCGGTCTTCGAAGCGATTTTCATGGGCATTCTCCTTTGCCAGTTGACGGCTGTAACTGAACGACATCTTGCGTACACATGCCATTCAACCACTCGTTACCGCATACACGATGCATTGAACGCAGCGTTATCATGACAGGCCTTTCAACCGATAGAGCGCCTCCAGCGCCTGCTTTGGGGTCAGGTCGTCGGGGTTGATTTCGCCGAGGGCTTCAAGCGCCGGCGATGGCTTGGCGGGCGCGCCCAATCCACCGACCACGCTTACCGGCCGCGCAGCCGCAAACAGCGGCAGATCCGCAATCAGATCCTCCGGGCTCGCCTTCTGGCCCTCCTCCTCCAAGCAGCCGCAAGACCTCCCCGGCGCGGTCCGTCACCGCGCGTGGCAGGCCAGCCAATTTCGCCACCTGGATGCCGTAACTGCGATTGGCCGTTCCCGGAATGACCTTGTGCAGGAACACGATTTCGTCCTGCCACTCCTTGACTTCGATAGTGGCATTGGCGGCGTGCGGGAGCTTAGCGCCCAGCGCCGTCAGTTCGTGATAGTGGGTGGCAAACAGCGCCCGGCAGCGGTTGACTTCGTGCAGGTATTCGACGGCGGCCCAGGCGATGGAGAGGCCGTCGAAGGTCGACGTACCACGTCCGATTTCGTCGAGGATCACCAGGGAGCGCGGGCCGGCCTGGTTGAGGATGCCGGCGGTCTCCACCATTTCGACCATGAAGGTGGAGCGGCCGCGCGCGAGATCGTCCGACGCGCCGACGCGGCTGAACAGGCGGTCGAGCACGCCGATGTGCGCGCGCTTGGCCGGAACGAACGAGCCCATCTGCGCCATAATGGCGATCAGCGCGTTCTGGCGCAGAAACGTCGATTTACCGGCCATGTTCGGGCCGGTGACAATCCACAGGCGCGGATCGTCGCCGGCATCGAAGCCGGGCATGTCGTAAGGTGTGCCACCTTGCGCGAGATTTCCTTTCGGACCCGACGGCCGCGCAGGTTTCGCCCCTGCGCGGCCGAGCACGCAATCGTTCTCGATGAATGTGCCGCCCGACGCCACCAGCGCCTGCTCGACAACCGGATGCCGCCCGCCCTCGATCTCGAAGGCCGCGCTGTCGTCCAGCTCGGGGCGCACGTAGCGTTGATCCACGGCCAGTTCCGCCAAGGCTGAAGCCACGTCCAATCCGGCCAGGGCATTGGCGAGCGACGTCAGTTCCGGCTGCTGTTTCACGACGGCGTTGGCCAGTTCGTCGAAAATCTCCTGCTCCAGCGCCACCGCCCGCTCGCCCGCCGAGGTGATGCGGCCTTCGATATCGGCCAGTTCGGCCGTGGAAAACCGCATCGCGCCCGCCATGGTCTGGCGGTGGAAGAATTTCTCCGAATGCGGAGGGCTTTGCAGCGCCTTGGCCTGGCCCGCCGGCACTTCGATGAAGAATCCCAGCACATTGTTGTGCCGCACCTTCAGCGCCTTGATGCCGGTCTCTTCCTGGATGCGCATCTGCATGGCGGCCAGCACCTGGCGGCTCTGGTCGCGCAAAGTGCGGTTGTCATCGAGCTCCTTGCGGAAGCCGTCGCGAATGTAGCCGCCCTCGCGGCGCAGTACGGGCGGCTCCTGGACCAAGGCGTTGTTGAGCGGCTCGCGCAGGGAGAGCGCGGAGTTTCCGAGACGGGTACGGATGAAGTCCAGTTCGATCGGCAGCCCGAGGTCGCGCCCGGCGCCGTTCAGCCGGTCGCGCAGCGCCAGGGCGGCCGTCAGCCCATCGCGGATGGCGGCGAGGTCGCGCGGGCCGCCCCGCGTCAGGCACAGCCGCGACAGCGCGCGTGCGATATCGGGGGCGCTACGGAGCGTTTCGCGCAGCATCTGACGCAGCATGGTGTCGTCGGCCAGGAAGCCCGACGGCATCGAGCCGCTGCTTGATCTTGGCGACATCTTTCAGCGGACTTCCCAGTCGCCCCGCCAGTTTTCGCGCGCCCGCACCGGTGACGGTCTTGTCGATGGCGTGAAGCAGGCTGCCCTGCCGCTCGCCTGCGGTGGTCTTCATCAACTCGAGATTGGCGCGGGTCGCGGGATCGATGACCATGGTTGACGCCGGCCCCGAGCGGCGCGGCGGCTGCAGCGTCGGCTTCCGCCCAAGCTGCGTCAGGTCGATGTATTTCAGCACACCGCCGATGGCGGCGAGTTCGGCGCGCGAGAATGTTCCGTAGCCGCCGAGATCGGCCACGCCCAGCCGCGCTTTCAGATCACGCTCGCCGCTCAGCGAATTGAAGTGCGCCTTGGGCACCGGCGTCAGCGACGAGCCGGTGTAGCTCGCCGCCAATTTCAACCAGTCTTCGCCCACGATAGTATCGGCGACCACGATTTCGGACGGGGCGAGGCTGGAGAGTTCGCTGCCGAGGTCGGTCGGCGGCGATGTCGCTGACCAGGAACTCGCCGGTGGAAATATCAACCGAAGCCAGCGCCAGCCGCTGCGCCTCGCCCTTGGCGGCGGGTGGCTGGAACAGCGCGGTGAGAAAATTGTTGCGCCGCGCATCGAGCAGCGTGTCCTCGGTGAGCGTTCCGGGCGTCACCAGCCGGATAACGTCGCGCCGCACGACCGATTTGCCGCCGCGCTTCTTGGCCTCGGCGGGGTCTTCCGATTGCTCGCAGACCGCGACCCGGAAGCCCTTGCGGATCAGCTTTTGCAGATAGTCGTCAGCCGCATGCACCGGCACGCCGCACATGGCGATGTCGGCGCCCTGGTGTTTTCCGCGTTTGGTGAGCGTGATGCCCAGCGCCGCCGAAGCGACAACGGCGTCCTCGAAGAACAGCTCGTAGAAGTCGCCCATGCGGTAGAAGAGCAGGCTATCGGGATTGGCCGCCTTGATCTCGGTGTACTGCGCCATCATGGGCGTGACGGCGACTGGGGCAAGCGGGATGGATCGTCGGAAGGGGCGGGCGGGTCGATGCCGTCGGTGTCGTCGGCCGACTGCAGAACCTGGTCCAGCGCGTCTGGCTGCTGCGGCCGCTGCTTGCTCTTCGCGCTCTTCACAGTGCCGCCGCTCCCGCTGATCATCGTGGATGCGACAGCTATAACGACTGGCGCGGGATCGGCCAATCGGCCTTGTGGACGGGCGACGGCCTTATTTCCCGGACAGTACCGGGCCGCCAACACTTCAACCTTTGCAACCCATCGGTCGCCTCAATGCTGCGACGACCACTCAATGAAAATGGACGGGCGTAGTGGGCCCGTCCGCTAGCAATCGGAGTATGGAGAGGTGATTGGTTCACCGGCTGTCAGATTGATCAGTTGCCGCCGGGATTCAACTTGTAGCTGACACGGGCCTTGATCATATCCACAGTCGGATGCAGGCCAACTTGTCTCGAAACAGCCGCCACCTTCGCAAAGTAGCTTTCACAGTTGACATCGGTTGACCCAAGATCCACATGGTTGATACTCGGCTCCAATAATTATGGTGTATCTGTTGCAGCATACGCGATACCCGCTCCTGCATCCCAGCCATATCGCGTTGTGCGCTTCCCTTGGTTCACGTAGATGGCGATTCACATCTTCGCAGCGTGACCAGATAATTTCACGCTCAGATTACGCGAAATGCCAAACCGCCCGTTCGCGTAGGCCAGCCAACGGCCATTGGCGACACCCAAACGCCCATTGAGTGTCGCCAATCGAAGTCAAATCATAGTCGTACTTCGACCGTACGTGATCCGTCCAATGGATCGTAGATCGAACTTGCCCCTTGATATTGGTCCAATCCTACGCGGCATCCACGCCGAGAACCAAACCGCCCAGTCTGATTCATGAAGCCAACATGCCCACCGTAGCAGACCGCCCGTTAAATTTGAAGCTCCGTCGGATCCGCCTAGGGAATGGCTTCTAAAACGAAAACACCACCATCATGCTCGTTCGTGAACGAAACAAAATTCCAATCGCTGCGACCCGATGCCGTTGCCACCTTCGGCGCCGATATAGAACCCGCTCCAGTTGTAAACCTGCTGCGCCTGGACCGGCGCCGCTCGAAAAAAGACCTGAAACAACTGCCAAACCAAAGAGCGTACTCGAACTTCATCGCAACCACTCCCCCTTACTCAATTTACAGACTGAATACTGATTGAAAGTGATTCGGTCGTACCCCCCCCTGACGACTGCATGGTCAAATGGCAATTATGCCTCTCGACCTGTGTGTATTCCCCGTTGATGTGGCCCGTAAGTCACAGGCATGAGCAGTTTTGCCCTACCAAATCGGCCTCATTTCGCCTCCGCCACCGTCTTCAACTTGGCCAGCCCGCGCTCGAAATCGCCGCCGACCATTTTGTCGAGGTTCATGAAAAACCGTGCGGCCTTGCCGACGAAGCCATCTTCGCCGGTCATGGTCCAGGTGACTTCGGTGGCGCCGGCCGCTGGTTTGAAGGTGAATTCGGTGTCGCTGGTGCCTTCCATCGGCTTGACGAAATCCAGTTTGATCAACACCCGTTCGCCCGGCTTGGCCTCCTTGATCTCCATGCGGCCCTCGCCGATCTTGTCGTTGCCGGCCCAGGCGAATTTCGCGCCCGGTCCCGCCGCCGGTCCCTCGAAGGTGGCCTTGGCGGTAGGATCCAGTTCGACCCAGGGCGACCAGGCCTGCCAATTGTGAAAGTCGTTGACGGCGGCAAAGACTTTCTCGGGCGGCGCCGCGATGGTGGCGGTGCGCGTGATCTTGAAGGCAGCGGGCTGGATCGACACCAGGGCTGAAAAGGCAATGACGATGAGGACCAAGCCAATCAGTATTCGCATGAACCAGCGCATGACGCAGTCTCCTCTTTGGGTGGAGCAATCCTGGCGCTAGAGTCGCGCCAAACGGCGACAAACACAAGAACTCATGGAGACTTCCAATGGCGGACCTGATCGTGGCGGCGGTGCAGATCGCCTGTTCCGACGACATCGAGCAAAACCTCGCCAAGATCGAGACTCAAGTTGCCGAGGCGGCGCGGCGCGGGGCGCGGCTGGTGGTGCTGCAGGAATTGCTGGAAGGGCGCTATTTCTGCAAGGATGTGGACGTCAAGCACAAGTCCCGGGCCAGGCCGTTCGCCGACCATCCAACCATCGCTCGCCTTTCAGGGCTTGCCAAGAAACACAACGTCGTGCTGCCGGCATCGGTCTACGAGCGCGACGGGACCCAGGACTTCAATACGCTCGCCATGATCGACGCCGACGGCAAGATCCTCGGACGCTACCGCAAGAGCCACATTCCCGACGGGACGGGCTACTCGGAGAAATTCTACTTCACCCCCGGCGATACCGGCTTCCAGGTGTTCGATACCTCGATCGGCAAGGTCGGTGCGGCGGTGTGCTGGGACCAGTGGTTCCCCGAGGCTGCCCGCTGCATGGTGCTGAAGGGTGCCGAGATCCTGATCTATCCGACCGCCATAGGCTCCGAGCCGCCCAACCCGGCCTGGGACAGCCGCGACCATTGGCAGCGTGTCATGCAAGGCCATGCCGGGGCCAACCTGACTCCGGTGATCGCAGCCAACCGGGTTGGGGTGGAAAAGGGAGAAACCTGCGACGTAATCTTCTACGGCTCGTCCTTCATCGCCGACCATACCGGTGCCAAGCTCGCCGAGGCCGACCGGGTGAGCGAATGTGTGATCACGGCAGGGCTCGACATGGAAGCCATCGCCGAGCTGCGCCGCCAATGGGGTGTGTTCCGCGACCGGCGGATCGATCTCTATGGTGAACTGCTGACCCCGTCGCCGGGCCGGTTGTTGCCGTAAGGCACAAGGTCGCACTGGCGCGGCGAACAAACCAAACGCCCTTTTGAGGCGTTAACTTCAGGCAACGCAAACGCCCCAGTCCAAGGAGCAGCATCGTATGATCCGCCGATTTGCCGTCGCCGCCGCCGTCCTGTCGCTCGCTTCCCCATCGCTTGCCGCTGGCGACGCCGAGAACGGCGCCAAGATCTTCCGAAAGTGCCAAGCCTGCCACAAGATCGGCGACGGCGCGGCCAATGGCGTGGGGCCCGCGCTGACAGGAATTGTCGGACGCAAGGCTGGTAGCGTTGAAGGTTACACCTATTCGACCCTCAACAAGTCCGCGAGCGACCTCGGTCTGGTGTGGACGGAAGAGGCCCTGATCAAGTACCTGCCCGACCCAGGGGCTTTCCTGAAGCAGTTCGTGACGGAAAAGGGCAAACCTGACCTCGCGGTTGGCGCCACCAAGATGCCCTTCAAACTCCCCGACGAAGCCGAGCGCACCGACCTGGTCGCCTACCTGAAGACCTTCTCGAAATAGTTGCGCTTTTCCGGTTGTTGCGCGACACATCTCCCCTAAGGCCCGTCTTATGGCGGGCCTTGTTCATTCCTGGATCCCCCGCATGCCAAGCCCCGCTCCCGTCAACGCCAAGCGCGTGGCGCTGTTCGTCACCTGTCTGGTCGATGTGTTCCGCCCCAGTGTCGGCATGGCGTCGGTGCAGCTGCTGGAAGACGCCGGCTGCGAGGTGGTGGTGCCGCCCGGGCAGACCTGCTGCGGGCAGCCGGGCTACAATTCGGGCGACCGGCCTGCCGCCACCAACATCGCGCGCCGCGTGATCGAGATGCTGGAGCCGTTCGACTGGGTGGTGGTCCCGTCCGGGTCGTGTGGCGGCATGATCCGCAAACATTATCCCGAGCTGTTCGCAGGGGACGCGGCCTGGGCGCCGCGCGCCAAGGCGGTGGCGGGCAAAACCTATGAGCTGACCGCCTTTCTGACCCATGTACTCGGCGTCAAATCCGTGAGCGCACAGTTTCCGGCGCATGCCACCTATCATGACAGCTGTTCGGCCTTGCGCGAGCTGGGGCTGCGCTCGGAGCCGCGCCAGCTGCTCAATTCCGTCACTGGACTGACGATCACCGAGCTGAAAGAGCGCGACGCCTGCTGCGGCTTCGGCGGCACTTTTGCGGTGAAGTACCCCGATATCTCCAACGCCATCGTCGAGAAAAAGACGGCGGACGTAACCGGGACCGGCGCCGATCTGCTGATCTCGGCAGATATGGGCTGCCTGCTCAACATGGCGGGAAAGCTCAAACGCGAAGGTTCGTCCGTGCAAGTGCGTCATGTCGCCGAAGTGCTGGCCGGCATGGTCGATCTGCCCGCTATCGGCGAAAGGCCACGCCCATGACCGCCGATGGTACGACCTTCAACACGCGCGTCACCGGGGCGCTGGCCGATCCGCAGCTGAAGCAGGCGCTCTCCAATGTGCGCACCAATTTCGTCGCCAAGCGCGCGGCGGCCAAAGCGATGCTGCCCGAGTGGGGTGACCTCTCTAACGAAGCCAAGGCGATCAAGGACCACACGCTAGCGCATCTGGATGTGTACCTGGAAGCCTACGAGAAGAAGGCAACAGCTGCGGGCGCCAAGGTGCACTGGGCAGCGACCGCAGCCGAAGCGCGCGGCATTATCCTGCAGTTATGCCAGGAGGCGAGCGCAAAGACCGTCACCAAGGGCAAGAGCATGGTGGGCGAGGAGATCCACCTCAACCAGCATCTGGAAGTCAATGGCATTACGCCGATGGAAACCGACCTCGGCGAATACATCATCCAGCTGCGCGGCGAAATCCCAAGTCACATCATCGCCCCGGCCGTGCATCTGACCAAGGGGCAGGTCGAGGCCGACTTCCGCAGGACGCACACGCATCTTGCCGCCGACCGCAGCCTGTCCGAGCCGCATCGAACTGGTGGCCGAGGCGCGCGCCATCCTGCGCGACAGCTTCCTGTCAGCCGATGTCGGCATCACGGGCGCGAACTTCCTGATCGCCGAGACCGGCACCTCGGTCATCGTCACCAACGAGGGCAATGGCGACCTGACGCAAATCCTGCCCAAGACGCATATTGTCATCGCGTCGATCGAGAAAGTGATCCCGACGCTGGAGGATGTCAGCACCATCGTGCGATTGCTGGCGCGCTCGGCGACCGGCCAGGACATTTCAACGTACACGACCTTTTCGACCGGCCCCAAGCGCGCCGGCGACCCCGATGGCCCTGAGGCGTACCACGTCGTCATCCTCGACAATGGCCGCTCGGAAATGCTGGGGACCGAGTTGCAGCCAGTGCTGCGCTGCATCCGCTGCGGCGCCTGCATGAACCACTGCCCGGTCTATCAGGCCATCGGCGGGCATGCCTATGGCGCGGTCTACGCCGGACCGATCGGCGCGGTGCTGACGCCGGCGCTCGATGGGGTCGATGCAGGCCAAGGATCTGCCCAACGCCACGCCTTTCTGCGGCCGCTGCGAGGAGGTCTGCCCGATGCAGATCCCGCTGCCGGGCATGATGCGGCATTTCCGCGAGGAACAGGTCGCGATGGCCAAGGCGCCGGCGGCGCAGCGCATCGGGCTGGGCCTCTGGCGATGGCTGGCGCTTCGCCCGCGGTGGTATCGATTGGCCATGCGCTCCAGTACGCGTGTTCTGGAAATCATGGGTGGCCGCACGGGTCGCTTGCGCTGGATGCCGTTGGGCGGCGGCTGGACCCGGCACCGCGATTTGCCGGCGCCGGAGGGCCGCACGTTCCACGATCTGTGGGCGGAACGTGAGAGACAGACGCAGCGAGTCCGGTCATGAGCGCGCGTGACACGATCCTTGCCGGCATCCGCAAGTCGCTGAAGGTCGAGGCGGGCGACGCTGCGCGCCGGTCGGCTGCCGAAGCGCGCATCAAGGCGCACCAGCGTGGTACCGTCCCGGCACGCGCGGCCGTGCAAGCTGGCGAGGCGATGATCGCGTTCGTTGCCCGGTTGAAGGCCGCCAGCATCACGGTTGCCGAGGCCGCGCATCTTTCCGATGTGCCCAAGCTCGCCGCCGACTATCTGCGTGCCAACAATCTCCCGGCCCGGCTGCGCATGGGGTCCGATCCCGATCTCGCCGGCCTGCCGTGGGAGATCGAGGTCTTGAACGGCCGCGCCGAAGGCAGCGACGAGGTCTCGATCAGTAAGGCCTTTGCCGGAGTGGCCGAAACCGGCACGCTGGTGCTAACCTCCGGCCCGAATAATCCGACCACGTTGAACTTCCTGCCCGAGACGCACATCGTGGTGGTGCGCGGGGCCGATGTGGTTGGCGGCTACGAGGATGTTTGGGATCGCTTGCGCTTAGGCGGCCCGCTGCCACGCACGGTCAACTGGATATCAGGCCCGTCCCGCACCGCCGACATCGAACAGACCATTGTGATGGGCGCCCATGGGCCGCGGCGCCTGCATGTGATATTAGCTGGGTAGTTCTGCCTTCTCCCCCGCCTCTTCGCGGGGGAGAAGGTGGCCGCCGAGGCGCCAGCCGAGGAATCGAGGCCGGAAGAGGGGCAGACACTTGCTCCGTGGACGGCGCTCAGTGGCAGGCGACGGCGCTTGTTGCGGCAGGCCCGGAGCAAGCATCTGCCCCTCACCCGGCGCCACGCGCCACCCTCTCCCCCGCGAAAAGGCGGGGGAGAGGGAGTTCCTGCCGCCGACACCTGAGTTTGACGCTGAAGGAGACCATCATGCGCCGTTCCGAAGTGAACAAAATCATCGCCGAGGCCAAGAGCTTCATGGGCTCGTTCGGTTTCATCCTGCCGCCTTTTGCGCACTACTCGCCGTTCGAGCTGAAAGCCTCGCTGCCGCAGAGTCCGACGCTGCTGACCAATCGGCTGGGTTGGGACATCACGGATTTCGGCGAGGGGCGCTTCAACGAATACGGCCTGGTGCTGCTCACCACCCGGAACGGTTCGCAGGCCGACCTCGCCAAGGGCAGGGGCATGGTCTACGCCGAAAAAATCATGATCTCGAAGGCCAAGCAGTATTCGCCCATGCACCGCCACAACATCAAGGGCGAGGACATCATCAACCGCGGCGGCGGCACGCTGGTGTTCGAGCTGTTCATGTCCAAGCCGGATGGCTCGATCGACGAGAAGGCCGAAGTGCGTGTGCTGACCGATGCGCGCGAACGCCGTCTGCCGGCGGGCGGCAAGCTCACCCTCAGTCCCGGCGAAAGCCTGACGCTGCTGCCCGGAGTCTGGCACGCCTTCTGGGGCGAGGAGAAGGACGTGCTGATCGGTGAAGTCTCCTCCGTGAACGACGACCTCACCGACAACGTGTTCCGCGATCCGATCGGCCGCTTCTCCAAGATCGAAGAAGACGTGCCGCCGATCCATCTGCTGGTGAGCGATTACGATAGCTGGTTGGCTTAGGGATTGGCCACCGGCAGCAGCAGGTGAACCTCGAAGCCGAACTCCGGCGACCGCCAGGCCAGGACCTGGTGCGATAGCCGTATGCGGAGCAGTTGCCGCGACGCCGCGGGCAGTCTGCCGGCATTGTCGGCGCAGGTCGAATCGCCGTCCTGGCAGACGATCAGCACACCCTGTGATGCGATCATTTCGGACGTGATCCAGGGCGTGGCCGAGGGCTGGTGGATATCGTAGTAACGCAACCGGTCTGGACTATAGAACGGCAGACCGAGCCCGTAGGCGGCCGAGCCACCGGCGATGGTGGGCGGCCGCCCGGTCGCCTCGCGCCAGGCGCGCGTTGCATAGACAGCGATCTCGGCGCGCGGCTCGGTGGTCAGGTCCGACTGGCGCGCAAACACGGCGAAGGCGAACAGCGGCGCGCCGATCAGCGCGACCACGAACCATCCGGTCACGAAGCGGCGCAACACCTTCAGCTGATCCGGCCCGAACACGAGGCCGCTGTGGGCAAGGATGGCGACCGGGATGACGAAGAAGGCCGGGATGAGGAAGTTCGAGGACACCTTGATGCCGATGGCAAGTCCAGCCAGCACTGTCAGCAGGCTCGGGCCAAGCGCCAGCACGGTGAGCCAGCGCCACTGCGGAGAACCGGCGGCCACCACAGCCGCTCGGATGGAGCTGGCCCAACTGCGCCCGGCCGCGGTGACAAACGCGAGGGCCGCCAGCCCCAGGAACGCCAGCGCGCCAAGCATCGAAGTCGTGGCCAGCTGCAAGCCCTCGAGGCGGCCGATGTGTTCCTTCTCGAGCACGTAGTTCACGGTGCTCAAGTGGTTGCCAATCGCCCAGAGCAGATGCGGGGCGAACAACAGGCCGGCCACCGCCATCGCCAGATAGGGCGCGGGCGAGGCGAAATAGCCGCGCGCGCGCGGGTGCAGCAGAGCGGCGGCGAAACAGACCACCAGGAGCAAGATGGACGAATACTTCGACAGCAGCGCCAGCGCCGCCAGCGCGCCGAACAAGATTGCGTCGATGCGCCGCCCGGTGTCGATGGAGCGCACAAAGGCATAGACGGTCCATGGCCAGACCAGCAGCAGGATGGAATTGGCGTTGAAGGTTGCTGCCAGCGTGTTGAAGAACGGCGTCAGCACCGATAGCAACAGCGCCGCGGTTTGATGCGCCGGTGAAAGGAGACGTCCCGCCAGCAACCACACCCCTGCCAGCCCCACCGCCGCCGCGACCGCCGACAACAGAAAGAAGGCCCATTGGGTGCGCGGAAAGACAGAGAACCATGCCCCCGCGACCCAGGGGAAAACCGGCGGATGCTTGGTGTAGCCGAGCTGGAATTCCTGTCCCCAGGCGTAGGCCTCGGTCATATCGATGTGCAGGACGCCGGTCGAACCGGCAACCGTCGGCACGACGGTCCAGATCGCCACGTGCAGTGCAAGGAACGCGAAAATGCCCCGGCTGGACAGGCCGAGCGCTGGGTCCCACAGCCCGTGGCCCAATCGGGAGTTAGCGGCCTCGGCCTCATTTTGGGACAGCACCGGCGGTTCCTCCTGCATGGCGCGCTGCAGCATACGCACGCCACCTCATAGCAGGCGAACCGGCCCCCGGCAGGGCGCAGAGAGACGCACTATCCGCCAGCTGAGGCGTCGCGAAAAGACCGCAGCTCGGCCCGCGTCGAGGGCATGATGGCGGCGGCGGCCGCGACCACAAACAGGGCCACCACGGCCGCCATCGATCCCGCAACCGGCAGCGGCAAATCGGCCCAATTGCCATGCCAGAACGGCGTGGTGATGCAGACGATCAGCCCGAGAAAGGCCGTACGCGTCAGCACGACCTTGCTCAAGGGGGCGAAGTCGCGCCGCATCCACCAGGCGAAGTAGACAATGGCGGCAAGCTCGCCAAAGGCGCCGCACAACCCGAGCACAGCCAGATCCATGCCGGACCAAGCCGCCAGCAGCGTCGGGATCAGCGCCAGCGCGCGAATGACGCCGGCAACCAGCAACGGCCGATTGTCGCCGGCCGACATCAGCAAGGCCCCAAATGGCGCTTGCAGCAGCCGCAACGCCCACATCAGGGCCAGCGCACCGGTCACCGATCCGTAGCCGTCATAATTGTGCCCGAAGGCCAGCCGCACCACATCGCCGCCCAGTATCAGGAAGCCGGCGAGATAGAGCGAGGCTGCCAGCACGGAGACTTCGAACATCAGTGTAAAGCGTTCATTGCGGCGGGCGGGTGCGTTTTCCGTGCCGGCCAGAAGGGGCAGCATCAGCGACAGGCCAACCCGTACCGCAAGCGTCGCCGGCACCATGGTGACCAGGAACGCCACCGTGTAACCAGCCAGCGCTTCCACGCCCTGATAGCGCGCCACGATCGCCCGGTCGCCCTGGAATACCGCCAGCAGCGGGATCGCACTCAGCAGGATCGGCCAACCGAAATGCAGGAAGCGGCGCAATTCGGCGGAATCGAGCGCAAGGCGATAGGGCGTCCTGGCCAGCAGATGCGAGACAATGCTGGTCGCCGCCGCCTGGATGCCGGTTACCCACAGCGCCGCCGTATAGTCCTGGGTCAGAGCAACGGCCGGCCACACCGCCGCCAACGCCAGCGCCTGCGGAATGATCTCGACCAGCACCGCGGCACGATTGTCCAGGCGACGCTGCGCGCGCCGGCAGTCGAGATGCATGAACCCCTTCAACAACGGGATCAGCGCCACCGCACGGAAGGCCGTGGTCGCCTCGACCAGGCTGAAGGCTTGGGCAAACAGCGGCGCGGCAAGCCACAGCAGCACGCTCATCAGCGCTGCGCGCAGCAGAAGCACGGTATGGCCATTTGCCATCAGCGTCAGATCGTTGTCGTCGCCGGCCTGCAGGATCAGCCGGTCGACCGCGACGTCGCTGACCATCTCGAAGGTCTGCAACGCAATGGTCAGCGCGGCTGCGGTTCCGAAGTCACCTTTTGAGATGAGATGGGCCAGGAGGATGTTGCGCAGAAAGCCGAGCATCTGCGCACCGCCAAACCCGGCGAGCATCAACGCGCCCTGGTTCACGATCCGCTTGATGAGAGCCGTCTTACGCAACGCCGCCGTGGTCATAGCGCGCCGCTTTTCGTCTCGCTGGCGGTGGGCCAGCTGGTCGCGAACGGCAGCCGCCGCGCGATGCGCAGGGCATGGCGTTGGATCGCGGCCCCGAATGCCTGACCAGCCGGGCTGCCAGTGAGCAGCATGATGCCGCACGTGGTCTGCATCCAGCGCGAGCGCAAAGCACGCGACCACTTGGCGCGAAACTCCCGCCGCGCCGCATAGAAGGCGGGCGTGACCACGCCGTCGCTCAAGTGGCGCAGGTGGAAGTCGATGACATAGGTCGAGTAGCCCATGACGTCGGCTGCCATGCATAGATCGGCACCGTAGAAGTGGAAGCCCTTCAGGTCATGCGACAAGCCGATGCGGGCGGCGCGCTTCAGTACCAGGAAGTTCTCGTCCAGCGACAGCGCGCGCGCCGGCAGATCGCCGATTTTGCGGTTGTCGCCATGCGGATCGCTGATGCGCATGGCCAGCCGCCCAGGTCCGACGCCACCGGCATTGCCCGCCACCGCCCAATTGGGATCGCGCTGTTCCAACTCGGCCAACCGCTGGTCGAGATCGGTGCGGCCATCGGCAATCAGGCGCACATCCTGATGGCACAGGATGACATAACGCCCGCGCGCCGCATCGATCATGCGGTTGAGGCCGTCATAGGCGGTCGCCGCATTGGCGACGGTGTTGTCGATGAAGAGGAATTCGCACGACGGCTCGCTGAACCCGTGCGCGCGGAACGACGACAGCATGGCCGCATACTCGGCACGCCCGGTCACCAGCGTGCAGATGCTGTAGCGCACGGGGCCGGCGACGGGTGTTGCCGAAATTTCGATGGCGTCGATCTGCATTTGCGTTTTCCCTAAAGCGCCGTTTGGCCAGCGTCGAGGCTGACAACTGTGTTCGATGGAACGCTGGCGGGCTCGTCGTAGCCGGCCAGCCAGGTTGCGCGATGGCTCCAGACCTCGCGCCACATGGCGGCTTGCTGCGCGCGCCCGAGCACGGTCGCCGCCAACAGTCGCGACAGCGGCCAGACCAGCAGCATCGTCTTCCCGAAAGCGCGTGCGGGTGCGCTCCAATGGCGGCGCATCAGCGTGATCTTTGCACGGAACAATTTTTCGACCTTGCCGGCCTGCGTGCGCTCGGACGCGCCGCCGTAGTGGACGATGGTGGCGGTGGGCGTGAACAACGGCCGCGCGCCCAACGCGGCGGCGCGCAGGCAGAGATCCGCCTCCTCGCCATACATGAAGAAGGCGCGATCAAAGCCATCGAGCTGTTCCCACAGCCCGGTACGGATCATCAGGAAACATCCGCACACGATGTCGACGGGACGGATGCTGTCGCGGGCCCAGCCGCCGTAGCCCTCGGGGTTGAACAACCGGGTCGCAGCAAAGGCCTGATCGAGTCCCAGGGCGCGGTCAGGCCATCGACCACGGCGTCATGCGCGCCCAGACGCTGGTGGGATCGAGCGTGCGATCGCCAAACAAGGTCCGTCCACCCCATAGTCCAGAGCTTCGATTGGCCGTTGCGAAGGTGGCCAGCCGGTCAATGGCGCGATCGAGAACCAGGGTATCGGGATTGAGCAGCAGCAAGAGTTCGCCGCGCGCTTTGCGTGCCGCCAGGTTGTTGGCGCGGGCAAAACCGATGTTCTCGTTCAGCGCCAGCAGCCGCACGCGCTCGCCGAGCGTGGCAATGGCCGCCGCGGAGCCATCGCTTGATGCGTTGTCGACCACGATCAGCTCATAGGGCGCATCGCGCGTCTCGGCCATTACCGAGGCGAGGCAAGCCATGGTCATCTCGCGCGTGTTGTAGGAGACGACGATGATCGAGAGCAGCGGGGGCGGGCCGTTATCCTTGGACGCGCGTCCGCCGCCCTCGCTGGCATGCGCCAGTCCGGCCATGAAATCGTGCCTGATGATCCTCACCATTTGACGAGGTTAGCAAACTCGCTTGAAGCCCGAGTTAACTTGCTGAATTGCGATCAAAATTACCGGAACAGTAAAGGAAGGTTTACGCAAATCTGCCAACATGAACTCAACTGTTGCGGCTCCATCGCCTTCTCCCGTTGGGGAGTAGGCGATGGAGCCGCAACGGTGTCTTTGTGTTAAGAGGGTCGGGGCATGGCATCGGCAGCGTTCGACGGCATCGTTTGTATTGGCGGCGAGGACTGGTGGTACCACAACCGCGGCCATTTCGATTTCCAGATCATGCGCCGGATTGCACGCGACGTGCCCGTCCTGTTCGTCAACTCACTTGGCGTGCGCTTTCCGTCGGTGCGCGAGGGTGGACAGTTTCTGGCCCGCATCAGGCGCAAACTCGGCAGCCTTGGCCGCGGTCTGGTGCACATCGAGAATAACTTCCACGTCCTATCGCCCTTCAGCGTACCGGGGCAGCTCGGCGAAACCGCCTTTGGCTGGGCGCTCGCTCCACAGATAAAATTCTTTGCCCGCCGTATCGGCATCGAACGGCCGCTGCTCTGGTTGCATTGCCCTGCCGGCGCAGGACTGATGGATGCATTCGCCGGCGCGCCGATGGCGATGCAGCGTACCGACCGCTTCGAGGCCTTCCCCGAGGGCGACCCGAACATCCTCCGACGGCAGATTGCGGCCATGAAGGCGCGCGCCGACCTGGTGGTCTATTGCAATTCCGATCTGCAAGCCGAGGAACGGAGCCAGGTCGCCCGCTCGCTGCTGGTCTCGCATGGCGTCGACTACGATCGCTTTGTCGCAGCAGGGACCGCCCTGGAGACGCCCGCCGATGTCATAGCAATCCCAGGCCCGCGCGTCGGTTTCATCGGCGGCATCGATGCACACACCTTCGATCCGCCGCTGTTCCTCGATGTGGTTCGCGCGCTGCCACACGTGCAGTTCGTGATGGTTGGCGGCTCGTCGCTGCCCGAGGGCTGGTGCCCTCACTCGAACGTGCATTTCCTCGGCCGCAAGCCCTACGACGAGGTGGCCAACTACATGGCCGCCTGCGACGCGCTGGTCATGCCGTGGAACAACAGCGAGTGGATCAAGGGCTGTAACCCGATCAAGCTGAAGGAATATCTCGCAGTCGGCCGTCCGGTAGTGACGACACCGTTCCCAGCTTTGGCGCCCTATGCCGATCTGGTGCGGGTCGCTTCGGACGGGGCCAGGTTTGCTGCGGCCTTGAGCGAGGCGCTGTCGGGCTGGCACGATCCGGCAAAGCAGCGCGAGCGCGTGCGGCTGGAGTCCTGGGACGCCAAAGCCGCCGAGGTCATGGTGGCGTTGCGGGTACTGGACAGTGCGGCCTCAACGAAGAAGTTGGCGGCCTGACAGAAGCGCGAACCGCTCTCTTCCTCTCCCCCGCTTGTCGCGGGGGAGAGGATGTCGCCCGGAGCGCCTCAGCGCGACGGAATCAGCGACAGGTGAGGGGCAGCCGCTTGCTCCGCACGAGTCGTGAGAAGAGCGGACCAAGTGACTGCCCATCCGGCCCTTGTTCCCTCGCGCCTCGCCCTCTGGGGGCCACCTTCTCCCCCTGAAGAAGGGAGAGAAGGTAGACAGCACAGTCTGCAAGCCTTTCTTCACCATGTGCGGGCACCATGGTCCACGGCAATTGGCGTCCAGTGGGGGAGGCCGGCGGCCTTGTCTGGGAGTGGACCCTTGCGCAGCCTCATCCTGTTCGTCGTGCTGCTGGCCGGCGCCAAGTTCGGCTACCAGGAATACGTCTACCGTAGCGCGCTGGTCGATGTGCTGATCAACACCTATCGGCAGGACGCTGTCGAGCGCTGCCAGCTGGAAGCCAAGTCGCGCAATCTGGCGATCGGCTATGCGGCCTGGAGCGAGCCGGAATCGCTCTCGCTGGTGGTCGGGCGCTCGGTGCGTGAGGCTGCGATGGCCGATTTGTCCGCCATATCGGTCACACCGAGCACGTATCTCGTGCTGGTCGCACGCAAGGCGCCGGCCGAAATCCGCTGCGAATTCGATATCGTGAAACTGTCGGCCAGCGTCTATCAGCTGTAGCTTCAGACGCTATCGTTTGGTACCTGACCAATTCGTCATCACCGCGAAGGCGCATAGGCGCTGGCATAAGCCGACGGCCCCACTTCCCTTCTCCCCCTTCTTCAGGGGGAGAAGGTGGCCCTCCGAGTGCGCAGCACGAGGAAATAGGGCCGGATGGGCGGCCGCTTGCTCGGTGGACGGTGCGCGATAGCAGGACCTGGCGCCCGCTGCGCCAGGGGCGGAGCAAGCGTCTGCCCCTCACCCGGCGCTCATTCCTCGCCTTCGGCTCGGGCGCCACCCTCTCCCCCGCGAAGTAGCGGGGGAGAGGGCAAGAAAAAGGCCCGCGCCGACTGCTCGGCGCGGGCCTCCTCGTTCCATCCGGCTACAGAGAAAGCCTACTCCGCCTTCTCCGCCTCGTCGCCGGTCCGCTTCTTCAAAGCGGCGCCGAGAATATCGCCTAGCGATGCGCCCGAATCCGACGATCCGAACTGCGCCACGGCTTCCTTCTCTTCGGTGATCTCGAGCGCCTTGATCGACACCGAGACGCGGCGCGTGGCCTTGTCGACCTGGGTGACCATGGCGTCCACCTTGTCGCCCACCGAGAAGCGCTCGGGGCGGCGCTCGGAGGCGTCGCGCGAGAGGTCGGCGCGCTTGATGAAGGCGGTCTGATCGGTATCGCCGATCTTCACTTCGATGCCGTTCTCCTGCACCTGGATGACGTGGCAGGTGACCGAGGAGCCCTTCTTCATGCCAGCGACATTCTCGAATGGGTCGCCGTCAACCTGCTTGATGCCGAGGCTGATGCGCTCCTTGTCGGTGTCGACGTCCAGCACCACAGCCTTGACGTTGTCGCCCTTCTTGTAGGCCTTGATGGCCTCTTCGCCGGGCTGGTTCCAGGCCAGATCCGACAGATGGACCATGCCGTCGATGCCGGTATCCAGGCCGACAAACAGGCCGAACTCGGTGATGTTGCGGATCTGGCCTTCGATGGCCGAACCCTTGGGATGGGTGGTGAGGAAGCTCTCCCACGGATTGGCCTGGGTCTGCTTGAGGCCGAGTGAAATACGGCGCTTGACCGGATCGACTTCCAGCACCTGCACTTCGACTTCCTGCGAGGTCGCAACGATCTTGCCGGGGTGGATGTTCTTCTTGGTCCAGCTCATTTCCGAGACGTGGATCAGACCCTCGACGCCCGGCTCCAGCTCGACGAACGCGCCGTAATCGGCGATGTTCGTGACCTTGCCCGAGAGCTTGCCGCCGACCGGATACTTGGTCTCGATCGACTGCCAGGGATCGTTCAAGAGCTGCTTCATGCCGAGCGAAATGCGCTGGCTGTCCGGATTGATGCGGACGATCTGTACCTTGACGCTATCGCCGACATTGACGATTTCGCTGGGGTGATTGACGCGGCGCCATGCCATGTCGGTGACATGCAGCAGGCCGTCGATGCCGCCCAAATCGATGAACGCGCCGTAATCGGTGATGTTCTTGACCACGCCCTCGATGACCTGGCCTTCTTCCAGCTTGGAGACGATCTCCGAACGCTGCTCTTGCCTCGTCTCTTCCAGGACTGAACGGCGCGACACCACGATATTGCCGCGGCGCTTGTCCATCTTGAGGATCAGGAACGGCAGCGGCTGATGCATCAGCGGGCCGATGTCGCGCACCGGGCGGATGTCGACCTGGCTGCCGGGCAGGAACGCCACCGCGCCATCGAGATCGACCGTGAAGCCGCCCTTGACCTTGTTGAAGATGATGCCAGTCACCTTCTCCTGTTTCGTGAACTGCTGCTCGAGCTTGATCCAGCTCTCTTCGCGCTTGGCCTTTTCGCGGCTGAGCACGGCCTCGCCGAGCGCATTCTCGACCCGCTCAAGATAGACTTCGACAATGTCGCCGACCTTCAGCTGGATATCCATGCCGGGGGTCTGGAATTCTTTCAGGGGTATCCGGCCTTCGGTCTTCAGGCCGACATCGATGATGGCGAGATCCTTCTCGATGCCAACAATCGTGCCCTTGATGACATTGCCTTCCGAGAGGCCATCAGAAGTCGAAGCTCTGATTCAGAAGGGCTTCAAAATCGTCGCGCGACGGGTTCATCTCGCGGTTGGTTTCGACCATGTGTGCTGCGGACATTCAAACTCCTAAGTGGCTTCCCGGACTACGGTTGCGTTCGGGGCATGGGATGTGCAATCGCCGGGGCGCTGCCCCGAAAACCGCAAAACCCAAGCAAAGGTTAGCGTTGCCGCCCTGGGAGGGAGTTTCAGGGTCGCAAACCCCGATCCATCCCCAACGTCGCTACGATCAGCGGTCGAGCCAAATGCCAATGGGCGCACCTCAAAAGGAGGAACGCCTCGGCTGGCCAAAGTTGCCCGTTCTGGTCGAGATCAGATCCACGGCGGCTCTGAAGGCGCCATCTATATCCAAATGCGTCGTATCGAGCAAGGCCGCGTCTTCAGCTGGTTTCATGGGGGCGGTTTCGCGCGAGGCGTCGCGCAAGTCGCGGCCGCGGATGTCGGAAAGGACCTTATCGAGTGTCAGAGTTGGATCGGACATCGAGAGTTCGGCAAAGCGCCGGCGCGCGCGTTCCTCGGGGCTGGCCGTGACGAAGATTTTAACCTCCGCCGCCGGGCACACCACGGTGCCGATGTCGCGGCCGTCGAGCACGGTGCCGGGCGCCTTACGAGCGTAATCCTGCTGAAATTTCAATAACGTAGCGCGCACTTCCGGAATGGCGGCGACGATTGAGGCAGCATCCCCTGCCTCGCGGCCGCGCAATGCGGGATCGTCGAGCGTGGCCGGATTGAGCACGCGCGCGGCCACCACACCGGCCCAGACATCCTCGAACTTCAGCCCGCGCACTTTGAGATCGCGCGCGACCGCCCGGTAGAGCGTCCCGGTATCGAGATGATGGAAACCGTAGTGGGCAGCGATGCGCTTAGCCAGCGTGCCCTTGCCCGAGGCTGCCGGTCCGTCGATGGCAATGATCATGCGCCAACGCCTCCGGCGATATGCAAGTGAAGCCAGCGGCATAGAGCAGACGGGCGGGGATGGTGTCAACGGTGGGACTTTCCTCTCCCCCGCCGCTGGCGGGGGAGAGGAAACCGCTATTTCCTCGCGCTTTCGCGCTCGGGCGGCACCCTCTCCCCCGCGAAGAAGCGGGGGAGAGGGTAAGACACGTCCCATGCCAGTCGCCAGAAATCGCTTTGACAGCCCCCGGCTCCCCATGCCAATGGGGGTTCAGAAATCCATCATAGTCACCCCAATTCATGAGGGTCCGCATGTCCGACAAACTGGCGCGGGGCACCAAACGGTCCTGCCAATCCTGCAACAACCGCTTTTATGACCTCAACCACGACCCGATCGTGTGCCCACTGTGCTCGACGCCATTCGTGCTGACCGCTGTCGAGGTCGCCGCCATTGCCGCCGAGGCCGCCGCCAAGCCCAAGGCAGCCAAGCCGGTCATGAAGGAGAAGGTGTTCGCCATGGCTGACACTCCCCCGGATGGCGACGAGATCCCAGACATGGAGTCCACGGAGGCGCTGGCCGAGATCGAAGGCGAAGAGGCCGAGATCGCGGACGATGAGACCGCCGACGACACCTTCCTGGAGCCGGAAGAGGGCGATGAAGCCGACGTGACCGGTCTGATCGAAGGTCCGGCCGAGGGCGAAGAAGAGACTTGACGGCCCTCCTCTCCCCCAACGCTTTTCGCGTTGGGGGAGAGGAGACCGCGTCTCGCAGCCGCCTCTTTGCGGCAAGAGCCACGCGGTCGGTGAGGGGCAGGAGCTTGCTCCGACCTTCGTGCCGCGTGCACGGAGCAAGTGGCGGCCCCTCACCTGTCGCTGATTGCGTCGCGCTTTGCGCTCCGGGCGACATCCTCTCCCCCGAAGTCGGGGGAGAGGAGAAGCAAGTCGATCAGCCTTCGCACTGTTTGGGAGTTGTTACATGCGTCTCATCCAATACCGCGACGGCGAAACCCGCCAGGTCGGCCTGGTGACCAGCGACGGCGAGCATGCTCATCCGCTGGCCAAGGTCGCCACGGTCTATGAGCTGGCCATGGCGGCGCTGGCCATGGACGAGACGCTGGACGGCCTCGCCCGGCAGCTGGCCGGCAAGGAGATGATCGACTACGCCGCCCTGCTCAAGGCCGGCAAGGTCCTCGCCCCGCTCGACCATCCCGAGCCCGCGCGCATGCATGTCACCGGCACCGGCCTGACGCACACCGGCAGCGCTGGCGCGCGCGATAAGATGCATGCGTTGACGAAGACTTCTGGCGCGCCGGAATCCGACAGCATGAAGATGTTTCGCATGGGCGTTGAAGGCGGCAAGCCTGGGGCTGGCAAGATCGGTGTGCCGCCCGAATGGTTTTACAAGGGCAACGGGACTTGCGTGGTGCCGCCCGGTGGCGCGCTCACGATCCCAGGTTTTGGCCTCACCGGGGGCGAAGAACCCGAAGTGGTCGGCCTCTACATCATCGATGGCGAGGGCAATCCACGAGGTCTCGGCTATTGCCTCGGCAACGAATTTTCCGACCACACCATCGAGGCGCAGAACTATCTCTACCTCGCGCACTCCAAGCTGCGCGCGTGCTCGATGGGCCCGGAACTGCTGACTGGCGAATTGCCCAAGGACATCCGCGGCCGCACGCGCGTGCTGCGGGACGGCAAGGCCGTGTTCGAGGATCACGCGCTGCTCGGCGAGGCGAACATGAGCCACTCCATCGCCAATCTCGAACACCACCATTTCAAGTACGCCATCTTCCGCCGCCCCGGCGATCTGCATGCGCATTATTTCGGCGCGGCCGTGCTCAGCTTCTCGGCTGGCGTCAAGACACTGCCCGGCGACGAGTTCGTGATCGAGGCGATGGAGTTCGGCAAACCGCTCCGCAACACGCTGGCGGCGGCCAAGGACGACGGATTGGTGGCCGTCAAACCGTTGTGACGTGCTGGGTGGGCCGGTTCGAAGGTTTGCCCGCACCAGCAAGGAGATCACGGTCATGCGCCTGTCACGCCGTCAGACGTTCAAGGCGCTGTTTTCGGCCACTGCGCTGGGCTCGCTGTCCTCCGCACGGGCGGCCGGCGCAACCCAGCCGGCCGCCGCAACCGCACCCGATGGCGTGTGCACGCTGTTTCCTCAGGCGGACGAGGGGCCTTACTATTTCGATCCGCATATGGTGCGGGCCGACATCACCGAGGGCCGCCCCGGTGCTTCCGTCACGCTGAGCTTCAAGCTGATCGAACTGGGGTCGTGCAAGCCGCTGCCGGATGTTCGCGTCGATATCTGGCATGCCGATGCCGGCGGGGTCTATTCCGGCTACCCGGAGCAGGGCGACAAGCAGAACATCTCGACTGAGGGCAAGACCTATCTGCGCGGCACGCAAATGACCGATGCCAACGGCGTCGCCAGCTTCAAGACCATCTATCCCGGCTGGTATCCAGGCCGCACGCCGCATATCCACCTGAAGGCGTTTCTCGCCGACAAGACGCTGATCACCGGCCAAGCGTATTTCCCGGATGCGTTCAGCGCCAACGTCTACGCGACGCGCGAACCGTACAAGGCGCGGCCGGTCGCCGACACGTCAAACGCCACCGACGGCATCTTCCAGGATGGCGCGAAGTCAGGCGGCGGTATCGTGCTGGCGTTGACAGAGGCGGGCGGCGACATCCAGGCCGCGCTGGCGGTTGCGGTGGATCGCACGGCGCAGGCCGCGCGACGCAGTGGCGGTTGGTTTAGCCGGCTGCAGCAGATGCTGGGGCTGCTGTAGGCGCCCAACATCACAGTCACGCGGCCAAAAAATAAGCGCGTCGCCTCTGTTCCCAGTGGAGCGCGCTTTATTTGAGTTAGCCCAATTAGATCCGGAAGACCTTTTCGGCACCCAAGTTGGGCACAAAATTGGCTTACGGTAGGCACCTATTGGATGCTGGCGGGCGCGGCGGCCTTCGGTTTATCACCATCATCGCAGAACGCGACACAGGCACCGACAGCAATCACAGCTACCGGCACCACGAAACCTACCGGATTTATTGCGGCAGACGGTTTGAGGGGGGACTGCAGGCACAGTTCGCCAGTCCTGACACTAACTAACTTGTCTGGGTCGACGTGCTCGACGCAGCCGTTTTCGTAGATGATGTTAGCTTCGCCAGTTGGCCCCGTCGAGACTTTGCTGCCCTGCGGGGCGCCTGTTGCGCCGCTCAGATTCTTGTAGCCATTTCCAGAGTTCAAAGAAACATTGCCTGCGGTCGGTTCAACGGTGGCTGCCGCTGACGCGATCGAAACGCTGGCCACAAGCATCGCTGCAGCTAACGTCAAACTAACGGACTTACGCATGACTCAACCCCTTACGCTACGTACCCTGTTAATTAGGCAGCTGGAATTGTAGGGGCAAGCCCGAATGTGCCGAAATGGCAATTCGAATCAAAATGGTGGCAGAAGAGCCACTCATACCAATAAAACTCAACTTGCTCACAAGCTTAGCCGGCGCTCCTCAACCGCGTGGCAGGCGACCAGCACGCCGCTATCGTCCTTGCCGACCGGCACTTCGGTATAGCAGCGGGCATTGACGTGGCGGCAGCGTGGGTGGAACGGGCAGCCAGGCGGCGGATTGATCGGCGAGGGCAACTCCCCCGTGAGCCGGATGCGGTTGCGCTTGGCCTTGGGATCGGCCACCGGCGTCGCCGACAGCAACGCCTGCGTGTAGGGATGGCGCGGCCGGGCGAAAATCTCGGCCGACGTCCCGGATTCCACGACCCGTCCGAGGTACATGATCATCAGGTCGTCGGCGACATGGCGCACCACGCTGAGATCGTGGCTGATCAGCACGTAGGTCAGCCCGAAATCGGCCTTCAGGTCGGCCAGCAGGTTCAACACCTGGGCGCGGATCGAGACGTCCAGCGCCGACACCGGCTCATCCAGCACCAGCACCTTGGGCGACAGCATCAGCGCGCGCGCGATGGCGATGCGCTGGCGCTGGCCGCCAGAAAACATATGCGGATAGCGGTGGTAGTGCTCGGCGCGCAGACCAACCTTGGCGAGCATCTCGATGGCGCGCGCCCGGCGCTCCGCGGCGGTGGCCTTGGTAGTTATGATCAGCGGCTCTTCCAGCACCGCGCCGACGGTCTGGCGCGGGTTCAGCGACCCATAAGGGTTCTGGAACACGATCTGCACGAACTGGCGCAAGGTCCGGATGGTCTGGGCGTTGCCGTCGCTGACGTCCACTCCGCCGATGGTGAGTTGGCCCGAACTCGGCGGCTCGATCATCGTCAGCAAACGCGCCAATGTTGACTTGCCGCAACCGCTTTCGCCGACGATGGCTAGCGTCCGTCCCTGGCGCACAGTGAGACTGGCGTCGGCCACGGCCTTGACGGTTACCCTAGGTGAAAACATGCCGCGCTGTACGTCGTAGTGGCGGGCGAGATTGCGTGCCTCGATGAGAACCTCGCTCATCGGGCGGTCTCCAGCGCTTTGGACGCTGGCGCGCCTTCGGGGTAGTGGCACAGGGCCTCGCCGAGCGCAGCTGATTGGCGCGGCGGCAAGACGGAGCGGCAGCGATCGTCGGCCTTGGCGCAGCGCGGAGCGAAGCGGCAGGCGTCGGTCGTGTCGAACTGGCCGGGCACTACGCCGGGGATCGAGGCAAGTCGCCCGCCCTTGGCGTGTTCGGGCAAGGCCGCCAGCAAGGCCGCCGTATAGGGATGGCGCGGCGCAGCGAACAATCCGTCGACGGACTGTCGCTCCACCTGCTGGCCTGCGTATTGCACCACCACGCGCCGCGCCGTCTCGGCCACCACGCCCATGTCGTGCGTGATCAGCACCAGCGCCATGCCGGTTTCCTTTTGCAGGTCCACCAGCAGGTCGAGGATCTGCGCCTGGATGGTTACATCCAGCGCCGTTGTGGGCTCGTCCGCAATCAGCAGCTTAGGTTTGCAGGCGATTGCGATGGCGATCATCACGCGCTGGCACATGCCGCCCGACAATTGATGCGGGAACTGATTGAGCCGCCGCTCCGGTTCGGGGATACCGACGGAGTTGCAGCAACTCGACCGCGCGCGAGCGGGCCGCCCGGCTGGTCAGGCCCATGTGCGTGCGCAGGCTTTCCTCGATCTGGAAGCCAACCGTGAAGCACGGATTGAGGCTGGCCACCGGCTCCTGGAAGATCATCGCCATGTCCTTACCCACGATGGCGCGGCGCTCCCTCGGCGTGATGCCGATGCAGGTCGCGGCCGTCAAACCGCAAGCGTTCGGCCGTGACGGTCGCGGTCCAGGGCAAGAGGCCCATGACCGCGAGCATGGCGACCGATTTGCCGGAACCGGATTCGCCCACGACGGCCAGCACGTCGCCGGGATCGATGGCGAAGTCGACGGCGTCCACAGCGCGGAACGCCCCGCGCGCGGTGGCGAAATCGACCGACAGCGCGCGGATGTCGAGCAGGGCCATGCCGGTCAGCTCCGCCGTAGCTTGGGATCGAGCGCATCGCGCAAGCCGTCGCCGGTGACATTGATGGCGAGCACCGTGATCAGGATGGCGAGGCCCGGAAAGGTCACGATCCAGGGCGCAGCCTGGATGAACTCGCGCGCATCGGCCAGCATGGCGCCCCACTCAGGCGAGGGAGGCTGTGCGCCCAGGCCCAGGAACCCGAGGCCCGCCGCCTCCAGGATGGCGTCCGAAATGCCGAGCGCCGATTGCACGATCAACGGCGCCATGCAGTTCGGCAGCACCGAGGTAAACATGATGCGCAGAGGACCCGCGCCGGCCACGCGCGCCGCCGTAACGTAGTCCTTTTGCAGCTCCGCCAGCGCCGAGGCGCGGATCAGGCGCACATAGCGCGGCAGGTAGACGACCGTTACCGCGATGATGGTGTTGGTGAGACTGGGGCCGAGAACCGCGACGATCAGGATGGCCAGCACCAGGCTCGGGATCGCCATGATGAGGTCCATGATGCGCAGGATCACGACATCCACGATGCCGCCCAGGAAGGCCGCCGCCAGCCCGAGCGACAGGCCGACGATCACCGACACAACCATCACCGCGAGGCCGATGAACAGCGAAATGCGCGCGCCGTAAATCAGGCGCGAGAGCATGTCGCGTCCGACATCGTCGGTGCCGAGCGGGAAGCGCCAATCGCCGCCGGACGTAAACGCGGGCGGCTGCTTGACGTGGTCGCGGAACTGCTCGATCGGCGAATAGGGCGCCAGCAGCGGCGCAAAAATCGCGATGACGATGATGGTCAGCACAATCGCGAGCGCAACCACGGCGCCGCGATTCTCGCGAAAAGCGCGCCAGAAAGCCAGCAGCGGTCCCGGTTGGGTCTGGGCGGCTTGGTTCGTCAGGCCGCCGGCCACTGTCGCATCAGCCGGCATGGCGGATCCTCGGGTTGATCAGGCCGTAGAGCATATCGACCATCACATTGACCAGGATGACCACGATGGAGATCAGCATGATGCCGCCCTGCAGCGCTGGATAGTCGCGCCGGCCGATGCTCTCGATCAGCCAGGTGCCGACCCCGGGCCAGGAAAAGATGCGCTCGGTCAGCACCGCCCCGGCCAGCAGCGTGCCGGTCATCAGTCCAATGACGGTCACCACCGGGATCAGGGCATTGCGCAGGGCATGCAGGCCGACGATGCGGAACGGCGACAGCCCCTTGGCGCGGGCGGTGCGCACATAGTCCTCCTCCAGCACCTCCAGCATCGAGGACCGGGTCATGCGCGCGATCACCGCCAGCGGCACGGTGCCGAGCACGATGGTCGGTAAGATGAGGTGGCGGGCCGCATCCCGGAACGCGCCGGCCTGATCGATCAGCAGGGTGTCGATCAGCATGAAGCCGGTCGTCGGCTCGAAGTAATATTTCACCAGGTCCATGCGGCCCGATACCGGCGTCCAGCCCATCGTGACCGACGAGAACAGGATGAGCAGCAGGCCCCACCAGAAGATCGGCATCGAGTAGCCGGTGAGCGCCGCGCCCATCAGGGCCTGGTCGGAAACCGTGCCGCGCTTGACGGCCGCAAAGATGCCGGCTGGCACCCCCAGCAGTGTGGCGAACAGCATGGCGCACAGCGACAGTTCCAGCGTCGCAGGAAACAGCGTCAGGAATTCCGTCAGCACCTTCTCATGGCTGACAATCGAGGTGCCGAAATCGCCATGCAGGATGCCGTTGGCATAGTCGAGAAACTGCTTCCAGGTGGGCTGATCGAGCCCCATCTCGCGCAGCAATTGCGCATGCCGTTCCGGCGAAATGCCGCGCTCACCCCGGCGCGCCTCGACCGGATCGCCCGGCACCATGCGGATCAGCATGAAGGTGACAAACATCAGCGCGATGAAGGTCGGGATGGTGAGGGCCAAGCGGCGGATGAGAAAGCGGATCATGGGGAATCCTTCCCTCTCCCTCGCCTCTTGGCGGGGGAGAGGGTGCCCCGCAGGGGCGGGTGAGGGGCAGGTGCCGGGACAGGTCCAGGTTCGGCTTGGTGCGGACTGCTTGGTTCGCGACGACACGCGCCGTCGTCGTGCCCCACGAAGTTCGGAGCCAGCTCCTGCCCCTCACCCGCCCCTAACGGGGCACCCTCTCCCCCGCCAGTGGCGGGGGAGAGGGATTGCTGGCTCCGTAGCAGGTGCAGCAGACCATCGAGAACGCCGCGCATGTTGTCGTAGACGTCGGTGTTGGTGACGCGGTAGATGCGGTAGCCCAGGGCTTCGAGTTCTGGCGGTTCGTCTGGCATCGTCCCGCAACTCTTCTTGCGTGTAATGCGTTGCTCCGTCGATCTCGACAATGACTTTCAGCTCACGACAAACCAAGTCGCCAAAGTACGGTCCAGTCGGCAGCTGGCGGACGAATTTGAAATCGCCCAGCCGGCGGCCGCGCAACCGCTGCCACAACGCATCTTCCGATGACGTCTCGCCATCGCGCAAAGCCCGCGCGCGATTTGTCTTCCAAGGTTGCTCGCCACGACGCATTGCTTGATACTCGGCCAAATGGCGCCGCAAGAACTGCCTCTCCCCCGCCGCTGGCGGGGGAGAGGGTGCCCCGCAGGGGCGGGTGAAGGGCGGGGCTGGGACAGGTCTAGGTTCGGCCGGGGACGGACTTTGTAGCCGGCCCCGGACGCGCTATCGTCGAACCGCATGACGTTCGGAGCAAGCTCCTGCCCCTCATCCGCCCTACGGGGCACCTTCTCCCCCGCGAAGAAGCGGGGGAGAAGGAAGTTCTGGGTTCCGCCTACTTCACATCCACGTCATAGAACTCGTGCCGGCCGAGCGGGCTGACCTTGTAGCCGCTCACCTCTTTGCGCACCGGCTCGAACACCGTGGAATGCGCGATCGTCACCCAGGGCGCTTCGTCCTTGGCGATGGCCTGCATCTTCTTGTAGATCTCGGTCCGCTTGGCCACGTCGGCGAGATTGCGCGCCTCGACCAGACCGGCGTCGAAGTCCTTGTTGCACCATTTCGACAGGTTCTGGCCGGCGGGTTTGCCGTCGGGGCAGCCGAGCAGGAAGAAGAAGTTGTCGGGATCGCCGTTGTCGCCGGTCCAGCCGAGCAGGCCCATCTGGTGCTCGCCGGCCTGCAGGCGCTTGCGATACTCGCCCCACTCGAAGCTCTTGAGCTCCACCGCGATGCCGACCTTGGCGAGATCCGCCTGCATCATTTCGGCCATGCGCTTGCCGTTGGGATTGTACGGGCGCTGTACCGGCATGTACCATAGGTCCGACTTCAGGTCCTTGACGCCGGCCGCTTCCAGCATGGCCTTGGCCTTGGCCGGGTCATACGGATAATCCTTGGTCGCCTCGTCGTAGGACCAGATGGTCGGCGGGATCGGGTTTTTCGCTTTCTGCCCGGCGCCCTGGTAGACCTCCTTCAGGATGGAATCACGATCCAGCGCCATGTTAATGGCCTGGCGCACCTCTTTCTTGTCGAACGGCGGCTTGGTCAGGTTCATCGACAGGTAGCCAATGTTGAGGCCGGCCTGCTCCATCACGGTCACGGCGGCGTCGGCCTTCATGGCCGGCAGATCGGCGGGATTGGGGCCGACCATCACCTGGCACTCGTTGGCCTTCAGCTTGGCGTAGCGCGCGGTCGCATCCTTGGTGATCGCGAACACCAGATCGTCGATCTTCGCCTTACCGCGAAAATACT
>CAVTAS010000002.1:0-182259 GCA_963732765.1 uncultured Alphaproteobacteria bacterium | reverse complement strand
ACGCGGAAACCGACACTACACTGATGGCACCGAATAAAAAGGGCGGCTCTCATGAAAGAACCGCCCCATTTATCGGCAGGTGAAGGCTATTGCAGCAGCTGCGTCCACACCTTGGTCACCAGTTCCTGGGCCTTGGGTGAGCAGGCGCGTGAAAACTCAACCTTTACTGTCGGGAACAGTTCCGGGGCGTTCTGTGCGTTGTATTTGGCCTTTTCCGGCACAATTGTCACGGGCGACGAATGGCCATAGAAATTGTACTGCACAGTGGCGTTCTCTGGCGTGCTCATGAAGTCGATGAATTTCTTGGCGAGCTCCACATTTGCCGCTCCCTTAGGAACAACAAAGCTATCGAGCCAGCCGACCAGACCTTCCTTGGGCATGGCAAATTCGATGTTGGCTTTGTCGTTCAGCCGGGTTTTCAGGGCGTTGCCGTCCCACCAGAAGTGCGCGGCCACTTCGCCGCCGCCAATGCGGTTTTCGATGTTGTCGGAGCTGTAGGCTTTGACATCCGGCTTTTGCGCCAACAGCAGGTCCAAAACCTTCTTCATTTCTGCGGAGTCTTCGGTGCAGAACGGGACGCCCAGATAAAGTTGCGCGGCACCGACCACCTCGTCGGGCGTTGACAAACTGGCAAGGGCACCTTTCAGCTCGCCAGCGGGCTCGAAGAACACCTTCCAGCTATCCACCGGTCCCTTATATTTGCCGCGGTTCACGGCAAACCCGGCGGTGCCGTAAGCGAGAGGAATGGAATAGCTGCTCTCGGGGTCCCACCATTGCTTCGCCCACTTCACATCGACCTGCTTGAATGCGGCGAGCTGGTTGGCGTTGATGTTCTCCAGCAGTCCGCTGTCGATCATGATCTTGACGAAATGATGCGACGGCGTGACGATATCATAACTCGTGCTGCCGGCCTGAAGTTTCGTCAGCGCGTCCTCGTTGGAGTTGAACGCATCGATGTTCACCTTGGCGCCGGTTTCGGCCTCGAACTTGGCGACCAGCTCCGGCGAGATGGAATCCGACCACGTGTAGAGATTGAGGGTACCAGCCGCATTGGCGGCCGTGGCCCAGACGGTGCAGGCCAGAATGGTTAGTGCTGTACGTACGCGACGCATTGGGTCGGCTCCCACGTTGGACTTGATCAGGTTAACTACCGCAGCGCCGGGCATTTTGACATTTGGATTGCCCGATGCTGAGCTTAGGTTTCATCGAAGATCGCCGGACCGGAAAGTAAGCCAAAGCGCCGTCGATGAAATGACCAGAGAAAACAGAATTATGAGGGTCGAAATCGCATTCAGTTCTGGGGTAGTACCGATCTTGATCAAGCCAAAAATGTAAACCGGCAGCGTCGTCGTTCCGCCCGCGCTCAGCATGTTGGAGGTAATGAAGTCGTCCAGCGACATGACAAACGCCAGCATGGCACCGGCGAACACGCCAGGCAAGATCAACGGCAGGGTCACGCGCCGGAAGGCTGTCCAGCCACTCGCATAGAGATCCCGTGCGGCCTCGTCGTACGCTGGCTCCAGGCCTTGCAGGCGCGCCCGGATCGGCAAGAATGCGAAGGGAATGCAAAACGCCGAATGGGCGATGATCAGCCGGGTGAGGCCGTGCGAAACGCCGAGTTGGGAGAACAAGATGAGCACGGCAACGGCAACGACGATCTCCGGCAGCAGTAGCGGTAAATTGACGACGGTTTCCGATAGTTTCCGGTACCGCACTGGTTTCGGGCTGGCAAGAACGAGCGCCGCCATTAGCGCCACGGAAGTCGCTATCACGGTCGCTATGGATGCCACGATCAGCGATGTTTGCAGCGCGTCGACAAGGTTGCGGTTCGCCAAAGCGCTGGCGTACCATTTCAAGGAAAAACCGGTCCACACCGAGATCAGCCGATTTTCATTGAATGAATAGAGGATGACCACTGCGATCGGCAGGTAAAGATAGATGAAAAACAGGCCAGTGACCAGACCGGCACCGGGATAACGCGCAACATCGTTGGGTTTGCGGCTCATGCCGGCTGCTCCAAGCGGCGCGCCCGCGCGGCGGGCATTGACGATGAGAACGATCATCACCAACAGCATAAGCACGATGGCTATCGCCGAACCGAATGGCCAGTTCCGCGCCGTACCGAACTGTGTCTGGATCAAACTACCCATCATAATGAACTTTCCTCCGCCCAGCAGCGTCGGCTCCAGAACCGCGCCGAGGCAGGGCACAAACACCAGGATAGCACCGGCAGCGAGTCCCGGCGCCGTGAGCGGCAGGATTACCCGGCGCAGCGTAATCCAGCGGCTCGCGTAAAGATCATGGGCAGCCTCGATGTAGGCCCGGTCCAGCTTTTCCACCGACGCATAGACGGGAAGTATCATCAGAGGAATGTAGCTGTAGACAAGGCCGAGCAGTGTGGCGCCATCGTTGAACAGCAGCCCGTCCATCTCGGTAACCAGCCCCACCCCCTTCAGGGATGTTTCCACGACCCCGTCATTGCCGAGGATGAGGAGCCAAGCGTAAACGCGAACGATCATGGACACCCAGAACGGCAGGGTGACGAGATAAATCAGCGTGGCTTTCATCGATGCTTTCTGACCGGCGATGAAGTAGGCGACAGGGAAGCTCAGCAGCGCGCTGATGATGGTTGCCAGCGCGGCGAGCCAGACCGTGCGAGCGATGATCCAGAGATACTGCGGATTGTAAGACAGTCGCGCCGTCCCAATCCTCGGAAAATAGGATCTGCCGATAGGCGTCGACAGTAAAACGCCACTCAAATCCGCCGTAGGGTCCGCGGGCGGCAAACGAAACAAGGATGACGATGCCGATTGGAATGACCAGCGTCAGCACCATGATCAGCCACGCCGGCAACAGGCCCCAGACTCTGAAATCGACCCTGAAATCACGCGGGTTCATTTGCCGAAAATCCGTGCATTGGCTGGCTGAAATCCGATCCTTACCGTGTCGTTGACTTCCAGAGTGGGGCCTTGGCTCGTCCCATTCGGCATCGAAACGCGCAGATCGGCCTCCCCGACCCGCACCGTATAGTAGGTGTGCCCCCCGAGGTAACTCCGGCCTGCGACGGTACCAGTCATGATGGTTCCGGCGGCCTGATCCTGGAGGCCAATCTTCTCCGGCCGGATGGACATCACGGCCTGCCCGCCAGCCACAGCGTTCTTCTGACTGGCCGTAACTTCAAAACCCAACGGGGTGCGGGCCGTTGCCATGCCGCCATCGATGGCGGATACGACGACATCGAAAAAATTGGTATCGCCGATGAAGTCCGCGACGAATCGGTTGGCTCGGATCCTCGTAGATCTCGTTTGGCGTTCCAATTTGCTGAATCCGCCCCCCGCCCAGCACGCAAATGCGATCGGACATAGTCAGTGCTTCTTCCTGATCGTGCGTCACAAACACAAAGGTGATGCCGGTCAGGCGTTGCAGCTTCTGCAGCTCGCTGCGCATGGCTTGGCGCAGTTTCAGGTCCAGGGCCGATAGCGGCTCATCGAGGAGCAGGACCTCGGGTTCTGGCGCCAGCGCCCGTGCCAGGGCAATCCGTTGCCGCTCGCCGCCCGACAATTGCGCGGGCTTGCGCTTGGCGTAACTGCTCAGATGCACCATCTCCAGCATTTGCGTCACCCGCGACCGTATGCGGTCCTTCTGCCAGCCCAAGTTTTCCAGGCCGAAGGCGATGTTCTGCTCGAGCGTCATGTGCGGAAACAAGGCGTAGGATTGAAAGACCGTATTCACTCGCCGCTTATGCGGGGGCAGATCACCAATGTCGCGGCCGTGCAGGCGGATCGTTCCCGCTGACGGACTTTCAAAGCCCGCCAGCATCCTGAGCAACGTCGTCTTCCCGCATCCCGAAGGTCCGAGCAGCGTGAAGAATTCGTTGTCGAAGATGTCGAAAGACACAGCGCTCAAGGCAGTGAAGGTTCCGAACGATTTTGCGACATCTCGCAGCTCAACGGCCTTGTGTCTGGTCTCAGCGCTCATGCTCTGCTTTCTGCATTGCCGCTTACATCGCATTCTTGGTGCGGGCCGACTGCCTCAGGGGCGGTCAATCCGCCGCAAGTGCGGTAATCTCCCGGCGGAACGGCAACGCATCGCCAATATCGGGCATGTCAAGTTCGCGGGCGTAGCGGTGCCCGGCATAAACCGCCCAAGCAATGGGACCCGGCGCGCAGGCATCACCGATGACCCGGACCGAATGTATGCCAGCGTCCTGCCAATCCCGCTGTCGCGCTTTCAGATCGTGGAAGAGCGCGTCGTTGGATACCCGTGATGTCACGAGGACAACGGCGTCACAGGCCAGCCGCTCGCGGGTATCGGTGTACGTGCAGTTCAGTTCGGCATAACCTTTTCCGATTGACGCCAGCCCCGTATTCAATTTTATCGTGATTCCGCAGTGTGCCAGACGCTTGTGGGTTGCCGATTGCTCAAGAGTGTTGCGAGACCAGTCGGCGACGAAGGCCGCCGGGGTGACGATCGTAACCTTGCCGCCCTTCGCGGCAATCTGCTCCGCGATCACGCTCCCCATGTAGTAATGATCATCATCGTAGACGACGACTGAGCCTGACGGAACCTTGCCGCTCATGATGTCATCGGGCGTAAAGACCGGCATATCGGAATGCATCGGAAATGGCACGACGTGTTGCCGTCCAACGCCGTCGCGGCGCCAGCTTGAACCGGTCGCAATGGCCACGTTCTGGTAGCCGAAACCGAGAATGTCCTCGGCGCTCAGCGCGCTGTCATAGTAGAGTTGAACATTGTCCCGCTGGCTCAACTGATATTCGCGATAATCAGCGACGCGCCCCCATGCCGACAGCCCCGGCAGGTTACGCTCCTTCGCCACCCGGCCGCCCAGTACTTTCCCTCGCTCGGCAATGGCCACATCGTAGCCGCGCACCGACAAGGCGCGGGCCGCTTCCAATCCGGCCGGACCCGATCCTACAATGAGGACGGTGTCGCTCTTGCCCTTGTCGTTCATTCGTTCAGGATGCCAGCCTTTACGCCACTCCTCCATAAATGTCGGGTTTTGCGTGCAGCGGCTGATCGAACCCGTCATGTCGCCGCTAATGCAAATGTTGCATCCGATGCACTCGCGGATGTCTTCAATGCGGCCCTCTTCAATCTTCTTCGGCAAGAACGGATCGGCGATCGAGGGCCGCGCGCAGCCGATAAAATCCAGGGTCCCGGATTTTACCATTTTGACCATCACGTCGGGGCTGGTGAAGCGGCCAACACCAACGACCGGGCGCTTGGTCAGCGCCTTGATGCCCTTGACCAATTCGGCTTGCGCCGCCTCTTCCTTGAACCGGGAGGGGCCAGAGCATTCTTCCCAGCTACCCTGGGCAAGATCCCACAAATCCGGCAAATCGGCGTTCATGGCGATGAACTCGCGCACCTCGGCGTTGGAAAAGCCAAGTTTGCCGATCGATTCATCGAGCGATACGCGGAGCGTGATGCCCATGGTGTCGCCAACGGCATCGCGGAGGTCAGCAATCACTTCGCGAGCAAAGCGGCTGCGGTTTTCCAGGCTGCCACCGTATTCGTCGGTGCGATGGTTAGTAGCCCGGCTCAAAAAGTGCTGAAAAATACCAAAGCCGTGCGCACCGTAGAGACAGATGAGATCGAAACCGGCGATGCGGGAACGCCGGGCGGCGTTGACGAACCAGCGGCGAAGATTTCTGATATCGTCCTTGTCCATGGCGCGCGCCTGGACCGGATCATTGGTGAAGGTGCGAATGGGCAATGCCGTGGGCGCCAGCGGCACTTCCTTGGTGTAAAAATTCGGACCGTTGATGCCGGAATAGGCCAATTGAATGCCGGCCAGCGCACCATGGGTTTTCATCCGCTCGGACATCTTGCGCAGTTGCGGGATATCCTGATCCTCCCACAGGCGCAGCTCAATGAACGGCGTAATCTCCGAGGTGTGATGCATCTCGGTCTGTTCGGTGAAGATGACGCTCCACCCGCCCTCCGCTTTGACACCGCGCATTTCGGCGGCAGCCGACGGGTCGCGATATCCGCCGCCATTGCAGTGCGGGACCTGGTAAAAGCGGTTCTTCGCCGTGAGGGGGCCAATCGATACCGGCTCGAAGAGAATGGCGTAACGATGGTCCGGCACACGTCACCTCTGCAAGAATTGGCTGCTGCGGACGCGGCGCACGGCGTCGACCCGGTCTCTCAAGATTTGTGATTGGCCGGTTCTTGGGCGTAAACTAACCATTGTGGAACTTCCGCTTAGGGGCGCGCTAACTCATGGGCGGCTGGACCAAGCTTGAGACCTGAGAAAGCTTGAGACCGGGCGTCCGCTCGCTGGTGACTTCCCGCCGGCAATGATCGACAAAGGCGCGAACAGTCAGCGACAGCTTGCTGCCCTCGCTCAGCAGCAGCCCGAGGCTGGGGGCCGCCACCGCCGCCATCAGCGGTACGTAGGCAAGCTTTCGGCCGTCAGGCGCCAGATCGGAGAGGGGGCGCAAGTTGGCGATGGAATAGCCAAAACCGTTGGCAACCATTGACCGCATGACGGCAATGTCGCGCGTGCGTTCCGCGATCTTCGGTTTTGCGCCGGCCTGCTCGAATAATGACAGGAAGTAATCGTTGCTGAACGGGAGATCGAGCAGGATCATCGGGCGATCCGATAGTTCCAAGGGCGAAAGGCCTTCACGTCCAGCGAACTCGTGCCCGTCATGCAGAACGGCGTACGGCGGCATCGTGACGAGGGCGATGAATTCCAAATCGGGTGGCGTACCGAGATTGTACGTCAGCGCCACATCAAGAGACGCGTTGCGGATTCCCTCGAACAGCTCGGCCTGGTGGCGCTCGAACTGGCGAAAGTCAACGTCAGGGTGCAGATCGGAAAAACTCCGCCGGAGCTGCGGTAGAATGAATTGTGCGACCGTGATCAGGCAACCAATGGAGAGTGGGCCGCGGACTTTGCCGGTGATGCTGTTGGCGAGGTCATTCAAGCGGCTCGCTTCGGTCAAAACCAGCTGCGCTTGCGCCATGAACTGCCGCCCACCTTGCGTCAACGACAACCCGTGCGCATGTTTTCGCACGAAGAGCTGGATGCCAAACTCCGCCTCAAGCTGGGAAATTGCCGCCGAAATCGAGGGGGACGACACGCGGATTCGCTCCGCTGCGAGAGCAATGGAGCCACTCTCGCCCACTGCGACGAAGTATTCAAGTTGGCGGAGCGTGAACCGCGTAGGCACTGTGGGAGCTTTTCTCTGTGGACCCGCCAGCACTAGCAGACCACGCCAGGATGTCCTAGCGCTGTTGCCACTGCAGCGCGGCTTGACACAATAGGAAGCATACGCCTAACTGCCCAGCCGGCCTGATCGCTACTTGTCTCCCGCCACGCCGAAGGATGGCGCGAAGGTTGGGTTCACCGCGCGTTGTACGTAGTCGGCCATCTGCGGCTTATAGATCCCCCAAGCGCGTGAAATGGCCTCGATCGGGCAGTCTTCCGACCAATCGCAGCGGATTTCGGCAACCGGCCAGCTCATCGTGTCAGCAAGTTTGAGGCTTGCGGAGTGAACCGGTCCGGCTTCGCCACCGGCCACCAGTCCGGCGCGCAAGGCACCAATCAAGCGGTCGCCGAGGTGGCCGGAACTTGCCACAAAGTGGTCGAGCATGGCCTGCGGGACGGACGATACCGCCAGCAGATTGCCGGCCGCCGCTACGTTCGTGGCGTGGACCGCGCCCCAGGTACCGAGCACGTTCTTTCCGGAGTGCACGGAGGAACCACCGTTTCGGTCGACACAGAGCAATTGCCGGTACTCGATATAAGCGGTGGTGCGGACGATGTCAGCGATCGCCTCGGGGGCGGAGCGGCCGGCGGCCAGGCTATCGAGAATTCTCGGCCCCAGCTCAGGATCGGTCACGTTTTGCGTCGAGGCCCCGCCGATGCCAGCGCGAACAAACGGGCAGCGGGCGCCAACGGCGGGCGACGACGACGTGATCGCGACCCCAAACATTCCCGATTGGGCGCATCGGCCGACAATGGTAAAAGTCATGGCATGTCCTCATCCGGAATAACGGCGGTGGCGTCAATCTCGACCAGCCATTCGGGGCGAGCCAGCGCCGTCACGGTCACTCCCGTGGAAACCGGATGGACGCCCTTAATGTACTCGCCCATGGTCCGGTACACGGCCTCGCGATGCCGCACGTCAGTTAGATAGACGACCACTTTGACGAGGTGCTCCATCGTGCCGCCAGCCTCCTCGATCAACTGGCGAATATTCTGCATGACCTTGTGGGTCTGCACCACGGGGTCCGAACTATCGACGTTTCTTGCCGTGTCGATATCCTGCGGGCACTGGCCGCGCAGATAAACGGTTCTGCCGCCACGCGTAACCACGGCTTGGCAGAGGTCGTTGTCCAGTTTCTGTTCGGGATAGGTATCACGCGTGTTGAATTTTCGAATCCGCTCGTGCGCCATCTTGTGCCCTTTGCCGTCGAAGCCGCTCGTTTTACGGAGCCTTTGTGCCTTGCCCGCCAGCGCCTTCACGCGCCTGCGGAGCGATATGGTTCGCCAGAAACTCGGCGTCGCGCCACACCCCCCAAATGAATGGAGACGCCCGTCGCGATAGCCACGGAAGCCCGAGAAAGTAAAGGCCGGGCACCTCGGTCACGCCGCACTCGTGCATCGGCACGCCCCTGGCATTGTAGGTGCCAGCCTTGATCCAACTGAAATCCACGGCGTAACCCGTTGCCCAGACGATGGAAGTGACACCCGCCTGACGAAGATGCAGCCGGCGCAGGGGATTGGTCACGCAGGGCGGGTCAGGATCGATCTGGCGCGCCTCAGGATCCTTGGGCAGATTGACGCCGTGCTTGGCCGCATAGGCGTCCGCCAAATCCAGGACCGACAGGTAGTTTGCGTCACCGCGAGCAATGTTTGCGGCCAAGTCAGGCGAGAACTGCATCACGCCATCGGCAAAGGGACCGGCCATACCCACCAGCGTGATCCCTTTGGCGGCAAGCCGCCGGAAGTCCACGGTATGGCCGCCGTGCGCGCCGCTCACCGCGATGGTGACATGCTCCATGCCCGGTTCGCGCGTTCTGGCGTCCCACATGCCCAAAACACCGAGCCACCAGACAAAATCCCGGCCCCGGTATCTAATGGGTGGCCGATCATGCGGCCCGACGGAGAGATAAACTTGTTTGCCGGCCCGAAACAGTTCGTCAGCAATTTGCACGCCAGAGGATCCCGCTCCGACCACAAGAACGCCACCGTCGGGCAACTGCCCGGGATTGCGATAGGAGTTGGAATGAATCTGCATAATCCCGGCATCATCGGGCACGACAGCGGGTATGATCGGCCGTTGAAACGGGCCTGTGGCGGAAACCACGTTCTTGGCTTCAATGACCCCATCGGAAGTTTCGACGCGAAAGCCCCGCCCATCGGCATTTCTGTGCACCGCCTTGACCTCCACACCACACCGGATGGGAGCGGCAATTTGCCGAGCAAAGGCTTCAAAATAATCGACGATCTGGTCCCGCGTCGCAAAGCTGAACGGATCGACATTGGTAAACGTCAGCGCAGGAAAACGATCATGCCACGCCGGCCCATTCGCGACCAACGAGTCCCATCGCTCAGAACGCCAGCGTTCGGCGATCCTGTGCCGCTCCAGGATGAGGTGGGGCGCGCCGCGAACACTCAAATGATGGCTCATCGCCAATCCAGCCTGCCCGCCGCCAACAATGAGCGTCTCGATTGTCTGCGCCGGCATGACGGTGTCCTGTTCGACGTGTTTTGATGCGGCAACTTGCGGCAGCTGATCAGTCTTGAACGACGATTGCGTCAAACAATTTGGGCCACCCTTGAACTCGCGGCTCGATCTCCGGATGGACGGCAGTCGAAATCTGATAGTGAAGATGACCCGCCAGCCGAAAAAGCACGACTTCATGCAGCCCTGCTTAGGTTCAGCCTAATTGCCATGCACCCGCGCCCGCCAAACTAACGGCACCCCACGCTCTTGCTCCATCTGCACGGGAGGCCTGACATTGATGCGAAAGGTGGTGCCCCACCCATTTCGCTGTCTCCTGGAATCGCAGTCTGGCGGGGTTGGAGACCACCAGAGCCAAGGCCCAGCCGTGATCACCGAGTCTCTGCGGCCCGCGGATCAGCAGCGGAACTTCATGGCCGCAGTACTGGGGGCAATCGGGTAGGCTGAGCCGGTCAGCGGCTCGGTCTCCGCCTTGATGCGGTCGGCGGCATCCAGACGCCCTCGCTTCGAGGCCTCAAACATCCGCTCATGGGATCAAGCGAGCCGCAGCGTGGATTGCCAACCGTTGAACCGATACCTCCCATCATAGAACTCCTATGGCTTTTTGCTGCGCCGCGTCGGTGAGCCTTCTTGGTTGGAGTGCTCTTCTCGGGCATGAGCGTGAGCTGGGCCGGCGTCACGTCGAGGCCGAGGACTTGCTCGAGTTGGGCCACGAGCGCGGCCCGTTTGTTCTTGGTGATCTTGTCGAGGTTATGAAGCCGCCATTGGATGGCAGGCAGCTTGTCGACCTTGGGTAGACCGAGCAGATCCCACTCTGGTTGGCCGCGCTCGAACGAGACAAGGAACCGGCGGTGAGCACCCGGCATGTCGCCGACAATGGCATGAACGAGCGCTTTGCGGGACGCGATGAGATCATCGAGCGAGACGTCTACTTCCGTCATGCCGACAAACTCGGCTTCGTACTTCTGCCGGATGTCCTTGGGTGAGGCTGCCAAAACCTCAGCCATGGGCCGGTGGTGGCAGAGGAGGTAGACGATGAATGCGGTCCGGATTTTGTCGGTGATCCCTTCGTTTGCCATCAGCTGGCGGACATCGAAAAAGTCGCGGGGGTGTTGGCGATCGAGCGCGGCCACGATTTTGCCAGCGTAGAGGTCGGCGAAAGAGACCACCGGCATCTCGGCAAAACCGAAGGCTTCTTCGACGGTCGGGGTGACGCCGCGCACTTCAGGCTCATAGGCGCAGCCGCGCATGACCGGCGTGACCTCGATCTTGATCTGCACACGGGCCACCTGGATGAACAGCTTCGTGACCGTCCCCTCGGTGGTGGTCTGGGTCACGCGCGCGCCCTTGATGCCTTTCTCGATGCGGCCGGCAATCCGCTTCATAGCCTTGTCGATGGCGCCAAGTGACTTGGCGCGCGATAGGACGTGGACATAGGTTAGATCGATGTCGACGGAAAGGCGCGGGAGGTCGCGGAAGAAGAGATTGATCGCCGTGCCGCCCTTGAGGGCGAAGCACGTTTCTTTCGCAACGAAGGGGATGGAGCGCAGCAACAGGTCGACCTGGCGCCGGAAGTTGTCAGCCAACGGCATCGAGGTCCTCCGGCACGGTGATCATATGCGTGGCGTCGTACCGTCCGCCTTTGACGAGGCTCCGCTTGCCGCGGCCGAGATTGATGGCATCGCGGTTTAGACGCTTGAGCCAGGCGTGCGCATGGCGGTCGGCAAAAAAGAAGAATAGCCGCTTCACTTTGATGTTGTGGCAATCGACTAGGAGCGTCTGCAGACGGGCCGGGCTCAATGTGGAAAGGCCTTCCATGAGCACATCGGCCTGATGGAAGCTTTCACGGTCCGGAAGCTCGTCGAGAAATTCGAGGATGGCGCGCTCGGGTGTCGAGACCGTCAACGGCCAGTTCCATGGCCCCCACGGCATAGTCATGGCGCCATCGGAGCGCTTGGCCCGCTCTGCGGCGGGCGTGTCGAGACTATGCGGCACTCGTCGAGGCGAGGGCGTGCGTGAAGATCCGCGCATCATTGCGATAGCGAAATTCGACTCCTGCCGGCAAGGCCTTTAGCCATGTTGGTGGTGGCTTGGGGCCGTAGAGGGCGACGGCTTGGGTCGTGGTCTCAAGATAGTGGCTGACGCCATGAAGGTCGAGAGCCGTGCGACCGCCAACAACGAGATCGCGGGCGAGCAGGGTCTGGAGCGCGATCACCGCCTGCTGCCAGACGATCGGACCCCGAGGCCGGATATAGATGCGATGCGCCGGCTGTTGCAGCCAGCCGGCCGCTTCGTATTTGCGGAGCAAATTGGGCGTGTACCCTTGCATCCTGAGCCAGGCTGCATCGACTGGCAAACCTTCGGGAAGGCGCCTTGCGAGTTGGTTTAACTTTTCCTGCCGTTGTGTACCCATGGTACAATTTTGCTGTATTTCATAAACCGATGTCAAGTTCAAATGTTCAGGAAAAAATGTACCCAAAGGACACTTTTTACTAAATTTTCAAACCGACACGCGGGCCTTGGCCTGAGCGGCCCAGAGGCTGCCGCCATGGCTTTTGGTGCCGCCCGTCAGGGGCCTATTTCAGCCACAGGTGGGTGGCCGGGGGCAAGCGCACAGGTGCGAGCCAAGCAGGCCCTTCATTTGTTGGCGGATTTTCCGTAGGCGTCTGGATCGGATCGATCCTATCGGGAATTGGACGGGTGTCAGTGTGACGCCTGTCCTGATCCGTTCGCCCCGATCAACAATAATTGGGTGGACCTGCGTGTGGACCGAATTGATGAAGAACTATTTTTAGCAATCATTTCAACAGATTATGGCGGACCCTCTCTCCGCCAGGAGCCTGTTTTGGTGTGTCCTCCCTGCGGAACCACATCCCGCTTCAAAGCACATAAACCGCTGATTTTCCTCCATAATTGAACCACCTGGGCTTCCCGCGACGCTGGATAGCGGAACTTCACGGAGCCTCTCGGACCGCCCATCAGTGCGGGGTGGAGTGCAGCCACTTTGAGGCTTCGACCATGCCCAAGCGCCGGGAACGGCGAGCGCTGACATCAGAACCATCACCTCGCTTGGCTGGCACAACGACGGTGGTGGCTTCGCTAGAAATCGACCACTCCGATGCCAAACTCTGGGCAAGGGGCATTTCCGTCGGCAGTCGCCGCTGCGACTTTGGCTTGGACCCAGGTCAAAACAGTGAGCAACCGGCTCGACATACAAGTGAAATGTCTTGCGATACGGACTTGGCGACGTGCCACTGGCGATATGCGAATTCGCGAGTATGGTTGTCCGCAGACCACAACTCACGCCAGTCTATCTCTAGCTTGCCTGACCAGCCAATCCACGCATTCTGCCAGTAACGGCGCTGCCACCGTCCGATCGAGCCGGCGCGGATCGGGGCCGACGACGCCCCAGATGGGATGGGCGGGATCGTGGCGTCCGGCTTCCCAGACATCGTCCTCTGCCAACGGAGCATCGGCAAGGGTTGGCAGGCGGTCCAACTGTACCAGCGCAGGATGCAGCGCATAGAGCAGCGTCGTCTCGAACACGCCGGCATGATCGGGCGGGATCGGCAGGCCCTCGATGCGGTTGACGGCGGTGGCGAAGACTTTCATGGCATGTCCGGCGGCATTCCACTCAGTGGCCAGACGATCGATCATCGCCAACTGAGTGTCCGCAAAATGCCCCGAGAACAGCACTGCCAGGCGGCAGCCGAAGTCCTGCAGCCGTGCGAAGGTCTTCGTGATCGCAGCTACCAGCTCGCGGTCGGTCTTCAGCATGATGGTCCAGGGATAGCCGCCGTGGCCGCCGCCGGTCCCGTAGTGCAGCGGCGGCAGCACGATACCGCCGTCCTTGGTCGCCGCGCCGAGACATACGCCGTGTGCGGTCAAGGCATCGAGCCCGACGGGCAGGTGCTCGCAATGCCATTCGATGGTGCCGAGGGGCACGTAGACGACCGGCCGCGCGGCCATCGCGGCGCGCAGCTGCCAGGGCAGCATCAGTTCGGCGCGAACTTCGCTCATCGGTAATAGTTCCTCACCCAGCCATGGGCCGGCAGCGCGGCGGCGAGCGCATCTGGGAACGGCTGGCCGTCGCTATACTGTATGTTCATGTCCACCTCGGCCCTGCTGCGCATGCCGGGAATGAGTGTCGACACTTCGGGCCGGCTCAGCGCGTAGCGGATCGCCGCCTCGGCCAGCGTAGGATAAACTAGCGCACACAGCTCTTTCAGCGCCCCGACGCGCGCCAGCGTTTCGGCGAAACGCTCGCCTCGGAACATCTGGTGCGGTTGCGAACCAGGTTGCCAGCTGGCGTAACTGTCCCTGGTCCAGGTGCCGGTGAGCGCCCCGGAATCCAGGGGCACGCGCGCGATGAAGGCCGTTCCCGTCGCGGCGCCGGCCGGAAAAAGCCGCTGGGCGGGGCGCTGCTCAAACAGGTTGAACACGACCTGTTGCGAAGAAACCAAGCCGAAGCGGGCGAGATCGATCCCCTCGTCGGGCCGGTAATCACGCAGAGAGACGCCGATCTGGTCGATCTTGCCCTCGATCCGCAGTGCGTTCAGCGTCTCAAGCCAATCCAGTGCATAGAGGCCGTCGGGCATCCAGCTGTGCAGCTGGAACAAGTCGATGCGCTCGAGCCCAAGCCGCTTCAAAGAGGCTTCGACATTTTCGCGCAGGTACCAGGCCGGGAACCGCCCGCGCATTTGCGGTGCGTCGTCGTCGGCATCGGGCCAGCGGATGGGTTGGGCCTTGGTGGCGACATAGATCTTGTGCCCACGCCACTCCTGCAGCGCCCGTCCGATCACCGTCTCGCTGTGCCCGGCCCCGTAGAGTTCGGCGGTATCGACGAAGTTGATGCCCTGCTCGAAGGCGTAGTGCAGCACGCGCACCGACTCCGCGTCGTCCTGTGCGCCCCACTGGCCACCAAGCTGCCAGGCGCCGAAACCGATCTCGCTGACCTTCCAGCCGGTGCGTCCGAACGGACGGTATTTCATGGTGTGCCTTCGGCCGCCTGCTTCTGCTTGGCCCGCGCCAGGAAGCGCTCGTTCATGCGCTCCGTCGCCTCGGGCGTGCCGTCGTTGAACGAGCCGAACCATTTGTCGAGCGGTAGCGGTCCGTCGTTGCCGTAGTTGCACTCGAAATACTTGTGGTGGAGGTAGTGGAAGAAGTCGTGCGTCTGGATCGCCACGCCGTCGGCAATCACGATGCGCTCGAAGCCGGCATGCCCCTGGGCCGGAGTGATGGCAGCGTGCTGGATATGAAACAAGGCATGGATCGGATGCGACGGCACGATCCAGTGAAACACGACACCCGACCAATAGAGCAGGTGCTCGACCGGATGCATGGAGACCCCGCTCACGGGGCCGACATTGACGTTGTTGTGGTGCAGATAGTGCACCCAGCGATAGAGCGGCCCCCAATGGATGATGCGGTGGATGACGTAGAAATGGAAGTCGCGCAGTATCGGTATCGCGCACATCATCAGCACACAATAGATCGGGTGTTCGCGGAACGAGACATGCGGGATCAGTTGGTTGGCATAGAGCCACAGTGTCACCACCTCATAAGCGGTCCAGATCGGCACCGCGCTCGCCGCCGTCCAGAACACATTGTCCAGGAACTGGTTCTTGAACATGAAGATCGGGTTGTCGCGAGCCAGCCACTTGTTGGAGTATTTGAAATCCGTCCCTTGCGCCTTCTGCACATAGAGCCGGATGTACCAGGCACCCAGAACAGCCAGGATCAGCGCATAGTTTCGCACCAGGACGAACGCGATCCAATCCCATCCAAAGGTCCGCATCTGCTGCATCGGCGGCGTCAGAAACTCCCACGTCAGAACCGGCACCACCATATAAACGACACCCCAGGGCAGAAAAATCCCGGCCAGCCGAACAGCCATCTCAGAATCGCAAGCGGCCGTGTCGGCCAGATCAGCAGCGGCGCATTCCGAAGCGGCTTGTCGGGCTGCCAGTCGCCGCGCTTGTCGCGCGTGCCGGTGAAGTTGGTGTCCATCGATGAGTGATCCATGCCAAGGTGGGCGCTGCAGCCTTCAGAGCTGGCGGGCGTTGACTCGTGTTGCCAGTCTACTCCTGCGCCTTGATTGCGGTATTGCAAATTTGATGGTTTTCATTCAGAGAGCCGGCGGCCCGTCCGGTCCGGTGATGTTCTCACGGGAATAGAGCTGGAAGGAAATGTTGGAGCGATAGGGCATGGTCATGGCGCCGCTGCGCAGCATCGGTCGGGTCTCATGCGTGAGTTCTTGACCAATGAAGATCGGCTCGCCCTTCAAGACACCTGCAGTCAGCGCCACGTTGCACGCCGGATTGGCGGCGCCGGCATTGTAAAGGCCGGCCAGATCGGGGCGCGCACGGAAGGCCTTCAGCAACAATCGCTCCGACTTGGTTAAGTCGTCGTCGCCTCGCAGCACCTGCACCTCGCCGCAGCGGGGCGCATAGTCTCTGAGCGCCTCGCGCGGGCCCCGCACCCGGCCGGCATGTCCATGAACCTCCAGGTTGCCGCACAACGCGATCACCGGTCCGGGCTTCTTCATCAAATGCCAGCCTTGAAGCTTGACCGGTTGTGTGACGCGATCGGTCCCAAGAAGATTGCAATCAGGGCAGTCTTACATCTTCAACGGCATCATCTCGGTGGTGGTTGGAGACGTCCTCCTGACCGGCGGTCATGGTTCGGTGGTTGGCATTGTGCTTGGCACAGATCAAAATCCTCTCCGGCGTCCACCCGGCGACCTCGGGCAACTTCGAGATGGACGGCATGCCCCTCACCTTCGGCGGCCCGCGCGAGGCCGGCGACCATGGCATCGCGACCTTGCACCAATTCGGCGGCACCTTCCCGCTCATGAGCATCCGGCGCTCGTTCTTTGTCGGCCGCGAGCCGACCAAAGGTTGGGGGCCGTACCGCCAGTCGGCATTGCCCTAATAGCGCTTCGGGCCTTCGGGTTTGTTGTCGAGAATGATCTCGATCTTGGCCTTCAACTCATCGGTGAACTGGTCGCGGTGTTCGAGGGCGGCGAGATTGTCGGTTAATTGGGCTAGTTTCGAAGCGCCGAGGATCACCGTCGTGACATGGGGGTTCGACAGGCACCACAAGAGCGCCATGTGATTGAGCTGCAGTCCGGATTTTGCGGCGAGTGCCGACAGTTTCTCGACCTTGGCGAGTTTCGCCTTGCCGGCGGGGCTCTGCCACTCGGCTTTCAGCCACTCGTAGCCCGGCAGATTGAGCCGCGAATCTGTTGGGATCTTCTTGGCGTATTTGCCGGTGAGAATGCCCGAGGCCAGCGGCGACCAGATGGTGGTGCCCAGACCCGTCAGCTCATAGAGCGGCAGGAAATCGCTCTCGACTTTGAAGCGCTCGAACAGGTTGTATTCCGGCTGCTCCATGACGGGCGGCGAAATTTTCAGGTCCTTGGCGGCGGCCCAGGCTTCGGTGATTTGCTGCGCGGTCCACTGCGAGGTGCCCCAATAGAGCACCTTGCCCTGCGTGATCAGGTCGTGCATGGCGCGCACGGTTTCCTCGATCGGGGTATCGAGATCGGGGCGGTGGCAGAAGAAGAGATCGAGATAGTCGACCTGCAGGCGTTTCAGCGCGGCGTGGCAGGCGTCGGTCACATGCTTGCGGCTTAGTCCGCGCTGCGTCGGTTTAGGCCCGCCCCAATAGACTTTGCTCGATACGATGAAACTATCGCGGCCCCAGCCAAGTTTCTTCAGGGCCTCGCCCATCAGTGCCTCGGATTTACCGGCCTCGTAGCCCTCGGCGTTGTCGAAGAAGTTGATCCCGGCGTCATAGCCCGTGGACATGAGTTTCAAGGCATCGGCCTGATCGACCTGTTTGTTGAAGGTGACCCAGGAGCCGAGCGAAAACTCACTGACCTTCAGGCCGGATTTTCCCATGCGCCGGTACTGCATCATGGCTTTGTCTCTTTGGTTTCAGCTTGCATGCCCGACTGCACTAAACCTTCAACCGCAGCATCTGATAGGAATACGGCGGCAAGCTCACTCGCAAGGTGGCGCCATCGACCTTGGCGCCTTTACCGTCGCGCGGCTCGACATTGGTCTGGGCTTTCAGAGTGTTGGTCGCGTCTAGCTGCTTGTGCGTCATCACCTTGTGCTCGATGAGCGAGGCCTTGCCGAAACCCTGCAGGTTGAACTCGGTCTCGAGGCTCTCCGTACCGTGACGGTTGACGGCAAAGAACGTCAGCGTGCCGGCGGCCTCGTCATGGACTCCGGAGGCATCGATATAGGGCACATTGTCGGCCACATCCGCATCGTAACCCGGCGATTTCACCGCCAGATTGAGCGCCGTACCGCGGCCATAGAGCGAGGCGAAGTAGTAAGGATAGTAGATGGTCTGGCGCCAGGCCGCCCCCTTGGGCTCGGTCATGATCGGGGCGATCACGTTGACCAGCTGCGCGATGCAGGCGATGCGCACGATGTTGGAGCGGCGGATGAAGGTGTTCAGGATGCAGCCGACCTGCAGCACGTCCTCGAAGTTGTAGATGTCCTCGAGCAGGCGCGGCGCATGCGGCCAGCCCTTGTTGCCGCCGAGAATGTCCTTGTCCTGAGCGTTCGAGTGATACCAGACGTTCCACTCGTCGAACGAAATGCTCACCTTGTGCTTGGAGCGCTTGTTCGCCTTGACCAGGTTGATCGTGCTCTCGATGGTCGCGATGTAAGTATCGAGCTTGTGGTTCAGCGCCAGATAGTTGGCGGTATTCTTGGCGCGATTGGCGAAATACATATGCAGCGAAATGTGGTCGACCAAATCATAGGTGTGTTCGAGAACCACGCGCTCCCATTCGGGATAGGTCTTCATGTCGGAATTTGATGATCCGCACACGATCAGTTCCAGCGACTTGTCGAACGCCCGCAGCATATTGGCCGTCTCACCGGCAAGACGCCCGTATTCGTCGGCAGTCTTGTGGCCGACCTGCCAGGGGCCATCCAACTCGTTGCCCAGGCACCACATCTTGACGTCGAAGGGATCGGCGCGGCCGTTCTTCTTGCGCAGGTCGCCCCAATAGGAGCCGGTCGGGCCGTTGACATATTCGACGAAATTGCGCGCTTCATCGAGCCCGCGCGAACCCAGGTTGATGGCCAGCATCATCTTGGTGCCGACGGCATCGCACCAATTGGCGAATTCGTGGATGCCGACCTTATTGCTCTCGGAGGTGTGCCAGGCGAGATCCAACCGCGTCGGGCGCTGCTTGACGGGGCCGATGCCGTCCTCCCAGTTGTAGGCCGAGACGAAGTTACCGCCGGGATAGCGCACGCAGGGAATGTTGAGGTCTTTCACCAGCTTGATGACATCGCCGCGCATGCCGTTCTCGTCGGCGGTCGGGTGGTCCGGCTCGTGAATGCCGGAGTAGATGGCGCGCCCGAGATGCTCAAGGAAAGCGCCATAGACCCGGTCGTCGATCTCGGCGATCGCATAGTCCTTGTTCGCGATGACCGTGGCCTTCATGCGCGCCTCCCGTATTGTGCTTTTGGGTCTATATCTGCCTTCCCGGTACGTAATCAGCAGCGCCGGTTTTGCGTCAAGTGAAAACCACTGGGCGTGAGACAAGGCGTCAGCGGCGCATGTTGAGGCGGAGCACGATGTCCTGGTCGTAATTGCCAAAGCCGCGGCCGAAAATGTTGATGCCACCGCGATGCCGGGCCTCGTCCTTGACGCCGATGCGTAAGCGGATGGAGTGGTGCACGGCCAGATCCAGTTCCTTCAGCGAAACCGGCGATATCTTGATGCCGTCGACATAGGACCCGTCCTTGGTCACGCGCCAGCTTTTCAGCTTGCCGTACTGGCTGCCTTTAAGCTTCCACCAGGCCGGCGTGTAGACGCCGCGCTTGTCGCCGAAGTCGCCCGGCGAGGTCCAGGTGCCGATGTCGATCCCGTTGACCGATACCGTTATGTCGGAGGGCCAATCGGCCGCCGTACCGGGCACCTCGGACGAAAGCTCCATGGAAAACTCCAGGCTGTCGAGCGTCCGGTTGGCCAGCTTGGCATTGTTGGGAAACTGGTATTCGACAAACCCGCGCGTGAACCAGATCAGACCTGCCCGCATGCGGTCGGGATCGAGGAAAGTGTTGGGCACGTCGAGCAGCCCGATGATGCCCTCGGTCGAGCACAGCCCGCATGGCGCCGAGACCTCGCAACTGGTGTAGAGGCCGAGCGGCATGGCCACTTCTATGGTGTTGGCGTTGGCCTTGGGCGCATCCTCCTTGAACATCACCAGCACCTGGTCGAACGACGTATGGCAGATCTTCTGGTTGCCCTTCTTGGCGCGCTGCGTCTCGGTACGGATGAGCGCGGCATCTTCGAGGATCTGGATGTTCGAGGACACCGTGGACTGCGGTAACCCAAGCGCCGCCGCAATGTCATTGACGTTCATCGGCCCCTTGGCGTGCAGCAGTTTCAGCACCTTCACACGCGCCGGCGAGGCGAAGGCGTGCAAAACCTCGTGACTCTCCTCGGGATCGACGACTAGAAAATTACGGCTCATACTCGGGAAACGCTCCAGGAACTCGTGAAACAGTTCGGATGTGTATCAGTTTTCTTGGTTCGGTCAAACGCTGACCGCGCCGAACAGTCCAGGAGACTTTCATGGCTGCGGCGGCAAACGGGCGGACGGAAACGCGGGGGCGGCTGTCGCTCGATGGGCCCTGGGAGTTCCGGCACGCCAGCGATGGCGTTTGGCGGACGGCAACGGTTCCGATGCCGTGGCAGGCGCAGTTTGCCGATCTGCGCTACGAATCCGGGCGGGCGCTCTATCGCAAGAGTTTTGACCTGCCGAAGGACTGGACCGGCCGCGCGCTGGTGCTGGCCTTCGGGGCGGTGAGCTATTTCGCTGTTGTCCGTTTCAACGATCGTGAGGTGGCGCGCCACGAGGGGGGCTATCTGCCGTTCGAGTGCGAGCTACCGGCGGACATTCTCAAAGCCAGCAATGTCGTCGAAGTCGATATGCTGCTGCCCGACGGCAACGCAGCGGCGTCCCCCGAGTTCCCATTTGCCGAGATACCACACGGCAAGCAGAGCTGGTACGGGCCGATCGGTGGCATCTGGCAGTCGGTTGGTCTGGAAGCGCGGTCTTCGCAGCATCTGGTCCACGCTCGCATCGAGGCTACGTTGGCCACGGGAGCGGTGACGATCGATCTGCAATGTTCGCCGCAATCGACCAGCGCGCCGTTGACGCTGAGCGTGCTCGATCCATCCGGGGCGGTCGTGGCGACGACGACGTCAACCGTAATGGCCGCGCACGAAACGCACGCGCTCAAAGTCACAGGCGTCAAACCCTGGTCGCCCGCGACGCCGAGCCTGTACCGGCTGCAGGTCGAGATCGGAGCGGAAGCAACGGCCGATCGCACCACCCACAGTTTCGGCTTCCGCCACTTCGAAACCCGCGACGGGCGCTTCTATCTCAACGGCGAGCCACTCTATCTGCGTGGAGCGCTCGACCAGGACTACTATCCCGAAACCATCTGCACGCCGCCGTCCACGGCCTTCCTGGAGGATCAGTTCCGCAAGGCCAAAGAGCTCGGCCTGAACTGCTTGCGCTGCCATATCAAGGTGCCGGACCCGCGCTACTACGAGGTCGCGGACCGCCTCGGTATGCTGATCTGGACCGAGATCCCCAACGTCGCGACGTTCACCGAGAACTCTGCCCGGCGCATGCGCGATACGATGCAAGGCATTCTGGCGCGCGATTTCAATCACCCTTCGATTGTCATCTGGACCCTGATCAACGAGGACTGGGGTACGCGGACGGTCGAGGACGCCAGTCACCGCAAATGGCTGAGAGAAACCTATGATTGGCTGAAGGCGCTCGATCCGACCCGGCTAGTGGTCGACAACTCCGCCTGCCACAACAACTTCCACGTCAAATCGGACATCAACGACTATCACTACTATCGCTCCGTCCCCGAACGCCGCGCCGAATGGGACAAGCTGACGGACGAGTTCGCGGGCGCCGCCGATTGGACGTACAGCGCCCATGGCGACGCCACGCGCAAAGGCGATGAGCCGCTGGTGGTGTCCGAGTTCGGCGTCTGGGGCCTGCCCGATCCCGCCAAAGTTGTGGATTTCAAAGGGAACCGAGCCGTGGTGGATGGAAACCGGCGCGGCCTGGGGCGATGGCGCGGCCTATCCCCATGGCGTGCAGAACCGCTTCGCCGCCTATCGACTTGGCAGCGTGTTTGGCAGCTTCAAGACGTTCATCGACAGCGCGCAGTGGTACCAATTCGCCAATCTCAAGTACGAGATCGAGTCCATGCGGGCCAAGGCTTCGCTGCAGGGCTACGTCATCACCGAGATGACCGACGTACACTGGGAATCCAACGGCCTCTTGGACATGAACCGCAACCCGCGCATCTTTCACGAGCGGTTCAAGAGTATCAACGCCGATATCGTGATCGTGCCGAAGGTGCAGCGCTATTCGGGGACCAGCGGCGAGACGTTCCGGCTTGAGCTGGCGGTGTCGACGGGTGGCGGAGCCTTGCCCGCCGGTGGAAAACTGAGCTGGGCTTTGGGGCAGGGCGCGAGCGGAACGATTGACGTTCCTGCGACGCCCAGCCTTGCCGTCGCCGAGCTTGGCGAACTCGTCTTCACGCTGCCGGACACCCAGAAGAACCGCATGGCGCGGCTCGATCTGCACCTCTCGGCGAACGGCAAAGAAGTGGCTCAAAACCAGGTTGATGTTGCACTTTACGCCAAGCGCAGCACCGCCACTCTGCCGCGCATCGCCAGCGCCGATCCCGCGATCACCGCCTTCGCGCGCGGTCTCGGTTACTCCGTGGTGACGCCCGCGCAGGCGGACGTGCGCATCGCTCCCGCGCTCGACAAGACCGACATCGCCGCGCTGCAGTCCGGCGCGCGCTATCTGGTGCTGGCCGATGGCCGCGCCAAAACCCACGGCAACCTGCGCCTCGATGCGCCAGCGCGCGAACAGCCGTTCATGCCCATCATCGACGACACGCCCGGCAACCTGCCCGGCCCCAAGAGCCAGCTGCCCAACATCACGCTAACCGCCCGGCACGGCACGATGTGGCGCGGCGACTGGATCGCCAGCTTCTCCTGGATCCGCCGCGATGGAGCCTTCGCATCGATCCCCGGCGGTCCGATGTTCGATCTGTCGTTCGACCGCGTCGTGCCAACGCACGTACTCGGCGGCTTCGAGCCATGGGAATACGGCGGACCGGTGCAGGCCGGCCTGGTGGTCGGCTGGGTGCACAAGGCCGCCGCCACCATCGCCTCGCGCCGCGTCGGCCGCGGCGGGCTGGTCGCCAGCACCTTCCGCCTGCTGAGCGATCCACCGAGCGAGGACCCGGTTGCCGCCGCACTGTTCGACGCGATGGTGGCGTCGGCTGCCGGTTTGCAAATCGAGCCCGCGGCTTAGCCCTCGCACCGCCCGGCCGATTTCGTGGCGACTTACCTTCATACCCGGTTTCCCGGTCCATATCGTATGCTGTGTTGACAGCCCTTGGCCCTTTGCTAGACTTCGCCTTGGCACCACGCCCGAGGGTATTGCGTTGAAACACTCTCGTTCCTGGGCAGACAACAGGCCGGCCTGTAAACGCCAGCAGTTCCGGCACATCTTTCTTGGCGCGAGGGCCCTGAGCCCAATAGGGAGATTGACAATGCTCGGCAAACTACTCGGCACAGCTTTGCTCTCAACGGCGCTGTTCGCAAGCGCGGCGCAGGCCGCAGAAACCGTTGTATGGTGGGATTTCCTGGGCGGCGGCGATGGTGTCCGCATGAAGCAGATGATCTCTGACTTCAACAAGGAAATGGCCGGCAAGGTCGAGATCCAGGCCTCCACGCTCGAGTGGGGCGTACCGTTCTATACCAAGATTCAGACCTCGGTCGCTGTCGGTCAGGCCCCCGATGTCATGACCTATCACGCAAGCCGCATTCCGCTGGCCGTGAAGCAGGGCCTGCTGTCGGAACTCACTGCCGACGATTTCAAGGCCATGGGCCTTGGCAAGGGTGACTTTGCCGAAGCGACCTGGAACGCGGTGACCAACGGTGGCAAGCAGTATGCCGTTCCGCTCGATACGCACCCGATCGTGCTCTACTACAACAAGGACATTCTCGGCAAAGCCGGCCTGCTGGACGCCAATGGCAAACCGACCGGGCTTGATGGCGCCGATAACTTCAAGGCCGCACTCGGCAAGGCCAAGGCTGCCGGTGCCAAATGGGGCATCGCCGGCGTCACCGCCGACGGTAACTTCATGTATCGCACCATCTACTCGCTGATGTGCCAGCAGGGCGGCGAGCTGATGACTGATGGCAAGTTCCTCCAGGGCGACAACGGCAAGAAGATGTCGAAGGCGCTCGCCACCATCGCCGACTGGACCAAGAGCGGCCTACAGTCACCGTACACAGACTATCCGTCGACGGTGGCCCTGTTCACGTCGGGCCAGTCGGCCTTCATGATCAACGGCGTCTGGGAAGTGCCGACCATGACCGACCTGAACAAGAACGGCAAATTGTTCAACTGGGGCGCGATCGAGCTGCCGCAGCTGTTCGACAAGCACTGCACCTACGCCGACAGCCATTCGTTTGCGATCCCGGCAAACAAGGGCAAGGAGATGACGGCGGAAAAGCGCGCTGCGGTTCTGTCCGTGATCAGCTGGATCGACAAGCACTCGCTGTTCTGGGCCACGGCCGGGCACATCCCAGCCTATGGCCCTGTCACGCAGATGGCCGAGTACAAGAAGATGGAGCCGAATGCGACCTACTCGCCGCTGACGGCCAACATGATCTTTGATCCGCAGTCGCCATTGGCCGGGGTAGCCGGACCGATCTTCAACGTCATGTCGACCTACTTCGTGCCGGCCCAGAACGGCGAATTGGACCCGGACCAGGCGGTTGCCAAGATTACAGAAGAGTTGAACAATCTCTAGTCGCGTTGAAGAGACGGGCCGCCCACCGGCGGTCCGTCGCAGTTCGCCGGGTGTCATGGTCAAGAGGCCCTTCAACTGGCTCGCGCTGCTGCTGGTAGCTCCGTTCGCCATCATCTACGGACTGATCTTCATCTACCCTACGATCAGCATGTTCCTGCTGTCGTTCACCGATGCGCCGCTGATCGGCAGCGGCTCGTATGTCGGGTTCGACAACTACCACCGGCTACTGTTCCGCGACCGGCGGATGGCGACGGCGCTCTGGAACACCGCTTACTTTGTCATTCTCTCGGTCATTCCGGGAACCGCCGTCGCCCTGCTGATTGCACTTGGCATCCAGCGCCTGAAGGGATGGCTACAGTCCGTCGTCCTGACCCTGTTCTTCCTGCCGTTCATCCTGCCGGTCTCGGTGGTCTACTGGCTGTGGGACTGGCTGTTGAACTTCCAGTTTGGCGTTGTCATGCACATTCTGGATGCATTCGGCATTGCGCGCGTGCCGGTGTTCAAGACGATCACATGGTTCATGCCCGCAGTGGCTTTGGTCACGGTCTGGTGGACGGCCGGATTCTCGCTGCTGCTGTTCCTTGCCGGGCTGCGAGCAATCCCGCCGGAAATCTATGAGGCGGCCGCGCTCGACAATGCCTCGCGCTGGCGTGTGTTCTCGCGCATCACTTGGCCGCTGCTATGGCCGATCACGGCCCTGGTGCTCACCATACAGCTGATCCTGCAGCTGAAGATTTTCGACCAGGTCTACCTGTTTTCGCGCGGTGGCCGGCCGAACGACACCATCGTCATGGTACAGCATATCTTCAATACCGCGTTCGAGGCCGATCATGGCGGGCGGGCTGCCGCGATAGCTGTCACGCTGTTCCTGATCGTCATTGTCATCACCCTGGTCCAGTTCCAGTTGATGCGCCTGGCTGGCGGGGGGCGGAATTGAGGGCACAGCGCAATTTCGATATCACCGGCGGCTTGATCACGCTGCTGACGATCCTGATGGCCCTCGCCTGGGTCTTCCCGCTTTACTGGGGCATAATCTCGTCGCTGAAACCCGAAGACGAAGTGGTGCGACCCTACATAGAGTTGTGGCCGCAAACGCTGACATTTGAGCACTACTACAACACTCTGACGCGCACCATGATCGGCCGGTGGTACCTCAACTCGGTAGCCACGGCCGTAGGTGTCACCGTGCTCACGGTCTCCAGTTCGATGCTGTGCGGCTATGCCATCTCCCAGCTTGAGTTTCCCGGACGCAAGTGGCTGCACTGGCTGATCCTCGGCTGTTTCATGGTGCCGACGCAAACCCTCATCATCAACCACTTCGTGCTGATGGCGGACATGGGGCTGCTTAGAACCTGGCCCGGCCTCATCCTGCCGCAGCTGATCCATCCCGTCGTCATCATCGTCTACAAGCAGTTCTTCGATGGCGTGCCCAAGGAGTTCCGCGAGGCCGCGATCATGGACAATGCCAGCGAATGGCGCATCCTGACGAAAGTCTATCTGCCGATGAATTGGGGCGTGACCACCGCACTCGCCATCGTCGTCTTCATCTGGACCTGGAACGCTTTCCTGTGGCCCTTCCTGGCTGCGACGAGCACGGAGTCCATGACGGTTCCGGTCGGCATCACGCAGGTATCAGAACTCCTTCGGGATTTCCTATGCCCGGCGGCTCTCGGCTGCGGTTCTGGCCGGCTTGCCGGTCGCCATTCTCTACATTCTGTTCCAGCGGCGGGTGACCGAAGCCATCACGCTGTCCGCAGGCATCAAGGGCTAGGTTTCAATCCCCATGGCAGACATAAAGCTCGACAACGTCTCGAAGTCGTTCGGCTCGGTCGCCGTGATCGAGAATCTCAGTCTTGTGGCCAACTCCGGTGAATTTCTCGTGCTACTGGGGCCATCTGGTTCGGGCAAAACCACCATCCTGCGCATGATCGCGGGCCTCGAAACCATCGATAAGGGCACGCTGGAAATTGGTGATTTGCGCTGCGAACACCTGCCGCCCGGTCAACGCAACGTCGCCATGGTGTTCCAGAACTATGCACTGTATCCGCATATGACGGTGACCCAGAACTTGGCGTTCGGCCTGGAAAACATCGGCCTCGATCGCAAGGAGATCGAGGTGCGCGTGCAACAAGCGGCCCAAATGCTCGAGATGGAATCGCTGCTCGCCCGCCGGCCGGCGCAGCTTTCAGGCGGCCAGCGGCAACGCGTCGCCATCGGACGTGCCATCGTCAAGCAGCCGAAAGCGTTCCTCTTCGACGAGCCGCTCTCCAACCTGGACGCCGCGCTGCGAATGCGCACACGGGTCGAGCTTGCCGAGCTTCATCAACGCATGAAGACGACAATGATCTATGTCACACACGATCAGATCGAGGCCATGACGCTGGCCGACCGCATCGTCGTACTCAACAACCGGCGAATTGAACAGATCGGTACGCCCATGCAGATCTACCATACTCCAGCCACCCGGTTCGTCGCCGGTTTCGTCGGTTCGCCGGCCATGAATTTCATGGCGGCAGAGGTGATAGGCAACGGTCCCGACCAGCGCCTCAGTCTGGGCAATGGCAGGCAGATCCAACTCCGCTCAAAGATCGAGCGCTCGGGCCCGTTCGCACTGGGCTTCAGACCCAAGTCAGTCCGTATCGTTCATGAGAACGCCGACATCGAAGGTCATATTGCCGTGATCGAACGGCTCGGTGAGCGGAGCCTGCTGCACATTCGCCAGGACAACGGAACGACGCTGGTTGCACAGGATAGCGGAACCTCACAGGCCAATGTCGGCGAGCCGATTGGGCTGAGGCTGGATCCGGCCCAAATTCACCTGTTCGATGAGAGCGGTGCATCCGTTCTTGGCACGTAACCGATCACAGGCCGGCAGTCAGGCCAGGGCATGTTTCTCGCCGTGCTCACGGTGCTCGGCCCGCTGCTCTGGGTGTTCGCTATCTATTGGGCACCCGTCACCAATTTCAAGCCCGAGGACGACCACTAGAACCTCACGGCAAAGAGCTATGCCCGCAGGTGTTCCTGTTCGACGAGCCGCTCGCCAATCTCGATGCGCAGCTGCGCGTAGCCATGCGCCTGGAACTCGCCAACCTGCACACGTCGCTCAAAACCACCATGATCTACGTCACACACGATCAGGTGGAGGCCATGACGCTGGCCGACAAGATCGTAGTGCTGGACAAGGGGCACATCGCCCAGATCGGCGCACCGCTGGCGCTCTACAACACCCCGGCCAACAAGTTAGTTGCTTCGTTCATTGGTTCGCCGGCCATGAACTTCCTGCCAGCCTCGGCGCAAGCCGGCAGCGGCAAGTCGCTGGTGGCGACGCTGACTGGCAACTCGTCGCTGACGCTGCAGGCCCGCAATGCCCTGCTGGCCGCCAACCTCGATACGGTCGAAGTCGGCGTCCGTCCCGAGCATATCAGCCTGGTCGATCCCGCCGATCCATCGGCGACGCTAACAGGCACAACCAACATCGTGGAGCAGCTGGGCAACACGACCTTTGTCTATGTCGACACAGCCTCCGGCCCCCTGATCGTCGAAGCCAGCGGGGCGTTCCAAATCGCCTCGGGTACCAATGTCGGACTGGCGATAGACACTGCGCATGCCCATGTGTTCGGAGCCGATGGTCAGGCGATTTGACAGGATCAAGGTCTGACGTTGGGGCCAAGCCTGAACCCGCATTAACCGGAGCGATGCTGCGGTGGCGGCTTGGCTCAATCCCCTTTATGATTTTCTGACCTAGCTAAGGCCTTGTTGCAGGGAAGGAACCAGCATGGATCGTCAAGGGCGTCTCGTTAAGCTGCTGCTCGCGGGGGCAATGGGCATGTGGCTTGTCTCGGTGCCGCCAGCATGGGGGGCGGACACAACTCCGGCGCCCGCGGATGCTGCTTCGCCTGAGGCCAGCGAGGGCGCTGCTCCGGCACCGGGCTGGCGGGTGCAGTGCACGGGCGTGGGGGCTGCGACCGACTGCAGGCTGTCGCAGATGGTGGTGCTGAAGCGGACCAAACAGCTGTTACTGGCGTTGGTGGTGCACCGCCCGGCCAAGGGCCAGCCGCCGCGCGTGCTGTTGCATCTGCCACATGGGCTGTTTCTGCCGGCCGGATCCAGCCTGAAGCTGGACGATGCTGCGGCCGACCAGCTTCCGATTGAAAGCTGTGACAGGCGCGGCTGCTATGCGGGCATGGGTCTCGACGATAGTAAACTTGCCGCGCTGCAGGCCGGCAAGACGCTCACCATCCAGTTCCAGAACCTCAAAAAGCAGGCGATCAATGTGACGCTGCCGATGAAGGGGTTCGCCGAGGCTTATAGCCAGCTGCCTTAGCGGCGCCTTCGGTCGCGTTGGACGCGCCAGCGATCAACCCGCCGGCGTGTCCCCCAGGGGTTCGCCATCATAAGTGATCAGTGTCCGCATCTCGGGGCTGGCGAGCCCAACGCACATCGGGGTGCGGACATTGGGCACGAACGAGACGTCGAACAGTTCGCGGATGCCACCGTCAAACCGCAGCCAATGGGCGATGTCGCCGTTGCGGGTATCGACGATCCACAAGCCGCAACGCGGTTCGCTGTCGCGCGCCGCAATTGCGGCATCGAGTTCCAGTCCCTTGAAAGTACTCTCGCGCGGCAGTGACGTTCCGATGGCAGCGAAGTGCCGCCAGAATGAAAGACCACGCATGAATCCGGGGCAGAAGGCCACGGGCTCCCGGCGCCCGGTGGTTTGATCGACCCGGCACAGATTACCGCGGCCGGAATCGAGCACCCACAAGGCGTCATTGGCGAGCCGCGGCGAATGCGGCATGGACAGGTCGTCCGAGACCACGCGGTCGTCTGTTACATCGATGACCACGCCGCCCTGGCCGCGGCGCTCGCGCCAGCCATCGACCACGTCACTGCGGCTGACGGCCGTGACATAGCGGGGTTTACCCTTGTCCATCGCCAGGCCGTTCAAGTGGCAGCGATCCTCTGGCGCCAAACGGCTGATGTGCTTGGGTTTCCAGAGCGGCTTGAAACTGTGGGTGTCGCTTAAGGTTGCCAGGCACGAGTATTTGGTGTTCACGAACACCAGCTGGCCATCGCTATCTACGGCGATCTCGTGGGTGTCGATATCGCCCGTGGTACTGGCGCTGCGCGGCACATAGAGGCGGTCGAAGTTCTCATTGGCGCGCTGGCCGGGCCGCAGCACATTGTCCAGGCGCCAGATCTGCGCGATGGTCGCCAGGTACAGCCGTTGCGATGTTGCGCACAGTCCCATGGCGCGAACGAAGTTACGCTCGTGAACCGACAGCCGCCCGCCCGGCAGCGTCCCGACCAGAATGAGCTGGCCGGTCTGATACGAGGTCAGGGCCAGGCTGAGAGAGTTCACGGCAAGCCATTCGGCAAGGCCGCGCGATGCGCTGATCTTGGTCCGGTCGCTTCCCGGCGCGGGCTTGGCGGCAGCAGTTGTCTCGGTTTCGCCCTCCGGAGCGATCGGCTCGACCGTCTCGCCAGGCTCATCAACCAACGCTTTGGGCGACCCGGCGACTGCCTTGTTCAGCCGGCGCATGTCCTCGGGGCTGTTTTGGTCCGCCAAGATAGGCCTCCACGCAACTGACAAATATGAGCCGCCTCAGAGACTAGCGGCAGTATCTGCGCTTGCCCAGTGATCAAAATCAGGCGCCGTGGTACCCACTACCACTTGAAGCGCCAGCCCACCTGGCCGCCAAGGCCCTTGATGTCGCTGCCGATGGTCGCGTCGACTTTGGCAAACGCGGCGGTATCGCTACCTTCGCTGTTGTTAAACAAGTTCACGCCGGCCGAGATCTCGGTCCAATTCTTAGCGCCACCATCAGAGAAGCTGAAGCTCTCGCCCTCGCTGGTGAACTGTGCCGACTTGTCGCCTCCGAACTCACCCCAGAGGCTGACGGCGAGGAATGGCTCCAGCTTGGTTTCCTCAGTTGGGTACATCGTGGAGCCGATGCGCCCGCCAAGACGGCCGCGGATGCTCGTTGCATCGCCGAACTCAACGGTATTGGTACCGACGGTGAACCCTTCGATGCTGCTGGAAGCCGCCGCGATGGTTGCAAGCGGCTCGACAAACATGCCTTTGCCACCCATTCGATAACCGGCGTCGACCCGCGCACCAAAAGTCCGGACCGCAAGCGTCTCGGGGAAACCGCTGGTACGGGTGCCCAGCTGGTAGAAATCGGCCTTGAGCAGGGCATCGATGAACAGGTTGTGGCTCATGTAGGTAGCGTAACCGCCAAACTGTCCGCCCTCAAAGTTGAACTGCCGGTCCAGAGCATTGTAGTTCAGCGATCCGTTGATGATGCCGCCCATCACGCCATAGGCGAACGCGTCGCCACCGGTCGAGAAATCGCGCTGGCCGAAGTCGATCCCGACTTGCAAGTCGTTCGTGCGCAGACTGCGGCCAAGATCGAAATCGTGGGTGGTGTCGTAAGCATCAATACTGACAGATCCGGAGCGATCCAGCTGCTCGCCGGAGAACCTGGCCCAAACACCGGGGCCCGTACCGGCGCTGCCAGGGCTGCCTGAAGCCTTCCAACTGTCGCCACCCAGGCTGGCGCGCAGATCGGCCGTGCGATCCGCCCAGGTTCCCGAGCTGCTGTGCCAGATGTCGTTGGTTGCCATGAGCAATTGCGGCAGCACATTTGCGCCGGGGCCGACGAAGCTCTTCAGCTTGAAGTCTGTGCTCGATCCCGCTCCCGGCTCGGCGAACAAGTCGTAGCTGTAGAAACCACCATCGACCGGACCGCCCGCGAGCACGAAGGCGTCCGCTGCAACAGTTCCTTGAACCGAGACGACCGTTATGCCGGTTGTGTTCAGCGCACCGCCTTCGGGGCTGGTATTGTTGATATCCAACTCGGTCTGACCGGTAACATTGCCAGCGATAAGGAGTTCGTCCGACGTATCGTCGGCGCCAAGGAAACGTATCGACGGCCACGACGCTGCCGGGCAACGCCGCAAAACTTCCCGTTAAGGCTGAACGTGTCGCCATCTGCGCCATCCACAAGGCTGACGCGGCCGCTGTTGTTGAATTGCCCAAGGTTGTCGAACACCGTGTCTTCGTCAGCTTCGGGATCGAGCGCCGTAACGACCGTGCCGGCGTTGTTGAACACGTCAGTGGCGCCGCCGAACGTGCTGGTGCCTGAGGTCTCGACCCGGCCGGCTTCCTGATTGTTGAACAGATTACCCAGACCGGTCAATTTCAGCAGACCCGCGATCAGGCCTTCGTTCTCCACCGTGGCGGGCGCGCCGCTGACGTCGATGGCGTCGGCGCTTTCGATGCTGCCAGCGTTGGTGATCTTGACTGCGCTTCCGCCCAAACCACCGGCGACGCTGCCGCCGGAGCTGTCGATCTTGATGCCGGTAGCAGTCGTGGCGATGCTGCCTTCGTTGGTGATGTCGATGCCGCTGGCGCCAGCCGCTGCGCCTGTGATCGCCCCGGTATTGGTGATCGTGATGCCGGCAGTACCCGTCGTGATGTTGCCGGCGTGGGTGATCTTGATGCCGCTTTCACGGCCCAGGACGGCAGCAGCGTTGACAATCTCGATGCTGCTCTCGTCACCCAGCGCCAGCGCATACATGCCGCTGACTTCCGGCCCGCCGACAACGCCAGCGCTGGTAACCGCAGCACTGTTGTTGATGAAGATCGTGCTGCCCGTGCCTTCGGTATGGGCATAGATGCCATGACCATTGGCTTCGAGACCGGTCGCCAGCGTGCCAGCGATGATAGCACCGGAGTTGGTAATTGAGATGGCACCGTTGTTGCCGACGAAGTTCTGACCCGTGCTAGCGTAAATGCCGACCTGTCCGGCATTGATCGAGCCGCTGTTAACGATCGTGATGCTGCTATTGTCGCCCGGCGCATAGGCGCTGGTACCTGCTGAAATACCGTCTATGCCGGAATTCACTGTCGCAAAATTGGTAATTTTGATGGAACTATTGTCACCAGATGTCTCGGCATCGAGACTTTCCTCGTTGGACGTCACATTGCCACGGTTGACAAACTCGATCGAGCTGTTCGGGCCGTAGGTCACGACGTCGAGCGCAACGTAGTTAGCATCGATCACACCAATGTTGTACAGGTATACAGAGCTATTTCCGCCGCCACCTCGGCAGTTGGTGTTTTCCAGGCCAGCCGTACACACCTCGATGCCATCGTCATCGGAGAAGATGTTGCCATAGTTTTTGATACTGACCGGACTGTTGCCCAGTGGCGCCGTCGGATCGGTAATCGTCGACGCCAGCCAGAAACTCCTTGCTCGCAACGCCGCTGTAGGTGCGCACGTCGATGGCTTCGCCGCCGTCGCTGACAACATCGGTCAGGTCGCCGGTGAAAATGTTGCCGCGGTTGACCAGGGTGATCCCGCTCGATCCACCTGTCGTGACCACATTTATGGCGTCGTAGCCGGCCTCGAGCCTGTTGTTGTTCGTGATGTCAACGGCGCTGTTCGGTCCTGATGTGCGGACCAGGATCGCCATATCGTCGTCTTTGAACAGTCCGCCCGTGTCGTTACCAACGTTGCCCAGACCATTGTTGGCAAAGATGTCCCCGCTGTTGACGATCGTCACGCCACTGCCGTCGCCAGTCGTAACAGAGCGGATGCCGGAGATGTTTGCGACAATGGTGGCTTCGATGCCAATCTCCGTGTTGCCGACCACACCAGCAGTGATGCTGCCGGTGTTGGTGATTGTGATCGAGGCGCCATCGCCATCGGTGGCGGTGTCGATGCCATCGCCCGGAGCGCCGCCGGTTGCGGCCTGAAGGATGCCGCTGTTGGTCAGATCGATGGTATTGGCGCCGCCCGTCGTCGAAATGAATATGCAATCGCCCGTGAACACACAATCGGCGGCATTGTTGGTCGCCACCGGCGCTGGCGAGGCGACGATGTTCACGGCCTGTTGTGCGGCCGCCGGCGCTGGCATCAGCGCCCCGATCAGCAGTGTCGAGGTCAGCGCAGTGGTCAGCAGCAAGGCTTTACGGCTATGTTTGCTCGCATGCCCATGAGTTGGCCGCGCGGTCACTGTCGCGCGAACCGATTGATTGCGGTTGCGAATTGCCGGTTTCGTCTGGTCACGAAGTTTGCGCATGCCGTTGCCCCACGAGGTGTTTAACTTACAACTCACAACGCAACACAACTAAGTCGGCCCTAATGGGCCGGATAGCTCAACTTAATAGGATACTCAGACACACGCCGGCGTAGACAGCGGGATAAAAGGCGCCCCGCGCCCCGGTTCCAAGGCTACCGATCAGAAATCGATCAACATGCCAACCATAACGGTATCGAAATCTTCCAGGCGAGCCTTGTCAGCCAACACCCCGTTTTTATCCGCCAGATCGATGTCTGCCGTGTGGTGGCGGTAGCCCAGATAGATCTGCAACTCGACTTCGGACAAATACTGAACCGCACCGACACCCCAGATGGTTGCCTGACTCTTGGAAACCGTGCAGGACAGCAATCCGGTACAGGTATCGCCTGCGTCCAGCCCAGCTAAGCTTTCAACGCCCTCCAGATCGAGGTCACGGCCAAGGAAATTGCGGAAGCGGCCATACTCGCCATACAGCGCAGTCTCACCGGCGCTGAAGAAATCCTTCACCAACCCGGCCTTCAAGTAGAAGAACGTGGAAGCCTCCAACGAGCCGGTTGAGCCGTCATTGAACTCCACATCCTCGATATAGTTGCGCTGCCCGCCTGCTACAGTCAAACTCATACCCGACTTTTTGTGCAAGAGGGAAGCCGATCCTGAGATAGCGTTGTAGTCAACCAGATCGGGTCCGGATTGGGTAAAGAGCGAGAGCGCGCTTGCGATCTGAAACGGGCTGGAACGGCCACCTTTTGCCTGGAACCCACTTTCGCCATTGTCGCCGGATTCGTCTTTGTCTTCCCCGGCCTCATAGGTCAGCAGCACTTCGCTGAAGGGTCGCCCTGCCGTCTCAAGCGTCAAGGCAAAGCCCCCGACCCTCGGACTGTCGTAGCGCATCGAGACGCCATCGACGCCTGGCAGATGATCGATCAGATCGCCCCAGGCTACCGGCGTTTGTCCGCCAGCACCAACCTCACCAAAGCGGCGCAGGAAGAACCCGCCGCCGATGTCTTCGACCCCCGAGTACGACGCCAGCGCTGAGCCGGAGATATCGGCCTCGGTTGAGTTGTCGGTGATTTCGCCGCCAATCTGGCCTAGCGTCAAGCGGCCCAACCTCTCATGCGTCAGGAACACATTGGCCTCGGGAACCTCAAACGGCGTTGGCCCGTGGCGGTCATCCTGGCTGACGGTGCCGGAGCCGGCGTCGATGAGACCGATCTCCATCAGAAAGCCAGCTTGGAACCCGCCCGCGAAGGTCGCGGATTCCCCCGCGATATCGATCTTGGTGCCTTCGCCGTCGTTGGTAACGACATATTGATCGGCGCGATCGCCGTCGTCCCAAAACAGTATTGCTGTGCTCGTGGCGCCGTAGAGCTTGACTTCAAGCTTTTTGTTGCCGTGCGCCACCGTGGTGGCTTCCAGCTCGGCCACGCGCTCCTCAAGGCCCGCGCAGCAACCCCCGCCCAAGTCGGCAGCAATCGCTGAAGGTGTCGCCAGGCTCACCATCGGCGCAACAACCATAGCCAAGGCGGAAGCCCATTTAAGCTTCGTACGCGCGGATCTTGACTTCCCCAATATTGCCGAATTGATTCGCACGGTCGTTCTCCGGATGAATTACGAATGTCGAGGTAGCGCAATTCGCCGGAGTCCGCCTAGTCACAACGCCAGAACCCCTGGGATATCTTTCACCGCAGGAGGCGATTGAGTACAGAAGCGTGTCGCACAAGCAACACTCGTTGCGGATGCAAGTAATTGCGCCGCCTGGGTGCAGCCAGTGTCAGTGCCGCGCTTGTCCAGGCCGACTCGAACTTGCTCGACCAGTGCGCTGCCTCAAATTCGCAAGGGTTGCCAACGGACTGGGTTGCGACGCGTGCTGATGCTCACGGTGGCATCGGCGCCTGGCATTGAGGCCAGGCGGCCAGATCCACAGCGCTCAATTTGCAGATTAATTCATCCATCCAATTGACGAACTACTTGTAACGCGAGTTCCCGCGCCAGCGCGGTAAACCTTAACCCTTGGCCGCCAATCACTTCGTCGCGTTTGCTATTGCGGCATGTACCGATCCATGTATAATAATCCGTAACTCAACGAAGCCTCCTGGCACATGCTAAGGCTTGCTGGTTCGCCTGACGATCGACTGAACCGGCCATGCAATGGCAGAACAGGCACGAACTGAATCGACGACTTCTGTCGCTAACCGGCGCGGAGGTGGGAGGCAGAATCATGCCTGGATCTTACACTGAATGCCAATTGGTGTGCGGCCGAATTTGTGCAGCATTTCAGTCGGCTCCTGGCGAATGCTCTCGGCGACTCTTCGGTGCAATCCAGCGTGTTTGTCTGCTGTGGATGTATCGAACGAAACACCGCTATCGCCTGATCTGTCTGTGTTTTTGGCAGTGCAGAACACGTTTTCGAGTTTATAGATCGAATATCTCTGTGCCGTCGATAACTGTGATCATAGCTGCGAGTGCACTGAAGAGAATGGGGTTCTTTGCAGATCAAGCAGCGCTGCAAAGTATCTGAGACGGGTGCGACCTTAGCGTTAGTATGTGGAAACAAGTGTCATGATGCAGTGGATCATCTCGAGCAGCATCGGCCTTCGTAGTATTGTTGCAGCGCTCGCTGTGCTCTTGCTGATTGGAGGGGGTTGGCAGCTTCGCACCGTCCCGCTCGATGTGGTGCCCGAGTTCTCGCCGCTGTCCCTGCGGGTGGAGACGGAAGCCCTCGGGCTGTCGGCCAGCGAAGTGGAATCGCTGATCACGGTGCCGATGGAAGCCGATCTGCTCAATGGCGTCCCTTGGTTGAAATCCATCGAGTCGGAATCCCTCACTGGCCTGTCCTCGATTGAGCTGTTGTTCGTGCCGGGCACCGACCTGATGAACGCCCGGCAGATGATCCAGGAGCGCCTTGCGCAAGCGCACGCCCTGCCAAACGTCTCCCAGCCACCTCGCCTGCTGCAGCCGGTGTCCTCGGCCAGCCGTGTTATGAACATCGGCCTGACCTCCAAGACCGTGTCGCTCACCGACATTTCGGTGCAGGCGCAGTGGACGATTGCGCCCAGGCTGGCTGGTGTGCCTGGCGTGGCCAATGTCTCGATCGTGGGCCAACGCGACCGCCAGTTGCAGGTGCTGTTCGATCCCAAGCGCCTGAAAGAGGCCAAGGTCACGCTTGAGCAGGTCGTCAAGACGGCCGGTGAAGCTGTTTGGGCATCGCCGCTGACCTATCTGAGTTCTTCCACACCGGGCAGCGGTGGCTTTATCGATATGCCCAATCAAAGGCTCAACATTCGCCACATCTCGCCAATCGTCACCGCCAAGGAGTTTGCCCGGGTGCCCGGTGCATTGGCACGACCGTCGCGCTCGGTGATGTTTCCAATGTCGTTGAATCGCATCAGCCGCTGATCGGCGATGCCATCTATACCGGCGGCTCTGGCCTGATGCTGGTGGTCGAGAAGTTCCCCGAAGCCAATACCCAAGACGTGACCAAGGGCGTCGAAGCCGCTCTTGAAGGGTTGCGTGGCGGTCTGTCGGGTGTCGAGATCGATACCACGACATTCCGGCCGGCAACCTACGTCGCGCGAGCCTCAAGCAACCTTGCAACCGGCCTTATGATCGCGGCAGGCCTTGCCGTGCTCGCGTTCGGGCTGCTGCTGGGCAGCTGGCGGGCGGCATTGATCGGTCTGGTGTCGATGGCGACCTCGCTGATCGCTGCTGGGCTGGTGCTGTACGTCTACGGCGTGAATTTGAACATGATGGTGCTCGCCGGTTTGGTGCTCGCGATCGGCGTGATCATCGACGATGCCATCGCCGACATCGCGACCATGCGCCAGCGCTTGCGTAACCCGCAGCAGGCAAACCACGGCGCCACGCCGCAGGGCCACATTCTCGCCGCCGCCCTCACGGTGCGCCGGCCGACACTCTATGCCACCGCAATCCTGGTGGTGGCCGCCTTGCCGGTGCTGCTGATCCAAGGTGCGTCGGCGGCGTTCTTCCAGCCGATCGTCTGGACCTTCCTGCTTGCCCTGGCCGTCTCCATGGTGGTTGCGCTCACCTTGACCCCGGCCCTGGCGGCACTCCTGATGTCGAATGTTCAGCCGTCGCCAACGACCGGGGGCGGTCTGATCGAGATGCTGCGCCGCATGTACGAGCGCGCGGCCGGTGCAGACAGCCGATCCTTGCAACCGGCCATGGCCCTCGTGCTGATCGCGGCCCTGGCCTCGGTCCTGGTGTGGAGGCAAGCCGAGCACTCGTTGATCCCGAAGTTCCAGGAAACCGACATCTTTGTCGATTGGCAGGGTGCGCCCGGGACCTCCCTGCAGGCCATGACCGTGGCCACCCAGGGTCTCGTCAAGGATCTCAGGAAAATTCCAGGCGTCGCCAATATCGGCGCGCAGCTGGGCCGTGCGCAGCTGTCCTACGACATAGCCGACGTCAGCGAGGGCAGGATCTGGATCAGCATCGACCCCGCGGCGCCCTACGCCAAAACCGTGGCCGCCATTCAAGCAGCGTCGAACAGCTATGCTGGCTTTACTGGCGAGGTGGAAAGCTATCTCTCGACCAGGATGCACGACAGGTTGGTCGGCGAGGAAGATACCCTCAAGGTTCGGCTCTACGGCCATGATCTGTCGATCCTGGAAGCCAAGGCCAAGGAAGTGCAGACCCTCATCGGCAAGGTCGAGGGCATCAGCAATCCCGAGGTGGAGCACCCCGAGAGAAATGACTCGATCGAGGTGGCGGTCGATCTCGAAAAGGCGCGCCGCTACGGGTTGAAGCCCGGCGACGTTCGCCGTGCCGCCTCCGCGCTGGTCTCGGGCATCACCGTCGGCTCGCTTTTCAATGACCAGAAGGTGGTTGACGTGGTCGCCTGGGGCGCCGCCGAACTTCGCCGCGGCCCTGAAGACATGAAGAACCTCATGATCGAAACCGGCGACGGCGAACTGGTGCGGCTGGCCGATGTGGCCGATATCAAGACCGGCCCCTCCGTCAGCGTCATCCGTCATCAAGGCGTGTCGCGTTACCTCGATGTCGAGGCCGACGTGGTTGGCCGTCCGGTCGGCGCGGTGTCGAAGGAAGTCTCGGCGCTCCTCAGCAACCTGACGTTCCCGTTCGAGTATCACGCTCAGGTTATCGGCGAGCAAGCCGAACGCGAAGACGCCAAGCTGGCGCACTACGGCTACGTGCTTGCTGCGGCGGCCATGATTGTCCTGCTGCTGCAGTCCGCGTTCGGCAGCTGGCGCCTGGCGGCAGTGACGATTGCCAGCTTGCCCGCCGCACTCCTGGGCTGCGTGCTTGTGATGATGCTGCTCAAGGACGCCTCACTGTTGGGTGGCCTGCTTGGCGCGACGGCGGTGTGCGCGGTGGCCTTGCGCAACGCCATCGTGATGATCAAGCGGTTCCAGACCCTTGAACACCAGGACGGCGAGGCGCCGGACCAGGTGGTCGCCCGGGGCGTGCACGAGCTGTTCCGGCCGATCGTGGCGACAGCGATCGCAACCGCCGTGGTGGTGCTGCCGTTCGTGGTGATGGGCAACATCGCAGGCCTTGAGATCGTTCACCCGGCCGCCGCCGTCATCCTGGGCGGGCTTATCACAACAACGATCTTCAGCCTGTTTGTCATACCCGCGTTGTATGCGCGGTTTGGTCTGCGTGCCGGGACCGACGAACTGGCGTTGGTTGAGGCAGTGGCCTGAGATCGGCTTAGTAACAAGGAGTAAGTCCATGAGCACACTGGTATCGCGGACGACCGGTCTGGCGCTGGCGGCAGGTCTAGGTTTTGCCGTCTGGGAGGTCGGCGCTTCGGCGGTGGTGCCCAATTTCGGCCATGTCGTGGCAACTCCCGCCCATGCGTCGGAAGCAGGAACGGACAGGCCCCATAAAATCCTGAAGCTTGCCGGAACCTCTGACCGCCTCATCAAGCTGAGCCCGAAAGCGGCCAAGCGCCTCGACATCCAGACCAGCGAGATCGGTCTCGATGCAGCCGGCAAGAAGTTTGCGCCCTACGACGCCGTCTTCTTCGACATCATGGGCGAAAGCTGGGTCTACATCAATCCGTCGCCGCTGGGCTACTTGAAGCGCAAGGTCACCATCCAGACGGTCGAGGGCAACGCCGCCTACCTGGTCGACGGCCCACCGGAAGGCACCAAGGTGGTGACGGTTGGCGTGGCCGAACTCAACGGCGCCGAACTCGGCATTGGTCACTAGTACCGCAAGGAATCCCCCCGAAATGATGCGCTGGATTGTTGGCTCAAGTCTCCGCTTCCGCTACATCGTGCTTGCACTGAGCGTCTGCCTGATGTTGTTCGGGATGGATCGCTTGCGTACGCTGCCAGTCGATGTGTTCCCCGAGTTCGCGCCAGCGCGAGTTGAAATCCAGACCATCTGCCTGGGGTTGTCGCCCGCCGAGGTGGAATCCCTCGTCACCGTACCGCTCGAAAACGTCATCAATGGCGTGCCGGGCGTCGCAGAACTGCGGTCCAAATCGGTGCCGCAGCTGTCGTCGATCACGGCGATCTTCAAATCCGGTGTCGATGAGCTGCGCGCACGGCAATTGGTCGCCGAGCGGCTGGCGATCGCCCAGAAGGGTCTGCCCACCTGGGCCGCCCCGCCGCATATGATGCCGCCGCTGTCGTCCACCAGCCGCGTCATGAAGATTGGCATCACGTCGAAGAGCCGCTCGAACATGGATCTGTCGATGCTGGCCTACTGGACCATCCGCGCCAGGTTGCTCGGCGTCCAGGGCGTCGCCAACGTCGCGATCTGGGGCGAGCAGCTGAAGATGCTGCAGGTCCGGGTCGATCCGGAGCGGCTGGAAGCCTACAAACTCACGCGCGACGAAGTCCAAGAAGCCACGTCCGATGCCTTGGATGTCGGCCTGTTGCGCTACTCGGGTGGCGCCCATATCGGCACTGGCGGATTTATCGATACTCCGACCAAGCGCTTTGAGGTGCAGCATACGGTGGCCGCTGCGACGCCGGAATCCCTGTCCCAGGTGCCGATTGCCAAACGCGATGGCAAACAGCTTGTGCTGTCCGACGTCGCCAAACTGGAATGGGGCCCGCAAGGCATGATCGGCGATGCCGTCATCAACGATGGCCCTGGCCTGATGCTGATCGTGGAGAAGTTTCCCTGGGGCAACACGCTCGAGGTAACACGCGGGGTCGAAGCTGCCCTGAACGACATGAAGCCAGGCCTGACCGATGTCGAAATCGACACCGCGATCTTCCGGCCCGCAACCTACATCGAAACCTCGATCGATAATCTCACGCTCGCCCTGATGATTGGCTGCATCCTGGTTGTGCTGGTGATCGGCGCATTCCTGTTCGAGTGGCGAACCGCGCTGATCTGCATCGTGGCGATCCCGTTGTCGCTGGTCGCAGCCGGATTGATGCTTTGGCTCACCGGGTCGTCGATCAACGTCATGGTGCTGGCAGGGTTGGTGATCGCACTCGGTGTGGTCGTCGACGACGCCATCCTCGACGTCGAGAACATCATGCGGCGCCTGCGTCAGCACCGCAGCGAAGGCAGCACCCGCAGCACTGCCCGCATCATTCTCGAAGCCTCCATGGAAGTCCGCAACCCGATCTTCTATGCAACGCTGATCGTGCTGGTAGCGGTTGCGCCTGTGCTGGTGATGCAGGGGCTATCGGGAGCGTTCTTCAAGCCGCTGATCCTGTCCTATTCGCTCGCCATTGCCGCCTCTCTGCTCGTAGCAGTGACCGTTACGCCGGCCCTCTGCCTGCTGCTGCTGAACAAAGTGACGCCCCAGGAGCACGGCTCGCCGCTCGCCCGTTGGCTTGGCCGGCACTACATAAATTGGCTCGGCCCCATCACCGGTGCGCCGCGTACGGCCTATTACTCCGTCGCCGTGGTCACCGTGGCAGGTTTGGCGATCTGGCCGCTTCTGGGGCACTCGCTGCTGCCGTCCTTCAAGGAACGCGATTTCCTCATGCACTGGGTGACCGATCCCAGTACATCGCATCCGGAAATGCTGCGCATCACCACCAGGGCCAGCAAGGAGTTGCGATCGATACCGGGCGTAAAGAATTTCGGCGCCCATATCGGCCAGGCGTTCCTCGCCGACGAAGTCGTGGGCGTAAACTTCGGCGAGAACTGGATCAGTATCGATCCCAAGGCGGACTACGAAAAGACACTGGCCTCGATCGAGGAACTCGTGGAGGGCTATCCCGGACTTTACCGCGATCTGCAAACCTATCTGAAGGAGAGAATGCGCGAGGTTCTGACCGGCTCGGGCGAAGCGATCATCGTGCGCGTGTTTGGGTCCGATCTTGCGGTGCTGCGCGAGAAGGCCGAGGAAATTCGCCTGGTCATGGCGGACATTCCGGGGATTGCCGAACTCAAGAAAGAGCTGATCGTCGAGGTCCCGCATATTCAGGTCACAGTCGATCTTGAAAAGGCGCGCCTACATGGACTGAAACCGGGCGATGTGCGCCGGGCGTCGGGAACGCAGATGGCGGGCGAAGAAGTGGGCGATATCTTTGTCGGCGGACGCACCTATGACGTGCAGATGTGGACGTCGGCCGATCGCCGCCACAGTGTTACGTCGGTGGAGAATATGCTGATCGATACACCGACTGGCCAGTATGTGCGCCTCAAGGATGTCGCAGACGTGCGCATTCTGCCGACGCCAAACATCATCAAGCGCGATGGTGGATCGCGCCGTCTCGACGTCCAGGCCAATGTCCGCGGCGAGAACCTGGCGACGGTCGCCCAGGAAGTGCAGCGGCGCATTGCGCAAGTGAAACTGCCGCTCGGGTACTCGGCTGTGCTGCAAGGCGAGTATGTGGAGCTGCGGTCTGCCCAGAGCCGGCTGGCGCTGTTCGCTGTTGTGGCGGTGATTGCGGTGTTTCTGCTCCTGCAGCTGTCGTTCCACAGTTGGCGGCTGGCGACGCTGAGTTTTCTCACGCTGCCCTCGGCGCTGGTTGGCGGCCTGTTGGCCAGCTACTTTGCCGGCGGCATCCTCTCGCTCGGCTCCTTGGTGGGTTTCCTCTCTGTACTGGGCATCGCGGCGCGCAATGGCATCATGATGATCAACCACTTCCAGCACCTGGAACAGTTCGAGAATGAGCCCTTCGGTCTGCAACTCGTGTTGCGTGGCGCCCGTGAGCGTTTGACACCCATCCTGATGACGACGGGCGCCACCGCATTGGCCATCGCTCCCCTGGTGATCTATGGCAACTTGCCCGGCCATGAGATCGAGTATCCGATGGCGGTCGTAATCCTGGGCGGCTTGGTGACCTCGACGCTGCTTAACCTGTTCGTCGTCCCCGCCCTCTATCTGCGCTTTGGGGCAGGCACTGCCGCGCACCAGACCGGAACCGAGGCCAGGCCCCCTCAGTTGGCCCAGGCGGCTTGAAGGGCTTCGTGCTGCAGCCGAAGCGGACAATAGAATGGACACGCACGACTGTTGTGGCGTGTCCAGAGCAAATGCGATGCCGGTGTGCGAAGTCCCCACTACCGGCAAACCCGTGTGCATTGCCGCGTGATAGATATCCGGCCTATGCCCATATCTGGGCAGCCCGGTCACAATATACGCCGCTCCTGCGGAACCATGCCAGATGGCCAAATATTCGTTGATCTAGTCATCAATGTCCTGACCTCGGCTGGACCCACTGCGCTCACTTGCGTGGCAATCGCCAAAGCTGGTCGGAGCATTTGCGGAACCTCCGCGGTAACAACGTCGTGCTGGCATCCACAATCGCCGACGCTAGATTAGTCGAAGAACTGTAGGTAACATGAGGTCCTCTGTGGAGGAGGTCAATCGTGATGAAGTCAATTTGGCTGCCGCTTTGTTTGGCTGGCGTCGCCGGGTTGGGGCTCCTTGTCCCGCTCAGCCGTGCCGAGAGCATCGCACCCAACTCGCCGCTGCCCGACCCCGTCGCCAAGGCTTTCCGTTCGGCGTTCCCGAAAGCCGAGATTCAGAAACTGGATGTCGCAGACGAGGACGGAGTGAAAGTCTATGACTTCGAGTTCAGGGATGGCGCGGTGGAACGGGAGACCGATATTGTCGGCGATGGCACCATGCTCGAGGTCACGCTCGTGATCGACCCCAAGGAGGTGCCGGCAACCGCAATGAAGACCATCCGCGAGGCCGCTCAAGGCGCGACCTTGGGCCGGAGCGAGCGCATCGAAGTCAGTTGGGAGATTGACGATGGCAAGATCGTCAAACTCAAGCAGCCGGTGACGCGCTATGCTGTCGAGCTGGCGAAAGCAAATCTCAAGGCCGAAGTGATCGTCAACACCGACGGCGGCGTGGTCGAGGAGCCTGATTGGGTGCCAGCCCAGTAATCGGACTTCAGCCGGTTGATTGAGATCAGGGATCAGGCCACGACAGCCGACCGCTTCGGCAGCGCTTGTACTGGCTCTCCGGTCACGGGCCTATGCGCGCCCAGCTGTCATCGACAGCACGCAGTTCCGGCACACGCCCCGCCATGTTTTGGCTGTGGCGCCGATCTCGATCTGCGCAACCGGCCTTGCACGCTTGCCCATGCGCGCTCGTAGGCCGAACCCGCTCAGCCCGCTACCGCATCATGCTGCGCGCAGATCGTATGTCCACACTGTCCGGCTTCCAAGTTCGTGGCGATTAGGACCTGCGCTCGCAACAGCGCAGCATGCAAACTTGGCCAATAGGCATGACACTGAAGTTTAACACATTTCGTTAATTCTCTACAAATGCAAGTATATCAATCGACATTTCACGCCATGGGCGGTGAAAACCTGATTGCCGTTGCGGCGCCCGAAGCCGGTCTCGCGCAGACCGCCATCGAGGCGACCGCGCGCGAGGTTGTCCGCATTCAAGATAAGTACTCCCGCTATAGGACCGACAACTCCAGCATCGTACACCGGATCAACTCGCGGGCCGGGAGCGGTGAGTGGACGGACTGCGATGGGGAAACCGCGGCCTTGTTGCAAATTGCGGATCGCTTCTATCGCGAGAGCTGCGGACTGTTCGACATCACATCGGGCGTCCTGAGGCGGATCTGGGATTTCAAGGCCGCGCGGGTGCCCGGCGCGGAACAGATCGACAGCGTGCTGAGCGTCATCGGCTGGCCCAAAGTCGAGTTGCAGGATCACCGGGTGCGGCTGCCGCTGGCCGGTATGGAGATCGACTTTGGCGGTCTCGGCAAGGAGTACGCGGCCGATCGCGCCGGGGATGTACTCCGTTCGCGTGGCATCCAATCGGGCTTTGTCAATCTGGGTGGCGACATCCATGTGGTTGGGCCGCGGCCCGATAGTACGGGCTGGCCGATAGGTGTCGAGAACCCGCGCCGGCCGGGCGAGGTCATCGCCAGCATCGCTGTGTCGCACGGCGGTCTGGCCACCAGCGGCGATGCGCAGAAATACTTTGTCGCTGACGGCCGGCGCTATTCACACATCCTAAACCCTCGATCCGGTTTTCCGGCGGACTGTTGGTCGTCTGTTAGTGTTGCGAGTGTATCAACGCTCCGTGCTGGATTTTACTCAACAACAGCGATGTTGTTGGAGCAAGCCGGCGAACAGTTCCTGACTCAAAGGAACTGCAGATTTCTTCTTTTGGATCGTGATGGAAACCGCCACCACACCCACGACCGATACCTAGGGACCTTACCAAATGACCGCCACTGCCCCGCTGACGGAGTCCGATGACTTTCTCAACGCCTATATCAAGCTGATCGGCAGTACGGGTCCGATCGGTGCGGAGGTGGATCTCGATATCAAGGACCAAACCTTCGACAGCGGCGCGGGCGTCGACACATTCTACATCGATGCCGGAACAGCCGATATTGGAAGCTACTTCACGCTTCTGGGCACCGCGAGCGGCGTCATCACACTTACAAACTCGTCGGGCGGTACGGTCAAGGTAGCCAATTTCGAAAAGCTGCAATTCAAGGATGTCACCATCGACCTTGGCACCTCGGCAGCGAACACGCTGACCGGCACGGCCAAGAACGACGGCTACTTGTTCGGTCTGGGCGGCAACGACTCTATCAACGGACTTGCCGGAAACGATCTGATGTTCGGCGGCGCAGGCGGCGATACTCTGCTTGGCAGCGCTGGTCTGGATACCCTCACGGGCGGCGCCGGACGTGACTTGATGACAGGTGGCGCGGGCAAAGATGTGTTCGATTTCAATACCGTTGCCGAAACGTCGAAGTCGGCGGCCAGCCGGGACGTCATCAAGGATTTCACGCACGCTTCCGACAAGATGGATCTGAAGACCATCGACGCGAATTCGAAAACCGCTGGGGATCAGGCCTTCAAGTTTATCGGCACGGCGGCCTTCCACAAGGTCGCGGGGGAACTGCATATGGCGCTGACCGATGCTGCGGGCACGGCCAATGACATGACGGTGGTCACGGGCGACATCAATGGCGATGGCATTGCCGATTTCAGCATCGAACTCACCGGGTTAAAGGCTCTGACGGCAGTGGACTTCGTCCTTTAGCGGCCGCCGCCTCACCTATCAACACTTTGCACAGACACATATCGGACCTGCGCGCGTCAAGGGAGCCTGAGGGATCATGGCAGTCGTTCTACTTACAGCTGGCGCCGACACTATTGCTGTTACGCAGAACAGCTCCAACAGCCAGTGGAACAACTATTACGACGGGCTCGCAGGGATTGATATTATCAATCTCACATCGCATTCCTACGCCAAAAGCACCTTCTCGAGCTTTTACTCGTTGTCGGCCAATTCATCCGGCGTCATCACGATGACGTCGGCCAGTGGCGGCAACAAGACTATGACGTTCACGGGCTTTGAGACGCTCAAGATCGGCACCAGCGTCTTCAATCTGGGAACGGCGGGCAACGACGCCGTCACCGGCGGCGCGTTGGCCGACGGCTGGCTCTATGGCCTCGGCGGCAACGATACGCTGGATGGCGGCGTTGGCGCCGACACCATGTATGGCGGCGCAGGCAACGACGTTTTTTTGGTCGACAACGTCGCCGATCAGACGCTGGAGAGCGCCGGCGAAGGCACCGATACGGTGCAATCATCCGTGAACATCGCCGCGCTGGCAGCCAACATCGAGAATCTGACGCTCACGGGCACGGCGGTCAGCGGCGTGGGCAATAGTCTCGCCAATGTCATCACCGGCAACGCTGCGGCCAATACGCTGACCGGCGGGGTGGGCGACGATTCGATCGTCTGGCGGCGGCGGCGGCGATACGGTCGTTATGAGCGGCGCCATGGCTGGCTACACGGTCACGCAGGTTTCGGCCAACGTCTATCAGATCACGGACAACACAGCCGGCCGCGACGGCGTCGACACGCTCACGAACATCGCGAATGTCACCTTCACCGACGGCACGTTCGCGCTCGGCAGTCTGGTGGTAATCCCACCGGCCGTGATCAACGGCACCGCAAATGCCGACACTTTGACCGGCACCTCGGCCAGCGAAACCATCAACGGACTTGGCGGAAACGACACCATCGACGGCGGCGCGGGAACCGATACGCTGGTTGGCGGCGCTGGCAACGACACCTACATTGTCGACAGCACCACCGACATCATCACCGAGGTTGCTGGCGAAGGCGCCGATACAGTGCAGTCGTCGGTGTCCGTTGCGGCGCTGGCGGCCAACGTCGAGAACCTCACGCTTACCGGCAGCGCAGCCATTGGCGTGGGCAACAGCCTCGATAACGTCATCACAGGCAACGCTGCGGCCAACACGCTGACAGGCGGGGCGGGCAGCGACTCGATCATCGGTGGCGGCGGCGGCGACACCGTGGTCATGTCCGGCGCCAAGGCTGGCTACACAGTCACGCAGGTGTCGGCCAACGTCTATCAGATCACGGACAACACAGCCGGCCGCGACGGCGTCGACACGCTTACGAACATCGCGAATGTCACCTTCAGCGACGGCACCTACGGGGTCGGCAGCCTGGTGGTGGTCCCGCCGTCCGTGATCAACGGCACGGCGAGCGCAGACGTTCTGACCGGCACCTCGGCTAGCGACACCTTCAATGGTGGCGGCGGCAACGATACGATCGAGGGTGGTGGCGGCAACGATACCGTCGTCATGACCGGCGCAAAATCCGGCTATACCGTCACGAAGCTGGCTGCCAACGTCTATCAGATCGAGGACAAAACCGCTGGCCGCGACGGCATCGATACGCTTACGGACATTACCAATGTCACCTACAGCGATGGCACTTTCTCGCTCGCCGGCTTGGTCGTCATCCCGCCGGCCGTGATCAACGGCACCGCGAACGCCGATGCTCTGACAGGCACGACAGCGAGCGAAACCATCAACGGCCTCGCGGGCAACGACACTATCGATGGCGCCGCCGGCACCGATACGCTGGTGGGCGGCGCTGGTAACGACACCTACGTCGTCGATAGCACCACCGACACCATCACCGAGGTTGCCGGCGAAGGCACCGATACGCTGCAATCTTCCGTCTCTGTTGCAGTGCTCGCAGACAATGTCGAGAACCTGACGCTCACCGGCGCTGCGGCCAGCGGCATCGGCAACAGCCTCGCCAATGTCATCACCGGTAATGCCTCGGCCAACACGCTGGCGGGCGGCGCGGGCGACGACTCAATCATGGGCGGTGGTGGCGTCGATGTGGCGGTCATGTCGGGGGCCAAGGCCGACTATACTGTCACGCAGATCTCGGCCAACGTCTATCAGATTACGGACACTACCGTGGGCCGCGATGGTGTCGATACGCTTACGGACATTACCAACGTTACCTTCAGCGATGGCACCTTCTCGCTCAGCGGTTTGGTTGTGATCCCACCGTCCGTCATCGCCGGCACGGCCGGCGCCGATCTCCTCGCCGGCACATCGGGCAGCGACACCTTCAACGGCGGCGCGGGCGATGATTCGATCACCGGCGGCGGCGGCACAGATGCCACCGTCATGAGCGGAGCCAAGGCCGACTACATGGTCACGCAGCTGTCGGCCAACGTCTATCAGATCACCGACACCACATCTGGCCGTGACGGTATCGATACGCTTACGGACATTACCAGCGTCACCTTCAGCGATGGTACGTTCGCGCTCTCCGGCCTGGTCGCGGTGCCGACAACCGACATCAGCGGCACCGCCAATGCCGAGGCGGTCGCCGGCACCTCGGCCAGCGAGAAGATTTACGGCCTTGCGGGCAACGACACCATCGATGCGGGCGCGGGCGCGGACACCATGTATGGCGGCGTTGGCAATGACATCTACATTTTCGACGGCACCGGAGACCGGGCAGTCGAAGTGACCGGCGAAGGCATCGACCGGGTGAAGTCGTCCGTGTCGGTGAAGCTGGCGGCGAACGTCGAGAACCTGACGCTGACCGGCACACTGGCGATCAACGGCAGCGGCAACGCCCTCGGCAACCAGATCACCGGCAACAGCGCAGGCAACATCATCACCGGCGGCTGGGGCCGGGATGTGACGACCGGCGGCGCGGGACGGGACACATTCGACTTCAACGGCATCAAGGACAGCCTGGCCGGCACCGCGACGAGGGACACGATCACGGACTTCCGGCACCTGTTCGACAAGATTGATCTGTCGACAATCGACGCCAGCAGCAAAACGGCAGGCAACGGGGCCTTTACCTTCCTCGGCAAAGCGGCGTTTACGCATCATGCTGGCGAGTTGCATGTCACGACCACAACGGCCTCCACGCTCATTTCGGGCGATGTCAACGGCGATGGCGTTGCCGATTTCCAGATCATGCTGAAGGGCGCGCTTACTCTGACGGCTGCGGACTTTGTGCTTTAGCCGGCATCGTTCGCCGGGATCGGGACGCTAGAACTCGTAGCGATAGCCGGCGAACGCCTGGGTTTCGGAGCTCCCTGTCTCGCCTGCCCTACCGCTGTTTTCGAGCGACACGCCCAGTTCGGACTCCAGCAGCCAGTGCTTGTCGAGCCGATAGCGAGCGCCAAGACTAGGCGTGACCTTGACGCCAGTTCCGGTCGCGTCGGGCTTGACGCTAGCCCGCAGCCGCGGCGAGAGCGTCAGTCTGTCCGTGAGCGGATAGCGCAAGAAAACATCGCCGCCTACCCGGGTCATGCGCTCGCTGCGCGCAACGAAGATGCCCAGGCCTCCGGCAGCGTTGGGAACAAACATGCCGTCACCATAGGCATAGGCGCTCACATACAGATCGGCATCCGAGCCGGGTGTGGCGTTAGCGCCGCCGGAAGCCTGCGTCCCGCTTGCCTGCATCAGCAGACCGTCGAGCGTCACCTGCCAGCGGTCCGACATCCGATACGACAGACCCAGCGAAGCGGTGACGGCATCGGAGGTGCGATCGCCGGCCAGAGCCAGCACCTGGTTTTCTCCCAGCAACCGCACCAGGGAAGGCAGCTTGTCCTGGTTCTGTCCCGAGAGCGCGTTCGAGGTCAGCAGGAAGGGCGTGGTTCGATAGTCGAGCGCTCCGTTGATGGTGATGCGCTCGCTGGCTTGCCAGTTGGCCGAAGCGTAGGCGCTGCTCCAGCGGTTCTGATAGATGTCATAGTCCGCGCCGGCATAGGCTGCCAAGTCGCTCGCTTCGTGCCTGATTTCGGCGCCCAGCGCCCGTCGGTCAACAGCAGCGTCGGCATGCTGCTCGATGGCGTAGAGGTCCACAAACAGGACGGATGGGCGCAAAGCGTAAGTAGCCCGCGCGCTGAGGAATGCGGTATCGTCTGCAAACGGCACTTGATCGGACTTGTACACCGGAGATCCTGCCGCGAGGCCAAGGCTGAGGCGCTTGCTGGCCTCTATCCCAAGCCATGCGCCATCGAAACGGCCAAAAATGCCGCCGTCGTCGCGCGTTTGCCGCCCTATGCGGGCGACGGTCTGCGAACTCTTGTGCTTCAAGTCGAGATAGGCTGTTGACAGATTGTTCTTGCCAGCAAACTCGGGCATGCCGATGCCACTGTGCTGAAGCGCATCCAGCCGCATCTCGGCCGCCCAGTCGCGGTTGTCGCCCTTGGCCTGCAGGCTGATGCCGGTCATCAGCCGGCTATCTGCGACCACATGGGAGGTTCCCGACAGATCGTCCCGGTAGTAACTTTGGCTGACGCTACCGGTGGCCGTCCAGACCCGGCTCGCAGGGGCGACCTGCATCGTCTCGAGGCCTTGCAGCGACCGCAGACTGGTATCGGGATCGATGGTTCCGCGCAGTACAGAGGAGTTGTCGATCAGCGTGGCACTTGAGCCGGTCCCGGCCTTGGGGAGCGTGCCGGGAAGGCTATCGGCTCCAGTCATCGCCGACGCATCGGAAGCAGCGGGTGGAGCGGCGTCAGCATCGCCCATGGCGGCCGCTGGCTTGGGGCTCGTAGTGCTGGCGAGGTTGCAGCTGCCCCTACCGTCAGCACTCGTATCGATACGCAGGTGCCGCGTCTCGGCTTCCATGACCAGGCGATAAGCGACAGGTCTTACAAAGGCGATCCGGAGACGGCTGCCATCGGCGTCGGTCTCGAGCGCGACCGTTTTCAACCCGGCGACGTTGCCCGGTGGCCCTTCGAGGGCGTCGCCACCGGCCGCTCCGGATCCGATCGCTTCGATCGGGATCACGACTTCGGCCCCGACTCCATCGGGCACCGCCACTATCGCGCGAACCGGCATGACCAGGCGAATATGCGTCTGAACGCAGGCCCCCTCCTGCGCGATGTCCACACTGCGCAGCACTTTTTCGGCATGGGCCGCAGAACACAGCGGCGCGCACACCACAGCAAGTAGGATCGCAGGGAGCAAGCTGGACCGGCTCATTGGACGGTCCAACTATCGCTGGTGTGGCAATCCTCGCATGTGTTGGGCGAGGGGATGTGGCGGCGCCCCTTGGTGCCGGCGGGCGCATGGCGACCGTCGTGGCAGGAATAGCAGGTGCCCTGAGCTTCGCCGTGATCGAAGACGGCAGTGGTCCAGGTGGCCACCACGTGGCAGCCCTCGCAGGCGGCCGTGGTTGCAAAATGCCGGCGGCCCTTGCCCGGCGCGGGACTGTGCCGGCCGTCGTGACAGGTAACACAGGCGCCCTGGGCTTCGGCGTGATCGAATTTCGCAGGCGACCATGCGGTCACGGCGTGACAGCTCTCGCACAGCATGCTGGTGGCGAAATGCCGGCGGCCCTTGCCGGGTGCAGGCGAATGCCGGTTGTCATGGCACGACACGCACGTCCCCAGTGCGTCGGCGTGATCGAACCGATTGGCGGTCCAATTGGCCGTCGTGTGGCAGGACTCGCAAGCATCCGTCGTTCTGAAATGATCGCGGCTCTTGCCCCCGATGAGACCGGCCGAAGTCCGTACGCGGTCATTGTGGCAGCTGGCGCAACGGCCCAGCGCCGAGGCATGGTCGAAGCGCGTCGCGGGTCGCCAAATCCGGATGGAATGGCAGTCCTCGCAGGTATTGGCCGTGCGCAGATGGTGGCGTGACTTGCCGCTGGCCGCCCGGCCATTGTGGCAACCGGCGCAGGACCCGGCGATGCCGGAATGATCGAAATGGGCGACCTGCCAACTGGTGGTTCCATGGCATTGGGCGCAGTCGCTGGTGGCTGGAATGTGCGTCGACGGCTTACCCGTGGAGCGGCGGCCGTCGTGGCAACTGGCGCAGGGCGATACCGACTTGGCGTGATCGAAGCGGGGCACTTGCCAGGTGCTCACCTGATGGCAGTCGGCGCAAGTGTTGTTGCTGCGGATATGGGTCCTGCTCTTGCCTGTCGAGATCTTGCCGTCGTGGCATGACGCGCACTGCCCCAACGGCTTGGAGTGATCGACCGCCACGTCCTTCCAGCGCGTCGTGGCATGACAATCGGCACAGAGATTGGTCGTCGGCGGATGGCCAGTGCTCTTGCCGGACGACGTAACGCCGTCATGGCACGCGGCGCAGGCCTTGGGCGTGCCCTTGAAGCGCGCTCCGCCGTGGCAGGTTTCGCACCGGACCTCGACATGCTTTCCTGTCAGCACGAAGCCGGTCGATCGATGGTCGAACGATGAATCGATCCGCGTCTCGGCCGTCGCCGCACTGGCGAACGTCAGTACAGCCGCAAGCACGGCGGCCACGCAATAGGCGGTCAGCCTGAGAAAGCCAGGTGCGATGCGGGCGCAGGCGGCCAAAGGCGATCATTCCAAATCGTTGCCGGGGACAGAACGCGTGGATACCCAAGCGACGATTAGAAGGTGATTCGTCCTAACAATTATTTACGGATGACCGCCGTCTTGAAACTCGACGTGCTGTGACAGGCGGCGCAATCCCGGCCGAAGGCGCCGCGGTGGACGTCCTGCGCCTTATGGCAGGAGTAGCAATCCGTGGGCAGAGCGGCTGATGACACATTCCGTTTCGCGTGGCAGGCGTTGCAGCCGGCCTTGGCGTGATCGCCGGTCAGTTTGAATTTGGTGTCCCGGTCGTGATGGAAGGCTATCTCTTTCCAGCTGGCGGCGGTGTGGCACGTCTCGCACAGCTGCGCGAAGCGGCCGTCATGCACGCCGGTGTCTTTGTGACAAGCGGCACATTCGGTTGCAGCATCCTGGTAGGCCGGGGTGGCGTGGCAGGATTTGCACGGCACGGCGGCGTGTTGGCCCAATAGCGGAAACTTGGTCTTGGCATGGTCGAAGGTGACATCCTGCCGCCAGGCCGCCGTCTGATGGCAGGCGGCGCAGTCCTTGCCGAGCTGGCCTTTATGCGCATCCTGTTCGGTATGGCAGGCGGCGCATGCCTTCGGTGGCTTGGACGTCAACGACGCACCGTGGCATTGACTGCAGGAGGATATTGCGTGCGCACCTGCAAGTTTGAAGCCGGTGGCCTTGCCATGATCGAAGGCCGTGTGCTTCCAGTCTTCAACTGAGTGGCACGCCTCGCACGCGCTGCCGAAGCGTCCGGCGTGCACGTCCTGAACCGCATGGCAATCGACGCACACCTTCGAAAGACCCTTGTAAACTTCGCCGACATGGCACGAAAAACAGGTGGTCTTGGTATGGGCGCCAAGCAACGGGAATTTGGTCTTCCCATGATCGAAGGGCATCAGGGTTCGCCAATCCGTGGTGCTATGGCACGATTGGCACTCAGTACCCAAATTGCCCCGATGCGGCTGATCGGCGTCATGACAGGTCACGCAAGCGCTCGGGGCCGCCGAGAATTTCTGTCCGTGCTTGTGACAACCACTGCAGTCGGCCCCGGCATGTTTGCCGTCCAGCTGATAGTCCGTCTTGGCATGATCGAACGTGATGGCCGTCAGGCGCGCTGGCTTGAAGTCCCGGCCCTTGTGTTCGGCATGGCAGTTGGAGCACTCTGACTTTCGCACGAGCGGTTCCTTGCCATGAAAGCCGGTGCCCTTGGCGATGTCGTCCCGCACGAGTTTGTGGCAATCGGCGCACAGCGAGCTCTGCGCGGCCTTGCGGAACGCCCGGTGACATGAGCTGCAGTCCGCCTCGAACTTTTCGTGGGCTGCTGACAGCAGGTCGGGCTGAACCAGGCTTTCAACCGTGTTCTGAGCAAGTGCGCCCGATGCCGACGCAAACAGCATCGTTATGACGACGCCAAACCTGGCCAACCATACCGTCATGACAACGGCTCAGTACCAGTGGACGGAGACCACATGCACGATGCCGGCGAGCACCAAGACGTAGAATAGGGGCACATGCAGCAGGTGCCAAAGCGACAACAGGCGTTCCCACACCAGGAGTTGTGGGACGGTGTAGTGCGCGCGCAGAAACGCCACGACTTCGCAGTTTGCCAGCTCGCGGAAGCGGTTCTGATCGTCGGCGGACCATCCGTGCAGGGTTGCATTCTGGGTCACTGCTCCGCGAATCAGTCGCGCGAACTCTAGCCGTGCAAGGCCGATTCTGAAAGGAGCCGAGATCGCGATCCAGAGCTGTTGGGCAAGTGACTTGTCCCTGGCGCCAGTCGCGGCAGCCAGGGCCGACATCCCTTGGGCAATGAGCCGGGCGACATTGACCGTGTCCGTGGCCAGCATGTCGCGCAGCCGGTCTGAACTCCACTGCCCAATGTCGGCGCCGCGCTCGCGCTGGCGAAGTCCCACCTGAACCTTGCGGTGAACGATCCTGCCCGCGATACCGCTCGCGACCACCAGGAGCATCGCGATCAGGGCCACATTGCTGTTCTTGGCGCCCCAGGAGAATTTGCAATGATAGAGAATGGCAATCGGCGCGCCAAGCCCCAGGATCATATGCACATGAAACAGCGCGCGCGACGCTGTCACTGTGTGAAAGGCTCGCAGTTTCTTTGCGTAGGCATACCCAAGTTGCAATAGCATTCCCGTGCCGCCGGCAATTCCCAGGTAATAGCCAAGGCCTTCGTAAGGTACAAACGTGTCGGACTGTCTGATGGCATAGCCGTAGATCACTAAGACCACCGCAATCGCCAGGACAACGATTTCGGTAAGGCGCGACGACAGTGCGCGAGGTGCCGGCCTAGCGGCCACCGGCACTGTCGCTGCAAGCACGGCCTCGCCCGCGCCTTCGGACCGTGTCAACAACGGCTTGCGCACCCGAGACGGCGGTGCAGCCGCAACGTCTACAGGTGACGGTCCTTGACGCAACCGCACGCTGTTCACTGATGCCCCCTTTAGAGATACACGCCCGTAGCGATCGGGACATTCAAGCAAGAGGGTCTTGGCAAACCGTGAACGGATGGTTCAAACCGGGCGTCTAAGGCCAACAAACCGGCCCAGCGTGTCAATTGGCCCAAACTTGCTACAGCGCTTAGCCAACTCTCGGCCGCAGTAATGTATTAAGCGATCTTGTCCATGATGCGCCGTTCCTGTCGCGCCGTCCGGCGGCCGCGCGGGGGCCGAACCGACCCGTAGCGAGATTGCGCCGCATGGACACCTTGCCGCTGTATGCGCCCTATCTGGTCGCCCTGACCATGGCCTATGGCCTGTATCTCGATGCCCGCCGCCGCACAGCCCAGCGCGCCGCCGACATCAAGCGATCGGCGATCGAGGCGGGTCTGTCCGAGCCCTTGTCGCTGCACCCGGTGATCGATGCAGCGAGCTGCCTGGGCTGCGGCACCTGCACTTTGGCCTGCCCGGAAGGCGACGTTCTGGGCCTCATTGGCGGCAAGGCGGACTTGATTGAGCCAAGCCACTGCATCGGCCACGGCGCCTGCAGGGCCGCCTGCCCGACCGACGCCATCCGGTTGGTGTTCGGCAGCGCCGAGCGCGGGGTCGATCTCCCCGTTGTCGGACCCGACTTCCAATCCAACGTGCCCGGAATTTTCATCGCTGGCGAACTGGGCGGTATGGGCCTCATCCGCAACGCCGTGACGCAAGGCCAGCAGGCCGTTGCCGCCATCGCCAGCCTTCCCGGTCTGCGCCACGCTGGGCGCCTCGACCTTGTGATCGTCGGAGCAGGCCCCGCCGGTATCTCAGCAGCACTTGCCGCCAAGCAGAAGGGCCTCTCCTACTGTGTCATCGAACAGGATGACCTCGGAGGAACGGTTTTCAAGTACCCGCGCGGAAAGGTGGTGATGACTGCGCCCGCGATGCTGCCGATCGTCGGCCAGGTCAATTTCCGCGAAGTCTCAAAGGAAAAGCTGCTGGCCTTCTGGAAGGACATCGAGAACTCGCGAAAGACTGCCTATCCGTTATCGCGAACGGGTCAAGGGCATCGCGCCGACGGGCGACGGCTTTTCGATCCAGACCGATCGTGGCGCCGTCGCGTGCCGGGCGGTTTTGCTGGCCATCGGCCGCCGCGGCACGCCCCGCCAACTTGGCGTTCCAGGCGAGAACCAGCCGAAAGTAGTCTATCAGTTGATCGATCCGGCCCAGTACCGCGGCAAGCATGTTTTGGTTGTCGGCGGTGGCGATTCCGCGCTTGAAGCCGCTGCCAGCCTCGCAATGGAACCAGGAACGCGCGTCAGCCTTTCCTACCGTGGCTCCACCTTCGGCCGCGCCCGCGCCAAAAACCGCGACAGCGTCAACGCTCTGGTGGCCAAGGGCAAAATCGACCTGCTGTTGAAATCCACGGTTGACAGCATCGGGCCCAATCACGCCGTCCTGACGCTGGACGTCGAACTCAAGACAATCCGCAACGACGCCGTGATCGTGTGCGCGGGCGGCATCCTGCCGTTCGACTTCCTGCGCGCCTGCGGCATCGGCATGGAAACGAAGTATGGCACCGCGTAGGTCGTATTGTGCAATCGTCTCAGCGATTGTCATAACCGCCTGCGGCGGCCTCTCCTCTGCCTGGGCGGGCGATGATCCGTTCCCCAAGCTCATCGCCGCGCGCCGCTTCGAGGCTGCGGCGAAGCTTCTCGCGCCATCGGCGCGGGCCGCCAATCCGCTATCGCAATATCGCCTGGCGGTGCTGCTGCGCTCGGGCCTTGGCGTGACGCGCGACGAAGGACGGGCACGGGCTCTGCTCCGGCGGTCGGCCGCAGCGGGCAACGAGGATGCTGGCCGCCTGCTCGCCCGATTGTCAGACGTCGTTACAACGGACACCTTGAGCTTAACTCCCGCACCGCCTGAACGGACGCCGCGCATAGCTGTGCTGGACAACTTGCCGGACCGGCCCGCGCCAGCGCCTGGTTGGCTGGCCATGATTGCAGCGCGTACCTTCAAAGGCGTTAGCGCCAGTGACCTGCGCCGGCGCGCGACTGTGTCCAATACAGGCGATCAGACGCCGCTGATTGCCGCTGTCCGCGCTGGAAACCGCAAGTTGGCTGCGGTTCTCATCGCGGCCGGCGCCCGCATCGAGGCGCCGGACAGACGCGGCCTCACGCCCTTGCATTGGGCCGCACTTGGCGGCGACGAAAAGATGTTCGGTATGCTGCTCGGCGCCGGTGCGGATGTTGGAACGACCGACAGCACCGGCCAGACACCTCTGCTGATCGCGGCGCGGCGCTGCAACGCTGGCATGCTCCGCGCGGCGACATTGCGCACGCCGGCGGCACAACGCACGCCAGACAACCCGGGCGTGGCCCTTGCCATCGCCAAGAATTGTCCCGAAACGGACGATCTTGTTGAGTTTCTCTCCGTAGACGACATGCAGCGCCCAGATGGCCTAGGCCGGACGCCTTTGTGGTACGCCGCCGAGCGCGGAAACGCAGCATTGACCGCGTTTTTCCTCTCCAAAGTCGCTGCAGCAGACACGGCCGACACCGATGGCTTGACGCCGCTGCACGCCGCCGCCGCGCGCGGTCATGACGACATCGCTGCCGCGTTGGTCGCAAGCGGCGCCGCTCCCGATGCCCGCGACAAAGCCGGAAACACGCCCCTGATGCTGGCTGCAGCCAGTGGCCGTACGCCCTGCGTCGCCCGGCTACTGGCCGTCACCTCGGACAATCTCGACCGGAAGAACGGTGACGGCGAAACCGCCCTGCTGCTTGCCATCAAGTCCGGCAAGCCCGATGTGATCCGGCTGTTACGAAACGCCGGTGCATCGATGCTCGCGCGCAGTGTTTCCCGCGATACCCCCGCCAAACTCGCTGCCCGGATCGGCGATCCCTTGATGCGTGATGCCCTGCGATAGTTAAGGGGATGGCGCCCGAGGACTTGGTGTGTTCGGGGCTTGAACGACCGCCCGGTCCCGCGCGTGCCGGGCATAGTCTTGCGAGCAAGTATCTGGCGTAACCGTCCTATTCACCCATGAAGCCAACTTGCCGCTGATCTACTCCTTTGGCCGCTCTGCCGGCGCGTCAGAGGTCAACTTTGTCGGCGTCGACAACCGGGAGTGTGGCCGCCTTGACATTGGCCGAACGGGGCTATCGCCGCATTGCCTTCTTTGGCAGACCAGAAGGGGCCACAAGGACGCAAGACCGCCTGGCGGGATTCAAGGAGGAATGCGTCAACCACCCGGCGATCAGAATGACATTCAGCTTTGCTTCCTCCTATTCCTTCGACGCCGGGCGCGCGGAAATGCAGCGCCTGCTCAGAATACCTCCTGCTGAAGCCTATTTCTGCGGTGACGACGTCTTGTCGATCGGAGCACTCAGCGCGCTGCGGGACGGGGGCTCAAGGTCCCGGATGATATCGGCATTCTGGGCCTCAACGACATGGAGATGTCACGTTGGGAGGCCTTCAGCCTCACGACGCTCCGCCAGCCGATGCCCGAGATTGTCCAGGCATCGATCGAACTGATGGTGGGTATTCTCGAGAACCTTGAACGCTCCTCACAGACGCGCTTGTTTCCCTGTCAACTGATTGAGCGCAAGACGCTTCGCCCGCTCCGAAGATGTGTTACCGGAACATTGGTGGGCGGGCATCAACCCATTTTCCCTGCGCCTTGCCCGAGTTCGGCGACGGCATAGACCGCCGCCATCGAGCGCAGGCCATCTTCGGCCTTGGGAAACAGATCCGCCGCCGGATTGATGGCGCGACCTTCTCTCTTTGCACGGATCGCTTCGGCAAGATCCTTGTAGATATTGCCGAAGGCCAGCGGCATGCCCTCGGCATGGCCGATGGTCACACGGGTTGCACGGTCCGCTTCGGGCGACAAATTGGCTTCACCGCGCTCGATAACCTGCAGGCGCTGGCCAAGCGGCATCCAATAGAGCTGGTTGGGCTGCTCCTGCGACCAGCGCAGGCCGCCCTTCTCGCCAAACACCTGGAGCGCCAGGCCGTGCTGGCGGCCAATGGCAATCGACGACGTCCACAGCCGCCCGACGGTGCCGCCAGTCATGCGGAAGTTCACCATGGCGTCGTCTTCAAGAAGGCGCGATGCGATGCACGACACGGTGTCGGCTGACAGTGTCTCGACCTCCTGCCCGGTCACGAAGCTCGCCATGTGCAGTGCGTGAATGCCGCAATCGGCGAATTGCGCTGATACGCCGGCCTGCTTGGGGTCATAGCGCCAGCGCACTCGGGGATTGTCGGCATCGGCCGCATCGGCATGATGGCCGTGGGCGAATTCGGCAACCACCAGCCGCACTTTGCCGAGATCGCCACGCGCCACCATGGCCCGCATGTGGCGCACCAAGGAGTAGCCGGTGTAGCCATAATTGACCGCACAAATGGAGCCCGTCTTGCGCGCCAGCGTGACGATCTCTTCGCCCTCTTCCACTGTGATGGTCATCGGCTTTTCGCAGAGCACGTGAATGCCTGCTTCGAGAAACGCCTTGGTGATCTCAAAATGCGTGGCATTGGGCGTTGCCACGGTCACCAGATCAATGCGATCAGCGCGCTTCCTTTCGCCGGCCAGCATTTCGCGCCAGTCGCCATAGGCGCGATCGGCCGCAAGTCCAAGACGGCGGCCATAGTCACGCCCCGCCTCTGGACGGTGATCCAGTGCGCCGGCCATCAGCGCGAATTCGCCGTCAAGCCCGGCGGCGATACGGTGTGCAGGGCCGATCTGGCTGCCTTCGCCGCCTCCAATAAGACCCCAGTTCAGTTTCGCCATTTTGGATCGCCCCCCTTTTTCAGAAGCCAGTTGTTTCGAGAAATGTTCTGTTGGCGCGAGCACCGTGATTGGGTCGCGCATCAAACGTCGGATTGCAGTCTTGCTCGACCGGCTGCCCCGCCTTCAAAGCAGGCATCCAGCAACGCTTTGGGACAGCCGGGACGTCCAGGTTCTCGATCCTGTCAGAACACCAGAGCAAAGCCGCATTGGCGCGGGCGCCGACCGTCATGGAATTGCCCTTTGGCCTCGAGTGTCTCATTGGTTGTACAGGTCACTTCAAGCGATCGCCGCTGCCTCGTGTCGAATGACACCTCCACGGTCGACTTGGTAATAGCATGCGCCTCGCCCAGGCAGCCACCGCCCAGGATGCCAATCCCGATCCGCTATGGCCTTCCTTGGTCCAGCCCTCACAGGCGCCGATCTTGGACGAGCGCGCCGGCCCCGGCAATAGGACTCGCCGCTGTCGTCCATGAGGGCCTATTTCCAGGCGTCTCGACACGCTCGATCGACGATCTCGTCAGATCGATGGCGATGGCCGGGATCTCCAAGAGTCATGCCGGCCTAGTCATTAACTTGAAGAATACAGGGATACGAGCACAGAGACGTGAGCGGCTCAGCTTCGGCGTAGAGGCGGTTCCAGCCGGCACGCTTGCCCCTTGCGGCAAAGGCGGGGAATGGCTAATCATGACAATTATGCGTTCCAAGTTGTCAAAAGCAGTGACACCGATGGTTGCCAACACGCTGGAAGCGGTGCGTGAGATGCTGGCGGTGCCGGCGTTCATCCCTGGAGGCCGGCTTCCATCCGAAGTCAGCATGGCTGACCGCCTGGGCGTTTCGCGTCCAGTTCTCAGGCAGGCCCTCGCGGTGCTGAAGAAAGAGGGGATCATCAAGTCGGCTAGAGGCTCCGGCACCTATGTGCGCGGCGGCCGTTCTTCGGCGATCGGCGCACCGGAATCGCTCGTCGACGTGGAAAACTGCATGAGGTTCCGAATGATCGTCGAATGCGCGGCAGCGGCGGAAGCCGCACGCAATGCCGATGCAGCGACAATCAAGGACATTCAGGGTGCGCTCGAGGCACAAGAGGCGAGCAAAGGCCATGATCACGCGATCATCGAGGCTGATATGGCGTTCCACATGGCCGTCTCACGCACCACGCGAAACCGTTACCATGTGATGACGCTCGAAATCCTGCAGCCACACATCCTGGTGGGCCTCAAAATGGGGCGGCAGCTTCAAGCGGTTTCCCTCGATATCATTTCGCGCCGTGTGCTCAAGGAACATCGCGCGATTTATGAGGCCATAAAACAGCACGACGAAGAGTTGGCAGCCGAACGGATGCGCGAACATCTCTCGGCAGGCATCGAAAGGATTTTCGGCGGCAGGACCTGGTGACGGCCCACTCTATCGGGCAGATGGCCCCAAACTAGTTATCGAAGTCATGCGACGGAGAATCGGCCACCCGAGCATGGCGGTTTACCTTGGCCGTACCATGAGGAAACGCAATGACGTCACTTAAAAAAACTCTTGCCGCAGCGGCGCTTGCCGTCGCTCTTGGCCTATCGGCGTCCCCTGCCGCCCTGGCCGCCGATGCCGATAACAAGGCCGAATGGTCCAAGATCAACATCCTGTTCATTCCCTGGTCGCAGTCTTCGAATGCCTTCTTCGAGGCCGTTGTGAACGGCGCCAAAGACGCTGCCGCCCAGCAGGGCGTCAACATCGACATCCAGTTCGGCGAGGAAGACGCCAGCAAACAGAAGACCATCTTCGAGACCGGTATCGCCAACAAGGTATCGGGTATTGCCATCAACATCGCCGACGACAATGCCTATGTCGAAACGGCCTGCAAGGCCATGGCGGCGGGCATTCCGATCGTCACCTTCAACATTGACGACAGCCGTCACGGCGCGCCGGGTTCGACCTGCCGCATGGCGTTCATGGGCCAGAACTTCGTGGCCGCCGGCTATGTGCTGGGCAAGCGCATGATCGCCGAGCACAAGCTCAAGAAGGGCGACAAGGTGTTCACCCCGGTGGAAGCCCCGACTGCTACCTATGCCGTGCAGCGTCATGAGGGCGTGCAGAAGGCCCTGACCGAAATCGGCGCCACCAGCGAAGTGCTGGGTACCGGCAATGACCATGCCAAAGCCCTCGACCTGATGACGCAGTATCTGATCGGCCATCCCGATACTGCGGCGGTCATCGGTCTCGGCCAGACACCAACCAGCCAGGCCGTCCAATCCATCAAGGACGCCAAGCTGAAGATCCCGGCCGGCGGCTTCGATATCTCCAAGGAGATCCTGGAGCAGGTCAAGACGGGCGAACTGACGGCGGCGGTTGACCAGCAGCCCTACTCGCAGGGCTTCTACGCAGTCACGCAGCTGGCCCTCAATCTCAAGTACGGTCTGTACCCGTCCGAAATGGATACGGGCGGCGCCGGTCTGGTCGACAAGACCAACTATCAGGCAGCTGTTAAGTGGGCCGGCCCCGTTCGCTGATCTGTTCGTCGTGTAGCATCCCGTGGTGAGCCAGTTAGCGGCTCACCACGTCTTTGTCGGATCATTGGGAGCCGCGTATGACTGTCAGCCAATCCGACCACATCCGCGACGCCGTGGCGGCGCGCGAGCGACGCTCGATTGCGAGCAAGTTCGCCGACTGGATACGCACGCGGCCGGAAGGCGGCATCGCAGTCCTGTTCGTGATCGCCCAGGTGTGCTGCATAACGGCGGCGCTGATGTGGCCCGACTCCTTCCGCTACCTCTCCGAGGCCAACGCGGCGGTGACGTTGAAGGCCATCGCCCCAATCGGCATCATGGCGCTTGGCGTCGGCATTCTGATGATCGCGGGCGAGTATGACCTGTCGGTCGGCGCCCTCTTTTCTTTCTTGTCGATCGTTTGCGCCCACTGGTGCAACTATCTCGGCGGCGATATCGGCGAAGACGGCGGCGTCTGGTGGGCGCCGTTCTTCGGCCTCGCCCTGGTCCTCTTGCTCGGAGCGCTGATCGGCAGCTTCCATGCCTTCATCACGCTGCGCTTTGTTATCCCGTCCTTCATCGCCACCCTCGGCGGTATGCTGCTGTGGAAGAGCGCGACCCTGTTCTATCACGGCGCGGTGGCGCTACGCTTCAAACCGTCGGAGCCATTCAAGACGATCTTTGGCGGCGATATCGGCTTTCTGCATTCATCCATCATCTGGTTCCTTGTGATGTCTGTAGTGTTTTATTTCCTGCTGCAACATCACAAGCTCGGCAATCACTTCTATGCGGTCGGCGGCAATCGCAATGCGGCGGTCGCCATCGGCATCAATCCGAACCGCACCAAGACCATTGCCTTCGCCATCGCCGGAGCCATGGCGGCATTCGCGGGCGTGCTGGCCGCAACGCGCGTCGGCTCGATCCAGCCCGGCGGTGGCCTCGGCATGGAATTGCAATCGATCGCGGCCTGCGTCATCGGCGGGGCGGCGCTGAACGGCGGGCGCGGCTCGATCCTCGGCATCGTGCTGGGAACCGCGCTGGTCTATACCATTCAGGACGTACTGCTGCTGATCCGTGCGCCGGCCTACTACTTCGACGGCTTCGTTGGTGTGCTGATCGTCATCGCCGTGGTGCTGAATACCGCGATCCGCAAGACCAGAGGCTGACCGATATCATGACAGACAGCCTCAGGCATCTCGCCGATACCGCCCATGTTCCCGTCGATGCGCCGACGCCAGGTCTCCAGCCGGTCGAGGTTCCGCTGTTCGAAGCTCGCGATGTGACCAAACGCTACGGCGCCTTCGTCGCCCTCGACAAGATGAATTTTTACATCGGGCCGAACGAGGTCGTCGGGTTGCTCGGCGACAACGGCGCGGGCAAGTCCACCCTGGTCAAGATGATCTCGGGCATCAATCCGCCGACGTCAGGCCAACTCTATGTCGGCGGCAAGCCGGTGAGCTTCAACTCCCGCGCCGACAGCGAAGCGGCGGGCATCGAGACGATCTACCAGGACATCGCGCTGGTCGACCAACTGTCGATCACGCGCAACATCTTCATGGGTCGCGAGATCACCAATCGCTATGGCTTCATGCAGCATAAGAAGATGCAGGACGTCGCAATCGATATCCTGGGCAGCGCGGTGCAGATTTCTGGTATCGACGATCCGGGCAAGGAAGTCGGCTTCCTGTCTGGCGGCCAGAAGCAAGCCGTGGCGATCGCACGCGCCGTGCATTTCAAACGCAACATCCTGCTTCTGGACGAGCCCACCTCGGCCCTCTCGGTACGCGAGACCGAGCATCTGCTGGGATATGTGCGGGACCTGAAGAATGAAGGCACCTCCAGCGTTCTGGTGACGCACAATCTGTACCACGCCTTCATGGTCTGCGATCGCTTCGTGGTGATGAGCCACGGCGCCAAGGTGTTCGAGGCCGCCAAGAAAGACACGACGATCGAAGAAGTGACGGATCACGTGATCCGGACGTAAGCAGATAAAATTCTGGAACCCCCAATGATCGTTCTCGGTACCGAGGAGAACCTCAAATGACCACACAAACTCTCAGTGCCCCCCATCCGCGCAACTACGACCTTGAGGGCCCGCTCAACAAGCGCGCCCAGCAGATCGGCCTGGCCAACGGGCAGTGGTACAAGTCCGACATCCCGCGTGCGCGCATGAAGGAGCTGATGCAGCGCTCCGACGGCCCCGCGACGCGCGACACCCTGATCTGGATTGCCGCATTGCTCGCCACCGGTGGGCTCGGCGCCTATTTCTGGGGCACCTGGTGGTGCGTGCCGTTCTTTTTTGTCTACGGCGTCCTCTATGGCGCGGCTGGAGACTCGCGCTGGCACGAATGCGGCCACGGCACCGCTTTCAAAACACAGTGGAAGAACGACGCGGTCTATCAGCTCGCCTGCTTCTTGACGGTGCGCAACCCATCCGTTTGGCGCTGGAGCCATTCACGGCATCACACCGACACCATCGTGGTCGGCCGCGACCCCGAGATCATCACCATGCGGCCGCCGGACGTGGCGCGCGTGCTGTTGAACGTCTTTGGCATCATCATGGTGCCGCAGGCCTGGTGGGCCATGCTGCGTTATGCCGGCGGTACACTGACGGCTGCCGAGAAAGACTACATTCCGGAAAACGAATGGCCTAAGGTGGTCCAGGTTGCGCGCATCTGGACGGCGATCTATGCCGTGGTCATCGGGCTCGCCCTCTATATGGGGTCCTTCCTGCCGCTGGTGCTGGTCGGGCTTCCCAGCATGTATGGCGCCTGGCACATGCTGATGACGGGGCTTACCCAGCATATCGGCCTGGCCGAAGATGTGCTCGACCACCGGCTCAATTGCCGGACTATGTATATCAACCCGTTCAGCCAGTTCGTCTATTGGAACATGAACTACCACATCGAGCACCATATGTTCCCGATGGTGCCGTATCACGCGCTGCCGGCGCTGCACAAAGAGATCCAGGCGGATTGTCCGCCGCCCTATCACGGCTTCTGGGCCTGCTACCGCGAGATTATTCCTACGCTCTGGCGCCAGCTCAAGGAGCCGGATTACTTCGCCGAGCGCATCCTGCCGCCAACCGCCCGCCCAACGCCGCCGCTGCCCAATGGCAATATCGGCTGACCCGAAAAGGACTGAGTGAGATCCATGCCAAAGTCGAAGCCGACCCTGGCCGGCCTGCTCGCCAACAAGAGCAAGTTCTGACCTTGAGAATAGATCCGACGTAGCTCAGCAAGCGGCTCCAGGACTCTCGAGACTGCGTCGGGGACTGGCAAAGGCGCTTTTGCACAACCAAGACCCGGAGCCAACTTTCATTCTAGCGAAACGGTCAGGGATGACTTCAACCAATCACTGCTGAGACGACCAGTGAAGTTGATACAAAGCCCCGCTCGAACGATCTGACGCGCATTTTTGCTCTTGGGGAAAGTCCGGGACTTGCGAAGTGGTTATGAGCACGACGCCCCCCACCTCACCTCTCCAAATCGGCGATCTGCTTGGCGAACCAATCGACACTGGTTTTGATTTCGTCGTTTGCCGGCGCGTTGCCCGCCAGTCTGGCAACGACCGACTGGCCTCGGCGAAGTGTCGCAAGGGCCCCCTTGCGGTCACCGGATTTGTCCAAAGCAAGAGCAAGGCTGCCCGTCGCCTTCGCCACCTCGTGTTGGCCGTCCGCATCATCCGGAAATTTCGCAGCTTGTCGTTCGCGGACGGCGAGGGCTTTGCGATTGGCATCGACGGCCTCGCCTGGTCTCCCGTCTCCGGACTCGATGCGACCGACCTCGGCGTAACTGAGGGCGAGTTCAATCTGAGAGTTACTGTCCTCGGGATTTGTGACGGCTATCCGTTCCGCAATCGCAAGCGCATCCTTGGCCGCTGTGCGCGCGTTCCCTGTGTCGTTCTTATCCAGGTAGGCCGCTGACAGTTGCCGCAGGGCGGTTACCAGCGCCAATTGTTCGTCGACCGCGTCAGGGGATTTCTTGGCCGCCTCCATTCTGAGGTCTCGAATCGAAAGAGCCGCAGCAAGCGCAATGTCGAAGAGGCGGGCATCGCGTGCGATACCGGCAATCCTTTCGTGCGTCGCCACGATCTCGCCGCGCCAATACTCCATATCGCTATTCTCTAGGGTGAGCGCTTTGTCATAGAGCGCAAGTTTCAACTTCAGTTCCGCTGGCGCCTTTTCCGGTTTCCCCATAGCGACAAGCATTTCCGCGATATCGCCATGCGTCAGAATGGTGTCTTTCAGATCGTCGAGATTGCCAGGCTCGGCCTGAGCGATTGCTGAGCTGGTGCCAAGTTGTGCTCGCAAAGTGTCGATAGCCTCCATTATCTTCGTTATCTTCAACTTGTCTGATTGGGCCACGCCCTGGTCGCGCAAGTATATAGGCGACCGCACGGAACGCCTCACGCAACAGCCGCAGCCGTGAAGTGTCCGCGGGAGTCGATGTCGCAATCTGCTGACGGATCGCAAGGCTCGATTTGGCGTGGGGCAGCGCGTCCTCAAGTTTTTGGTTAGTCCCTAAGGCTTTGGGCCAGACGCGAATGCGTGGTCGCCAAGGCGTCTTGGGTCGCTGCGATGCCCGGCTCGACGCGGTCAAGCTGCTGCCGCGCCTTGAGTTCCGCTTCCAGTGCGGCAATCTCTTTTGCGCTATCGCCTCGCGTCTTGAAACCATCCGCAACGGACCGGCTGGTGTCGGCCAATTTCGCCAACGCGTCGCGATTGCTGGGCTCGCGCTCGACGAGGGCCGCCAGGCGTGTTTGTTCAGCCTGGGCGGTTGAGAATGCGAACTCTTCGGCCTTTTTCTGTGTAAGGGCGGCAATGCGTTCATTCGCGCCATCCCAATCGTCTTTCCAGACCTTCTTATTTTCGCCGGCTTTCAAAAGGTCGTCCAGTATCGATTTCTGGGCTTGGAATGCGGTCAACGCATCGTCGTTTTGGCCAAGATTTTTCATGCAGTTCGCCGACCCAAGATTGCGTCACATAGACGTGTTCCCGGAGAGTGAGATCCGTTGGCTCCTGTGCAGCCGTCGCCTGCTGCTGCGCCAGGAGCGCCTGGTAGTTGCGCAGGACCTGTTCGCTCTCTCCCTCATCCTGGCTTAGCCGGATGATCTCGAACTTTGTCTTCGCCAACTCGCGCTGCCATTGGAGATTCTTGGGGATCCGAGTTTGCCAGCCGCTCACGAATATCGGCTGCCGCGTCCAAAGCTGCTTTGGCTGTGGGGAATTCGTCAGGCGCTTTGCGTGACGCATCTGATTGAGCAGCGCCCGCAAGAGTAGAGGCTATTCCCTGCTTCCCGGCCTCGGCCGCCTGTTCGCCAGTCTTGTCGCGCAACAATCTAGCACGCAGTTCGTAAGAGTCGGCCAGTCGCTGTTGGTAGCCTGTGTTCGCGGGATCAATCTTCGTCAGGCGGTCGATAACGTCTCGCTCGTCTGTCTGGGCCTTGCGCGCCGCACGGTATTTCTCGTTGACAACATCTACCCAAGCCATCGCATAGTAAGTATCGGCCAAACTCAGTTGCCAAGCCTCGTTGCCAGGATCGAGATTTGCTAGTTGTTGTGCGTCCGTCAATGCTTCTTGAAGCACTGACCGCGCCTCAATTATATCCTTCTTGTCACGCAGCGGGCCGGCTATCAGTTGGCGGATGAACGTCAGGTCATTACGCCAAATGGTGTTCTTCGGGTTGGTCTGCAGCAAGTCCAGGACAATTTGCCGGGCCTCGGTATATGCCTCCAAAGCGCCGTCATACGTCACCTTGCAGGTAGTGTTGGTCGCCAATTCTCTCATTGTAGAACATGACATCGCGGATCCAAATCTTGTTCCGCTTGTCCTTCTCAATCAACGGTTTCTTGATGCTGCAGCGCCTTCTTAAACGCTTCAAGGGCTCCGGAATTCTTACCTTGAGCCGACAATGCTTCTCCAACGAAGAAATGAGCATTTGCCAAGTCACTGGTTCGTTCGGCATTGTTGGTATCGCTTGCTGTCAAGCGCAGACTGATCTCCATGGACCGCTCGAAGTGACTCAACGCATCCTTCTTTCGACCTTGATTTATGCGAATATTTCCCAAACTCACCAGAGCGCCAGAATATTCAATTTCCTGCGTCACACTTCTCTGAACTGTGTTTGCAGCGCGCTGCGATGCTGCAATTCCAGCTTCCAACAATGGCACTGCCTCGCCGTATTTGCCTTGCTCATACAATGCTTGTCCAACTTTGTAGCTGGCGGTGGCAAACCAGTCCTGCCACTTTGGGATGCGTCGATCGATTGCGGCGAAGCGTTGAACTTCGGCGAGGGATTTCTTGAGCAAATCCAGCCCCAGCGAATTGTTGCCGAGTTTGATTTGCCGCTCACCTATGTTCATCTGGGTTTCAGCTAGCGCGTGAGCGAGATCTGCGTCGTCGGGCTTGGCGGCGCTTAACCGCTCGCGGATTGCACGGGCGGCGTCGTAGTCCAGCCCGGCCTGGTCGATGATGCCCTCCTTATCCAGAACCACACCCCGGCGATGGTGGGCTGTCGCCAGGATCGACTGCCAGCGCTGCTTGGCCGGGTCTCGCGCGACCACGGGTTTCATGATCTCAAGCGCCCGTTCGACCGATTGGCGTTCCTTGGCCGTGTCGCCTTGTGCGGAATAGGTTTCGCCGAATTTCAACAGCATGTCCGCCTGGCTGGCGAGAAGATCGGGGTCCTCGCCCCGGCCGACCAATTTCTTGAAGGCCGTATCTGCAAAGCCGAGGATCTTGCTGACGGTTTCGGTGCGAACGCCGACCTCGTCCTTGAGCCCACCAGCCAGGTCGCCAACGAGACTGTCGGCAGCCTCCTTGGCCACGCCGAAGTTCTGCTGAGCGACTTCGCGCTGTTCCCGGGCCTGCATCCGCTGATAATGCGCCCAAATTGCCAATCCACCGCTGACGAGGGCAACGACCATCGCGCCGACGATGGCCAAGCGGGCGCGGCTGGTCGCGCCGCGGCGGCTGGCATGGATGTACTCGCCATGCAATTCGGTGGGCCGCGGCGCCTCGCGCGGCCGTGTGATGACCCACTTCTCGGCGGCCGCGATGTCCTGGCCGCGCAACAGCAAAGCGCTCGTGCGTTTGCGCTCGTCCCAGCGCCGCGCAGCTTCGCCGAGGCGGGTATGCTCCTTGACCCAGCCCATGTCCGTGTTGAGGGCCTTGGCGAGTTGATCAATCTGTCCTTCGAAGTCGTTGTCGCCGGTGAAGAACACGTAGTTGAGCTTCGAGACCGCTTCAGGCGGCTTGAGGTCGGGGGGCAGATCGGCAGCCACGACCGGCGCAATTCGCTTGTTGAGACCAGCGACCTGACTGATCTCCCACGAACACCATTGGGAGCCCACTGAGTTTGGCGTGATGACGAATATGACGGCGTCGGCTCCGCGGATAAATCCGAGTAGCTCCTTCTGCCATTCCTCGATCAAGGGCAGGTCGCGCCGGTCGATGATGGCATCGATGCCGCGCGCTTCGAGCGCCGCGAACAACCGCTCGGCAAACTCGGCGTCTTTTCGGGAATAGGAAATGAACGCCTTGAGTTTGTCAGCCCGCTGCTGAACAAGTCTTCCACTTTGGCTCTTGCCAGTGTTCGGCATCACCCGATCCTCCAGATATGGATACCTCGGTTGTTTTCATTAGGCCATGAAGTTCCGCTCAGGATAAGTATTCGACGCCCTGGGCTTGGAGGACGCAATTGGCTCAACGATCCAGTTCGCCGGTCGCCGGCTTCGCACTCAGCTAGGTGCACCGCATCGATGTTCCAGCTATGTTCTCACGGTGACCGCGATCAGGGGAACTTCGAAGACTTCAGTCGGTTCCGGCGGCCAGCCAGTTTGATCCAAACCTAACATAACGTAATCAATTCGTCTGCATTATCTTGTTTGGTGAACCTATGCAGGCACGGAGAGTCTCCGTGGGTTCGGTCTGTCACAGTCGGACATCGTCCTATAGGCGCATCGTGCGGACGATGACCGAAGTTGATGCGAGCGTGCTGGTGCGTAAAGCAGCGACGCTTGAGGGCAAATCGCCATTCCGGTTCCGGTTCAGGCACTGGCCCAAGGACCCGTCCGCGACTGGCTGGCGACCAGTCATACCGACAAGTGGCAAGGCTTCGGGGGCCTTGGTGTGCGATTGCTGGGCAATTGCCCTGGAACCGTCCAGAGCAGGCGCTGCGGGTCAGGCGGCAGACCTAATCATAGCGGCTGCATCAGCGGCCTTGGCCAGAAGGTTCGTTGCCTCCATCGGTCCTGGCGAGCCGCACCAAATCGATACTCAAGGTGCTCCCTTCGACGACGGGCGGCCACCGCTTATGGCCCGTGCCATGGCATGCCATAGGGGTTTCTTGCCAAAGTTCTCGTCATACGGAAGGCCTCGGTTACGCGGGTCGTTGAAGGTCGTGAGCCAGCTGTAACGATCCGTCAGGCCCCACGTAAGGATGCCGCTTACGCCCGGTTGGTCCAGCGCCACATCCAGAAACCGCTCGGCTTCATCGGCAACCGCCTGGTCGCGGCTCGCTATCGGGCGATCGAAATCGGTCTCGCTGACATCCAGTTCGCTCACCACGATTTCCAAACCGAGAGCGGCAACCTCGGCAAGGAAGGAACGCAGTTGGGTCGGCGCGAACTTATGTTTGCCGGCCGTGAGGTGGCTTTGCATACCGAAGCCGCCAATCGGTATGCCAGCGCGCCGCCAGCGCGCCAGGCTCCGCAAGACGGCTGCGCGACGTTTTTCGAACCAGTCGCCTGCGTACTCGAGGCCAAAATCATTGTAAAAAAGGGTTGCATTAGGTGCAACCTCTCGTGCGAGGTCGTAAGCGCGGCGGACGTAGTCGTCGCCAAACAGCTCAGTCATGCGCCATTTGCGCAAGTTATCGCGGCGACCATCCTCAATGCGAACAGCCTCGTTGATGACATCCCAATGACGCAAGCGATCGCCGTAGCGCTTGCCGACGTAAAGAGCATAGGGAACCACGACGCGGTCCCAGTCCGCTTTGGACCGCACTTCGGCATCGAACCAGTCGGGCAGGCTTTCATGCCAAAACAGCGTGTGGCCACGCAACCAAAGACTGCGGCTGGCGGCGTGCTCAACCAGGAGGTCCATGCCCTGCGGGGCGAATGCGCCGAGCGTGGGTTGCATCGGTTTCCACTTCATGTCCCACTCCGGCACCAGACAAGCGCACTCGCGCCTGACCAAATCGGCGAACAGCGGATCGGAGTCGAAGTAGCGTGCCTGAGTTGCAATGCCAAAGAACCGCCCTTTGCTGGCGGCCATCGCGCCAAGCGTGTCACTTGACGGCGGGGAGGAAGGGGCAGCGGCCGAGGCGTGCCGGGCGGCGCCGCCAGCGAGCGCAGCCGCGCCGAACACAAGCTGCCGCCGGTTCAAGGTTCCTTGGTTTGTCATCACACAAGACCTACCCCGACGAATTGCGGCTGACTACGCAGCACCGCTATCAGGCGAAGTTCTCCAGGCTGTCCGGTTTGCTCCCCTGATCGGAGAATCGCGACAGACCGCTCAGCTGCAACAGGAACAGGCTGACAAACATCGGATTGAGCAGGAGATAGCGGCGCCACAAGCGGCGCGGTTCTTTGACCAAACGAAAGGCCCACTCCAGGCCCCGGTCCTGCAATGCGCGCGGCGCCTGGGACAACAGTCCGGCATGGAAATCGAAGGCAGCCCCGACTGCCACGACCGGCAATCCGAGCGCCTGCGCGTTTTCATACACCCAGGTTTCCTGGCGCGGACAGCCGAGGCCGGCGAAAACAATCCGCGCCCCGGAACGGCGGATTTCCTCGACTATAGCACTCTGCTCGGCTTCCGTGCTGCGCCTGAACAGCGAGGGCCGGACCCCAGTCACCTGCAGCAGTGGAAACCGCGCTTTGAGATTGGCTGTCAATTTATCCAGCACTTCGGGGCGGCTGCCATAGAAATAGACGGGCACGCCCTTTTCCGCCGCGCGGGCGCACAGTTTCAGTGTCAGGTCCGGGCCATAAACCCGGTCTGTGAGGCCGGCACCATGCAATAGATTGAGCGCCCATCGCACTGGCTGGCCGTCGGGTGTAACGATATCGAGGCAATTGAGCCGCCAGCGCAGGGAGCGGTCGAGGACGCCGCACATCACTCCGTGCACAGCCAGCGCGCTGACACCGAGCGGCTTGCTGCTCTCTGCCGCCGCGATGATGGTATCAACCACCTGGCTATAACTCGTCATGCTGACGCCGACGCCCAGTACGTTGCCTTTCTTAGGTAGCGGGATGATCACGTCGCAGACTCCCAGCGTGCACGGTTCTCTTTAAAACTCTCTTCGAGAATCGCAGGAATATCGTACACCTGTTTCCAACCCGGATAGTGGGATTGAAAGCGGCGCGTATCGGAAACCCACCAGATGTGATCGCCTTTCCGGTTCGTCTCGTCGTACGTCCAATTGAGTTTCCGGCCGGTAATCCGTTCGCACAAGTCGATCGCCTCGAGCATGGAACAATTGGAATAGCGGCCGCCGCCGATGTTGTAGACTTCGCCGCAGCGTGGCTTCTGGCTGAAGTGCCAGAACGCCTCGACCAGGTCGCGGCTATGGATGTTGTCGCGGACCTGTCTGCCTTTATAGCCAAGTACCGTATATGGCGCGCCGGTCGCCACGCATTTCATGAGATAGGCCAAGAAACCGTGCAACTTGGTGCCGCTATGTGAGGGACCGGTCAGGCAGCCACCGCGGAACGTGCCGGTCTTCAAGCCGAAGTAGCGCCCGTATTCCTGAACCAGCATATCGGCCGCAACCTTCGAGGCGCCAAACAGGCTGTGCAGGGTCTGGTCGATCGACATTGCCTCGTCGATCCCGTGTGACGAATAGGGGTGTGATGCGTCGATCTCCCAGCGTTTGGCCTGCTCGACCAACGGCAACTGATTGGGGCGGTCGCCATAGACTTTGTTGGTCGAGGTGAAAATGAATACCGCCTCGGGGCAGTGCTGGCGTAGGCTCTCCAGCATCACCAGCGTGCCGTTGGCGTTGACCGTGAAATCCGTGATCGGATCTTTAGCGGCCCAATCGTGAGACGGCTGGGCGGCGGTGTGGATGACCAGACAGACTTGATCGCCAATGTCCTCAAACAGCGCACCCATCGCCTTGGCGTCCCGGATATCGATATCGACATGACGATACCGTTCCAGGTCGCGGTCAAGGGCCGCGCGGTTCCAGGCCGTCGAGGCGTCAGGCCCGAAGAAGTGGCTGCGCATATCGTTGTCGATACCAACGATGCGGTGTCCGCGCTCGTGAAACAACCGGGCCGACTCCGAACCGATCAGCCCGGCCGAGCCCGTCACTACGACGATGTCGCGCATTCCAACTTTCATGATTCTGGTTCCGATGATCAAAGACTGTCCGCCATCGCACCAATTGCCCAACCACCAAACCCGCATGACGAACCAATTGCGAGCAAGCGGCGGAACGGCGCTAGCCGGCGTTGCGGTACGCCTTGGGCGTCAGCAACGTCAGTATCATGATCTTAATGTCGAAGAGGATGCTCCAATTGTCGAGGTAGTAAAGATCGTGCTTCAGGCGACCCTGCATCTTCCACTCTTCATTCGTCACGCCACGATAGCCATTGACTTGGGCCCAGCCGGTGATGCCCGGCAGGACATTGTGCCGTCGCGCATATAGCATCATTCGCGTGGTGTAATAGTCGTCCAGATCCATCGGGTGCGGTCGCGGCCCGACCAGGGACATTTCGCCACGAAGGACGTTGATCAGCTGGGGCAGTTCATCCAGATTGAGCTTGCGCAGGACACGTCCTACGCGCGTTATGCGGCTATCGCTCGCGACGGCTTGCCGGAACGCTAGGTTATTGTTCTCGGCATACATCGAACGGAATTTGTAGATATAGAACGGTTGCCGGTTGAAGCCGTAGCGCTTCTGCCGGAACAGGATCGGTCCGGGTGTTTCAAGCCGTATTGCAACGGCTACCCCGATCAACACCGGCGCTAGCAGCAAAAGACAGACGCTTCCGGCCACCACATCGAACAAGCGCTTGAGACAATACTCCCACGGACTGATCGGTTTGCGTGCCAGCGGTATGCTGATGAACCGGTTCCGGAATCCGGCGTGATCGCCAGGGTTGGGAATTTCGAAGGATTCGGACCCAAGGCTGATCGCCGTTGGCAGCACGAGCAAGGCACCCAGCCAGTCGTGGACATGCTGCTTATCGGTCCAGTTGCAGCACAGCAGGATTTCATCGGGCTTGCAGGCCCTGCCCAGACTTACGGCGTCTGCCAGTTCTGCTGCCCCCGGCGGTTTAGTGTCGTCCGCAATCCTTGCCGTGCCAACAACTTCAATTCCGTACTCCCGCAGCCGTCCCGACAACACGAACTTTTGTTTTGCCGATTCCGTACCCACGAGCATAATTCGGTATGCCGATATACGTCCTTCATTGGCCAGTTCGACACACGTCAAGGCTGCCGTCCGTCGCACCAGACCCAAGACGACTAGCCCCAGGAAGTAGCAGATAACCAGCGAGCCGCGCGAGTAATCCGCACTGGACTTGGTCATGAACAGAATAAACAGGACCAGGACGATCGTCGTGCTCCAGCTGTTGAACAGCCGCTCGATCGGGCGACTGGTTGTCGCCAAATTGACATAGTTATAGTCACCGCGCTGGCCGCAAACGGCGGCGAACAGCGCCGCTATCACGACCCCAAGAGAGAGTCCGCTGAACAGCGAAGGTCTCACGGAAAACATCGCTCTGAAGTAAGTATCGGTAACAATCAGAGTTGTCGCGAGTATAACAAGACTTTCACAAATGACCAATGTCGCAACGACAACGGACCAATGTACAGTAAGGCGTCGCTTGTCGACGAACTCTTCGACGCGTTCTACAGTACTCATGATATCGATCTCTGACTTTGTTTACGCCACCAATAGTGCCGGCCAACGAAACTAGGCTAGCAGTGGTCCGAGAACGAGGTCGTCGGAGCGCTTTTGGAATAGTGCAGGCCCGCTGTCAAGAGGCTTCGTTAAGGCTTTGTTAGGACACGGAAATATCTGTCCTGGCGGTTTTGTCAAGATTTATCATATCGCCGCTTTGGTCGCGATGGTCTAGTGACGGACGAAGCCGGACAGCCTATGCTCGCGCTTCCGACAAATTCCTGGTCGCGAGAGCCCATTCGCGTCCCGATCCGGTTAACCCAAGGTCCCGCGTATGTCGCCTGCGACAACCGAACTGATCGTTCCGCTGGGCGACCGGCCGATCCTGGACAGGGTTGGCAGCCCCACAGACGGAGCCTCGCTCGGCAATGAGATCCGGCTGGTTGCGCGAGCGTTGTTCAGCCGCATCTTTTTGATTATCGGCACCACGCTCGTGGCCCTACTTCTTTGTGTCATGTTTCTATGGTTAACGGAGCCGTTGTTTGGCTCGACTGCTGAAATCCTGATCGACCCGAGGTCGAAGCAGTTGCTGGATCGCGAAGTTGCTCCGACCGGGCTCGGCTCGTCCTCGCTCGGCCCCGACACGTTGTTGCTGGACAGTCAAATCGAAGTGATCCAATCCCTTTCGGTGCTGGAGAAGGTGATCGCGAAACATGCGCTGGCGGATGATCCGGAGTTCGGCAAGTCCTCGCCGAACGGTCTGACGGCATCGGTTGCCAACGCCTTGCGTTGGATCGTGCGTGGCCCCCAGGCCGCGGACATGCCGGAGGAAACGCCCTTCGATCGTGCGCTGCGCAAGCTGCAGGGCGGCCTGCGGGTCGATCGCAAAGGAAACACCTATGTGGTTGCCATAACGGTGCGATCGCCTGACCGATTTAAGGCTGCCGCGATTGCCAACTCGATCTCCGAGATTTATGTGAACGAGGCCAACGGCGCGTCCAACGTACTGGCCGGGGAGGCCGCCTCATCGCTTTCCCAACGCCTCCAGAAGTTGCAGCAGGAGGCGACCGAGGCCGACCGCGCGGTGGAAGAGTACCGGGCGCAGAACGGTCTTATGGGCACCCCGGATGTGCTCATCATCGAGCAGCAGTTGAAGGATTCAAACTCCCTGCTCACCACCGCCAGGGCGGCGACCAAAGACGAAGCGGCGCGCTGGAATGCGGCCAAAGCCGCCGGGTTCTCCGATTTGCGCCAGCCGAACGGAGGCTCGACGTTGCAATCTCCGGTACTTGCGCAGCTGTTGCCGCAACTTGCTGCGGTTCTGGCTCAGCAGGCTGAGCAGTCCAGCACGTTGCTGCCCGGCCATCCGCTCGCCAAGGCGACGCGGGAGCGCCGGCAGACCCTGGAACGTCTGGTCGCGGCCGAAATCCGCCAGATCGTCACCAGGCAGAAGGTCAGCTACGACATTGCGCTGCGCCGCGAGCGCGATGTCGAAGCGCAAGTGAACAGCCTTGAGGCCAAGGCGGCTCAATTGCGCCTGGCAGCCGTCAAGCTCAATCAGCTGATCGCCGATGCCGGCATGCGCCAGACCATCGTCCGCTCGTTCATGAGCCGCGCCAAGCAGGCCGAGGAACAAGTGGGGCTGCCCGCAAGCACCAGTCGCGTCATCGCTCGCGCCATCCCGGCATCCCGTTCGGCGTCGCCACCGGTGCTCCTCCTGCTGATCGGCGGCAGCGTTCTGGGTGCGATGCTCGGTACCGCGCTGGCTTGGCTGATGCATGTGTTGCACGGTACGCGCGCCAGGCGCCTGGTTGGAGCCGCGTAGCCCGATGCAAGAGGTTGCCAGCCGGACCGCCGGGTTAAGGCGCACGATCGGTCCCGGCCGATGAAGCGGCTGATCTCCCTGTCGGTCATCGACCAAGCCATGCTGAGCGCCGTCTCGCTGGCAATCAGCCTGTTCCTGATCAAGTTCGCAACGCCGCAGAGCCTGGGCAGCTTTGCGGTCGCCACCGCCATGACCTTTCTGGCAACCGCCGTACAGAACGCATTGGTCACAACCCCGGTTGCGGTCAGAACCCACGGCATCGATGCTGGTGCGCGTCAGGCCGTCCTTGCCACGCTCTCCTCGGTCGATCTTGTCCTCAACGTGGCGCTCACTCTTGCCAGTTTCCTGGCCGGGGTCGCCATGGGCTTTACTGTGCTGCAGGCCATCGCGGCAGCGCTGTTCCTGGGGTCGAGCCTGATCCGGGAGTTGGCGCGGAGCATTTATTTTGCCGACGAACATATCGGCAAGTGCATGAAACTGGATGCCTTGTTTGTCCTGACCGGCGCAATCTTCATGATCGCGCTCTGGCAATTTGTTACCCCCGATATCGCCTGCCTGCTTGGCCTTGCCGGTGGCAATCTGCTCGCCAGCTGGTGGTTTGCCCCGGTGTTTCACCGCCAGTTCGGCAACCTTGCATCGCATGTAAAGGCGTATGCCGCCTATTGGACAGACGGCCGTTGGATGCTGATGGGTGCTGCGGCCAGCGAATTGCAGGATCGCTCCTATGTCTTCATGCTGCAGAGTTTGCGCGGCGTTTCGACCGTGGGCACCATTCACGCCGGGCGCTTTCTCATTGCCCCACTTGGCTTGCTGACGACGGCCTGGGGTCGGGCCACCCGGCCGCGGATGGCGGCGCTGCTGCGCGAAGGAAAGCACGCCGAGGCCCGCAGGATCTTGTATTCCGGCCTGGCCATAATCTCTGGATTGACGCTGGCTTACATTGTGGTGCTGGTCGCTCTTTGGCATGTCATCGAACAGCAATTGTTCAATGGCCGCTACGAGAATATGTGGCCGGTGGTCTTGGCATGGTGCGGATACGGACTGCTGAGCGTGCCGGTCAATTGCTTTTCCTTCTATTTCCAGGCGGAAAAGCGCTTCATGGCCATGGCGTACAATACGGTTTGGGCCAGCCTCGGCACGCTGCTCTCGCTCATCTGTCTGGTATGGCCGGTTCCCGATCTCAGCGCGATATTCTGCCTCTATATCGGCCTCGTCATTGCCTTGGCGGCACAGATTACATGGTGGCTGTCGAAGCCGCTCGCCGTGGAGACGCCAGCATGATCGTGCGGCCGGCGACGGTGGCCGGGCTCCCGGTCCTGACGCGAATGCTGGAACGCATTGCGATGCTGCTGCCGGCACTGGTGCTGGCCTATCCAGTGATCGTCTGGCCGCTTGTCTATGCAGTGCCGGTGGTCGATGCCACCGGCTTGCGAGCGCCTAACTCCGAGGTTGGCGACTATCTGCTGAACAAGCTCTATCTCCCGCCATTGTTCCTTGTGGGGCTACTATGCGCTGTGACGCTACGGTTTCCCATCCAGCGGGCAACAGTTGTGTTGTTCGCGGCGCTCGGCCTCCTGCTCGGCTATTTCGCCACCACCACCTTGTGGTCGCTGGCTCCGGACATCACGATCCGGCGGCTGGCGCTGGAGGCCGTCATTTGCGGTGCAATCGTGAGCGCCGTCGCGAGCGTTCGCCAGCCGCGCGATCTCTTTGAGCCCATCGTCTGGATGTTCATCCTTGCACTGATGATAAATCTGGTCGTCGTCGTCATTCGGCCGCCGGGGCCGATTGGACATGAAGGCATTTACAATCACAAGAATTCGCTCGGCAACACGGCGGCTCTGGCCACTTTGCTGTGCCTCTACGGTGTGCTGGCGGGTGCGCGTGTCACACGGGTGGCGTCCATTGTTGGGCTGCTCGTCTGTTTCATTCTGCTGCAGCAGAGCCAATCAAAGACGGCCATGGGGATGGCCGTCATCGCCCCGGCCGTCGGCCTATACTTCTACGTCATGTGCCGGATCTTTCGCTTTCCGTTCCTGGCGGTGATCGTTGGGTCGACCGTCGCCCTGGTGCTGGGATTTCGCATTGTCGGCGAGACGATCGATCTGCAGGCGGGCGATGTGTTTCTCCGGCTGTTCGGGGACAAGACATTCACGGGGCGGACTTTCATCTGGCAGTTCGCCTACGATCATGCGCTTGAACGGCCCTGGCTTGGCCATGGCTATGCCGGGTTCTGGGACATCGGACCGGAGTTGCCCAAGTTCAGGGCACCCGATTTCATTGCGAAAATGGCGCATTCCCACAATGGCTATTTGAACATCTGGCTGGAAACCGGGATCGTCGGCCTCGCCTTGTTTGCGAATTTCATGGTGCTATCGATAAACAACATAGGGCGGGCCGCAGCGGTCGACGCCGCCGGCTTTCTGCTATTTTCGTCGCTTACCGGCTCGCTGCTGTTGACCAATCTCATGGAAGTGGATTTCCTCGAAGCCATGGCCCCAGGCTGGATGCTGTTTATGCTGGCGGCCGCTGTCGCGTCGGCTCAAGTCAGGCAGCGCACACTGTCCGATCCCGTCGGCCTAGGCTGAAAAGAGCAACCGGCCCATCATGTCCAATGCCCCTGCGACGTTCACTGTCATAATTCCCTGGCACGGCAACTGGGGCCATCTCCTGCGCGCTGCCGCGAGTGTCGCGCGGCAGACCGACCAGGATTTCGAACTGATCGTCGTTTGCAACGGCAAGGCTGCCGACTTGGGATCCGAGGTGCTCGCCCGCCGGGACTTGCCGCCCTGCCGTGTGCTGAGCAGTCAGCCTGCCGATGCCCAAGCCGCGCGCAATACCGGGATCGACGCAGCCTGCGGGACCTGGCTGGCGCTGCTCGACGCCGACGACGAATTCGAGCCCGAGAAACTCAGCGCGATGCGCCGCGCCATCGATGCGGGCGGGGCCGACATTCTGCTGTCGCGCGGCAGCCGCATTCGGAGTGACGCAATGGCCTTCGTCTACCCCAAACGCTTGCTCGAAGCCGGAGACAACATGTCCGAGTACTTCTTTTCCCATGGCTGCAACTGCTCAACCACAGCGGTGGTCGTGCGCGCAGACGTTGCCCGAAGGGTTCGCTTCACCCCCGGTCTGCCGAAGTTCCAGGACAACGACTTCCTGATCCGCGCCCAGGCTGCCGGCGCCAGGATCGGTATGCTCGCGGACCCTCTCTATCGCTGGCACGACGCCAACGAAGGCGGCCGCATCTCGCGTGGCGCCGACTACGAGCGGCAGATGGCTTGGGCCCGATCGCTGGCGCCGGCCTTCACAGCTAGGGCGTACCATGCCTTCTGCGCGCGCCGCGTTGCTCAGTACACCCTCCCGGGCGACCTGGTTGCCAACGTGCGCCGGTTCTGGAACGGTTGGCGCCATGGTGGCCTTTCGGCGACCGAGACGGGCCTGATGATCTTGCGTGGCTTGCTGCCGAAGGGCTTGGCGCGCCGCGGCGTCGATCTGTACGCGCGGATGGCTCAGCCTGGCCGGCTGCGAACGGGCCGGGACAGGACGTGAGGAGCACGCCATGACAGCTATAGCCATCAGCAAGCAGGGAGCGAACCCGCGCGTCTGTATCGGGATTCCAACCTTCAAGCGGCCGGGCAGTCTGCGCTTTCTGCTGCGGGCGCTGGAGAAGCTCGAGACGACTGCCGAGGTTTCGATCGTAGTGGCGGACAACGACCCCGATGGGGCTGAAGGGCAGGCCGTCGCTGCGGCGCTTGCCGCGAGCGGCTACCGGTTTCCGCTGACTGCCCATCTGTCGACCTCGCGCGGTATCGCGCCCACCCGCAATGTGCTGGTCGAGGCCGCGCTTGCGCAGGGTCCGCTGGACTACATTGCCATGATCGACGACGATTCCTGGCCCGAGCCCGATTGGCTGCAACGTCTCCTCGATCTCGCAGGCACCGTCGACGCCGACATCGTGCGCGGCGAAATGCGTCCGGATTTCGAACATCCGCCCGAGCCATGGTTGTTGGAAACCGGACTGTTCCAGCCACTGCGGTTTCCTACCGGGCGGATCGACCAGATCCACGCAGCCGGTAATTTCCTGGCTCGCGTCAAGGTGTTCCACACGGTGAGCCAACCCTGGTTCGATAGCGCCTATGCGCTGACCGGAGGGGAAGACGACGACTTTTTTCTGCGCGCCAAAGAGTTGGGATTCTCCTTTGGCTATTGCGCCGAAGCGCTGGTGCACGAGACAATGCCACGCTCGCGGTGCAACGCGCGCTGGCTGCGCGAGCGGGCCTATATGAACGGCGCCTCGTGGGCCAACATCCGCATGCGCCGCCGGCCGCGTGGCTGGACGCCGGCATTGGAAATGGCCAAGATCGCCGGCGGCCTGGCCGAAGGGGTTGCGACAACCTGCGTGTTCTTCTGGTCGAGGCCACGGGCGATGCGCGGAGTTCTATCGTATCTGCCGGTCGCTTGGCAAAGTGCACGGATTGCGTGGCCGTCTGCGCCAGCACTATGTGACGACCCACGGCGGTTGAGTGCTCCGGCGCCCAACGCGCTTCATCCTTCGATAGTCGGGGTCGTCGAGGCACTTGACCGGCGCCGCTCCCTGCGAGCGCGCCAGAAGTCGCCGACTGGGCTGGCAGCGATCTTGCCACGCACAGTCAGCGCCGCCAGATAAGCGCGTCCGGCCGCCGAGGTTGCATGCCTGCCCCTGAACAATGGCAGATGTCCGTTGGCGATGCGCAATTTGTAGGCTTCGTCTCCAACGCCAAGGTCGAAGATCGAAATCCCTTGCTGGTAACTCCAGGCAATCATCATCTCCATATGCAGAAAGCCTGGCGAATGACGTGCCCAGATTCCGCTCATGTATGCGGGCATGAGCGAGTAGAACCGGTCGCGGGTAACGATGCCCCAGTGGGTCGCGATCGGTTCGTCGTTCGCTAACAGGGCGCACATCTGAACCGCCCCCGAAGCGCCAAAGCGTTCGAGCATGGTCGAGTAATAGCCGCGATACCCCGGCCGGTCGAAGCCATCGACACCGCGCGTCTCGACGTAGCGGCGCGATTTCTGCTCCATGAAGGCGGCATAAATGCGCGCGATATCTGCCGGTTCGGTAGCGATCCTATTCTCAATCTTGGCGACGTCGTTCAGTTTGCGCCACTTGCGCGTCGTGTCTTTCAGCCTAAGCGCCTTCAGAGGATCGGTTGCGCCCGCTACGACCTTTTTCAAGTCGATGAGATGGCCGGAGTTGTAGTCCGGCACCTGGGCAAGGGCTTGAAAGGGATTGGCGGTGTTGTTGACCGTCGCAGGTACCTTGTCGAACATCGCGGCATCGAAGTCGGGAGACTTGGCGGCAATCTCAGTCCACAGTCGCCGCATGGCCGCCGCATCGATGGCCTCGGCGCCGGGGAAAAGGACGGGAGCATTGTAGTCCGACACGCCGCCGTCCAGAAAGCCGAGCAACCGCAGGCCATAACGCCGCGTGATCCCGAGCGGCAACAGCATGAGAGGCCGGCCGTCGGAATGGTGTATGCCAACAAATACCGGCTGTACCGCCAGCGCCGCGCCGATGGTCTCGAGCCAAACTTCGAGCACGTCGCGCGTCTGAAATACGAAGGCATCGTGCGGCCCGGACTGATCGAGCGCCGGCCAAACGTGCGCAAAATCCGATAGCTGGCTCGAAACTGTAATTTTCATCGCAGACTCCTCACTCGGGACGGGCGACTCGTCGCCATGGCCGGCGTCGCTAACCCGACGTCTTCTGTCGCCGCGCCAGCGCTTCACGGCCCCGATTGTAGGCGGTCCGCGATACATCCCTGGCAAAACCAGCCAGGCCTGTTGGCCTCAGGGGATAGAGCCGGATGTTCTGATGCTCATGGGCTTGGTCGGTCCATATCCGCTCCCAGGCCTCCTCTTCACCGTTGAACTCCAGCCCCTTCAGTTTCCTCTCGTACGCGTCGCGCAAAGTCTCGTGTGCCAGCAGGACCCCAGGGGAGCACTGTTTGAATTTCTCGTCGTAGGCGATTTTCAGATCCCAGACCCGATTGCTATGCTCGACAGCCAGCCTGATCGCGGCCAACTCGTCGGCAATCCACATTTGATAAATCCGTACCATGCCTCTGCGAGCTTCAGCCGTGAGATAGGCGCTGATGAACTCTCTCTGGTAGCGGTTCGTGACCAGGGCGGTGCCGGCCCGCCCTTTCCAGCCTGCCGCTTCGATTTGCATGAACTGCTGCAGGCAGGCGGGAATGTCCTCAGCGCCTGGTGATAGCGTCTGAAACCGGACGCTGCCGTGCCCCTCGGCCAGCTTGCGTCCGCGGCGCAGATTGCCCCGGCTGGATTTGCTCAGCCCAAGTTCCACCGCCTGCCAGTCTCCTGCTACCGGAACATGAAGCGATCTCGAGGTCTTGCCTCGAAAGAGCAGCGCGCGGCCGCGCCGGCCGGCCTTCAAGGCGCCCTCCATCGGGGTTTCGGCAGGCAGCCGGTCCAACCACACTGGCATGCCGAGCGACACGATTGCGCCCAGCAGTTCGCCGAGCGCTGCATCGTCGCGGTAAATCAGCCCATTCGGCTCATAGAGTTTGCAGAACGGATCGCCCAGAAACTGCAGTGTCGGCACGGCCAGCCTTTGGACGCCGATCAACGGCGCGATCCCGATCACCTCGCCCTGAGACCTGACCACCACGATGGTCAGCCGCCCTGACCCGGCCGAGGCCTTGGCGCAGGCATGGGACCACTCGAAGGAGTGAAACGGGGTGCCGAAACGATCGGCGAGCCGGTTCCAGGCCTCGACCATGGGCTCGATTTTCTCTACCCGATCGACGATCTCCACGGTCATTCTGTGTCCCGATCACTTTTTCTGACGCCGACGACCTAAAGGGACAACTCGAAGCGCTGTCAAGTCGCAGTCTTGCCCTGCGTCACCGCTTGTTGCTATAGTTAATCGTAGCAAACAGCGCGGTTTGGCGCCGTTGTGTTGCGGAACACCGGCGCTCTTACAGACGTCATCAATCAGCTTCGGCATTATTTCCGAAGCAAAAGAAGCTTTCACTCCGGTTTTTCAAACAGCTTTTAAGAACCTTGAAGTCGCAACTTCACACTGCAATTGCGGTTCGCTGCGATCGATCAAGCGAGCCATCTTGAAACTGGATGGTTGCGCCGCCATCCATTTTGACAAACGCAATGCCACCATCAACAAGTACCGACGACCCTCGTTTGAGATCGGATACGCATTGTAATCAAAGTCCTTGAGAAAGAAAAGGTTGCCGAGACCGGCGCCGAATACAAGTGGGAGACCATCTACCAGATGTACGCCGCCATGCTGGCCAAGGGCGATCCGTTGCCCAACGTCGTGGTCGGCGGCTACGACAACGACATGGTGTGCAACTGGCCCTATGGCGCGGGCGCGACCCCCGAGGCTATCAAGGCGGCCGACGCGGGGATTGCGGACCTGAAGGCCAAGACGCCGATCTATGTCGGTCCGCTCAAGGACAATACCGGCAAGGCGGTGCTCGACAAGACCTTCGACAACCACGATCCCGTGCTCGACGGCATGAACTATCGGCTCGAAGGCGTGGTCGGCTCTGTTACGCTATTGGATGATACGTATGCAAACCGGAATGTGGGTCTAGCGCTCTCACCGCTTCACGTCCGTTTACACAACGGTTCGTCATCCCGGCGAAGGCCGGGAACCGTCCAAGCCCACGCAAGAGGCGTGTCCTGCGATGCTCGGAAACACCGATATTTGGGCGGGTGCCGGCCTACGCCGGGATGACGATGTTTGGCGCCCAGGCTGGCGTCTGCAATGACCGTCACCGCCCTCGATCCTCCCGCACCGCGCACCGGCTACGAGCGTCTGCTGGCGGCGGCTGAACAGATTGTCATTCCACTCGGCGCGCTCGTCGTCTCGGCACTGATCTTTTCGCTGTTCCTGTTGGTGCTCGCAAAATCGCCGGCCGAGTTCTTCGCCCTGTTCTGGAAGGGCGGTTTCGGTTCCAGTTTCTCCATCCAGAATACACTGCAACGCTCCGCACCGCTGATCCTGACCGCCCTGGTCTGTGCGATCCCGGCACAGATCGGCCTTCTCATGATCGGAGCGGAAGGCACCCTGGTACTTGGCGACTTTGCGGCAGCAGCTATTGCCATACTGCTGGTTGATGCCGGCGTGCCGCCCCTCCTGACCGTGCCGTTGATGATCCTGGCCGCGACGTCCGTGGGCGCCCTATAGTTCGGTCTCGCCGGCTGGTTGCGTTATTCGCGCGGAGTCAACGAAGCCATTTCCAGCTTGCTGCTGACCTGTATCGCGATCGCCATCATGAACTTCTTCGTCGAGGGGCTCTTGCGCGATCCGGGTTCAGCCAACAAGCCGTCTACCATGCCGATCGGCAAGGCCGCAATGGTCGATCCGATCCCGGGCACAGACGTGCATTGGGGATTGTTCGTCGGCCTCCTATTGGCCGTGGTACTGCAAGTCCTGATGTCGCGCACTGTTTTCGGATTTGCTGTGCACGTCACCGGCGGGACCTCCCGCGCCGCACTGGCTCAAGGGCTTCCGGTTGGCAAACTGATCCTCGCCTGTTCGGCCATTTCCGGCGTATGTGTTGGATTGGCAGGCTACTTCGAAGTTGCCGCCATTCACGGCCCGGCCAATGCCTCGCTCGTCGCGGGCTACGGTTATGTCGACATCCTAGTCGCCTTTCTCGCCCACCATATCCTACCACAGCGGCTCGCCCTGGATCGGCGTACTGGCGGCGGGCGAACGGCAAAAGCTGGAAATCCTCCGGCAACTCTATCTCGATCAGCGCTTCCTCATTCTGGATGAGCCAACATCGGTGCTGACGCCGGGCGAGGCCAACGAAGTGCCGGGCAAGCTGCAAGCCATGGCCGCGCGCAAAGACATCACGGTGCTGATGATTGCGCACAAGTTCCGGGACGTCACGACCTTCGCAGGTAAAGTGTCGGTGCTGCGGCGCGGCCGCTATGCCGGTGGCGGCGCGGTCGCCGATCTGACCACGCAAGACATGGCACGCATGATGATCGGGGATGCCGAGTTGCGCCAGCGTGCGGTCCGCCTCCCCGATGTGGTCAGCGACGTCACGGTCGAGCTGGATGGCATCTGCGTCGACAACAGCGAAGAGTTGGCTGCCGTCGACGGCGTCAGCATCGTGATCAAAGGTGGGGAGGTTCTCGGTGTGGCTGGCGTTTCGGGCAACGGCCAGAGCGAGCTGGTCGAGGCCGTATCCGGTCAGCGCCCGATGAAATCCGGCCGCGTACTGGTCAACAACCAGCTCTTCGCGGCCGATCGAAATGGCTTCGATGCGTTCAAGGTCTTCGGCCTACCGGAGGAGCCTCTAGCAAATGCCGCAGTGCGCCGTATGTCGGTGTCCGAAAACATTGCCTTCCGCACCTTCGACAAACCACCTTCGGCCAGGTTCGGCTGGTGGCTGTCGCCGCCGACCATCCGGAACGCTGGTCAGAACCTCATCGAGCGCCACCGGATCAAAACGCTGTCAATCGAGACGCCGATCGAGAACGTGTCGGGCGGCAACTTTCAACGCACCGCTCTGGCGCGCGACCTGTCGGGTGGTGTGCGCGTACTGATCGTCGCCAATCCATGCTTCGGGCTCGATTTCGCATCAGTAGCCGAGATCCGGGCGCTGATCATCGAGCAGCGAAGCCATGGCGCGGCGGTCCTGCTGGTGTCCGAGGATCTCGATGAAATCCTGGAAATGTCCGACCGTGTCGCGGTGATGTCGGGCGGACGCATCGCCTATCTGTCGCCGGTTGCCGATACGGATCGCAACACCATCGGCCAGCATATGGCGGGGCACTGACATGATGACGGTCAAAGCATTGCCCTACGACTACACGCTAGACCCGGCGCACACCGCGCTTGTCATCATGGATATGCAGCGCGACTTCATCGAACCCGATGGTTTCGGCAAAGCGCTCGGCAACTCGTGCCAAAGCCCCACGCACTGTTCTGGCAGGACGAGTGCGCGATCCGCTATGGCGTCGCGGAAAATCTCTATGGCATCGGGCAGATCCTGGACTTCCGCATGGGCCGCCCGCCGGTGAACTTGGCGCGCGATCTGGCGCACACTGTGACAACAACGTTGGACCCGGATTTCGCGACCGCCTTGACATTGTTCTACCGCAGTTCGGCGCCAGGCAAGGTCGGCCGCCTGATACAGACCTGGGTGCGCCTGCCCAAGGGCTGGCGCGTGACGGCGGCCCATGTCAGCGTCATCGATAGGCCGTGCAAGCTGGAATTCCGTTTGTCAGCCAACTGACCTACCGTTGGCCAGCCAAGCCCGCCATCCTCCAAAGCTCGTTATGCCTTGCGCACTCTTTACCGCATGGCTCTCGCACAGGAATCCCTATCACCTCGCGGCCATCCTGCGGCGTCAGCGTGCCGATACCGAGCGGCGCGGGAATAAGCGCGACGAACGAGCCGAAGCCGGTGGCGTCGAGTTCCCAGAGCTCGACTTCGATGCCGCCTGCGCCTGTGCCATCAAAGACCCGGCCGGGCTTTGGCGGCGCGGGTCAGTTCGGCGAGGCGATAGAAGCCTTCGAACACTCCGACGGCTGAGTGTTTGCCCGCGCCCAGGATGATGCCGCGCACGACCTCGTCGATCGCCTCGGGCTTGGCCGCGGCGAATTCCTTGATCGCTGCCAGCCGCTCGGCCACCCAAGGGCTGGAATAGAGCAATGCGGCGGCCTCCTTGAACGGGGCGAAGTCGATGTCGACGATGGTTGCACCGTCCGTGGCGATGCGTTCGATGGCGGCGCGGTAGAGCGTCTCGGCGTCACTGTCGCCGAAGAAATTCAGCACGCCGGACGGTACACCGATGCGCAAACGGAATGGCGGCGCCTGAACAGCAAAGCCACCTGGGAGGGCCCGCGAATAGCTATCTTCGGCATCGAACTGGCCGGCAACGGCGAGCACCTTGGCGGCGTCGGCCGTCGTCAGGCCAAAGATCGATACCACGTCCTGCGTCCGGCAGGCGGACACTACACCGCGTGTGCTGACCAAACCCTTGGTTGGCGTCAGCCCGACGATGTTGTTGAACCCGGCCGGCACGCGGCCCGACCCCGCCGGATCGGTGCCGAGCGAGAACGAGACGAGTCCCGCTGCCACAGCCACGGCGGAACCCGCGCTCGATCCACCGGAGATGTAGTCGGGATTGAACACGCTGGAGGGAATGCCATAGGGCGAACGCGTCCCAACCAGTCCGGTCGCGAACTGGTCCATGTTGGTCTTGCCAATCAGGATCGCCCCGGCCGCCTCGAGACCTTCCACGACCGTCGCCGAGCGTTTCGGCACATAAGCGAACTCCGGACAGGCGCAGGTGGTCGGCAGCCCGGCCACGTCGATGTTGTCCTTGACCGCGAAAGGTATGCCGTAGAGCGGCCCCTTGAGTGCGCTTCGCAGTTTGGTGAGCGCTTGTTCCCTGGGCACCAGCGTGATCCACACCGGTCGTTCGCCACGCGACGCTGTCCGTGCGTACACGTCGGCAATCACCGACTCTGGATCGAGCGCACCTGACGCATAACCGCGCGAAAGGGTGTCGAGATCGAGTGAGATGGTCATGCTATGCGCTCCGCGCCGCCTGCCGAAAGGACAACCAAGGTCTGACCTTGCGAAACGCTTCGTCCCTCGCTGCAGCGCACGTCCGCCACCGCGCCAGCACAGGGGGCGCATACTGTCATTTCCATCTTCATCGAGTCCACGATCACGACAACATCTCCCGCTGCGACCCGCTGGCCTTTGGTGACGTGCACTTTCCAAACCGCGCCGGGCAGGGGCTTGCGATGGCCACGGCGCCAGGCGCCAGCGCTTCGTTTGTGGTCTCTTCGCCGCTCTGGACGCTTGCGCCGACACCCAACTGATCGGCTGCCTGCCAGCGTAAGCGCTCCGCCTCGAAGGCAGCCTGTTGGCGCGACTTGAATTTCTTGATTTCTCCAGCGTTGTCCCCGAGGAACTTGCGGTAGCCCGCGAGCTTGAACGTCGCGGCTTCCATGGTCACCGGAACCTTGCCTTGAATGAAATCCTCGCGGAATGCCAGGAGCTCATCCGCAGTCACCGGATAAAAGCGGATCTGGTCGAAGAATTGCAGCAGCCAAGGCTTTCCCGCTTCGAACTCCGGCGTTGTCCGGTAGGTGTTCCAGACCTGCGACGTGCGGCCGAACAGCTGGTAGACGCCCGGCCCCTCCATGCCGTACACGCACATATAAGCCCCGCCGATGCCCACGACGTTATCGGGCGTCCAGGTGCGGGCCGGGTTGTATTTCGTAGTTGCGAGCCGATGGCGCGGGTCAACGGGCGTGGCAACCGGCGCGCCGAGATAGACATCGCCTAGCCCTAGCACCAGATAGCTCGCGTCGAAGACGATGCTCTGGACGTCGTCGACCGAGTCGAGCCCGTTAATACGGCGGATGAACTCGATGTTCGACGGACACCAGGGTGCATCCGGACGAACGGATTGCGTGTCTTTGTCGATGGTCTTTTGCACTGCCGGATCGTTCCAGGACAACGGAAGATGCACGATGCGTGAGGGTACCTCGATGTTGCCGACGTCGCCAATCGCCGTTTCGATGCTGGCGAGGACATCCAACAAATTCGATAATGTCAGTACGCGGCTGTCGTAGTGGACTTGCAGGGACCGGATGCCCGGCGTCGGGTCGATGATGACGGCGAGGCCCCGCTCCTGCAGGCGCGTCATCAGGACGTGCACGCGAAACCGAAGCTCCAAATCGAGCACGATTGGTCCGTATTCGACCAGCAGATACTTATCGCCCGCCCGCCGATTGATGACGCGACGCCCACTGCCATCCGCCTCACGGCTGCCAACAATGCAGTCATCAGGCCCCAGATCGGCTGCCGCGTGTAGCGCTACGCTCCGGTTCGGCGCCAAGCTTGCGATCTCGGCGTCCTGCCGGGCTTCACGACTGGCGGCCTCGGCCGGCGTCAGGCGTTCGAAGCGAACCGTGTCCCCAGCTCGCAACTGCCCGATCTTCCATAGCTCGGCAGCCGCGATCGTCACGGGACAGACGAAACCGCCAAGTGACGGGCCGCCCGGTCCCAGGATGACCGGCATGTCGCCGGTGAAGTCCACGGCCCCGATGGCATAGGCGTTGTCGTGGATGTTGCTGGGATGCAGCCCCGCTTCGCCGCCATCGGCCCGGGCCCATGTTGGTTTGGGGCCGACTAGGCGCACGCCGGTGCGGTTGGAGTTGTAGTGAACCTCCCAGTCGGCGGCGAAGAAAGTTTCGATTTCGGCTGGCGTGAAGAAGTCCGGTTCTCCGTGTGGACCGTAAAGAACGCCGATCTGCCAATGATGCGTTAGCGGGAGAACCAGTTCGACAGCGAGTGATTTGCGCTCCGCCAGGATGGCGTTGGCCGGAGTCGCCACGTGCAGCACATCGCCCACCAGCAACGCCCGCCCGCCGTGACCGCCGAACTTGCCGAGTGTGAACGTGGCGCGGCTGCCGAGGTAGGCTGGCACGTCAAATCCACTGCGCGCCGCCAGATTGGCGCGCGCGCCTGTCCCGGCGATCGCACCCAGCGTGAGGGTCTCGCCGGCCTTGACCGCGACCGGTCGCCAGAAGGCGATCGCTGCGCCATCGAGCTTGGCATCGAGCAGTGCGCCACTTAGGCAAATCAGGGTCTCGCAATTGAACCGCAGCGCCGGCCCAGTCAGTGTGATTTCCAGGCCGGGTGCGCCCTCGGGGTTGCCAAGAAGTCGATTGGCCAGCCGGAAGGACAGAGGGTCCATCGGCCCCGATGGCGGCACGCCGACCGCCCAATAGCCGGTGCGGCCGGGCCAATCCTGGATGGTGGTCTGTGTGCCGGGGCTCAGGACTTCGATGGTAGGGACGGAATACGGAAAGGACGCAAGCGTCCTGGTCAGCATCTGGCCGTTGGCCATCGTTTCCGAAGCCGCCAGTTGGCGCAGATAGAGCAGATTGGTTTCCAGGCCGCCGATCCCGGTAGCGTCGAGGGCGCCGCGCAAGTTCGACAACGCCTCGCCGCGCGTTTCACCACGCACGATGATCTTGGCGAGCATCGGGTCGTAGAATGGTGAAACCTCCGTACCAGCCTCAACCCAGGTTTCAACGCGTGCATGGTCCGGCCACGTTACATGGGTGAGCAGTCCGGCGCTTGGCCGGAACTCACGGCCAGGATCTTCCGCGTACAGGTGGACCTGGATGGAAGCGCCGCGCGGCTTGATCTCCGATTGTGGTGGCAGCGAGAACTCGCCCGCAGCCTGACGCACCATCCATTCGACGAGATCGATGCCCGTGACCTCCTCGGTCACGCCATGCTCGACTTGCAGGCGCGTATTGACTTCGAGGAAATAGCATTCCTCTGCATCCTGATCGTAGAGAAACTCGACCGTACCCGCACTTTCACAAGACACAGCTTGACCCCGACGGCAGGCCGTCGCCCACAGATCGCGCCGCGCCGTCTCGGGCAGCCCCGGCGCCGGCGTCTCCTCGATCACCTTCTGGTTGCGGCGCTGCGCGGAGCAGTCGCGTTCGCCGAGCGCAATGACGTGGCCTTTGCCGTCGCCGAAAATCTGCACCTCGATGTGGCGCGCGTTGGCAACGAATTTCTCCAGGAACAGGCCGGCGTCCTTGAAGTTGTTGGTTGCCAGGCGCTGAACTTGAGCCAATCGCGGCTCCAAGTCTGCCTCGGAAGCCACCAGCTGCAGTCCGATTCCGCCGCCGCCGGCCGTACTCTTGAGCATGACCGGAAAGCCAATGCGTGCGGCTTCGATGCGGGCGTGATCGAGGTCGCGGATGAGGCCCGAACCAGGCGCAAGTGGCACGCCATTGGCCTCAGCCAGTTCGCGCGCACGGTGCTTCAGGCCAAAGGCGCGCATCTGCTCCGGGCGCGGGCCAATAAAGACGATGCCAGCGTCCGCGCAGGCCTCGGCGAAATCGGGGTTCTCGGAGAGGAAGCCGTAGCCAGGATGAATAGCCTCGGCGCAGGTCGCTTTAGCTGTGCCCAGAATCGCGGCCACGTTCAGATAGCTCTGCGCTGCCGGATACGGACCGATCGCAACTGCCTCGCCCGCCTGTGCAACATGCGTGGAATGCCGGTCGGCCTCCGAGTAGACCGCGACACTGGCGATCCCCATCCGGTCCAGTGTACGGATAATCCGGCAGGCGATGGCGCCGCGATTGGCGATGAGGACCTTTTTGATCATAGCCCTCAAGCGCCCTCGGCCCAGATCAGCGCCTCGATGGGTGTGGGGTTGTAGGCATTGCACGGATTATTCAGCTGGGGGCAGTTTGAGATCAGCACAATGACATTCATCTCGGCGCGCATCTCGACATATTTGCCCGGCCCCGAGCCGCCGTCGGCAAACGTCAGTCCGCCCTCCGGCGTCACCGGCACGTTCATGAAAAAATTGATGTTGTGGGCGATGTCGCGTTTGGACAGGCCGTACTGCTCGTTTTCGCCCACCGCCAGCAGGAAGCTGTCGCGGCAGGCGTGCATGGTCTTTTTCTCCAGCGCATAGCGCACGGTGTTGCTCTCGGCGGCGCAGGCCCCACCCAGCGTATCGTGCTGGCCGACCAGATCGGCTGATATGGTCAACATCGGATTGCCGTTGTCGGAAAGAATGGTTGTCCCGACGCCGAGATAGATATTGGCCTGTTCACGGATGGTTTCGGTCGCGCTGTAGCGCTCGGTCGGGTCGTCGGCATTGTAGAACAGCGTATCGGCGGCCTGGTTGCCTTCGACATCCGCCAGCCTCAGCGTCTCGCCGCGCTTGACCGTGTGCATCCAATAACGGCCGGCCGGGATCAAATGCCGGTAGGCGGCGTGCTCGGCCTTGAGGGGGCTTTCCTTGATCATGATCAGCAGCACCCGGCAAGAGAACAAGCGGTTGCTCTCGAATTCGCGGCCGTTCTCGGGCGCCGACAGCACCGCCGGATCGTTTGTAGGCGGCCTATCGCCTTCGAGAATGCCGTAGCGCACGGGCTTGCGTGGATAGGTCGGGGACGGATCGAGTGCGCCGAACGGCTCGTCCAGTAGCAGGATCTTCGGCTTACGGATGAGGGCCTGGGCCAGCGCCAACCGCTGCTGCATGCCGCCGGACAAGGCCGCCGGATACTTGCCTTCGTGGCCGGCCAGTCCGACTTCGGCCAGCAGCACCTCGGCCTCGGACTTCACTTCGCGGCGCTGCGCACCGAACAGCCGGCCCGACACCTTCGCCAGCTGGAACTCGCGTCCGATCAGCACGTTGTCCAACACCTTCAGATGCGGAAACACCGAGTAGCGCTGGAACACCACGCCGCGGTCGGCAGCGGGTTCCGGCTTCAACGGCTCATCGTCGATCAGGATTCGTCCGCGCGACGGCACCTCGTCGCCAAGCAGCATGCGCAGCAGAGTGGTCTTGCCGCAGCCGGACGGTCCGGCAACGGCAATGAAGGCGCACGGGGCGATACTCAGATTGATCCGTTCAAGGACGACGTGATGATCGTATTCCTTCCACACCTTGTCGAATACGATGGAGGTCATGCGCGCCTCGCCTCGGCAAACCAGGGAAAGGCCGTGCGTTGCAAAAGCCGCAGAACCCAATCCATGGCGAAGGCCAGCAGCGTGATCCAGATCACATAGGGGATGATGACATCCATCGACAGATAGCGGCGCACCAGGAAGATCCGGTAGCCGAGTCCCGAATCGGCCGCGATGGCCTCGGCGGCGATGAGAAACAACCAGGCCGGGCCGATCTCCAGCCGCACGGCATCGATAGGGGCGGCAGCATCTGGGGCAGGACGACGCGCAAACCGATCTGCCAGCTCGATCCACCCAGCGTCTGCGCCTTGATGATCTGTTCACGCGGTATGTCGACGGTCCGCAGCGCCAGGTCGCGGATCAGTTTCAATGTGGTGCCCAACACGATGAGCGTGATCTTCGACGTCTCGCCCAGACCAAGGGCGATGAACAGGACCGGCAGCAGCGCCAGTGGAGGCACCAGGGATGCTGCCGCTATGACGGGACCCATGGTGGCTCCCGCCAACGGGAGAGTGGTCTCGACGCCTCCGGCGCAGGGGATCGAGAGCGCGTCCATGTTGGTGACGGTGACCGCATCGAAGGCGCCGGCGGTATACTGATTGATCGACTCGACATAATCCGTGAATTGCTTGACCTCGATGGTGATGCCGTATTTGTCGGCCCATTTCTTGACGATGCCGGTATCGGCGGCATAGCCCCAGGGCATCCAGCCGACATAGATCGACCAGGCGAACTTGAAGTCTTTTTTCTCGACCGCCAGCGCGGGCGACAGCGACGGGGCTGCTATGGCAGCGACGGCTATGGCGGTCTTAAGGCTCTTGGCGAACATCATGATCAACGGCATCCCCTTTGTGCTCTGCATACTGCATATTACTACCGCGAGGGACATGCCGGATTGAGCGACGGGGCAAAGCCAAACCAAACGGAGCCCTGCCGCTCAAGGACATCTGCCCTTGCGGTAGCGGTCTCCCGGGCTTTTGTCCCGCCGTGGCTCCGCCCCCTGCTTAGGGCGGGAGAGCCTCTCTCGGACCTGACGCAATCCGGGCGAACGGGGCTGCCAGAACCCTAGAGGCGTTATGGTGAAGAAATCAGCAAGTAGCGTGCCAATCTGAAACAGCGCTGGACGGCGGAAATTTTTGCGTATTGCAAAAGGCCGAAGACCGGTTCGTCGGCCCAGTGCGCAATAACGGGGCAGGGGTTCGCTCAACCGACCTCCACTGCGTCGACCCAAATCGACAGCACCTGATTGCTGCCACTCAGCACCACGCCACTAGCTGGGCTCACATCGTTGTAGTCGCGGCCCGTGGGTCGCCCTCGTGCAGCGTGCACGTTGTCAGAGGGCGGCCCACGGGGCACCCCGGCTCTTCTGCCGTCATGCCTCCATCCGACCAAAGAGGAAGTCTCGCGGCACACAGTACCGGTTGATTTGGGAGCCTCCAGCGCGGCAGGAAAAAGGACATGGCTGTGCCCTGACCGAACCCTGGTTCGAACCCAAAACGGGGTGCGGGGCTGCCGGATGCCGCGAATAGTTTGTAGAGAGTGCGGCACCCGGCCGCCCCGCCAGCGTCTTTTCCGATCCCTCCGTCGCCACTTGACATGGGCTGCTCCACTCCAAGGCATCTCACCCCGGGAGGACGACGGCGGCCGCCGACGCCTGGGTGTGCGGCACCCGGCGCTGGTCGCTGCCCCTCTCCCAGCAGATCGAGACGCCCTCGAGTGCATCCCCGTAGAAGAAGGTGAGGAGAGTGTAGTATAGATCTGAGTAATTGCAATAAAAATCGAACAGTTCAGTGCAAAAATCTCGATTATACTACCTAAACTCCAATCGCGTTAACAATTCGAGGCACTGTAGGCGGCAGTGAGCGACGAGAGTCGATCAGTGCTGAAGCGCAGATTGGGTCAAGCTCTTGCGCGACCCAACGATCGCAAACACTGCCTGCGGAGTGTTGGGTCGCGCTGAAGCGCTTGACCCAACCTACATCTGTCCCTGGTGAAGCTACCCCGCCAGCACCGCCCGCCGCAAATCCAGCGTGAGCGGAAAGTCGCGATGCACGCCCAGCCGCTTTACCGCCATCGGTCCCGCCGTATGCCCCATGGCTTCGAAGCGCGACAGCCGCCGGCCTTCCGCCTCATACGAATTGACTGGGAACAACTCGGCGCCGCGGCCGCCGGGGTGGGTGACGTGGTAGCGGCAGCCGCCAACCGAAATGGCGTTGCGAGTGTCGACAAGGTCGAAGGTCAGCGGGCCTTGCGCGGGGATCGAGGGGTGCAGGCTGGAGGGTGGGCTCCAGGCCTTGAAGCGCACGCCGGCGATGTGTTCGCCCGCGGCGCCGGTGGCGGTCAGCGGTACCGCGAAACCGTTGCAGGCGATCTGGTAGCGGTCACCGATCAGGCCGGTGACGCGCAGCTGCAGGCGCTCGACGGAGCTATCCACATAGCGCGCCGTGCCGCCGGGGGCGCCTTCCTCGCCCAGCACATTCCAGGGCTCCAGCGCCTGACCAATCTCCAGCGTCAGGCCAGCCGCCTCGACCGTGCCGAGGATCGGGAAGCGAAAGTTCAGATGCGGCAGAAACCAATCGGCCGAGATGGGCAACTTGGCGGTTTTCAGGTCGTGGATGACCTCCAAAAAGTCGGACCAGACGAAGTGGCCGAGCATGAAGCGGTCGTGCAGGGCGGTGCCCCAGGGGATGAGTTTGGCTTTGTACGGACGCTCCCAGAACCAGGCGATCAGCGCGCGCAGCAGCAGCTGCTGGGCAAGACTCATCTGCGCATGCGGCGGCATCTCGAACGAGCGGAACTCGACCAGGCCGAGGCGTCCCGTGGGGCCGTCGGGCGAATAAAGCTTGTCGATGCAGATTTCGGCGCGGTGCGTGTTGCCGGTGACGTCGATCAGCAGATGGCGGAAGATGCGATCGACTGCCCAAGGCGGGACGGGCTTGCCATCAGCGGGATCGGGGATCTGGGTCAGCGCGATTTCCAGCTCATACAGATTGTCGTGACGCCCCTCATCGACGCGCGGCGCCTGGCTGGTCGGGCCGATGAACAGCCCCGAGAACAGATAGGACAGGGACGGATGGTTCTGCCAATAGGCGATCAGGCTCGCCAGCAGATCGGGGCGGCGCAGGAACGGGCTGTCGGCGGGCTTGGCGCCGCCGAGCACGATGTGGTTGCCGCCCTGCGTGCCCGTGTGCTTGCCGTCCAGCATGAATTTTTCCGTACCAAGACGGCACGCGCGCGCCTCCTGGTAGAGCGCCGCGGTGATCGATACCGCCTCGTCCCACGAGTGCGCCGGCTGGATATTGACCTCGATGACGCCGGGATCGGGCGTGACCTTGATCACGTTAAAGCGCGGATCGAACGGCGGCGGATAGCCTTCGATATGCACCGGCTGCTTGGTTGCAGCGGCGGCGGCCTCGATGGCGGCGGTCATGGCGGCATAGTCTTCGGCGTCCTCGAACGGCGGCATGAAAACGCACAGATGCCCATCGCGCGGCTCGATGGAAAGCGCCGTTCGGACCGCCCCCGTGATCTCGGTCTTGGGCGGCGCCGGCTCGCCTTCGGCCTCCAATGTCTGTGTGCGGCGCTGTTGCAGCAGGGCGCGGCGCGGCGCCAGTGGCGTGCGCGGACCCAGGGGATCGGCTGGATAGACTTGCGGGAGTGTTCGTGTCGGGCAGATACGGCAACGACCCCAGCGGCAGCCGGAAGCCGACCGGAGAATCGCCCGGCTGCAAATAGAGACGTTCACGCCGCAACGACCAGCGCTCGGTGACCCAGCGGCGGCCGCGATCCTGCGTCTGCCAGACCTGCACCGGGAGGACGTAGGCGCGTGGGCTGTCGAGACCGGGATCGAGCGCCTTGACGAGGCGCGACCGCTCGGCCGGATCGGCGAGGCGCTTGTCGCCGGGCGCGAGGTTCAACGGCAGCTTCTGTTCCACCAGCAGGAAATGTCCAGGGTCCTCGTAGGCGGCAAGGGCGCTGTCGGGTTTGAGGCCGAGCTGCCGGCACAATTCGTGCGCGAAGCTATCGGCGGTCTCGATGGTCGCCGGCTCGGCGACTGTCTCAGGCGCGACGAAGTCCGGGTTCTCCCACAAGGGCTCGCCATCGGTGCGCCAGTAGCAGGCGAACGACCAGCGCGGCAGCTGCTCGCCCGGATACCATTTCCCCTGGCCGTAGTGCAGCAGTCCGCCCGGCGCGAACCGTTTCTGCAGTTTACGGATCAGATCCTCCGCATAGCGCCGTTTGGTCGGCCCAACGGCCGCCGTGTTCCACTCGGCGCCTTCCGGGTCCTCGATGGCGACGAAGGTCGGCTCTCCGCCCATGCTGAGCCGCACATCGCCGGCGGTGAGGCGGGCCTCGACCTTCTTGCCAGCACCCAGTATTTCCGCCCACTGCTTATCGTCGTAGGGTTTCGTCACGCGCGGCGATTTCAAGCATGCGGGTGACGCTCATTTCGAACGCAAAAGTCACCTCGGCTTTGTCATGCGCCCCGCTGATCGGCGCGGCACTGGACGGGTTCGGTGTGGCAGCAAGGGGAATGTGCCCCTCGCCTGCCAGCAGACCCGACGTGGGATCGAGCCCGATCCAGCCGGCGCCGGGCACATAGACTTCCGCCCAGGCGTGCAAGTCGGTGAAGTCCTTGGATGTCCCCGCCGGGCCGTCGAGCGGCTTTTCGTCCGGCGTGAGCTGGATGAGATAGCCGGACACAAAGCGTGCTGCGAGCCCGAGGCGTCGCAAAATCTGCACCAACAGCCAGCCGGAATCGCGGCACGAGCCCGATCCCTTGGCCAGCGTTTCCTCCGGCGTCTGAACACCCGGCTCCATGCGAATGAGATAGCCGATGTCCTTGGATAGCTTGCGGTTGAGATCGATCAGCACGTCGATCGTCACCTTGCTCGTGATGCCGAGATCGCGAACGTAGGCGTCGAACTTCGGCGATGCCGGCAAGCGCTCCATGTTCGGTTTCAATTCGGCCGCGAGCACCGGATCGTAGTCGAACGGCCAGGCCTTGACGGCGTCATCGACGAAGAAATCAAACGGGTTGATCACCGCCATGTCGGCGACCAGATCGACCGTGACGGAGAATTCCTCCGTAGGCTCCGGAAGGATCACGCGCGCCTGGAAATTGCCGAAGGGATCCTGCAGCCAGTTCAGCCAATGGGTCTTGGGCGTGACGGTCAGCGAGTAGGCCAGGATTGGCGTTCGGCAGTGCGGGGCGGGACGCAAGCGGATGGTTTGCGGCCCCATGGCAATGGAGCGATCATAGCTATACGCAGTTTTGTGCGTGAGCTTGGCGTGCAGGGACATGGGATCTCCGAACCTTCAAATCAGTGCGATCTCCAGATAAATCGTCATCCCGGCGTAGGCCGGGACCTGTCCAAGCCCGATGGACTCGATCACGTCCAACAGGGCCGGGTCCCGGCCTTCGCCGGGATGACGGGTCATCGGAATGCTAACATTCGTATCAGGACAGACTCTGCGACTGTGTCTGGCCTTGCGACTGAGTTTGGCTCTCGGTCTCACTCACCGGCTTTGGCGACTCGAGGCCAAAAAACGTCTGGCCCAATTCCGCCGTCAGGGCGATCAGCTGTTGCTGCAGCCAATCGTTCACAGCATGCAACCGTTCGACGAGGTTGCGGTCGTCTGCCGCCGTCTGCAGGCCGTTGCTGAGGATATCCACCCGTTCCAGCGCGCCACGCACCTGCCGCAAACCATAGATGCGCCGCAAGTCGTCCAGGACCGACTGGATGTTATCGACACAGTAGGCGATCGAGCGCGGCTGGCTGGCGTTGGCAAGCAGGAACCGCGCCACCCGACCGGGATCGGCGCCGCGCGGCTCATGGCGGCGGAAGGCCTGGTAGGCCGCCGCCGAGCGCAAAATCAGCGCCCAGAACGTCGTGTCGGCAATGCTTTCTCCGCCCGCCTGCCCGGTCGCCAGTTGCGCGAACTTCACGTCCAGCAAGCGGCTGGTCTGATCGGCCCGCTCGATCATCAGCCCCAGCTTGAAAAAGCGCTCGCCCTCGTCGCGATAGAGCGCACTCTCGACCACGCCCAGCTGTTCGTAGCATCCGACCTTGATCACACCGCACGTGCGCGCCAGCCGCACCACATCGAAATCGTCGTCGCCGAGCGCCAGCAGCCGGTTGTGGAAACTGTTCAGCTGCGTCCACATATCCATCGGGATGATCGCACGCAGCGCCCGCGCATTCTCGCGCGCCGCCTTGACGCAGAACCGGATCGAAGCCGGGTTGTCGACATCGGACACATAGAACCGAATCACACTTCGGGAGGTCTGCTCTTGATACTGCTTAGAGAACTCGGCCTGATCCGAATAGAGCGCAATCAGCCAGGCCCAGCCCAGATCGCCCGCGCTGGCGCGGCCGTGCGAGGAATGGATCTCGATGATGCGCGCAAGGCTGGTGGCGCGCTCGATGTAGCGGGCCTGCCAGAACAACTGTTCGGCGTTTCGGGACAGCAGCGTCACGGCGCGTCCTCCTCCAGCGCCACATCCTCGAGCGCCACATCCTCGAGCACCTCGCATCTTCCAGCACCCCATCTTCCAGCACCCAAGTGTCCTTGGTGCCGCCGCCTTGCGAGGAATTGACGATAATCGAGCCTTCCTTCAGCGCCACGCGCGTGAGGCCGCCCGGCAGAACCCAAGTGTCCTTGCCCGTGACGGCGTAGGGCCGCAGATCGACATGGCGCGGCGCGACTCCATCCGGCGTCAACGTGGGGCACACGGACAGATCGATCATCGGCTGGCTGATGAAATTGGCGGGATCGGCGATCAGTTTCTCGCGCACCGCTTCGATCTCGGCGCGGCTGGCCTTTGGGCCGACCACAATTCCGTAGCCGCCTGATTCGCCGACCGGCTTGACGACCAGCCTTTCCAGATTGTCGAGTGTGTAAGCCAGCCCCTCCGGCTCGCCGCAGATATGCGTCTCGACATTTGGCAGGATCGGCTTTTCCTTGAGGTAATACTCGATGATGCGCGGGACATAGGCATAGACCGCCTTGTCGTCGGCCACGCCCGTCCCCACGGCATTGGCCAATGTGACATGGCCGGCTTTGGAAGCTCGCATCAGTCCGGCGACTCCCAACCGGCTCTCGGGGTTGAAGGCCTCGGGATCGAGAAAATCGTCGTTGATCCGGCGGTAGATGACGTCGACCGGGGCGAGGCCGGCGACCGTGCGCATGAAGACGTGATCGTTTTCGACCACCAGATCGCGGCCTTCGACCAACGGCACGCCCATCTCGCGGGCGAGGAAAATGTGCTCGAAATAGGCCGAGTTGTAGACGCCCGGCGACAGCAGCACGACCGAAGGTTCCGCAACGCCGGTTGGGGCAACTTCGATCAGCTTGCCCAGCAAACGCTCGCCGTAGTCCGACACCGACTTCACACGCAGGCCCTGCATCAGATCGGGGAAGGCGCGCTGCATCATGTGGCGGTTCTCGACCACATAGGACACGCCCGAGGGCGAGCGCCCATTGTCCTCCAGGACATGGAACGTACCCTTCCCATCGCGCACCAGATCGGTACCGTTGATGTGGATGTAGGTTCCGAGAGGCGGGTCGTAGCCGACCATCTCGGGCCGATAATTGCGGTTCTCCAGCACCAAGGAAGCAGGGACCGTACCGTCGTTCAGGATATGGCGCTCGTGATACACATCCCATAGGAACAAATTCAGCGCCCGCACCCGTTGCGTCACGCCGGCCTCGACGACGCGCCATTCGGCGGCCGTCATCACGCGCGGGATGACATCGAACGGCAGTATGCGGTCGATCGCGTCCTTGTCGCTGTAGACGGTGAAGGTGATGCCGAGATTGAACAGCTCGCGCTCGGCGTCCTTGGCGCGGCGCAGCAGCGTCGGCACGTCGACCTTCTGCAGCCGCTGCCAAACGCCGACCAGCGGCTTGCCAGGCTGCGCCTCTATTCCCAACAGCTCGCAGAAGAACGGTTTGGGATCGTAGCCGTCGAACGGCCCAGCTTGTTTGGGATCTTTCAGCGCGCTCAAGGTACCCAAAGTTTCTGCGACGGGCGTGCCCGCCTCCCCATGTCAGGTTCAATCAAGGACGCGAACTCCCTCCTAAGCTAAGGTGTTCGCACGGGGATGCAAAGGCATTCTGCAGAGATAGCCGTGAATTGCCAATTCTAACGGCTTTGACCTCGAATGCATCCTAACCCGAATTAGGAGTCCGTTGCAGCGAAGGCGGCAAAACTTCCGCCGTAGATCTTTGCCAACGGTGTTGCATATCCGCCCAGTTTGGACGTCTTGAGGCCGAGCCGGGCAAGCATCTCCACGAAGCCGACGGCAGCGCCGACGCCATCGACCACGGGCAACCCATGTTCGGCGCTGAAGGCTGCCGCCAGATCCGCCATGCCCGCGCAGCCAAGCACAATGGCTTCGGCGCGTTCCTCGCGTATGGCCAGCGCGATCTCTGCCGATAATTTGGCGCGCGCATTGGACTTCGGGTCTTCCAACGCCAGCACCGGCACGTCGGAGGCGCGCACGCGGGCGCAGCGGGACGCGAGGCCATAGCGGACGAGGTTGTGCTCGATGGCTGGAACGGAGCGCGCAAGCGTTGTGACCACCGAGAACTTGCCGGCAATGAGGCTGGCTGCGTGGAACCCAGCCTCGCCGATGCTGACCACGGGAGCGCGGGCAATGGCGCGGGCGGCATCGAGGCCGTTATCGTCGAAGCAGGCGATGACGTGGCCGGCGACGCCCTTGGCCTCGGCGTCGCAGATGCGTTGCAATAATCCGGGTACCGCATAGGCTTCGTCGTAGTAGCCTCTATCGAGACCGGCCCCATGTCGGGCTGGGTGGCCCAGATCTCGGTGCCGGGAGCCGCGACCGCTGCCGACGCTCGGCCGATCTTGTCGGTGAAGGAGCGCGTCGTGTTGGGATTTACGACGCGGCTCGCCGCTGATCTTGCCGCCTTCCGCGAGCTTCCAGCCGCGCCGTTCGAACCTTGCGAGGCGCGCACAGCACACGTCTCATCGACGGCGCTGGTGCGCTATCGCGGCAATGACTACTCGGTGCCGACCACCTATGGCTTCCGCGAGGTGCGTGTGAAGGGGTTCGTCGACGCGGTGGCAATCTTTGCGGGATCGCAAGAGATCGCCCGGCATCGGCGCTCTTACGGCGCTGCCGATCTGGTGTTTGATCCGCTGCATTATCTGGCGCTGATCGAGCAGAAGCCGGGCGCGCTGGATCAGGCGGCGCCCTTGCAGCACTGGGACCTGCCCGAACAGTTCGCGCATCTGCGCCGCCTGCTGGAGGCCCGCATGGGCCGCAAGGGCAAGCGCGAGTACATCCAGGTTCTGCGGCTGATGGAACTGTTCGCACAGTCTGTGGTGGCGGCGGCCATTGCCGATGCCATCAAGCTCGGCGCCATCAGCTTCGACGCCATCAAACAGTTGACGCTGGCCAAGGTCGAACGGCGCGCCCCGCAACTCGATATGGCGGCCTACCCCTATCTGCCCAAGCCGGTGGTCGCCACGACGCGGGCAGCCGACTATGCCACGCTCCTGGCAGGGGTGGCGGCATGAGCAAGACAGCTGACAAGCCTCAGGTCTGCTTGAGCATCATCTGAAGGCGCTGAAGCTGCCCACGATCCTGGCCGAATACGAGAAGGTGGCGCGCGAAAGCGCCGCCGATGGCATCGATCACCCGCGCTATCTGCTGCGGCTGGCCGAACTGGAACTGCCCGGCAGCCGAGAGGCTGCCTGTCTAAAGCTTGCGCGCCTTCGCGCGCGGGGCGCGAGCGCCGGCTGGTCGACCGGCGCATCCGGGCCGCCAAGTTCCCGGCCGTGAAAAGCCTCGATAGCTTCGACTTCCTGGCCATCCCCGCGCTCAATAAAATGCTGGTGCTGGAGCTGGCGCGGTCGGAATACGTTGTTCGCCACGACAACATCATCGCGCTCGGGAACTCCGGCACCGGGAAGACTCATGTGGCCCTGGCCCTCGGGCTGGCCGCCTGCCAGAAGGGCTTCCCGGACTTCTTCACGAGCGCGGCCACGCTGGTCAACCAGCTGATGGAGGCGCGTGACGAACGGCGCCTGTCGCGGCTGCAGGCCCAGCTTGCCGGCGTCAAGCTGCTCATCATCGACGAACTCGGTTATGTGCCGCTGTCGCCGACCGGCGCCGAACTGCTGTTCGAGGTGTTCTCGCAGCGTTACGAACGCGCCAGCACCATCATCACGTCGAACCTGCCGTTCGAGGACTGGACCAGCGTGCTCGGGTCCGAACGCTTGACCGGTGCGCTGCTCGACCGGCTGACCCACCACGTCCACATCCTGGAAATGAACGGCGACAGCTACCGCCTCAAGCACGCACGCGGCAGCCGGCGCAAGGCCGCCAAGGGTGCTGCCCAAGCGCCGCCGACTGACGATGTCGCCGATCCGGACACCGGCGAGATCACGCCAGTGTAGGCCAGCCGTTCGGGGGACATCCAGCCAACGTCAAAAAGAAACGCAAGAAGCAGAAAGGCCCCCTCGAGGGGGCCTTTCTGCTTCAACCACTGCCGCCGCCACTGGCTCCCTTTTGCTCCGCCCCGCTGGTCCCCATTCGCTCCGGCGTTGACAGGTAGCCGCCTCAGCCGCCGGGACGTAGGCCAAGCCAAGTGAGCGCGCACTTGAGCAGGCCTGTTTGTAGCGAGACTCTGCGTCGGCGTCTTTGCCGCTGCGCTTGTCCTTCCAATAGCGGGCGAGGTCTCGGTCAAGCCGAGCCACGACCTCGCCGGCCCTGACGCCGCGCGGATCGTCGGCGACTCTTATGCCTGTGCTGATGCGAACAGGGTTCCTGCGGTCGAACGGCACGAATTCGCCAGGCACCCGGCGAACCAGGAACCAAAACCCATTGTGACGGTGAGGGCGCGCGGCGGCGGCGGGTCTGCCCATAATTTGTTGCCCCATTTGTTGCACCTCATATCGCTTTATGCGTCGAGGGCGGGGCCGACTATCTCAGAAAAATGTGCGATTTCAAGGCATTAGAAAATGCAGAATTGGCGCTCCCTACGGGAGTCGAACCCGTCTTTCAAGATTGAAAATCTCGCGTCCTAACCGATAGACGAAGGGAGCAGGCGGGCGGCGCGACTGGCGCGCGTCCCGCTTCCGGTGCCCCGTATAGAGGGGTTCGGGGCGGGGGGCAACACTTCCCGGCGGGCTGCTTTGTCACTGTTTCCGGGGATCGGCGACATCCTCGATCGTGAACTCGATTTTTTCGCGGCCGCCCCAGGTGTCGCGGCGCAGGGAGCCGGCGAAATGCAGGGGCATGCCGCCGACGCTGGCCAGCAGGAGGTCGCCGATCGGGTTGCCGACGGCACGGAAGGCGACGCCGTCGAGTTTGGAGCCGTCGCCGGCCTCGATGGTACAGCGCAGGTGCGCCTCGCCCATGACGCGGGCGGCGCGCAGGCGGTGAGCGGGGAACACGAAGCGCGGCGTGGGATTGCCCTGGCCGTAGGGGCCGGCCTGCTCGATCTGGGACATCAGGTCGAGCGTGACGGAGGCAGGGGTCAGAGCGCCGTCGATTTCGAGGCCCGCCGTGCTGCGCTCGCTGGCGACGCGGGCGGCCAGGCGCAGTTCGAGGAACGCCGTCAGCTCGGCAAGCCGCTCCTTTTTCAGTGTGACGCCCGCCGCGAAGGCATGGCCGCCGCCCTTGATCACGATCCCGGCCTCGGCGGCCGCGCGCACGGCCCCGCCGATATCGACGCCGGCGATCGAGCGCAATGATCCCGTGCCCTCGTCCCCGGCGGTCCAGGCGATCACCAGCGAGGGGCGTTGGAACTTGTCGGTGAGGCGGCTGGCGACCAGGCCGACCAGGCCCTTGTGCCATTCCGGCGAGCCCGAAATCAGGATCGGCAGTTCCGGACGCTCCGTTACCGCACGATCGGCTTCGGCAACGGCGGCCTCAAGCATGGCGGCCTCGATGGCCTTGCGCTCGCGGTTGTGCTTGTCGAGCAGCACGGCAATCCGTCCCGTTTCGAGCAGATCGTCCGACGACAGAAGATGTGCGCCCAGCGAGGCGTTGCCGACACGCCCGCCGGCATTGATGCGCGGGCCGAGCACGAAGCCCAAGTGATAGGGATTGGGCACTTCTTTCATACCCGCCGCATCGGCCAGCGCTTTCAGGCCGGGATTGCGGCGCTGCTTCATGACAGCCAAGCCTTTGCTCACATAGGCGCGGTTGAGGCCGGTGAGCGGGACCACATCGCAGACCGTGGCCAGCGCCACGATGTCGAGCCACTCCATCAGCGGCGGTTCGGACGCTCCCGTCTTATAATATCCGCGTGCACGGAGCGTTCGCGCCGTGGCGACCAGCAGCAGGAATACCACGCCCGCCGCACAGAGATGGCCAAGGCCCGACACATCGTCCTGCCGGTTCGGGTTGACTACGGCGTGCACGTCGGGCAGCACGGCGTCGGCCTGATGATGGTCAATGACCAGGATGTCGGTCTTGGAGCCCTTGGCGGCGGCGAGCGGCGCGTGGGCGGTGGTGCCGCAATCCACAGCGACGATGAGGTTCGCCCCCTCTTCAATCAGCGCCTTGATGGCATTGGCGTTGGGCCCGTAGCCTTCCAGCATGCGGTCGGGGATGTAGATGCGCGAGGATTGTCCGTGCGCGGACAGGAAGCGCGCCAGCAGCGCCGAAGACGATCCACCGTCGACGTCGTAATCGCCGAAGACCGCCACCTTCTCCTTGCGCTCGATGGCGACGGCGAGGCGTACCGCCGCCTTGTCCATATCGCGCAACGTCGAGGGATCCGGCATCAGCGCCTTAAGCGATGGGTTCAGCAGCACGTCGATGTTGTCGAGCGTTCCACCGCGCGCCGCCAATACGCGGCCAAGCAGATCGGGCAGGCTGTGGCGCTGGCTGATGGCGGTGGCGAGATTGACGCCCGCGGGATCGAGCCGGTTGCGCCAGCTGAGGCCGCGCGCGGAGCTCAGCACATTGAGGAACAGCGTGGGATCGGCGTCGTCGTCCCTCGCGCGCCGTTTCACAGCTAGCATGCGTGCCCGCCCCCGTGGATCCTGATTCGGTAAGTGCTCTTGAAGTCTTGTCGGCGGCATGACGAGTTGGCAAGGCATCTCGGGGCGGGCCGCCGTGTTGTCCACCGGCCTGACGGCGTAGGCGCAGGGCGAGCGCGTGCTCGCCCCTACTGCCGACCGTCATTCCCCACTTTTTTTCCGCGCCGCTTCGGCCACCTCGTCGCGGCGCCAGCCGATATGCCGGTAGCGATCTTGGAGGGCGTCATAGTAGCCGGGACTGCCGGGCGCCTTGCCATAGACCGTCCAGGGGTATCCGGCGAGGGCGGCAAGTTGGCAATCGCCATGCCTGCGGCAGCTCGCGAACCGGCAGCCGAACGGCTTCTTGCAGGCGCGCCGTTCGCATTTCGCGGCGACCCTCTGCTCATCGAGACTGCCATTCACGGATCGGACTTTCAGAGTGCGCAATATCGACAGGAGGGTGAGGCTGGGTTTGGGGATCAGATCGCTGGTGTCGATGGGCACTTCTGTTTCCTTTGCTGTCATTTTGGGGCGTTTCGGGTGTAGGGTGGTTCGGCTTGGCGCTACAACCACAAGCGCAATCCGTGTCGCCGTGCTGAAACGGCTCGCTCCCTGAAAACGGGAGCGCGGACGCCGGTCGGCCGCGGGTAGTGAAGTGAAAAGAGCGGCCAACCGGCGCCCTTGCTGTGGCGATTTCGGACCTGGGCGCACACTTCCGCCATGGGCACCTGGGGGCTGTCGCCCTTTGCTCCCACAACGTACAGCGGCCTTCGCACCTCCCGAGTTCCCCCTGTTGCCAAGGACCCGAAAGGGGGCGCACCCGCCGGCCTGCCGGGTGATCGAGGGTCGTCCACCCCCCATCGCTCCCGGCCGCCACCGTCCCCCTCCACGCATCCGACGGTCGACGCGTCCCGTTTGTGGCGGGGAATGAGCGAATACTATGATAATACTTATGAAAAATCAACAACCTTAGTAATATATGGTTAATTTTGTCGTTATCTACAGTATTTTCTACTGCCATCGATCTGTATATTCTAATTTTAATATCGTATCGTCAGCCCGGCTATGTTCCAAAACAACTGGCCATGCCAGGGTCTTGCATCGATAGCGTCGATCAGAAACTCTGACTCGACAACAACAGTGCCTCGGCACTATCGCCTTCCCCCTTTGGAGGCCTTTGCAAAACTCGCAACAAGAGCAGGCCCAAACCTCGTCATAACTGCGCAGGCGGGTATCCATGCCGGTCAAAATTTGGCACCTCGTGAGCACCGCGTATGCACCTGCTACGGCTTGGGCTTTGTATCGACAGGTGTGACCGTAATCGGCATGTATGGATCCCCGCCTTCGCGCATAGGCGCTAAGATAAGCGCGGTGCTGTCTTCCTTCTCCCCCACTTTTGGGGGAGAAGGTGGCCCTCCGAGTGCGCAGCACGAGGAAACAGGGCCGGATGAGGGGAAGCCGCTTGCTCCGTCGCTGCGGTGCCAGGGGCTGAGCAAGCGGCTGCCCCTCACCGACCGCGTGGCTCTTGGCTCCCAAGAGGTCGCCTGCGAGACGCGGTCTCCTCTCCCCCAAAAGAGGGGGAGAGGAAAAGAGTGCTGTGGCGCTTATCTTGGCGCCTATGCGCCTACGCGGGATGACGAGATTTCGCGGTCACCCAGGCGTTGTCGCAGAGGTCTCCTTCGGCAGAAGGAATTTCTCGCGTCACTCGATGGGTTGGAATTTTTCCTGGCCGGCATGATACCGACAAACGAAACGAACGACCTGTGCACTGCCCCGGTCTTCACGCCCTGGACAGCCCCCACCCCAGCCCTCCCCGCAAAGGGGCAGGGGGTTCGTCTGCCCGTGTTCGAGGACTTCGCCCGACTATGACAGGCGCGGCCCCTCTCCATAGACAGGGGAGGGCTGGGGTGGGGGTGAAGGGTTTGGTACGACCGGGCCGAGATGGGATCAGGCCACAGGTCGGAACTTTTATTGTACCGTATGACACGAACCTTATCCCACAAACGAAAACGGCCCCCGCTTTTGGCGGAGGCCGTTTCCGTTTAGACTACGCTGCTGATTTAAGCAGCGTTGGCGACTTTGTCGGGAGAGTATCTTGAGGCCTCCCGTTCACGCGCCGGCAACTTGATGCCGATGTAACGCATTTTACCGTTGAACTTGATTTTCTGTACGCCCAACTCGCTCAAATCACGACCGAACGTGGTCAGTGCTTCCGGCTCCTTGCCGTTATCGTTGCACCAGTTGGTGTAGTCTTCGTACAGCTCCGTGGCTGTGAGATTTGCGCCTTCAGAAGCAACGACATTCTCCTTGTAGTAGCGAGCAACGTTGCCTTCCGGCGCCTGCAGCCGTGCTGCCGGCTTGCTCAGATTGTCATTGGCGCTTGCCACCAGCGGCAAGGCCGGAACTTCTGTGTCGACACTCACAACCGGCTGGACCGGAGCCACAACCTCGATCGCCTTTGCGACGATGTTGGAGGCGGGAGCCGGGACCGGCATCTTCTTGTCGTCGTAGATCTTCCAGTTCGAGAACACGACGTAGAAACCGAGCGACGAGCCCAGTTCGACAAGCAGGGCGACCATCAGGATCAGGCCGGTCTGCACGAGAGCCTTGTTCTGGCCCGACAGGGACGACAGCGCGTCCACCTGCGGATCGGCGGCGCTGAGCGAAGCACCCGACGTCGCCGTCGCGATCTTGGCTCGGACCTCATCGATCCTCGTCTGCAGTTTGTCGCCTTCCTGGGCAGCTCCCAGCTCAGCCAGCAACGTGTGATACTGGGCGCAGAAGGCCTTCGAGTATCCACTGGTTGCATCGGTGCAGCTGCTGCTTGAGACCCAGCGCTTGTTCTGCTTCAGAACCTCGACCTCCTGCGCGACCATGCCGGCAGGACGGTGTTGAGGCACCCAGCTGAGCTTTTCTCGCGTCTTGTCGAGCTCGGTCTTCAGGTCGCCGAAGGCCACCGATTCCGCTGCACGTAGGCCGGCGGTGTCGGCGCGATTGATCGCCGAGAAACCGATGGCCGATGCGAACGAGAAGGTTAGGCAGACGCTCCAAAGCAAGGCTGCAGCTGCAGCTTGCGACCACTGTTTGTTGCGCAAGGCAGCAAACAGGAAGAACGGAATGAGAGCTTTTAGACAGTCAGACGCAGCACTGGCCCCCCCCAATAGTTGCGAGTCCAGCTCGGAATGCCCGAGACTGTAGCCGAACCGCCAGTTCATGGCAGCCGACACCAATAGCAGCACGCTGGCTGCCAAAACGCCTAGTACACCTAGAGCGTGGCGCATAGTTTCATTGCCCCCGTCATGGTAGGTGACCCGCAAAACGGATTTCCTGCGAGTCAACGCACGAAACAAGTGAGGTGGTCAGCCGATTGCTCGGCTGGCCTGCCGTCGATGGCAAAGGGTACAGTGGAGGGTGCGCGGGGGCCGATTGGCTCCCGAAAGCGCGAACGCCCGTTCCGTTACGAAGACGCAAAGCCAACGTTACGCGGCAGGTCTGCGGCAGCCTGGGCTTTCCACGTTTTTCCAACTCTTGGTTGTGTGGATAAGATTTCAGGCGACTCGCAGAGCGGAAATCAGACACGACACGATTTCTGCCCTCTCGAATCAGAACGCTATCATTTTTTCGCCATGGATTCAGCTCCCTAATGTCGGAGGACGGATTTTTCGACCACACGGCGTGACGCCACAATGACAGCCCTTGACTGTGGAGAATTATCCACAGGGCAATTTGTTCCTGATTTGCTGCGGCTTGAGCACAGGCGTCCGCCCATCGAAATGCCGCCCGCGAGGGTTGACTTAAGGAGCACTACGAGTGTGGCCTTCGTGCTTCGCGCACTGTTTTCACAGCGGAATTGGCAATTTATACCTGGGCAGGGACCGATTACGGCGATATAAAGTCCAAAGTTGAACGACCAACGACAGAACTGCCTCCGCTTGGTTTGGACCAATCGGAAGTTGCAAAACGGCGGTTCGACGCTTGGGTGCTTCAGGAGTCGTGCGATGTGGCGGTTGGTAGCGCTTGGTTTTGTCGGTCTGGTCATCGCGGGCGCAAGTATGATGCTGCCTGCCGTCAATGGGGAGGAGCAGTTGCGCTCGCTGACCCATATCGCGACCCAGGGCAGCGAAGGCCCCCGCCCCGCGAACATGGCTCTCGGCGACTTGACGCCGGTCCCCAACCAGAAGAACGCTGCGGTCGCGGCACCTGAGCGTTTGGCCACGTCAACAGCGGTAGCCGCGACGCTGTCGCCAGGCGATATCGTTAGTCAGTTGCAAGGGCAGCTGCGCCGCGTCGGATGCTACAAGGGCAAGGCTCTTGGTCAATGGGATGCGGCGACCCGGCGCGCCATGGCCCGCTTCAACGACCGCGTAAACGCACGGGTGTCCCTGGATGCCCCGAGTCCCATCCTGCTGACGCTGGTCGAAAAGTACGACAATCGGGCTTGTGGGGCGCCGTGCAGTCCTGGCACCTCGCCGAATGCTTCGGGCGTGTGCGTTTCGACCCAGATCGCGACAGCACCATCGCAGCCGGTGCCGGCCAAAGCCACGGCTGTCGCGGCGGCGGCTCTGGTCGCCGCTCAGCCGACCAAGGCAAACAGCTTATCGACTTCCGTGTCGACCGCATTGAAGACCACGCCTCAAATCATTGCTTCACAACCGGCGGCCGCGCCGATGCCGGCGATCAGATTGGCATCCAAGGCGGCCGAAGCGCCAACCAAGCCGGTTGCGACCACGATGGTGGCCACTGCGGCCCAAATCGTGATCCCGAACAACGGCAATGCTTGGGCGCCGACCGTGGTCGTGGCGCCGCCTGAAACAGCCCGTACCCGCGTGGCGATGGCCGCGCCCGTTGTGGCAAAACCGGTGATGCCTGTCCTTGCTTTAGCAAAGGTGGAGACGGCAGTCCCCAAAGTTGTCGTTGCGCCGCCTGACGCCAAATCAACCGCACTGCCGGCGGCATCGACCTGGGCCGCAACGAGCCAGCCGGCCGGTCTTGCCGCGAGCCCAACGGTTGCTCTCGCGATGGTTCAGAAGTCGACGGTTCAGAAGTCCGTCGAACCGGTGCCCGAACCGCTGGACGTGGCCCAAGTGCTGCCGGCTCCGGTGGCCGGAGCAAGTTCTCCCGTGCAGGTCGAGAAAGTGAAGTCGCCCAAGACCACGCGGGTGGCAAAGCGCGCGACAGCTAAGAGAACCACGGTTGCTTTGGTCGATTCGCCGCGCAAGAAGAGGTATGCCCGCAAGTCGTCCGGATCGGGCAACACTCTCTATGCCTTCGGCGGGCCGGTGAGACGCCACAAGTCAGCTCCGGCCTCGCTGTTTACGTTCCTGTTCGGCAGCCAGATGTTCGTATCGTCCAACCGCTTTGTTGCACCTCCGCGGCCACAGCGCAGTTTGGCGCCGCCGGTCCGCCGCAGCTACAGTCGTGGTGGGGGCGGTGGTGGTGGCAACGGCGAGTTGCAGATCGTCCTCAGCAATCACTGACCGGACATTCATCGGGCAGACCCGTCGTTCAGGCCCTGCCAATGCCGAGGTAACTGAAACCGGCTGCACGCACGTCTGCTGGATTGAAGACATTACGCAGGTCGACCACGGTGCGGCCGCGCATGACCTTGGCCAGCGCATCGAAATCGAGAGCGCGGAACTCATTCCACTCCGTCAGGACCACCAGCACGTCCGCGTCCTTGGCCGCTTCCATCGCGCCACCAGTCCAGGTGACGCCGGGTAGCAGCTGCTCGCCATGGCGGCGCCCCTCGGGATCGCAGCAGCGCACCGTCGCACCACGGCCCTGCAGGGCGGGGACGATGACCAGACTGGCCGCTTCGCGCATATCGTCGGTGTTCGGTTTGAAGGTGACGCCCAGCACCGCGATGGTCTTGCCCGAAACACTGCCGCCCGCCGCCCGCTCGATGCGGCTGGTCATGGCGATCTTTCGCTCGTCGTTGACGCGGCTGACCTGTTCGATGATCGACAGAGGCGCGCGCGCCTCGCGGGCTGTGCGCACCAGCGCGGCCACGTCCTTGGGAAAGCACGACCCGCCATAGCCCGGCCCCGGATGCAGGAACTTCGATCCAATGCGGTCGTCCGAGCCGATGGCGCCAGCGACTTCATGCACGTCCGCGCCGACTTCCTCGCACAGATCTGCCATTTCGTTGATGAAGCTGATCTTCAGCGCCAGGAAGGCGTTGGCGGCGTATTTGGCGAGTTCCGCGCTTTCGCGCGAGGTGAACATCACGGGCGCGTTGCGCAATTTGAGGGGCTTGTACAGCCGCTCCATGACGGCGCGCGCGCGGTCGTTGTCGACGCCGACCAGCACCCGGTTGGGATGCGTGAAGTCGATGATGGCCGAGCCTTCGCGCAGGAATTCCGGGTTCGAGCAGACCGCGAAATCCGCGTTCGGCGCGAGTTCCTTGAGTTTTTTCTCGATCGCCCGGCTGGTCCCGACCGGCACTGTCGACTTGGTCGTAATGACAGTAAAATCCCTCAGATGCGGCGCAATATCGGCCACCGCGCCGAAGATGTAGCTCAGATCGGCATGGCCATCGCCACGCCGCATCGGGGTACCGACGGCAAGGAAAATCACGTCGGCCTCGGCCACGGCGGCGGCAGGATCACCGCTGAATTTCAGCCGCCCGGCCGCGAAATTGCGCGCGATCAGATCGTCCAGGCCCGGCTCGAAGATCGGTACTTCGCCGCGGTTCAGGCCCTCGACGCGCTTGGGATCCTTGTCGACGCAATTGACGGTGAAGCCGAATTCCGAGAAGCAGGCCGCCGAAACGAGGCCGACATAGCCGGCGCCAATCATGCAGATATTCATGTGCCCAATCCTCCCGGAAAGCCCAAATCAGCGGCTTGAATAGACGAGTTCGAACAGCATTGACATGGCCTTGCTGCGCCGATCCGTGACATCCTTAACGGCCGCGCGCCAGCAGCGCCTCGACCTCTGCCCGTGTGGGAGCGGCCGATGCTGCGCCGCGCCGGGTGGTTGAAATGGCCCCGCAGGCCGAAGCGAACCGCACCGCTTCGCCGAGCCCCTTGCCCTCGGCCAATGCCACCGCCAAGCCGCCGTTGAAACAATCCCCGGCCCCCACGGTATCGATGGCATTGACCGCAAAGCGGGGCACATGGCCGTCGCCGTCGGCGTCGCTCCAGTAGGCGCCAAGTGGTCCCATTTTGATGACTGCGCGTAACGTTGCGTAGCGCTTGAGCTGGGTTGCGGCGCGCCTGGCGTCGTCCACTGTCAACGGCCGGATCCCCGTCAGAGCCTCGCATTCGACTTCGTTCGGCGTCACCACACCTACGAGTTGCATTAGCTCATCAGGCACTCCATTGGCCGGCGCGGGCGCCGGATCGAGGATCACGATCCCGCCCGACGATCGCACAAGCTTCGCCGCCGCGATGTTCGCCGCCATCGGCACTTCGAGTTGCAGCAACAGGACACGCGGCACGTGCGCCAGCGAGGCGATCGCCGCGACCTCACGCTCGCCGACCGTGAAGTTCGCCCCCGCGATGACGGTGATGCAGTTCTGCGCAGCAGCATCGACCGAGATGATGGCGATGCCCGTCCCGGCCTTGTCGTCCTCGGCCACATGGGCGAGCGGCACGCCGAACCTCTCCAGCTCCGCGCGCGCGAGCACGCCGAACGCATCGCGCCCGGTGCGCGCAAGGAACGCCGGCGCCACGCCCAGCCGCGCCACAGCCACCGCCTGGTTCGCGCCCTTGCCACCCAAACCCAGCACATAGCTTTCGCCATGTATGGTCTCGCCCGGCTTAGGCAGACGATCCGAATACGCTGTAACGTCGACATTGATGCTGCCGAGCACTGCAATGGTCATGCCGTCTACTCCGTCCAAGTCTTGAGCAAGTCGTCCGCCGTCAGCATTTCGATCTGCTGATCGTAGCGCGGATAAATAGCGTTCATCGCCGCTGCATGGCCCTCCGGGCTGGAGCTGGCCACCGCGTCCTCCACGATCACCACGCGCAGGCCGAGGTCGATGGCGTCCAGCACGGTCGCCAGCACGCACACGTCGGTTTCGACCCCGGTGACGATCACGCCGGTCGTGCCGAGCCGCTGCAGCTCCGGCCGCATGGCGGCGCTGTCGAAACACGAATGGCCGGACTTATCGATCAGCGCCTCGGGCCTGGCGAACCGCGCCAGCTCCGGGATCACATCGAGCATCCCGGGCGCAAGGTTCTGGCCCGTCACCGACTGCCAGCGCCGGTAGTAGGTGCGCCATTGTCCGCGTGCGTCCTCCGCCCGCTGCGGCGTGAGAAAGCGCGAAAACAGGGCCCGCTCCGGCCGGTGCGCGGCAATCCGCGCCACCGCCCCCGCGATCCCCGCCAGCGCCGGCGTATGCCACTCGCCCGGCTCGGCGAACAGGCGCTGCATATCAACGCAGATATGCGCCATATGCGGGCCAAGCGGACCGAAACGCAGGCCGCGGATGTCGGTGAGGGTAGGCATGGTGACAAATGTCCTGCGGAGCGGAAGTCGAGCGCCCTGCATACGACATTGCGTTGGGGATCGCGACAGTCATCCCGGATGTTTGCAACTCTTGTCGCGTCCTGCAAAAGTCCGCGCTCGTCTTGCAGCGCCACGGAGACCCCCAATGTCCGACACCCGCCCGCTTGTGATCTCCATCCCCGAGCCGCGCACGCTGGAGTTGATCTTCACGCCAGCCGATCTGGCCGCATTCCGCGAGAGCTATCGCGTTGTCGAGGGCGAGGGGGCGGGCGCCGCATCCGTGCTTGAGAAACACCTTCCCGAGGCGACCTTCATCGTCGGCCAGCCGCCGTTGCCGCGTGCCCTGATTGAAACCGCTGCCAGGCTCAAGGCCGTTTTCAACGTCGAGACCAACCTGCTCGACAACATGGATTACGCTTATTGCTTCCAGCGCGGCATCCACGTGCTGACGACGGGTCGGGTGTTCGCCCAGCCGGTGGCCGAGATCGGGCTCGGGCTGGCGCTGGCCTTAGAGCGCAACATCGTCGGGGCGGACCGAGCCTTCCGCGCAGGCAAGGAGCTGTGGGGCGGCGACGGCAATGCCGAGGCGCGGCTGGTGGCTGGTGGCGAGATCGGCCTCATCGGTTTTGGCGATCTGGGCCGCGCACTGCACCGGCTGCTGGCGGGGTTCCGTGCGCGCATCCGCGTCTCCGATCCTTGGCTGCCGCCAAGCCTGCTGGTCGAACAGGGCGTTGAGCCTGCCGCGCTGGACACCGTGCTGAGAGAGAGTGACGTGATCTTCGTGGTGGCTTCGGTGACGGCCGAGAACGGCGGGTTTCTGGGGGCCCAGGAGTTCGCGAGCATGCGCAAGGGTGCAAGCTTCGTGCTGCTCAGCCGCGCTGGCGTGGTCGATTTCGACGCGCTGATGGCGGCCGTGCGCTCGGGCCACATCAAGGCGGCCAGCGATGTGTTCCCGGAGGAGCCGCTGCCGCTCGATCATCCGGTGCGCGGACTCGAAAACTTCATCCTCTCGGCCCACCGCGCGGGCGCGCTGGACGCGGTGTTCAAGCAGATGGGCCGCATGGTGCTGGACGATATGGACCTGATGAGCCGTGGCCTGCCGCCGCTCGCCTGCAAGCGCGCCGAGCGCGAGACCGTCGCCCGCATGCGCTCGAAACCGGTGACGCGGAATTAGCCTGCGCCCAGGTTTGCTGCGGGGCCGCCCGCTGATAGACTGATCCAGGACGTAGTTGGCGTATCAGTGGGAGTGGCGGGACATGGCGGAGACTACAGCGGCTGAACTTAGCTATCCCGCAGCCAGACGGCTGTTCGCCGCCGGCAAGAAGCGCGTTCTGACCATCGATGGCGGCGGCGTGCGTGGCATCGTGGCGGTGGCGTTCCTGAAGGAGATGGAAGGCCAATTGCGCAAGGCGACAGGGCGCGCCGACCTGGTTCTGGCGGACGTGTTTGACCTGGTGGCAGGCACATCAGTCGGCTCGATGCTGGCGACCATGGTCGCGCTCGGTCTGCCAGTTTCGGAGATCGAAGCGCATTTCCGCGACGTGGCGCCCAAGATCTTCTCTGGACGGACCACCATTTTTGGCCAGAAGCGCTTCAACGCCACGCCGCTGGTGAACGGCGTGCGCCAGATCGCCAAGGACGAGCGGCTGGGGTCCGACAAACTGCTCACCGGTCTCGCCATCATCGCTAAACGGGTCGACACCGGATCGGTCTGGGTGATGTCGAACAACCCGAAAATGCCATTCTATCACGATGGCTCGGATTTCGACGGCAACAAGCGCTACAAGCTTGAAACGCTGATCCGCGCCAGCACCGCGGCTCCGTTCCTGTTCACTCCGGCCGAAATGGTGATCCACACCGATCGCTTCGGCAACCAGAAGACCGGCGTGTTCATCGATGGTGGCGTCTCGCCTCACAACAATCCCGCTCTGCAGATGCTGCTGATGGCCACACTGCCAGCCTACAAGCTGGAGTGGGCGCTCTCACCCGACGAGCTGATGATGATCTCGGTGGGTACCGGCACGCATCGGACGCCGATCAAGCGGGAGGACAAGGTCATCACAGGCTTTGTCGCCAGGAGATGCCTGAGTAAGGACCTGCGCGAGGATATCGAAGAAGCCGCCTTTGCAGCCAAAACGCTGCGCACCATGGTCGCCGACAGTGGCGCTTTTGCCATGCAGGTCATCCAGTCGCTGACCAATCCACGCTTCAGTTGGATGCTCAACGGCGAAATCAAGGATCTCAATGGTGAGCTGATGCTGGACGCCGCTACGGCTTTTTTGACGGCGAAACGCCACAAACACGGTCTACTCAGGTTCCAGCGCTACGATCTGCCGCTCGAAGCCGGCGGCCTGGTACCGCCCCAGTTCGATGTCTCGGCCAGCCAGGAAGAACGCACAGCCCTGCACGCCATTGATGATGCCACGCTCATCGATCCGCTTTATAAATGGGCCAGCCAAGCCGCAAGTAAGCAGGTCAGTATGAAGGATTTCGAGGGCTTTGTCTGAGATCGTTCGAGGTGACCCGATGCCTATGTATCAGCCCCAACCACTCGACACGTCGCGTGTGACGCTGTCGGACCCACACCGGCAGTTGATCGAACAGCTGGCCGCCAACGCGCACGAGGTGTGGGCGCAAAAGCGCATTGCCGATGGCTGGACGTTGGGGCCGCAACGCAACGACGCGGCCAAGACACATCCGTGCCTCATTCCGTATGCGGACCTGCCCGAAACCGAAAGGGACTATGACCGCGTGCTGGTCGAGCAGGTGCTCAGCGCAACGATCGCGCTGGGGTGGCGGGTGGAGAAGACGTGAGGCGGGCGCACACTCCTCTCCCCCAACGCCTTTTCGCGTTGGGGGAGAGGAGACCGCGTCTCGCAGCCGCGCTTTCGCGGCAAGAGCCACGCGGTCGGTGAGGGGCAGGAACTTGCTCCGGCCTTGGTGCCACGGCTACGGAGCAAGCGGCTGCCCCTCACTTGTCGCTGTTTCCTCGCCTTCGGCTCGGGCTACATCCTCTCCCCCGCCAAGAGGCGGCGGAGAGGAGAAGATTAAACCCTACACCCCGCTGCCATACATCTTGCCAAGATAATCCGCCCACCCCGTGGCCTTGGCAAAGCGGAGCCGCCGGTAGGTGCCGACGTCCGACTCGTAACTTCCGACCGAGCCCGGGAACCAGAACGCCAGCCCCTCGGCGCCGCGCACGTCGTTGCCCATCCAGACATGGCTGATGCGGGCCTCGCGCGCCGCCTGGTCGAGACTTTGCGCGCACTGCGCCAGCTCCGGCATGTCGTGCGCCGCGATGCTTGCCAGCTGCCGCGCAAAACCGATGATGTCGAAACTGTCTCGCGTGTCGTAGCTTTGCGCGCGGCCACGGGCAAAGCTCAGCAGCGACCATCCGGCAAGGCCGCCGCGCGCGGCCACCGCCACCATATCGGCAAACCGTTCCGTAATCAGATTGTCGGAGCGGAATGTCGCCAGCGTGCAGGGGAACTGATCCGGCCGCTCGCGATAGCCGTCGGCGAAGGAATCGACAGCATGCCGGCCCCAATCCTCCGGCGTCTGCGGCGACTGGTGCGCCAGGCGTGCCAACCAGCCCTCATAGTTCCAGCCGTTGCTGGGCTCGGTCTCGGCCGAGGCCGTCACCGTCACCGCGTAGTGGCTCAGCTCCTCCAGCACCTCGATCATGCCGTTGAGGCAGGTGTCGGAAAAGATCAGGTCGACCGGCCCCGTTTGCCCCGCGCGGGAAAACGCCGCCTCCAGCATGTGGCCGGCTTCCAGATTGGTCAGCACACCGCCGGTATTGTCGTGCAGCATGGCGCGCTTTGAGGGATTGGCTATGATGGCGGCGCGCTCGGCGGCAGGAATGAACAGGCGCCGCGCCGACGACCGGCCGGCCCCCGCGCCGCGCGTCGAGCGAGTCAGGAGCTTTTCGTTGACGTCGCCCTCCTTGAACACACCGCTGCCGTGGTCCCAGAACCCGATGGCCTTCCTGGCGTTCGGATAGCTGATCAGCGCCCGCGACAGGAATTTCGCCAGCGTTTCGGGATCCCCGGTATCGATCTCGCCCAGTTCGCCGATCACGCGCTGCTCGCCGCGCGGCGTGACTTCGACGATGCTGGCGGGTGCGCCCTCCAGATCGACCAGACCGATGACGGCGGCAACACCGCCAGCGCGATTGGCGGTCACCATCTGGTTGAAGTTGTAGGCGACCTGGGCCGACAGGTTGTTGTCGCCGCCGAACATGCAGATGATGGCATAGCGCGCATCGCCCGCCGCTACGTTGAAGGGTTCAAGGCCGCCGCTCCTGGACGATCCGCGCACGGTCGCGGTCGATAGCGGCGCAATGCCGACCGGCACCAGCATTTGGGGCTCGGCGCCTTCGGGGATCGACGTGTCGGCATCGTCAGGCAGCGGAGGATGTTCGCGAATTGGCTCCGTCTCATCGAAGTGCTGGGGATCGATGCCGAGCTTGCGGAGCGTCTCGTCGTCGGCCGCGCGATCGCGCAAGGGTTCGCCAGGCTGATCGTCTGGCATCGGTCGGGGCGCAGGCATCGCCGTCCCGCCCATTTCGTTGCGGCCGGGGGCCGGACCGGCGGGCTCGGCGCTGCGTTGCAGGTCGCCGTGGCCGCCAGCGGCTAGAGTAAGGGCCCAGAACGTTGCCGCCAACACCGCCAACACGGCGGGCATCACAAACGGCGTCTTGGGCATGTTCGGCGCGCCGAGATCGGTGGCGCCAATAGAGCCCAGAGTCAGCGAGGCAAGGGCGGCGACCAGCAGGACCGCCGCTACCAGCCGCAGAACCTCGCTATTGCGCTCGATCCAATTGGGCTTAGGTCCGCGCGACCGCGGGTCGAGCGCAGCGGGATCGCGGTCGCTCTGCCGGCGACGGCCGCCCTCCGGGCCTCGCTTCGGCGCGGCCGACTGCAGGGCCGCCCGCACGCGGCGGCGCGGTTTCCAGCACCTTCCACAGGGCCAGATCCACCCGCCCGTCGACATTGCGCTTCTGGTCGTTCTGGAACAGCATGACGGCGCGCTCGGTCTGACCATCGAACTCGCCGTCGATCTTGCCCGGATCGTAGCCGGCACGCGCCAGCAACTCCTCCAGCCTGCGGACGCGATCGCCGGTATCGCCGCGTTCCAGTGCGCCGGTGTCGGGCGCCGAGCGCGGGACGCGTCCCGAGCCCCAGATGCCCCACGCCTTCTCGTAGAGCGCGCGGCGTTCGGCGAGGTGATTGGTTCCGCCATTGATGCGCAAGGTGATCTGTTCGATCTTTCCGGCGTCGGCGAGCTCGTTCATCGAGAGCCCATTGGTCTTGGCGCGCGTGTTCCAGAACACCGCCGCGATCCGCAGCGCCGTTTCGCCGCTCTCGATCGCCAGGTCGGGATTGCCTTCGAGATCGACCCCGATCAACTTGCCGATGGTGCGATAGTTGTCGCGGCCGGTGATCTGGATCAGGCCACGACCGCGAAACTTGAAGCCATCGCCCGGCGACGTATTGCCGAGCCGGCCGCCGTAGACGCGATTGGCGATCTTCTCGGGATTGCGCGCGAAAGCCCGAGCCTCGTCGAGGCTTGCGAAGTACCGCCCAAAATACTTGCGCAGTCCTTCGGCCGAGTAGTTCAGATTTTCGCGGTCGATCGCGAAGCACCCCGAATTCGTGGGCGAGTTGCCCGAGAAAATGGGTCAGCCGCGCGGCGTTGGCATTGATGCCGTATTGCGCCAGGATCTGATCGCCGCTGGTCGCAAAAGTCCTGGCGTACTTCTCAAGGGCTTTCGGGGCGAGCTTGGAGATGTCGTCGGCCTTGAGTCGCACGGTCCCAGGTGGCAAGGCTGCGCCAACGCTGGTCGAAGCGGGCGTTACGGGCGCCGTCCCGGGTTGCGTTGTGACCACGGGAGGCACGGTTGTTGTTCCCGCACCCGACGGCATGGTTGGCACCGGTGCGCTCGCCGCTTGCCCGAACGTGTCGTTCTTCAGCACATCGATGGTGACGGCCTGGCCATGGGAGGTATCGGCCGTATCGTCGCCGAGCTGCAGCGGCCCGACAGCGGGATCGACCGTGACGGTTACCGTGCTGGTGGCGATGCCGCCGAGTGTGGTCGCGACTTGATACGTCGCGCGCGCCACGCCGATGAAGGAGGCATACGGTGCAAAATCGATCGTGCCGTTCTTGGCTACGGTCCATACGCCCTGGTTGGGCACGGACAAGGTGCGCCGATCGGCGGTGAGCGTGCCGCCCGCCGTTTCCGCAAGCTGCAGCGTCGCAGGATCGATAGCTCCGTCCACCGCCGCGTCATTCATCAGCACAGAGACGGACACCTGTTGACCCGCGAATGTGCGGCCCACGTCTTCGGACAGGAGTGGTGGCCGGTTGGCAGCCGCCACCGTGACGCTGGCCACCGCTGTCGCGGCGCGGTCATAGATGTCGTGAATCTCGTAACGCACCGGCTGGGTGCGGCCGGAAAAAGCTGGCTCCGGCGTGAAGTTCAGCAGGCCGATCTTCGGTCCAACCGTCCAGGTCCCTTCGCCCGGCACGACCAGCGTCTTGGAATCGGCCGAGATCCGGCAGTTAGGCGGCCCGGCCACCAGGATCAGCGTTTCGGGACGGAATGCGGCCGATCCAAGCGGCGGCGCTTGCGGCGTTGTCGTACCGCCGGTTCCGCCCGCAACTGTCGGCGTCGGCAGTACCGGTGTGGTGACTCCCGCAGTGGTCGCGGTGGTAGGCGCTGGTGGCGCCTTGAACACCGTCCAGCCAAAGGCGGCTTCATCGGTCGGCGAGAAAATGGAATCCGTTTTCACATCGGCGCGGCCAAGCTTGGCCTCACGCTCGACCATTGTCTTGCGCGTTACGGCGCCGAAGAAACCCGTTGGCTTGGCGATTCCGAGCGAAGTCTGCAGCGCTGTCACCGCTGACCCTTCCGACCCGCCGCGCAACCGGCGCAGACAGGCATCGACCAGGTCGGCCTGTTGCGCCTGGCCCTTGGCGATCAGCGTCGCAGCGATGGCTGCCTCTTTGCCGGTGAACAGCACATAGTCGACCGGGGTGCCCTGGCCCATGGCTTTCAGCACGGTTTGGAACTTGCCATACAGGCCCCAGCCGTCGCCACCCTGGATGGTTTGGCACCCAGCCGACGAGAATTCGGTGTCCTTGTAGGCGCAGTGCACGTTGTCGCCCGGCAGGCAACGATCCCAAAAGCCGTCGCAGCGGTAGCTCATAACGTTGGTGGTGCGCAGAACCGTCACGTCGCCGTGCTCGCTGGGGCGGTCATAGTCGGCCAGCTGCAGCGCCGGCGTGACTTTGCCGCGGTGCGTGCCGACTCGATAGCGATAGAGGCCAGTCGGCAGCAGGTTGGCCTTGATGTCGCTCCAAGTGCCGATCTTGTTGGCCATCTTGTAGTAGTTGGTCATGTAGTGGACGTTCGGCACCGTCGAGGCGCGGTAGGCCGTGAGTTTCCGCGATGCGCGGTGGTAGTAGCCGATGGTGCAATGGAAGTCCCGGTGGTCCGGCCTGACGTCGTTCAGCTCGACCTTGGTCACGTCCTCGAACATCGGGCCGGCTGCCAACTCGCCGCCGCGGATGGCGAACACGAAGGTGTCCTTGGGCCCCTTGGGCTGGAAACTGTTGGCCGCGATCAGCAGATCGAGAACCTCCGGTGTCAGCGAGAAGCTGCGTGGGCTGACGACACCTAACTTCTCCGCGACCAGCAGATGGGCATAATCTGGATGCTGATCGTCCGGAGCCCAGACCGGCGGCGGGATGTCGGCGCGCCGCTCGAAACCGGAGCGGCGCTTGAGCTCTTCCAGGACCTCCGGACCATCGTCGTGATCCTCGGGCTGCATCCCGGTGACTTGGCCGTCATAGCTGTCGTTGGACACGATACGCACCTCTTGACGTGACTCGAGGGAAGCCATTCACTCGCCATGAACCCAGTTTTGTCAGGCCCGCGACTTAAGTCGACGGCCGGTAGAAGGCCGGCACCAGGATGGTCCACAGCACAAGGAGCAATTCAGGCACAAAACGCTGCACATCCACATGCCAGTTGAGGATCTTCCAGTCGTCGATCAGCGCGTGGAAGATGCCGAAACTGCCCGGTATGTGCGACCCCGCCATGGCGCCATCCAGCACCGGCACCCAGAGCATGAAGGACACCGCCGAGATGGCGACCGCCCCCCATTGGGCGGTGCCGTTGGGTCCGCGCGTGGCTTGCCAGCGCAGCAGAATCACTAGCAGCAACAGTAGCCAGGCGACGCCTGCCGGCAGCCAGGCCGCGCTGCCAAGGCTCGCGTTGAGGTTGGCCCCGAGAGCGGAAGCCGTCGTCGTCCGCGCCTCATCGTCCAAGACGTTCTGGGCCACATCCAGGGCCCGTGAATGAAGGAAAGGATAGGCCGTGATGGCCTCGGCGGGGATGAGCTTCACCAGCCGGTCCAGGTACATGTCGGTCGACGCGCCCATGTCGCCAGGTCCGCGCCTCCCTCCATCCATCTCGTTGCCTGCGGCGATCCTGAGGCTCATGCTGTCCCCCTGTTTCCGGTTTGGTTGGGTGTTGCGCCACTAATTGCTGCAGTGGCCGGCCCCCAGAACCGGTCGACGGCCTGCTGTTGGCCCGGCGCGGTCTTTAACTCAGGCTCGGGTTCGGACGGCGCGGCTGCCGTATTGAGCGGTTCGCGGTTATCCGGCAGCGCCACATGCCACCAATAGGCCCAACCCGCGTTGGCGCCGAGCGCGCCTTCCCAGATCATGCCTGAGAGCACGATGCTGGCGATCTGGAAACCGGTATGCAGCCCACCGAACAAAGCAACGTACAAGCTGTTGACAGCAGCAAATATCAGGAACAAGGGCACCGCAGCGGCGCCTAGCAGCGCGCCAGTGGCAAGGCGCGGGATATCACGCATCGAACGGAAGAAGATGTGTCCGACCAGGATCGTCGACATGCCGATGAAAGTCGTTACCAGTATGCTCAGTACCAGCACATACCAAAACACAGGATCCACAGACCTGAGATCACTCAATTTCAGATCGCCGTGCCCGATCGCCTCGTAGATCGGTTTGAGTTTCTCGACCGTGGCGATACCGGCGAACCACAGCCGCATGGCAGCCGCGATGACGACAAACAGCACACCAGTGGCAATCCCCAGCCAGGGCGAGCGCGTCTTGCGACCCCACATATAGGCGCCAAAGCCCAGCGTGGCCCCGAGCGGCAGCGACGACAGGAGCAGGAGCTTGTTGGCTATGACATCGGCCAGGATCGGCGGCTGGATGTCCGGACCGCCCCTGTGGACGTCGATCAGGAAGATCGCGCTGACAGCGCCTGACAGCGCGCCAAGAGCGCCCATAATCCAAACTGGGCCGGGATCGCGGTCGTAGATTTGGCAGGTGTCCACCAGGTTCGAGTTGGTCCAGGGCACCTGACGCCCCTCGGTGGCAGCGCGCACGTCCTTGGCCACCAGTTGGGCCATGGTCACCACATCCAGACCGCGCGTGCCGATGTAGCGCACCACGGCCGCGGTGAACGGGCTGAGATGCCCTTCCCTGCCGTCGTCGGCTAGTTCGCCGGCCTCCGAAGCGAAGGCCAGGAAGGTGCCAACTTTCAACTGCGGGCGGTGCAGTGGTCGCAAGGCCGAGAGACCTATGCTGCGCGTTCCCGCGACAGAGATACCGCTGCCGCCCATTTCGGGCGCCGACACTTGCCCTGGCCCCGAACTCGGCGCCGCGCGCAGCGTGCGCTCAAGCCCTGCGGTATCGCGGCAGGCGTCCAGGAAGATGATCTTGTTCTCGGCCGCCGACATGCGGTCCAGCAAATGCTGCACCGACACCAGTCCGCGGATCGGATCGTCGGCGTCGAAACTGAAATCCTTCGGCACGATGTAGTTCTTGAGGCTGGCGCCGTCGGCCAGCTGAATGCCGTGCCCGGAATAGTAGATCAGCAGCGTGTCGCAGGTGCCCGCACGCTTGATGAAGGCCTCAATCCGCGTCTCGATGTTCCGCTTGTCGAGATCGATCCAGGTCTCGACGTCATAGCCCGCGCGCTTCAGCTCGGCCGAAACGGCGGCGGTATCGTGCACGGGATTGGCGAGATGCTGGGCGTGCAGATATGTTCCGATACCCAGCACGAAGGCGAACTTCGGCTTACGGTCTCTGCTGAACAACATCGGGATTACCCTCTGCCAACGCATCAGTCACAGCCGATTGGGAGTGTTCCATAAGATGAGGACACAATCAAACAGCATCGAGCATATGGCGGACTGAGGCAACGGAAGTGTGACTTGGCTCGGGCTCGGAACGAAGATGAAGCTCCTCCGAAAGAGGCTCCCCCTTGCGCTCACGCCGCGCACGCGAGAAGTTGAAGTCCGCCCGCTCTCCTATCGAACCGCCGTTCAGCCCATATTGCGCTTCACCGCAACCGGCACATCATCCAAATGGATTACATCATGGCCAAAACTGTCAGCGCTCCCAAAGTCGTGAAATCCGAGGCCGAATGGAAGGCGCAGCTCTCGCCCGAGGCGTTCCAGGTCGCGCGCAAACATGGCACCGAACGGGCGGGGACGAGCCCGCTGAACAAGGAGAAGCGCGCGGGCACGTTCTCTTGCGTTTGCTGCGGGCAGGCGCTGTTCGCTTCCGATGCCAAATTTGAAAGTGGCACCGGCTGGCCGAGCTACTTCCAGCCGCTGAGCAAAGATGCCGTTAGCGAGCATGAGGACAACGGCTTCTTCATGCGCCGCACCGAAGTGCGCTGTTCCAACTGCGATGCGCACTTAGGCCACGTGTTCCCGGATGGCCCCAAGCCGACGGGGCTGCGCTATTGCATGAACGGCGTGGCGATGACGTTCGAGCCGACGGAGTGAGAATGGGGTGGGTGGTGAGTTGGGAGTAGTGAGTGGGTAGGAAGGACCTGGCGCCTGCCAGTTCTTCTTTCCACTCACCACTCACCACTCACCCCCCCCTCTTGTCCCCGCCGCGCTTCAATGCCAGATTCTCCGGCATGAGCACTCCGCCCCAGACGACCCGCACGCCGCCGATTGCTCCGATTGAGCATCACAGCTACACTTGCCATGGCGTCACCATCCAGGACGACTATGCTTGGTTGCGCGATCCGAAATGGCAGGAAGTGATGAAAAAGCCGGAGGTGCTGGATCAGCGCATCCGCGCTCATCTCGAGGCCGAGAACGCCTATACCGCCGCCTCGTTGGCCGATACCGAGGCGCTGCAGGCCGAGCTGTTCGCCGAGATAAAGGGCCGCATCAAGGAGGACGATTCTGGCGTGCCCTCGCCAGACGGACCGTGGGCCTACACACAGCGGTTCGTCACCGGCAGCGAGCATCCGCGCATCGTGAGGCTGCCGCGCGATGGCGGCGAGGAACAGGTGATGCTGGATGGCGACGCCATGTCCAAAGCCAGCCCCTATTGGGCGCTGGAATACCACCGCCACAGCCCCGATCACCGCCTGCTCGGCTATGCCGTCGACGACACCGGCTCGGAATTCTGTTCCCTGCGCGTGCGCGACCTCGCGACCGGGAAGGACCTTTCCGACGAGATCCGCAATGCCGCCGGAGCGATGATCTGGTCGCCGGATGCCAAGTCCTTCTACTACACGCTGCTGGACGACAACCACCGCTCGCTGACGCTGCATCGCCATGTGCTGGGGACACCGGCTGCCCAGGACGCCTGCATCTATGCCGAGGCCGACACGGGCATGTTCGTGGGCGTCGGCGACACCCAGAGCGGGCGGTTCGTGATCGTGCATGTGCGAGATCATACGCAGACGGAGCTTCGGTTGATCGATACCGAGCATCCCGAAGCCACGCCGATGCTCGTGGCTGCACGCGAGCCGGACCATCAGTACAATATCGAGCACTCCGGCAAGCTGCTTTACATTCTCACCAACTCGGACGGCGCGGAGGATTTCCGCATCGTGACCGCCCCGGTCGATGCGCCTGGCCGCGAAAACTGGACGGTGCTGGAACCGCACCGCAAGGGCCGGCTGATCCTGGCCATGACGGCGTACAAGAACCACCTGGTCCGCCTGGAGCGCGAGGACGGCCTGCCACGCATCGTCATCCGCCGGCTCTCGGATGGGGCCGAACACGCCATCGCGTTCGACGAAGAGGCCTATTCGCTTGGGTTTCTGGACGGTTTCGAGTTCGACACCACGTCCATCCGCTTCGTCTATTCGTCCCTCACCCGTCCCACCGAGACCTGGGACTACGACATGGAAACCCGCGCCCGCACCCTGCGAAAAGTGCAGGAAGTTCCCTCGGGCCACCGCGCCGAAGACTACGTCAGCCGCCGCGTCATGGCCCCGGCCAAGGACGGCGAGCTGGTGCCGGTGTCGCTGATGTACCGGAAGGGAACCAAGCTGGATGGCTCCGCCCCGCTGCTGCTCTACGGCTACGGCTCATACGGCTACGCCATGCCCGCGAGCTTTTCGGTGTCGCGGCTATCGCTGGTAGATCGCGGCTGGGTCTACGCCATCGCGCACATCCGCGGCGGCAAGGACAAGGGGTACCACTGGTACACGGACGGCAAGCTCGACAAGAAGATCAACACGTTCACGGATTTTATCGCCGCGGGCGAGTATTTGGCCGCTCAGAAGTTCACGTCGCGCGGGAAGATCGTAGCCCACGGCGGCTCGGCTGGCGGGTTGCTGATGGGGGCGGTGGCCAATATGGCGCCGGACCTCTGGCGCGGGATCGTGGCCGAGGTGCCGTTTGTGGATGTGGTGAACACGATCTTGGACGACACGCTGCCGCTGACGCCTCCGGAGTGGAAGGAATGGGGCAATCCGATCACGGATGAGGCGGCGTTCCGCTACATGCTGAGCTATTCGCCGTATGACAACGTGGAAGCGAAAGCCTACCCGGCCATCCTGGCGATGGGCGGCCTGACGGACCCGCGCGTGACCTATTGGGAGCCGGCCAAGTGGGTGGCGAAACTGCGCGCCAAGAAGACGGATGAGAATTTGCTAGTGATGAAGATCAATATGGACGCTGGGCATGGCGGGGCGTCGGGGAGGTTCGAGCGGCTGAAGGAGACTGCGCTGGCGTTTGCGTTCGCGGTGAAGGTGAGTGGGTAGGTGTAGTATGCTGCGGGAGTTCACAGAATCACACCCTATTGCCACTGCGATTGCTGCACTTATCGTCGTAGTAGTTGGCTTTGTCGGCTGGAACAACGTTCTTTTCAGTGCGCTGGGCCAGCTCTCGAATGACGCCAGAGTTGTTGCAGCGCTGATCACAGCAGGTGGAGCCATATTTGGCATTGTAATTTCTGGGATTTTCTCCATTGGACGAGACGCCTGGAATTGTCGCCGCGACGGAAGAGCCGTAGCTACCGCACTATTACTTGAAACATGCAATCAATGTGACTCAGTTGCAAATTGCGGTTCGATTGCGAACGCTGCATTGAAGCATCCGGACAAGACCGTCGGTCGGGAGCATTTTGTATTCTTTGAGCCAGTCGAGCCAAGAATATTCTTCGCATTGGCGCCACGAATATCTACATTGCCAACAAGAGCCAGTCGCGCCGTTATAGCCTTTCATGCAAGTACGCAAGCTGCTAAGTCGCTGGTTGATAGACTGCGAGAAGGCACTATTAATGGCGAAGATGCAAGTAAGCAAAACAAAAATGTTTCAGTGGTTTGGAAACAGGCCGCGCACTATGGATTGCAAGCGATAAACGAGCTCGATAAATTGTCTGATATTGACAAAGCCGAGCGGAGAGTGATGGAGTCCTTAAAAGAGGAGCTTTCATTGATCTCGTCTACAGACGCGCACCCAACGATGATGTTGCAGACGTAAGGTCTCTGTTCATGCCAAATTATCGGAAGTCCAGAAGGTCGCGGCTGCCGATATTGCGCGCCAGAATTCGAAATTCGAACCCGCCCAACGGCTCGACGATCGCGCGGATGGCCTCGCCAAGGTTGCCGGAAGCCGGCCCATTGTCGTTCGGAGCTGCTGCGAGCGCGGCGCGCAAAATGCTTGCGGCTTCGGATTCAATCGAACGCCCATGTCTGGCGGCGCGCTGTTTTAGCCGTTCGTTGAGCCTGTCGTCCAAATCCAAGATTGTTATCTGTTGCATGCCGTCGCCTCCGTCGCGCGCGCCCCCCTTCACAACCCCAACTCGCTATGCGACCCCAATCGCACCAGCTGCAACACCGCCGCCCCGGACTTGCGATAGATCAACACCAAATCCGGCCGGAGATGGCAATCGCGGAAGTCGCGCCAGTCGCCCGTCAGCGGATGATCCTTGAAGCGCGGCGGCAAAGGGGTATCGGTTGCCAGCAACTCCACAACTTGCGTCAGGACCACGTCGAGCCGTCCGCCCAGGGCCCCTCTCTTCTCGCGCTTGTAGTCACGCTTAAAACGGCTGGTGTGTTCAATCGCCCGCATTGAGCGACTTAAGCAGCGCCTTGGCGCCGACATGGCGCTTGAGCTTGCCGCGTCGCGCCTCGCGCATGGCCGCGACAGTTTCCTCGTTTGGCGTCAGCGGCGCAAAGGGCAGGGCGCGATCCTTGGCAATCCGTACCAGCAGCAGGCGAACAGCGTCGGAAACCGTGAGGCCCATGGCCTCAAGAACCGCCGCGGCGGCGTCCTTGGTTTCCTCATCGATGCGGGCGCGCACGACAGCATTGCTCATGAGATGTCTCCTCGGGTTTCATTGTAGCACAAATTGCCCCGCCCAGCAAAAAAGGCCGCCCCGATATCCCGAGGCGGCCTCCGTAGGATTGGCTATCGTGCGGCCAGGGCCGTCCGCTAGATACTCAGCGACAGACCACTGCCCGTCACGCCTGCGAGAGAAGGTGCTCCATCGCACACGTGCCTGACAGCTTGATCACCGACAGCGCATGGATCCCACTCGACATCGGATCACCTCCTTCCCGTTGTTGAAACCGGTCTTCAAGGTGGCATGATTTGCGCGGCCTGGGAAGTGGCGCAAGGAGCACAAGGGTAATAGAACGTTACGGTGAGGTGGGGCCGGGGTGTAGGGGCGCATCGCAACGCGCCCGTCGCGCCAAACGGGCACGTCTTCGTGTCTGGCACTTGGCAGCACGGCGGGCGCGTTGCGATGCGCCCCTACGCCAGCGCTTCACTCCGCGCCAATGCTGCATTGCAATATACCCGCCCCCTCGCCATAGTGCGCTCGACCATTTCAGCACGCAACGGAGCGCCCCTCATGGCCGATCCCAAGACCGCCACCGCCGCCACCGCCAAGCTCTCGATCGGCGCCGAGGCCTACGACTTCCCCGTGCGCCAGGGCACCATCGGGCCGGATGTGGTGGACATATCCGACCTCTACAAGAAGTCCGGGCGCTTCACCTATGATCCGGGCTTTACCTCCACGGCCGCCTGCGACAGCGCCATCACCTACATCGATGGCGACAAGGGCGAGCTGCTCTATTGCGGCTACCCGATCGAGCAACTGGCCGAGACCTCGAACTTCCTCGAGACCTGCTATCTCTTGCTGCACCGGGAGCTTCCGAACCAGGCCGAGTTCAAAAAGTTCGAAACCTCGATCACGCGCCACACCATGCTGCACGAGCAAATGAACCGCTTCTATTCCGGTTTCCGGCGCGATGCTCATCCGATGGCGGTCATGGTCGGCGTGGTCGGCGCGCTGTCGGCCTTCTACCACGACTCGACCGACATTCGCGATCCGCACCAGCGCATGGTCGCCAGCCACCGCATGATCGCCAAGATGCCGACCATCGCGGCTATGGCGTATAAGTATCATGTCGGGCAGCCGTTCAATTATCCTCGCAACGATCTGGCGTATGCGGCCAATTTCCTGCAGATGTGCTTTGCCATTCCGTGCGAGTCCTATGTGGTGAACCCGGTGCTGGCGCGCGCCTTGGATCGGATCTTCATTCTGCATGCCGATCATGAGCAGAATGCGTCGACCTCGACGGTGCGGCTGGCGGGTTCATCGGGTGCCAATCCGTTCGCCTGCATTGCGGCCGGCATCGCCTGCCTGTGGGGGCCCGCGCATGGCGGCGCCAACGAGGCGGCGCTCAGCATGCTGCAGGAAATCGGCACAGTCGAGAAGATCCCGGCGTTTCTTGCCAAGGTGAAGGACAAGAACGAGCACACGCGGCTGATGGGCTTTGGACACCGGGTGTACAAGAACTATGACCCGCGCGCCAAGGTGATGCAGAAGACCTGTCACGAAGTGCTGGCGGCGCTCGGCCATCCCGACGATCCGCTGCTGCATGTGGCCATGGAGCTGGAGCGGATTGCGCTCAGCGACGAGTATTTCCTCGCCCGCAAACTCTATCCCAATGTGGATTTCTATTCGGGCATCACGCTGAAGGCTATGGGCTTCCCGACCTCGATGTTCACGGCGCTGTTTGCGCTCGCGCGCACCGTCGGCTGGATCGCTCAGTGGACCGAGATGATCGAGGATCCGAACCAGCGCATTGGCCGGCCGCGGCAGCTCTATACGGGATCGGCGCGGCGCGACTACGTGGCCCTGGCGGCGCGGGGGTAATCTTTGGGCGGACGGAATTGGTAGAGGCGGCTTGCGGCCGCCCTCGTGCAGCGAGTCCGTTGAGCGAGGGCGGCCGCAAGCCGCCCCTACGCCACCGATGCATTCCGTCCTAATTCAGCGAACTTCAGAACAATATCCGCGCCGATCTCGCTCGGGCTGACGCCGGGTGGTGCGAGCTTCCCCGGAGTTTCCGCCAGGCTGGCAAGCTGAGCAGCCCGCGCCGGCGTGTCGTCCAGCAGCTCGCCAACGCGCGCCGCCAGCACATTTGCATTAATATCCGGATCGAGATATTCCGGGTACATATTACGCCCCAGCACCAGATTGGCGAGCACGATCGAGGGCGCGTTGGTGAGCCATTTCAGCTGGTAGGCCACGGAGCCGATCCGGTAGGCGACCACGGCGGGGCAGCCTGCCGCAGCCAACTCCAGCGTGACAGTCCCAGAGGCCGCAAGCGCAGCGCGCGCCAGCCTGAAGGCCGCGAATTTGTCGTCCTCGCCGGTGACGATGTGCGGTTTCAGCGGCCAGTCGGCGGTAAGAGCCGCCAGTTCGTCGCGCCGCTCCTCTATGGTTGGCAGGATCACCTCGGGCGGGATCGGGCGCTCGCTTAGTAGCCGCACCGTTTCGCGGAAATCCGGCAGCATACGTTTGATCACGCCGCGCCGGCTGCCGGGGAGCACCACCAGGACCGGCCGCTGCCGCGCCAATCCAAGGTGGGCCGACAGCGCCTCGGGATCGAGCCCAAGCATCCAGGTCAATCGCTCCGCCAGCGGATGACCGACGTAGCTGCAGGGCGGACCGCCAAGCCGGGCATGCGCCTCCGGTTCGAACGGCAGCAACGCCAAGAGATGATCCGTGTAGCGCGCCATCTTCCTGGCCCGACCTGGACGCCAGGCCCAGACGGTGGGGGAGACATAGTCGATGATCGGCACATCGGGGCGCGCCTTGCGGAACCGGCTCGCCACCTGATGCGTGAAATCGGGACTGTCGATGATCAGCAGCAGATGCGGATTGAAGGCCCGCGCGGCGGCCACGGTCTGGTAGACGCGGCGCACGATCAGCGGCAGGCGCTTCACGACGTCGCCGAGCCCCATGACGGCGATATCGGACATCGGAAAAATGGGTTTCAGGCCAGCCGCCAGCATTTCGTGGTCGCCCACGCCTTGCACGATCAGATCGTCGCCCAGCCGCTGGCGCAGCACCGCCAGCAGCTTGCCGCCAAGCCGGTCGCCGGAATGCTCGCCCGCCACGGCGAACACACGCAGCGGTGTGCCGGGCTGCCAGCGCTGGTCAGAGTTCGCCATCAGCCACCCCCACAATGAACAGTCCAGCCGCATCGGCATTCGCCAGCACGTGTTCCCGCTCCAGCAGGATCACACCGCCCGCATGCACGCCGATCCCCGCGAGGTTGGCGGCGGCGGCCAGTTCAACCGTCCGTGGGCCGATGGTCGGCAGATCGACGCGCCTGTCCTGCCCCGGTTTCACGCGCTTGACCAGCACGCCGCGGCGGCGACCCGTCAGCCTGTTCCGTTTACGCCGCAAATCGGCGACGCGCTCCAGCAGCGCATCCGTCCCTTCGGCCGCTTCCACGGCCAGCACGTAGCCGCGATCCACCACGGCGGCCTGGCCGATGTCGAGCGCTCCAAGCGCCTTGGCCACTTCCATGCCGCGTGCAATGTCGCCGGCACCGCGCGCATCGGGACGCACACGGCCCAAGACGCCCGCACCGGCCAGCAACGCCGGCGCGATCTCGTCGACGCCAACCACGCGGATGCCGCGTTGCTCGAAGAAGCGCACAACGGTCGTCAACAGATGATTGTCGCCGCCGAGCATGATGCCGGTGAGGCGCGGCAGGTTGATCAGCGCGCCGAAGTCCAGTTTCAGCCGCGTGATCTCGGGGCGGACGACACTGCCGGCAATCGCCATCTCGCGGCAATCGTTGCGGCGCAGCGTATCGAGAATGCGGCCGACCTGGCCCATGCCCACCGGCGTCATCGGACAGGGCGCATCGGGCCAGGCGCCGAAGGATCCGTCGATCGCAAGAATGTGGACCTCTCGGCCGGCCGCCACTGCCTCACTGGCAATAATGCGTGGCAACGCGCCGCCGCCAGCAAGAATAGCGAGCCTGCCGTCAGCCATGGCCGCAGCCGCTCAGTCTGACGCCCCGTCGTGCGGCGTACACAGAGCGCGCTTGCCTCCGCCGGCGCGGATGAACTCGACGATTTCCACCACGATCGGGTTGTCCTTGAACTCGGCCGAGACATCCTCGACGCGTTCCATCAGCGTACCCTCATTGGCGAACAACAGCCGGTAGGCGCGGCGCAGGCTCTGGATGTCCGCGCGCGAAAAGCCGCGGCGCTGCAGGCCGACAATGTTGAGACCGTTGAGATAGGCGCGATTGCCGACGCTCATGCCATAGGGGATGAGGTCGTTCTGCAGCGCCGACATGCCGCCCAGGAACGAGTGGGCACCGATGCGGCTGAACTGCAGCACGCCGGCCCCGCCGCCGAGGATGGCGAAGTCGCCAACCGTGCAATGGCCGGCAACTAGCGCGCCGTTCGACATGATGACATTATTGCCGATGCGGCAATCATGGCCGACGTGCGAATTGGCGAGAAAGGCGCAATTGTCGCCGACGCTGGTGATCATGCCGCCGCCCTCGGTGCCGGGGTTCATGGTCACGCCCTCGCGGATGATGCAATTGGCGCCAATGGTCAGGGTGGACGGTTCGCCCTTGTACTTGAGGTCCTGCGGGGCATGGCCGATGGACGCGAACGGGTAGAGCTCGCTGTTGGCGCCGATGCTGGTTCGGCCCGCAATGACGACGTGGGAATGCAGCTTGACGCCGTCACCGAGTACCACATCGGGTCCGATGACGCAAAACGCGCCGACCGCCACGTCCTTGCCGAGCTTGGCGCTCTTGTCGATGACCGCAGATTTGTGAATGTCAGCCATGCCGGGGCGTCCTTCGACCTGCGTTTACTCGTCAAAACATCTGAGCAGATACTAGGAGGGATGACGCTGGGGCGAAAGCGCGATCCCGGTCAGCTCTGCGGTTTTTCCAGCACCGAAGGATCGGTGATCATGGCGCCGATCTCGGCCTCAGCCACCAACTGGCCGTTCACCTTTGCCTCGCAGGCGAAGCGGAAGACGCGGCCGCGCGAGCGGATCTTTTTCACATGATAGTGTACGGTATCGCCAGGAAGCACTGGGCGGCGGAATTTCGCGTTGTCGATGCTCATGAAGAACACCAGCGTCGGCTCGTAGGTCTCGCCCATGGCGTCGGCGCACAGCGCGCCTGCGGTCTGCGCCATGCCCTCGATCAGCAGCACGCCCGGCATGACCGGGAACTGCGGGAAATGGCCCTGGAAGAACGGCTCGTTGATGGTCACGGCCTTGATGCCAGTGGCCGACTGGTCGCCGTCCATGTCCACGATCTTGTCGATCATCAGGAATGGGTAGCGATGCGGCAGCAGTTTCATGATGCGCGCGATATCGGCCTTGCGCAGCTCCCGCTTCGGACTGTCTTCGCTCATGTCCCGCAACTCCAGTTAGTCTTTGGCGCGCGATGCCAGCTGCTTGAGGGCGGCGATCTCGCGCGCGAATTGCACCAATGGCTTGGCCGGCGCGCCGCCATAGCGCCCTGGCTGAGTGATATCGTGCGTCACACCCGATCCTCCGGCAATCTGGACGCCGCTGGCGATCTTGATATGCCCGACGATGCCGGCCTGGCCGCCGACCACGACGAAATCGCCCAGCTCCGCCGAGCCTGAGATGCCAACCATACCGACAATCACGCAATGCCGTCCGATGACGACGTTGTGCCCGATCTGTACGAGGTTGTCGATTTTTGTCCCCTCGCCGATGACCGTATCCTTAAGGCCGCCGCGGTCGATGGTGGTGTTGGCGCCGATCTCGACGTCGTCCTGGATGATGACGCGGCCGATCTGCGGCACTTTCAGGTGGCCGTTGCGGCCCATGGCGAAACCGAAACCGTCCTGGCCGGCCTTGACGCCGGCATGCAAGATAACGCGGTCGCCAACCAGCGCATGGGTGAGCACGGCGTTGGGGCCGATGAAGCCATCGCGGCCGACGGTGACGCGGTAGCCGACCATGGCGCCGGACGCGACGATGGTGCCGCGGCCGATGCGGGCCTCGCGGCCGATGATGGCGCCAGGTTCGATGGTCGCGCCGTCTTCGATGCGGGCAGTGGAGTGAATGGGTCCGGGCTCGCCGCCCATTTCGGCGACGCGCGGACGCGATGCGCCGGGATAAAAGCGGGCGAGAGCCGTGGCAAATGCGCGATAAGGCTCGCGGGTGACCAGCGCGATCGTACCGTCTGGAACCTGCGCCGCAAACTCCGGAGCGACGAAACAGGCACGCGCCTGCGTCTTGCGCAATTGCGGAACGTACTTCCGGTTGTCGAGAAAGCTGACGTCGTTGCGGCCTGCCAGATCGAGCGGACGAGCATCCTCAATCGAAATGGCTGAATCGACCGCAAGCGGCGTTTGCGGATCAGCAATCACCGCTAGATCGCCGAGCGACAGCGGTGCTGCACGATCAAAAAAACCAGGGTGCTGCATAGGGCTCGCTGGGGCTTGGATGTGGGCGACAACTCAAGCAGTGCGCAGCGGCCGACCATGCACTGCGTCGCGACAGAGCTAAAGGCTGTCGCGACGCATTGCAAACGTTAGAAGCGCGTGGCGGCGCCGAACTTGAAGGCCTGGGTCTCGTCGTTCACGTCCTTGCTGAGGACATAGGCATAGTCGGCGCGCAAGGGTCCGAGCGGTGAGTTCCAGGTCAAGCTGGCGCCGACCGAGGAGCGCAGCACGTTGTTGTCGACCAAATTGGCTGGATCGACGGCGTTGATCGCACTGATCGTCCCGTCATTGGTTTTCCACAGCGAGCCAGCGTCGGCAAAGAATGCTCCGCCTAGCCCCAGATCTTCAGGAACAAACGGTAGCGGGAACCTGACCTCAGCCGTTGCTCCGTAATAGAATTCGCCGCCAAGCGCCAAGCCATTCGATTTGTCGCGCGGACCGTAGCCGGAGTTGGCAAAGCCGCGAATGGTCTCGCCACCTTTGAAGAACAGATCGCTGCTGCGCAGGTCGACCCCGCCCCACGGAGTGATGTTTCCGCCAATGGCGCGCCCAACCAGGGTGACCTTGTCCATCAGCGGGTAATAGGCGCGCAGCTCGGCATTGCTGCGCAGGTAACGCGCATCGCCGCCCAAGCCCGCCAGGTCCTGCGACAGCTCCATGTAGACGCCTTTGGTCGGGTTGTTCTTCACGTTGCGCGCGTCGTAGGCCAGCGTATAACCGACCGCCGATGTCCAGGTCGCGCCCTCCACGATCGAATTGTTCGGAACGACGCAGTTGGTGCTGCCGGTTGCGCAGATATCGAAAATCTCGTCACGCGCCAGCGTGTAACGGGTCGATACGCCCACCTCATCGCTGAGCGGGAAGCCAAGGCGCACATCGAAGCCCGAACGGCGCAGCTTGTAGCCCGACGAGGTCAGATAATTGGTCTCCTTGTGGAACACATCGAAACCAGCCGAGACATTGCTATCCAGGAAGCGCGGCTCGGTGAAGCTCAGATCGACCTGGGCGCGCGTCAGGCTGCCCGAGAAGGTCAACGACAGGAACTGCCCTTTGCCGAGCAGATTGCGCTCCTTGTACGAAATGTCGCCAATGATGCCTTCCGAGGTCGAATAGCCGCCGCCGAACGATACTTCGCCGGTCGAGGTCTCTTCGACGTTGACAGACAACACCATTCGGTCCGGACCGCTGCCCTGCTGGCTGCTGATGTCGACAGTCTTGAAGATGCCCAGGCCCTGCAGACGCTCCTTGGCGCGCGTGACCAGCAAGCGGTTGAAGGCGTCGCCTTCCTGCAGCTTGAATTCGCGGCGAATGACGCGGTCTTCGGTGCGGATATTGCCCAGAATATCGATGCGCTCGATATAGATCTTCGGCCCGGTCTCCAGCACGTAGTCGATGCCAATCGTGCGGGCGGCATCGTCGCGGTTCGGTTTGGGGCGCACGACCGCGAAGGCATTGCCCTCACCAGCCAACTTGAGCGTCATGGCCTCGACCGACTTCTCGATCTTGCTGACGTTGTAGGTCTGCCCCTTGAAAGTGGTCGCCTTGCTTACGAGATCGTTGCCGTTCACGCCTTCCAGCGACGAGGTGACGGTGATATCGCCGAACGTGAAGGCTTCGCCCTCTTCGACGGTAAAGGTGATGTAGAAGCCCTTGCCGCTGCGATCGAGATCGGCGGTTGCGGACACGATCTGCGCGTCGGCATAGCCATTCTTGAGGTAAAACTGGCGCAGCAGTTCGCGGTCCAGATTGAGACGGTCCGGGTCGTAGACGTCGGTGCTCTTGAACCAGCTCAACCAGCTCTTCTCGGAAGTGGTGACGACTTCCTTCAGCTGCGTGTCCGAGAAAGCATGATTGCCGACGAAGTGGATGCTTTGCACCTTGGTGCTCGGCCCCTCGTTGATCTCGTAGACCAGATTGATGCGGTTCTGTTCCAGCTCGATGACCTTGGGCTCAACGGTAGCCGCAAAAAGTCCCTGCTTCTGATAGATGTCGAGGATGCGCTGCACGTCGGCCTGCACCTTGGCCTTGGTGAAGATCGAGCGCGGACGGACTTGCACCTCGCCCTCGAGCGTCTTGTCTTCGACTTCCTTGTTGCCCTCGAACACGACCTTGTTGATGACCGGGTTCTCGACCACGGCGATCACCACGGCCGACCCCTTGCGCTCGATGCGCACGTCGCCGAACAGGCCGGTGCTGAAAAGATTCTGGATCGATTCGTCGGCCTTGCCCGCATCGTATGGGCTGCCGACGCTCAAGGTCACGTAGGACCGGACGGTTTCCGCCTCAACACGGCGGTTGCCCTGCACCATGATCTGCGAAATCACTGCGCCCTGCGCAGCTGCCGGCGAAGCAATGGTGGCCTCGCCAACAAGCACAGTCGTGAGCAAAATGAGCGCGTAGAGGACCATACACGCCCCGGACGCCAAAACCCTCTTTACGCCTGCCATCGAAATAGTGCCCCTGATCTCTCTTACCGCCGGTCCCCACCGGCGTTGCCCGCGCTGCCGCAAGCAAACCCCAACTCTGCGACACGAAGGTGTTGGCCCAGTGCGACATAGTTCCGCCTGTGCGTTGTTCGACCTTCATATTGCATATACCGCCTCTTGCGCGAGGCGCTAAACGTACTTATCCCAAGACCGATTCGGTCAAGGCCTCCTTAACGGCACAAAATCACCCCAGGAACCAGGGGCGGACGCACCCGGTCAGGTGATTAACAATCGTTACCACCAATAACATGAGCACGATGCCCAAGCCAATCCGAAAAGCGACCTCCTGCGTCCTTTGGCTCAGCGGTTTGCCCCTGGCGGCCTCGATGGCGTAGAAGGCCAGATGCCCGCCATCCAGGATCGGGATCGGCAGCAGGTTGGTCATGCCAATCGCAATGGAAATGAAGGCCAGAAAATTGATCAGTTTGTCAGCGCCGTAGCTCGCCACCACGCCGGCGGCCTGGGCCATTTTGGTCGGCCCCGCGATGGCGCATAGCGACTGCCGGCCAACCACCAGATCCCACATGCCGCGTTGTACAGCCTGAATGAGAAGTTTGGTCTTGGTGTAGCCGAGTTGCAACGCCTCCACGGCGCCAACCGACCGGATCTTGGGTTCCTCGTCGCTGCCCAATTGCTGGATGCCGATCTTGCCGACCTTCTGCTGGCCGCCAAGGATATCGGTAGAATCGGTGAGTTCCGGCGTCACCTTCACGGTCAGCTGCTGGCCGCCGCGACTGATCACCACCGGCAGTTCGCGATCCGCGCTGGTATTGACGATCAGCGACAGCCGCTCGAAATTAGGCAGCGGCATGCCGTCGATTGACAGGATGGTGTCGCCGGCCTGAATTCCCGCCTTGGCGGCCGGCATGCCGGGCTCCACCTTGTCGATCACGACTGGGCGCTGAAGTTCGCCGATTGCCATTGTAAAGACTGTGAAAATCGCCACCGCCAGGATGAAATTGGCAATCGGTCCTGCGGCCGCAATGATGGCGCGCTGCCACACCGGTTTGAGGTGGTAAAAGCCCTTGCGCGCCTCTTCGTCGCCCTTGGCGCGTTCCTGGTCCTGAAGCTCCGCGCTGGTTGGAACGCTCGAAGCATTGTCGTCATCGATGAACTTGACATATCCGCCGAGCGGATAGAGCGCGAGCCGCCAGCGTGTGCCCGACTTGCTGGTGTAGGCCGCGATCTCAGGACCGAAGCCGAGCGAGAAGGCCGCAACGTTCACGCCGCAGGCCCGCGCCGCGATGTAGTGGCCCAACTCGTGTACGACGATGATCACGGTGATGACGAACAGGAACGCCGGCAGCATCAGCCAATATGGCAATGCCGCAGACCCCATGAGGGACTGCAGATCCATTCAAAACCCTTCCAGGAAACTGTGCCTGTGGTACCACATGCCCATGTCGCAACCTCGAAAAACCTAGCGTTGCGGCGTCCTCTTGCAACGCATGGTGAAGCTGCGGGACAAGCCCCGAGCGGCCACGTCGAGCATATCGGCTTGCCGTGCCGCGAAGTCAAGATTGCCAAACCTTGGCGGTGTTAACCATGCCATCATTGCGGTGATCAAGGCAAGAACAGCAATCCTGCACCAGGGTTTACCGGGCTGCGCAACATGACGAGCAGCGCCGCCACGATGGCCGCCGCCATCAGGCCGTCGACGCGATCGAGAATGCCGCCATGGCCGGGGATCAGGTTGCTAACGTCCTTACGGCCGAAGCGGCGCTTCAGCGCTGACTCGGCAAGGTCGCCCATAACAGCGGCAAGTCCTAGCACCACAGCCTGCAACGTCACTGCCGCAAGATCGGAACTGGCCACAGCCCAACCCGTCAACCAACCGGCGACGCCAGCCAGCAGCAATCCGCCGAGCGCGCCGGCCCAAGTCTTGTTGGGTGAGATGCGCTCCAGCAGTTTGGGCCCCCCGATTGCGCGGCCGAAGACGTATCCGCCGATGTCAGTGGCCCAGACCACCAACAGTACGAACAGCACGGCCTGGAAGCCGTGCGCGGCATCTGTCCTCAGCCAGGCTAACGAAACGCTCGGCAGGCCTGTCGCCAATACGCCTAGTCCGGTCAGGACATCGCGCTGGCGCCAGCGCAGCACCAGCATGACGATCGCCACCACCAGCAGGCCAATCGCGGCTGGAACGCCATAACTGGCGGTCGCGAGGAAGGCCGCAATCACAACCGAAACCACGTGCAGAATGAGCAATCCATCGAACGGCGCTTGGCGCACCACGCGGCCCCACTCCCAGGCCGCTATCCCGGCGACCAAGGCCAACAAGAGCCCGAACGGCCAAGTCCCGGCCCACACCGCGCCAACCGTCAGAGCAGCCAACACCAGACCCGACACGATGCGAAGCATCAGTTCGTTCGGACCATCGGACCCGGCCGGAACCGGACCTGTCGGGGTGCTCATTGCAGCGGCTCCGCGCTCATGCGCTCTGCTGCCGGGTGAGGCCGCCAAAGCGCCGGTCGCGCGATTGGTAGGTGGCGATGGCCGCTTCCAGGTGGGTCCGGTTGAAATCGGGCCAGTAGGTTTCGACGAACACGAACTCAGCATAGGCCAGCTGCCAGAGCAGGAAGTTGGAAAGCCGCTGCTCGCCGCTGGTGCGGATGAAGAGATCCGGATCGGGCAGATCGCCTGTATCGAGCGCGCTGGAAAATCGCTCGGCGGTGATGTCGTCGACGCTCAGCCTGCCGCACGAAACTTCCGCCGCCAGATGCTTGGCTGCACGCACAATCTCGGCGCGCGATCCGTAGTTGAAGGCGACCGTCAGGTTGAGCTTAGTGTTGTCTTTCGTCAGCGTTTCTGCGTCGGCGATCAGCTTGACGATATCGGCGTCCAGCCCCGCGCGGTCGCCGATAATGCGCACACGCACATTGTCCTTGTGCAGATCGGCTAGATCGCGCTTGATGAAGAGCCGTATCAGTCCCATCAGGTCCATGATTTCGGACTTCGGGCGCGACCAGTTCTCGGACGAAAAGCTGAACAGAGTGAGATAGGGTATGCCGATGTCGCCCATCGCCCGCACCACATTGCGGACCGATTCGACGCCGCGCCGGTGGCCTTCAACGCGCGGCAGACCGCGCTGATTGGCCCAGCGCCCGTTGCCATCCATGATGATCGCGACATGCCGTGGCAGTTTCGGCAGTTCTTGCACGGCTTCGTCCCTCGACCAATCCTCAGCGCCCGCGACCACATAAGACCAGCCGATCCCTAGACGCAATGAGCTAGACCTGCATGATCTCGGTTTCCTTGGCAGCCAGCCCAACGTCTACGTCCTTGATATGCTTGTCGGTAAGTTCCTGGATCTTGGCCGACCACTTGCGGTGCTCGTCCTCGCCGATCTTCTTGTCCTTCTCGAGCTTCTTGAGCGCTTCCATGCCGTCGCGGCGGACGTTGCGCACGGCCACACGGGCCGCCTCGGAGTACTTGTGTGCGATCTTCACGATTTCGCGCCGGCGCTCTTCGTTGAGCTCGGGCATGCGCAGCCGGATGATCTGTCCGTCGACGGTTGGATTGATGCCGAGATTGGAGGCGCGGATGGCCTTTTCGACATGCGCCACGGTCGCCTTGTCCCACACCTGGACGGCGATGGTGCGCGGCTCTGGCACCGAAACGGACGCGCACTGCAGGATCGGCATGCGCTGGCCGTAGACTTCGACCATCACTGGATCGAGCAGATTGGCGTTGGCGCGGCCGGTGCGCAAACCGGCGAACTCGTGCTTGAGAGCCGCGAGCGCGCCGGCCATGCGCTTCTCGTAGTCCTTGACCTCGAAGGGGCCTCCCTGTGGGGCTGCAGCCATCGTTTCGTCTCCCTGTCGCTGGCGCGTTCTGGCGGCATCGGCGCTAGGCCGGCGGATCACGCACAATCGTCGCTCGTGCTTCGCCCGCGAGAAGGCGGAGCAGATTGCCGGGCTCGCGGATCGAAAACACAATTATCGGTATTTGATTGTCGCGGGCAAGCGCGATTGCGGCGGCATCCATCACGCCGAGCCGCTTGGTGAGCACGTCGTCGAAAGTGACGGTCTCGTAGCGGATGGCGGAAGGATCCTTCTTGGGGTCGGCGGAGTAAACGCCATCGACGTTGGTCGCTTTGGCGATGGCGTCGCAACCCATCTCGGCGGCGCGCAAGGCGGCCGTGGTATCGGTGGTAAAGAACGGATTGCCAGTGCCGGCCGCAAAAATCACCACGCGTTTGCGGCCGAGGTGGCGGCGCGCGCGCTGCGGAATGAAATTTTCGCACACCGTCGGCATCGGGATGGCAGACATGACAGTGACTGGCTGATCGATACGCTCCAGGGCATTGCCCAGCGCCAGCGCGTTCATGACGGTCGCAAGCATGCCCATGTAGTCGGCGGTGCCCCGGTCCATGCCCTTGGCGGCACCCTGCAGCCCACGGAAGATGTTGCCGCCGCCGACCACAACCGCCATCTCGGTGCCGGTGCTGACGGCAGATTTGATATCGTGCGCCAGCTGCTCGACAATGGCTGTGTCGATGCCGTAGCTGCCCGCCCCCATCAAGGCCTCGCCCGACAGTTTCAGCAGCAGGCGGTTGAATTTGATGGGTGTCGGCATGTCTGCCTGCATGTTGTGAGCTTCGGCGTGTTGGTAGAGGCGTAGGGGCGGCTCGCGGCCGCCCTTACAAATCTCGTCTGCCTGTATCTACTTCTGCGTCATCTTGGCGACTTCGGCGGCAAAGTCCTCGGTCTTCTTGTCGATGCCTTCACCGAGCGCAAAGCGCACGAATGCCGTGATCTTCACCGGTGAGCCGAGTTCGGCCTCGAAGGCCTTCAGCACATTGGCGACGGTTTCCTTGCCGTCCATGACGAACACCTGGCTCATCAGGACCACCTGGTTGATGAACTCCTTCTTGAGGCGTCCCTCGGCCATCTTGGCGGCGATGTCGGCTGCCTTGCCGGACTCCTTGGCCTGCTCGATGTAGAGCGCCTTTTCGCGCGCCAGCAGCTCCGGATCGAGTTCAGCCTCGGTCACGGCCTGCGGGTTCGCGGCGGCGATGTGCATGGCGATCTTGCGGCCGAACTCCATCACCTTGGCGCTGTCGCCTTTGCTCTCCAGCGAGACCAGCACGCCGATCTTGCCGAGCATCGGAGCAATCGCGCCGTGCATGTAGGTGGCGACCGCGCCCTCCTTGACCGACAGGCCCTTGGAGCGGCGCAGCGTCATGTTCTCGCCGATGGTGGCGACCATGTCCTTGAGGTGCTCTTCGACCGTACCCTTGCCGAGCTTGGCGGCTTTCAGTTTGTCGAAGTCGCCGCCGACCTTCAGCGCCACGGCAGCGATATCGCGCACCATCTTCTGGAACTGCTCGTTGCGAGCAACGAAATCGGTCTCGGAGTTGACCTCGATGACGGCGGCCTTATGGGCCTCACCGGCAATCGCGATCAAGCCGTCGGCGGCGATGCGCCCGGCCTTCTTGGAATGCTTGGCCAGCCCCTGCTTGCGCAGCCAGTCGATGGCGGCTTCCATGTCGCCCTTGTTCTCGGTCAGGGCGCTCTTGCAGTCCATCATGCCGGCGCCTGAGCGCTCGCGCAGTTCCTTGACCATCGCTGCGGTGATGTCCGCCATAATCAAAATCCTTTCAACGTGTGATCAATATAGGAAGGGCGGGACCCTTGTAGTCCCGCCCAATGACAATTTCGAGGTGAAGCTAGGCGGGCGTGCCTAGACGGCTTCGATCTCGGCCTGCAGCTTCTTAGCTTGGCCGATCCAATCGTCCTTGGTCATCTTGCCACGCAGTTTCATGGCGTTATCGATGGCGCTGATATCGTCGGCGCTCATCTTGGTCATCTGCCAGAAGTGGTAGACGCCGAGATCGTTGAGTTTGGTTTCGAACTTCTGGCTGATGCCATTGATGCGCTTGAGGTCGTCGGCCAGGCCGACAGGGGCGTCGAGGCCCTTGTAGACGGCGCCGATCTTGCCCTTGGCGGCACCGTTGGTCGGAGCAGCACCCTCGGCCGGGATATCGCCGAACTGCGGATCGACCGCGGCGCCCATGTCGACATGATGCTCGCCTTGAGCGCGCTCGATGCCGTCGATGCAGGCGCGTGCGAACAGGTCGCAATAGAGCGTAATCGCACGGCCGGCGTCGTCATTGCCGGGCACGGGGAAGTTGATGTGGTCCGGATCGGAATTACTGTCGACCACGCCGATCACCGGAATGCCCAGCTTGCGCGCCTCGTCGATGGCGATCTTTTCCTTGTTGGTGTCGATCACGAACAGGATGTCCGGCAGGCCGCCCATGTCCTTGATGCCGCCCAGCGCGATCTCGAGCTTATCGCGCTCGCGATGCAGGTTGAGCTGCTCTTTCTTGGTCAGGCCTTGCGCGCCTGCGGCTAGCATCTCGTCAAGCTGCTTCAGGCGGCGGATCGACTGCGAAATGGTCTTCCAGTTGGTGAGCGTACCGCCCAGCCAGCGCCGGTTGATGTAATACTGCGCGCAGCGCTTGGCCGCATCGGCGATGGAGTCCGAAGCCTGCCGCTTGGTGCCGACGAACAGCACGCGGCCGCCCTTTGCGACAGCATCAGACGTCGCAACAAGCGCCTGATGCAGCATCGGCACGGTCTGCGCCAGATCGAGGATGTGGATCTTGTTACGCGAGCCGAAGATGAAATTCTGCATCTTCGGGTTCCAGCGATGGCTCTGATGGCCAAAGTGGACGCCAGCTTCCAAAAGCTGACGCATATTGAACGCGGGAAGCGTCATGAGGTGGAACTCCAGTTTCCGGTTAGACCTCCGCGGACAAGAAGGCTGCCGGACGGCAACCCACCGGAGCAAACTTGCTGCCGTTCGCGACAGCGACCGGAAGCAGGCATGCCAGATCCGCGTGTGAGATGAGCGGGCTTATACGTGAGGCACGTGAGCGGCGCAATCGCCGAATTCGAGTGGCGCAAGCGCGTAATATTCGCCAATTCAGGGCGTTTCGTTGTTCATCTCAAGGACCGTCACGCGCTGCTCGAGCCGAAAGACGCGCTGGTCGAACTCTCCGACCGCCCCCTTCATGAGCACCAGGATGCCAGCGAGTTCCCGCCGCTGCTTGCGGATGAGTTCCTCCATCGCACCCATGCGCGCATCGACTGACATACGGCCATAAGCCAGAGATGCTCTCTTGGATCAACTTCAGGACCTCAAGGGTCACGGATTGAACATTTTCACTCATGAGCTATCGACTATCACAGCGACTGACCGGATGGCAAAACAAATCGAACAAAACAGAAACATCTATTGCAGTCTTTCACGCCCGACGAGCATCCGCAGCTACTCCGCCGCAACCGCCAGCATCTGCCGTTCCGCCGACTTGATCCATCCGCCGCCCAGCACTCGGGACGCTCCCGACGCATCGGCATAGAACACGCACGCCTGCCCCGGCGAAACGCCGAATACGGAACCGGGAAACCGCAGGGCGGGCTCGCCGTCAACCAGACACAGATCTCGGCCAGCTGCGGCGGACCGCTGGAGCGGATGCGGGCGGCGATCTCCAGGCTTCGACCAGCTGCCACCTCGGCCAATGGCTCATCACCCAGCCAGTTGATATCGCGCAACTTGATCAACCTGGCTCGCCAACGCCTCGCGCGGGCCGACCACCACGCGAGCGCGCGCTGCATCGATGGCGACCACGAAAAGCGGTTCGGCCGAGGCGAGCCCTAGCCCCTTGCGCTGGCCGATGGTGTAATTGACGATGCCCTCGTGCCGTCCCAGCACACGGCCATCCAGATGCACGATCTCGCCGGGGCCGCTGGCTGCCGGACGCAGCGTGTTCACGACCGTCGTATAGTGCCCCTTCGGCACGAAACAGATGTCCTGGCTATCAGCCTTGTCCGCAACCGCTACCCCCAGCCGGCGGGCGTGCTCGCGCACCTCGGCCTTGAGCATGCCGCCGAGCGGAAAGCGCAGGAACTCCAGCTGCTTGGCGCGAGGTCGTGAACAGGAAATAGCTCTGGTCGCGGCTGGCGTCGGCGGGCTGGAACAGGCCCCAGCCGGCTTCGCCCTTCAGCGAGCGCACATAGTGCCCGGTCGCCATGGCGGCGGCCCCCAGCTCGCGCGCCATGCCCAGCAGATCGCGGAACTTGACCTTCTGGTTGCACTGGATGCACGGCACCGGCGTTTCGCCCGCGACGTAAGCGTCGGCGAACTGGTCGATTACAGCGGAGCGGAAGCGCGCCTCATAATCGAGCACATAATGCGGAATGCCCAAATGCGTCGCCACGTTACGCGCGTCGGCGATGTCGCGCCCCGCGCAGCACATGCCCTTGCGGCCACTGGCGGCGCCATGGTCGTAGAGTTGCATGGTCACGCCAACCACGTCGTAGCCGGCCTCAACCAGCAGTGCCGCGACCACCGAGGAATCCACGCCGCCCGACATGGCCACGACCACGCGGGCGCCAGCGGACAGGTGCAGGGGGTCGATGCCTGGAAGTCGTATGTTTTCGGTCATGCCAGTTCTTTAGCGATGGCGTGGATCGCCGCCAAGGTATCAATGTTGTTCGGCTCGACTGATGAAATCGGGCTGGCTCGCAAGCTTCACAACGACCATGTCGTGCTCCGGGGCGATATAGATCAGCTGCCCGAATACGCCGCGCGCCATGGCGGTCTCTTTGGCCTTGTCTTCGATCCAGAACTGATTGCGGTAGCAGCCGTTCGGCAACTGCGCCCGGCTCTCGTCGTTGAACAGCCCGTGCTTGCCCTGCCGGATATCGGTCACCCACTCGGCAGGAACAATGCTGTGACCGTTGAAGCTGCCCATGTTGAGATGCACCAGCCCGACTCGCGCATAGTCGCGCAATGTGGCGTTGAGCCCGCCATCGGCCAATGCGTAGCCAGAGCGATCCACCGTGAAGCAGGCGCTTTCCTCGGCGCCCATCGGTTGCCAGAGATGCTCGCTGACCAATTCCGCCAGCCGCTTGCCCGAGACGCGCTCCATGCAGAAAGCAAGCACGTCGGTCTCGATCGAGCGGTACTTGAAGCGTGCGCCGTGCTCGGCGTCCTTTGACTTGAGCGTCAGGATCTGCGCCCAGATGCTGGCCGGCCATTCGCCTCCCGGCGGTTTCTCGGCAGGCACGGCCTTCCAGCCGCTCGCGACATCCGTCATGCCGATATCGGAGAAGCGATCCGTGTACTCTTCGCCGAAGCGCACGCCGCGACGTCATGTCGAGCACGTGCTGCAGCTTTGCGCCGGCATAGGCTGTATCCGCCAGCTCCGGCAGATAGTCCGTCACCGGCGCTTGCGGATCGAGCAGACCCTTACCGATCAGCACGCCGGTCGACGCTTGCCGTTACGGACTTTGCCACCGATTGCGACAGATGCAGCGTCCGTTCGGTCATGCCGTTCAGATAGATTTCGCTCACGATGCGGTTGTTCTTAAGGACGATAAAACCGTCCGTGCAGGTCGTCTCCAGCATTCCCGCGACTGTGCTGGCGCTGCCGTCATGGCGCTTGAAGGCGATGCGGCTGATGTCCTGCTTGGCTTCTTCCAGCACCGAAACCGGCCCGCGCCCGCGCCAGACCTCGACGGTCGGCACCAACTCGCGAATATGCTGGAACGACCACCGGTTGTAAGGCGCGCGATCCCACACCTCGCCCGGAATTTGATCAGCAGCGCGATGCGAGGTCCGCCGCCAGGCGTTGGGTTTGAGGCTATCGGTCATCGGATCGGCTCGCTGCTACGGGATTTTAGCGCAAGGAACGGTTGGAACCGCGCAGAGTCAAGTTCGTAACCGCTCGGTTCGAGCCGCTTGCCATTGACCCGCCGGAGTTTGCGGCCACTATGTCGAGCGAAAGAAACGTCAACCTCAGGAACGATCCCCGCGTGGCGACGCAACCCCAACCGATGCCGCAGCGCAAAGGCGCCGCGATCCGTAAACGCCTGTCCACCAACGTCAAGGATGGGCTGGCCGGCGCCATGGACGGACTGCGGCGCGGCCCCAAGCGGCCCGAGCTGCTGCTCATCCCGCAGGATTTGCGCACTGCCGATCCCAGCCTGTTGGCGGAACTGGCCGCAGGAACCCTTGGGCTGGCCGGGGCGACTGCCGATATCCGCGGCAAGAACCCGTTTCGCGTCACGCCTCCCAGCAAAGCCTGGCAGGCGGCGCTGCTCGGTTTCAGCTGGCTGAGCGATTTGCGCGCGGCCCAGTCGGCCGATGCCCAGGAGCTGGCGCGCCGAACGGTCATGCAGTGGATCGCCGAAGCGCGCCCCTTGACCTCGCTCGACTGGTCGCCTGCTATCGCGGCCCGGCGGTTGATGTCCTGGCTGACCAACGCCAACCTGCTGGTTGAAGGCGCGCCTGCCGATACCTACGACAGTGTGATGGCGTCCTGCGACCAGCATATGGCCCAGCTGCAAGTCATGGCGCCCAAGATCACGGGCATGCCGCGCCTGATGTCCTCGATCGCGCTGGTCATGGGCGCCATGTGCATGACCGACCAGGAGCGACGGCTGCAACCGGCGCTGAAAGGGCTGGCCAACGAACTTGGCCGGCAGATCCAACCGAGCGGCCTGCATGTCAGCCGCAATCCGGCGGTGCTGGTCGAGATCATGCTGGATCTGCTGCCCCTGAAGCAGTGCTTCATCGCGCGCAACATCGACGCGCCGCCGCAGCTGCTGGATGTCATGCGCCGCATCACGCCGGTGCTGCGGCACTTGCAGCTGGGCGACCGGGGCCTGGCCCGCTTTCACGGCATGTCGGCGACCGAACTCGACAAGCTGGCGACCGTGCTGTCCTACGACAACGGCGAGTGGGTGAACGTGCGCACCGCCGATCTCAGCGCGGCAAGCCGCTATTTCCGTATGCGACGGCGCGGCACCATTGTGCTGTTCGATGGTGGGCCACCGCCGGCCGCCGAGGTGTCGACCGAGGCGGGGGCAGGCGCGCTGTCGTTCGAAATGTGTTCGGACGGCGCGCTGCTGATCGTCAATGCTGGCGCGCCAGGGCCGGCCGACCAGGACTGGCGGGTACAATCGCGTGGAACGGCGGCTCACTCCACGCTGGTGCTGAACGACACGGCCTCGGGGCGCTTGCTGCCCGATCCCAAGGCCGCCGCCGATGCGCCGCCCCAGCTGATCGGCCCCACCGTGGTGGAGGCCATGATCGGCGAGCCCGGCGATGGCGCGATCGAGGTCAAGGGCCAGCACAATGGCTATCAGGACCGCTTCGGAATGATGCATGCGCGCATCCTGACGCTTGGCGCACAGGGCGACCGCTTGAGCGGCCTCGACCGCATCCATCAAACGCAGCGGCTGGTCGCTTCGAACATGGCGTCGCGGGCTTTTGCCATCCATTTTCACCTCCATCCGCAAGTGCGCGTGGAGCCGGGCGACGAGCCGGAGGCTGTCGACCTGATGTTGCGTAGCGGCGAGACCTGGCGGTTCACGGCGCGCGGGGCGAAACTGAGCCTGGAGGACAGCGTGTTCTTTGCCAATTTCTCTGGCCCTGTGCGCACGGTACAGATCGTGCTGCGCGGCAACGCGGGCGAGGACACGCAGGTGCGCTGGGTGTTGGAGCGGCTGGCCGAGCTGCCCGAGCCAAGCAGGGGCCTGGAGGTGTTCTGATGTCCGGCACAGTCAAAATACGGCGTGCGCTGATTTCGGTCTCGGACAAGGCCGGCCTCGAAGCGCTGGCTGCCGCGCTCAAGACGCATGGCGTTGAACTGATCTCCACCGGCGGCACGGCGGCAGCGCTGCGCGCTCTGGGCCATGCGGTGCGCGATGTGGCCGACCTCACCGGCTTTCCCGAGATGATGGATGGCCGCGTGAAGACATTGCATCCGGCGGTGCACGGCGGATTGCTGGCCCTGCGCGGTAATGCCGGGCACGAGGCCGCCATGGCGAAACACGGCATCGGGCCAATCGATCTTTTGGTGGTCAACCTCTACCCGTTCGAGCAGGCGTTGAGCTCTGAAAAACCCTATGCCGAGATGATCGAGACCATCGATGTCGGCGGGCCGGCCATGATCCGCGGCGCGGCCAAGAACCACGAGGGCGTGGCGGTTGTGGTCGATCCCTCCGACTACCCCGCAGTGATCGAGGACCTAGCCGGGCATGGCGGCGCAACCACGCCGGAGTTGCGCCGGCGGCTGGCGGCCAAGGCCTTCGCGCGCACCGCCGCCTACGATTCCGCAATTGCGGGATGGCTGGGCGCCGAGGCTGGCGTCGTTACCCCTGCCTACCGCAGCTTTTCCGGCAAGCTGGTGCAGGAGCTGCGCTACGGCGAAAATCCGCATCAGGCCGCCGCGCTTTATGCCAGCGTTCCGCCGCAGCCCGGCGTTGTCACGGCGCGGCAGGTGCAGGGCAAGGAGCTGAGTTTCAACAATATCGCCGATGCCGACGCGGCGCTCGACCTGGCGGCCGAGTTGGGGACGGATGGACCAGCGGTGGTGATCGTCAAGCACGCCAATCCGTGCGGCGCGGCGTCTGGGCCGGCGCTGCTGGAGGCCTACCGCAAGGCGCTGGCCTGCGATCCGGTCAGCGCGTTCGGTGGCATCGTGGCGGTCAGCCGGAAGCTGGACGAGGCGACGGCGAAGGAGATCGCAAAACTGTTCACCGAAGTGGTGATCGCTCCGGAGGCTGATGATGCGGCGCTCGCCGTGTTCGCCGCCAAGCCGAACCTGCGCGTGCTGCTCACCGGCGGCCTGCCCGATCCGCATCAGCGCCGCGATACCGTGCGCAGCATCTCAGGCGGCCTCTTGGTGCAAACCCGCGACTGGCGCGGCATCGGCGATGCCCGCTTTGAGGTGGTCACGAAACGTCAGCCTACGCTGGATGAAGTCCGCGATCTGCGCTTTGCCTTCACGGTGGCCAAGCACGTGAAGTCGAATGCGATCGTCTATGCCAAGGACGGCGCCACGGTTGGCATCGGCGCGGGGCAAATGAGCCGGATCGATTCGGCGCGCATCGCGGCCTGGAAGGTAAACGGGGACAGTTTACTGATTTCCCCGACGACGGCGGCAGATCACAAACAAACGGGTGGGGAAATCAGTAAACTGTCCCCGTTTACCCCGCCCCGGTTCGTCGCGGCGTCCGAGGCGTTCTTTCCGTTTGCCGACGGTCTCGAAGCCATCGCCGCGGCGGGCGCGACAGCCGTCATCCAGCCCGGAGGCTCGGTAAAGGACGCCGAGGTGATCGCCGCCGCCGACCGGCCTGGGTCTGGCCATGGTGTTCACGGGCCAGCGCCATTTCCGGCATTGAGGGGACCGAGCAAATGAACTGATCGTTCGTTGCCGGTCAGCGGGTATCCCTGGTGTCCTTCGATGGGACTCTGCAGCGGTCCGTTGGAAACAAAGCCCAGTGAAAACTATTTGCTCCTGCTCGGGGTGCCTGGCGCCGTCGTTCGCGACGTCCCGGCTCAAGGCATCGGCCGCAATAGAGTTTTGGTTCAGTTTGACACCGACGTCGTGGCACTCGGTCTGCAATGCCACAACGAAATCCCGAACTCCTTATGGATATCGATCAGTGATCTCCAAGCTCAAACCGCCGAGTTGATGTCTTGACCTCAACAGCAATGGTGCCACGGAGGCATCGCCTTCTTCCGTTGAAGACCTCTGAAGTATTGTGATCGCGTTCAAATTTCGTCATCCCGGCGCAGGCCGGGACCTGTCCGGGGCAGCGGTTCGGCGTACAGCCTAAACACCGCAAGCCTGTGGTAGAGCACCGTCTATTGTATCGGGCAGCCTTGAATCAACCGAGGCATGGGCAGGTCCCGGCCTGCGCCGGGATGACGGAATTTGCGACTGGCCTTGTATTTTGCAGCGGCCCCCAGTGGGAGAAGGAGTTTTCGAGTTGCCTCGACGGATCAGAACGTCCGCACGACGGTATCATTCGCAATAATGCGTAAGAAATGTGCTAACCTACACCATCCGTGAACGACAGTCATCAACAATCGTGTTGAACGAATACTCAACTCAACTTCCCATGGCAGTGCTTGTACTTCTTGCCTGAGCCGCACGGGCAGCTGTCGTTGCGGGCGACCTTGCCCCAGGTTTCGGGGTTCTTGGGGTCGATCGCGTCGGCCTTGCGCACGCGCACCGGCTCGGCCTTTTGTGGCGCCAGCATGGTCGCCAGCGCGTTCTCGTTCTCGTCGTCCGCCATCTGGCCACCGCGGCGACCGGTCTCGGACGCCATCTGATTGCCGCCCATCTCGTCTTCGCCGGTCAGCGGATTGATGTGGCTGACCTGCAGCGGCGGCAGTTCCTGCGGCTGCAGCGCCGGCTCGGCTTGTGCGATCTGGACGTGCATCAACTGCCCGGTGACCGCGGTACGCAGATTGTTCAGCAGGCCTTCGAACAGCGAGAAGCTTTCGCTCTTGTACTCGTTCAGCGGATCGCGCTGGCCGTAGCCGCGCAAGTGGATGACCTCGCGCAGGTGCTCCATGTTGACGATGTGCTCGCGCCACAGGTTATCCAGCGTATAGAGCAGAACCATCTTCTCGACCTGGCGCATCTGCGCGCCGCCGATCTCGGCCACCTTCTTTTCGGCCGCCGCATCGGCTTCCTGGTACAGCCGTTCGCGGATCTCCTGGTCGGCGATGCCCTCTTCCTTGGCCCAGTCCTCGACCGGCGCCTGTACGTCGAAGATGGTGTTGACGGCAGTCGCCAGCCCCTTCACATCCCACTGCTCGGCATACTGCTTTTCCGGCACATGCTTGTCGACCAGATCGTCGATCACCTGGCGGCGCATGTCGGCGACGGTCGCGCTGACGTCCTCATCGCTCATCAGTTCGAGCCGCTGCTCGAAGATCACCTTGCGCTGATCGTTGGCGACGTCGTCGAACTTGAGAATGTTCTTGCGGATGTCGAAGTTGCGCGCCTCGACCTTCTGCTGCGCGCGCTCCAAGGCCTTGTTGATCCAGCGATGCGTGATCGCCTCGTCTTCCTCCATGCCGAGCCGCGACAGCACGGCCTCCATGCGGTTGGAGCCGAAGATCTTCATCAGGTCGTCGTCGAGCGACAGGAAGAAGCGCGAGTGCCCGGGATCGCCCTGGCGCCCCGAGCGGCCGCGCAGCTGGTTGTCGATGCGCCGGCTTTCGTGACGCTCGGTACCGATCACATAGAGGCCGCCGGCTTCCAGCGCCTTGGCCTTCTTGGCCGCGACGTCCGCGGCGATGCGCTCGCGCTCCCTGGCGACAGCCGCATCCGGCGGCGGCTCCTTGGCGGCGCTCTTCTCGGTCCCGTCCTTGATCCAGTCCTTCAGCCGGTATTCGACATTACCACCGAGCTGGATGTCGGTGCCGCGACCGGCCATGTTGGTGGCGATCGTCACCGCGCCGGGCACGCCGGCCTGGGCGATGATGCTGGCTTCCTGCTCGTGGTAGCGCGCGTTCAGCACCTGATGCGGTACCACGCCTTCGATCCCGAGGTCCTTAAGCGCCTTGGGGTCCTTCAACATTTCCGACAGGGATTCCGACTTCTCGATCGAGGTGGTGCCGACCAGGATCGGCTGGCCGCGCTCGCGGCAATCCTTGATCAGCTTGATGATGGCCCGGTTCTTTTCCTTGGCCGTGCGGTAGACCTCGTCGTCGTCGTCGATGCGCGCCACATCGACGTTGGTCGGCACTTCGACCACATCGAGCCCGTAGATATCCAGGAACTCCTCGGCCTCGGTCGCCGCCGTACCGGTCATGCCGGCCAGTTTCTCGTAGAGACGGAAATAGTTCTGGAACGTGATCGAGGCGTAGGTGCGGTTTTCCGGCTGGATCGACACGCCTTCCTTGGCCTCCAGCGCCTGATGCATGCCGTCGGAATAGCGCCGCCCCGACATCATGCGGCCGGTGAACTCGTCGATGATGACGATCTCGTCGTCCTTGACGATGTACTCCTTGTCCTTGCTGAACAGGGTATGCGCTTTCAGCGCCTGATTGATGTGATGCACCAGCCCGACGTTGGTGACGTCGTAGAGGTTCTCGTCCTTGAGCAGGTTGGCATCCTTCAGCAGCTGTTCGACATGCTCGGTGCCCGCTTCGGTCAGCATGACCTGGCGCTGCTTGAGATCGATCTCGTATTCGTCCTTACCGAGATTGAGGAAAATCGCATCGATGGTCGAATAGAGATCCGAGCGGTCCTCGACCGGTCCCGAGATGATCAGCGGCGTGCGCGCCTCGTCGACCAGGATCGAGTCCACTTCGTCGACGATGGCGTAGGTATGCCCGCGCTGCACCATCGCCGCCTTGGAGTGCTCCATGTTGTCGCGCAGGTAGTCGAAGCCCAGCTCGTTGTTGGTGCCATAGGTGACGTCGGCGGCATAGGCGGCGCGGCGCACGTCCTGCGGCAGGTCATGTAGGATGACGCCGACCTCGAGGCCGAGGAAACGGTAGACCTGCCCCATCCACTCGGCGTCGCGGCGGGCGAGGTAGTCGTTGACGGTCACGACGTGCACGCCATTACCCGCCAGCGCATTGAGATAGACCGGCAGCGTTCCGACCAGCGTCTTGCCTTCGCCGGTCTTCATCTCGGCGATCTTGCCGCTGTGCAGCACCATGCCACCGATCAGCTGCACGTCGAAATGGCGCTGACCGAGTGTTCGCTTGGCCGCTTCGCGGACCGTGGCAAAGGCCGGGATCAGCAGATCGTCGAGGTCGCGCCCGTTGGCCAGCTGCTCGCGGAACTCCACCGTGCGGTGCTTCAGGTCGGCATCGCTTAAGCGGACGATCTCGGCTTCCAGATCGTTGATGGCGGCCACCTTGGGCCGGTACGGCTTGATCTTGCGCTCGTTCGAGGTGCCGAACATGCGGCCGGCAAAGGATGTGATGGTGGAGAGCATAAAGGGCATTCCTCTTGGACGAGCGCGGCAAGACCGCACCGGCCCCGGCTGGCGCGCCGCCAGTCTCGGGTCGCCGGAGTGCGGCTGAATTGTCAGATCCCGCGCCGCCCGTATGGCGGCGTCGCGTGGGCGCGAGCGCATGCCGCCCGACGGGCGGTATGGTCCGGAGAATGGTCAAGAGATAAGAACCCACCCCTGCAAAGTCAACGCTGGGCTCTCTTGCTTGGCGCACGGCGACTCCCGTAACCGGGAGCCGGCCGCCGTGCGCGGAGCGCCGGTGCGTGGTTCGGGCAGACGCCATTGGTCGGGGCGCAGAGCCTGCACCCCTACATCTGCGTCTCCTGCTGTCGTCCTCACCTCTAAACACGTTTGGCCTCGCACGGCATGGCCGTCGAAGGTACGGGAGCGCAGACGCCGGAAGGCTGCGGGTAGTAGATTTTTTAGGCAGCCTTCCGGCGCCCACGCTGCGGAGATTTCGTCCGTGGTGCGCAGCGGTTTGGGGTACGACCCATTCCTGCCAGTTCAAGCGTCCCGCCGGATGGTCCCATTGCTGGGGTCCCTTGGGAGAGCAACACCCTCGGATTCCGGGTCTCCTGGGTCCGTCCATGCGCGTTCAAGCGCACGGCCCCGAGCCTCCCGGCCACCGCATTCCCCTGCCACATGCGCGACGGTCGCGACGACGCCCCGTTATTGGCAGGCGATGAGGGAATACTGCAATAATACTTAGATGAAATCAATTCTGAAAGTATTATATGGCTAATATGGTTGTTATGTCTGCAACAGGCTTCGATGCTCAAGGCTGAGACTAACGTCTTGCTATCGTGTCGTCATCCCGGCGCCGGCCCATGGGCGCTGCAACAGGGGGGCGCCGCCTTCCTCCTCCCCCTTTTTTTGGGGGAGAAGGGAGGTGGAGCGGATCTTATGCTGGTACCCGGTGTCGTAAGTGCCTGAGTCACGATTGAACCGCGAGGCAAACGAGACCCAACGCAGTCTCGGAACGTAGGGGCGGCTTGCGGCCGCCCTTTCGACGCGAGCAAGGTCGAAGAGGGCGGCCGCAAGCCGCCCCGACCCAAACGCAGTTGCGCGTGACAAGAACGTGCGATGCCGGGTACTAGCGCCCATCTGCGCAGCCCGGGATGACGCATGCGCGTGGGTCCGCGGCTCGCAGGTAATGCGCCAAGCCCGGCGACTGCGCGTTGGCTGGCGTGCAGGTCCCAACAGCGGGAGCGACAAGTTCGCTTGCGACGGGGCCGCAGGGTTGCTACACAGCGAGCCGCTCCGCGCAACTCAGCCGAGCCTTGTTGGGGAATCGTCTAACGGTAGGACAGCGAACTCTGACTCCGCCAGTCTAGGTTCGAATCCTAGTTCCCCAGCCAAAATCAGCCGCATCGAACACAGCTCTATCCACACCCTCTCCACAGCTTGCAATCGCCCCATGGCCCAAGGCCGCCATCGGTGTCACGTTTGGCGACGGCGCGCCTGATTCGGGGCGCGCGGTTGCGTCCGCGAGGGGCCGATGAAGAGTTCCGCTTTACGCCAATCCGATCTCTTCGAAGCCGCCCCGATCGACGCCGTGGGCGTGTGGCTGAAGCGGCTGTACGCGGCCTTCCAGACCGCGCCGCCAAAGGAGGGCTATCTGCCCTTGGCCGAGCGCGCGCTTGAGGCGATCCCCGGCGATCCTGAGTTGCTGCTGATGGCGGCCAATGCGGCGCTGCTGGATGACAAGCTCGACCAGGCGCAGCTCCACCTCAAGCGCTTTTCCAAGCGTGCCACGGCGCCGGCCGCCGAGCTGCTGCGGGCGTTTTTGCTCAATCGCATGGGCGCCAAGGCCGCCGCCAGGACCATCCTGGAGCGCGAGGGGCTGACGAACTGGATGGAGGTTTACAAGCACTTTCCGGCGGGGCGGGCCCACGCCGACTGGATGTTCCAGCAGCTGGACGAGATTCTGAACGAGCCCAAACCTGCGCGGCGCAAACCGGCCGCAGCGAAAGCCAAGGCCGTGGCAAAGCCTGCCGCCAAGCCGAAGCCCAAACCGCAACCCAAGCCGGTTGCCGCGGCCGCCATCGCCAAGCCCGCCGCTGCCGAACCGGCGCTGCCGCCCCTGCCGCTCCCGCCCATCGACATCCCGCTCAGCCTCGAGATCGACCTCGCCCCGCTCACCGCCGCCCTGGCTGGTCTCCCCGAACCCGAGGGCCGCTGGTTCGGGTTGCGCCAGCAGTGGAGCCACCTCGGCCTCGCCCAGGGCTTCGATGAACTGCTGTGCCTGCCGCAGCTGACCGGCATCGAGCCGCTCTGGCATCAGGTCGAGACCGTGCGCAAGGTGCTCAAACAGTTCCGCGGCCGCGTGCTGCTAGCCGACGAGGTGGGCCTGGGCAAGACCATCGAGGCGGGCATGGTGCTGAAGGAATACGCGCTGCGCGGCATGGCCGAGCGCGCGCTGGTGCTCGTCCCCGCCTCGCTGGTCGGGCAGTGGCGCGAGGAGCTGGAGACCAAATTCGGGCTCACTTTTGCGACCACCTACGATCCGCTGCTGCGCGACGACCCCGACGCCTTCTGGGCCCAGCCGCGCGTGATCGCCTCGATCGCCTCGGCCCGCCGCAAGGAGCACGCCGAGCGGCTGGCCAGCCGGCAATACGATCTGGTCATCGTCGACGAGGCGCATCACCTGCGCGACCGCTCCAGCGCCAGCTGGAAGCTGGTCGACGCGCTCAACAAGCGCTTCCTGCTGCTGCTGTCGGCGACGCCGGTGCAGAACGACCTGGTCGAACTCTACACCCTGCTGACCCTGCTTGAAGCCCGGCATCTTCAAGACCCTGGCCGACTTCCGATCCGCCCATATGACGCCCGGCAAGCCGCGCGTGCCCGCCAATCCCGAAGGCCTGCGCGCGCTGATGCGGGCCGCCATGATCCGCAACACCCGCGCCGTGGTGGCGCTGAAGCTGCCGCGCCGGCACGCCACCACCATCAAGGTTGTTGGCGCGCCCGGCGAGGCGGAGGCCTATGCCGATCTCGCAGCCGCCGCCCGCAAGCTGGCGACCGAGGGCGGCGGGGCCGGCAAGAACCGGCTCCTCCTGCAGAGCCTGCTCAGCGCGGCCGGGATCGTCCCCGGCAGCGGCGGCCGGAGCGGTCGCGCGCCTCGCCGAACGCAACCCCAAGGACAAGCACTGGCCCGCGCTCGCCAAACGCCTCGCTGCCGTCGGGACGGGCGGCAAGGAAGCGGCGCTGCTCGATCTCCTGAACAAGAACCCGGACGAAAAGAAGCTGGTCTTCGTGCAATCGCGCGAGACGCTGGAGCATCTGGCCACCCGCCTCGAGGCCGCCGGCATGTCCTTCGCCCGCTTCGACGGCAGCCTCACCGGCCCCGAGAAGGACGCTGCCATCGAGGCCTTCCGCGAGCAGCGCCAACGTCCTGCTGTGCACCCAATCGGGCGGCGAGGGCCGCAACATCCAGTTCTGCAACACGCTGATCAATTTCGACGTGCCCTGGAACCCGATGGCCATCGAGCAGCGCATCGGCCGTATCGACCGCATCGGCCAGGCGCGCGAGGTGTTCGTGTTCAACCTCGTCACGCGCGGCACCATCGAGGAGCAGGTGCTGCTGCTGCTGGACGAGAAGATCTCGATGTTCGAGCTGGTGGTCGGCGAGGTCGGCGCCATCCTCGGCGGCCTGGAAGAAGAGCGCGAGTTCCCCGACCTGGTGCTGGACGCCTGGCTGGAGGAAACCGAGACCGGCCGCACCGCCGCCTTCGACGCGCTGGGCGAGCTGCTCGACGCGGCAAGACAGGGCCACCAGGGGGCAAAGGAGCTGGACGAGAGCCTGTTCGGCGAGGATTTCGAGACGGCGTGAGGGGGAAAACGGGGAAGCTAAACGGGGAAGCTAAACGGGGACAGTTTACTTATATCGCGGCACCGGCTTTCAACAATCGGCGGCCTTTCGGCGCGATATAAGTAAACTGTCCCCGTTTAGCTTCCTGTCCCCGTTTAGCTTCAAACTGTCCCCGTTTAGCTTCCTGTCCCCGTTTAGCTACGAACCGAAGGACAATCACCATGACAGCGCTGCGCAGCTTCGTCGCCGACGTGCTGGACACCCAGGGCGCGATGATCGACCTGGTCGACCCCGACGGCCTGGACGTGATCGCGCCCGAGCCCCTGCGCGCGGCCTTCGGCTGGCCCGAACTGGCACGTCTCGGCTTCGGCCCGCAGAGCCCGGCCGGCGCGCTGCCGATCGGCCTGGAAGGCGACTGGCTCGACCGCTTTGGCGCGCTGCTCGGCGAGCACGGCCGCTTTGCCGAGCGCCAGCTGGTGCTGGACACATCAGCCCATCCGCCCGCCGATCCCACCGCGCTGATCAACCACGCGCTGGAACTGCCCAACGCGGTCTGGCGGCTGACCGGCTCCGCCCCGGCCTGGACCCGGCTGCTGCTGCTGACCTTCCGCACCACCGCGATCTCCGACGAAAAGCGCGAAGGCCTGGTGACCATCGGCCTCAACACCACGACCGGCGCCGTGCTCGGCCCCGACCTGCTCGGACGCCTCGGCGCGGCGCTGGAGACCACCGCCGCCTGGACCACCCCCGACCCCGCCACCGCGCGCGCCGCCGGCCCCACCTCGGACCCCGCCACGTTATCCACAAAACTCCGCCCCCTGATCGAACACCGCGTCCGCCAGGACCTCGACCCCTTCGTCGCCGCCATGCGCCGCCGCCTCGACCGCGACCGCACCCGCGTCCACGCCTACCACGACGACCTGCGCCGCGCGGCGTTCGCGAAACTGGCGGCGGCCAGGCGCAGCTCGGCCGCCACCGCCGAAGCCAGCGCCAAACGCGAGGCCGCTGCGCATCGCCGCCATCGAGCGCGACTACGCCGCCAAGCTCGCCGATCTCGGCCACAACTACGCGCTGAAGGTGACGGTGGAGTGGGTGCAAGCCCTGTCGGTGATCGCGCCCGTGCAGCGGTTCGCGCTGCTGATCAAGCGCCGCAAGGGCGAGCGGAAGCTGGCGATGGACTGGCACCCGGCGGCCCGGCTGCTGGAACCGCCGGTGAGCGATTGGGGGCTGGGGTTGGGCGCGGCGCGGGTGGTGTGCGATGAGCGGTTGCATCTGGTGGAGGTGGCTGGGGCTTGTGGCGGGTGTGGCAGGGGGTATTGCCGGGCGTGTTGTGGTGGGAGGTGCCCGAAGTGTGGCAGAGGGTGATACCGGCCAACGTAGTGTCCGACCTGCATGGGCCGGGCACGGACTTCCCTCTCCCCCGTTTTCCGGGGGAGAGGAGGACGCGTCTCGCAGCCGCCTTTTTCGGCGGCAAGAGCCACGCGTCCGGTGAGGGGCAGACACGGGCTCGGAACTTGTGGCACCAGGCGTGCACGAGGGACCTGTCGCGCTTCTGCCCCTCACCCGGCGCAAGTGCGCCACCCTCTCCCCCTCGCATGAAGACTGCGAGGGGGAGAGGGTAATTCCGTACACTCCTGAAACACCCAGCGGTCAAACACTAGGTTGGCCGGTATGAGTGGGCCTGATAGAATGAGGCGCGCACTGTCGATGTGCGACACGGCGTGCGCGAATGTCAGGTCGCCCCGGCGCTGGCCGAGGCTCGGCACTTGAGCCTCTATCGTTGCAACCAAGCAACAGACCGCATTGGAAATCCCGTTGTCTCAAGCTAAGCCGTACGCGGTTGACCTCAGATATGCCATAGTTGGGTTAGCGAGTGGGGCACCCGGTTCGCTAGCGCGAACGAAAAGGGCTTGGCCCGTTTTCAGCTCGATTTTGGCTCCGTGATGTTTCCTGTCGTCAGTGACAGGATCTGCGGTAGCTTTGGGCTGTCGGCAGACGGCTTTTCCGCCGCTCTCCAAGACCTTACAAAATTTTACAGACACAGGCGCCGCGCCAAGTCGCGACCACAGCCATGGCAAACTCCATAAGAACCGAACCTGATCTGCCGGCGTCGACCGACATCGAGCGAGCGCTAGTGCGATGCATTGCCGAGCTTGGCCGCTTGCAGACCAAGATCGACGATGTGCCGTTGGGGCGGCAGCCGCAGGTGGCGTATGAGGTGCTGGCGAACAGTGTCTATGTGTGTTCGGAGGCGCTGGAGGAGCTGACGGCGGGGTCGTACCGGCGCAGGAGGCGGTGCGGGAGAAGGCGTTCCGGGCGCTGCGGGGGGTGCATCATATGATGCTGGCGCTGTATGCGCGGGGGCGGGGGTGATAAGTTCAAAGTGAAGGATTTAAACTCTCGTATTGTCTGCTAAACGCGAGTGCTGGCGGGTACCTTTCTCGTTTCCCGGTTGACACTGAACCAAGACAAAGTTTGAAGTTTCGACGCGCGAGTAGACAGTTTACTTTCGGCCATAACGGCAGTGATGTCGCACTCACTCGGGCAGTGAAAGATTATCGGCGCTGCCTCCAAAAATTACCGACCCGCAGTGTGCGCCTTACTGGAGTTAACGGAAGAAACAAATGTGCGAAGATGAAAGAGGCTTTTAAAATTCTCGCTGCACCAGTGCTCTATTTTCTTGGCCGAATAATAAGCAGTGACTACATTGCATCGCAATCGATTGCAATCGACAACAATTACCTGAGAGGTTACAATTTTTTGCCAGTCCCTCAAGGCGGAAAAACCGAACTTGCCGGACGCTTGTTGCAAGCCGCGAAATTTTGCTATCTGGCGCGTCAAAACATTGACCTCCATGTCGGCAGTATGCTTCCGCGATCACATGGTCAAAATCTCCAGGACATTATGTGCGCCCTTCTGCACGGAAACAAAACAGGGGGATACTTCGTAGAGGTCGGCGTTGGCGACGGCACTAGGTATTCGCAATAGCCTTATGCTGGAGAGGGACCTCGGTTGGCGAGGAATACTGGCGGAACCTGCCAGGGTGTTTCACGATTTCATAAAGTCGACGCGTACTTCAATTCTGGATTGCCGAGCGGTGTCGTCAAAGAGCGCCGCCGTTTTAATGTTCGAACAAGACCCAGATGAGGGAGAGTTTTCGGGACTAGTGGGGCATCGCACGCATCGAAACAGGTCGGCAGGTCCAACTTTTGAAGTTGAAACCATAACTTTCGAAGACCTACTAACCGAGCATAATGCTCCTACTGTTATTGATTTTGTGTCAATCGATACCGAAGGCTCCGAAATTGATGTTCTTTCTGGCATCCGTTTCGACAAGCGCCAGATCGGAGTTTTTTGCATAGAGCACAATTTCGATAGGAAAAGGATGACTGCGTTTCGGGAGTTGCTTGAGCAAAAAGGATACCAATTGTTTTGGCCAAACACGTCGAGTTTTGACTATTGGTTTGTTCACAAAAGCTTGCTGCCGAATTGGCTAGTGTGACTGAGCGTGTTGCCGCCGTGGATCAGCATAGTTACTGCCGGAGCGCTGGTGTGGACAGATTGCGAGCAAGACTTCACTCAGCATTTCTCGCCCACGTATTGCTACCCAAACTTGAGTGCACAAATAAACTCCTGCTTATCCACGTCAATCCGTCAAGTTTAGCAGCCGGTACGGCAGCGTACGGACGGCGGCGTAAGCCAGGCGGGGCATCATGGCGGCCAGATCGTAATCACTGCGAAACTCAGTGATTTGTGTGGCGTAAATGCGGCTGACGTTGGTGGGTAAGCAGGAATAGACTTGACGGTAGTTTCCAACTGCTAGCCTAAGTTTTTTGCGGCCGCTGGCTTTAAGCTTGTCATCATCAATAGGTCGCTCGCTCTGAATTCTTCACTTATCGGAGGCCGCCTCTCTCGCAACGGCCTCTTTGCCGTCTGCCAAACGCTTTTCAGTACCTTGTGCCTTTTTCTAGTTTATCGGCTCGTTGTGGCGCACGCCGGTTTGGAACAGTTGGGTGTTTGGTCCTTGTTACTCGCCGGCTCGGCTCTTGCACGCCTAGGCGATGTCAGTGGTGCCGGCGCGCTCGCACGATTTGTAGCACGTGACGGGCGCAGCCAAGATGTTGCGATCCGCCGCGACACTATCCACACGGTGGTGCTCACCAGCTTGGCCTTCAACGCAGCTTTTGGGTTAGTTCTTTGGCTCGCTGCCCCGTTCGCCGTGCCAATGTTCGTTGGACCAACCCACCTCGCCGAAGCATCGGCGCTGGTGCCTTTCGTCGTCGGAATTTTGGTGCTTGGCGCCCTCTCAGTTGCTGTGACTTCGGCGATCGACGGCACTCAGCGCGCCGATGAACGCGCATTGGTTATGATGGCATCAGCCGGGGTGTTCCTCCTGACCAGCTGGTTGCTAATCCCACAAGTCGGTATTGTTGGCTTTGGCATGGCTCAATTGATCCAACAATTAGCTACGATTGCCTTGGGTTGGGTTGTATTGCGCCGGCATGTTGCTGATCTTGGATGGGTTCCTCATCACTGGCGCCGCGAGGTCTTTATAGAAACGACTGGCTATGCGTTGAAGTTGAATGCCATTGCGATTGTTGGGCTGCTTTTCGAGCCACTGACAAAGTTTGCATTCAACCACGTTGGCGGCCCCGGCTTGGTGGCAGTGTATGAATTGGCAAGTCGCCTTGTCATCGCAAGTCCGCAGCGTCGTCATTGCCGCTGCCATGCCTCTGATGCCAGTTTTCGCAGCACAGAGCAGCAGCAACGATCCTGCGTTTCGGGCCATGCTCCTAAAGGCGACGCGCATATCTGCAATAGCCTCGGTGGGAGTATCGCTGGTTACGATTGTTGGTGCGCCGTTGATGAGTGTTGCAATCCTAAATCGCCTGTCACCGGAGATGCTCACCATGAACGCAGCTTTGACAGCTGGTTGGAGTTTTCAGCTCCCGTGTCTCGCCCTTTACCTCGCGGCACAAGCGCGTGGTGTGCTGCTCTGGAACTTCGTCAGCCATGCACTGGTTGCATTATCTGTTGTGATCGGTGTGACAGTTCTGGTGCCAATGTTTGGAACGACAGGCCTCATCGCGGCAATCATGGCAGGGCTCTTGCTGAGTTTTCTGAGCGCGCTCTTCGGGAATGCGCACGCGCTCGATGCAACCGCTATAGTATGGGAATTACGATGGTGGTTAATCGGCACCAGCGCGGCCATCATTACGCTGTGTGTATTGGCAGTTCTGAGTATGAGTTTACTATTACAATCATGACAATTGCGATTTAACTTGCTGAGCAAGAGCATCATTCTGAAGGAGATACGAGAGCATCGTACGCAATCTCTGGAGCACAGCGTGTACTCCTATCCGCGCTGGTCCGAAGACCTGTTGGCCGGTGTGAACGCAGCCTGCGCTACTTATTCTCCTTTCAATGGCCGTGCAAACGCCGCCCTCACCAGCATGGCCCTTTCTCGCCTCATCCCAGGCTTCTTTCGCCGGTCGTCGCTTCCCACACTAATGGAAGGCAAAACATGAAGATTGGTGATCGAATGATCGGGCCAGATTACCCACCACTGGTGATTGCCGAAATCGGCATCAATCATGGCGGCAGTCTGGCAGTCGCGAAAGAAATGGTTAGTTTGGCAGCCCGATCGGGCGCGGAGTGTGTCAAACACCAGACCCATTTCGTTGAAGATGAGATGACTGAAGATGCCAAGCGGATATTTCCGCCAAACGCCAACGTCTCGATTTGGGAGGTTATGGAGCGTTCGGCGCTCTCGCGAGAAGACGAAGTCGCACTGAAAATTCATGCGGAATCTCTAGGCCTTATATATCTGTCCACGCCATTCTCCCGCAAGGCCGCAGATTTTCTGAACGAGATCGGTTTGCCCGCCTTTAAGATTGGATCTGGTGAAGTAGACAACATTCCTCTTATACGCCACATAGCTACGTTCGGCAAACCCATTATCATGTCGACTGGTATGCAAACTATCAACTCAATTCGCCCCTCAGTTGATATTTCTAGATCCGCAAAGTTAGATTTTGCTCTTCTGGAATGCACAAATCTTTACCCTTCACCACCAGAAATAGTATCATTGAAAGGTGTCACAGAACTGAAATGCGCTTTTCCCGATGCAGTGGTGGGCTTTTCGGATCATTCGATCGGGCCGGAGATGGCTATAGCCTCAATTGCTTTGGGAGCTTGCGTCCTAAGACGTGTCATTTCACAGATAGCCGCTATCGAATCGGCCCCGACATCTCTTGTTCGATGGATCCCGCTGAGTTGCGCCATCTTATTGATCGATCGCGGGAGGTCCACATTGCACTTCGAAACCCAAAGGAGCGTAGTGCACCCGAAGAGTCGGTCTATCGATTTGCTCGTGCTTCAATTGTAGCAGACCGTGATCTTTCCGCCGGCCATGTGATCGACAAAACAGATATCTGGGCGCGTCGACCTGGTACGGGCAATATTCCCGGATACGACTTTGACAAGGTTGTTGGAAAGAAACTGAAACGATCGGTGGATCGCAACACCCAGCTTGCTTGGGTGGACCTTGAATAAAGTGAATGGATTTTCGGTGTGAGCAAACCGACAGAGATTCGACGAAATATACTGTTCATAACAGGGACGCGCGCAGATTACGGGAAGCTGGAACCGTTGGCGCTTATTGCCAAAGAAAACGGGTTTGGTGTGACATTCTTCGTGACAGGCATGCATATGATGGCGAAGTACGGTCTGACGAAGGCAGAGGTGCATCGCAGTGGGTTCGATGTTGTGGAGTACATCAACCAGCGTGACGGCGATCCGCAAGACACAATACTGTGTAAGACGATGAGCGGGTTCTCCGACTATTTGAAAGAACTCAAACCAGATTTGGTTGTTGTGCACGGTGACCGTGTCGAAGCTCTAGCTTGCGCACTGGTCTGCGCGACAAACTATGTGCTCTGTGCCCATATAGAAGGCGGCGAAGTGTCCGGGACGATTGACGAGATATTTCGGCACTGCAACACGAAGTTGTCTTCAGTTCACTTTGTCAGTTCCGAAGCAGCGCGGGAGCGCGTAATCCGCTTGGGCGAAGCTCCTTAGTCGGTGAGGGTTATCGGTTCGCCAGAGTTAGATATCCATAACAAGCCTTCCGGGGTCACGCTGGAGGAAGTCTGCAGTCGCTATGGAATCGTCGCTCGGGATTACGGCATTTGTGTTTATCATCCAGTGACCTCAGAAGTTGGCACGATGGGTGAGCAGGCGCGGTCGCTATTCGGAACACTAGCAGCATCTGGGCGCTATTTCGTTGTGATACTCCCCAATAATGATCCAGGCTCGGAAGACATTCTGACTGCCATTGATATGCTTCCAAGAGAGCGGTTCCGGGTCCTTCCGTCGATGCGGTTCAGATATTTTTCAGAGCTTATGAAGAATGCCAGTGTATTTGTGGGAAATTCCAGTGCAGGTGTCCGCGAGGCCCCGTTTCTCGGCATCCCCTCGCTAAACGTCGGCTCCCGGCAGTGGAATCGTGCCTCGACAGCGACCATAACCAATGTGTCGGCTATAGATGCGGCTGCAATCAATGCATTTATTGATTGTGAGTGGGGGAGACGCTATAACGCCGATGAGAGCTTTGGTCGCGGCTCTGCATCCGACCATTTTCTGGCGATTATCGGCGACATTAACTTCTGGAACAAAGAGATGCAGAAGCGATTTTATGATGAACACTTATGACTGACATTATGGCCCGTACCAAGTTGATTGCACTCGTGCCAGCGCGTGGTGGATCAGAGGTCTGCCGGATAAAAACATCGTCACTTAGCGGGCGTGCCGCTTTACCGTCGAGCTGTAACACAGGGTGTTCGAATTAGCAGGGGCGTGTATCGTCACAACTGACATTTCGGAAATTCTGACTGCCCCTCCGCAAGAAGGCTGCCGCGTACTCCGCCGTCCAGATGCACTATGCAGTGATGGGGTGTCAGGCATGGATGCTGTAATTTCTGATGCAATAGTGCAACTCAAGCTGGCGGAATCGTGCGTGATTGTGCTTTTGCAGCCAACTTCGCCACTTCGAACCGATGATGATGTCAACTCGGCGCTCGAACTGTATGCAACGGGTAGATACGATCTTGTGCTGTCGGTAACCCGTACAGACTGCGGTATCTTGAAGCACGGGATGTTGGTGGCGATCGCTTCGTTCAGTCGCTAGGCCCGAGTACTGTTTCGCGAACCGTCAAAGTTTGCCCGCCGTGTTTCGACCAAATGGAGCGGTTTATGCTTTCTCTGTTGCTTCGTTCCGCAGCAATGGGGGCCTCGCCACCAACTCTTTAGGTGCGGTCGAGATGCCCGCGCTCCGGTCGGTTGACATCGATACCCAAGCCGATTTCATGGCAATAGAATCAATTCTAAACTCTGTTCCGGGTAACACTGTGATGGCTGATCGCATGTGTCCCCCAAAAACTTGAGACCGAGGTATGCGATGGTTGGAGAAAATTTCGAAGTTAATGGTCTATCTTTCGAGCGAAGATGGGATTGGGAAAACGGCTTCTATTGGTTCTCGCACCCCTCTCGTCTCTGTAAACTTCTCGCACAGTATGAACTTTATAGCATGATTACGGGTGTCCCGGAGACGTATTCGAACTCGGTGTCTTCAAGGGTGCTTCGTTAGTTCGGTGGGCGACCTTTCGACAGGCCCCTTGGAGCACGAATTCTCCCGCCGTATTGTCGGGTTCGACGCGTTCGGGACATTTCCGACCCGAGGGATTAGACTCAGGCTACTGACCTGCAATTCGTTCGGGAATTCGAAGCGGAGGCAGGTGGAGGTCTTACAGAGGCACAGATAACAACAATCTTCAATCGCAAAGGAATCGGAAATCTGCGTACTGTCCCGGGGAACATTATGGACACCCTCCCGGCATATCTGGAAAAGGAGCCGGCTACTCGGATAGCGCTTCTTCACCTGGACTTGGATGTTAGGGAACCAACTGCATTTGCACTGAGTGTTCTTTATGATCGAGTTGTGCCGGGTGGGTTGATTGTAATTGATGATTTTGCTTCTGTAGCAGGCGCAACGGAGGCTGTAGAGGAATTTGTTAGCAATACACGACTGAAGCTCGAAAAGTTGCCATTTTATGCCGTTCCCTCGTTCATTCGCAAACCCCACTGCTGACGTTTTGGACCAGACTACAGTTCGGGCGCTACGAGATCCTGTGAGCTGCCCCTAAGGTAGATATCCTGCCAGCCAAGAAAATCTGGTCGCAGGTATTAGCCGGGACCCGACGGATTAGCTCGGAGCCCCTGAGAGCCAACGTGCTGGGTATACTTAATGAAGTTGCTGCGGTTTATGAAAAGGGTTCGCAGTCAGTTAGCGAAATTCGCACGTGCGGCAGATACTGCCTATGGTTGTTGCGAGTTGTTATCCGGCGCGGCAGTTTCCATTTTCACCGGCAGAGTTGCTCCAAGGTTGCCGGGAAGTATAGTCGAACTGAAGGCTCTGATTGTCTGTCCGTCACCACTACTTAACTCCCAGGCCATTAACTGGGATCGCAGGGGCGACTATATCATAACCTTTGTGAATAGCTCCTGCCTGAGTCCGCAGTTTCTTTTTCTTAGGCCGGAACGGTTCTTCTTAATCGACCCTATATTTTTTCAGGAACTCGCAAGCGTTTCGGGCTATGCGGCGGCACCTGACGGTATACAACAGACGGTTTCGCGACTTCTAGAAGTGACAGTGTGGCCGATGACTGTCTATGTGCCCTGGCACTACCGAAACTCACCGAATTCGCGTCGCCTGGCGGCAAACCCGAACATTACGGTTTGTGGACTACCGATTTTCAACGCCCGTGGCCGTAACCAATTTCTGAAACAACTTGGGTTCGATTTTGGAATTCTGAACCCCATTTATCAAAATGTCCTGATCGCTGCCATTTTCTTCAACCTCAAGGCCGGACACCGGCGCGTTCTCTGTGGGGCGCGCACCACAACTGGCTAAAAGAAGTGGGCGTGGACGAGCGGAACCGAGTTTTGCACTCCATACGGCATACAGAGTTTCAACGTGAAGGTGTGCCATTGTTGAATGCCGATGGCTCACCCCGGCTTTATCACCTCTACCTCAAGCAGCTTTCAGTCGTCTTTGAGCAGTATCACGTCTTAAGGAAGTTTGCTGACCGAGATGGGAAAGAAATCATAAACGTTACAGAGGATAGCTGCATAGATGCCTTCGAGAGAACAGGGCCGATCACTCTTTTCGCACCTAATGGGAATGTTGCGGGTAGTACGAAATAGCTATGTCCCTTCAAGTGCACGGATTTATCCTTGTAGTGTCTTCAAAAACTCACAAATTGGGATTTTCTCGTACCTGAGCTATTTTCAATTCGTCAACCAGACAATTATCAGTCAGTACTGTTCAATCGGAATGTCCTTCAAGTCCGGGCTCGGGATGCATCCAACACAGTTCTTGTCCACGTCTCCGGTGTTTTTCAGCGCTACGCCACCGACACGGGCTCTGGCGCGAGTGTCTAGTGACTTTGTGGAACATCGGTCCGTAACAATAGGGAACGATGTTTGGATTGGGGCGGGCGTTACCATTATGGATGGAATAAAGATCGGCGACGGCGCGATTGTTGGCGCCGGGTGCATAGTAACCAAAAATATTGCCCCGTATAGTATAGTTGCCGGTGTTCCTAACAGGGTGATCGGATCACGGTTTGACGATTCTCTTGTGGAGAAGCTGCTAACTCTTTGCTGGTGGGACTTCGACCTGCGCGGGGCGAAGCCCGATGAATTGGAACTACTGTTTACCGGCACTTTCACCGCTGAGAAGTTTTATCGCCTTGAACGGCTTTGCCGCAATCTCGCACGACTTGCAGACGCGTGAAGTTGACTTTGCGCAGGACCGGTCAAGTTATCGCCTAGCCTTTTTTGAAACCAGAAACGCCAAAGTCATGGAGGTCAAGTCCATTGACCACTACCGTACTTACGTTTGGTCATGTTCCAAAGTTTCGGGGGGGGCGGCAACAATTGGGACTAGCGAACGCAATGTGGGCAATTGCTTCGAGTATCAGGGCGTGGCGGTGGTCTTAAAGTAGTCTTCTGCGCCACAGATATCAATGTTAGATCGATTGTGATTGACGAACTGCAGGTGATCGGGTGGACTAAAGTTTCTCTTCTCGCCGGCATACTGCGGTCACCAATCGAAGCTGTTTTGCTAGTCTTTCGTTTGTTTCGACCCTGCAGGAAGTACCGATTGCCAATAGTTCAAACCGCGCTAAAGGCACTGCATCTGCAACAGGCCATCAGGCGAACGGGGCCGGATTATCTTCACCTTCATAGTTGTAGTTGTGGCCTTTCTTGAATTTGAGATATTTGATATTGAAAGAACAATCGTCACGATACATGGTGTGCATGGGGAGTCAGGGCAGTCCACTCTTCAAGCGATGGAAGGATCGCTGGGGCGCCTGCCAATTCATTTTTTGATCTTTGTGTCGACTTAGAACCAGAAGGAGTGGTGTCAACTATATGGTCGCCCAGAAGGAGTGATGGCTACTATTCCGAACGCGTTCGATAGGAATGCGTTCTTTCTGGACGACAAAAGGGTTGATCAAAAAGGGGGCTTGAAACTCCGTTACGTGATCGTCTCGGTCGGTTCACTCAGCGAAAACAAAGGACAGCGGCGGGTAATTGAAGCGCTCATCCGCTTGAAGAAGTCTGGCGTTACTTACCGTATTGAGTTTATAATGGTAGGTGGTGGCGATCCTAAACAAGTTAGGTACCTGTTGGATCTTGTGCAACTGCAGACCTTTCTGTTGCATACTTTCCGTACCTTTCGCCGCCGGAACTGAGGCTCATGCTTTCTCAAGCTGATTTCATGATTTTGGCCAGCGAAAGGGAAGGCTTTGGTTTGGTTTTCGTCGAGAGTATCGCCTGTGGCGTGCCGATAGTTCTATCAAAGACCCTGCCGATCTGCGAAGAGCCGGACCTCATTGGGCGCGAGAACTCTGTTTTACTTAGTCCGCATCGACGGATGCTGTATTCGAGTTCTAGCCAGTCTTCGTTCTCACAGCTTCCGTAGCTCCACAGTCGCTTCGAGTTTGCCGAAGTGGTCGTGGCAAGAGTTGGCGCTCGATATCGGGCGCTACTTGCGTCTCCGGATCATTGAGGTAAGTGTGCTCCAAAAGTGGCGTTGAGCCGATCGCCGCTGAACGTGGTGGCGAAATAAAAGGGCGATCGAAATGTCAAGGCTGACCCACACCTTACAGTGTACTGCTGTGCTCGGCGCCCCTCTTGGCCAAATCTTTCGGGCGCGCTGAAGAGCGCGCCCTCGACCAGTAAGCGTACTGACGAATCTCGCTCCACCATGCGGTTGAAGTCCGCGGTCCGATCCGCTATGCTGCACACCCTAGTAACGCGGAACAGCCAAGAGGCGGTAGACATGAAGGTCTGGCCTGTGCTTGGATTACACGGGGCTCGCAATCCTCTCTGGTTTTTAATTTATTTTGTCTCGACCGAAGGATTTGGTTTTCGTGCGGATATTGGGGTGGACTTGGGAGTTCCAGCCTTGGGTGGTTTGGCCTTTTACAGATTTTGGTTGCCGCAGTGTCGGCTGCTGCGGTTGTCCCGGGCCTGCGCTTTTTATTGAGGAACGCGCGATTTGGTGTCGGCGTCGGAGCTCTAGTGGTAGGGCTCCTGCCACTTTATATGATTGTCATTACAATTTTCAGAAGTTTCATCGGTTACGATACTGGCTTTGATGAATCCTTGAGCGGCTTGGTTCAAATGAAATTTTTCTTGATGATTTATTTATTTGCATACCTTGTATCAAGAAAAGACGGATTTCGAGACGGCTAGATGCCATGAGCGTCTATTCACTTGTTACGGCCATCGCCGCTGTCATAATAGTTGCGTTTCAACTGGAAACTGCGGTAACGAAAGTGGGCACTTCAACCGATGTAACTCGGCTGTTCAGGGTAATTGTCCCGGGCGGGTTGCTGATGGCGGCGGGGTGGCTCCTGTTCCTCAGCAAGTATCTTATTTTTGGCAACAAGAATAACATTTTATTGAGCTTTGTGTGTCTCGGTGCCACTGCCATTCAGTTGCATCGTTCTATACTGATGGCGGTTAGCGTCACTCTCGCAGTCGTGCTGTGCAGATTGTTTCTTGTAAGTCAGTTAACAGTCCGCCGGCGGTGGAGGGTTGCGGTTTTGTTTACCGCCCTTATTGCCGGTGGCGCGTATTATGTTATTGAGAACGTTCCGTCTGCAGTTGATTTCGTGCTAACGTCGTTAGGTGAGGCGAGTGGCCTTTCCGCAAACTCTGGGCACCGATACTATCTAGTTGTTAACTCTTGGAACTACGCGTTGTCTGACACCTTTGAACTTGGGTTGGGGTTTGACTGGGAGCAGAGTCGAGGACTTCGGACTTTATCTCGAGTCTGCTTTCAATTCGGGTCCAACTTTTGACTCTTCATATGCCAATGTTGTTGTCGTCTGGGGGTTGCCTGTGCGATGTTGTTCGTGTTCTTGATCTTGCAGTTGGCAAACTTATCTCGCGGCCGCAGCATACTGCAGGACGAGCCTTTGGAGCGCATGTTCGGTCTTTTTGTTCAACCGTTTTTGGTTTTCTGCCTAGTGGCCGGCTTGGGAGCGGACCTATTGCTGCTCACTCCTGCATCAAGTGTATTTATGCTTGTCCTGGTCCTTTCGGTGAAACTACAAGCAACCCGGGCGCAGGCGGCTCGCTACCACAGGAGTGTAGACGGGTGATCGTCGTACGGCTTGAAGGCGGGTTAGGCAATCAGCTTTTCCAATTTAGTTACGGCCTTGCGTTGCAGGCGCGTTACGGAGGGAGATTGGTCTTCGATGATCGACTTGTTCGAGACGACCCGAGCAAGGCAAACGTTTTAGCGCAAGTGGCCGAACTCGACGAACGCGGATATGCCGATACGCTGGTATCGTTTGTCGGACGCTTGTATGCCGGGGCTGCCATCCGTATTTTCGGCCTGTGGCGATGCGACGGTGAACTTGCTGCGCGAAGGCTTGCCGCATTTGGAATACACCACCCGTTTACCAAGCGCTATTGTGAGTTGGCCACTACATATTTGCCGTTCATCTATTTGCACGGCTATTTCATGTCGGAGAAGTATTTTGCCTCTGCGGCTGGGTTGGTTCGGTCGTCGCTCCGTCTTTCCGGGGCGCTCGGCCCGAATCTGCTCAATCTTGTTCCAAAGCTTGAAGCCTCAAATTCGGTTGCAGTTCACGTCCGTCGTGGTGACTACTTGAGCGACCAGTGGCGCGACAAGTTGCACATCTGTTCGGAAGACTATTATGAGCGGGCGGTAAACTTGGTTATGGAACGAGTAGATAGTCCAGTCTTTTACGTTTTCTCAAACAGCATCGAGGACACTCATTGGGTTCAAAGGAAATTCCAGTTCTGGCCGGCAGGAACCGTATTCGTCCCGCCAGCTAAGTCAGACGTAGAGCACTTCGCGTTGATGACGAGTTGCCGTCATTTCATACTGGCGAATAGCACTTTTTCCTGGTGGGCATCCTACCTGAGTGTTTATCAAGACAAGGTGATAGTTGCGCCGTTACCGTGGACTCGCGACGACTTTGATATGTCTGATATCTATTGCTCAAGATGGAGCATCGTTGGATTGGACTTACTGGCCAAGCGCACAGATAGCTATCGTTAGTGGTCGGATACTGTTATGCGAATGCGAAATCGCATCGCAGGATGTCGTGATTTCTGCAAGCCCGACCTGTCGGCGCAGGCGGAGTCGCTGCGCATTGCGGTCGAACTGGTGAAGGCGGAAAGACCGTGCGTCGGGGCGGCCGAAGCGGTGGGCGTGAACCGCCGGTTCGTCAACAATTCGGTACAGGCCGAATTCGAACAAGGACCGGCTGCGCCGGACGGCGAAAGCGCGGGCCGCCGCTCGGATGATTAGAAGGCGCTGTGACCGGAGGCCGAGGCGCGCATCCGGTGCCTGATCGCAGATAAGTTCCCGGACCAGTTGAAGCTGCCGCTTGCTCTATAGGCCCGCGAGGCGGTTGGCGACCTGATCGCCTTCGAGACCGGGCTCCGACTTTCTTTGTCCGCCATCGGAGGATACCTGCGCTCCTGGGTTCTCAATGCTCTGTGCCCGGCGCGGCACGCCACCGAGAGCAACGAGGCCGAGGGCAAGGGCAAGGCCTAGGTCGCTCACGAGCATCCCGCCATTGCCAAGCGCGCCAGACTAGAAGGCACAGAAATTCAATGGGCTGACGAACCCGGACTCCCGAACCAGGCGAACTACGGCATGAGTGATGCGCTCGAGCACAACCTAGCCTGAACTATTCACCGCATCCCAACGTCCAACTCTCGACCGCAGGAGCGGAGCGCTGCGCGGTCGGCCGGGTTGACGGCGGGTGGCTTGGAGGACGCGGGGGCGACGCGTTGGAGGTTGGGATGCGGGGCTCGGGCGGCACGGCCGCGCCGGTCAGGAGCCGCGCGGCGGTCAGGCGGGCGGCGATGAGGGCGATCTCGTCGGCGTGGGGCATGTGCGCCGGGAACGACAGCTTGATGCGGGTCTTCAGCTCCTCGACGCGCACCGCGACCTTGACGAGGCCCGCGCGGATCGTCTCGAAGGTGGCGCCGCGCCAGCGCGAGCGTCTCGGCGCCGCCAGCCGCACGCGCATGCAGCAGCCAGTAGGCGCCCATGTGCAGGAACAGCCGGAACTGGTTGGCCTGCCAGCGGTGGCAGGCGGTCTTGTCGGAGCGCGTGTAGCGCTTCAGGTCCTTGATCAGGTTCTCCATGCGCGCCGCGCGCGCAGTAGACCTTCTCGTAGAGCGTCTTGGCCCGCCCCGCGCAGATTGGTGACGACGAAGCGGGCGTCGGTCCCCAGGTCGGTCGCCTCGACGCGGGCGATGACCTGCCTCGCGGCCTCGACCACGAGCCCGCCTGGTACTGGAAGCTGATGGAAGCGGCGCACCGTTGGCGGCGACCGGGCCAGCGCGCGGTCCTTGCAGCGCTGCCGCCAGGGCTCGGCGATGGCGTCGAGCTTCGGGTTGATGGCGAGGCCGAGGATGTAGTCGCAGTCGAGCGGCGCAGCAGGTCGAGCACCTCGGGCCCGCAGTAGTGGCTGTCGCCGCGCACGAGGATGCGCACCTTCGGCCAGTGCCGGCGGATGCGGCGGATGACGTGCCGCAGGACGCGCGCGATCTCCTCGCCCGACGGCCGCTTGCCCGGCCGCAGCAGCGACAGGATCGGCTTGCCGGAGTTGCCCTCGAAGATGTGGATCGGCTGGAAGCAGTGGCCGCCGGCATGGGTGTTGAACAGCGCCAGCTGCTGGCCGCCGTGGACGGGATCGTCGGTGTCGTCGATGTCGAGCACGATCGAGCCGGGCGGCGTCGCATAGCTGCGGCAGAACAGGTCGATGAGGCCGATGCCGATCGCGTAGAGCGCCCGCGTGTCGGCGGTGTTCTCGAGCCGCGACAGGTCGGCTGGCTCGCCAGGTCGGCGCCGCTCTCGGGCGCCCGCTCGCAGGCCATCTTCAGCGCCGGATCGCGGCGCAGCGCGTCGAGGTCGTCGCAGTCCTCGTAGCCGGCCGCGATCGCCATCATGCGCGCCGTCACCATGTCGGCGTAGGTGTGCGTGACGAGCAGGGGATTGCGCGCGTCGGGCAGCGGCCCGGCGATCACGTCGGCGAGGCCCGAACCGCGCGCGACCTCGCGCAGCAGCGACCAGGCCGCCGTTGGACGTCAGGTTGCCGGCGTCCTGGCGGCTGTGAGCGGCTTTGCCCCGACGGGTGACAGGCCGGGCAGGAAGGGGGTAGCGTCGGTCATGGTGGGCGGGTCCGGGATGCAGCGCGTGGTTGTGTCTCGACAACAAAACCATAAGTGATTCCAACCACTTGGGCGCCGCCCATCACCTCGTTTACACCCCGCCGTGAATAATTCAGGCTAGATGAGTTTCACAACAACGATCTCAAGCAGGCAACGGCGCGCTGACGCATGCCCAAGTCCCGGCCGACCTGAAGTCCGGCCTGAACGGTCAAATACATCGCCTGTAGAACCGTCCAGCGAAGCTCGAGTCGTTCTTGCAAGTGCCGAGCGGGCGCCTTGCCGAGTTTGTAGTTTTGATATGCACTCGCGTGTCGGGTAAGCAATTCGATATCGGAAGAAGTCACTCCGAACCTCGGCCGCGTGGCGCAGTTGGCCGACCCGGGTGATGATTTGCCGAACCCCGCTCGCCGAAACCCGAACCGTGATAGTTGCGAGTGTCGCAAGTGCAGATGAATGAGGTGCCGCATCGATCTGGTTCTTGATATTCGACCGATGCGGCCTTTTCGACTGGAGGCCCTCTAACTCACCGCAAACTTCATCAGCTTGATCGCGTCAAAGTCCTGCACCCCGCCGCCAACCCGTTTGGTCGTATAGAACAACACATACGGCTTGGCCGCGAACGGGTCGCGCAGCACCCGGATCCCGGCCCGATCCACCACCAGATAGCCGCGCTGGAAATCGCCGAACGCCAGCGAGTAACTGCCGGCCGCGATATCCGGCATCTCCTCGCACTCAGACACCGGAAAGCCCATCAGGGTCGCCGGTTCGCCGGCCGCCAGAGACGGCTGCCAGAGATAGTGCCCCTGGCCATCCTTCAGCTTACGGATGGCGGCCTGCGTCATGCGGTTCAGCACGAACCGGCCATTCACCCGGTAGGGCGCCTTCAGCGCGTAGACCAGGTCGATCAGCGCGCCCGCCGGATCGGCCGCCGCAAATCCGGCCGCCGCGCCCGACGGCACGAAGCCGAGGTTGCCCCAGCTCCACGACGCATTCGCCACCTTGGGGTAGGCCAGGAACCCCTTCGGCTTGTTGACGCCGTCGCCTGACACGAAGGCTTGGCCTTCCTGCTTGGCGAAGGCGGTGCGCACCTCGCCCGCCAGCCAGGTGTCGATGTCGATCCGGGCGTCGTCCAGCAGCACCAGCGTGGCGGCCGGCATGGCGTAGAGTTCCATGGCCGGGAACGACAGTTCGGAGATGCGCGGGCTGGCGGTCTGCGGCCGGTCCGCGGTCTCGCCGACCCAGCCGGCGTCGGCGCCGGTTGATGTGAAGGCCTTCTTGTAGGTGCCGGCCGAGATCTCGATCCGGCCGGCGATGTTGCGGATCGGCGAGGCCAGCCGCAGCGCCGTGCCGATGTTGGTCTCGATCTCGGGCGGCGCCAGATAGCCGCCGTCGGCCTCCGATCCCACCGACAGCGCCTTGCGCTCGAGGCCGACCAGCCGCGAGACGTCGCCTTTGCGCACATAACCGGCGAACGCGGCCTTGTGCTCGGCCGCGCCATCGGGCAGGGGGCCGCCGATCCGGGGGCGTTGCGCCCTCAAGGTGATGTCGTCGAAGGCGCGCTGGTGCTGGTCGAGCATCTTCTCGATGCGCGCCAGTTTATCCGTGGTCAGCGGATCGGCTGACATGCGCTTTTCCAGCTGCTCCAGGTGCTCGTCGTTGGCGGCTTTGAACTCCTCGAAGCCGCGCATCAGGGTGTCGAGCTGGCGGATCGCATCGCCGGTGCTGGCGGGCGATCCCTGGTCGATGCCGAAGGCTTTGTATTCGAGCTGGTGATGGGAGGCGGAGGCTGCGCCTGCTTCCGGGTGGTCGGCAGTTTCGGTGGTGTGGCTAGGCATTGTCAAACTCCATGACTATGGGATCGATAGTCTTCGCACTTGAATACTGACACGCCGCGAATAATAGCGGAACTAATACTGTGAAATACTATGAATTCCGCTGATGTGCAGGAGGTGCGACTGCATCACCGTCTCCCCAGGGGAGACGGTGGCCGTCTGCGCGGAGGCGCAAAAAGAGCTGGGGTGGATGGGCGAGATCTGGCACCGGCGTTGTTCGAACAGCTGCGGCGCCAGATCCTGCCCCTCACCGACCGCCCAACGCTTGCCGCAAAGAGGCGGCTGCGCGGGGCGCTCTCCTCTCCCCCTGAAAAGGGGGAGAGGAAAAAAAGAGCGCGACCGGCTTATCTTAGCGCCTATGCGCGCAGGCGGAGATCCATGCAAGCCGATGGCCGTCTCCAGCGTCGAAGCAAATCGCAAGCTGTATCAAGTGCTTCCGCGGTGCTGACGTCGTGCCAAACTTTGACATGCATGGATACCCGCCGACGCGGGTATGACGACGTTTGGCTCTGTTCGTGTTTTTGCTGAGGTCTCCGAACGGGAGAAGGCGATCGAGCCGCACCAATCTCATACGGAGAGCGACCGTCAAAGGTCCGAGCTTTGGCTCGCGGCTATCATGAACTCGAAGACCTGACCGTGAGTCCCGCCACAACCCCACCCCCATGCGCCTGATCTTCCTCAACCGTTATGTCCACCCCGACCATTCGGCCACCAGCCAGATGCTGTCGGATCTTGCGTTTGCGCTGGCGGCGGAGGGGCGCTCCGTGCACGTCCTGGCGAGCCGGCTGCGCTATGACGATCCGCAGGCCATCCTGCCGGCGCGCGAGGTGGTCGATGGCGTCGCGATCACCCGCCTTTGGACCTCGCGCTTTGGCCGCGCCAATTTGTTCGGCCGCGCCGTCGATTACGCCACCTTCTACCTGAGCGCGGCCTGGACACTGTGGCGGCTCGCCCGCCCCGGCGATATCGTCATTGCCAAGACGGATCCGCCGATGCTGGCGGTACTGACGACGCCGATCGCTCATCTGCGGGGCGCGCGCACCGTGAGCTGGATGCAGGATCTTTTCCCCGAGGTCGCCGAGGCCTCGGGGATGTTTGCGGGACGGGCCTCGTGGCTCGCCGCCCTGCTGCGGGGCCTCAGGGCGCGGTCGCTGCGCAAGGCCGACCGGACGGTGGCGATCGGGGCGGTGATGGTGGAAAAGCTGGTCGCGCTCGGTGTGCCGCGGGGCCGCATCGCCACCATCCCCAATTGGGCCGATGGCGGCGGCGTAAGGCCTTTAGAACATTCCATGAACCCGCTTAGACTGGAGTGGGGCTTGGGCGATCAATTCGTGGTCGCCTATTCGGGCAATCTCGGGCGCGTCCATGACGTCGAGACGATCCTGGCTGGTATCTCGAAGGTCGCCGAGGCGAGGCCGGCGCGCGAGGTGATCTGGCTGTTCATCGGCGGCGGGGCGGGCAGTGCGCCGCTGAAGGCGCGCATCCCCTCCAACCTCCGCGATACCGTCCGCTTCCTGCCCTATCAGCCGCGCGAGCGCCTGGCCGAAAGTCTGTCGGCGGCCGATCTGCATCTGGTGTCACTGCGGCCGGAGTTCGAGGGGCTGATTGTGCCGAGCAAGTTCTACGGCATCGCCGCCGCCGGCCGGCCCACGCTGTTCATTGGCGACGGCGAGGGCGAGATTGCCGCCGTCCTGAGGTCTGCCGAGTGCGGTCTGACGGTGGCGCAGGGCGATGGCGACGGGCTGGCAAAGGCCGTGCTCGGACTGGCCGCCGATCCCGCGCGCTGCGCGGCGATGGGCGCGCGAGCGCGGGCGTTGTTCGAGCGGGAGTACGATAAGCCGGTTGCTGTCGAGAAGTGGCGCAGCCTTCTGGCGTCTCTCCAGGACAGGTCCGGCGTTTCGTAGCGCCTTTTCTCAAGTCTTCAGACGCCCGATACCGCCGTGCAGAAGCTTTCACCCGCTTCCCGGCAAGGCCGCGCGTCCCGCCGTACCAGCCTTGTCACTCGGCTGGCTCCAGCGCCCGCGCCTTCTTCGCTTCTGCAGCCGCATGAGCCTTCGCCAATCCCTGGGGATCTTCGGCGATGGCTTCGAGGTAGGCCAGAGTTGCCGCCTCAGGAGCGGCCCGGCGGATTTCCCAAGCCCGGATGCAATGGACCGGAATGCCATAGCGTTCGGCGAATTGTGTTTGGCTGAGGTTCAACTGCCGCCGGATGAGCTGAACCAGGGTCGGAGCCAAGGGCTTACCAGTGATCTTGAGGCCGGCCGCCATGTCCGGGTCAGCGGCCGCCCAGGCCTCGATTTGCTTCTGCCTTGGCGGGGCCCTTAAGGCGCTTGGCCGGGAAACCCAGCACCGCCAAGCCGTCCAGCAGCGCCTTGGGATCCTCTGCGTTGCCAATCCGCACGGCCATGGCCTTGCCGCCGAGCGCGCCCCGCAGCGCCTTCTCGGCCGTCGCGCGCGCTACGCCGTGCTTGACCAGCAGTTTGACAGCCGAGTTGATGATCTTGCTGCCGCCGGCATCGAGGGCAGCACCGAGGAGAAGGTCGAGCGGAGCGTCAGCCTTGTGCGAAATAGTCATCGGTTTCCTACGTCGTTGACGGCCAAGTGGTGATGATGCGAATTCTGCCCTCGCGGCCCTCGGAAAAAATCACGGTGAGCAGCCGGTCTCCATGGCTCTATGCTTTAAACACATAGTGTGGGCTAGATCACTCATTGAAAATGCGGCGTCCAGCTGATTGGTGTTGCTGGAAGAAAGCCGTTCCGGCAAGCGCCGGCGGCGACGTTGCGGTGTTCATTGGGCCGGGGAATAGGGCGCTACTTTTGCCCTGCGCCCAGTAGGCCAGCAGGCCCAGCACTTCATGGCGAATGGCGCCGAGAGCCGCGGACGAGCCAGCAGCGAGATCATGGAGTGGCCAGGGTTCCACCTCGAACCCAGCGTGGCGGAACGCGCCGACGGATCGGGGCATGTGGATCGCGGAGGTCACCAGCAGCCAGCGCTCGGCGGCAGCGTGCGGTACCAGCGCGGCGGTAAACCGGGCATTCTGGTAGGTCGTCAGCGCGAAGGGTTCGACGATAATCCGTTCCGGGGCGATATCCCTGCCGAGCACGGCGAGGATGCGTTCGCGACTGCCAGCGCCGGTCACCACCAGTTTTGCCTCGGGCAGCAGGCGCGCCAAGCGGCCGGCCTCGCGAATGCGGTGATCGCCGCCGCCGAGCGCGATGATGCCGGTGACCGGTTTGGCGCCGTACAGGTTCGATCTGGCGAACCTGGTCTCAAGGGTGGGTCCGATGGCGCGCAAGACCGGCGCTGTGGGATCGTCCAACCCGAGGCCGCAAGCCGAAGCCAGCAGCGATGCAGCGAACAGACTGCGACGCACAACAAACCCCAACGCAACGCTCTGACCATGCGGCCGGACCACACTTGGGTCGCCGCGGTCAGAAACACCATCTCAGCCTCAGGCTGGGATGGATGATGGCAGAACCGTCTGAAGACTTCGTTTTCCGCCAGGTGCACGAGGCCGTGTCCGGTGTGCTGGCGCTGGAGAGCGATCCTGTCGGCCAAGGGTTGTAACGCAAACCAGCGTTGCACCATTCCCACCCGTCCCAATCCCGGCTAGGCTTGTCCTGGTCGCCCGCTAAACCCGTGGCGGGCGGGATCAGGGAGTGGATTCATGCGACATCTGTCTAGACTGCTTGTCGGCGCGCTGATGGCGTCGACCATGCTGATCGGCGCGGCCGAGGCCAAGACGCTGGTCTATTGCTCGGAGGGCAGCCCCGAGAACTTCAATCCGCAGATCAACACCACCGGCACCAGCCTCGATGCGGCGCGCCATGTCTATAATCAGCTGACGGAGTTTGCCCCCGGCACCGTGGATGTGGTGCCCGGCCTCGCAGAGAAATGGGACGTGTCGAGCGATGGCCTCACCGTAACGTTCCATCTGCGCAAGGGCGTGAAATTCCACAGCAACAAGGGCTTCAAGCCGACGCGCGATTTCAACGCCGACGACGTGCTGTTCTCCTTCAACCGCATGTGGAAGCCGGACCATCCGTACGCCAAGGTTTCGGGTGGCGCCTATGACTACTTCAACGACATGGATATGCCGAACATCCTGGCGTCCATCGAGGCGACGGACCCCATGACGGTGGTGTTCAAGCTGAAGCAGCCGAATGCGCCGGTGCTGGCGAACCTGGCTATGGATTTCGCGACCATCCTGTCGGCCGAGTACGGCGACGCCATGATGAAGGCGGGCACGCCCGAGAAGATGGACCAGGAGCCGATTGGCACCGGGCCGTTCTCGTTCGTCACCTACCAGAAGGACGCTGCTATCCGTTTCAAGGCGTTCCCGGA
>CAVTAS010000001.1:0-460974 GCA_963732765.1 uncultured Alphaproteobacteria bacterium | reverse complement strand
CAAAATTGCGGCGGCGCGGCGCTTCTTCAACAATACCGCGTCGGAATACAACGCGACGCGTGAGAGCTTCCCGGCCGTCTTGTTCGCAAACACGCCTTGGCTTTGGCGCGCAGGACTTCTTCAACTTGGACGAGGCCGAGCGCAAGGCCGCCTCGACCGCGCCAGCAGTGAAGTTGTTGAGCCGGCAACCATGAACCCGGCCTATGGCCTCTACAGTCATATCCAAGCGAACCGCATGCGGTCGCTGTTCCTGCTCGCCTCGTTTGTTGCGTTGCTGCATGCCTTGCTGTTCTCGATCCTCTTGATCGTCGAGGCCTTGTCCGGCGGCAGCTTTGGTGAGATCGTCACGGCTGCGGCGGGCGACTTTGCGGGGGCCTGGCCAGTCGCCGCGCTGGCAGCCGCCGTATGGTTCGTCATCGCCTGGTTCGGGCATCAGGCCTTCATTCGCATGGCCAGCGGGGCGCGTGGTGTGGAGCGGACGCCGGCGCCAAAACTTTACAACGCGCTGGAAAATATCTGCATTTCGCGCGGCATCACGATGCCACGTCTGCAGATCATCGACAGTCCGGCGCTCAACGCCTATGCCTCGGGCCTGCGCGAGGGCCAATATGTCATCGCGGTCACGCGCGGCTTGGTCGAGACGCTGGAGCCGCCTGAACTGGAAGCGGTGCTGGCGCACGAACTCACTCACATCCGCAACAAAGACGCACAGGTGATGGTGATCGCGGTGATCTTTGCCGGCGTGTTCGCGTTCTTCGGCGATTTGATCATCGGCCGCTGGGATTTTCCCTATGGCTGGTCGCCGACGGGACGGCCGGACCGCAGGGGCGCCTATGGCGGCGGCGGAACACTCAGTATTCCGTCCTCGGGCAGCGGCTCCGGCGAACGGCGATCCGGTCGCAGCAACGACCGGGACGGCGGCGGCGCTGGCGCCATCATCGCCATCGCCGTGGCGATCCTCATTATCCTGATCAGCTGGGGCGTCTCGATACTGATCCGCTTCGCCCTATCGCGGTCGCGCGAGTATCTGGCCGACGCCGGCTCGGTTGAACTGACCAAGAATCCCGACGCCATGATCTCGGCGCTGCGCAAGATCGAGGCCAACGCACACCTCGATGTGCCCTCGCGGCTGGAAGCGTTCTTCATCGAGAACCCGGTCCGGACGCGCGTGTACGGAGTGTTCTCGACGCATCCGTCGATCGATGATCGCGTTGCGGCGTTGCGGAAGTTTGCGGGTGGCCGCTAGGACGCCATCGGTCGGACCCCTATCGCGCGGCCTGCATCCTTGGGCCTGAACAAGGCTTTCTGGCCCGCAGCGATCTCGGCGAGTTTCGCAAGGATTTGCGCCTCGGCGGGGCCGGCCTTCTTGGTGGTCTGATCCACGTGCAGCAGCATCTGCTCCGCGGTGGCGAGCACATCGCCGGTGCGGGCGTGCGTCATGGTCATGAACAGGTGGTACGCGTTTGTCGTCGTGGCCCAGCACCTGCGCTCGACTTCGATCGGTTCCAGCGCCGCGACTTCCTTCTTGTGCACGAGATGCGTTTCGGCCGTGAAATAGGTCAGCCCACGCTTGGTGTAGGCCTCGTCCACGCCGATCAGCTGCAAAAGCCCATCGGACGCCTGGCTGAACACGTGCAGATAGCGGCCCTCGTTCATGTGGTTGTTGTAGTCGGTCCAGTCGGGCTGCACGGTCGTCTCATACATCGCAGCGGCTTGGTGAAATCGTGCTGCGCACCGCCGGTTTCGGCGTGCGCCTGCGCGTAGAGCCGCTTCTCATAATCCGCCAGCGTCTTGCCGGCGCCCCAGTCCTGCGTCTTCAGCGCCTGGAACACCGACACCAGGCAGTCGTCGCGCTTGCGCTCCAGCTCGCGGATCGACCATGCCGGCGCCTGATCGTCCGACTGCTCGCAGATGGTGTCGAGCAGCTCCGGCGTCAGCTCCGGCACGTCCATCAGCTTGGTCCACGGCCATTTCAGCGATGGGCCGAACTGCCCCATGAAATGGCGCATGCCCTCGACGCCGCCGGCGATGCGATAGATCATGAAGGTGCCCATGAACGACCAGCGCAGGCCCGGACCAAAGCGCATGGCGTCGTCGATCTCCTCGGCCGTCGCGACGCCGTCCTTGACCAGCCACAGCGCCTCGCGCCACAGCGCCTCCATCAGCCGGTCGGCGACGAAGGCATCGATCTCCTTGCGCACATGCAAGGGATGCATGCCGATGGAGGTGTAAAACTCCTTGGCCCGCTCGATGTTCGGCGCTGGTCTTCTCGCCGCCGACCACCTCCACCAGCGGCATCAGGTAGACCGGGTTGAACGGATGCCCGACCAGGAAGCGCTCGGGGTGGTTCATCGCCGACTTGCAGTTTGCTCGGCAGCAGCCCCGACGTGGACGAGCCAATCAGCACGTCCGGCCGGCAGTGCTTGTCCATCTCGGCCAACAGCTTGATCTTCAGGTCCTCGCGCTCGGGCGCGCTCTCCTGGATGAAGTCGGCATCGGCCACGGCGGCCGCCACCTCGCGCACCAGGTTGATCGTGCCGCGCTTGGCCACCGGCGCCATGGTCAGCTTGGCCTGCGCCCGCTCGGCATTGGCCAGCACTTCGGCCATGCGCGGCTCGGCCTCCGGGTGCGGGTCAGCAACCGTGACGTCGATCCCGTTCCACGCGAGCCGCGCCGCCCAGGCTGAGCCGATGACGCCCGCGCCGATGCAGGCGGCGGTTTTGATTTGGGTGGGGGGCATGGGTGGTCTCCTTGACGTATGGAATTGGTGATCAGGCATCAGGCATCAGGCATCGGCAGCATTCACTGTTCCATGCCTGATGTCCGATGCCTGACACCCACTTCACAACGTCTCTGTATGCCCATCGATCGCGATCTCCTGGCCGGAGATGCGTGCGCCGGCGGGCGAGGTTAGGAAAAGGATCATCGCCGCGATGTCGTCGGGCTTCATGAACTGTCGCAGTGACGTGCGCGAGATGATCCCGGCCCGCACATCATCGGGCGCCCGGTTGCTCTTCAGCGCCTCTGCGGCAATCACCCGGTCGATGCGGTCGCCCTCGACGGCGCCGGGGCAGATGCAGTTGACGCGGATGCCGGACGGCCCCAGTTCCTGGGCCAGCGTTTTCGTCAGGCCACGGATGGCCCATTTGGCCGATGCGTACGGCGAGCGGCGCGGGAAGCCGAACAGTCCCGCATTCGACGACATGTTGACGATCGAGCCGGATTGATTGCGTTTCAGATGCGGGATGGCCGCCTTGGCGCACAGGAACGCGCCGTCGAGATTGACGGAGAGGCAGCGCCGCCAGTCGGCGAGCGAGATGTCCTCGAGATTGCCCGTCGGCCCCGCGATGCCCGCCATGTTGACGAGAATGTCGAGCCCGCCGAGATGGGCGAGACCGGCCTTGAACAGTGCCTCGACCTGCGCTTCTTCCGACACATCCGCTGGTATGCCAGCGAATTTTGGCTGCTCCCGTAGGGTCGCTTCGAGCGGTCCTCTGTCCACGTCGCAAATATAGACCTTCGCGCCAGCCGCGACAAAGGCCTCGGCTGTGACGCGACCAATTCCGGAGCCGGCGGCGGTAACGAGGACGCGTTGGTTGGTATGTGTCATGTGGCGCTCTACCGTTTTTCGTGCTCTATTGAGTGACAGAATTTGACGCTGTGGCCGATGTCAGACCGAAGGGTTCCTATGCCGAAATCGCGCGTTTCACAGCAATACACCGCTGTCGTCAAAGAAGATGGAGGCTGGTGGATTGGCTGGATCGAAGAGGTCCCCGGCGTCAACTGCCAGGAGCGCACGCGCGAGGAGCTGCTTGAGACCCTGTGGATTACGTTGCGCGAAATTCTCGACCTGAACCGGGAAGGCGGACGGCATTCCATCTGGAAGAACCCCAAGCTCGATCGCCTGACCGCCGTGCCGCGCCATGCCGAAGTCAATGACCATTTGGCGCGAAAGATCTGCAAAGACTTGGGCATCGAACCGCCAAGACGCTGACAGCCGCAATTCATTTGCGCTTCAGCCCCAGCCGCTCCCGCACCGCATCCGGTCCGGCCACGGACAAATTCATCGCCTCCAGGATCGTCCGCGCACGTTCGACCAACTGCCCGTTGGTCGCCAGCACGCCCTTGCTCAGATAGATATTGTCCTCCAGCCCCACCCGCACGTTCCCTCCGGCCAGCACCGACTGCGCCACCCACGGCAGTTGCATGCGGCTGATCGCGAAGCTCGACCACACGCATTTGGCCGGCAGCGCGTGCACCATGGCCATGAAGGTGCTGGGATCGGCCGGCGCGCCGTAGGGGATGCCCATGCACAACTGGATGTTCACGGGGTCCAGAAGCAGCCCCTCCTTCATGAGGTCGTGCACCTGCCAGAGCTGGCCGGTGTCGAACACCTCGCACTCCGGCTTCACGCCGAGGTCCATCATCATCTTGGCCATGGCGCGTAGCGTGTCGGTGGTGTTGACCATGATGTAGTCGCCGCCGGCCAGGAAGTTCAGCGTACCGCAATCGAGCGTGCAGATGTCGGGCAGCAGCGCTTTCACATGCGCCAGCCGCTCGGTGGCGCCGGCCATGTCGGTGCCCTTGGCCTTGGGCGGCAGCGGCGCTTCCACCGGGCCGAGCACCAGATCGCCGCCCATGCCGGCCGTGAGGTTGATCAGCACGTCGACGCCCGAGGAGCGGATGCGGTCCACCGCCTCCTGGTACAGCGCCACGTCGCGCGATCCCGCCCCGGTCTTGGGGTCGCGCACATGCAGATGCACAACCGCCGCCCCGGCCTTGGCCGCCGCGATCGCCTCGTCCGCGATCTGGCGCGGGGTAACCGGCACCTTGTCGGATTTGCCGGTGGTCGCGCCGGCGCCCGTCACGGCGCAGGTGATGAAGGGGGTGTTGTTGAGCATTTTTGGCGCAGGCCTCCCGGGAGCGTGTTTTGCCGAGAGGCTAGCCGAGACCGGCGCAATCTGCGATGCCGTTTTGCGACATGACACATGCGGATTGCGGAGGGCTCACACTATGACGGACTTTGCGACTCGCACATTGCCCGCCGCGCCCGACGTCATGGCGCCAGATGGCTCCGAGGTACGCATCCTGGTGTGCCTTCCCGCCGGCAGCATGGCGCACTTCCGGCTGCAACCAGGAGCGGTCGCCAAGCCGGTGGTGCATCGCACGGTCGAGGAGGTCTGGTTCGTGGTCTCGGGCGCAGGCGAGATGTGGCGGCGTCAGGGCGCGCGCGAAGAGGTAACGGCGCTGGCGCCCGGCCTCAGCCTGACCATCCCGGTGGGCACGGCGTTTCAGTTCCGCGCCAGCCCCGATCAGGCGCTCGGCATCATCGGTGTGACCATGCCGCCCTGGCCGGGACCGGACGAAGCGGTGCCGGCGGACGGGCCGTGGGAAGCGACGGTTTAAACGGGGACAGTTTACTTATATCGCCCGTCTGAGGCCCTCTTTGTGTCCAAGATCGGTAAGGCGATATAAGTAAACTGTCCCCGTCTAAAAGTTCAGTCCAGCGCCGCCCAGCCGAACTGCAGCAGCGGCGCGGCGTCCGCCGCCAGTTTCACGACCGCATCCACCAGCTTGGCCGTGCCGATCTCGGCTGGCGACAACTTGCGCTCGACGATCCACCACTTCAGCTTCAGCGCCTCGGCGACCGCGACCGGCGCCCGCTCGAAACCTTTTGGCACGCGCGTCAACACCGCCTCGCGCGTCAGCTCCAGCCCGTTTTTCGACAAGGCCGCCTCGACCTTGCCCCAAGCTTTCGGGTCCTCCGCCACGGCCTGGCGCATACGGAGCAGTTGCCCCGGCTCGGGCTCGTGGAAGCCGGCAGCGACAAACGACCCCTTGGGATCGATGTGGATATAGAGCAGCCCCTGCGTGAGTTTCTCGCCGTCGCGCGTCAGCGTCGCCCCGGCGTGGGTCTTGTATGGGCTCTTGTCCTTGGAAAAGCGCACGTCGCGATTAATGCGGAACAGCGAACGCTTGGCGTCGCCGCGGAGCGGGGTGTTGGTTTTGGCGAGCCGCGCCGCAAGGTCGGTGACGAGCGAGGCTAGCGGGTCGCGGACCTGGGTTTCGTAGCGCGATTTGTTGGCGAGGAACCAGTCGCGGGTGTTGTTGGCGGTGAGCTCGCGGAAGAAGGCGAGGGCGTCGGGGGGAAAGCCGGTGAAGGGCGGAGGTGGGAAGGGTTCGGCTAGGGTGGGCATGGGGGGGTGTCGGGGTTGGGTGGTGGTGGACCCTATGGGTAGCGCAGTGTTCCTTGATCACCGAGGCGTCAGGGCCATTCTAAGCCGAATGTCGACTTCAAGTTGGCTCTAACACCGACACTCGAAAGTCGGTGGTAGCTAGAACGAACTCTCCTGATCGAATAGCAACCGTCCAAAGCCCCTCAGAGTCTAGTCGCGCGCCAATGGGGCAGACCCATTGGCGGTAGCATTGATGAAGTCCGTCGCGAGGTACAATTGCGTTTTGGCTCGACACCTCTCGACCAAGCGGGCTTTTCAGTGACAGGATAAGGCCCCTGGGAGTCTGCCCATTCAGTGATTGCCATCTAGCGCTGAAGGCTACGGGGAAGACAACGTCGAAGGGCAACATCGGGACTATGAGAGTCTTCCAATCGCCGCCGAGAACATAGAACAGTCCGTCGCGGATTTCGACACCGTTGACCGCCATCACGCTTGAGATCCGGAATCCACCGTTGATATCAGCAATCGAAATCTCGACCGCATCATCCGGGAAGATGCTTCCTTGCGAACGTCCAGCAACGCCACCTTTAGCTCTTACCTCCCGTAATACTGTGCCATCAAGTTTTACAAAGCGCAGCACGGTATCTTCGCCATCGAGGCCGTGCTGACCCGGTAAGGCTGGGCCAACTCCTCCCTTACCAACCTCGACCTCGATACGATCAAGCCCGACGTTGCGGAGCGCTACGAGGTCGAACACACCAGTGACGTGCTCACCACCCCCACCGCCGTCGCCACCACGCGAGTTATCGCCAATAGCACCGGCTCCTCCGCCGCCGGCACCAGGAGCCGGCACATCAGAGAATGCAGTCGGTTCGGACAACGCATGACAGCTCAAGTCAGACGCGTCAGCAACGAGCGACGTGGTGAAGTCACCATTGTCCATCCGCACTTCTCCGCCGTCGCCACCTCGCCCTCCTCGGGCGTTCCTGCCAATTGCACCACCACCACCGCCACCTGACCCGGGGGCCCTGCCACCCTCACCGCCAAGTGAAATCGTTAACTCGTTGATCGCAACGTCGACTTGTGAGAAAGACGCAGCGGCGACATTTCGCGTCATTTTGTCGTCGATGATCCAACCCTGTTGAATACTGTCATAGTCAGACAGCTGTTGCGCTTTCCATTCGCAAATCATTGTGGCCGGATAGGACATCCAGGTGAGCCTATCGTCGAATACCGACGCATGCTCGACACACATAACGATCAAGTTCTTTTCTGAGCGATTGTCGTTTTCCGATTGCTGCGGATCCCATCGTGGACCGCCTGCGCTCCTAGCACGTATGTGACACACACGAGAATTGAGCGTTCGCTCACCTGTGTGATCATCAACGCGATACAACGGGCGTCGGCAACCATTAAACCCGCACCGGAAGGCGTGCGCGTAAAGGAATTTGATCGTTGCGTCGGTCGGACGGGGATGCTCAGTCACGGCTTACCAAACCTCAATTGTCGTCCGTCCCAAAGAACCCAATCAACGGCCGTTGGTCAAGCTTTGAATACTTCGAATACACAGTACTGCTGTCGACATTTGGCGTACCAGCCTCATGTCGCATCCTGCACCGCCACCCCAGTGACCGCCCCCGAATGGTATGCTACACTTCCCCCATGGGAAAAATCGAAGCCATCGAACGATCCGTCGAACAGCTCTCCGCCGAGGAGATGGCCAAGCTGCGCGCCTTTTTTGACGAGTTGGAAGAGCGGCGTTTCGACGAGGCCATCGAGCGCGGCGCCAAGTCGGGCAAACTCGACAAGCTCATGGCCGAGGCCAAGGCCGAGATGGACGCCGGCATCGGCGAGGACTTCTTGCCGGTCTGGCGGCAAGGTCCGGGGTCAGACCCCACCTCCACGGCAGTCTCTCGCATCCCCCCAAGAGGGGTCTGACCCCACTGCTGGCGACGCTGTGCCTGGCGTGGGGACAGACCCCAGAAAAAGTCGGTCTGACCCCGGAGACCATCATCGGGTTGGCTCTTCATTTTGAACCTATCTGAGTGTACAATCCACCCATGCAAGACATCGCCCACGCTGCAACATCACTCGACCCCTTGCTCGCCACCATCCGGCGGCGCGGCGAAGCGATCCGCCGCCTCGGCGTAACATCGCTCAGCATCTATGGCTCACGGGCGCGCGGCGACAATCGGCCGGACAGCGACCTTGATGTGATGGTGGAATGCCGGCCCGGCACGGTGTCGATCCTGGAACTCCTGTCGATCAAGCACATGATCGAGGACGATACCGGGCTTGAGGTCCACATTTCCACCCGCGAGTTGTTTCCGACGGACAATCAGCGCCGCTTCGAGCGCGATTTGGTGCGCGTGCTGTGAAGGCTCCTCGCAAGACCCGTGCACTTGCTGATGTGATGCGCCACATGTCGGCGGCTATCGAGCAAATCGAGCGATTTACAGCCGGTCTCGACCTGCCCGCCTTCACGGCTGACGACCGGACTCTCAGGGCGGTGGAACGGTGCGTCGAGATCATATCGGAGGCGTCCCGCGATCTCCCGGACGACGCCAAGGCGGAGCATCCGGAAATCAATTGGCGCGCCATGGCCGACGCCGGAAATCTCTACCGCCACGGGTATGAGTTCGTCGATTCGCAGCGACTGTGGGAAACCGTCCTCAGGGATATTGGTCCGCTGAAGGTCGCGCTGGCCGGGATCGGCAGCAAGCTGCAAGGTCCGGGGTCAGACCCCACCTCCACGGCACCTCTCGCATCCCCCCAGGAGGGGTCTGACCCCATCGCTGGCGACGGAGTTCCTGGCGTGGGGTCAGACCCCGAAAAAAGTGGGGTCTGACCCCGCTCATCGATGGACTATTCGAGCCGGGCCTCACAGAATAAACCAAATAAATACAAAATAACTTGCACCAATACTACATCTATACTATAGTCCCCTCACCCTTCTCCATGGGGATGCACTCGAGGGCGTCTCGATCTGTTGGGGGAGGGGCAGCGACCGGGCCGGGGTGCCGCACACCTTAGGACCGGCGGCCGCCGTCGCTCGCCCCGGGTGAGATTCCGGAGCGTGGAGCAGCCCACAGGAAACGTGGCGACGGAGGGATCGATGAAAACGCTGGCGGGGCGGTCGGGAGCCGCACTTTCTACAATCAATTCGCGGCTCTCGACCGACCCCGCACCCCTTGGGCAGCGCCGGCCAAGGCACAGGTGCGTCTGCCTTGCAGAATGTGACCAATACCTCCCATACGCTTCCCGGAATTCGACGCGCCTCTTGGCGCCGCAAACATCCGGGACCCTTACCTGGTTCGGTTCAGGCATTGCTGGCACGGCTGGCGTGGATCGCGGCCCATGCGTTCACTACACGGGCCGCAAAGGATCCCGGATATTCGACGCGCGAAGATAAGGCGCGCCGAATTCCGGGAAGCGGGGATCTGCCCCGTGTTCGCCAGCGCCGCACCACCCTTTCCTTCCCCCCACCCAGCGCCTACATCTCCTCCATGAGCACCAACAACGAAGACTCCTCCATCCTCGGCCGCCTCTCCCGCTACGCCCAGGTCGGCACCTCAGTCGGCGGTCTCGCCGCCCGCGCGGCCGGGGCACGCCTGCTTGGCCGCGAGCGCGACGATCAGAAATACGCCGGCGAACTGGCCGCCGCGCTTGGCGGGCTCAAAGGGCCCATCATGAAGGTGGCGCAGCTGATCTCGACCATCCCCGAGGCGCTGCCGGCCGAATATGCGGCGGAGTTGCAGCAGCTGCAGAGCCAGGCGCCGCCGATGGGTTGGGCGTTTGTGCGACGACGCATGGCGGCTGAGCTGGGGCCGGACTGGGAGAGCAAGTTCGCCAAGTTCGAGCATCTGTCGGCGGCCTCGGCTTCGCTGGGCCAAGTGCATCGCGCAACGACCCATGACGGAGCCAGCCTCGCCGTAAAACTGCAGTATCCCGACATGCAGTCGGCCGTGGACGCGGATGTGGCGCAGCTCGGCGTCATCTTCGCCATCCATCGCCGCATGAACCCGCCTGTTGATACATCGGAAATTCTCGCGGAAGTTTCCGAGCGGCTGAAGGAGGAGCTGGACTATAAGCTCGAGGCCAAGCACATGGCGCTCTACCGGCTGATTTTCCAGAACGATGCACTCGTCCGTGTGCCGACGGTGCGGCCGGAGCTGTCGACGGGACGGCTGCTCTCCATGCAGTGGCTCGACGGGCGCAAGCTGCTCGACTTCAAGACCTCGCCCGTGGAGGACCGCAACCAGATTGCGCGCGCCATGTTCCGCGCCTGGTGGTTTCCGTTCTCGCATTACGGCGTCATCCATGGCGATCCGCATCTCGGCAATTATACGGTGTGGTCGGATGAGGCGGGTGCGCCGCAGGGGTTGAACCTGCTGGATTACGGCTGTATACGGACGTTCCCGCCGAAGTTCGTGCAGGGCGTGATCGATCTCTACCATGGCCTGCGCACCAGCAACCGGGCGCAGATCGTGCACGCCTACGAGAGCTGGGGCTTCGTCGGGCTCTCCAACGAGCTGATCGACCTGCTCAACATCTGGGCGCAATTCATTTATGGGCCGCTGCTGGACGATCGCGAGCGGCGCATCGCCGAGGACGTGTCGCCGGGCGAATACGGGCGGCGCGAAGCCTTCACGGTCGCCAAGGGCCTGAAGGAGAAGGGGCCGGTGAAGGTGCCGCGCGAGTTCGTGTTCATGGACCGCGCCGCCATTGGCCTTGGCGGTGTGTTCCTGCACCTGGACGCCAAACAGAACTGGTACCGCCTGTTCAACGAGACCATCGAAGGGTTCGAGTTGGCCAAGGTCGCAGAACGTCAGCGCGCGGCGTTTGCAGCAACGGGGGTTCCCGTGGCACGCTAGGGGTCTGACCCCTTTGCCCCGTTACGGGCCGACCGGCGGAGCGGATGCAGATGCGTCGCATACTTCTTAATCTTGTGCTGGCTGCCGGTCTGCTGGCTGCAAGCCCCGTCCCCGCGACTGCTACCGACGTCGCCCTGAAACTGGTCTTCGCCGTAGATGCCTCCGACAGCATCGAGGATTGGGAGTGGCAGTTGGAGCTGGACGGCATCGCGGCGGCGCTGCGCGACAAGGAGGTGCAGGCCACCATCGCCCAGCTGCCGACGCACTCGGTCGCCATCGCCCTGTTGGCCTGGGCCGATCTCAATGGACCGCGCCCCAACACTGGTTTCCGGCTGATCGACAGCGGGGCGGCGGCCGACCGGTTCGCCAGCGAGGTCGAGAGCTTCAGGCGCCTGACCGGCGGCGGGACGGCCATCGGCGAGGGGGTGGCGGCCAGCATCAAACTGCTGGCGCGTGCGCCATTCAAAGCCCCGCGCCAAATCATCGACGTGTCGGGCGACGGCAAAGAGCAGATCACCTATTTCACCAGCCGGGTAACGCTGATGGAAGAGGCCCAGGAGATGGCGCGCGCAGCCGGTGTCACCATCAACGGGTTGACCATCGACAAAGAGCTGCCCGAACTGTTCGATTGGTACCGCGACCATGTCGCGACGGGGGCGGGAGCGTTCGTGATGCGCGTCAAGTCGATGCGCGATTTCGCACCGGCGTTCAAGCTGAAGCTGCTGCGCGAGCTGTTGCCGGAGCTGTCGGAGCAGCGCGAGGTCGGCGGCACACATCTGGCGTCGGCATCGGATCGGTACTGAGCACTTGACCGGGGAGATTGGCGTGGTTCAGCGGGTATTGCTTCTCATCTTCGGCGCCGGCCTGTGGGCTTCGCTGGCGTTACCCGTGCACGCCGAAACGTCCCGGAAGGTTGCGGTCGAACTCGTGCTGGCCGTCGATGCCTCCGACAGCATGGACGACAACGAGTGGCGGTTGGAGCTGGATGGGATCGCAGAGGCCTTCCGCTCCAAGGAGGTGCGTAGCCTGATCGCCGCCCTGCCGCACAAGCGCATTGCCGTGGCCATGCTGGCCTGGGGCGCGTCCTATCAGGGCCACGACTTCGACCGGCTGGCGGGTGATCGATGGCGACGACGCGGCTGACCGGTTTGCCGCCGAGATCGCGTCCTACCCGCGCCGGATCGGCGGTGGCACGGCCATGGGCGAGGGCGTTGCGGCCAGCCTGCGGTTGTTGGCCGTTGCGCCCCATGACGCGCCGCGCCGGATCATCGACGTTTCTGGCGATGGGGTGGAATCGAGCCCGTTCCTGGGCCCTTTGGTGATGATGCCGGAAGCGCGGCGCATGGCCGAGGCGGCGGGCGTGATCATCAATGGCCTGGCGATCGAGAACGAGGTGCCGGACCTGGCGCAGTGGTACGACCTGAACGTCAAGGCGGGGCCGGGCGCCTTTGTGATGACGGCGCGCGGATTGCAGGACTTTGCCCAGGCGTTCAAAGCCAAACTGTTGCGGGAGCTGTTGCCAGAGCTGGCGGAGGATTTGGGCGGTCTGCGTACGGTTGCGTCGCGCTGATCGTGAAACTCACCCACTAAAGCGGAATATTATCGTGCTTCTTCCACGGGTTCTCGACCGTTTTCCCCCTCAGCATATTCAGCGCCCGGCATAGCCGCATCCGCGTGTCGCGGGGCCGGATCACTTCGTCGATGTAGCCGCGCTCCGCGGCAATGAACGGGTTCGCAAAGCGCGCCCTGTACTCCTCAATGCGGGCGGCGATTTTCGCGGGGTCGCCCAATTCGTCCCGGTACAGAATCTCCACCGCCCCCTTGGCCCCCATCACAGCGATCTCGGCGCTTGGCCAAGCGTAATTCACATCGCCGCGGATGTGCTTGGAGCTCATCACGTCGTAGGCCCCGCCGTAGGCCTTGCGGGTGATCACCGTCACCTTGGGCACGGTCGCCTCGGCGAACGCGAACAGGAGCTTGGCGCCGTGCTTGATCAGGCCGCCGTATTCCTGCGCAGTGCCGGGGAGGAAGCCGGGCACGTCTACCAGCGTGACCAGCGGGATCGCAAAACAATCGCAGAACCGCACGAAGCGGGCTGCCTTTCGCGAGGCGTCGGCATCCAGCACGCCCGCCAGCACCAAGGGCTGGTTCGCCACCACGCCGACCGTGCGGCCTTCCATGCGCGAAAACCCGACCACGATGTTGCGTGCGAAAGTCTCCTGGATCTCGAAGAAATCGCCCTCGTCGGCGAGCTTGCCGATCAGTTCCTTGATATCGTAGGGCTTGTTCGGATTGTCCGGCACCAGCGTATCGAGCGAGGGTTCGATGCGGCTTGCAAGGTCCTTGGTCGGAAGTTCCGGCACGCCCGACAGGTTCGAGGAGGGTAGGAAATCCATCAGCCGGCGCATCTGCAACAGCGCTTCGACGTCGTTCTCGTAGGACCGGTCGGCCACCGAGGATTTGGTGGTATGGACGATGGCGCCGCCCAGTTCCTCGGCGGTCACCGTCTCGTTGGTGACGGTCTTCACCACATCGGGGCCGGTCACGAACATGTAGGAGGTATCGCGCACCATGAAAATGAAATCGGTCATGGCCGGCGAATAGACGTCGCCGCCCGCACACGGGCCCATGATGACCGAGATCTGCGGGATGACGCCGGACGCCAACACGTTGCGCAGAAACACCTCGCCGTAGCCGCCCAGCGCCGCCACGCCTTCCTGGATGCGGGCGCCGCCAGCATCGAACAACCCGATCAGGGGCGCGCGGTTCATCACCGCCATGTCCTGGATTTTGGTGATCTTGCGTGCGTGGGTCTCGGACAGCGAGCCGCCAAAAACAGTAAAGTCCTTCGCAAAGACGTAAATCGTACGGCCGTTGATGGTGCCCCAGCCGGTCACGACGCCATCGCCCGGGACCTTGGTTTTCTCCATGCCGAAATCGGTCGAGCGGTGCTCGACGAACATATCGGTCTCCTCGAAGGACCCGTCGTCCATCAGCAGCTCGATGCGTTCGCGCGCGGTCAGCTTGCCCTTGCCGTGCTGGGCCGCGATGCGTTTCTCGCCACCGCCAAGCCTTGCTACCGCGCGCCGGCGCTCAAGTTCGTCGATGATGTCTTTCATTAGGTATCATCCTAGGCGGGCCAAGTCCGCAGGCGGATTGTCATGGAGGGTGTGTTGGCGTAACGTTCGTGCAGGAGAGAACCATGCCTGTGACGGACGCCGATTTCAACGACCTCAAGACCCGCGTATCGCGGCTTGAACGCGCCAGCGTGAACAACACCGAGACCATCACCTGGATGGCCAGCACGCTCGGCACCGTAAAGGCCGGCGTGGACATGCATACCACGCGGCTCGATACGATTGACGGTCGGCTGGACGGGATCGACGGTCGACTGGATAGGATCGATGGCCGGCTCGATCGCATCGAAGCCGACGTGAAAGGCCTGCGCGACGACATGCCCGGTATCGTGGCGGCCGCCATGCGCGAAGTCATGCGCAAACCCTAAGCGCGACACCCCCTTGCGCCTGCGGCCAAAGCACGGCAGGCTCGCCCTATGCCGACCTACCGCCACATACTGTATGCCGTTCTAACTGCAGCGCTTTTGCTGCCGGCATCGCTCGCCTCGGCGGGGGGCAGGGCGGTTTCCTTCACGCTTGCCAACGGTCTGCAGCTGGTCGTCATCCCCGATCATCGCCTGCCAGTGGTCACGCACATGGTGTTCTACCGCGCCGGCAGCGCCGACGATCCTCCGGGTCAGTCGGGGATCGCGCATTTTCTCGAGCATCTGATGTTCAAGGGCACGGCGCGGTTTCCGACTGGCGAGTTCGACCGCATCGTGATGCGTGCGGGCGGTACCGACAACGCTTTCACGTCCACCGACAAGACCTATTACTACGAGCAGGCGCTTGCCGACGCCTTGCCGCGCTTGATGGATCTTGGCGCGGACCGCATGTCCGGCCTCTCGTTCGCGCCTGTCGAGGCGATCAACGAACTGAAGGTGGTCAGCGAGGAACGGCGCGCCTACCTGAACGATCCGAGCAGCGTGCTGTCTGAAAGCGTCAGCCGGCAGCTGTATGCCCAGTCACCCTATGGCCATCCGGTGCTGGGCGAGCCTGAAGATCTGCAACAGCTGACGCTGGAGCAGGCAATGGCTTTTCACCGCGCCAACTACGGCCCCCGCAATGCGATCGTGGTGGTGGCCGGCGATGCCGAACCTGAAGCGGTACGCCGGTTGGCCGAGGCGACCTATGGGCAGCTTCCAGCTGGCCAGCCGCAACCGGCGCGCCAAGTTGCCAACGCGATGCCCGGTTGCGCCGACGGCTACATCGCGCATCGTTCCAACCGGCTGTCGCGGACCGAACTGAGCCTCTACTACCTCACCCCTGGCGCCACAGTGACGGGCACGCGCACGGCCGCGGCGCTCGAGCTACTTGCCAGTATACTGCAGTCGGAAGTCACCAGCCCCATTTGGGATGCGCTGGTGACCGAGGGCCGCCTGGCCAGTGATCTCGCAGTCTCGCACGAACTTCACATCGCTGCGGGCGAGTTTTCCATCGTTCTGGAAGCAGCTGAGGGGGTTTCGCCAGTCCGGCTGGAGCAGGCGTTGCGGCGCACCCTCATGCGGCTGCGCAGTGACGGCATTGACGAGGATTCCCTGGCGACCGCTAAGCGGCGCTGGCTTTCGGACCGCATCCTTGCGTCCGACGACCAACTTGCGGTGGCGACCCACTATGGCGAAAAGCTATCGCTTGGGCGCAGCCTTTCGGACATCGAAGCTGAAGCAGAAACGATCGCCGGGATCAGCGTCACCGATATCAACACCTTGATCGCGGCGACCTTGTCCAGCGGCTGCTACGTGACAGCCGTCTTGACGCCGGCTCCTGGTGCGCCAGAGGGGGCCGGCCCGCCAAAAGCGCAAGCGCGCTCATCCGAAGAGGTGCGTTGAGGCGATGAGGTTCAGGCTTTTCTCGATTGCTGCCGCACTTGCCGCCATCGTGGCTTCCCTGCCTTGCCAGGCGGCTACGGTTGCGCGCCAGATCTCGACGCCCGCCGGGCTGCGGGTCTGGCTGGTGGAAGATCATAACGCCCCCTTGCTGACGATTGGATTTCGCTTTGCGGGCGGCTCCGCGCGCGACCCTGCCGGCAAAGAAGGCCTGGCGCATCTGACTGCCGAGACGTTTCTTCAGAGCGCTGGCGCCTACTCTGCGGATGCCTACCTTCGGGCCTGGAACGACTTGGGCGCATTGCCGGAAATTGAGGCGCGCAACGAATCCCTGCGCGGCACATTGAAAGTACTGACCCAGGATCGCGGCAAGGCCGTCGAACTGCTGGCGCTAGCGATTTCCCAGCCGCGGCTGTCGCCCGAAGCGCTGGAAGATGTTCGCGACCAAGTGCTGGCCGACCTGGACCATGCGCGAACAGATCCCGAAATCGATCGGATACGACACCTACGCCCGGCTCTCTTATGGCGATCATCCGTTGGCCCGGCCCCCGCACGGTACGCCGCAAGGCGTGGCCGCGATCAGCATTGCTGATATCAGGCGTTACCGCGCGCAGGTGATGACTCGTGACAGGCTTACTCTGTCGGCGGTGGGCGACGTGGACGAGTCGGTAGCAGGCGTACTGATCGATCGGGCATTCGCCGCCTTGCCTGCTGTTTCCCAGCTGCCGCCGATCCCCGCGCCGGCCGCCACGCGCTCACAGCGCCACGATATTCCTATGGCCGCGAGCGAAGCCGAAGTGGTCTTCGGCATCAGCCTCGGGCAGCTCTCGCCCCATCAGCGCCTGGTTGCGGAACTGCTGAACTACACGCTTGGCGGCAGCGCCTTCACGTCCCGTCTGTACCGCCAAATTCGCGACCGCCATGGCCTTGCCTACACCATCGGCACCAGCTTCGATGCTTACAGCGTGGTTTGCGAGATAACAGGCGCCTTTGGCGCCGAGCCAGACAAGACCGAACTGGCCATCGGCTTGATGCGCGAGGAATTGGCGCGGCTGGCGACCGACGGCCCGACCGACGTTGAGGTCGAAGAGGCCAAGGCGGCGCTGGCCGGCCAGTACCTGCGCGGGCTGATCAAACAGGTGGACTTGGCCAATGAGTTGAGCCTGCGCGAGACACAGGGATTTCAGCCCGATTACGTGACGACCTATGCGGATCGGTTGGCGGAGATCAGACCCGAAGAAATTCGCAGTTTTGCTCGCGACGTGCCCTGGCTCAACCGCCTCGTGATTATCACCGTTGGCGCGCTCGCCGAGCCGGCTGGCGCCATGGAGTCCGCAGCCGGGCGTGTGCGGTCGCGCGCCGGGTCGCTCCCAGCTGCCGGGCCCTAGTTTAGTCACATTGGACCACACTATGGATCTGGACTTGCGGGGGTAGGCTGCACGCCGACGTGCGCCTGGCCGTCCGCAACTAGGTTGCATGCGCTTGGATGCGCTCAATTCTCACCGCGGACGGCACAACGCAGCATGATCGGACTTGCCTCAATCGTCGCGGGCTTTGCCCAAGCACCCTCGGCGCTGCTGCTCGCCCAGACCACGACCTCTATCACAGACGTGATCAATCAAGTCACAACCAGCCACGACGACTTGTCGTTCGTGTCGCTGTTCCTTGGCGCCAGCCGGACCGTGCAAGTCGTCATGGCAGGGCTGCTGATTGCCTCGATCTGGTCCTGGGCCATCATCGTGGAAAAGCTGTTCGTGTTCAGCCGGGCTCGCTCCGAGAGCAATAAGTTCGAACAGCTGTTCTGGTCCGGCCAACCGCTCGACGATCTCTACGGCACCCTCTCGCGGCAGCGGACGTCGGCGATGAGCGCGCTGTTTGTCGCCGCCATGCGCGAATGGAAGCGCAGCGTGGACGGCAATCCGAAAACCCTGCGCGGCATCCTGCTGCGAGTGGAAAAGGTCATGGACGTGACCATTTCGCGCGAACTTGAGCGGTTGGAAAACCGGCTGCTGTTCCTGGCCACGGTCGGCAGCACCGCGCCGTTCGTGGGGCTGTTCGGCACCGTCTGGGGCATTATGACCAGCTTCCAAGCCATCGCGCGCAGCAATACTACCAACCTTGCCGCCGTCGCGCCGGGCATCTCGGAGGCGCTGTTTGCAACCGCGCTTGGGCTGCTGGCCGCCATTCCGTCGGTGATTTTCTACAACAAGTTCTCCAGCGAGGCCGCGCGCATCGAACAACGCCTGGGCGGCTTTGCCGATGAATTCGCCGCCATTGTGTCGCGTCAAGTCGACACCAAGATGTAAGAAAGGCGGGACTCGGGACTCGGGACTCGGAGAAGGATCGCTACTCGCCGAGTCCCTAGTCCCGAGTCCCGAATTCCATGCCATGTCAGCCTCGCTCAACATCGAAGACGCCGGCGGCGCGCGCAAATCGCGCGGCCGTGGCCGCAAACGCCGTCGCCCGATGGCCGAGATCAACGTCACCCCGATGGTGGACGTGATGCTTGTGCTGCTGATCATCTTCATGGTCACGGCCCCGCTGCTGACGGTTGGCGTTCCGGTCGACCTGCCAAAAACAGCGGCACAGCAGCTCAGCACGACCAAGGACGTTCCGCTCACTGTCACAGTGGACAAGGATGGCGGCATCCATCTCGGTGCCAGCGCGGACAAAAGCGAGAACGTGAAACTCGCCGACCTGACGGCCAAGTTGACCGCCATCGCAAAGGCGCGCGGCCAAGGCGGACTTGACGAACAGATCTATATTCGCGGCGCCAAGGATATCGACTACGGCACCGTCATGAAGGTGATGGGTCGCCTCAGCGGTGCCGGCTTCCACAAGGTCTCGCTGGTGACCGAGATCGAGGACAAATCGTAATCTCGCCTTCAGGTCGCGCCATGATAAGGGCTTGTCGACCATCTTGCTTCGCGAGACCGTGATCAAGCCCCATGCGCTTTGGCCTGCCGATATCGATCATGCTGCATCTGGCGCTCTTAGTCTGGGCGACGGTGACCATTGGTTCGGCCAAACCTCCAGTCACGCCAGAGCCGATCCCGATCAATGTGGCGATGCTGACGGAAGCCGAGTTCTCCAACATCCGCAAGGGCAGCGAGACCTCGAAGGAGAAGACGACGGCGACCAAGCCCAAGGACGCCGAGCCGGCCGACACCCCCCCGGTCAAGGCCAAGCGCAAGGCCGAGGCAGTGCCGCCCAAGGCTGAGCCTGAGCCGCCAAAGCCTGAGCCACCGAAGCCGGAGCCGCCAAAACCGGAACCTCCGAAACCGGAGCCGCCCATGCCTGAGCCACCTAAACCTGAGCCTGCCAAGTCGGCCGAGCCCCCAAAGCTGGATCGGATAGCGGAGCAATTGTCCAAACCGGATCCGCCCAAGAAGCCGGAGCCACCTAAGCTCGACCCAATTGCCGAGCAGCTGAAGAAGGTCGCCGCGCTCGATCCGCCGGTGAAAAAAGAGCCGCCCAAGCCGGTCAAGAAGGCCGAGCCCGACAAGGCCACTGCGCCCGCAAAAGCGCCCAAGAAGAAGGGCCTGGATATCTCCAAGTTGCAGGCGCAGATCAATCAGCTGCCCGACGCCGCGCCGGACTCCGGCTCGGACGCGACGCCGGATCCCGAAGCCAAGACAACGGCGGCGGCTATTGGTGTCAAAAAGCCAACCGGAACGCAGCTGTCGGCGACGGAATCGCAGATGTTTCTTGGAATTTTCAGCAGCAAGGTGAACGGCTGTTGGACTGTTCTGGCCGGCGCCTCCGATGCACGCGATCTCGTTGTGCCGGTGCATTTCGAACTTGGACCGGACGGCCGCCTGAAGTCCGAGCCCGTCGTGACCGGCGGCAGCGCATCGCCGCAGTTCGCCCTTGCCGCCGAAAACGTCGTGCGCGCCATCCGACAGTGCGAGCCTTATGCGTTGCCACCCGACCAGTACGCCAAATGGCAAACCTGGGACATCGACTTCGATCCACGCGCCATGTTTGGGGGTTGAGTTGTAGGCGTGCGCCGGACCGACGTCTGCCGAGCCCGCCGTACCCCTCACCCGGCACTACGGCGCCACCTTCTCCCCGTAAGAACGGGGAGAAGGTGGCCTCTTGGCCGGATGGGGTGCGGCGGGCTCGGCAGTCTAAAGAAACGTCTTGGCCACATCGATGCTGGACTGCTTGCCGACCTTTTCGAAATGCTCGTCCAGCCATTCACTGGCACTGGCCCTGCCGACATCCCTCAGGCGGCTGATCATGTCCCAGTTCGGCATCATCTTGCTCGCCACCCCCAGTCGCGCCATCTCGGCATCGTCGCGGATGGAATGGATCAGCATGCGGTTGTAGCGCTTGGCATCGACATTCCCGCCCTCGACCAGCCGCGCAACGAAGGCGATGGCGCGCATTTCGCGCATCAGGGACGAATTGAAGCTGATCTCGTTGATGCGGTCGAAGATCTCTGGCGCGGTGCGTGGCAAATCCTGGCGCTCGATCGGGTTGATGTGAACGATGATCACATCACGCGAGGCGCCGTGATAGATCAGCGGATAGATGGCCGGATTGCCCATGAATCCGCCGTCCCAATAGGCTTCGCCATCGATTTCGACGGCCTGGAATATGTAGGGCAGGCAGGCGCTGGCCAGCACGGCGTCGGCGGAGAGTTCACCGTTCTCGAACACCTTGATCTTGCCGGTGCGCACGTTGGTGGCGCTGATGAACAGTTTGGTGGTGGAGTTGCATTGCTTGAGATGGTCGAAGTCGACCACCTGCTCCAGCACATCGCGCAAGGGATTGAAATTCAGCGGATTGAGCTGATAGGGCGAAAACGTGTGCGTCATCGCCTCGAAGGCCAGGTAAGTCGGGGAAATGTCCGGCTTCAGGCCAAAGCCCTCGAGCCACTTGTCCCACGGCAAGGCTTGCACCGGCGACCAGCGCATGCCGGTTTCGGCGATCAGCCGCCAGAACTGGCCAAGTTTTTCGCGTGCGCCATCGGGACCGCCGATGGAGTTGCCGTAGGCCATGACCACGGCGTTCATCGACCCCGCACTGGTCGCGCTCATGGCCTGGATCGACAGCCGGCCGTCCTCGATCAGCTTGTCGAGCACACCCCAAGCGTAGGCGCCGTGAGCGCCACCACCCTGCAAGGCGAGATTGACCGGCTTGCGATTGTTTGTCGGCCATCTGGCGCCTATTCCCGGCCCATCAGCTTGTCGGTCAGTAACGTGACCAGGCCGCTGGGCTTGAACGACGCGCGCACGGCTTTCGGATCGTAGTATCGATCCACCCACTCGAGGAACGGCAATGGCGTCTTGCGTTTGCGGTTGAAGGCGATATAGGCCTCGAAAAACGCATCCAGTATGCCGGTATCGGCCTCGCTAAAGTGGCCAAAGCGCCAGCTCAGCTGCCGTTTGGCGATCTCCATCGGCTGGCCGGCGCGCAAGTGGCTGTAGAGCACGCTCATCAGCCCAACCCTGTCCGCCCCCGATTTGCAGTGCATGGCCATGGGATAGTTGACAACGCTCAGCAGATGGGCCGCCGCCGCCACAGTTTCCTTGTCTGGCGTGGCGCGCGAATACAGTTTGAAGTTGACCAGTTCGATGCCCGCCGCCGCGCAGGCCTTCTGCTCCAGCCGGTAGGCTCCGCAATCGCGCTCGCCGCGCAAATTGATGATGGTGCGCACACCTTGGCGCGCCAGCCTGCGGATGTCGTGCGGTGCCGGCTGCGCGGCGCGGTAGGCCTCAGCCGACAGGCGGTGCTTGTTGAGATAGGCCAGGCGGAAAATCCCGTGGTCCACCAACAACATATCGGCATAGGACACCGGCGCCTCCAGAACCCGGCGCACCGGATCGGGCAAGCGCTGGCCAAACGCGTTCGCGCTCAGCCGCATTTCGCGCGCGGCCGACTGGAAGCCTTTGCGCAGCGATTTGACGTATCCCTGGCGCGAGGCTGTCATCGGGTGTCGCGGAGTCCTATGGTGCTGACAAGTCGAATTGGGTGACGCTCAGGCGGAACGCGCTAAGGCATGCCGCAACACAACCGCTCCCTCAGGCTTTTCGCCTCACACGGTAGCGCTACCAGCCGTCCTCAATATCCGCTATGTAGCGCTGCCGCAAGCTGCCCGGCGCCCGCCAACCCTCCAAGGACAATTGATCGCGCCCGATGGGAGAGCTCAAGGACGAACCCAAATTCATCTACCGGCTCACGGGTTCGGCGCTCTACCGCTTTATCTGGCTGGTGCAGCGAACCTCCAAATGGGTGCCGCACCTGGGCGACCTGGAGGGCCGGCGCCAGGGCCGTAGGCTGACGGCGCAACATCCCTTCATTTTCGCCATGTGGCATGGCCAGTTCCTGCTGCTGCCGCTGCTGACCTTCCCGAAGTACCCCACCAAAGTGATGGTGGCGCGCCACGGCGACGCTGAGGTCGCCTCGCAGATGCTCAAGCATTTCGGCATCGATCTGATCCGTGGCGCAGGAGCGGGTGGGCGCAAGAAGGACCGCGGCGGCTCGCACGCCATCCGGGCTTCGCAGGAAGCGCTGCGCAATAATACGTCGGTCGCCATGACGGCCGATGTTCCGCCCGGTCCAGCGCGGCGGGCGGGTCTCGGTATCGTCACCCTCGCCCGCATTACCGGCCGCCCGATCGTGCCGGTCGCCATCGCCGAGTTCGCGGCTGATCTCGTTCCCGACCTGGAGCCGGCTGACCATCAACCTGCCGTGGTCAACCTGCGGTTCGGCCGTTGGTGAGCCGATCTACGTGCCCGCCGACGCCAGCGACGCCGAGCAGGAGCGGCTGCGCCAGCTGGTCGAGGAACGCCTGAACGCGGTGACGCGCGAGGCCTATGCCAAGGCGGGCTGCGGCGATCCCTTGTTGGCGGCCAAGGAACGGGCGTCGCCGGCAGGCGAGCCCATCCCTGGCGGCCTACCGCACGGCAACCCGGGCGCTGCAGCCGATCGTCCCCGCCGTGCTCGCCTACCGCTCCCGCAAAGGCAAGGAGGACCCGGCCCGGGCTCCCGAACGCATGGGTATTGCAAGCCGTCCCCGGCCGGAGGGCCAGTTGATCTGGCTGCATGCCGCCAGCGTCGGCGAGACCAATGCGGTGGCGCGATTGATCGGTGAACTGAAGGCGCGCCATCCTGAGGCAAGCGTGCTGCTGACGACTGGAACCAAGACCTCCGCAGCCCTGGCGGCTGCGCGGATGGGTGACCAGATCATCCACCAATACATCCCAGTAGATGGCCCGAGCTATGTTGCCAAGTTTCTCGATTATTGGCGGCCGGATTTGGGCGTGTTCGTCGAATCCGAGATCTGGCCCAACCTGGTGCAAGCCGCCGCGCAACGCTCGATCCCGCTCGCCCTGGTCAACGCGCGCTTGTCGGAGCGCTCGCTGGTCAGTTGGCGGCGGCGTCCGGCCATGGCGCGCCGGCTGTTCGGCAGCTTCAACGTGGTGCTGGCGCAAACCGAGTGGCTTTCGCGCCAGTTCGGTAAGCTGGGCGCCCCCGATGCCCGGCCTGCCGGCAACTTGAAGTATGATTCCGCTGCCTTGCCCGTCGATAGGGCCGCTGCGGCAGAGTTCGCGCACGCGGTGGGCGACCGGCCGCTGGTGCTTGCCGCAAGTACCCATCCCGGCGAAGACGCCATGATCGGGGCGGCTCTGCGCGATCTGCTCCGAGAGCGCCCCAATCTGTTGATGGTGATCGTCCCCCGCCATCCCGAACGCGGAGCAGCGATTGTTGCCGAACTAAAGGCCATGGGTCTGGCAGTGGCGCAACGCTCGACCGGTGGGCTGCCAGACGCCACGACGTCCGTGTACGTCGCCGATACGTTGGGCGAACTCGGCCTGTTCTATACCAGCGCTCCCGTCGCCTTCATTGGAGGTTCGCTCATCGAGCATGGCGGCCAGAACCCCATCGAGGCGATTCAACTCGGCGCAGCAGTGATCTCCGGCCCGCACTGGCGCAATTTTTCTGAAGTGTACGGCGCATTGCAGCTGAAGGAGGGATGCCGGAAGATCTCCGCCCCTTCCGAACTGGCGCCAGCGATTGCCGCCTTGCTCGCCGATCCCGCGGCCGCCGAACGGATGCGCCGCAACGCCCGCAACGTGGTCGACAACTTCGGCGGCGCCTTGGCCAAGACGCTTGCCGCGTTGGAGCCCCTGCTACAACCGGGAGCGTCGGCCCGTGCGCCTTGAACCGCTGGGCTGGTGGTATCGGGACCATGTCACGCCGGTGGCGCGCCTGCTCACTCCCGCTTCCATGCTGGTCGCAGCCGCTGCGCGTCGCCGCTTCGATCAAACCAAACCCTATCGCTCCAGCCTGCCGGTTCTATGCGTCGGCAATCTCACGGTGGGCGGGGCCGGCAAGACGCCGATCGCACTCGCCATCGGTGGGTTGCTGAAAGCGGCGCGGCGCAAACCTGGGTTCCTGACGCGCGGCTTCGGCGGCTCGGAGCGCGGGCCGCATCAGGTGTCGTTGTCCGACGATACGTCGACAACCGTCGGCGACGAAGCCTTACTATTGGCCAAGCTGGCGACCACCGTGGTGGCGCGCGACCGGGCAGCGGGGGCCAAGAGGCTGGAAGCGCTCGGCCTCGACGTCATCGTGATGGACGACGGGCTGCAGAATCCGTCACTGACCAAGCAATTGTCGCTGGCCGTTCTCGATCCGCAGCGCCTGATCGGCAACGGCCTGGTGATGCCCGCCGGCCCGCTCAGAGCCGATCTTGCCGATCAGCTGCGGCGTACTCATGCGCTGGTTGTGCTGTGTGCCGCTGGCGAGCAGATGCCCGAACTCCCGCAGGCCTTGAGATCGTTTGCCGGCCAGGTGCTGCGAGCCGAGTTGCGTCCTGACATGGCCGTGGTCAAGGGGCTGAAAGGCCAGCGCGTGGTCGCCTATGCTGGGATCGGCCGGCCATCGAAACTGTTCGAGACGTTGCGCAGCGCTGGCGCCGATGTGGTCGCCGAAACGCCATTCCCGGATCACCATCGTTTCACGGTGACCGAGGCGGATCGCCTACTGCAGCAGTCCGATGCCCACCGCGCCATGCTGGTGACGACGGAGAAGGACCTGGCACGGCTGCCGTCAACGGGACGCCTCGCCGATCTCAGGAACGCCAGTGTGGCGCTGCCCGTGACGGCCCAGTTTGCCGGCCGCGATTTCGACCGGCTGGTGTCGATGCTGGAACTGCTGCTGACACGGTGACGGGGGCTTCAGACCCCTGCCGATTTCCGCAAGATCCCTTTGCCGGCGTATTGCGCGGTATCGCCCAGCTCGCCCTCGATGCGGATCAGCTGGTTGTACTTGGCCAGCCGGTCGGAGCGCGACAGCGAGCCGGTCTTGATCTGCCCGCAGTTGGTCGCAACCGCCAGATCGGCGATGGTGGAGTCCTCGGTTTCACCCGACCGGTGGCTCATCACGGCCGTATAATTCGCGCGGTGCGCCATATCGACAGCGTCCAGAGTTTCCGTCAGCGTGCCGATCTGGTTGACCTTGACCAGGATCGAATTGGCGATGCCCTTGTCGATGCCCATCTTCAGGCGCTGCGTGTTGGTCACGAACAAGTCATCACCAACGAGTTGGCACTTGTTGCCGAGCAACTCGGTCAGCGCCTTCCAGCCTTCCCAGTCGTCCTCGGACATGCCGTCCTCGATCGACACGATCGGGTAGCGGGCCGCGAGATCGGCCAGGAACTTGGCGTTGCCGGCGCTGTCGAGCGTCTTGCCCTCGCCTTCCATCTTGTACTTGCCGTCCTTGAAGTATTCCGTGGCCGCACAATCCAGGCCGAGCATGATGTCGACGCCCGGCTTGTAGCCGGCCTTCTCGATCGATTTCATGATAAAACCTAGTGCCTCGTCGGCCGACTTCAGGTTCGGGGCGAAACCGCCCTCGTCGCCAACGCCCGTGGCATGGCTGGCGTCGTGCAGCGACTTCTTCAGGGTCTGGAACACTTCCGAGCCCCAACGGATCGCCTCCGAGCAGCTTGGCGCGGCGACAGGCAGGATCATGAACTCCTGGATGTCGATGGGATTGTCGGCATGGGCGCCGCCGTTGATGATGTTCATCATGGGCACCGGCAGCACGCGGGCCGAGGTGCCGCCGACGTAGCGGTAGAGCGAGAGGCCGCAGCTCTCGGCCGCTGCCTTGGCGACCGCCAGCGAGATGCCAAGAATGGCGTTGGCGCCTAGACGGCTCTTGTTCGGCGTACCGTCGAGCTTGATCATGGTGGCATCGATGCGCCGCTGATCCTCGGCCTCCATGCCGGCCAGCGCGTCGAACAGCTCGCCGTTGACCGCTTCCACGGCCTTCAGCACGCCCTTGCCGCCATAGCGCTTCTTGTCGCCATCGCGCAGTTCCACGGCCTCATGCGCGCCGGTCGAGGCTCCTGACGGCACCGCTGCGCGGCCGAGCGTGCCGTCCTCCAGGATCACATCCACCTCGACGGTGGGATTGCCGCGCGAATCCAGGATTTCGCGGCCGATGATGTCGATGATGGAGGTCATGGGGCTCTCATGATGGGTTGTTGAGGTTTTGTGCTGGCGGTGTCATAGCCGAGCAAATCCCACCAATAAAGCCCCAAGATGGACCGAGCCATGCCCAGCAAGAAACCACACGTCACCCAACTCGGCCACAAGGTCGCCCAGCCTGACAACCCGGAGGTCGCGCTTCTGGAGCGCGTGCCCAACCCGCATCCCGATACCCACTATCTCGCCCGCTTCACCGCGCCCGAGTTTACCTGCCTGTGCCCAGTAACGGGACAGCCGGATTTCGCGCATCTGGTGATCGACTACGTGCCGGCCGGCTGGCTGGTGGAGAGCAAAAGCCTCAAGTTGTATCTCGGCTCATTCCGCAATCACGGTGGCTTCCATGAGGGTACGACCATCACGGTGGCCAAGAAGCTGGTCACTCTGCTGGAACCGCACTGGCTGCGCGTCGGCGGCTACTGGTATCCGCGCGGCGGCATGCCGATCGATGTGTTCTGGCAGACCGGCGCGCCGCCCGAGGGGCTGTGGTTGCCGGACCAGGGGGTGGCGCCGTATCGGGGACGGGGGTAGGGTTCCCGCCACATCCAACGCAGAGGGAACATGCCCCACCTCGACCACGCCTTCATCCGCGCCCAATTCCCGACCTTCGCCCACCCCGAGACCGGGCAGTGGGTGATGAGCGAGAATGCCGGCGGCTCCTATGCGGCCAAGCCGGTGATCGACCAGTTCGCCCACTACATGACCGCCACCAAGGTGCAGCCCTACTGGTCCTTTGCCGCTTCCGCCGAGACCGGGCGCGCCATGGATCGCTCGACCGCGCTCTGGACCCAGGCGCTCAACGCCGATCCCGAGGAGGTCATGTTCGGGCCTTCCACCAGCATCAACACCTATGTGCTGGCTCATGCGCTGCGCGCCGAACTCAGTGTCGGCGACGAGGTGATCGTCACAAACCAGGACCACGAGGCCAATGTCGGAGCGTGGCGGCGACTGGCGCAGGGCAATAGCGGCATCGTGGTGCGCGAGCTTTCGGTCGATCCCGAGACCGGGCGGCTGGATCTCGGCAAGCTCAAGACCCTGCTGAACAAGCGCACGAAGTTCGTGTTCATCACACATTGCTCCAACATCGTCGGCGAAATCCACGACATCGCGTCCATCGCCCGCGAAGTTCATGCCGCCGGTGCGCGCATCGGCGTGGATGGCGTGTCGTGTGCGCCGCATCTGCTGCCGGACGTGAAGGCGCTGGATGTCGATTTCTACTATTTCAGTCTGTACAAGACCTATGGGCCGCATCAGGGGCTGCTCTATGTCAAGCGCGCCCAGCTCGAGAAGATCGCCAACCAGGGGCACTTCTTCAACGAAGGATACCTCGGCAAGCGGCTGACGCCGGCCGGCCCGCAGCATGGCGAGATTGCCTGCGCGGGCGGGGTGATCGACTACCTGGAACAGGCGTATGTGCACCATCTGGCCAAGGGCGAGACGCCGGCCGAGCACCTGCATCAGCGCATAGCGAGCATCATGGAGCGTTTTCACATCCACGAATGCGAGCAGGTCAACCGCATCCTGACGCTACTGGCCGACAAGGGGGCAAGGATTGTCGGCCCGCACACGGCCGAGCCGCACAAGCGCGCGGCGACCATTGCGTTCCGGCCGAAGACGAGATCGCCACAGCAGGTGGTGGACAAGCTGACCGCGCGCAAGATCTGCACGGGTTCCGGGCACTTCTACGCACATCGCGTCATGCAGGCCCTGGGCATCGATCCCGAAGACGGCGTGGTGCGTTTGTCGCTGGTTCACTACAACACATCAGCCGATGTGACGCGCGTCCTGGAGGCGTTGGACGAGGCGCTTTAGGGCGTCTTCGGCGCATCTTCCTTCTGGCGTAGTCTGGCAAACTCACCGACGAACAACGCGCCAGGCAGGAAGTTCGGCACCTCGGCGCGGACTGTGATCGGCGATGGGTTGGTTTGCAGCAGTTCGTCAATCCAGCCCGATGGTTTGGATGTGACCAGCCGAACCGTGAACTCTACTTCCGACTTGGGTTCCACAACCGACTTCTGTTTCGGCTGCTTGGGATAGAACAGGACGGTGCCGGAAAAGGTGGTTCGCCCTGAGACCACGATCGGTGTGAACGGCATCTTGGGCCGATGCTTGTTGGCGCTGACATCGTCGACAGAGCCGAAGTAGCTGGCATCGGCCGTATAGCTACTTGAGAACTGCTCGACTGCGCCGCTGACGGTGTTCTTCAGGTCCATTTCCAGCGAGATTACCGCACCGTCGCGCGCGCCGGAATTGGTCACAGTCATAGGGATCACCAGCACCTCGTCGCTACCCCAGGGATCGCGCGTGTAGGCGAGATTATTGCCGAGATAGAACTGCAGATCGGGTTGTTTGAGGGAAGTTTCCCAGAGGCTGATGCCCGAAACAACGAGCGCGGCCCCCGAGGCCAGAGCCGTGATGATGCCGCCCATGCTGTTGTGGATCATAGCGGCGGCAATCTCGTTCGCGCTGTTGGCGGCGACGACGCGTCTGACTTGCGGGTCCATGCTGAGTCCTCCAAGGAAGATGGTCAGGCGGCCCCGCAGCGGCCCATCGTGTCAGCCCTAGGAGAACACTTACACTCCATCGTGACCCAACTTGGGCGGACGGTTTCGAGGTATCACTGCGTCAGCGCCAGATGGACAGTCCCTGCGGAGCCACCATCTGCGCGCCCATCACGAGCGTTCCAAGTGCGGGAGCCGTCCAGGGCGCATCGCCGTAGTTGAAGGCGAAGGTGAAGTCGCCGCGGCGACGCAGGCGGATTGTCTCGGGCAGCGGAATGGTGGTCAGGTTCGCCAAGGCCGCCAGATGCGCCACCGTTGCCGTGAGCAGTGCCTCGTCGGGCCAGCAGGCAAGGTAGGCGTGATTGCCTTTGAGCGTCAGCGCCGGATCGCCGTTTGCGAAACTGGCCAGCACCTTGGCCTTGGGAACGTCGAGATGCTCCCGCCAACGGATTGCAGTGCCAGCAACCATCCCGGACACGCCCTGCGATAGATTTGGGCGCAGCGAGGCGACTTGCGTCACTCGAACGCCGGTCAAGTCAGCGATAGGACCGGGTGGAAGGTTAGCAGGAATCGAGAAGTGCCTGGTCTTTGAGCCGGTCCGCGGACCGTAGAGCACCATCCCGTCGGCGGCCTGGAACGCCGCAGCGGCAGCGTCCGACAGATACGGCATGCAGGGAACCAGCACTAGCTGGTAGCCGGTCAACGACGCGCCAGGTGGTACGATGTCCACGTCCAATCCCAGCCGGCGCACGGCCTCGTACCATCGGAAGGTAATCTCCTCGAAGCGGAAATCGGCGCCTTGCGGCTGGATACGGGTGATGAAAAACGCTTCGTAATCATAGACCAAGGCAACCGGCGCCTTGGCGCTCGCAGGCAATGGCCCGACGACCTCCAGCTCCTTGGCGACTTGACCAGCCTCTTTTCCGCCGACCGACCATTCGCTCTGTCCGGCCAAATTCAGCCCCGCGTGCATCTGCTCTTGCGCGTGCACCGCCTGGCGCCAGCGGAAATAGCACACCGTCTCGCCGCCATGGGCGATCACCTCCCACGACCACAGCCGCACCATGCCGGGCTTGGGTACCGGGTTCCACGGCGCCCAGTTCACCGGGCCGGGCTGCTGTTCCATAACCCAGAAGTTGCCGTTACCGACGCCGCGATAAAGATCGTGGTGGAACGGCGCGATATCAGGATGCGAGGTCTCGGCCCAGCGGCCGCGCTCTTCCTCCGTGAATGGAAATTTCTCGACAAAGCCGATCGGGTAGCTATCCCAGGACGCAAAATCGAGATGATCGCGAAACGGCCAATGATCGAACTCGTTCACGAAACCCATGAAATTATGGGTGATGCGGCGGCCGGGGGAATGCTTGCGGATGATCTCGCACTGCATGCGGTCGTAGGCGGCAACCTGGCCCGAGAGATAGCGCCAGAAGTCGAGACGCACTGCCGGGTTGGCCTCGGTGACGGTGAGATTGGGCAGCGCCACCTGCTCGAAGTCCGTGACATCCATCGACCAGAAGGCGTTGCCCCAGGCCTCGTTGAGTTGATCAGTCGTCTGATGCCGTTGCCGAAGCCAGCGCCGAAAGCCTTTCAAATCTTCCGGACCCCACGAGAGGATGGTGTCATGGCAGCCATATTCGTTGTCTGTCTGCCAGCAGGTGACGGCGGGATGATTGCCGTAGCGCTTGGCAACGATTTCGACGATCCGCTCGCTCTCACGCCACCAGACATCGGAGGCGAACGTGGTGTGCCGGCGTGAGCCGAACCCGCGTGTGCGGCCCTGCGCATCGACGGGCAGGATCTCTGGATACTCGTCGACCAGCCATTTCGGCGGCGTGGCGGTAGGTGTGCACATCACGACCTTTAGGCCGGCGGCATGCAGCACATCGAGTGCGCGATCCAGCCAGCCGAAGTCGAAGCGGCCACGCGACGGCTCGAAACGCGACCAGGCAAACTCGGCGACGCGCACAAAGGTGATGCCCATTTCGCGCATGCGGCGCGCATCGTCCGCCCACCACGCTTCCGGCCAGTGCTCGGGGTAGTAGCAGACGCCGAGAGTTCCGGTGCTTGGCATGGGGAGGTCCAAAGGTGATTAGGTGTGGGCAGACGGAGTTTGTAGGGGCGGCTTGCGGCCGCCCACGTGCCGCACCTTCAGTGCCGGTTTTTTTTGCACCAGGGCGGCCGCAAGCCGCCCCTACCCATGACCGCCGGTTGTTACTTCGTCAAATCGCCATTGATCAGGGACTTGCCGCTGGCATTGAACAGGTGACAGGCCTTTGCCGTCACGCCAATGGCCATCTCGCTGCCCGGTTTGCCGCTGGCAAGTCCATCGGCCTTGACGCTCAAGTCGCCGCCGTCGGCCAGCGAGGTGTAGAACATCGTTTCGGAGCCAAGATATTCGGCTAGCCGCAGCTTCACCTTCAAGGTTGCATCCCCCTTGCCGGTGACGGCGAGATGCTCGGGTCGGACGCCCAGTGTAACCGGCTGGTTGGCGCTGACCTGCAACCCCTGGCCCGGGAGCGTGATTGTCCCGCCCCCCGGCAACGCAACATCCAGCTTGCCGCCGGCGGCCGATGCCACCGTGGTCTTGATGAAGTTCATCTTGGGCGATCCAATGAACCCGGCCACAAACAGGTTGGCCGGGCGGTGATAGAGTTCCAGCGGCGAGCCCACCTGCTCGATGCGGCCGGAATTCAGCACCACGATCTTGTCGGCCATGGTCATGGCTTCGACCTGATCGTGGGTGACGTAGATCATGGTCGCCTTCAGGTCCTGATGCAGCTTGCCGATCTCAATACGCATCTGCACGCGCAAGGCGGCGTCGAGGTTGGAGAGTGGTTCGTCGAACAGGAATACCTTCGGCTCACGGACGATCGCGCGACCGATCGCAACACGCTGGCGTTGGCCACCTGAAAGTTGGCTCGGCTTGCGTTTCATGAGCTCGTTGAGCTGCAGCATGTCGGCCGCGATCTTGGTGCGGCGTGCGATCTCGTCCTTGGGATGGCCGGTCATGCGCAGGCCAAAGCCGATATTGTCCGCCACCGTCATATGCGGATAGAGCGCATAGCTTTGGAACACCATGGCCACGCCGCGGTCGGCAGGCTGGACGTTTGTCATGTCCTTGCCGCCGATCGAAAGCTCGCCCGATGTGATCTCTTCCAGCCCCGCGATCATGCGCAGGAGCGTGGACTTGCCGCAGCCAGAAGGGCCCACGAAGACGCAGAACTGGCCGTCGTCGACATCGAGATCAACACCTTTGATGACAGCGGTCTCGCCGAATTGTTTCTTCACGTTGCGCAAGCGAACTTCGGCCATGCGACTATCCCTTTGTGGCTCCGAGCGTAAGGCCGGCAATGAAATGCTTCTGCATCAGGAAGAACATAGCAACGGGCGGCAGCGCTGCAACGATGGAACCGGCCGAAACCAGATGCCAGGCGGCAACCCATTGCCCGTTCAGCGAGTAGAGCCCGGCCGTCACCGGCATGGCGTGCTGACCTTGCACCATTACGGTCGCCCAGAAGTAGTCGTTCCACACGAAGGTGAAGATCAGCACCGAGAGCGCGGCGATGGCCGGCCTCATGAGCGGAAGCACAATATGCCTGAAGATGTTCCACTCCGAGACGCCTTCGACGCGAGCAGATTCGATCAGTGCGAACGGCAGACCCTTGATGAAGTTGCGCATAAAGAGCGTGCAGAAACCCGCCTGGAAGGCCGTATGGAACAGGATCAGACCATAGATACTGTCGTAGAGCCCGGTACGCACCGTGAAATCGCGCACCGGCACCATCAGGATCTGGAACGGGATGAAATTACCCGCAACGAAGAGAAAGAAGATCCAGAGATTGGCTTTGAACTTGTAGGTGGCGAGCGCAAAGCCAGACAGGCAGGACAACGCAACCGCGCCGATTACTGTCGGGATGGTGATCTTGAACGAGTTGAGAATGTACCAGCCGATCGGGCTGTCGCGGAACACCGCCCGGTAGTTTTCCCAGCCGGCAAAATAGGACGGCATGCCGAAGTAGTTGCCGGCGGCCAGATCGCTGGCGGGCCGGATCGACGTGATCGCCACGCCAAGCAGCGGGAACAGCCAAGCGATCAACGCGACCGGCAGAAGCAGCTGATAGCCGATGCGCACCCAGGGCGCAGCCTTCTGTACTGGAGTTGGGAACATCAGGCGTTCCTCTCGTCGCCAAGCATGCGCACGACGAAGAAGGTGATGAAAATCATCATGATCAGGAACAGCACCACAGCGATGGCCGCGCCATAGCCCATGCGATAGCCGTATTCCGACAGGGCCTGTTCGTACATGAAATAGCTCAGCACACGGGTCGAGCCATAGGGGCCGCCGCGCGTCATGATCGAGATCAGGTCGAAGGACCGCAGCGCGCCGATGACAGTGACCACCACAGCGATGAAGGTGGCAGGGCCCAACTGCGGGATGATGATGTTCCACAGTAGTTTCCAGCCGCGCGCGCCGTCCATGCGGGCAGCCTCGATCTGCTCGGAGTTGATATTGTTGAGACCCGTCAGATAGAGGATCATCACGTAGGCAATCTGTGGCCAGAGGCCCGCTGCAATCACGCCAAAGGTCGCCAGACGATCATCGGCCAGGATGGCGACATTGGAACCGGTGATGGCCTTGATCACTCCTGAGAGCAATCCGAAGTTCGGTGCGTAGAACCATGTGAAGATAAGTCCAACGACAACCTGGCTGATCACAAACGGAAAGAAGAAAAGCGATTTGTATAGCCGAATGCCCGCAACGGTCTGGTTCAGGAACAGGGCGATCGCCAGTCCCACCGGAACCGACAGCATGTAGAGCACCAACCAGATCAGATTGTTCTTCAGCGAGGTGTAGAAACTTTCGTCGCCCCAAAGCTCGACGTAGTTGTTGACGCCGATCCACTTCTTTTCGCCAAGGCCGTCCCAGTCGTAAAAGCTGATGCCGATCGACTGGAAGATCGGAATGATCACATAAAGCGCAAACATCAGCATGCCTGGCGCAAGGAAAAGCCAGGGCGCAATGGCGAGCTGGTTGCGTTTCCAGTAGCTGTCGCGGGGGGCGGGGAGTGCCGGCGCAATCGAGGTCATGGCGTCCATTCCATACGGGAGGACCTGAAGGCGTAGGGGCGAGACTTGTCTCGCCTGCCAAACGTGCCACATCCGATAGGGCCGAATTTGCGGACGGACGGGCGAGACAGCTCCCGCCCCTGAGCCACAAAGGCTGCCAGTCCAACTCGGGACAAGGGCCGGGATCCTCTTGGACCCCGGCCAAGTTATCGGAGGAAACGTCCGTCGTCAGTGCTTACTTGTAGACCTTCTGGCGCGTTGCCTCGAGGCGGGCCAGGATTTTGTCCTGGTTCTCGGGGCGCACCATGAACTCCTGGAAGCCTTCCATGCCGGCCTTGGCCATATCGGCGGGCGCGTCACGGTCGAAGAACTGGGCCAGGCCCGCAGCGCTCGAGAGCATAGCGAAGCCGGCGCTCAGGAACTTGTCGTTCGGCTTGGCCGAGCCCGAGTTGACCGGCAGCTGACCGAGGATGGCGTTCAACTTGGTCTGGGCGTCAGCAGAGGCGACGTAAGCCAGGAACTTCTTGGCGTCGTCCTTGTTCTTGGCGCCCGAGGGAATGTGGAAGGTGTCGGTCGGCGCATCCTCAGCCATGGGAATGCCTTCTGTGATGGCGGGGAACTGCATGAAGCCGATCTGGTCTTCCTTCAGGCCACCGGCCATCATCGGAGCGACGGCGAAGTTGCCCATCAGGTACATGGCGGCCTTGCCCTGTACGAACTGGGGCATGGCGTCCTGCCAGTCGAGCGCGGCGTGGTTCTCGATGTAGTAGCCGGGCTTGACCAGCTCGGCCCACTTATCGAACACGGCCTTGACCTTGGCGTCCGTGTACGGAATCTTGCCGGCGGTCAAGTCCATGTGGAACTGATAGCCGTTGACGCGCAGGTCCATGTAGTCGAACCAGCCGCCGGTTGGCCACAGGGCCTTGGTGCCGATGGCGAAGGGGGCAACGCCGGCAGCCTTCAGCTTGGCGCAAGCGGCGACCAGTTCGGCCCAGGTCTTGGGGACCTCGACGCCATTGGCCTTGAACACGTCGGGACGATAGTAGATGCCCCACTGATAATACGTATACGGCACGCCCCACTTCTTGCCATCGATGGTCATGGAGGGCGCAGCCGACTTCAGCTGGTCGTTGAGGCCGTTCTTGTCCCAGACGTCCGTGACGTCCTCGAATAGGCCGGCCTTGACCTGCGGCGCCATGCGGTTGCCGGCGTACCAGGCGGCCACATCCGGGGGATTGGCCTTCAGGAAATTGTTGATTGCCGACTTGTAGCCTTCATGGTCGAAGTTGTTCCACTTGACCTTGATGTCGGGATTGGCCTTCTCGAAATTGGCGATCAGCTCTTCCATGGCCTTCTTGGGCGCGGGATCGGACTGGTCGGAATTCAGAACGATCTCGCCGGCCATGGCCGTCGATGTCATCAGCGCAACGCTGAGTGCAAGCCCGCTAAGGCTCTTGGCAAACTGCATACTGTCCTCCCTAGGTAGCGCATCGAAAGGATGCACATTGTATGTCATGCGGCCGGAGACGCCCGGGACCCGAATGAGCTTGAGGTTAGGCATAGCACTTGAGTTTCGTAGGATTCTACCGGAAAATGCCTCCCGGCTTCCTGTTTCGTAAGGTATGCGTATCCCATGAGCGATCTTGCCTATCGCAAACATCAGGCGCGCCGGGGCCTGGACGAAAGCGTCCCTGCCCATCCAGACGGCGCCCCTGGCCATCCCATGGTGGTTTTCGGCGACCACGGCTTCTGCGCCGGCGCCTCGCTCGAAGTGATGCGCATGCCCGGCACCCACATGCACAGCCAGGTCGAGCTCAACTTCGTGCTCGAAGGCGAGATGACCTATTGGTTCGATGGCTGGAAGGTGGCCTTGGGCGCGGGGCGGCTGGCCATCTTCTGGGGCATGATCCCGCATCAGGTCATCGACAAGCACGAGCCGACCCGCTTCGTCTGCCTCTATGTGCCGATTTCGGTGCTGATGTCGCTGCCGACTCTCAGCCGCCTGCGCGGCGCCGTATTACGCGGCGGCATGATCGAGGCTCTGGATATCCGTCCGTATGACGCCGAAATCTTCATGCGCTGGCGCGAGGAACTGCTGTCGGGCGAGGCGCAGGCCGCCGAGATCGTACGCGATGAACTATCGGCCCGGGTGCGCCGGCTCGACCGCGAAGGCTGGCGCGATCTGCGCAAGCTCGCGGTGGCCACGCCCAGGAGTGGCGGTCACGACGGGGAGCGCGTGCTGCATGTGGAGCAGATGGTGCGTTTCATCGGCGAGCACGCGCACGACGCGATCGCCGTGGCCGATGTGGCCAAGGCAGTCGGGCTGCACCCCAACTATGCCATGACAGTCTTCCGCCGCGAGGTCGGCCTCACCATCAACCAGTCGATCGTCCGCCATCGTCTCGATACCGCGCGCTCGATGCTGATCGCGACCGACCGGCCGGTGGCGCAGATCGCCTTCGAGAGCGGATTTGGATCGCTGTCGCGCTTCTATCAGGCTTTCGAGCAGCGCTTCAAAGCCGCGCCGGGCAGTTTCCGGCAGCGCTTCGTGTGATCAATTGGCAAATCGCGATGCCTTCAGCTCCAGACGCGAAGCGATGGCGGAGAATTCGGCTGGCGTCAGCATGGGGCCGTCGAGCGCATCCAAGCCGCGCAAAGTGGCGCCCAGTGCCTTCAAGCCATCAACCAGTTCTGTTGTCGCCTTGGCGTCCTTGGCGACCAGCGCGGCTTCGGCCCGGATCAGCCGCTCGCCGGCCAGGCGCACGAATGCCGCCGCATACCGATATTCAGCCAATTCCTTAATTTTACCATCGGCAATCGCCTCGCCGTATTCGACCGCGGCGGACTTTGCCAGGCCGGCGACCAGAGCGGCTGCCCGTTCTGCCGCATGTGCGGCGTCCGGCGCCACGGCCGTCTCGGCGGCGTTGAGCCGGTTCGCAAGCTCAGCAGCTTCAAGCGTCGAACCATCCTGACTCTTGGCGGCCATATCGACAGCTTGCATCAATTCGGCCTCCAGCGGCGCAATCTTGCGGACAGCCAACCCCGGGGCGACTTGCGGATACAGATTTTCGAGAGCGTGTTTCAGCACCTCGGCGGCAGCCGCCCCGTCCTTATCGTTCTTCAGCGTCTGAGCAAGCCAGAGATGGGCCGCGATCTCAGCAAGTTTCTCGCTCAGCGCCGCGTCGGTGATTTCACCGGCCGTCGTAGAGACCGCCGCCTCGCCGCCTTCGCCGCCCTGGCCGGCAGCCAACTGCCATCCCAATGCGGCGGGCGCATCATCGAGCACGGGCGCATCGAAGGGCTGGGCTGAGGCCACAGTGCCGGCGGCCACCGCCATGCCAACGCCGATCCAAATCTTGCTGCGCATCTCGCATCTCCTTGATCGTTGGCCACATCCTGGCCTTCTGACATACTCGTGCGGCACTGCCAAGGCGGCAGCCAATCGCATTCTACCTCATGCATCGAAGAGGTTATCCGTGCTCATCCAAATCGCGAATATTCTGGAGGGAGACGAGTTGGCGCAGGTGCAGACGGCCCTCGCGGCGCTGCCGTTCGAAGACGGGCGGACCACGGCAGGGTGGTCGGCGCGGCTGGTGAAGGAGAACCAGCAGGTGCCGCGCGGCGATGCTGCGGCCGAGCCGCTCAAGCAGAAGCTGACAGCCAAAATCGCCGAGAACGAGGTCTTTCAGCTGGCGGCGCGCCCAAAGCAGCTATCGCCGCTGACGATCAGCCGCTACCGGCCCGGGATGTCTTACGGCACCCATGTCGACGATGCAGTGATGGGCGGCATGCGCTCGGACGTGTCGTTCACGCTCTTCCTGGCCGATCCCGCGAGCTATGACGGCGGCGAGCTGGTGATTGAATCTCCCTCCGGCGAAGAAGACGTGAAACTTCCGGCAGGGGCGCTGGTGGCCTATCCATCGGGATCGCTGCACCGCGTCGCGCCGGTCACGCGCGGCGTCCGGCTAGCGGCAGTCGGATGGGTGCGGAGTTTTCTGCGGTCTCCCGATCAGCGCGAATTGTTGTTCGATCTGGAGACCGCGCGCCGTTCGCTCTTTGCCCGCGACGGCAAGAGCCGCGAGTTCGATCTGATCTCGAAGACGAGCGCGAACCTGCTGAGGATGTGGGCGGAAGATTGAAGTGGGTGAGATGGTGAGTGGTCAGTCGCGAGAGGCAAGAGAGCAGCCAACGGTAATACGCCTTACCCACTCACCACTCACCACTCACCCACCTACACAACCCCATCCCCGCGATCCATGCGCCGCGAGAAATCGGTCTGCCCGCCGCCGCTCAGAATGCGGGCCTGGTGCACCCACTGTTCGCGCTCGATGCGGCCCTTGAAGTCGAGGGCATTGCTGACCTTGTCGATGTCCGCTGTGGTCCAGGCGGCGATCTGCTCGTAGGTGGTGATACCCATGGCTTCGAGTTTTTTGTCGATCACCACGCCGATGCCCTTGATGCGCTTCAAGTCGTTGCGAGGGCCGCGCGCTGCCGTGTTGGTGGCGCGCGAGCGCGGCTGCCAATTCGGATCGGTCGAGCTGGGTTCCGTGACTTGTGATGGCGTGGTTGCTGGCGCCGGGGCGGACACAGTCTGAACCGGGGCGGGAGCAGGCACCGAAGGCGGCGTCACCGGAGCGGCGGCGGGTCTGGTCGCCGCCACCACCGCGCTTGCAACGGCCGTAGCGGCGGCCACGGCTGCAACCGGCGCTGTAGCTGTCGTTGAGGTTGTGGAAGCCGGCTGAGCAGGAACGCGCACTGGGTCAGGCGCCTTCTCGACCACAACCTTCTCGACAACGACAGGAGCCGAATGAACCGGCGGCTTTGGCGGCGCGGCGGGAGGGGCCGAGGGTTGGGCTGTCTGCACTGGCACGGGCGGCGGCGCCACCGGCTGGGAAACCGGTTGCTGAATTGGCTGGGCCGGGGGCAGCGGCGCAGTCGTCACTTGGGCGACTTGCGCGCGGACCGGGTTTGCAACCACTGCCGGGCTTGGGGGCGGGGCGATGGTTGCGGCCGGCGTCGCGGGCCTGGTCGTAGGCATGACAACTGGCGAAGGGTTCGGCTCGCCTGCCAACTGGGCAGCACGAGCACGGTCCATGGCGCCGCGGGGCGGCTTGCCGGACATCAGTTCACGCGCCTGCTCTTGCCACTCTTCGCGGCGCACACGGCCACGCAACGAGAGTCTGGGACTCCAACTGGTCGACCTGGTCCGGACGCAGAGCCGCGAGCTGAGCGAAGCTCACAATACCGAGCCCGTTCAGATCGGCGGCAAGCCGGTCTGCGATGCCGGAGATTAGGCTGAGGTCGTCTGGCTTGGCGGTCACGGCCGGCCGCGGCGTCACTACCGGGACGGCGGGCGGAACGGCCGCTGGCGTCGGCTGGCTCACCGCTGCTGGAGGCGCGACGATGGGAGCCGGCGGAGGTGTGACCGCTGCAGGCTTCACCGGCGCCACGGGGGCAGCCACGTGGACCGGCGCAACGGGCGGGGGCGGCGGCGGGGCGGTCGGCTGGCTGACTTGCGTTGCTCGGGCGCGATCCAATGCGCCGCGCGGCTGTTTGCCGGCCATCAGCTCACGAGCCTGCTCCTGCCACTCCTCGCGGCGCATGCGGCCACGCAGGTTCAGGCGCGATTCCAGATACTCGATATCGTCCGGACCCATCGCGGCTAGCTGCCAATAGTGATAGATGCCGTAGCGATTGAGTTCGCCAGCGACCTTGTCGCCGACGCCTGAAATCAAGCTGATATCTTCGGCTTTGCCCTCGGGGGCCGCCAAACGCACGAAGCGCCTGAGGTTGCCCTGACCGGGCGCGGGGCGCATAGAGATGGTCGTGGTCGGCGATGCAGGTGGCGGGCAAACGGCGGCAGGCGTTGTGGCCGGTGTGCCCTGCGCGCACAGCACGCCGTTGTTGAGGCCGCCACTGCCGCAGCGGCCGCAGCGGCGGCACCGACAGCGATCGTGGAGCTGATGCCGTGGAGCTGGTAGCCTGCGAGACTGCGGCTACGACAGGCGCCTGCGACTTGGGCGGCGTTGGCGGAGCTACCGGACGAGCCGGCGGCGGTGTTGTCTCGACGACTGGACGCATCGTGCTCTGCGATGCGGCGGCCGCTTGACGGGCCACATCGTTGGGCGCAGTCGGCGTCCAGGTTTCACCGCGGCCATCGGCGACTTCCCTGCGGTCCATACGGCGCGAAAAGGCGGTCTCGTCGCCGCGCGCCAGGATCTGCGCCTGTTCCACCCAGTTCTCGTGTTGTACGCGGCCGTCCTGCCCGATCATCCCGTTGATGCGCGCCACATCGGCCGTGGTCCAACCGGCGATCTCGGAATAACGACGAACGCCAGCGTCGTTCAGTTTCATTTCAAGCTCGGGTCCAATGCCCTTGATGCGCTTTAGATCGTCGACAGTCGATGCCGGCCGGCTACCCTGGGCTGCCGCTAGCGCCGTCGCCGTGGCGATCAGCTCGGGCGCAACGCGCGTGGCTGGAGCGGCAGGCGCCTGAACGACCGGCGGTTGCGGACGCGGCGGCGGTGCGCTCACTGGAATTGGGCTTGGTGGCTGCGGAGCAGGCGTTGCCGGGCGCAGCGGCGGGGCTGGCGGCGCCTTGGTGACCACGGGGGCAAGCGCAGGACCAGCGGCCGGCACGAGTTCGTCGGCGCTCTCGTGGGTGGAGCTCTTGATAAAGCAGCCGCACCAGCAGCCGACGAAAAACGCCGCCAGGAACATCGCTCCCGATTGCAGCAGGAAGTAAGTCATGCCGACGCTCTCCACCCCAGTGCGAGCCCCGCCGGTCCGGCCGGGGCGCCGCGTTCGATCCCTTGACGGCCGCTCAAGTTACAATCAGACGTCATACCATCAGCATTCACATGATCAGACGTCGTCCCGCCGCGAGCGGCCTGGGCAGGCCCAATAACCGACGATGCCACCCCAGATCAGCGACAGCAGCAGATACGGCCAGAGTTTCAAGAACAGGTAATCCATCTGCAGTTCCTTCCGCGCGCGATCTGCGCTCAGCCATTGCCTTGCATCACCCGGATGTCGATACGCCGGTTCTTGGCCTTGTTGTTGAAGGTGTCGTTCGGCGCGATCGGTTGTTCTTCGCCCATCCCGACCGCATTCAGCCGGTCGGAGCCGATGCCCTGTTTCTTCAGGTACTCGACCACCGACTGCGCACGCTGTTCCGACAGACGCTTGTTGAAGGCAGAAGCGCCGTCGCTGTCGGTATGGCCCGAAATCTCGACCGTCGTGCCAGTGCAGCGCTTGGCCAGCGTCACCACGGAGTTCAACGCGCCGGCGGCCCGTTGATCAAGCGACGCCCGGGCGGTGGCGAAGAAGGCCTTGCCGCGGATCACCGAGTTGAGCACCGCCTGGCATTCGGGCGCCGACAAGGGCGCGGCCTGCTTGATCAGTCTCTTGACGTCGTATTTGCTCTCGTCCTGCTTCTGGGCGAGCAGCTTGGGATCGGGCGCCGGTGGGGCGACAAAGACCAGCTGATCGCTGCCTTGATAGCCCTTGGGCAGCACCGTCGCCACCCTCTGCCGCGCCGCCGCAAGGATTTTTTCGTCTTCGGTCGCACCCGACAAGATCAGCGCGCGATCACGCAGGGTCAATTGTCCCGAATCCAGCTTGGAGAGGGGCGACAGACCCTGTGTCAGCGCTTGCAGCCAGCTCTCCGGTGCGCCCTTGCGGATGGTCGTGCGATCCTCGAACTCGCGCTGAGGAAAGAGCGGCTTCAACTGCGCCAACAGCTTGGCCCGCGTGGCTTCGTCGGGCACATCACCTTCGATAGCGACCTTCAGGCCGTCGTACTGCAATGTCGTCAGATAGGGCTTGGGCGCCGGCGGCGGCTGAAACTCGACCTGAGACTCGGTCACAAATCCGGCCGGGACAGCCCGACGTATCGATTCGGCCACATAGTCGGGCATCGCCTTGTCGCTCGTCGTGCCGGTGACGGTCAGCGCCCGGTCCTTCAAGTGCGCTCGCCCGCCGCCAAGATCAGCCACGGCCTTCAGGCCAGCGTCGATGCCGCGCAGCCAGTCGTCGTTCGACATTGGCAGAGCCTCACCCATAGCGAGGTTGTCGATGACGGTAATTCCCGGCAAGCGCGAGGCTACCAGGCTGAGCACCAGTTCGCGCGCGTCCTGATTTGGCACCGTACCCGTGAGCATGATGCGACCGTTCTCGACCAGCGCGTCCCACTGGTAGGGTTCGGCGGGCTTGGCCCTGGGCTTGGGCGCCTCGACCACCTTTGGCCTTTCGACTGGCTTGGGTGCCTCGACGACTTTGGGAGGTTCTACCGGCTTGGGTTTTTCAACAGGCTTCGGCGCCTCGACCACCTTGGGCGGTTCGGGTTTCGGCGGCGGCTGTTCGACAACTTTGGGCGGATCGAAGGTGATGCCCGTTGTGTTGGAGTAGCCCGGCGGCACGGTCGCATCGAAATCGACCGTCGCTGCGTCGGCGGCCGATTGGTCGGCAACATGGCCGCTCAGATCGATGGTGCTGTCAACCAGCCGCGCCTTACCGCGATCCAGCCGCGCCAGGTTCTGCAGCCCGGCCATTGCGGCCGACGCAAACCCGGCCGGTACGCCCGCTGCGACCGCAGTCCGGTCGGTAATGCGCACGGCCTTGAAGCGGCTCGCGGCAAACGCGGCCAGATCCCTCTTGGTCTTGTCGTCGGGCACGAAGCCTTCCATCAGCAGGTCTCGCCCCGAAAATTCTGCGGACCACAGGTAGGGCTGAGCGACTTGCACCTTCGCCTTGCGGAACGTGATGTTTTGCGTCGCAACAACGCCGGCCGGAGCGCCAGACCGGAAAGCCTGCGTCACAGCCTCGGCAGTCTCCTGCTCGACCGCGACACCGCGCAGATCGGCCTTGACGCCGTTGAGGGTCGCCTTGCCGGTCTCCAGCTCTGCAAGACCGCGCAAAGCCTGATCGATCGCCGGTCCGTAGATCTGGGGTTCGCCGCCAGCCAACTGCATCTTGTCGGTGATGCTAGCGCCCGGAAACATAGTGTCGGCGCTATCCAGGATGGCCGCACGGACGCGGTCGTCCGGCACATAGCCATCCAGCACCAGCGTGCGATTGGCCCAGGTGGCCGTCCAGGTGTAGGGGCTGACAAGCGGCGGCTTGATCTCTGCCAGCGCTATTTCCACGCCGGGCGGACGGTTGTTTGACAACATGCCCAGTATCGCACTGTAGGCTTGCGGGCTGGCCGCTTCGCCTGAGATGCTGAGGCTGAGGTCTTCCAACTTGGCGGAGCCCTTCGACAGTCCCGTGCTCAGCTTGGTTGCGTATTCGATCGCCAGCAGCCATTGCTCGCGTTGCGGCATGCCGCGCGCCAGCTTGACGTTCTGGCTGAGTGACAACCCGCGCATTTGCGCTTCAGCTGCACTGCTCACCGCCTTGCGATTGGCGTCGCTATCGGCGAACCCGTTGATCTCAACCTTTTTGCCGTCACGGGTCAGCGACCACACATAGGGACGCAGCGCCTCGATCAGGCTGGTCTCATCGCCGGCAATACGGATACCCCAGATACTGCGGACCGTGTCCAGCGCTGCCGCTTGTTCGCGATCGTTCGTGGCGGTGCCGCTCACGCGCGCATCGCGGGCATCCAGATCGAGCCGCGCCCAGTCGAGCCCGGTGGCCTGTAGAGCGCTGTTGGCCCGATCCCGCAGATCGGTGCGGACATGGGGCAGCTCACCAAACACAGCGATTGCAGCGATGAGCGCAAGCCCTGGCAGGCCCAATAGCCAGTGCAGTGGTTTGCATCTCATGCGTGTACGCTCCCCAAATACGCCCGCTGGCTATGCCAGCATGCAACACCTACCGCCACCAAGTGCACGACGTCTCAAGCCCCACAGCGACAGGCTGCCGTCGACAGCGCACTGACCGCAAGGCCCGAGCCGTGAACCGGCCAACAGACCTGATGGGATAGCAGCAGACCTGCGGACCCAGTGTCGAGACCAGCGAACGCAGAACCCATGCCCTCCCACACGGAACGGGCTGTCACCCGTCATTCATCGCAGCCGCGACAATCCTCTGTTTCGCGCCAAGCCTTTGGCCCGCCGGTCGTTCCGAACCTATCGCGACCGACCTTATAGCCAAGCCCATCATGGCATTACAAGCGTCCGAAACAGCACGCTACGACCCGCTCCTGGCGCAATCGGATGAATTTACGCCCGAAAGCGACCATGCCTGAGCAATAGGGCGCGGCTGTGGCTACTTTGCCGCAGGAGCGTGCCGGTAGACCCGCTTGCGGAGTCCACGTAGGTTCACCAGATGAGTGGACAATACTGTGCGCAGGCAAGGCTGGTGACTCGACGCAGCCAAGTCACCAGCCGCCCTGCGAGCGACCGCTGCAGAACCTGGAACCCCCCAAAGTGCTCCAGGTTATCTCATTGGCCTTGCCCGGCTCTCGATCGGGTTTGGCCTCAAAACGGTCGCGGGGATTACTTACCAGGGGGGATTAGAATTGCTCAACGTCTAAGAGCGGCTGAAGAACATAGGGAGCGCTACCTTGGGTCATTGGGGCGGAGTTGTCAGGGCTGTTCGGCTGCGGGCTGGCTACAGTCAGCAGCAGCTGGCCGAGCAATTGAACGTATCGCAGCGCACCGTATCGCGGTGGGAACGCGGTGACGACAATCCCTCGATTGTGCAGCAGAAGCGCCTGCGCGACTTGGGCTGGGAGCCGCCTGGATCGTTGCTGCGCTCGCTGATCAGCGCGGTGCAGATGTGCCCGGTGCCGCGCGCGCTATCGCGCACGCCGCGGCTGCAACTGCTTGCGGTATCCAAGCCGGCCCTGGAAAAGCGCCCGATCCTGGCCGACAAGATAGGTAAGGAACTGATCGGGGAAGCCAGCGGTGTTCTGCGCAACATGCTGGACGACCGCCAATTGCAGCGCTCGATTGCGCACCGCGAAGTGGCTGGCGTGGTAGCGACAACGCAAAGCGTGTTCAACATGGAAGGCCCGCCGGTGACGTCGGCGTTCCAGACCACCGTCACCTATTTCTGGCACGAGGGCACGCTCTACAGCGACGCCATCTCAATGCCGGTCGGTCCGGACGTGGCGACCGGCTACACGCCCGTCATGATGGACGAGTTCCAGCAGCCCGACGAGATGCTGCCGTTCGTCGATCCCGTGGGGATGGTTGCAGGCGCAGGAGCCATGTCAGCTCGGATGGGGTGAGCGCGAGGAACCCGCTCCGGCGATCTGCCGGATAGATCCTACCGCTTGCCTCGCACGGCCCTTGTCCCTGGACGTCCCGCCGTGCTGCGCCCAGCCGACTTTGCCGGCGCGCCCTTGGGCCAGAACTCCTCGGCCTCTTGCACCCGCGATCCCCTGGCCGCGCGATTTGCCCGCGCCACTGCCGCCTCGACATCAGACTGCCGCGCCAGCGGATCGTCCATGACAGCCAGTTCCACTTCGCGCAGGCGCTTGACCTCGTCGCGCAGCCGAGCCGCTTCCTCGAATTCCAGATCGGCGGCGGCGTCCTTCATGCGCTTTTCCATGTCGGCGATGACGGCGGCGAGGTTGTGCCCGGCCAGCGCCTGTTTCTCGCCCTTCTTAAAGCCAGGGCCCGCATCCACCGTGACGTGATCGCGCTCGTACATCGAGCTCATCACATCGGAGATGTTGCGCTTGATGCTCTCGGGGTTGATGCCGTGCTCGGTATTGTACGCCACCTGCTTCTCGCGCCGGCGGTTGGTCTCGGCCATGGCGCGCTCCATCGAGCCGGTGATGCCATCAGCATAGAGAATGACTTTGCCGTCGACATTGCGCGCGGCGCGTCCGATCGTCTGTACCAAGGACGTTTCTGAGCGCAGGAAGCCTTCCTTGTCCGCATCGAGGATCGCCACCAAGCCGCACTCGGGAATGTCGAGGCCCTCGCGCAACAGGTTGATGCCGATCAGCACATCGAAGGCGCCGAGCCGCAGATCACGGATGATCTCGATCCGCTCCAGCGTCTCGATGTCCGAGTGCATGTAGCGCACGCGAATGCCCTGCTCGTGCATGTACTCGGTGAGGTCTTCGGCCATGCGCTTAGTTAGCGTGGTGACGAGCGTGCGATAGCCGGCGAGCGCCACCTGCCGTACTTCGTCGATCACATCGTCGACCTGGGTGCGGGCGGGACGGATTTCCACCGGAGGGTCAATGAGGCCGGTTGGACGGATGACCTGCTCGACGAATACACCGCCGGTCTGCTCCAGCTCCCAGTTGCCGGGCGTGGCCGACACATAGACCGTCTGGGGCCGCATCAAATTCCATTCCTCGAAGCGGAGCGGACGGTTATCGATGGCGGACGGCAGGCGGAAGCCGAATTCGGCAAGCGTCGCCTTGCGGTTGAAGTCGCCCTTGAACATGGCGCCGAGTTGGCCGATCGTGACGTGGCTCTCGTCGATGAAAACCAGCGCGTTGTCCGGAAGATATTCGAACAGCGTCGGCGGCGGCTCGCCCGGCGCACGTCCCGTGAGGTAACGTGAATAGTTCTCGATGCCCGCGCAGGCGCCGGTGGCCTGGATCATCTCCAGATCGAACTGCGTGCGCTGCTCCAGGCGCTGCGCTTCGAGGAGCCGGCCGGCGTCTTTGAACTCCGCGAGGCGCACCTGCAGATCGTTCTCGATACGCCGCACCGCCTGTTCCAGCGTCGGTTTGGGCGTCACGTAATGGGAGTTAGCGTAGATCTTGATGGTCGGCAGCTCGGCTGTTTTGTGGCCGGTCAGCGGGTCGAACTCGGTGATGCTCTCGATCTCGTCGCCGAACATCTGGATGCGCCAGGCCCGGTCCTCGAAATGCGACGGGAACAGATCGACGGTATCGCCGCGTACCCGGAACATGCCGCGCACGAAGTTCTGCTCGTTGCGTTTGTACTGCAGCGCGACAAGGTCGCCAAGCAGCTGGCGCTGGCTGATGCGCTCGCCCTTCTTGAGCGCAAACGTCATAGCCGAATAGGTCTCGACGTCGCCGATGCCGTAGATGCAGGACACGGACGCCACCACCACCACGTCGTCGCGTTCGAGCAGGGCGCGCGTCGCGGAATGACGCATACGGTCGATCTGCTCGTTGATCGAGCTTTCCTTCTCGATGTAGGTGTCCGTGCGCGGAACATAGGCTTCCGGCTGATAGTAATCGTAGTAGGAGACGAAATACTCGACGGCGTTGTCTGGGAAGAAGCTCTTGAACTCGCCATAGAGCTGAGCCGCCAGCGTTTTATTCGGCGCCAGAATCAGCGCGGGGCGCTGCGTGCGCTCGATGACATTGGCCATCGTGAAGGTTTTGCCCGACCCGGTGACGCCGAGCAGTACCTGATCGCGCTCCTTGGCGTTGACCTGTGCGACCAGTTCGGCGATGGCCGTGGGCTGGTCGCCCTTGGGCTCGTAGGGCGAGACCACACGCAGTGGAATACCGCCCTCGGACTTGTCGGGACGCGGTGGGCGATGCGGCGTGAACCCCTCCGCGATGGGCCGCTGCTCGGGCCGCAGATGTTCCAGCCCCTCGCGCGGCCCGCCCGAAATTTTCGGATCGGCGCGCATCTTCAGCTCGGTGGCCGACATTTTCCGCGGCGCGGGCGCCCGGCGCGGCCCTACGGCCGGCTCCGGCGAATCCAACGCGCCCAGGATCGGGCTCTGCTCATTGTCCGACAGCCCCGGCGTATTGGCAGCCGTCTCCACCGGCGGCTGCACCGGCTTGCCCGACTTCGCCTTGCCGCGCGGCTTCTTGGCAGGCGCAAACCCGCCGTCCTGTCGTGAGTGTCCCATGGGGGGGAATATAGGGTGGTTCGGCTGATAGGACAAACCATGTTGCAGTAGGGCGACCCACGGGTCGCCTATACGCCGCAACGACCATGCGCACCACAAACAAAAACAGGCGCAGCGGATCCGGTGCTGCGCCTGCTCTTTTGCTGCGAGCCCGGGGAGGGTGCTCGCAACTCGCTCACGATCGTCCCGGACGCTTAGCCCTTGGGCAGCAGCACCTTGTCGATGACGTGGATGACGCCGTTCGACTGGAACACATTGGCGATGGTGATGTGCGATTTGCCGCCGTTGGCGTCGACCACGTCCCAGCCGTCCTTGCCGTCGGACTGCAAGGTGATCATCCCGCCGGCGACGGTCTTGAGCTCCAGCTTGCCGCCCATCTCCTTTGCTTTCATGGCCAGGTCTTCGGCGGCCATGCGGCCCGCGACCACGTGATAGGTCAGGACACCGGTGAGGGCGGCCTTGTTCTCGGGCTTCAGCAGATTGTCGACGGTGCCGGCGGGCAGGGCGTCAAAGCCGGCGTTGACCGGAGCGAACACCGTGAACGGGCCTGCGCTCTTGAGCGTGTCGACCAGGCCGGCAGCCTTGACGGCGGCGACCAGCGTGGTGTGGTCCTTGGAGTTGACGGCATTGTCGATGATGTCTTTGGACGCCATCATGGCGGCGCCGCCGACCATCACGTCGCCAGCGAAGGCGGCGGGTGCGACGGCGAGCGAAGCGGCGACAATGGCGGCCTTTGCGAAGGTCGAGAGAATGCGCATGGGGAAGTCTCCTCGTTTGACTGGCGCTCCGTCGTGGAGCTGACAGGGAAACGGGAGGAAAAGGCGAATGGATCGGCGGTGGCCGGTCACGTTAAATTTGGAATTTGTGAGTGATCCAAATCCGCGACCGCGCGCGAGCTTAGGCCGCCAGATACAGCCCAACCCGGCGCAAGGCAGCTACCGCCAGATCGCGGTGCGCGGGATCGTGGAGCAACAGGTTGATCTCGCCGATGGCCTTGGACAGCTCCTTGGTCCGGCGCAACTCTTCGAACAGCTCCGGCCATTGGTGATCCGGCAAATCGGCAAAAAGCTGCGCGATGTTCAGGCCAAACGTCAGCGAACCGGGATGTTCCTGGGGCAGGGTATACATGAACGCAAGCTCCAAAATCAGCAAGCGGCACCCTGGGCCGGTGACACGGTTTTGCCTTGCCCCGGTCACGGCGCCAATGACGCAGGGCGATCCAATTCCTGGTTGGCAGACAAGCGAAACCGGTAACGCCCGTTGTCCAATGGCTGAACTGAATCGCCCGCCGCCCCGTAAAGGCGTGCCTGAGCGCATCACCATGACAGCGATAGAGCGACACCAAGGTGCAACCGATCCTGTCGCGGACGAATATAGTCCGCAACAAGGCGCAGGCCGACCAACTTGGATCAGTGTTTAGAGGAATTTTCCTCGCTATTGGACTTCGAGTTGCCGTCGCGATTCAGCGCGGCGTTCCGTTCTTGCCGGCGAGGATTCTCTCGATGATCGCAACCACCGCCAGATGGCCATCGGGTGTCGCCGACAGGGCGGCGGCCTCGGTGTTGGTGGTGACGACGTCGGTGAGAATATCGTGCGAATTCTGTTCGGAGATCAGCTTGAGGTCTGTCAGCGCCAGCAGCAGCGACTCACAGATACCGAGAGCGGCAAGACCCGCAGCGTTCGACGTCGGATTGCTCGGAGGCATCTTGGAAGTCCTTTCGACTGCGAATATATTGCACTGCAGCATTCCGTGCATTGATCCATGTTTGCAATTGGAGCAAACGACGGTGTATTGTTTTCAGCCTGATGCCAGTGCTGTTGCGCCTGTGTCCCTGACCTCAGCGGTCAATTGAGACGCCCATGGCACCTGCTCACTTCGACAGTGTATTAGCAAGGAAACTAAATACCTTCTTGCCCTTGACGCAGGCAGAGCTGGCGTGCCTTGCCGACATCCAATCGTCGCCGGTCAAGATGCGCCGGGGCCAGGAGCTGGTGCAGGAGGGCCAGACCGGACACAAGGCTTTCGTGCTGCAACAGGGCTGGGCGTGCAGCTACAAGAGCCTGCCCGATGGCGGGCGGCAGATCATCTCATTTCCCATCGCGGGCGATTGCGTCGGCCTGCGCAGCGTGCTTTTGCGCACCGCCGATCATTCCTTTCTGGCGTTGACCGATGCCGTGGTGAGTGCGGTCGAGACCACTCATATGATGCGCGTCGTCACCGAGTTTCCGCGCCTGGGGGCGGCCCTGCTGTGGGCCGCCTCGCGCGATGAAGCAATGGTGGTCGAGCATCTGGTCAATATCGGACGGCGCAGCGCCATCGAGCGCACCGCCCATTTTTTCATGGAGCTTGCCGAACGCCTGACCCTGATCGGGCAGGCAAGCGAAACCGAGTTCAAGTGCCCGCTCAGCCAGTTCGTGCTTGCCGACGCCCTGGGCCTGACGGCGATCCACGTTAACCGTGTGCTGCGCCAGCTGCGCGAACAAGGCCTGCTGACGGTGCGCAAGGGGCGGGTACAGATCCACGATCTGGCGCGGCTGCGCGATCTGGCAGGGTTCCAGGGCGGGTATTTGAACGCGCGGCGGTAGGGTGAGGGGCCTATCCTCTCCCCCGCCTCTTCGCGGGGGAGAGGATGTCGCCCGGAGCGCAAGCGACGGAAACAGCGACAGATGAGGGGCACGATTTTGCTCCGTACACGTAGCACGAAGGTCGGAGCAAGCTCCCGCCCCTCACCGGCCGCCTAGCTCTTGCGCTGAAACGCGCTTCGAGGGGCCGTCTCCTCTCCCCCGACGCGAAAAAGCGTCGGGGGAGAGGAGGGAACACGCCCAGCCTCACCTCAATTCGCAAACCTGAAATGCAGCACATCGCCATCGGCGACCGTGTACTCCTTGCCTTCCAGGCGCATCTTGCCCGCCTCTTTGGCGCCGGTCTCGCCTTTCAGCGTCACGTAATCCGTATACGCTATCGTCTCGGCACGGATGAAACCCTTCTCGAAATCCGTATGGATCACCGCCGCGGCTTTGGGCGCTTTGGTGCCGGCCGTGATGGTCCAGGCGCGCGCCTCTTTCGGGCCGACGGTGAAATAGGTGATGAGACCCAGCAGCCTGTAGCCCGCGCGGATCATGCGGTTGAGGCCGGTTTCCTCCAGGCCTAGCGCGCCAAGAAAATCCTTCTGCTCCTCGGGCGGCAGCTGCGCCACCTCGGCCTCGATCTTGGCCGAGATCACGACGGCTGCCGCGCTATTGGCCTTGGCCCAATCCTCGACCTTCTTTGAGATGGCGTTGCCGGTCGCGGCGGAGCCTTCCTCGACATTACAGACATAAAGCACGGGCTTGCCTGTGAGGAGCTGCAGCATGCGGAAGCCGGGCTTCTCCTCATCGGTGATAGCGGCGGTACGGGCGGCCTTACCCTCGGCCAGCACGGCGATCACCTTCTGCATCAGCTCGACGCTCGCCTTGGCGTCCTTGTCGCCGCCCTTGGCTTTCTTCTCCAGCGGCGCCTTGCGCTTCTCCAGAACTCTCCAGGTCGGCCAGCATCAGCTCGGTCTCGACCGTCTCGGCATCGGCCAGGGGATCGATCTTGTTCTCGACATGGGTGACGTCGTCATCGACGAAACAGCGCAGCACATGGGCGATGGCGTCGCATTCGCGAATATTGCCCAGGAACTGATTGCCCAGGCCCTCGCCCTTGGACGCGCCGCGCACCAGGCCCGCGATATCGACGAAGGTCAGCCGGGTCGGGATGATCTGCGCCGACTTGCCGATCTCGGCCAACTTATCCAGCCGGGGATCGGGCACACCGACGTCACCCACGTTGGGCTCGATGGTGCAGAACGGATAGTTGGCCGCCTCGGCCGCCGCCGTTTGCGTCAGCGCATTGAACAGGGTCGACTTGCCGACATTGGGCAGGCCGACAATACCGCATTTGAATCCCATGGTACGTCCGATCATCGTTGCGAGCGTCGCCGCTCAAGTATTCTTCCCGCGCCCGGCGAGCCATTTCTTCAAATTCTCGGCCATCGCCCCCGCGCGTTTTGCCGCTCCCTCGCCTGCCGGATGCCGTGGCACGGGATCCGGTTTCGGCGCGGTTGGCGGAGCCTCGGCAGCTTTCTTGGCCTTGCGTTCGTCTTCGGGTTGCGTCAGCAGAGCGACCTCGCTCATGAACTTGTCGGCCTGCCCCTTGACCAGATGACCCGCCGCCTTGGCCATGGCCGCCAGCATCGGATCGACCCAGGCAGCGAACTCGGACTTGTGGAAATCGCCTAGCACGTAGTGATGCACCGCATCCTTCGAGCCAGGATGCCCGACGCCGATGCGTACCCGGACATAGTCGTTGTCGAGATGCTGCGAGATCGAGCGCAAGCCGTTGTGGCCCGCCACCCCGCCGCCGGTTTTCACCTTCAGCTTGGCAGGAGCGAGGTCAATCTCATCGTGGATGACGATAACATCGCTTGTCGTCAGCTTCAGGAATCGCGCTGCCTCGCCCACCGAGCGGCCACTATCGTTCATATAGGTCGTGGGCATCAGCAGCAGGCATTTCTCGCCGTCTATCTCGCCTTCGGACGCCACACCCGAAAAGCGCCGCTTGAAGGCAGGAAATCCGTGTTCCTTGGCGATGGTTTGCAACGCCATGAATCCGACGTTGTGGCGGTTGCGGGCGAACTTCTCGCCCGGATTGCCGAGGCCGACCAGGAGTTTCATGGGGAAGGAGGTGAGTGGTGAGTCGTGAGTGGTGAGTGGTCGAAAAGGCCACCTTCTGTCCACTGACGACTCACCACTCACCACTCGCGAAAAGCCCCACCCCCGGCGCCGATGGCCGGGGGCGGAAGCGCTGCAATCACATCTACTTCTTCTTCTCGTCCTTGGCCGGAGCGGCACCCTTGGCGGGAGCGGCACCCTTGGCAGGCGCTGCGCCCTTGGCGTCGGCGGCCGGAGCAGCCTCACCCTCGGCGGCAGCCGTCGTGGCGGTCTCGGCTTCCTCGGCCTTGGCGCCTGCGATGGTGGCAACCGTGAAGTCGCGGTCGGTAATAGTGGGCTTGGTGTTAGGCGGCAGCGTGACGGCCGAGATGTGCACCGAGTCGCCGATCTCAAGGCCCTCGAGATTGACCTCAAGCGCCTCCGGGATGGCGTCGGCCGGGCAGAACAGCTCGACCTCGTGACGCACGATATTGAGCACGCCGCCGCGCTTGATGCCGGGCGATTTCTCATGATTGATGAAGTTGACCGGGATCAGCACGCGGATAACAGCGTTCTTGGCGATGCGCTGGAAATCGACGTGGATGATGAAGTCCTTCACCGGGTCGAGCTGCACGTCGCGCGGCAGCACCTGCTGCTTGACGCCACCGACATCGAGCTGGAACACCGTGGCGAGGAAACGACCGCCGCGATAGTGCTTCCAGAGGTCGGCATAGACGACGTTGATAGGCTCGGCGGGGCGCTTGTCGCCATAGATGACGCCGGGGACGAGGCCGGTACGGCGGACGTTCTTGGCGGCCCCCTTGCCGACCTTGTCGCGCGCCGTGGCCTTCAGTTCAAGGGACTGTGCCATGGTGGTTCTCTTCGTTTGGAATTGCGAGACGGCGGCGGACAGCCCGGGCCGTTCCCGAAGCCCCCGCGCCACCTCCAGGGGTGTCGGAGCGCGGAGAAGCGCTGCTTATACGGGCGGGCGGGCCGGAGCGCAATCACAGGATCGTGAGCACGCGCCGCAACCGATGCGTATGTTCCGGACCGCAAATCGGACGACTGCCCCGTAGTTTCGCCTGTTCTCAATATCAGTCTTTAGTATTTCCTTCTCAAACACACTACTGCTCGAAGTATTTTTTACCTGTATACTCACGATTTTGCCGCATTGAGCCCGGAAATTCACTCCCGTTGCTGGTGGCGATTGGAACTTTCGTACTGGTTGCTGCCAGTCAACCAGAGCCGCACCGCCGGCTCTGACTTACTCCTTGAAACGCCGACCTAAAAATGGAGAAATAACCATGAGCAAGCTCGTCCTCGCCACCTCGGTAGCGCTGCTGTGCCTCGGATCGATCGCAACTGCCGCCACGCCGGAAGCCTGCACCGCGCTCTGGACCAAGGCCGACGCCAAAGCCGAGGGCAAAATCGGCGGCGATGTCGCCAAACCCTATCTCGCAGCCATGGACGCCATGAAGATCCCGGCCGCCATGGCCAAGGACGGCGTGCTGGAAGGCAAGGAGTTCATGGACGCCTGCCAGAAGGACGCGTTCAAGGGCTTGATGTAGGGCGCGTGATGTAGTCCTGCACTATCGTGCCCGGCGGCCACAACGGCTGCCGGGCCTTTTTCTGGCAACAGACTATTCAGACTCAACTCGCCGGCACATCCAGCTTACGCGTCAGGTTGTCGAACTCCTGGCGCAGTTCCTGGTTCTGGAAGATCTGCTCGAAGCCGGGCGTTTCCAGCTTCTGGATCGCCTCGAAGCTGGCCTTGGCGTCCTTGATCAGCTGCTTGAGCTGGAAACTCGCTTCCACCGTCTCAAAGGTGTTATCGGCGATCTTCAAATCCTTGGCCGCCTTGATGCGGGCCGCCGCCAGTTGTTCGCGCTGCTGCAAGAGATAGCCGCGATAATAGGCCATCACCTCGTCGGCGAACTCTTGGCTCTTCAGGTTGGCTTCCAGCGCCTTCTTCTGATCGTCGCGGTTCTGCTCCTTGAGCAGCTTTTTGGTATCGGTGCGGGCGGCCGCCACATCCTTGCCGATCGCCTTCAGGCGCGGCAGGTAGACCTCGTCGATCTTGCCGATCAGCGTGTCCTGGGCGTGGACGAGCATCGCAAATAGCGCCGCGTGCATGGCGAAAAACTTGCGTGCTGCCGACAGGTCGCCGCTGCCAGTCTGGATGCCCTTTCCCAGCTGTTCGTCAATCAGCTTGGCCGAGTTGAACACCGCCACCAAGCGCACCAGATCGCCCGAGAGCACGCTATCCAGCAGCAGATCGAGCTGATCGCGGCTCATCTTGATGCCGGCCTTGGCCAGCGCTTCGCCGATCTCCAGCTTGGTGGCCAAGATCTCGGCCTTCTTGTCGGCGTTGGCTTTTTCCTGCGCCTCGATCTCGCGCGCCAGGCTGTCCTGGGTGTCGTTGAGATAGCCCGCCAGCGGCGCTTCCTTGGGCGCGCTGAGCTTGCGGCGGTTCAGGTCGGAGATACGGGTGTCGCCATCGCGCACGGCCTTGCGCGCGTCCTCCATTTTTTTCTGCAGTTCGACGATCGGCACATCGGTGACAATGCCGAGGGCCGAATCCAGCAAGTTCTTGATGTGATCCTGGCGGCTCTCCTTGGTTTCGGAGAACACCGGGGGCAGCAGGAACTCGTCCTTGCTGGGTAGCTTCTTGGCGTCGGCGCGATTCTCAGCGGTATCTTGAAGGATGGCGTCGATGGCGCGCAGCAGCTTGGCGGCTTGCTCGAAGGTGGGATCGCCAGCGCGCGGATCGGCAGCTTCGGCAGTTTGCGCGGGGGGTTGATCTGAAGTTGCAGGCGCATCCTCGGCCCGGGCAAGTCCGCTCCCGGTCACGCCGGCCACAACAGCAGACACCGCCAACAGCCGAACCGTAGCCAGAATGCCAGTCCGTATCATGTCCATCTCCCCGACAAGTCGCCTTGCGCTAAGCCAGGATTGGGGCCGATTGGGGACGGCCCAGATCAGTATGTAGCACGTCGCGCGACGGCGCCATACCCACCTGTCAACGCTTTGCTAACCGCATCGCGAAAGTGTTCCTTCACCTAACTCCGCTACAGTTCCCATCAAATTGCCCGTAGTTCCGGTGGCGTTGAGGAGTTGTTGCATGCTTGAGGCCGATGCCAAGGCGGCGCTTGCCGTCGACGAGACGCCCACGGCGCCTGCGCCCGAGGTTGTCCCGGCGTCTCCCGACCTCGCCTCGGCTGAGCTGGATCGCGCCTATGCGCTGGCCAAGCGCGGCTATGTCCTGGTTCCCGCCATTGCCGGCGCGCTGGTCGCCATTCCGGTTGTCGCCATGGCCTGGGCGGTGCTGCGCCATCAGCCAATCGGGCTTGGCCAAGCCTGGGTCGTCTTGTTCCTGATTCCGGCCGCATTGCTGATCCTGGCCAGCTGGGTTCGCTTTGAGCAGCCCGATGGCCAGCCCGTAAGCGTCGCCGATGCGCCCGAGCTGTTCGCGCTGATCGAAAAAGTGCGCAGCTACCTGAAGGCGCCCGCCATCGACGCCGTCTATCTGACCGACACCTTCGCGGCCAAGGCCGTGCAACGCCCCAGCCGCGGCCTGTTCGGCGGCTACCGCAACGAGATTGTCATCGGCCTGCCGCTGCTGCAGTCCGTGAGCAAGGCGGAAGCTGCGGTGCTGATCGCCCATGAACTCGGCCATCTTTCGGGGCGCGCCGGCGACAAGGCCGCCGTTGTCCACCGCGCGCGCCTCACCTGGCAGCAGATCCTGGAGCGCCAACCCCGTCAACCACTCGTGCTGCGCCTCGCCTTCAGTCCGTTGGTACAGTGGTTTGCTCCCGGCTTCCTGGCCCAATCGGCTGCCACCGAGCGCGCCACCGAGTTCGCCGCCGACCGCTACGCCGCCGAGATCGCCGGCGCCGACATTGTCGCTTCGGCGCTGCAGCGCCTGAGCATTGCCGAGGCCTTCCTTGGCGAATATTGGTCGCGCGTCGCCGAAGAGCCGATCACGTCGCCCGAACCAAGCCTTCAGCCTCACAGAGAAATGGCCAATTTCCTTCCACGCATGACCGAGTGGGAACTGGCCGAGGACGTGCTTGATGCGGAACTGGCAAAATCGGGCGACGAGGCCCGTCCCTCGCTCGCCGAGCGTATCGCCGCCCTCGGTGTCGATCCCAGCCTGCCCGGCCCAGTCGCCGTATCAGCCGAAGGCCTGCTCGGGCCCTCGCTCAACCGTATGCTGACCGTGTTCGACACCGCCTGGCGCGCTTCCATCGCCCCGCAGTGGCGCGCCGCCTTCGACAAACTCAGCCCCGAGACTCGCCGCCTGATGGATCTCGACGCCCTGGCCGCCGCCCATCCGCTCGACCTCGCCCCCGCCATCGAGCGCGCCAAGCTCGCCTATTTTGCCGACGGCATGGAAGCGGCCCGCCCGCGCTACCAGGATCTCCTCACCTGGCACGCCGCCGACGGCCGCTCGCACCTCGCAGCTGGCATGGCCATGCTGGACGCCGGCGCAGACGAGGCGCTGGATCGGCTGCGCCACGCCCTCGCGCTGGCCCCGCGCACCGACTGGACCCGCGCGCATGCCGAAGATTGGTTCGGCGCCGGCGAAGCGCTGCTGGAAGCGCGCGAGGATTTCGGCATCGACTGCCTGGAGCAGAGCCTCAAGATCGATCCCTCGCGCACCGACCTCGCCAGTTTCATGGTCGACCGCTATCTCGATCCGGTGCCAGGGGCTGCGACGGCGGCGTAGCCCGTCCCGGTGGCACGACTTGCGCTGACAGTTGCTGCGGCTATGCTCGTGTCTCGTTACGAGCCACGAGAGCGGGAGCACGTGCATGGCCAGGACAGTCTGGCGCGCCATCGCCAAGGCGCTTTGTGTATCGGCGTTCAGCTTTGGCGCCGCCCCATCCGTTTTAGCCGACGGCAGCTATATTTCCGAGATGGAAACCGGCCGCACGGCCTTCCGGGCGGGCGACTTTGCCACTGCAGAACCGGCATTTGCGGCCGCGCTGAAGGCCGCCGAAACCGACAAGCAGCGCGCCATGGCCTGGTTCGCGTCCAGCCTGACGGCGCTCAGGCTCGGGCGTACGGCGGATGCAAAGGCGCGCGCCGAGCAGTCGCTGGCGTTGGTGCCGGACAATCCGCGGGCCAAAGAGGTGCTCGCTATTGCAACGGCCGGCACAGCTCCTGCGCCATGATGCCGAACGGCCTACCCCGTCCCCTCCGGCACCACCTGCCGCACCGCCTTCGGCCAGACCAGCCGTTCGGGCCGGCGCTTCTTGGCGCGATCGAATAGCGAGAACGTACGGTTGACGTAGTTGGTCACGCCCGAAATGCTGTCGATGAAGGCTTGGGTCTCCGGCCTGATCTCGGTCTCCACGATGCGGATCGGGCGGGACGGGTCCGGCCCCTCGAAGCGGACGTAGAACCAGGGCTGGCCGCGCTTCAGCACCAGGTCCTGCTTGGTGTCGTACCATTCGAACGCCCACATCAGATGCCTAGGCCAGATGTGGATGGGAAAGCGCCCGCCGATCAGCACGCCGGGCCAGGCCGGGTTGGCGAAGTCGAGATAGGGCGCGACCTGGCTCATGTAGACCTGCTCGTCGGCCAGGAACAGATAGGGCGTCGTGACTTGCAGGATCGGCCGGTCGGGATGGCGCCACTCGTTGCGGTTCACCAGCACCACCATCTGCCCGAGGTGCTTTGAGCGCACATTGCTGGCCGCGCCCGCCGCGTTGATGATCTGCGGGCCTTTGTCGTCGTCCATCTTCATGCGCAGATGCATGTCCACCGGGCAGTCGACGACAAAATTGCGTAAGTCGAAATCGATCGCTGCAGGACACAACTGTACCGATTTGACCGATTGGGGCCGGGGCATCTTGCGCAGGTACGGGCGCGGATCATCCCAGATCATGCCGTTCTTGTCGGCCTGGATTGTCCAGCCGACATCAACCGCGCGCCGGCCGATGGCGGCGTGGGCGACGTCGCCAGTCTTTCGCCATAGGGCTTGCAGCATTGCGGAGGTCCCGAAGTTGAGAGCGGAGCCGGGCGCACGCGGGAACTGTCGGGGTCGGCAGCGAATCGAAGCAACTATAGCACGGCAGATTTGCGAGCTGGACGGTGCAGCGCAGCGCAACCGGCAACGCAGCGACCGAACGAATTATTGCACTGCACGATTGACAGATGCCGAATTGCAACATTCAATCCGAAATTAAGGCTGTTGGCGTAGTGTAGCGGTCGTGGATTCGTTCGCACGGGGACGGACGCGCGCAGATCGGGAGTTGTGTCATGAGTTTGGAATCTCTGCAGCGTGCAGCTGAAGCGGCTGGCTTCGCTACGGTGTCCGATGACAATCAGGATGCGCCGGTTCGCCCTGCCCGCCATGAGGCTTTGGCGCCGCGGTCTTATCCCGCCAGCTTGTTGTCCGGGTACCGCGCACTGCAACGCGCCGACCCCGCCCCTGGCATAACGGCGTCCGCCATCTGGAACCGCGCCAATCTGGGGCAGTACATTCCCGCCTGGGCCGCCAAGGGCTCGCACTGATGACCTGACCTGGGCGCTTTTAGGCCTGCGTGCACTCGCTTGATGTGCTAAAGTCTCAACGTTATCAATTTGGTAGCCATAGTTTGCCGACGCGCGGCATGGCTCTGACGCAACGCCACCCGGCTGGCATCGCGCTTGCACTCAAATCAAGCATCCACGTGTTGCTCCGATGCTCCACAACTTGAAGGGCGGTTGAGAACTCCTCAACCGCCCCTTTTTTTGTCAGTTTGGCAAAGCATGGATGTCAGCGCAAAATCCACTCGCCTAGCCACATCGCAAGCACAAGGCTTAGGCCGGCGATCGCGGCCCACCGGAACCTGCGGCAAGTTCGGCAGTCGGCGTCTGATTTGTTGGTCGGAATCGTCATGGGTGCGACATTCAACCCCTGCCCGTTGTGGCAACCATTCGTATTCGTGCTATGGATTCAATTGTAGAAGCCTCTGCGAAGCCAGGATAGTATCCGGCTGTGGACTTGTCTGTCAGCCGGTCGACCTTGGTGGGCGATTGCGGCACGGAAAATGGGAGGGGAGCTTATGTCTGCACGTGTCATTAGCATCATTCTGGGCATTATTTTGATCGGCGTCGGCGTTCTGGGTTTTGTGCCGGGTCAGGAAATCGTCAGCTCACAGGGCCTGTTCAAGGTCGATACCGAGCATAACCTGGTGCATCTCGCCAGCGGCTTGCTGTTGATTTTGTTGCCCTTCATCATCGGCGGCAAGCAGACGTTGCTGCTGGTCGGCGTGATCTATGCTGCCATCGCACTGCTTGGTTTCCTGCATCCGCTCGATCCTTACCTGATCGCCGGCCACATCGCCGTGAACGAAGCCGACCGCTTCCTGCATGTCGCACTTGCTGCCATTCTGTTGCTGGCTGGCTTGGTGTTCTCCAATCCGAGCCGCGACGACGCCTAAGGCGCCGTCGATGCGCTGACCGCGCAAAAGCACGAATCATGCGAAAAGGTCCCGGTTTCCGGGACCTTTTTTTGTTGCTGCGTCCTCAACGGCGCTCGAGTTCGGGCCGGTAGTCCGCTTCGCCCCAATGCAGAATGTGCATGGCGTCGCGCGAGGGCGGGGGAGGAGCGATCAGGCCATAGTGGCGGGCCAGAGCCGTCAACCCCAGTAGCAGAACGACCTTGCCCGACCGCTGTGGCAGGCCCTGCGCAACCTCCGCCACCTCAATGCCCTTCAGCAGGCAACAGACATCCATCAGCATCCGACCTAATTCGGGGCCGACGGCGCCGACCGCGCGCGCGACCCTCGTCTTGGCCGCGATCACATCGTCGCGCATGGCCCCCGCACTTGCCCCCGCCCGGCTCTGTCGATCGGTTGGGGCCATGTTCGACCAATTGGCGGTGACGCGCGGGCCAAGCGCCGCGAAGGTGTAGTCCTGACGCAACCGCTCGCCGGCCGCGTACTGGGGATCGGAAAGTATTGGCGCACCATGGCGGTCTTTGCGCTGGCGCAGCCAGGCAAGTGGGCTCTCGGCGTCATTGACGACCATTGGCGGTTGCGAGGTCTCGCCTGCCACGACCGGATGCTCGATGCGCCGCAGTTCGCGGTGCTGGGTCAGGAACGGATCGTCGCTGGCCAGCTGCCGCCGCAGCCACGCCCGCCCGGCCGAGGTGATGACGACTTGGTCCGGCGCGTCGGACCTGCGCGCCACGAGACCAGCGCTCATGGCGTCCAGAACGACAGCCTCGGGCACGGCAGCCCGTCGTCCGCCAGAACTGCGCAACGATGCCTCGGACTTTGCCAGACCTCGCAACAGAGCCAGACGCTGTTGCCGCCCTTCCACTGCACGTCTCATTTCGACCTCCCAACTGAAACTCCCAATTTCAAGTATTCGACGTGTCGATACTGCATTTTTGTTACCGTTTCTTCAAATCTAAACCAATATTATTGTAAATTTGTTGCCATTTGTCAAATATTCCCATACAATTGAAAGTATTCATTCGGAGTTTGGGAGTTCAACCACCATGTCATCTGTCGCCGCGCGCACTGCTCCGCCCCTTCCCGATACGTCCGCCTACGACCGCTTGCGCGATCTGCCGCGGCTGCTGCGGATGTGGCCGGCGGAAGTGCTGGCGCTTGGCGAGGGGGATCGAACGGGGCTGGTTGAGCGGCTGCGGCAGATGTTGCGCAACGAGCGCCGGCGCGGCCTGACGCGGCACTGGAGCTACGACCTTGGCCGCCATGCCGCGTTGCTGCGGGCCTACCGCGCGGAGGCAGCGGCTCTCAAAACCGCACAAAAACAAAAGGCGCCCCGCGATGGGACGCCTTCATGACTTTTGAAATGCACGCTGGAAAAGATTGGTCCGGCTTGGGCCGCTCAGCGCGCGCCGCGCCGCTGCCCCAAGCCCATTTTCTTGGCCAGCTCGGAGCGGGCATCGGCGTAGTTCGGCGCCACCATCGGATAGTCGTGCGGCAGATCCCACTTCTCGCGGTATTCCTCCGGCGACAGATTGTAGCGTGTGCGCAGGTGGCGCTTCAGCGATTTGAACTTCATGCCGTCTTCCAGGCAGATCAGGAAATCGGGGGTGATCGACTTCTTCACCGGTACGGCCGGCTTCAGATCCTCGGCATCGGGCGAACGCGTGCGATTGGCCGCCCGGCTCAAGGCCTCGTGCACTTCGCCGATCAGCTGGGCGAGGTCGCCGGTCACCACGGTGTTGTTGGACACATAGGCCGATACGATGCCGGCAGTCAGTTCAACCAGTTCGCTTCGTGCTTCCAGTTCGTCGTTTTCCATAGCGTTCCCCTAAATCCCTGGTGGCAGTTCCCGCAGGCAGCCGGCTGTCGCTGCCGCACGGCACGGTATCGTTGCTGCGACCGCTGGCGGCACTAGCAACACAATGATGTGAGAGCAACGATCACTTGCCGGTTACAACACCGTCCACCCGCAGCAGCGAGCTAAAGCCGGTATGACTTGACGATTGCTGACCTGTTCGACAGATAAGCTGATTTCTCTATGATTTCAATAGACAATTGAGAGTTGGTTAAAGAATTCGCAGATGAAGAGACTAAGCAATTTCCCTGATATGACAATAGAACTCCCCGCGGGGTCAGATCAACAGCAGTATCGTGGAGGCCAATTCAGCTGCGTTGCGTCCGCCGCCGCGCCAGGTCAGGCCGCGAAGTACCGGCCATAGACATACAGCGTGGCCAGGACGATGCTCACCAAGGTCATGGGCGCCGCGACCCGCGTATAGCGCCAGAATGAGAGCGGTTCGCCGGCCTGGTCCGCCAGTCCCGCGACCGCCAGGTTGGCCGAGGCACCGATCAGGGTGCCATTGCCGCCAAGGCACGCCCCCAGCGCCAACGCCCACCAGATCGGTTCAAGTCCGGCCGCGCCGCCGAACTGCGGGGCCAGCTGAGTGACGATCGGGATCATGGTCGCAACGAACGGAATGTTGTCGACGATGGCCGAGAGAAGCGCCGAACCCCACAAGATGACCATGCCAAGCCCGACCGGCGAGCCACCGGTCACACCGAGCATCCCTTGCGCAACGACACCCAGCAAGCCAGAGCGCTCGATGCCGGCCACGACCACGAACAGGCCGAGAAAAAAGAAGATCGTCACCCAGTCGATCTCGCCAAGCATGCGCTCGACATGCAGCCCCTGTTCGGGATGCGGTTGGCGCAAGCAATCGAGGAACAGCAGCACGCTGGCTCCCGCCAGCGCCGCCGAACCGGGCTCGATGTGCACTTGCCGCGCCACCACGAACAGCGCGATCACACCGCCGATCACCGTGACGGCTTGCCAGAGACCGGTCCAGTCCCGGACCATCTCCGACGGTTTTTCCGCCAGCACCAGGGCGCGGTCCTGCGCTGCCGCTGTCATATGCCGGCCCCACAGCCAGTGCGTCATGGCGATCTGCACCACCATGATGACCAGCGCGATGGGCGCCAGGTGGATCAGGAACTGATTGAACGTGAGGCCCGCCTTCGAGCCGATAAGAATGTTGGGCGGATCGCCGACAAGCGTCGCGCTACCGCCGATGTTGGAGGCCATAATGAGCGCGACCAGGAACGGAAAAACCTTCAATTTCAGCTGCTTGGTCAGCGCCAATGTGACTGGCACAACCAGCAGCACAGTGGTGACATTGTCGAGCAATGCCGACAGGATAGCCGTCACCGCCTGCAGCATCGCGAACAAGGCCGCCGGACGCGCCTGGACCACATGCGCTGCCGCGACGGCGGTGGCCTCGAACAGCCCGGATCGCTTGGCAATGGCCACCAGCAGCATCATGCCGGAGAGCAGCGCAATGGTGTTCCAGTCGATGCCGTGCACCGCCCCGTCCTGGTCGATCAGCCCCGTCAGCACCATGGCCGACCCGCCCAGCATTGCGGCCACCGCCCGGTTGACCCGGTCGGAGATGATCGCGGCGTAGGTTATGACGAGGATCAGGAGGGCGGGAAGCATGATGGAAACCATTGGTGCGCGTGGGTCAGATTGGCGTCAATGCCAACCGCAACTGAAAGGGTGGCTTTCGACGCAGATCGTCAATCCCACAGGCCGGCCATCGAACCCGGCGAGACGATGCGGCGGTTCGCTCCGGTCAGTGTGGAAATGGCCGCCATGTCGGTCGCATCCAACACGATCCCGAGCGAGCGGAAGTTTGCCTCGGCATTGGCTCGTTTGGTGGTCATGGGCACGGCCACGACCCCCTGCTGGCGGATCCACGCCAGCACGATCGCCGACGGCGCTTGGCCAAGGCGGCGCGCGATCTCGACGACGGCGGGATGGGACAGCGCAGCCCCGCGCGCCAACGGACAATAGGCCGTGAGCGGAATGGCCAGCGCATCGGCCGCCGCCTTCAGTTTGGACTGATCGATCAGGGGATGGAACTCGACCTGGTTGGTGGCAAGCTTGCGCGGACTGGCGGCGGCGGCCCGGCGCAAATAGGCTATCGGAAAGTTGCTGACGCCGATCTGTTTCGCCAACCCTTGCGCGGCAGCCGCATTCAACTCCCCGATCAGCAGTTCGATCTCATCGGCTGCGCCCGGCGGCCAGTGGATCAGCAACAGATCGACGAAATCCATCTTGAGGTCTTCGAGGCTACGCCGCACCGACGGCCCAAAGGCGGCTTTGCTGAGATTGGACGGCTGCACCTTGGTCGTTACAAACAGTCCGGAGCGAAACGTACCGGCCGCCTTCAACGCCCGGCCGACGGCCGCCTCGTTGCCATACATCTGCGCCGTATCGAAGTGCCGGAAGCCGATCTCCAGCGCCATCGTGATAGCCGCGTCCGCCTCATCATTCTCCAGCGGATAAGTGCCGAAACCAAGCGCCGGAATGCCGGAAATCATGCTCACGGTGCGTCTCCTCATCGACAACAGGCGGCCAGAAGACTAATGGCTTCAGACATGTCCGATCTGTCAACCCTCACTCCTCCGCTCGCCCTGGTGGTCGCCGTCGCCCTCAATGGCGTGATCGGCGAACACAATGGCTTGCCATGGAAGCTGCCGTCCGAGCTGAAGCGGTTTCGCGACATCACAACCGGGCACCCCTGCATCATGGGGCGCAAGACCTGGGAAAGCATCGGCAAACCCCTGAAGAACCGCGATAACATCGTGCTCACGCGCGGAGCGCCGATCCCGGTCGAAGGCGTCATATCCGTGCGGACGCTCGAAGCAGCCATCGCACAGGCGGCGGCCTGCGCAGCCCTACGCGGCGTCCGCGAGATCATGGTCATCGGCGGCGCCGAAATCTACCGTCAGACCTTGCCGATGGCGGCCAGGTTGCATCTCACCCGCGTCGACATGATCGCGACCGGAGATACGCATTTCCCGGCAATCGACCCTGAAGACTGGATCGAAGTTTCCCGCGAACCCTACGCGCCGGGCCCAGGCGACAGTTGTGGCTATGTCGTGCACACTCTGGATCGGCGGCCCAAAACCTGAGCTGCCACCCTGGACTTGGCGCTTAGTGCTCCCTATATCTCATCGACAACAGGCGGCGGACGACCCAGTCCGCTCGCTCCCCAGCTCAACTTGACCCAATCGAGGATTCCGATGCCCTGGAGCAATCAAGGCGGCGGCGGCAATGGCCGCAAGACTGGAGGCGGTCCGTGGGGTCAGGGCCCCGGCGACGGCAATCAGCCGCCCGACATCGAGAACATCCTCAAGCGTGGCGGCGATCGCATCAAACAAGCCATGCCGGCGAGTGGTGGCGGCCAGGGCGTGTTCTGGTTGCTGGCGCTGCTCGGATTGGCTGCCGGCGCCTTCTACGGTTTCACCGTCCGCGTGCAGCCAGACGAACTTGGCATCGTCACCCGCTTCGGCAAATATGATCGACAGCTCAACCCCGGTCTCAACCTGCGCCTGCCGCCACCCATCGAGGAGGTGTTCACGCCCAAGGTTACGGTGGTCAACCAGCTTGAAGTGGGCTTTGGACGCGACGGCGAACGCGGCAAGTTCACGACCCGCGACCAAACCGGGCAGAGTCTGATGTTGACCGGCGACGAGAACATCGTCGATGTCGACTTCACGGTGTTCTGGCGCATCAAGAACCCCCGCGAATTCCTGTTCAACGTCAAGGACGGTCGCGAGTTCCTGACCTATGGCGACTCGCAGACCGTCAAGGACGTGGCCGAAAGCGCCATGCGCGAAGTGGTCGGCAAGAACGACATCACCCCGATCCTGACCCAGGACCGCGTCAAGAACGAAGAGGCCGTGCGCGGCCTGATGCAGCGCACGCTGGACGGCTACAAGGCCGGTATCGAAATCACACAAGTTCAGATGCAGAAGGTCGATCCGCCGGCCGAAGTCATCGATTCCTTCCGCGATGTGCAGGCGGCCAAGATCGATTTCGAGACGGCCTCCAACAGCGCGCAATCCTACGCCAATAAGGTGGTGCCGGAAGCGCGCGGCGATGCCGAACGCATCCGCCAGGAAGCCCAGGCCTACCGCGAAAAGATCGAGGCCGAGGCGATCGGTCAGGCCGATCGATTCAGCAAGGTCTACGAGGCCTACAAACTGGCCCCGGACGTCACGCGCAAGCGCATCTATCTCGACACCATGCAGCGCGTGTTCAGCAACATGGACAAGATCATCATCGACCAGAAGGGCGGCGGCAGCGGCGTGGTGCCTTACCTGCCGTTGAACGGCCTCACCAAGCAGACCACCACGGCAGGACAATAGACATGCGCAGCTTCCTCTCATCGCTCCTGGTGCTGCTCGTTCTGGCGGGCCTGGTTGTCTATAATTCGCTGTTCATCGTTGGCCAACACCAGCAGGCTCTGGTGCTGAACTTCGGCAAGCCCAGCGCCACCATCACCGAGCCCGGCCTCAACTGGATGATCCCGATCGCCCAGAATGTCGAGTTTTTCGATAAGCGCCTGATCGATCTCGACACCCGCCCGCAAGAAGTGCTGGTGTCGGATCAGAAGCGGCTGGTGGTTGACGCCTTCGCCCGTTTCAAGATCGACGATCCGTTGCGCTTCTTCCAGTCGGTCGGCACCGAGGAAGGGGCCAAGCAGCGGCTGGGCGACTTCATCGGCGCCTCGCTGCGCAGCGTGCTGGGCGGGGCGACCTTCCGCGACCTGGTTCGCGACAAGCGCGAGGAGCTGATGAAGCGCATCGCGACGGAAGTGAACCTGAAGGCCAGCGAACTTGGCGTCACCGTCGTGGATGTGCGGATCAAGCGGGCTGACCTGCCGGCGCAGAACACCCAAGCGGTTTTCAAGCGCATGAAGACCGAACGCGAACGCGAGGCAGCCGAATGGCGCGCCAAGGGCGAGGAACGATCCCGTGGTATCCGCGCCGAGGCGAACCGCGCCGTGGTGGTGCTGACCGCCAAGGCGACGCAGGATTCTGAGAGCATCCGCGGCGAGGGCGAAGCCAACAGCAACAAAGTGATGGCGACGGCCTTTTCCAAGGACGCCGATTTCTTCGCCTTCTACCGCTCCATGAAGGCTTACGAGGGCAGCTTGCTGTCCAACGACACGCGCGTACTGCTCTCGCCGGACAGCGAGTTTTTCAAGTATTTCGCCGATCCGACGGGCAAGTCGACGGGACCGGCAAAATAGCGCCACAGGGCGGGCACAGACTGTTATCTGGAATGCGCATCTGGAGCTGATCTCATGAGACTGCCCGCCCGCCTCGCCGTACTGTTGCTACCCTTTGCTCTCGGCGGAAGTTTTCTGGCAGTCTCGCCGACCCCGTCCCAGGCGCAGCAGGGCCCGGTGTCGGTTGCTCCGATTGCCGAGAAACTCTTTGATTCGGTCGTCAACATCTCGACCTCGCAGTCCCTGAAGGGCCCGCAGGGCGTGCCGCTGCCAAAAGTGCCCAAGGGCTCGCCCTTCGAGGATTTCTTCAAGGAGTTCTTCGACAAGGACGGCAAGGAGACCGAGGCGCAGCGCGTGAGTTCGCTGGGCTCGGGTTTCGTCATCGATCCTTCGGGCGTGATCGCCACCAACAACCACGTCATCGCCGACGCCGACCAGATCTATGTCAACTTCAACGACGGCACGCGGCTGAAGGTGACCAAGGTGATCGGCCGCGACGTCAAGACCGACATTGCCGTGCTGCAGGTCCAGCCCGTCAAACCGCTTGCCTCGGCCAAGCTGGGCGACAGCAGCAAGATGCGCGTGGGCGACTGGGCCATGGCCATTGGCAACCCCTTCGGGCTCGGCGGCAGCCTGACGGTTGGCGTGATTTCGGCGCTGAAGCGTGACATCAACTCCGGCCCCTACGACGAGTTCCTGCAGACCGACGCCTCGATCAACAAAGGCAACTCCGGTGGTCCGCTGTTCAACATGAGCGGCGAAGTGATTGGCATCAATTCGGCGATCATCTCGCCCACTGGTGGCTCAATTGGCCTGGGCTTTGCGATCCCGTCGAACGAAGCGCGGCAAGTCATCGAGCAGCTGCGCGCCTACGGCGAAATGCGGCGCGGCTGGATCGGCGTCAACATTCAGACGGTAACGGACGATACCGCGGCCGGCCTTGGCCTGCCCGCGGCCAAGGGAGCCGTGGTCTCGCAAGTTGCGCCCGGCGGCCCGGCGGACAAGGCGGGCTTGAAGGCTGGCGATGTGATCGTCACCTTCGACGGCAACGACGTGCCCGACATGCGCAGCCTGCCGCGCATCGTGGCGCTGTCGGTGATCGGCAAAGCCGCCAAAGTCGAGGTGCTGCGCGATGGCAAGCCGATGAGCTTTGCAGTGACTGTGGGCCGGCTAGCCGAGGACACCGCTGTTAAAGATGCGGACGCGCCGGACGACAAGGGCAAGTCCGACGACGCGCCCAAAGACAAGGCGCCTGACCCTGCAAGCACGCCGGTCGAGAACTTGGCGCTCGGCGTGAAGCTTCAGACGCTGGACGCGGCCTTGCGCGCCAAACTGTCGGTAGCCGAGAAAGTCGAAGGCGTGGCGGTGATCGAGGCCGACCCAAAGGGCGCAGCCGCACTGCACGGCGTGAAGCCCGGCGACATCATCGTGGAGATCACCAACGAGAAAGTGTCGACCCCGGAGGACGTGGCGAGCCGCATCGACGCGGTGCGCGCGGGCGGGCGCAAAACCGCGCTGTTGTTGCTGTCGGACGCCAAGGGCGAGATCCGCTTCGTGGCGGTGCCACTGGAAGCGCCGAAGCAGTAGGGGCGCATTGCGATGCGCCTCTACGTTCAAGCCCTTACCCAACCCAACAAGGACCCTCACCATGGCCCTGTTCCCCACCGTTCCCAACGTTCAAAGCCAGCATCACGTGCGTGGCAGCACCGCTGACGATATCGATTTCGAGATCAAGGGCGCCGAGATGCAGTTCATCGAGATCGAACTCGATCCCGGCGAGAGCGCGGTGGCCGAGGCTGGCGCGATGATGTTCAAGCATTCGGACATCGGCATGACGAGCGTGTTCGGCGATGGCGCCAAGCAGCAGACAGGTGGCTTCTTCGGCAAGCTTGCGGGCGCCGGCAAACGGCTGCTGACGGGTGAAAGCCTGTTCACCACCGTGTTCACGCACAACGGCCGCGGCAAGGCGCGCGTCGCGTTTGCTGCTCCGTATGCGGGGCATATACTGCCCATGAAGCTGTCGGAGATCGGCGGCACACTGATTTGCCAGAAGGATTCCTTCCTGTGCGCGGCGCGCGGCGTCTCCATCGGCATCGCCTTCCAGCGCAAGATCATGACCGGCCTGTTCGGCGGCGAGGGCTTCATCATGCAGAAGCTCGAAGGCGACGGCTGGGTGTTTGTGCACGCTGGCGGCACGGTGGTGCAGAAGGAGCTGGCGGCCGGCGAAGTGCTGCACGTCGACACCGGCTGCATCGTCGCCATCATGCCGACGGTCGACTTCGACATCGAACGCGCCGGCAACATCAAGTCGATGATCTTCGGCGGTGAAGGCGTGTTCTTCGCGCGGCTGCAGGGCCCAGGGAAAGTCTGGATCCAGAGCCTGCCGTTCTCGCGGCTGGCCGGGCGCATGCTGGCCGCCGGCTCACCGCTGGGCCGCAGCGTCGACGAAGGCAGCGTGCTGGGCGGCCTCGGCAATATTCTGGACGGGAATTGAGGGAGGTTGTTTGTAGGTTCTGATGTCCCCAGTCAACAGCTTTGGGCACGGCTTTGCAATGCCGTGCCGCGTGAGCGGGACGGGCTGCATCTTTGGATCGTGCAGAAGAGGAGACGGAGCCCGAAGACGCCGGTGAGCAAGCTCTGATTCGCGGGTCGACACCGCATGTCCGTTTGTTCGTCCGGGGCTGCCTCTGTCTGGGTACGGGCGTCGGTCGCAGCGCTTCCCGCGCTGCTCCGGCCACACAACCTACCTGAGGGTTCCCCTACCGTTGCTCCGTCCCCACCACTGCACGATGATGTCGGCCAAGTCCTTTTTCCCGAATGCCTTTTATCGCTTCGCCGCTACGGCCGGCGTCAGCGGTTTGCGCGCACGGCGCGCTCGATCGCCCAGATGAAGCCGCACAGCTCGCGCGCTATCGCGGTCGCCACGATGGTTGGCCGCTTGCCCTTGCGGCCGAGTGCGCGAAAGCGCGCCGAGAGCCGCGTCTGCGCCTTCCAGGCGATGGCGCGCACGGGCTCGGGCGCGGCCTCCACCTTGGCCAGCTTTTCGCGCCCGATCCGCGGCGGATGGCGATAACTCCAACTCGCCTCGACCAGAATACGGCGGGCACGCCGGTTGCCCGCCTTGGTGATGCCGCCGCGTTTGACGCTGTCGCCGGTCGAGCGCTCGGAGGGGACGAGCCCCAGATAGCCCATCAGCTCGCGCGGGTTGGCAAAGCGCGAGAGATCGCCGATCTCGGCCAGCACCGTCACAGCGGCCACAAGGTCGATGCCGCGCAGCGCCTGCAAAGCCGTCACCGCCTCGGCCAGCGACCAGTCGGGCACGGCCTGCCGGATCGCCGCCTCAAGCCGGTCGGCTCGGTCTTGCGCCTGACGTTCGGCGCCGAGCGTCTCTTCGAACACGATGCGCTGTTCGCGGTGATCGATCTTCTGCGCGGCCAGCCAATTGCGATGCGCCTTGCCCCAGGTCTTCTTGCCCGGATAATGCCGGCCGAGCCTGAGCAGCAGCGAGGAGATCTGCTGGCGCTTGCGCTTCAGATCGTCGACGGCCGCTTCACGCGCGCGCGACAGATCGCGCATCGCCTCGTGGCGTTCGTCGGGAACCCAGACGGCGGTCAATTCCCCCGCCCGCAACTGCTTGGCCAGGTTCTCGGCGTCGCGCCGGTTGGTCTTGATGCGGTCGCCGGGCTTGGCCGGAATCAGCGAGGGCGCAATCACAACGCACTCGTGGCCAAGGCTCGTGATCAGGCGGTACAAACCATACCCGGTTGGCCCGGCCTCGTAGCAGAACGTCAGCTTACTGTATTGTCCGGCCAGCTTGCCGATGAGCTTGCGTGTGGCGGCGTCGGTGGCGTCGATTTCGCCGAGATAGCGGATCTCGCCAGCGCGACCGGCCTGTGCGATGGCCACGGCATTACGCAACTTCGAGGTATCGATTCCAATGAAAGCTTCGCTATGATGTCCCACAACTCGCCCTCCTTGTGTGAGGCTCTGCCCGGCCCATCCGGGCAACCCTCGATAAACTCATCGAGGGTGAGTTGCCTCTCTCTGGAGGGGGACATACAGTCTGGGTCGCGCTGAAACGCTTGACCCAACCTACGTCTACGCCTCAACCGCCTTGCATCGGCGGCAGCAGGTAGATTTCGTTGTCTGCCTTGAGCGGCTTCTGCCAAGCGCCGCGATAGACTTGCCCATCCACGACCACGGTTACGCTCTTGGCCAGCACCGGTGCGAGCTGCGGGTACTTTTCCCCGAGCTTGGCCAGCATGTCCTGGATGGTGCGCGCCTCGACCTCGAACACGGTCTCGCCACCCGCAGCCGATTGAAGCGGGCCGCCGAGGTGGACAGTGACGCGGACGGGGCCGGGATCGGCAGCATTCGCCGTATCGTTTCGCTTGGGCTTCATGCCGGGCCGATGCCTTTGCACTGTCTTCTCCTCTCCCCTCGCCCTTGCGAGGGGAGAGGATGTCGCCCCTAAACGGGGACAGTTTACTTATATCGCCTGTCACTGCGCGAACTAATCCGCGAATTCTTTCTGGCGATATAAGTAAACTGTCCCCGTTTAAGGATGGGAGGTCCAAGCCTCGCTGCCTCAGCTCACCTTCGCTTCCTTCAGCGCCTTCAACAACTTCGGCGGCGACATTGGGATGTCACCCATGCGCACGCCTGTGGCTGCAGCAATTGCATTTGCCATCGCGCCCAGCGGCGGCACGATGGGCGTTTCTCCGACACCGCGCACGCCGTAGGGATGACCGGGGTTCGGGATCTCCAGGATCACCGTCTCGATCATCGGCAGGTCCGAGGCGACCGGGATGCGGTAGTCGAGGAAGCCCGCGTTCTGCAAGCGTCCGTCCTTGCCGTAGATGTACTCCTCGTTCAGCGCCCAGCCGATGCCCTGCGCCGCCCCGCCCTGGTACTGGCCCTCGACGTAGGAGGGATGGATTGCCTTGCCGGCGTCCTGCAGCACTGTGTAGCGCAGCACCGTGACCTTGCCGGTTTCCACATCGACTTCGACGTCGGCAATGTGGGTGCCGAACGACACGCCTGCGCTATCGGCAAACGTCTCGAAGTGGCCGGCGATCGGGCCGCCGGTGTTTTGCGCGGTCGCCGCAATCTGTTTCAGCGACAAGGGCTCGAACTGGCCGGCGTTGCTGCCGGCAGGCTTGGCGTGGCCCTTCTCCCAGACCACCGCGTCGGCCGAAATGCCCCAGGTTTTCGCCGCGCGCTCACACATCACCTTGATGCAATTGCGCGCCGCTTCGATGGTGGAGAGGCCCGCCGCAAAGGTCACGCGGCTGCCGTCCGTAATGTCGTTGAAGCCCAGCGAGGCCGTGTCGGCCACGATGCAGCGCACCTTGTCGTAGGGGATGCCCAGCTCCTCGGCCGCCATCAGGCTCATGGACGCGCGCGAACCACCGATGTCCGGATTGCCGTAGGCCAGCGCCGCCGTGCCGTCGGCATTAATGGCCAGCGACACGCTGGTGTTGCCGCCGAAGTTGAACCAGAAGCCGCAGGCGATGCCGCGCCCGCGATGTTTTCCGGGCGCAACCGGCTGCTGCCAATGCGGCGTCTCCCGGATGGCTTCCAACGTCGCCTTCAGGCCGATCGGCCCATAGGTCGGACCATAGGACGATTTCGTCCCTTCCTTGGCGGCGTTCTTCAGGCGCATCTCGACCGCATCGATCCCGAGCTTGTCGGCGAGTTCCTGCACCACGCTCTCGGTGGCGAAGGTCACGATGGGAGCCGACGGCGCGCGATAGGCTGCCGCCCGCGGCCGGTTGCAGAACACATCGTAGCCTTCGGTCTTGACGTTTGGCAGATCGTAGCAGGCAAAACAGGCCATCGCGCCCATGTCCACCAGCGAGCCGCCGAAGGGGCCGCCCTGGAATTTCACCACGGCTTGCGCAGCGGTGATGCGTCCGTCCTTCTTGGCGCCGACCTTCATCCAGATGCTGGCGGACGCGGTCGGGCCAGTGGCGCGGAACACTTCTTCGCGCGTCATGACCATCTTGACCGGGCGGTTGGCCATCCGCGACATCGCCAGCGCCAGCGGCTCGATCCAGATCATGGTCTTGCCGCCGAAGCCGCCGCCGATCTCGGACGGCGTCACGCGCAGTTTGGACTGCTCCAATCCCAGCATGGTGGCGCAAACGGCCCGCACGTTGTAATGGCCTTGCGTACACACCCACATATCGCCGACGCCATCGGCGCTGAGATTGCAGACGACGGCATGCGGCTCGATATAGCCCTGGTGCGTCGCCTCGGTCTTGAACTCGCGCTCGACGATGAGGTCGGCCTCCTTGAAGCCTTTCTCCACATCGCCGTGGCCGAACTGGTGGCGCACGAGGATGTTCGACTTCTTGGTCGGCTTGGGTTCGATGCCACTGGTGAAGACGCCGCCATTGACCAGCGGCGCGTCCGGCTTCATGGCCTCGTCGACGTCGGTGACGTGCGGCAACACCTCGTAGACGACCTTGATCGCCTTCAGCGCCGCATTGGCTGCCGAGGAACTGGTCGCGGCCACGGCGGCTACGGCGTGTCCGTCGTAAAGGACGCGTTCGCGGGCCAAGGTATTGACCAGGTAATCGAGCTGCCCCTGATCGCCGCCCGACAGGTCCGGAAAATTCTTCGCGGTCAGGATCGCCTTGACGCCCGGTAGCTTTTCGGCCGCCGAGGTATCGATGCTCTTGATCAGCGCGTGGGCGTGCGGCGAGCGCAGCACCTTGCCGATCAGCTGGCCCGGCATGTTCATATCGGCGCCATAGCGCGCGCGGCCGGTGACCTTGTCGATGCCGTCGGGACGCAAGGGGCGTGTACCGATGGAATTGAACTTGCGGGACTTCGCGTCCAACTTCATATCCTGAGCCATTATGCGCCCTTTCTCATGTCGGCGGCGGCGTCGACGACGGCCTTGACGATCTTGTCGTAGCCCGTGCAGCGGCAGAGATTGCCCGCGAGCCAATAGCGGATTTCCGTCTCAGTCGGGTTGGGATTGCGCTTCAACAGCACCTCGCTGGCGACCAGGAAGCCCGGCGTGCAGATGCCGCACTGCAAGGCCGCATGCTCCAGGAACTTCTGCTGCAGCGGATGCAGCTTGTCGCCCTTGGCCATGCCCTCGATGGTGCCGATCTGGCGCCCCTGCGCTTCGGCCGCGAAGGTCAGGCAGGCGCAGACCAACCGCCCGTCCACGGTGACCGAGCAGGCCCCGCAGTCGCCCGAGCCGCAGCCTTCCTTGGTGCCGGTGAGATTGAGACGATCACGGAGCGTATCGAGCAGCGTCTCGTCGGCCTCGCACAGGAACTCCGTGGGATCGCCGTTGATGGTGGTGGTGACGTGGATTTGCGACATCAGTGAGCTCCAACTTTCGCGCCGGACGCGCGGACGTATGCGATTTCGGCTGCACGGCGGGCGAGCACACCGGCGACATCGGTGCGGAATTGCTTGCTGCCGCGCTTATCGTCGATCGGCTTGCAGGCGGCCGAAGCGGCGGCGGCGAGCGCTGATTTGGCCTTGTCGTCGAGCTTGCTTCCGATGATGGCTTTGGCGCAGGCGTCCACCAGCAGCACGGTCGGGGCGACGGCACCCAGCGCCACGCGTGCATTGGTGATGGTGCCCGAGCCGTCCAGCGTCAGGAACACACCGGCGCTAACCACGGCGATGTCCATCTCCGTGCGCGGAATGAAGCGCAGATAGGCATCCGCCGAATGGGCCGGCTTGGTCAGCAGATGGATCGACTCCACGATCTCGCCCTTAGCCAGCGAGGTCTTGCCGACGCCGGTCGGGATGTCGAGCACATCGACTTCGCGCGCGCCGTTCGGCCCTACAACGCGCACCTTCGCGTTTGCGGCCACCAGCGCGGGGATGCTGTCGCCGGCTGGCGAGGCGTTGCAGAGGTTGCCCGAAATCGTGGCGCGGCCCTGCACCTGCGTCGAGCCGATCAGCCGCGCGGCCTCGACCAGCCCCGGCCACATGGCTTTCAGATCCGCGTGTTCCTCCAGCGCGATGCACGGCACGCAGGCGCCGATGCGGAAGCCGCCAGCCTCCGCCGTGATCGCCGTCATGGCCTTGATGCGCTTCAAATCGACGACCAGCGCGGGATCGATCCGCCCCGATTTCATCTGCACAATCAGATCGCTACCGCCGGCCAGCACCTTGGCCATACCGGGTTCGGCTGCGAGCAGCTTCACAGCCTCCTCAACCGTCGCCGGGCTCTCAAATCGCATGGTTTCCATCCCAGTGTTTTTGTGATCACGGCGGACTTTAGTGGGGCAGGTTCGGAGGTGCAAGGCCGCGATTGGGGGTCAGACCCCTGCGCTGCAGGGGGCTGCCCCCTTTCCGCCGGCGTTGTTGGAGGGGACCAGTCACGTCGTCGAGGCCGGATTGGTCCAGATTGGTCTCACTCCGGACGACTTGGCGTTGGATCGATGGGCCATGTGCGCGCGTTGGTGAGGCGTCAAGACTTTGCAGTTGCCCGCCCGTTGTTGGAGGAGTTGCGGAAGGTCGCCGAACGGCCGGAAATAGTTGCACTGTCACCGTACTTCGACGCTGGATGAGGTCGTAAAATTCGACATCAAAGGGTGGCCCTGCTGGCGGCCCCGCCGGGGCGTGTTGCCGAATCAGCTATCGAAATCACCAGCGAACGCATTACCGGAACCGGAAACGCTCAATGTCAGACCGAACTGACGAACTGAGATCTACCCTCATCCAGAAGATCGAAGAGTTCAGGAAGAAGTCTGGCCAGATCGACATTGAATTCGACAAGTTCGCCGGCAGAGAGGTTACCAAATGGCTCAATGATCAGCCGAATGCTCAGCTTCACGATCTCGGCTGCTTGATGGTCGATGTTGCGACGAAGCATTTTTTCATGCTGCGCGTCTCTGAACTCAAGCTGGAACAGGTGCTGCGCGGCATCGAATTCGCGGCTAATTCCGGCAATCCTACTGTGCTGGTCGCATTGACAAGATCATGCGTCGAACATCTCGCTGCCTTTGTCTTCCAGCAGGAAAAATTGCGGTCACTCATTGACGCGCTGAAGGGGCAATCCAGTGAAAAGAAGGCGCGGGAAGCGCTTGAAGGTGCTGCGCGAACGATTGAACGCCTGTACAGCGGGCAAAGTCCGAAGGGCAAGGGGCCAGTCAAGCAGTATAACGTGAACGATTTTCTGGATGCACTGGCAACGCGGATTAGTGCCATTCGCTCGATCTACGATGAACTCTGCGAATTCGTGCATCCCAACTTCGGCAGCAACTCATTGGTATCGAGTGGGACGATCGCAGCGGGCCGGGTTTCGATTGCTGATCCCTTGGACGAACTGCACAAGGAGAAGGCGTTCCGGATCAGCATGATCGTCGTGAGGCACGTTGTTGATGTCAGCGCGCAGGTTCAAATAGACCTATTATCAAGATTGATCATCCTGCAGAACTGGGTCGAGATTGCAGGACAACCAAAGAGCACCTTTGGCAACGTCTTCAGCGAGCGGGGGCTGTCACACGTCGGTGATGGCAAGTCCAAGGAGACCGCAATCGCATTTCCAAAGGCTCGGACGCAACTGGAGGCGATTAATTGCATCCGAAGGTATCTCAAGGACCACGGATTTGAGATGACAGGACAAAGAAATCGGTGGCATCGATGATGATCACATCTACGACGTCTTCAATACCAATCGTGGCCGCATCTGGTTCAAGGTGAAGATGCCGAAGCTGTGAGGGGAGCGAAGAATCTTCTGGCATGCCGGTGGTTCGCCGGTGCCAGCCGGCACGGTCGGTTCTGAAGGAGATGCAGACGGTTAGCAATTAAATCACAGTTCGGCAGATCCGGGTCAATCGCGTCGCCCCCATTTCGCTCATCGGTCGCAGCGGTCCGAAAGCAGACACTCGCACCTCTTAAGATGCCCAGCGCCTGACACGAATTCGCGAGCAGAAACCAAGTATAGAGACCCTGCATTAACCCCATTTCAAAAACAACTATACAGCAACGCCAATCTATACTACAGTCCCATCACCTTCTTCTACGGGGATGCACTCGAGGGCGTCTCGATCTGCTGGGAGAGGGACAGCGACTGGCGCAGGGTGCCGCACACCCGGGTGCTGGCGGCCGCCGTCGCTCGCTCGGGGTGAGATTCCCGAGCGTGGAGCAGCCCACAGGTAACGTGGCGACGGAGGGATCGGATAAAACGCTGGCGGGGTGGCCGGATGCCGCCTTTTACTACAAAATTTCGCGGCATTCGGCGACCCCGCACCCCGCTTTGGGTTCGAACATGGGTTCGGTCAAGGCACAGCCATGTGTTTTTGCTGGCGCCCGGTCAGCGCAACCGCGAGCCGGCCGCCGGGCGCGGCCCGCGAGATCGGGGACATGATGGCCATGTCCGGCGGGACCGGGTTCGAGGAGCGACCGGAGCCGAGCCGGACGTGGCCTTCGTGTCCCCAGTCTTTGGCGCGATCGCAAGACTGGGGACACGAAGTTCGACTTCGGCTCGGCGGCGGTGGTCAAAATTGTGGATGCTGGTCAGGCCGCAGCCGAACATCATGTCCCCGACTTCACGTCGCGAACGGATCCGTCACCAGAATGGTGTCCGCGCGCTCGGGGCTGGTCGACAGCATCGCCACCGGCGCTTCGATCAACTCTTCGATGCGCTTGACGTATTTCACGCAAGCGGCCGGCAGTTGCGCCCAGCTCCGCGCGCCCATCGTCGATTCCGTCCAGCCGGGCATGGTCTCGTAGATCGGTTCCACGCGCGCCTGCTCGGACTGGCCGGCGGGCAGGTGGTCGATGACCTTGCCGTCGAGCTTGTAGCCGGTGCAGAGCTTCAGTTCCGGGAAGCCGTCGAGCACATCGAGCTTGGTCAGCGCGATGCCGTTGATGCCGGAGGTCTTGATGGTCTGGCGCACCAGGCAGGCGTCGAACCAGCCGCAGCGGCGCTTGCGGCCCGTGACGGTGCCGAATTCGCGGCCGCGCTCGCCGATTTTCTCGCCGGTGGCGTCGGTGAGTTCGGTCGGGAATGGGCCGGAGCCGACGCGGGTGGTGTAGGCCTTGGTGATGCCGAGCACATAGCCGATGGCACCCGGCCCCATGCCCGATCCGGTGGCCGCCTGTCCCGCCACCACGTTGGACGAGGTCACGTAGGGATAGGTACCGTGGTCGATATCGAGCAGCGCCCCTTGCGCGCCCTCGAACAGAATGCGCTTGCCGGCGCGGCGCTGCTGGTCGAGCAGCAGCCAGACCGAGTCCATGAAGGGCAGGATGGAGTCGCGGATGGCCGTGAGGTCGGCCAGCAATTTGCCGGCGTCGATCAGGGGCGCGCCCAGGCCGCGGCGCAGCGCATTGTGGTGCACCAACAGCCGCTCGATCTTGGCCGGCAGTTCCGGGAGCGTCGCCAGATCCATGACGCGGATGGCGCGGCGGCCGACCTTGTCCTCGTAGGCCGGGCCGATGCCCCGCCCCGTGGTGCCGATCTTGCCCGTGCCGGCCGCGTCCTCGCGCATGCGGTCGAGTTCGCGGTGCAGCGGCAGGATCAGCGTGGCGTTCTCGGCGATGCGCAGGTTGTCCCGTGTGACCGAGACACCCTTGGCCTTCAGCGCGGCGATCTCCTCGACCAGATGCCAGGGATCAACCACCACACCATTGCCGATGACGGACAGCTTGCCCGGCCGCACGATGCCCGAGGGCAGCAGCGACAGCTTGAACACGACCCCGTCGATGACCAGCGTGTGCCCGGCATTGTGCCCGCCCTGGAAGCGCACCACCACATCGGCGCGCTCGGAAAGCCAGTCGACGATCTTGCCCTTGCCCTCGTCGCCCCACTGCGAGCCGACAACCGCTACGTTTGCCATTGGGATGTGATCTTTCAGGAGATGGATCGATTCTTCGGGGCGGTTATAGCGCGAACTGCGGCGAGTGGTACTGGGTGTCGGTTTCGATTGCGGGCCTCCCATCCCGGGTTGAATCGCTGGCCGCCTTGCCTATCGCGGCGCGTTGGCCGATAGTGGCGAAAACGTGGCCACCTTGGGGAGTCCGCCATGCGCCTTGCCAGCCTTCTGACCGTTGCCGCCCTGGCGTTGACGCCATCCGCCCCGGTGCAGGCTGCGGGCCTGGAAGCCGGCAAGATCTGCCAGGTCATTCGCAGCTGCAACTTCGCCCGCACGGCCTCGGTGCGCGGCTGCCTCAGCAGCTACAGCTGCCGCCAGTGCCAGCTGGTGAAAAAGGGCACCGTGGTGATCAACGGCGTGCGCCGGACCGAATGGCGCTCGACCTGCGATTGGGGTGCTGGGAGCTAACAGCGTTCGATCCACCGCCCCGCCGCCGTATCATCGCTGGCCTTGGCCTCGACCCAGCTGACCGTCCCGTCTTCCAGCTCTTCCTGTTTCCAGAACGGCGCGCTGGTCTTGAGGTAATCCATCAGGAAATCGGCGGCCGAGAAGGCGGCGGCGCGGTGCGCGGAGGCCGTCACCACCAGCACGATGTCCTCGCCCGGCGTCAGGCGGCCGGTGCGATGGATGATCAGGCTGCCGGTCAGCGGCCAGCGTGCGGTGGCTTCTCGCTCGACACGGGCCAGTTCGCCCTCGGTCATGCCGGGATAGTGCTCCAGCGTCATGGCGACCAGGCGCTTGCCATCGACGCTGTCGCGGACGGTTCCGGTGAAGGTCACCACGGCGCCGATATCCGTCCGCCCGCGCTTGATGGCGGCGACCTCGGCGGCGAGATCGAACGGTTCGGCCTGCACGCGGACGGCCATGGTCAGCCTCCCGTCACCGGCGGGAAGAAGGCGATCTCGCGCGCCCCCGCCAAGGCGGCCGTCGGCTTGACGTGCGCGGCATCGATGGCGGCGCGGATGACGCCCGCTCGCTCGAAAGCGGCGGCGTATTCGGGCCCGCGGGTCTGCAACCAGGCCATCAGCTCGGAAACAGTGGTCACGGACACCGGCAGCACAATGCGCTCCTCGGCGCGCCCGACCTTCTCTCGCACCCAGGCAAAGTATCGCAGCGTGACCTCGCGCTCGCCGCTCACGTTGCAGCTCCTTCGTCCGAGGTGGTCGCGTGCTTCAACGCCGCATGCAGATACTCGTAGCCGGTGTAGGCCGTGATGAGCGCCGAGGCCCACAGCAGCACGAGCCCCACAGTCGATAGCAGCGGCCAGCTCGGCCCGGCAATCGGTCCCGCGATCAAGGCGCCCAAGGCCACCAGCTGGGCGGCCGTCTTCCATTTGGCCAGCCAGGTCACATGCATTTTCACCGACAGCCCGGCCAGATACTCGCGCAGGCCCGACACCAGGATCTCGCGCGACAGGATGATCACGGCCGCCCACAGCGACCAGCCCGTGATGATCTGCTTGCCGACCAGGATCAGCAGCACCACGCCCACCAACAGCTTGTCGGCGATCGGGTCGAGCATGCGGCCGAGCTCCGACTGCTCGTTGAACCAGCGCGCGAACAGGCCGTCGAAATAGTCGGATATGCTGGCGATGGCGAAGATCGCCAGGGCCCACCACCAGGTGATGGAGGTGCCTGCAAGATCGGAGAAAGCGATCAAACCCGCCACGGCTGGCACCGCCAGGATGCGCCCATAGGTGATGAGATTGGGCAGGCTGAGCGTCGAGGTGCGGCGGGCGCGACGCGGCGGGGCGGCGATGGTCATGGGTCCTTGTCGGGCCGGGCGGGCGCGGCGTCAAGAGCAGGCTGGCCGCCGCGCCGACAGGCCGCTATCGTCCGGTCTGCCTCACTCACTGCACAATTCAGCTTCGAAACGCCAATGACCTCTTCCCTCTCCCGCCTGCTTGCCCCCCGCTCCATCGCAGCCTTCGGCGGCGCCTGGGCCGAGCGCGTCGTCGAGCAGTGCCAGAAGGTCGGCTTTGCCGGCGAGGTCTGGCCGGTGCATCCGACCAAGCGCGAAGTGCGGGGCCTGCGCTGTTATGCCAGCGTCGCCGAGCTTCCGGGAGCGCCTGACGCCAGTTTCGTCGCCGTTAATCGCAACCTCGCGGTCGCGGTGATGGGCGATCTCGCTAAGCGGGGAGCGGGAGGCGCCGTGTGCTTCGCGGCCGGCTTCAAGGAGACGGGGCCGGAGGGCGCGCAATTGGAGCGCGACCTGATTGCGGCCTCGGGCAAAATGCCATTCCTCGGCCCCAACTGCTACGGCCTGATCAATTACGTCGACGGAGCCCTGCTCTGGCCCGACCAGCACGGCGGCGCGCGTACCGAGCGGGGCGTCGCCATCCTCATGCAGTCCGGCAACATCGCCGTGAACATGACCATGAACCGGCGCGGGCTGCCGATCGCCTATCTGGCCGCGCTCGGCAATCAGGCCAAGGTCGATCTGGCCGGGCTGACCGAGGCGCTGGCGGCGACGGGGCGTGTGTCGGCCATCGGCCTGCTGATCGAGGGCATTCCGGATGTGACGGCCTTCGCCACTGCGGTGGAGGCCGCACGCAAGCATGGCGTAGGCGTCGTGGCGCTGAAGGCCGGCCGCAGCGAGCAGGGACGCGAGTTGGCCATGAGCCATACCGGCTCGCTTGCCGGTTCCGATGCGGTCATGGATGCCTTCCTGGCGCGGCTAGGCGTTGCGCGCGTGTTCTCACTGCCCGATTTCATCGAAACACTGAAACTGCTGCACGTCCACGGACCATTGCCTGGCAAGCGCATCGTCAGCCTCAGTTGCTCGGGCGGCGAGGCGCTGTTGATGGCCGATACCGCCGCCGAGCGCGACGTGGATTTTGCTCCGTTCACATCAGCTGATATCGCGCGCATCAAGCCGACCACCAATCCGATCGTCACCATTTCGAACCCGTTCGACTATCACACCTTCGACTGGGGTAAGTTCGAGCGCATGCAGACGACGTTCACCGAGGTCCTCAAGAGCGGCTTCGACCTAGGCTTGATCGTGATGGACATCCCGCGCGAGGACCGTTGCGATCCCACCGACTGGAAGCTGGGCAACCAGGCCTTCATCGCGGCTGGCAAGACGGCGGGCGCCAAGGTCGGCGTACTTGCGACGCTGACCGAGAATATGCCGGAGAGCTATGCCTTCGAGCTGATGGCGCAGGGCGTCGTGCCGTTCATGGGCATTTCGGAAGCGCTCAACGCCATCGAGAAGGCTGCGTTCGTGGGCCGCGTATCTGGTGGGCGGTTCGCACCGCTCGGCGCCGGGATCGAGCCAAAGGACGTCGTCGCCCTGTCGGAGTGGGAGGCCAAGCAGGCCTTGCGCGAGTACGGTCTGTCCGTGCCCGAGGGGCGGCTGGTGCGTACCGAGACGGAGGCGCGCGCAGCGTTTTCCGACATCGGCGGCCCGGTCGTCATAAAGGCCTGCTCGCGCACGCTGCTGCATAAGACCGAGGCGGGGGCGGTATGCCTCAATCTGCGTAGTGCTGATGATGCGGCCGTTGCCGTTACCGCCATGGCCAAGCTCGCCGATACCTTCATCGTCGAGAAGATGGTGACAGACACAGTCGCTGAGCTGATCGTGGGCATCAAGCGCGATCCGCAAGTTGGACTGGTGCTGGTGGTCGGTTCAGGCGGCGTGCTGGTCGAACTGATCGGCGACGCGCGCACGTTGCTGTTTCCGATGACCCGCACCGATGCCGAGCAAGCCGTGCTCTCGCTGAAGGCAGCAAAATTGATGCAAGGATTTCGCGGCAAGCCAAAGGGCGATATCGCGGCGGCGATCGATGCGATCTTGGCTGTGGCCTGTTTCGCCGAGGTGAACCAGGACGTTCTGGTCGAACTCGATATCAACCCGCTGATCGTGAGGCCCGAGGGCAAGGGGACGGTGGCGGTGGATGCCTTGATTCGCAGGTCGGGGGTTTGAGGAGTTCCGATATTGTGATATGAGGTTGTTATGAGCAAACAGCCGAAATCCAATCCCCCCTACGGCAACCTGGCCTTGGAGCCGACTCCGGCCGAGGCCGCCGCTTGGGAAGCCATGACCCGGGAGCAGCAACTCGCTGTTCTTAGAGAGCATATCAACAGTCCTGACGCCTCGACGGACTGTGGAAGAACGATGGACGAGATCATGGCTGAGATCCGCCAGAGCGTTTTCGTTGGCGAGAATGTCTGAATACGCAGTATCCGAGCAAGCGCGCCGCCAATTGAAAGGCGTCATCGCGTATTCGTATGAGAGGTTCGGACGCTACCAATCGGAAGCCTATTTGGTAGGTTTCAAAAAGAGTTTTGAGCTGCTGGCCGAGTTTCCCCGGATGGGCCGTGCAGCCGACGAGCTTCGGCTGGGTCTTCGGCAATTCCGCTATCAGTCGCATTACGTTCTATACCCAGTCGACGATGGTCAGGTTCTCATCGGGGCGATACTTCACGTTCGCCAAAACCTCCGCTCCGAGCTGATCGAGTAACCGATCCCATGACCTCCCCCATCCGTACCCACCGCAACGGCCGCATCCTCGAGGTCACGCTCGACCGGCCCAAGGCCAATGCCATCGACACACCGACATCGCGCCTGATGGGCGAGACCTTCCGCGCCTTCCGCGACGATCCCGACCTGCGCGTCGCCATCGTCACCGGGGGCGGCGAGAAGTTCTTTTCGGCCGGCTGGGACCTGAAAGGCGCAGCGGCGGGTACCGAAACTCCCGATGCTGATTATGGCGTTGGCGGCTTTGCCGGCCTGCAGGAACTGATTGATCTCAACAAGCCGGTGATCGCCGCCCTGAACGGCATGGCGGTGGGCGGCGGCTTCGAACTCGCCCTCTCGGCCGATATGATCATCGCGGCCGAACACGTCACCTTTGCCCTGCCCGAGATCAAGGCCGGCACGCTGGCCGATGCCGCCACCATTAAGCTCGCCCGCCGCATCCCCTATCACATCGCCATGGACCTGCTGCTCACTGGCCGCTGGATGGACGTGGCCGAGGCCAAGCAGTGGGGCCTGGTGAACGAGATCGTTCCCGCCGCCAATCTGATGCCCCGCGCCCGCGAGATTGCCCAGCTGCTCGCCGACGGCCCGCCGCTGGTGTTCGCCGCCATCAAGGAGGTGATGCGCGAAACCGAGGGCATGCCGTTCCTGCAGGCCATGGCGCTGGTCAACCGGCGCAAGTTGAGGACCGTGGACAAGCTCTACGCCAGCGAGGACCAGAAGGAAGGCCCGCGCGCGTTCGCCGAGAAGCGGGCGCCGGTGTGGACGGGGAAGTAACGTAGGTTGGGTCAAGCGTTTCAGCGCGACCCAACCTCACTCCGCTTGCTCTGCCCGTGAGGTGTTGGGTCGCGCAAGAAGGCTGGACCCAATCTACGCCCGCCGGTCAATTCTGCACACCACGCAATCGTCGTCGCCGAACGTCCGCGGCCCTACCTCGCGGAACCCTACCCGCTCATAGAACCTCCGGGCACGGACATTGCGCGCCAGCGGGTCGATCAGCACTGCCGTCACGGCGGGATTGGCGAAACAGCGCTCCAAGACCAGGCGCATCATCTCCGTGCCAAACCCACGCCCGAGGTCGGCCTCCTCGCCGATCCAGATATCGATGGCGCGAAGGTTCGGCTCGATATCGCCCCAGTAATGTGTCTCCTCCTCGGCCGGGTCGACAATGCGCAGTACGCCGATCGGCCGGCCGGCATCCTCGGCGATCAGCAGCTCCCACCAGGGCACGTCGAGCGCGATCTCCCAGGCCCAATCGGCCGGCTCGTCCTCGTCGACGCCACCCGATGCGATGACATGCGGTTTGGTATCCCAGTATTGCAGGGTGGGAATGTCAGATGGCAATGCACGACGTAGACGCATGGCGGAGATCCCTGAAAGGCTCGGACCGGCTCCGGACCCCCTGGGCGTCGGGGCCCAAAGCAGCGTCCCCCGAAGTCAGCACAGCTTCTTGACCGCTGCAACTGGCCAAACTCCGGCTGGGGACAGGGCGCTTGGCGTTGGCGGCGTTGTCGTCTACGGCTTGAGCCAAGATTTGCGATCCCGAAAGCCCGCCATGACCGCCACTGCCTTGCCCCACGGCACGCTCCCACGCCAAGCCATCGCGCGGCTGATCGAGAGCGGGGCCGTGACGCTTGCGGTCCCGGCCGCCACGGGCCAGCTGCAGCCCTCCAGCATCGACCTGCGCTTGGGCACCGAGGCTTTCCGCATCCGGGCAAGTTTCCTGCCGCAGCCAGGCGAGACGGTGGCCAGCAAGCTGGACGATCTGGTCCTGCACAAGTTCGACCTGACAAGTGGCGCGGTTCTGGAAACCGGCTGCGTCTACCTGGTGCCGCTGCTGGAAAGCTTTGCCCTTCCGCCCGATCTCGCCGCCAGCGCCAGCCCGAAGAGCTCCACGGGCCGCCTCGACGTGTTCACCCGCGTGATCGCCGATGGCGTACCCGCCTTCGACCAGATGCCGGCCGGCTACCGGGGCAAACTCTACGCCGAGATCTGCCCGCAGACCTTCCCGATCCTGGTCCGCACCGGCTCGCGCCTGACCCAGGTGCGCTTCCGGCGCGGCCCCCAGCCCGACGCCCGCGCCCGCATCGTGGATCTGTCCGTGGACCTAGCGTCGGCGACCCAAGGCCTGATCGGCTACCGCGCCAAGCGCCACACCGCCGTGATCGACCTCGAGAGGCCCGGCGCCTACGATACCGCCGACTTCTGGGAGCCGATCACCCAGGGCAAGGGCCGCGGCCGGCTGATCCTCGACCCGAACCAGTTCTACATCCTGGCCTCCAAGGAGGCCGTCACCGTGCCGCCCGACGAGGCCGCCGAGATGGTGCCGTTCAACCCGCTGGTGGGCGAATTCCGCGTGCATTACGCCGGCTTCTTCGATCCCGGCTTCGGCACTACCGGCGGCGGCGCGCGGGCCGTGCTGGAGGTGCGCTCGCACACTGTGCCGTTCATTCTCGAGCACGGCCAGACCATCGGCCGGCTGGTCTATGAGCCGATGACCGAGCGTCCGGATGTGTTGTATGGAACGGACTTGAAGTCGAACTACCAGGGGCAGGGCTTAAAGTTGGGCAAGCATTTCAGGTGACCGACGGAGCACTGCACGCTTTCTGTGCGATCACGCGTTCTGCTCAAGTAATAAGCAATTCCCGCCCAATGCTTGAGCAAAGCGCGCAGCCCCCGAAAAAAAGCCGCGCGATATCAAAATATTAACACTTGGCACAAGAATTGCTTGACACCTCCCAGCACAACCAGCGTGGGAGCGCATTCAAGCATGTTCGGATGGTTCAAGAAAAAGCAGCCTGTTGCCGTCGTCCTGCCACCCGCAACGCCGGCTCCGAGCCCCGCGCCCAACGTGGCAGTGGCGGTTGAGGCGGCGCCTCCGCTGGCAACTTTGCCGGTTGCGCCTCTGCCGGTGCCGCCAGCTCCGATCCCCGTCTTGGCGGCTGCTCCCGTCATCGCGGCCCCGATCCCGCTTGCGGCGGCGGTCGATCCCACCCCGACTGCTGGCCGGCCGGCCCTGATGATCGGCGCGATCCGCTCGCGCCGCGTCGAGGTGGTGGCCGAGCAGGCAGGCGGTCGTCGGATTCTGGCGCGCGTACCGGGATCGCAGCAAACCTACGGCTTCACCCGCGACGCCAACGGGAACTACTTCCTAGGCAGCGCGCTCGACCGCAGCGCCGTCCAACTGATCCTGGACGTGCCGACGTCTCTGAAGGCGGCGTGACCGCACGGGGTTAAGGGGGTGGTCCCACCGCTTTCATCCGACCGAAGTTCTGTCCCCCGTTGCTACAACGCCTACGGAACGTCCTTCTCCCCTTGGGAGAGGGTGGCGCACCTGCGCGGAGGCGCAAAAGCAGACGGGGCGCCGGATGAGGGGTATGCTGCCCGAGGAAGCCGCGCCCTCCCCACAAACACCGCTCATGTCCCGCCACACCCCCGTCGCCCGCAAACTTCGCCGCCCCCTCACCCCAGCTGAACACAAGCTCTGGGAGCACCTGCGCGACCGCCGCCTCGATGGCCTGAAATTTCGCCGTCAAACACCCATCGCTGGCTACGTCGCCGATTTCGTCTGCATGGACGCCTGCCTGATCGTTGAACTCGACGGCGGCCAGCACGCCGAGCCCGAGCAAGTTGTCCGCGATGCCGAGCGCACGAAAACGCTCGAAGCCGCTGGCTTCCTGGTCATCCGCTTCTGGAACTACGACGTCATGGCGCGAACCACGGCCGTGCTGGACGCCATCCTCGACAGCGTGGTGGCGGCGACGCGGCGCGGCATGGGTTGAGCCAACCTCCGGCAGCAATCCCCTCATCCGCCCTTCGGGCACCTTCTCCCAAAGGGAGAAGGCGATGGAGCCGCGCGGTCCGTGGGTGTTTGGAAGGATTCATCCGGTGGCGGATTGTTGCTTCAATGCCGCGACGCGCACGGATCTTCCTTCTCCCTTTGGGAGAAGGTGGCGCACTGCGCCGGATGAGGGGATTGCCGGTGCGATTCGCGCCGCGAGCGAGCAGCAAACTCCGATGCGTCGATGAGCCTGCCGACTCACGGCTTGACGGAATCCTTGATAATATACTCCCAGAAACTGATTCGCCCTGGCGGCGAGGAAAAGGATGGAGATGAACGATCAAGATGATCCAACAGTACAGCGCGTTCTCCGGGAACGCGCTTAGCGTGACAAGAAGAATGCAGCGATTGAAGCGGAAGCCAAACGCAAGGCTGACGCGATAACCGGCGCGCCGCAGCAAGTTGCAAAGGCAAAAGAGCGATTGCAGCAGGCTATGAAGGAGTGGAACTCCGCCATTGCGACCACGCTCAAACAGCCATGGGTGGCGGAGTACAGGCCGACGCCCCAGACGTACGGACATTTGGAGGTCGGTGACATTTGGGTGAAGAATTCGCAGGTCGGGTACCAATTTGACAAAGTTCCGGTTCAATTCGAGAAAGACGGAACGGTCTCAGTGCGAGGTATCCAGTCGGTTCATGCGACCGCTACAACAGCGGACTGGTGGAAGAGACCGCTGGAAACGATGCACCAAATGCTCTGCGCAAAATACAGGATAGAGTAGCCAAGATCGAATCGATCTAGCACTCACCCCCGCGCCAATGCCGCCACGCCCGGCAGATCGCGCCCTTCCAGCCACTCCAGGAACGCCCCGCCGGCGGTCGACACGTAGCTCATATCATCCGCCACGCCGGCCATGTTCAGTGCGCTGACGGTATCGCCGCCGCCGGCCACCGACACGAACCCGCCCGCCCTGGTCAGCCGCGCGACCTCTTTCGCCAGCGCAAACGTCCCCGTGCCGAACGGCTCGATCTCGAAGGCGCCGACGGGGCCGTTCCACAGCACGGTCTTGCACTTGCGGATCAGCGCGGTCATGGCGATGACGGACTTGGGGCCGATGTCCAGGATCATGCCGTCGGCCGGGATATCGGCGTTGTCGCGCGCCTCGGAAACAGCGCCGGCTTTGAATTCCTTCGCCACCACGCCGTCGACCGGCAGCACCACCTGGCAGCCGCTCGCCTTGGCTGCGGCCATCACCTCGGCGACCACCTGCTCCTGGCCCGCTTCCGCCAGCGACTTGCCGACGTCGATGCCCTGCGCCTTCAGGAACGTGTTGGCCATGCCGCCGCCGATGATCAGCCTGTCCACCTTCTTCGCCAGATTCGTCAGTACCGGGATCTTGGTCGAGATCTTGGCGCCGCCGACGATCGCGACAGTCGGGCGCTTGGGGGCCTCCAGCGCGGCGCGCAGAGCGTTGATTTCGTCCATCATCTGCGGGCCCGCGTAGGCGGGGAGGACGTGCGCGAGCCCCTCCGTGGACGCATGGGCGCGGTGGGCGCAGCTGAAGGCGTCGTTGACGAAGAGGTCGCCGCATTTGGCCAGTTCGGCGACGAAGACGGGATCGTTCTCTTCCTCGGCAGCGTGGAAGCGCGTGTTTTCCAGGACCAGCACGCCACCTTGTGGGACAACCTTGGAGGCGGCGACGGCTTTCTCGCCGATGCAGTCTTCGAAGAAGGCGACGGGGTGGTGGCCGGCGAGGTGCGCCATCAGCGTCGCGACCGGCTTCAGGCTCATCTCCGGCACCACCTTGCCATCCGGGCGACCGAAGTGGGCGAGCACGATCACGCGCGCGCCGCGGTGAGTGAGCATGTGGACCGTTGGCATGAAGCGCTCGACGCGCGTGGCGTCGGTGATCTTGCCGTTCTTGAACGGCACGTTGAGATCGGCGCGGACGAGCACGCGCTTGCCGTTGACGTTGGCTTCTGCGGCCGGGCGGAGTTTGGTGAGGTCGATGGTCATGGGGTGGGGTTCCGGATTATCAGCTAACGTATTATAGCTCTTCTCGATGTTGCAAAAGTGCTCTGATTTCGTCATCCCGGCGAAGGCCGGGACCTGCCCAACCATCGAAATGAGCTGCGCAAGTCAATACCAGTACAGTCCGTTTCGCGAGCAGCTTGGTGTGTTTCAGGCTTGTGCCTTCCAGACGCTTGGACAGGCCCCGGCCTTCGCCGGGGTGACGAAACCGCGGACTGTTCGCTACGACCGTGCAGTCAGTTTGCGAGCCGCTTCGACTACCTTGGCTGACGTTATGCCGAAGTGTTCGTAGAGTTTCTCGTACGGCCCCGATGCACCGAACCCCTGCATGCCGATGAAGACACCAGTGTCCCCCAGCCAGCGCTCCCAGCCAAAGCCCATGGCGGCTTCGATGCCGATACGCGGGGCGGTGCCCAGCACTTCGGAGCGGTAGGCAGCGGGCTGCTTGTCGAAGATGTCGGAGGCGGGCATCGAGACCACGGCCGCCTTGACGCCCTGCTTGGCCAGCGCCTCGGCCGCCTCGACGGCGATCGAGACTTCCGTACCCGTCGCAATCAGCGTCACGTCGCGCTTGCCATCAATCGAGCGCAGCACGTACGCGCCTTTGGCGGACATGTTGTTGCCGGCGTCGCCAGTGCGCAGCGTCGGCACGTTCTGGCGCGACAGCGCCAGGATGCTCGGCGTGCTCCGGGCGTGGATGGCGATCTCCCAGCATTCGGCGACTTCCACCGCGTCGGCGGGACGCAGCACGTGCAGGTTCGGCATGGCGCGCAAGGACGCCAGATGTTCCACCGCCTGATGGGTTGGGCCGTCTTCGCCGAGACCAATTGAGTCATGCGTCATGACATAGATGACGCGCTGGCCCATCAAGGACGACAAGCGGATCGCGGGGCGGGCATAATCCGTGAACACCAGGAAGGTGCCACCGAACGGCACCAGACCGCCGTGCAGCGCCATGCCGTTCATGGCGGCGGCCATGCCCAGTTCGCGCACGCCGTAGTGGATGTAGTTGCCCTCGAACTTGCTGGTGTTAACGGGCTTGTAGTGGCTGGTCTTGGTGCCGACCGAGCCCGTCAGATCAGCCGATCCCGCGATCAACTCGGGGGCGGCGGGGATGAGGGCTTCGAGCACCTGCTGCGAGGACACGCGCGTTGCGATCTTCGGCTTGTCGGCGATGAACTTGGCCTTGATGGCCGCTGCCGCCTTGGTGATGGCCTCGGACATCTCGGTATCGATGGGATCGTGCAGGCGGGCGAGGCCGTGTTTGTCGAGCTTGTGCGCGCCCTTCTCCCAGGCCGCGAACGCCTCGGCGCCGCGTGCGCCGGCAGCGCGCCAAGCTGACAAGATGGGCGCTGGGATCACGAAAGGCGCAGCGTCCCAGCCTAGCTGCTTGCGGGCGGCGGCGATTTCGTCCGGCCCGAGCGGCGAGCCGTGAACGCCCGACGTGCCCTGCTTCTTGGGCGAACCAAAACCAATGATGGTCTTGCAGGCGATCATGGTCGGGCGGTCGTTCTTGCGCGCCGCCTCGATGGCCGCCGCGACAGCTGCGGGATCGTGCCCGTCGCACTTCGCCGTTGCCCAGCCGGAGGCGGCAAAGCGCGCGCCCTGGTCGTCCGACACCGCCAGGCTGGTCGCGCCGTCGATGGAGATGGAGTTGTCGTCGAACAGCACGATCAGCCTGCTGAGCCTGAGGTGCCCAGCCAGCGAGATCGCCTCGTGCGAAATGCCTTCCATCAGGCAGCCGTCGCCCGCGATCACATAGGTGTAATGGTTGCATATCGCATCGCCATGGCGCGCGTTCAGCATGCGCTCGGCCAGCGCCATGCCGACGGCGTTGCCCAGGCCCTGTCCAAGCGGCCCAGTGGTGGTCTCGATGCCGGCGGCATGGCCGTGCTCGGGATGGCCGGCTGTTTTGGAGCCGAGCTGGCGGAAATTCTCGATCTGCTTGATATCCATGCCCGGATAGCCGGTCAGGTACAGCAGCGCATACAGCAGCATCGAGCCATGCCCGGCCGAGAGCACGAAGCGGTCGCGGTCCGACCAATCGGGGTGCGCGGGATCGAATTTCAGGAACTTGGTGAACAGCACCGTCGCCACGTCCGCCATGCCCATCGGCATGCCGGGATGGCCGGAGTTGGCCTTCTGCACAGCGTCCATGGAGAGCGCGCGGATGGCATTGGCCATGTCTTTGTGTGGGACGGACGTGGCGGGAGTCGGGGCGGCCATTGAGCTCTCCATCTTCGAACTGTTCGAACCCTGGACACAAAGCTTGTTTCGGGCAGCACCGATCGCGCCAGCACGCCGTCTGTAAATGCCGATTCAAGTCGTGTGTCCCCGAAGCATCTGTTCGCCATGCGCTTGGGTGCGAGTTGCGGTGTGTCATGCCATGGGCTATGAGACGGCGCAATACGGCGGGTTTCGACAACCTGCCGCTGCCAATCGCAGACCCTCCGGCGGCACACTCTGCCGTATCTGGGCCTCGCCCACTGCATCAGGTCACTGCGCGGACTTTGCAAGCATGACATCTTCTCCTGGGGCGCCCCACGGCGCCGGCGTTGCGACGGGGCCACTCAGCCGCAGTGCGCTCTTCCTGCCCGCCTTTGGCAGTCTCGGCGTGGTCTTTGGCGACATCGGCACCAGCCCGCTTTACGCCTTCAAGTATTCCCTGTCGCATGTCGACAAGGTTGCAGACTTTCGCACCGAAGTGATCGGACTGCTGTCGTTGCTCTTGTGGGCCCTGGTGCTCATGGTGACGGTGAAATACGTGTTGTTCGTCATGCGCATGGACAACAAGGGCGAGGGCGGAACCTTGTCGCTGATGGCGCTGGCGCAAAACGCCATTGGCAGGCGCACGCTGCCGGTTTTCCTGCTCGGCATCATCGGCGCCTCACTGTTTTACGGCGACGCGATCTTGACCCCCGCCGTTTCGGTCCTATCGGCTGTCGAGGGTGTGGAAGTGGCGCTTCCAGCCTTCAAGCAGCTGGTGGTGCCCGCGACGGTCCTCATCGTGATAGTTTTGTTTGGCGCGCAATTCCGCGGCACGCAGAGCGTGGCTAATCTGTTCGCGCCGATCATGTTGCTCTGGTTTGTCTGCTTGTTCCTGTTGGGTGTGATGAACATAGCCCAGTACCCGGGCGTTTTTCTTGCCGTGAACCCGTTTTATGCTATCGCGTTCTTGTTCAACCATGGGTTTATCGGGCTGGCGATCCTGGGCTCGGTGGTGCTGGCGGTGACGGGCGGCGAGGCGCTATACGCCGACATGGGCCATTTCGGACGCCAAGCCATTGCGATGGCCTGGATGATGGTGGTTTTCCCGGCACTGGCAGTCAACTACCTGGGGCAGGGCGCCCTGATTCTTGCCCATCCCGAAGCGGCCGTCGACCCCTTCTATCTGATGGCGCCCCGGTGGGCTCTGGTGCCGCTGATCGTCCTTGCGACCGCCGCCACCGTGATCGCGAGCCAAGCCGTCATCTCGGGCACCTTCTCCCTGACGCAGCAGGCCATCCAGCTGGGGCTGTTGCCTCGGCTGCAGATCTCGCACACGTCCGAAACACAGGCTGGCCAGATCTACGTGCCGCGCGTGAACATGCTGTTATTCCTAGGCGTGGCGGCGCTGGTTCTGACCTTCCGGTCGTCTGATGCGCTGTTGTCGGCCTACGGCATTGCGGTAAGCGCCGCCATGATGATCGATACCCTGTTGGCCTATGTCGTCGTCTCGCGGCTTTGGAAATGGCCACCGAAATGGGCCCTGGCGATCTGCGGGCCGCTGCTGCTGGCCGACATCGCCTTTGTCGGCGCCAACAGCCTGAAGTTCTTCGACGGCGGTTATCTGCCGATCACCTTCGGCCTTGTCCTGATGGCGATCATGTGGACCTGGGCGCGCGGCGTGCGGATGGTCAACGACCGCCAGCGCCGGGAATCGGTGCCGCTGGAAGGACTGATGAAGTCGCTCGCGCGCTCCAAGCCAACCACCGTGCCGGGCACTGCGGTGTATCTCACCACAACCCCGGACAGCGCACCCAGCGCCCTGTTGCACAACTTGAAACACTACCGCGTCTTGCATGAGCAGAACGTAGTGCTGCACATCAAGGCCGCCGGTGTGCCGCGAGTGCCGGTGGACGAGCAACTCACGATTGAACGCATCGAGGACAACATGGTGCGGATCGTCGCCCGCATCGGTTTCATGCAGACGCCCGATGTGCCCCGCGTGCTGCTTGCGACACGCAAACACGGCTACCAGTTCGACATCATGCAGACCTCGTTCTTCCTGTCGCGATTCAACCTCAAGTCGGGTTCCACCAATCCGCTGATCAACGCGCAGAACCAGCTTTTCATCATGCTGACGCGGATGGCCAACGACGCCACCGACTTCCTGAAAATTCCGCCCGGCCGCGTGGTCTGGTTAGGAGGCCAGCTGACCATCTGACGACTGCGCTTTCTCCAGCTTGAACCGGCCCCCTTGGCCATGCTCAATGCTCATTCCGGTAGTTAATTCCCTTCGCGTTCCGGACAAGGTTGTCATGGCACTTTCCGCCAGCATTGAAGCTGCCAAGAATGCCTTTGCGCTGCGCCATGGGTTGCCGTCCCATGCCAGCACTACCACCGAGGCATTCTTCACGCACAACGTGCTCTTGCATCGCAATCTCAATACCTTTCTGGCCGAGCAATCCTGGCGCGGCGAGCGCAAGATCCTGGTCGGCGGGGCGCAGGACACCCAGATCGACGCCATTGTGGTCTGCCTCGATGGCAAGCCGATCCGGCCAGACGACGAACTGCTCGAACTGGAGGCCGCACTGGCCGATGGCGAGCCGCCGCAGATCAGCTTCGTGTTCGTGCAGGCGACCAGCGAAGAGACCAGCGGCAAGAAGCTGAGCCAGAAAATCTCCGCCTTCAGCGACGGTGTGTTCTCTTTTTTTGTCAACGACGGCTCTAAACCTACCGGCATCAATTCGACCATCATGGAATGGATCGAGCTGAAGATGCGCATCTTCGGCTTGCTGGAGGACAACGACGTCAGCGCCGCCTGCGAATGCGACATGTACTTCGTCTGGCCCAAGGTGTTCACGCCGGACGACAACATTTCCTGGGTCATCGAGACCGCAAAGAACAAGATGGTCATGCTGCCGGGGCTGTTCTCCCGGGTGGATTTCCACGCCTTCGACCACCAGCGCATCGAGGCCGTGATCAACGCCGCCGAGACCGAGCGCGCGGAACCTGAGACGCATGGAATAGACTTGGAGCTACCGGCGGCCAACTTCGTGCGCGTTCCCCAGCCGTCTGTCGTGGCGGCAAGTTACATCGGCTTTCTGACCGCCCGCGAGCTGCTCGGCCTCATCACCGAGCGGCAACTCGACCCACCGGACCTGGCGCTGCGCCACGGCATTTTCGCGCGCAACATCCGCAGCTATCTGGGCTCGGGCCAACGCGTAAACAACGCCATGAGCCAAACACTGAGGGACCCGGCTGAGCGGCATGAATTCGGCATTCGCAGCAACGGCATCGCCATCCTGGCCGACAAGCAGGAGCTGAACAGCGATGGCCGATTGAAACTGAGCGGGGCGCAGATCCCGAACGGCTGCCAGACGTGCCATGTGCTTTACGAGAACCGCGAGTTGCTGGCCAACGGGCTGGGCGATGAGATCTGCTTGCCGGTGAAGATCATCGTCACGGCCGACCATGAACTGGCCGGTCGCACCGCGCTTGGCCTCAATCGCCAAACCCCGATCGACGAAACGCGGCTGTTCACGGGCTCCGAAGTTGTGGACGCGCTGGCCTGGCGCTTTGCCGATCATGGCACTTTGCCCGAAAACCGCGCCCTGTTCGAGCGCCGCCAGGACGAATACGCCGACGTTCCCGCCGATCAGCGCTACAAGGTGCTCACGCCCTATGTGCTGGCCCAGTCCTTCGCCGCCGCTTTCCTGCCCCGCCCCGAAACGGTCAGCAGCCAGGGCCGCCAGCCGATCATCGAGAAGATCCGCAACGAGCAGATTTTCGGCCGCGACAAGGATGTGACGCCCTATTTCCTCACCGGCGTGATGGTGCTGCGCGCGCGCGTAGCGTTGCAGGCGCACGTCCACGCCAAGTCGTGGGAGCGCTTTCCGGCCAAGAACCTGTTGCTTTACGCGATGCGGTTGATCGCGGAGAAAAAGACGGCGGCCGGCGCTGTCCCGGCCGATCTGGAAAGCGAAGCTGGCAAGGCCTATGTGGCAAGACTGGGCAGCGTCCTGCTCGACCCGGCGGTGGCGCGCCGCATCGCCGACGAGGCCATCCGCTGCATCATTCTGGCGACATCCGACGCGCAATCAAAACTGAACGCGAAGAATGCGGGTACGGCGCTGCTGGCAAACGCGGTGCGCGAGCGCGCGGTACGAGCGGTGGTGTAGGGAACGTAATCGTCGGTGTCAGGAACCTATTGCGCTTGGACCGACTGCAGTTGTTGGTGCAAGCGGCTAATCAGCAATCAGTACCTGACACCCAGTAATTTGCAGGCCCGGCAAGTTACTGGATGTCGGGCACTTGCGAGCCGCAAGTTCCTGACCCCGAAATCTCACCCGCCCGCGCTGCGCAGCTTGGCGAGCAACGCCGCGTCGGGATAGCCGTCGGCCGGCAGCCCCAGTTTCAGCTGTGTCTGCTTGACTGCCGCGCGGGTGCCGGAGCCTACCTTGCCGTCGATCTCGCCGACGTCGAAGCCGCGCTTGGTCAGCATGGTCTGCAGTTCCTTGACCTCGCCCAGCTCCAGCGGCGTGACTTCGCCATTGCCCTTCAACAGGACAGGCCCCCCCGCGATGCGGGTAGCGAGATAGGCGGCGGAGGTTGAGTAGACGAAGGACTGGTTCCATTCCAGGTAGGCCTTGAAGTTCTCATAAGCCAGGAACGCTGGCCCCTTGCGGCCCATCGGCAGCAGCAGCGTGGCCTTGACATCATCAGCCGGCAGACTGCCGCTGGCGCCCGTCACGCCCCACTTGGCCCATTGCGAGCGCGGCAGCTGAATTTTGAGATCGGACTGCTCCCACGGCATATCGTCCGGCACCTTGACGGTTTCCAGCCAGGGCTCGCCAGCCTTCCAGTCCAACGACTTCAGGTAATTGGCGGTGCTGGCCAGCGTGTCGGGTGTCGAGTTCACCAAATCGACACGGCCATCGCCGTCGAAATCAACGCCGAAATTCAGATAGTGCGACGGCACAAACTGCGTGCCACCCAGTTCGCCGGCCCAGGAGCCGATCATCTGCGACACCTGCAGGTCACCGCGCTCGACGATCTTCAACGCGGACATCAGATGCTCACGGAACATATCCGGGCGGCGGCAGTCGTAAGCCAGCGTAGCCAGCGAACGCAGGATCGGCAGCTTGCCGGTGGTGGCGCCAAAGTCGCTCTCCAACGCCCAGAAGGCGACAATAACCGGGGCGGGAATGCCGTACTGCGCCTCGATCTTGTCGAACATAGCTTTGTTCTGCTTGATCAGCGACTGCCCCTTTTTGAGGCGGAAGTTGTTTACCATGCGGTCGGCAAACTGCAGGAATGTCTGATTGAACACGCCCTGCTGGCTGTCGCGATCGATGGTCTTCTGGTCGAAGCCGAGCATCGGCTCGGCCTCCGCCCAGGTGCGTTTGGAAATGCCCGAGGCCAGCGCCTCTGTCTTGAAGTCCGCCAGCCAGCTGTTGAAATTGCCGGTGTTCTGGCAGCGCGCGGCCGCGCCCGCCGAGGTCGCGAGCAGCAGGCTGAAGAGGCATACACCAAGTGATCGCAGCACCATTGAAACTCCCTGTTTCGCGGCCAATTCTATTCCGCTCCGGTGGCAAACTCGCGCGCCGCGCGTCACCAATCAAGGCAACTCGCGAAACTCCCACGGGAAAACGACGTTCTGTGCCGTTTTGACCCGGCAATTAGGGCTATTTTACCGATAATGAGGGCTTACGAATGACGCCCCCCTCCCCTCGTGTTAGAACCTTGTTTACCGAAACACGGTGGTGACAGGACGGCTCTACGATGGATCTGATCGCCCTCAACGCAAAAGAGCGCCGCTCCTGGCGCAAAGCCACCCTCGCGGTGGCCCTCTGCTTCGTTGTGGCGGGATGTATCCTTGGTGGGGCGCTGCTTTGGCCGGCAGCCCCCAGTAACGCAGGAACCGTCACAGCGATGCCACGCTGAGTTACTGCCTGCTCTTCAATGGACTGCTCAAAGTCTGCTCCGCTTGAACCCTCGTCCCGCGTAAGGACGGGGGTTCAAGTGTTTTTGGGGCGGCCATCAGACCGTTGCCGAATAGCCAAGTTCGCCGGTGAGCTTGGCGATCAGAGCTGCCGCATCTGCGGCCGGCAGCGGATCGAGCGGGGCGCGCGTCGCTGCCCAGGCCGGGTCGTGGCGCAGCTGCGCGATGATCGCCTTGGTGGCCTGGATCAGCGGCCGCAACTGGATTTCCTTGCGGATCGCCGTGGCCTTGGCCTGCAGCGCTTCGGCACCCGGCGCTGCCGGCGCATCGGCGATCTGACGCAACATCAGCGCGTTCACATTCGCCGTCGCGGAGATACAGCCGGCCCCGCCAAGCCTGAGATTGTCGAGCAAAGTGGCGTCCGATCCCGAGTAGACCTGGAACCCCGGCAAGGCCTCGATCAGGCGCTTGGTATGGGACCAGTCGCCCGACGAATCCTTCAGTCCGACGACGATGTCCGGGAAATCGCGCCGCAACCGCTCAATCAACGGGATGGAAAAGCCGATCTGCGTGAAAGGCGGGATGTGATAGAGATAGACTCCGCAAGTTCGGGCTGCCGACGCGCTCGACGACGTTGGCAAAGTGCCGGTAGAGCCCATCGTCGCTGACGCCCTTGTAATAGAACGGCGGCAGCATCAAAACGCCGCCACATCCCTGATCGAGCGCATGTTTGGTGAGTTCGACGGTTTCGTGCAGCGAACACAGCCCGGTGCCGGGCATCAGGCGCGCCGGATCGATCCCGGCCTTAAGAAGCGCGATCAGCAACCCCTTGCGCTCGGTAACCGACAGCGAATTGCCTTCCGACGTGGTGCCGAACGGGGCAAGGCCGGTGCAGCCTTCGGCCAACAGCCAGCGGGCATGCTCAACGAAACGGCTGGCATCGACCTCGCCCGAGGCTGTGAACGGCGTGAGCACGGGAGCCAGCACTGGCCCTATGGTCATCGACGGCATGACGACATCTCCTTAGCTGACCGTGAATTCCGTGTGCGCGTCACTCCGCATCGACCCCACGCGCAGAGGCAGGATCAGCGACGCCAGGCATTGAACGAGAAAGCCCGCCGCCAGAGCCAGCGGAAACGCTAAGGGGCCAGCCACATCCATCAGCCAGCCCGTCGTCATGGCGCCCATGAAATCGCCGAGGCCCCAGAGCAGGCCGAAGGCTGCATTGGCCGCCACCAGTTCGACGCCGTTCAGCACCTCGCCGAGCGCGATCAGGGCAACGGTGAAAGTGCCGAAACCGACCGCACCGAGCAGCACGAGATGGCCCACGACCAACGGACCACCCAGATCGATGACGGGCAGCAGCAGCGAAAAGCCCGCCCCCAGCCCGGAAAGCCCGGCCAGCACATAGCGGCGCGGCACATGATCGGCGATCCAGCCGATCGGGAACTGCAGGAACACATTGCCGACCGACATCAGCGTCAGCAGCCACGAGGCGTCGGGCGACGAGAGGCCACGCTGGATGCCATAGACGCTCAGCAGGTTGAGCATCGAACCGTCGATCCAGCCCCAGGCGAATATGACCGTGAGCAGCAGTGGGATACTGGCCACCGAGCCGGCAAGCTGCCGGAACGATACCACCGGCAGTTCCGGCGCGACGCGGCCGATGACCAGCAGCGGAATGACCAGCAGCCCGATCAGCGCGCCGACCAGCGCATAGGGCAGCCAGCCGCTGAACCCCAACACCGCCACCACGGTCGGGCCGCTGGCAAAGAAGATCGAGTTGAAGGCGGTGTAGAAGCCGATGATCCGTCCACGCATGGCATCGGGTGCGAGCGCGATCAGCGCTGATTCTCCGCACACATACAGTGTCGTGGTCGCCATGCCATGGATGAGCCGCATGGGGTACCAGGCGGGGGCCGGCAGCAGCGTGAATCCGATGATGATACAGGTGGTGATCAACACCGCCGCAACCATGGTCTGGCGCAGGCCGAAAGTGCTGGCGAGAAAGGGGGCGAGCAAACTGCCGAGGATGTAGCCGGCCGCTCCGGCCGATCCCAGCGCGCCGATATAGGCCGCCGAGTAGCCAAGGGCGCTCATGGCGAGCGAATTGGCTGGGAACACGAAGCCTGAATTCAACGCGTAGCAGCCGAGCACGAAGATCAACGTGCCGATGGCGAGCCAGGGGACGGGTTTGATTGGTTCGGATATCACGCTTGACCCGTTACTTCCGACGCAAGTCCAACGCGAAAGTCGAACCCACTGTTTGAACGACACTCAGTGTGCAAATTTCGTCATCCCGGCGAAGGCCGGGACCTGTCCAAGTTGCAGGGTGATAGTCAGTGCGCCTCGGCTTCCCCTGACGCTCTCTCAGATCTGGACAGGTCGCGGCCTACGCCGCGATGACGAAGCAGCACGGTGGGCTGTGGTTGTTTGCATTCGACGCGCCTCAGCGTTTCATCATGTTACGCAGCACCTGCCCGATGATGCGGAACACGAACGGCACGGCGGCGCGGATAGCGGTTTTCTGGATCACCTCGGCCGTGGACTGACGGTTGGAGGCGCGCGCCGGCGCGGGAGCCCGTTGATAGGGCGCACCCGGCGCATTCGACGATCCGGTGGCGTTGCGGCCCGAGCCTCCAAACCACGATCCCCATCCGCCAGATTCGGCCTCAACAGGGGCGGTCTCCGGTACTGCCGGCCGGCCTGACGGGCGACGCGCTGCGCCCGGCTCCAGCTCGTACTTGCCGATGATCGGACTGTCGGCGAGAATCTGAGCCCGCTCGGCCTCCGTGATCGGACCGAGCCTTGCTGCGGGCGGGCGGATCAGCGTGCGCTCGACCATCGACGGCGTGCCCTTGCCTTCCAGCATCGAGACCAGCGCCTCGCCCACGGCCAGTTCCATGATGACGCGCGCGGTATCGATCTTCGGGTTCGGCCGGAACGTCTCGGCGGCGGCGCGCACCGCCTTCTGCTCGCGCGGCGTGAACGCGCGCAAGGCATGCTGCACACGGTTGCCGAGCTGGCCCGACACCGTGTCAGGCACGTCCAATGGATTCTGCGTCACATAGTAAATGCCCACGCCCTTGGAGCGGATCAGGCGCGTCAGCTGCTCGATCTTTTCCATCAGCGCGTCCGGCGCCTGGTCGAACAGGAGATGCGCCTCGTCGAAGAAGAAGCACAGCTTCGGCTTGGCCAGGTCGCCCACTTCGGGGAGCTTTGTGAACAGCTCGCTCATCAGCCAGAACAGGAACACCGCATAGAGGCGCGGGCTCTGCATCAACTTGTCGGCCATCAGCACGTTGATGTAGCCGCGGCCTTGGGCATCCTTCTTCATGAAGTCGTTGATATCGAGCGCCGGCTGGCCAAAGAAGTTCTGTCCGCCCTGTTGTTCAAGCACCAGGATCTGGCGCTGCACCGCGCCCACCGAGGCCTTGGCGACATTGCCATATTTGGCCGAGATCTCGTCGGCGCGGTTGCTGACGTTGAGCAGCAGCGCGCGCAGGTCATCGAGGTCGTTCAACGCCAGCTTCTCGTCGTCCGAAACACGGAAGCAGATGTTGATGACGCCTTCCTGCACATCGTTCAGGTCCAGCAGGCGCGATACGATCAGCGGCCCCATTGACTTGATGGTCGCGCGGATTGGATGGCCCGTCTCGCCGTAGAGGTCCCAGAACATCGAGGGGAACTGCTCGTGCTGGTAGCTCTCAAGGCCGATCTGCTTGGCGCGCGCCTCCAAGAAGTCCCGCGGCACGCCCAGCTGCGAAATGCCCGAGAGATCGCCCTTGATGTCGGCGCAAAACACCGGCACGCCGATGCGCGAGAGCCCTTCGGCCAGCACCTGCAGCGTCACCGTTTTGCCGGTGCCGGTAGCGCCCGTAATCAGGCCATGCCGGTTGGCCAAGCGCGGATCGAGGAACTCGTCCTTTTCGCTCCTGCCAACGTGAACCATATCGACCGCAGCCATGACGTCCCCCTGGGCGTAAACTACCGGCAGCCGCAGATTGCCATCCACAACTCAAGTTGCTCATCCACCCTATGCACGCGCTAACCCAATTTGCAATTCGATCTCCCCGATCTCCCCATTTGCGCAATTATGCTCTAGACTGACTGTGTTCGATTCTGCTGCTGAAGGCTCAACAGCGGTGCACGGCAGTCGCCAGGCACACGGCATTCGAGCAGCGCGACAATCGCCCAATCGGCTCGAGGAAGGGTCACGGGAATGAGCTACAAGATCGAAACCATCGAAGGCGTCGCCAAGGTCTATGGCGAGAAACTCCGGGCCGCCGGCATCAAGTCGACCGCCCAATTGCTGGAGCGCGGCAAATCGCCGAAAGGTCGTAAAGAGGTCGCCGCGGCAACCGGCATCACGGAAACGCTGGTCCTGAAGTGGACCAACATGTGCGACCTGATGCGCATCAAGGGCGTCGGCGAAGAGTACTCAGAACTGCTCGAGAAGGCAGGCGTCGACACCGTCAAAGAATTGAAGATGCGGGTTCCCGCCAACTTGCACAAGGCTATGAAGGACGCCAATGACAAGGCCAAACTGGTGCGTCAGCTGCCGGGCCTGAAGCAAGTGGAAGGCTGGGTCGCCCAGGCCAAGTCTCTACCGCCGACGATGGAGTACTGAGGCGGCGACGCGACAGCAGCTTTCGATCAATCGTCGGCCAATGGCCAGTTGCGGTCGACCAAGCCAGCCTTGGGGTGAGGCAAAGCCAGCTCGAAGGTCATCGGCTCGGTCATGATGCCGAGAGCAGGACAAGCGATCACCTCGCCGCCACGAAAGGCGGCGGGGGCGATTGCCAAGTCAGTCGCGCGGTTCTTCTGAGATTTGCGCAATTCGTCAACAGCGGGCGGCAGCGTGTTTGGCCGCGCGCTGCGGATGACTACGCCTGATTTTGCGCTTCGGGGCAGCGCGACCCGGAAACGTCGATCCCAGATCTTGTTGTCGCCCGGCTCCAGCAGCAACTCCGGCAACCCCAGCCGGCCAACCTCGCGCCGGATAGCGATGAGATCGGGACGGGCTTGAATGTGGCAGCCGGCCAAAGTCATGGTGACGACTTCGTCAGGACCAAGCGCTTCGACCAACCGCTCCAATTGCGACAACCGCATCGACGCGCCCGGTGTGCCCATCAAGCCCAACCAGTAGCCGAGCAGGCGAATGCGGATTTCCTCCGGAAGGCTGTCGAAGCCAGCACGCGAGATGCTGACGCTGGCGTCCGGTTCCAAGGTAGTGTAGGCGCAGTTGGCCTCATCGCGCGCTGTCTCCAGCGCGACGCGAGCCCGAGACAACCGGCGTGCGCTGAGCACCAAGGGATCGCGCGTAAGGCCGGCCGCAACGAGCGTCAGCCCTGGCGTTCTCAACCGTGGCCGCTCGTATGTGGGATCGAAATTACTGGGGTCCTCGGTCCAGACGACGCCGAGATCCTCAAGGACAGCCTGCAGCTCGCGTTTGGAGCACGCGAGCAAAGGACGCAGCAGCGCGATATCTTCGATCCGGCTGATCGGCGACATGGCAGCGAGGCCATCGACGCCGCTGCCGCGCGCCAACCGCATCAGCAGCGTTTCGGCCTGATCGTCTGCCGTATGCCCTGTCGCGATGGCGTCGGCGCCGTGCTGGCGCGCCGCCTCGCACAGCATCCGATAGCGGTCGGTGCGTGCGTCCTCCTGGATGGCGGTTTTGCCAGCCGGCGGGACGCGCGTGAGGATGTGGCAAGGCAGACCAATCGCTTTGGCTGCCGCGGCGACGGCCTTGGCTTCAGCGGCGGCGACCGGACGCAGACCGTGATCGACTGTCAGCACAAGGAAGTCCGGCCTTGGCACAATCCTGTCTCGTAGCCAGGATCGCGACAAATACATCAGCGCGAGACTATCCGATCCTCCGGATACTGCCAAAGCGATGCGCGAAAACCCGTCATAGATATCGAGCGCTCGCAATAGGCCCTGGTCGTCCAGCGCAGACCTAGCCTGCCGGCTGGCACCCGACACGGTCGCGCTCGCTCTGGGCGAGCCGTTTGATTTGGGCCGACGCATTGGGAAACTCGGAATCGAGAGCATTAAAGGCGGAACACGCTGTATCGCGCTGGCCGAGGCGAGCCAGCGCCATCGCCACCTTCAACAGACTGTCGGGCGCTTTCTGGCCGGTGCGATAGTTCTTGTAGCCTGCCAGGAAGGCATCGGCAGCAGGCTTGTACTGCCCGCGCGCGTAAAAGCTCTGGCCGAGCCAATACTGCGCATTGCTGGCGAGCGGCGTTTGCGGAAAGCGGGCGACATAGTCTTTGAACGCCACTTCTGCGCCGGCATAGTCCTGCTGCAGCACATGGCCATAGGCGAAATCATAAGCCTCTTGAGGTGTCGCGGGCGGAGCGACAGCTTGCTCGCCGAGGCCGGCGACCTGCGTGTCGGGCTGTTGCGCGTCGAGCGGCGCCTGCTGCGACGGCAGCCTTGCCGGGGCGGCGTTGTCCGGCACGACGGTGGTCTGGCCAAAGCCGGTATCGGCGTTGGCCGGCTGTTCGTTCAGCGCAGCCGTCAGCGCGCTGGGTTTGAGTGCGGCCGGAGCCGTTAGCGCACCCTGATCGCCGATGGCGGGGGCGGGCGTCACTGGCTTGGCCGCGCCGCCGCCTTGCCGGGCATTCATCAGCCGCAACTGGTTGGAGAGTTCGGCAATCTGGCTGCCCAGGCTCTGCATCTGGTTCTCGAGCCGGCCGACGCGGACATCCAAGTCGCTGGAGACCGTTTGAGCTTCGCCAACCCCGCTGGCAGAGGCGGTGGCAAAGCCCTTGCCGCGCGCCATCGATTCTACCGTGCCAACCACCACCTGCATATCGGCGATCTGCGCTTCCAGCTGGCCAATGCGCTGGTCGTTGTCGGAGCTGACGGCTGCGGGCTCCGTTTTGACAACCTTCTGGGCCGGCAAGATTGGCTTTGGCTTGGCGGCTGGCTTGGCAGGTTTTTGCACCGCCACGCCATCCTGCCCTGCAACCGGAGCGAAAATATCTTCGGCGGCGGCCTGCTGGGCCAGCGCATGCGACGCGCCAAGTGGCAGCAAGACCGCCAACGCCAAGGTGATCGCAAAGTGTCTCAGCATGCGTTGTCCCGCCCCATCGCTCGTTCTGACGGCATCCTCAGCAACTCTTTAGCAAGGATTCCTCAAGCGCGCACCGTATCAGATGGCGGCCTAGGCCTCTGAATTCGCGTCCTCAACCTTGGATTGCTTTTTCTTCCGCGGCACCTCGCGCAGCCATTCGACAGCCGTAGTGCTGCCGAAAGCTACACATCACTCCTTGCCGGGGACGGGGACGCGACCGGGCGGGAGAGCCTTTACGTACCTGTGCGCTGGTTGAGCACGGTCACGACACGGCGATTTTGCGACCAGCAGGAAATGTCGTTGCAGACCGCGACTGGCCGCTCTTTGCCGTAGGATATATTGCGCATGCGAGCCGAGCTGACGCCCTGGCTGGCCAGGAAGCCGCGCACGACTTCGCAGCGTTTGGCGCCGAGCGCGATGTTGTATTCGCGCGTGCCACGCTCGTCGGCATGACCTTCCAGTGTGATGGTGTACTGGGGATATTTTTGCAACCAGCCGGCCTGGGCGCGCAGAGTGTTCTGGGCGTCCGGTGTCAAATCCGTGCTGTCAGTGGTGAAATAGACGATGTTGCCGACGTTGACCGAGAAGTCGCGGGCCGAACCGGGGCTGACTGGGCCGTTCGCGCCATCGGCGCCGCCGTCACCGGTGAGATTGGCCGAGGGCGGCGGTACCTGCGAGCAAGCGGCAAGGGTCGCGCTAAGCATCACGGCCAGCGCGATCGGGGCCAAACGGCCTGCCATCCTGGCAAAACTCATATCGATACCCCTGTCATCCTCGGTACGCGTGGGAGGATATACTCCCCGCAACACCGCATCTCTGAATTCTGGATGGCTGGCCACCCCGTAGGACACGCGACTCGCATCGCCAGTCCCAGTTTATCATGTGCACCGGTACTCTTGCTCCATTGCAAAAGTGTGGCCAGGACGTGACAAATATACGATGCCCGCCTTACGGTGAACCGCACGTTAACGAGTGCGATTTTTTCGTCCCTTGGGGGCAATTTGCACCCCAAAAAGCTGAAAGCCGCCCACCGGACAATTGCCTCGGTGGGACGGCTTCCAGTCAAGTCCGAAGCGAGTTGCCGATAAAGGCGCCCCCCGCGAAGAACTCTGCAAAATCGCCTTAGCGAGCAACCTGCTCGACAATGGCGGAAGCGCCGAGCTTCATGGGCTCGTGCTCTTCACGACGGCATGCGCCAATCGTTGCGGCCACAGCGATGATGCTGGCAACCAGAATGAAACCCTTCATGTCTTCTCTCCTCTGCTTCAACGGCAATCGCCATATCCGGATTACCGGCGCTGCCCGACCAATACAAGCCAAAGCGAGAGAATAGGTCTCGTTTCCAACAGGATTGGTGCGCAAATGCAACGCCGATGCTCAAGTCCCACCTTATGTGACATCACGTAATGGAGGGAGGACAACAGCTGCCGAAGTACGCTCAGCGAGCAAACGCGCCCTTAAGGAGAGTAAGTACCGCGAGTTGTCTAAAAATCAATTAACCCTGGGCGACCATGCGGGGTCGGACCCGAAATGAGGTGTTGGTATCTGACGCTCGTTATAGCCGGTCAGGTCGATGGTAAAGAGCTTGGGTCCGCCGCTGGCCCCTTGGGACTCACGGAAGAACATCAGCACGCGGCCATTCGGGGCCCAGGTCGGCCCCTCATTGTGGAAGCCGCCCGTGAGAATTCGCTCCCCGGTGCCGTCCGGGCGCATGACGCCGATCAGGAAGCGGCCATCGAGCATCTTGGTGAAGGCGATCAGGTCGCCGCGCGGCGACCAGATCGGCGTTGAATAGCGCCCCTCGCCCGTGCTGAGCCGGCGCTGACCAGAGCCATCAGCGTTCATGAGGAACAGCTGTTGCGTGCCGTCGCGGTCGCTTTCGAACACGATCTGTCGGCTGTCGGGCGAATAGCTCGGGCTGGTATCAAGGCCCTGGGAGGCCGTCACCTGGCGTGCCTGGCGGCTGCCCAGGTCGTATTCAAAGATGCTGGAGGTCGAGCCTTGCTGCAGGCTGAAGATCACACGACGGCCGTCCGGAGCGAAATGCGGCGCGAAGGTCATGCCATCGAAATTGCCGACCAGGCTGCGCTGGCCGGTCGCCAGGTCCTGCAGATAGACGCGCGGGTTGCCCTTCTCGAAAGCCGTATAGACAATCTGCTGGCTGCTCGGGCTGAAGCGCGGCGTCAGGATCAGGTCCTTGCCCTGGGTCAGCACGCGCATGTTGAAACCGTCCTGGTCCATGACGGCCAAGCGCTTGATCCGGTTGTCCTTGGGACCGGTCTCGTCGATGAACACCACGCGGGTGTCGAAATAACCCTTCTCGCCGGTCATGCGCTCGTAGATAGCGTCGGCGATGATATGACCAAGGCGGCGCCAGTTGTCGGCGCGCACGGCGAACTGCTGGCCGGCCAGCTGCTTTGCGGTATAGGGGTCCCAAAGGCGGAACTCGGCACGGACGCGCCCGTCCGGGAGCGTCGTTGCGCTGCCGACTACCAGTGCCTGGGCAGAAATTGCCTGCCAGTCGGCAAAGCGCGGCGGCTGGTTAGGATTATTGATCTGCTCGATGAAAGAGGCCGGGTCGAGCGGGGCGAACAGGCCGGAACGCTCCAGATCGGCAGCGACGACACCTGCGACCCCAGCCGAAAGTTGGCCATCCTGTGCGCTACCCGGCACGAAGGGGCTGACAGCGATACGCAGCGGATTGATGTTGCCTTCGGTGACCGTGCCCTTGACCTGGGCGATAACTTGCTGCGGGACAAAAACCATCGGCGCCATAAGCAGCGCAGCCAGCAAGCCCGCTCGCACTACGCCACGCAACCGGTGCGACGCCGCAAATTCCACTGCTGGGAACTCCCTCACCTAGTCCGGCGAATCACTTCGCTCACCGAATCGATAGCCACAGCGCGAGCTTGTGACAAGGGAGGGAGACACGGACAGTGCGCCGTTATTGTGGCTATGATGCCGGTGCCCGACGGCTCTGGTAACCGGGGCCGGGCGCCGAGCGGCGGAGCTGCTATGATACCGGCGTGTCGAAGACCGCGCTCAGCTTGTTGCCTGCGGGATCGCGGACGTAGCAAGCGTACCAGGTCGGGGAATAGTCGCGCAGGCCCGGCTTGCCCTCGTCATAACCACCATTGGACATTGCGGCGGCATAGAACGCATCGACGCCCGCCCGGTCGGGCGCTGTCAGCGCCAACATTGTGCCATTCCCGTAGCTTGCAGGGAGCTCATTATGCGGTTTCACAAGCCATAGCCAGGATTCGCCTCCCTTGGGCCCATATCCCAATTCGTAGTCTTGGGTCTTCAACCGTTCGAGACCGACACTCTTGAGCACTGAATCATAGAAGGCGCCGGTGGCAGCCAGGTCATGGGCGCCAAGCGTGACGTACCGGAACATCGCAAACCTCCGTTGAGACAAGGCCAGTGACCTGCAGCAACGCTATGCGAGCCGACGGCAACGAACAAGGCCGTCGCAGATGTGGCTGCGCAGACGGGACAACACACTGAAGCCCCAATTGACCAGCTTGCTAGCGACAGCCATAATTCCGAACTCGCCGTGAGTCCGCCACTGGGATGCCTGCCGCATGTCGATCACTACCCTGCGCCGATCCCTGAACGCCGTTGCCGGCAGCTTGTGCCTCGCGGCAGCACTGGCGCTTTCCAGTTCCACCATAGCGCAGGACGTCATCATCGACACCACCGGCGCGACCACGCCGCAGGCAGGAACGGCGATGACGCAGCAACAGCTCTATTGCCGCCAGCTGGAGCGGCAGCTCGGCCCGGGCTGGCAGCAGGCTGTGGCTGGACGCGATCTCGTGCCGCGCATCCAAGCGCAGATGGCAAAGGCCGATCAAGCCTATCGGCGCGGCTTGGCTGCTGCGGACCAATCCGATTGCTATGACTATTTCCTGTTTTCAAAGACCTGGCGGGAAACCGCGCAGTGTAACCAGATCCGTAGCCAGATCGACGGCGCGCAACGGGCTCTGACCGATCTCAACCGGCAGCGCCAGCAGGCCAGCGCAGCTCAGGACAACAACTCCCGGCAAGACGCGCTGGTCGCCGAACTTGCGCGCTACCGGTGCGGCGCACAGTACGAGGCAGCAGTCAGCCACCGCAACGACGGCGCACAGTCCGGCTTCTGGACTGAGGGCGAGGGCTTGGCGCCGGACGGTTCCAACTTCGGCACCGGCATCCTCGGCGTACCAGGTTCGACCTATCGGACCATCTGCGTGCGGATGTGCGACGGCTACTACTTCCCGATCAATTTCGCCACCACGGAAGGCAGCTTTGGCGCCGACGAGGAAACCTGCCAACGCCAGTGCGGTTCGCCCTCGAAGCTCTACTATTATCCCAATCCGGGCGGCGAGGTTCAGCAGGCGTTGGCCCTGGACGGCTCTCCCTACACCGCCCTCCATAACGCCTTCCGGTACCGCAAGGAGCTGGTCAAGAGTTGCAGCTGCCGTGCTCCCGTCAGTGGCGAGGAAACCACTGCAGGTTGGCAGGTGGCGCCCGGCAACACCGTCACTGACGGGCTGGGGAGTGACGGGCTGGGCGAACAAGGCATGCTGCCTGATACCGCGATTGATCCTAACGCGCTGATGCCGCTGCCGGTCGAGAAGCCGAAGAAGCTGTCGGCCGGCAAGCCCAAGCCGCTGCCCAGCCTGGTGACGTCGGAGCATTGAATCCGCCACCCTGGGTAGATACCCAGTGGACTTTGCAACCCCAGGATGCCAAGTTCTGGTTACGCATCGAGGCCGATGTGGTGATGCTCTCCACGACCAACCGGCGCGAGAGCCGTGCGAAATCCCGGCCTCTTAAGGCATCGAATCGCGCTGGTATTCAGCGGCTGGAATCTTTTTCTCCGTTGTCAAATTTATATTACATGACCATATTAGCTGTGGCTGTCTGCTGTGGAAAAGTTTTGCGTTGCAGCATTTGCGGGGGTTGGTATGCGTACAAACGTGGCGATCGCGATCCGTCCGATCGGACTCGACGATCTGTCTGATGTTCGACATGTGCATTGTCTTGGTTACCGGTCATTGACCGGCCCGGCTCTGGCCGAGGATCAGGTGGACGCCATTGTCGAATTCATCCGCTCCGCGGATTATAGCGATTTCTTGCTTGGCCATGGTTGCGTCGGCGCTTGGATCGGAAATCACTTGTGCGGTACGGCAGGCTGGGGGCCTGGCAGCAACGTCGGCATCGGCGCGAAGCTGGCTGCCGTCTGCGTTGATCCCCTGTTCAGCCGACTTGGCATCGGCCGCCGGCTGGTCGAAGCAGCCGAGACGCGCGCGCGCCGCGCAGGTTTCAGCACGGTCACGTCACGCACGACGGCCAACGCCGTGCCATTTTTTGAGAGCCTCGGGTACACCAGCACGTCGCAGGGGGCCTGGATGACGCCTTCCGGTGTCAGCGTGCCTGTGGTTCACATGCGCAAGGGCCCGGAACGCGACGTTCAAAAGGCGCCGGTTGTGGAGTCGGTCCCGCTGGTGTCCGAACAGCTTGAACTGGTTGCCCGGCTGCATTAGGGCCTGCTTACAGACCTGGAATCTGATGGCGGACTTGGCGGCGCACTCGCGTGCACCGCCAAGTCGACCTCTATTCTTGTTTTCCGGCCAGCCGCACGATGCTCCGCTCTCGTCCGATCAAGGGCAGGAGCGCTTTCATCTCGGGGCCTGCCTCCGCTCCGGTCAGCGCCAGCCGCAAGGGATGGAAAAGCTCGCGGCCCTTGCGGCCAGTTGACTGCTTGAGTGCAGAAGTCCATGCGCCCCAAGTGGCGTCGGTCCAGGGTTCCGGCGGCAGCGCGGCGGCGGCCACCGCGCAGAATGCGGCATCCTCGATGACGGGCTCGATCGTTCCGGCAACAACCTGGCGCCATTGAACGATCTCGCCGAGAGTCCGCAGGTTCCCCCGCGCCGCCAGCCACAGGGGCTCGTCCGCATCCGGACAGACGACACGCAGCTTGTCCGCCACCGCGCTGAACGGAAGGGCGTGCAGTAACTTCGCGTTAAGTTCCGCCAACTCCTTTTCATCGAACCGGGCGGGAGAACGTGACAGTTTGGCGAGGTCGAAGCGCGCCGCCAGATCGGCCATGGTCGCGAACGGCTCGACCGGATCCGACGTGCCCAACGCGGCCACGTAAGACGTCAGTGCCATCGGCTCCAAGCCCGCTTCGCGGAAAGTGCCCAGCGAGAGACTGCCAAGCCGCTTGGACAGCGCCTCCCCATCCGGCCCCACGAACAGACTGTGATGCGCGAAGGCGGGCGGATTGGCCGCCAGGGCCTGGAAGATATCGATCTGCACGCCGGTATTCGTGACATGGTCCTCGCCACGGATAATGTGGGTGATGCCGTGGTCGATGTCGTCGACCACGCTGCAGAGCGTGTACAGCGCCGCGCCATCCTCGCGCAGCAGCACGGGATCGGACAGCGAGGCCAGATCCACCACCTGCCGGCCGCGGATCATGTCGTCCCAGGCGATTTCGGTGCGGACGATCTGGTCTGGCACGCCCTGGTAGTTGGCAAGCAGGAAACGCCAGTGCGGCTTGCGGCCCTCCGCCTCCAGTTTGCTCCGCTCGTCGGACGTCAAACGCAACCCAGCCCGGTTGTAGATCGGCGGCTGGTTCGCCGCCTGCTGGCGCTTACGGCGGCGGTCAAGCTCGTCGGGCGTCTCGTAGCAGGCATAGAGACGGCCCATCGCTTTCAATTGCGCAATGACGGCGTCATAGCGCGCCTGGCGCAAACTCTGGCGGTCATACTCGTCCCAGCTCAGCCCCAGCCAGGTCAGGTCCGCCTTGATAGCATCAACCAGCTCCTCGCGAGAGCGCTCCTGGTCGGTGTCGTCGATGCGCAGCAGGAACCGCCCGCCCATGTGGCGCGCGAACAGCCAGTTCAGCAATGCGGGGCGCAGATTGCCGATATGCAGCCGGCCCGTCGGGCTGGGCGCGAAACGAACTTTGACGGTCATGCCAGTCGCCTCTCAGGCGGTGCGCGGCAACAGCCTGTCCATGGCCAGCGCCGCCCGCTCCATCATGGCCGCATCGGCCGTGACAAAGGCCAGGGTTTCCCCGCTCGGGCCTTGCAGCAACAGTCGATACAGGGTCAGCCCCTTAGAGCGCAACAGGTCATCGATAGCTGCCACCGACAACAGCCCGAAGAGCCAGACCGCCAGATTAAATCGCGAAGTCAGATATTCCGACATTATGCCGATCAGGAAGGCGAGCGTAGCGCCGACATAAAGATTGGTCATGATGATGTTACCGAGCCGCTGCGCCTCCTCCACCCGCGTGTCGATGCGGTAGGAGGTCATGCCGGCGAGCGGGACTTCGCGTGCGCCAACGCAAATGGCACGAGGAAATATCTGCAGCTCTTTGAGTGCGAAGAGAGCCGGCTCGGCATGAGGTGTCAGGCGTATCGGGACCACGGGCTTGCAATGCTCTGGGATTGACTTGCGATAGCGCCGGAGCGCGGATTAGCGCGATTGTGAGATGAAATTGGTTGGCAACAGGTTTAGATCGGCGTCACTGGCGACGGGTCTTGCGCTGTTACGTCGTTTACATTGCAGATTGTTGGTTGGATGGTACCCCTGATGCGTCAGTTTTTTGGCTCTCTCGTCGTTCTGCTGCTGGCGGCTGTGGCCGTTTGGGCCTTGCGCCCATCCGGTTTCGGCGATCCGGCCGGATTGATCGCGCTTGCCGATCAGACTTTCCCGGCGGCGGCTGAGTTGCGCAAACACTATCTTCCGACCGCCGAGGCGAAGTCCGAGGACAAAGCCAAGGGCGCGGGCGACCGCTCCGGCACAGGCGGCAACAGAAGCGGGGCCAGCGCTGGCAGGAGCGGTGGGGCTGGCCGAGGTGGGCCGGCGGTGGTGGTCACGCAGGCCGTCACAACAAAATCCGTCCCGGTCACGTTCCAGGGCATCGGCACGGTGGAGGCCATCGCCTCGATCCCGATCCGGCCGCGGCTGGATAGCCAGATTCTGGCGGTCGGCGTCGCGGAGGGCTCGCTGGTTGCCAAGGATGACCTGTTGTTTCGCCTCGACGACCGGGCGTTGAAGGCGCAGTTGGCCCAGAGCACGGCGCAGATTCAGAAAGATCAGACGGTTCTCGACCAGGCCACGCGCGACTTGGCCCGCGCCCAAGACCTCTTGAAAAAGAAATTCCTCAACCAGCAATCGCTTGAGACCGCGCTGAACGCCGTCGCCTCGGCCAAGGCGCAATTGGCGGTAGACGCTGCCTTGCGATCCGCTACCGAAACCTCGCTGAGCTTCACTGAGATCCGGGCGCCGGTGGCCGGCCGTATCGGCTCCATCGCCGCCAAGGCTGGCGCCTTCGCCCGCTCAGGCGATGTGCTCGCCACCGTCAACCAGATCGATCCCATCTATGTCGCTTTCGCACTGCCGCAGGCCCGGCTTGGCGACCTGCGGGTGGCCATGTCGGCAGGCGCGGCAAGCCTCAAAATCACGAATGCTGCCGACATCCCGGCCGGCTCCATTGCATTCATCGAAAATTCCGTCGACGCCTCAACCGGCACCGTAAAAGTCAAAGCCTCGATGCCGAATGCTGCGGAAAAACTCTGGCCGGGGACGTTTTCACCAATCGAACTCACGACCGGGGTCGATGAGGACGTCGTCGTCGTCCCGTCGAATGCCGTGTTGATCGGGCAAAGCGGGCCCTATGTATTCGTGGTCGCGGACAAGCGTGCCGTACTGAAACCGATCAAGGTTGCGCGCGCCGCTGGCTCCGTCACCATTGTCGAGAGCGGCGTGGCGGTCGGCGACGAAGTGGTGGTGCAGGGTCAGGGCAATCTCACCGATGGCGCGGAAGTCCGCACGGCCAAAGACGCCAAGGACCTGAAGACCTCCGCCGCTTCGACCTCCAAGGACGGCTAAGGCCGTCAACCGACCGCCTCGAACCGAAAGCCTAAACAGTGACGAACCGTCCGTATCCAGACCCACCACTGCTCAACAGGATATGACGCCATGACCATCTCTGAGCTGAGCATCCGCCGACCGGTCGCGACCATTCTGCTGATGATCTCGTTTGTCGCTGCGGGCCTGTTCGCCTACCGCTTCCTGCCGGTGGCTGCGGTACCGCGCGTCGACTTCCCCACCATCCAGGTCAGCGCCAGCCTGCCGGGCGCCTCGCCCGAAACTATGGCCGCTTCGGTCGCCTCGATCCTGGAGCGCGCCTTCTCCACTATCCCCGGCCTCACCTCGATGACCTCGTCGTCATCGCAGGGCTCGACCTCCGTGACGTTGCAGTTCGACCTCAATCGCGGCATCGACGCGGCCGCGCTCGACGTTCAGTCGGCGCTCGCCAGCGCCAACCGGCGCATGCCCGCGTCCATGACGCAGCTGCCCAGTTTCCGCAAGGTGAACCCGGCCGACCAGCCGATCCTGTTCCTGGTCCTTTCGTCCAAGAACGTCAGCCTGACCGATATCGACGCCTATGCGCAGAACACCATACTGCCCAACATTTCCAGTCTGCCGGGCGTTTCGCAGGTGCAGATCTTCGGCACCCAGAAGTATGCCGTCCGCATCCGCGCCAACCTCGATGCGCTGGCGGCGCGCGGCCTCACCATGGTCGATCTGCAGAACGCGCTCAACAACGCCAACGCTGTGTCCCCGGTCGGCACAATCAACGATGGCGGACGCAACGTCATTCTCGACGCCTCCGGCCCGTTGCAACGCGCCGCCGACTTCGCGCCCGTGATCGTCACCTGGGCCAATGGCGCGCCGGTCCGCGTCGAGGACGTGGCCAGCGTTAAAGATGGCGTGGAGAACGAGCTCAACGCCAGTTGGCTCGGCGATCAGCGCGGCCTGATCCTGGCGGTGCAACGCCAGCCCGACGCCAATACGGTTGCCACTGTCGACAATGTGATGGCCAAGCTGCCACAAATCCGTGCCGGTCTGCCCGCAGGCGTCGACGTCTCGGTGTTGAACGATCGCTCACAATCTATCCGCCACTCGGTCCAGGACGTCATGTGGTCGATGCTGATCGCTGTCGTGCTGGTGGTCGCCGTGATCTACCTGTTCCTGGGCAGCTTGCGCGCCACGCTCATCCCGGCCATCGCGTTGCCGATCTCGATCATCGGCACTTTCGCGGGCATGTGGGCGCTCGATCACTCCATCGACAACGTCTCGCTGATGGCGTTGACGCTGTGCGTTGGTTTCGTGGTCGACGACGCCATCGTGATGCTGGAAAACATCACGCGCCATATCGAAATGGGCAAGAAGCCCATGGACGCCGCAATCGTCGGCTCGCGCGAAGTCAGCTTCACGATTATCTCCATGACGCTCTCGCTGGTGGCGGTCTTCATACCGATTATCTTCATGGGCGGTGTGATCGGCCGCATGTTCTCCGAATTCGGCATCGACCTCAGCATCGCGATCCTGATCTCAGGGATCGTCTCGCTGACCCTGACACCGATGCTCTGCTCACGTCTGTTGCGCGCCCACGACGGCAAGCGCATCGGCCTCCTGCCGCGCGCCTTCAACTGGGCGTTCGCCCACGTCTCATCCGCCTACCGATGGGCCGTGCGCGTAAGCCTCGGCTGGCAGTGGCTGATGATCGCAGTCGCTCTTGGAACGCTCTATTGGGCGGTCTCGCTCTATGGCAGCATTCCCAAGGGCTTCTTCCCGCAGGAAGACAACGGCTTGCTCACCGCCTCCAGTGTCGGGCCGGACGATGCCAGTTTCGATAACATGGTGGTATGGCAAAAGCAGCTCGGCGAAATCGTCGCCAAGGACAAGGACGTGTCCGCCCTGATGCTCACCGTCGGCGGGGGCGGATCGGACAGTCAAAACAACGGCCGCATGTTCATCACGCTGAAGCCGAAGCCCGAACGCAAGGACAGCGCCGACGCCATCATCCAGCGCTTGCGCAAGGCCACCGCCGATGTGGCGGGCGTGCGCATCTTCTTCCAGCCGGTGCAGTCGATGTCGTTCGGCGGCGGGCAGTCGCGCAGCCAATATCAGTTCACGTTGCAATCGACCAATCTGGCGGCGCTGCGCGAATGGTCGCCCAAACTGGAAGAGGCGATGAAGAAGCTCCCCGGCGTGCTCGACGTCAACTCCGACCAGCAGGTGAACGCACGCACGGCCTTCGTGACCATTGACAACGACGCTGCCGCGCGGCTTGGCGTCAATCCCACCGCAGTGCGCAACATGCTGTATGCCGCCTATGGCAAACGCGTGGTGTCGACGATCTACGCGCCGCAGGATACCTACAGCGTCATACTTGAGGCCGACCCCAAGGACGTGAATGTCAGCGATCTGCTGCGCAAGTTGTCGATCCGGACCGGCAGCGGCGCATCGGCTGCGATGGTTCCGCTCGACGCCATTGCACGTGTGGACTCAAAAGCAACGGCACTCGCCGTGAACCATCTCGGCCAGTTGCCGGCGGTAACGCTGTCCTTCAATCTTGCCCCCGGCTTGTCGCTAGGCGACGCTTCCCAGCGCATCGAACAGGCGGCGCGCGAGTTGGGTATGCCGGCCAGCATCACGACCAGTTTTCAGGGAACCGCACAGATGTTCCAGTCCGCGCTCGGCAACCAGGGCTTGTTGCTGCTGGCAGCCGTGCTGGTGGTCTACATCGTGCTTGGAATTCTCTACGAGAGCTTCTGGCATCCGCTGACCATCCTCTCCGGCCTGCCATCTGCCGGCATCGGCGCGCTGCTGGCTTTGTCCTGGTTCGGCATGGACCTCAGCGTCATCGCCATGATCGGCCTCGTCATGCTGATCGGCATCGTGAAGAAAAACTCGATCATGATGGTCGACGTGGCGCTGGAGCGCAAACGCGAGGGCGCTACGAGCCGGCAAGCCATCGCCGATGCAGCCGCAGTGCGCTTCCGCCCGATCATGATGACAACCTTTGCTGCAGTTCTGGGCGCGCTGCCGATTGCGCTGGGAACGGGCGCGGGGGCGGAGTTGCGTCAGCCGTTGGGCATTGCCGTGGTCGGCGGATTGGCAATTTCGCAGCTGCTGACGCTGTTCATCACACCGGCCGTGTTCCTTGCCTTCGAGCGCGTGGCCAGCTGGTTCGAGCGAAAGCCGGCGGCGTCGGCAGCCAAGCAATCCCCGGCCCCTGCCGGCGAATTGATTGGTGTGCCAGCGGAGTAGCGTGCGATTTGAACGAATGCGGAGGTATGGGCTTCCTTGGCGACGCGGGCGGGTATAGCCTCCGTCACGAAACTATCACGCGCCAAGCAAAGGAGCCCCACATGGCCGTCATGAAAGTCATTGAGCTGATGTCGGACTCAGCCAAGAGCTGGGAGGACGCAACGCAAGCTGCCGTCGCCAAGGCGAGCAAGAGCCTCAAGGGCATCAAGTCAGTCTGGGTCAAGGACATGTCGGCGAAAGTCGGCAAGAGCGGCAAGATCGAGAGTTACCGCGTGAACGTGAAGCTGAGCTTCGAAGTGCAGGATTAGGGTCTGCCTCGGCCCTAAACCACCGCAGCAGGCATGGCGTCTTTCAGAACGCCCGCCATGAAGCGCTTGGCCTCGTCGGCGGCGGCGCGCAGCAGCTTGCCGTCGGTTGTCAGAGGCCCTACCGGCACCGCGTTGGGCGTTGGCGTGATGCGGCACCATTTGATGCGCTGCAGGCGGTTCAAGCGCTCGCTTTCATGGGCGAACATCAGGTCCATGGCGGTCACGCCCTGCTTCAGGCGGGCGGGCATGCCGTGGAGAAAAACCGGCGCAAACAGCGGCCAAAGATGGCGCTCGAACCAGGGCGCAAACTTCGGGTGTGGCCGGCTTTCCAAGACGATCACGGTATCGGGGCGGAATTTCTTGATGCCAGCCGCGATCGGCATCGGCATGCCGCAAGCTCCGTCGACGAAATCCTCCTGAGCCGAGCCGAAACCGAGCGAGACGGGGGAGGTCAGGGACGGAAAGGCGCTGGACGCCATGACGGCCTGGGCCGCGTCGGGCACGGCCTCCTTGGCGTTGATCAGGATGCTTTCGCCCGAGAGGCGGGTCGCCACCACATGCCATGAAGTGCGGTGCGCACGGATCTTTTTTTCATCGAACGCTACCGGCGAATGTGCGCCACGCAGCGCCTCGCCGAGTTTCTTCAACTGCATCGATTGCGCGCCGTAGCGGCCCGAGACCACAAATCCCGATACCGCCAGAGTCTCGAAAATGCGGGTGGCCCGATGCGGCAGGCCCGAAAGATAGGCGCCGACGCCACCGCCACTGCCCGAAACCGTGATGGCGTGGTCGACCGCCTGCATCAGGCCAGCGTCGCGCCACGCGGTGAGATAGGCCGGCACGCGTATGCAGGACATGCCGCCGCCGGTACCAATCAGAAGGATCCGGTGGGGAGGCGTCTTTCCGGCCCGGATCGCCTGCTCGTTTTCGAACAGACGCGTCAGCGCTTCGCTGTGGCCCTCAAGCCGCATGGCCGTGCCCTCGTTAGGGTCGGCTGTCCCGGCCCGCGCCACCGGGCGCGGCGGAGGTGACCCGTAACAAGGCAGGTTAGCGGCAAAAGGTTAACGACCCGGCTAAAGCACTTCAGGGTCTGATAGAAGCAAAATGCCCGTGGAGTTCAGTTGGGGCGCACTGCGGTGCGCCCCAACCATACACCGACCTGTTTCCATCTAAACCTGGAGCACTCTAGTCTGATGCACTCTGGGCGCCAACTGGACGCTATCCGGTCCCGTACCAAGCAAGTGACTAGCCCGAGAAGCGATCCCAGGTCACGGTGACGCGCCCGCCGACCTTGGCGCGGTTGTAGAGATCGATGGCGTCCTTGTTGAACATGCGCACGCATCCACTGGAGGCCGCGGTACCGATGGTCCAAGGCGCATCGGTGCCATGGATGCGGTAAGATCCGCCCGAGAGATACAAGGCGCGCACGCCAAGCGGATTAAGCGGATGACCGCCCGGCACGAATGAGGGCAGGTTCGGGTTCTTCCGCAGCATCACCGGCGTCGGCGTCCAAGCCGGATTGACGCGTTTGTCCGAGATCACCGTCACACCCGCCCAACGCGCATCTTCGCGCGGGATGGCAATCGGATAGGCCAGCGCTTGGCCTCTGGCGTCGATATAGTAGAGCCGGCGGTCGCTGAACGAGACGACGATCTCGCCGGGATTGAATTTCGGACTGAAGGACATTGGCACCGCGCCAGCGCTCATGTCGCCGTCGTTGAAGAGGTCGAACGCGACCGCTCCCTGGCCGGGCGATTCCGTGGTCGCAACGTCCTCGACGCGCTTGATTTTGCGCTTGGCTGCCTCGGCGTCGCCGCCCGCCATCAGCCCAACGGCCAGTGCAAGAGCAACCGCCAGCGCGGTCGCCTTACCGAAGCCTGCCGTCCAGCCGACCTTGCGTGCCTTGATCATGCCGATGCTCCTTTTGAATATGCTCATGCCGGTTGCCCGTATGCTCGGGCATGGTGGTCTCGTCCGGTTGCGTCGCCGGATCGTATGGTCGAAAAACTATCGGAAAACAACAAGCGCCGGCAAGGCCCGTCTCGCGACCTCAACACAACAGATCGTGAACGATGCACAACGGCATCAGTTGGGGATAGCTGCCATCGCCTGCAAGGCCAGCGCGCTATTGGACGACTTTCTTGGACTTGCCAGCCCTGCCGTTCATCTTCGATCCCATGTCCTCGGCAACCTCGGTGCCCGGTGCCGGAAGCGAGTTCACGACATAAACAGGCGCGCCAATATTTACCCGGCTGTACAGATTCGAAACGTCCGCGTTCAGCATGCGGAAGCAGCCATGCGAAGCTGCCGATCCGATGGAGCCGGGGGCATTGGTGCCGTGGATGCGATAGTTCGTCCAGCCCAAATAGAGCGCGCGTACGCCGAGCGGATTGCCGGCCCCTCCGGGCACCGTGCGGCCGGGGCTCCAGGGTGGCGTCCAGCTCGGATTGACGGCACGTGAAGCCACGAACAACTGGCCGGTCCACTGATTTTCAGGCGTGCCGACCGCGACCGGATATTTCAGCGCCCGGTTCTTGCCGATCACATAATAGAGCCGCCGCTCCTTGTTGACGACGATGATGGCGCCAAGCGGATAGTTCTGCCGGAAGGTGACGATCTCGGGTCCGGCCTGCGCTGGCCCAGCTGCGATCAGGCCGAGGGCTGTGATGGCGAAGGCTGCGGCGCCGGCAAGCAGTCCTGCCAGGCCGGTGCGCGTGCTGTGCGACGTTTGGTGCTGTGCCATGGACGTACCTTACTGATTGACTTCATTTCGCGTTGCATGCGCGGCTGTCCTGCGCGCAGCGTCCGAACGGCGGTGTTCAATCTGCCCAGGTTTCAATTTTGTCCACAACATGGCGACTTTGCAAGACGCTTGCCGCGGGTTTCCCGCATTTAAGTCATTTTTTCTCGCGATTTGAGCGGTTTGTGTCGTTGCGGTTACAGGTTGCAGCTGCGTATCGACAACGAATGTTCCATTTTTATTCCCATATGTTCTTGTTTTGATTGACACGACTCGGCGCCCGTCTTATAGAACGAACATCGAACACGCGGTGAGGTCCGCCCCTCTCGGATCCTCCCTCGCGCGTCTCGCAAGCCGGTAAGAGCGTAAGTAACGGTGCGTACCCTAAGCACAGTCGAGAAAGCGTAGCCGTGGACAAGGCCGCCAAAGAGTTTGGAGTTATGGTGGTCCCGGAGGCGTCAAGGCCTCAAGACACGGCAAGTGTAGCGTATGCGTCAGTATCGTCGTTACAGCCTTCCCAAACAGACGGAGCGGGGCCACGGGACGCCCTCATCCTGGACTTGCGCAGCCGGATCGCAGACATTGTCGCGCGTCCTGCGGGCCTGCTGCGCTCCATGCCGGCGTCTCAGCCGGACGACACGTTGGACCACCCCCTACTGGTCTCCAAGACAGCCCCCACTGTCTCCCAGCCTGGACTCCAGTCTGGCGCCTCTCACCCCGGAGGTCCCAGCTTCGGAGGCTCGGGTACGCGTGTCGCCGGTTCCCCGCACCCCGGCATGGCGGTTCTCCGCTCCGTCTGTTCTTTTTTACCTCCGAAAGTCCCACCCCCCTTACATTTCGGCATCGCGGCCATCGATGCACGGCTACCTGCCGGCGGCCTTGCGTCCCATGGCCTGCATGAGCTGAAACCCCAGACCCTGCGCGATGCCGGCAGTGCGCTGGCGCTCGCTCTGGCCCTGGCGGCTGGCCGCAAGGAGCCGCCCCGGCCGATCCTGATGGTGCTGGCGGGACGCAGCGCTTGCGAGCATGGCCTGCCCTACGGGCCGGGTCTTGCCAGCCTGGGGCTTGCTCCCGAACGCCTCATCCTCATCACCGCCAAGCGCGCCGCCGATGCCTTATGGGCGATCGAGGAAGGCTTGCGCGCGCGCACTCTGGGGGCCGTGATCGCCAGCCTGGACGCGGTCGCCATGCTGCCGGCGCGCCGTCTGGTGCTGGCAGCGGACGAGGGCGCAACGCCCTGCTTCCTGCTCACCGGCCCCAGCAAGGCCAGCATCAGCGTCGCCCATACGCGCTGGCGTATCGCCAGCAGGCCAAGCGCGCCCCATCCGTTCGATCCGGCCGCACCCGGGGCCTGGCGCTGCGCGCTCACCCTGGAACGCTGCCGCCAAGGGCCGAGCGATCTCACCTGGAACCTGGAGTGGTCCGATGCGTCGTATTCTTTCGATCTGGCTGCCGAGGTTTCCGCTGGAGCGCTTGCAGCACCAGGAGCCGGGCGCCGTACCGGCTGATCTCCCCTTCGCGCTGGTGGCCAGCCAAGGCAGCCGGCTCAGCATCTATACCGCCAATCCGGCCGCCGAGCGGGCTGGCGTACGCACCGGCATGGGATTGGCGGACGCCCGCGCCATCGCGCCGGCACTGATCTCGCGGCCCGCCGAACCCGCGCGCGACCGTAAGGCGCTTACCCGCCTCACCCGCTGGTGCGCGCGCTATGGCCCCGCCTTCAACCTGGATGGCGCCGACGCTCTCTGGGTCGACACCACCGGGGTGGCGCATCTTTACGGCGGCGAGGACAAGCTGCTGGCCGATCTCTGCCGGCGTTTCACCCGCTTCGGCCTCACCGCGCGCCCCGGATTGGCGGACGGCTTTGGCGCGGCCAACGCGCTCGCCCGTTTCGGCTGTACGCACAGCCTCGGCGCCCGCATCGCCCCCGCCGGCGGCGCGCTGGCCGCACTCGCCGATCTCCCCGTCGAGGCGCTGCGGCTGGAGACCGCGACGGTGCGCCTCTTGCTGCGGCTCGGCCTCAAACGCATCGGCCAGCTCACGCCACTGCCGCGCGCCGCGCTGCAACGCCGCTTTTCCAGCCGGCAGGCCGCCGAGGCCGTGCTGCTCCGGCTCGACCAGGCCCTGGGTGTGAAAGAGGAGCCGCTGCGGCCTCTGAGCCCACCGCCCGAACACGCCGTGCGCGCCGCCTTCCCCGATCCGCTGATCGCCAGCGAAGGGCTCGAAACGGCGCTCGCCGCACTCACCCGGGATCTCAGCGCGAACCTGGAAAAGACCGGCCGGGGCGCCCGCCGCCTGAACCTGACGCTCTATCGCAGCGACGGCACGCGGGTGCTGCTGCGCGCCGGCCTCAGCCGGCCAAGCCGTGTCCCCGCCCATCTCTACGGCCTGCTGCGCCCCAAGCTCGACGCCATCGACGCCGGCTTCGGCATCGACCTGATGCTGCTCGAGGCCTACGACAGCCAGGTGCTGCGGCCGGACCAGACCCCGCTGGCAGGTCTGAACGACGTGCAGCAGCGCATCCGTAGTGATGGCGAGGCCATCGCGGCGCTGATCGATCGCTTGAGCGGACGCCTGGGGGCAGGCGCCGTGTTGAAACTGGAACCGCGCGCCAGCCATGTTCCCGAGCGCGCCGAGGCGCTGGTAGCCGCCCTCGACCAGCCTGGACACAACGGCCCCACCAGCCTCCCACAGACCTTGCGCAGCGCCCGTCCGCCCCTGCTGCTGGCCCGTCCCGAACCCATCGAGGTGCTGGCCGAGGTGCCCGAAGGCCCGCCCCGGCGCTTACGCTGGCGGCGCAGCGTGACCCGTATCCGGCGCGCCGAGGGGCCCGAGCGCATCGCGCCCGAATGGTGGCTTGAGATCGGCCAGCCGCCCAGCCGCCCGCGCGATTACTACGTCATCGAGGACGAGACCGGCGCCCGGCTCTGGGTGTTTCGCGAGGGGCTGCACGGCGAAGATCCGGCCATGCAGGAGCCCTCTCAGGCGACCGTCCCCAAACCGCCGGCTTGGTTCGTGCACGGCCTGTTTGCATGACGCCCCACCAGACCACCCGCAAGGAGCGCCACTTGACACTCCAACCCCAAACGCCGATCTCAACCCCTGGGGCCAACACCACGCATCACGCGGCCCGCTGCCATCCCCTGCCTGGAGCCGACAGTGCCCCTGAACCTGCCTCCCATCACGCTCGGCCTGCTGGCCGCTTGCGTTGCGGCCTACTTCGCACAGCAAAGCTACGGCAGATCCATCGAAGACCTGTTCGCGCTCTGGCCGTTTGGCGACCAGTTCCATGTCTGGCAGCTGGTGAGCTATTTCTTTCTGCACGGCGGCCTGCAGCATCTGTTGTTCAACATGCTCGGTCTCATCACCTTCGGCAGCGATCTGGAACGGCTGTGGGGGCCGAACCGCTACATCTCCCTGATCCTGATCAGCACCATCACGGCTGCCCTGACGCAGCAGGCGATGTCCTCCTACACCGGCTCGTTCGTTCCCACGGTCGGCGCCTCGGGCGGCATCTACGGCCTGCTGCTCGCCTTCGCACTGACTTTCCCGAACCGCACCATCACGCTGATCATACCGCCGATCCCGATGAAGGCGCGCACCTTTGCGATGCTGTTTGCCGGCATCGAGCTGTTCAGCGGCGTCACCGGCACGATGTCGGGGGTCGCGCACTTCGCCCATCTCGGCGGCATGCTCGGCGCGCTGATCCTGTTCGGCCTGTGGCGCCTGGAGGCAAACCAAGCGCCGCGCTGACGGAGTCCGATCCCGGGGCAGGCGATTGCCGGGGCCGCGAAAGCGTGTAAAGTGAATTCACGGAGCGCGGGCGTAGCTCAATGGTAGAGCTGTAGCTTCCCAAGCTACTGACGAGGGTTCGATTCCCTTCGCCCGCTCCAATCTTATCCGCTACAGCCGACCTGGAGCGTCATTTTCCCAGCAGCAAAAAGCCTTCGGCCACAAAGATCCGGCCGGCCTCGGGCGAGGCCAGAAACGCCAGGAACGCTGCGGCATCCGGGTTGCCCGACGCCTTGAGAACGGCCGCCGGGTAGATGATGGCGGGATGGCTTGCCGCGGGGAACGATCCTGCAATCTCCACCCTCGCGTCCGACTTGGCGTCGCTGCCATAGACAATGCCGAGCGGCGCCTCGCCACGCGCCACCAGGGCCAGCGCGGCGCGCACGTTCTCGGCCTGCGCCAGCTTGTCGGCGACACCCGCCCAAAGGCCGAGATTTTCGAGCGCGGCCTTGGCATAGACGCCCGCCGGCACCGCCTTGACGTCGCCGATGGCCAGCCGTCCGCCCTGCAGCGCGCCGGCCAGATCGGCGCCCTTCGTCAACGCCAAGCGGACGCTGCTGCCGGCTGGCGCAACCAGCACCAAGGTATTGCCCAGCAGCGCCCGCCGGCTGCCGGGCGTCAGCAAACCCTGGCGCTCGACCTCATCCATCCAGGCCAGATCGGCCGAGATGAACACATCGGCGGGCGCTCCCTGCTCGAGCTGCCGCGCCAGCGCCGACGAGGCGGCATAGGACGCGAGCATCGAGCGGCCCGCTCCCGATGCGCTCCAGGCAACCCCCACTTTGTCGAGTGCCGTCTTCAGGCTGGCGGCCGCGAACACTCTGACTGGCTCCGCTGCGGCCGGGCCGGCCAGCGCCAGTGCGAGCCAGACCATCACCAAACGCGGCCAAGCCGCGGTCCATAGAGCGTGCCTCAATACGGCCGCGGCAGGTGCCGAGCGTCGCGATATCGTCATACTTGGCATTTCGGTCCCTCGAAGGCAGGCTCGCTCTTGTGCCCAAAGCTGGCAAAAGACGCATTTTTTGTGACAGGACAGGGGCTTTTCCACAGCGCGCAAGGCGGATTTGTGGCCATCGGGCAACATATCAATTCAATCAGCACATCCCAGCCATCCACAGTTAAATTGTCATCCTGGCGTAACTGACACCCCGCATTTTCCCTCCACGCCGCCCGGACATGAGGTTCGCGGCGGAAGTGTGAGTATGGCCGGGCGGGGTCGTCCGAATTGGCCGAGTGATCAGTAGCGTAGGAGTAGAGTGGCATGACTGGGGGACTTCTGAAATCGGCGAGCATGCTCGCCTTGCTGGCAGCAGCCGGCGCAATGGTTGGCGGCGTGGCTCCGACGGCCGCTCGTGCAGCCGATCTGGGCGGCGATTGCTGCGCCGACCTCGAAGAGCGCGTTGCTTCGCTGGAAGCCACGACCGCTCGCAAGGGCAACAAGAAGGTCAGCCTGACCATCACCGGCCGCGTTTCGGCCACGATGACCTATTGGGCCGAAGGCAAGACGGGCCTTTCGACGGCTGTCAACGACCACAACAGCGACGTGTACTTCGGCGATGTCTCGGGTTCCGATCCGCGCATCATCTTGAAGGGCTCGGGCAAAGTCTCCAGCGATCTGACGGCTGGTTATTTCCTGCGCATCAACGACAGCTTTGCCCCAATCGGCACGCAGACAACCCATTCCGAAGGCATGGTCTCCACCGGTCTCTCGGCCAGGGAAACCTACGTCTACCTCGACAGCAAGTCCATGGGCCAGCTGCAGCTGGGTTACACCAACTGGCGCCGCTGACGATGCGATGGTCTTGAACTTCAACCAGGCCCAGATGGGTGGCTTGTTCACGACCCGCGCGACCGGCACTTTCGCATCTCCGCGGCGCTGCCAACGCGCTGACGGCTCCTACATGGCAGCTTACCTCAGCACTCTTGGAGCCCAGCGCGCGAGAATCGCCTCCAGTACATCTCGCCGGTGTTCTCTGGCTTCAAGTTCGAAGCCGACATTGGTGGCGACGACACCTACGGCGTTGCCGCGATCTACGTCGGCAAAATCGGCAAGGTCGACATCCAGGGTGGCGTTGGGTATCAGTCGCGCCAGCCGTGGCGCTGCTAGCCAGAAGCTCTATGCTGGCCACACCACAACAGTTCGCCAAGGTGCTCGGCCTCTCGGGCGGCATCTCCGACGCTGACTCGGGCCTGTTCCTTCAGGGCAGCTACGCCAAGGCTTATGCCGACAGCTCTACTGCAACAATGCGACGCCGTCACCTGGACCGTCCAAGGCGGCTGGCAGAAGGCTGTTACCGACCTTGGCATGACCTCGGTCTGGGGCCAGTATGCCAAGAGCGAAAACGTCACGGCGACAATTCGTCGGCTCACTCGATCGCTCTGGGCCTGAACCAGAAGATCGACGCTGCCGCAAGCAGCCTGTATCTGACCTACGAGAACACCGCGATCGACACCTCGCGTCACCGACGCCGCGCATCGACGCCCAGTCGATCTCGGCCGTCACTGCCGGCATGACGATCAACTTCTAAGTTGATCATCGCTTCGTAGCGTCTACCCACCACACTGTTACCAACTTGGGGATGTCCTGTTCGGGCATCCCCTTTTTGGGTCGGAGTGCTCAGTCTGAGTTTAGTTGCCAGCCTGTTACAGCCAAATCCGGCATTACCTGCGATACCGCTAGTCTGCCCCTAAATTTCACGTCGCTGTCATGCGACGGACCCAAGTTGCCCTCACGCCGCCGGGATGGAGAGCCCGTGCGGTGGCGTTTGCGTTATGGCCGTTCGATCGGTCTGGCCTAACGATCAACTGCCAAGAGGAGCATTGGGCATGACTGGAACACTTCTGAAATCCGCGGGTTCGCTCGCCATTCTCGCCGCCGCCGGCGTGCTGGGCGCGGCCATCGTAGCGCCAAGCGCCGCACGTGCGGCTGACCTGGGCGGCGACTGCTGCGCCGACCTGGAAGAGCGCGTGGCCGAGCTGGAAGCCACCACGGCGCGCAAGGGCAACAAGAAGGTCAGTCTGACCCTGACCGGCCGCGTCCACTTCAACATGATGTGGTGGAACGACAATTCCGCCGGTCTCGATCTGGCGAACCACGAGTTCGACCATAAGAGCGATCTCTACTTCGGCAATGCCGGCGCCAACGAGACGCGCTTTATCCTCAAGGGCGACGCCAAGGTCACCTCCGACGTGGTCGCCGGTTTCAACATGGAAATCCGCAACGACGTCAGTTCGGGCACCAAGCACACTCAGTACACGCACCAGGAAAACCCGGTCTTAAGCGGCCGCGCGACCTACGTATTCCTGAAGAGCAAATCGGCTGGCGAGCTGCGCCTGGGCTACCAGGACTCGGCCACCGATGCGACGTTCTATCAGAACCTGGGTGGCGGCACCGTCGGCAAGCTGAAGGGCGGCACGTTCACCGGCCCGTTCTTCCTGCGCGACGTCAATGGCGTGCTCACCAACGCGACCTACGTTTCGGCCTTGAGCGAACTGGGTGACACCAAGGAGAACCGTCTGGTCTACATCTCGCCGACACTGATGGGCTTTACCCTTCAGGGCGATATCGGCGGCGACGACACCGCAGGCGCCGCACTGCTGTACAAGAACAAGTTCGGCGAAGTGAGCGTTGCGGCTGGCGTAGGCTACAAGACCTCGACGCGCTTCGATGGCGCAGGCGTTAGCGCCGGTCAAAAGGTTCAGACCAAGACCGACTATACCGATCCGCTGACCGATACGACCAACGACCGGCTTAGCGTGCTCAGCATGTCGGGCTCGATTATGGACGGATCGTCGGGTCTCTATGTCAGCGGCGAATACAGCACGGCCTATGCCGATATCGTTGGCCGGCAGGACGCCACCAACTGGTTCGCACAAGCTGGCTGGGCCAAGAACGTGAGCGGCCTCGGCGCGACCACGCTCTATGGCTCCTACGGGCGCACCGACAACCTGCTGCAGAACAACACCTCTGCGCACTTTTGGAACGTCGGCGTGGATCAGGCCATCGATTCAGCAGCCAGCGCCGTTTACCTGCACTATCAGCGCAACGAGTTCGACTCGAACGGGGTCTCCAATTCAGCGAACACGAAAACCGGCGCCATCAACTCCCAGTCGACCGACAGCGTCACGACCGGCATGATCATCAACTTTTAACCGCAGTCCCCCCCTCGATTGCGGTCCACTGGAAGGGGCGTCCCACGCGGGCGCCCCTTTTTCTTGGGCGGGCCCTTCTTCCTGAGCGCCCCCTTTTTCCTGAGCGCCCCCTTTTTCCTGAGCGACAGCGCAGCGGCTTGACTTGCCTGCCCGCGCGTCCACCATGCACGCCATGAACTCCGCCCCAACGTCCTCAAACATCGATCCCGCCGAAGTCGACCGCTTCCGCAAGCTCGCCAGCGATTGGTGGGATCCGAAGGGGCGCATGCGGCCCTTGCACGAGATCGCGCCGACCCGGCTGGGCTTCATCCGCACCGAGGCCTGCCGGCATTTCGGGCGCGACCCCAAGGCGATGCGCGCACTGGATGGCTTGCTCGTGCTCGATGTCGGTTGCGCGGTGGGGCTTGGTCGCCGAGCCGATGGCGCGCATGGGTGCGGCCGTCACCGGGATCGATCCGGGGGCGGAGCTGATCGCGGCTGCCAAAAGCCATGCCGAGGCGGGTCGGGCTTGTCATCGACTATCGCAACGCGCGCACCGAGGATCTGGTGGCGGCGCGCGAAACCTTCGATCTGGTGCTGTGCCTGGAGGTGGTCGAGCATGTGCCGGACGTCGGAGCGTTTATTGCGACGTGTACGCAGCTGGTGGCGCCGGGCGGATTGCTGATCGTCTCGACCATCAACCGCACCTTGAAGAGCTTCGCGCTCGCCATCGTCGGGGCGGAATATGTGTTGGGCTGGCTGCCGCGTGGCACGCACGACTGGCAGCGGTTTGTCACGCCGGAGGAATTGTCGGCGCATCTCAGCAAGAGTGGGTTCAAGGTCTCGACCGAGCGCGGCATGATCTTCAATCCGCTGACAACGGGATGGGCGCTGAGCAGCGACACGGACGTAAACTATTTCGTGGCTGCTGTGCGCAAGGCGCAAGATTAAGCGGGGAGATCAATCCCACACCCTCCGCCACCGGAACATCCGATGGCAGAGGGCTGGCCGTGGGGAGAGGCACGGCGGGGAAAGTCAGGGATTGGCCGCGCGCTGGGGGCGTTGCGCCGGCAATCGCAGCCGTTGGGCCAACTCATCAAGTAGGGTGACATCGGCCGATTTCAAGATGGCGCGGGCGACAATCACCGGCGAACGAACGCATCGAACTGATGGCGGCCATGAGCGAGGCCGGGCCGATCGGACAGACGCGCCTCGGCGGGCACCCTCTCCCCCGCGAAAAGGCGGGGCAGAAGGAAGTCAGACCCGCACTGCTCCCGCCTCGATCGCGACCTGTTCCAAGCCATCCAGCAGCGCACGGTCATTCAGCACCCGTGGCACCTTGATCTGGCCGCCGACGCGGCCGCGGCGTTTCAGCCAGTCGAGGAATGTGCCGGACGGGACGGCGAGGATTTGCGGGCCTAACAGGTTGATGTCGCGGGCGCGGCGGCGGGCATAGTCTTCGTTGAGGGCGATCAGGCGTTGGTCTGCCGCGACGGCGAACTGACGGAGCCGCTCCGGGGACGGTATGCTGCCGACAAACTCCACAACATAGAGATGCCGCCCCGCCACGGCGCCCGACGAGGCGAATATGGGGCCGACGGAGTACTCCGCGATCTCCAGGCCGGCAGTGCGAGCGGCCAGGCCCAGCGCATCTTGCAGCTGGTCGTGGATGATGTGCTCGCCGAACGGGGTGAGCACATAGCTGGTGCGGCCGGTGACGAACAATCGCGCCGGGCGCTTATCGATCAGGCGAACGGTGTCGCCAATCAGGTACGACCACGCGCCCGCCGGATTGCTGATGGCCAGCGCATATTCGACGCCGGTTTCGGCATTGCCCAGCCAGTGCCTCGTAGGATTGGGCGAGCCGAGCTCGGCCATCGGAATGAATTCGTAGAAAAAGCCGCTGTCCACCACCATGCGCAGACCGTCGCCATCGCCGCGGTCGGCGACGGCGAAGAAGCCCTCGCTGGCGGCGTAGATCTCGCGGAATTCGGCGTGGCTGCCCTCGAGCAGGCGCTGAAAACGCGCGCGGTAGGGCGAGAACGCCATGCCGCCGTGGACCAGCAGTTCCAGGTTCGGGAAGAACTCGCTCAAGCGGCTCGATCCCGGGCGCTGCGCCAGGAGCCGGTCGAAGAACACCATCAGCCAGTTCGGCGGGCCGATGATGACGCGGATATCTTCCGTCAGCGCCGCTTTGGCGATCGCCTCGATCTTGGTCTCGTAGTCCGGGATGGCAGCCAGGTGCAGCGGCGGGAAGAACCAGCGCCGCATAGGCCAGTTGATCTCCAACAGCTCGATACCGCTGAGATCGCCCGACTGCACGCCAGGCGCCTCGGGCGTCAATTGCGTACTGCCGCCCAGCATCATGACCTTGCCGCGCAGGGCCCGCGTGCCGGGGCGGTTGGCGGCGTGATGGGCCATCACATCGCGCATCATCAGCGCGTTGGAATGGATCAGCTCGCGCGTGGTGGGGATGTATTTGTTGACGCCGGTGCTGGTACCCGAACTCATGGCGTAATAGGGCGCGAGGCCCGGCCAGGTGCAGTCTTGCGCGCGTGGGAAGCTCGGCTGCCAATACTCGCGCCAGAAGTCGTCGTAGCGGCGCAAGGGGACGCGGGCCTGGTAGTCCGCGACCGTCTTTATGTTGGCAAACCCGTGATCGCGCCCGAAAGTGGTGTTGGCCGCCCGCTGCACCATGCGGGCGAGCACCGCCTCCTGCGCCGCCACCGGATTCTGCCCCGCCAGCTTGCGCACACGCCGGGACGCAATGGCGCGAAACACTGGCCCAGCAAAGCGGAGCAGGCTGTGGTCCGGCGCGCGGGAAACGGCATACGGTTCGTCCACTAACGCGTCCCCAACAGCGTACCGGCACCATGCTCGGTGAACAGCTCCAGTAGCACAGCGTGCGGCACCTTGCCGTTCAGGATCACCACGGCGTTAACGCCCGATTCCACCACCGAGATGCAGCTCTCCACCTTCGGGATCATGCCGCCGGTGATGGTGCCGTCCTTGATCAGCGAGCGGGCACGCGCCACCGTCAGCTCCGGGAGCAACTTGCCGCTCTTGTCGAGCACGCCGTCTACATCGGTCAGCAGCAACAGGCGGCGCGCCTTCAACGCCGAGGCCAGAGCGCTGGCGAAGGTATCGGCGTTGACGTTCAGCGTCGCCCCATCGGCCGAGGTGGCCAGGGGCGCGATCACCGGGATGAGGTCGCTCTTGACGAACACGTCGATGATGTAGGGATTGACCGTCACCGGCTCCCCCACATAGCCGAGATCGACCGCTTTCATGAGGTTGGAGTTGGGATCGGTGACCGTGTGATTGTCGATCTTGCGTGCGGTCATCAGGTGGGCGTCCTTGCCGCTGATGCCCACGGCATTGCCGCCCTCGCGCGCGATCGCGGCCACGATCTCCTTGTTGATGGAGCCGGCCAGCACCATCTCGACCACGTCCACCGTCGGTTTGTCGGTGATGCGCAGGCCGCCCGCGAACTCGGACTTGATCTTCAGCTTGTCCAGCATCGCGCCGATCTGCGGGCCGCCGCCATGCACTACCACCGGGTTGACGCCGGCCTGTTTGAGCATGACGATGTCGCGCGCGAACGAGCGTGCCAGATCCGGATTACCCATGGCGTGGCCGCCGTACTTGACCACGATGGTCTGGCGGTCGTAGCGCAGCATGAAGGGCAGCGCCTCGGACAGGATCGCCACCTGTTCGCCCGGCGCCACGGCCGATCTGGGCGGCATTTCAGTGGTCCCTGCCATGGCTATCCTCTCCCCCTGCGGGCTGCGCTTGGGCCGCTTATAGCGTCTGCAGCCAGCGCCTCAACCGAATTCCCGTTGGAGTCCCAAGCTCTAACAGTCTTGCCAAGCTCGATCCCGCCAGTGCAGTCTACCGGTCTGAGACCCGAGGGCGTTAGGTTGCAGGCGCATGATGCGCTCGCGCCACGGAATTGCCTGCCTCTAAGCGTTAGCGAGGGGAAGATGTTGCGTTACGAGGCTGTCTAACGATGACGTATGTGGCTGACGCCTCCCCCAGTACACCGCCCACATCGCCGCAGTTGCAGGCGACGGTGCAGCGGGCTTTCAGCTATGCGCAAGAGCAGGGCCATCGCCAAGTCACGCCCGAGCACCTTCTTCTGGCGCTGACCGAGGATGCCGACGCCATCGCTGTGTTGCAGCGCCGTGCCATCGACCTCGACCGTTTGCGGCACGATGTGGCCGGTCTGATGGGGCGCAACAACGATCGTTTTGTTGCCGAGGACGACAGCCAACCTGAGTATGGCGCCGACTTCCGGCGTATCATGGGCATTGCTAGTGGCGCCGCCAGTCCGCGCCGGCCAATCGATGGCGCGCTCATGCTGTCGGCGCTGATTGCCGATGGGGCGACGCCGTCGGCCGAGATCATCAGACTCTACGGTCTGACGTTCGAGGACGCCGCCCGCACCACGCGGCCCTTGCGGACCGTAGCGCCGCCCGCCGCGCCGGTTGCGCCCCTGCCCCCGACGCCAATTTCCTTGGCCAATGTGCGCTCGTCGGCGCGCGAAGCCGCGCTAGGCTATCGCTTGCGCAAAGGGCCGCCCGAAGAGTTGGTTGCGATAACAGCTGAGACGCCCCCACACGCCAACGGTGTGCAAATGCGCCGGCAGGAGCCGCCGCCACAGACCTGGCCTGAACATGCCCAGCCCGGCCCCGCTGCCGCCGACACGCGCCCAGGAGCGTGGCCAAGACCGTTGAACGACGAGATCGCCGAACTGCCGCCGCCAGTTGGCGAGTTTTCGTCCGATCTGCGGCCGCCGCCGTGGCATCCAGAACAGGGCGGGCCGGAGCAGCACGAGCAGCCGGATTGGAGCCGCTACGACTATCCAGACGCCGGGCAGGACGCACAGCAGCAAGTAGCTTCCGCCTGGACGGATGCGCCGGCGTTGTCAGAGCCGCCGCCGCCGCAACAGCAGCGCCCCGCGCCGCGCAACACGCGCCAGTTTGCCGACCCGGGCGCGACACCTAAGACCAAAGGGCGCAAGTCCTCGGGCAAGGCACGCCGCGCTGCGCCCAGCGCCGGTATTCTGCTGGAAAACATTCCGCGCCGCATGGTGTCGAGAACCGCGATGATCGTGGAGGCACGGGTTGCGCGGCGCGACATCGAGGCTGCGCTGCTGGACCTGCAGGATACGGGACATCAGGCGCGCACGACCGAGCCCGTCACCCATGCCCTGACCGTGCGGTTGCGCTCGACCGATGGCGCGATGATCGTCGAGCCTGGATCGCCCGAGACGCAATGGATCGAAAGCACGCTCGGGCTGCTGCAGGACGATTTCTCCAGCTGGCGTTGGACAGTCACGCCGCGCTGGTCGGGCGTCACGCAGGTGCAGCTGATGTTGTCGGCGCGCGCCGTCTCATCCGAGGGCCTGCTGGGCGAAACAGCGTTGTCCGAGCAGACTATCAGCGTAGAAGTGGCGTCCAACTACGGCTCGGTGTTCGCGAATCTGGGCAAGTGGATTGGCATCGCCATGGCCGCCGGTGTCGTGGGCGCGGTCGGCGAGCACATGCTGAAAGTGGTGGGGCGGATCCTGACGCATTGAGACGGATTGCGACTACAGGCACTCAGCGATCGCGGCGCGCAGTTCGGCCAAGCCATCGCCAGCGACCGAACTGGTCTCCAACAGGAGAGGGAAGGCCGCCGGACGCTTGAAAATCAGGCCCGAGGTCTTCTCACGTACCGCAATCATTTCCGTCGCGTTTGGCTTGTCGGCCTTGGTCAACACGATCTGATAGGACACCGCGCATTCGTCAAGCAGGTCGAGGATCTCGTTGTCTGTGTTCTTGATGCCGTGGCGGCTGTCGATCAGCACGAACACTCGTTTCAGGGTACGGCGGCCGCGCAGATACTCCTTGATCAGCTGGGTCCAGGCCTCGACCTTAGCTTTCGGCGCCTCGGCATAGCCGTAACCAGGCATATCGACGATGTAGAACGTATGCGCTGCATCCTCGAAGTAGTTCAGCTCCTGGGTGCGGCCGGGCGTGTTGGAGGTGCGTGCCAGCTTGCCGTGATGCGTCAGCGCATTGATCAGGCTGGACTTGCCGACGTTGGAGCGGCCGGCAAAGGCGATTTCCGGTGCGTTCATCGGCGGCAAATGCTCGAGCGCCACCACGCCCTTCACAAAGGAGAAAGCGCGGCGGAACAGAAGTTCGCCGCGCTCGATCTCGCCACGTCCGAAGGGTTTGTCCGTACCCATTATAGCGCTGGCGGGCTGGCGCCGCCGATGCCCGTCCACTTGCGGATGTTGGCAACCGCATCGGTGAAGCTCTTGGCGATGTTGTCGAAGATCTCCACCTTCACGCCCTGCCGCTTCATGATCATGGACTGCTGCAGGATGGTCAGGAAGTTGTTCCAGGCCCAGTAGATCACCAGCCCTGCCGGCATGGTGCCGAGCATGAACGTGAAGATGATCGGCATGAAGGTAAACATGCGCGCCTGCACCGGATCGGGCGGCGGCGGGTTCAGTTTCATCTGCAGCCACATGGTGATGCCCATGATGATCGGCCAAACGCCGAGTTGCAGGTAGGTATAGTGTGCTGGAATTGCGAACGGCAGCAGGCCGAACAAGTTGAATATAGTGGTTGGATCGGGCGCCGACAGATCATGCACCCAGCCCACGAACGGCTGATGGCGCATTTCCAGCGTCGTAAAGAGCACCTTATACAGCGCAAAGAACACCGGGATCTGCAACAACACAGGCACGCATCCAATCATCGGATTTACGCCTTGGTTCTTGTACAGAGCCATCGTTTCCTGCTGCTGTCTCACTTTGTCGTCTTTGAATCTCTCTTGAATCTTCTGCATTTCGGGTTGCAGCAGCTTCATCTTCGCCATTGACGAGAACGACATGTTGGCGAGCGGATAGAAGGCGCCCTTGACGATCACAGTCACCAGCAGAATGGCGGCCCAGAACGAACCTACGCCCTTGTAGAGATAGTCGATGAGATAGAACATCGGCTTGGTGATGTACCAGAACCAGCCCCAGTCGATGATGTAGCTGAATAAGGTCAGGCCCTTGTCTTCGTAGGCCGCAATCGTGTTGACTTCCTTGGCGCCGGCGAACAGGCGGTTTTCAATGGTCTTGCTGCTGCCTGTTGGGATCACGATCGGCGTCTGGGCAGAAAAGCCCGTCCGATAGGTCGGGATGGAATTGCCCGATCGCGTCAAATTGGCCTGATACGGAATATCCTGCTGCGGCACCAGCACGGCGGTCCAGTATTTGTCCGTAAAGCCAAGCCAGCCGCCGGTATCCTTGTATTCAGGGCCGGCCGCAGTGTGCAACGAACTGTAGTAGACTTCCTGCACGCGCACGACGGGCGAACCGGCGACAAAGCCCTCGAAGGACTGGTTCAGCAGCACCGGCTCGCCATGGCGGGCGACAGCGCCGGTCGGCCGCAACGACACGTCCTTGCCTGACGTGTTCGCAATCTCGTCCTTGATCGAAAACATGTACTTGTCATCGATCGACAAAGTGCGCTTGATCGTCAGCCCACCGCCAAGATCAGCATTCAGCGTCACCGGCGTCGCGGCCGTCAACCTGGCGTCGATCGGGGCATGCCAGACTGTCTGGGCACCGACGACCGGTTTGCCATCGGAATCCAGCCAGTCGAAGTCGACGTGGTAGCCGTCCTTGAAGCCTTGCGGCGACAGGAAGACGACATTTGGACTTTTGGGATCGACTGTCTCGCGATAATTCTTGAGAACGACATCGTCGAACCGGGCCCCTTGCAGGTTGATCGATCCCATGACAGCTGGTGCATCGATCGCCAACCGGGGTGAAGCGGCGAGCGCCAGGGCGCGTGTGGCGAACACTGGTGCGCCGGGCGCGGCTGGTGCACCCGCGCCATTAGCCCCCGGCGTTGCGGCGCTGCCGGCAGGCGCTGGCACCGTCTGTCCCTGGCTTGCCGCCTGCTTGGCCTCCATCTCGCGGCGCTGCTGCTCCTGGTGGGCGCGCGGCCAGGCGACGAAGTAGGACCATGCCGCCACGACCAGCATGGACAGCACAACAGCAAGCATGAAATTCTGGTTATGCTTATCGTCCATGTCTCTCAGTCCGGGGCGGGTGTACGATGTTTTGTGAGGCGGGACTGTGTGTCTGCCCTTGGTGGGTCTGTACGCGTCGGGTTACCGTCAATTCCGGGGCCGGAAGCAGCCTGTTTCGTCCTTGGCGGACCCTTGACGCCACCTTTGGCGTGCACGCGCTGCAACGCCGTATTCAGATCGCTCACGAGATCGCCGAAAGTCCGTCTAAGCGCCGCCTCGCGTGCGATCAACACATAATCATGATCTGCCAGCAAGTAAGGGCTGGCAGAGTGCCGCACGACGTCCCGCAAACGCCGTTTGATGCGGTTGCGCACCACGGCATTGCCAAGCTTCTTGGTAACCGTAAAGCCAAACCGCGATACTTGTTCAGGCTCACTCGGTGGCCGCGGCTTGGCTTCCAGCGCGAACGAGGCGCAGGCATAGCGCGCGCCGCCACGCACACGCAGGAAGTGCGCCCGGCGCTTGATGGTGGTCAATCGCATGTCGGACCGGCGCATTTCCGGGCCAGAATGCCCCTGCGCCGCGTCGCTGCCGGAACTACGCCGACAGCTTCTTGCGGCCCTTGGCGCGGCGACGTGCCAGCACAAGCCGTCCGCCGACGGTGGACATACGGGCGCGGAAGCCGTGACGGCGCTTGCGCACTAGGCGGCTTGGTTGGAATGGTCTCTTCACGTGAGGTCTCCGGAATATGCATGAGTTTCGGCAGATCCCGGCGCACCACAGCGTGCCACGGTCCTAGGACCCCGCCAGAATTTGAAGTGAGGCTTATAACGGCCCGGCGCAGCCGAAGTCAACGAGGTTGCGCGAACCTGCTCCGATCGTTGCGCTCCTAGGCAACTCGTACCGACACCACAGGCGGCAGATATACCTCCGGCGGCTTGCCCGTTTCAGCCAGCACCGTCAGCGTTGGATACACCAGGCCCGGGATTGCTCCTGGTTCGGTGGGATCGATCATCTCGTGGGGAAGGTTGGCGTCCATATCGAACTGGTAGCGCAGCACGTCTGCGCCTTTGCGTTCCCAGATTTCTGCAGTCTCGAATGTCACGTAGTGATCGACCGAGTTATCCGCCCCGTTGGTCACCATCACAATGGAGCCGGCGGCCGGGCGCACTTTGCGGGCTTGTCTGCGTACAGCCAGTCCAAGCCGCAGGAACTCGCCGGTGCCGTGGCTCGACTGGCGTTTGTAGCTGTGCGGACGGCTGGTCCCGCTGGCGCGCAAAATGGGGTCCTTCCAGATCGACATGTTGGGCAGCAGCAGTGCCAGTCGCAGCAGGAAGGCGTTGCTCCAGATGCCGAATTCGGCCAGCCCGAAGGCCGGAGCGACCAGCACGGCGCGGCGCACTTCGGGGCGGTTCTGAGCGATCCAACCCGTTAAAATACCGCCGCCCGAGATTCCCAGCACGATGACCTCGCGGCCCAACGCCGAGGCGATATCGATGCAGCTGTCGCAAAAGCTTGCCAATTCTCGCGCCGTAGTGAAGCGAAGTGCGTCGGTCGCATTGTCGGCATGGCCATTGTGGGGCATGCGCGGGATCAGGACGGTGTGACCGGCGGCAAAGAGTTGCGGCGCCCACTCGTGGAAGGAATAGGGACAATTCGAGAGTCCATGCAGCAGCACGAAGACTTTCTCGGTGGGCGCGCCGTGAATCATGAGTTGCGGCACGCATCGCTCATGGATCGGCGCTTCGGGGCCTGATGTAACTTTGCGGAAGCGCTCGACGGCTTCGTCATAAGTACGGGCCGGATTCGGTTTGGAGCGTAGCGAGCCGGTCATCACCGGCAGCACGGCGGCAAGCAGCAACAGCAGCACGAACGCAAACAGCCAGCCAAGCGCGGCCCAGTACCAGCCGACGACCAACCAGGTGAGCGCGAAGGCGATGACCAGCCCTCCCATCAGCGTGCCGATGGTGATCAGCGTTTTCATGGCAATCGACATACAGGACCCCTACCCCAGCACTCGTTGCCGCGATGTTAGCAGAACTCCTGGCGCGTCAAACGGGCAGTTTGTCCGGGGCGGCTCGGCTAAAGTTTCCAGGTCCTTACCGCCAGGGTCTTGCGGGCATTAGCCAGCCGCTCGTTCAGCGCCTCGCGCTTCAAAAGGCCGGTCTGAGTGTCGACTACCGTGATGACTGAGCCGGAATTGATCACGCCCGCCCGGATCGCGTCCTCGGGCGACGCGCCTTCGGCGATGAACGAGGCGAAAGTGGACGCCAGCGCGTCGCCCGCGCCCGCCGTTCCCGCGACCTTCACGACCTGGGCGGGGCAATGCAGAATGCTGTTGGACGTACCGAGATAAGCGCCATTCTTGCCATCGCTGACCAGCGTCCATTTCGGTCCCAGCTCGCGCATGGCGCGGAAAAAGGCCACCAGCGACATTTGGAAACCGCCGCCCGACAGCCCCGTCTTGGCCATTTCGGGGAGTTCGCCGCCCTTTTCGACGGGAATCTCAGGGCCACCCTCGCCGTAGCTGCCGACCAGCCAGGGGATGAGCGCGCCGGCTTCGACGCGGTTGATGGCGAGAATGTCGATCTTGGGCAGGCTGGCCCGGAAATCGCCCTGCTTGGACGACAATTGCCGGATGCCCGGATTGGTCGCGACCAAAGCTCCTTCGGCTTTGGCTTTCTCGATAATCACTGGGAAACAATTGGCAGATTCGTTAGAAAGACTGGAGATATAGACCAGTCCGGTGGCAAAAGCGTCCTTGCTCAGGTCCTTAGGCTCCAACAGTGTGTTGGCGCCGCGGAAGGTAAAGATTGCGGCATTGCGGTCATGCGCCGAGATCAGCACCGATGCGCCAGTCGGCGCGCGCCCATCGCGCAGCACGTAGCGTGTGGACACGCCCTCCGCGCTCAACCGCTGCATAATAGTTTCGGCCCGGTCGTCTTGGCCGACTTTCACCAGTGTAGCCACGTCATGGCCCAGCCGCGCCATGCAGACGGCGGTGTTCACGGCGCCACCGCCGCAATGGGTCGACACCTCCTGCGCCTCGCTCTTGCGACCCTCTTCCAGTAGCAGGAACGAGGTATCGGCATTGCGCATGACCATGCGTTCGATGCGTTCGCTGGCGATGACGGCGATGGTGTCGATCAGCGCACTGCCGATGGTCAGGATCTTCATGGTCAGGCTTTCTTTGCGGCTGGAAGATTGGTCAGGCCAGGCTCGGCAGCGACGATGGTGAGCCAGGCCCGCAGGCCCGGATAGGCGGCCAAGTCGAACTCGCCCTCATGGGCCACGTGCGTATAGGCATAGAGCGCGATATCGGCAATGCTGAGTTGGTCGCCGGCCAGGTATGGAGCCTGGGCAAGGCGCTGCTCCATGACGCCAAGCGCTTTGTGGCCACGCGCCCAGATGTCGGGCAGTTTGGCGGCGTGCAGCTGCTTTTCCCCCCGATAGGCGATCCAGTTACGGGCCACCGCCACATAAGGCTCATGGCTGTACTGCTCAAAGAACAACCACTCGAAGACGCGGGTGCGGGCAAGTCCTGGGGCCGGCAGCAGCCGGGTGCCTTCGGCAAAATGCGCCAGGATGGCATTGGATTCGGTAATCACTGCGCCATCGTCGAGCTGGACGATGGGCACTTTGCCGTTGGGATTGAGAGCGAGATATTCAGCCGTGCGAGTCGCTCCGGCATTGGAATCGATCTCGACCCACTGGAACGGTAGTTTGGTCAATTTGAGGACGGTGGCGACCTTCCAGCAATTGCCGGACGTGCTGCTGCCATAGGCCCTGATCATGAGCGCGCTCCGCTATTGCGATTTTTTCCGATGACATAGCGCGTTCGTGTGACGGCGGCTATCCTGGTACCGTGCAACCTGGAAGAGCGGCATAGGGGGCCTGCCATGGAACCATCATTGGACGCTCTGTCTCGCCGCTTCGGCGACCGCCTGCAAACCGGCCTCGCAATCCGCCAGCAGCACGCTAACACGCTGACCTGGCTGCCGTCCGCGCCGCCCGACGCCGTCGTGTTCGCCGAGACGGTGCAGGATGTCATCGACGCCGTCGGCATTTGCCGGGAGTGGAGAATCCCGATCATTCCGTTCGGCGCGGGAACCTCGCTGGAAGGCCACGTCAACGCGCCCTTCGGCGGCCTCTGTCTCGACCTGTCGCGCATGAACCGCATCATCGCTATCAACGACAGCGACCTTGACGCGAACGTCGAGGCCGGCGTCACACGTACCCAGCTGAACGACCATCTACGCGATCGCGGCCTGTTCTTCCCTGTCGATCCCGGGGCAGGCCATGCCACCCTCGGTGGCATGGCCTCGACGCGTGCGTCTGGCACCACGGCAGTGCGCTATGGCACCATGAAGGACAACGTTATCAACGTCACCGCGGTAATGGCGGACGGACAGGTCGTGCGCACAGCGCGCCGGGCCCGCAAGTCCTCGGCGGGTTATGACCTGACGCGGCTACTTGTGGGGGCGGAGGGTACGCTTGGTATCATCACCAGCTTGACTGTGCGGCTCTTCGGCATTCCGGACTCGATCCTGGCGGCGGTGTGCCCGTTCAAGAGCATCGACGGGGCGTGCAACACCGTCATCCAGGCCATCCAGCTTGGGCTGGGGGCGGCCCGCATGGAACTGCTCGACGAGCTGATGGTGCGCGCCTGCGCAGGCTACGCCAAGCTGCCGCTGGAGGAGGCCCCGACCCTGTTCGTCGAGTTCCACGGCACGCCGGCCGCCACGCGCGAGCAGCTGACAATGTTCCGCGAGATCGGCGAGGCTGAAGGCCTGGTGAGGCTCGACTTCGCCGAGAGCACGGACGATCGCAATCGCCTGTGGAAGGCTCGTCACGACGCCTATTGGGCCGCACTCAGCTTGCGTCCCGGCGCCGAGTCGTTGGCGACCGATGTCTGTGTGCCGGTGTCGCGGCTGGCCGAATGCGTTTTGGCTACGCAAGCTGATATCGCGCGGCTGGGACTGATCGCGCCGATCATCGGCCACGTCGGCGACGGCAATTTCCACGTCCAGCCGTTGGTCGATATGGCCGACGCCGGCGAGCACGCCCGCATCGAAGAGTTCCTGGAGCGGCTGGCCGAACGCGCGCTGGCCATGGACGGGACGTGCACGGGCGAACACGGTGTCGGCATGGGCAAGATCAAGTACATGGACGCCGAACACGGCGCCGGCGTCGACGTGATGCGCAAGATCAAACAGGCGCTCGACCCCGAGGGGCTGTTCAATCCTGGGAAGATTTTGCCGACGCAGCACAATCAGTGAGCGGCTGCCTACCTGAGTTACCCGATCTCGCGCCGCCAGACGCCGACGATCCGATCCCACATGCGGCCGATCAGATTGCGCGGCGGCGTTTCGATGATGGCGAAGCCGCGCGTTTCGATGGTGCGTAGCGCGGCGCTCTCGGGCAGCTTGCCGACCTCAAGTTCGGCCTTGAACATGGCGCTCTCGGGCGCCCAACTGCGATCCGGAGCCACTTTCACCTGAATTGGGCCGCCGCTCGGCGCGACCAGGACAGCCTGCTCGATGCGCGGCACGGCCTGGCCGAAGACAGCGCGCACGCGGACGGGAATCTCTTGCAGCGGATGTCCTTCGAGCCAGATCGACGCCGTCGCCTCGGGCGCCACCAACGCCAGGTCCCGCTCTTCGATGAAGGCTTCGGCGCTGATCGTATTGCCGGCTACGACGCGCAACAGCGGCCGGTCGCCTTGTACCCAGACGCCTGCCCTCAGTCCCTGATCGAGGCCGCGCACCACGCCGCCCGCCGGCGCGCGCAGGATCAGGCGTTCGCGCCGCGCTTCCAAGCCCGCCATTTCGGCCTGCAAACGTTGCACCTCGGTTGCTTCCACCAGGCCATCCTCCTGGTAGCCGACGCCCGTCAGGTGCCGGTCGAGGATCAGCGCCAGGCGATCCGCCTTCAGCCGATCTGCCTCAAGACGATGGGCGATCTCTGGTGACGTAATCTCGATCAACGCATCGCCGCGCATCACGACCTGCCCTTCGGCGACGGCGATCCTCGCGATCATACCAGGCTCGGGAGCGAACACGGCGTGCGACTGGCCAAGGCGCAGCAGCACCGGGGCCATCAGCGAGGTGCGCCATGGCACAACCAGCGGCAGGGTAATGATCAGTAGACAGATCCACACGCGCAACGGCCCGCCGATGGGGCCAAGCCGCTTGGACGCCGAGGCGAACCAGCGGACCACTTCGCGCGATACCGGCTGAAAGAGGAAAAAAGTCACGACCAACACCGCGAGCAACATGCCAAGCGCGGGAAACACGAAAGCTGCCAGGCCAAAGGCGATACCGGTGTAAAGCGCGATGCGGTAAAGCCCGAGCGCCGCGCCAAACGCGGCGAGGCCGACTTGCGCGCGCCGCGAAAAGCCGGGTTCCGGCGACGGCTCGGGCGCGCCGGCCATGAGCTTGCGCGCGACCCAACCGAGCATCGCCAGCGAACGCGATTGCAGGTTGTCTATGCCGGTGAGATCGCAGGCGACGAAGTAGCCGTCGAACCGCATCAGCGGATTGGCGTTGATGGCAATCGATAGCAGCACCAGGCTGGTGGCGGCGAACTGCATGGTGTTGCGCCACCAGCCCGGATCGAGAAACGGCCAGGCCAGCAGCGCCAGCGACGCCAGCACCAATTCGGCGCCGACACCGGCGGCCGCGATGGTCAGCCGCTTGCGGCGATCGGCGATACGCCAGGCGCCCGAGGTCTCCGTGTACAGCACTGGCCACAGCATGATCAGCGACACTCCCATGGAAGGTACCTCGACACCGTTCAGCTGAGCCGCATAGGCGTGCGCCAGCTCGTGGACGCTTTTGGCCACCGTCAAAGCCAGGGCCACGCTGAGCGCACCCTCGAGGCTGTAAAGGTGCTCGAAGCCGCTGACGAATTGCCCCCACTGCCGGCCAACGAGATAGAGCGCGAGCATCAGCAGCAGGCCGATCATCAGCAGAAACTGGAACGAGAACAGCGGCCGGACCAGAAACGCGGTGCGGCGCAGGAACGGATCGGGTGAGACCAGCGGGAATTTTCGAAACATCAGCGCGCCAAGCCAGGCGCCGGTTGCGGCAAGCAGGCCTTTGGCTGCGGCTTTCTTGAGCAGCTCCAGGAGTTTGACGGCCGGCACCCGAACCAAGCCGCTGGAGGCGAGGAACTGCGCCACCTGGGCGATGTCCGATTTGGCCACTTGCAGCGTTGTTTCAGCCGAAACCGCGGCCGCGATTGCCATTGGATCGCCAATCTGCCAGCGCGACAGGATCTCGAACTCGCGCCAGCCGATGCTGAAGTGGGCGTTGGCGGCCGGGTCGAGCACAATCCAACTCGGGCTGCCATCGGACCGCCGCGGACCAGGAGAAATTACGATATCCTCACGCAAGGGCGGCAACGGATCGTCTTGAGGCGGCGGGGATGGTTGCGCGAGGGACATTGGTGTCTCCGAACTAAGGGCAGCGCGGACTTCTCCTCTCCCCCATCTTAGGAGAGAGGATGTCGCCCGAAGCGCTTCAACGCTGAGGAAATAGCGACAGGTGATGGGCAGCCACGTGCTCCGCGCTCGTTGCACCAGGGACGGAGCACGTGACTGCCCATCACCGACCGCCCAGCGCTTGGCGCGAAGTGGCGCCTGCACGGGGCGGTCTCCTCTCCCCCAAAAATGGGGGAGAGGCGAAGGTCCGTCAGAACCCCAGCACACGCCGCAAATGCGCCAACGGGCGGCGCAGCAATGCGTAGGCCAACGGGACTGTCTCGCCACTGATCTTTGCCGTGCCGGTCAATCCCAGCCGTGGTTGCTCGCCCGACTCGTCGAACACAGCCTCGCCAATAAACGCCGTCATCTGGTTCGGCATGACGTGCGCGTCGTAACTGATCCGCGAGAGTTGCGCGCGCACCGGCCTCGACGGCGAAATCGCCAGGAAGAACTCGACCTGCGCGCCCGCGTTGACCACCAGCGCATCCTCGACCGGCACCTGAATTTCCAACCGCACCGCCTTGGGATCGGCCAGCGACAGGATCCGCTCTCCCACCTTCACCGGGCGGCCAAGCCATTGCAACTTGTCCTCCAACAGCACCACGCCGGTCGCGCGCGCAACGATTTCGGCGCGTCCGAGACGGCTGGTTGCATAAGCCAGATCGGACTCCCCCTCCGCCAACCTGGAGCGCGCCACCGACACTTCGGCGCGCGCCCGATCATCGGTAAACGCCTTCTGCTCCAGGCGCTGCCAATCGGCCGTCAGTACCGAGACGTGTTTGGCGGCGCCGTCGCGCTGTGCAAAGAGTTCCGTGGTGTCGAGCCGCACCAGCACGCGGCCGGGCTCGACCTGCTCGTTGGGCTGCACCAGAATGTCCTGGATCACGCCATCAATGGGCGCGGCGACAATGGAGGGCTCGATCGGCGTGACCTTGGCGTCGGCCAGCACCGTCAAGGGGACGGGCACGAGACCAAGCGCCGCCAGCGCAGCAAACCCCAATGCGCCCAGCGGCGCCATACTCAGACGCAACCGCGAGCGCGGCCCCTGCAGCGCCACGATGGCCTGCCCGATCGCGCTTCCCAAGCGCAGCAGAATGCGCTTCTCGGCCTCGGTGAACGGCTCGGCGCGCAGCAGTATCAAGCTGCCTTCGAGCCCTTTGTGCGGGCCTGTGATCGGTACCCAGATCGCCGTCGCCGGCACCCAGCGGCGGTAACCCTCGACCAGGCCCAAGGGCAGATCGGACGTAGCAAATTCGATGGCATCGGTGCAATCAAGATGCTTCTCGGCGTGGCGTGCGAGCTTGGCGAACCAGCCGATCTGCGGCGCGGAGCGGTCCACGGTCAGCCCGCCCGAGATGGCCATGATGGCTTGTGTGCGCGACCGCCAGACCATGGCATGGTCATAGCCAACCACCCGGTTGGTGTCGTTGACGGAAATGAAATCGACGGCCGTCACGCTGTCGGCTTGCCTGAGATCGCCTTCGATCTGGATCAGACGCGATAGGCCAAGCACCTGGCGCGACGGCTCGGCAGGCGCCGGCTGCGGTGCTGGGTCCGGTGCGGCATGGAGAGCGTTCATGGTGACCTCGCCATGGTCGTCAGTAAGCGGACCGTCCCGCTCATGCCTGGAAGGAGCCGGCCTGCATCTCCGGAAAAGCCCGCCCGCAGCTCAATGAGCTGCGAGACATTGTCGATGCGCGCGCCGATCACGATCACGCGCGCCTCCAGGACGTCGCCGGTCTCATCGACCGTGAACTGAACCGGCGTTCCTGGTGCGATGGTGCGCAACTCCTGCGAGGGCACGAAGGCGCGCAGTTCCAGATCGTGGTCGGACACGATCTCGATCAGGGGATCGCGCGCCCCAACGGTTTCATGGGCGTTGGCAATCCGCTCGACCACGCGACCGTCGAACGGAGCGACAATTTCGCAATCAGTAACTTGTTTGGCTGCGACCGCGACTTGCGCCTTGGTCTTCTTTAAATCCGCCTCGGCCAGTTGAACCTGCAGCCGGGAGGTCGCTCCTTTACTCGCCAGTTCGCGCTTGACGGCGAGCGAAACTGTCGCCGCATCGGCCTCTGCGCCGACCCGGTCGCGCTCGGCCTGATAGGACGAACAGTCAAAGCGGACCAGGATATCGCCCGCCTTGAATGCTTCGCCGGTCTCGGGACCGATGCGGTCGATAGTCGCCTGCAAGCGGCTCGACAACCGGGCGTGTTTCAACGGCACCACTAGCCCGCGGATGCGGACCGTGGGGGACGCAGCATCGTCCGCAGCCGCTGGCATGCCGACGCCCACAAGCGCCAACACCGCGACAGCGCTTGTGGCAAGGCGCGCCCGCATGTCAGCGCGCCGCCAGGTTGGACGACGGCAGGTCCAGCTTCCAATCGTCGATCAGGTTGCGCACCTGGACCTTCAGCGTGGCGACGTTCTGACGTTCGATCTCGAGCGGCAGGCGGTTCGCGCCGACCGAGTTCAGGATCCGTCCGTAGGCGTTCTGCAGGTCCGCGTAGGCGACCATATATTGTAGCTCCGAAACGGTGCGGCGCGAGAGGGCCGTCAGCGCCTCGATTTCCGATCCCGCGTCCGCTTCGGTGCCGCTCCTGGCGACCGAACTCAGTTCGGTATCGACGCCAAGCAACCGTCCAGCCACCCTGAAGTTGTCTTGCGCCAACGCATAGCGCTGCAGCGCAATCTGCACCTGCGCGATCACCGCCATGCTGAGTGCGATGCGCCGCCCGTCTGCGACCTTGACGTCGGCCTCGGCGGTTCCGATCGAACGCTCGGCGGTTGCCAATTCGACCAGGTTCTTGGTCAGAAACCCGGCGGCCGAAGTCCAAAGCGTGTTGGACAGGAAACTATTGCTGTCGAAGTTGCGGCCGGCCTTCAGCTCAAAACCCGGCAGCAGGCGTACATAGGCGGCGTCGACCTCGGTGAGTGAAATCCGTTTTTTGTAGTCCTCCTCGCGCAACTCAGGCCGGTTCAACAGGGCGGCGCGCTGCAACTGTGTGGTTTGCGCGGTGAGATGCGGCGCCGGCAGATGACCGATGTCGGGGGCGGCGACCTTGAAGTCCGCTCCCGGTGGGACGTTGATCAGCGCCGCCAGTTCCGCCTTGGCCAGCAGCAACTTGCGGCGCACCTCCGTCAGATCCTTCAAATTGCCGAGCAGTTCGCGCTCGACCTTCAACTGGTCCGCAGGCTCGGCCGCTCCCGAACGGCGCACGCTCTGAGAATGGCCGATTGCCGCCTCGATCTTGTCGATCAGCTGACCCACGCGCGGCAACAACCGTTCGGCGGAGGCGGCGCGCCAATAGGCGTCGCGCACGTCCTGGATCATGTTCTGCACCACCTTGATGCGGCGCTCTTCGGCCACCAGCACCTCGTCGGCATGCTGCTTGGAGCGCAGGTAAGTGAGGCCGAAGTCGAGCACATTCCAGACTGCGCTGAGGTCGGCGGTCTTGACCTCCTTGTCCTCGGAGGTGGAGACTTCCAGCGACTGGGCGCCGGTGATCAGTGAGCGGCTCGACGAACCGCGGAAGCTGTCGCGGGCATTGTAGCCGGCATCGGCCACCACCTTGGGCAACATACCGGTCGCATCCTGCTTCAGGCGCGCATCGGCCAGCCCCAGCTCCAGCTGCTTCAGGCGTTTGTCCAGGTTGTATTTGAGACCGCGAGCGATCGCTTCGTAAAGGTCCACCGGCCCGCGGATCGGTTCCTGATCGGCGAACATAAGCTTGCCGTCGTTCTGCACCCGCCCCAGGCGCATCGGCTCGGTAATTGGCGTCGGAATGGCGGCGCATCCGGCCAGCCCGATGCAAACCAGCGCCGTGCCGGTGGCCAAAGCCGCCCGCCTCGCGGCAATCTTGCGCGCCGATCCGCCCCCGACCGTGGAATTCGTGTTGCCCAGCCCCATCATAAGCCCCTCTTGCGTTGAAGCACCACCGGCAGCCCGCCAGATCATGCCCATGAATGCCCGTTGAAATGTCTTTTTATGCCTTTATATGACCATACTGATTCGAGGGATGGGTCAAGCGATGGCTGGCTCAGGCGTGGACAAACCAGACGCTGCGATAGCTGACGATTGGTTGGCGGACGACCACACTGCGGCCAACGACAATCGCATCCCGTCAACAAAGAATTCACATAAAATTCGATCTATTTTATCTGCAAAGTCATCTGATAATATTTGATTTACCAAGATTTTACCGCTTCATAATTCGATAACTGGATGCGTGAGACAACCTACATCGCGGATCGAATTATGTCGACAATTTCTCGATAGTACAGGCATCGGATCAGGTGGGCTTAGAAGCAAAATGAAGGCAACCAAGGGAACTTTGGGGGACGACTATCTGGTCACGGGCAATGCCGCCGACCAGGTGATGTACGGCCTCAACGGCAACGACTATGTTTTCGCCAACGCCGGCAATGACAAACTCTACGGCGGCGCAGGCAACGACGTCATGGGCGGCGACGCCGGCGATGACACGATGATGGGCGGGACGGGCAGCGACGCCATGTTCGGCGGCGGCAACGACGACAGCATGACGGGCAGCGCTGGCGACGACAAGATGACCGGTGATGCTGGCCATGATCTGCTCAAAGGCAACACTGGCGACGATACAATCTATGGCTTCAATCCGTTCGATCCCTTGACCTATGCCTACAACGACAATGACACGATCTATGGCGGCCTGGGCAACGATACTGTCTATGCCGGCCCCGGTCGGAACAGTGTCTATGGCAACGCAGGCGACGACAAACTGGTTGGCGGCAACGGCCACGACCTGATCGTTGGCGGCCAGGGCCTGGACACGCTGACCGGCGGAGGCGGCGACGATCTGTTTGTCTGGTCGAAAGGCCATGTCACCACAACGTCTGGCGTCGACCGTCTCACCGACTGGTCGGCCGGCGACGTCATGGACATGACCTCGCTGCTCAAGACCATAACGTCGGACCATGCCGGACGCGTGCAGCTGACAAACTCGGCCGAAGGCCAGATGCTGTCGGTCATGCTCACCAAAGGCCAAGGCTTCGTCGACGTTGTGATGCTCGACGGCCAGCACGATCTGACCGTCGCAGACCTGATGACGAGCGGCGGCCTCCTGATCTAGCCCGATTGCATATACTCTGTCTCTCCCCGCAGCCCGGAACAGCTCCCGTTCCGGGCTGCTTGCTGTCGCGGGTCGGCTCTGCTCAAGTGCGCCTTGCGTTCTGAGAAACGGAGGCGCCCATGACACTCGCCCAGAAGCTCAGGTTGGATGGCCAGGTGGCGCTGGTGACCGGCGCGTCCAGCGGGTTGGGCGCGCATTTCGCTGGGGTTCTGGCTGAGGCAGGCGCGACAGTTGCTATTGCAGCGCGACGGCTGGATCGGCTTGCGAGGCTGGCCGAATCGATCCGCGACGGCGGCGGCAAGGCTAAGCCCTTCGTCCTGGATGTAACCGATCCCGCCGCTGTCGAGGCCTCACTGGCATCGATAGAACGCGACCTTGGCCCGCTCCGCATCCTGATCAACAACGCCGGCATCGCCGAGACCGGGGCCTTCCTCGATCTCACCGAGGAGCAATGGCGGCGCCAAATGGACGTGAATTTCGACGGCGTGCTGCGGGTTGGGCGCGCAGCCGCCAAGCGCATGGCCGCCCATGGCCAAGGCGGCAGCATCGTGAACACGGCGTCTGTCGCCGGCATTCTCGTTGGCAAGGGGTTGGCCGCCTACGCCGTATCCAAGGCCGCCGTGGTGCATCTCACCAAAGCCATGGCGCTGGAGCTGGCGCCCCTGAACATCCGCGTCAATGCGCTGGCGCCGGGTTACTTTCCGACCGAACTCAACGAAGACTTCCTGAAGTCGGAGACCGGCCGCAAGATGCTGGCACGCTTTCCAATGCCGCGCGCTGGACGCTTGGAGGAACTGGACGGGCCATTGCTGGTGCTGGCGTCGGACGCGGGGTCGTATATGACGGGGACGATTCTCACCGTGGACGGCGGCACTCTCCTGATTGGGCGGATGACGCAAGGGGGAGGGTGACAACTCTTTTAACGCATCATCGGACGCCATGATCGATTTCACCCTGCCGCCCGAGCACGAAGACATCCGCCAGCGGACCAAGGCCTTCGTGGCCGAACACATTCTGCCGCTGGAGGCCGACCGGGCCAACTACGACGAACACGAGAACATCCGCGGCGATCTCATGGAGGCGGTGCGCGCCAAAGCGCGGGCGGCCGGGTTGTGGTCGCCGCAAGTGTCCAAACTGCGCGGCGGCATGGGCCTGCCGATGACGGCGCAAGCGGCCATGTACGAAGAGGCGAACTACTCGATTTTTGGCCCGGTCTGTTTCAATTGCGCCGCGCCCGACGATGGCAATATGCGCGTGCTCGAACAGATCGGGACATCAGCACAGAAAGCCAAATGGCTGCAGCCGATTGTCGACGGTGCGGCCCGCGGCGCCATCGTCATGACCGAACCGCATCCCGGCGGCGGTTCCGATCCCACCATGATCCGCACCACCGCCGTGAAGTCGGGCGACCGCTGGGTGATCAACGGCCGCAAGTGGTTCATCACGGGAGCGGGTTGGGCCTCGCATTTCATCCTTTTGGCGCGCACCTCCGACGAGCCGAAACGTCAGCTCACCGCCTTTATGTTCCACAAGGATACGCCTGGCTTCCGCATCGTGCGCAAGGTGCCGATCATGGGGCCGGAGGAGCACGGCGGGCACTGCGAGCTGGAGCTGACCAATCTGGAAATCCCCGATTCGGATCGGCTGCTGGAGGTTGGCGACGGTATGCGTGTGGTGCAGGCACGCCTGGTGCCGGCGCGCCTGACGCACTGCATGCGCTGGCTTGGCCTTGCCCGCCGCTCGATGGCGATCGCGGCCGAATACGTCAACCGCCGCGAGGCCTTTGGCACCAAGCTGGCAGCGCGCGAAAGTGTGCAGATGGCGCTCGGCGATGTGGCCAAGGACATCCAGATTGGCCGGTTGCTGGTGATGCACGCGGCCTGGTCCATCGATCAGGGCCAGAAGTCGATGAAAGAGACCTCGATGGCCAAGGTCTATGTCGCCAACCTCCTGCACCGCGCCGTCGATACCGCAATCCAGCTCAACGGCGCGCGCGGCTATTCCAAAGACACAATTCTGGAGTGGATTTACCGCTATGCGCGTCAGGCTCGGATTCTTGATGGGGCAGACGAAGTGCACAAGATGATCCTGGCCCGCGCCTACGCCAAGGAGGGCGAGGATTTCTGGCATTGGGGGTAGGCGGATGGTCAGGCGAGCGCTTCGAACTTGCGTCGTCACACTCATTGCAGTGTGCGGCTTGAGTGTTGCGCCCGCCCAGGCCAACTGGTTGAGCACGCTGGGCGAAATTGCCGCCAGCTCGGGCAAGGTTGCAGGAAAAACCGGCCGACTGACGGGCGAGGTCACCGCCGGACTTGAGAGTGCGGTACGGGTCATCGGCAAGCTGCCGGCCGAGCTGCAGAGGGGCGCGATTGCCGCCGAGGCGCTCGAAGGCGGGGCCTGGCGCCTGCGCAACGCGGCCGGCGAAACCATCACGGCCACCAGCACGCAGACCGTTCGCGGCGCGCTCGCGGGACTGGCGGGGGATGGCAAGGGGCTGACACTCTTCCTTGGCGAAGACACAGCGTTTGCCGCGCGCGCGCAACTCTCGGCCCTGCCCTCCGATGTCAAGCTGCGGCTGGCCGTCGACGACGCAAGTTTTCCCTTGCTGCGGCAGGGCGACGGCGAGGCCACGCGCCTCTTCGCCGAGCTGAACGACGGCGTCATCCTCGCCCTGACGGACCGCAGCCTGTTCGCGGAATCACTCTGGCAGTTGCGGCGCCCGCTCGGCAAGTCTGGCATCCGGGTCATGTCGCTGGATGCCGCCGGGCCCAAGACCTTGAGTGCCGCCGGCAAGCGCAGCCCTGAAGGCCTGCCACTCGCCGAGACGATCGATCCCGCAGCCTTCGAAGCGGCGCTGGCTTCGATCCGTGGCCAGACCATCATCGTCACCGGCAAGGTGGAGGGCGGCACCCTGCGCTTTGCCGGCGCCTCGGGTGGTGAGGCCGGCGTTCCGGTCGCCGACCTGCTGGCTGCCGCCGAGAAATCCGACGTGAACATCCTGTTACTCGATTCAGGCACATTGAAGCAACCCGGCAGCACCACCTGGCTATGGCAGGAGCGCGGCATCGCCCATCTGGACACCGCCATGGCCAAGACCACGCTGGGCGATTTCATTTCGGCTCTGTCGCACGGGCAAAGCCGGCTGACTGTCGACGCCGATTGGGGTGCCAGCGGACATTTCCGCCTCTCCGCCAAGCCGGCCGCTGCCGATGCACCAGCCGCCAGTGGCGAGGTTGCGGGCAAGAGCCTGGGCGAATCGACAGTCGAATTCGCCGTCGATCTCGCGGGCCGGGTCGCGGGCAACGTTGGGCCGCAGTCGACCACCGCCAGCCTGAACAGCCGCGACACGCAATGGGACCTGGACAGTCGCGTCATCCCTGGCATCCCGGCCTGGCTGCAGTTCATGGTGGCCTACAGCTGGGGCGTCGGCCTGATCGCGGTTTACGAGACCCGCCGCTGGTGGGCGTTTCTACAGCGCAAGGTGGCGGGCATCGCGCCGCCGTTCAGCTGGCCGGGGCGGATCGGTTCGGAGACACTCTATTGGTTGCTCTTTGCACCGCTTGTCGGCTGGCTGTCATTCAACGTGATGATCATCAAGATCGTTTGGGAGCAGATCATGAGCATTGTACGGATCGTACTTTGGCCATTCCGCCGGAGGAAGGTTGCGGCGTAGGGGCGGTTTGCGACCGCCCTCTATCAGCGAGCGCGCTGCACGAGGGCGGCCGCTAGCCGCCCCTACCAATGATCCGTGAGCGCACAATGACCAGTCTCAAAGGCAAAACCTTGTTCATCACCGGCGGCAGCCGGGGCATTGGCCTTGCCATCGCGCTCCGCGCGGCGCGGGACGGGGCCAACATTGCCATCGCGGCCAAGACCAGCGAACCGCATCCCAAACTCTCCGGCACCATCCATACCGCGGCGGCCGAGATCGAGGCTGCGGGAGGGCGAGCCCTGCCGATCCAATGCGACATCCGCAACGAGGCCGAGGTCGCCGGCGCGGTCGAGGCCACCGTAAAGGCCTTTGGCGGTATCGATATCTGTGTGAACAATGCCAGCGCCATATCGCTTTCCAACACCGACGCCACCGAGATGAAGCGCTACGACCTGATGATGGGCGTCAACACGCGCGGCACGTTCCTGGTGTCCAAACTCTGCCTGCCGGCCTTACGAAACTCCACCAACCCGCACATCCTGATGTTGTCGCCGCCGCTCACTCTGGAGCCGCGCTGGTTCGGCCCGCACCTCGCCTACACGATGGCGAAGTACGGCATGAGTCTTTGCGTTCTGGGCCTTGCCGAAGAGCTGAAAGCCGATGGCATCGCCGTCAACGCGCTCTGGCCGCGCACCACCATTGCCACCGCCGCCATCGCCAATGTGGTCGGCGGGCCGTCCATGATGCGCGCCAGCCGCAAGCCGGAGATCGTGGCCGATGCGGCTTACGCAATCGTCACCACCCCGTCGGGCGACTTGACCGGGCAGTTCCTGATCGACGATACGTTTCTGGCCTCTCGCGGCATCACCGACTTCGATCCGTACCGTGTCGATCCTACGGTCGATCTCGCCCCGGATTTCTTCGTGCCCGAAGACAGCTTGCCGCCCCAATCGCTCCAGGCCAAAGTCTGATCACCCCGAAAGTCTTGATATGTCCACGCTCTTGCTCTCGCATCCCGCCTGCCTCAAGCACGACACCGGCCCGCATCATCCCGAGCGACCCGACCGGCTGCGCGCCATCGAGCAGGTGCTGCGCGATCCGAAGTTCGGCGGGCTCACGCGCGCCGAAGCTCCGCTGGCGGATGAAAAGGCTATCCGGCGCGTGCATTCAATGGTGTTCATCGAGTCGCTGCGCCAGGCCGAACCCAAGGCAGGCGAGCCGACCATTCTGGTCGATAGCGACACGCCGATGGCGCACGGCACGTTCGAGGCCGCACTACGTTCCTGCGGCGCTGCAGTAGAAGCGGTCGACCAGGTCATGACCGGCAAAGCCAAAAACGCCTTCTGCGCCACGCGCCCGCCTGGTCACCACGCCGAAACGCAGAGCGTGCAGGGCTTCTGCTTCTTCTCAAATGCCGCCATCGCCGCCAAGCATGCCCGCGCCGTGCACGGAGCCGAGCGCGTTGCAGTAATCGATTTCGACGTCCACCACGGCAATGGCACGCAAGAAGTGTTCTGGAACAAGCCGGACTTGTTTTATGCCTCAATCCATCAGATGCCGCTCTATCCCGGGACGGGTGCGCTGAGCGAAACCGGCGCCCACAACAACATCTGCAACGCCCCGCTCCGCTCGGGCGACGGCGGCGCGGCGGCAAAGGCGGCGTTCGACGAGCGCATCCTGCCGGCGCTGGACGCCTTCGGCTTCGATCTCTTGATCATTTCCGCCGGCTTCGACGCCCATCGCGACGATCCGCTCGGCGGGCTCGCGCTGGTCGAAGAGGATTTCGCCTGGATGACGCACAGGCTTGTGGATAGGGCGGCCAAACGCGCTGACGGACGCGTGGTTTCGGTGCTCGAAGGCGGCTATGATCTGGGCGGCCTTGCGCATTCGGCGGCGGCCCATATCGGTGTGCTCATGGAGGCCGCGTCCTGACGGCGCGACGTTACGATCGTGGAGACCAACGTGGCGAAACCGGCGACCCGCTATCCCGACATCAAGGAGCTCTCGTTCGAGCGCTCGCTGAAGGAGCTTGAGCAGATCGTCAGCCGCCTTGAGCGCGGCGACGTCGAGCTTGAGGAGAGCATTAACATCTGGGAGCGCGGCGAAGCGCTGAAAGACCACTGCGACCGGCTGCTGAAACAGGCCGAGATGCGCGTGGAGAAGATCACGCTGGATGCCAAGGGCGAGGTGAAGGGGACCGAGCCCATGGATGCGGAGCAGGCTTAAACTTCCCTCTCCCCCTTCTTCAGGGGGGAGAGGGTGGCGCCCGAGCCGAAGGCGAGGAAAGAGCGCCGGGTGAGGGGCAGCCGCTTGCTCCGTACTCGTGGCGAAAGGGCCGGAGCAAGCTCCTGCCCCTCACCGACCGCGTGGCTCTTGGCGGCGAAAAGGCCGCCTGCGAGACGCGGTCTCCTCTCCCCCGAAAACGGGGGAGAGGGTGGTCCTGCGCCAGCCGCCAGGCCCTACCGATCCTTGAACGCCGGCTTGCGTTTCTCGACGAACGCCGCCATGCCTTCTTTCTGATCGTCGGTTGCAAACATGGCGTGGAACAGCCGGCGCTCGAAAAGCAACCCTTCCGTAAGCGTTGTTTCATCCGCCCGGTTGACGCTTTCCTTGGCCATGGCCGCGATCGGCTGCGAGTAGGACGCGATCTTGTCGGCGGCCTTCATGGCCTCGTCCAGCAGCCCCGCAGCCGGCACCACGCGCGCCACCAGCCCCGAGCGCTCGGCCTCGTCGGCCTTCATGCGCCGGCCGGTCAGCACCAAGTCCATCGCCTTGCTCTTTCCGACCAGCCGCGTCAGACGCTGTGTGCCGCCCGCGCCCGGCATGATGCCCAGCCCGATCTCAGGCTGACCGAATTCGGCCGTGTCCGCCGCAATGACGAAATCGCACATCATGGCCAGTTCGCAGCCGCCGCCCAGCGCGAATCCCGCCACAGCCGCGATGGTCGGCTTGCGGCAGTGCGCGACGCGGTCCCAGGAAGAGAGGAAATCCTCCTTGAACACGTCCATGTAGGTTTTCGATTGCATCTGCTTGATATCGGCCCCGGCGGCGAAGGCCTTCTCAGAGCCGGTGATCACGATAGCGCCGATCCCGGGATCGGCCTCGAAGGCGTCGAGCGCGTTGTTGAGTTCGGCGATCAGCGCGTCGTTCAATGCGTTCAGTGCGGTGGGGCGGTTGAGCGTGACCAAGCCGACTTTGCCCTTGGTCGCGACGATGATGTTCTCGTATGTCATGGGGCCTCTCCTCAACGCTGGCAGCGGGGACAATAGAACGTCGAGCGCGTGCCTTGCACGATCCGGCTGATGGTACCGCCGCAAGCCTCGCGCAGGCAGGGCCGATCGGCCCGATCATAGACCGCATGGGCCTTCTGAAAGTAGCCCAATTCGCCGCTCGCCTGCACATAATCGCGCAAACTTGACCCGCCGGCCGCGATGGCGTCGGCGAGCACCTCGCGGACGGCGTTGGTGAGCGCCACGGTTTGCGGGCGCGGGAGACCGCGCCGGTCGGCGATGGTATGCGCCATGCGGGTCGGCTTGAGGCGGGCGCGGAAGAGCGCCTCGCTGACATAGATGTTGCCCAGCCCCGCGATGACATGCTGGTCCATCAGGAAGGCCTTCAGATCGACGCGGCGGCCAACGGCTTGGCTTGCCAGATAGGCCGGCGTCAGATCGTCCGACATCGGCTCGACGCCAAGTTCGCGGAACAGTTTGTGCGTTGGCATATCATCTGTTGGCAGCAGATCGATGTAGCCGAAACGGCGCGCATCGTTGTAAGTGACGGTGTGCCGGTTCGAGAGATGGATGAGCACATGGTCGTGCGCGGGATCTCCCCCCGAAGCCTGGGTGAACGCGCCGTCGGCGATCATCGCATCGGATACGGGCGTGCTGACGGTGAACCGCCCCGTCATGCCGAGATGGGCGATCAGAATTTCGTCCTTATCGAGATGAAACAGGATGTATTTGGCGCGGCGGCTCAAGCTGACGATACGGCGCCCCGCCAGCCGCTCCGGCATCCGCTCAGGCAGCGGAAATCGCAGGTCCGCCCGGCGCTGCTCGACGCTGACAATGCGCGCTCCCGCCATCGCTGGAGTGAGCCCGCGCATCACAGTTTCTACTTCGGGCAATTCGGGCATTTTTTCTCCTCTCCCCTCGCCTCGTTGCGAGGGGAGAGGAGAAGTTCGCCAAGCCTCACACCACCGGCGCCCGCGCCTCCTTCAGCGCTTCTGCCGTCAACGTTGACAGCCGCACCTTCTGCTTACCCTCGGCATCGAAATTATCCGGCTTCAGCCAGGTCTCGAAGGCCGATTTCAGGAACGGCCATTCCTTGTCGATAATTGCGAACCAGGCGGTATCGCGGTTACGGCCCTTATACATGGTGGCCTGGCGGAAGGTGCCTTCGTAGGTGAACCCCAGCCGCTCGGCCGCCGCGCGTGAGGCTTCGTTCAGCGCATCGCATTTCCATTCGTAGCGGCGGTACGCCAGTTCGTCGAAGGCGCGTTTCATCATCAGGTACATGGCTTCGGTCGCCACCCGGCTCTTCTGCGCGCGCGGGCTGAGGCTGATGTGGCCGACCTCGATCGAGCCGCCTTTGGGATCGACACGCATCAAGCTGGCCATGCCAACCGCGCCGCCTTTCAGGTCGACGATCGAATAGAACTGCGGGTCGTCGCCCATGCAGGTGAGATACATCCAACCCGCATAGGCTTCCCGCGTGACGAATGGACCATACGGCAGGTAAGTCCACATGCGGCCGTCTTTGTCCTCCGAGACGGCCTCGAACAGCTCGGCGGCGCGCGCCTTGGGGTCGAGCGGTTCGATGGCGGCGTATTGCCCTCGAACCGCGACCTTGGGTGGCTTACGCCGCTCGGTCCAGGTCGGGACAGGCGCCCCAATCAGCTGACCCAGACTGTTCTTGTGTTGCATTGTTCAGATGTTCCGGAGGTAGTAGTCGAAGTCCAGCGGCTGCGGTTCGGCGTAGAACCGGTCTGCTTCAGCTTCCTTGATGGCCGTGAATACATCGACGAATCTTGAGCCGAGGTACTCTCGCATCGGCGCTGATTTGCGCAAGGCCTCAATTGCCGCAATCCAGTGGGTCGGCAACGGATCGGCGGGCTGGGCATAGCCGTTGCCCTTGATCGGCGGCCCGGGATCGCGTTTCCCCGTGATGCCGTAGAGCATGCCACCCAGAACAGCCGCCAGTGCCAGGTACGGATTGGCGTCCGCCCCGGAAATCCGATGCTCCAGATGCGAGGCCGAACCGGTGGCTGCCGGAATGCGGATCGACACCGTGCGGTTGTTGATGCCCCAGTTCGGCTTCACCGGCGCGTACATCTGCTTACGGAAGCGCCGGTACGAATTGGCGTTCGGGGCGTAGATGGCCAGGCTGTCGGCCATCGTGTCCTTGAGGCCTGCGACCGCATGCAGCAGCAGGGGATGCTTGGCCGGATCAGGGCTGGCGAAGGCATTCTTGCCGTGCTTGTCGTTCAGGCTGACATGGATGTGCATGCCGCAACCGGCCTGGTCGCGGTACGGCTTTGCCATGAAGCTGGCGATCAGCTTGTGCTTGTCTGCGGTGCCCTTGACCAGGCGTTTGAACATGATGGCGTCGTCGCAGGCCCGCAAGGCATCGGCGCGGTGCTTGAGGCCGATTTCCATCTGACCGGGTGCGTATTCCGAGATCAGCGCTTCTGCCGGGATGCCCTGGATTTCGGCGCCCGCGTACATATCGCGGAAGAACGGGCCGAAGTCCTCCAGATCCTGCAAGAGATAGCACTGGATCTGGTTGGTCAGCGCTCCGTTGGTCAGCGAGCGCGGCGGGGTCGGGCGGCCAGCGAGCGCACTGTCGCGGTCCATGAGGTAGAATTCCAACTCGATGGCGGCGACCGGTGTCAGCCCGGTCTCGGCGTAAAAGCGCTCGATAACGCGGGCGAGGGTCTGGCGCGGATCGGCGACCGCTGGGGTGCCATCCAACTCGTGAATGGTCGCGAGATACTGCGCCTCGGTGTCGTTCGGCATCAGCCAGGGCACGCGGGAGAGGGTCCCGGGGACGGCCCAACAGAGGCGATCGCCGTCGCCATCTTCCCAGACCAGGCCGGTCTCTTCGACATCGCGGCCGGTGACGTCGATGCTGAGCATCGATCCCGGGAAATAGCGGCCGGAGCGGAAGGCGGGTTCGAGTTCTTCGCGGGTGAGCAGTTTGCCGCGAGCCACGCCGCACAGGTCGGTAAAGACCATGGCGATATGCGTAACGTCCCGGTTGGCTTCAAGAAAAGAGCGCGCTTCGGCGGCGAGCTTGGCGCCGTCTGGCAGGGCAGTCATGATGTAGTGTCCTTAGCATTTCAGGGCGCGGAGCCCCGGATCAAGGCCGCAAATGCTCCTTCAAGGATATGCAGCAGGTGGGTGATGTCGTCCCGCGCGGTGGCGGGCGATACCAGCAGCATAGTGTGAAACGGGGTGATAAGGACACCCCTATTCAGACAATAGAGATGCAAAGCCTGCTCGACCGGGCCGTGTGCGATGAGGTTGGCCTCGGCGCCATTGCGAGGCGGGACGGGCGCGGTGAGAATTTCGGCGCGCAGACCGACGCGGACAACGTGCCAGGAGAGTTGGTGTTTCGAGATGAGCGCGGCGATACCGGATTCGAGATATTCGGCGATCGGAGTTGCAGCCGCATAGGTGGCCGGCGTGAGGACGTGCTCGAGGACGGCGCGCATGGCGGCGAGTTGCAAGGGGCTGCCCGAGAGCGTGGTGCCGATGCCGGAATAGCCAGACTCTTTGCCGGCGAGGAGTTTCCGGATGCGGGCATCGACCTCGGCGCTCCAGCCGTAGACGGCGCAGGGGATCCCGCCGGCGATGGGTTTGCCGAGCACGAACAGATCCGGCTCCAGGCCATGCGCTCCCGTATATCCGGAGGCCGACGACGAGATGGTGTGCGTCTCGTCGATGATCAGCAGCGTGCCGGCTTCGCGGGTGAGGCGGCGCAGCTCCTCGTGGTAGCCGGGATCGGGAAGCACCATGGCGCAGTTGGTCATGACCGGCTCGGCGAGCACGCAGGCGATGTCTCGGTTGGCCAGCGCCTTGGAGAGCGCGTCGAGATCGTTGAATTCGATGACGGTGGTAGTCTGCGTCAAGTCCTGCACCTGGCCGACCAGGCCGGGACGGTTGCGTGGCGCGCCGTTTTCGAGCGACACGAAAGCGTCGTCGACTGCGCCGTGATAGCAGCCGTTGAAAACCAGGACTTTCCGGCGACCGGTGACGCCGCGCGCCCAGCGGATGACCGAGCGGTTGGCGTCGCTGGCGGTGGCGGTGACTTGCCAGAATGGGAGGCCGAAACGCTCCCCCAGCAGACGGCCGACCGGCGCGGCATCTTCGGACGGGAGCATGGTCGTCAGCCCCCGGCCAAGCTGGCGCGCGATGGCATCCATGACCGGGGCGGGTGAGTGGCCGAACATGGCGCCGGTGTCGCCGAGGCAGAAGTCGATGTAAGTGTGGCCATCCACGTCGGTGAGCCGGTTGCCCTGCGCGCTGGCGACAAAGAGGGGATGCGGCGTTCCCCAATCGGCCATCCAGTGCAGTGGCACGCCCGCAAGCCAGTGCTTTTTCGTCTCTACTGCCAGAGCCGCCGAGCGGGGGTTTGCCGCAGCAAAGCGGGCGCGCTCGGCGGCAAGGAGTGCGGTGGGGGACATGATGTTCATCTTTGGCCTGACGATTACTCAAGGTCAGATTACCAGCTCTTGAGCCAAAGATGAACTTCGTGTCCCCATCGGCTTAAGTCCATGGGGCTGGGACCCTCCTCTCCCCCGCATCTTCGCGGGGGAGAGGAGGTCGCCCGAGGCGAAGCCGAGGAAACAGCGACAGGTGAGGGGCAGCAGCTTGCTCCGTACAGGTCGCACGGGGCCGGAGCCAGTACCTGCCCCTCGCCGACCGCGTGGCTCTTGCCTCCCAAAGGTCGGCTGCGAGACGCGGTCTCCTCTCCCCTGGAAAACGGGGGAGAGGAGGGTCCGTCGCTCCGCAGGCGGAGAACATTCACATATGAATCGCCCGGTTCGCCGTCGCCAGCGCGGCCTCTTTCACCGCCTCCGACAGCGTCGGATGGGCGTGGCAGGTGCGCGCCAGATCCTCGGCCGAGCCGCCGAATTCCATCAGCACGGCGCACTCCGCAATCAGCGTGCCTGCGTCGGGACCGATGATGTGCACGCCCAGCACGCGGTCTGTCTTGGCGTCGGCGAGCACCTTCACGAAGCCGTCCGTGGTCCGATTGACCTTGGCGCGGCCGTTCGCTGTGAACGGGAACTTTCCGCTGTTGAACGCCACGCCCGCCTTGGTGAGATCGTCCTCGGTCGCGCCAACCGAAGCGACCTCGGGATAGGTGTAGATCACGCTCGGGATCACGCCGTAGTTCACATGCCCGGCCTGGCCCGCCAGCATTTCGGCCAGCGCCATGCCCTCGTCCTCAGCCTTGTGCGCCAGCATGGGCCCCGCGATGACGTCGCCGATGGCGAAGATGCCGGCGCGGGTCGATTGATAGTGCTCGTCGACCACGATGCGGCCTTGCGGGTCCAACTCAACACCGTGATCCTCCAGCCCGAGCCCCGCCGTATACGGACGGCGACCGATGGCGACCAGCACCACGTCGGCCTCCAGCGTCTCAGGTGCCCCGCCCGCCGCCGGTTCGACGCTTACGGACAGTTTCTCGCCGGATTGCGTAGCGCCCGTCACCTTGGAACCGAGCTTGAAGGCAAAGCCCTGCTTGGTCAGGATGCGCTGGAACTGTTTCGCCACTTCGGCGTCCATACCCGGCAGGATGCGGTCGAGGAATTCCACCACTGTCACCTTGGCCCCGAGCCGCCGCCAGACCGAGCCCAGCTCCAGGCCGATAACGCCCGCGCCGACGATCACGAGATGGCCCGGAACCTTGTCGAGCGTCAGCGCACCCGTCGAGGACACGATGCGCTTCTCGTCGATCTCGATCCCCTTCAGCCGCGTAACGTCCGACCCCGTCGCAATGACGATGGCCTTGCTTTCCAGCACCGTCGGCGCGCCGCCTTCCGGGGTAACCTCGACGCTGCCATCCCTGAGGATGCGTCCCGTGCCGCGGTGCGCGTCGATCTTGTTCTTCTTCAGAAGGAACTCGACGCCCTGCACATTGCCCTTCACGCCCTCATCTTTGAAGGCCTGCATCTTGGCGAGATCGAGCGTGGGCGAAACGCCGATGCCCATGGCGGCAAAGCCGTGGCCTGCCTCCTCGAACATTTCGGACGCATGCAGCAGGGCCTTGGACGGAATGCAACCGACGTTGAGGCACGTCCCCCCGTGGGTCGCGCGCTTTTCCACCACCGCGACCTTCAGCCCAAGCTGGGCCGCGCGAATGGCGCACACGTAGCCGCCGGGGCCCGTGCCGATGACAATCAAATCGTAGGTCATGTTGTTCCCGCTTGAAGGTCAGTCCTGTGCGATCACCCGCCGCTATGCTCGCATAAGCTGATGCACGGCAGCCTGACGTTCGCAATCTCGCCGCAGGCTGTCGGCGCTGAGGTCAACTTCTCCACCTGAATCGTCAATCCAGAGTACGCAATGGCCATAGTTGTCCAACTGGGCCTTCAAAAAGTTTTGCTTGCTTCTGATCCACTCGAACACCTCACCGTCGGCGATAAGCGGGCGGAGATCGACGACACCCTCGTAGCCGTCGAGGAATTCCAGCTTCAAAACGCCATGCATAACTGCTTGAACTGACTTTAAGCGCGGGAGCGGCTTCACACGATTGGATCGACCCGCTGTTTTGCCAGCGCCTGATCGAACGCTCTCGCCAATTCGGCCTTTCGCGTCTGAGCCCACTGTAACACCTTTCGTTTCTTGGCCGCTGGCAGTTACCCCTGTTCGATTTCCAGCGTCTTCACATTGAACACAGCCTGGTGCTCAGCATATTTCGCATGAAAGTGAAGAGGCGGATGCTCATTGGCATAGAAGACAGTTTTCACGCCATCGACAAGCGCAACTGTCGGCACGTGCTACAGCTCCAGGATCAACCGCTTGGGATCTTCCAACCCCTCCTTCACGCGCACCAGAAACGTCACCGCATCGCGCCCGTCGACGATGCGGTGATCGTAGCTCAGCGCCAGATACATCATCGGCTTGATGACGATCTGATCGTCGCGCACCACGGCGCGTTTTTCAATCCGGTGCATACCCAGGATGCCGGACTGCGGCGCGTTCAGGATCGGCGTCGAGAGCATGGAGCCGAATACGCCGCCGTTGGTGATCGAGAAGGTGCCGCCCTGCATCTCCGAAATCGTCAGCTTGCCCTCGCGGCCACGCTTGGCGGCGTCGGCGATGTTGGCCTCGATCTGGGCCAGCGTCAGCTGATCGGCATTGCGCAGTACAGGGACGATCAGGCCACGGTCGGTCGAGACCGCGATGCCGATGTGGTAGTAGTTCTTGTAAACCAGATCCTCGCCATCGATCTCGGCGTTGACGGCCGGCACCTCCTTCAGCGCCTGCAGGCAGGCTTTCACGAAGAAGCCCATGAAGCCGAGTTTGATGCCGTGCTTCTGCTCGAACAACTCCTTGTACTGAGCGCGCAGGTCCATGACTGCACTCATGTCGACGTCGTTGAAAGTCGTCAACATTGCCGCGGTGTTCTGGGCGTCCTTCAGGCGGCGCGCGATGGTCAGGCGCAAGCGGCTCATGTGCTGGCGCTCTTCGCGCGCGGCGTCCTCGGGCGGCACGGCGGCGCGGGCCGAGGGGACGGGCGTGGAGCTGGGATGGAGCGAGGCCGGGGGCGGGGCGACGGCCACGGTCGCGACCGTTGCGCCCATCACGTCGCCCTTGAGGATCTGTCCGCGCACGCCGCTTCCGGGCACCTGATCGGGCGTGAGGCCCTTTTCCGTCATCAGCTTCCTGGCCGAGGGGGCGGGCGGCATCATCGGGCCACCGCGGGTGAGCGCCGCGACCGCCGGCGCAGCGGTCAGGGGCGCCGCCGCCGGTATCGCCGCCTTGACAGCTTGCGACACCACGGTCGTTCCCACCGGGTCAATGCTGAGCGTGCCCGTCCCTTCGCTGATCGAGCCCAAGACCTGGCCGACGCCAACGCTCTCACCTTGCTTGACTTGGTGCGCGCCCATCACGCCGGCGGCAGGCGCGGGCACTTCCACGGCCACCTTCTCGGTCTCCAGCTCCACCAGCGGCTCGTCGGCCTTCACTGTCTCGCCCGGCTGTTTCAGCCATTTGGCGACGGTCGCCTCGACGATGCTCTCGCCCAGCGTAGGCACGCGGAATTCGATGCTCATTTATGATCGTCCCTCGAAGGTGGAATTCAAACTGTTATCGCCGCTTTGACCAGCGCGGCCTGCTCGGCGTTGTGCTTGCTGAGCAGCCCGGTCGCCGTGGACGCCGAGGCCTGCCGGCCGACGTAGCCGGGGCGCGGTTCGATGCAGCCGGCCTGCTCCATGGCGGCTTCCAGGTTCGGCTCGACGAACGTCCAGGCGCCCATGTTCTTGGGCTCTTCCTGGCACCACAGCACGTCGGCCTGCGGGAAACGGGCCAGTTCCAGCGTCAGCGTATTGCCGGGGAACGGATACAGTTGTTCGACGCGGAGAATGTAGACATCGTCGATGCCAGCGGCCTCGCGCGCTTCATAGAGGTCGTAGTAGACCTTGCCCGAGCACACCACCACGCGCTGGATCTGCGCATCGGGCTTAAGTTGGATCTTCTCGCCCGGGATGGTCTGCGCGCCATCCTTCAGCACACGGTGGAAGGTCGATCCCGGGCCCATCTGGTCGAGGCTCGAGACCACGCGCTTATGCCTGAGCAGCGACTTCGGGGTCATGATCACCAGCGGCTTGCGGAAATCGCGATGCAGCTGGCGGCGCAGGATGTGGAAATAGTTGGCGGGCGTGGTCACATTGGCGATCTGCCAGTTGTCCTCGGCCGACAGCTGCAGGAAGCGCTCGACGCGGCCCGAGGAATGCTCCGGGCCCTGCCCTTCATAGCCATGCGGCAGCAGCAGTACGAGGCCCGACATGCGCAGCCACTTGGTTTCCCCCGAGCAGATGAACTGGTCGATGACGACCTGCGCGCCGTTGACGAAATCGCCGAACTGCGCCTCCCACAGCACCAGCGCTTTTGGTTCTGCCAGGCTGTAGCCATATTCGAAGCCCAGCACCGCCTCTTCCGACAGCATCGAGTTGATGATCTCGAACGCGCCCTGGTCGGCGGCGATGTGTTTCAGTGGCGTCCAGCGCTTCTCCGTCTTCTGATCGATCAGCACAGCGTGGCGCTGCGAGAAGGTGCCGCGCTCCACGTCCTGACCGGAGAGCCGGACACCGAATTTCTCGTTCAGCAGCGTGCCGTAGGCCAGCGCCTCGGCCATGGCCCAGTCGATCCCCTTGCCGGTCTCGACCATTTCGGCACGGCGTTGCAGCAGCTTTTCCAGTGTCTTGTGCAGCGTGAAGCCGCTCTGCACGGTCGTGACACGCTTGCCGACCTCCTTCAGCACATCGATCTCGACCGCGGTGTTGCCGCGCCGGTCGCCGTCTTCGGCCTGATGGAAGCTCGCCCACTTGCCGTCCAGCCAGTCGGCCTTGTTCGGCTTGTAACCGTCGGCCAGCGCCAGCTCCCCGTCCAGATGCGCGCGAACGTCCGCACTCATCTTATCGACCTCGTCGGCAGACAGCACACCCTGCTCAACCAGCGCGGTGGAATAGAGGGACACAACAGGCGTATGCGCCCGAATACGCTCGTACATCAGCGGCTGCGTAAAGCTCGGCTCGTCGCCCTCGTTGTGGCCATGCTTGCGGTAGCAGAACATGTCGATGACGACCGGCTTGTGATAGCGCTGGCGGAACTCGGTCGCGATCTTTGCGACGTGTACGACAGCTTCGGGATCGTCGCCGTTGACATGGAAGATCGGCGCCTGGATCATACGCGCGACATCGGACGGGTACGGCGAAGAGCGCGCATAGCGCGGGGCCGTGGTGAAGCCGATCTGATTGTTGATGATGAAATGGATCGAGCCGCCGGTACGATGCCCGCGCAGGCCCGACAGCCCGAAGCATTCGGCGACTACGCCTTGGCCTGCAAACGCCGCATCGCCATGGATCAGCAGCGGCAACGCCATCTCGCGCTTCTTGTCGCCCAGTTGATCCTGCTTGGCGCGCACTTTGCCGAGCACCACGGGGTCGACGATCTCCAGATGAGACGGGTTCGCCGTAAGTGAGAGGTGCACGGTGTTGTCGTCGAATTCGCGGTCGGACGAGGCGCCGAGGTGGTACTTGACGTCGCCCGATCCCTCGACGTCCTGCGGTTTGGACGACCCGCCCTTGAACTCGTTGAAGATGGCGCGCAACGGCTTGCCCATCACGTTGCCCAGCACGTTCAGCCGGCCGCGATGGGCCATGCCGATGATGATCTCCTTCACGCCCAGCGCGCCGCCGCGCTTGATGATCTGCTCCAGCGCGGGGATGGTCGCCTCGGCGCCGTCCAGCCCGAAGCGCTTGGTGCCGGTGTATTTCACATCGCAGAACTTCTCGAAGCTCTCGGCCTCGATCAGTTTGTTCAGGATCGCGATTTTGCCGCGCGGCGTGAACTTCACTTCCTTGCCCTCAACGCGCCGCTGGATCCAGCGCCGCTCGGCAAGCTCCGTGATGTGCATGTATTCGACGCCGATATGCCCGCAATAAGTGGCGCGCAGGATATCAACGATCTGGCGCACCGAGGCGATTTCCACCTCCGGCAGCACGTTGTCGATGAAGATCGGCCGGTCGAGATCGTTCTCAGTGAAGCCCCAGGTGAGGGGCCGCAGCTCCGGGTGCTCCTTGCGCTCGGCCAGCCCGAGCGGATCGAGATCGGCCTCAAGGTGGCCCGTGACGCGATAGGAGCGGATGAGATTGATGGCGCGGATGGAGTCCTGGGTGGCGCGCAAGGCCAGCGTCGGCGAGAGTTCGACGCCATGGGCCTGCGCCCGTTCCTGGATGCGCTCGGAGATGTGCCGCTCGGGCAACCCCCAATCGCCCGACAGCGCGCCGACGATCTCGGCCTCCGCGCCCTTGAGCCGGGCCATGCCGTTGCGCTGCCAGGACGGCCCGTGATCGGCTGTTTGTGGGGCGGAGTCGTCCTTCAGCGCAAGGAAGAACTTGCGCCATTCTTCGTTGACTTTATTGGGATTTTCCCGGTAGGCGGCGTACAGTTCCTCGATGTACGGGGCGTTGGCGCCATAAAGAAACGAGGTGTTGAGAAAGGCCTCGTTCGCGGGTTGTCGCGTCATAGAGTTGTCCTTGCAAGGCGCGCTTATGCTGCAGCGCGGCCGAACTGCCGATTCCGGCTTCTGGGTCGCGCGGGACGGGGGTGGTTGTCAAATCATTTGGGGGTGGGTGGTCATGAGAAGGGAGGCCACGCCCGGTCGCTCGCATCCGGCTTTGACGCCAAGCAACTAGGAGCTTGCCCAGCTCAATTTACGCATTTCAAACGAGACCGCCCCGTGTTATACAGGTAGCCTGTATGGCATGGCCGACCGCAAGTTTACATGGGACCCTGCCAAAGACCGGGCGAACCTGGCCGAACACGGCATTGGACTTGACGAGGCCGAGCGCTTTGACTGGGCTTCGGCGGTGTACGCCATCGATGACCGCGAGGACTATGGCGAGTTACGTGAAACAGCCTTCGGCTTCGTCGGCGTCGTTTTGTACTTTCTGGTCTTCACGGTCCGCGGCACGACTACCCACGTCATCAGCTTACGCAAAGCTGAGAAACCCGAGGTGAGATACTATGGCGACGAAACGATCCGCCTTCGAAGCGGCCAAATGGGCGAGGGCGGCAGAGATGGCCCGCCAGGCCGCGGACGCCATGACGGACGAAGAAGACGCCGCCATCACCGCCGCGGCACTCCGTGATCCGGACTGCCCACCCCAAACGCGCGAGCAGGTGGCCCGGATGCGGCCCATGCCTTTCGTGCGACTGCTCCGCCTGCGGCTCGGCCTCAGCCAGCAAGCCTTCGCCGACCGCTACGGCATTCCGGTCGCCAACATCCGCGCCTGGGAGATCGGCGATCAGAAGCCGGTGACGGCCATGGTGAGCATGCTGGAGATGATCGACGCGGACCCGGAGGGGTTGGCGCGGGCGCACGCCGAAGCCGAACGGACAAAGGCGTCGCTGCCAGAAGAGCGGGGTTACAAGTTGATAGCTCGTGGCGTGGCGCACAACATATTCGCGACTTTTTCCGACCAAGCAAACTTCGAAACGTATCGTAGCTGGTTTGAAAGTAGTCCTAGGGCCGAAAAATTGCTACAACGCGATATTTTTATGAATGCTGCTTGATAGAATAATATCAAAACAGAAAGAGCTAATTTTCATGAATAATACTACGATACCCGCACCGCCGAATTGGGCAAAAGATGGAATTACGGAAACGATCGAAGACGCGCGAGGAAATCAATTCGCCACGTTCGCTAATTACCCAAAAGAATTCTCCATTCTTCGGCAGATCGACGATTGCTTTGTCAGAGTCTTTAGCGAGCCCGTCGACTCTAAAGAATTTGTCAGCTTGGTTATGCTGCACCGTGCGCACTCGGCCTTCCGGGTCGCTGCAAGCCTGGCGATGGCCGGCCAAGCCGTGGAGTCAACCGTTGTCTGTCGCTCTTGTTTAGAGTTTACGCTCTATGGCGCCTGTGTCGTCAAGAAACCGGAATTGCTTGAAATTTGGTTGAAGCGAAACGATGACGAGAGTTCAACAAAGGAACAGAAGGAGTCCTTCAAAATAGTCAAACTGAAGCCGATTCTGATTGATGTAGACAGCGAAATGAGTAGGGTTTGGAACTATTTCTACGATGAGACGATTGAATTTGGCGCGCATCCAAACCCATTGGGCGTTCTCAGCAGCGCGCGCCTCACAGCTGACAATAAGGTTAGAAGGATCGACTCTTCATACTTGCACGGCGACGGGCCGTTGCTATGGTTTCGCGTCCGCGCTACTGCACAAGTTGGTCTCTGTTCTCTGCTTATTTTCAACGCTGTGCATAGGGGCATCTTTGAATCCACCGGCGTGGACCGAATCGCACAAGGTTTAAAACCACTAGTTGATAAAATGTTCCGAGAAAAAGTTCAGTCAAGGCCGGCAGCGCCTGCGGCCTGAAGAAAACCCTCGCTGGCCAACGTCGCGCTAAGTTGCTTCCTGCACCTTATTGGAATGGGTGGCGCGAGCCACCGAGCTTTGCTCGTCCACCTTCCGCTCATACTCCTGAACCGTCATAAGCACCGCTACCGGCTTGCCATCATCAGTAATCTCTTGCGGACCGACCACTGGCGCATTCGCAACCAGCTCCTCCAACCGAGCCTCGGCTTCCTGCAAGCTCCAACTGATCATGACTGCCACTCCTTCCAGACCAACCGATAAACCTTACTACCTCCCCAACACCCCCGCCAGCGTCGTCCCCAGCGCTGCCGGGCTGGCCGCCACCGTGATCCCCGCCATCCGCATCGCCTCGATCTTGGCCCCCGCCGTACCCTTACCGCCCGAGATAATCGCGCCGGCATGGCCCATGCGCCGCCCTGGAGGCGCCGTCACCCCGGCGATGAACCCAACCGTCGGCTTGCCCCGGCCCTTGCGCCCCTCGCTCGCCAGAAACTCCGCCGCCTCTTCCTCGGCCGAGCCGCCGATCTCGCCGATCATGACGATGCTCTTGGTCGCGGGATCGGCCAGGAACATCTCCAGCACGTCGATGTGCTCGGTGCCCTTGATCGGATCGCCGCCGATGCCAACTGCCGTGGTCTGGCCGAGGCCGGCGTCCGTGGTCTGCTTCACCGCCTCGTAGGTCAGCGTGCCCGAGCGCGACACGATGCCGACCGAGCCCTTCATGAAGATGTTGCCGGGCATGATGCCGATCTTGCACTCGCCGGGCGTCAAGAGGCCTGGGCAATTCGGCCCGATCAGGCGCGATTTCGAGCCCTGCAAAGCGCGCTTGACCTTGATCATATCCATGACCGGGATGCCTTCCGTGATGCACACGATCAGCGGCACTTCGGCCGATATGGCCTCCAGGATCGCGTCAGCCGCGAACGGGGGAGGGACATAGATGGCGGAGGCGTCGCAGCCAGTGGCGCGGCGGGCCTCGGCCACCGTGTCCCACACCGGCAGCCCGAGGTGCACTGACCCGCCTTTGCCTGGCGTCACGCCGCCGACCATCTGGGTGCCATAGGCTATTGCCTGCTCGGAGTGGAAGGTACCCTGCGCGCCGGTAAATCCCTGGCAGATGACTTTGGTGGCGGCGGAAACGAGGATCGACATCGGGCACCCATGGTTATGCTGCGCTGCGGCATGTCATGGGGGAGATTGGGGCGGAGATCAAGGTGGGGGCGAACAGAGACAGCAGTCAAACGGGGAAGTAAAACGGGGACAGTTTACTTATATCGCGCTAAAGGTTCGGGCTTGTTCGGACAGCGGTGACGCGATATAAGTAAACTGTCCCCGTTTTACTTCCTGTCCCCGTTTATTTCCCCGCTTTACCCATTAGAGGAGCGCCTATGGCCCGCCTTGCCCGCGTCGTCATCCCAGACGTTGCACATCACGTGACCCAACGCGGCAACCGGCGCCAGCAGGTGTTCTTCCACGAGACCGACTACGAGCGCTACCGCGACCTGATCGCCGAGGGCTGCACGAAGGCACAGGTCGCCGTGCTGGCCTGGTGCCTGATGCCGAACCACGTACATCTGGTCGCCGTTCCCACCGATGCCGGGGGGCTGCGCCGCGCGTTCGCCGATGCGCATCGGCGCTATACCGCCGTGGTCAACAAGCGCGAGGGCTGGTCGGGGCACCTGTGGCAGGAGCGCTTCCACTCCTGCCCGCTCGATCCCGAGCATCTCCTCATCGCGGTGCGCTATGTCGAACTCAATCCCGTGCGCGCCAAGCTGGCCGAAGCACCCGAGGCCTGGCCCTGGTCCAGTGCGGCCGCGCATCTGGCCCGCCGCACCGATGCATCTGGTGGCCAAGGACCGACCGGCCCCGCTCGATGGGGTCGGCTCGTGGGCGAAGTTCCTCGGGCAGGGGCTGAGCGAGGAGAGCGCCGCGCAGATCCGCGCTCATGAACGGACCGGCAGGCCGCTGGGTGGGAAAGACTTCGTTGCGCAGCTGGAGGCCGCGTCAGGCCGGGTGCTGGCGCGGCGGAAACCAGGTCGGCCGGCACGGGCGGAGTAGACGGGGGCAAACGGGGACAGTCTACTTATATCGCTGCACCTGCCTTCAAACAACGAAACATTTCCGTCGCGATATAAGTAAACTGTCCCCGTTTATTTCCGATATAAGTAAACTGTCCCGTTTATTTCCGTCCCCGCTTACCCCTCAACGTGTTTCTTGAAATTGTTCAGGATCGCTTGCCAGCCGTTGCGCTGCAGCTCTTCGGGATTCTGCGTCTCGGCGTCGAAGGTTTCGCGCACTGTCACGCCATCCGTCCCCGGAATGAATTCGATCTGCATGGTCCGGTCGCCGAAGGTGGCTTCGAGCCGTTTGTGGGTCTCGACCTTCGTGTAGGTCCCGGCAAAATCGAACCCGAAGCTGCCGTCCTTGGCTTCCATGCGGGATGAGAACGCCCCGCCGACGCGCAAGTCCACCGTGGCCTTGGTGGTGTGCCAATCGTCCGAGGCGGCATTCCACTTGACGATGTCGGCCGGCGTGGTCCAGGCGCGCCAGACCTCGGCGATCGGGGCCGCGACTTTGGTTTCGACGGTAATTTTCATGGTGGCCTCCTTACGTCAGGCTCAGTCGAATACACCCGGTGTGCGCTTGAGTAAACGCGACCATAGACAGGACTAAACGGGGACAGTTCACTTATATCGCGTTGATGTATCGCCGCATTGCGCGATCCATCGGCACGCGATATAAGTAAACTGTCCCCGTTTATTCTTGCCCCGAACGCCGCCTTGGTCCAGTGTCGCGCTCCATTCCCATCGCAGCGGAGCCTACGCCATGCCCAGCCCCACCCTTGCCAAAACCCGCCTCGGCCATACCGGCCTTGAGGTCACGCCGATCGCCTTCGGCACCTCGGGCCTGGGCAATATGCCCGAAACCTACGGCTATGCCGTGGACGAGGAACGCGCCTATGCCACCATCCGCGCGATCTTTGCCGGGCCGGCCAATGTCATCGACACCTCGCGCAACTACGGAACGGGCCGTAGCGAGGAGCGTATCGGCGCGGTGATTAAGGAACTGGGCGGGCTGCCCAAGGGCTTCGTCATCTCCAGCAAGCTCGACCGCGACTTCACGACCTCGCGCTTCGAAGCCGGCCGCGCCCGCCGCTCGCTGGAGGAGAGCCTGAAGGCGCTCAATGTCAGCAAGATCGACCTCTTGCACCTGCACGATCCCGAGCATTGCGCCGATCTCGCCGAAGTGACGGCCAAGACCGGCCCGATCGCGGAACTGTTCAAGATGAAGGCGGAAGGTCTGTGCACGGCCGTGGGGCTGGCGGCGGGACGGGTCGACGTCATGATGCCGATCCTTGGGGAGTGGGAATTCGACGCGCTGATCACGCACAACCGCTTTACGGTCGTGAACCGCAACGCGGAACGCATGATCGACTTCGCAGTGAGCCGGGGCATCGCCGTGCTGAACGCCGCGCCCTACGCCGGCGGCGTGTTCGCCAAGGGCGTGGCTTACGGGCGCTACGCCTATCAGCTCGCCAGCGAGGCCGTGCTCGGGCCGGTGCGCCAGGTGGAGGCGATCTGCGCCCGGCACAATGTGCCCCCGGGGGCGGTCGCGCTGCAGTTCTCGATGCGCGACAAACGCATTGCCTCGACCATCTGCGGTGTGTCGAAACCCGAGCGGGTGGCGGAAACGCTGGCCTGGGCCGCGCATCCGATCCCGCTGGCGGTGTGGGACGAATTGGCTGCGATCAAGCCGAGCACGGACGATCCTGAGGCGACGCGGCAGTATACGCTCGGGTGATTAAACGGGGACAGTTTACTTATATCGCGCTGATGAGCTGTCCATGTTTGCATAGTTGTGACGCGTATATATAGTAAACTGTCCCCGTTTAATCCGGACCTCGCCCATGCCCACCCCCGACACTATCGCCAAATTCGCCGCCATCGTGGGCGCGCCCAACGCGTTGACCGCTCCCGCCGATATCGCGCCGTACACCGAGGAATGGCGCGGCCTCTGGCACGGCAGGACCAGCTTGGTCCTCCGCCCCCGCACATCAGCCGAAGTGTCGGCCATCATGGCCCTCGCCCACGCCACCGGCACGCCGATCATCCCGCAATCGGGCAACACCGGCCTCACCGGCGCGCAGGTGCCCGACGAGAGCGGAGAGGAAGTCATCCTCTCGCTCGCCCGCATGAACGCCATCCGCTCGCTAGACCCGCAAGGCTACACACTCACCGCCGAGGCCGGCGTCACGCTGCGCACCGTGCAACTCGCCGCCGAGGCCGCTGACCGCCTCTACCCGCTCAGCCTCGCCTCCGAGGGCTCCTGCATGGTCGGCGGCACGCTCTCCACCAACGCCGGCGGCATCCAGGTGCTGGCCTATGGCAACGCGCGCGACATGGTTTTGGGACTTGAAGTGGTGCTGGCCGACGGACGCATCTGGAACGGCCTGCGCTCGCTCCGCAAGGACAACACCGGCTACGACCTGAAGCACCTGTTCATCGGCGCCGAGGGCACGCTCGGCGTCATCACGGCGGCCGTCCTGAAACTCTGGCCGCGCCCCCGCGAGCGCGCCACCGCCTTCGTGGGCCTGGCCTCGCCCGAAGCGGCGCTCAGCCTCTTCACGCGCATCCGCGAAACCGCCGGCCCCGCCCTCACCGCCTTCGAGCTGCTGCCGCGTCTGGCCGTGGACTTCGTCACGCGCCACTTTCCCCAGCACCGCGATCCGCTGGCCGGCAAGCACGCCTGGTACGTGCTCCTGGAACTCTCCGGCTTCACCGACGACGGCGCCACCCGCGCCCTGGCCGAGCGCGAACTCTCCGCCGCGCTGGAGGCCGGCGCCATCGAGGACGTCGCGCTGGCCGAAACCATCGCCCAATCCCGCGCCCTGTGGGCCATGCGCGAGGACCTGTCGGAAACGCAGAAATTCGAGGGCGGCAGCATCAAGCACGACGTCTCCGTCCCCATCGCCGCCATCCCCGAGCTGATCGCGCGCGGCAACCTCGCGTTAGAGCGCGTCATGCCGGGAATCCGCCCCCTCCCCTTCGGCCATTTCGGCGACGGCAACCTGCACTACAACACCAGCCAGCCCGTCGGCATGGACAAGGCGGCGTACTTGGCGCGCACCGACGAGGTGAGCGCGGTGGTCTACGGCCTGGTGCGCGAGCTGGGCGGATCGATCAGCGCCGAACACGGCATCGGCCGGCTGAAGCGCGAGTTGCTGGTGGAGGTGAAGGGGGCCGTGGAGATGGAGCTGATGCGGGCGGTGAAGGGGGTGCTGGATCCGACGGGGGTGTTGGGAAGGGGGAGGGTGTTGGGGTAACGAAGGCGCCCGGTCCCAGCGCTGTTTCGCGGATCGCGAGGGAGCGTTGGTAGAGCGGCTCGGCGAGGTCGTAGGCTGCGCGCGCGTCGAGGTGGTAGCCGGTCTGATTGAGCAGGAGCGCCAGGGGCGTGCCAAGATCATCACCAGCGATTTGCGCCCCGTCCCGGTTGTGCGGCAGCGGCCGCTCGAAGGCCGGCCAATGCATGAACTCATCCCCCGGATAGGCCGCGTTGAGCACCGCCACGGCGGCCCCGGTCCACAGCGCCGCGCCACCCGGCTCCGTCTCCCGCGTGGCTGACGAAGAAATCAGGGAGTTCGCCGCCCCGTCCACGCCACGCTCCCGCGCACCAACTCGTCGAACCGGTATTGCATGTCATGTACCGCCCAGCACCAAGTCCAGGATGATTGTTTTGGGTCACGAGGGTCACGTTTCAGCGAGCGCAAGCTCGGATTGAGCAGATAACCGGCATTTGCCGCCTGCCGCCCGCTCAAAATTGCAAGATGTGGCAACCCTGTCTTTGGTTAAAACAGTATAAATAGAATTTTTTGACTTCCTACTTGAGAAATACATTGCAAATCGTCAAATTTATACTATCATTACTTCACCTCTTCTACGGGGATGCACTCGAGGGCGTCTCGATCTGCTGGGAGAGGGCAGCGACCAGCGCCGGGTGCCGCACACCTTGGCGTTGGCGGCCGCCGTCGTCCGCCCCGGGTGAGAAGCCGGAGCGTGGAGCAGCCCACAGGAAACGTGGCGACGGAGGGATCGAAAAAACGCTGGCGGGGCGGCCGGGTGCCGCATTCTCTAAAATCCATTCGCGGCACTCGGCAGCCCCGCACCCCATCTGGGTTCGTTAACGGCTTCGATCAAGGCACAGCCATGTCTATTTGTCAGAGGGGGGCGTGACCCGTCAAATCGACGAACTTAGAAATGAAGTATTCCGAGCAAGTGCATAACAATGAGGTCACTTGGCAATTCATCGGTACACCGAATCAGCACGGGCTCACTGGTCGACCCGCTGACCCCGGGACTGTTCCGACTTCTCGCGTCGGCTTCTCACTTCGACGGATTGCAACGGCGTGGGGCGGTCAACTGAGGTCATCGAGTGCCGCTAGGCTAACCCAGTCCCAGCGGAACCATTCCGACCCCCGCGGCGTTGTCAGCGCAATCAAAGCAAATACCGCCAAAAGGACAGTCCATGCGCAGAACTGTCGAGCCGCCGCCCATCTCACGCTGCGATCAGTGTGGCGGCCAGCTCACCCTGAAACGAATTGATGCCGCGCATTCGGCGCTGGCGTCACGCGCCAACATCTTTGCCTGTACAGGCTGCGGCCGCGAGCGCTCGTTCTTGGTTTTTGACGACCGCGGCCCGGCGCGATCCGGTGGTGGTCCCGAACGGCGCATGAGAGCGTGACACAGCGAGATGGCAACGAATAAAGTCCAACCAAGTGCGCCGAAACACGAACACGCCCAGGATTTGGCGACACTGGTTGCCGTGCTGACGGGCGTCGTCACCGTAGGGGCGATGTATTTGGCGCGGGAGGTACTGATACCTCTGGCGCTGGCCGTTCTCATCAGCTTTGTGCTGGCGCCGCTGGCCCATGGTCTCAGGCGCCTCGGCGTTCCACGCGCGCCGGCGGTCATTGCCGTGGTTATGATCAGTTTTGGCGCCGTCCTTGGGGTTGGCGCCCTGGGCACCACGCAGATCACCCAGCTTGGCGAGAACCTGCCGCAGTATCAGGCGCATCTGCGGGATAAGATCCGCACTCTGAGGGGCTCGACGACCGACAGCGGCGCGGTCGCCAAGGCGACGTCCGTCATCCAGGATCTCGGCCAGAAATTAGCAGGTGGCGCAGCACCGGTGGCGACCGCTCCGGCACTGACCGCGGGGAGCCTCGAGACGGCGCCGATCGCCGTCGAGGTGCGCTCAACTGGCATGAGCCCGTTCGCCGTCGCGACGGACTACATGCTGGCGATCTTCAGCCCGCTGGCGAGCACATTTCTGGTGGTGCTACTTGTCATTTTCCTGCTGTTGCAGCAGGAGGATTTGCGCGATCGCACTATCAAGCTGCTCGGCCCGCGTGAACTACACTGCACGACCGAGGCGATGCAGGAGGCGGCCTCCGGGCTCAGCAGATATTTTCTGCTGCAAACGCTGCTGAACGCCCTGTCGGGTGTTATCGTCGGCATTGGCCTCTGGTTGATTGGCGTGCCAAGCCCGGTGCTGTGGGGCATCTTCACGATGCTGATGCGCTATGTGCCTTACGTTGGCGCCATCATTGCGGGCGTGCTGCCGGTGGCGCTGGCCGCCGCCGTTGACCCGGGCTGGAGCATGGTCATCGCGACCGCGCTGTTGTTCATCGTCAGCGAGGGCGTGATAGGGCAACTTGTCGAGCTGCAGATCTATGGGCGTCAGACCGGCTTGTCGCCGCTCGCTATCGTGGTCTCCGCTACGTTCTGGACCTGGCTCTGGGGGCCCATCGGCCTGATCCTGGCGACGCCCTTGACCATGTGCCTGGTGATCCTTGGCCAATACACGCGGCGGCTGGAATCCTTGCGCGTGCTGTTGGGCGATCAGCCCGCGCTGACGGCACCGGAAAGCTTCTATCAACGCTTGATCGCGGGTGATCCCGCCGACGTCATCGATCAAGCCGACAAGCATCTCAAAACTGCGTCGCTGGCCGACTATTGCTCCACGGTCGCCCTACCTGGACTTGTCTTGGCGCAACGCGATGCCAGCAGCGGCGCATTGTCGGACGAACGGCAAGCTACGCTGGCCGACGGGGTCGCCGAGCTGATCGATGGTCTGGACGATCCTGTGGCGCCTGAGCCGCCCGACGGTTCTATTGGTGGGCCTGTGCAGCTTGCCATAGTCTGCCTTGGCGGGCGTAGCACTATCGATCGGGCTGCAGCCGCGTTGTTCGTGGACGTGTTGCGGCGAGATGGTGTTGCGGCGAGCGTCGGCAGCGACGTGGGTCCTCCCGGTTTGGTCGCCCTGAAGGCGATGAACCCGGAGTATGCCGTCGTTTGCCTTTCATATGTCGGGAGCGCGCGGGCAACGCAGGTGCGAACCATGGTGCGTCGTGTACGCCGGGTGTTCCCTAGCGCCAAGGTCCTGGTCGGGCTGTGGCTGATGGCGCCCAACGATCCTGAATGGGTCCTGGTTCAGGAAGTCGACACCGACGCGAAGCTCGCCACGACGTTTCCCCGAGATGTTGGAATTTGTCCATCTCACCTTACATGATGGAGACGGCCGAAACGCTGCACCCGTCGCTAACGGCAGTTCGCCGTTGCCGGTACGGGCCGCCCTGGTGGGCGCGCTACAACCCAGCGGAGCTTAGTCTTGCCGACCAATCGTCCACCCGAAATGCAACCCGAAGCGCGGCCCGCGCGCAGTGAACTCACTGCAGTGCCGGTGGTGTGGCTGCTTGGAAAGGTCCAGTCTGGAAAGACCTCGATCGTCCGGGAGCTGACGGGCGCGACGGACGCCGAGATTGGCTCGGGGTTTGCCGCCAGCACCATGGTTTCGCGGCTGTTCGATTTTCCGCCCGACCGGCCCTTGATCCGCTTTTTGGATACGCGCGGCCTTGGCGAAGCGCGCTACGATCCTGCCGCCGATATTGCTCAATCCGAAGAGCGGGCACACTTGCTCCTGGTTGTGATGAGAGCTCTGGATCAGGATCATTCGGTGGTGCTCGAGGTCGTGCGAAAGGTACGCAACCGGCGACCGGATTGGCCGATTCTGGTGGTGCAGACCACGCTGCATGACGGCTACAAGACGGGGGCGGATCATATCGTGCCGTACCCCTTCGCCGATCCGGATCGTGCGCGGATGCTCGGCGCTGGCGTACCGGAAGACCTCGCGCGCAGTCTCATCCGGCAGCGGGCGCTGTTCGATGTACGGCGCGCCGTGGGACCGCTTGACCTTGGCCCAATTTGCCGGCTGCCTGGGCACCGGAACTGTCATCCGCCTGCTGTCGGTCTTCGGCGTGCGCGGACTGGTGAAGCTGCTGCCCTGGTATGGGCAAACGGCGGGCGCGGCAGCGGCGGCCGCCGGCAGCTTTGCAACCACCTTTGCGATCGGCAAGGCCGCCGGTTATTTCCTGGCACAACGGCGCCATGGCGAAGCCGATGCTGCGGGCGTGCAGCAGGTCTACACCGAGGCCCTGAGGCAAGCGTTCGATTTCGCCCCGCACCGGTCAGCCGCAACGCCCGCGACGGACAGGCCAGCATGACGCCCGGACGACCCGCGACCACCTATCTGCGCGCCGTCATGATCGGTCTGGCGCTGTTCTTGCCGGTGCTTTCGCTCATTCCGCTGGGTTCATTGTGGCTTTGGGAGAAGGGATATCTACTGATCTGGGTGATCACTGCTTTGGTACTGTCAGTGAGTTGCTACCTGATCGAGCTTTGGCTGGTGCGCCGCTCCAGCGCGCCGCCACATGAGGGAGTTCCAGCTGCTAAGCCGCCGACCGAGAACGATGTTTGGACACCGCGTGAGGCCACGGCCTGGACCGCGGTCGAACAGCTCGCAAGCCAAACCGATCCGGCGCTGCTGACCAATCGCGATGCCATTGTCGATCTTGGACTGCGCACCATCGAGACCGTAACCCGGGCCATCCACCCGGACGACAAGGATCCCTTGTGGCGCTTTACAGTGCCTGAGGCGCTGGCCCTGGTGGAACGCGTTGCTCGCGACCTGCGGCCGTTCGTGGCCGACTCGATCCCACTCGGCGACCAATTGACGGTCGCACAAGTGATCAAGATCTATCGCTGGCGGTCGGCGGTCGACGTGGTTTCCCAGGCCTACGACCTTTGGCGCCTGGTGCGCCTGCTCAATCCCGCAGCCGCCATATCAACTGAAGCGCGCGAACGTCTGACCAGAAAACTCTATTCGAGCCTGCGCGACGAACTCGCCGGACGTTTGACCCGAGAATATGTGAGGGAGGTTGGCCGTGCTGCCATCGACCTCTATGGCGGGCGCTTGCGGGTGTCGGGCAGCGCTCTGGCGGGCCATGTGAGCGCCGAGACCACGCGCGACCGCGCCGTGCCGGAAATCGCCGAACCGCTGCGCCTGCTGGTAGCCGGCCAGATCAGCACCGGCAAATCGAGCCTGATCAATGCGCTGGCCAGTCAGGTCCGGGCCGCCATCGACGTGCTGCCGGCAACGCGCGGCTTCACCGCCTATGCACTGACCACGGAGGATCTGCCACCGGTACTGCTGATCGACAGCCCCGGTATCACGTCCGATGCGGCCGCCTTGACAAGGTTGTCGGAGCAGGCGGGCGCTTGCGATCTGCTGATCTGGGTGGCGGCCGCCAATCGCGCGGACCGCGAGATCGATCGCAAGGCGCTGGACGCCGTACGCGGCTTCTTTGCCAGGCACCCGGATCGCAAGGCGCCGCCCATCCTTACCGTCGTGACACACATCGATCTGTTGCGTCCGTTCGCGGATTGGGCGCCACCCTATGATATCGCCCATCCTCTATTGCCCAAGGCGGTGAGCATCCGTCAGTCGATGGATCAAATTTGCAGTGATCTCGCCTTGCCCGTGGATGGCGCCATCCCAGTGTCTCTGTCGCCGTCGCATCCGCACTACAACGTCGATGTGGTGTGGGCGGAACTCTCCGAGGCGCTGCCGCAAGCGCAACGGGCGCAACTGTTGCGGCGGCTGCGTGGGGCCTCGGGCTGGACCTGGGGCAGACTCTGGTCGCAAGCCGTGAATGCAGGCCGGGTCACCGCCCGGATCGTGACGAAGTAGCAGGGACTAAGCTGAGCCCTTGGAACCAATTTTAGTCACGAACGTTATCGGTAAAACGCATCATTAAGCCTGAGTTCTTCGCCAGGGACTATCGCCCCATGACAATGCCTGATCGTCTTGCCACATCGCCGCCCGCAGCCGATGTCCACGACCCGCACCAGAGCCAGCCCGGACCCGACAACGACGTGCTGATGGAACTGCACAGGGATCTTGCCGCTGTAGTTGCCGAGCTGACCAAAGTGGTCGAACGCCGCGCTGCCGAAGCCGAAGCTGTGGCGCAGCGCACGCTTGAAAACACCAGCCAAATTATCCGCTTATACCCTGTTGCGGCAATCGCCGTCGCGATGCTGCTGGGTGCTGGCGTGGCGAGGTTCGCGATGCCGACGCGCCACCCAACACGCCAAGCCATGCATCTCCCGGCTTGGCCGCTGCCGGCGCCTCCTGCGGCTTGGATGCAATCGGCGCGCGATCTGCCTGCCTCGGCGGCCGGCTCATCGCCGTTTGCGTCGCTGGCCTCGATTCTGGAACGCGTGGTCAGCGAAGTCGCGACACTCGATCCGAAGGCGCAGTTGTCGCCGATGCTCGACAGGGCGGGCGCCTGGCTGAGCGGGTTGAAGGCTACAGTGGGCGGGAAATGACCGGCGGGCCGCCGGCGCGGTGGCGCCGGTAGACGGCACGACTAAGGCCGCCAATGCCGTGATGGCGCCGACGGCCTTTCGTTTGCCGGTCATCGGGTGCCAGACTATTTCCTAGGAGGTTTGGCTGCCGGGGCGACTGCTGCGGTGGCTTCCGTCATCATTGGCAGGATATGCGACTCCACGAACCAAAGTTGCGCATCGATGCCGCGCGTGATTTCCGTGAACAGATCGGCCGTGACTGGATCGCCGAAGTGCGTTGCATGCTCAATGGCGTCGCGCGTGGATTGGCCGAAGGCCGCTAGGCTCGCCGCAACCGCAAAGATGTGCTGCTTCTCATCGGCAATGCCGTGCGGATAAGCAATGAGGAATGAGTGTTCCGCCGCCGTCTGGACTGCCCCGTGCGCCGTTCCGCCAAGGCTCGCCGGCACGCTCAGCCAACTGGTCGGAGTGGACCTCGACGGCCTCCGACACCTTGTCGAACAATTCGTGCACGGCGATGAAGGTCGGCCCACGCACATTCCAATGCGCCTGTTTGACCTGACCGTGCAGATCGACGGCGGCCGCCAGACGCTTGTTCAACAGTTCGATGGACTGCTGGCGGGTGGCTTCGCGCAGCGTGTTGTGTGTTGTTTGCGTGATTGTATCTCCGGTATGGGGCGAGTGTCGGCTACGGCGTTACCGTGAACGAAGCCCACATGTCGGCCATGTAATGTCCGGCGATGTTGCAAATGAGCAGATACTTGCCGGGCTTCAAGTTCAACGTGACAGCGCACAATGTTCCGACTGCGAGTCCGTGAACTTCGCCCAAACCGTCGGCCGTCTTCTCGTCGATGCGGCTGTCCTTTTCGCTGTATGCGGGCGGCTGGCCATTTTCTGTCATCGGCACCACCAGCAGCTCGTGTACCGTGTCTTTTGAGGTGTTCGCGACTTGGAAAGTGACGTCACCGGCCGGCGCGCTCGCGCTGGACAGCTTGACGCCCATTGACGCCTTGGAAGCATCGGCAAGCGGTATGACATAACCGAGGTTGGTCGCCATCTCGGCCGCAGCGCCCTTGTCCCACAGGTCAATCATTACGATGGTCGCGGCCGAGGCCGCCGTCGGAAAACTGAGGGCGGCTACGAGGAAGAACACGTAACTGCTCACCCCATGCCCTATGAAACCGCAGCGCCAGGAGCGCCGGCGGCGAGGGCTTCTGTGATGGCTGCCAGGGCGGTCCGGCCGTTCAGGCGGCCGGTTGCGACAATCGAGCAGATGTCGGCGTAGACCTCCGCGCCCCAGGCCGAGCGGAAGCCGTTCGTGACTTTTCGGAAGATCACGGATGGTCGCAGCGCGCGCTCCGAGACATTGTTGGTGGCCGGAACATCGCGCTGCGTGACGAACACGAACAGCTTGGCCCGGCAATCGGCCATGACGGCCTTCAGCTTGATGGCGTTGGCGCGGGTCGGGCAGGTGGCGAGCAGCCGGTCGAGGCGGCGGTCGAGATCGCGCCGGTAGGCCGCGAGCGTTGCGTCGAGCAACCTGTCGCGGCGGCGGCCGATAGCGCAGGCGCGCTTGAGGAGGCCCTTGAAGCCGGGTGCAAAGATGATGTCGCCGTCGTCGATGGCGTACTGGGCATCGCGTATGAGATGGGCGAGGCAGACCTGGTGCTGCTCGGCATGGCCAGCTTGCGCCGCGAGCCGGTCGGAGATCCATACCTTGGGCCGCGCGCCCGCCAGGAAGGCCAGGACCACCGCCTTGCCACGGCTCTGCGCGATGACATGGCGGACGGCTGTCGCGCAGCCGAACACCCATTGCCAGTGGGTCTTTCCCGCCACCCGCGCCGAGGTCTCGTCGCTGGCGATGACGGGTGCAGCGCGCACTCCGGCCTCGATGCGAGCGCCGGCGGCAGCGAAGGGCGCGGCGGCCCGCGCCAGCATGTTGGCGATGGCGCCTTCCGATAGGGTGAGGCCAAACAATCCCTGCAGCATCTCGACCAGCCGGTTGTAGCTGACGTATTGACTGGCGTGCAGATAGACCACCAGCGCGACCATCCCTGGACCGAACGGTGAGCCGACCGGTATGTCGGCAGGCGGCGTGGCGCTGACGCCCTTGCCACAGCACGGGCAGGCGCCGCGATGCAGGTTGACCCGCGTCGTCACCGGTTTGATCGGCGGCAGGTCGATGTGGTCATAGGCGTGCACGTCCGGCTGGTCGGCCTTCGACAGCCCGGCGCCGCAGCCGGCGCAGGCCTCGGCATAGACCTCGCGCACCTTGTCGGGATTCGGCTCAAGAGCTCGCGACACGCCCGGCCGGCCCTTGCGCGGCGTCTTTGCACTGTCGGTCCGGTTGGCCTTCTGGCCGCTCGAAGGTGGCAGCGAAGAGTTGTCCGGCGTCTTGGGCGGGATGTTGAGCCTGGCCTCAAGCGCGGCGACCCGGGCGAGCAGTGCAGTGTTCTGCTCCGACAGCGCCACGATCAGCGCTATCAGCTCCGACTTGTCGAGTGTGCCAAGCGCCCCGGTGTCCATTCCGAGCTTCAATCAGGCCGCTCAAGCTGGATCAAGCCCCCACGCCCAGAGTCAGTCCGTCGCACGCAGCGGACAAGGGGGGGGGAGCGGTTACCATTGCTGGCGGGCAACCAAGACCATCTCGTCCCGATGGACCATTTCTATGACCAGGCTAAGTCGTTGAGCAACGCACGCTCCGTGACAATGCGCCTGTTTGGGCGCGATGAAGACGCACAAAACCACTGCCAAGTCGGCAACTATGGATTGGCGTTACGTACCATCATGACCTGGCTCAATGCCATGTTGTTAAAGGAAAAATATCGTCGCGAGAACGTGGGTGCCGCCTCGACGCCGGAACCCGAACAGTGAAGCCTGGTCAATCACCATGACGTACGATGCAACCAATGCTGCTCCCAAGTTCGTGCCCCGCATGTATGATCCGGTCTGTAGCATGTCGGTTGCCGCGTCGGTCAGCGTGATCGGCAACGCGTTGCGCTTGCGCAGCGTCACGGTCTGCCGGTTTGCGCCTTCCCAGAGACTGTAGCCATGCCAAAGAGGATAGTTCGCCATGGACGAAGAACAAAAGCTTCGTAACGCCAAACAGCAGGTCGCCCGGTTGAAGGGCTTCTACATTCATTCCGCGATCTTCGTCCTTGTTGTGCTTGGCCTGCTCGCAATCAACCTCTGGTCTGGCCAACCCTACTGGGTGCAGTGGGTGTTCCTGGGTTGGGGTATCGGTCTCCTCGGTCACGCCATCGGTGTGTTTGGCCGTCGCGTCGGTTTCACGTCCGGCTGGGAGGCCCGCAAACTCAAGGAACTGATGAGCGAAAAGCCAAAAGAGTGACGCCGACGCTCTGGCCGACCAGCGCTGGCACACGGCACGGTTCAGCCTGAGCGAGGATCACCCACACTCTGCATGCAACTGGTCTGCCGGGTCCCCTGCGGAACCTTTTTGCGGTGTGCTGCGTTACAGCACCATTGTTCAAGTCATCAACGGAGGCTTCGCAATGGCAATGCTAAACCAGGACTACCAAGGGACCAGACCATCTTCGAATGGCGGCCCGGCTAAGAGTGTCGGTGACGATATCGATGCGCTGCGCAGCGACATCGCGAGCCTCGCCAATTCGGTCAGCAAACTGGCCGGCGAAACGCTGGGCTCGGCGGCTTCCGATGTTCAGGCCGTGGCCGGCGAGCGGCTCGGCGATATCGAGACCGCGATCCGGCGCAATCCGACGCAAGCAGCACTGATCGCTGTCGGGGTTGGGTTTCTGGCTGGACTGATCCTTACCCGCTAATCGGCGACACCCACGTCTTGCAATCAAAGGAATGACCGTCATGACCACGATGAATGAGCGTGCCGAAACCATGGATCGCACAGTTCGCGCAGGCGCTGCGGCCGCTGGCGAGGAAATTGCCGCGGTTGCCGGCCAGGCCCAGCAGATCGCGCATCAGCAGTTCGACCGGCTCGCAGATACCATCCGGGCGCGACCGCTGCAGGCCACGGGAATTGCCGCTGGTATCGGCTTCGCGCTGGCGTTGCTGGCCCGCCGCTAACGGTACGCCCACGAAGGAAACGCCATGCTCGGCAATCTGTTTCTCTATGCGGCCAACCGCGCCACCCACGGCTCGGTTGGCAATGTTGCGCGCCAGGCATCGTGGAGCGCCGTGGCTGTGTTGCTGCTGTTGGCGGGCGGCGTGTTCGCTCTGGTCGTGGCGTTCATGGCGCTGGAACACCGGGTCGGCGGCGAGTCGGCTGCCGTGATTTTGGCGGCACTTTGTATCGTGGCCGGTCTGGTTTGCCTGTCGATGCCGCAAGTGCTGGACAAGTTTGAGGCGGCCGCAGCACCAACAGAGCCTGCCACGCTCGCCGAGACCAGTGCGGATGTGCACGAAGAAATGACGCAGGCGGTCGATTACTTCGGCGCCATCCGGGTCGTTGCGAGCGCGTTCCGTCTGGGCTTTGGGGCTGCCAAGCAGCTGAAGCAGCGCTAGGCCTGATCCTTGCAGTGGTGACCTAACCGAGTGTAACCTCGACTTTGTGCGTTGCGTTGTCGTCAGTGAGCGGAATGACCAACGGGCGGCTGGCCACCTCAGCGCCATCCAGGCTTGCGTGCGAGATACCGCGCGATACGCCAGCCGGGTTCTGCACCGTGATCACGTAGCGCGCCGCGCCGTGCCTGAGGGTGATGCCGAACCCCGGCTAACCTTTGGGAATGCACGGGTCGAGATGCAGCGAACCCGCCAGAATGCGGCAGCCTAGAATGTTCTCCTTCCCGGCACGTTGCATCCATCCAGCAGAGCCCGTGTACCACGTCCAGCCGCCGCGCCCCAGATGGGCCGGCGATGCGTACACGTCCGCTGCCACCACATAGGGTTCGACAACATAGCGGCGGACGGCATCGTCGGTGCGGGCGTGGTTGATCGGATTGATCAGGGCGAAAAGGTTGGCGGCCTTGTCGCCCTCGCCAAGCATGACCAAGGCGACCACCGACCACAGCACCCCGTGGGTGTACTGACCACCATTCTCGCGGATGCCGGAGGGATCCGGGTCAGGGTTTCACCAAGGCCAATCCAACCGAAATCATGCGCGCTGACCACCGAAAGGAGGTACAGGCCGATATTGGTCGGCGATGTGCGATGCGCCAAGACGCCTACCGGGTCCTCTTGGAAATTGTCGGGAGGCAGAGCATTCTCTGCTGGTGTGACGAAAGTTTCGAAAAAGCGCCGAGTATGCCGGGCCGTCAGCCGCAGGGTCTGTGTTTCTCCCGATGTGATCGGCAGTTGCCCCTCGATGAGCGGCGACAGGCTCGCCCAACGCTTAACGGCCGGAACGGCTTGCCAGAGTGCCGCAAATGGCCGGCCGGCAACCGTCGGGGGCAGGCTCGACCAGTAGGCGAGGGCCGGCGAGCCCATCCACAGAATTGCAAAGGGCACGGCCAATATCCAGTTCATCCCATTGCCGATGAAAGCGATGGCAAAAGCCAGTCCACCCAGCCCGACGGCTCCCGACATGCGGAGCGCCAGGGTCCAGGTCGTACGATGCGCACCGGCACTGGTCTGAGCGTGAGAGACCCATTCGAGCAAATGCCGCCGCGATACAAAGAGGCGGTGAAACGTGCGTACGATGGCATCGGTCATCAGCCAGGCCTGGTCTGCCAGCAGCACGACCACGAACAGGCTCTGCGTGAGCGCAAGGCTCAGATCCGTTCCAATGGTGCGCAGATGGCCCCACATAGAAGCCCCAGGGCGGGTCGAGACGGCACCGTTCAGTCCCGTGATGAGCGCGGGCGTCACGATGACACCGAGCATCGTCAGCGACCAGACGGACGAGGCCTGAAAGGGCAGCAGCCAACCGGTCAAGAGCGCAATGAGACTCAGCGGGGCGATCAGCGAGCGGCGCAGATTGTCGATCATCTTCCAGCGGCCGAGCACGGGAATGCCGCGTTGTGCCGGATCGGTGCCGGAGCCGGACGGCATGTGCCCCAGCAGCCATGGCAACAGCTGCCAATCGCCGCGCGTCCAGCGATGCTGACGCATGGCCGAACTGTCGTAGCGGGCTGGAAACTCCTCGATCACTTCGATGTCGGAGGCAAATCCAGCGCGCGCGAACACGCCCTCGAGAAGATCGTGGCTGAGCAGGGTTGCCTCGGGCACGCGCCCAGCCAGCGCACGCTCGAAAGCGTCGACGTCATAGATGCCCTTGCCGGCGAACGAGCCCTCGTCGCATAGGTCCTGGTAGACGTCCGACACGGCCGCCACGTAAGGATCAATGCCGCTTTCAGCCGAGAAAACCCGTTGAGATAGCGAACCGGCCTCGCCTACGGGGAACGACGGAGTCACGCGCGGTTGCAGGACGCCGTAGCCTTCGACGTTGCGTCCCGAAGTAGCATCGAAGCGCGGTGTATTCAGCGGATGCGCCATTTTACCGATCAGCTTACGGACGGTGTCGCGCGGCAGTCTGGTATCGGCGTCGAGCGTGATGACGTAGCGGATGTCCGGTGGGAGACGTGGCTCCTCGCCGTTCAACGCCAAGAATCCGGTATCGGTGGCGCCGCGGAGCAGCCGGTTCAGCTGGTGCAGTTTGCCTCGCTTGCGTTCCCATCCGATCCAGCTGGCCTCACTCGCACTCCAGGTGCGGGGGCGGCGCAACAGATGAAAGCGCGGACCGGCAGCACCGGCAGGATAGCGCGCGTTGAGGTTGTCGATGCCGGCCCTGGCGGCTTCAAGCAGCGCGTCGTCGTCCGGCATGGTCTCGCTGGATGCGTCGGCCCAATCGGACAGCAGCGCGAAATAAACCTCGCCCTCAGGGCTCGCCAAGTCATGCACCTCAATGGTCTCGTCGTGCTCGGCCACGTTTCGATGCGAGTTGAGCAGGACCGGCACCACCACGAGCGTTCTGAACTCAGCCGGAATGGCGCCTTTCAATTCGAGAGCTGGCAGCGGCATAGGCCCGATCAGGCGCACAACGAGGATGTTGGCGAGGGCAACGCCAGACTCCGAGATCGGAATGGCTGCCAGGCATCCCAGCGCCAGCAACCACGGCCAGTCGACGCCACGCGCCGCCAGGATGGTGAGCGCGACGGCCAGAAAGGATGCTGTGAAGACGACGATACTGCCGGCGTAGCCGGAGATGCTCAGCCAGCGGATGAAACGCCTGAGACGGATGAACCAGGTCGGCCGGAATCCGATCGTGCGCTCGAAATCCAGGCGCCCGCCCCCGCCAGAACATGCTCGGGACCACGCTGCACCGCCGCTGCTGTGTCGATGGCGCGGCGCGCAACCTCGATCTCGGCCTGATCCGATCCGCGGGCAAGCCGCTCGACGGCGTTGCGATAGAGATTGCGCGTGGCGAAATCGACTTCCGGAAACGTCGGATCGGTTGACATCACTTTGTCGACCGGACAGACGCTTTCGAACACATCCGCCCAGTCGATGCTGGTGATCATCCGCAGGCTGTTGATGATGTTGCTGACCGTGACGGTGGCCGCTCCCTGCCAGAGATGTTCGGCAGTGACCACCGCATCGGGCGTCAGACCTGAGGTGGCGAGACGCTGTTCCAGCCACGTCAGAGCCGGTAAGATACGGGCGTCCTGGTCCTGCAGCCGCTGGACGGCAAAGGGATCGGACAGCGCAACCTGATCCCACTCGGCCAACATACTGGCCACCGTTTCTGGCGGCTGGCGCCTGAAATCGAGCAGATCGTCGGCCAGCTGGTTGGCGGCAGCGCGATCCTGGCGGCTCCTGACAATCAGATCGGCCAGTCGGCGCAGGTTCTCCAACAGCACGATGCGCAGCGTGATCGAGAGGGTCCAAAGCTCGCCGATGGTCAGGACCTGCACCTCCTGATAGGCCAGGATGAAGCGCCGCAGCATCTCGACGTCGAACAGACTGTCCGTGTACGCAACGAACGCCCAGGCGATGCCGAACACGCGCGGATAACCCGCGAATGGCCCATCGGACAGCTTCGGCAGCTGCTTGTAATAGCCCGGTGGCAGATCGGAGCGGACCTCCAGAAACTGCGCCTCGACGAGGTGATAGTTGTCGATCAGCTATTCGGTGGCCGGCGTGATGGCGCCGCCGTTCTCGGCTGCCTTGGAGATGGCGAGTTAAGCGCTGAGCAGTGCCGCACCGTTGCTGCCCAAGCGGGTCGCGAGGGGCTGCACGCGTGCAATCTGGCCGTCGACCGGCTGGGCGTAGGCGAGGCTTCGGGCACGGACCTCCAGCCGCTCGACGCCGAACAGTTCCTCGCGGATGATATCGTGGCTGTCCCATGGCGAGCCTACTGGCATTCCCGGTAGCAGCCCCTTGGCGAAATCAAGCAGTATCTCCTCCTACGGCACGCGCTGCGCATGGCCTGCGGCAGCCATGTTGCAAAACGCACAAGGTCGCGATTGGTTCCACGCCGCGGGAGCTGATTGCCGTTTTCGTGGTTGGCGGTCCGCTGCAGGAGTAACGAGAGCAATGCCGACGATCAGTTCGTGCAGCCAAAATCCTGCAAATTCCCTGTTTTTCCTGCCATTCCCCATCTCTTCGGATTGGTTTGGCAGTTATCGTATGGGCGCGCGCCAGACTGCTGCGAGATTTTCGCGGTTGGTATCTAGCAATTCGATAGTCTATTTGGCCGTATGACAGCCAGATGAGTAGGAGTAAGAAGTGAATGTGCTCGACGAAAGAAACGACCAGAGAGTCTTAAAGATGGTGTCTCAAAACGCAGCCTCGGAGATTGCCGACCTATCGGTATTGACGTAGGGCATGACGAGCGCAAAGCCGTTGTCGGTCCCCGGTTCGACGGTGGCAAAGATGTAGGCAAAGGTGAAGCGCTTATCGCACAGCCCCAATGGGCGTTGGCCGCGCCGCCACCAGACGTGACAGGTGCGCCCTTTCTGCCCGATGCGGGCCTGATCCTGGAAAAAGAGGCGGATGCGCTTGTTTTTGCACGGACGCTGAATTTTTTGCAGCAGCGCTGGGGCTCTTTTTAGAGGCCGCTTGAGCGACCGGGTCTTTTTGCAGATGGCTTGGACGCGCCTTCTGGCGCGACAACCCGAGATTGCGCAGGATGCCCCCAACGAGGCGGCGTGCAGGCTCTTGCCGAACCTCTCCTGGCAGATCGCAACCAGATCGTCGCGTGTGAAGGCGGAGATACCGCTCACCTCGGGATCGGGGCCGGCAAGCACGAGTTCGACCAGCGCCGCCTTCTCCTGCGCGTCGAGCTTGGGCGGGCGCCCGTCGCGCGGTTGGTCGACCAGCCCGTCGAGACCGTGCTCGTTGTAGCGGATGACCCAGTCGCGCAGGGTCTGGCGGTCCATGCCCGCCGCGCGCGGGCCGCCTCGCGGCTCATGCCGTCAAGCGCGTTGGCAATCGCCAACATGCGCCGTGCAACGCGCGTGTCGGTCTCACTCTTGGACTGCTTGCGAAGCACCACCGGGGTGCGATCGCGACGAATCTGAAGCGCCTGCATCCTGCCCTCCATCGAATCGATGATGAGAGGGAATCGCGATCCGGGCTCGATGGGAATCGCAAGAAGGCAACACGAGTTGGGACTTTCAACCGACGGTGTGAGTTGGTTGGATCATGAGGGCCCGCGCCACCGCCCTCCCGCGCACGGCGGCCGGCGCGACGGAGGAGTGTGGCCGTGCGCCAGCAAAGACTCCTCGGCCGGCGGCAAGCAGAGCGTCGTCAGCGTGCAACACACGCAGACGGGAGCGCGGACGCCGGAAGGCCGCGAAGGGGTAGTCCCGAGTGTGCGGCCTTCCGGCGCCCACATCGCGGAGATTTCGCCGTGGCCCTTGCTCTCGGTCCGGGGTTGCCCCCCATTCCTGCCTCTTTGGCGCTCTCCGAACCGCTCCGTCGCCGGATAAGTCCATCGGGGGGCACGGCCGTCCGGCTTCCAGATACCCTGGGTCCGTTCGTGCACGTTTTCATACACGACCCCGAGCCTCCGGCCACCGCATTCCCCCGCTACGCGCATGACGGTCATGACGGCATCCCGTTGCAGCAGGCGATGGGTGAATACTATGAAAATATTCTTATTTCTTAAGTAAAAATAGTAATTACTAAATAGTATTGGCGAATTTTCTAGTATTCGTTGATTTTGGGGTGCGAGCGATGGCACTTATCACAACGGTGTGGTGAGGGCTTCGGTGTCAGGCGCATAGTGCGGAGCGTGCGACGGCGCCCTCACACATGATCCGTCCGCTGGGCCAGACTGCAGGTTGGGTCAAGCCTTGCTGCGCGACCGAACGCCCATGGCCTGCACTTGCGCCGCGACAGGCCCGCATCCTGGCGGGCAAGCGCATGACGCGACGTGGTTGCCCTTGATTTTTCTGATCCGCGACGGCACATTTCGACCGGTTGTCCGGCCACCGGCCAATAGATCCATCGAGGTTTTCCGTGCGCATCGGACGCAAACTATTTGCTTACCGCAAGCACCATGGCCTCAGTCAGATCGCTCTGGCCGAGCGACTTGACGTCGACGAGCGCGTGCTCCGGCGCTGGGAGCGCGGCGACGTCGAACCCTCCGGAAAGCACTTGAGGCTGATCCAGCCGATCCTCGCCCCGTTCGACACGGCGTATACGACCATTATCCACTACGTCAATTCCAGCGGCGGCAAAGACGTCGCCATCGACATGAACGGTATTCTCCATGGGATATCCAGCGAGGCCCGGAAAGACATCGAGCCCTTCTACAACACGACACTCGGCCAAGAGTGCATACCGATCCCTCAGGAGCTGATCGAGCGGCATCGACAAGTGGTGCTGGACGAGTTGGCCTACAGCTTCACCAGCACGTATACTGAGCAGTACGACGGGTCCACCATGCTCACGACCTCCAATGGACGGATCATCAGGGATATCTCGATACCGCTGGTGGTCTGGAGCTACTCGACCGAAGAAGTCGATCGCGAATTGATTGTCCCGCACGAGTTGGTGGCAACCAAGATATTCGACTGAGGGGTAGGGTTGGCCGGTGCGGTCGCGTAGGTTGGGTCAAGCGTTTCAGCGCGACCCAACGTTGCACGGGCGGTGCGACCGGCGGCAGGACCTTGCGGCTCGCAAGTGCCTGACACCCAGTAATTTTCGGAAAGCTCGTGTTGCAAGGTAGTGGGTGTCAGGCACCTATTGCCGTCCAGGCAGTGGTGCAACTTTTCACAATCCGTGCAGGCGCAGTAAGTGCCTGACATCGGCACCTGCGGACGACTTGCGATGTTTGTTACTGTGCAGTTGTTGTGAGGACAAGTTGGTGACCGCACTGGACCCGTTGGCGGCCGGCGCCAGGAATTTCTGCAGCGCCAGCTCCAGGATCGCCGACTTCGAGACGCGATGCGTTTCCGCCGCCAGGTCCAGCGCCTGGGTCATGCTGTCCGATAGATAGTGGGCATGTCGGTGACGCATGGGACGGGCTTTCGGATGAGTGATGGGCTGTTGGGACTGAGGGGCGTCGTTGATCTGTCTGGGTGATAGGCGAGCCCCGCGGAGTAACCTGCTCAGGCTCGTGTTCGGAAAAATCCTCAAGCGTCCGCGTCGCCTTGCGATCGTGAGGCGCGCTCGCTCTGGCCCACCAGAGGGAAGCGCTCCCCTCCTGCGCCGCCGCCGCTCGCCCCTCGGGGGTGGCACGAGCGAGCGGCGGCGGCTCAGGAGGGAAGCGGGGCGGAGCGCGATCTCCAGGAGATCGGCTCAGGGGATCACGGCGGACAGTCGGGTGGATTGAATAGGTCTGGTGTCGATTTTGAGTGTCCATCTATTATGCTCTATCTGTTTCAAGCTGTTGATCTATCACGGCGAGCCCACTGGGCTTTTGTGGCCGCACGCATCTTGAAATGATGGTGGCGAACTATTTTGTCGAGAGGTTCAGGTGGAGAAGGGATTGGTGGGTCATAGGACAAGATAGATACGACCTGTCAGGTTGTAGAAAGGGCCCGGAGAATTCCTTCGAAACATGGCGTCAAACATTATTTTCATGGCATTTAACTGTGTAAGCCGGTGCGCACGAGTTAACGCGATCAATTCCTTCAAAACATCGCAAACAGTAGCGCTATTCAATCATGTGTTTGATCGCAGCGAGCGACGCAATGTCAGAACCAGAGTTCAAGCCGAAGATCAGTCGTAGCCGTGCCCGGTCCGCCGACAAGGACGGCCGATTGACGCGCATTGTTGCCAAGGCCGCATCGCGCAACCGCGCCCAGAAGTCGCCCTGGGCCAATGCGCTCACACGCCGGCCGGTCATCCAATTGGCGCGTGGCAAGGGCGCCCTCTATGGACTGACGCCAGCACCCACCGGTTGGCGCCGCGTCATCGTCAAGGCGCGCATCGCCCGTCATGGCACATCCGATCTCGCCGCCGCCCGCGCGCACCTGCACTATATCCAGCGCGACGGCGTCACCCGCGCAGGCGCCCCCGGCCAGCTCTACGACCGCGAGCACGATGAGGAAGATGGCGGCGGGTTCCTGGAGCGCCAAAAGGGCGACACCTATCAGTTCCGTTTCATCGTCGCGCCCGAGGACGGCGCTCGCATGCGTGACCTCAAACCCTTCGTCCGCGATCTGATGGCGAAATGGAAGACGACCTCCACACCAAGCTCGACTGGGTGGCGTCTGACCATTTCAATACCGGGCATCCGCACACGCACATCGTGATCGCCGGCCATGACGTCCTCGGCAAGGATCTCGTCATGGCGCGCCACTACATCAGCCATGGCATCCGCCACCGCGCCCGCGATCTGGTCACGCGCGAACTCGGCCCCGAACAGCCGTTTGAGCGAGCCGTCAAACTGGCCCGCGAAATCCAGGCCGAGCGCTTCACGTCGCTCGATGTCGGCATCGTGAAGGACGCTGACAACAATGTTCTGGTCGTTCCGGCTGATCCGGCGGCCGAACGGCAGAGCCAGGCGCTACGTGTCGCGCGGTTGCGGCACCTTGAGATGATGGGCCTGGCCAGAGAACCGTGGGCCGGCGTCTGGCACATCGACAACGATCTTCGGGCCAAGCTGCGCAACATGGGCGAGCGCGGCGACATCATGGTCACGATGCATCAGGTCATGCGCGAACACGGCCCGGATCGACCAGCCGGCGACTTCGCCATTGTTTCCGGCAGCAAAGGAACGGCGCCGGTCATCGGCCGCGTCGTCGAGGTTGGGATTGCCGACGAGATGACGGATCGCAAATTCATCGTCGTCCTAACAGGCTGCTGAAAAACGTGCGTGCTGACAAGCCCCTGCGAATATGATTCCGTCTCTCCCATCGAACGAGGGAGGCGGGGATGCGCGGTTCGGATACGCGGTCGGGCGAGTTGTTCTCGTATGTGGACCTGGAGCAGCGCGTTCCGGTCAAGCATCCGTTGCGCAAGATCCGCCAGCTCGTGAACGACGTGCTGGCCAGCCTCGATGGCGACTTCGCCCTGATCTATTCGGCGCACGGGCGTGACTCGATCCCGCCCGAGCGGTTGCTGAGAGCCTTGCTTTTGCAGGCGTTTTTCACCATCCGCTCGGAACGCCAGCTGATGGAGCAGCTTGGCTACAATCTCTTGTTCCGCTGGTTCGTGGGCCTGGGTATCGACGATGCGGTGTGGGTGCCGACGGTGTTCAGCAAGAACCGCGACCGGCTGCTGGATGCCGATGTGGCAGCCAAGTTCATGAGCCAGCTTCTGGCGCATAAGGAGGTTCGAGGCCTGCTGTCGGACGAGCACTTCTCAGTCGATGGCACGCTGATCGAGGCCTGGGCGTCGATGAAGAGTTTCCAGCCGATCGCGCCGCCACCTCCCGATGCGCCAGGTGGGGATGAGCCACCGCCGCCGCCTCAACCACCCGCCGGCGAAGCCCAAACGCCAGCCACAACAGCACCCGAACCAGAGACCAAGCCGATGACCGACCGCAACGCCGAAGTCGACTTCCACGGCCAGAAGCGCTCGAACGCGACCCACGTCTCGGTGACCGACCCCGAGGCGCGCCTGTACAAGAAGGGCAAGGGCAAAGAGGCCAAGCTCTGCTTCATGGGGCATGCCCTGATGGAAAACCGCAACGGCCTGATCGTGGACGCAGAGACGACGTGTGCTGACGGCCACGCCGAGCGCGAGGCCGCGCTGACCATGATCGACCGGCACTGCCCGGGCGACCACGAGATCACGCTCGGCGCCGACAAGGGCTATGATACGGCCGACTTCGTCGCCGAGCTGCGCGCCATGAATGTGGCGCCGCACGTCGCGTCCAAGGTCAAGGGCTCGGCCCTCGACGGCCGCACCACGCGGCACGCTGGCTACAAGGTCAGCCAAGTGATCCGCAAGCGGATCGAAGAAGCCTTCGGCTGGGGCAAGACGGTCGGCCCCATCGCCAAGACCATGCTGCGCGGGGTTGAACGCGTCGGATTCCAGTTCAAGATGACGATGGCGGCCTATAATCTGGCCAGATTGCCCCGACTGCTGGCTGCCTGAAGCCGAAGGATCAAGAACCAACCTCGCTTCAGGCTCGATACGACCCTGAGGATGGAATAGGGTTCCAACCTGACGATCATTTCAGCAGCCTGTTAGATCAGGAGAAAAAGCTCGATGGCTTCACGGTAAGGCAGGGCGGCATCCGGCAGCGTTGCGCGCAGCGCGACCGAGATTGCCGCCGCCATCACCGCAACCGAAGCGGCTCCGGCGCCCGGCGGTACGGTGAAGTCGGTGTCGGAGGATTGCACGCTCAACCGCCGGTCGGCGCGGGCCGCCTGCATCAAACTGGGCACGCTGCGGCAGGAGCTGGCCCGCGCGAGAGGCCCGTGACGCCGCGTTGCCGGAACGGGCGACCCTCACCCGCGAACTGGACGGCCTTGGCACTTTCGGGCGTTGGCCCTGCCGATCCGCAGCTGGACGCCATGACCGACCTCTTGGGCACCGGCAACGATCCCACGTCACGTGAACGCGTGCGGGTGGGGTTGCTGATCCTGCCCGGCTTGGTATTCGAGGTGGCGAGCGGATTGGGTTTGTACGTGGTGACGCTGCCGTAGCTGGCGCGGAGGCAGGACATGGACGAGGGCGACAAACTCGGCGCGGTGGAAGCCTACATGCTGGCCCGCATCATGCCGCAACCGGGTGCCACCACGGCCATGGCCGCGCTGTTCGACGACTATGCCGCCTGGTGGAGGGTACGGGGGGCGGGTGCGCGGGTGTTGGATGTGGGGGTAGCTTGACTGGGCCGACTGGCCTCACGACTGCTGTTGACCCCAAGCCGACATCCGGCACACGCTCGCAACCACTTCTACCTTGCATAAGAACGATCATTCTGCTACGCATGTCGCCATGCCGAGAGCGAGCGCACATACGAAGAACGATCTTGTTGATCGAGCGATGGCCCAATTCTGGCGCCACGGATACGGATCAACCTCAATGGATGATCTGGTTCGGTCGACCAGGGTCAGCCGCCACGGGATTTATGCAGCCTTCGGTGGCAAGCAGAAACTGTTCCTGGCGTGCCTTGACGCTTATTCGCAGTCAGTCGTGACGCCGGCCTTTGGGCAAGTTGAGCGGGACGACGCCGATCTCAAGTCAATCGCCGCATTTTTCGAACAGCAGATCGCGCTTGGCGAAGCATCGGGATTGCCTGGCCCGGGTTGTCTTATGACGAACACGATGACCGAAGCAGCGCCGCACGATCCCGACATCATGCAGCGCGTGGCGCAGCACAATGAGCGCCTTCGTATTGGCTTCTTAAACGCCTTGCGCGGCGCCTCAGGACGAGCTTCACGGCATTCGAGCGCGGAGCTGCGTAACCTGGCGCTCCTGCTTCAGACATTTGCTGGCGGGCTATGGGCATGTTCGCGCACGACGTCGAACGCCGATGATTTGCGTCAAGCCGTGAGCACGTTTTTGGAACTCATTGGGGAAAGGATCAGGCGATGAAAGACATTTCAACCTTGTTCAAGCGTTACGAAACGGCGTGGAACGAGCACAATGCGGCACGACGACAGGCGCTCTTAGACAAGTGTTGGGCGCAATCGGGAGTCTATACCGATCCGACCGCACAGACACACTCGCGCCACGCCCTATGCAATCACATCGGTGCGTTCCTTGATGGCAATCCGGGTCATGCGCTGCGCGTCGTCAGCGGTGTCGATGAGCACCACGGCCAAGTACGGTTCGAGTGGCAGTTGTTGGACGCGGGCGGCGCTGTCGCCATTTCTGGCATGAGCCACGGCCTCATCGGGGAAGATGGATTGATCGAGCGTATGACCGGTTTTTTTGGTCCGTTCCCCTCCGCCATTTGATCGAGACGCAGACCGTGGCCCAACAATCCCAGCTGAGTGCCTTCGTTCCGTTGAAAGAAATCGAAGACGTTTTCATCGCGCGCACGGCGCACCTCTGCTGCACCGCCTTGCGGCTCGCTGATGGCAAAGTGTGCCTCTTCAGCCCAGTGCAGGGTTTGAGCGTCGCCGCCGAGGCTTCATTGCACCACGTCGGGACCGTGTCGCACCTTCTCGCGCCGAACCACTATCACAACAAAGCTTTGGCCGAATACGCAACGGCCTTTCCCAAGGCGCTGCTCTGCGCCTCGTCGAAGGCGGTACCGCGCCTCAAGAAGCTGACCGGGCTGGATTTCAGCGATATTGATCGCGTCGCCGAAAAACTAGCCAACGCATTTTCTGTCCTGGTGCCGGATGGCCTAAAGACAGGCGAGATCTGGCTACGTCGCGATGCAAAACGACGACGCACTTGGTTCGTCGTCGATGCTTTCAGCGGTCCGAAAATTACGCCGGAGAGTGACCGCTCAGAAACGGCAGCATTCCTAGGCACGTTTCCGACCTATGGAGTGCAAGACAAAACCCTCTATCTAGACTGGCTGCGACAGCAGTTGCGTGCTGACAAGCCAACACTCATGGTGCCGTGCCACGGCTCGATCGTCGCAAGTAATGACCTTCCGGGGCAACTGTTGGCTTTGGCAGAGCACCATCTCTGAGCCCTGCCATGCTCGCCCTGAACTGCTGCATGCAATGCCCGCTTGTGGCCCACTTCACCACTGCCCCGCCATCACCGAAATCCCTTCGTACTCAGCCACTTGAACTGCGTCGGCCCCATAAGACCCGGCTTCCACACGACCCAGCAGTAGCGTTGTTTGCCGATGGCGGTGGTGGCTTTGGTGGGATCGCCGTAGGGCCAGCACTGGCAGTCGTCCAGGGCGTAGATGACTGCTGGCGGGTTGCCGGTCCAGAAGCGGTGCCAGGGTCGGGTGAGCGCGGATGGGCGAGGCTTTGGATGGCCAGCAGCATGGCGACGGTGCCGCCGGTGCGCTTGGTCAGCGCGAGTGCGTGGGTGACGAACGCGTCGGCCAGCCCGCGACCGTACGGCGGGTTGGTGAGGATGTGCTTGGCCCTGAATACCGACCGGGCGGCCGCCTCGTCTTCGCGACTGGCGCGCAATTCGAGGCCGCGAGACGAATGCTTGTAGAGGTATGCAATAAAGAGCGTGACGGCGGCACTGATGGCCGCGACCCAGATGGTGGTGTATTGCGGCACGGAATGCATGGCCTGATTGCCACGCGTTATGCCGGCCGACGCCGTCAGAATTGAGTTCACGATGATCAGGACACCGAGCGTCGAGAGCGATGCCGCGACTGCGGGCAAACGCATCAGTCCGATGCCGACGACCAAGGCGACAACCATGACAATCGCGACTGCGATTGCGGCAGCTGTCCAGAAACCGAGCTGAAGAGATTGCAGGAAATGGCCGAGGTCCGGTAGTAGTCGCGCCTTGAGCGATGGGTCCAGAGTGAGCGTCGAAGATATCTGCGCGCCAAGTGCCATGAAGGCGACGTGACCAAAACTCAGAATGCCGGAATTTCCCGAAAACGTGCTGAGCGCGACGACAGCAACGATCATGATCAAGAGATAGATGACCGTCGATGCCAGTGCCGCCGATCCGGCGGTTGCTGCAACAATGGCCGGCAAAGCAACCAAAGCGGACAGCAGCCCGGCCTCTCTTGCGGTCTTGAATGAAACGGGCGCAAGCGGAGGTCTCAGGGCCTTTTCCTTCCGCATACTGATATGCCTTGCCCGGCCTTGACAGGATTTACGTTGCCCCATTCGGCAGAGCCTGCATCGATCAACCGCCTTCGAACGATTGGTACTTTTTTCGCCAGCCATCGCTCGCTCCAGTGCGCCAGAGAGTCGACTTGTCTGGCCAAACCGTCAAACAGCCCGGACGAAAGCCCAGCACGAGCCGCAATGGGCTATCGACCACCCGAAGGGCTGCGGCCGCTTGGCACCCGGCGCATGGCGAGAAATGCAGCCATCTTGGCACGCAGAGTCGAGACGGCGGCGCCAGCTGGCCATAGCCTTGAAACGAAATCGTCAGCCGGTAAGGAGGGGACTGCCATGCACACCGCAGCCTACGTCTTTCGCCGGGCTCCCGGTATGTCGATCGACGAATTCCAGGCCTATTATCGCGACGTCCACGGCCCATTGATGGTCAAGATACTTCGAGACAAGGGTCTCATTTCCTACGACCACTATCCTGTGCGGGAGAAGGGACTTGGCGATGACTACGTGCCGGCCGAGGGGCCTGCCTATGATGCGATTTCGATCTACACCTTCGAGACAGCCCAGCAGGCCGCCGACGCCTGGCCGATAGAAGAACTGTACGAGGACTCGAAGAAATTCATCGACTTCGACACCATGATCATGCTGCCGCTGACGCATCGGCGGGTGTTTCCTTAGAGCCTTGTGAAGGAACAGCCTATGCCGGGTAAAACCCTTCGTCTGAACTTTCCGCAGTGGCAAGGCGGCAACGAACCCGCATATCATTTCGGCTCCGAGCTGCTGCAGTTTCTGGCGCCCAAGGCCAAAGGGCCCGAGGAAACAGTTCCGGTCGATGACCCCGCCGCCGGCGCCGCCTTGGCGGCCGAGGACGGCATCGTTGGAAGGTCGGCCGTGGTTCGGCAGGCAACGGCGGCCCGCGCGCTGATCGATAAGCATGCGCCAGACCGGATCGTTGCCCTCGGCGGCGACTGTCTGGTTGATCTCGCCCCTATCGCCTATCTGAACGAACGCTATGGTGGCGATCTCGGCATCCTATGGATTGACAGCCATCCTGATGTGATCGGGCCGGAGTATTTCGCCCATTCCCACGCCCATGTCCTCGGTGCGCTGCTGGGCGTCGGGGACGCCGATTTCGATAAACAGGTCAAGTTGAAGGTCGATCCGAGAAAGGTGATTTTCGCTGGGCTTCAGGAATGGTCTAGGCCGGAAGGAGAAATCATTTCGCGTCTCGGACTGCGAAACGTTCCTGCCTCGGATCTCGCGGAAAACAGCCAACCGGTCATCGACTGGATCAAGTCGGAGAGGGTTCGTCACCTTGCGATCCATTTCGATCTTGACGTTCTCGATCCGACGCAGTTCACGCCGCTGCTGTTCAACAAGCCTGGCGTGGCCAAGGGAACGTGGGATGGCGTACCAAAGGGTGAGATGCCGCTCGACCGATGTCATGCGGTTGCTGAAGGACGTGGCCGGCGCTTGCGATGTCGTCGGCCTAGCGATTGCGGAGCACCTTCCCTGGGACATGCTTCGGCTACGCAACGCGATGCGGGAAATGCCGCTGCTCGGATACTGACCCACACGTCGCGCAATGCTCCCCAATTGTCCGGCGCGGATCGTTGGCTGGCGAGCGGCGATCTGGATCGTTGAGCCAGGCAGACCACATGATCGGACTGCGGCCAAAGCCTGAAACGATCGAATGAGTAGACATGCGCCGACCAATGACTCCACTCGTTCGCTCCCGATCTGATCTGATCGACGCATCTTCCGCAGAGCGGGATCGCTGCGCACTGAGCCAACTTGTGATTGTTCGCACGACGCCGTCTGATCGCGCTGCGGCGGCGGGGCCTGCGTCGAGCCCCATAATCGTCCAGATTGGTCCTGTAGGAGCGACACTGGCGCCAACGTGCCTGTTACCCCGGCGTTACCCCGACCGTGTTTGCCAAAACCGCATTCTCGCAACAAAATCCATTAACCTCTTGATTTTATTGGTGCGGGCGGCGGGACTTGAACCCGCACGGGGTTGCCCCCTCAGGATTTTAAGTCCTGTGTGTCTACCGTTCCACCACGCCCGCTGTCTTGGTCCGCTGTTATGCGACGGCATCTGGGCTGGCCGCAACTGCTTTACGTGAACTTAGGCGGACGCTTCGCCTTGAAGGCGGCCACGCCCTCCTGCAAGTCGTCAGTGCCCGCTGCAAACGCGCCGGCGAGGGCTTCCATGGCGCGTTCGGCATCTTCCCCCTCGGCGGCATTGATCAAAGCCTTGACCATTTCGGTGGCACGCGGACCGCGCAAGACGATACGTTGAGCCATCACAGCGGCGGCAGCCAAACCGCCTCCGCGCGGCACCACTTGGTCGACCAGACCATGGTGCAGTGCCTCCGCAGCGCTGAAGACCTCACCGGCAACGGCCATACGGCGCACGATCTGCCCGCCGAAGCGGCGCACCGCGCGTTGGGTGCCCGACCAACCGGGAATGATCCCGAGGCCGGTCTCGGGTTGGCCGATCTTGGTGTGCGCCTCGGCGATGCGGAAGTCGGCGCAGGCCGCCAGTTCCAGGCCGCCGCCGAGGGCGTGACCGCCGAGCACCGCGATCAAGGGTTGGCGCAGACGGGCCAGCGCATCGAAGGCGCGGTGGCCGTGACGTACCCAGTCCATGCCGAAGTCGGCGGGCGAAAGCGACGACCACGCGGCAATGTCGCCGCCGCCGCAAAAGGACTTCTCTCCGGCTCCCGTGATGACCGCGACGCGCACGCCCGGCGTCCGCTCGATGGCATGGGCAGCCGCCTCCAGCGCGAAAACCATCTGATAATCCAGCGCATTGTGCTTGTCGGGCCGGTCGATAGTCAGACGCGCGAGGTACCCGTCCCGCTCCAGACGGATGCGCGGATCTGGTGTGACGATGGTCTCAGTCATGGAGCTGCAATCCGATCGTCTCGGCGCGGAACAGGTTGGCATCCATGGTCTTCAGCTTGGGCGCAACCTTCAGGGGGAATTCGGATTGTCCGATAACGTTGGTTTCCAAATCGACGCCGGGCGCAATCTCGGTGACAACGACGCCGTCGCGCGTCATCTTCATGACGCAGCGCTCCGTGACATACGTCACATCCTGGCCTTGCGCCAGCCCGCGCGCGCCCGAGAACGTGACATGGTCCATCTCGCGCACCAGCTTCTTGACCTTGCCCTCGACACTGATCTTCAGCTTGCCATCGACCACCTCCTGCTTGGCGCCGGCGTTGAAGAAGCCCGAGTAGACAATGCGTTTGGCACGCGTGGTGATATCGACAAAACCGCCCGCACCGGCCGTCACATGCGGCCGGGCCGCCAGGCGCGAGACGTTCACCGATCCGTTCTCGGAGATCTGCAGGAACGAGAGCAGCGTGGCATCGAACCCGCCGGCCTGGAAGTACATGAACTGATGCGGAGACGGAACAATCGCCTCGGCGTTGGCCGAACACCCGAACTGGAATTCGAGCAGCGGAATGCCGCCAATAGGGCCTTGCTCAATCACCCAGGTGACGGCACCGTGCTTGCCTTCCTCCAGCAGAATGCGCGGTACATTGGCCGAAACGCCGAAGCCGAGATTGACCGCCCATCCCGCTTTCAGCTCCTGCGCCACGCGCCGCGCGATCACCTTGCCGACGCCGAACGGCATCGCCTCGAAAGCCGAGAGCGGGCGCTTTACCTCGCCGGAAATGGCCGGATCATAGGGCGTTTGCGTGCATTGCCATCTGCTCGGGCGCCTCCACGATATAGTCGACAAGCACGCCGGGGATGCGCACGTCGTGAGTTCTTGAGGCTGCCCGCCGCGACCACGCGCTTGACCTGCGCGATGACAATGCCGCCGGTGTTGTGCGCGGCCAGCGCCATCTCCATGCCGCCGAGATAGGCGCCTTCGTGCTCGCAGGTGAGGTTGCCGCGCTCGTCGGCCGTCGTTGCACGGATGATCGCGACCTGCGGCTTGAGGGCCTGGAAGTAGAGCCAATCTTCGCCCTCGAACTCCTTGTGTTTCACGATCGGCGTTCTGCGCGCAGCCTCGTTCATGGCGCAACCGTTGCGCGCGGGATCGACGAAGGTATCGAGGCCGACCTTGGTCAGCACGCCGGGACGGTGGCCTGCCGCCTCGCGCAGCATGTCGAACAGGATGCCCGACGGCACATTGTAGGCCGCGATCTCGTTGCGCCCGATCATCTGCCAGATCATCGGCGGTTCGGACGTGGACGGACCGGACGGGTACGACCCGGCGATGGTGCGCGCGAGCAGCCCGGGCTTGGCGACATGGTCGATGCCCTTGATGCCGTAAAGATCGCCGGCCGTGATCGGCAGCACCAAGGTCAACCCGCGCGGATGCTGCTCCGTGTCGAAGCGCGCGCCGATGGCGCCGAGCACCTCGTCCGGCACCGAGAGACCGGAGGAAGAGCTGACAGCGACAATGGCATTGTCGGGGATCTGCCTGGCCGCTTCGGCGGCGGAAACGATTTTCGGCATGGCGTCTACCTGTTGCCTCGGATGAGATCGGCGGCCTTTTCGGCCATGGCGATGGTGGGCGCGTTGGTGTTGGAGGACACCACGCGGGGCATGGTCGATGAGTCGCAGACGCGCAATCGCTGGATGCCGCGCACGCGCATGGCGAGATCGACCACGGCCATATCGTCCGTGCCCATCTTGCAGGCGCCGCAGGGGTGGTAGGAGGAACGGGCGTTGGCGCGGGCCGTCTCTTCATACTCTGCACGCGTCTTGATGCTCGGGCCGGGGAAGTGCTCGGCCGCCACGAAACGCGAAAACGCCCTGGACCGGCCTATTTCCTGCACCAGCTTGATGCCCGCGACATGGCAGTTGAGGTCTTCCGGCTCGGCGAAGGAGTTGGGATCGATGAGCGGGGCGTCGGCGGGATCGCTGGAGCGTAGCGTGATGGTCCCGCGCGATTTGGGCCGCGTCTGGTAGAAATTGCAGGTCGCGCCATTGCCGCCCGGTACGGTGCCCGCACCCTTTTCGACGCCGGCTCCGGCCAGGAAATGCAACTGCAGATCCGGCGTCTTTTCCCGACGGTCATGCCACCAGAAAGCGCCCGCCTCGACAATGTTGGAGGCGACCGGCCCGGTCTTGAACATCAGGTACTGCAATCCCGCGAGCGCCTGCCAGCGCAGCTCCTTGTATTTATCGTACGAATACGGACCGTTAATCTGCCATGTCAGGTCGGTGGAGAAATGATCATGAAAATTCTGACCGACGCCCGCTAGGTCGTGGACGACGACGACGCCCTTGTCCTTCAGATGCGCTGATGGCCCGATGCCAGAGAGCATCAACAACTTGGGCGAGCCGATGGCGCCAGCCGTCACGATCACTTCGCTGTCCGCCACGGCGCGCTTCATCTGGCCGTTTTCGCGATACTCGACGCCGGTCGCGCGCCCCTTCTCGATGATCAGCCGCGACACCAGAATGTCCGTCTTCACGGTGAGATTCTTGCGTTTCAACACCGGCCGCAGATAGCACACGGCCGCGCTGGCTCGCCGGCCATTGCGGGTCGTGGTCTGATACAAGCCGGCCCCGGCTTGCGTCCCGGAATTGAAATCCGGGTTGTAGGGCATGCCGACGTCCATGCAGCCCTGCACGAAGGCCGTCGACAGAACATTCGGGTTCGGATTGTCGGAGACCGTGAGCGGGCCACCGATCCCGTGCTCGGACCCACCCAGGCGATTGTTGTCTTCCGATTTGATGAAGTAGGGCTTCATATCCGCCGCCGACCAGCCAGTGCAGCCCATGTCATTGGCCCAGCCGTCGTAGTCTTCGGGACAGCCGCGAGTGAAAATTTCGGCGTTGATGGACGACCCTCCGCCCAGCACGCGGGCCTGCGGATAGACTGCGGCACGGTTGTTGGCGTGCTTCATTGGCGCCGTTTCGTAGCCCCAGGTCAGCGGTCCACCGGTCATCTTGAAGAAACCGACCGGCATGTGGATGTAGGGATCGGTGTCGCGCGGGCCAGCTTCCAGCATCAGCACGCGGGCATCCGGCATCTCCGTCAGCCGCGCCGCCAGCACGCAGCCTGCCGACCCCCCGCCCACGATGATGTAATCGTACATATCTTGCCTCGCCGCTACCAATGCGCTATTTATAACCAACCGGTTGGTTGTATCAAGAGCCCATCAACATGAAACCCCGCGATGCAGAGGCGACCAAGGACCGCATCCTGTCGGCAGCGCGCCAGGAGTTTGCCAACCTGGGGCTGGGTGGCGCGCGCATCGACGCCATCGCGGAAGCCGCCGACGCCAACAAACAGATGATCTACCACTACTTCGGCAGCAAGGACCTGCTGTTCTCCGCCGTGCTGGAAGCTGAATACGAGCGCTTCCGCGAGGCCGAAGCTGCGCTGGACCTCGACCGGCTGGATCCGGTGGACGCGCTGCAGAAACTCGTCACCTTCACCTGGGCCTACTATCTCGACTGTCCCGGGTTCATCAGCCTGGTGAACAGCGCCAACCTGCACAAGGCCCGGCACCTAGAAGGTTCTGAGATCATCCGCAACACCAGCCGGCCGTTCGTGGCGCGCATGAAGAAGCTGTTGGCGCGCGGCGTGGCGGCCGGCGTGTTCCGCGACGACACGGACCCGGTTCAACTGCACATCACCATTGCGGCCATCGGCTATCACTACCTCACCAACCGCTTCTCGGGCTCCATCGTATTCGAGCGCGACCTCATGAGCTCCAGGGCGCTGTCGCAACGGTTAGCTTTCAACATCAAGACCATCCTCCGATTGGTCTGCACACCCCAGACCCTCATCAAAATGGAAAAACTGGCATGCACGGCGTAGCTTTGGTCACGGGGGCGCGACGCGGCATCGGCAGGGCGATCGCTTTGGCGCTGGCGCACGACGGTTTCGATGTGGCGGTGAATGACGTCGCTCCGTTACCCGAGCTGTTGCCGACCTGCCTGGAGATTACCGGGCTTGGCCGCAGGTCGATCGCGATAACCGGCGATCTTGGGGATCTCGGCCAACATGCCCGCATGCTGGACGAGGCGGAAGCGGCGCTCGGACCGCTGACTACTCTGGTCAACAATGCCGGTGTCTCGGTTCTCAGCCGTGGCGACCTGCTGGATCTATCGGTTGAAAGCTACGACCGCTGCCTCGATATAAATACAAAGGGTACGTTCTTTTTGACCCAGGCGTTCGCCCGGCGCCTTCTGTCGCGGCCACAGGCAGCCGACGTCCACCACTCCATCGTATCGATATCCTCCGCGAACGCCATCGCCCCCTCGATTGCGCGCGGCGAATACTGCATCTCCAAGGCGGCGATCTCGATGATGACAAAGTTGTTCGCCGCCCGGCTCGGCAACGATGGTATCGGCGTCTACGAAATTCAGCCCGGTTTCATCGAGACAGACATGACGGCCCCCTCGAAAGCCAAGTACGACGCGCTGATCGAGGGTGGGCTGACGGTGGTCAGGCGCTTCGGCAAGCCCGAGGAGGTGGCGCGCATCGCGGTCACCCTGGCAAGTGGCCTATTACCCTATACCAGCGGACAAGTTGTGGCCGCAGATGGCGGACTTCTCAGCGTGAGGTACTGACGATGGCGACGATCAAGCTGCCGACTTCGACTGGGGTGCTTGAGGACTATCAACTGATAGGCACGCCGATCCCTGCACGGAGGCCGGAGGAGCCGTTCAACCGTATCGCACTCGCCGCCGCGCATATCGTGGTGAAACCGTTGAGCGATGCCGATCCCTCCGGCCCGCCCGATATCGACTGGGGGCCGACCATCGCGTTTCGTCAGCATCTGCTCGATTTGGGGCTGGGCGTGGCCGAGGCGATGGATACGGCCCAGCGCGGCATGGGGCTGACCTGGGACGGCGCGCACGAGTTGATCCGGCGCTCGCTGGCCGCCGCCGAGGGGCGCAAGGGGGCCGTGATCTATTCCGGCGTGGGTACCGATCATCTGAGCCCGAACGATGCGCGTACACTCGATGATGTGACCAAGGCCTATCTCCAGCAGCTCGCCGCAGTTCAGAAGCTGGGCGGCCGCGTCATCCTGATGGCCAGCCGCGCCCTGGTGCGCGTGGCCAGAACCCCGGCCGATTATGTGAAAGTCTATTCGTCTGTTCTGGCCGAAGCCGAGCATCCCGTTATCCTGCACTGGCTTGGCGAGATGTTCGATCCTGCGCTCGCCGGATATTGGGGAGGGAGCGATTTTCGCGACACGATGGAAACGGCACTGCGCGTCATCGAGATTAACGCGAAAAAGGTGGAAGGCATCAAGATCTCGCTGCTGGATGCGCAGAAAGAGATCGATATGCGCCGTCGCCTCCCCAAGGGCGTGCGCATGTACACCGGCGACGACTTCAACTATCCCGAACTGATCGCGGGCGATGCGCAGGGCCACAGCGAGGCGCTGCTCGGCATTTTCGACGCCATCGCGCCGGCAGCAAGTGCGAGTCTGGCGGCGCTGGCGGCAGGCGACACAGCAAAGTATCGCGCACTCTTTGACCCGACTGTTCCTCTCTCGCGCCTGATCTTCCGTGCGCCCACGCAGTATTACAAGACTGGCGTGGTGTTTCTGGCTTGGTTAAACGGCCATCAGGAGCACTTCGTCATGGCCGGCGGACAGCAGGCCATGCGACCGATTAGGTATTTTGCGGACATCCTCCGGCTGGCAGATCAGGCTGGATTGCTTGCCAACCCAGACCTTGCCGCGCGCCGCATGCGCTCGTTGCTTGTCCGTTTACGGTGTGAGCTAATCGATGCGTTCGCTCGCAGGCCGGCCGGATCTCTGCGCGATCAACACGGCCACGCTTGGTTTCCAAACCCCAATCGGTGAGACTATCGAGGCCATCGCCAAGGCGGGCTTTGGCGGCATCGCCCCCTGGCGCCGCGAGATCGAGGGCGGGGATGTCGCGGACATCGCGCGCCAGATCAAGGACGCCGGCCTGCAAGTGACCGGCTATTGCCGCTCCACCTACTTGCCGGCAACTACGCGCGCCGAGTTCCTCGCCAATGTCGAAGACAACAAGCGCGCGCTGTCGGACGCGGGCATACTTGGCGCGTTCTCGTTCTTCCTGGTGGTGGGCTCTTTGCCCGCCGGTTCCAAAGACTTGGCGGCGGCTCGCGCCCAGGTGGCCGACGGCATCGGCCTCCTGCTCGACCACGCCAAGGCCTGCGACGTGCGCCTGGCGCTGGAGCCGCTGCACCCGGTCTATGCCGCCGACCGCAGTTGCATCACCACATTGGCGCAAGGCCTGGAGTTATGCGCGCGTCTGGAGCCTGAACCGGCAGGAGCGCCGTGGCTGGGCCTTGGCGTCGATGTGTATCACACTTGGTGGGACCCCGATCTCGCCCACCAGATCGCTCGCACAGGTGCTGATCACCGCATCTTCGGCTTCCATGTCAACGATTGGCTCAATCCAACCCGCGACCTGCTCAACGATCGCGGCATGATGGGCGACGGCGTGATCGACATCCCGGCAATCCGCCAATGGGTGGAGCAGGCGGGCTACGCCGGCCTTACCGAGGTGGAAATCTTCTCCGCTCTGGACTGGTGGAAGCGGCCAATCGGCGAAACGCTCCAGGTTTGCCGCGAACGTCTGGGGTCTGCCTGCTGACCGATGCAACGGCACTTCGCCCCGCTGGCGTCGATCGTCGGCTCACACCATTTACGCTCCAAGTCCAATGCCTTTGCCTTCGCGTCGACCGACGTGATAGTCCGGCCGCAAGTGCGGGCAAGCGTTCTCTGAGGCGACCAGCTGCACTCATGAACCATTTAGCGCGGCGTCGCGCTGTCGGGGGTACTACGTGCCGCGTCACTATTCTCAGGGCCCGATCCGCGCTGCGATCGTCGGGGCTGGTTACATTTCGGACTTCCACGCCCGCGCCATTCGCGCGGCCGGCAAAGTCGAGTTGGTGAGCGTCTGCGACGCATCTGCCCCGGCCGCCGAGGCGTTCGCCGGGCGGCATAAAGTCGGCTCCTGGCACACCTCGCTGGAACGCATGCTGGCGGCCGAAAGGTTGGACGCGGTGCACATTCTGGTGCCGCCCAACCTGCACTTTGCGCTGGCCAAGATCGCTCTGGACGCCGGCGTCAACGTGCTGCTCGAAAAACCCATGTGCACCACGACCGCCGAGGCCGATGAGCTGATAGCGCTCGCCAAGGCCAAGGACGTCCAACTGGCGGTGAGCCAGAATTTCTCGTTCGCCGGTGCCTATCGGAAATTGCGCGAGGCCGTGCGTTCCGGGGTGCTCGGACCGATCGACTACGTCGGCTTCAACTATTTCTACGAACTTGGACAGATCCGGCTCGGGCCGTTCGACAACTGGATCGTGCGCGAACCTGGCAACGTTATGCTGGAGACCGGACCGCATGTGATGGCGGCGCTGATCGATCTTGCAGGCAAGCCCGACACGCTGACCGCAAGCGCCGACCGCGAGGTGACGCTTCCCACCGGTGGAAGAATCTTCCGACGCTGGAACGTGCGCGGAACGGCGGGGCGCACCGTCATCGAGGCCAACATCAATATGGGGCCCGGTTACAGCCAACGGGCAATCCAGGTGCGCGGACTGCTGGGAACCGCCTATTGCGACCTGGAAGCCAACACCTGCACCATCGACACCGCGACCCCATCTAGCATCGACATCGACCGCTACCGCCGCAGCGCCAGTATTGCCGGCCAGCTCCGCAAGCAGGCGCGCGGCACCTTCGCCGATCTGGCGCTGACCCGACTGAAATTGCGCAAGCGTGGCAACCCCTTCGAATCCTCGTTGCTGGACAGCGTTGCGGCCTTCTACCAGGGCACACGCGCTGGCGGCGACCTCGACAGCCGCATCGCCGCCACCACCGGGCGCGACGTGGTCGATCTATGCAACCGCATCGTCGACAGTGCGGGCGTGACGCCCAACCCGCCGGCGCAACGCCCAGCGCGGTTCGGCGTGGCTAGTCCGCCCACCGTGCTGGTGTTCGGCGGCACCGGATTCATTGGCAAAGAACTCATTCGGCAGCTGATTAGCGCTGGTCATTGCGTTCGCGCGGCCGTGCGCGGGGGCGCGCCCGGACTGCAAGATCTGGACGCCAGCCGGTTGGAACTGGCGCGGGTCGATATCACAGACCCGGCCTCAATTGCGGCCGCCATGACCGGGATCGATTGCGTCTATCACCTGGCCCGCGTCGAATCGAAATCCTGGGCCGAGTATCTCAAGCGCGACGTCGAGCCGACGCGTCTGATCGCGGAGGCCTGCAAGGCTGCCGGCGTGCGACGGCTGGTCTATACCGGCACGATTGACTCACTTTACGCGGGCTCGAAGGCCGGGACCATTACCGGCGCTACGCCGCTCGATCCCGATATCGCTCGGCGCAACTACTATGCGCGGGCCAAGGCTGCTGCCGAGACCATTCTGATGGAAATGCATGCCGCCAAGCAACTACCGGTGGTGATTCTGCGGCCTGGCATCGTGATCGGCGAAGGTGGCACGCCACTGCACTGGGGGGTTGGCAAATGGGCCTCGCCAGGCGTCTGCGAGGTCTGGGGCGAAGGCCGCAATCCGTTGCCGTTCGTCTTGGTCGGCGATATCGCCGCCGCGCTGGTGCTGGCCAAGGATGCCCCGGGTCTCGAAGGCAAGGCGTTCAATCTGGTCGATCAGCCGCTGCTGTCGGCGCGCGACTACATCGCCGAGTACGAGCGCATGACACACACCAAGGTGGCCGCCCATTATGCGCCGACCTGGAAGCCCTATCTCGACGACATGACCAAATGGGCCGCCAAGGTCGCCGTGCGGCATCACGACCGCATCCGCGTTCCCAGTTATCGCGACTGGGACTCCCGCCGGCAGCTGGCAGTGTTCGACTGCAGCGATGCGCGGGCAGCGCTGAACTGGCACCCGGCATCAGACCGTCAGAAGATGATTGACGAAGGGCTCGGAGCCTCGCTCCGGGCCTGGCTGGCAGCGACACGGTAGAGAGATTGGAACAGGAGTCTTGACGAGCGCTCAACCCCAGCGGAGACTTTTTTGTTGCGCTGCACCATGAAAAATGCTGCATTGCGGGCGCTTCGGGGAAAATGTCTAGCACCAAGAAATCCCATAGAATGACTCGGCTCTTGCGCGCATCCGCTCACCTGATATGTTATCTGCCATCGCATATTGCCGGAACAGACAATTGGACTGGGCGCAAGCCCGGGCTCTGCGTTTGTTCGTGAGCCAATAGACTTTGCCATTGGCGAAAACGCGGACGCCCGACACTTGTGGGGCCAGCGGTCGACGGGCTCTACGATTGGAACAAGCGAACACTTTGGACGGGTACAGTGAAACGCTGCGGAATTTCGGGAACAGATTTGGCGCCCAGTACGTTGTGCCACATAGGGTATAGCTGCTATGTCAGTTGAGACGACACCAACCGACGTCGGCATCGTCGTGATCGGGCGTAACGAAGGGCTACGTCTGGTGACCTGTCTCAAGGCCGTCGCTGCTCTTTGCGAACGCGTGGTCTATGTCGATTCCGGTTCCAGCGATGGCAGCGTGGCTGCGGCTGGCCAGCTTGGCATCCGCGTTCTAGAACTCGATATGTCCAGGCCATTTACAGCAGCGCGCGCCCGAAATGCCGGACTGGCCGAACTCCTGGCCGGGGCAGCCGCCAAATACCGGTTCGTCCAGTTCATCGACGGCGACTGCGAACTCAATCCGGGCTGGCTTGAACGCGCGGCAAGGTTTCTGCGCGCCAATCCGGCGGTGGCTGTAGTCAGTGGCCGCTGCCGCGAGCGCTACCCCGAACGATCCGTTTACAACACGTTGTGCGACATCGAATGGGATACGCCGATCGGCGAAACGGACGGCTGTGGCGGCATCGCCATGATGCGGACATCGGCATTGGCGGAAGTTGGCGGCTTCAATCCGGAAGTTGTGGCAGGCGAAGACTCTGAACTGTGCACGCGACTGCGCAACAAGGGCCACAAGATCTGGCGCCTGGACGCCGAAATGAACCTTCATGATGCCGCCATTCTACGCTTTGGCCAATGGTGGCGACGCTCAGTTCGACTGGGCTATGCGTATGCGCAAGTGTCCTGGTTGCGCCGCAACGAGGCCGACCATATGTGGCGCAACGAACTTGTGCGCACGCTCGTTTGGGGCGCAGCCTTACCCATCGTGTTCCTGCTGCTAGCGTTGGTGCGACTTGAAGCGCTGCTGCTGTTTGCGCTCTACCCGGTTCAGGTCATCCGGATAGCGGCCAAACGAAACATCGCCGACCCCGCGTCTTGGTATTATGCTTTCGCGACGGCTGTGCCGGCCAAGTTGGCTGGCTGTTTCGGCATCTTCATGTTCGTGAAGCGGTATTGTCTCGACAACCCGATTCGGCTCATTGAGTACAAGTCCGCTCGCTGATGATCTCCCGCCAAATCAATGGGCTGACGTCCCAGGTTAAGCAGTATTTACAAAGCGGTCTGTCCATCGGTCGCGAGACCTTGTAGAGCGAAGTTGAACGATCTTGCAGTGACGTTCCGTGAGCGGCTGAATAGCCAAAGCGGGGACGCGAGTATAAGGGTGAACGACATGCGTATGGCCCGCGATTGGCTGTCTAGACGGTCGCCGAGAGACGTGCTGCTCGGACTTCTGGTTTTGCAGCTTGCAGCTATTGGCCTGCCGTCATTGGGCGCTGTCCAGGCAGCCGACCAGCCGGCGCATGGCACCACGATGGCGACGGCAAGGTTAGAGACATCAAGGCCGCCGGTCGCTTCGCCGCAGCTGCCGATGCCGACGGTCAAGTCCGATCCAATTCCGGCACCTAGTCCGTTCACGGTTACGAACACTCCGGTCACGCCGACGCCGCCGCTCGCTGCCGACGATCCAGGCCGCTATCTGCTCGATGCCGGTGATAAAATCAGGATACGGATTTATCAACGCGAGGATCTCTCCGGCGACTATCTCATCGATACCCGCGGCGCCATCACCTTGCCCGTGCTTGGCGCTTTCAAGGCGGCTGGGCGCGACGAAGAGCAATTGCGCGCAGATATCTCCCAGGCCGCGCAAAAGTCCATGGTGCGCAACTTCGATGTCGTGGTTGATGTCGCCGAGCGGCGGCCGATCTATATCGTCGGCTTTGTCGAGAAGCCGGGTGTTTATCCGTTTGCCCTGCGCATGACGGTGGTGCATGCGGTTTCGATGGCGGGCGGTCCCTACCGTCCGACAGCTGGCACGCGCGGCACGGAGTTCGCAACCACCATCAACCGCATACAGAGCGACACGGAAAACCTCAAGCTGGTCACCGTCCGGTTGGCGCGGCTGGAAGCCGAGCGCGATCAGCGCCCGTTCAGCGAGATGCCTGACGATCTGGTGGCGTTGGCCGGTGAAGTTGAAGCGCGCGATTTGATGACGCGCGAGCAACGCCTGCAGGCCAGCGAAGCCGAAGTACGAGTTCAGCTGCTCGACGCCAACAAGCGCGCCCGCGAGCACGCCAAGGCCGAGTTAGAGGATCTGCACCTCAAGATTGCGCAAATCGACAACCAGCTGAAGCTGAACCAGACGCAGAAAACGGCTCTGAAGACCCTCGTCTCGAAGGGATTTGTCCGTACCACGCAGGTCGCAGCGATCGAAACGACGGACGCGACTTTCTCGATCAACCGGCTTGAGGTGTTGGCCAGTATCAGCCGTGCTACGCGCACACTCGACGACTTGGCGGCCGACGCGAAGACCAAGGAACTCGCCCGTTGGCGCGAACTGATGAACGAGATCAACTCGCTGGCCCATCAGAAGGATGCGCTCAAGGCGTCCGTGCGAACGGCGCGTAACTCGGTTGGCCTGACCAAGGGGCAAGATCCGTTCAAGGTGTCGATGGCTGGCCAGGAGTTGCTGGTCTATTCGGTCATGCGTCGGACACCGAAGGGCTATGTGACCTTCCCGGTCGATGACGTTACTCCGTTGCAGCCCGGCGATGTCCTGAAGGTTGCCACGTTGCGACCCGAAGACGCCAAGCCGATGGTGACCGGCAGCAACTAGCCGCAAGCATCGATTTTCGGCGATCAATCGCGATCTCCATGCAATCGAACACAAGCACATCCTCCAAGGGACATCGGCGCAACTGTCGCCGACCATCTGCCGTACGGGCGCGATCAGGATTCCTTTATGCGTATCGGCTACTTGACTAGCCTCTACCCGAGCATGTCCCACACTTTCATCCGGCGCGAAATCGACGAACTGCGTCGCCGCGGGCTCGATATCGCGACCTTCAGTGTTCGGTCTCCCGCACCTAAGGACCTGAAATCGAAACTTGATCACGATGCCTTCCATGAGACCGGCTACTTGCTCCCCCTCAGCCCCCGTCGCTACGCGCGCGCCCAAATTTGGGCCCTTTCGAACAAACCCCTGGGCTACCTGAAGACGTTCGGTTTGGCGCTAGGGCACCGGCCGCCCGGGATAAAGGGATTCGTTCTCAGCATTGCTCACTTTCTGGAGGCGATGGTGCTGGCCAGCGATCTGCGCCGGCTTGGCGTCGACCATGTGCACAATCATTTCGCCAACTCGGCCGCAACGGTGGGGTTTCTGACCACGCGTTTCCTGGGCCTGCCTTGGAGCATGACCTTGCACGCCCATTCCGAAACCGATTATCCAGCCGGACTGCTGTTGGGGTCGAAAATCGAGAGTGCCGATTTCTCCGCCTGCATCTCTTACTTTGGACGCGCCCAGGCCATGCGCACGGTTGCGCCGAAACATTGGCCAAAGCTCATCATCTCGCGTTGCGGCATTCGGCTCGCTGATCTGCCAGCCAGGTCGCCGCGTGCCGGTGGAAGACGCAAACGGATTGTCTGCGTTGCACGTCTGTCGGCAGAGAAGGCGCATAGTGGGTTGCTTATCGCGTTTTCCACGCTGCGCAAACGCGGCGTCGATGCCGAACTGGTGCTGGTCGGCGAAGGCGATGAGCGCGGCAACATCGAACGCATGTCGGCCGAGATGGGCCTTGCCGATCGTGTCATCATGCGCGGCCACCTGGGTGAACAAGATACACTCGCCGAGATTGCATCCGGCGACGTGTTTGCGCTTGCCAGTTTCATGGAGGGCTTGCCAGTTGTGCTCATCGAGGCCATGGCGCTTGGTGTGCCTGCGGTGGCCAGCCGCCTGGTTGGGATACCTGAGCTGATCGATGACGGGCGCGAGGGTCTGTTGTTCCGCCCTACTGACTGGGACGACCTGGCCGCAAAGCTCGAGCAGCTGCTTACCGATCCTGCGCTTTGCGAACGTCTCACGACAGCGGCCAAGGCCAAGATCGCCAGCGAGTTCACGATCGAACGTGCGGTACAGCCCATGTTCGATTATTTCTCGAAGGGTGTCGCACAACTACCAGCTAAGTGATGCGCCGGCCGACAAACATGAAATAGAAGATCTTTGGGCACTCCACGAAATAGCGCCTCCCCAGCCGCACAGGATTGGTCGCCAAACGATGCAGCCATTCGATGCCACTGCGTTGCATCCACAGCGGAGCCCGCCGCTGCTTGCCAGTCAGAAAATCTATCGACGCGCCGATGCACAGTCCGACGCCACGCGCCTGCGGGTTGGCTTGAATCCGCTGCGCCAAGAGTTCCTGTTGTGGCGTACCGACAGCAAGAAACACCAGCGGAGCGTTGGTAGAAACAACAAAGTCGACCGCCGCATCGACCGCCTTTGGGTCGTCTATAAAACCGAACTTGGGCTGATGAAACACCGCGTCGAGGCCCGGATAGAGCGGTTTCAGCAAATCCCCAACCGAGGCATCGGGGCCAACGATGGCGACCCGGATACGCTCGACGGCGGCCCGCTGCAGCAGCTTGGCGGTCAGATCGCTGCCGGTGGCGACAGGCAGCTGCACACCGTGCAGGCGCGCCAAGCGGCTCAGTACCCGGCTGTCGCACAAAGTGCGCCAGGCCGAAAAATACAGTGGGCGGAGGGTCGCGTGACTGTCGAGCAAACGCACCATGTGTTGGACGTTGGGCGTCACGACGTAGCGGAAATCACCTTCTCGTTGACTCAAGATATCGTCCGCTGCCTGATCGAGCGTGAGCAAATGAAATGGGAGACCGAGAAACGAAGCCGTCTTGGGTTGGGTCATGAGAAATCGTTCGGGTTGTTGCGGACGTCGCGCCGGCTACGTCCTCGACGATGCGTGGACCAGAGACAATGACGATGCTGTCAATTGGTTAGTAAGGTCGTTTGGTCAACGCGAGGCCGACTGTCAATGGTATCGGATGGTTCTTGACTATGTACACATCATTGTCGTGAAACAAGTGTTCCCTTGATCCGTAAATGGCTAAGACGTCTTTGTCCGAACGAATGTGGTAGGGCGCGAGCGGCAACAGCCCCAAGCGTTTGAGTTGAGTTGAGGCTAAGTACCATGACGAATACGGGTGCGGCATCGCCGTCGATGCAGAGTTCGAAGGGGCCCGAACTGGTTGTGGCCATCGTCAACTACAAGACGCCTAAGTTCACGATCGACTGTTTGCGCTCGCTTGCCGAAGAACGAACGCGCGGACCAGTCTTTGAGGTCATTGTCGCCGACAATGCGTCTCCTGATGACTCGGTACCGGCAATTCGCAGCGCTATCGAAACCAACGGTTGGGGAGCGTGGGCCCGTCTCTTGCCTTTGCCCAAGAACGGTGGCTTCGGCTATGGGAACAATGGCATTGTCAAAGACGTCCTTGGCCAACCCGACCCCGCCAAATACATCTGGTTCCTCAACTCCGACACCATTGTGCACCGCAACGCTGTTGCCCCTTTGATTGCCTTCCTGGAACGGCGGCCCGAAGTCGGCATCGTTGGCAGCCGCCTCGAGGACGCCGACGGCGTGCTCCAAACGGGCGCGTTCCGTTTTCATTCGGTCGCTGGCGAGTTCGAGTTGGCCGCTCAATCGGGCCCAATTACCAGCCTGTTGAAGCGCCAGATGATATCACTTCCCGTCGATACCCCTGAGGGACCTTGCGACTGGGTCAGCGGCGCCAGCATGCTGGTGCGGACCGACATGCTGCGTACGATTGGCAGCTTCGACGAGACTTTCTTTCTGTACTTCGAGGAATGCGATTTGTGCCTGCGTGCCGCACGCGCCGGGTATCTCTGCTACCATGTCCCGTCAAGCCGCATCCTGCACTACGGCCAAGGCAGCTCCGCAACCCCCGATACCGTCGATACGCGCAAGCGCCTGGCGTCCTACTGGTACCAGTCGCGCCATTGGTATTACGTCAAGAACCACGGCGTGCTCTATTCTCTTGCGGCCGATCTATCGACGCTCGCCGGTGCCGCGATTTCGTTGACCCGATCGGTCTTGGAACGTCGCCAACCGGGGCACCCGAAACTCTACATGTTCGACATTGTGCTCCATAGCAGTCTGTTCCGCCGCTCGTGAGGCGGTGACGACAGATCGCATGCGCGCTCTTCGAAAACGGACAATTCACGCACATTTGCCGCGCGCCTCGGTAACGATATCGCGTCTTTGTTGGCGTCTGGTTTCGGAGCCAGGGTCCGAAGCCAATCGGCTTATGCTATAGACCGTGAATGCGGCGGCATAACAGCCGTTCAAGGATCGTCTCTCGGGATTAGGCAGTACATGAGTAAATCACCCGTGGCGGTCGCCGCCGCCAGACTCTTCAAGGAGAGGCCAGCAGCAATGCTGAAGCAGTTTTCGCAAGATCTTGACGTGTACGCTCGCTGGGCCAAGGGTGCTGTCGCCCGTCGGACTTGGGGGCGCTCGACGACCAAGGTCTTGGCGCTTCTGAGAGACAAGTCCGCTGCGATCGTCGGTGTCACGAGTGACAGCAACGGCACGGGCGTCAGCACCTTCGCAGCAGCACTCGCCGAAGCCTACGTCAGCATCTCCGGCCGCGTCTTGTTGCTCGACGCCAGCCGGTTGCCGAGGCGGGTCGCGACGGCCGGCCGCGAAAGCGGAGACTTGCTCGACGGTCTTGATATCACCTCATCGTTGCGTCGCGTCGATGGCGTGTCGATGCTCGACCTAGGCACGGTCCCCGGTCTTGTCGGCGCCAACGACGACACGATCCGCAAAGTCGTAGCCTCGATTGCTGGCAAGTTCGACATGGTCATTGTCGACTTACCTCCCGCGGCGCGGGGAACCGATGGATTGGTCGCGGGGGGATTCGCCGCCGCAACGGCTTGCGACGTCGTGCTGATGCTGTGCGTCACAGGCAAGCCGACAAATCTGCAGCTGGAGGAGTTGTTGCAGCTGTGTTCGATTCAGCGGGTTCCGGTAACTGGCCTGATCCTGAACGATTGGAAACTGCCCTTCGGGAAATGGCTCGGACTGGGTTGATCCCGGCCGGACAGCTCGAAGCGCAAACGAGAGATCGCACCATGACTGTAAACCAAATCCCGCGAACAGCCGCGGCGCCTGTTGGCGAAGCCGCAGCGTTTCAAGATGCCGTCCGTGAGTATTTTGTCTTTGTGCTTGGCGCTCTGCGGGCCCATTGGAAGTTGCTCCTCGCGCCCATTGCGATCACACTGGGTCTGGCATTCCTGGCCAGCATGTTGGTTCCCAAGACTTACATTTCGAAATCACTGATCCTGTTTCAATCGGCCAATCGGACCGCAGGATCCGGTCCGCTGGCCAGCGCCTTGGACGGACAGGCCGCACTCGAACAGATACAAGCTGTCGAGGCGTGGCTGAAAAGCGATCAGGTACTGTTCGGCCTGTTGCCGCAATTGGCGGACGCCAAGGATCTCGATACCCCCGACAAGCAGGTTGGCCAGGCCGACAGTCTGCGACGCGCCCTGACGCTCGAACTGGTAGGCGGCTCTGTGCTGGAAATCAGCCTGACAGGCGGTCGCCCGGAGGGGTTGGGGAACCGGCTCGAGATCATCTTGGCCCGGCTTATGGAGGGCTTGACCGGCCCTGAGCAGGGAATCTTCAATGCGCCGCAGTTCATCCTGATGCGACGTAGTCAAACAGTCGAGGTCGCCGAGACCGCCCTGAACAAGGCCGTCGCGCAAGTCGGCCAATCGTCGCCAGACCGGACCCTGGCGTTGCTGCGGCAGCTGTACGACATGAAGCAGCAGGACCTCAGCCTGGCCGCGCCGAAAACAGATGCGCTGGCACCCGATGCCGCCACCCTGCCAACGCCCGTGCGCAACGAGCCCACGATCGATACCAAGGCCATTCGCGCAGCCATTTCCAACGACCCAGCCGTGGTCGCGACTCTTGAGAACGCCTTTGCCGACTTCGCGACCGCCAGCAAGGAGTTGGACGCCTCACGCTCCCGTCTGCCATCACGTGGCAACAACTATGTCGGCATCTTCAACTCGCCGGAGAACCTCCTCATCGTTGGTCGTCCCAAGGATCCAATCACGGGTGAAAGCGCGATCCGGAAGATTGCACTCGCCGGCCTCATGTTCAGTTTCGGACTCGGGCTGGCTATGACTTTCCTGGCCGAGCGGCTTGACCGGAGGCTCAAGACGCAAGATCAGTTCAAGCGCGCCACCGGCCTCAGGGTGATCGCCAGATTGGGCAAAGTGGCGGCGCATTGAGACGGACGGGTGGCCTGACGCGAGAACACCAGCGAACATCAGGCCGCTTGGACAAGATAATCCAAGATGGTCGCCGCGACCATACCCATCCCCCAGCCGGCAGCCCAGAAACCGAGCACAAGCCCCTCGAATCGCAGGTCATTGAGCTTATGCTGACTATTGAACCAGTACAGGAGTGGTAGCAGCACTACACCGTGAAGCGCCATGGCATAGATAGCGGCATAGACGCCGCCAAAATAGTACGACAATGGCAGCATGATCAGCAGGCTCGCAAGCTTCAGCCCATTGACGAACATCTGCCATTCCGGCTTGTTGAGGGCCAGATAGACGCTCGTGAAAACGTTGAATCGGAAGAAGAACAAGGACAGCGAAAGTATCCTCAGATAGCCACCAACCTCGGCATAGCGATGGTCATAAAGCGCGTGCACAATGCTTGGACTCATCGCAAAGATGCCCCCCGACGCTAGCAGCGCGATCGCGTCCAATGGCAAGCGCAGCCGATAGACCGCCTTACGCAGCGCCGAAGGATCCGTGCGCGCAACATTGCTGAACGAGGCGTGCGCTACAGTGACCAGAATCCGGCTTCCGATGCCATCGACGATGCCGATGAGACCAACCGCGATCGAATAAAAGCCCATCTGAGTTGGGCTGAAGAAACCCGCAAATAACAAACGATCTGCATTGGTTGCGAAAACGAAGAAAAGCGACGAGGCCAGAACAAAACTGCCAAACCGGTAAAGCTCCTCGAGTGCGCCCCGGTCCCAGGCGAGCGCGTTTGGCGCCCCCTGCAACCAAGCATGACTAAGCACAGTCATAACCAAAGTCGATAGCAGCATACCGGCAACCAACGACCATATCGAACCGGTCAAGTATCCCAACATGACGATCGACAGTAAACCCAGGAACTGGCTCGCCAGTTCGATGATCGTAATGCGTCCGAACTCCAGGCTACGGCTGGCCGAAAGCAACTTGGTGGATTGAAACCCTGAGATCAGCGATGTCCCCGCAGTCGCCGCCAGCACCAGCGGCAGTTCCGGCGCAGCCCAGGTCGAGCCGGTCGGCAGGGCCGAAAAGTGCTGTCCGATCCCCAGAGCAGTCGCCAGTAAGAGATTGATTGCGAAGATCAAGATCCCGCGCAGGATCTGTACCGTCCACACCGTGTTTAGGAAGGCAGGCTCGTCGCCGCGGCGGCTCTGGATAACGGTAGGCCGTAACCCGACATCGGTCAGAAGCGCCAGCACGATCTGAACAACGGTGGCGATTCCGACGATACCGAACATGCTGGGTGCAAGCAGACGCGCCAACACCAATTGACCGATAATGCGAACGCCTTGGCTCGCGACATGCGCGAAGGTCGACCAGGCCAGCGCCTTTGACAACTGCCCCCCACCTATCGCTGCTCGCGCTCGCTCGAACATCCGCAACTGGATGCCACTCAACCGGTCAAAAATCTTACAACCCTCCACGCCCGGCAATTTTCCCCAGCGCCAACAGCAACGCCAGCCAACCAGCGGCAGCACGCTAGTCGCGCAATGCTCCAAATACAAACGACGACGCCGGTTTTCTCGCTTTGCTGTTAACCGTCGTTGAACTTGCGCGTCGCCTCCCACACCGGATTGCGTTCGTCGCCCGGCAGGAAGCGCATGCCAGACCAGGTTCCGTATTGGGACGAATTTCCTGCCTCGACATACTTGGCAGGCATCGTCCCGCCAATGTCTGTAAACGCCTGATACGCCTCGCGGTAGACTTCGGCAGTCTCGGCGCTATGTCCGATGTGAATGAGAAAATCCGTAAACTGCGGATTTCCGCCAAAGGCCACCAGATGGGCATCTCCCACAAAGTGCAAGCCACCTTCGTATTGACGCAGCGCCAGACCGTGCGCCTTGGCCAGTGCCAGCTGCTGCGGCCAGAACCTGGCTTTGAGGGCGGCGACGCTGACTTCTGTCACAATGCCGTCGGCCTCGCCACTTAGCCAACTCTTGGCCATGATACGATTGAACTTCTGGTAGCGCGATTTCAGCCCGTCGCGTTGCGCAGCGAAGTCCGCTTCACTCTGATCCATGAGATTGAAGATGTCGGCCGGCGCGGCATAGTTTTGGACCGCTTCGAACTTGGCGAAGCGCCGCGTGTCGAGGTTCGCGAGCTCGAAAGTGTCAGGCCCGGCATTTGCGACAGTGACATTGACATTGTTCAGTTCGACCATGCCGCTTTGCACAAACAGGCGCAGTTTCTGCCCGTTCGAGTAGCCGTGCCCAGGAGCGCTTACGACGGCGGGCAAAGCATTGCTGATATTTTCGATGGGGCGGCTCTGCACGACGTCGCCGAAGTAGCCTGTCACCGATATCTCGTCAAAAAGGTCGGCGACGCGGCCACGGTATGACTTCGTGCTGGCACGGCGGTTGAGGTGATCTTGCACACCTTGCAGTGCTGTCTCCGTCACAGAGAGGTTCACGGTCTGTACGGCAAGGCAGCCTTGCCAGCGTTGCCGGTCGCCGATGACATCGGCGACGATGTCCATGCACTCGGCCGCTCGCCGCCCGTACCAGCGTGGCGGACCACCTTCGAGGCCTTCGGACTGGGCGCGTTCGTCGCAATATCTTGTTTGTTCAAACTGCCAGTTCCAGCATTCGTTGCTGTATTCAAACGTAATGACGATGTTGGGGGCGATCAGCTTGTGCAGCGTTTCCGCCATAGCGCGAACACAGTCGTCGGTAGCCTGATGTGGTATGCAGATTTGGACATCGCAAGATGTCAGGTTCGCCAGCTTTGCGATGACGGTCAGAGGAACGCCACCTTTGCCTCCATACGGTCCAACACCTGAGCCTGGCAGCTCGATACACCAGGCGTGATCCTCTTCTTCAGGCACTTGCGAGAGATCGCGAACACCGCTATTGCTCGTGCCCATCCATGACATGAATCTGAGACGGCCGAACGCGCGGATCTGCGCGATCCAGTCTGGATTGAACATCTCGCCCGCCTCGACATTGGCGGCGTACTGCATTTGATAGACACGAATGTTGCGGGGCGGGTTGTTACGATCGACAATTTCGAAGGTCGCCCAGGTGTTGTCTGGCTTGGCCCCAAAGATGAAGCTGCCGGAACCCTTTGCGCTATTGATCGTTTGGGAACCGCCTTCGGATATCCCACTAATGGTGCATTTGGCTGCGCCGTCCCAGGCTATACCCCAACGCATTCCTGCGAACGAGTGTCCGATCTGGTAGTTGCGCGGCGGCAAAGCATAGAAAATGCGCGAAATTGATTTCAGGTCAGCCGGCGCCTGGCGTTTCACGTTGCCGTGGTCATCAAAGTACTGTGCCGCTTCGGGCGTTTCCAGCCCTTCCAGCCTCGGCTTGTCGTGCCTGTCAATGAAGTAGAAGTTCGCTGCCTTCCACCAGTTCAAAAACGGACAGAACCCGCTGAAGTAAGTGGGATCTGCCAGTCCCATTATAATTCGGCCTCCACCAGGGCCGGCAAACGCGGGCACGCCGGCAGTTGACAGAAGAGCCGTCGCTGCGCTGCTTGCTGCAGCACGCAGAACAAACTGTCTGCGGTCTAACATGTCCGTCTCCCTTTGGCATTTGTGGCATCGGCATCTGTCAGACTAGGCCTCAACGGCGACAGGCCCAAGACTACCGAACTGACCGCCGCTCGGTGGGCTTGAAGCCTGATCGGGAAGATTCCGATCGGCGGCATCGACAGCGAGAGGCAACCGCAAGGTGGCCTGCCCAAGCGCGGCCAGCACCAGGCCGAGTTGCAGGATCAGGCCATAGTCGCTGGTCGTCGCCACCAGCACCAACCAGGCGATGATCGAAGCCAGCATGCTTGCCCGTACCGTCGTCAGCCACATTGAGTTTTCGGCGGCCGGCCGAACCATGAGCCTTCCGATCAGCGTAAAAACGGTGGGTAGAAAGATTCCGAAAAAGAAACCCACCCCAACGAGGCCAAACTGAACTCCGTATTGAAGATACAGATTGGTGAGGTCGACAATCTGTTGTCCTTGTATGAGGTCGTCAAACCGGTAAGTCTTGAGAAATTCGAGATCTCCGAAGAACGGGTAATCGTAGATAAACTCAAGACAGGTGCTGATCAATTTCTGTCGATAATCGAAGGTCCCGAGGTCATCCACCTGCTTGAGATCCCCGGTGGCAAGCCAGAAAGCGGAAATCCCCAGGGCTAACGTCGCCGCCATCATCAGCAGCCACCGCAGGGTGTAGAAGCGTTGACTGAGGACGAAGTAAAGCATCGCACCGGCTGCAAGAGCTATCATGGATCCGCGCGACCCGGTGAACACCAGGGCCGCCAGCATCGCCGCTCGCAGCGCCCACAGACGCAGCCGTCCCAAACCGATTCTGGATTTCAGTGCCTCAAGCAGGAAAAGCCCTGCGACCATGAAATATCCGAGCGAATGGGTATTGGTGGTGCCAATGACGCGCAACAAGCCCCAACGATAGTCCGGCGTCGTCTCGAAGGTTGCAGGCGCACCCGTGGTGTACAGATTCCATTGCTTCCCAGTCGATACCAGCGCAATGGCGGCCAGAATGGTCGCCACCAAAACGAAGCTGTAGAGGCACTCCTCGAGGTCCTCCTCGGTGTTGACGACACGCAGGATGGCAAAGAAGGGCAACACGAAGATCACGCACTGTTCAAAGAGGAACCGCAGTCCGTCAGTTGGAGTGGTTATGGCCGACACCATCAAATAAGTATAAATCGGGTATGCGATCACACACAACGCCGCTACGAAGCTGATCGACCCCGGTGGCCGCCCTTTTGTAGCACTGAAGAACACGGGAACCAGCAGCGCAAAGGCACTGACTTTGTAGGGCGACAGATTGATCAGATTGTTGAGGCCCGGGAACGGGATCGGCGTTTCGATATACTTTGGCAGGAAAGCGAAAGTTGCGATGTACATTGCGACTTTATGCTCGACCGACACCGGCGCCAACAACAGCAGCAACCCAAACGCGATCGCCTGGCCGAGCAGGTGGTCGGCAAAATTGAACTGCAGACAGGCCCCGGCGGCCCAGAAAGCAAAGACGCGCCAATCGCCACGAAAGAACCGCTCGCTAGGAAGCAGCGCAGCCGCCAGTCCAAGCGCCAGCAGGGTGTAGAACGTTGCTGCTAGACCGGCGCCCATCGTCTGTCTGCTCTTCTTGTTTCGCTATCGAAGCGACACCACCAGTGCCCGTGCGGCGGTCGCCGTGACCTTCTGGCACTCCGCTCCATGCACCGCGCACGAGGAGGATCTGCCGCAGTTTATCTGCTCAGCTAAACACTCAATGCAAAAGTCGTAAATAGGGTCAAGGCCAAGGCCCCATAGCCACCGTCGGCGCAGCTACTGGCGGGGGTGCCGGTTGCCGATCCTGCCGCGCCGAAATCGCAGCACTGATCGAGACGAAGTGGCTGCTTCGGTACCGCGGGTCTTGCTGAGAGCGCTGGTGCCTGGCGGCCATGCGTTTTGAATGCCGCCTGCCGGCGATCGCAACCGCTCACGATCTAGAATCCCATCGCATTGATCGGGCTCAAGGCGAGCGGTTTCGCCGCGCTCGACATCCGCCAGCACTGCGTCTGCGGCTTGCCGCCGGGGCCGCTACTCCAATGGCGTCAAGCCGCATCACCCTCCGGCTTGCGATCAATCCCCGTCGGAGGCAGCAGTGGAGGGCTCGATCTATCAGTCCGAAGCGTTTCAAGGTAGGCGATGATGTGCATGATCTCATCGATGGTGAGATGCATGTCCGGCATTGGCGCGTGTGGTTTGATCAGTAAGCGCTTGATTCGCTCGCTGGTCTGGCCGGGCCGATCGGCGATGGAGCGAAATGTCGGGATCCCGATGATCGCCGACGCCTGTTTGTCGTTGCTGATTACATGGCAGCCCTGGCAAAGCCGCTGCGAGAGGAGATAGCCCTGTTCGGCGGATGGCTCGCTCGCTTGCGGCGTCGACGCAACTCTCGATGCAACCGTCTGGACGAGCGTTGCCACGCAAAGGATCATCGCAATCCAGATGACACGAGCGTGATGAAGCGCCATCATTGGACCGACCATACCATGATCTCCCAGGTTTGAGTTTCCGGACTCAAATGCCTGTTCCGACCGGCGTTGCACATTGATCTAGCGCACGGTGCAGTCGATCTGGCTCGGCAATCGTTCATGGCATGCTCTTTCAACGGATCTTCGACGAGGTCATCCATGGCAAATCGGTCTTTGACAACCAAGCCTGTGCGGTTGCCGGAAGGACTCTGGCAGCAGGTCTGGGCGCGGCTGCTGGCTTGGCTTGGTTGGATTGTCGCCGGTGCCGCGCTGGCCGGCGCCGTCGCCTATTTCGGAGCCACTTCCATTCTTGGACCGGTCGTCGTTGTCGATCAGGTCACGCGGCAGGACCTCGTTCAGACCGTGGTCGCCAGCGGGCAGATCCAAACCCCCTTTCGCGTCAATGTCGGTGCGCAAGTCACTGGCACCGTCGTGGAGGTAGCGGTTGTAGAAGGTCAAATGGTCAAAGAAAGAGATCTGCTGATCCGGCTTGACGACAGTGAGGCACGTCAGGCCGTTCAGCTCGCGCAAGGGGTCGTCGAGCAGTGGCGAGCAAGACTCGCACAGCTGAAAGGCGTTGCCGGTCCCTCTGCCCAAGAGAGCAAGGCGCAAGCCGAGGCTGGTCTAAAAAATGCGCAGCAGGCCTATGACCGGATCTGGAAACTCCAGCAGCAAGGGTTTGCCACTCAGGCTACGCTGGACGATGCCCGCAAGGCGCTGGATGTCGCCCGATCGCAGGTCCGCTCGGCCGATCTCCAGGTGACGACAAGCCGGCCCGGCGGCATGGACTATCTTGTTACCGAGACCCAACTCGCCCAGGCCCAGGCCAGCTTGCGGTCTGCCGAAGCAAAGCTTGGCTATTACCAGATCAGAGCCCCGCGCGAAGGCACGCTCATTAGCCGCAATGTCGAGCGCGGAAACGTCGTCCAGCCCGGCGCCAACTTGATGGTGTTAGCGCCCGCAGGTGAGACGCAGATCGTGGTGCAGATCGACGAAGTGAACCTCGGTTTGCTGCAACTCGGGCAACCTACAACCGTTTCGGCCGACGCCTACCCGAAACAGATTTTCGATGCCCAACTCAGTTACATCAATCCGTCTGTTGACCCGCAGCGCGGCTCTGTCGAGGTCAAGCTGATCGTGCCAAGCCCTCCGTCATATCTGCGCCAGGACATGACTGTGTCGGTCGAGATCGAGGTGGCGCGGCGTGCGCAAGCTATCGTGGTCGAGACAAGCAGCGTCCACGAACTGACGGGCGCCAAACCTTGGGTCGTAGTGGTGGATGGAAACCGGGCGCGGCGACGCGAAATCCGAGTCGGCACAATCGGCGACACAGCAGTCGAGGTCCTGTCCGGGATTGAACCGGGCGATGCGGTTGTGCGTGGACAAACGCCAAGGCTTTCCGACGGCCAACTCGTGCGGGTCGGCGGCAATGGATAGCCAGCTCCCCTTCGAAGTCATCGCGGCGATCCGGTTCCTGCGCGAAGGGCTGGTGCAGACGATGCTGATCATCATAGGTGTTGCAGTCGGCGTGAGCGTCATCGTCTTCATGTCGGCGCTGCTCAATGGCGTGCAAGGCAACATTCTCAGCCGTGTGCTGAGCACCCAGGCCCAGGTTGTCGTGCTGCCGCGCAAGGACGTATCGCGCCCTTTGCTCGTTGACGGGAAAGCGAAGGTGCTCCGCGTCGTACAGAGCCGGACCCAACGGCAGGTCACGGTCGACCAGTGGCGCAAGCTGCGAACATCGTTTGCCACCATGCCGAGCATCGACGTGGTGTCGCCGCAAGCCTCGGGACCGGTCTTCATCGTGCGCGGTTCGGCAACGCGCACCGTGACCTTCACGGGCATCGAGCCGGACCATTACTACCGGTTTATCGCCATTCCCGACTACATGGTTTCAGGTTCCTCTCGTATCACGGGCCAAGACATGCTGATCGGCAAAGACCTTGCCGATGACTTCGGACTCAAGGTGGGAGACAAGGTGCTGTTGCGCACCGCTGCGGGCGGCTCGGACACCCTGAACGTGGCGGGCATCTTCGATCTTGGCAACAGAGGGTTCAACGAACGTGTCGTTATCTCGATGTTAACCACGGCGCAGAACCTGCTCGGCATGGTCGGAGACGTCTCCAGTATCGACATCACACTGAAAGATCCGTATGCCGCCGATGCCCTTGCCGACATCATCGCGGCGGTTCATCCGGTTAAGGCCGACAGCTGGATCAGAACCAACGCACAGTTCTTCACCGCGATGCAAACCCAGAACATCTCGTTCAGCGCCATCCGTACCTCGGTTGGCCTTTCGGTCGCACTCGGTATTGCCAGCGTGCTGGTAGTTTCGGTGGTGCAGCGCTCGCGCGAGATCGGGATCTTGCGGGCCATGGGCGCCTCCCAGGGCCAGATCATGCGGGTATTCCTGGTGCAGGGTGGCATCGTCGGATTGATCGGCTCGATCTTTGGCTCTCTGCTCGCCCGAGGCTTTCTCGCGCTCTGGCTGATACTCGCCGTGAACCCCGATGGAACGCCATTCTTTGCGATCGATATCCAACCTTCGCTCTATGCTCTGACAGCGCTGCTGGCGACTTTGTGCGGCGTGCTGGCTGCTGCGGTGCCGGCTTGGCGCGCCTCGCGTCTCGATCCCGTGGTGGCCATCCGTGGCTGACAGCGTCCTCACCCTGCAAGGCATCCGCAAGGCCTATAACGTCGGCACCGAGGTCGAGACCGAGGTGCTGCACGGTATCGATCTGACGTTGGCGCAAGGAGAGTTCTGTGCACTGATCGGCCCCTCGGGATCGGGCAAGAGCACGCTGCTCAACATTATCGGCCTACTCGACCGGCCCACAGCTGGCTCCCTTACCATCGAGGGCAACGACACCAGCACGCTCGATGACAATGCCCTGACCCAGTTGAGGGGATCGAGCATCGGCTTTGTGTTCCAGTACCATCACCTGATTTCGGCGTTTACGGCGCTTGAGAACGTCATGATGCCCCTGCTGGTGCAGCGCGGCTTTCCGGATGCCGCGATGCGCACACGTGCGGAGGAACTCCTGAGCCAGGTCGGCCTCAGCCGCTGGCGCAACAGCAAAGCCATGAGCATTTCAGGCGGCCAGCAACAGCGTGTTGCGATTGCCCGGGCACTGGCTGTCAATCCCGCCATCGTGCTTGCCGACGAGCCGACCGGCAATCTGGACACCAAGTCTGCCGACACCGTCTTTGAGATGATGCGCGACGTCAACAAGGCGAGCGGCACCAGCTTCCTGATTGTCACGCATAATATGGCGCTGGCAAAGCGCTGTGATCGGACCATCGAGGTTGTCGACGGACGGATCACGGCAGCCTCCTGAACCCGGCGCATGGGACTGGGGTCACGATTGACGCCGATCAATGTGTTCTGTCCGAAGACGACCTAATCTGATTTTGGTCTTCAAAGAAGTCGATCGAAAGGCTGGTTACGCTGACTGTCAGTGGACCGCCAGACAAGTTCAAAAAGGACTGCATCATGACCAAGCTGAACTCATACGGCGTCCTTGCAGCTGCCGCACTCATTTGTGCGATGGGCTTGCAGGCACCCGCATCGGCCGCCGGAAGTCTGATCAAAGTGTCCGTGACAGAAGTTTCCGCCGACTTTGATCCGAACGTGAAACTGGGCATCGGCATGGGTGGCGATATGGCGAAGGCCACCATGTTCATGAAGGCCGAACCCGCGACTGTGCCGACCGGCGAGGTGACGATCCAACTCACCAACGACTCCAAGACGGTCGTGCACGAAATGCTCGTCACGGCGGTGGCGGACCCGACCAAGGCGCTGCCCTACAACGACAACGAGAACCGTGCGGACGAGGAAAAAACCGGGGATCTCGGTGAAGTCGCCGAACTGGAACCGGGCAAGACCGGTGCACTCACCGTGACCCTGAAACCCGGGACCTATCTGCTCTATTGCAACATTCCAGGTCACTATATGGCCGGAATGTGGACAACAATCACTGCGCAATAGGCTGCCATCCTCCCGCAGCCCAACTCGGCCCTGGCTACCCGCGAGACTGCGGTGGCCGGGGCTATTTGCTGCCTAGTCGCAATGACGTTCTTGTGTCGCCATGAGCTGCATTTGGATAGCGGGAAAGGCTGCAAATGCGACTTGCGCCGCCAATCCCATTGCTTTGTCCAAGTGCTGATAGGCTTTGAGCTGATCCACCAGGGACTGCCCAAATCCGTACACTCCCAGAACGGTCTCGGCTGACAACAGGAGCACAAAAGCAATCAAGCCCATCAGTATGCGTTCGCCCAAAGCCGGGCTGACGCCCAACCTTCGGATGTTGGTCGCGCACAGCCACCAGGACGCGGCGAGCATGATGGGGATTTCGATCAGTGTAGCCAACGGAGCGCCCAGCGCACGTTCGACGATCATGACCCGGATCGTTCCGAGAACGAAGCCCACAACAAACACCGATCCGGCGTAAGCAGCAGCAGCAAATAGCATTGAAGGTGTCTGGTGCGAGCGCATGGGTTGACTCGAAAGTACCTCACAAGTGCATTCCAACGACGGCAGAAAATGGATAGACGCCTCGCGCCTTGACACGGGATCAATCCCGGCTGGCCACGGGGTCGCTATTTTCGAGCTTCAACGGCCGCACCGTCAGCGACCCGGTCGCTGGGGTGCAGCACGACAACATCGCCATCTGCCAGGCCAGAGATCACTTCGGCGTTGTCGGTATTGCGGTGCCCGATGTCGACCGGCTGCAGCTTGGCAAGACCGGACTCGACCTTGAACACCGCCCAACGATCGGCATCGCGGAAGAGTGCGCCAAGTGGCACGCGCAGCGCCTCGCTGGAACGCCAGGTCAGGATGCGAACGAACACGCGGAAATCGTGACCCAGCGCCCTGTACTCTGCCGCTGGTCCGGCAAACTCGAGCACCGTCCGCACCCGCTGCTCTTCGATGCCCAACGCCGAGACTTTGGTGAACCCACTGGGCTCGATCCGCTTGACCTTGGCCTGCAACACCGTGCCGCCACCCCAACCCTCAATTGCCGCCTCGGCGCCAACCTGCACCTTCACTGCGTCGGCGGACAACAGATCGACGATGACTTCCAGCTTCGCAGGATCGCCAATTTCGACCATCGGCGCGCCTTGAGGCACAGCCGCCTCGCTCTCCACGGGGATGCGCAGCACTTTGCCGGACTGGGGCGCCTTGACCGAGACTGGATCAACGAAGGCGGCGCCAAGCTTGACGCTGCCGGCGTCAAGCAATCGCGCTTCGGCGGTCATCAGCTCGTGTTTGCGAACCTCCACCGCAGCTTGCGACTTGGCGACGGCCGCACGTCGAACACCAGCATCGGCAGTCGCGCGGTCAAGCGCACGCTCGGCGACAAACCCGCGCTTGGCAAGGTCGGACGTCCGCTTAAGCTCAAGCTCTGCCATCTTGGCTTCGGATTGCGCCTGGACCAGTTCGCTATCGGCAAGCCGCACCGCGTCCTCAGCCGCCGATACCAGGGATACCAGTTCGCTGCGCGCCCTGATGTCGAGAAGTGGCGGCGCCGTCGGCACAATGGCTGCGACTTCGGTCGTGTTGGCCACCACTTCATCGCCGACGGTCAACTTGCTTCGCAGCACCTTGCCGGCGATGGGAGCCGAGACAACGTAGATCTCCTTGATGCGGGTCTTGCCCTCCTCGTCGACCGTGACGCGCATGTCACCCTTTTCGATCTTTGCGACATCGACCGCCGCAGGCTTAGGTAGCATCGCATAGTAGAAGCCGCCAATAATGCCCAAACCCACGATCGCGAGTGCGACTCTCTTCATCCAAAGCATGCTCATTGATTACTCCCGCGTCTTGAGGACTTCGATGAGATCGAGGGTGTTCACGCGCCGCCGCACCAGCAGGGCAGAAACGATCGAGGCGGCTATCACAACCAGGCTCGCCCGGGCGTAGGTCGCCGGGTAGATGATCATCGGTGTGGTGTAGAGATCGCTTGAGAAGCCTTGGATGGTCAGCCAACCGAACAGGTAACCGAGTACCCAGCCGAGTGGCTGAGCCAGCAGCACAAGAATGGTCAATTCCATCAGAAGAACACGCGAGACCTCGCCTTTTGTGAACCCAAGCACACGCAGACTGGCAAGCTCCCGTCCGCGCTCCGAAAGCTGCACCCGGGCGCTATTGTAGATGACGCCAAAAGCAACGATCACGCTCAACGAGATGTACACGGACGTCATCATGTTGATATTCTCGGCCAGCGTTTCGCGGAACCGTTTGAGAGAGGTCCGTTGCAACGCGATCGAGGCGGCTGCCGGGGTCGACTTGATGGCGGCGAACAGGTCATTCTCCCTCGACACGTCGTAGGAAATATGCACCCCACTGACGACCGGAGCCTCATCCAGCAATTCGTTCAGCGCATCCAGGTCCATGATGACGACGAGGCCGAAATAGGACTCGATGATGTCGGATACGACAGCCTGTTTCGTCCCACGACGTCCCTCCAGCAACTCGAACGCGACCTTGTCGCCCCGCCGCAAGTTGAGGACCTCAGCGAGCCGCCGGTTGAGCACCAGTCCGGCCTCCGGCAACACGACCGGACGCAGGGCAAGGTCGAGCACGCGGCTCAGCTCTCGCTCCCTCGGCTTGCCCTGGAGCGCAACCTTGCGAGAGCGCGATCCGTTGATCAGCCGCACCGGTACGCTGCGATAAGGCTCGACGCGCATCACTCCGGGCAGTTTGGCGGCTGCCTCGATCACGCGGAACGGCCGCTTGTCGATGAAATTGATGGTCGCTTGCTGGCGCTCGGCCTGAAAGAACGTGATGTCGATCATGTATTCGACCGAGTCGTAGGCAAACATCGACACCACCAGCAACGCGGCGGCCAGCGCCACTCCGATGGCTGTGGTGGCGGATCGCAGCGGCCTGCGGATCATGCTCCGTAGCGAGATCACCGTCATCTGCGAGAGCACGCGGTAGAGCCCCGTCCACTCGATAATGCTGCGACGATAGCGTTGCGGCGCCGGTGGCTGCATGGCGACAGCCGGTGCCAGCGTCAGGACACCGGAAAGCGCATTGACTGCGCCGAGCGCTGCGGCGGCCCCGGCGGCCAAAGCCGCCACCAGATAGACGTCGAAGTCGCGCCGGAAAATCAGGAATGGGAACTGGAAGAAGCGGCCGTATAGCTGCGTCAAACTCATGCCGAACCACGTGCCCAGGCCCGACCCGATCAGGATGCCCAGCACAGCAATCACCAGAACCATCTTGAAGTAGTGGATCGCGACGGCGCTGCTTGAGTAACCGACCGCCTTGAGCAAGCCAATCTGTTCTCGATCCAGCGCAATCAAGCGCGACATCGTCATGTTGAGCAGGAATGCCGTCACGAACAGGAATATCGGCGGGATGACGCGGCTGAGTGCCGACAGCTGCTTCAGTTCCGCATCGAGAAACTCATGACTGATATGATCGGAGCGCCCGTAGGCACCAGCGCTCCCATATGGGGTGAGACTATGGTCCAGCGCATCGATGACACCGCGTTCATTGGTACGCGGAGAAATCTCCAGGCTAACAGCATTGAAGGCGCCGTCGAGATCGAAAATGGAGGCCAGCGCCTTTTCGGACATCCAGAGCACACCGAAGCGGCGGTCGTCCGGCATCAGATCGCCTGGACCGATAGCGTAGATGTACTCCGGACTGAGCGCTAGTCCGACGATCACCAGTTCCCGTTTTCGCGCATTCAAAGTGGCATGAAAGCGCGAACCGATGCCGAATCCGTTCGCCTTGGCAAAGGACTCGTTCACGGTGACTTCGCTGGCGTTTCCAGGTTCCGGCAGTCGCCCGACCCGCAAATAGAGTTTGTTCAGCACTTGAGGCGTGTGATCGCGCAGCGAAACGGCCAAACCCGTGGCCGGTTCCATGCGGCTTGGCAGATCGAGCAGGGCGAATTTCACGATCCGGGTTTCGCTCGCCCGCACGCCCGGGATTTCGTCGATCTGCGCCTTGATGTGATTTGGCGCGCGGGTCACCATCGAGAAGATGTCGGCAAAGCGATAGCGTTCATAATAGGCAGCACGCGTCTGGTCGAGCGAGCGATAGGCGCCGACCGCCAGAATGTAAGTCGCAACACCCGAGGCAAGCACCATGGCGATGGCGAGCACCTGGGGCAGGATGTGCCAGAGATCCCGCAGCAACTTGCGATCGAGCATGCTCATTGCGGTCACCAGCTGATCTCGGAGGGTTGCAGGCGCGTCGCATTGACGATGGCGTCACTGATGCGGCCATTGGCGAACATCAGCACACGGTGCGCCATGCCTCTGATGGCCGCGTTGTGCGTGATGATGGCCGTCGTGGTGCCGAGTTCGGCATTGGCGTTGGCTAGCGCTTCGAGCACGCGGACCCCAGTCTTCGAATCGAGCGCTCCGGTCGGCTCATCGCACAAGAGCACGTCCGGCCGCTTGGCGATCGCCCGAGCGATGGCCACCCGTTGCTGTTCGCCGCCAGACAGTTGCGCCGGAAAATGATCGAGCCGGTCAGAGAGGCCGACGAGCCCCAACGCCTCGTCCGGCCGCATCGGATTGGCGGATATCTCGGTTACCAGAGCAACGTTTTCGCTGGCCGTGAGAGAAGGAATGAGATTGTAGAACTGAAACACGAAACCTACGTGCTCGCGCCGGAACTGCGTCAATCCTCGTTCGTCGAGGGACGTCAGGTCGTGATCGCGGAACCGACAGAAGCCGGCCGACGGCTGGTCCAGCCCACCCAGGATGTTGAGGAGAGTCGACTTGCCCGATCCCGAAGGTCCGAGCAGAACCACAAGTTCGCCTGCAAAAAGATCCAGGTCGACCCCGCGCAGGGCGTGCACCTCGACGTCGCCGGTGCGGTACACCTTGGTCAGTCCCTTCGCCTCGAAGACGATCTCGCGATGGTCGGTGCCCATCATGCTATCCCTTCTCGACCGCAAAATCGTAGATGTCTTCTTCCTGGGCGCTATGCATCCGCACCAGCGAATTGATGGCCTCGATCACGCGTTGGGCATCGCGGATGAGATACTTGTCGGTGTGTGCGGCATCGAGCCCGTCCGTCAGACGCTGTAACAACCGCGCGAGATGGAGAATCTCGCGATGCGCCCGGCTCATCGCCGCCAGTCCGTGGCCGTCCGACAAGATCTTCGCCAATCGCGGGTACACGGACGCCTCATCGGCATGCTCGTGCTCGACTACCGTGCGCGCAACCAGGCCATTGGCCTCCGTGATCAGGGCAACGGCTTGTTCGGGATCGGCCTCATCGAGGCGATCGGCGATGGCACGCAAGCGGTCGAGACTCTGCACCAGCACTTGATGATCGTGGCCTAGCGCACCGGCTTCTCCCGCCGTGAGCCGCAGCGACGATGATTTGCCAGCTGGAGTAAGCGCTCTGAGCGCATTGAGAATGACGGCAAGATCGATCCCTTCCTGGGTTAGCGCACCCGCCACTGGCGTCAGATACCCAAAGGCTGCCGCAAGCATGGCAAGCCCCGACAACGCCATGCCCGCGACGATGCTCTGTAGGGCAATGGTCCGTGTTCGTCGTGCAATCACAACCGCTTCGGAGACGCGATCGAGTTGATCGACCAGGACGACCACATCTGCCGCCTCCGATGACGCACTCGCGCCACGCGCACCCATGGCGATGCCGATGTCGGCCGCCGCCAGCGCGGGCGCATCGTTGATGCCGTCTCCGACCATGACGGTCGGGTGCATCCTTTGCTCGACGGCAACAGCGTCGACTTTATCGGATGGGACACGATCCGCGAGCACAGCGTCGAGATCCAGGGCGGCGGCCATGGTCTCGGCAGCATCTGCGCGGTCGCCTGTGACCATCACCACGCGCTTGATGCCGGCGGCCCGCAGCGCTTGCACCGCACGCGGACTTTCGCGCCTCAACTCATCGGCCAGCAGCAGCGCTCCCACACCTTGGCCATCGACGGCAACAAATACGCTGAGCGCCGATCGCCAGGAAGCCCGCCGCAGCGCGCGCTTTGCCCACTCGGATGGACTTGCGCCGCCGAACACAAACTGGTGCGAGCCAACGCGAACCAGGCTGCCACCGATGCGGCCCTCCAGCCCGGAGCCCATGGTCTCACGCACCTCGGTCGGCATGTCCAGGGCCAGCCCCTTGGCTCGCGCCGATGCGACCACAGACGTCGCCACAACGTGATGCGAGGCCTGCTCAAGGGATGCTGCGAGCTGCAGCACGTCGTCGGCGTTTTTGCCCGCCGCCAGTTCGATCGTAACGAGACGGGCGCCGCCGACCGTCAGTGTACCTGTCTTGTCGAACATCACGGTATGGGCGCGAGCCAGTGACTCAAGCGCACCCCCGCCCTTGACCAGAATTCCCCGTCGCGCCGCCTGCGAAACGCCGCCGATGAAGGCGACCGGGGCAGCCAGGATCAGCGGGCAGGGCGTGGCCGCAACCAGCACGGCAAGGCCACGAATGGGATCGCCCGAGAGCAACCAGGCCAGTGTTGCACCGGCTGCCGCGACCGGCAGCAGCAACAGGGCAAAGCGGTCAGCCAGCCGAATAAAGGGCGCCTTGGCGGTTTGCGCTGCCGTCACCATGCGCACGATGCCGGCATAGGCACTCTCGCCGGCCCGCGCCGTCGCGATCATCTCGAAAGTCTCGCCGGCATTCAGTGTGCCGCTGCGAATAAGTTCGCCTCGTCCTCGACCGACCGGGATCGGTTCGCCAGTCAGCGCGGATTTGTCAATGACTGCGGTCTCCCCCGCGATTGTTCCATCAACCGGAACGATCTCCCCTCCCCTGACGATGAGGCGATCGCCAACCGCCACAGACTCGATCGTCACGTCACTGATCGCATCGGTTTCGCGCCGGTGGGCGACGCGTGGCGCCCGATCGACTAGTGACTTCAAATCGCTCTCCGCCCGGGCGACGGCATAATCCTCAAGCACGTTGCCGCCCGCATACATCACGGCGACCACGATTGCGGCCAGCGATTCTCCCAGCACCAGCGCTGCGCTCATGGACAGCAGTGCCACAGCGTCCACGCCGAGCCGCCCGGCCATCAGCTCCCTGGTCATCGACACTGCCAGCGCAAACACCACCGGCAGCGTCGCCGCAGTCCAGGTCCAGTGCGCGGCGGTGGACATGCCAGTGACGGCAAGGCCAAGCCCGAGCAAAAGCCCCGCCAGCGCGATTGCAATCAGTGAACGGCGCAGCAGCCGCTGGTCCGGCGGTCCCGATAGGATCGCCGGGATCTTAGTGGTGAGCCAGGATTCCGGCGCTTGAGTGATCGGCTGTGCCATGGCGCATGGTTGTCCCGTTTCACCTGTCGGAAAGGACAGCGAGCGACAAATAGCAGCTGACGAAACCGGCTCTCTGACCGAGATCAATACACTGAGCGCCCGGAGCAGCAAGTCTGTCGCCGCATCCCAGGCAACGGCGCCTCCGCCGCCAAAAACACAGTGCGCGCGGCAAACGAGAGCTGCATTATCCCAGTCCCCGTCAGAAACCCTGGAGCACCCTGGTGACCATTCGCAATCTCACGCATTTGTTCGCTCCAAAGGCCGTCGCGCTGATCGGCGCCAGCACAAGACCGGGATCGGTGGGTCTAACGATTGCTCACAATCTGCTGGCGGCGGGACTGCCGGGGTCCATTTGGTTGGTGAACCCGAAATACTCCGAGATCGCAGGCACACGTTGTTACCCAGATGTCGCTTCTCTTCCCGGCGCGCCGGAACTGGCTGTCATCTGCACACCTGCGGCGAGCGTGACCGCGCTGATCGCTGAACTTGGCGGGCGCGGCACACATGCTGCCGTCGTGATCACGGCCGGCCCGAGGGCAGGCGAGAGCGACTTCGAAGCGGCCATTCTTGCCGAAGCCCGCAAGCACGACATGCGCGTGCTCGGGCCCAACTGCCTCGGCCTCATCGTGCCAGGGGCGGGCCTCGATGCCAGCTTTGCGCACACTCCCGCACTCAAGGGCGATCTCGCGCTCGTTTCGCAGTCGGGCGCGATAATCACGGCCGTGCTGGACTGGGCCAAGGCGCGCAGCATCGGCTTCTCGCATCTCGTTTCGCTCGGCAACATGGCCGATGTCGATGTCGACGATTTGCTCGATCATCTGGCAACGGACGGAAAAGTGCGCGCAATCCTGCTCTATCTGGAGGGCATTCGCGACGCCCGCAACTTCATGTCGGCGGCTCGTGCGGCGGCACGCGTCAAACCCGTCGTTGTGCTGAAGGCCGGGCGCCATCCGGAGGGCGCCCGCGCGGCCGCTTCCCACACCGGCGCCATGGCGGGCTCCGATGCGGTCTACGACGCCGCCTTCGAGCGGGCAGGCTTGGTGCGGGTCGCCGACCTTGGCGATCTGTTCGAAGTGGCCGAGGTGCTCAGCCGCGTTGGCCGCATCGCGGGCGAGCGTCTGGCCATCGTTACCAATGGTGGCGGGGCTGGCGTCCTGGCGGTAGACCGCCTCAAGGACCTTGGCGGTGTTCTAGCCAGCATCTCACCTGAAACCGTGACGATTCTCGACAGGGTACTGCCTGCCGCCTGGTCGCGCGCCAATCCGCTCGATATCATCGGCGACGCGGGACCGGATCGCTACGCCGCCGCCTACCGGGCGCTCCAGGCCGATCCCGCAGTCGATGCCATACTCGCCTTGAATTGCCCAACAGCTGTCGCGTCCAGCACGGATGCGGCCAGCGCCATCGCCACGACCTATCGCGAGGCGCTGGCCACCGGGTCAGCCAAGCCCACCATCAGCGCCTGGCTTGGCGCGGCAGCAGTTGCGGGGGGCCGCCGGTTGCTTGAGGATGCGGGCATTCCGTCGTTTGAGACCCCGGCGACGGCGGTGGAAGCCTTCATGCATCTCGTTGCGTATCAGCGGTCCCAGGCCGCTCTGTTGCGGATTCCGGGGGATACGCCCACTGGCCCGAAGGCGGATCGTGCGGCGGCGACGTCGGCTATTGCCGGCGCTCTGGCGCAGAATCGCTCGCTGCTGAGCGAGGCGGAGTCAAAGGCCGTGCTCGCTGCTTATGGTATTCCAGTTGCCGCGACCCATATCGCCGCGACGCCGCAGGACGTCGCAGACCGGGCGCGCGAGGTGATCTCCACGGGTGGGCCTGGCGCGCGCGTAGTGGTCAAGATCTGGTCACGCGATATCGCGCATAAATCCGATGTTGGCGGCGTGCGGCTTGGCTTGCTTGATCCACAGGACGCGCGCGCTGCCGCCGAAGCCATGTTGCGCAATGTTGCGACGGTCAAGCCGGGCGCGCGTATCGAAGGCTTCATGGTGCAGCAGATGATTGATCGTCCGCTGTCGCACGAGCTGATTGTCGGCATTGCCGAAGACGCCACGTTCGGCCCCGTCGTTCTGTTTGGCGCCGGAGGGACAGGGGTCGAAGTCATCAATGACAAAGCCTTGGGCCTGCCGCCGCTCGATCGCTCCCTGGCGCTCGGGCTGATGCAGCGTACCCGCATCAGTCGATTGCTCGCCGGGTACCGGGATCGCCCGCCTGCCGATGTCAACGCGGTCGCCGATACGCTGGTGAGGATTGCCGAGCTCGCCGCGGACTTCCCCGAAATCCAGGAGTTGGACATCAATCCGCTGTTGGCCGATGACAAGGGTGTTCTCGCCCTCGATGCGCGCATTCTGGTGCGCGCCACGCCAGCCAATCGCGATCGCTTCGCCATTCGTCCGTATCCCGCAGGTCTTGCGTCCGACGTCACGCTCAACGGCAATCTGCGCGTCTCGATGCGTCCGGTACGCCCCGAGGATGAGCATCTGGCCAAGGCGTTTTTTGCCAAGCTCGATCCCGAGGACATCCGGATGCGACTGTTGACCCCGATGAAGGAACCATCGCATGCCTTCATCGCTCGGCTGACGCAGATCGACTACGCGCGCGAGATGGCCTTTGTCGCACTGGATGGGACTGGCGCGCTCATTGGGGTTTCGCGCCTGAATCGCTATGCCGATGGCGATAGGGCCGAGTTTGCCGTGATCGTTCGCAGCGATCTGAAGGGTCGAGGCCTCGGGTGGCAGCTGATGCAGAAGCTGCTTGCTTATGCCCGCGCCGAGGGTGTCGGGACCATTGAAGGTCACGTCCTGGCCGAGAACACGACCATGCTGAAGATGTGTGCGGAGCTAGGGTTCAAGGCAACCATGCATCCCCACGACCCCGCGCTGCGGCTGGTCACGCTGCAGTTCACATAGGGTGGTGCAGGTTCAGTGCGCGGCAACGCCGATCGTGGTTCCCGCCGCTCCCGCCAGGATCGCCCGCACGTCCTCGATCCGGCCGATCGACGCGGAGTGGCCGGTTTCATTGGCAAAGCGGCAGGCTGCTTCGATCTTCGGTGCCATTGAACCTGCAGCAAAATCGGCGGACCGCAGGCTCCCTGAGTGAGCCCGCGACAGCGGTTGTGCAAGAGGCGTGCCCCAATCGAGATAGACCGCATCGACGTCGGTGAGCAGCAACAACCGATCGGCCCGGAGCAACCGTGCCAGCAGCGCACTGGCGAGATCCTTGTCGATCACGGCTTCCACGCCACGCAGGCTGCCATCGCTTTGCTCCAGCACCGGAATGCCTCCGCCGCCTGCGCAAATCACGGTCACGCCTTGCGCCGCCAGCATGTCGATGACGCGCGCTTCGAGGATCTGCTGCGGCTGCGGCGAGGGCACAATCCGGCGCCATCCCTTGCCATCGGCGGCCACGGCCCAACCCCGTTTGGTCGCCAGCTCTTGGGCAATCACCTTCGTGTACGTTGGACCAATCGGCTTGCTCGGGTGCCGCAAGGCCGGATCGTTGCGATCGATGGTGATCTGGGTGAGCAGGCACGCCGTAAGCGATCCGGCGGGCAACACGCTTTGCAGTTCGCGCTCGATCAGGTAGCCGATCATCCCCTCGCTCTCTGCATCGAGGATATCGAGGGGAAACGCACCATCTGATGGCCCCGCCTCTGCCTGCAACGCCAACAGGCCCACTTGCGGCCCGTTGCCATGGGTGACGATCAGCTGGTGGCCATCGACGATCAGCGGCGCCAGGGCGGCGACGGCACTACGGACATTGGCCACCTGGGTGTCCGCTGTCATCGGCTCATCGCGCTTCAGCAACGCATTGCCGCCGAGCGCCACCACAATCCGCATCGTCGTCAGGCTCCGATGGTTGCCACGAGAATTGCCTTGATCGAGTGCATGCGGTTTTCCGCCTGGTCGAACACGATGGATGCGGAACTTTCGAACACCTCGTCCGTCACCTCAATGCCATCGATACAGTACTCGCGACCGATGGCGTCGCCGATCTCGGTATCGAGATCGTGGAAGGCGGGCAGGCAGTGCATGAACTTGGCGTGCGGCTTGCCGGTGATGCGCATCACGTCGGCCGTGACCCGATAGGGTTTCAACAGACCAAAGCGTTCCTTCCATGTGGCCTTCGGCTCGCCCATCGAAACCCAAACGTCCGTGTAGACGAAGTCAGCCCCCGCGGCGGCCGAGATGATGTCATCGCTGATCGTCAGCTTGGCATTTGTCGCAGAGGCGATCTGTTCCAGTTCCTGGCGGTAGGTCTCATCGGGCCAAAGCTCGCGCGGACCGCACAGGCGCATGTCCATGCCCAGCTGCATGGCTCCCATGGCCAGCGAGCGCGCGACATTGTTGTGCGTGTCGCCGACAAACACGACGGACATATCCGAGAGATGCTTGTGGCTGAACTCGCGCATGGTCATGAAGTCGGCAAGCGCCTGGGTCGGATGGGCCTCGTCCGTAAGGCCGTTGTAGACGGGTACGCCGGCATACGTGGCCATGTCGTTGACCGCCTTCTGGGCAAACCCGCGGTACTCGATGGCATCATACATGCGGCCGAGAACACGGGCTGTATCCTTGACGGACTCCTTTTTGCCCATCTGTGTACCGGTTGGCCCGAGATATGTAACGTGGGCACCCTGATCATAGGCAGCGACCTCGAACCCAGTTCGCGTGCGCGTAGAATCCTTTTCGAAGATCAGCGCGATGTTCTTGCGTTCCAGCCGGCGCTGCTCGGTGCCGGCGTACTTGGCCGCCTTAAGTTCGGCTGCCAACTTCAGCAGGAACCGGATTTCCGCAGGCGAGAACGCGTCAAGCGTCAGAACACTGCGGCCCTTGAGATTTACGGGCATGGCACGGCTCCCAGATGCTATCTACGCAGATCGATCGATGGGCTCACGCAACGGCTTTGCGCTCCAGGAGACCACGCTGTTTCAGGAAGGCCTGGATGAGGTCGCTCAGGCGCGGCTCGCCGACCTCCGCGAAGTCGTAGCGCGCACGCACCACGGGCTTGTTCAACGTCATCAGATGGCTAAGGTTCGTTGGGGTCCCGGCAACCACAACATCGACCGGCGCAGCATTGATGGTGGTTTCAAGATCGACCATCTCTTGGGTGGAGTAACCCATGGCCGGCAGTACACGCCCGATATGCGGGTACTTGGCGTAGACGCCGACAAGGTCGCCGGCAGCATACGGACGGGGATCGACGATCTCGCCAGCGCCAGCCTGGATGGCGGCGACGTAGCCGGCTCCATAGGCCATTCCCCCGTGTGTGATGGTCGGACCGTCGTCGATCACCAGCACGCGCTTGCCCTTCACTTTGCCCGCATCGTCCAGGCGCACTTCGGAGGCCGCCCGCACCACCACCGCGTTCGGCGCGATGCTTGAGGCGCTGTCGGCAACCGTTCGGATATCGGCGTCTGCCGCCGAGTTGGTCTTGGCGATCACCACGATGTCGGCCATGCGCAGAACGGCTTCACCGGGATGATGGGTTTTCTCGTGGCCGGGCCGCAGCGGGTCGACCATCACGATGTGCAAGTCAGGCTTGATGAACGAGAAGTCGTTGTTGCCGCCGTCCCACAAGATGACGTCGCATTCCTGCTCCGCCTTGGCGAGAATCTTGGCGTAGTCGACGCCGGCGTAGACGATGGTGCCGGCCGCGATGTGCGGTTCATACTCCTCGCGCTCCTCGATGGTGCAGCTGGCGTCGTCCAGGTCCTGCATCGTGACAAACCGCTGTACGGCCTGGCGTTCCAGGTCGCCGTAGGGCATGGGGTGACGGATCGCGGCGGTACGCAGACCGTTGGCCTTGAGGTGCTGCGCCAGCCAGCGCGTGGTCTGCGATTTCCCGACACCGGTACGAACAGCACAGATCGCAATCACGGGTCGTTTCGATGTCAGCATGGTGCGGTGCGGCCCGAGCAGCGAGAAATCCGCCCCGGCCGCCAACGCGATGGAGGCCTTGTGCATGACCGTCGCGTGTTCGACGTCGCTATAGGCAAACACCACCTCGTCGACCTGCTTGTCGCGGCACAACGTGGCCAGATCGGCTTCGTCGAGGATCGGAATCCCGCCCGGATATTGCGGACCGGCGAGTGCAGCGGGATAGCGCCGCCCTGCGATCCCGGGGATCTGCGCCGCCGTAAAGGCGACCACGTCGTAACTGGGATTGCCGCGAAAGGCGACGTTGAAGTTATGGAAGTCGCGGCCCGCGGCCCCCATGATCAGTATCCGCCTTGATGTTGGACTCGCCATTCGCACGTCTCCGCTTAAAGATTGAGTTGAGCCGTTGTTTGTCGGTTCAGATCGTCAAGCCGCCGGTCCAGAGCAGATAACCAGCAGCGATGCCAGCCACCGCCAGGGCAGCCGCCAGCAGTCCTTCGATGCCTTCGAACAGGGGTTCATTCCGCTCGGCGCGCGCCCAGAGATAGACGGCGATGCCGATCGCATAGAGCATGGCGCACAGGAACAGGTATTTGGGTCCGGCAGCGTAGACGAGCCAGAGTCCGTAGACTGTCGCGATCAAGCCGACCACGATATCGCGTGTACGCCCTTCGCTCCGGTCATAACTTTCGCCCGACAGCGCAATCTTCAGGGCATAGGCGCCCGACAGTACGTAGGGCACCATGATGGCGGCCGAGGCGATCGTGAACAAGGCGTTGTAGGTGGCAGAGTAGAAATAGGTGACGAGCAGGAATATCTGTACCAACCCATTGGTTATCCAGAGCGACGCGCAGGGTGAGTGCTTGTCCGATTCGACCCCGAACAGTTTGGGCATGATGCCGTCCTTGGCAGCGACCAACGGCACTTCGGCCGCCAGCAGCGTCCAGGACAGGAAGGCGCCGAGGACGGAGACGACGACGGCGGCATTGATCAGGCCGGCGCCCCAAGGGCCAGCAACCTTCTCAAGAACGCCCGCCATTGATGGGTTCTTCAGTGCGGCGAGATCTGCCTGGCTCATGATGCCGAGCGATAGCAGCGACACACCCATATAGATCAGTAGGCAGATCACGAGGCCCGAGATGGTCGCGAAACCAACGTCGGAACGCTTGGCGGCGCGGGCCGAGACAACGCTGGCGCCCTCGATGCCGATGAACGCCCACAGCGTTACCAGCATAGTACTTTTAACCTGGTCGAACAGGCTTCCGAGTGCTGCCGGCGCTGTGCCCGTCGCAGGGGCCGCGACCGCGGTGCCATTGAAGGTCGCCCAATTGAACGCAGCGGCCACCAGACCAAGAAAGAGCAACACCGGCGCCACCTTGCCGATCGTGACCACGGCATTGGCGAAAGCTGCCTCGCGCACGCCGGCGAGAATCAGAATGTGGATGAGCCAAAGAACAGCAGATGCTCCCAGGATCGCCTGCCACGTGTTGCCCTCGCCGAACGCCGGCACGAAATAGGACAGTGCACTGAACAAGATTACCGCGTAGGAGACATTGCCGATCCACGCCGAGAGCCAATAGCCCCAGGCGCTGTTGAAGCCGATGAAGTCGCCGAAACCGGCCCTGGCATAGGCATAGGGGCCGGAGTCCAGATCGGGCTTGCGAACGGCCAGCCCCTGAAACACCAGCGCCAGCGCGATCATGCCGACGCCGGTAATCAGCCAACCGATGGTGATCGCCGTCGCTCCGGCGCCCGCAGCCATGTTCTGGGGAAAGCTGAACACACCCGAACCGATCATCGAGCCAACGACCAGCGCGGTCAGCAGTCCGGCACCCAGCTTAGCGGCCGGAACCGTATTGGATTTCGTAGCTGGCCCGACCTGGGGCATGTCGATCGAGGTCATGGTGGCACCATCCTTCCAAGCGCCAGCGCGCCGAACCATTCGGCACCGGGCAGCGTGCCATTGCGTCTTCGGGCAAATGGCAGCGTGGAGGGAAAACTACCGCTCGGACTGCCGAACAACATTGTGCTGGATCAATCCAAGCTGCCGATCTCTCGACGCTGGAATTGATGCGCGTCAAAGGCAGCGGGACATTGCCGATGCAGGTTGCAACTTGACGGACTCAGAACCCGGTTAGTGACTGCAGGAGATTGAGATGGCGAACTCGAAGACGCTGGTGGCCTACTACTCCTTGTCGGGAACCACCAAGGAGCTGGCGCAGAAGCTGGCGACTGCCCTTGGCGCCGACCTGGAAGAAATCGTGCCGATCCGGGAGCCGCGTCGCGGCTTCATGACCTATTCGCGCATTGCCTGGGCCGCCTTCACACGATCCGAGATGCCAGTGCTACCCTTGACGCATACTCTCGCCGACTACGATCTGGTGATTGTCGGCGGCCCGATCTGGATCGGCCGCATCGCCGCTCCCGTGCGCGGCTGGCTGAAAGCGAGCGGGCTCGCATCAACGCCATCGACGCGATTTGCGTCCTTCATCACTCTGGGTGGAGGCGAAGCGACGGCGGCGTTCACCGAGTTGGACGACCTGGCTGGACGCCCCGCAATGGCTCGCCTGGCGATCACGGACGCGGACAAGAAGGCCGGCCGGGATACAACACAATTGGCCGATTTCGTTCGCAAGTTGTCTCCCTTGCGTTTGGCTGCTTAAGATACTGCGTAGGCCTCTCTCATGCGGTGACCTCGACCCGCTTCGTTGCGACGGTTCAGGTTGCCGGTGGCCTGGATCAAAGCCGCGAACAGCAGTCGCCAGCCGACATCTTTGTCAGCTGGAGATTGCTGCCGGTATGTGGATCTATCAGCTGTGATCTGGTCTTGGGGAGGCTTGATGCCTACCATCTGTTGCAGTGAGTTAGCTGGATGAACCCTTCCACCACGGACCAGATTGACACAACTCAGATCGTAACAACGCTTTCGCTGTTCGAGTCCGCTGCCGGCCATTCCTTCCAGGGGAACGGCTTGTCGTCGCTGGCGCAGGTCAGGAAACGGACGACCTCAGCGAACCATCGCGCGAGCGAGGTGCCAAACCGGCGAAGCACGTGATTGGGCTCGCCCGTCGCCAGCAGCCAGAAGAACTGCACAACGGTGAGCACGCCGAGGACAGACTGGCCAAGCCCAAATGCAATCAGAAAGAACACCAGATAGAGGGCCCGAATCCAGCGCGACCGGTCCACGGCACGGTGGCCTTGCTCTGCGGCTTCCATAGTTCACCTCCAACTTTCTAACTTTGCCGGAATTCTTTGGAAAACTTCTCTTCCAACGCGCGCTCAAGTTCGACCAGATCTTCGGGAAGCGGCATGCCGAAGGCCCGCATTTCGTTGATTTCCTGCATGACCTTCTGATAAACCGCATGCAGACCATCCGGCCGGTCATGGGTCTCAGCGAGCAGCAGTGCAATCTGCGCCTTGATGTCCTCGAACGCCATCTAGTGGTCTCCTTTGAAAGCCCTCGAACCGTGGCCGACGGCTCCACGTCACATTACGTCGGCAGCTAACAGATGTTCCTTCAGCTGATCGTTTGTCAGATGCGTGAGATCCTTGCGCAGCTCTGCATGGACTACCTTCTGTAGTTCCGCAGGCAAGGCCGCCCGGAGGTCACCGAGCATCGTCGGGCCGGCGACCAGAACGAGGCGGTCGAATTCATGCTTGGCGAACCGGCCCTTCAGTTCCTCGACCACCGCGTCAGCAAAACGGCGCTCGGCTTCGCGGGTTGGATCGGTATGGGGCTCGATGGCATGACGGGTCGTGCCATGCGATTCGTACGTCCTGCCGGGGCGGTCGCTCATCATGTCGCGGCCATGCTGGTGCTGATAGTGCAGGTCAAATCGCTCGACCGATTCAATCGGCGCAATTTGGCCAGCCCAACGCACAGCACGAGCCTTCGCACTGTCGGCAACGAGAACCCACGTCCGGGACTGAGTTGAGTGCATCGGATCCTCCTTTGCTGATCGGCGATAGGGCATTAATGCCCCTGTGCGCATGAGCTTGGCGTTGACGGGGATCAATTGCGGCCGCACCGTACAATCCGCCGGGCGCTGCCGGTTGCCCTGCGTCAGGCGGCCTCCACGCTACCGGCAAAGACATAACCGACGCCGCGCACCGACTTGATGAGTTTCGGTGTCTCGTTCTCCGGTTCGATCTTGCGCCGGAGCCGCGCGACCATGGAATCGATGGAGCGATCGAGTGGCGACCAGTCGTGCCCCTTCAGCTGATCCATGATCTGATCGCGGGATAGCACCCGGCCGGGAGCACGCAGGAATATCACCAGCAGCTCGAACTCGGTCGTGGTGAGGTCCGATACAAGTCCTGCAGCACTCTTGAATTCACGGCGGGCCAGATTCAGGGAGCGTCCCTCGAAAGTGAAGCAGCCGCCGCTCGCCTTTGCCCCACCATCCACTGTTGGTTCTGTTGATGGCTGGTAGCGGCGCAACACCGCCCGGATGCGGGCCAGCACCTCGCGCATGTGGAAGGGCTTGGGAATGTAATCGTCGGCGCCAAGTTCCAAGCCCACCACCTTGTCGATCGGGTCTGACTTGCCGGTGATCATGACAATAGGGATGTTCTGGCGCGAGCGCACGTCGCGCGCCAGCTTCAGCCCATCCTCGCCAGCGAGATTGAGATCGAGCGTAATGAGATCGATCTGCCGCGCTGCCAACTCCTTGAGCATATCGGCGCCGGTCGCAGCCTCGAACACCGCAAACCCTTCCGGCACCAGGCAATCGGCCAGCACGCGGCGAACGGCCTCGTCGTCGTCCACGATCAGAATGTTGGCAGCGGTCTTCATTTCCACGGACCCTTGCCTCCTCGGCCGCCCACGCTGGAGCAATTCCGATCGATCGACACGAAGCTGACGCCGCCCTTGGTACAACACTTCGGTCGGCCATGGAACAGCCGCTCGCGCAGCATCCGGCAATGCAGGGCAGCCCAGCATGACGCGCGCAGTCGTTTGCGGACATGACCGCCGGTGATCGGGGAAAATGACGAGGGCGGAGGTTGATCGTCGTCAATGTCGAGCCTGGCTTGGGTGCATAGTCATGCATCGCACTACCCAGCACAGGGGTAACTCACATGAGCAAAAGGAGACGTCATATGAAATCGGAATCATGGCTTCCCACATTGTGGGGCGAGAGCAAGGAACTGCGCGACCCGTTTGCCGCGATGCGTCGCCAGATGGAAGAGATGTTCGACGACCTTCCAGGGTTGGGACGCTACTCCAAGCCGACGACCAATGGCATGCTGACGCCGCGCGTGGATATCAGCGAGACCGATAAGGAGCTGCGCATCACCGCCGAGCTGCCGGGGGTCGATCAGAAGGACATTTCGGTGACGCTCACCGGCGACGTGCTTACCATCAAGGGTGAGAAGCGCACCGAGTCCGAGACCAAGTCCGGCGACAAGGTGCCAACCTATCACCGCGTCGAGCGCTCCTACGGCTCATTCCAGCGTACCATGAGCGTGCCCTACGACATCGATCCCGGAAAAGTCGACGCCAAGTTCAAGGATGGCATCCTGACCGTTACCTTGCCCAAGCCCGCAGAGATGCAGAAGCAAGCCAAGCAGATCGAAATCAAGAAAGCGGCCTGAACGACGTCGCTTAGTGACAGGGGCTTGGCTCATTTGGCCAAGCCCTTTTTTGTGCCGCCGCAGTCAAGTTGTCGTTTGCCGAAATCCGGTTTGATTCATGTCAAGGCCCACCGCAGCAATTGCCGGCATTATTATTCTGCAATACTGCGCAAGACACAGCCGGGAGGCGACCATGCCCTTCAAGACCATCCTCGTACATCTTGATACCGAGGCGCACGCCGCCACTCTCGCCAAGACGGCAATCGGCGTTGCCAAGTCCTTCTCGGCCCACCTGATCGGGCTGCATGTGATTCCGCAGGCCTTCGTCTCGTCGGCCGCTCCACCCGAAGTCATCGGCGAACTCATGGAGGCTCAACGTCAGGCCAACCAGGCCGCTGGCAGGCGGATCACCGAGACGTTCAACAAGACAATCGCGGGCGAGGATGTCCAATTCAGCTGGCTGCCGGTTGAGGCGCAATTTGAAACGGCAGCCTCGGTCGTTATGCGCCACGGTCACGCCGCCGATCTCGTCATCCTCGGCCAGTCGGACAAGACGATCAATCTGATCGATGGGATTGCCGCTACCGAAGACGTGATGCTCGGTGTCGGTCGCCCGGTGCTCATTGTACCGAACAAACCATCGGTAACGACGGTCGGCAAGCGCGTGCTGCTGGGCTGGAATGGCAGCCGCGAATCGGCCCGCGCGGCTTTCGACGCGCTGCCGTTCCTGGAGAAGGCCGAAAGCGTCCGCCTCCTGGCCGCCGGCCAGGCGTCGGGCGGGCTTTGGGGTAGCCTCCAGGAGGATACAGCGCCGACCGCCGGCATCGAGGCAACGCTGGCGCGCCATGGCGTGCGCTGCACTTTGGTGAACGCTACGGCATCGTCTGCGGAGGTGGCAAATGCGCTGCTCGCCGAGGCCAAGGCCGCCAACAGCGACCTGATCGTGATGGGCGGCTATGGTCATTGGCGCATGCGCGAGATTATCTTCGGCGGCGCCACGCATGGTGTCCTGGAACACACCACCATTCCCGTCCTCATGTCCCACTAGCTGCCGAGGCCATCATGACCCAAGAACATTCCAAGTCCATGCCGCTAAAAAAGATCCGTCTGGAACTGGCGCGAGATCACGACTTTCCTGAAGGCAGCCGCCACCATGGCTATGAGTTCCAGGCTCCGCTCGATCCATCCGGTCACATTGTCGTGGCCCGCTGGCGGACCGAACGGGCCAAGTGCAGTGTGGTACGGTTCTGGGATGGGGCACTGGAACATGGCCACCTGATCCGCAAGCCGGGCGGGAGCTGGGCCTTTCACTACGACATTCTCGGCGACGAGACCGACGACGAAACCGGCTACCGCTTCGGCGATCATACGTTCCGTATCGGTGAGTACGTCTCAATCAAGGAACACGACGATGTCATGCGGACCTTCCGCGTGGTGTCGGTCAGCGATGTTTGAGACGGGCGCCCAGTGCGTGCCCGCCGGATGGCCGCGGTCAGGTTCGCTGACTGAGACGCCGATAGTCGCGTTCCGTCATGCCATAGGTCCAAGCCACCGCCGCGCGGGCGCTGCCCAAATCGGCGGGCACCTGCAGGATGTAGTGCCGGCGCGTTCCATCAAGTTCCGCCGTGCCGTTCTCCACCTCGACCGCCGCCCAGCTGTCTCCTGAGGTCCAGGTCTTGCGCCACAAGATTCCCGTCTCGTCTTGTGCTGCCTTGCGAGCACCTCCGAGAGCCAGGAAGCGCGCAGGTGTCATGATCTCGATCATGCAACGGCGCTGAACGGGGTTGGACTGCCGCGCGATTGCGGCCACCGTTATGGCATCGGGATTTTCGATACAAGCGGCCGGTATTTCGATGCCTTTCCAGAAGTAAGCCGACCAGCCATCTTGGAAGGCCAACGCCGGCCCGGTCGGGCAATGCAGCCGGCCGGCGGCGTCGAACGCCAGGACATTTGGCCGCTCGGATAGCCAACAGACCTTCTCATGGGGCAGAACCCAGCCAACGTTTTCCGCCAGCAGCCAGAGCCCCCGCAGCGATGCCAATTCCTGCCGAAGCCAGCACACATCGTGCAGGAACTGATACGGGCCCAGCCAATCCAATGCCGATTGACCAAATCCGGAATGAGCAAAATCGGGCCAGCGCTTGACTGGATTCTTGAAATGAATCAGGCAGGACATTATCCGACGACTGCGGACTAATACCGATGCTTGCTGGGATCTGGCGCCTTGCAGCACGGCTTCCGATATCGCGTTGGCTGCGGTATCTGCCGCAGGAACCCGAGCACCGCCGAACACGGCTCTTCGGACCTCGGCAGCCAACAACCCCGAAATGCCGGGGATGATCCGGTCCCGGACACGATCGAGAATCTCGCTCCTGACATTTCGCCCCATCCCGGGCAGGTGGCGAGTTCCGCTCCCAATCGCGAGCGATTTCAATTGGGCTGCAGCGCCACTCGATCCGCTCCGGGGGGGCGAGGCCAGCGTTCCGATAGCATTGGTTAAGCCCGGCCTCGGCGACGGCGCGATCTACCGGCGCCGTCGCGGCTCGCGTCTTGGCCCAGCGGTCCCGGTACTGCAGTACCTGGATCGCCTGCTCGGGTGTCAATGCCTGGCCACTAGTCGGCAATGAACCGCGCGTCCTTCGGCTCGAGTTCTCGTTGGCGGCGAACACGATAGGTCCCCCTTGGCAGCGTTATTGAGGCGTGCTCGTCATGTTCGAGCCTGGCAGACGGGCCGTCGATCCGAACATGCCCGATGTACAGACCGCCCGGGACATCCCGCGCAAGTCCATCATCGCGGAACATCGTCACGGGTTCGAAGAAGGCGTGCCGGTGACCGGTCGCCTCGCCTTCTGCCAAAACGGTGGCCCCAGTGGCCAACGCCCCGACTATGGTCCCGGACGGCCCGGCGTCGTCCACTTTCTCAATCAGCAAGTCACCTTGTGCAAACAGCGTGTGCATAGTGTTACTCCTTTGTGCCGCAGATTAGTACCTTTGCTGGCCCGCAGCGCTCACCTGCGAACCGCCATATCGCCTGCGTCGTGTTCGATCGCCATTGACCAGAAGGCCAATAGCGCGACCAAGACAGCCACCACGATCTGATTCCAGACAGCGACCTGAGATGAGCTATAGCCAAGAGCGAACGGCGAGATGGCGAGCCACCCGGCAGCTGCCACGTTGATCCACTCTTGCCACGGGCCGAACGCATAAACCGCAGCGGCGGCGGCCATAGCTATGACGGCCCCGGCCACGATGGCCACGGTCATGGGAACCGCTTCGCCTGCGTAGGCGAGGATCCATGGTGATACGATCAACCAAAGACCGAGGACAAAATTGGCGGTGTCCTGCCAGTCTGCCTGGATCTTCTCTGTTAGCCTGGACATGGTGATTTCCTCCATTGGAGAAGCAGCACCGCAGGGAACCAGTTCAAGTTCACAAGGTAACACAGACTGCAGTGCCTGTATTTCTAACCTCGAGCATGTCGATACATGCCGTTTGAAGGCCGGCAGTTGGCTCGCTGCCCCCACACTCGGCATTGATCCATGTCAAGCCACGTTGGCGGGTTGACGAGGATCAATTGGCCTGAGCGCCCTGCCGTTTATCGTGTCGTCATGGAGGACACATGATGGCTCAGGATCCCACAGCGCAGGCCCTCACCGGCATCGAGGCCGGCCAGACGGAGGTCGTCGCGTTTCTCAGCAGTCCGTCAGCTTATGGATCCGCTGGACCTGCACCGATGCTGGTCGAACGCATTGTTACCCATGCCGCCATGGTCTTTCTCGCTGGCGCCGAAGCTTACAAGATTAAACGTGCTGTGAGATACTCGTATCTTGATTTCTCGACCCTCGACAGGCGCCGGCAGGCCTGCGAGCACGAGTTCGAAGTCAATCGGCTGCATGCACCAGGCATCTATCTGGGGGTCACCCCGATCGTCCGGCGTACGAACGGCATGCTGTCAATCGGGGGAACCGGAACCGTCGTCGAATGGGCCGTGCGGATGTGGCGCTTCGAGACCCGATCCATCCTCTCCAATCTGTTTGCAGCCAGCCCGCCCTCCGATCAAGAGGTGCGCGATCTGGCTGCAGCTGTTGTGACGCTTCATGAGCAAGCGCCACGCATCCGGACTCCCGAGGGAGCCAATCGGATCGGCGCCATCGTCGAGGAGCTGCGCGAGGCTCTCGGCGGTTTCCCCGAAAGGTTGCCGGCCGAAGCCGTCGACCGCTTTGTCGATCTGGCGCATACGGAGCTTGATCGTGTCCGCCTCTGCTTGAAATTCCGCGGGCGGCGCGGTTGCATCCGGCGCTGCCACGGAGACCTGCATCTCGGCAATATTGTCGAGATCGACGGCAAGCCGGTGCCGTTCGATGCCATCGAATTCGACGACGAGTTGGCAACGATTGATGTGTTGTATGATCTGGCATTTCTTTTGATGGATCTCGATCAGCGCGGTTATCGCAGATCTGCCAATCTGTTATTGAACCGCTATCTCAAACTATCGCGCAACCCGCTTGATCTTTATGGCCTTGCCGCCCTGCCGCTGTTCCTGGCGCTCAGGGCCGCGATCCGCGCCATGGTAGCCTTGCAGCGCGGGCGTGACCGGCGGGCGGATGCCGAGGCCTGGCAATACCTTGACCGGGCGCTCGGCTATCTGGCGCCAGGGGCGCCGCAACTGATTGCCGTTGGTGGCTGCTCGGGCACCGGCAAATCGACGCTTGCGCGGGGGCTGGCGCCCGCGGTCGGCCAGGCACCGGGCGCGCTGCACTTTAGCAGTGACGTGGAACGCAAGGAGTTGGCCAACGTCCCGGAGCTGGAGCGTCTCAGTGTGACGGCGTACACGCCCGAAGTGACCTCCGCCGTTTATCGGCGCCTGCAATCGAAGGCGTTTCGCGCCTTGCGAAGCGGGTATTGCGTGGTGGTGGATGCGACGTTCCTGTGCCCGGAGGATCGGGTGGCCATTGAGGCCATCGCCAAACGGTTGGCTGTCCCGTTCACGGGTCTGTGGCTCACGGCCCCGCCAGCAGTGGCAAGACTGCGGGTCGCAACACGCACAGCCGATGTTTCGGACGCGACGCCCGATGTGGTGGAGCGGCAATTCGCTACGGTGGCAGCACCAGCCGACTGGATCGCCATCGACGCCAGTGGACTTGCGGAACAGACTCTGGAGACCGCCAGACTGCGCATCATCGGTGACGCGCGTCGGGCTGCGCGGAACCAGGCGCCTCAGCAAGGCGTACTGCCAGACTTGCAAAGCCAAAACGGCCACCTATTCTGCGACCGTTGGCACCTGACCCGGAGCGCCCCTTGCAGTCCGATAACTTCAACGCAACCCCACTGAAGGCCGCGCGGGCCCACGGCTCAGCAACAGGTATTGGGGGTGATGCCGTGTTGGAAGGCATCCTTGCCATAGCTACAGATGCCATCATCTCTATCGATGAGGACAGCCGTATTTCGCTGTTCAATCATGGTGCGGAGCAAATCTTTGGGTACACGGGCGAGGAGGTTCTCGGGCAGAAGCTCGAAGTCTTGCTCCCCGAGCGGTACCGATCCGGCCACGACCAGCAAATCAACCGCTTTGCGCATGGCGAGGCGGTCTCGAGGCGAATGGCCGAGCGCAGTACAATCGCTGGGCGGCGCAAGAATGGCGAAGAATTTCCTGCCGAAGCTTCGATCTCCAAAGTCGAGGTCGGCGGCCGGCTGATCTCGACGGTGGTGTTGCGCGATGTCACCGAGCGCCGCAAGTTCGAGGCCTTGATGGCGCGCAGCAATGCCGAACTCGAGGCCCGCGTCGCCGAACGAACCCAGGAATTGCATGCCGAATTGGTTCGCCGCGACCAGATGCAGGCGGCGCTCGTCAAGGCGCAGCGACTTGAGGCGGTCGGGCAGCTCACCGGCGGTGTCGCGCACGACTTCAACAATCTGCTCACGGTCATAACCGGCAATCACGAGTTGCTGGAGCCCCACCTTGTGGAACCCAAAGCGCTGGAACTGCTCAAGCGCGCCCATGAGGCCGCCGATATGGCCGCCCGTCTGACCAGCCGGTTGTTGACCTTTGCCCGCCGTCGCCGGCTGGAGCCGGTCAATCTCCAGCTGAACGACCTGGTCCTCAACATGTCCGAATTGCTCAAGCGCACGCTCGGCGAGCCGATCTCGCTCAAGGCCGTGCTGGCCTCGGATCTCTGGCCAACGCGCGCCGACCCCAGCGAAGTCGAGAATGCGGTGCTCAATCTTGCGATCAATGCCCGCGATGCCATGCCCGATGGTGGCCGGCTTGTCATTCAGACCGAGAACGCCTCGCTCGATGCCAGCCCCGTCCGCGGCGAAGCCGGGCAAACGCCGGGCGACTTTGTTCGGGTGTCGGTAACCGACACCGGCATCGGCATGCCTCCCGACGTTCTCGCACGGGCCTTCGAGCCGTTCTTCACCACCAAGGACCGTGGGCGCGGTACGGGCCTTGGCCTCAGCACGATCTACGGCTTTGCCCAGCAGTCGGGCGGGTTTGCGCAAATCTACAGCGAGCTTGGCGAAGGCACGACGGTCAATATCTATCTGCCGCGCGCCGATGGCACGATCTCCAGCGCCGCCGGTGTTGCGGTGGGCGATGTGCTGTTCTCCCAGCACGGCGAGACCATCCTGGTTGTCGAGGATAACGACGCGGTACGCGAGGTCGCGATGCAGCGGCTGGAGGGGCTCGGCTATGTCGTGCTGGAGGCGGCAAGCGGAGCCAATGCGATTGCCATTCTGGAACAGGGTGCAAAGCCTGCTGTCGTCTTCAGCGATGTCGTCATGACTGGCGGCGTTTCCGGCTTTGATCTGGCGCGCTGGATCGCTCAGTACAGACCTGATGTGGGCGTCCTGCTGACCTCGGGCTTCTCGGCTGAAGCGCTTGAGGACAAGTCCCATGGCGCTCAGGCCATCCGGCTGTTGCGCAAACCTTACAACCGCCACGAGTTGTCGGTCGCCTTGCGCCAGGCGCTCTCGACGCGGCCGGCAACGGCATAGCGGGGCACCGTTACAATTGGTGACAATCGGTCACCTGAGTGGCAAATCCAGGCGACCTGGTGGTGGTGAATATGCCTCCAAGACAGCCCCAACATGCGGGCCAACGGAGGAAGAGACCATGTTGATGATCCACCAAGTCGGCAGTTCGTTCGAGCAGAACTCCCTGGCGCCGGCATACCTGCCAAGCTCAACACGGCCAGCCGACGCGCCTAAGGATGCGATCTCAGAACGCCTCGCCCGCGCCCCCGTCAAGGCTCTCACGCCACACGACCAGCTGTTTCGCGAAGGCGAGGAGAAGACCAACATCTATCAGGTTCTCGAAGGCGCCTTCGTGCTCTACCGGCTACTGCCGAATGGCCGCCGCCAAGTCACCGGTTTTGCTGTGAAGGGCGATATGGTCGGTCTTGGCGCTGGCACGTGCCATCGCTGCTCGGCCGAAGCCAGCGGCCCGGCCAAGGTTCGCGCCTTGCCAGCCATCGCGCTGCATCGCATGGCGGACGAGGATTCCCATCTCGGCATGCGTCTCTACGATGCCATGTCGCAGGAACTGGCGGCCACCCAGGATCTGCTCATGACCGTCGGCCGGCTGAACGCCGCCGAGCGCATCGCGACGTTCCTGCTCAGCCTGTCGGAGCGTAATGCCCGCGCCATGCGCCCCACCGACCGGATCGAGCTTCCGATGACCCGTTGCGACATCGCCGACTTCCTCGGCCTGACGACGGAAACAGTCAGCCGGACCCTCACCAAGCTCGCCAACAGCAAGATCATTTCGCGCCATCAGGGCCACATCCGGATCCTCGACAAAGAGGCGCTCGAAGATGTGGCCGCGGGTGATCAACTGGTCTGATCCAGTCACCTTTGAGATGCACAAATGTACAGATTTGGTGCAATGGCTACTCGTTGAGTTCGCGCTGGCTACCAATGGTTTCCAGATCCAGACCAAGTCCATTGAAGTAACGAAAGTTGGCTCCCCGGGATGGATTCGAACCACCGACCAAGCGGTTAACAGCCGCTTGCTCTACCACTGAGCTACCGGGGAATACCAAGGCAGCGCGTAACGGCAATCGCTCAAGTGGCGATCCGCTCGCGGCAGGGTCGTATAACCTAACGGGGTTAAAGAATCCATAGCCTTGCTGGGCCGCTCCGAAGATTCCCTCTGGCAATGGCAACTTGCTTCGATTTCAAGGCTTTATCAGTTTCGTGCGCAGGTTTTTCCACCCGGTAGGGGTATGGCATGTGTCGCAGCGCGCTCCCAGTTTCGCGCGGTGGATATCGTCCTGGCGGTGGCATCCGACACAGGTCTTGGGCAGTCCGACGAAGCGCGGGCCGGCGTGGCAGGCATGGCAGGCGGCCTTCTTGTGGGCGCCCAACAGCGGCCACAGCAGATGCGGCCAATGGGTTGTCCGGGTCCAGCGCTCGGTAAAGTGACAGGTCTCGCACTTGGGGCCGAGCGCAGCCTTATGGATGTCGTCCTTGGCATGGCAGGCGTGGCACTCGGTGCGGGCGGAGCGGAAACTGGTCTTTGGCGCGTGGCAGCGGCCGCACGCCACGCCGATATGCGCGCCAGTCAGGGCGAACTCGGTCGATGCGTGGTCGAACAGTTCCGGCACGCCGAAGATGATGCTGGCGTCGCGCCCCTGATGCTCGGCATGGCAACGCCGGCACTGCGAGCCCATCACTTCGGCGCTGCGGCCGTGAAAGTGGGTCCGGGTCGCAGCGTCTGCGGCGATCTCCTTGTGGCAGGAGAGACACAGCGCGCTCTGCGCCTCGCGCGAGAAAGCGCGGTGGCAATTGGTGCACGTTGCTTCCAGCTTGGCGTGGGCGTTGGACAGGGCGCCAGGCATGACCATGCGCTCGATCAGGCTCTGCGCGCTGGCAGCTGCGACCGTCAGACATAGCGCAAGGGCGGAAAAACCTATCAGCCAGCGCCAGAGCACGGGGGCCACCTGCCCTCTCAATAAAAATGTACCGCGAAGATGTGCACGGCGACGCTGAGCGCCATGACCACGAACAACGGTACATGAAGATAGTGCCAGGCGCTGAACAGTCGCTCAAAAAGGATAAGGCGGGCAGTGGCCGAAACGGCGGCGAAATAGGCGGCGAGATGCTCGCGGGCGGCCCGGTGCCAGGCCCTGCGCTGCTTTGGTTTCAGGCCGAAGCGACGCGACTCGGCATCGATAAAGCGGCGCGTATCGCGTGCCACGTGACGGCGAACGCCATTGGCGCGAAACGATAGCCGGAACGATTGCCGGATGGCTCCAAGCAGGCCGCGTGCCGGTACCCGCGCGATTTCCTCAAGCTGCGCCAGTTCGGACCATACGGGCGAGCCTTGGGGCAAGTCTCCGCCCAGCGCCAGCCGCATGTCGGCGGTGTGGGACAGCATATCTGATAGCTCGGCGCGGCGGCCTTGCAAGACTTTCTGCAGTTGTCCGTAGAGATAACGCCCAACTACGCCGCTGCCGGCGACGAACAGCATGCTGATCAAAGCGACATTGCTGTTGAAAGCGCCGAGTTGGAAGCCGGCATGGAACAGGATGATGACTGGGCCGATCGTCCCTAGCAGCATATGGGCACTGAACCACCCGGCGGTGGTGCCGAAATTGCGCCAGGAGCGCACATACTTGCGCATCGGGTAGCCGAGCACGGCAAGGATCGTCAGCCCACCCGCGATGCCGAGCCAGTACCCCAGGCCCTTGCCCGGCGTCAGGCCCGAGGACTCATGGGTGTACCAGCCAAAGACAAGCAGCGCCGTGATGGTGATGGCGACGGTGCCGGAGAACCAGGCATTCAACCGGTTCGAGCGCGGCGCCGATGATCTGGGCAGAGAGCGCTCGGCGCGCGGCTCGGGCGCAGCCGCGCGCGCCGGCCCATCCAAGGCAGGGTCCAGGATGCGACTGCCGGCGGCCGAGGGCTGGGCCAACAGGCTGGGCGCACGAAAGCTCATAGTGATCCTTCTCGAAAGGTTTGCCCGGCGCGAGGCGCCCCAAAACCCCGGCGGCGGACATATGGTGGCCCGATTCAGGCCCGACACTGATTGTTCACGGGGGAGTTACGCGAGCCAAATCCGGCCATTTCTTGACCGTGCCTCGGATAGCCGCAGCAATCGCTCGCCGGGAATAAAGCGGCTACCCAATCCGTTGCAGTGGCGCGGCGAGGGCCCAGTTTCATTAGGCGGTCCAGATATGATGCAACTGCTCAAATGCGCCGGGCTGTCGCTGCTGGTGTTCGCATTGGCGCCCACGCCGACCCACGCTGCCGATCCGGACCTATCGCTGATCAAGGCGGCGAAGTCGGGTGACGTAGCGGCGGCGCGCAAGGCGCTGGCGGCGGGCGCAAATCCGAACCGGATAGATTTTGCCGGCGACACGGTGCTGATGCATGCCGCGCGCGGGGGCTTCGGCAGCTTGGCCAAGGCGTTGCTGGCTGGCGATCTGAACCTCGAGGCGCGCAATCGCGACGGCGAAACAGCGCTGCTGACGGCCGCGCGTGCTTGCGCTGGCGGGGTCATTCAATTGTTGCTGGCCGCCAAAGCCGACGCTAGCGTGACCGATGGCGCGGGGCGGACCGCGCTGATGTTGGCGGCCCAGCGCTGTGGAGCGACAGTGGTCCAAACGCTGATTCCGGTGACGCGAGACGTCAATGCACGCGACAAAGAAGGTTGGACTGCGCTGTGGCACGCCGCTGACCGGGTTAATGTGCCGAGCTTTGCTGCGCTGCTGGATGCCAATGCCGACTCTGGTGTTGTCCCGGCGGGCCGGCGCAGCCTGATGTGGCAGGCGATTGAACGCCAACAAGCCGGATTGGTCGATCTGCTGCTGGCGCACAAGGCGCCGGTTGATGTTGTCACCGAGAACGGCAGTACGCTGCTGATGCTGGCGGCGCGCGGCGGCCATGCCGGGATCGTGCGGTCGATCCTGAAAGCTGGCGCCGATCCGAATGCGCGCAACAGCCTTGGGCAGTCTGCACTGATGCTGGCGGCTGCAGCAGCCAAGCCCGAGGCGATCACCGCACTGCTGGAGGCCAAGGCCGATCCCACGCTGCGCGACAAGCGCAAGGAGACCGCGCTGGAAATCGCAAAGGCGACCGGGGCCGAAGCCGCGATCGCCTTACTGCAGTAGGAAAAAGTGGTGTGTGAGCGCCTAGGGCTTGTCCTCGCAGACGGTCTGGACGTCTGCGAGGGCAACGCTGTGGACGGTGGGCAGGCGCTCACACGCCAATAGCCGCGAGGTGTTTGGGGTGGGAGGAACCACCTTGCGGGCTAATCCGTTGTGACTACAGGCTGTAGGCGCGCTCGCCATGATCGACGAGGTCGAGGCCTTCGCGCTCGGCATCAGGCGCCGCACGCAGACCGATGGTGACGTCAACCAGCTTGAACAGGATCATCGAACCGATGCCTGACCACAGCAGAACGGAAGCGACAGCTTTGAACTGGGCCCACATCTGCGTGTTCATATTGTAGACGCCAACCAAATCCTTGGCCGTATAGTCAACCCAACCGGTACCACCGAGGGCTGGCGAAACGAGGATGCCGGTCGCCAGCGCGCCGAAGATACCGCCGACGCAATGGACGCCAAAGACGTCAAGCGCGTCGTCGTAGCCGAAGGCGTTCTTCACCGTCGAGACGAAGAACAGGCAGAGCGGGCTGACAGCCAAGCCCAGCACCACAGCGCCCATCGGACCAGCAAAACCGGACGCCGGCGTTACGGCGACCAGACCGGCGACAGCGCCCGACGCCATGCCGAGCAGCGACGGCTTGCCCTTGAAGATCCACTCCACCAGCATCCAGGAGAGCGCAGCAGCGGCCGTGGCTACCATGGTGTTGACAAAGGCGAGAGCGGCGACGCCGTTGGCTTCCAGGTTGGAGCCAGCATTGAAGCCGAACCAGCCGACCCACAACAGCGAGGCGCCGATCATGGTCATAGTCAGCGAGTGGGGCGACAAGGCCTCTTTGCCGTAGCCGATACGCTTGCCGAGCATCAGCGCGCCAACCAGACCTGCGATGCCAGCGTTGATATGCACGACAGTGCCGCCGGCAAAGTCGAGCGCGCCTGCGGTCCACAGCCAGCCTGCGCCGGCCAGAATGCCGTCGAGCTTCTCTTGAGCAAGTTTCTTGGCGGCGTCGTCAGCGGCGGCGCGAAGGCCGTTGGAAGCGTTGACGATGTCGTCAAACGTGGGTGTCGCCCACACCCAATGCGCGATCGGGAAATAGATGAATGTGACCCACAGCAGCATGAACGCCACCACGGCCGAGAACTTCATACGCTCGGCGAAGGCGCCGACAATGAGGGCCGGCGTAATCATGGCGAAGGTCATCTGGAAGACCATGTAGACCAGCTCGGGGATGTAGACGCCCGGCGTGAAGGTCGGCCAGATCGAGTTGACAGTGACACCGTTGAGGAAGGCCTTGCCGAAGCTGCCGATGTAGCCTGGATACGGACCGACATTGTCGCCCAGCGCGATCGAATAGCCGAAAGCGACCCACAGCACGCCGACCATCGAGACGATCATGAACACTTGGGTCAGCACCGACAGCATGTTCTTGGAGCGGACCAGTCCGCCATAGAACAAGGCCAGGCCCGGGATCGACATCATGAGCACGAGCACAGTGGAGACGAGCATCCAGGCCGTATCGCCCTTGTTGGGCACAGGCGCATCTGCCGCCAGTGCCGGCATGGCGCTGAGCGCCAGCAGCGTCAGGGCCGCGGCCCAGGTTGACTTCTTATTCAAGCAAGACTGCATTTTGACTGTTCCCCGTAAGGTCCGATGTAGTGGTGGAGTGGTTTGACTACGCCTCTAAAGGGCGTTGTTGTCGGTTTCGCCGGTGCGGATGCGCAAGGTGTGGCCGACCTCGGTGACGAAGATCTTGCCGTCGCCGATCTGACCGGTGCGGGCAGCCTTGGCGATGGCTGCCACGGCCGCGTCGACGCGGTCGGACTGCACCACCACCTCGATCTTGACCTTCGGCACGAAATTCACGGTATATTCGGCGCCGCGATAGATTTCCTTGTGGCCCTTCTGGCGGCCGTAGCCTTTGACTTCCGTGACCGTCATGCCCTCGAGGCCGAGCCCCACCAGGGCCTCGCGCACTTCGTCGAGCTTGAACGGCTTGATGATCGCCATCACGAGTTTCATGTTTGTTTGCCTCGCTACGTTGCTTCCAAGTCTTGTGCGGCGCGGGAGCCAAAAACGCGTGCTGACCGCTGCATGGAAAACAAGGAAGCAAGCACCGTGCCAAGTTGGGACGGCGCGGGACAAATGCTCACGATGGTGTGCGGTTTCGAGGCGACCGGCAGCCGCTCTGGTGAAAACGGGCGCGCCATGCCTATTTTTTATGCAGATGCGCGCGCCTCGCAACCTGGCCTACCGTCACGAACGCAATTGCATCCTCCCGCGCGGTTTGCCATCACAAGACCCAACGACGGACGCGCCCGGAGCGGCGCCAAAGGAGCGGGAACGCCATGATTCTGGTTTGCGGGGAAGCGCTGATCGATATGTTCGTGACGGCCAAGGCCGACGGCAGCCTGGTCACCGAGCCGGTCGCGGGTGGATCGCCCTATAATGTCGCCATCGGCCTTGCCCGCCTTGGCAGCCGGACGGGTTTCTTCGGTGGCATGTCGAACGATGCTTTCGGCATCCATCTCGCTGCGAAGTTGCAGCGCGAGGGCGTCGACCTTCGCTATGCGCTACGCTCCGACCGGCCGAGCACGCTGGTGCTGGTCTCGACCGACGCGGCGGGCGTGCCGACCTACCGTTTCATCGGCGAGGGCGCGGCTGACCGTATGCTGACCGTCGCCGATCTGCCCGCCAGCCTGCCCGGCGACGTGACGGCGCTCACGTTCGGCTCGCTGTCCATGGGCGTGGAGCCAGCCGGCGCGACGTTCCTGGCGCTGGCCGAGCGCGAGAGCGGCCGCCGCGTCATCAGCGTCGATCCCAATCTGCGGGCGAGTGTGGTCGGCGATATCGCCACCTGGAAGGTGCGGCTGGAGCGTTTCATTGCCGCTGCCAACATTGTCAAATCCAGCATCGAGGATATCGAGGGCACTTATGGTCACGGCGTCCCGGCAGCTAGCGTGGTCGCCGGCTGGATGGCCTTGGGGCCGTCGCTGGTGATCGTGACGCGCGGCGCCGAGGGCGCAACGGCTTACTGGCAGGGCGGTTCCACGGCGATCGCCGGCCGCAAGGTGCCGGTGGTCGATACCGTGGGTGCGGGCGATACGTTCCATGCCGCTCTGTTGAATTTCTTTGAGCGCAAGGGACAGATGACGGCAGCCGGTCTGAAGTCGCTGACTGAGGCTACGGTGAAGGACGCCATCGCCTTCGCCGCCGCAGCCGCAGCGGTAACATGCACCCGCCGCGGTGCCGACATGCCCAGCCTGGCCGACGCCGAGGCCATGCTGCGCAGCTGAAGGCGTTACGTGCGGGCAGCCGGCGTCCCGAACACCCCGGCATCGTAACCGGTGCAGAATTGCTCCCAGTCTGCCAGCACGATTTCCGCCATGGACTTGGCCGTCTCCAGGAGGGACTTGGCGAGCCCGGCACGGCCGGTATAGGCCATCAGCTCATCCGCCGTCGCCGATCCTTGCCGACCGGAGGAGCGCAGTTGCGCCCAGGCCGACAGCCCGGCCATGGTATGCAGGCTGGCGCCAAAGGCCGGCAGATCTTTGGCAGCGGTGCCAAGATCCAGACGGTCCTGCGAGGGCTGCAGCTCGCGCAGCACGAACGGCGCGCCATCGAACATCACCGCCCGCCACAGGCCCGGCGCCACCGCCTGGCAGCGCTTCTGCAGTTCCACAATGCGCTCTGCCTCGCTGCCCCACACCGGCTGCGGGCACGGCGAAAAGGGCGCAGTTGGTGACGGCTGGGCCGATTTCAGCTCCAGCAGCCGGTCGCAGTCAATGCCTTTGACCAACAGGCCATAGCGCGCCGTGCCGAGGCTGGAGACCCCTGCCACACGCCGCCCGGCATCGATGAGGTCGTAGCCCTGGCGTCCTGTCTCATCGCTGCCGATGGTTTTCAACCAGGACTTCAGCTGCAGTTTCGCCTTGGTCGGCAGCGCCAGCATGTGCTTGGCATCAATCAGCAGCGTTCGACCGCCGTTGATGGTTTGTGTACGCCCGTCCAGAAAGGCCTTCGGGTCGCGCTTCCTCAGCCCACGCATCAGCTCGCCGATCAGTCCCGTCGCCGTACGGCGCTCGACCCAACGCGCTTTGCCGGTCTGCATCTCCTCGCCGTAGGCCTCCACCAGCTGCCGCGCCAGCTCGACCGTCTGCGCTTGCTTCAGACCCAGCGTCGGCCCCGCAATCAGCATACTCGCGGTCAGGCGCAGGATGTCCCAGCCCGCAGGCGCCAGCAGGGCGGCGTCGAAGTCGTTGATATCGAAGTAGACCAGGCCGTTGTCGCCCAGATAGGTGCCGCAGTTCTCCAAGTGCAGATCGCCTGAACTCCAGGCCGCCGGGCCATCGGGGGCGAGTCCGGCAGCTACCAGGCGGTGATAGAACAAACCGGGGGTTGCGCGCAGAAAGGCGAATACGCTGGCGCGCATGGTGCGGTACTTGATCGCCAGGCGCTCTGGCTCGCGGCCTGCGTTGTGACTCAGGATGAGATCGCAAGCGGAGAGCGTTTTTTCCGTGGCTTTGGCGGCAGGCTTGGTCAATGTGCTCATATCGTGCGGGTCCAGGTGAAAGATCGGGAAGGGCTGCCGTTCGACCGGATAGTGTCATATGACTGGCATCGACGCGTCCTATCGATCGTTGGATGCCGTTCCATCCCAGCGGAGTCCAGCACCATGTCCCGCAAGTACCTTGCCCGTTTGCTGACTTGCATCGCCATCAGCGCGGCCCCGGCCGCCGCCATGGCCGAACCCGTCAAACTTTCCATCATCGAAACCAGCGATTTCTACAAGATGTCGGAGGAGGGTGGACGAGCGGGCATGGCGCGGCTGGCTGCTGTCGTGAAGGCCGAACGGGCCGCTGGCAAGCACGTCCTCTTTGTGCATGCCGGCGACACGTTCTCGCCCAGCCTGATGTCCGGCTTCGACCAGGGCGAGCACATGGTGACGCTGTTCGACGCGCTGAAACCCGACGTGTTCGTTCCCGGCAATCATGAGTTCGATTTCGGCCAGGAGAACTATCTCAAGCGCGTCGCGCAGGCGCAGTTCCCGGTCTTTGCCGCCAATCTGCGTGGCGCCGACGGCAAGGCGCTTCCCAGGCATGCCGATCACCAGATTTTCGACGTCGAGGGCGTGAAGGTCGGCATCACGGGCGTAGCGCTGGACGAAACGCCGGGCATGTCCACCTCTGGCGATTTGAAGTTTGCGCCGTCCGTCGACACTGTCGCGGCTGAGGCCAAGGCCATGAAGGCCAAGGGCGCCGATATCACGGTGGCGGTCACCCATACGGGTATTGAGGCCGATTGGACGATCTTCCGTGCCCGCTCGGTTGACGTGCTGCTGACCGGCCACGATCACGACTTGCGCGTCGTCTACGACGGCCGCACCGCCATGGCAGAAAGCGGCAGCGACGGGCAATATGTGGTGGTGACGGACCTGCTGCTGGACAAGACCACCAAGGATGGCAAAACCAGCTTCTCCTGGCGGCCAAACTTCCGCATCATCGATACCGCTGGCGTGACGCCCGATCCCGAAATGGCGGCCCTGGTGAAGGGTTTTGAGGACCAACTGACCAAGGAGCTGGATGTCGAGCTGGGCACTTTGGAAACGCCGCTCGATACGCGCAGCGCCAGCGGCCGCTCGGGCGAAACGGCCTTTGGCAATCTGCTGTCCGACGCCCTGCGCGCTGCCACCGGAGCCGATGTGGCGATCAGTAATGGCGGCGGCATCCGCGGCAACAAGGAATATGCAGCCGGAGCGTCCTTTACGCGCCGCGACGTGCTGACCGAGCTACCCTTTGGCAACAAGACGGTGGTCGTGAAGATCAAGGGCACCGATCTGCAAGCCGCGCTGGAGAACGGTTTTGGCAAGTTGCCGGAAGCCGCCGGCAAGTTTCCGCAAGTTTCGGGGCTGACAGTCGAGGTCGATGCCACCAGGCCGGCTGGCAGCCGCGTGACCAAATTCATGATCGGCGACAAGCCGGTCGATCCCTCTGCGTCCTACACGCTCGCGACCAACGACTTCATGCTGGGCGGCGGCGACGGCTACACCATGCTGCCCAAAGCCGAGGTCGTCCGCTCCGCCGAGAGCGCACTGCTGATCGCCAACGATGTGATGGTGCTGGCAAAAAAACTGGGGAAGATCGCCGCCAAAGTCGAAGGGCGGATTGTCATCAAGAAGTAGTCAGGCACCTTCCCCGATGTGGGTCACAGGCACCAGCAGCCAACCCACTGGCTGACCTCGCAACAGGCCCGAACTGGCCGGAGCAGCGCATTTCGCTACCTGTGGTTGAGTGATAGGAGCAACCGAACCCCGTAGGCTCACGAGCGAACCCAAAATTCGCAACCTCGTGAGTTTGCCGCAGCCATGCCAGACGCGTTGCCCGGTCCGATTGAACCGCCTCACGTTCTGCTGGTCGGGCTGGACCTCTTGACGTTGAGTGGCCTTGCCTCGCTTTTCAGCAACTCCGGCATCACTGTTGCCGAGGTGCAGACCAACAGCCAGACGCTGGACCGGATTGCCGCCGAGGACGTGGATCTGCTGATCCTCAATCAAGCTTTTTCGGATCGCAATGGCGTCGATTTGCTGCGCGAAGTCCGCATGAAATCGGAAATTCCAATCATTGTGGTTGGCGACCGGCCGGACAACACGGATGTTGTGCTGTATCTTGAGATGGGTGCGGACGATGTCTTATCCGTGACCACCGACCGGAAGGTTCTTGTTTCAAAAGTTCGAGCCTTGCTGAGGCGTTCGCGCACGGTCCGCCCGCACAAGGCAAATGGCCTCCTATTGGCGCCGGGACTGAAAGAGTCTCGAACTCGGAGTGTCGCTAAAGCCTATTTGTTTGAAAACTGGCGCTATGAGACTGAAACAGGCCGCCTGAAGGCGCCCAGTGCGGCGCTTGTCAACTTGACAGGCACGCAAAGGGAGATCCTGACAATTTTACTCAGCCACGCGCCCGATACTGTCAGGCGCGAAGAAATATTGTCGCTACTACCCGGCCGTAAGAAAACCCCGAGTGTGCGTGCGATTGATGGCTTCGTTACAAAACTACGTCGCAGACTTGAAGCACACGATCCCAATACTGATTTCATAAGAGCGGCCATGAACGAAGGCTATTTCTTTGCCCTACCTGTCGCCACCGAGGCGCCCAAACAATAAAAGTCGCCGCTGGGCCCGGGGGAAGACCCAGCGGCGTTTGCAGAGGGACCGCAAGTCCATGTCAGCCAGATCGTTGTCCCGCAGCGATGTGGGACGAGATCGTCATGCTTGCGGCGTCCGGATCGGGCAACGGGGAGCGGCCTGAAGCAGCAGCCGGCAGCTCCGCACGCGGGGGACACCCTTACCAACCGCCCTGCAAAATCAAACCGAATTGTCCGTTGCCGTTCTGGTTGCAGCTGCCGTTGGTGTTCTTGCCAAACTGCAGCAGCGCGCAGCCGTTGCCATTGCCGTTCTGCGTGATCGTGCCGGTGTGGCCATTGCCGTTTTGAATCAGCAGTGCGCCATTGCCGAAGCCGTTCTGGGCGATGCCGCCGGCGTTATTGTTGCCTTTCTGGTCAACGCGGGCCTTGTTCTTAAGGCTCTGAATGACGCCGAAGATGGCCAGACCGGTGCGCAGCGCACGCGCATCCTTGCCCTTAGGCTTGATGCGGACGGTGACTTGGCCGGCCTCGGCGGGAGAGGCCATTGGCAAGCTGGCGACGCCGAGGGCGGCGGCAAGAAGCGCGATCGCAATGCTGGAACCGAATGTCATGACGCGAACTCCTTCGAGAACAAAAACACGTGACTAGTAGCGGCCGCGCTTGGGCAGCTTGGCGGCGCTCCGCCCAGCGACAGTGACCTGGATGACTGTCAGGGAATTGTTGTTGCCGTTCTGGGTGATGTTGGTCGTGCCACCGCTCTTACCCACCACGGCAACGCCGTTCTGGTTGCCATTCTGGACAATGTTGACGGTGCTTCCCTTGGACTGAACCGAGGCACTGGCGGATGCCAGCTGGGTCCGGCCGAAACGCAGGTCGTGGCCACGGCGGCCATTATGCCCACCGTCGGCTGCCGCCGGCAGGGCGGCTGCGAGGCTGGCGACGAGGGCGAGGACGATAGTGGCGCGCATGGCTAAGGTCTCAATCTTGGTCAGGTCTGGCTTGCTGAGGCGGTCCCTGGGACAGCGCCCTTTGCAACTCACTTGAGGAGGAGAATGCCACCCGCGATCTGAACGCACTCTGAGCCGCGCATTTAGAAAGCGTTCATGGGGATGGCTTGAGGCAGACCGTGGTGCGAAGGCGCGCGAAGGCAATTGGGCAGCATGATTCAGCCCAAGAGCAGCGCGGCTTTAACCTCATACGTCACCACTTTCTCCTCGCCCCGGTCTTACAGGGAGGAGACCGCCCGCCTACCCGGAGGCGCACAACAAAGGGGTCGGCGCCCCCTTCGGCACCAAGAGCTGGGCGGTCGGTGAGGGGCGGCCGCTTGCTCCGTACGCGTTGCGACAAGGCCCGACCAGCCGCTACCCCTCAAATCAACTGCCCCTGCTCGCCTACCCGGCGCTGCACGTCGGGGCCGTCGTTGCGCGAATTGCCCAGCGCCTTGTTGACCTCGAATAGCTCCAGCAGGTCGTCCGGTGCCGGTTTCAGCAGTGCGGCGGCCTCGGCGGCGGGCGTGCCGCGCACGTCCAACCAAGCCTCCCAATAAGCCTCAGGCAGGATCACCGGCATGCGGTCGTGGATCGCGGCGACTGTGCGGTTGGCCTCGGTGGTCAGGATCGCCATGCTCTCCATTTCCGAGCCGTCCGCGCTCATCCAGTGTTCCCACAGGCCGGCAAGGCCCATGGTCGGCGGCAAGTTGCCCGCCGCAGCTGCGCCTGCCGCGTGGCTGGGGCGGATAACCGGCCGGATCATGTGCGGGCGTTTGTGCCCAGTGGCGCCGGTCCACTCGTAGAAGGCGTCGGCCGGCACCAGGCAGCGGCGGTACTTCATGGCGTTCTTGAAGCTCGGCTTTTCCAGCACGGTATCGGTGCGGGCGTTGATCAGCACCGTGAAGGTGTTCGGATCCTTGACCCAGGATGGGATCAGGCCCCAGCGCACCAGCACAAGTTCGCGCGCGCCCGCATGGCCGATACGGACGATATGCGCGGGCTGGGTCGGGGCGATGTTGTAGCGCGGCGGGAATGGTTCGCCAGCCGCAACCCTGAACAGCGCGCGGACGGCTTCGTCGGGCGACGTGAGAGAGTAGCGCGAGCACATGAGGTAACCTGCTGGCGATCTGTTGACCAGCGCAATACTATCGGGGCGAAAGCGAAATGCGAAGAGGCACACGATGGGCAGCGCAGATACGAGCCACTGGCCGAAAGCCTCGGTCAGCGCGGCAATCTTTCGTGGGCGGAACGTACTGATCGTGAAAAGCGGCAAGCCGTCCCATGGCGGGGCGTGGTCGCTGCCGGGCGGGCATATCGAGGCTGGCGAAACGGCGCAGGAGGCTGCAGCACGCGAGGTGATGGAGGAGACGGGCATCGCGGTGCGGCTGGGTGGGCTGGTCGATGTCGTCGACGTGATCCGGCGCGGGGTTGCGGGCCAGGTGGTCGCGCACTATCTGTTGGCGGTTTATCATGGCGTCTGGGTCGCGGGCGATCCGGTGCCCGGCGACGATGTGGTCGAGGCGCGCCTTGTCGAGTTGCAGGCGCTTGCCACCGTCACACTTTTGACGGGAACCGAGGCCGCTATCGCCAAGGCATGGCGCATGCACGCAGAAGGACACGGCTTGTGAACTGGTTTTACAGACGTTTAGTGATGAACCCCGTTCATTTCGTGTTTTTCACAATGCTTTTTTTGTCTTTACTCGTGTCGTCTCCAACCGAGTTTGCACACGCGGCGGGTGAGGAGATCAAACCCTACGACGAAAAGTTGCTGCGCCTCTCCGAGATTTTGGGGGCGGTTCACTTCCTGCGCGAGCTGTGCGGGGCCGACGAAGGCCAGCGCTGGCGCGATCAGATGGCCGGCCTGGTGGCGGCTGACGGCGGCTCGGGCTTACGTAAACTGCGCCTCACCAACAGCTTCAACAAGGGCTATCGCAGCTACCGCCGGACCTACCAGACTTGCAACCCCAGCGCGCAAAGTCAGCTTACGCGGTTTCTCGGCGAGGGGGCGGATCTGGCCAAAGCGCTCGGCGATTTCAAGCCCTGACAGTGTCTGATAACGGACCATTTCAGGGGTTCCGCTTAACACTATTCCTATCCCTTCGGCGACACTGGCATTGCTTGTGCTAGCAACAGCGGACGGCGTTGCCGGGCGCGGGACGGGGGGTTCTGCCCCTCGCGTGGCTCCGGGGGAGAGTTTGTATGCAGATTGTCAGCAAGCAGGAAATACGGCGTACCAGCATCGAGGCGCTGAAGTTCATCCTGGAAGCCTGGGACGAGGGCGTGGAAGAGGGGCATGATCCCGACATGTTGGCCAATGCCGCGCTGTTCACGGCGCTGTCGGGGCTGGTGGCAACTTATGGCGAAAGCGCCGTGGTGGAGCTGGTGCGCAAGCTGCCGATCCGCATCCTGGGGGGCGAGTTCAGCCAGCGCACGTTGCCGCAATAGTTGGCCGAAGCATCCGAATTATCGTTCTATTTCAAAGCAATTGAGCAGCGCGGGGCGGCGGCGCACCAGTCGCAGCGCACCCGGGCCTTGTAGGGTTTGGCCAGGCCGACACTGACCAGCAGCGCACCCACATCCGAACCATCCGCCAACTGAATATCGGCGAGGATGCGGCCGTAGGCATGCTCGGGTCGAATGCGAACCAGCCGCAGCGGCACGCCCTCGACGGCGTTGGCAAGCACGGCCCGTGCCTGCTCGGCTTTGGCGCGGGCAGCGGGACAGGGACTGGACAGCTCCGGCGCGTCAATGCTGGCCAGGCGCACGCGGGCGCGCGTGGCCAAGCCCGGCCAGATGTTGGCGACCACTTCGAGGGTATCGCCGTCGATCACTTTCTGCGCGAGCGCCGGGATCGGTCCCGGCAGGATCTCGTCGGCGCGGCCCGCCACAGGCGCGAACGCGAGCAGACATCCAAGGAGAGCGGCCAGCCGGTTTGTCATGCAACTCTAGGTAGAGTAATTCTTGTGAATTTCAAGGCCTCGGGCGAATTCTTTTTCCTCCTCTTGACGGCCGCCTCACTCATACAGGGAGGCTGATCTGGCATTCGGCGGCCGCCCGCCCTATATCCATGGCGATTTACTCCCCTCGGAGGCTTTCCATGACGCTGATCCGCACCGGCCTTTTGCTGTTGGCCATGACCGCCCTGTTTGTCGTGGTGGGCTATGTTCTGGGTGGCCAGACCGGCATCCTGATCGCCCTGGCGCTCTCCATCGCCACCAATATCTGGAGCTACTGGGCCTCCGACAGCATCGTCCTGCGCATGCACGGCGCTGTCGAAGTGGACGAAAACTCGGCGCCGGAATTTTTTGGCATTGTGCGCGATCTTTCGCAGCGCGCCGGGCTGCCGATGCCGCGCGTCTGCATCATGCGCAACCCGCAACCGAACGCTTTTGCGACCGGGCGCGATCCCGCCCACGCCGCGATCTGCGCCACCACCGGTTTGCTCGAAATGCTCAACAAAGAGGAGGTTTCCGGCGTCATCGCGCATGAGCTGGCGCATGTGAAGAACCGCGATACACTGACCATGGCGATGGCCGCCACGCTCGCTGGCGCGATCTCGATGCTGGCCAATTTCAGCCTGTTTTTCGGCGCCCGCCGCGACGAGCGCTCGCCCATCGGCCCCTGGGCCGGCTTCCTGATCGCTCTCGCCGCGCCCTTTGCCGCCATGCTGATCCAAATGGGCATCAGCCGCTCGCGCGAATACGCCGCCGACCGCGAGGGCTCACGCATTTCCGGCCATCCATTGTGGCTGGCCTCGGCCTTGCGCAAACTTGAGGCCTCGCGCAAACGCATCCGCAACATGACGGCCGAGGCTAATCCCGCCAGCGCCCATTTGTTCATCGTCAACCCGCTGACGGGGCGCGGCCTCGACAGCCTGTTCGTAACCCATCCGAGCACGGAGAACCGTATTGCCGAGTTGGAACGAATTGCCCGCGAGATGGGCGAGTCCATGAGCAATGCCAACGTGACCGGGCGGCCGATCCTCGACGGTTCGACGGCCATTGCCGGGGGCGAGATCGACGCCCCGACCCGGCGCAGCAGCGCCAACCGTGGTCCTTGGGGTTGAGCGCCCCGTCCAAGCCAGATCTCCCTGCCGCCAGTCCAGCGCGCGCAACCGCGTCCGGATTGGCGGTCCGACAACGGGCCGTCGACGTCCTGGCCGATGTGCTCCTGAACAAGCGCCCGCTTGAGGCCGCGCTCGATCAGCCCACAGGCAAACCCGCCAGCGGCCCCGAGCACGCCGGCGATGCCGGCCTCACGCGCCTCATCGTGGCGACGACCTTGCGACGGCTCGGCCAGATCGACGCTGTGGTCGCCAAGTTCCTGGCCAAGCCCTTGTCCGCCGACGCGGCCCGCATCCGGCTCATTCTGGCCAGCGCCACCGCGCAGCTGCTGTTCCTGGGCACGCCCCCGCATGCGGCCATCGACATCGCGGTGACGCAAGTCCGCGAGGAGCCAGGGCTCGCCCGCTTTGGCGGCCTGGTCAATGCCGTCCTGCGCAAGGTCGCGACAGAAGGGCCGGCGGTCATCGCGGCCCAGGACGTCGACCGGCTGAACACGCCGGATTGGCTGCTGCAGCGCTGGAGCAAGTCCTATGGCAAGGAGACCACCCGCCGCATCACCGAAGCCCATCTCACCGAGGCCGCGCTCGATCTGAGCGTGCTGGGCGATCCGGCGGAATGGGCTGAACGGCTCGGCGGCGTGGTGCTGCCGACGGGATCGGTGCGCCTGAAAGCCAAGGGCCGCATCGAGGCGCTGGACGGCTTTGCCGAGGGCGATTGGTGGGTGCAGGACGCCGCCGCAGCAATCCCCGCGCGGCTGCTGGGCGATGTGGCGGGCAAGCGCGTCGCCGATTTGTGCGCGGCACCCGGCGGCAAGACGGCGATGCTTGCGGCGATGGGCGCGCAGGTCACCGCCCTGGACACCTCGGCCCGCCGCTTGAAGATTTTGCAGGGCAATCTCACGCGCCTGAAACTCCATGCCGAAGTGATCACCGCTGATGCGACGACCTGGGTGCCGCCCGAGCTGTTCGACGCAGTGCTGCTCGATGCGCCGTGCCTGGCCACCGGCACCATCCGCAGGCATCCCGATCTGCCCTATCTCAAGCGGCCGTCCGATCTAAAGTCTCTGTGTGAGTTGCAAGCGCGTTTGCTGGACAACGCCGCCAACCTGCTGAAGCCCGGTGGCACCCTGGTCTACTGCACATGCTCGCTGGAGCCCGAAGAGGGGCCCGAGCGGATCGCGCAGTTGTTGGCGCGGCGACCGGACCTGACGGTGTCGCCGATCAGGTCGAGTGATTACGGCCTATCGTCGGAGTGGCTGACGGAGGAGGGGTATCTGCGCACGCTGCCGTTCCATCTGCCGATGCAGCCGGTTGAGTTGTCCGGGCTGGATGGTTTTTTTGCGGCGCGGTTGGTCAAGCAGCACTGATTCAAGTGATGCTTCCTTACAGTTTCCTCTTTAGTCCGTCTACCATGAGCCTCAGCGGCGGGAGATGATCCTGGACAGTTCGCCAGACCATAACTGCGTCAACACCTTCGTAGAGGTGCCGGTATATATTCCCGGCATCCGCCATACGTTGCCACTCAATTTCTGAATGTGCTGCTTTGATCTCGTCGGGGAAATCTCGTGACGCCTCGGATACAATTTCGAGGCACCGCTCGACGGCGCGATAGGCCATGGCGTTGTGTAAAAAGGCATCGAAGTCCATGCCGCTCGTGAACTGCTCGATTTGCTCGATCGCTTCCAGAACATGGACAATAACATCGCCAAGCGGACGGCGCTTGCGAGGTCGCAACGGCATCGACACTCACAATACCTCGATCAAATCGTTCATATAACGATGTGCGTTCGCGGGACGAAAGCTGCTTCGCGTCGACACATGCGTCTCAAGACCGGTTTCGTCGCCAATAATGTGCTGCACGCCGACCATATCGAATAGGGAGAACTGCTTGGGATCATAGTCGACCATGATATCGAGATCGCTGTCGCCGTGGTGATCGCCACGCGCGCGCGACCCATAGACGTAAAGCGCGGTGACGCCGAGGTCGCGGATTTGACCTTCCCGCCGGCGGATCGCCGCGATGATTGGGGCTAGATCGGCTGGTATGTCCTTCGTCACCTGCATACTCTGGATACTACGCTATTACTCGGCGTATTCCAAGATCGAACTGAGTGTCCTACCCCCGCAACCGCACATTATCCGCATCCCACGGGCTCTCGCCGATCACCACGGCGCGCTTAGGCTCGCCCAGGATCGTGAGATCCAGCTCTGTCCCCAGCGCGGCGAACTCCGGCTTGACCATGGCCAGCGCCAGTGATTTGGCGCAACGCCAGCCATAGCCGCCGTTGGTGGCGCGGCCCACCAGCTTGTCGCCCTTGTGGATCGGTTCGGAGCCGCGCGCGTCCGATCCCGCTGAGGTCACGCCGTGCACTTCCATGGTCACGAAGTTCCACGCCAATCCCTTGGCCCGTCCCGCCACCAGCGCGTCGCGGCCGATGAAGTTGCCCTTGTTGGGATGCACGAAACGGTCGAGGCCGCTTTCGTAGGCCGAGTATTCGATCGAGAGTTCGCGCGGGATCAGGCGGTAGCTCTTTTCCAGCGACAGCGAGCTCATGGCCTTGATGCCATAGGGCTTGATGCCGAACGGCTTACCAGCCTCCATCAGCGCATCGAACAGCGTGTTCTGCTGCTCGATCGGGTGGTGGAACTCCCAGCCCAGTTCGCCGACGAAGTTGACGCGCAGCGCATGGCAGTTGACGTGCCCGACGCTGATCGGCTGGCCGGTCAGCCAGGGGAAGGCCTTGGTCGAGAGATCCGTGTCCGTCAGTTTCTGCAACACCGCGCGCGAATTCGGGCCGGCCAGCACCAGCACGCCCATGCTCGTCGTAAGATAGTTCAGCTGCACCGAACCATCTGTGGGCAGCAGTTTGCGCAGATAATCGTGGTCGTGGCGCTCGTAGGCGCCGGCGGATACCAGGTAGAAGCGGCCGGGCGCATGCTCGTAGACCGTGAACTCGGCGCGCACGCCGCCGTGCTTGTTGAGCATGTGGGCGAGCGCGATGCGGCCGCGTTTGCCCGGGATCTTGTTGGCCAGAATGCTCTCCAGCCAATCCCTTGCGCCCGGCCCCTTCACCTCCATCTTGGCGAAGGCGGACATGTCCTGCAGCGCCACATTGTCCATGACGTTGCGGCACTCGTTGCCGACATGGGCGAAGTAGTTCGAACGGCGGAATGACCATTTTTCGACGATGCGTCCATCGTCCGTGGCCGGAGCGTGGTTGTGGCCTGTCAGTACGTCGGGAATGTTGAGGTCTTTCGCCGTCAGCGACACATCCTTGGGCGCGAACCATCCGGGGCGCTCCCAGCCGTAGACCGAGCCGAATACAGCACCCAAGTCCTTCATGCGCGAATAGCACGGTGTGGTTTTCAGCGGGCGAGCGGCGATGCGCTCCTCGTCCGGGTAGTGCGGAGTGAAAACGTTCGCATACGCCTCCTCGTTCTTGGTCTTCAGGTACCCGCGTCCAGCATACGGCCCAAACCGGCGCGGATCGACACCCATCATGTCGAGCGAGGGCTCGCCTTCCACGATCCATTCGGCCAATTGCCAGCCGGCCCCGCCCGCTGCGGTGACGCCGAAGGAATGGCCCTCGTTGAGCCAGAAATTCTTCAAGTCCCAAGCCGGGCCGATAATGGGCGAGCCGTCGGGCGTGTACGCAATCGCGCCATTGTAGATCTTCTTAATGCCGACTTCGCCGAAGGCTGGGACGCGGGTGATGGCCGTTTCCACGTGTGGCATCAGCCGGTCCAGGTCCTCCTGGAACAGTTCGTATTCGGATTGATCGGATGGTCCATCAACGTAGCAGCAGGGCGCGCCCTTTTCGTAGGGCCCGAGCAGCAGCCCGCCCTTTTCGGCGCGCATGTACCAGGACGAATCCGCCTCGCGCAGCACGCCCAATTCCGGCAGGCCCTTTTCGCGGCGGGCGACAATTTCGGGATGGTCCTCGGTGACGATATACTGGTGCTGCACGGGAATGACCGGCACATCCAGCCCGACCATCGCGCCGGTCTTGCGCGCAAAGTTGCCGCTGCACGAAACGACGTGTTCGCAGGTGATGTCGCCCTTGTCGGTCTTCACCAGCCATTCGCCTGATGGCAGTTTCTCGATCGCCGTGACAGCCGTATTGCGGTTGATCTCGGCGCCCAATTTGCGCGCGCCGATGGCCAGTGCCTGCGTCAGATCGGCCGGCTGGATATAGCCATCGTCCGGGTGCTGAATGGCGCCGATGATGCCGTCGATGTTGCAGAGCGGCCAGATCTCTTTGACCTGAGCCGGTGTCAAAGTGTTCACGCGCACGCCAATCGTCTCGGCCACGCCGCGGTAGTACATGAACTCGTCCCAACGGTCTTTGGTACGGGCGAGGCGGATGTTGGAGCACACCGAAAAGCCGACGTTCTGACCCGTCTCGGCCTCGAGCTCCTTGTAGAATTTTACAGAATACTTGTGGATCTGCCCTACCGAGTAGCTGAGGTTGAACAGCGGCAAGAGCCCCGCCGCGTGCCAGGTCGAGCCGGACGTCAGTTCCTTGCGCTCGCACAGCACCGCGTCCGAAAAACCCTTCTTGGCCAGGTGATACAGCGTCGAGACGCCGACCACGCCACCACCGATCACCACTGCGCGCGCGTGCGTTCTCATGTCCATGCTCCCTGGCCAAACGGATTCAGCAGAGAGTTAGGCCATCGGAACCTGCCCCGGCTAGCGGATTTGCGTCCTTTGTGACACCCCGTAGCGACGGATCATTTCCAGCATCATGCGCTGAATGACTTTGACATCCGGAACCTCCGCCTCTCGCGCGGCGAACTGCCGGACATTCCCGGCCCAAGTCTCGCAGCATTTGCTGCGCTCGCAGATCCTGCGGACGCAAGCGTTGTTCTTGCAGCCTGGGTCCATGGACAGCAGTAAGCGGGCCACCTTCAGGATCACGTCTTCGCGCATGCGCTCGATGGTGTTTTGTTCCCCAACTTGCTCTGCCGGCCAAAGGTCTGGACGCATCAGCGACAAATGGCGAGGGGGCTGAGCGCGCCTGGCCTTCGGGGTCTTGCTTGGCGTGTTTGCCATGTTTGTTTCACGCGCATGGGATGTGACAAGGCCTGACACAACGCCAGGCGGGCGAAAACGGGAGCGCGGGCGCCGGAAGGCCGCGGGGGTAGTGGAAAATGGTGCAGCCTTCCGGCGCCCATGCTGCGGAGATTTCCTCCGCGACTGCGCAGCGGTTTGGGATCGCTCCCATCCCTGCCCCTTCGGGCGTCCCACCGGATGGTCCCATTGCTGGGGTCCTTAAGGAGAGCGCAGCCGTCGGATTCCGGGTCTCCTGGGTCCGTCCGTACGCGTTCAAGCGCACGGCCCCGAGCCTCCCGGCCACCGCCGTCCTCTGCTACGTGTGCGACGGTCGCGACGACGTCCCGTTGCAGCAGACGATGCTCGAATACTACATCTATATTTCAATCAATTCAATAAAAAAAGTATTCGTTCGTTAATATTTACTCCCGATCCCGCCGTTTCTGCGAGTGTTGCTCCTGTGACTTGGATCGGCTTGACGGCCAGCCGGCCTGGCAGAAGGCTTTGCGGTATGGCGTAGCGCTACGTAGGTTATCCAGACCAATACGTTCAAATCTCGCGGACCAGCGAGATTTGCCGACGACACGGGCAAGTGTCTGGGGTACGCTCTCCCCGGTCGCCGAGGCGGCTTTGCAGACAGCACCAGAATTCGGACCAAGGGCCATGGCGTGGCGCGCGACAGCGGCAGTCCTGCTGGTCCTGCTGACCGGCCTCACGGCTGGCAGCGGGCGCAGCGCCGATGTGGCCCGGCTGTCGATCGTCTCCTGGGGCGGCGCCTACGCCGACAGCCAGCGCCGCGCCTATTTCGAACCCTACCAGAAGATCAGTCCCGGCCTGCAGATCCAGCTCACCAATGCCGGTGGCGACGCGGTGCAGCGTTTGCGCGAGCAGGCCAAGATCGGCGCCATCTCGTGGGACCTGGTGGATGTGACGGCAGCCGACGCCATCCGTCTGTGCAAGGAGGGCATCGCCATGCCCATCGAGCACGACAAGCTGTTGGAGCCCGCTCCCGACGGCACACCGGCCAGCCAGGACTTCGGCCAGACCATGGTGTCGGACTGCATGATCCCGCAGATCGTCTATTCCACCACGTTTGGCTACCGGACCGACAAGCTGAAAACCAAGCCGACCAGCTTGTGCGACGTGTTCGACCTCGTCAGGTTCCCCGGCAAGCGGGCGCTGGAGAAGCGGCCGATCAACAATCTGGAATGGGCGCTGGTGTGCGACGGCGTTGCGCCGGACAAGATCTACGAGGTGCTCGAGAGCCCCGATGGCGTCGAGCGGGCGCTGCGCAAACTGGCGACCATCAAGGACAAGGTGATCTGGTGGAGCGGCGGTGAGGAGCCGGCCAAGTTGCTGGAGAGCGGCGAGGTGGTGTTCGCGTCGGCCTACAACGGGCGGCTGTTCTCGCTGGTCACCAAGCCGAACCCCAAGGTGGCCATGCTGTGGGACCGGCAGATTTTCGACTTTGACGGCTGGATCATCCCGAAAGGTGCGCCACACCTGGCCGCCGCCCAGGCGTTCGTGCGCTTTGCCACCGACAGCAAGCGGCTGGCCGATCAGGCCAGCTACATCCCTTACGGCCCCGCCCGCCGCTCCTCGACCGCGCTGGTTGGCAAGCACGCAGAACTCGGGATCGAGATGGGCCCGCACATGCCAACAGCACCCGACAACGCCAAGACGACGCTGATCTACAATTACGATTGGTGGGCGACCCATCGCGACAGGCTGGACGAGCGGTTCCAGACCTGGCTGGCCGAAAGGCCAATGTGACTGAAATCGGGGCTGTAGGGGCGCACGGCTTTGCGCCCGTCTCTATGCACGGTCAGACCCGCGAGAACAGCGCGTCCCGGACCACGGGCGCATTGCGATGCGCCCCTGCGCCGTTGCGACCGTGCCCAGAGACCATGAAACGTCGCAATTGAGCAGCGCCTGCGCAGGGCACTGCGGGCACAATCGCTCTTTACCCCGGCCCCCATAGGAACGCCCGCCCCATGGTCAGCGTGTTCGACATCTTCAAGATCGGCATCGGGCCGTCGAGTTCGCACACGGTCGGGCCGATGATCGCGGCGGGGCGGTTTCTGGCCCGGCTTGAACGGCTGGGCGCAATCGGTGCAGTGACTGCCCTGCGCTGCACGCTGTACGGCTCGCTGGCCTATACCGGGCGCGGGCATGGCACCGACAAGGCGATCCTGCTCGGCCTGTCCGGCGAGACGCCCGCCGATATTGACCCCACCGCCATCGGGACGATCACACAGGGGATTATCGGCTCTGGCAAGCTCCGGCTTGGCGGCAAACGGCTCATCGCCTTTGATCCGTCCAAGGACATCGTGTTCGACTTCAAGACGCCGTCACCAGGCCATCCCAATGGGATGCGATTGCAGGCCTTCGATGCCGATGGCGCGGAGCTTGCCAATCGCGTGTACTTCTCCGTCGGCGGCGGCTTTGTCGTCTCGGAAGATCAGTACCGCGCCAATCAGCCGGCGGGCGGCGGGCTGGAGCAGGCGCGCGTCACCTATCCGTTCCGCAACGCCAAGGCGCTGCTGCGCATCTGCGCGGGCGAAGGCAAGTCCATCGCCGCGATCGCGCTGGCCAACGAGCAATCGCTGCGCGCGCCCGCCGAGGTGGAGGCCGGTCTCGACAAGATCATCGCCGCCATGATGGCCTGCATCGATCGCGGGCTGGCCGTCGACGGTACGCTGCCGGGCGGCCTGAAGGTGCGCCGCCGCGCCAAGGCGCTGTTCGCCAAGGCGGTTTCCGATACCTCCAAGAACCTCACCTATCCGCACCAGGCCTTTGATCGAGTGAGTGCTTTCGCCATCGCCGTGAACGAGGAGAATGCCGCGGGAGGTCGCGTTGTAACGTCCCCCACCAACGGCGCCGCCGGCGTCACCCCGGCAGTGCTGCGCTACTACCGCGATCTCTGCCCCGGCGCCGACCGTGCGGGCACGCACAAATTCCTGCTCACGGCGGCAGCCTTTGGGGCCATCATCAAATACAACGCCTCGCTCTCGGGCGCCGAGGTGGGCTGCCAGGGCGAAGTCGGCTCGGCCAGCGCCATGGCGGCGGCTGGCCTGTGCGCGGCACTCGGCGGCAGCAATGAGCAGATTGAAAACGCGGCCGAAATCGCTCTCGAACACCACCTCGGCATGACCTGCGATCCGGTCGGCGGCCTCGTCCAGGTGCCCTGCATCGAGCGCAACGCGCTTGGGCGCCGTAAAGGCCATCACGGCGGCCTCGCTGGCGCTGGCGGGCGACGGCCAGCACGTGGTGTTCTTCGACACCTGTGTCGAGACCATGCGCCAGACCGGTCTCGACATGCAGATCGAAGTACAAGGAGACGTCGGAGGGCGGGCTGGCGGCGAATGTGGCTGTGGTGGAGTGCTGAGGGAGAACAAACACGCGCTACGGGAGCGCACACAATTCTTCCCTGGACGGCTTGGCAATTTCGGAAGGCTTCTTGTCCTTGTCCTGGACCTCGATCCGCCGCCGCCACTCCTTTTGGCGCACCAGGCGCAGGTCGCCCTCGGTTCGTCCCGACAGCATGAGCACGATGTTGCACGCGCCTTCGTCGTTCTCCTGAACCCAGCCGAATATCGTCTCTTGCGCCCGCTGCTTCAAATCAGGATCGGTGCTGTTCTGGTCCAACTTCACGTCGAGCCAGTCAACGGTGTGTTCGGGGCGGCCGATTTGCGATGAGATCAGTTTGGTAGTCAGCGGGGAGAGCACCCAGCCGAGTGGAATATGGAAGTTCGTCAGGTCGAGGCTCGAAGCTACCTGCGTGCATATCTTGGTGGGTTCCAAGCTTCCGCAACTCGCAAGCATGAAACGGTACCACGCCAGATAGCCGCGGCGGTCGCGGGTTGCGAGCAAGCTGCGCACCGGTGACAGGGCTTCGCCAAAGCTGTTGTCGAAACGGCTATAGTCCGCATTGGCGAGCGCCGTGTAGCCGCCGATTGTAATGAGATTGATCTTGACCCAGGGCCGGTTGGAGCCTGCGGCGGGCTTTTGCTCGTAGGCCTTCAGGACGTAGTAGAGATCATGCGCGGTTTCAACGCCCGAATTCTCGAAGTAGCCGCCGTCCACCAGGCGGATCTTGAAGCGCTTTGCCGGTGGCACGGGCGACTCCGGCGGCACGGGAGGCGGAGCCGGATAGAGCCAGAGCATCGCCGCGGGCGTCAGTATAGGGAAGCTGGCGCTTAGGCGCACTGCTGTCTTCAAGGCGATGTCATCTGTTTCTTGGGTGTTGGGGTTGTACGAAAATTCAACATTGCGAATGAACTCCTGAGCCCCGGACCAGCGCTCGGGCAGCGGCGAAATCCTCAGCGCAGGGTCCGAATCGTCGGCTTGCAACTTCATCGATGCCATAATGAAGCGACGCCCATCGTCGACCACGGTCGCATTGAGGAACAAGGCGGGAGCAGCGCCATCGGCTCGCCAATGATCGCGAACACCCAGTAGAAACGGATTTGCCGGATCGCCCTTTAGTTTTGCCCGCGTCCAGGCCTGTTCGAAGCTGTTCTCGAGGGCGTGGGCACGGGATAGTCCGTTGACCGGATAGGGTATTAGCCGCTGGAGAAAATCAGGAAACAATGCCGCGGCAGCGAGCGGCGAGAGAAAATCCTGCCCCAAAACAGCGCGGGCATCGGTTTCCATTGAACCGGTGCCTGATGCGGCCAGCGTTGGCGTGAGCAAACAAGGCACGCTCGACGTGTTCGTTGCGGATGCGTTCGCAAGTCCCGCAAACACAGTAGCACCGAGGCTACCGCCGGACACACCCGAGATCGCAAAAAGATGCTGGCCGAAACCGGGACAGCGGTCCTGCATTCGCGACAGAAACATGGCGGTGTGCTGGGCGGCATACAGTCCGCCGCCTGCCGCCGCTGCGATGAAAATCGGGTAAGGCTTGTCCTTGAAGTGGTCGCGATCCTTTCGGGCCCAATACCATTCCTCGAAGGCGATATTTGCCGCCTTGGCTTCTCCCGCCCGAGAACCGACGATTGTGACCTCATGATTGTCGGTGATGTCGAACAACGAGAAGCCCAGGGCAAGGAGCAACACGCCCGTGATCGCGGGGATACGGAATTGATCCAGCCACGCCGTGGCGAAACTGCCGATATAGGCTAGGTTGGCGATGAACAGGAAGATGATCGCGGGTGCGCCCAGAACCGACAACAACTGGAATGCAAGGGAGTTAGGATCAATCAGGTAGCCCACGACGGGGACAGCGATCAGCGCCGAGACGATCAGCCCACGCACCAAACCGAAGACGCCCCAAGCGCGCCGCGGAGAGCGCGGAAGGCCGCTTTCGGCCCAGGACTCATAACGGCGCGCCAGCAACACGCCGATGACTAGAATGATCGCTGCCAGGATCAGCCCGACATACCCAACGATTCTGAGGTTCCAGGACATCAACGCCATGCCAAGGGCCACATCCGAGAGCCCATCGATCTCCAACATCACGGAAAGGGGCAGCCCGGCGATCTCGTTGGAACACGCCTCTTTTACCGAAGGATCGCAAGTCGCCTTCAATAGCCCCAGCGAGAACCCGCCGATCAGGAGGGCTCCGCACAATCCCGGCGCCAGGCACAAAAGGCCGAGCGCCAACTTCGAACTCCGGCAAAGTTCGAGACCGTTCGCCTTCACCAGACCGTGGGCCAAATAGACCAGAACGAACGCCGCAAAAACACCAGCCACCATGGCCGCACCGCTATAGACTGAGCCACCATCGTCGCCGACCACCCGGTAGAGTTCGATGGTCTGCTCGGGCACGCTCAGGACTATGGCTCCGAAAACGGCAGCCACCAGCGGCGCACGCACAACCGACACCGCGCGGCAAATGGTTCCGAGCGCGGCCCAGAAGGCGAAGATGTACGGGGGGAACATGGGGCGATCCTCGCATTGGCGGCGCTAGACCGAGGTTGACGGCAAATGTCGGGCCTGAGCACAGGCAACGGTCCTGGGCTAGTCTTAAGCCCGGCAAGTGGACTTGTCCTCATCAGTGTTGGGGATGCGGCCGGCAAATCGGACGAGTGGTGGCAGGTCGAGAACGCCGCCGAGATCGTGCTCGAGCACCACCTCGGCATGAACTGCGATCCCGTCGGCGGCCTGGTGCAGGCGCCCTGCACCGAGCGCAAGGCGCTTGGGGCGGTGAAGGCCATCACGGCGGCTTCGTTGGCGCTGGCGGTCGACGGCCAGCACGTCGTCCTCTTCGACACCTGCGTCGAGACCACGCGCCAGACCAGACTGGACATGCAGACCAAGTGCAAGGAGACGAGCGAAGGCGGGCTGGCAGCCAATGTGGCTGTGGTAGAGTGTTGAGGCGTCTTCAGCTCGAATCATGTGACGCGGGCTATCGGCTCCAGCCCTTCTCCCGTGGGGAGAAGGTGGCCAATGGCCGGATGAGGGGTTGAGGCGGGCACGGGCTCGCGGCTTGGTCCGTACTCTTCGCAACCCCTCACCCCGGCCCTCTCCCCACGGAAGAGGGGGCACTGGATCTGGTGGATCGGCGATTGGAGCTTACTGAAAGACGCGCCAACTGCGCGAGGTTCTTAGATGCCCCCCAACCACGCCGTCGTCAATCAGTCTACACCCTATCGCGACATCAATCTCTTCACCTCTGATCGCGTGCTGCGCGAGGCCGTCGAGCGGCAGGGGGGCGGGGCTGATATCCCGCAGCTGATGACGTTCGGCGCCAGATGCGGCAGCGCCGAGGCGTTCGAGCGCGGGCGGCTGGCCAACGACAATCCGCCGCGCTTGCGCACGTTCGATGAGAAGGGCCGGCGGCTCGATGTGGTTGAGTTCCATCCCGCTTATCACGAGTGCATGGCGCTCAGCATGGGCGAGGGGCTGCATTGCGGATCGTTCGAACATCTCGCCTCGGGGCTAGACGCCCGGCCGCGCGCCGGCGCCAATGTCGCGCGTGCGGCCGGCAGCTACCTGGCCGTGCAGATGGAAGCGGGCCATTGCTGCCCGATCACCATGACCAACGCGGCCATCGCCACGCTGCGCCATCAGCCCGACATCGCGCGCGTTTGGCTGCCGCGGCTGCTCGCCCGCAGCTACGACCGCGCCTTTGCTCCGCTAGCGGACAAAGTATCGGCGACCATCGGCATGGGCATGACCGAGAAGCAGGGCGGCACCGATGTGCGCGCCAATTCCACGCGCGCCGAGCCTGCGTCGGCGAAAACCGGAACCGGTACGGAATATCTGCTCACCGGCCACAAGTGGTTCATGTCCGCTCCGATGAGCGATGCGTTTCTGGTTCTGGCGCAAGCGGCTGGCGGGCTGACGTGTTTCCTGGTGCCGCGCTTCCTGCCAGATGGGTCGGTGAACCCGCTGCATGTCCAGCGGCTGAAAGACAAGCTGGGCAACCGCTCCAACGCCTCGTCCGAGGTGGAGTTTTCGGGCGCTCACGGATGGATGGTCGGTGAGGAGGGGCGCGGCGTACCCGCCATTATCGAGATGGTCACTTACACGCGACTCGATTGCATTGTGTCCTCTGCCGCCATGATGCGGCTGGGGCTGGCGACCGCGATCCATCATTGCCAGCAGCGCCAGGTCTTCGGCAAAGTGTTGACCGAGCAGCCGCTGATGCTCTCTGTGCTGGCCGATCTTGCGCTCGACAGCGAGGCGGCCACGCAGCTGGCTTTCCGGCTCGCGGGCGCCTTTGACCGTAGCCACGCCGAGGAAGAGCGGGCCTGGGCGCGCGTCATGACGCCGATCGCGAAGTACTGGGTGTGCAAGATCGCGCCGAACTTCGCCTACGAGGCCATGGAATGCCTGGGCGGCAACGGGTATGTCGAGGAGAACGGACTTGCACGGATCTATCGCGAAGCGCCGGTCAACGCCATATGGGAAGGCTCGGGCAACGTCATGGGTCTGGATGTGCTCCGCATCCTGATGAAGGAACCGGACGCCGCCGCGCTGGTGCTGGAGCGATTGACAGATCAAGCAAATGGCGAGCGCCGGCTGATCGCGCACATCGAGCGCGTGCGCGAGTTGCTGCATCGACCACGCGAGATCGAGGCGAATGCGCGTACCCTGATGGAGGGCCTCGCTATGGCGGCGGCGGCCTGTCTGTTGCGCGCGCACGCCCCTGCCTTCGTATCCGACGCCTTCATCGCCGGCCGTCTGGACGGGCCACGTTACCGCACTTACGGCACGGCCATGGGCAAAGCGGATGCGGCCGCGATTGTCGCACGGGCGCGTTAAGCGGGATTAAACGGGCGGATTAAACGGGGACAGTTTACTTATATCGCCCAACTCCGCCGCTAAGGTACCTACCGGCCGCGCGGCGATATAAGTAAACTGTCCCCGTTTAATCTGCCCAGACCAATTCCGTTTAATCCGCTGACAACGTTGTCTTTTTTCTCCTGATTCTGACCGATCTGTTCAGAACCAATTCATCCGGGGAACCGCATAGTCTGCGTCATGGCCGGACCACAGCGCCGGCGCCCCGAAAGACCGAAATACACCCAAGGGAGCTTGCCATGAAAGTTCTTGCAACTGTCGCCGCCTCCGCCCTCGCCACGATCCTCTTTGCCCCTGCCAGTCAGGCCGCCAGCTTCAGCTGCTACGGCGCTCTCAATCCCACCGAGGCCACCATCTGCGCCAACCCTCGCCTCAGCGCTCTCGACAGCGAGATGGCCGCCGTCCACGGACAATTGATGTCGATCTCAACGTCGGCGCAGCGCCGCTTCGTCACTGGCGGCCAGGTCGACTGGCTGCGCAAGCGCAACTCCTGCGGCACGAACATTGCCTGCATCGCGCGCTGGTACGATCAGCGGATCTTCATCCTGCATCGCTTCCTGGGCGCCTGAGTGACTTGCCCACTACCAATTGCCACGCGGGAGTTCAGCCAGAACTCCCATTTCCCCACCCCACGCATTGTCGACTGCTCAACGGAACACCCAAGGAGATCGCCGTGAAGACGCTGCTCGCTCTCGCTATTGTTTCGGTCACGCTGGCCGTCACCGCATCAACTTCGCAAGCCGCCAGCTTCAGCTGCTACGGCCGGCTTACCGTCACCGAGGCCACCATCTGCGCCAACCCGCAGCTCAGCCGCCTCGACAGCAGGATGGCAAGGGCATACCAAAAGTCGTTTCGCGCCTATGGCAATTACGTCAAGGGCTCTCAGGTGGCGTGGCTGAGGTCGCGAAACACCTGCGGCGCCAATGTCGGCTGCTTGCGAGCGTCCTACCGCGATCGGATCGGATCGCTCCAAATTCTCGACGGCGACGGTGCGCCCTGAGCGATTTTGCGCTGGTGATCGCTGGTCCAAACGGTGTTGCCGCAACCGCTCTCTTGGATTTTCGCTTATCGGACGCCACGGGGCCAACATAGGCTTATACGTGGTGCCGATGTAACTCAGGGAGACCCCCAATGACGAAAATGTTCGCTCTCGCCGCCGCCGTGCTGGCTCTCTCGGCTATAGCACCCAACGCCAACGCCGCCAGCTTCAGCTGCTACGGACGGCTCACCGTGACCGAAGCGGCGATTTGCGCCAATCCGCAGCTCAGCCGCCTCGACAGCCGCATGGCGTCGGCCTTCTTCCAGGCAACCGGCGCCTCGTCGACGGCGCTACGCAAGCGCTTGCAGCGCGATCAGGCGGCTTGGTTGCGCTATCGCAATGGTTGCGGCGCAAGAGTAGGTTGCTTGAAATCGGCCTATGTGCAGCGCATCAATGAGATGAGCTATTGGGGCGACTAGACCCGCAGCAAGGGGACGGCACATGCGGACAAGCGTTTACCTGCTGGCAATCGGCTCGCTGGCTCTGACAGTCCCCGCCTATGCAGCCCCGCCCTTCAACTGCTCGATCGCAGTCGAGCCGGCCGAGATCGCGATTTGCGATTCGGCCGAGCTCGGGCTCTACGATCGTTCGATGAACCGGCTCTATGTCGACAAGCGCGTCGCCCTGAAAGCAGCCGGCAAGTTGGACGAGTGGGAACAGCTGCGGCTGGACCAGCATGTGTTCCTCAAGGCGCGCAACGCCTGCGGTTACGAGGTGGCCTGCCTGACCGAAGCGTACAAGAAGCGCAACGACCAGTTGGGCAAGCCGGCCTCTGCCCCGTGAGCGCGCCGCCGTTCGAGCCGGACCGCTTCCGGTCCACGGTCGACTTTTACGTGCGCTACCGGCTGCCCTATCCAATTGAGCTGCTCGAGATGGTGCGGACCCAGCTCGGCCTCAGAGCGGGCGCGCACGTCCTCGATCTGGGCTGCGGACCGGGCTCGCTGGCCAATCTTTTCGCGCACCTGGGTTGCCAGGTCGTCGCCATCGATCCGAGTACGGATATGCTGACTGCCGGACGCGCCGCCGCTGCAAAGGCCGGCGTTGCAGTCGACTACCGGTTGGGGTCCTCGCTCGACCTGGATGGGCTTGCGGACCGGTTCGATCTGGTGGCCATGGGCCGCGCGTTCCACTGGATGGAGCGCGCGCCGACGCTGTCATCCCTGGACCGTCTGATCGCGCCCGATGGTGCCGTTGTCTTGTTCTACGACAGCCACATCCGCTCGGCCGAAAACGCGGCTATCACGGCAGCCGACAAAGTTCGCGAACGGTACGGCAGAGCGGCGCAGCGCAAGGGCGCGCACAAGCCTGCCCTGCTGGTGCCCGATGAATCGGTGTTGCTGGATTCGGCCTTCTGCCGGCTGACGCGGCTCGGCCTGATCGAGCGCCGTCCGGTCGATGTCGACACCATCGTGGGGCGCAGCCTGTCCACGTCGTTCACATCGCCGGAAAAGCTCGGCGAGCGGCAGGCCGCTTTTGAGGCGGAGTTGCTCGAACGCCTGTTCGCGCTGAAGTCCGATGGTCAGCTCACGGAGCTGGTGGAGTTCACGGCGCTGATCTGTGAAAGGCGGCAGTAAAACGGGGACAGTTTACTTATATCGCTTCGCCGCTCGCAATTCGCTCACGCCTGCATTTCGCGATATAAGTAAACTGTCCCCGTTTAATTGTCGCTGGGATCAGACGTGCGAGCCCATCATGGACTCCACATACTCCCAGTTCACCAGGTTATCAACGAACGCCTCGAGGTACTTCTGGCGTGCGTTGCGATAGTCGATGTAATAGCTGTGTTCCCAAACATCGCAGCCGAGCAGCGGCTGGGCGCCGTGCATCAGCGGGTTCTCGCCGTTGGGGGTCTTGGTGATGGCGAGCTTGCCGTCCTTGGCGACCAGCCAGCACCAGCCCGAACCGAACTGGGTCAGGCCGGCTTGCACGAAATCGGCGCGGAACTTGTCGTAGCCGCCGAGGTCGGAGGTGATCTTGGCCGCCAGCTTGCCCGGCATCTTGTTGCCGCCGCCACCGGCCTTCATCCAGTTCCAGAAGTGGTTGTGGTTGTAGTGCTGGCCGACGTTGTTGATCAGGCCGGCGGCCTTTTCGGCGAAGGCGATCCTGCAGATCTCCTCGATGCTCTTGCCGGCATGCGGAAAGTCCTTGAGCAGATTGTTGCCGTTGGTCACATAGGCCATGTGATGCTTGTCGTGGTGGAACTCCAAGGTCTCCTTGGACATATAGGGTCCCAGCGCGTCGTAGGCGTAGGGAAGGGCCGGAAGTTCGAGGGCCATGGGGACTCTCCTCTGGATGGGATGGGGGATTAATGCGGTGCGGCGGACCCTAATGGGTCAAGAGTTGGCTGGCAAGCAAAGGAGAGTAAACGGGGACAGTTTACTTATATCGCTGCAGGACCGTCCAAACAACGACCTGTCTTCAAGGCGATATAAGTAAACTGTCCCCGCTTTATTCTCGATGTCGTCACTCGCCGCCTTTGGGACCCCAGAACACCACCCAGGACACGAAGTCGGCGCTCATCTGCTCGAAGTGGTGCTCGTCGCCCGCCTTCACGAACAGAGCATCGCCTGCCGTCACCCGTGCACGCTCGCCGGCGTGCAAGAAGACCGCCGAGCCGCCCATCACGAAATAGAGTTCATCCTGCGAATGCGGTTCCTGCCGGTCCTCGCCGCGAGGGGCGAAGACTTCCAACGACATGGTTCCATGTTCGATAGCGGTGGCGAACGGCTCACCAGTTGGCCATTTGGCCGTCGCCGGCCGCGGCAACGAGGCCAGCAGCGGGGCAAGCGATACTTTCACGGCGCGTCTCCTCGTCAGATCCCCCCGACGATAAACCGCTCCCACTCACCAGATATGACGGTACCGCGCAATACGTAGACGCCGCAAGCAGCCTAGGATTGCAGAGCTGTAGCGCTCAGACGGCCAGCCTTGGCCTCGGCTGTTTCCGGCAGCGGACCGTCCAGTTCGCCAATGAAGCCGGTAATACGGGCCGCGATCCGGGTCCAGGCAAAATTCTGCTCGGCGTAGAAGCGGGCTTGCAACTGGGCGTGCGCCCAATGCCCCTGATCGCCGGCCTGCGACTCCAGCCATACCCCGAGCGCGGAAGCGAAGTCGCCTGCGTCGTCAGGGGCGTGCGTGAGCAGCCATGGCTCGGCGGTGAGTTCGATGTTGCCGGGGACCAGGCCTGTCAGCACAATCCGCCCCGCCGCCGCATAATCGCGCAGCTTGATGGCCGAGAAGCCGAAGCCGATGTCCTGGCGCAGCGAGAGCGGCAGGATGGCGAGATCGAAGCAGTTGATAGCGGCATTGGCGGCCGTGAACGGCACCTTGCCCATGATACGAACGCGCTCGGTCAGGCCGAGGCGGCGGGCCATCTCAACCAGCGGCGCCAGGCCCGGGCCATCGCCGAACACCAGCATGTCGGTCTTGGGATGCGCCGCAGCGAGTTTGGAAAAACCTTCCAGCGCCGTGGTCAAGCCATGCCAGGGCATGATGTTGCCAATGAAACCAACGTATTGGCGATCCTCGGGCAGGCCGAACTGCTGCAGGGCGCGGGCGCGCTCGAGCGGGAAGAAATGCTGGCAATCGGTGCCGTTGCCGATGGCGTGCAGGCGATTTTCGGCAACGCCACTGCGGGCGAGCCGGTCCGCCAGTCCTTGCGTGACGCAACGCGAGGCGTCAGCCAGGCGGGAAGCGCCGATCTGCAGATAGCGCTCGAGAACTGCGAGTGTCCCCGAACCGCCGCCAACGCGGCGCTGGCTCTCCAGCCAGGAATTGTGCTCTAGCACCACGCGCGTGCCGAGCAGCTTGCCCAGCGCCACGACGGCGATGCTGAAGGTATTGGCGCGGCTGTAGATGACGTCGGGGCGGAAGCGCAGAACTTCCGCGATTAGCGCCGGCAACTGCGCCAGCGTGTTGACGTTGCCAGGCAGGCCGAAGCGGTTGACGTCCTCGACGATGGTCGCAACTTCGCGCACGCCATAGGGCATGGCCGGGCACTCGCCGTGGCCGACCGTCAGGACGCGAATGGTGTGACCAGCCGCGCGGAACGCCTCGAACAGCCCGAGCTGATGCTGCGCGCCGCCGGACATGCCGCTCCAGTCCGTGAGATTGACCATCAAGATGCGCATGTTTCAGCCTCCGGTAACAGAGTAGCCAACCGGCCGAAGAACCGTGGCAAGGGCGCGTTGGGCCATCGCGGCGGGCATCCCGCGGGGGGCCAGCGCGACGGCGTCGTAGACATCGATGAGGCGGGCGGCCTGGCGCTCCCAGCCGTAGCGGGTGCGCAGCTGGGCCAGCGCTTGGGGCGACGGTTTCAGAGCCAGGCGGTCGGCATAGACAGCCATCAAACCTGCAGCCACCGCAGCACTATCGGTGGCGTCGACCGTCCGGGCATTGCCGGTCTCGGCGACAAACCTGGAGAGGCCTTTGGTGTTGGCGACCAGCAGCGGCAGGCCGGCCAGGGTCATTTCCAGCAGCTTATTGGGCAGGCAAAGCTCGTAGCTGAGGCAGCTGCCCGGGATTGTGCAGACGCCCAGATCGGCGCTTTCGATATGGGCGACCACCTCGGCATGGGGAACCGGGGCGAGCACATGAAGCCGGCCGCCGAGCGCGCGCCTGGCAGCGGCGATCGCAGGCTCTAATTCGGGCCGGATGGTGCCGAGGATTGCCAAATGCATGCCGGGGACGTGCCCCAAGGCAGTCAGCAGGGTCTCGATGCCGCGGCCCGGACTGACCAGTCCGATGTAGGCGGCCAAAGGCGTGTCCGGCCCAAGACCGCAGCGTTCGCGTAAACCCGGACCCGATGCGAGCGAGATGCGGGGGCCGTTCAGAACCACGATCGGTTCGGGAATACCGTAGGAGCCCGCTTTGTGCTCGGCATAGGACGGGCTGGTGGTGATGGCGGCTGCAATCTGGCGATGGGCGCGGCCCTCGAGCCACATCTTCCAGCACTTCAGCAGCGGGCCGGGGCCGGGATGACGGCCCTCCTCCAGCTCGTGCATATCGTAGATGACGCGCGCGCCGCAGCGCTTGGCAGCCCGAATGGCCGCCGGCAGCGTCTCGAAGTCATGGGCGTGCACGACATCGGGAAGGGCCGCCGAAACCGGCCCAACAAAGGTCGCCGCCATCAGTTCGTGGCGCACGAAGGGCTCAATCACGTCTTTGATCTTGCTGAGAATTCCAGATCCCGGCCGCGACGGCGCCGGTTCGCTGGCAAATCCCGACGGGGGGCCATCCAGCAACGCCCGGTGCGGTTCGGCGCAGCGGCGATAGCGCACCCCCGCCACCACCGCCTTGGTCGCGAGGCCGCGCGCCGCCAAGCCATACACCGTCACCTGGTGTCCGGCCGCGACCAGGCTTTCGGCTTCCTTCATGACCCGCGCATCACCGGTGCCCGCGTTGGACACCAGCATGGCCACGCGCAAAGGCCGGGCGGCCGCGCGAGGCATGGATGACGGGGAGCTGGGAAGGTGAGTTGGCATCGATCGCCCGCAAGCTTGACCACAGACGCACAACTTTGATCTGGTGAAGCTGTCACGAGTCGGATTTACAAAGTGTTAAGAGGCCCCCAAAGGACGTTAAGGTTTGCGTCCCGCGACTGAGCTCCAACGCGCGCCAAATCGGCCCTGACGCGCCAGTCGCGCGTTGCCTACACACTTGCACGTATCGTCCGCCAGCAACCCGCGAACGCCCACCCATGTCATCTCTCAACAGCGCGCTCCGCTATCTCGGCACCTATGCTGTGTTGCTGAAGCACTTCGCGCAAAGCCGCGGCTGGCGCTTCGGGATGATGCTTGCGGCCGTCATCGCGAATGCGGTGCTGCACCCGGTTCCCTTCCTGTTGCTGGCCGAACTGCTGCGCAGCGCGCAGGCCGGCGCCAGCGAGGTGACGCTTGGGTGGCATTGGCTGACGATCACACTCAAGCCCGATACCGCCGTACTGGCGGTGTTCCTGATCGGCTCGGCCTCGGTGCTGTTCAGCTATGGGGTCGGTCGGCTGGTCAATGCCGAAACGATGGCTTGGCAGGGGCAGCTGTTCTGGCAGCTGACCGGCGGACTGACACGCATCGCCCGCTGGGATCGCGTGGTGGACCTGGGCGTGCAGCTGCGCCCCGGACCGCTGGCCAACCGCATCGATGCGGCCGTCCGCGCCGCCTTCCCCATTGGGCGGCTGATCGAGACTGGCATGCGCGACGCCATGATGGTGCTAGTGCTGGCCGGTGTGTTGCTGTGGCAGGACCCTCGCGACATGGTCGTGCTGGGCTTTCTCAGCCTGCTGTTCCTGCCCGCCTATGGTGTGGCCATCGCGCGATTGGTGCGGATGCAGGCGAAATCCAATGCCGGCCTCAATCGCCTGCGCCCGCCAGTGACGGGCCTCATCAGTGGCGATGTCATGCGCCGTCCCGGCCAGGCCATCGACGAGGCCGCCACGCCCGCCGCCACCACGCAGACGCTGGCGCAAGCCTATGGCAGCCAGAGCATTCTCCTCAACGAACAGAACGCCGTGACGGTGGTGGCGGGCGTGCACGTCTTTGCGGCGTTTTATGGCGTATACCTCTCGGAAGGGCTCAGCCTGATGGCGCTGCCCGCCTCCAAGCTGGCATTCTTCTTCTTCCTGGTGCTGATGCTTCGCTCGCTGATCTCGCTGGTTGGCCTGATGTCGCGGCTGTCGCGCGGCTACGAGCGGTTGGGGTTGCTGCGGACCCTGCTATTTCCGGCAGCCAAGCGGGCCGGAACGGGGGCGGACGTGGCCTTCGGTGTTTCGCCCGCCGACGGTTCGACCAAATCCACAATCCAGGCCGGTGAGACTATGGTCCTGCTTGCCCCCGATATGCGGTTCGGTTTCCAACTGCTGGCGCTTGCCAACGGCCTGTCGCCCACATTCGCGCCGGACGGCCGGACGAGGCATATTCCACTGCTGGGCGAAGAGGAAGTCGCCACGTTGCTGGCGGGCGGCAGCATCGAGGGTGCGCCGGAACGTCTTCGTCTGCCCCCGGCCGGTATCGTCGCGCTGCGCCCCGAGCCACTCGATCTGTCCAAGACCCCGGTGGTCGCGCTGACCACAACGGCTTGGCAGAGCTTGGTCCGCAGCAAGAGGAAGGCAGAGGTCAACGCCGGCCGCGTGCTGGTTATTGCGGTCGCCAGCTGGCGTATCCCGCTTCTGGCGCCGAAAGAGGCCGTCATCGCGGTCAGCGATGGACGCCGCTTGGTCGCCGTGGGAAGCCGCGAGGCCGTCGCTCCAGCAATCGCAACCTTGGTGGCCGGAACCGTGAGTGCGAAAGCCGCCTTGGATGACGAAGACGCCCTGGTGGAAGAGTAGTCGGCTCAGCTACACAGGCGTCCACAGCACTTGATCGATGCGATCGGCCCCGGTCGCCAGCATCACCAGGCGATCAAAACCGAGCGCGGCCCCGGAGGCCTCGGGCATAGCGGCCAGCGCGGCCAGAAAGTCCTCGTCGATCGGATAGCGCTCGCCGTACAACCGCTCCTTCTCGTCCATATCCGCCTCGAAACGCTTGCGCTGTTCCACCGGGTCGGTCAGCTCACGGAAGGCGTTGGCGAGTTCGACGCCGCAGGCATAAAGCTCGAAACGTTCGGCGATGCGCGGATCCGTCGGCGAGACCCGTGCCAGGGCCGCTTCGCTGGCTGGATACTCGTAGAGGATGGTCGGGCGGCCGAGGCCGAGATTGCGCTCGATGCGGTCGGAGAGGGTCTTGCTGAAAAGGTCGCTCCAGCTGTCGTCGTCCGCCACCCCGATCCCGCACGCAGCCGCTTCAGCCGCCAGAGCCGAACGGTTGCCGATCCCACCGGGGCAGGTCGCCAGCAAATCGATCCCCGTCTCGCGCTCGAACGCCTGCGCCAGCGTCAGTCGCTTCGGAGTTGCAAAAGGGTCGGCTTCCAGCCCGCGATGCCGCAGCCGATCCGTCCCCGCCGCCTCAGCCGCCAGCCGCAATATCTGGCCGCAGTCCGCCATCAGTGCCTCGTAAGGCTCGCCAACCCTGTACCATTCCAGCATCGTGAATTCAGGGCTGTGGGTTCGGCTGGTCTCCCGGTCGCGAAAAACCCGCGCAAAACTGAAAATCTTCGTTTCCCCAGCCGCCAGCAACTTCTTCATGGCGAATTCCGGCGAGGTATGCAGATAGCGGCGGCGCGGCGTGCCCGCGTCGTCGCGCAGATCGGCGCGCACGCCGTGCAGATGGGTCTCATTGCCGGGCGAGATCTGTAGCTGCGCCGTCTCGACTTCCGTGAAGCCTTCAGTCGCAAAATACCCCCGCAGCGCCGCCTGGATGCGACCGCGCGCCATCAGCAGAGGACGGCGGTCGCGATGCGCCGCCGGGGCCCACCATGGACCGCCTGTCGCAGATGTGTCGTCTTTGCCGCCCATTTCGACCTTTGCCGTAGCGGTTTGATGGGGTATCAGTCGGCCCCAGTTCACTGGAAGAAGCCGGCGCGTGCCGGGGCATAGGCCCTCGCGACCCCGGTTGCACCCCAAATCTTTGGGCCGAAATCGAGGATAGAATGGCGAAAGTTATGGCAAGCCAGTTGCGTAAGGGCAACGTGGTGGATCTGGAAGGCAAGCTTGCGGTGGTGATGACCGCCGAGAGCACACGCCCGGGCAAGGGCACGCCGACCACGCAGCTGGAAATGCGCCGCATCAGCGACGGCGTGAAGGTGGTCGGCCGTTACAAGACCACCGACACGCTGGAGCGCGCCATCATCGAGGAAATGCCGCACAACTATCTGTTCAAGGACGGCGACGACTACACCTTCATGAACACGGAAAATTACGAACAGGTGACCTTGCCGGCAGACATGCTCGGGGACTCGGCGGCCTACTTGCAAGAGAACATGAAGGTGCATGTCAGCATGCATCAGGGCGTGCCGGTCTCGATCGAACTGCCGCAGAAGGTGACGCTTGAGATCGCGGAAACCGAGCCGACCATGAAGGGGCAGACCGCGTCGGGTTCGTTCAAGCCGGCGATCCTCTCGAACGGCATCCGCACCATGGTGCCGGGCCACATCACAGTCGGAACGAAGGTGATCATTCTCACCGACGACGGCAGCTATGTGGAACGGTCGAAGGAATAGGGCTAACTTTTCCTCTCCCCCTACTTAGGGGGAGAGGATGTCGCCCCGAGCGCGCCAGCGCGAGGGAGAAAGCGACAGGTGAGGGGCAGCCGCTTGCTCCGCGCCTCTAACGGACTGCACGGAGCAAGCGGCTGCCCCTCATCCGGCCCTCTTTCCTCGCGCTGTGCGCTCGGGGGCCACCTTCTCCCCCTAAGCAGGGGGAGAAGGACAGTGGAGCCCTCCCAATGCAGCTATCGCCGGCAACTACCCTCCCCGCCGATCATGCCAAGGCCTCGCTCGTCGGCCGCGTCTACCGCCCGGATGTCGGCGGTCCATCCGTGGTCGTAGATCGTGGCGGCATCCTGCACGACATTACGTCGACTTTTCCAACTCTCAGCACGCTGACGGAAGCCGCCGATCCCCACGACGCCCTCACCCATGCCAAAGGCACAGCCATCGGCCCGCTCGATGCCGTGCTCGCCAACACGCCGCCCGATGCGCGCGACCCGAAGAAGCCCTGGCTGCTCGCCCCGATTGACTTACAAGCCATCAAGGCCGCTGGCGTCACATTCGCCTTCTCCATGATCGAGCGTGTCATTGAGGAACAGGCGCGCGGCGACGCCAGTAAATCCAAGGCGCTGCGAGCCGAGATCACCGCACTGGTCGGCGATCTCGCCAAGATCAAGCCGGGCGGACCAGAGTCGGTGAAACTGAAGGCCATGCTGCAAGCCAAAGGCGCGTGGTCGCCCTATCTTGAGGTCGGCATCGGCCCCGACGCCGAGATTTTCACGAAGTCGCAGGTGCTGAGCGCCATGGGCACGGGGGCCGACGTCGGCCTGCATCCCATCTCCAAGTGGAACAATCCCGAGCCGGAAGTCGTGCTGGTGGTTGCCTCCAGCGGCAAGATCGTCGGCGCCACGCTCGGCAACGACGTGAACCTGCGCGATGTCGAGGGACGCTCGGCGCTGCTGTTGGGCAAGGCCAAGGACAACAACGCTTCTTGCGCGCTCGGCCCCTTCATCCGGCTGTTCGACAAGGACTTTACGCTCGATGACGTGCGCGGGTTGCAGATCCAGCTCACCGTCGATGGCCCGGACGGCTACCATCTCAGCGGCGGCTCCAACATGCGCCAGATCAGCCGCGACCCCGCCGATCTTGCAGGCCAGATGCTCGGCCGCCATCATCAGTATCCCGACGGCGCGGTGCTGTTCTGCGGGACGATGTTCGCGCCCGTGGACGACCGCGATGAGCCCGGCAAGGGCTTCACCCATCACGTCGGCGATGTGGTGACAGTGTCGAACGAGCGACTGGGGGGCCTCACCAACCGCGTTCGTCTGTCGACGGACTGCCCGCCCTGGGAGTTCGGCATCAGCGCGTTGATGCGAAATCTGACGACACGGGGCGTCCTCTAAGGGGATCGTGTTTGGCCATACTGTCGGTCGGTAGGGGCGACCAGTGGTCGCCCTCGTAGCGCATGGCCCGCACTGAGAGGGCGACCACTGGTCGCCCCTACCCATAACGGCCGGTGGATTTCCCTAAGCCCGCTTTCCCACCACCTTCAGCGCCGGCGCCGCAGCCTTGGCCCGGCTACCGGTCGCAAGTCGGATTAGGCCGATCACCGTCCACAACACCGAGAACAGCACCGCTTCGCCGATGCCACCGAGCAGCAGCAGGAACAGCGCGCGCGGTCCAAGTTCATCGGTAAGCCCCGCACTGACCTTGAACTTGATCGAATTGGGCAGCCATTGCTCATTCAGGTTGAACAGCCAGACCGTCCAGGGCCGCAGCATATTGTATGACCAGCCCAGGAAATCTGGATAGTACGCGAACAGATAGACGTAGGTGATCCAGACCAGGACGATCACAAACAGGAAAACGATAAAGCGCGCCAGCACCGAGGCCGCGGCGCGCCAGACATGGGACCAATTGGAAGCGAGCATGAGCAAGGGTTCCTGACCGGAAGGACGGGTTCAAGACGCACTCTAGCCTGAGGATAAGGCGCTCGCATGTCGTTTTTTGGGAGCAGACCCGCGCAAATACGCGCTTAAACCCGCGCTCAGATGGTCGAACAGCCGCCGCACACGGCGCGTCGCCTTCAGGTTTTCGTGCATGACCAGCCACATTTCGAGCGGGAAATCGAACGCTTTGGGCAGCACCGGCAGCAAGGCGGGGTCGCGCTCGGCGATCATGGTCTGGCAGCCGCCGATGCCAACGCCCGCCCGCAAGGCGGCGAGTTGGGCGGCATCGTTGTCGGTGCGGAACCCGAAGCTGTCGCGCGTGATGGTCTGCGCCGCAGCCCCCAGCGCGCGCAGGGCGTGGTCGTCGCGATCAAAGCCGATCAGACAATGGCCGGCCATATTGTCCAGCGACTTTGGCATGCCGAACCGCGCCACGTAGTCCTTGTGCGCATAAAGACGGATACTCACCGCGCCGAGGCGCTTGGCCAACAAAGCACCTTGCGCCGGACGCACCATGCGCACCGCAATGTCGGCGTCGCGTCGCAACAGATCCTCGTTGCGGTTGCTGAGCGACAGTTCCAGCAGGATCCCGGGGTGGATCTGCCGGAACGCGGCCAGGATTGGCGGCAGCACCTCGCAACCGACGATCTCGCTGGCCGCCAGACGCACCGTCCCGCGCTCCGCCGCCGCTTCCCCCGACGCTGCGCGCAACAGCGCCGACGAGGCCGCCGCCATGGCTTCGGCATGCGGCTGCAGCTCCCGAGCGGCTGCAGTCGGCAGCAAGCCGCGTTGAGACCGTGTGAAGAGCGAAACGCCCAGATCCGCCTCCAGCGTATCGATATGCCGGCCGGCCGTCGGTTGCGTCAGCCCCAGCGCGCGCGCCGCCCCAGATAGGCTGCCATCACGCATCACCTCAAGAAAGGTGCGCAGCAGTTCCCAGGAGGGTTCGCGCTTGGTCATACAGAAATGCATATCATTGTAGCGCAGACATGCAATTTCCTTTTGCGGCGCTTGCGCCATTGTCACGGCATCGCAAACGATGGGACATGCCCGATGGCCGAGACACACATAGCGATTGGTACCGAACGCCAGCCTGAAAAGGCGCCTGCACTGGGTGCAGCCACCGGCCGCGTGCGCACCATCTTACGGTTGGAGGGGCTGGCGCTGTTTGGGGGCGCCGTGGCCGCGTACCTGTTCCAGGACTATTCCCTGTGGTTCTTCGCGCTGCTGGCCCTGGCGCCGGATCTGACGTTCCTGGCGTATCTGGCCGGCCCCCGTATTGGCGCCACGCTCTACAACGCCGCGCACAGCACCCTCGGGCCGATTGCTTTGGGTGTGGCGGCCCACGCGCTTGGCGAGCCAACCGCCCTTGCGACGGCCATCGTCTGGGCTGCCCATATCGGTTTTGATCGCATGCTCGGCTACGGCCTGAAGTACCCGACCGGCTTTAGCGATACGCATCTCGGCCCGATCGGCCGAAACAGGCAGTAGGCCGATCAGTTCACAGCCTCCCGCAACAGCGCGGGCAGCCGGCTTCCGAGCGTGACAGCGCGCACCAGGAAGAACAGGATTAGCGCCAGCCACAGGCCATGATTGCCCAGCGCCGGCACCAGCAGCGCGATGGCGGCCATGAAGAACGCCAGGCTCAGCAGCATCATGTTGCGCATGTCCGCCCCGCGCGTCGCCCCGACGAAGAAGCCATCGAGTTGAAATGCGACGACCCCGGCAAGCGGCGTCAGCGCGCACCACGGCAGGAACTCGCGCGTCACCAGGCGCACCTCCGGCGAGGTCGTCATGGCGTCGATGGCCAGCCCGCCCCACTGCCAGACCGCGACAGCCGTCAGCACGCTGAGCACGCCAGCCCATTGCGAGGTTTTCCGCATGGCGTCGATCAAGCGGTCGCGGCGGCGCGCGCCGATGGCTTGACCGACGAAAGTCTCGGCTGAATTAGCAAAGCCGTCCAGAAAGTTCGCGGCGATGGCAAACAGATCGAGCAGGATGCCATTGGCCGCCGCCGCGAGATCGCCATTGCGCGCGCCAAGGGCCGCGACGGTGGCAAAGGCCAGCGTCAGGCACAGGTTGCGCACCATGATGTCGGTGTTGATGGCGAACAGCCGTCGCAACGGGGCGGCCGCCAGCACTGCCGCGCGGCCCGCCCGTCCGCCACGCAAGCCGATCTCGCGCCAGGCGAGCGCGGCGCCGGCAAGCGCACCGATGGCCTCCGACGCCAGTACGGCAGCGCCCGCGCCTGCCGCACCCCAATGGAAGCGCAGCACCAGAACGATCGACACGATCAGTGTGAAGAGGCTCAGCACGAGTTGCAGCGCCAGCGCCCGCCCCGATTGGCCCAGCCCGATGAACCAGCCGAGCAGCGCATAGTTCACGAACACGAAGGGCGCCGACCAGATGCGCCAGATGAAATAGTTGTGTACAGCCTGTTGCATCTCGGCCGAGCCGCCCATCAGCCGCACCGACAGCGCGGCCAGGGGCTGCTGGATCAGGATCATCAGCACACCAAGCGCCAGCGCCACCAGCAGCGCCCGCTCCAGCGTGGCAGCGATCTCGCTGGCATCGCCCGCCCCCTTGGCCTGTGCGGTCAGGCCCGAGGTGGACAGACGCAGGAAGCCGAAGCTCCAGAACAGAAGGTTGAACAGTTCGACGCTGATTGCGACGCCCCCGAGCGTGGCGGGCTCGCCCAGCTGGCCGATCACCGCCGTGCCCAGCGCCCCGACGATCGGCGTGGTGAGGTTGGACAGGATGATCGGGATCGACATCGCGAGGACGGCGCGATGGGTGAGAACAAGCGGAGGCGTAAACGGGGACAGTCTACTTATTCCCGGACCGGCGTCAGCCACTCGCTCCCTCCGTCAGGGAAATAAGTAAACTGTCCCCGATTACGTCTCTGTCCCTGCCCCGCGCATCCGCCGCATAGCGTGCCGCCGCCGCGCCCTCCACCTGCTCCATCGCCTCGGCGATCACCTCGATCCCCGCGCCGGCTCGCGCGCCCTGTTCCGACAGCACACGCCGGAATTGCCGTCCGCCGGGCCGCGCGTGATAGAGCCCGAGGATATGCCGGGTCATCGCCGAAAGCCGCACGCCCTCGGCAAGCTTGCGCTCCGCATACGCTGCAAAACCCGCCATCACTTCGGCCCGCGTCGGCACGTGTGCGGAGGGGTCGAACAGTCGGCGATCCACCTCGGCCAGCAGATAGGGCTGATGATACGCCGCCCGCCCCAGCATCACGCCATCGACCTGCGCCAGATGCCGCTCGCCCTGCTCCAGCGTCTCGATGCCGCCGTTGAGCACAATCCTCAGCTCAGGCCGCGCGGCCTTCAGGCGGAACACGCGCGCGTAGTCCAGCGGCGGCACCTCGCGGTTTTCTTTCGGCGACAGGCCCTGCAGCCAGGCCTTTCGCGCATGCACGATGAAAGTGGTGCAGCCGGCCGCCGCCACGGTATCGATGAAGCGCGCGAAGTCGGCCTCGGCGTCCTGGTCGTCGATGCCGATCCGGCATTTGACCGTGACCGGAATATCCACCGCCGCCCGCATGGCCGCCACGCAGCGCGCCACCAAGTCCGGCGTCGCCATCAGGCAGGCGCCAAAGCTGCCGCCTTGGACCCGATCCGACGGGCAGCCGCAGTTGAGGTTGATCTCGTCGTAGCCTAGCCCCGCCCCGATCGCAGCCGCCCGCGCCAGATCGTCGGGATCCGAACCGCCAAGTTGCAGCGCCACTGGATGCTCGGCGGCGTCGAAGCCGAGCAGCCGCTCACGCTTGCCGTGGATGACGGCCCTGTCCACCACCATCTCGGTGTAAAGCTGCGCGCGCGCAGTAAGCAGACGGTGGAAGACCCGGCAATGCCGGTCGGTCCAGTCCATCATAGGTGCAACGCAGCATTGATGCGGGCTGGCGGCGGGAGCGGTCATGGCGGGGTTACTGACACGATTTCGGCTCATTGGCGAGTAGGCGAGGTACCGCCGGCCTTTCCGCACACCCCGGAAGTGTCGCTGGTGACCCGCCACAAGGATTGGAAGATGCTGCGGAGGTATCTCAACCTGCGCCCGCACCAGCTGATTCAGCGCCGTGTGCGGGAGCGGAGATATGCGGACTATTGAAGCGCGCCAACGCGACACTGTTCGCTCAGAAGCACTTCGTCTCATGTTCGACTGACCGAACATACTGACATGTTCGGAAAATCGAACAACACTGTAAGTGCGACCCTTCGAACATTTGTTGCCCCGCCATGATGATCCGTAACACCCGCGATTTGGGCGGCTTTCTCAGGCAGGCCCGCGAGGATGCCGGACTGACACAGGCCGCCTTGGCTGCCTCGCTCGGTGTGCGGCGCCAGCGCGTGCTCTACCGCGAACGCGGCGAAGGTCAGCTTCAAATTGCCTTCGTGTTCGCAGTCTTGAGGTCCCTCAAGCTCGAGATGAGTCTCTCAATCGCTGCGGAACCTGCCTTGTTGCCTGGTCGTAGCGGCAAGTCTGTGAAACTCGCAGCACCCTATTCCATCGACGACATTGCCGACGTCGGTTCGGAGTTGCTGCATTGATCAACGCGATCAGGCCCAGTCGCTTTCTTGGCTTGGCAGCGCCCGCAACATTGAGTGACGGCTGGCCGTCAGTTCGGAAACAGATCGAAGGGCTCGCGTGATGTCGCACGATCCGTTGCACGGCAATGCTGTTGAAGCCGCCGGACAAGACCTCAACCAGCCGTCCAGCGACGCCAGAGCGCCCGAGCGCTTTCTGACCACCGTCAATTGCGCCGCCATTCTGCGCCTCAGTCCGCGGACTCTGGAACGGATGCGCGTGCAAGGCGGCGGGCCGCGCTGCGTGAAAGCGGGACCAGGCGTAAGATTCAAGGTACTGTATCAATTGGCAGATATCCTTAACTGGACCCAGGCCCGCAGCTTTGGCGCCACGTCCGAATACTCTGCTCGCTGATCGACCAGAGCTGGTGAAAAGGATCGGCGGCTCCCGATGCCGCACCGATGGCCGAGACAGCGCCAGCGCGGGAGGCTGAAGATCGGCCAGAACTTCGGCCAACCATCTAGTATCTCTCGCAAAAATGGCGTATTTTCATGCGAATACCCGTCATGAAGATCGGCCAAATATGCCCGTTTTGGAAGCTGTAGAGCGCATCGAACCGGCCCGCCTGACGGACGCGCCGGAAGCGGTTGCCGATGCCGTTGCCGACTTGGCCGCTGCGGCTGCGAACCTCGGCAAAGCGCTGCACCCGCGCACAGCAGCCAATCTCACCAACCTAGTGCGGATCATGAACACCTACTACAGCAACCTGATCGAGGGCCACAACACTCGGCCGCGCGAGATCGAACGCGCGCTGGCCGGGCAATTCGACGACGACGAGGCGCGCCGCAACCTGCAGCTAGAAGCAACCGCGCATATCCGTGTCCAAACCATGATCGACCGTCAGGCCGCCGCCGGCACCCTCCCCGAACCGGCGTCGCCGGATTTCATCCGCTGGGTTCATCGTGAGTTCTATCGCGACGCCCCAGAAGCCATGCTTGAAGTCACTGGCAAGGCGCGAACACTCCGCATGGAACCGGGCGCCTGGCGATCCCGCCCCGAGCACGACAATGTCGTTGGCCGTCATATCCCGCCATCAAGCGTGCGGGTCGAGGACTTCATGCGCCATTTTGCGGGGCGGTTCGCCTTGTCGCCGCTCGGCACCGCGGCGCGCATCATGGCCATTCCGGCTGCCCATCATCGGTTCAACTTCATTCATCCGTTCCTGGATGGCAACGGACGTGTGAGCCGCCTGATGAGCCATGCTATGGGCCACAAGGCCGGCATCGGAGCGAACGGGCTCTGGTCTGTCTCGCGAGGTCTCGCGCGGGGGCTGAAGGCAGGCCCTGAGGGTCGCGCAGACTACAAGCAAATGCTGGATCACGCGGACCAGCCGCGCCAGGGTGATCTCGACGGGCGCGGCAATCTTTCGGAAAAAGCGCTGATCGATTTCACGGTCTGGTTTCTGCAGGTTTGCCTCGACCAGGTCACCTTCATGGCAAACCTCTTCGACCTCAGCACATTGGCGGGCCGGCTTGACACCTATGTGGCGCGCAGTGAGACATTGAAGCCCGAAGCCGCCCGGCTTCTTACGGAAGCGCTGATACGCGGCGAGATCGAACGTGGCGACGCGGGACGCATCACCGGCCTGCCCGAGCGTTCGGCGCGGCGCGTCCTGAATGAAACGGTTGCGGCGGGTTTGCTTGCCTCCGATACCCCGAAAGGGAAGGTGTCTTTGCGCTTTCCCGCCGACACCCTGGATGCGCTATTTCCCCGATTGTTTTGACTCCTCGAAGATTTGGAGCGCAGCACCGTTGACCCGAACGTATGCCTGTGCTGGTTCGGAACCTACTTCGCTTACCACCCCCACATGTTGCCGGAACCGCCTTGGCCAAGCGCCCCATCATTGTTGGACCGATCAACGCGCTCACCACGCCCGAGTCCGTCTCGCGCGGCCGGACCTATTTTCGCAGCGGTGCGGTCGGCACCGTCGTCCGACGGGGCGAGCACCTCACATCCGACGTCGAAGGCAGTGACATCGAACCATACCGCGTCACTGTCCGGCTCAGCGACAGTGGCGTCGCTGACGCAAGCTGTTCCTGCCCGTATGAGTACGGAGGGTACTGCAAGCACATCGTTGCGGTGTTGCTGAAAGTAAGCGAGCGACACGCCAATATCATCGAGCGGCCGGCGCTAACGGATCAATTGGCCGATCTGGACAAGAACCAGTTGATAGCGCTTCTGGGCAGGCGCCTTGAGGTAGACGACAGCCTCGCTCCGTGGCTGGAAGCCGAACTGGCGACATCGCTGGGGACAACCGATCCCGCCGCGGTTTCGACGCCACGACGCCGAACCCTGGTCGATCCTGGCCCCGTTCGCGACAAGGCCAAAGCCTTGATGCGCGGCCGCTACCGCAAGCGCTATTGGGATGACTACCGCTCGACAGGCAGCGAGGACGAGCTGCAACAATTGGTCAAGACGGCAGTGCCTTTCCTGGAAGCGGGCGATGGTCGAAACGCACTGCGCGTGCTCACGAGCATAGCCGAAGAATTCGTCGATGGCTGGCTTGAGGAGTCCTACGGCGGCGACGAACATATTTATCTGATGTTCGACGATATCGCCCGCATGATGGCGGAAGCGGTGTTGCTGAGCGATCTTGGAGCTGACGAACGTGACGCGCTGGCGGTCGAGGTCGAAGACTGGCACCAGCGCCTGTCGGACTACGGCGTGGACGACAGTTTCACGGTCACCATTCTTGCCTTGGAGACAGGCTGGGATCAGCCGGAATTGCAGGCGGTGCTGGCCGGCAAAGCCCGCAGTTGGCCACCATCGGGGCGGGCCGACGATGTGGAAAAGCGCCTGACGGCAATACGGCTGCGCGTTCTCGATGGCCAGGGGCGCACGGACGAGCATCTGAGATTGTCCAAGGCGTCTGGCGCGCATACGGATCATGCAATCATGCTGATCAAGCTCGGCCGTGTCGCCGAGGCGATGGCCTACGCGGCCAAACGCTTTAAGATGCCAGGCCAGGCGCACGAGCTTGCGAAAGTTCTGCGCACAGCCGGTCACGACAACGACGCAACCGAACTTGCCGAGGCCGGCCTTGCGCTGATTGGCGAGCGGCCTGCCGGATCTTTGGCTGACTCGATCGGGCCACATGGCCTTGCCGATCTCGCGCATTGGCTCCGCGACTATGCTGGCGCTTTGGGCAAGATCAAGCTGGCGCTCAAGGCAGCGGCCATCGCTTTCGAGCAGACCCATTCACGTGAGGATTTCCGCGCTGCCGAGAGCTGGGCCAAGTTTTCGGGCGCGGGTAAGCCCTGGCCAAAAACTCGGCAGGCACTTCTGGCGCATCTCAACGCAGCCCAGTACGCCCACGACCGAACGCTGATCCTACTCGAAGAGGGCATGATCGACGATGCTGTCCGCTCGGCCGGCGAGGCGACGGACTACCAATCCGATACCGAGACACTGATGCGTCTGGCCGATGCGGCAGCGTCATCGCATTCCGACTGGGTGATCCGGTTCTCGGTCGCCAAGGGGTCGCGCATCATGGACGACAACCGATCCGGACATTATGCCGAGGCCGCGCTGTGGCTCGAAAAAGCGGCGCTTGGCTATGAAGCCGCCGGTCGGGACGACGACTGGGTCGTGCTGCTCGCCGGGCTGATCGAAAAGCACAAGCGGAAGTACAAACTGAGGCCACTGTTGGAGGCATTGCGGTGAAGCTGGCCTGTCCAGAACAATGCAGAGAAGCAAAAGACGCCACCTGATCATCAGCTGACACTATTCTCCACCAGTGTGCACGAATTGCACACGCGGCCTCTCAATCTATTGAAATTTATGCACAATTCCTCCGCTCCATCGTGGGCGCCATCGCAGAATCTTTGTGATTGATATCGCAATGATTTTCCTGATTTCTTTAGAGTGAAGACACAGAAAAAATGCACACGCTTATTCGCTCTTTCTCTCATCTTTACGCAGCACTTCGCAGCTTCTGTATGTACGTTTTGTGCACGATATTCACGATGGACCTGCCCCCTTGTGGCAGCCAACTTTAGCAGACTAGCCTCGGAATGCTGGCGCGTGCAGGTGCGCCGCAAATGGACCCATTCCTCGAACACTTTCGGCCTGAAATCGATCTGGCTACCGGAGGTTCGCAAGCTCAACGCGGCATACCGGGGTGTTCCCCCACGCCACGGATTTGCCGTTGCGCCGATGCCGCAGCGCACACGAAATCCCTCGCATGAGCGATAGGCAGCTCCGCATCCAGATCGTCGACACCAACCCGCGCAGGACTTCCATCATCGAGGCGGGCCGGCGGCTGGCCGAGATCGCGCCAGATGTCGTCGTCATCAAGCTGGAAATGGGTTCATCTGGTCGATGGGCTGAAGAGAGAGCGCATTGGGCCGATCATGGGCCCGGCCATCGGTCCGTTCAACGCTTTCGACCGGCCGCGGCGCGAACTGGAGGGAACTACGTCCCCGCTGAGAGAGCGCAGAACGATCGACTGGGCCAAGGGCTTCCTGACGCGCGCAAAGGCCTCTGCCTAGCTTTTGCACAGAAATGCTGCATTGCACAATTGTTGCGCAGTTGCCTAAGGAACCGGCGGCCGATGGAGGTTAAGGACCCCCGCGCGGACAGTCATGAGCACCTCATAAATAATTGATTTTATTGGGTTTATTTCATTTTTTAGAGGTTGGCACGTTTTGTGCTTTCGTTAACGCTGAAGGTCTCCCACGACCTGCAACCTTCGGCCCGTCGACGGGCCATGCGGCAACGCTGCTAACGGCCAGGGCCCCCGCCTTCGGGCGGGAGCTAACGCACAGTCGCGCAGCGTTTTTCTTTTATTGGGGCGCCGGCAACGTCCGGACACCACGTCAGGAGAGATTGATGAGCATATCGGATACGACAGCCTCCTTTCGCCTCAACCGCCGCCAGTTCCTGCGCGGCGCTAGCGCAAGCGCCGGAACAGCAGCTCTGTTCGGCGCCGTTCACGCCGCATTCCCTGCTGGCGCCTTTGCGGCTGCCGGTACGCCCGAAGTCACCGGCACGCGCCTGGGCTATATCGCGCTCACCGACGCCGCCCCGCTCGTCATCGCCAAGGAAAAGGGCCTGTTCGCCAAGCACGGCGTACCGGACATGGAGATCGCCAAGCAGGCGTCGTGGGGCGCCACGCGCGACAACATGGCCCTCGGTGCCAAGGCCAACGGCATCGACGGCGGGCACATCCTGCGCCCCAAAACGCATCTCTATGCGACGGGCGCGGTGATGCAGAACAAGCAGCCGCTGCCGATGTACACACTGCTCAATCTCAACGAGGACTGCCAGGCCATCTCGGTCTCCAACGAATTCAAGGATCTGAAAGTTGGCCTCGACTCCTCGCCCCTGAAGGCAGCCTTTGCGGCCAAGAAGGCGGCCGGCAAGGATGTGAAGGTCGCCGTGACCTTCCCCGGCGGCACGCACGACCTCTGGATGCGCTACTGGCTGGCCGCCGGCGGCATCGATCCCGACAAGGACCTTGCCACTATCGTCGTCCCACCCCCGCAGATGGTCGCCAACATGAAGGTGGGCACCATGGACGCCTTCTGCGTCGGCGAGCCGTGGAATGCGCAGCTGGTCAACCAGGGCATCGGCTTCACGGCCGCAACCACCGGCGAGCTCTGGTTCCAGCATCCTGAGAAGGTGCTGGGCATGCGCGCCGACTGGGTCGACGCCAATCCGAAGGCGACGCTGGCCATCATGATGGCGGTGATGGAGGCCCAGGCCTGGTGCGAGGACATGGCCAACAAGCAGGAGATGGCCGAGATCGTCAGCAAACGGCAGTGGTTCAACGTGCCGGTCGCCGACATCATCGGCCGCCTCAAGGGCGACATCGACTACGGCAACGGCCGCAAGGTCGAGGGCAGCAACCTGCTCATGAAGTTCTGGGGCAAGGCTGGTGAGGTCTCCTACCCCTGGAAGAGCCTCGACAGCTGGTTCATCACCGAGAACATGCGCTGGGGCAAGTTCCCCGCCACCACCGACGTCAAGGCGCTGGTCGCCAAGACCAACCGCTCTGACCTCTGGATCGAAGCCGCCAAGGGGCTGGGGCTCACCGGCACGCCGACGGGCGACAGCCGTGGCGTCGAGAAATTCTTCGACGGCAAGGTTTTCGATCCTGCCGATCCGATGGCCTATCTCAACTCGCTGGCCATTAAGCGGGCCGTCGCATGAGCGCGGTCCTGACCTTGCGGAGATCCGAGGTGCACACACCAATGCCGGCTCAGCCCACGCTTACCCTGGTCGAAGCAGCAGCAAACCATGTTGAGGCCCTGCCCATGCGGCAGAGCACAGCGTCGGCCACCGCCGTTGAACAGGGCGCCCCGGTTCGGTCTCGGGCGGCCCGCGCCAAAGCTGGTCCGAGCCGCCTCTCCGGGCTACTCTCCGTCATCATTCCACCACTGATCGTTCTGGCCGCCTTGCTGCTGGTCTGGGAGATGGCGGCGCACGGCCCGACCTCAAGCTTGCCCTCTCCAACTCGCATCTGGATCGAAGCGCGCGATCTGATCGTCGATCCGTTCTTCGTCAACGGCCCGCAGGACATTGGCCTTGGCTGGCGTGTGCTGACATCTTTGCAGCGCGTCGCCATGGGCTTTGGTTTGGCTGCCCTCATCGGCGTGCTGCTCGGCGCGCTGGTGGGACAAAGCCGCTGGGCCATGCGCGGCCTCGATCCGCTCTTTCAAGTCTTGCGCACGGTGCCGCCGCTGGCCTGGCTGCCGATCTCGCTGGCTGCCTTTCGCGACAGCGCCCCCTCGGCGATCTTCGTCATCTTCATCACAGCACTTTGGCCGATTGTCATCAACACGGCGGTTGGCATACGGAACATCCCGCAGGATTACCGCAATGTCGCGGCCGTGCTGCAGCTGAACCAGGCCGAATTCTTCTGGCGCATCATGATCCCGGCGGCGGCCCCGTACATCTTCACGGGACTGAGGATCGGTATCGGCCTCAGCTGGCTCGCCATCGTGGCGGCCGAAATGCTCACCGGCGGCGTCGGCATCGGCTTCTTCATCTGGGACGCGTGGAACTCCTCGCGCCTCTCCGACATCATCGTCGCGCTCGCCTACATCGGCGTGGTCGGCTTCCTGCTGGACAGCCTGGTTGCGGCCGCCGGATCGCTGGTGACCCGCGGCACGGCAAGAGCTTAAGGGGACACACATGACAACTCCTGTCCGCCCGTTCTTGAACATCGACCATGTCGACAAGAGTTTTACGCGCAATGGCATCACCACCGAGGTGCTGACGGGTGTGAAACTCACCATCGACCAAGGCGAGTTCATCTCCATCATCGGACACTCCGGCTGCGGTAAGTCGACGCTGCTGAACCTGATCGCTGGGTTGACCCGCGTCTCGGCCGGCGCCGTTCTGCTCGAAGATCGCGAGGTGAACGCCCCCGGCCCCGATCGCGCCGTGGTGTTCCAGAACCACTCGCTGCTGCCCTGGCTCACCGTCTACGACAACGTGCGGCTGGCGGTCGACAAGGTGTTCGGCGCCACCAGGACGCGTACGGAGCGTCACGACTGGACCATGCACAATCTCGATCTGGTGCAGATGGGCCCTGCCAAAGCCAAGCGGCCGGCGGAGATTTCGGGCGGCATGAAGCAGCGCGTCGGCATTGCACGGGCGCTCGCCATGGAGCCAAAGGTGCTGTTGATGGACGAGCCGTTCGGTGCACTCGATGCCTTGACGCGCGCCCACCTGCAGGATTCGGTCGGCGAAATCCACGCCCGGCTCGGCAACACGGCCATCATGATCACGCACGATGTCGACGAGGCGGTGCTGCTCTCCGACCGCATCGTGATGATGACAAACGGTCCGGCAGCGCGCATCGGCGAGGTACTCGCTATCGATTTGCCGCGTCCCCGCAAGCGCCTGGAACTGGTGGGCGATCCCACCTACATCGCCGCGCGCACCGCGGTACTGACATTCCTGCACGAGCGCCACTCCTACGTCGAGGCCGCAGCATGACCCTGACACTTGAGAAGTCCCCAACGGCACGTACACGCACGAAACCCGCGCCGCAAAAGCAGCGACTGGTGGTGATCGGCAACGGCATGGCGCCGGGTCGGGCGCTGGAGTGGTTGTTCGAGTCCGCGCCTGACGCCTACGAAGTCACAATATTTAATGCCGAACCGCGCGTGAACTACGACCGCATCATGCTGTCGCCGGTGCTGTCGGGCGAAAAGAGCTTTGAACAGATCGTCATCCACGGCGACGGCTGGTACGTGAAGCACGGCATCACGCTGCACAAGGGCACCTCGGTCACGGCCATCGACCGGACGACGAAAACCGTCACCACGGCGCGCGGCCTGACCGCGCCCTACGACAAGCTCCTGATCGCCACCGGCTCGCTGCCTATCATCATCCCCGTGCCGGGCCACAAGCTGGCTGGTGTCCTAAGTTATCGCGACCTCGATGATGTCGAAGCCATGCTCCTGGCGGCCAAGGCGCGCGGCAGCGCCGTGGTCATCGGTGGCGGCCTGCTCGGACTGGAAGCGGCGGTTGGCCTGAAAGAGCAGGGCATGGACGTCACGGTCCTGCACCTGATGCCGACGCTGATGGAGCGCCAGCTCGATCCTGCCGCCGGTCACCTGTTGCAACGCGCCATCGAGGCGCGCGGCATCCGTGTCATCACCAAGGCCAACACCAAGTCCATTTTAGGTGAGAAGAAGGTCGAAGCCGTCCTGCTGGAGGATGGCACGCGGCTATCAGCCGATTTGGTGGTGATGGCCGTTGGCATACGCCCCAATGCGCAACTCGCCAAGGATGCGGGCCTAACGGTCAACCGCGGCATCGTGGTCGACCCGGCCATGCGCACCAGCGATCCCGACATCTTCTCGGTTGGCGAATGCGCCGAGGCGCACGGCCAGGTGTTCGGCCTGGTCGCCCCGCTCTACGAGATGGCCGGCGTGATCGCCGCCCAGCTCAGCGGCGATGTGGAGGCCAAGTTCACTCCCAGCGCACTTGCCACCAAGCTGAAAGTCACCGGTATCAACCTCTACTCGGCTGGCGACTTTGCCGAGGCCCCGGATCGCGAGGAGATCGTGCTGCGCGATGCGGCGCGCGGCGTCTACAAGCGGCTGGTACTGAAGGAGGGCAAGCTGATCGGTGCCGTGTTCTATGGCGATACCGCCGATGGCGCCTGGTTCTTCGATCTGATCAAGAAGGGTACGGACGTCGCGCCCTTGCGCGAAACGCTGATCTTCGGCCCGGCCTACGCCGGAGGAGCGCCGCTGGACCCTATGGCGGCCGTTGCAGCCTTGCCCGATGAGGCCGAGATCTGCGGTTGCAACGGCGTCTGCAAGGGCAAGATCACGGAAACGATCACGGCCAAGGGCCTGATGTCGCTGGACGACGTGCGCACCCACACCAAGGCCTCGGCGTCCTGCGGCTCCTGCACGGGGCTGGTCGAACAGTTGTTGAAGGCAACTCTGGGTGGGAGTTACAATCCCGCCGCTGTCGCCCCAATGTGCCCCTGCACCACCTTCGGGCATGACGACGTCCGCCGGCTGATCATCGCCAAAGGATTGAAGTCGATCCCCGATCTGATGCAGGCGTTGGAGTGGAAAACGTCCTGCGGCTGCGCCAAATGCCGGCCGGCGCTGAACTACTATCTGCTTGCGACCTGGCCGGGTGCCTATCAGGACGACAGCCAGTCGCGCTTCATTAACGAGCGCGTACACGCCAACATCCAGAAGGATGGGACGTACTCCGTCGTGCCGCGCATGTGGGGCGGCATGACCAGTTCCAAGGAACTGCGCGCCATCGCCGATGTGGTCGACAAGTTCAAGATCCCGGCCGTTAAGGTCACCGGCGGCCAGCGCGTCGACATGCTGGGCGTGAAGAAGGAAGATCTGCCCGCCGTCTGGGCCGATCTCAACGCTGCGGGCATGGTGTCGGGTGCCGCCTACGCCAAGGGCCTGCGCACGGTCAAGACCTGCGTTGGCACCGACTGGTGCCGCTTCGGCACGCAGGATTCTACCGGGCTCGGTATCAAGCTGGAGAAATTCCTGTGGGGGTCGTGGACGCCAGCCAAAGTGAAGATGGCGGTGTCCGGTTGCCCGCGCAATTGCGCCGAGGCGACTTGCAAGGACGTGGGCGTCATTTGCGTGGATAGCGGCTACGACATCCACTTCGCCGGAGCAGCAGGGCTAGACATCAAGGGCACGGAAGTACTCGGCCATGTCGACACCGAGGCCGAAGCAATCGAAGTGATCGCCGCGCTGGTGCAGCTCTATCGCGAGCAGGGCCGCTATCTGGAACGCATCTACAAATGGGCCAAACGCGTCGGCCTGGATACCGTCCGCCAGCAGATCATGCAGGACCGTGAGCGGCGCAAGGGCCTCTACGACCGCTTCGTCTTCTCGCAGACTTTTGTGCAGTTCGATCCGTGGGCTGAACGCGTCAACGGCAAGGAGGCGCACGAGTTCGCCGCCATGGCCGATTTCACGCGGGCGGAGGCAGCCGAATGAGCAAAGCACAGTGGACGGACATCGGCGCGCTCGACAGCATTCCCGTGCGCGGCGCGCGCGTGGTCAAGACGGCGGCTGGCTGCATCGCGGTGTTCCGCACCAGCGCCGGCGAGGCTTTCGCGCTGGACGACCGCTGCCCACACAAGGGTGGCCCGCTGTCGCAAGGCATTGTGCACGGAGCGTCCGTGACGTGCCCCTTGCACAACTGGGTTATTGACCTCGCCAGCGGCGCCGCGCAAGGCGCCGACAGCGGCGCAACCCGCACCATCCCCTTGCGCATCGAGGCCGGCCGCATCCTGCTCGATCTGGCCGCCTACGGAGCACGCCATGCCGCTTAAGGCGGGTGCGGTGCGCACCACTTGCCCTTATTGCGGTGTCGGCTGCGGCGTGCTGGCGACGCCCAAGCCCGATGGCACAATCGCCATTGCGGGCGATCCGGAGCATCCAGCGAACTTCGGACGGCTGTGCTCCAAGGGAGCAGCGCTCGGCGAGACGCTGTCGCTTGACGACCGGTTGCTGCATCCGCTCATCAATGGCAACCGCGTCACTTGGGATGCCGCGCTTGACCGCGTCGCCAGTGGCTTTATGCAAACCATCGCAGACTACGGCCCGGATTCCGTCGCTTTCTACGTCTCCGGCCAATTGCTGACCGAGGACTACTACGTCGCCAACAAGCTCATGAAAGGCTTTATTGGCTCGGCCAACATCGACACGAACTCGCGGCTGTGCATGGCCTCGTCGGTAGCCGGCCACAAGAGGGCGTTCGGCTCCGATACCGTGCCCGGCGTGTACGAGGACCTGGAGCTGGCCGACCTTGTGGTTCTGGTGGGATCAAACCTCGCCTGGTGCCATCCGGTGCTGCACCAGCGCCTCATGGCTGCCCGCGAGACGCGCGGTACCAGGATCGTCGTGATCGATCCCCGGGCCACGGCGACAACCGAAGGCGTGGACTTGCATCTGAAACTGGCGCCCGGAAGCGACGTTGCGCTGTTCGATGGCCTGTTAAGACATCTTGCAGTGAGCGGCGTGATCAACACCGGCTACATTGCTGCGCACACGTCGGGGTTCGATGACGCAAGCGCGGAGGCTGCATCGTTCGACGTCTCCAAAGTTGCGCACCTCACGGGTCTTTCCCCGCTAGACGTCGCCGCCTTCTACGATCTCTTCGCCACCTTCGAAAAATCCGTGACAGTCTACAGCCAAGGCGTGAACCAATCATCAGCTGGCACCGACAAGGTCAACGCCATCATCAATTGCCACTTGGCGACCGGCCGCATCGGCCGCCCCGGCATGGGTCCGTTCTCGGTCACCGGCCAGCCCAACGCCATGGGCGGGCGCGAGGTCGGCGGCATGGCCAACATGCTGGCGGCGCACATGGAGCTGGGCAATGCTCAGCACACCAGCTTAGTGCAAAACTTCTGGCGCTCGCCCCGCATCGCCACAAGGCCGGGCCTGAAAGCCGTCGACATGTTCCGCGCGGTCGCCGACGGGCGCGTGAAGGCGATCTGGATCATGGGCACCAATCCCGTCGACAGCATGCCGGAGGCCGACGGGGTTCGCGCGGCCTTAAAGGCATGCCCATTGGTCGTAGTCTCCGACGTGGTCCGGCACACCGACACCACCGCGCTTGCCCACGTGCTGTTGCCCGCGCTGGCCTGGGGCGAGAAGGACGGCACAGTCACCAACTCCGAGCGCCGCATCTCGCGCCAGCGCGCATTCCTACCGCCGCCCGGCGAAGCGCGTGCCGACTGGTGGCAGCTTGCCCAGGTCGCCCGGCGTATGGGGTTTGCGGACGCTTTCGCCTACACCGGCCCGGCCGACATCTACGCCGAGCACGCAACCCTTTCAGGTCTCGACAACCACGGCACGCGCGACTTCGACATCGGCTCCCACAGCCGCATCACATCGTCCCGTTACGCTGCAATGGAGCCGTTTCAGTGGCCACGGCCGCAGCAGTCAATCGCGGCGACGACTCGCTTCTTTGGACAGGGCGGATACTTCACGCCCGACGCCCGCGCGCGTTTTGTGCCGACACCCTATCGTCCGATGGCGACAAAGACGACTACGAAGTTTCCGCTCACCCTCAACACCGGCCGCATCCGCGACCAGTGGCACACCATGACACGCACCGCCAAGACGCCGCGCCTGATGAGCCACATCGCCGAGCCGTTCCTGGAAGTCCACCCCGACGACGCCTCCCAGCTGGGCCTGGTCGAGGCCAGCCTCGCGACCGTCCGCAGCCCTCATGGAAGCGCGATACTGCGTGTGCTGATCACATCCCGTCAACGCCCCGGCTCAGTGTTCGCGCCGATGCACTGGACCGATCAACTGGCCAGTAGCGCCCGCGTGGACGCCTTGATCGGGGCAGAGACCGATCCCGTCTCAGGCCAGCCCGAGCTGAAGGCCATGGCCGTCCGAGTAGAGCGTTTCGCAGCCACCTGGTATGGCTTCGCGGTGTCACGCGAGCGGCCGGATCAGATTGATACGGAGTATTGGGCGGTCGCGCCAGCAACCGGCGGCTGGCGCACCGAACTGGCCGGGCGCATTGCTCCCGGCAGTTGGGACGACCTCTGCCGCACGCTGCTCGGCCTCGACGCAACTGCCGGCCATGAAATGCTCGCCTATCACGACGTTGCCAGCGGCCAGCACCGCTACGCCGCTTTCGACGGCCCCCAGCTGGTCGGTGCACTCTATCTCGCTCCCGGCCCGGTCGCCGTTGCCCGTGCCCATGCGGCTGATAGCCTGCGAGCCACCTACGCCGAACCGCGCGACCGCCTGCGTCTGCTCGCCGGCCGTCCCGGCGCCACCGAACGCGATCGCGGCGCCATCGTTTGCGCCTGCTTCGACGTCGGCCTCAACCAGATCGCGGATGCCGTGACCAAGGGCGGCTGTCTGTCAGTGGCCGCAGTCGGCAAGAGCTTAAGCGCCGGCACCAATTGCGGCTCCTGCCGGCCGGAAATCGGACGAATTGTCCAGGCCAACGCCCACTGATCGTCCGTGAACAAAGTAAGGCCGCGTCACCCTGGTGGGCGCCGGCCAATTGCAGGCCGTACGCGCGCTGCCATTGGCCGGCGTCAGCCGATCAGAGCAATACCGCAGTCATGGAACCTTCACCCCCTTCAAGGCGTCCACGAACAGCCGCTCGAAACGCGCGGCATCGACGCCGAGGCAGACATCGGCATTGCGGCGGTTCTCGGCAGTACGGCGGCGGTCGGCGACGGTCTGGCCGCGGGTGATCGCGCCGGACAGTTCGATGTCCACGCACATGCGCTCCATGGTGGCGAGTGAGGGATCCTCGGCGATAGCCACGGCCAGGGGATCGTGCAGCCCGCAACCGGCGATGCCCGGATACATGGTCTGGTACGAGCGCACATAGAAGTCGGCGATGGCCATCATGGTGGAGCCCACCCGGCCGCCCTCGTCCGCGATTTCCTTGCGCATGGCCGCCGTCAGCAGCACCTTCATGGTGACGTCCATGCCGACCAGCGTGATGTCAGCGCCCGAGCGCAGCACGATTTGCGCCGCCTCCGGATCGTTCCAGAAGTTGGCGTCGGCCAGCGGCGTCGGGATGCCCTGAATGCCGGGATGGAAGATGGTGCTGCCCATGATGACGATGCGCTTTAGCAGCGTCGCGATCTCTGGCGCCTTGGTCAGCGCCAGGGCCACATTGGTGATCGGGCCGGTGGGGCAGAGCGTGATGGCGCCGGGGTGCTCCTTAGCCATACGGATGATCAGGTCGCAGGCGTGCTCGCCGGTTGCGCGGGCCTTGGGTTCGGGCAGCGAGACATCACCCAGGCCATTGCGGCCGTGGACATGGTCAGCGGCCTTTACGAACGGGCGCACCAGCGACCGTCCGACGCCGCGCGCCACCGGAATGCCGGGACGTCCCGCCAGTTCCAGCATGCGCAGCGTGTTGCTGGTCGCGGTATCGACATCGGTGTTGCCGAAGGTGGTGGTGATGGCTTCAAGCCGGATGCCCGGCCGGTTCAGCGCATAGAGCAGGGCCATGGCGTCGTCGATCCCGGTATCGAGGTCGAGGATGAGACGAAGCGGATCAGGCATGGCGGGGTTCCTTGGTGGTACGCTTGCGGTGGCTGATGGCGAGCGCGGCCAATGTCACGACGTAAGGGGCGATATCCGTGAGCTGATTGGGCAGGCCGCGGCTCTGCAGGTGTATGCTGAGCGCGTCGGCAAAACCGAACAGCACGCAGGCAGCAGCAGCATAGAGCGGATTGTTGCGCCCGAGCATGACCGCGACCACCGCGATCCAGCCGCGCCCTGCGCTCATGTCTTCGGCGAACACGCTGACCACGCCGAGCGAGAGCTGTGCCCCGGCTAGCCCGGCCAGCGCTCCGGCGACCAGCACGGTGACAATGCGGTAACGTTGTACGTCCACGCCGAGCGTTTCGGCCGCGTCGGGCTGCTCGCCGACGCCGCGCAGACGCAGGCCGAGTGGTGTCTTGTAGAGCACGATGCTGACAATCGTCACCAGCCCGATTGCGACCCAGGTGAGCACGGTCTGGCTCCAGAATCCCCAACCGAGGATGGGGATATCGCGAATGAGCGGTATCCGGATCTTGCCGAGTTCGACGATACCCGGATCACCGAAGGTGCCGCTGACGCCGAACATGACGCGCAAGAGATAGGCCGTGAGCCCCGAGGCCAGCAGATTCATGCCGATACAGATCACAACGGGATCGCCGCGGAACAGTGTCGCGCCATAGGCCAGGATGAGTGAAAAGATCACCGCTGCCAGCATGGCTGCCGCGAGCCCACCGATGGCACTGTGCAGGAAATAGCTGCCGGCGATGGCGGCGAAGGCGCCCACCAGCATCTGGCCTTCCAACGCCATGTTGAACACACCGACCCGGCCGCACAGCACGCCGGCCAGCGCCGCCAGCAGCAACGGCGTGATCGCCTGAACAGCCGATTGCATGATAAAGGGAGTGAAGAGGTCACTCACGATGTCCGCCTTCCGATGCCATGGCGGATGGCCAGGAACAGGATGACGATGGATTGTAGCACGATGGTCAGCACACGCGGCACCGAGGTCTCGCGCTGCATGGCAAAGCCGCCGGTCTGCAGGGCGGCGAAGAACAGGCCGGCGGCGATGGCGCCTAGCGGTTCGCCGCCCGCCAGCAGCGCCGCCATCAGGCCGGACCAGGTGTAGGCGGGCGACAGCAGCGCGCCATCGATGAAGCGGAATTGCGATCCCAGCACAATGATGGCGCCGACGGTTCCGGCAATGGCGCCGCTGGCGAACATGGTCCCGATGGCCTGGCGCGGCAGGCGCACGCCGCCATAGGCCGCAAAGCGCGCATTACTGCCACGCATGCGCAGTTCGTAGCCCGCTACCGTGAAGCGATCGATGAGGACGGCGAGAATGCCGATCCCTGCGATGATCAGTACGCCCAGGTTCAGCGCGCCGCTCAAGGTCAGCAGCCGCGCCGCCTCCGGAATCATCTCGCTCTGTGGCAGGCCGGTGGTGGTATCGCGCAGCGGAAAGCGAACGATGTAGGAGGTGATGCCGACCGCCGGGTAACTCATCAGCAGGCTGGAGATCAGCATGGGGATGTTGTGCCGGGTCTCGCCCCAGGCGGCCAGCGCCGCATAGAAGCCTGCAGCTAGGGCGGCGGCAACAAGACCGAGCAGCGCAGCCAGTGGTCCCGGCAGCGACGTCAGATAGATCGGCACCAGCGCACCGGCCAGGCCGCCGATCACCATCTGTCCGTCGCCGCCCAGATTGACCATGCCGCCACGTAACGGAATGGCGGCGGCCAGGGTCATGCCAACCAGCGGGGTGGCCCAGTTCAAGGTATCGGAGAGGCTGGCCGGCGATAGCGAGCCGACCACGATCTGCCAATAGGCCACAAGCGGATTGGCCCCGGAGGCAACGATCAGTAGGCTTCCGATAAAAACAGCAAACAGGATCGCCGTCACGGCCGCCAGCGGGCGAAGGTACCAGGGGGCGATGGTGCTCACGCGGCAGCCTCATTGCGTCCGGCCATCAGCAGGCCGATTGAGTCCGGGTTGGCCTTGGCGCGCGGCACCTCGGCGATGATGCGCCCTTCGTACATCACCAGCACACGGTCGCTGAGACTGAGAATTTCGCTGAGTTCGGCCGAGACCAGCAGCACGCCATGGCCCTTGTCACGCTCGGCCATGAGCTGGGCGTGGATATACTCGGTCGCGCCGACATCGACCCCGCGGGTCGGCTGCTCGGCAATCAGCACCGGCGCCTCATGCGACAGCTCGCGCGCCACCACCACCTTCTGCAGATTGCCGCCCGACAGCGATCCGACCGGAGCTTCGGCGCCAGCGATGCGGATATCGAAACGCTCGATCAGCGCGCGCGCCCGCTCCAGCATGGCGGCCTGATCGATGCGGCCCCGGTGCGCCAGGGGCGGCCGGTCATGAAAGCCCATGGCCAGGTTTTCGGCGGCGCCGGCGGCTAGCGCCGAGCCGACGTTTCCGCGGTCCTCGGGGATATAGGCGATGCCGGCCGCACGGTGGCCCGCCACGTCGGCGCTGGTCACCGAGACGCCACCGACGCGCACAGTGCCGCTGTTGAGGGCGCGCAAACCCACCAGAACCTCGACCAGTTCGCTCTGGCCGTTGCCCGCAACGCCCGCGATGCCCACGATCTCGCCGGCGTGAACCGTCAAACTCACCCGGTCGAGCGCGGGACGGTGCCCCGGCGCGGCGACGGTCAGATCCACGGCCTCGAGCAGTGGCTTGCCGCGCTGTCTCGGCGCTGGCGTCTGCGGCCAGCATGACATTGCGCCCGGTCATGGCCCGGACGATCTCTTGCGGCGTGGTCTCGCTGGTGCGCAGACGCGCTGCCACCCGCCCATCGCGCAGCACCGTTACGCGGTCGCTGATTTCCATCACTTCATGCAGCTTGTGCGTGACGAACAGGATGGAGCGCCCATCGTCCGTCAGCCGTACGCATCATGCGGAACAGGCCGACGCTCTCTTGCGGCGTCAGTACCGCGGTCGGCTCATCGAGGATCAGCACGCGCGCCTTGCGATAGAGCGCCTTCAAGATCTCCACGCGCTGGCGCACGCCAACCGACAGCGCGCCGACGCGGGCATCCGGATCGACATCGAGGCCATGTTGCGCGCCAAGCGCGGCGATGGCCTGGCGCGCGGCACCCGCATCGATGAACAGCCCGCGCCGTGGCTCGGCCCCGAACACGATATTCTCCCATACCGTCAAGCCGTTGAAGAGCTTGAAGGACTGGTGAACCATGCCCATCCCTTTGGCGATCGCATCGAGGGCTGAGCGGAAGCGGACGGGATGACCTTGCAACAACACGCGGCCGGCGTCTGGCTGCTGCAGTCCGTAGAGAATGCTCATCAGGGTGGATTTGCCGGCGCCATTTTCCCCCATGACCGCATGGATCTCACCGCTTGCGACGGTGAGGTCCACGCTATCGTTGGCCAGGGTCGCGCCGTAGCGCTTGACGATGCCGGCCGCCTCCAGCTCGGGAACGGTCAGCATGGCGACGAGTTCACTTCGCCATCATCGGGTCGGCGACTGCGAGGCTGCCGCCAATGATCTGATCACGCAGCGCCGTCAGCTTTGCGATCACATCGGCGTTGTCGGCAATCGTGCACTTGGACTCTTTCACGCCGGTATCGAAAGCCGTCAGCGTCATGCCGCCTTCCTTCAAACCGAGGGCGACGATCGGCGGCTGTCCACCAGCCATGATGCCCTTGACCGCCAGCACGACCGAAACGTCGGTCTTCTTCTCGATGTTGTCCATCACCGCGCCGGGCGACTGTGGGCACTGGTTGACGTCGACGCCGTAGGTCGCCGATCCAGGAGCATCCAAGACCGCCTTGAAGATACCGCCGTTCGAGCCGGCGCCAGCCGCCAGCACACGGTCAGCCCCGTCAGCCAGCATAGCCGCCGCCCGCTCTTGCCCACGCGCCGGATCCGAGAACGGATTGTTGCCGCCGACCCACAATGTCGGCGAGATCGCGATGTCCGCATTGACCTGCTTGGCGCCCGCGATGAAGCCGTCGGTGAAGCGATGCAGGAACGGGATGTCGAGCGCGCCGATGGCGCCAACCTTGCCGGTCTTGGTGGTCAACGCGGCTTCGGCACCGACCAGGAAAGCGGCCTCGTGCTCGCGGAACACCGAGCAGAAGATGTTCGGTTTCATGTTGGCGAACGGGCAGCTGTCGATCTGCAGGAACTTCACATCCGGATAAGCGGCCGCCACCTCGGGCAGCATGTCGTTGAACTCAAAGCCGATGGCCACCACCACCTTGGCTCCGGCTTTGGCCGCCGCCTCCAGGTTCTGGCGCTGCGTTGTGGGATCGTTGCTCTCGTAGGTCTTGGCCTCGCCGCCAAGCTCCTTGGCCACCTGCTCGGTGCCGGCCTTGCCGAGTTTCAGGAAGTCGTTGACGCCGACCGGGTTGGGCGAGACGTAGATGAACAGAGGTTTCGCGTCGGCCGCCCATGCCGCCGGTGCGAACAGTCCGGCAACGAGGCTCGCTGAGATCAGCAGGCGTATCATATCTATGCTCCCTGGTTTGGCGCCGCGCCCGCAGCGCTTAGGGCAAATTCAATCAAACCGCGCGCCCCGGCGCAACCACGATTGCGCGCTTGCGACCGTCATCGAGCAGCGGCCTGCAAAACTGGCTCTGAAGCGCCCTTATGATTGGCGCATTGACAGTGGCCGGTGTGATCTGCACATTTAACGTGTCTACTAATCAATTCGGCGCAAGACCGGAGCAGGGGAGTCGACGGCAAGAACGACGGCGGCGTGGCAGGACACAAAAAGTCTGTTTTCTATGGTTGCGAACAACGCTTCAATAGAGCCGCAAACACTGAGCGCCGCAGGGGGCGAGCCGCACGTCCGCTTCATCGATGTGCAGAAAAGCTTCGACGGCGCCACGCTGGTCGTCAAGAATCTCAATCTCGACATTGCCAAGGGCGAGTTCCTGACCATGCTCGGACCATCGGGTTCGGGCAAGACGACGACCCTTCTGATGCTGGCCGGGTTCGAGCCGGCGACCCACGGCGAGATCACGCTGTCGGGCCGCTCGATCAACCACATGCCGCCGCACAAGCGCGGCATCGGCATGGTGTTCCAGAATTACGCGTTGTTCCCGCATATGACGGTGAACGAGAACCTCGCTTTCCCATTGCAGGTGCGCAAGGTCGGCAAGGCTGACATCGAGGCGCGCGTGAAGCGCATTCTCGAAATGGTGGAATTGCCGCAGATGGGCAACCGCCGTCCCGCGCAGCTCTCGGGCGGGCAGCAGCAGCGCGTGGCGGTGGCGCGCGCGCTGGTGTTCGATCCCGAGCTGGTGCTGATGGACGAACCGCTCGGCGCGCTCGACAAGCAGCTGCGCGAGCAGATGCAATATGAGATCAAGCGCATCCACAGCACGATAGGCGTCACGGTGGTTTACGTCACGCACGATCAGGGCGAAGCGCTGACCATGTCCGACCGTATCGCAGTGTTCAAGGACGGCGTGGTGCAGCAGCTCTCGACGCCGGCAGAGTTGTATGAGCGGCCGCAAAATTCGTTCGTTGCCCAGTTCATCGGCGAGAACAACCGCATATCCGGAACCGTTCAGGATGTGAACGGAGCAACCTGCCGGGTGACAATCCCCGGTGGCGGGACGCTGGAGGCGGTGAAGGTGAATGTGATCGGCAACGGCCAGCCGACCAGCCTGTCGATCCGTCCCGAGCGCGTGGAAATCAATCCGTCGGCGGCCGATGTCAGCAATCGCATAACCGGCACGGTGGCCGAGACCATCTATCTCGGCGACCATGTGCGAGTGCGCGTGGCTGTGCCGGGCAGCGACGACTTCGTGATCAAGGCGCCCAACAAGGAAGGCGTCGCGCAACTTACTCAAGGCCAGTCGGTGGTGGTCGGCTGGCGGACCAAGGATTGCCGGGCGCTCGATCTGGCTTGAGGCCCGTTCGCGTCGCCGGCAGTAGGCGCTGAAATTTCAGTGTAGTCGAACGTTGAAAGGGAAGAAGGTATGAAGCGTATTTTGATGACGGCGGCGACGGTCGCGGCCGTGCTAGCGCCGATGCTGGCACACGCTGGCGACAAACTGAACGTGGTCTCGTGGGGCGGCGCCTATCAGGAGAGCCAGCGCAAGGCCTACTTCGAGCCCTACAAGAAAGCCGGCAACGACATCACCGAGGAAGAATATAACGGCGAGATCGCCAAGATCCGCGCCATGGTGGAAAGCAAGGCCGTCACCTGGGACGTGATCGACATCGATACCCAGACCGCGCTGGCGGCCTGCGCCGAGGGCGTACTTGAGAAAATCGACTGGGCCAAGCTCGGTCTCGACCGCTCCAAGTTCATTGGCGGCGATCTGCAGGATTGCGCCGTCCCGACCATCGTCTACGCGACGGTGTTTGCCTACGACACGACCAAGATCAAGGACGGCCCGACCAAGATCTCCGACCTGTTCGATACCGCCAAGTACCCGGGCAAGCGCGGCTTGCAAAAGAGCCCGTTCGTCAACCTGGAATGGGCGCTGGTCGCCGATGGCGTGGCGCAGGCCGACGTCTACAAGATGCTTGCCACCAAGGAGGGCGTCGATCGCGCCTTCAAGAAGCTCGACACCATCAAGAAGGACGTCGTGTGGTGGGAAGCCGGCGCCCAGCCGCCGCAGCTGCTCGCCGACGGCGCCGTGGTCATGACCTCGGCCTGGAACGGCCGCATCCAGAAGGCCATCGACGTCGACAAGAAGCCGTTCGCAATCGTCTGGGACCAGCAGGGCTTTGATTGGGACTGGTGGGCCATCGTTAAGGGCGGCCCGAACGTTGAGGCCGGCTACAAGTTCATTTCCTATGCCAGCCAGCCTGACCTGATGGCCAATCAGACCAACTTCATCGCCTACGGTCCAGCCAACAAGGACGCCATCCCGAACGTGCCGAAAGAGGTGCTGCCCAAACTGCCAACCAATCCGGCCAACATGGGCACGGCGCTGATCGTCGACGTGAAGTTCTGGGCCGACAATGGCGATGCGCTGCGCGAGCGGTTCAACACCTGGCTGGCGAAGTAGAGTTTCGCAGGCAAGATGAGCCGGGGAGCGTAGTGGTCCCCGGCTCAAAATCTCGTCATACCCGCGAAGGCGGGTATCCATGCATGCCCGAGTTTGGCACACCGCAGAACCACGAAAATTCCTGATTCAGCTGGTATTTTTATGTCGGCTAGCGCGTACGCCACCGGCTTACATGGATCCCCGCCTTCGCGGGGATGACGGGTCTATCGATTGCCCATCGTTTGTCAAAGAACGGCACCCATGGCCGACGCCGCCGTCATCCCTCGCACCAGCGCACCGGTCCCGTCGGTGGCCGATGTCGCCCAGCTGCGGCAGCGGCTAGCGACCGCCGAACGGCGCGGCAAGCTGCGCGCCTTCGCTCTCGTCCTGCCGTTGCTGTTGTTCATTCTGCTGACCTTCATCTTACCTATCGTCTCGCTACTGCAGAACGCAGTTTACGACACCAGCATCAGCAACAACCTGCCTAACACCATGGCCGCCTTGCGCGACTGGGACGGCAAGGACCTGCCGGGCGAACCAGCCTTCGCAGCTCTCGCCGCCGACTTGAAAGCCGTGCAGGCCGCCAACAACGGGCCACTCGTCGGCAAACGCCTCAACTACGAAATCAGCGGCATCCGCTCGAAAATCATTTCCAGCGCGCGCAAGGCGGAAAGCATCACCGCGCCGCCGTTCAAGGAGCAGCTGATCGCGGCCGACAGGATCTGGGGCGACAACCTCACCTGGGCCAAGATCAACCAGGCCGGTCAGCCGCTGACGCCGTTCTATCTGCTCAGCATGCTGGACCTGGAACGCGACGCGGCCGGATCGGTGGTGCCGGTCGATCCCGATCGGCAGGTCTATCGCGGCGTGTTGTTCCGTACACTGTATATCAGCCTGCTGGTCACCTTGTTCACTCTCGCGCTCGGCTATCCGGTCGCCTACATGCTGGCCAATGCGCCGGCGCGGCTCGCCAACCTCTTGATGATCCTGGTGCTGATCCCGTTCTGGACCTCGCTCCTGGTACGGACGACGGCGTGGTACGTTCTCCTGGGCGACAATGGCCCGATCAACACTCTCTTGCAGTCCGTGCATCTGACCCAGGAGCCGTTGCCGCTGATCTTTTCGCGCTTCGGCACGGTCGTCGCCATGACGCATATCCAGCTGCCGTTCACGCTGCTGCCGATCTACAGCGTCATGAAGGGCATTTCGCCGTCCTATATGCGTGCCGCGCGTTCGCTGGGCGGCGGGCCGATCTATTCGTTCTGGAAGATCTATCTGCCCCTGACGCTGCCCGGCATCGGGGCAGGCTGCCTGCTGACGTTCATCCTGTCACTGGGCTATTACATTACACCCGCGCTGGTCGGCGGGCCGGCGGACCAAATGGTGTCGGGCATCATCGCCGAGGCCATGAACCGCGAAAACAATTGGGGCAAGGCGAGCGCGCTCGGCGCCATCCTGCTGGCGGCAACGCTGGTTTTGTTCTGGGTCTACAATCGCCTGGTCGGCATCGACAAGGTGAAACTGGGATGAGCGATGCGCACGGACATCGTTCATTCGTCCGTCATCCCGGCGCAGGCCGGGACCTGTCCAAGCCTCGACGTTTGTGGTCTCCCTCGGCATGGACAGGTCCCGGCCTGCGCCGGGATGACGGAATTTTTGCGTATTCACCCGATTTGGTTTGAGTCCCGCCTATGCCCCTAGCCAGCCACGCCACGTCGACCGAGAAAATCTTCCACTACGGCGCCTGGATCTGGACCATCCTGGTGCTGCTGTTCCTGATCGCGCCGATCCTGGCCGTGATGCCGCTGTCCTTCAACTCGGAGCCCTATTTCAGCTATCCGATGCCCGGCCTGTCGTTGAAATGGTATGAGGACTTCTTCACCAGCGAGCGCTGGCAACTTGCCATCAAGACCAGCCTGGCGCTGGCCACCTGCGTCACCATCCTGGCCACCATCCTGGGCACACTTGCCGCCCTCGGCCTGTCGCGCGCCAACCTGCCCGCGCGCTCCTTCATCCTGTCGCTGCTGATCCTGCCGATGATTGTGCCGGTCATCATCACAGCGGTCGCCACCTACATCTTCTATTCCTATTCTGGCGCGTGGCTTGGAACGCAACTCATCGGCACCTTTCCCGGCATGGTGCTGGCCCATACGGTGCTGGCAGCGCCCTTCGTCGTCATCGCCGTGACGTCCACGCTCGCCGGTTTCGACTGGTCGCTCGCCCGCGCCGCAGCCAGCCTCGGCGCCGCGCCGGTTACAGTGTTCCGCCGCGTGATCCTGCCGCTTATCATGCCCGGCGTCATCTCGGGCGCGCTCTTTGCCTGGGTGACATCCTTCGACGAGGTGGTGGTCGCCCTCTTCATTTCCGGCCCGGACCAGCGCACGCTGCCCAAGCAGATGTTCTCAGGGATACGCGAGCAGATCAGCCCGACCATCACGGCGGCAGCGACCGTGCTGGTGATTTTCTCGACGCTATTGCTGCTCGGCGCCGAGATGATGCGCCGGCGCTCGGAGCGCTTGCGCGGTCTGACGCCGACATAGTCCGTTTACAGTCGAACCCCAGGAACCGATGACAAAGCCAAGGTGAGTGCCAGCACGGACGGTATGCTGAATGTTACCAGGGTGCATCGCGGCGCACGTGTTGGAACGTCAACGTAGCGCGGGGTCACACGCGCTTTTTCCCGATGGTCGCGAAAGGTGCGATCAGGCGGCATAGCGCATGAACGCGAACCGGCGCGAATTTGGCTCCCAGCAGGGCACGTTGATCGATCCCTGGCCGCCAAACAGGGCCAGCAAGGTCTGCGGGCTACCGCCTGCGGCCGGCATCAATCGCAACTCCACGTTTTTGTCGCGCGGATGGCCGTCGATGCCGGTCTCATAGGCGAGATAGAGCACGTGCTTGCCGTCTGGCGAGGGATGCGGGAACCAGTTGACGCGCTCGTCGCGTGTCATCTGCTCGGGCTCGCCGCCATCGGGTCGCATGCGCCAGAGTTGCGCCGAGCCGGATCGGCTGGAATTGAACCAGATCCATTTGCCGTCGGGCGTGTAGTCGGGACCGTCGGCGTGTCCCTTGCCATCGGTCAGCCTGGTCTCCGGACTGCCATCGACCCCGCACACATAGATGTCGAAGATGCTGTTGCGGGCGGCGCAATAGGCCAACGTCTTCCCGTCGGGCGACCAGCCATGCCAATAGGATGGCGTGTGCTGAGTGATCTTGCGTGGTGTGCCGCCGCTGACCGGCAGGATGTAGATGCAGGACTGGCCGTTTTCGGTGCCGTCGCTGATGACGATCTCGCGGCCATCGGGTGACAGGCCGTGGTCGTTGTTGCAGGTGACGGCAAAACCGGTGTCGATCCTGGTCAGCTCCGCCTTGCCATCTAGGGCCATCCGGTACAGCAGGCCGTCGCCATTGACGATCAGCGCCTTGCCGTCATTGGTCCAATTGGGAGCCTCGATGAGGCGATCCGTTGTCAGAACGACCTCGGTCCCGGCGGTCGTGAGGTCAAAGATGCAAAGTTCGCTGCGCACAGTGTTGTGTCCTTCTGCCTGCAACCTGCCAAACCCCTGCCCGCCATTAGCGATGGCACAATCGCGGCCTCGCCCGCAACGGCCTTGCGATTGACTCCATATCACCATCGCCGTAGTGTTCAAATATCAAAGAGGTCAGTTCATATTTGAACCAAATGACCCTACCGGGAGGCGCGACCGTTGGCGATCCGATGGAGCAGAGTGGCACCCCAGATTGCGTTGACCCCGGCTCTGGCGGTCACGCTGATCGGCTTTGGCTGGGCCATCTGCTGGACCATCTTTATGTCCTTCACGCGCAGCCGGCGCTTTCCCGACTACATCATCGATCCCGCCGATTGGTACATGCAGTACGACCGCCTGTTCGGCAACGATGCCTGGACCACATCGCTCCGTAATCTGATCGTCCTGGCTATCGGCAGCGCATTGGCGATCGTGTTCGGCTTCATCCTGGCGGCCATGGTCGAGCGCGAGAAATTTGGCGAAGGCGTCTTTCGCACCATCTTTCTCTACCCGCTCGCCGTTTCGCTGATCGTGACCGGCCTGGTCTGGCGCTGGATGTTCAATCCGTCGCTCGGCATCGAGGCGCTTCCTGCGCGGGCTCGGCTGGACCTCAGCGCAGTTCAACTGGCTGGCCACGCCCGACACGGCCATGTACGGCATCATCCTCGCCTCGATCTGGCACGGCATGGGCTTCTACATGGCGCTGATGCTGGCCGGCCTGAAATCGATCAACACCGAGATCTGGAGCGCGGCCCGGCTCGACGGCGTGGGCCTCTGGCGGCTCTACACCGAAATCATCATTCCGATGATGAAGTTCACCTTCCTGACCTGCGCCATCCTGTTGTCGCTCGGCGTGGTGAAGGCCTACGACATCGTCGTCGCGATGACCAATGGCGGCCCCGGCACCTCGACCTGGACGCCGGCCTATTTCGCCATCAACGCCTATTCGACGCGCAGCAACATCGGCTTCGCCTCGGCGGCAGCGGTGATCATGCTGCTCATCACGCTCGCGATCTTCCTGCCGCTGGTGCTTCTCACCGCCTGGCACAACCGGCAGCGCGAGGCCGCTGGCCGATGAGCACCGAGCCCGTCACAGCCACAATGTCTGTCGGCCTGAGCAGCGCTGCGCCTGTATCGCGCCGGCGCCGGCGGCGCATCAAGGGCTCGTCGATCGCGATCTTCGTCTTCCTTGCGCATGTGCGCGGCCTTCGTCGCTATCCCGCTCTACGTTGTCATCGTCACCTCGTTCAAGCCGATCGAGGAAGTCACCCTCGGCCGCATCTTCGCGCTGCCGGTGCTCCTGGACCATCGACCCCTGGTACAAGGCGTGGAATACGCTGTGTACGGGCCTGTCCTGCGACGGCATCAAGGTCGGCTTCTTCAACTCGCTCGCGATCCTGTTTCCAAGCCTGGTCCTGTCGATCGCCCTCTCGTCGGTCACCGGCTATGCGCTGGCGCTTTGGAATGTGCGCTGGGCGGGGACATTCCTCTTCATCCTCTTCATCTGCGCCTTCGTGCCGTTCCAGATCATCATGATCCCGCTCATCGTATTGGTTGCGAACATCGGCATCTATGGCACGGTCTGGGGCATCGCGCTGGTGCACGCCATCCTGGCCATGCCGTTGCTGACCCTGATCTTCCGCAATTTCTACAAGGACATTCCGCAGGAACTGATCAACGCCGCCATCATGGACTCGGGAAGTTTCTGGCAGATCTTCCGCGAGATCGTCCTGCCGATGTCGGCCAACATCATGATCGTGGTCTTGATCCTGATGATCACCACGGTATGGAACGACTACCTGGTCGGGCTGACCTTCGGTGGCATCAGCGCTGCGCCGATGACGGTGATACTCGCCAATGCCGTGGTCACCTCGCGCGGCGAGGTGATCCACAACGTGAACATGGCCGCAGCCCTGCTGACAGCCATTCCGCCGCTGGTCGTCTATTTCGCCCTTGGCCGCTTCTTCGTTCAAGGCATCACTGCCGGCGCGATCAAAGGATAGGCGATGCCGCGAGTACAGTTCGAAAACATCACCAAGCGCTACGGCACGATCCCGGTGCTGCAGAATCTCAACCTCACGGTCGAGGAGGGCGAGTTCCTGGTGTTGCTCGGGCCATCGGGCTGCGGCAAGACCACGTTGCTCAATCTGCTCGCGGGCCTGATCGAGACCACCGCCGGCCGTATCCTGATTGGCGAGCGCGATGTCACCGATCTCGATCCGCGCGATCGGGGCCTGGCCATGGTGTTCCAGTCCTACGCGCTCTATCCGACCAAGACCGTCGCGGGCAATCTGCGCTTCGGGCTCTCGGCGCAGAAGCTCGACCGGGCGGAGATCGAGCAGCGCGTCGCCTGGGCAGCCAAGCTGCTGCAGATCGAACCGCTGATGGACCGCAAGCCCGCGCATCTTTCGGGCGGACAGCGCCAGCGCGTCGCCATCGGCCGGGCGCTGGTGAAACGCTCCGGTGTACTGCTGTTCGATGAGCCGCTGTCCAATCTCGATGCCAAGCTGCGCACCGAGATGCGGCTTGAAATCAAGAAGCTGCATAGCGAGCTTGGCCAGACCATCGTCTATGTGACGCACGACCAGATCGAAGCCATGACCATGGCGACCAGGATCGCGGTCATGGACGGCGGCGTGATCCAGCAGTTCGGCACGCCTGACGACATCTACGATGCGCCGGCCAATCTGTTCGTTGCCCGCTTCATCGGCTCGCCGGCCATGAACGTGTTCGAGGCGACGGCCAAGGTCGGATCCAATGGCGCGATTTCCGCATCGCTCGACGATACAGGAACCCAACTCGATCTCGGCGGTTATCGCTTCGTTGCCGCGCCCACCGACGGCACGCGGCTCGCGATAGGTCTGCGGCCGGAACATTTTGGTACCGACGGCTCCAATGGCGCCCGCCATGCTGCACTGTTCGATTTGCCGGTGCGCCATTGCGAGAAGGCCGGCAGCGACGCCACCGCCTATCTGGAGGCCGGCGACCAACTCGTTGCGATGCGGATCGATCCGGCCCGTGCCCGTACGCTGAAGGCGGGCGACCGCCTCAAGGCAAGTTTTCCACTCGATCGGATCAACGTCTTCGACGCTCAAACCGGGCGGCGATTGTAGGCCAAGAAGCAAACAAAGGAGTGAGACATGTCAAGGAGACAACTGGCCGGGCTTGGGTTTGTGCTGGCGCTCGGGATGGCGCCGATCGCAGCCCAGGCTGCCGACCTCACGCTGTTCCATACCTGGTCGAACGAAAGCGAAATGGCGGCGCTGAACACCATCGTCAAGGCGTTCGAGGCCAAGGGCAACGCGGTGAAAGCCGCCTCGGTGCCGCATGAGACGGCCGGCGAGAGCCCGCTGGTCAGCTTGTTCGTCGCCAAGACGCCGCCCAACCTCTTTATCGCTGCCGACGCCAGCTTCTATCGCGACCTGAAGAAGAAGGGCCAGAGCTACAACCTCGGCCCGCTGTTCGACAAGATCGGCGCCACCAAGGCGTTCCCCGAGACAGTGCTGAAGGCCATCACCATCGACGGCGAAGTGCTGAAAGTGCCGACAGCGGTGCATATCGATGGCATCCTCTACTACAACAAGAAAGTGGCCGAGGAAGCCGGTATCGATCCGGCCAAGTGGAAGACGATGGACGACATGTGGGCCGACCAGAAGAAGGTCACCGACAAGGGCAAAACTTTCATCGCCATGGGCGGCAACACGTTCCAGGCCGGCTACACCTTCCATCCGCTGTTGGCAGCCGTTGCCGGGCCCGACATCTTCAACCGCTTCTATGGCGGCAAGCCCGACGCGAAAGTGTTCGACGAAAAGGGCGTACGCGACACCATCGAAGTGTTCCGCAAGATTGCCAGCCAGACCGATGCCGGCTGGGTCAATCGGGCCTGGAACGACACCACCAATACAGTCATCAACGGCACCGCGCTGATGCAGTTCCATGGCGACTGGATGAAGGGTCAATGGCGCGCGAACAAGAAGGAACTCGGCGTCGACTTCGGCTGCATCAATCTGCCGGGCTCCAAAGCGCTCTCGGTGACGGTGGATAGTTTCGGCATTCTCGGCGGCGTCGACGAGGCGACGGCAAAGGCCGAGGAGGACTTCGCGGCCACGGTCGTCGATCCCAAGATCAACGCCGAGTTCGCGTTCTACAAGGGCTCGAGCCCGGTACGCATCGATGTGCCGACCGACAAGCTCGATGCCTGCAACACGCTGGTGCTGGACAGCCTCAAGAAGCCGGGCTTCAGCGTCGAGAACCCGTTCTATATCGGTGACGGCGACTGGATCAACTCGGTCTGGAACACGATGTATACGTTCCAGGGCGATCCCAAGATGAGCACGGACGATGCCATCGCCATGCTGAAGAAGGAACATGCCGCCGTCTTCAAGTGAGTTGGACTGCCGGCCCCGATCCGACGGGGCCGGCAAACCTGTGCCGCCTGCAACGCTCACGGAGCTTCACCATGGCAATATTCGACAGCCTCGGCCACATCGCGCTCAAGACGCGCAACCTCGAGGCCTCAATCGCCTTCTACAACGCTATCGGCTTTCCCGAGATGCTGCGCCTCAACGATAAGTCAGGCGCTCCATGGATCGTCTATCACCGCGTCAACGACAATCTGTACCTGGAGCTGTTTCCCGGCGGCAAGGACGAGAAAGTTCCGGCAGAGAGTTCCGGCGCCACGGGACTCTTTCACCTCTGCCTGACGGTCAGCGATGCCGATGCGGCCGAGGCCAAACTGAACAAGGCCGGCATCAAGCTCAGCCGCCCGCGCAACACCAAGCGCGGCATCGATGGCAACCGCGGCATGTGGATCGAGGATCCCGACGGCAACCGCATCGAGATCATGGAAATGGCGCCCGACTGCATTCAGTACAAGGCCGAGGCCAATCTCAAGGCTGGCGGCAAGCCACACGCGCTATCGCTGCGCTAGGTCAACGTCTTGTCCCCGAATAGAAAGTCCGAAAAATGATGGGTTTCAAGCAACTCGCCCACGTGGCGTTGAAGGTCAAGGACCTCAACACGTCGCTGGATTTCTATTCCGGCAAGCTCGGCCTGATGGAGATGATGCGCCTACCCAAACCCGACGGTAGCGCAGGTGTCTGGCTGGTCTACCTGCGCATAACAGATGATCAGTATCTGGAGCTGTTTCCCGACGGCATCGGTGCCAAGGCGCCCGACCGCGACGCCGTCGCCATCAACCACATCTGCCTCGGCGTCGAGGACTTGGACAGCACCATTGCCCATTTGAAAAGCGTCGGCATTGCGCTAACGATCCAGAAAAAGATGGCGGCGGATAAGAACTGGCAGGCCTGGATCGAGGATCCCGACGGCAATCGCATCGAGCTGATGCAGATCATGCCCGACTGCCTGCAGCTTGAGGCCATCGCGCAGTTAAAGAAGAAAGCCAAGGCGGCAACATGACAAAGTCGGCACTGATTTTCTGGGGTGGCTGGGAGGGACATACGCCCGAGCGCAGCGCCAACCTTGTCAAAGCAATGCTGGAGCGCAACGGCTTCTCGGTCCGTCTCGAGGCCGGCACCAAGGTTCTGACCGACCCTGAACTGGGCAAGCTCGACCTCATCGTGCCGGTCGTTACGATGACGACCATCGAGAAGCCCGAACTGCAAGGCCTGCTTGAGGCCGTACGCAATGGCACTGGCGTGGCCGGCTTTCACGGCTCGATGTGCGACAGCTTCCGCAACGAAACCGACTATCAGTTCATGACGGGCGGCCAGTGGGTCGCCCATCCCGGCAACATCATCGACTACCAGGTGGATATCGCCAAGACAGGCGATCCGATCATGAAAGGTATAAAGAGTTTCCCCTACCGGTCCGAGCAATACTATATGCACGTCGATCCGAGCAACGAGGTCCTGGCAACCACGACGTTCACGGACGACCACTTTCCCGGTATCGGCGGCGTGGTGATGCCGGTGGTTTGGAAGCGCCGCTATGGCAAGGCGCGCGTCTTCTACAGCGCACTCGGCCACACCGCCGACGAGTTCCAGGTCCCGCAAATGGCCACGATCTTCGAGCGCGGCGCGATCTGGGCGGCGCGCTAGCCCTTCGCCAGCCGCCAGGCCTGGTACTCAGCCTCGGCTTCGGCTGCCAGTGGATAGTACGTGCGCAAGTCCCCGCCCTGCGACAGGCGCAGGCGGGAAAACTCTTCCCACTCGACGTGCTTGCTCGCGACCTCAATCAGCCTTGCCGCCATCGCAACCGGTACAACGACCGCGCCATCGTCATCGGCCACGATGATATCGCCGGGCATCACCAGCGCGTTGCCGCAGGCCACCGGTACATTGACCGCAAACGGAATGATGCTGGTCTGCGCGTGGTAGTTTGGCGTCACGCCCTTGACCCAGATGCCAAGGTCGAGATGTCTGGCCATGCCGGAATCCCGGATGCAACCATCGACGACCACGCCCGCGCCGCCGCGGCCGGCCAGGAACGTGAGCATCATCTCGCCGAATATGCCGCTGCCCATGTCGCTGCGTGCGTCGACCACAACCATATCGCCGGCCTGGGCGGGATACAGCACATGGCGATGCAGCTGCAGTTCTGGATTGTCGTACTCATTCGCGCCGTAGAGATCCTCGCGCTTGGGCATACATTGCAGCGTCAGCGCGGGGCCGGCGACCGAGCGGCCGGGCTTCAGCGCCATCGGCCCGCGGATATGCGGATCGCGGATGCCCATCAGGCTGAGTTCGCTGCTCGCCGTCGCCGAGCCAATCTTGGCGAGCGCGTCGCAAAGCGCCCGCGGTGGCCGCGCGATGTCGCGGATCTGGCTGGCCGGCAGCATGGCGTCACCTTTTCTCAATCGTCCCAGCGTGGAGAAATGCTGGGATTGATGACTCTCAGGCCACGCTCCAGCTTGCGGATCGCAGCCATGTCGTCAGCTGTCAGACGAACCTTGTCCGCAGCGAAATTAGCACGCAGATGCGCTTCGCTCGACGATGCCGGGATGACGATGTGCCCCTCGGCCATCAGGAATGCGAGCGCGACCGCAGCCGCGTTCGAACCGAGACGTTCCGCAATAGCGGCGAGCGCCGGATCGGAACTGACCCGTCCTTGAGCCAGCGGCTGATAGGCGGTGAGCGTCAGACCGGTCTTCTTGGCGTAAGCGCAGAGTTTCGGCGCTTGCAGATAGGGATGGATCTCGACTTGATTGGTGGCAATCGCCCCATTTCCGAGCAGCGCCGTCGTCCGTTCAAGGTGGGCAATCGTGAAGTTCGAAACGCCAATCAGCCGGGCATGGCCAAGCTGTTGCGCGCGGGCCAGCGCCTCGATGTAGTGCTCGATCGGCACCAGTTCCTTTGGCGAGGGCCAATGAATGAGCAGAAGATCTGCTGGTCCGAGGCCCATGGTCGCCAGGCTCTTCTCAACGCTCGGCATGAATTTCGCGCGGTCCAGATTGAAGTCCGCGACCTTGGTCGTGATGAAAAAATCGCTGCGCGGCAGACCGGACCGGCGCACGGCCTCGCCGACCGTCGCCTCCGTGTCGTAGGTCTGGGCCGTATCGAGATGGCGGTATCCGATCTCGATCGCCTTCAACATGGCCGCGGTGCCCGTGGCGCCGGTACGGCCATAAGTGCCCAGACCGTGACGCGGAATCGCATCCGAACGAGCCATGGCGAACTCCATTGTAGTGTTCATATTTGAACTGAACTTGTTCATCATTGACAGTAGCGCGAACGGCAACAGTTGTCAGCCGCGATTGCGTCGGCGGCGACTGATTCATTTGCGTCGCCTATTTGCGATCCGAGAGCGTGGCAGCACCGGCGGCCACGCCGCTGACAGTCATCGAACCGTCGAACAGCGGCACGTCATAATCGGCATAGGGATAGCGCAGGCACGCCTCTTCGTTGAGCTCGACGCCGAGACCGGGTGCGGTCGGCGCCAGAATATGCCCAGCTTCGAATTGCAGCGTCTCGCGCACCAGTTCCTTGCGCCAGGGCACATCGACCGAGACCGTCTCGAAGATCGAAAAATTCGGGATGGCAAGAGAGGCATGCAGCGTCATCGCGTTCATCACCGGCCCGACTGGATTGTGCGGCGCGACCGGGATCATATGCAGATGGGCAAGGTGCGCGATGCGCTTGCATTCGCCCAGCCCGCCGACGTGCGAGACATCGGGCTGCAGGATATCGACGGCCTTTTTGCTCAGCGCCTCCAGCACCCGCAGTGGCTCGAACCAGCGCTCGCCGGCGGCGATCGGCACCGGGCTGTAGGCGCGCACGTCGGCCAGGGCATCGATGCTCTCGGGCGGCGTCGGCTCCTCGATCCAGGTGAGATCGAAGCGTGCCAGCTCACGGCACATGGCGATCGCCGTCGGCACGTTCAGCCGTCCGTGTACATCCAGCATCAGATCGATATCGGGACCGACCGCCGACCGTACGGCCTCGACGATCTCGATGGTTTGGCGCCGCTGCCGCCGGTCCATCTCCAGATCGGCACTATCGAACGGATCCCATTTCAGCGCGCGGTAGCCCATGGCCACGGCCTTGCGGGCATTGTCAGCATAACTCTCGGGTGTCGAGGCGCCATGAAACCAATGATTGGCGTAACACTTGACTTTGTTCCGGTGTTTGCCGCCCAGCAGCTCGAACACTGGCACACCCAGCGCCTTGCCCTTGATATCCAGCAGCGCCGCTTCAATGGCGCCCAAAGCCGTGCGGAACGGCGCGCCGGTACGCCAGTAGCTGTCGCGATGCAGCTGTTCGATCGTGGCATCGACCGCATACGGATCGCGCCCGATCACGGCGCGCTCCAGATCTTCCAGCGCTGCCACGACGGTCTTGGTCTTCCATTCCAGCGTCGCCTCGCCGACCCCTTCGATGCCATCGTCCGTGAACAGCTTGACGAAGACGAAATTGGTGCGCGAGACGTTGGCGACGAACACTTTCTGAGCGACGATTTTCATGTCAGATCCCGTGCTCTGCCGGCGGCGTGGCTACGCAGCGAACGATGCGGTGGCTCATCGCTCCGTCTTATCCAAATATGAACTACATTTGTTCAAGTGAAAATGCTAGTGCTGCCAGCCAGAGGGGCAAACCAAGACGGCAGGGCAGAAAGCAGCATGGCAGCGAGCAGCGCAACACAAGCGCCAAAGCACACAATTCCGATCATCGATCGCATGATGGAGGTGCTGGCGGAACTGGAACGGTTCGCCGCCGGCCGCACCATTCGTGAACTCACGGAGTCACTCTCGCTGCCCAGAACCACCGTCTACCGGCTGCTCAATTCGCTCCAGAGCCACGATGTGGTGCGCCGTGACGACAGCGGCGCCTACCATCTCGGCCGCCGGCTGCTGTCCCTGGCCGCCCATACCTCGACCCGGTTCGGCGATGCCGCCGTTGCAACCATCTGCCAGCCCTATCTCGACAAGCTCGCGGCCGAAATCGGCGAAGGCGTCAAACTCAGCGTGCTCGACGACGAGGGCGTCATGGTGATCGCGGCAGCCCAGGGCCGGCGCGAATACGCCCTGACGGTGGCGGCCGGTCAGCGCATGCCGGTCCATGCCAGTGCGGCGGGCAAGGTTCTGCTGGCTCATCTCAGCCCCGAGACGCTCGACTATTGGTTGAGCCGGCCCATGCCGGCCTACACCGGAAAAACGGTGATCGATGCCAAGCGGCTGAAGGGCGAGTTCGCAACCATCCGTCGCCGTGGCTGGGCCGAGGACAAGGGGGAAACCGCACCGAGCATTCTGGCCTACGCAGCGCCTGTGTTTGGCCGCGACGGGCGGGTCGCCGCTGCGCTCAGCGTGCCCTTCTTGGCGGGAACGCCTGCCGGCCAAATGGAAAAGGTGAAGGCGGCCGCCGTCAGCGCCGCGCGCGTCATGAGCGCGGCAATACCCGATTGAAGGCACACCGGTTTCGGATAGCTGCGCTGCCCATCCACTGCAATTGCGTGCGTTTCGGCACGACCACCGCGCGGGCGCGCGGATGGCCGCGCGATAGTTTCCCCCTTTTGGCCAATCCAGGAGGCTGTTCTGCTCGTATCCATCCAGCGCGCAGGGCCAACTCAGGCCCCCAAAACCCGCCCCGGACTCAGCACCGGGCACCGACTGCGGCGTGGCAGCCGCTGTGATGGTGCTAGACAGAAGCCCCGGAGAATTGTTGAATGGGAAGGATAGCGGGCGCCTGCGCCAGTCATCGAACAATAATTGGGAGGACGTGCTTGATGGACGACTTTAAGAGCAAACTGGCGACGGCTGAGAAGCTGGCTGCCAAATCGGCTATGTCGCGCCGCGACTTTATTCAGCTGGCTATTGCGACAGGCCTGACCATTCCGGCCGCCGAAGGCCTGTTCACCGGCATCGCCAATGCTGCAACGCCCAAGAAGGGCGGCACGCTGCGCATCGGCATGGAAGGCGGTTCGGCCTCGGATTCGCTCGATCCGCGCACCTATGCGGACTCGGTCATGATCGGCGCTTCGCTTTGCGTCATGAACTGCCTGATCGAGTTCGACAATGCCGGCAATCCGACCGGAGAGCTGTTCGAGAACTGGGAAGCCAAGCCCGGCGCCGCCGAGTGGACCTTCAACGTCCGCAAGGGCATCAAGTTCTCCAACGGCAAGACGCTGGACGCCGACGACATCATCTATTCGATCAACATCCATCGCGGCGAAACCAAGTCGCCGGCCAAGGGCATTCTTGAGCCGATCAAGGAAATCAAAGCGGTTTCGCCGACCCAGGTGAAGTTCACCCTGTCCAGCGGCAACGCCGACTTCCCCGTGATACTGTCCGACTACCACCTCGTCATTGTGCCGAAGGACTTCAAGGATTGGCAGAAGCCGATCGGAACCGGCGCCTATACGCTGGAGAGCTTCGAGCCGGGCGTGCGCTTGGTCTTCAAGAACCGTGGCGACTACTGGAAGCCCGGCCGCGGTAACTTCGACACGGTCGAAATCCGCAACATCCAGGACGTGACGGCCCGTACCGCCGCGCTGCAGTCGGGCGCTGTCGACGCGGTCAACCGCCTCGATCCGCGCACCGTCGGCCAGATCCTGAAGAACAAGAAGCTCGCCGTGGTGCGCACCAAGGGCACCGGCAACCGCTATGCCTTCGTTGCCCGCGTCACCGAGGGTCCCTATCAGAACGCCGATCTTCGTCTGGCGCTGAAGTACGGCATCGACCGCAACAAGATCATCAAGCAGGTCTTCAACGGTTATGCGGTGCCCGGCAACGATCACGTGATCGACGCGCTGAACCCCTTCTACAATGACAAAATGGCCCAGCGCGCCTACGATCCGGACAAGGCCGCGTTCCACTTCAAGAAGGCCAATATCGGCAGCGCCGCGCTTGAGTTGCAGACGTCGGAAGGCGCCTGGGGCACGGCGGTCGATTGCGCCTCGCTGTATCAAGAGAGCATGAAGAAGGCCAAGATCCCCCTGACCATCAAAAAAGTCTCGGCCGACGGCTATTGGGACAACGTCTGGCTGAAGGCGCCGTTCTGCGCCGTCTACTGGGGCCGCCGCCTTTCGGCCGACGCCGCCCTGTCGCTCGTCTATGGGTCCGGCTCGTCCTGGAACGACACGGCCTGGAAGCGCCCGGACTTCGACAAGCTGATCGGCGAGGCCCGCGTCGAACTCGACCAGGCCAAGCGCAAGGAGATGTACTTCAAGGCGCAGCAGATGATCGGTGACGATGGCGGCATGGTCTGCTTCGCCATCTCCGATTACCTCGACGGCTACAGCGCAAAGGTAAAGGGCGTCGAGCCGCACGCCCGCTACGACCTCACCGACCAGCGCCTGGCCGAAAAGGCCTGGTTCGCCTGATCTGACGTGCGCTGAGACGACGGCCGCTCCGGCTCCCAGTGTGCGGGACTGGGGCGGCCGACGACGCGCTGGCTGCTCGGGGGAGTGGCCAGGTCGCGTTTACTTTTGGGGTCGCCAGGGGACGGCGCTATGGTTCGACTGCTGGCGCTGAGGCTGATCCTCGGCATTGTGACGCTGTTTGCCGTTTGCGTGCTCATGTTCACGGCCGTCGAGCTATTGCCCTACGACGTCGCTGCCGCCGTGCTCGGCCAAGGCGCCACGCCCGAGACGCTAGCCACCTACCGGCACGAGCTGGGTCTCGACCGGCCCGCCTACATCCGCTTCTTTGAGTGGCTGAATAACGCGTTTCACGGCAACCTCGGCGTGGCGCTCACCAATCAGCGCGATATCCTCACGTCTCTCCAGCCGCGCTTCATCAACACGCTGTTCCTGGCCGGATACGCCGCACTTATCGCCGTGCCGATCGCCGTCGGCCTAGGCATTCTTGCGGCCATCAACGAAGGCAAGTGGATTGACCGGGCCGCGAACATCTTGTCGCTGGCCGCCATTTCCGCGCCCGAATTCCTGATCGGCTACCTGCTGATCACCTATCTGGCCATCCAGCTCGGGTGGTTTGAATCGCAGGCGACCGTGTTCGGCGATATGACCTGGACGCACCGGATCTATATTGTCTTCCTGCCAGCTGTTGCCCTTACCTTGCTGGTGACGGCGCACATCCTGCGCACGACGCGCTCGGCGCTGCTCTCGGTCATGTCGCAGCCCTATATCGAGATGGCGTTCCTCAAGGGCCTGTCGCGCGCGCGCGTCATTCTCGTACATGCGCTGCCCAACGCAGCGGCCCCGATCATCTCGGTGGTGGCGCTGAACCTGGCCTATCTGGTCGCCGGCGTGGTCGTGATCGAGATCGTGTTCGTCTATCCCGGTGTGGGCCAGCTTATGTTGGATGGCGTCACCAAGGGCGACGTGCCGGTGATCCTAGCCTGTACCCTGGTGTTCGCCACCGCCTTCATCGGCCTCAACACGTTCGCCGATCAGCTGATCATCCTCGTCAATCCGCGCTTGCGCCATCCGAAGTAGGGCCTCGATCCGCATGCGCATTTTCGGATACAAGCCTCCACTCACCGCCTGGATCGGCATGTTCATCGTCGCGGCGGCGGTGTTTGTTGCCGTGTTCGCCCCCTGGCTCGCCCCCTATCCCGAAGACGCATCTGTCGGCGACACCTGGGCCGATGGCACCGCCCAGTTCCCCTTCGGCACCGACAACATCGGCCGCGATGTGCTCTCGCGCGTCATCTATGGCGCCCGCACCACGCTTGGCATCGCGCTGCTGACCACGCTGCTCTCCTTTCTGATCGGCACCACAACGGGCTTTCTCGCGGCCGTCGGCGGTTGGACCATCGATCAGACCCTGTCCCGCTTCGTCGATATCGTGCTCTCCGTCCCCCTGCTCATCTGGGCGCTGATCTTCCTGGCCCCCTTCGGCGCCAATGCGCTGGCCCTTATCATCGTCATCGCCTTCCTCGATTCCACGCGGGTCTTCCGCCTCGCCCGCTCGGTCGCAACCAACCTCGCCGTCACCGAGTTTGTCGAAGTGGCGCGGCTGCGCGGCGAAGGCCTGTTCTCGATCATGTTCCGGGAGATCCTGCCCAACGCGCTTCCGCCGCTCATCACCGAGTTTGGCCTGCGCTACTGCTTCAATTTTCTGTTTGTCGCCGCCGTCAGTTTCCTGGGCTTCGGCGTCCAGCCGCCTTTCGCCGACTGGGGCGGCATGGTGCGCGAGAACGCCCAGACCATTCAGTCGGGCCAATTCATCGCCCTCTGGCCGGCGCTCGCCATCGCCCTGGTGACCATCGGCGTCAACCTGATTGTCGACTGGGTGCTGTCGATCAACGCGCGTCCGTCCGGCGCCTCGGCGGAGCTTTAGAGATGGTCGGCGGCATCCTCAAAATCGAGAACCTGCGCGTCGAAGCGCTCAACGGCGCGGTGCTGGTCGACAATATCTCGCTGGAGTTGCAGCGCGGCGAAGTGCTCGGCCTGATCGGCGAGAGCGGGGCCGGTAAATCCACCATTGGCCTCGCCTCCATGGTCTACGCCCGCGCCGGCTGCCGCATCAGGGGCGGCAAGGTCACCATCGAGGACATCGAGGCGCGCGGGCTCCCGGCCGCCGGACGGCGCGATCTGCGCGGCCAGAAGATCGCCTATATCGCCCAGAGCGCGGCTGCGTCCTTCAACCCCGCGCATCGCATCATCGACCAGGTCACCGAGATGCCGGTCCAGCACGGCCTGATGAACAAGACTGCCGCGCGCGCATGGGCCGTCGACCTGTTCCGCCAGCTCGATCTTCCGAGCCCCGACCGGTTCGGCTTCAAGTACCCGCACCAGGTTTCCGGCGGCCAGCTGCAGCGCGCCATGGTGGCCATGGCCATCTCCTGCCGTCCCGACATCCTGGTGTTCGACGAGCCGACCACGGCGCTCGACGTCACGACCCAGATCGAAGTGCTGGCTCTCATCAAGCGTTTGATCCGCGAGCACAACACGGCCGCACTTTACATCAGCCACGATCTCGCTGTGGTGGCGCAGGTCGCCGACCGCATCATGGTCTTGCGCGGCGGCAAACTGATCGAAGAGGGTACGTCCTCGCAGATCCTGCTCAAGCCGAATGATCCCTACACAACGGCGCTGGTCTCCGAGCGCAAGGCCGCCGACAGACTGTCCGTGGACAGCAGCGCGCCACGTGGACTGGAAGTGCTCTCGATCAAGAATGCCACGGGCGCCTATGGAAAATTCCTGGCCGTGAACGACGTATCGCTGTCGGTATCGCGCGGGGAAACAGTCGCTGTCGTGGGCGAATCCGGCTCGGGCAAGAGTTCGCTCGCCCGCCTGGTGGTCGGCCTGCTGCCAGCCAAGTCGGGATCGGTGACTTTCGCCGGCGAAGTGCTGCCGCCCGCCCTGAAGGATCGCAAGCGCGATCAACTGCGCCGCATCCAGCTCATCTACCAGCAGCCCGACGTGGCGCTGAACCCGCGCCAGACGATCCTGCAGATCGTCGGCCGGCCGGTGCAATTCTACTTCAACCGCTCGCCAAAGCAGGTGCGCGCCCGCGTCGCCGAGTTGCTGACCCAGGTCGGCCTGCCCGAGGACTACATGGGCCGCCTCTCGACGGCACTGTCGGGCGGCCAAAAGCAGCGCATCGCCATCGCCCGCGCGCTGGCCGCCGAGCCGGACCTGATCATCTGCGACGAGCCGACCTCCGCGCTCGACCAGCTGGTGGCCGACGACGTGCTCAAGTTGCTCAAGCGCCTGCAGGACGAGTTGGGCGTCGCCTATCTGTTCATCACCCACGACCTCGGCATCGTGCGCCGCCTCGCGCACCGCACCGCCGTGATGCTACGTGGCAAGATCGTCGACGAGGGTCCCACGGCGCAGATCTTCGCCCCACCGTTCCATCCCTACACGCAGAACCTGCTCATGTCGGTGCCGGAAATGCGCGTCGATTGGCTGACCAACATCCTCGATGCGCGGGCGAAACTGATCGCCAAGGTGTGAGGAACGACAACCAAAGCCTCGTCATCCCCGCGAAGGCGGGGATCCATGCAAGCCAATGGCTCGGCGAAGGATTTCGACAAGCGGGCGCGTCGAATGGGAACTGGCACTAGACCAACGTTGGCGCCCAACTCCAGCATGCATGGATACCCGACTTCGCGGGTATGACGAGCCGGGACGGTTTGTTGACGGATGGATGTGACGGAGTGAGTTGATGGACAGCCAGCACCTCCGCAGCTTCCGCGTCATCGAGCACACGTGGATTCCGCTCGCCGACGGCACCCGGCTGGCGGCACGCATCTGGATGCCGGACGAGGCAGATATCGATCCTGTCCCCGCCATCCTCGAATACATCCCCTACCGCAAGCGCGACGGCACCTGCGTGCGCGACGAGGCGACCTACCCGACCTTTGCTGAGGCCGGATACGCCGGCGTGCGCGTCGACATCCGCGGCACCGGCGACAGCGACGGTCTGTTTACCGACGAATATTCGCCCGTCCGAGCTTTCCGACGCTTGCGAAGTGATCGCCTGGATATCGGCGCAACCCTGGTGCACGGGTGCGGTGGGCATGATGGGCATCAGCTGGGGCGGGTTCAATTCGCTGCAGGTCGCCGCGCTGCGTCCGCCGGCTTTGAAAGCCGTCATCAGCCTCTCGACCACCGTCGACCGCTTCAACGACGACATCCACTACAAGGGCGGCGCGCTGCTCTCGGCCAATCTGTCGTGGTCGTCCTATATGCTGGCGTACAATTCCCGTCCCGCCGATCCGGCCCTGGTCGGCGAGGGCTGGCGTGCGCAATGGCTGGAGCGGTTGCAGCATATCGAGCCGGGGCTCTTGACTTGGCTGCGCCATCAGACGCGCGACGACTATTGGAAGCACGGCTCGATCTGCGAGGACTACGCCGCGATAACCGTCCCCGTGCTGATCATCGGCGGCTGGGGCGATGGCTACAAGAACGCCCCGCCCGCCGCACTGGCCAATCTCAAGGGCGTAGTGAAGGCTATCAACGGCCCGTGGATCCACAAGTACCCGCATTTCGCCTGGCCGCATCCGCGCATGGATTTTCTCGGCGAGGCGATCCGCTGGTGGGACCGCTGGCTGAAGGATGTGCGCAATGGGGCGGAGGATTTGCCGGCGTACCGGGCGTTTATCACGGAGCATGTGCGGCCCACCCACGAACGCCGCCGTGATCCGGGGCGGTGGGTGGCGGACGGCCCCGCATCGCGCGAAGGACGGCATCTCAGCCCATTGACACTTATGCCGGACGGCACGCTCCGAGTCTTTTTTGGCAGCACGTCTGGTACCGCTACCATCTGTTCGCCGCAGGACACCGGCACAATGGGCGGCGAGTACTTCACGCTCAGCCCGGTTGGCGACCTGCCCGCCGATCAGCGCATCGACGATGCAGGATCGCTGACGTTCGAGACCCCGGCCCTCGACGGCTTGGAGATTCTCGGCCGCCCCGAGCTTTCATTATCGGTAGCGATCGACGCCCCGATCGGCGCGCTGGCTGCCCGGCTGATGGATGTGCATCCCGATGGTACGTCCCAGCGCGTCAGCTTCGGAATTCTCAACCTCGCCCACCGCAATGGCAACGCGTGGCCCGAGCCGATGGTTGCGGGCAAATCCGAGACTGTCCGCTGGCAGCTCGACGAATGCGGCCACAGGTTCCTGCCCGGTCACAGCATCCGGCTTGCGATTTCGACGGCCTACTGGCCACTCATTCTGCCGACACCCCATCGCGTGACGGCGACCGTGGGCTTTGGCACCGATAGCCTGCTCTATCTTCCGGTCCGCACCGGTCGCGACTCCTATCCCGTCCCCGAACCCACCAACCCCGATCCGCTGCCGCATTACCGTCAACTCACGCCCGAACACAACCGCCGCTGGGTCGAGCGCGACCTTGCCGCCGGCCTGACGCGCTACCGCGTCATCGTCGACACCGGCGAAACCGAGATCGCCACCGCCGACGGCCTGATTATCAGCGAGCTGCGCGACGAGACCTACGAAATCCGCACGGACGATCCGCTATCGGCCGTCAGCGAATGCCGCTGGATCATTGCGCGGCGGCGCGGCGACTGGAGCATCCGCACCGAGACCGTCACGCGCCTGACGATGGACGATCAGCACTTTTTCATCGAGGCCAAGCTGGTAGCCTTCGAGGGTGACGCGCGCGTCTGCGAACGGACGTGGGCGGACAAAATTACGCGGGAACTGATGTAATGCTAACCCCGCGCCATCGCCATGCCTGCAGCGTCGAACAGGTGCAGGTGGCCCGTGTCCGGGGCAAAGGCCAAGGTTTCGCCCGGTTTAGCGGGGCTGTCGCCGGGCAGGGACGCGGTGAGCGCCCCGCCGCCGTTGAGGGCGACGCTGACCAGCGTCTCGGGGCCTAGGCGCTCGACCACTTCGATCTTGCCGGATAGGGGCCCGTTGGCGGCTGCCGTCAGATGTTCGGGTCGTACACCGAGCGTTATCGCATCGCCGGCCGCGGCCTTGCCGTATCCGCCCGGCGCCTTCAGCCGCGCACCGCCTGCCAGCTGCACCTCGACCCCGGCTGCCCCGGCTGCGGCTATCGTGCCGCCGAGCAAGTTCATCTTCGGCGAGCCGATGAACCCCGCCACAAACAGATTGGCGGGATGGTTGTAGAGATGCATCGGCGAGCCGACCTGGCGCACTTCGCCTGCCTCCAGCACCACGATCTTGGAGGCCAGCGTCATGGCTTCCACCTGATCGTGCGTGACGTAGATCATGGTCGCGCCGAGGTCGTGGTGCAGCTTGGCGATCTCGACGCGAGTGTTGGCGCGCAGGGCCGCGTCAAGGTTGGACAAAGGTTCGTCGAACAAGAACACGCCGGGCTTGCGCACGATGGCGCGACCGATCGCAACCCGTTGCCGCTGTCCGCCCGAGAGCTGAGCTGGCTTGCGCTGCAGCAGCTCTTCCAGCTTCAGGATGCGCGCGGCCTCGCCCACCTTCTCCTCGATCTCGGCCTTGGGCGCTTTGGCGATGTTGAGGCCGAAGGCGATGTTGTCGAAGACCGTCATATGCGGGAACAGCGCATAGGACTGGAACACCATGGCGATGGAGCGGTCCTTAGGCGGAAGATCGTTGACGACGCGATCGTCAATCTTCAGTGTACCAGCAGAAATATCCTCAAGTCCCGCAATAAGCCGCAGCAGCGTCGATTTTCCGCAGCCCGACGGGCCGACGAACACCACGAACTCGCCGTGTTCCAGCTTCAGGTCGACGCCCTTGATGATCTCGACCGAGCCGAAGCTCTTGCGGATGCCCTGAAGTTCGACGCTGGCCATGCTCTTACCCCGTCAGATATCCGCATCGTTGACGCTGAGCAATCCATCCGCGCCGACCTGCACCGGAATCGGATTGCTGACCTCGCCCACGAACGCTTGCGTCGGCGTGGTGTGGATGAAGCCCATGAAGAACAGCTTGCCGTCGCGCTTGACGATCTTGCCGGCGTAGAGGCGGCAGGGATTATGCCCGACCAGGAATTTCCCGGGGGCGACGCGCCAGGGTCCCAGCGGATTATCCGCCATCAGATAATGCGATCCCGTCACCGGCGTTTGCGGATTGGTCTGGCGGTAGGCCTTGGACCAGTGCTCGCCGGCATTGCAGAACAGGCAATACCAGCGCCCGCCATGCTCGAACACTTGCGGCACTTCCATCTGGCCGAACAGGCCGCCGCGAAACACCGGGGGCTGGAGGGTCCAGGTGTTGAGATCGGGCGAGGTGGCAAAACCGATCGAGCCGCCGGCGTTCGGCTCGGCCAGGCCCGGCACGCGGGCGGTGAAATACATCAGCCAACCGGGGCCGCTGGGATCGCGCATCACCCAGGGGTCGCGCATGGCGCGGTCGTGCCAGTGGCCGGGCGTGTATTCCTCGTAGTCCGGTCCCGAGATGTCGAGCGCCAAGCCGTCACCGACCCGCTGCCAGCTGTGCATATCCGTTGATGTGGCATGGCCGATGCGCTGCTTCATGCCGGCCTCGGCATGCGGCGTGCCGGTGTAGAACAGGTGCCAGAGGCCCTTCTCGTCTTTCAGCACCGAGCCGGTCCAGGTCGTCCAATCGTCGAAGGCCGGACCCTTGGAGGGGGTAAAGCAGGTGCCCTTGTGCGTCCAATTGACAAGATCGCGGCTGACGGCGTGGCCTTGCGTGACGTTGCGGTGGCGCAGTTCCGGATCGCCCAGCGTTTTGTCCGCCTGCAGAAAATAGATGTGCCAATCCTGAGCGTCCTGGACCAGCCAGAAGTCCCAGATCCACTTGGAGTTGATTGCGAGTACCACGACAGAGAAACCTTTCGGACTAGCCCTTGATGCCGACCGAGGCGATCGAAGCGATGAAGGCGCGTTGCAGGAGGAGATAGAACACCAGGACCGGTACGGTGATCAGCGACAGATACGCCATCACCTCGCCCCAGGCGATGTTGAGCTGGAAGAAGTACTGCAGGCCGACCATGACCGGGCGGTACTGCTCGGCCTGCGTCACCATCAGTGGCCAGAGGAACTGGTTGTACATGACCAGGAATTTCAGGATCGCGGCGGTCGCGATCACCGGCCCGGCCAGCGGCATGATGACCTTGTAGTAGACCTGCCACCACGTGGCGCCCTCGATGCGCGCGGCTTCGACCAGTTCGCGCGGCAGGTCGCGGAAATACTGCACGAAGAGAAAGATCGTCAGCCCATCGGCGATGAACGGCACGATCTGCACCTGGTAGCTGTTGAGCCAGCCGATGGTTAGCCCCGAGGTCCCGATCCAAGGCAGGTTGTTGACGATCAGCAGCAGCGGCACGGCGATGGTCTCGAACGGCAGGATCAGCGAGGAGATGATCAGAGCCAGGAAGAAATCGCGACCGCGCCAATTGAGGAACACGAACGAGAAGGCCGCCAGCGAGCAAATGGCCAGCGACAGCATCACCGTGGTGGTGGTGACCAGCACCGAATTGAACACGAAGGTGGCGACCGGTGCGCGCTTGAAGGCGGCGAAGTAATTGTTCAGCGAGATATCGCCGACCGGGAGAATGGCGCGGATCGAGTTGGTGTCGGTGAGGAGCTGCAGGTCTGGCTTCAGGGACGAGATGACCATGAAGACCAGCGGGAAACAGAAGATCAGCGCCACCAGGATGAGCAGTGCGTAGCGCAACGCCGTTTGGGCCGGCAGGTGCTGGGCGGCCGTCGTCATCGCACGCGCTCCCTGGTGAGATAGCCCTGCAGCAGCGAGATGCTGAGCACAATGACGAACAGAACGATCGAGATGGTCGAGCCGCCGGCGATATCCTGTTTGCCATAGCCGCGATCGATGGCCTGAAACACCACGGTCTGCGTCGAATCCAACGGCCCGCCGCGGGTCATCACGGCGACCTGGGCGAACAGACCGAAGGCCTGCATGGTGATGACGATCAGCACCAGCACGGCGGTGTTGCGCAGGCCCGGCCAGGTGACATAGCGGAAGGTCTGCCAGCCGGTCGCGCCCTCGATGCGGGCCGCCTCGTAGAGCGTTGCCGGAATGGTCTGCAGTCCCGACAACCAGATCACCATGTGGTAGCCAACCGCCTGCCAGATCGACATGGCGATGATGGCGGGCAGCGCCGTGGAGGTCTGCCCGAGCCAATCCACCGGCTTGAAGGCGCCGAATGTGAGCGTGCCGAGCAGCGTGTTGAGCAATCCGTGCTGGCCGTCGTAAATGAAGCGCCAGAGCAGCGAGACGACGACGATCGAGACCACCACCGGCATGAAGTAGATGGCGCGGAAGATGTTGATGCCCGGCAGCTTCTGATTGATCATCATGGCCAGGCCGAGCGCCAGCCCGCCCTGCAGCGGCGCAACGAACAGCACAAAGATGAAAGTGTTGACCAGCGCCTGCATGAAGACAACGTCGCGGGCCAGAAGGTAGACGCGATCCTGCCCCCAGGCGAAGGAGGTCCACTCGCGCATGCCGTTGTAATAGGGATAGTCCGGATTGTTGCGCACGAAGCTGCGCAAAGCCGGATAGGTCGGCTTGCCGGATGCGTCCAGCACGGGTGCCTGGGTCTGCGGGTCGACCACTGGCGAGAGCTTCAGGACGCCGAGCGCCAGCAACTGGGTGTAGTTTGACGTGCCCACGAACTCGGTCGGATTGGGCGAAATCAGCCGTTGATTGGTGAAGGAAAACACGAAGCCGAAGATCAACGGCAGCACTATGAACAGGCCGATCAACGCCAGCGCCGGCCCGGCCATCAGCCAGCCGGCCAGCGAGGAGGTCATCAGTTTGGAATTGGTCGTGGGCGTCATAGCGCGTCGAACTCGTCTACGGTTCGGGATTCAATCGTAAGCCGGACAGACAACTCAAACACCTGGAGGAGCGCACGGACCCCCCGGGGACAGGCGTTCGTGCGCCGGTCCCGCAATACGCGCGCTCCTCCACCCACCCCCAAGGGGGCACCGCCCCGGTCGCCCGGGGCGGTGGGTATCTCAGTTGCCGTAGTCCTTGTTCTTCTTGATGTCGGCATTGATTTCGTCAGCCGCAGCATCGAGCGTCTTTTCGACGTCGGCGCCGTCGGCAAGGTCGGCCAGGGCCTTCTCGAATACCTTGGCTGCAACCGGGTAGCCCGGGGTAACAGGGCGCACGAGCGCCTGCTTGTTGCTGAGGTCGAAGAAGACCGCCATCTGGCCACCGGCCTTGTAGTTCTTGGTGGCGGCGGCCGCTTCCGGCGTCGAAGGAATGAGGCCGATGCCGTCGGAGAACGCGCTCAGATATTTGTCCTGCAGCGCAAACTTGATGAAGGCGTTGGCGCCGTCCTTGTGGGCGCTGGTCGCCGAGACGCCGAACTGCCAGGAGGCGGCGCCAATCTTGGGGCCCTTGCCGAAATCGGGCGCGGGCAGGAACAGCGTGTCTTCCTTGAACTTGTCGATCACGCCGAGTGCGGCCCAGTTGCCGTTCCAGGCGATGGCGTATTTGCCGCTGATCAGGCCGGAGTCACGATCGGCCGGGCTCTGCGAGGTGCCGGGGGCCAGCTTGCGCTTGAACACGCTCTGCCACCAGGCGCCGAACTTCTTGGCGGCTTCGCCGTTCAGTGCGCCTTCGGCCGTCTTGTAGCTGGAACGGTCCACGATATCGCCGCCGAAGCTCTGCAACAACGGGCTGAAGGCATAGGGGTACCACTCGCCCTTCCAGGCCATGCCGAGGTCGAGCGCGTTCTCGAACTTGCCGCTGGCCTGCAACTTCACCAGGGCGGCGTCGAACTCGTCGCCGGTCCAGGGCTTGTCGAGCGTCGGGATGCGGATGCCGTTCGAGTCCAACGTCGACTTGCGCGTGACCATGGCCACGGCGGCGTCCCACAGGCCGATCGAGTAGACCTTGCCGTTCCACTTGCCGATGGTTCCGGGCAGGAACTTGGCGTAGGTCTCGGCGGGCAGATCGAGCGGCGCCATGTAGCCGGCCCAGGCCCAGCTGGGCATCACCGGGCCGTCGACATCGAGGATGTCGGGCAGCTTCTTGGCGACGGCGGCGGCGGTCACCGAGTCGTTATAGGCAGCCTGCGGGAACTGCTCGAGATTGACCTTCCAATCGCCCTGCGACTTGTTGAAGTCGTCGATGATCCCGGTAATGATCTTCTTCTCGACCTCGTTGCCGGCGCCATGGTACCACAGCGACAGATCGGTGGCCGCGAGCGCGGCGGTGGACGACAGCAGCATGGCCGCCAGTGTCAGTCCGCCAGTCAATTTCGACAGTGTTGTCAGTTTCATAAGAACACTCCTCCTGCTACGTTTCCTATCCCAGGCAAAAATCAGTCGACGTCCGTCCCGGCCTTAACTGGCCGGTGGCGGACGACAGCTGTCCCGCTCGACGAGCGGGCAGCGCATCAGCACCGGCTGACCGGAAACGGTCTTGCCGGCGATGAGTTCGTCGAGAAGCATGGTCGCCTTGCGACCCATCTCGCTATAGGGCAGCGCCACCGTTGTCAGCGCCGGGCGCAAGGCTTCGGTGATAGTGCGCTGATCGTCGAAGCCGATGATCGAGAGGTCCTGCGGGATTTTGAGACCGAGTTCGACGGCCGCCGACATGACTTGCAGCGCGATCTGATCGTGGCCGCAGATAATAGCCGTCGGACGCTTCTTGCGCGGCAGCGACAGCAGTTCGCGCGCGGCTTCGAATGCGATCAGACGTTCACTGCCAATTGGCCCACTCATGCCGGGACGGACGAGCGCTTCGTCCAAAGCGACGTTATAGTCTCTGTGCGCCTTGTCCATGCCGGTACGGCGCAGTTTGGCGGCGTTGAGAATTGGATTGAGTGACACCAGCCCGATGCGGCGGTGACCGAGCTCCAGCAGATGATGCGCCTGCGTGTAGCCACCTTCGAGATCGTCCGGCAACACCGCGGGCATGCGCAGCTTCTTGTCGAGGCAGTTGACCAGCACGATCGGTCCCGTGAAGGCGATTTCGCCGAGATCGACGGTGCGATGGAACATGGTGGCGTAGAGCGCGCCGGCGGCCCCCTGGGCGCGGAACAGGCGCCAATATTCGGCCTCCTGATCTTTAGCGCCGCCCGAGTTGGCGATCAGCATGGTGCGGCCTTCGCGGCGCAGCTCGTCGTGCACGCCGCGCACGATGTCGACCGAATGGGGTGTGGTGGCAATGACGTCGGTGAGGAAGCCGACCACGCGCGAGGTCTGCGTGCGCATGCGGCGGGCGGCGTCGTTGGGAACGTAGCCCAGTTCGGCGACGAACTTCTCGACGCTGGAGCGCGTCTCCTGCGACACCATCGGATCGCGGTTGACGACGCGCGACACGGTCTTGGGCGAAACGCCCGCCAGCCGTGCGACATCTTTCAGCGTCGTCATGAAGTGGCATCCATCCTGCGATGACAACGTTGTCATAGCAAGATGCGCTGGCTTGCGTCAAGGGTGAGCAATTCCAAAACGTTTGTGCAGTGCACCAAATCTATCCGGCCGCATCCGGTTCGCTAAAGCGTCCCGGGAAAGTCGCCACCGTCGATCAGGATGTTCTGCCCCGTGATATAGGCCGCTTGCACCGAACACAGGAAGGCCACCGCGGCGCCGAACTCGGCGATGGTGCCCATGCGGCCCGCCGGCGTCCCGGCGATGGCCAGGCCGACGTAGTCGTCATAGGCGACGCCGGCGGCTTTGGCCCGACCCGCCATCGACGACCGGATGCGATCGGTATCATGCCAGCCGGGCAACAGGGCGTTGATGGTGACGCCGCGCCGGATGGTCTGGCGAGCGAGGGCGGCGACCGCCCCGGTGAGGCCTGCGCGCGCGCCGTTCGACAGCTCCAGCGAGGCGATCGGGGCCTTCACGGCCGACGATGTGATGTTGACGATGCGCCCGAAACCACGCTCCTGCATGCCGCCGGCAACGGCCTGGATGAGCGCGATGGGCGTGAGCATGTTGGCCTCGACGGCCTTGCGCCAGTCGTCGAGCGTGAAGTCGGCGAATTTGCCCGGCGGCGGTCCGCCGGCATTGTTGATGAGGATGTCGGGCGCGGGCGAGGCAGCAAGGACCGCCGCGCGTCCAGCCTCGGTAGTGATATCGCAGGCGATGGCCGTGACAGCTACGCCTGAGGACTTGCGGATGTGCTCGGCGGTGGCGTCAAGCACGTCTTTGGTGCGTGCACAGATCACGAGATCGACACCTTCTGCGGCCAGCGCCTCCGCAGTGCCGCGTCCGAGCCCCTTCGATGCCGCGCAGACGATGGCCTTGCGGCCTTTGAGTTCGAAATCCATTGGTTGTCCTCACAAGTCTTTACACAGACGCAACGCATCGTAGATCGCGGCGTGGATGTTGCGATGGGCGACAGCATCGCCAATGCGAAAGAGCTGAAACGCCGCCGCCGGATTTTTAACGATGGCCTGTGGACCACCGGCAATCAAGGCCGCGTAGTCCATCTCGCCGAGATTGCGCGATTTCGGTTTCAGCCGGAAATAGAGCTCATCCAGCGGCAGCGTCCCGTGCTCGATCACGACCTGATCGACCAGGCGTGTTTCGATGCGATCGGAGTAGTCGGAGCCGAGCCTGGCTGCGAGCCGGTTGCCCTCGCGCTTTATACTGAGCACTTTCGTGCAGATGCTGATGCGGACGTTTTTGGTCTGCAGCGCCCGCATGTAGCTGACATGATTGAGCCCGCCGACATCGGGGGCGAAGAAGCGCTCGGGAGTCGCAAGTTCCAGCTGCGCGCCGGCTTCGGCCAGGAACTCGGCAACCATCAGGCCTTGCTGCCCACCGTGATCGTCATAGAGCAGAACGTCTTTCCCAGGAGCGATATCGCCCGAGAGGATGTCCCAACCCGTCACGGCAAGATCGTTGCCCGCCACCTGGGGATGCCGTTGCGCCAGACCGCCGGTTGCGATCAGCACCACATCCGGCTGCAGCGCCAGCACATCGCTTTCGTCCGCCAACGTATTGTACCGGAACTCCACCCCCGCCCGTGTGCATTGCGCCAACCGCCAGTCAACGACCCCGCGCATCTCGGAGCGCCGCTTGACACGGTAGATCATGCGCATCTGCCCGCCTGCCTCGGGAGCGGCCTCCAGCACCGTCACCTGGTGCCCACGCGCTGCGCATACCCTTGCCGCTTCGAGCCCCGACGGCCCTGCACCGACGATCACGATACGTCTCTTTCCCGGCGCGGAAACAATCGCATGCGGCATCGTCTTTTCGCGGCCAGTTGCGGCGTTGTGGATGCAAAGCGCACCGTGACCTTCATAAATTCGATCGATACAGTAGGTTGCCCCCACGCACGGCCGGATGCTTTGTTCCTCACCCGCCATGATTTTGGCGACGATGTAGGGATCGGCCAGATGCGCGCGCGTCATGCCCACCATGTCGAGCTTGCCCGACGCAATGGCATGGCGCGCCGTCGCCACATCGTTGATGCGCGCGGCATGAAAGGTCGGGAATTTTGTCGCCGCCCGCACTTCGCCGGAGAAATCCAAGTGCGGCGCCGACACCATGCCACCGGTCGGGATCACCCTCTGCAGCGGCGCATCGTGTTCGATATGCCCACGGATGATGTTCAGGAAGTCGACTTGCCCGGTCGAGATAATCCGTTTACAGATTTCCAACCCTTCCGGCTTCGAGATGCCCTGCGCATGATCCTCGTCGGCGACCAGCCGTGCACCGACGATAAACTCCGGGCCGACACGTTTGCGCACAGCCTCGAACACCAGCAACGAGAACCGCAGCCGATTGTCGAGCGATCCGCCCCACTCGTCGGTGCGCTTGTTGGTCAGCGGCGACCAGAACCCGTCCATCAGGTGCCCGTAGCACTCGAACTCCAACCCGTCGAACCCGCCTGCCTTCAACCGCTCGGCCGCATCCGCATACGCCGTAATGATCCGGGCAATGTCCCAATCCTCCATCTCCTTGGGGAATGCCCGATGGGCCGGCTCGCGCACCGGCGAAGGCGCCAGCACCGGCAGCCAGTCCGCCTTGTTCCAGTTGGTCCGGCGCCCCAGATGCGTGATCTGCATCATGATAGCGGCGCCGTGTTCGTGGCAGGCATCCGCCATCTCGGCCAGCCACGGCACAATCTCATCCTTGTAGAGATGAAGATTGCCGAAGGCCGGCGGCGAATCCGCGGCAACCACAGCCGATCCCGCCGTCATCGTCAGCGCGATACCGCCCTTGGCCTTTTCGGCATGATAGAGCCGATAGCGCTCCTTGGGCATACCGTCTTCGGAGTAGGACGGCTCGTGCGCGGTCGAGAGAATGCGGTTCTTTAGCGTCAGGTGCTTGAGCTGATAGGGTTGCAGCAGCGGGTCTTTGGAAGAAGCGACGAGTGACGGGGTGACGGGCATCGGGGCAATTCCAGTGGGAGACCAGCGCATCATGGCGCAGTCACAATTTGGATGCTATTTTGCCGTCGAGCACAACCGGCCAATCAACTCTGCAAGCCAACCTGGAGCCACGCCCATGCGCCCGAAAGCACTCATTGTCCTGGGAACGGCGCTTGTTTCCATCGCCGTCGCGACCGCCGCCGAGGCGCGCTGTCTCGCCAGCAAGCGCCCGATCCAGGGTCAACTCACAGTGATGCGGCTTGGTAGCCAGACCGGCGGCAGCCTGAAGGGCTATCAGATCGAACTCGCCCGTCCCGCCTGCGCCGAGGCGACCAGTCTGGAGGGCGCACCGATCCAGCTTGACGGCGTGCGCACGGTTCAGATCCTGACCAGCGACACGGCCGGCGAGCAGAAACTCGACAGCCTGATCGGCGAAAAAATCATTATCGCCGGCTACATCGACGCCCCCGATCCCGAGCGCCATACCGGCGACGCGGTGCTCTCCAACGCCTGGCTGATCGCGGTGCCGAGCACCGGCGAGGGCGTGACCAGCGCCGCCGTGGCAGCCGATGACGGGCAACCAACGGATGGCGACGACGCCACTCCTCAGCACACGGACATCGCGACGTTGAACGCCAACGGCGAAGTCAGCGCCTACCAGCCGCCAAAAAATCCCAACACCAGCGACATCGAAGCGCGCCTCGCCAGATTTGTCACCCAGTTCTACCTCAGCGGCGAAAATGTCAGCCCCGACGTCCTGCGCGGCATCTATGCGTCGAAGGTCAACTATTTCGGCAAGCAGGGCACCTCATTGGAAAAGATCGTGCGCGACAAGCTGAACTACTACGCCCGCTGGCCGTCGCGCGAATTCACGCTGCAGCCCGGCACCCTCGCGATCCGCCCCTTACGCAGCGCCGGCCGCGTCTACGAACTCACCTTCGTCTACGATTTCAAGGTTGCCTCGGCCACCAAACGCACCGGCGGCACCGGCTACACGCGCTTGCAGGTGGACCTCGCGGAAGGCAAGGGCAAGATCGTGCGCGAAACCGGCAAGGTCATCGACCGCTATTGAAGCGGCCGCCCGGGGCAACGCGTTGTCGGCCTTTTCGATTGGGGGGGACCAGCCATGCGGCGGCCTGCCATTCACCAATCCAAGCGAACCCGAAACCCCTTGTGAACCCAAAGCACGAAGCGCCCTTGAACCGCTGGCACCGATCGCCATATAGCCATTCGTGAACGATGTTCATCATCGGTCAACGCGCCAACCCAGAAGCCTGCGAAAGCTCCGATCGCCGGCCCCGGGGCGGGTTGAGGTCACGCGTGTAACCAGTCTGGACATAAGTGAAACAGAACGAGTAGACGACCAATAACTCTAGGGTGTTTTATTATGTCGACTTATCATCTTTATTATGTTATTATGGACTTCTCTTTGACTACCGCAAGTCGATCATGACGGATAATAATAAATCATTCACTGTACTGGATTAGCGTGGGTCGAAAATGCGCAAGAGTCTTGAGTGCAAAAATGGTGAGGCGGCCTCTAGCTTTACCGCAGTTTCTCACCACGTCCCGCATCGTCCAGGATTTCCCCACGTCCTACAGTATTTTTACAGGTTTTTCTCGATTTTTCTCAATGTTTTACTGCTGTCTTCCTGTCGCTTTTCCAGGTTCCCAGCGCTGTGTCACCCGCCTCCCTTCCCCGTCGCCTGACCTCACGTTTAATTTAATCCGCTTTCTGATGTTCCGTTTAAGGGATTATTTCATGTTCGCATCGCTGCTCAGTACCCGCCGGTTTCTGCCACTGTTCGTGGTGCAGTTCCTCTCAGCGTTGAATGACAACTTTGTCAAGACTGCGCTCGGCATGCTGATCATTTATCGGCTGGGCGGCGACGGCAAAGAGACTTGGCTGGCGCTGGCCAGCGCGGCCCTGGTGATGCCGTTCTTCTTCCTCTCGGCGCTGGGTGGTCAGCTCGCGGATAAATTCGACAAGGCGCTGATTGCACGCCGGCTGAAACTCGCCGAGATCCCGGTCGCCGTCGTCGCCGGCATCGGTTTCCTGATGCAGTCGCCCGTCATTCTCCTGCTCGCCATCCTCGGCTACGGCATCATCGCCGCGCTGTTCGGCCCGATCAAGTACGGCATCCTACCAGATCATCTGAAGACGGAGGAATTGTCCGCCGGCAACGCGCTGGTGGAAGGCGCGACCTTCGCCGCCATCCTGATCGGCACCATTGCCGGCGGCGAGGCGGCCACGCATGCCTCGGCCAATTGGCTGGTGTTGCCCGCCGTCCTCATCTTCGCCGCTGTCTGCGTCGCCGCCGCCTATGCCATTCCTTCGACCGGAAAAGGCGATAATACCATTGTTATCGACCGCAATCCGCTCACTTCTACATTCCGTCTTCTTACAGAGCTTCGCAAGGATCGCCCGAGCTGGATCGGCGGCCTGATCGTCTCTTGGTTCTGGCTGGTCGGCATCGTCGTCCTCACCCTCCTTCCCGCCATGATGAAGGACAAGCTGAACGGCGCGCCCGAAGTGACGAACCTCGCCTTGGCGCTTTTCACCATCGGCATCGCCGTTGGCTCGGTGGTCGCTGCGCGCCTCAGCCATCTGCGCCCCAATCTGGCCCTGGTGCCGGCAGGCGCATTGCTGATGGCCCTGTTCGGCTTTGACCTCGCCTGGGCTGTCTCCGGCGCCGCTCCCGTGGCCGTCGCGCCGGAACTATCGATCGGCGACTTCTTTGCCACCATCACCGGCTGGCACGTCGCCGTGGACCTCATTGGCCTGGCCTTTGCCGGCGGCCTCTATGTCGTCCCTTCCTTTGCCTCGGTACAGGCCGGCGCCGTCGCCGACCACCGCGCCCGCGTCATCGGCGGCGTCAACGTACTCAACGCCGCCTTCATGACCGCCGCGACACTCGCGCTGATTGTCCTGCAAACATTGGGTTTCTCGACCTCCACCATCCTGGCGATCACCGCCCTCGGCAACCTCGCCGCGATGCTCCTTGTGCTGCGTGCTTGGGGTCGCCAGGGCGTGCAGGATTTTGCCATGCTGATCTTCAAGTACTTCTATGGCCTCGAAGTGAAGGGCCTGGAAAACCTCCCCCCCGCCGGCAGCCGCGCTGTCATCACACCCAACCACACCAGCCTGATGGACGGTCCGGTGATGCACGCGCTGTTACCCGCGCACGCCTCGTTCGCCGTCGACAGCGGCATCGCAGAGGCTTGGTGGGTGAAGCCCTTCCTTAAGCTGATCAATGCGCACACGATGGATCCAACCAAGCCGTTCGCCACGCGCGACCTGATCAACATCGTGAAGTCAGGCCAATCGCTGGTGATTTTCCCTGAAGGCCGGCTGACGGTGACCACCGGTCTGATGAAGGTCTACGAAGGCGCCGGACTTATTGCCGACAAGGCGGATGCCTGGGTCGTCCCGGTACGGATCGACGGTCTCGAGCATACGCCCTTTTCCTATCTGCGCATTACACAACTCGCCAAGATGGCCTTCCCGAAGGTCCGCGTCACCATCCTGCCGCCACGTAAACTGACGCTCGATGCCACGCTCAGCGGTCGCGATCGCCGCCGCGCCGCCGGCGCCGCGCTCAACGACATCATGGTGGAAAGCGCTGTTCAAAACGCCAGTATCGACAAGTCCTTGTTCCAGGCCCTGGTGTCGGCGCAGGCCCGCCGCGACGTCGGTGCGGTGATGATCGAGGATCCGCTCCGTACCCACCTCACCTACAAAAAGCTTATAACCAGCGCACAAGTGCTCGGCGCAAAACTCGAGGCCCTGACATCGGCGGGATCGACGGTCGGCGTGCTGCTGCCCAACACCGCCGGGGTCGTGGTGACCTTCTACGCCTTGCAGGGGATCGGCCGTATCACCGCCATGTTGAATTACACCGCAGGCATCATAAATGTCGCCGCCGCTTGCAAAACAGCCGAAGTGAGAACCGTGCTGACGTCGCGCGCCTTCATCGACAAGGCGCGCCTGGGCGAGATGGTCGCGCGACTTGAAGGCGAGGGCGTCAAGACCGTCTACCTGGAAGACGTGCGGGCGACTATCTCAATCGCCGATAAACTCCGTGGTCTGATGGCCGGCGGCAAACCGCGCGCTGTGCCCGACCCCAAGTCGCCCGCCGTTATTCTGTTTACGTCGGGATCTGAAGGCATGCCCAAGGGCGTGGTGCTCTCCCACCGCAACATCCTGGCCAACGTCGCGCAGGCGCTCACCTGCGTGCCCGCCAACGCCGAAGACAAGGTGTTCAATGCTCTGCCCGTGTTTCACTCCTTCGGCCTCACAGGCGGCCTGATCATGCCCCTCTCGTCGGGCACACCGATCTATCTGTACCCGTCGCCATTGCACTACCGGATCGTCCCGGAACTGATCTATCAGACCAACGCCACCATCGTGTTCTCGACCGACACGTTCCTCAATGGCTACGCTCGATCAGCGCATCCCTACGATTTCCGCTCGGTACGGATGATCATTGCCGGCGCCGAGGCCGTGAAGCAGCGCACGCGGGACGTCTACATGGAGCGTTTCGGCCAACGCATCCTGGAAGGCTATGGCGTCACCGAGACGGCTCCGGTCCTAGCCATCAACACGCCGGTCGCCAACCGCGTAGGCTCGGTCGGGCGCCTCAGTCCTCTCATGGAAATGCGCCTCGATCCCGTCCCAGGCATCGAGGTCGGCGGCCGGCTGTTCGTGCGCGGCCCGAACGTCATGCTCGGCTACCTGAAGTTCGACAAGCCCGGCGTCATCGATCCGCCACCGGACGGCTGGCACGACACCGGCGACATCGTGGCGGTCGACAAGGACGGCTTCATCGCCATCAAGGGCCGCGCCAAGCGCTTCGCGAAGGTTGGCGGTGAGATGGTCTCGCTGGCCGCAGTGGAAGCGCTCGCTGCAGAGATTTGGCCGCAAGTTGTGCCCGTGGTTGTTGCGGTTCCCGATGCGAGGAAGGGCGAACGCCTGATTCTGATCAGTACAGATAGTACGGCCACACGCGAGCAGTTGATGCGTGCGGCCAAGGCGAAGGGCATGAGCGAACTCTCCGTACCTGCTGAGATTCTGCTGGTTGACAAGATCCCGCTGCTCGGCTCAGGCAAGAGCGACTTCGTGACGGCGACGGCGCTGGCGAAGGAGAAGATCGCGGCAAGACCGACAGCGGCGGCGGCGGAGTGAACACGGCGTCCGGACCTTATTGCCTTTGCCCTTGCGGTTGAATGGGGTACAAGTGTTAGACTGGCAGTATTGCCTGATACTCAGTCTCCCTGCGAGGCTACTGGGCATCGGGCGTTCGCGAACCGCAAGGTCCCGACGCCGTCCCTCCAGCTGCGGATGTTCCCATGAAACCTCTGATTTATGCTGCCTTCTTCGCCATCGCCCTTGGTCTCCCCACAACTGCACAGGCGCTCACCTGCACCGGTACCGAGCCGTTCTGGTCGCTCACAATCGGCAAGGGTGCGATCAAGTTCGACGAGGCAGGCGGACCCAAGCGAGCGTTGAAGTCCGTCGCGCCGCGCACCGCACAGAATCGCAACGCCGATACTGTGCGGGTTTATCAGACCTCGGACAAAGGCAGACCGGTGACGATCGTGATCAGAGCCGCCGCGGGTAGAAGCTGCAGCGACGGCATGTCGGACACCAGGTACCCCTACAGCGCCGTGATCATCCGTCGACAGAACGTTATCGACGGCTGCTGCAGGAAGTAACGTGAACCGGGGCCGCTCACATCCGCCGGATCTGCGGCCCCGCCCCACTCAGGCCCTTCACCACATGGCCAACCACAAAGCGGATTTGCCGTTCGCAGCGCTCGGGATCGAAGGCGCCCAGCTTGGCGTCGAGCGACAACAGAACAATTCCGTGAACGGCTGAAAACAGCGCGAAGGCCGCGTCGGAGCGCAGCGCGGGATCGGGCAGCGCTGACTCCAGTTGTGCATCCAGCAGCGCCAGCAAGCGCCGCCGATCCTGCGCGTACGCTTCCGGCAGCGGCCGCGCATCCGGCATGCGGTGCTCGAATACGGTGCGCCAACGCTGCTGATTGGCCACCGCAAAATCCAGATAGGCCGCGGCCAGGCTCATCAGCCGCGCTTCCAGTTCCCCTGTGCCCGCGCGCTTGGCGACATTCATCAGCACTCGCCCCAAATCGGCAAGCGTCGCCGCATTGACGGCCAGGATCAAGCCGTCGATATCGCCAAACACATTGTACAGGGTGCCCACGGAGCAACCCGCCTCCTTGGCGATCCGCCGCGCTTGCATTCCACCCAGCCCTTCCCTCGCGGCAATCGCCGCCGCCGTCTGCAACACCCGCGCCCTCAGCCTCTCGCGATAGCCCTCCGTCTCACCCGCCTTGGTCATGTTCGCCCTGTGTCAAAGCCCATTTGAATTGCGACCAGTCCCGCTCCAATCGACCTGCCTTACTGCCCGATAGCGTCCTGCCATTGCCCGACACCCAGCCGCGTGTCGCAACGTTGTCGCCTCGACCGCGCTGGTTGTCTCAGCCGTTTACTCCCTGTACGTTGCACTGTAGCTGAAGGCGCGCCTGGAGGGCTGGGACTTGAGGGTGTACTGAGAGCCGCAAATTACCTAGTCTCGGTTTGAGCTGAAGCGAAGCCGCTTGGTCTCTCAGTTGCCTCGCCGAAAGCAATGTCGTAAAAGAGATGATAGACCAATAGATTATAGGTGGCGGCGGACAAGGTCTGCGCAGAAGGTGCTGCCGCTTCGGGGACACGAACGCGCTGGCCATTGTAGTCAGCAGCAAGCGTGACGACATCGGATCGTCTGAGGGCTGCAAGGTTCATGTCTCTCTTGTCAGCCAGCCAACGCAGGACAAGCATGGCGTAAGCGTGGTTCTGGCACTGATCAAGAAGTTTCAGCGCGATCTGCGGCCGACTGTCGAGGCTGTCTGCCGGCGTCAGGGCCAACGCCGCTCGCTGCGCGGTACTGATGCGGATCTGACCTTCGCCAATCGACAAGTCGGGGATTGGCAGTCCAAGCGCGACTGTCGCACGAACCAGCACATCTTCGACCAGGCGCTCCGACCTTGTCTTGAAAAAGCCTTCGGCGACTTCGATGGCGCTGGCGAGCCGTTCAAGATCGCCCTCTGGTTTGAACGCCTGCGCAGCGCATTGACGCCGACCACCGCCTCTGGCCTCGAAGATCGCCATTGCGAGTCGGTTCGGGTTGCCTTGGCTCGCTCGCAACAGACTATCCTGCCGCGCAGTTGTGTACAGTATTTCAGTTGCCATCAACAGCACCAGGGAAACACTGATCGCAATTGCGATAGAAAGCGCCGCCTGTACCGGCGATGTCACATGATCACGCAAGTGGCGCAAGAGCATTGCCGACATAGAACAACATGCTCACGATTAAGCCGACCAAGAGATCGCGTACGACGCTGACGACCAACACACCGTCGTTCGCCCCGGCGTCGGAACTTGCGGTCTTGGCCGAGCCCGGCAGGTAGCGATGCAGCATAGCCCCGCCTCCGGCCGCGAACTTCGCCACAAAGAAGAACGAGACAACATATATAACATAGAGGCCTATGAATATTGGCCGCTTGTCTTGCCAGCCATAACTGACGACCCGATCCCACAGGGTGATGACGGGCCACACCAGGAGGAAGGCGGCCACGGCGCCTGCGAGCGCTATTGACCCGATTTCCTTGACGCCGAATAACATTCCGGCGAGAAAGCCAAACATCAGAACAGGCGCCAATCGCACAGCCACCGAAACGACGTAGTTCTGCAATCCGGCCAAACGCAGCTGAAAATCGACTGCGCTCTTGTCACGCTCGGGATCGACGCCCTGTGCCTTCAAGCTGTTGCGAAGCTGTACCAAGTAAGCATCGCTCACTTGACTTAAGTAGTAATTCGCAACGCCGCGCGCAACATCGTCGCGCGAATAGGCTGACGCGACAATGTTGTCGAGTTGCTTCTTCGTCATGGCGGCGATCTTGATGCGAACTTGGTGATCTTTGATCGCCACATTGGTGGCGTCGACCGCCGCATGCATGGCGCTCCGGCCCTTGTCGCTCAAAGCGGCGGCGTCAGGACTGCCCGAACCGCGTTCCTCAGGCCCATCGACTGGTAACGCGCCGAAAATACTGTTGAATGTGTTCGATAGCTCGGGCTCGCCGAAATCGTCCGGTAACTTGCTGAGGAGTCTTCCCACGGCATCGCTGGCGCTCGCCAAATCTGTCGTCTGCGCGAGTGCCTTGTCCAGCTCATCCTGAACGACCAACTGCGGCGAATAGGATGACACGATTCTCTCGAAGACCCCCCGTAAGGTCTCGTCGTTTTTCAGTACGACGCGGTATATTTCATCGGTATGCGCTGGACCGTAGGCGACCCTGGTCCTGGCGTTGGTCGACGCTGGACAGCGCCAGCTTTCGACAGCGAATTTGGGGTCCGATGCCTGGTTCCGTCGAACGATTTCGCACATCTTGGCTTCGGTCACGCCTGGCGGGTCGACGATGAACGCACCATCCTCGGAGCTGACGAGCGTCGAGAACCGGAAGTAATATCTTTCCGGCAACAAGGACGTCAATTTGATCAGAGCGAGAATCAAGACCGCGCCGCCAATCACGATCGATGCTCGCGGCCGCATCAGCCATGCCAGCAATGCCCAGTTCATTCCGCATCCTCTCTTTAGATACAGATACCAGGGTTCGGGCTGGTCGCGCCAAGCGGGTTGCAGGCACGTCGCGGCTCGCCAGCCTATATCGCAAGACTAGTCGACCGCAGGCGCTTGCGCCAGAACTGACTACAACGACAACCTGGATGTTCGAATCTGCTCGCAGCTCCACCTGCGACCTCCCCCCACACCCCCTCGGCCACCGCCTGCGAAAAATCCTCTTCGAATCGCGACCATCCTCGACTATGTCTCATCTCCCATGGCGCGATATGTTTTCATCACTGGCGGCGTGGTCTCCTCGCTTGGCAAAGGTTTGGCATCGGCGGCCCTCGGGGCGCTGCTGCAGGCGCGCGGATTCCGCGTGCGGCTGAGGAAGCTCGACCCCTATCTCAACGTCGATCCCGGGACCATGAGCCCGACCCAGCACGGCGAGGTGTTTGTCACCGACGATGGCGCCGAGACCGATCTCGATCTCGGGCACTACGAGCGCTTCACCGGCGTGTCGGCGTCCAAGAAAGACAACATCACCACTGGGCGGATCTATCAGGAGATCATCGCCAAGGAGCGGCGCGGCGACTTTCTCGGCGGCACGGTGCAGGTGATCCCGCATGTGACCGACGCGATCAAGGCCTTTGTGCTGGAAGGCAATGAGGGCGTCGACTTCGTGCTGGTCGAGATCGGCGGAACGGTTGGCGATATCGAGGGGCTGCCGTTCTTCGAGGCGATCCGACAGATCGGCCAGGAGCTGCCGCGCGGGCAATCGATCTTTATACATCTGACGCTGATCCCGTATATTCCGAGCGCAGGCGAACTCAAGACCAAGCCGACGCAGCATTCGGTCAAGGAGTTGCGCTCGATCGGCATTCAACCCCACATCCTGATGTGCCGCTGCGATCGCGAAGTGCCGGCATCGGAGCGCAAGAAGATCGCGCTGTTCTGTAATGTGCGGCCCGAGGCGGTGATCCAGGCACTGGACGTGGCATCGATTTATGACGTTCCCATCGCGTATCACCGCGAGGGCCTTGATGCACAGGTGCTCGGCGCCTTCGGCATCTCCGAGGCGCCGCCGCCGGACCTGGCGCGCTGGCAGCGCATTTCCAAGGCCATCAACAGCCCCGAGGGCGAGGTCACCATTGCCATTGTGGGCAAGTACACCGGCCTGAAGGACGCGTACAAATCATTGTCCGAGGCGCTGGCGCACGGCGGCATCGCCAACAATGTGAAGGTGAAGCTGGAGTGGATCGATAGCGAGGTTTTCGAGCGCGAGGACGCCGCGCCCTTCCTGGAGCATGTCGATGGCATCCTGGTGCCGGGCGGGTTCGGCGAACGCGGGACGGAGGGGAAGATTCGGGCGGCGGGATTTGCGCGCACGCGAAAAGTTCCGTATTTCGGCATCTGCTTCGGCATGCAGATGGCGGTGATCGAAGTCGGCGCGCAATTGCGCTGGCATCGTGGGCGCGAGTTCGACGGAGTTCGGCGCGACCAAAGAGCCGGTGGTGGGTCTCATGACCGAATGGCTGAAGGGCAACGAGCTGGAAAAGCGCACCAATGCTGGCGATCTCGGTGGCACCATGCGGCTGGGAGCCTATGAGGCGGCGTTGGCGCCGGGCAGCAAGATCGCCGGGATTTATGGTGCGACCCGCATTTCCGAGCGGCATCGCCATCGTTATGAAGTGAACATGAGCTATCGCGCTCAACTGGAGGCCGCCGGCATGCGCTTTGCGGGCGTGTCGCCTGATGGCCTGCTGCCCGAGACGGTGGAACTGCCGAACCATCCTTGGTTCGTGGGCGTGCAGTATCATCCCGAACTCAAGAGCCGGCCGTTCGAGCCGCATCCGCTGTTCCGCTCGTTCATCGCGGCGGCGGTGGAGCAGAGCCGGCTGGTGTAGTCATCGCTCGGTTGTCCACAAGCCATTGGCTGCGCTGAGGTAGCTCGCCCCGAGAATCACATAGTCTTTGCCCGGCGAATTGTGCGGGGGCGAACTATGATCAGGACTCAACTTATTGGACTGGTGTCGGTGCTGGCGTTGGGACTGATGCTCAGCGGATGCGCCAGACTGCAGTCCGAGATGAGGCACGGCTGGATGGCGACGTTCGGACCGGCGCCCAATGTGGCAAAACCGGCTTCCCATCGGCACAAGACCCGGGTGATCCGGCGCGCAGCCCGACCTGCCCCCAAAACAGCAATTCGCGCCATCGATCCGGATCTTGTCACGGGATCGGTGACGCCGGTCGCCGCTCCCGTTGCGCCTGAGTCCGTGCTGCAGGCCTGCAAGCGACGGCTCTATCTGGAAACGGCGACTTCGACAGAAGAAATTCGCGCCGCCGAAGCGGCGTGCAAGGCGCTGATCGTGAACCAACCCTACGGAGCAGGCGCGCAATAGGGCAGGGCAATTGTCGATCTTGCACTGTCGCCCTTTGGTGGCACAATATCCTCGCACCTGTCCTTGCGAGGTCCCCATGTCCAAGACCACCACCGGCCGCTGCCTGTGCGGCGATCTCACCTACGAGTTTACCGGCGAACCGCTCTGGGTCGCGTACTGCCATTGCGAAAGCTGCCGGCGACAGACCTCGTCGGCTGTCGCGACCTTCGTCGGTTTAAACGCCAAGCGCTTCCGCTATACGCACGGCAAACCGGCAGGCTACGCCTCATCGCCCGGCGTCACGCGCAGTTTCTGCGCGCGCTGCGGCTCGCCGATGAGCTTTGAGGGGACGAAATGGCCGGGCGAGATCCACATTTATGTCGGAACACTGAGCGATCCGGCGGCGTTTGTGCCGACCGGTCACGTGCATGTGGCCGAGAAACTGCCGTGGTTCGAGATCGACGATCAGTTGCCCCGGCACCGCAGGAGCGGATCCTCGACCGTCCCCGCTACTCCGCGCTCATGACGATGCAGTCGAGCTTCTTGGCCTTCAGCGTCTGGCAGGTCTTGTCGGCGGCCGAGCGCTCGAAGCCGGCAAAGCGGGCGCGGTACCAGAACTCGGTTCGGTGCATTGTAGGTGACGGCGCCGGCGGCATGGCCGAGCAGGACGGTCTTGCCCAGCCCCATGGCGATGCCCAGTTTCTGGCGCGCCTCTTCTTCGCTGGGATAGGCGCCGATCTGGATGTGATACGGGCCGGGGAACGGATTGGCGGCCTCTGCCGGAGGCGCTTCGGCAACCTCGGCTTGGGGGGCGGCCGGCTTGATCTTCGGCGGCTTGGGCGCGGCGGCGGCGATGGTCTGGGCGGCGGGCGTCGCCTTCAATGGTTTGGCGGCGGCGGCGACTTGCACCGGCTGCTGCGGCTTGGACTTTGCCGCTATCAGCGCCTGCGCATTGGCCGGCACGCGCGTCTTCACAGTCGAGGCCTTGGCCAATCCTGCTGTCAGCAGGTTGCGCATCTTGGCATTGCGCTCGCGCACGGAGCGGCCGCCGAAAATCACGCCGATCAGGTGCTTGTTGCCGCGATGGACCAATTCCGCCAGGTTGAACCCCGAGGCGCGGATGTAGCCGGTCTTGATGCCGTCGCTGCCGGGGAAGTTGAACAGCAGGCCATTGTGGTTGCGGTAGCGTGCGCGGCCCCATTGAAAATAAGGCGTCTTGAAGAACTTGAAATGCTGGGGAAAGTCGTCGTAGAGGCGCATCGAGAGCGTGATGTAGTCGCGCGCCGTGGTCATCTGTCCGGCGTCCGGCAGGCCGGAGGCGTTCTTGAAGGTGGTGTCCTTCATGCCCAGCTTGCGGGCCTGCCAGGTCATGTAGACAGCGAATTTCTCTTCGTCGGTACCCAAGTTCTCGGCAATGGTGCGGGCGACGTCGTTGGCCGAGGCGGTCACCAGCGCCTTGATGGAGTCGCGCACAGTGATTGTGTCGCCCACGCGCAGCCCGAGTTTGGACGGCTGGGCGCTGGCGCCATAGGCGCTGATGTGCAGCACGGTATCAAGGCTGAGGCGCTTTTTCTCGATCATGTCGAAGGTGACATAGAGCGTCATCATCTTCGTCAGCGAGGCAGGAAAGCGCAAGTCGTCGGCGTTGGTCTCGTGCAGGACCTTGCCCGTGTTCATGTCGATGATCATGTCGGAATAGCCGCCGGCCTGCGCCGGGACTTGTGCTCCAAAGCACGCCAACACGCACGCAATGGTCATCAACCGCAAACGACGCAAGACCAGCACCATCATACCTCGAACCGGACAGCGCGCGTTCCCGACTCTGGGACAGCGCGGCGTACTCACAAGGCGCGTGAAGCAACACCGTTTTGGGGCGGCTTTACGGCGCTCGTGAAACGCACGCGGGGAAAGAGTTAGGCCATCAGCGTTAGCATCGGGTTAAGGTTCGGGGACATGATGTTCATCTTCGGCCTGAGGCTCGGCCGAGGTGCTTCGTGGGCAACGAGCCGAGGATGAACTTCGTGTCCCCAGTCTTTGGCTCGCGACGTGAAGACTGGGGACACGAAGTTCATCTTCGCGAACGTTTCGGTTTCACAACCGGCACTTGTCATGGCGAAGATAAGCATCATGTCCCCGCCCACATGGGCAGGGTGCCTTGAACTCGACTGGAAGCGCGCGCATCTCTGCCTGCGGCATCGTCTCGGGACCAGTTGTACTTGCGTTTGCAGAGTCCACCCAGCTGACGCTAAAGTGAGTAGCAACGAACTTGTGCCAGGATGGCGGCAAGGTCGGAGTGGTGTAACGGCAAACGGACGGCGTAGCAGGTGGCCCATGCGACCAGTTGAAGAGAGCCAAGGATCGATCCCGGTGACGGCGGCCAAAGGTCCGCTTGGTCAAGGTCCGAAAGGTCGCGGCCCCAATGGCGGCAACGACGGCAAGACCGACCTCGTCACCAAGACCCGTCCCAAGACCAAGAAGCCAAGCCTTTACAAGGTGCTGCTTCTGAATGACGACTACACGCCGATGGAGTTCGTCATTTTCGTCCTCGAACAATTCTTCGGCAAGAGCCGCGAAGCTGCGACGCAAATAACGCTCCACGTCCATCACAAGGGCGTGGGGATTTGCGGCGTCTACACCTTCGAGGTCGCCGAAACCAAGGTCGCGCAGGTCATGGACTTTGCGCGTCAGCATCAGCATCCGCTGCAATGCACGATGGAAAAGGAGTAGCCAAGCGTGGCGTCACCCGTCCCCCACTTGTCGCAAAGCCTTGAGCACGCGCTCCGCCATGCCGGCGAATACGCCAAGGAACGCAGCCACGAGTTCGTCACGCTGGAGCACTTGCTGCTGGCGCTGATCGACGACAAGGACGCGGCCGCCGTCATGCGCGCCTGTGGCGTCGATATGGAAGAGCTGCGCGACCGGCTGACGGACTATCTCGACTCAGAGCTCGACAATCTGGTGACGGATGCGGACGGTCCCGCGACCTCCACGGTCAGCTTCAAGCGCGTGGTGCAGCGCGCCATGATCAACGTGCAGTCGTCGGGCCGCGAGGAAGTGACCGGCGCCAATGTGCTGGTCGCGATCTTCTCCGAACGCGAGAGCCATGCCGCCTTCTTCCTGCAGGAACAGGACATGGGGCGTTTCGACGCCGTGCAGTACATTTCCCATGGCATCGCCAAGCGTCCCGGCCTCAGCGAGCCGCGTTCGGTGCGCGGCATCGATGGCGAGGAGCAGGGCAATTCCGGCAACGGCGAAGCGGGCGACGGCAAAAAGCCGGCTGGCGGCGAGGCGCTGGCCTCCTTCTGCGTCGACCTTAACGCGCGCGCCAAGCAGGGCAAGATCGACCCCCTGATCGGGCGCGAGATGGAAGTGCAGCGCACCATCCAGGTGTTGTGCCGCCGGTCCAAGAACAATCCGCTCTATGTCGGCGATCCCGGAGTCGGCAAGACCGCCATCGCGGAAGGCCTCGCGCGCAAGATCGTCAATGGCGAAGTGCCCGAGGTACTGGCCAACGCCACCATCTACTCGCTCGACATGGGCTCGCTGCTGGCCGGCACCCGCTATCGCGGCGACTTCGAGGAGCGGCTAAAGGCCGTCATGAAGGAAATCGAGGTCCATCCCGGTGCGATCCTGTTCATCGACGAGATCCATACCGTGATCGGCGCCGGGGCAACCTCGGGCGGCGCGATGGATGCGTCCAACCTCCTGAAGCCGGCGCTGCAGTCGGGCCTGCTGCGCTGCATCGGCTCAACCACGTACAAGGAGTATCGCCAGCACTTCGAGAAAGACCGCGCGCTGGTCCGCCGCTTCCAGAAGATCGATGTCAAGGAGCCGAGCGTCGAGGATGCGGTGGCGATCCTGACGGGCCTGCGCCCCTATTTCGAAGAGTTCCACAAGGTGAAGTACACCAAGGAGGCCGTGCGCACGGCGGTGGAGCTGTCGGCCAAGTACATCCACGACAGGAAGCTGCCGGACAAGGCCATCGACGTCATCGACGAGACGGGCGCGAGCCAGATGCTGGTGCCTGAGTCCAAGCGCAAGAAGACCATCACCGTCAAGGAGATCGAGGCGACGGTCGCCACCATGGCCCGCATCCCACCAAAAACGGTGTCCAAGGACGATGCGTCCGTGATGCTGAATTTGCAGGCGGATTTGAAGCGCCTGGTGTTCGGACAGGACAAGGCGATCGATGCCCTGGCTGCGGCCATCAAGTTGTCGCGAGCCGGTCTGCGCGAACCGGAAAAGCCGATTGGCTGCTACCTGTTCTCCGGCCCCACCGGCGTCGGCAAGACGGAAGTCGCCAAGCAACTAGCATCCCTGTTGGGCGTGGAACTGCTGCGTTTCGATATGTCGGAATACATGGAGAAGCACACGGTTTCGCGTCTGATCGGCGCGCCTCCGGGCTATGTCGGCTTTGACCAGGGCGGTCTGCTCACGGACGGTATCGATCAGCATCCGCACAGCGTGCTGCTGCTGGACGAGATCGAGAAGGCGCACCCCGATCTGTTCAACATCCTGTTGCAGGTGATGGACCACGGCAAACTCACCGACCACAACGGCAAGCAGATCGATTTCCGCAACGTCATCCTGATCATGACCACCAATGCGGGCGCCTCGGATCTGGCGCGCGCTCCGATCGGCTTTAATCGTGACACCCGCAGCGGCGAGGACGAGGACGCGATCAACAAGCTGTTCACACCGGAGTTCCGCAATCGTCTCGACGCCGTGGTGCCGTTCAACCAGCTCAGCCAGGAGAACATCCTGGACGTCGTCCACAAGTTCATCTTCCAGCTGGAAGCTCAGTTGGCGGATCGTGGCGTCGCCATCGAACTCTCGGACGAAGCCGCCAAGTGGCTGGCCGACCACGGCTACGACGCCAAGTTCGGCGCGCGCCCGCTGTCACGCGTGATCCAGGAGCACATCAAGAAGCCTTTGGCGGACGAATTGCTGTTCGGCAAGCTGGCGACCGGCGGCACCGTGCGCGTGATCGTGGTGACGCGCGAGGGCGAAAAGAAGCTCGGCTTCGAATACCTCAACGCACCGCAGAAATCAGCGGGACAAGCGCAGCTTGAAGGGCCCAAGAAGAAGAAGACGCCGGTTCTGGCCGACGCCAAGGCCGAGCAAAAGGCGCTGCCGAAACCGGGCAAGCGTGGCGGGAAGGGCAAGGTTGATGCCGAAGAGTAGGGCGCAATAGGCGCACTTTCTTCGCGCCGTATTGCGCCGCAGGTGGACATTACCGACGCAGCCGGACGTGTTACCCCAGCGGCGCAATACGGCGAAGAGCCTATTGAGCCTACGCCAACGCTGCCCGTATCTTCTCTGCTTGCGTCTTCAGCAGCGCCGGGTCGGCCATTTTGCCGGTATGCGGACGAAGTCCGACGCCCGCCCACATCGGGATGATGTGAAAGTGCAGATGGAACACCGTCTGGCCGGCCGCCGCGCCGTTGAACTGCGCGATCCGGAATCCGTCCGCCCCCATGGCATCGCGGATGCGCGGCGCCAGTGTCTGCACGGTACGGATCAACCGCGCCAGCACCTCGGGATCGGCGTCCTCCAGCCCCGTCGACGGCGCTTTTGGGATTACCAGCGTGTGGCCGTCGCTTTGCGGCATCACATCCATAAAGGCCAGCGTGTGCTCGTCCTCGTACACCTTGGTGGACGGGATCTCGCCGCGCAGGATTTTGGCAAAGATGTTGTTGGTGTCGTAGGTCATTGCTCAGTCCTCGTCTGATTTGTCCTGCTGCAGCGGGCCTTTGCGGAATGGCCCCATCTCGCTCATCGCTTCTCCTTGGCGCTCGATGTGGCGACGCTCCTGCACCAGGAAATCTGCGATCGCCTTACGGAAGCGCGGATCGGCGATCCAATGCGCGCTGTAGGTGGTCATCGGCTCGTAGCCGCGCACCAATTTGTGTTCGCCGCCGGCGCCTGCCTCGACGCGAGCGAGCTTGTGCGCAATCGCAAAATCGATGGCCTGGTAGTAGCAGACCTCGAAATGCAGGAAGGGATGCTGCTCGATGCAGCCCCAGTAGCGGCCGTACAATGCCTCGCCGCCGATCATGTTCAGTGCACCCGCGATATAGCGGCCGTCCCGTTTTGCCATGACCAGCAGGCAGTCCTTGGCCTGCGCCTGGCCCAGCAGCGAAAAGAACTCGCGATTGAGGTAGGGCGAGCCCCATTTACGCCCGCCGGTATCCTCGTAGAAGTCGAAGAACGCATCCCAATGCGCCTCGGTAAGGTCGCTGCCGGTCAGCCACTCGATGGTGATGTTGTTGGCCAAGGCGTCGCGCCGCTCACGCTTCAGGTTCTTGCGCTTGCGCGAGGCGAGCGTGGCCAGAAAATCGTCGAAGCTGCCGTAACCGGTATTGGTGAAATGATACTGGTGGCCGAGACGTTGCAGCAAGCCGTCCGCTTTGGAACGTTCCGCCTGCGCCTCATCGAGAAATGTGATGTGCAAGGACGACGACTGGTGCCGCTTGGTCAGCTCGATGGCGGCGGCAGTCAGCGTCTTTTGCAGGGAAGTCGCATCGCCCGTACCGGTCAAGAACCGCCGTCCCGGGACCGGGGTCACCGGCACGGCTGCCAGCAGCTTGGGATAATACTCCATGCCCGCCCGTTGGTAGGCCTCGGCCCAGCCGTGGTCGAACACGAACTCGCCCATGCTGTGGCCCTTCAGATAGCAGGGCAGGGCGGCGATGGGTTTGCCGTCGTCGCTGTCCAGCACCAGATGCTGCGGTAGCCAGCCGGTCTCGGGCCGGATTGATCCCGAGGCTTCCAGCGCCGACAAAAAGGCATGCGTCACGAACGGGTCGTAGGCGGCCGTACCGGGATTGGCCAGCGCATCCCAGGCGACCGCGTCCACCTCGGCCATGCTGGTGAGAACCCGGACTTTGGATGTTCCGTCCGTCTTGCTCATGCGCCGTTACGCCTCAAAACCTTCAAAGATGATCGCGTCGGCATAGAGCTTAGCACGGGTCCGCTGCTCGGGCGTGCGAACCGTCCAGGTGAAAAGCGGTATGCCGAGCATGGTGCGCATAACCAGGGGGACGGGATCGGGCAACTCGTCGATGTCATAGGCGATGAAACTTGGCGCCACATCGACGTGATGGATCATGTTGCGCAGCTTTTTGCGCTCCTCGGCCGCAATCTGCGGCATCCAATCGTCGGCCCAGCGGTAGGAAATAATGCCGCGCGGAGTTGCCGGCGCAAGGCGCCGGATTTCCGTCAGCGAGCCGGGATCGAAGGACATCAGCGCTGCCGGGCCGCGATAGTCCCTCAGCCGATTGCAGATCTCGGCCTCGTAGCGCCCAGGTTTGCCGAAATTGCTCTTGACCTCAATATAGAGTGGCACGCGGCCGCCAACCAGTTCGAGCAGTTCGTCCAGGGTGAGGATGCGGTCGGATGTGCTGCGATAGGCGAGACGGGTCAACTCAGGCACCTTGCGTTCGGCGACCGGGCCGCTCGCCTCCATCAGCCGATCCAGCGTCTCGTCGTGAAACACCACCGGCTGGTCGCCCGCCGCAGCCTGCACATCGCATTCGATGGCATAGCCCATAGCGATCGCGGCCTCAAAGGCGCTGGCGGTGTTCTCGATCCGGCCTTTTGCGGGATCATGCAGGCCACGGTGCGCAACCGGCCCCAGCGGCCAGCCCAGCGCAGGTCCCCGTAGGTCGTTACGATCTGTCATCGATTGCCCCAGATTATGCGCGTTCCTGGCCGAACCCTTAAGGCCCCAGCGGTGGCCTAGCAACCAACCGGCGTTGCAAGCGAGTAGAATTAGGGGCAGCATATGACGGATTTTCGTCGGACGGGTCGACCAAGAGGTTTGCTAGGCATGATTGGACGCAACCGAACTGTCATCTCGGCAGTCGCCGCTTGGGCGGCTCTGGCTCCGTTCGCTGCGGCGGGCGTGCTGCCGCCCGAAGCCCTTCTGCTCGTCCCGCACCGCGCGGTGTATGACCTGGAACTTGGCAACGCCCGCGCCTCCTCCTCGGTTGCCGGTGTGCGCGGCCGGCTGGTATTCGAATTCACTGGCAATGTCTGCGAGGGCTTTACCCAGAACATGCGGTTCGTGATGGGCGTCAGCAATCGCGACGGCGGCGAGACCATGAGCGATCTGCGCTCGACCACTTGGGAGACGCCGAGCGGCGACAAGTTCAAGTTTACCGTCGACGATTATCAGAACGCCGAACAGAGCGACGCCACCGCCGGCACCGCCGAACGGCCGAGCGAGCATGGCGAGATCGCCGTCAGCCTGAACAAGCCAAAGGCGGAAAAGCTGTCGCTGGTGCCCGATACGATATTCCCGGTGCAGCACACCATCCGCCTGCTCGGCGCGGCCATCCGCGGCGAACACGCCATGGCGGCCAACCTGTTCGACGGGTCGGACAAGGGCCAGAAAGTCAGCTTCACGAACTCGATCATAGGCAAACTGCTTCCCGCCGAACCGAGACCGGAAATCGCGACAGTCAAGAATGCTGAGCGGCTGAGCACGCTACGGTCTTGGCCGGTCAATATCGCCTACTATGCCACCGAGAGCACCAAGGCCGAAGGCGTGCCCGAGCACGAAATGGCCTTCACGGTGTTCGAGAACGGCGTCGTCAGCAAGCTTGCGATCGATTACGGCTCGCTGGCAGTAAAGGGCACCCTGGCGGAGATTGAATTCTATCCGCCCGCCAAGTGCCCGAACTAATACTCCTCCACCGCACCGGCAAATTCGCGTTCGGCTTGCTCGATCCGCCCGGCATCGATCCCGAGTTGAGCCGCCAGCACCAACAGCAGCGACTTATCACGCCGGATATACTCCAGCACCGCCAAATGAAACTCGGCCGTCCCGGCGATCGCCCTGAGCTGTCCGGGATCCAGGCCGCTCAGATTGAGGAAACGCGCCGTACGCTCCGGCTCTTCGGCCAGCAGGCTAAACCCAGCCGTCGCGATTTCCTCAGCTTCGTCCTTGCTCATTTTGCGCTGCCGCATAGGCCGCCCCTCGAAAAAGGTTGATCCTGGCCGCCCCGTCGCAAGGCTTTCCTAACCCACTTGCGTCATGGTGGTTGTCATCGTGCAAGTCAGTACCACAACAAACGAACGGCTGGCACGATCTGGGATTGCGATAGACAGGCTCTGGCCCCAAGCTCGGGTGGTCCGGTGCAAACTCAGGGTTGAAGGCGGCAGACATGGCAAAGACAGTCCTGATCGTCGAAGACAATGAGTTGAACATGAAACTGTTCCACGATGTCCTCGATGCTCATGGTTACGCGACCTTGCAGACACGGACCGGATTGGAAGCGCTCGCGCTAGCGCGGCAACATCGCCCCGATCTCATCCTGATGGACATCCAGCTGCCCGAAGTGTCGGGCCTGGAAGTCACCAAGTGGCTGAAGGAAGACGACAGCTTGCGGGACATTCCCGTTGTCGCGGTGACCGCCTTCGCCATGAAGGGAGACGAGGAACGGATCCGGCAAGGCGGCTGCGAGGCCTATATCTCGAAGCCGATTTCCGTACCGATGTTCCTTGGCACAGTGCGGCAGTTCATCGGCCCGGCCTAACGGCCAGCCGAGCGACCGCCGAAGTCGGGTTTTGAGTTGAGGGTTGCGGGAATGACTGCGCGGGTATTGGTCGTCGACGACATTCTGGCCAACGTCAAGCTGTTGGAAGCGCGGCTGTCGGCCGAGTATTTCGAGGTGCTGACGGCCAGCAACGGCCCGGACGCCTTGGAAATCTGCGCCCGCGACCGCGCCGATATCATGCTGCTCGATGTCATGATGCCCGGCATGGACGGCTTTGAAGTGTGCCGCCGCATCAAGAGCAATCCGCGCACGCAGCATATTCCCGTCATCATGGTTACGGCGCTCGATCAGGCGTCGGATCGCGTGATGGGCCTGGAAGCGGGTGCCGACGATTTTCTGACCAAGCCGGTGGACGATATCGCCCTCGTCACGCGCGTGCGCAACTTCGCGCGGCTCAAGACGCTTACGGATGAAATGCGTATGCGCGCCTCGACCGGCGAGCAGATGGGTCTCCTGGAAACTTTCCAGCAGAAGCACCAGAACAGCAGCGAACCAGGCAAGATCCTGGTAGTCGACGATCATCCGCGCGCCTCGCAGCGGCTGGTCGAGGCGCTTGAAACCGAGCACCGGGCGACCTTGGAAGGCGACCCTGCGGCCGCGCTGCAGCGCCTGACCAATGGCAACTTCGACCTGGTGTTGATCAGCCTGAACCTGGCGGGATCGGATGGCTTGCGCCTATGCTCGCAGATCCGCTCGGTCGACCGCTTGCGCCACCTGCCCATCGTCATGCTGGTCGAGCCCGGCGCCGAAGCGCGTCTGCTGCGCGGCCTCGATCTGGGCGTCAACGACTACCTGATGCGCCCGATCGACCGCAACGAAATGCTGGCCCGCGTGCGCACCCAGATGCGCCGCCGCCGCTACACCGATTTCCTGCGCACGCGTCTTGAGCAGAGCGTGGAAGCGGCCGTCACCGATCCGCTAACCGGCCTGCACAACCGCCGCTATATGGAAAACCACCTGCGCACGCTGGTGGAAGAGGCGCTGCACAAGGGCCGCGCGCTCTCCATGCTGGTGGCTGACATCGACCACTTCAAGCTGGTCAACGACCGTTTCGGCCACGACGCCGGCGACGCCGTGCTGCGCGAGTTCGCGGCGCGCCTGAAGCGCAACACGCGCGGCATCGATCTGGCCTGCCGCATGGGCGGCGAGGAATTCGTGGTGATCATGCCCGATACCGATATCGAGAAGGCCTGCCGGGTTGGCGAGCGCCTGCGCTCGGGCACGGCCGCCGAGCCGTTCCGAATTGGCGCCGGTGGCGATGGCATCCCGGTCACCGCCAGCGTGGGCATCGCTTCGCTGGAACAGGTCGGCGATACCAGCGAGACCATTTTTAAGCGTGCGGACATGGCGCTTTATCATGCCAAGCGCACCGGCCGGAACAAGGTCGCGTCGGACGCCGCGTGAGTTGGGTAGGGCAGACTCAGCCAAAAAGAATCAGAACTGGTTCCACATTATCCTGTGGACAAATAAAATTTCGCCTTGCGTTTGGCGGAATTAACTTGATTCTCAGCATATCCAGGGCTTAAAATCCGAGCGATCCGCTGTGGCTTCCCACGTTCTCGAAACGAAATGAGAACACAAATTCACAGGGACGCCATAGAAAATGCATTATTTCAGTTGACAGTGACATTGTCGCACTGAGACAATGGTGATCAAGACGTAAACGAGGTTGAGGGATCGAATTTACGAAAGACGTGTGTCGGGGACGTAGCCGGATTAACGCTGAGCCATTTGATGGCTCGCCAGTGGCACGAAGCTCTGACATTCTCATTCGTATACGGTTCGAGCAGTGACCAACGCCCTCTTTGGTCTAATGCTCGGAGAAGGACCCGTGGTTTGCTCGGATTTACCCCGCTGCCGAGTGAGCCCGGGTCCTTCGTTATTCTGGCCGCCGTTTGCGCCAGCTCAACACTGCTAAATCCGAGTAATAAGCAACCACGTGACAAACAACAGGCTTAGCCTGCCGTCGCGCCATTGATACACGCCGGACAGTCAGCGGTTTTCCGTCCTACTTGATCTTGGTTTCCTTGAACTCGACGTGCTGACGCACGATCGGGTCGTACTTCTTGACGGCCATCTTCTCCGTCATGGTGCGCGGGTTCTTCTTGGTCACATAGAAGAAGCCCGTGCCGGCGCTGCTCAGCAGCTTGATCTTCAACGTTGCTGGCTTGGCCATGGTCGTACTCGTTAAGTTGGTGTTGAGCAGGCGCCCGTTCGAAGTGTCGAAGGGCAGCCCAGGCAGCAGAAGCGATCAGGCGCTCGCCGCCGGAAAGGAAGCGCGCACTCTACTCAGCGGCCGGGCGTAGTCAAGCAAAAGGCTGGCAGCTCTGTTCTGTCAGCGGCGATTTCATTCCCAGCCCAATCTCGCCTACGGTGCGGGCAACACGCACCACGCGCCCGCAACTCGGCAAGGACCCCCGATGCAAGATCTCGCTGTCACCGCTCCGCCCGCTCCCGCGATCAGCGAAGCCGACAAATTCCGCATCATCATCGGCGTGCTGCTGGCCATGCTGCTGGCCGCGCTCGACCAGACCATCGTCGCGCCCGCCATTCCCGCCATGGGCGCCGCACTTGGCGGCTCGCATTATATCTCCTGGATCGTCGCGGCTTATTTTCTCACCGCCACCGCCACCACGCCACTCTATGGCAAAGTCGCCGACATCTATGGCCGCCGCCTGACCCTGTTTGCCGCCATCGCCATCTTCGTGGTGGGCTCCGTGATGTGCGCGATCGCCCCAACCATGTGGACGCTGATCCTCGGCCGCGCCGTCCAAGGCCTGGGCGGCGGCGGGCTGATGGCTTTGGCGCAGACCGTCATCGGCGATCTGGTGCCGCCCAAGGAGCGCGGCAAATACGCCGTCTACATCTCGGGCACCTGGGCCATCGCGTCCATCGCCGGCCCAATCCTGGGCGGCTTCATCACACAGCACTGGCACTGGAGCGTGATCTTCTGGCTCAACCTGCCGCTTGCCGCGTTCGCTGTTCTGATGACAAACGAGACGTTGAAGCGCCTGCCATGGCAGAAGCGCGACCACAAGCTTGACATCCTCGGCGCCATTCTGGTGATGCTGGCCACTGTCGCGTTCATGTTGGCCTTGTCACTCGGGCCGCAGCCGCAATGGGGCTGGACCTCGCCGGCGGTGCTGGGACTGCTGGCGGCGGGCGCGGTTCTGGCACTGGCCTTCGCCCGTCACATGACGCGCACGCCCCAACCGCTGATACCCCTGGATGTCCTCAGCAACCGCGTCGTCCTGACCGCTACCTTCAGCGTGTTCTTCGCCATGGCCGCTTTCATCGGCCTGACCGTGTTCATCCCGCTGTTCCTGGAACTGGTGCTGGGCATGACCTCCTCGCAGGCCGGTCTGGCGCTGGTCGGCTACATGCTGGGTACGGTCGCGGGCGCGTCGGTCGCTGGCCAGACCATGGCGCGCATCAGGCACTACAAGCGCCTGCCGTTGGCCGGACTGGCTGTCGGCGCTCTGGGCCTGGCCTGGATCGCCTGGCGAGCGCCGGTGCTCGGGTTTGTCGAATGCGAGCTGATCCTGATCCTGGTGGGCATCGGCTCCGGCCTACAGTTCCCGGTGACAACCGTAGCCACGCAGAACGCCGTCGATCCGCGCGATATTGGCGTGGTCAGCGGCGTGCTGGCGTTCTTGCGGGCGCTGGGGAGCAGCATCGGCATCGCCGTCGTAGGCGCGGTGGGAGCGGCCAGCGGCATCGCCGTGGGGATGGGGGAGGCTGGGGTTGGCGCGTCAGCGGCACACATGAGCGGCGCGGCGTTTGCCCCGGTATTCGCAACAGCCAGCCTCAGTTTGGCGCTGGGGTTCGCGATGCTGGCGTTGATGCCGGAGTTGCCGTTGCGGGGGAAAGCAGCAGCGGGACCGGCGATGGCGGAGGGGTAGGGCTAACCAATCGACAATAGTCACCACTCAACGAACCTCGGATCTATCCTTGTGCGATCCGCGTGCGCCGGAACTATGAAGTGAATTCGCAGTTCGGTGTCGTCAAAGTCGTAGATGATTGTAAATGGTGTCCGGCTGACGAAGTAGACGCCCAGCCCAAGTCGTTTATCGACTTGCGGCTTCTTTTGGAGCGCCAGAACTTGCTCGATCACCCGATCAATTCGGCCGAGCGTCCGCTCGGCGACACAAGAGCCGAACTTCTCGGCACCTTGCTCCATGAACGCCTTTAGCTGTGCAAGATAGGTCCGTGATCGAACAACTCGCCTCTTGGATGCTTGGACTTGAGGGCATTCACAAAGCCGGACATTTCGGCTTGATACTGCTCACTCGTGAGCGTGCGTCCCAACTTGAAGTCGTCCTTCGACCGCTCGATGGCTGCGCGTTCCTCGGCAGTCAGTTCTAACGGAGGCGCACTGCGATCAGCCAAATCTTCGGCTATATCGGCCAGGATCGAGACCTGCTCGTCGTCAAGCGTCTCGATCTTGCGGGTGATGATGGCGATGGCCTCGGTTCTGCTCATGTCGATTGCCTAGCACAAACGGCGGCACATTGCATCTCCGCCCGTCAGGCACCGTACTCCAGCAGCAAATCCTTCGCATCCACCTGCTGCCCGGCCGTTACCGCCACGTACGCCACCGTCCCCGCCCGATCGGCATGGATCGCGGTCTCCATTTTCATGGCCTCGATGGTCAGCAACAGATCGCCAGAGCGGACCTTCTGTCCCGCCTTGACGGCGAGCGTCGAGACCATTCCCGGCATCGGCGAGGCGAGCTGCTTGGCATCGGCCGGATCGGCCTTTCTGCGCTTGGGAGCGGCCGCGGTCTTCAAGCGGTTTTGCACCCGGATAACGCGCGGCACGCCGTTCAGTTCGAAGAACACGCGCACTTGGCCGTCCTCATCGGGCTGGCCGATGATCTGCAGTTGCAGGACGATGATCTTGCCGGGTTCGAGTTCGATCGATACTTCGTCGCCCGGTTGCATGCCGTAGAAGAACACCGGCGTCGGCAGCACGGAGACGGGGCCGTACTCGGCGCGGCGCTTGGCGAAGTCCGTATAGACCTTGGGATACATGAGGTAGCTCGCGAGTTCCTCGTCGCTGACCTCGGCGCCGGATTTCTCGGCGGCCTCCTTGGCGAGCGCCGACAAGTCGGCCGGCTTCAGGCTCGCACCCGGACGATCCGTCAACGGCTTTTCGCCCTTGAGCACCTTCTTTTGCAGCGCCTTCGGGAAGCCGCCGGGGGGCTGGCCCAATTCGCCGCGGAAGAAGCTCACCACGCTCTCCGGAAACGCCACGTCCCGCTTCGGATCCTCGATGTCGGCGCGCGTCAGACCGGCCGACACCATGGCCAGCGCCATGTCGCCGACCACCTTGCTCGACGGCGTCACCTTAACGATGTCGCCGAACATGGCGTTTACTTCGGCATAGGCTTTTGCCACCTCATGCCAACGCTCGGCCAGTCCAAGCGAGCGAGCCTGCTCCTTGAGGTTGGTGAACTGGCCGCCGGGCATTTCGTGCAGATAGACTTCCGAAGCGCCCGAGCGCATGTCGCTCTCGAAGGGCGTGTACTGCGTGCGCACCGCCTCCCAATAGTCGGCGAACTGACGGAGTGTTGCGGGATCGAGGCCGGTGTCGCGATCGCTGCCGCGTAACGCTTCGGCGATGGAGCCGAGCGGCGGCTGAGACGTGAGGCCAGAGAAGGAGTCCATTGCAGCGTCGATGGCGCTCACACCGGCATCGCAAGCGGCAAGCACCGTGGCGGCCGACAGTCCCGACGTATCGTGCGTATGAAGATGGATGGGGAGGCCCGTTTCCTCCTTCAGCGCCTTGATCAGCACGCGTGCGGCGGCCGGCTTCAGCAGGCCCGCCATGTCCTTCAGGCCAAGCACGTGCGTTCCCGCCTTGGCCAATTCCTTGGCCAAGCCGACGTAATACTTGAGGTCGTACTTGGCCCGCTGGGGATCGAGCATGTCGCCCGTATAGCAGATCGCCGCCTCGCTGAGCTTTCCGGACGCATTCACCGCATCGATGGCGATGCGCATGTTCGGCACCCAGTTGAGGCTGTCGAAGATGCGGAACACGTCGATTCCGCTTGTCGCAGCCCTGGCCACGAACTTCTGAACGACGTTGTCGGGATAGTTGGTATACCCGACGGCGTTGGAGCCACGCAGAAGCATCTGCAGCATGACGTTGGGCGACTTGGCGTTCAGGATCGCCAGCCGCTCCCACGGGTCTTCCTGCAGGAAACGCATCGCGACGTCGAAGGTCGCGCCGCCCCAGCATTCGAGCGAAAACAGCGTCGGCAGACGATGGGCATAGGCATCGGCCACGCGCGCCATGTCGAAAGTGCGCATGCGGGTGGCGAGCAAGGATTGATGCGCATCGCGCATGGTGGTGTCGGTGATCAGGACTTGGCTCTGCTTCAGCATCCAGTCGGCGACGGCTTTGCCGCCCTTTTCCTTCAGCAGCAAGCGCGTGCCCGCTTGCGGCTTTCCCGGATCATAATGCGGCGGACGCGGAACAAGCGCATGGGCGGGCGGCTTGGGGCGGCCCTTCACCTCGGGGTTGCCGTTGACGGACACATCGGCGATGAAGGTCGCGAGCTTGGTCGCCCGATCCAGCCGCTTGGTGAACGTGAAGAGTTCGGGCGTCTCGTCGATGAAGCGTGTCGTGTAATCGTTGGCCGCGAACTTCGGGTGATTGATCAGGTTCTCGACAAAGGCGATGTTGCTGGCCACGCCGCGGATGCGGAACTCGCGCAAGGTACGGTCCATGCGCTTGATGGCTTCCAGCGGGTCGGGTGCCCAAGTGGTCACCTTCACCAACAGCGAGTCGTAGTAGCGCGTGATCACCGCGCCGCCATAGGCCGTGCCGCCATCCAGCCGCACGCCGAAACCGGAGGCACTGCGATAGGCTGTTATGCGGCCGTAATCCGGGACGAAGTTGTTTTCCGGGTCTTCGGTGGTGATGCGCGACTGCAGCGCGTGGCCATTGAGCCTGATGTCCTTTTGCGCCGGCACATGTGACGATTTCAGATCGCCGATGACCGCCCCTTGCGCGATCAGGATTTGCGCCTTGACGATGTCGATACCGGTCACCTGTTCCGTGACGGTATGCTCGACCTGGATGCGCGGATTGACCTCGATGAAGTAGAACGCACTGGTCACGGCATCCATCAGGAATTCGACCGTACCGGCATTGACGTACTTTGCGCGGCGCACCAACTTCATAGCGCCTTCGCACACTTCCGCACGCTGAGCGTCGCTGAGGTAGGGGGCGGGCGCGCGCTCAACGACCTTCTGGTTGCGGCGCTGGATCGAGCAGTCGCGCTCGAACAGGTGGACAATGTTCCCGTGCGTGTCGCCGAGGATTTGCACCTCGACGTGCCGCGCGCGTTCCACCAGCTTTTCGAGATAGACTTCGCCGTTGCCAAACGCGGCCTCGGCCTCGCGCCGGCCGGCCAGCACTTGGGACTCCAGTTCACCCTCGTTCATGATGCGCCGCATGCCGCGCCCGCCGCCGCCCCAGCTTGCCTTCAGCATCAGCGGATAGCCGATGCCCTTGGCGAGCTTCTTGATGGTGGGGCCGTCTTCTGGCAGCGGCCCGGTCGCGGGCATCAACGGCGTGCCGGCTTCTTCGGCCAGTTTGCGTGCGGAAACCTTGTTGCCGAGCATTCGCATAGCCTCCGGCGTTGGGCCGACCCAGGTGAGGCCAGCCGCGATCACCGCGTCGGCGAACTCCGGATTTTCGGACAGGAAACCGTAGCCAGGATGCACACCGTCCGCGCCCGACAGCTCGGCTATGCGCAGGTATTCCTCGATAGCCAGATAGGCCTTCACCGGCCCCAGGCCTTCGCCGATTCGGAACGCTTGATCCGCTTTGAAGCGGTGCAGCGAGAGCTTGTCCTCCTCGGTGAAGGCCGCCACGGTTTTGATGCCCAGTTCGGTGGCCGCGCGCATGACACGGATGGCGATTTCGCCGCGGTTGGCGATCAGGAGTTTGGTGATGGTCTTGGCGAGCGGGCATGGCGGGCAAAGTCCCTACGCGGTGCGATATGCTGCACTGCACCATGTGCCGGGAGAGCTGGGACTTGTCTGGCAAAGAGGAGGTCCAGCCGTCATCGCGTCGACACGAAAAGAAAAAGGGCGGGCGCGCGTTTGGGGCACGTGCCCGCCGCGATGCGGCGGCTTCGACAGGGCGTCGCGGGGGAGGAGGACCCTGGCGCCAGCGCATCGGCAAGTTTGCCGGGCCGAGAGGGAGGAGAACTCCAGGCCGGTTCGCTTGGGTAGTCGTGGTGGGGCGGCGGGAGGTTCAATGGCCGGGACAAAATCCGCTCAAACTGATATCTTTTCGGGAAAGACGCGCATAGGAGCGGCCATGAACGCCAAGATCGAGATTCTGAAAAACGAGGTCCGCAAGCTCTCACCAGACGAGCAGGCGCTCTTGATGGATGAGCTCCATGTCATGCTGCATGAGCCCGATGCCGAGATAGACAAGGCCTGGAAGGACGAGTTGGGCCGTCGGCAAAGCGATCTCGACAGCGGAGCCGTCAAAGCGGTCCCGATCGAGGATATCCCTTGGCTTCGCGATGTTTGGCAGAATCGGAAATGATCGCCGAACTGCACCCGGAAACGGAAAAGGAACTGAAGCACGAGTTCGAGTATTATGAACAACAGCAGTCCGACTTAGGCCGCGAGTTCTTGCTGGAAGTGTTTGCGGGAATCGACCGGATTGAGCGCTCTCCCCAAGCTTGGCGAAAGATTGCCCCGAAACGGCAACGGCACTTGATCCATCGATTTCCGTTTGGATTGATCTATACCATCAAGAATGATCGAATCGTTATTATCGCTGTCGCCAACTTGCAACGTAGAAAGAACTATTGGAAAAAATCGAAAGCAGGGCAGGCTTTTCCGTCCATGACGGCGGGATTCCAGGTGATGATCTAGCTGTTCCATGAAACGATGCCAGCAGAACAAGACATACAATCCAATCCTATCCGAGTTATCCGGGCCTACCTCACGGCCCCCGCGTCAGCGCCGCCGCCACGCCCGCACCCATCAAGATGCCGCCGCCGGTGCGGTTGACGACCCGCAACACCGACGGCCGCCGCAGCATGGTGCGCGCCTGCGCCGCCAGCAGCGCATAGGCCAGCGCGTTGACCACCGCCAGCACCACGAAGGTCGCGACCAGGATCGCCACCTGCGGGCCGAACGCAATCGACTTGTCGATGAACTGCGGCACGAAGGCGACGAAGAACAGGATGCTCTTGGGGTTGAGCGCGGTCACCGCAAAGGCGTGCCAGAGCATCTGGCGGTGGGTCGAGACTTGGCCCGGGGCCGCAGCATCGGCCGCGTCGCCCACCGGAGCGGTCCAGAGCTTGTAGCCGAGATAGAGCAGATAGGCCGCGCCCGCGAGCTTCACCGCCGTGAACAGCGCGGCCGAGGCCGACAGCAGCGCGCCCATGCCGAGCAGCGACAGCGTCATGGCGGTGAAATCGCCGAGCGCCACGCCGAGCGCCGTTGCGACCGCCGAGGCCCGCCCACGCGCCATGGCGTAGCCGACCACCAGCGTTACGGTTGGGCCGGGGATGAAGAGCAACACGAGCGTCGCGGCGACGAAGGCGAGCCAGGTTGCGAGCAGCATGTCTGTCAACTCCCTAACTTATCCACTAACACCCAAATTTCGTCATCCCGGCGAAGGCCGGGACCTGTCCATGCTTCAAGTTTGTCCCGCCGCCGAACCCTGGACAGCTCCCCGCCTACGCGGCGATGACGGTTGTGGGTAGGTTGGTGCATGAGGCACCATACTAGAAAAACGCCTGCAGCCCTGTCTGCGCCCGTCCTAATATCAGGGCGTGCACGTCGTGCGTGCCCTCATAGGTGTTCACTGTCTCCAGGTTCACCATGTGCCGCATGACCGGGAACGCGTCGGAAATGCCGTTGCCGCCGTGCATGTCGCGCGCCATCCTCGCGATATCCAGCGCCTTGCCGCAGTTGTTGCGCTTGATCAGCGAGATCATCTCCGGCGCCAGCTTGCCGGCGTCAAACAGCTGCCCGACGCGCAACGCCGCCTGCAGGCCGAGCGCGATCTCGGTCTGCATGTCGGCGAGCTTCTTCTGGATGAGCTGCGTCTGGGCCAGTGGGCGGCCGAACTGCTTGCGTTCCAGCGTGTACGTCCTTGCCGCATGCCAGCAAGCCTCGGCCGCGCCCATCACGCCCCAGGCGATGCCGTAGCGCGCGCGATTCAGGCAGCCGAACGGACCCTTCAGGCCGGAAACGTTCGGCAGCAGCGCGTCTTCGCCGACCACCACGTTGTCCATCACGATCTCGCCCGTGACAGAGGCGCGCAGGCTAAGTTTGCCGTCGATCTTGGGGGCGGAAAGGCCCGTCATGCCCTTCTCAAGCACGAAGCCCTTGATCTCGCCGCCATGCGCCTCGCTCTTGGCCCAGACCACGAACACGTCCGCCACCGGAGCATTCGAGATCCACGTCTTGGCGCCAGTCAGCCGGTAACCGCCCGCTGGCTCTTTCACTGCGCGCGAAATCATGCCGGCGGGATCGGAACCGGCGTCCGGCTCGGTGAGGCCGAAGCAGCCGATGAGTTTTCCGGCGGCGAGACCCGGCAGGTACTTCTTCTTCTGCGCCTCGGTCCCATAGGCATAAATTGGATGCATCACCAGTGAGGACTGCACCGACATGGCCGAACGGTAGCCGCTATCGACGCGCTCGATCTCGCGCGCGACCAGGCCGTAGGAAACGTAGCTGGCGCCCGCTCCCCCATACTCCTCGGGCAGCGTCGAGCCCAGCAGCCCCAGTTCGCCCATCTCGCGCATAACAGCGGGATCGAAAATTTCCTCGCGGTACGCCTGTTTCACACGCGGTTCCAGCTTATCCTCAGCATAGCCGCGCGCGGTATCGCGGATCAAGCGGTCATCTTCGGAGAGCTGTTCCTCGAGAAGGAATGGGTCGTCCCATTGGAACGGCGCGGGTTTGGCGGCATCTGTAACCGTCAAGACGTCGTTTCCTCTAGTTTGTCCAGGCGATGTTCGTACTTCGTCTCGAAGTTTGTCATCCGGCCCATAATTTCTGATTTGATCATCAGCTCAAGATTATCGTGCAGTCCGGCGATCCTCAGGTCAACGGCACTTATACGAGCATCCAAGCGCTGATCCATTCGACGCAATGTATCGATGGTTTGTAGAATGAGTGTTCTATGCTGCGCCTGATCGGCTCTGACTTCACGCAAGATGCGAAGCATCAAAGTGCCTTCGTCCAATTCCGCCATAGTCCGAACCTCTTGCCAAAGATAGGCGTAGTCTAGTTCAAAAATAGCGGCACGGCTAGCTGAACACTACACCCCCACCGCCTCACGCAGGGCCGCTTCGAAAATATCCAACCCTTCCTTGGCCACGCCCTCCGGGCAGGTCAAAGGCGCCAGGAATCGTATGACATTGGCGTTCGGGCCGCAGGTGAGGATCAGCAGCCCCTTTTCCTGGCATTTCGCCACCACTTTGGTCGTCAGGTCCGCATCCGGCGACTTGCTTACGCGGTCTTTTACCAGTTCAACCGCCACCATGGCGCCTAAACCGCGCACGTCGCCGATGCAGGAGAACTCGTTCTTCTTCTGCAGCGCCAGCAGACGATCCGTGATCGTCTTGCCGAGCTTTATCGCCTTGCCGCAGAGGTCCTCCTCTTCGACCACGTCAAGCACCGCCGCAGCGGCCGCCAACCCCACCGGGCTGCCGGCATAGGTGCCGCCCAATCCGCCGGGCAGCGCGGCGTCCATCAGATCAGCCCGTCCCGTGATGGCGGCCAGCGGAAAGCCTCCGCCCAGGCCCTTGGCCATGACCACCAGATCCGGAACCACGCCGGCATATTCGATCGCGAACATCTTGCCGGTGCGCGCGATGCCGGTCTGGATTTCGTCGGCGATGAGGAGAATTCCATGCTCGTCGCACAGCTTGCGCAGCGCCTTCAGGAATTCCGGCGGCGCGACATAGAACCCGCCCTCGCCCTGCACCGGCTCGATGATCACGGCGGCGACGCGCTGGGGATCGACGTCGGCTGAAAACAGGTCCTTGAGGCCCGCGAGCGCGTTCTCGACTGTGATGCCAAAATACGGCTTAGGGAACGGCGCGTGGTAGACCTCGGCAGGGAAGGGACCAAAGCCCTTCTTGTAGGGCACCACTTTGCCGGTCAGCGCCATGCCCATCATGGTGCGGCCATGGAAGGCGCCGGTGAAGGCCACGATGGCCGTGCGCCCGGTCGCCACGCGCGCTATTTTCACAGCGTTTTCAACGCCTTCCGCGCCGGTTGTGACGAACATGGTCTTCTTTTCGAACGTTCCCGGAGTCGCCTTGTTCAGGCGCTCGGCGACTGCGATGTATTCCTCGTACGGCGCGACATTGAAGCAGGTGTGCGTGAAATCCTGCAGCTGGGCTGCGACGGCCGCCATCACCTTGGGATGGCGGTGGCCGGTGTTGACCACGGCGATACCAGCAGCGAAATCGATGTATTTCTTGCCCTCGACATCCCAGATATGGGCGTTCTCGGCCTTCGCCGCATAGATGTTCTTGGTCGAGATGCCGCGCGGAACCGCTGCCGTATGGCGCGCGCGCAACGTCTCGTTCTTGATCTTGCCAGAAGCGGGGGCGGTGGCGTCAGCTTTGGTGGCCATGGGGATTGTCCTGGGGTTGCCGTACTATGAACTCGTAGCAGTCCGGCATCCCCAGCGGCAAGCTGCCACGCTATGCCCGCCGCGCAGGCCAGATCATGCGACCGAACGTGCCGTCGCGGTCGATGACCAGGTGCTTGAGCGCGCCCAGCACATGCAGACCGACCAGGGGGATCATCAGATTGGAACTCAGACTATGGGCTTTTTGGAAGACCTCGTGCAGATCGTGATTGGCCGCGAACGGGCTCGGCAATACGAAAGCGCCCAGGACATCGATACTTCGTCCCATCAGCCAGACCGACAAAACGCCGGCAAAGATCATCACCACCATGTCGATCAGCAACGCCAATTTGACGTATTTCGCGATGGCGTTCAGCAGCGGCGATGCGCCGAGCGGCTCCGGATTTCCCGACGACAGCCGCCATAGCACGCGCGCCAGAATGAACAGGCCGGCCACCATGCCCCAGGCGAAATGCTGAGCCCGCCCCGCCGGCGTGGCGCCGTGCTCCAGCGCCTGGCCGTCAAACCACAGGGCGATGATCATGGCGGCCACGAACCAATGCAGCACGATTGAAATCAAGCCGAAGTTGCGGGAGGTATCGCGGATCATTGGGAACTCTCTGATAGGTGGCAGGACTTAATGGGCCGAACGGAAGGGCTCGGCGGTTTCCGTCGCACTCAGACCTTATTGGCGTCGGCGTGGTTCAAACGGGCGACCAGGCTGGAGGTATCCCAGCGTCTGCCGCCGATTTTCTGCACCTCGGAATAGAACTGATCGACCAGCGCGGTGACCGGCAGGCTGGCCCCGTTACGCCTTGATTCTTCAAGACAAATTCCAAGATCCTTGCGCATCCAATCGACCGCAAAACCATAGTCGAACTTGCCCGCGGCCATGTTCTTCCAGCGGTTGTCCATCTGCCAGGACCCGGCCGCGCCCTTGGAAATCGTCTCCATCACCGCCGGGATATCCAGCCCCGCCTTCTGGGCGAAATGGACGCCCTCGGACAATCCCTGCACCAGGCCGGCGATGCAGATCTGGTTGACCATTTTGGCCAGCTGCCCCGACCCGGCCGGGCCGATCAAACGGACCATGCGGGCGTAGTGGGTTATGACGGGTTCGGCAGTTGCGAAGGTTGCCGGAATCGCCGCCGACCATGACGGTCAGGACGCCGTTCTCCGCACCGGCCTGGCCGCCCGATACCGGGAGCATCCAGGAAGCCGAATCCGCGTGTCCCTGCAGCCTCATTCAGCTCGCGCGCGATATCGGCGGAAGCTGTTGTATTGTCTATGAAAATTGACCCTTTCCGCATGCCGGAAAAGGCCCCGTTTGCGCCCAAGGTGACCTCGCGCAAGTCGGCATCGTTGCCGACGCAACAGAAGACGAAATCGGCGTCCTTGGCCGCTTCGGCCGGGGTGGCGGCGGTCTTGCCGCCATGCTGGGCGGCCCATTTGGCGGCTTTTTCGACGGTGCGGTTGTAGACCGTCAGGTCGTGCCCGCCCTTGGCCTTGATGTGGCCCGCCATGGGGTAGCCCATGACCCCGAGACCGATCCAGGCGACTTTGCTCATGACGGGATTCCTCTGTTCGTGCTGGCAGAGGTTTAGAGCATTGACAGGCGGCGGGGAAGGCTTCACGACCGCAATTCCACCCATCAGGAGAGCCCGAATGAGCACCCCCGCGCCCGCGTCCACGCCCCCCGCCTACGGCCCGCCGATCACCCTGGCGCAGGCCAAAATCGTGACGGCGGCGGCCGAGGCGGAAGCCTTGAAAAACGGCTGGCCGATGATCATCGCGATTGTCGATTCCGGGGCCAATCTGGTGCTGCTCACGCGCATGGAAAACGGCCAGATCGGCAGTGTGCAGATCGCCCAGGACAAGGCCCAGACGGCGGTGCGCTTCAAGCGCCAGACCAAGCTGTTTCAGGACCTGGTGGCCACCGGCGGCGGCCAGCTGCGGCTGCTCGCCATGAACGGATTGACGCCGCTGGAAGGCGGCCTTCCGATTTTTGCCGACGGCAAAATCATCGGCGGCATCGGCGTCTCGGGCATGTCCTCGGTGCAGGACCAGCAGGTCGGCGAGGCGGGGATCGCAGCGTTGGCTGCTAGCTCCTAAGCCTTTGATCAGATTGGCGTATTCGGATAGGCCAATTGCTCGCGGGCGAGCCAGGCGTCGGTCACATAGTTGATGATGATCGATTTCCTGACGCCCACGATCGGCCGCTTCTCGAAGCCGTGGAAGGTGTTGTTCGAGGGCACGAACACCATCGCGCTGTTGCTGGCGAAGGGCGAGCGGCCGACCCACTTTTTCTCGCCATCATAAATGTCCGTACCAAGATCTGCATGCTCTTTGTCCGTGGACAGATAGAGCAGGAACGTGAACAGTTTTACCCCGAGATCGGAGTGCGGCTCGAGCCAGAAGCCGTCGATGTCCATGGCGTATTCGATCCGCAGATAGGACCCCTTGAGATCGATGCCGAACTGGCGCTCGACCATCGAGGTTGTGCGCGGGTCCTGCAGGCCCTCAGAGATGGCTTTGACCGAGGGAAACTTGGCCTGATTCTCAACGTCGAAATAGGTGCGGGTCTTGTTGTGCAGCTCGCGTTTGCCCGACACGCCATCCAGCCCCGGGGCCTGGAACGGCAGCGTGAGAACGGTCTTGGCGACCTCGTCCGGCAGGCAGTTTTTCAGCTGCCAATGCGGGTACGGTTTCTCGGTTTTCACAGCGCTGGCGAAGCTGCGGCTGAGGCTGTCGACGACGGCATCGGTTGGCGAGTTCATTTGGTAACCCTCGGTTGCATCGGCCCCTCAACGCGCCCATCCTGACTCGATATCAGCGCCCGGACGGCAGACCTATGCGGCGGCTTGCCCCGCGACATCTGAGGGACGGAACTCCTGGGAAAATCTCAGGAAAATCTGGAACTCTTGCGAGCAAACTACCGGAAACAAGTGGGAAATTCCGGGAGATTTTGGGACTCTTGGCTACGGCGCGATACCAAGCTCGCCGGCGGCGGCCGTCAACTTGTTTTTCTCCTCCGCCGCGCCCTCGAACACGCTCAAGGCCTTCTTGAAGGCAACCTTGGCGTTATCCATCTCGCCCATGACCTTGCGCGAGCGCATGAGTTGTATCCAACCATCGACGTTGTTTGGATTGGCCTCCAGTTTTGCCGCCAGCCGCTCGACCATGCCCTTGATCATGGTCTGCTGATCCTCGGGGCTCATGGTTTTGGCGGCCTCGATGTCGGCCGGGGTGGGACCGGGCGTCGGCATCACGACCGATGCGGCGGGGGCGGGCGCAGCCGGCCCGGCAGCGGCGGCCGTCTCCGCCGGCAACCGTCCGCTCACGTCTATTTTGTTCTCCTTGGCCGTCTCGATAATCCGTTGACGGAGTTCCCCCGGCCACTTGTCGTCGGGCCCGGCGTCCTTCAGCTGCGCGATCCAATCGTCCAGCGCGCCCTTGGCGTCGCCGCCCTGCAGCTTGGCCAGCCCCTTGTCGAAGCGCGCGCCCGATTCCTTGGGATCGATCGCCAGCACCTCGTCGATGACGGCCAGCGCTTCCGGCGTCACCTTGCCGTCGGCGGCCTTGATCAGCGCCTGGCTGAGGCCGGACTTGATGGAGGGGTTCTTGGGGTCCAGCGAGCCGGCCTTGCGATAGGCTGCGATGGCGTCGGCATACTTGCCTGTGCCGAGATAGGACCAGCCGAGCATGGCCCAGCCGCGCACGTCGTCGGGATTGGACTTGAGCCGTTCGGCCAGCTTGGCGATGGCGGTGTCGACATCGGAGGCCGAGGGCTGCGCCGGCGGCTCGGTGCTGGCGGCTTGGCCCAGTTGGGTCCCCTGCATCCGGATCGACGACGGCAGGCCCGGATTGCCATTGTAGGCATAAAGAATGGCCGACCCCAAAACCGTGACCGCCATCATGCTGAGAAAAGCAAACTTGTATTCCAGCGCCGTCAGGGGGGTTGTTGTCCCACCCGCGGACGCCGCCTTGTCGGCCGTCAGCATACGCCGCTTGATTTCGGTGCGCGCGCTCGCCGCCGCCGCTGGCTCGATCAGCCCGGCCCTCTCCTCACGGTCGATCTCGGCCAACTGGTCGCGAAATATGCCGAGGTCGGAGGATTGCTCCGCCGCAGCGCGGTCGATCGGGCGCAGGAATGGCGCGGCCACATAGGCGGCGGCGGCCAGCGTCATCAGTGAAAGGATGATCCAGAGCATTATCGGTTGGGTCCGTCTTCAAGCAGTTGGGCGAGGCGCGCTTCGTCCTCGGCGTTGAGCGCAGCCGGTTCGGGGGTATCCTTGCCCCGGCGCAGATAGGCATAGAATCCGCCGCCCGCCAGCAACAACAAGAGAACCGGCGAAAGCCACAGCAGCGCCGTGTTCCACTGGAACGGCGGCTTCAGCAAGACAAAATTGCCGTAGCGGTTGACGATGAAAGCCATGGCCTGCTCGTCGGTGTCTCCGGCGGTGAGACGCTCACGGAGCAAGACGCGGAGATCCTTGGCGAGGCCGGCGTCGCTGTCGTCGATGGATTGGTTCTGGCACACCAGGCAGCGCAGTTCCTGGCTGAGGGTTCTGGCTCGGGATTCCAGAGCAGGATCGGCGAGGATCTCCTCGGGGTTGACGGCGAAGGCGGGGGTGGAGAGGAGAAGGATGAGCAGTGCAAGAACTATTGAAGTCCAAGTGGCAGGGCTCCACTTCCTTCTCCCATAGGGAAAAGGTGCCCGCATGGCGGATGAGGGGTACCGGGGGCCGCCTTGTGGCACGTAAGCGCCAAGGCTCGGAGCCCTGTACCCCTCATCCGGCACTTCGTGCCACCTTCTCCCTATGGGAGAAGGAAGTGCCGCGCCATGTTCAAGACGATCAATCCGCATCCGCCCTACTCCGCCGCCACGACAGCCGGGCGGGCGGCCCGCATCGGCATGCCTATGCGCAGGCGCCGGTCGCTCAGCGACAGCAGGCCGCCCAGCGACATCAGCAGCGCGCCGCCCCAGATCCAGGACACCAGCGGATGATAGTACATCCGTACCGCCCATTTCTTGCCTTCGTTCTCCTCGCCGACGTTGAGATAGAGATTGCGGAACAGATTGCCCGTGATGGCGGCTTGCGTGGTGGTCTGCTGGCGCACCGGATAGAAGCGGCGCTCCGGCTCCATGACGACGGGCGTGCGGCCGGGCAGGCCGACGACGAAGGTTGCCCGCTCGTAGGAGTAGTTCGGCCCCTGGCCTTGCGTCACGTCGCGCAAGACAAAGGTGTAGCCGGACAGTTCCGCGCTTTCGCCGGGGCTCATCAGCCGAATGTTCTCGGTCTGATAGGCCGTCATGCCTGTGATGCCCGCGACCAGCACGCCGATGCCGCCATGGGCGAGGATCAATCCGTAGTAGGATGGTGGCGTGGCGACGGCGAGCCGCAAGGTCGTGTCGAACGGCGCGCGTCCCAGCTTGAGGCGGGCTGCCAGCTGCCACAGCGTGCCGATGATCAGCCAGGCGGCGGCGCCAAACCCGAGCAGCGGACCGAGGCTGCGCCCCATCGTCAGCACCAGGATGGCAAGTGTCGCGATCACCGCCAAGGCACGCCGGCGACTTGGCCCGCGCCAGCAGGGCGCCGAGATCGTCGCGTTTCCAGCGCAGCATCGGGCCGAGCACCATGGCCAGCAGCAGCGGCGCCATCACAGGAACGAAGGTGCGATTGAAGAACGGCGCGCCGACCGAGATCTTGTCGCCGCCGATGTAGTCCACCACCAGCGGCCAGAAGGTGCCGAAGAAGACAACGCCGGCGGCCACGGCCAGGAACACATTGTTCAGCACCAGCCCACCCTCGCGGCTGACGATGGCGAAGGGCGAACCCTGCCGCAGCGAGCCGGCGCGCAAGGCATAGAGCATGAGGGCGCCGCCCGTGGCCAGCACCAGGATGCCGAGGATGAACACGCCGCGCGCGGGATCGTTGGCGAAGGAATGCACGCTGGTCAGCACGCCCGAGCGGACCAGGAAGGTGCCGATCAGGCTGAGCGTGAACGTGAGGATGCCCAATAAAATAGTCCAGCTCTGTAGGGCGTTTCTGCGCTCGACGACAATGGCGGAATGGAGCAGCGCCGTACCTGAGAGCCACGGCATGAAGCTGGCGTTCTCGACCGGGTCCCAGAACCACCAGCCGCCCCAGCCCAGTGTATAATAGGCCCAGAAACTACCGAGCGCGATGCCGGCGGTCAGGCACACCCAGGCGGCCAGCACCCATGGCCTGACCCAGCGCGCCCAGGCGGCGTCGACCCGTCCCTCCATCAGCGCGGCGACCGAGAACGAAAAGGCCATCGAGAAGCCGACATAGCCCAGATAGAGCATGGGCGGATGGATCGCGAGGCCCGGGTCCTGCAGGATCGGGTTGATGCCGTCGCCGTTGGCCGGGGCTGGAAACAGGCGCGCGAACGGGTTGGAGGTGAAGAGGATAAAGAGCAAGAAGGCGAAGCCGATCATGCCGTGCACGGAGAGCACGCGCGCCTTCAAAGTCCACGGCAGATTGTTGCCGAAGAGCGCGACCGCCCCGCCATAGACCGCCAGGATCAGCACCCACAGCAGCATCGAGCCCTCGTGGTTGCTCCACACGCCGCTGATCTTGTACATCAGCGGCTTGTCCGTATGCGAATTGGCAGCCGTTACCATGAGCGAAAAGTCGGAACTCACGAACGCGTTGGTGAGCAGGGCATAGGCGAAGGCGATGGCGAACAGTTGCCCCACAGCCAGATGCGGCGCCGAAGCCATCAGCACGGGATCGCGCCGGTAGGCGCCGATCAACGGCACTGTCGATTGCAGCGCCGCCAGCATCAGGGCGATGATGAGCGCGTAATGGCCGATTTCGGGCAGCATGCTTGGAATAGTCCTGGTGGTGTTGCGGGGGCTGGATAGCACCGCCCCAAGGCCGCAGCCAGCGCCCGTGTCACTGTGGCTAGGGAGGAAAGATGGCGGGGACATGGTAGCAGGACGGGCAGGGCCACCCTCTCCCCCAATGCCTCTTCGCGTTGGGGGAGAGGAGACGTCGCCTCGCAGCGCGTTTCAGCGCAAGAGCTGCGACGTCGGTGAGGGGCAGGACCTTGCTCCGTCCTTCTTGTAGCAAGCGCGGAGCCAGCCGCTGCCCCTCACCCGTCGCTTCGCGCCACCCTCTCCCCCGCAAAGAGGCGGGGGAGAGGGAAGGTCATTGCCAGCCGCGCCCCCCGCGCATTAGTGTCGCGCCCGCGCATCCGGGACCAACACCGGCCCTCGCGAGGAGACACATATGTACATTGGCATCGATATCGGCACTTCGGGCGTCAAGGCCGTGCTGATGGACGCAGGATCACACCGTGATCGGCTCGGCGACGGCCGCGCTGGAGGTGAGCCGGCCCCATCCCGGCTGGTCCGAGCAGGGGCCCAATGACTGGTGGAGCGCCACCGAGAAAGCGATCCAGGCGCTGAAACATGCCCATCCCAAGGATGTGGCCGCCGTCGAGGGGATCGGGCTCAGCGGCCAGCAGCATGGCGCGACGCTGCTGGACAAGGCGGGCAAAGTGCTCCGCGCCGCGATATTGTGGAACGACGCGCGCTCGTTCGTCGAATGCGCCGATATAGAGAGAGACGTGCCGAGTGCGCGGGCCATTTCCGGCAACATCTGCATGGCCGGTTTCACCGCGCCCAAGATCGCCTGGGTAAAAAAGCACGAGCGAAAAGTCTACGACCAGATTGCCAAGGTGTTGCTGCCAAAGGATTATGTGCGGCTGCAGATGACCGGCGACTATGCCTCCGACATGTCGGACAGCGCCGGCACCTATTGGATGGATGTGGCCAAGCGCGATTGGTCCGAGACCTTGCTGGCCGCGACGGGGCTGACCCGCGGACACATGCCAAAGTTGTATGAGGGCTCCGAACCGACGGGCCGCCTGACCGAGGCCGTGGCAACGGCCTGGGGCATGCCCAAGCGTCCCGTGGTGGCGGGTGGCGGCGGCGACAACGCGGCTTCGGCTTGCGGGATCGGCGCGGTGAAGGACGAGGCAGCCTTCCTGTCGGTGGGCACGTCAGGCGTGTTCTTCGTATCGAACGCGCGGTTCTCGCCGAACGCCGATCGCGCCATCCACGCCTTCTGCCACGCTGTGCCAAAAACCTGGCACCAGATGGGCGTGCATCTGTCGGCGGCCGGCAGCCTCGAATGGCTCGCACACAATCTGCGCCGCCCGGTGCCCGAATTGCTCGGGCGCACTCGGCGACAAGGTTGCGGGGCCGGCCTCGGCGCTGTTCCTGCCGTATCTGTCGGGCGAGCGCACGCCCGTCGCCGATGCGACCGTGCGCGGCATGTTCGCGGGCCTCGGCCAGGAGACCGACGAGAAGATGCTGACCCAAGCTGTGCTTGAAGGCGTCGCCTATAGCTTCCGGGATTTGCTGGAAGCCTTGCGCGTGGCCGGCAGCGCCGTAAAAGAGGCCAGCGTTGTCGGCGGCGGATCGCGCATCAAAATGTGGGTGCAGATCATGGCCAACACGCTTGGCATTCCGCTGACGCTGCATGACGGCGGCGAACTGGGCGGAGCGTTCGGCGCAGCGCGATTGGGTCTCTGTGCTGCCACAAGTGCCGATCCCATGACGGTGTGCACCAAGCCGCCGGTGGCCGCGGTGGCGCAACCTGACAAGTCTCTCACCCAAGCGTATGCAGATGGTTACGCGCGATACACGCGAATGTACAAGGCTGCCAAGGAGATCATGGCATGAGCAAGTTCTTTTCCATCAGCGACCCGATCAAGCACGAAGGTCCGGAAAGCGGCAATCCTCTTGCCTTCCGCCACTACGACGCCAAGAAGAAAGTCCTCGGCAAGACCATGGCCGAGCACTTGCGCTTCTCGGCGGCCTATTGGCACTGCTTCACCTGGACCGGCAGCGATCCCTTCGGCGGCCCGACCATCCTGCGGCCTTGGGTCGGCGATGGCGACCAGATGGCGCTGGCCAAGCTGAAGGCCGATGTCGCCTTCGACATGTTCCACCTCCTGAACATGCCGTTCTTTGCCTTCCATGACCGCGACATCGCTCCCGAGGGCGCGACGCTGGCCGAGAGCAACAAGAACGTTTCGGTCATCGCCGAAATCTTCGCCAAGAAGATGGAAAAGAGCCCGACCCGCTTGCTCTGGGGCACGGCGAATATGTTCAGCCATCGCCGTTTCATGGCCGGCGCGGCGACCAATCCGGACCCGGAGATTTTCGCCTGGTGCGCGGCGCAGGTGAAGCACTGCCTGGACGTGACGCACCAGCTCGGCGGCGAGAACTACGTCATGTGGGGTGGCCGCGAGGGCTACGAGACGCTGCTCAACACCGACCTCAAGCGCGAACTCGCCCAGGCCGGCCGCTTCCTGCAGATGGTGGTCGAGTACAAGCACAAGATCGGCTTCAAGGGCCCGATCCTGATCGAGCCCAAGCCGCAGGAGCCGACCAAACACCAGTACGACTACGACGTCGGCAACGTGTACGGATTTCTGCAGGCGAACGGGCTCGAAAAAGAAGTCAAGATGAACATCGAGCAGAACCACGCCATCCTGGCCAACCACTCGTTCGAGCACGAGATCGCGCTGGCCCAGGCGCTCGGCATCTTCGGCTCGCTGGACATCAACCGCGGCGATTATCAGTCGGGCTGGGACACCGACCAGTTCGCCATGAACATTCCGGAAATCGCGCTGGCGTTCTATCACATCTACAAGCACGGCGGCTTCACGACGGGCGGCCTCAACTTCGACGCCAAGATCCGGCGCCAATCGCTGGATGCCGACGATCTGCTGCACGCCCATGTCGGCGGCATGGACGCGTGTGCCCGTGCCCTGCTGATCGCGGAAAAGATGATCAAGGACGGTGCGCTGGAGAAGCACGTGGCAGCGAGATACGCCGGCTGGGACAAGCCGGAGAACGCCAAAATGCTGGGCAAGATGAGCCTGGAAGATTGCGCTGATCGGGTGGGTAAGGAGAAGCTCGATCCCCAACCGAGAAGCGCGCGGCAGGAGTACCTGGAGAACATTCTCAACCGGTATATGTGAGGGGTACACTTCCTTCTCCCCCGCCTTTTCGCGGGGGAGAAGGTGGCGCGCAGCGCCGGATGAGGGGCAGAAGCGAGTCCGGACCGATGGTCGTGCGCCTGTTGCCACAAGTGCAGAGCAAGCGGCTGCCCCTCACCTGTCGCTGATTCCTCGCCGCTATGGCGGCTCGGGCGACATCCTCTCCCCCGGAAAACGGGGGAGAGGAAAGACAAGACCGTCAGTTCAAGGAGACAACTTTCATGGCCATCGAAGGACGCAGCGACGCTGCAAGCAAACGCATCCGCCTCGGCATGGTGGGCGGCGGACAGGGGGCTTTCATCGGCGCGGTGCACCGGCTCGCCGCGCGCATGGACGATCACTATGAGTTCGTCGCCGGGGCGCTCTCCTCGACGCCAGAGAAATCCCTTGCATCCGGCCAGGAACTCGGCCTCGCGCCGGATCGTATCTATAAAGACTTCCAAACCATGGCTGCGGCCGAAGCCAAGCGCCCTGACGGCATCGAGGCCGTTTCCATCGTCACGCCGAACCACATGCATTTCCCCGCAGCGAAAGCGTTCCTGGACGCCGGCATCAACGTCATCTGCGACAAGCCGCTGACGCGCACGCTGGCCGAAGCGCAGGAGCTGGCGGGGCTGGTGGCCAAGTCCAAACTGGTGTTCGCCGTCACCTACAATTACTCCGGCTACCCCATGATCCGCCAGGCGCGCGACATGGTGAAATCCGGCGAACTCGGCGATATCCGGCTGGTGCATGGCGAATATCCGCAGGACTGGCTCACAACTCCGCTGGAAACCACCGGCCAGAAGCAGGCGGGATGGCGCACCGATCCCGCGCAGTCGGGGGCGGGCGGCTGCGTCGGCGATATCGGGACGCATACCTATCAGCTTTGCACCTACGTCTCGGGCCTGGAGCTGGACAGCCTGCTGGCCGATCTCACCAGTTTTGTGGCCGGGCGCAAACTGGACGACGACGCGCAGGTTATGCTGCGTTTCAAGGGCGGGGCCAAGGGCGGCATTTGGGCCAGCCAGGTCGCCGTCGGCCACGAGAACGGCCTGAAATTGCGCGTCTACGGCACCAAGGGCGGCATCGAGTGGACGCAGGCCGACCCCAACTATCTGTGGTTCTCGCCCTACGGCGAACCAAAGCGCCTGATCACGCGCGGCGGCGCCGGCTCCGGTGCCGCTGCCGGCCGCGTCACCCGCGTGCCGCCCGGCCATCCCGAGGGCTACCTGGAAGGCTTCGCTAACATCTACACCGAAGTGGCTCGAGCCATCCGTGCACGGCGCGACGGTAAGCCGGAGGACGCCGCCGTGGTGTTCCCGGGCGTGCACGACGGAATGAAGGGCGTGGCGTTCGTCGAGGCTTGCGTCGCGTCGGCGGCGGCCGGCGGCGTGTGGACAAAGGTCTAGGCCCGGGGACATGAAGTTCGTCTTCGGCCTGCCACAGCAGCCCGAGTTGACCCAAACTCTCAGGCCGAAGATGAGCTTCGTGTCCCCAGTCTACGGGCGAAATCTACCGCCGCGAAGACTGGGGACACTAAGTTCATCTTGGGCGAAATATCCTGCTAAGTTTCGAGCGCCGATCAGGCCCAAGATGAACATCATGTCCCCACGAGACCCTCATGCGCCACACTCGTATCCGCCGCTTCAACACCCGCGACACCTATCCCGAGCAGAAGCTCGACAACGATCTCTGCCAGGTGGTGGTGGCGCGCGGCACCATGGTGTTTGTGCGGGGTCAGGTGGCGCAGGACCTGGAGACGCGTAATTCGGTGCATGCCGCCGACGCCACGTTGCAGACGCGCAAGGCCATGGAGAATATCAAACAGCTGCTGGAAGAATCCGGCGCCACGATGGAGCACATCTGCCGCACCGTGGTGTATCTCACCGACGTCCGTTATCGCGAGAGCGTCTATCGCGAAATGGGGGCGTGGCTGAAAGGCGTGTTCCCGGTGTCGACCGGGCTGGTAGTGACGGCGCTCGCCCGGCCCGAGTGGGTAGTGGAGATCGAGGTGACGGCTGTGATACCGGATAGGGAGTAGATCGGGACTCGGTACTCGGGACTCGGGACTCGGGAACTCGAATGACCCTGCTAGTCCCTAGTCCCGAGTCCCTAGTCCCAATTCTCTCCTTCAACAGGCCACCCACCATGACCTACTCCCTCACCGCCCGCTGCGCCCGGACTGGAATGTTCGGCGTGGCCATCACCACCTCATCCATCGCGGTTGGCGCGCGCTGCCCGCATGTGCGCGCGGGAGCGGGGGCGGTGGCCACACAGAATGTGACGGACCCGTCTTATGGGCCTCGCATCCTCGACCTCATGTCGGTGGGCAACAGCGCCTCGGACGCCTTGGCCAAATCCCTGTCGGGCCAGCGCTTCACCGATTATCGCCAGATCACCGTTATCGATGCCGCCGGCAGAACGGCGGTGCACTCGGGCGCGCGCATGCTGGGGACGCATGCGGTATCGCAAGGCACGGACTGCGTCGGCGCGGGCAATTTGCTCAAATCCACCGATGTCCCGCGCGCGCTTGCCGACGCCTTCCAGTTGCACCCCGATCTGCATCTGGCCGAGCGCCTGCTCAGCGCGCTGGAGGCGGGCCGCGATGCCGGCGGCGAGGAGGGGCCGACCCGTTCGGCAGCGCTGCTGGTGACGCACGATCTGCCGTTCCCGCTGGTCGATCTGCGCTGCGACTGGGACGATACCGATCCCATCGCGGCCCTGCGTCGCCTCTGGATCGCCTACGAGCCGCAGATGGAGGCCTACCGCATGCGCGCGGTGAACCCCGAGGGCGCGCCCAGCTATGGGGTGCCGGGGGACCGCTAAGCGGCATTGGCACTTCCCCCGATAGGCTCGCCCGTGTACAAACAAAATCAAGGCCTTATTCGCGCCTCGTTTCAACCCTAGCCAGGGAATCGGCTGCGCGACACGACGCCCGGGCTAACATCAGTTGCCGCGTTTCTGGGGGACTTTCATGTTTCAGCGCAAATCTGAACTGCAGAGCTATACGCCGACACCGAGTGCGCCCGAGCCGCAGGTGGGGACCATTCTGCCGCCAACGGGCCGCAGCGACTGGAACAATGGTGTGGCCGATCCGCGCCCCGCGCAGCGTCATGCTGTCGAAGCGCAGGTGATCGGCGACGAGACCATCATCAGCTCGGACCTGACCATCATCGGCAATGTGCTCTCCAAGGGGCGCGTGAAGCTGGAAGGCACCATCGAAGGCGACATGCGCTGCCGCTCGCTGGTGGTAGGCGAGCAAGGCTCGGTCACCGGCGCCATCGTGGCCGAGGACGTGGCGGTCTATGGCAAGGTCGCGGGCATCATTCGCGGCGACGCAGTGACCTTGTATTCGACCGCGCACGTCGAGGGCGACATCTACCACCACGGCATCGGCATTGAGATGGGCACCCACTACGACGGCCGCCTGAAGTGGACCGACAATCCCACCGCCGGGCAGGATCTGCTGAACGCTCCGGCGTCGAACAGTGCCGGGACCTTCGGCGTCGGTATGCTGCCGGGCAAGTCGTAACCGCCAAGAACCTTGCTGTTTCAGGGAAAAAAGGCGGTTGCTGCGTAGGGCGACCAGTGGTCGCCCTCGAACTGCACGTTCGCTGCGAGAGGGCGGCCACTGGTCGCCCTTACATGGAACGCTCTTGTTTCCATCTGACTCAAGATCGGTCTACTGCGCCCTGCTTGCGACGACGTGCGCCATCGCCGAGATTACCAGCGGACCGATAAGCCAGCTTTCCAGCGTATCACCGGGCGCAAAGCTAATGCGATCACCGACCCTCTGTAAGCGGACGGTTGGCCCGATGCGCTGCACGACAGCATTCAGCGTTTCGATGCCGACGTCGATATGGGCGGCTGGAACCCCCGGTGTTAAGAGATCGCGAAGCGCAGCGCGTAGATTGCGCGCCAGCGCCAGGGTGCGGGCCGCGGGCTTTTCGGACGCCGCAGCTTCCACGCGCAGTTCCTCGGCGCGCTCAGGATCGAGCAGCCCGATGCGCTCACCCCAGGCAACCAGATCGTCGAACGACCCCAGTTCGTCGCGGACAATTTTGCCGTCGCGGTTAACGGCCGTGTCGATGAGCGCGAGGCACAGCGGCTTCGGCGCAGTCGTGCCGGTCATCGAAACGCTCCCAGCCCCTGCGCGCCGATCAGCAGCGCCATGGCCCCAAGCAGCCCCAGCACTGCCTGCCGGAAGCGCAGGGGATCGACACCCTTGAAGCCACGCGCGCCGAGCCAGATGCCGGCGATCAGCGCGGGCAGGAACAAGACGGCTTTGACGACGTGGTCGACAGTGACGAGCCCGGCCCAGGCCTGCCAGCCTAGCGCGATGACGTCGGTGCCGAAGAAATAGGCGATCAGCGAAGCGCGGCCTGCGGCGGCACCGGCGGGTGAGGAGAGAAAGAACAGCACCACCGGCGGCCCGCCGATGCCGAAGGCGCCGTTGAGCAGCCCGGAGGCCGCCCCGGTCGCGGTGGTGGCGGCATCGTTGGGCATGCGTTTCAGCGCGAACCCCATCCACAGCAGCGCGACGGTGGCCAGCACGAAGACGGCGAGCGCGAGCTTCATCGGCCCGACGGGGATGCTTGCGAGCGCCCACACCCCGAACGGCGTGGCGACGATCTGGCCGAGCGTGAGGAAGCCGAGCGAGCGCCAGTGGATATCGCGCCAGATGCTCGGCATCAGGTGCAGGCTGGCGGCGATCTCCATCATCAGCACCGAGGCGATGACCTCGACCGGCGGCAGCACCAGCGAAAGCGCGGTGATCACCAGCAAAGAAAAGCCGAAGCCTGAAAATCCGCGCACGATGGCCGCGCCGAACACGCAGGCGATGGCGTAGGCGAGGTAGGGCGTGAGGGCGGGGAGTGACATGAGAAGGAATGATCCGTGGTCGCTGCATGTGTCGTTGGCGATGGCGTCGACCACCCGAAGTGTTCTGCGCGATGCCCCGATCCAGCAGCAGACCCACCATCCGCCATTCGCTGAGCCAGGGAGAAGCGCAGGACTCTCCCCCTCCCCTACGCCTCTTGGCGTTGGGGGAAAGGAGACCGCGTCTCGCAGCCGACCTTTGGGAGGCAAGAGCCAGGCGGTCGGTGAGGGGCAGGTGCTTGCTCCGTCCTCGTCGCACCAGGGACAGAGCAAGCTCCTGCCCCTCACCTGTCGCTGACCTTTAAACGGGGACAGTTTACTTATATCGCCTGTCACAGCGCGAACTGTTCGGCGAATTCTTTCTGGCGATATAAGTAAACTGTCCCCGTTTAAAGGCGGAGACGCGCTTCGCGCGCAAAAAAGAATTCTGCTTACTGCCTACTGCCTAGTCACTATTCCCTAGTGTTCTGGCGCTGTCGCTTGGTACCCACCCTAATCGTCATCCCCGCGCAGGCGGGGATCCATGCAAGCTGGAGTATGGCGCCGCTTCGATGCAGACAAGTTTCTGATAAGGCATACGTTTTCGCATCAGCCGCTGAGCACACCTCGGGCTTGCATGGATCCCCGCCTTCGCGGGGATGACGAAAGCCAGGGAACCTTCTGATAGTGTCAGAACACTAGTCCCTATTCCCTCACGTCTTCTTCCCCTTCCCCTCAATCACCGCATAGGTATTCCCTGCCTCCGGGAACGTCCGCCCCTTCACTTCATCCGCATAGGCCGCAATGGCCCCCTCGATCGCCGCGGCCACCTTGCCGAATTCCTTCACGAACTTGGGCACGCGCGGCGACAGTCCGAGCATGTCTTCCATCACCAGGATCTGCCCGTCGCATTGCGCCGACGCCCCGATACCGATGGTCGGGATCGGCACCTCCTTGGTGATCTTGGCCGCCAGCGGTTCGGCCATCGCCTCCAGCACGACCGCAAACGCGCCCGCCTCGGCCACCTGGCGCGCATCCTCCTCGATCAGCGCCCAAGCATCGCGTGTGCGCCCTTGCGTCTTGTAGCCGCCCAGCACGTTGATCGACTGCGGGGTCAGCCCGATATGCGCCATCACCGGCACGCCGCGATCGGTCAGGAAGCGGATGGTCTCGGCCATGCGCCGCCCACCTTCCAGCTTGATCGCGCCGCAATCGGTCTCCTTCATCACCCGCGCGGCATTGCGGAAGGCCACCGCCGGGCTCTCCTCATAGGTGCCGAAGGGCATGTCGACCACGATCAGCGCCTTCCTGGCTCCGCGCACCACGGCACGGCCGTGCATGATCATAAGATCGAGCGGGACCGGCACGGTGGATTCATAGCCGTGCATCACCATGCCGAGGCTGTCCCCCACCAGCAGGAAGTCGACATAGGGGTCGGCGATGCGGGCGGTATGGGCGTGATAGGCCGTCAGCGAGACGATCGGATCGCCGCCCTTGCGGGCCGTGATGTCGGGGGCGGTGGTGCGCCGGACAGGGGCGCCGGATGGAGTTGAGGGCTGGGTGGACATGGACTGATTGCCTGTTGGGGTCGGGCGGCCACTATGCCACGCTTTGGCGGGAGGCGGCAGGCCCTGCCGTAAACCATAACTGGCGATTGAACTCGTCCGTACGCATCTGATATGACATGCTTCGACCCTTGAGCGGATCGGTGCCCGCTCCCCGGGGGGATTACTGCATGCTCATACAGGTCGACGACGCCGTTCACGACGTGCAGGACGCACTGTCACGGATGCACCGCCAGTCGCCGGACGCCACGCTGGAGACCATCGTCAGCGCGCTCGCGACCTTGGCCGGCGAACGGCTGCTGCTGTCGGCCGGCCATGCCGCTCCCGATACCGCAGCGGCCTGGCGCATCGTGAAATGCTACGCCTTGAAGGCGGGCGTCGCCGAGTACGATCTGCCCGAGCCGGTCGCCATCGAAAGCGCCGCCGAGGCCGCCATTGGCGCCGTCTCGCTGCCGCCGCTCTCGGTGCCACGCACGCATTTTCCGCGCGACCGTTCCGCCAACGCCATCCCGCACCTCCGCGCAACGGTGCGCCGCGTGCAGGACGCGCACCGCCTGCGCCATGGCGAGATGGCGGACGCCCTATGCCATGTCATCGGCCAGACCATTGTGCGCGCCCGCGAGACACTTGAGCCCGCCATCGCCACCACGCTGGCCACGGAAGTCCTGATCGGCACGACGCGCCTGTCGCCGCTGGCCGAGGAAATGCGCCTGGCCATGCGCCGCGTCGCCTGAGCTTTTCGGTTGCCAACCGGCTGCCAGGCCGCTGAAGATGCTGGCCATGGCCGCTCAATACATTTCCGCTGTAACACTCGTCGTGCCCGACTATGACGCTGGTATCGCGTTTTACGTCGGCGCGCTCGGCTTCACGCTGGTCGAGGACCGCGTCCTGAGCCCTACCAAGCGCTGGGTGCTGGTCGCCCCGCCCGGCGCGCGTGAAACCCGGCTGCTGCTGGCCAAGGCCGACGGCCCGGCGCAAACCGCCTGCATCGGCGACCAGACCGGCGGGCGCGTGGCGTTCTTCCTCACCACCGAAGATTTCGCTGGCGATCATGCCGCGATGCTGGCCAAGGGCGTCAGGTTCCGCGGCTCGCCACGCCACGAGCCCTATGGCACAGTCGCCGTGTTCGAGGACCCGTTCGGCAACGCCTGGGATCTCATCCAGCCCGCCCGGGGACACAGCCCATGAAGCGCTTCATCGACTGCAGCCACACCGTCGAGCACGGCATGGTCACCTACAAAGGCTTGCCTGCCCCGGTGATCTGCGATTTCCTCAGCCGCGAGGCTTCGAGGAAAGTCTACGCGCCAGGCACCGAGTTCACCATCGGCAAGATCGAGATGGTCGCCAACACCGGCACCTATGTGGACGCCCCGTTCCATCGCTACGCCCACGGCAAGGACCTCTCCGAGCTGCCGCTGGAGAGCCTCGCCGACCTCGAAACCGTTGTTGTCCGCACCCCCTTCGAGCGCGGCCGCACCATCGACGCTTCGGCTTTCGCGGGGCTGGATTTGGCTGGCAAGGCCGTCCTGGTGCACACCGGCTGGAGCCGCAACTGGCGCACCGACGCCTATTTCGAAGGCCACCCCCATCTGACCGAAGATGCTGCGGAGTTTCTGCGCGGTACGGGCGTCAAATTCGTCGGCATCGACACCTACAACATCGACAACACCAGCGGGGGTACCCGTCCCGTGCACACCGTGCTGCTCGGCCACGACATCCCGATCTGCGAACACATGACGGGGCTGGACAAAGTGCCTGATGCGGGCGCGCGGCTGTTCGCGGTGCCGGTGAAGGTGAAGGCTTTTGGAACTTTCCCGGTACGGGCGTTTTGTGTGTGCGGGTGAGTCCACAAGGGCTGCAGACAGACCCGCGCTTTGCGCCCACCGGGGTCGGGCGTCAGTGCTGGCCCTCTTGGGAAGGCCTGTGCAGCCGCGCTGCCGTGTTCTGGCTGAGCGCGTCGACATAGGCGATGCCCATCGCGGATAGAATGAATGTGCAGTGGATGATCGTCTGCCACATCACGCCGGCCTCGGAGAATTTCGCGCCTTGCGTGCCCAGGCCGCCGGCCTCGATGAAGGTTTTCAGGAGATGGATCGAGGAGATGCCGACAATCGCCATGGCGAGCTTGATCTTGAGCACGCTCGCATTGACGTGACTGAGCCATTCCGGCTGGTCGGGATGGCCAGCGAGGTCCAGCCTCGACACAAACGTCTCATATCCGCCGACAATGACCATCACGAGCAGATTGGAGATCATCACCACGTCGATCAGCGCCAGCACGATAAGCATGATCTGCTGCTCGCTGAAGTCGCCAGCATGGCTGATGAGATGCCACAACTCCTTCAGGAACAGGAACACATACACGCATTGCGCAACGATAAGGCCCAGATAGAGCGGAACCTGTAACCAGCGAGAGCCGAAGATTATGCTGCCCAGGAGGCGGAGGTGCTGGCGTTCGGTGAGTTTTATCATGGCGCCTTAGAACTGTTGCGAGTGGGAGGGCTGCCCGCTTCGTGCCAGGCGCCAAAGAGCGGCGCTCCATAGCATTGCCGCACGCTCGGCGGAAGCGCGACATCGCTCGCAGGGCGGGAAGGGAGAGCTTCAATGCGCGGCCGGATGCGAGCATGCGAAGTCAACACTCGCGGCGGCGACCGCCAGTCGGACTGGTTCGCGCCATCGGTCACGGACAACCGGATGCTTCGCATTGAAGAGAACAACGACCTGATGCCGGCGGTGGAGCTGGTGCTGAAAATGAAATAGGCGCCGCGCAAGTTACGGAAGTAGGCCGCAGGGTGCCAATGCAGGCCGGGACCTGCGTAACGGCGAGCTGACCTACGGATTTTGATCTCCCCACAATTTCAACAGCCCCGTTACCCGTACAGATTGGGGCAACCACGGAGTTTGTGCGACAAATCATCAGTAGCCAGAAGATTCCATGTTGCAGACCGTTATTCTCGTGCAAGGAATAAGATGAGGCCGAAGTTCCAGCGTTGGCGTGCGCATGTCGCGTGCGCCGGAGTCATAGGAGAGGAGCCCAAAAGTGCTTAAGTTCGTAACCGGACTTCTCATTGCCGCTGCGGTTGGCTTTGCCAGGCTGCCAGTCGCGCCGGCCAGTGCCAGATCAATGCACGAGATGCATGACTCAAAGCATCACAGCAAGCACGACAAGAAGAAGAAGCATAAGAAACACAAGCAGCATTGGAAGCATCATAAGATGCATCGCTAATCGGCATCCAGCCTTGCCAGGCACCCTGACTGTTCGATCCGATCGTCAGGGCACCAGCACTCCGGCGCAACTTGCGGCGCATCGCGATCCACTACTTGCACCGCACCAGCTTCTCACCGCCCGGCTCATCCCAGCCGAGGTCCATGGCGTCGCCGGTGACGGCCATCATCAGGGAGTGGCGCTGCTTGTCGCCTTCCACCGTGCACGTTGCATTCGCGGTCCAGAGATTGCCGGCGTTCTTGATGCCCCAGAGTTTGCAGTGGGTTTCGAACTGGTCGTAGCTCTTGGGCCCAAACACGATCGGGGCCCTGTCGGTCGATTCGGCTTCCTTGCAAGCCTCGGCCGACTTGGCCCATGTGCCCACAAAGTCCAGCGTCGCCGGAAGCGGATCGTCGGCTTTTTTCTTAGCCTTGTCCTTGGCCACAGCCGGCGACAGCACTACGGCCAGCGCTATAGCGCAAACCGAAATCATCCGCAGTCCAATCATGTGTTCCCCCTGTGTCGTATGATCAATTGCACTTTGCCGATAAACCCCACTTGGCTCTTCCTCCAACCCAGCCCTCTCCCCTTTCAGAGATTGCCGCAATATCACAGAAATCTGCGCCAGACTGGTCATCCCCGCGTAGGCGGGGATCCATGCATGCCGATGGTGAACTCGCCAGCCACCACGAAACCGCACTTAGATTTAAAAGCTTCCGTGGTATCAAAGACGTGCCAAACTTTGACATGCATGAATACCCGCCTTCGCGGGTATGACGAAATCTGCTTCTGTTCGTGTTTTTGCAGAAAGAGGGGTTAGGGGTAGGGGGACGAAACGGTGAGAGCGGTACAGAATAGTACGGCTTGTGCCGGGTATTGAAAGCTCAACTGCCGCGCCGCGCCTCGCGTCCGCCGCGGCGGCGTCCGGCTTCGCCGGCTGAGGGTATCGGCGCGGCGGCGGCCCCGGCCGCCGGCTCGACGCGGTCGCGCGTGAAATTGATCCACTCCATGCAGCTGGGGTCCGTGCCCATCAGCACGTTGGCGGCGCGCACGGCCTCCATCTCAGCCGGACGGCAGGGGTTCATGATCGCAGAGGTCATGCCGGACGCGATGGCCATCGGCAGGAACGCGGCATTGATGCCGTGGCGGTGCGGCAGGCCGAACGAGATATTGGAGGCGCCGCACGAGGTGTTCACCTTCAGCTCCTCGCGCAGGCGGCGCACCAGGCGGAACACCTGCTGGCCGGCGGTTCCCATGGCGCCGATCGGCATCACCAGCGGATCGACAACGATGTCATGCGGCTTGATGCCGTGATCCATGGCGCGCTCGACGATCTTCTTGGCGACCAGGAAGCGCACGTCGGGGTCTTCGGAAATGCCGGTCTCGTCGTTGGAAATGGCGATGACCGGCACATTGTATTTCTTGATCAGCGGCAGGATGACTTCCAGCCGGTCCTCTTCGCCTGTCACGGAGTTGACCAGCGGCCGGCCCTTGACCACTTCAAGCCCGGCCTTCAGCGCGGCTGGCACCGAACTGTCGATGCACAGCGGGCAATCAACCAGCGATTGCACCAGCTCGATGGTGGCGCGCAGCAGCGCCGGCTCGGTCTCGTTCGGGTTGACGGCGGTAACCCCGGCGTTCACGTCGAGCACCAGCGCACCGGCGGCCACTTGTTCCAGTGCGTCCCGGGTCACGGTGTCGAAGTTGCCAGCCACCATTTCGGCCGCCAGCTTCTTGCGCCCCGTCGGGTTGATGCGCTCGCCGATGACGCAGAACGGCTGGTCGAAGCCCATAATCACGGTCTTAGTGGCGGACTGCAGAATGGTCTGGGTCATGAAAGCTCCTTCGGCGCGCAGCGTAATTGTTGCGTTGCGGTATAAATCCGTGTTTCGTCAAGCGATTGTTCTGACCTGCCAAGAAACGCCGGGGACCGCATGCCCAATAGCGACATTTCGGTAAGCTTCGAGTTCTTTCCGCCGCGCACCGACAAGGCTCGGGAGGCGCTCGGGCAGACCGCCGACCGGCTGGCCAAGCTCAAGCCCGCCTTCATGACCGTGACCTACGGGGCGGGCGGGACAACAACCGATCCGACGCTGAACGCCGTGCTGGACATCCAGGGACGGACCGGCGTGCCGACCGCGTCGCATCTCACTTATGTGTCGACCCCGATCTATCAGGTCGCCAGCTACGCCGAGAGCCTGAAATCAGCCGGAATAGGTCACGTTGTAGCCCTGCGCGGCGATCCGCCTCCCGGCAAACCCGGTGACCGCCATGGCGGGGCCGGTTTCTACCACTCGACACCGGCGTTCGTGGCCAGCCTGAACAAGGTCTGGGGCTTCGATATTTCGGTCTCGGCCTATCCCGAAAAGCATCCCGACACGCCATCGGCCGAGGGCGACATCGAAATGCTGGCGCGCAAGCAGGACGCTGGGGCCAAACGCGCCATCACGCAGTTCTTTTTCGACAACGATATCTTCTTCAAGTTCCGCGACGAGGCCGTCGATATGGGGGTGGTGATCCCGGTGGTCCCCGGCGTGCTGCCGATCATGGACTTCGCCAAGATGACCGGCTTTGCGGCGCGCTGCGGCGCAACCGTGCCGGCTTGGCTGCACGAGCGGTTCGCCGGCGTTGCAGATCCCGCGGAGGCGCGCAAAGTGGCGTTGGACGTGCTCGCCAAACAGGTCCAAGGCCTGATCGCAGGCGGCGTGCGGCACGTGCACGTATTCACGCTGAACGACGCCGGCATGACAGAGGATTTGTGCTTCAGGCTCGGCCTGGGCGCCAAAGCAAAGGCGGCCTAAGCAAGGGCCCGAAAATGGTACCGCTTCCCCGGCTCGAACGGGGGACCCCCAGATCCACAATCTGGTGCTCTAACCAACTGAGCTAAAGCGGCACTGGCATGAGAGGCGAGGCTATACCACAAGACTCCCGCGGCGGCCAAGCGCCGAGATGACACTTGAAACCTCAACGTTGAAACTGACCCAAGGACCAGCACCACCATGGACCAAAGACATCTCGGCGCATCCGGACTAAAGGTCCCCCTGCTCTCGTTCGGTACCGGCACGTTCGGCGGCAAGGGCGAGTTCTTCTCGGCCTGGGGCAGCACCGAGGCCAAGGGCGCGACCCGGTTGGTGGATATGTGCCTGGATGCCGGCCTGACCATGTTCGATAGCGCGGATGTCTATTCGAACGGCGAGGCCGAGCGGGTGCTGGGCGCTGCCATCAAGGGGCGGCGCGACAAGGTGCTGATCTCGACCAAGGCGACCTTCCGGCCGGCCGGCGATACCGATCCCAATGGCGTCGGGTCGTCGCGCTACCACCTGATCAAGGCCGTGGATGGGTCGCTGCAGCGGCTGGGCACGGATTACATCGATCTGTTCCAGTTGCACGGCTTCGATGCTGGAACGCCGATCGAGGAGACAGTCAGCACGCTGGACGACCTGGTGCGCGCCGGCAAGCTGCGCTATCTCGGCGTGTCCAATTTCTCCGGCTGGCACCTGATGAAGTCGCTAGCGGTGGCGGATCGCCATGGACGGTCGCGCTATGTGGCCAACCAGGCCTATTACTCGCTGATCGGGCGCGACTACGAGCACGAGCTGATGCCGCTGGGGCTGGCCGAGGGCATCGGCGCGGTGGTGTGGAGCCCGCTGGGCTGGGGCCGGCTCACCGGCAAAATCCGGCGCGGGGCGCCGCTGCCCAAGGTCAGCCGCCTGCATAAGACCGCCGAGAACGGCCCGCAGATGCCGGACGAGTATCTTTACCAGGTTGTCGATGCGCTGGAAGCCGTCGCCACGGAGACCGGCAAGACCGTGCCGCAGGTCGCGCTGAACTGGGTGGCGCACCGGCCAAGCGTTGCGACCGTGATCATCGGCGCGCGCGACGAAAAGCAGCTGACGGAAAATCTGGGAGCGGTGGGTTGGCAGCTCTCCAAGGAGCAGGTGGCCAAACTCGATGCGGCGAGTGCCCTGCCAAAGCCCTATCCCTATTGGCACCAGGACAGTTTTGCCGAGCGCAATCCGCCGCCGGTCTAAGGAGGCGATTGTTGTGTAGGGGCGGCTTGCGGCCGCCCTCGTCGTGCGTGCCGTGCATTGAGAGGGCGGCCGCAAGCCGCCCCTACTCCTTCGGCATAATACTGGGATCAGCCCCTGGGGAGCCCCCTGAGCCAGGCGATGCGCTGGCCAAGATCAGGCGCGCCGAAAGCCAGCGAGCCCATAACAACCGTTTCGGCGCCCGCCGCGCGCAGGACGGGAACGGTGTTCTCGCGGATGCCGCCGTCGGCCGCCAGCACGATGCGGCGGCCGGCCTTGGCGATCAGTGCGCCGGCCTCTTGCAGGCGGGCAGGCGCCGAGGGATCGAGGCCCTGGCCCTTGACGCCGATAGCGGTGCCGAGCAGCGTCAGGACATCCAGTCGCTTGATATAGGGTTGCACCTGCGACACCGGCGTTTCGACGCGCAGCACCATGCCGGCGCGAAGGGAGTGGTGGGCGATGCGGTCAAGCGCGGCATCGGCGACAGCGGCGTTCTCGACATGGATGCTGATGAGGTCAGCCCCGGCTTCTGCGAACTGATCGATCTGGGCCAAGATCACCGCGTCGGCGCACATCAGGTGGATGTGGATCGGCACGGTCGTCAGTTTGCGGACGCCCGCGACCAGATCCGGGAAAGAACAGGAAGGCCGGCGCGAAGTGGCCATCCGCCACGTCGACATGCATGATATCGGCATGCGGATTGATGCGCGCGACGTCGTCGGCCATGCGCACGAGATTGGCGGACCAGAGCGAAAACTCCGCCATCAGACGGTTTTTGGGAAGAGCGTCAAACCAGTTTGCGTCAGGCCGTGCCATTGAGGACTTCCTTCAGGAATGCTGCCAGTGCAGCTTTGAAATCGGAAACATAGGCCGCCTTGTCGCGCGCCTTGGGCGTGATCTCGACCAGGCGGGATTGCGGGATGAGGTGCGCCAGCTCCTGGCACGCTGCCCAGGGATGGGCAAGATCCTGGCCGTGCCCGATGATCAGCACCGGGCAGGCGATGCGGGCGAGATCGTTGGGCGCAACGCCGGGGCCGTCCGAGGCGATCCGGGTCAGAAGCTGCGCGGTAACGTCGAGGGGGGCGCGGTCGAAGAAACCGATCAGCGAATTGAGATTATCCAGCGCGTCGGCGGCGAGGCGGCGAGCGGTATCGGAGGCCAGAAACAACCGGCGGGCCTCGGCTGCAGGATGACGCGCGAGCAACTCGCCAACCTCCACGTACATGCGGGTGTTGGCGGGCGCGGCCGCCGTTACCCAGGCCGGGCGGGCGATCACCAGGGCGCGCACCAGGTGGGGTTGCAGCGCCGCCAGCCGCATGCCAATGGCCGCCCCCATGGAAATGCCGCCGACGATGGCGGGAGCGAACTGGCGTTCGGCAATCAGCGCCGCCGCATCGTCTGTGAACGCGGCGATGCTGAACGCCGCAGGGTCGCCGGCTTGCGATCCGCCATGGCCGCGGCAGTCCAACGTCAGCGGACGGATGCCCGTGATATCCGGCATGACTTCGGCGGTTTGCGCCGCGCTACCGCACAATCCGTGCTGGAAGACGAACGGCGCACCGTCCCCGCCGCCGTCGTGCAGGGCAAGCGATACGCCGGGGCGCGCGAAAATGGACACCGTGCTCATGCCCAGCCCGCCGCAACGGCCGTACGCTTGAGGAAGGCCGCCGCCGCCAGGGGCCTCTGCAGCCGATAGGCCATGCGCGACCATCGGGCCGGTGAAGCCCGCCGCCTGCAAAGTGCCCATGAAATGGGCAAAATCGATCACGCCGCGCCCGGCCGCGACGAACTCTCCGTTGATATCGCGATCCTTGGCGTGCGCCATCGCGATATGATCCGCCAGCAGATCGATGGCGCCAGCGACGATCGCCCGTCTGCGCTCGGGCGTTTCGATCTCGGCGAGATTGGCGGGGTCGAGCACGATTTTCAGGCGTGGGCTGCCGATCTCGTCCAGCAGCTGGCGGGCCTTGGCGGCGCTGTCGACAACGTTGGCCAGTTCGGGCTCGATGCCGAGATCGACGTCGTAGCGCTCGGCGATGGCGACGGCTTGCTCCATGCTGGCGAGGATATCGCGCCAGGCCTCGGGCGAGGCGTTGTCCGGATGGGCGCGCCACTGATCGTCGGCATCGCGCGTACCGGTGCAGAGCGTGATGAGCCGGGTGCCAAGCGGCGCGCAGGCCTGGGCCAGCACCTCCAGCCGCCGCATCCCCGCCGCGCGCACGGCGGGATCGGGGTGGATCATGTTCCAGGTGCCCGAGAGGCCGACCAGCGAGACGCCGGACGCTGCAGCCGCCGACGCCACGGCTTGCGCCGTACCCGCTGGAATGACGTCCGGCATGGCGGCAAGGCCGCAGCAGGCCATGTTGAAATGCGCTGAGCCGAAGCCAGCGTTGGCGACCTGCGCTAGTACGGCGGTGGGATCGCTGCCAGCGAAGGTCTTGGCGAAGATGCCGATGCGGCTCACAACGCCCCCGTCACATCGGCCAGGCGCACGTCCTTGCCACTTTCCACCGAACGGGCAATAGCGATCATGCCGCGAACCGACGCTATGCCGTCCTGGATGTCCGCGCCGAGCATCGGTGCGCCGGTGAGGATGGTGTCGGCGAACCCCTCCAGCTGGCGCCGGTAAAAGTGGCCGTCCGCGCCCAGCGGCCGCGTGGTCATCGCGTCCTGGTCGCGGAAAATCTCGACGTCGCTGGATTTGTAGTACCACGGATTATAGGTCTTGCCGATCACGCTGCCGTTCTCGCCGTAGATCTGGAACCCCTCGTGCCAGTCCATGCGCACGGCGATGGTCAGATCGAGGTGCCCAAGCGCGCCGTTGGCGAAATCGACGTCCACGAACCAGCAGTGCGCGCCCTTCTGGTTCGAGAGCCGCGCGCGGACTGATACGATGTCGCCGCCGAAGTAGCGCGCCGTATCCACCAGATGGCTGCCGTGGCCGAGCATGTAGTAGCGCGTCAGGTCTGCCTTGGGATTGCCCGCCGGCTTTCTGGCCGAGGCGCTGGCGACAATCGCGGGCTGCACCGCATCGGTCATGGCATAGCGGTGCGTTGAATCGCAGTACCACGCCTTCAAGCGCGATCAGCTTTCCCATCTCGCCGTCGATGTAGCGCTTGGCCGCCATCAGACCTTCGTCGAAGCGCTTCATGTGGCCGATCTGGAACACTTTGCCTGACTTGCGCACGGCGGCGGCCAGTGTTTCCACCTCGTCCAGCGAGGCGGCGACTGGCTTCTCGCACAGCACATGCTTGCCCGCCTCCAGCGCCCGGACCGAGGCCGGGACATGGAATGCATCGGCCGTGGCGATGATCACGGCGTCGAGTTTGGGATCGGCGAGCATGGCGTCGTAGTCGGCATAGGCTTTGGACGGAGCGTGCGTTGCGGCCATGCGGTTGCGCAGGTCCTCAGCGACGTCGCAGATGGCGTAGAGATCGGCGTTGCATGCCTTTACGCAAGATTCGAAGTGGGCGGCCTGTGCGATCTGCCCGCAGCCGAGCACGCCAACCTGCAACCGTTGCGCTTGTTTCGCGGGCATCACTGCTCCTTGATCAGATCGAATGCGGCCAGCCCCGCGCCGATGACGCCGGCGTCGCTGCCGACGGTCGCGGCGACTACCGGACATTGGAACCAGGATGAAACGGACGGGAACCCGGCAAGCGCTGTACACGCCGCATGTCCGAGCCCTCCGCCGAGCACGACGATCTCGGGGTCGAGCACGGCGACCAGACTGTCGATAGCCGATCGCAAGGGTCCGATCCAGTTTCGGATGACACTGCGCGCTACCGAATCGGTGCGGGTGAGGAGGTCTTCGATCTTGACGTCGTCGCCCAGGCCCGCCGCGCGGCAATGCAGGCGCAGGCCGGTGCCCGAGCTGAGCGTCTCAACGCAGCCGCGCCGGCCGCAAACGCATTCGAGCCCATCCCACTGCGCCGTGATGTGCCCGAACTCGGTCGCCGACGAGCGCCCGCGCAGCACCTTGCCGCCGAGCAGCGCGCCGCCGCCGATACCTGTGCCGATGGTGAGCATGATGGCGCTGGATTTTCCACGCGCTGCGCCGAGCCGCGCCTCGGCGATCAGTGCCATGGCGCCGTCGTTTTCCGTTACAATTGGGAGTTTCCGCGGGTTGGCCAATCGCCTCGCGAGCGGCGGCCCCGACAGATCGACGAAGCCGCCGACATAGATTGCGGCCGTAGCCGAATCGATCCGCGATGGTACGCCGATCCCGATGGCGGCCGGTGATCCGTCGTCGACCGCCGCGATCAACCGGTCGAGCTGTGGCAGCGGTGCCTGCCGGTCGGTGATTTCGCGGGCCTCGGCTAGGATCGTCCCGTCGCGCGACAGCCGCACGGCCCGCATGCCGGTGCCGCCGATATCAATTCCAATGGCGGTTTGCCGGTGCATGAGGCGCGAACAGTTCGATAGCTGCGGTGTTTAATGTTCCGCAGCTATCACAAACCTCTGGCCTTGAACAAGCGCCGATCCAGCTACCAGCCGCCGGCGATCAGCTTCTTTTCTTCATCAGCAGACAGCGCTTCACCCTGGCGCATCAGGCCCACGACATCGTCCAGCTTCTCGCCATACAGGCCGGGGCCAGCCGTTACAGTGGCGTCGGCGTTGCGCGCTGGTCCCTCGAAGACTGCTTTCAACTGCCAGCCGGCAGCGCTGCGGCAGGCAACGCCGAACTGGCGCGGGCCGGTGGCCGATTGCGCTTCGAATTCACGGCAGGGCGCGCCCGATTGGTCGCGGAAGGTTTCCACAACGCGCACGCTGATCGCACCAGCCTTGGTCTGGAGTTGTTGCTCCGAGCCGCTGGCAACCTTGGCGAGCGCTTCGGTAAGGCCGGCGACCGGAGCAATCGAGCCCAGCGACGCGACTTGAGCGCTCTCGGGCAGGTTCGCCGCCGGGCGGCCCATCAACAGCCCGCCAGCGGTGAACGCCAGCGCGGCGGCGGCGAACGTCAGTGCCGGAACTTCCCAACTGGAGAACAAATCGCGCCAGCGTGAGGGGGCCTTGCCCATCAGCCGCGTCGTCTGGCTGCGCCCGCGCGGCGCCGGAGCCGACAGCACAGCCTGCACCAGTTGATCAGGCACCGGCATTGCCATCACTTCGTCGAACACCCGGCCGAGTTCGCGGCCGGTCGCCTTGAAGGCGGCAAACTGCGACGCCAGCGCCGGATTGACGGCAAGTGCGGCCTGCAGCTTGCGCTCGTCATCGCGGCTGGCTTCGCCATCGGCAACCGCCATCGCCAGGGTCAACATCTCGTCACTCACGTCACCCACGGCGGCTCTCCTTTGCAAGATTTGGCGTGATGCCTTCCGGCATCAAGATTCCGTGCAGCGCCTGACGGGCGCGCGCCAAGCGGCTCATCACAGTGCCGATCGGCAAGTTCAACGTTTCGGCGGCTTCTTTGTAGGAAGCCCCGTCAATACACACCAGGGCAAGCAGCGCCCTCTGATCTTCGCTCAGCGACTGCATGGCCTTGGCCACCGCCGCCAGCGTCAACCGCTGATCTGTCACATCGCGTCCGTCCACACCCATGGGCTCGACCATGTCGTCGATGTCCTGATGGACCCCGCGGGACTTGACCGAGCGCCGCTTGTCGATCCACAGGTTCTGCGCGATGCGAAACATCCAGCTCTCGAACTTGGTGCCCGGCTGCCACTGATCGCGATGCGTCAGCGCGCGCACACAGGCATCCTGCACCAGGTCATCGGCCGACGCGAAGTCGCCCGTCAGCGCATACGTGAACCGCCGCAGCCGCGGCAGAAACGCAATCATGCGCTCTTGAAATTCGTCGCTCACCAGCTTGTCCCGCCCCAATGCAGCAATAACGTTGGCGTTCGGATTCTATTCTCGCTGGCCCGCCGATTTGTTCGCCGCGAGCCTGCTTGCCACAACGTCCGCCCGCTTCGGGGCGTTCATGTTACGGCGAAACCGCATATGTCGACTTGCGCCACAAGCTGCGACTCTGAATGAGACTTGCCGGTGACAGCTTTGTGACCGATAAAAGGCGCTGCCTCGGGGGAGGCGACGCAGCAACTGCTGGCCGGGGGGCGGGCGACGTGACCGAACTGAAGCACGATTTTCCACAATTCTACATCACACCGCCTGCTGCCTGCCCCTACATTCCAGGGCGCAGCGAGCGCAAAGTGTTCACCCATCTGACGCCTGAAAAACCCTTCGAGGCGGTGGATAATCTGCTGCGCACTGGATTCCGCCGCAGCCAGAACATCGCGTATACGCCGCATTGCGACGGCTGCAATGCCTGCGTCTCGGTGCGCGTGCTGGTGGATCTGTTCGAGCCGGGCCGCAGTTTCCGCCGCACCATGGAGGCGAACCGCGACATTGTCGCGCGCCGTCTGCCGGCGGAGGCGACCGGCGACCAATACGCGCTGTTCCGCGACTATGTGGCCTCGCGGCACGAAAACGGCGGAATGTCCGATATGAGCGCGGGCGACTATCGCGCCATGGTGCAGGACACGCAGCTGTCCACCACCATTACAGAGTATCGCCAGCGGCTGCCTGGCTCGCTTGCCAGCGAGTTCTTCAAGTGGCCGCTGCTTGGCGCGGCACTGTGCGATCAGCTCAGCGACGGCATCTCGATGGTCTACAGCTACTACGATACCGAGCAGCCGGCGCGGGGCCTAGGAACCTACCTAATCCTCGACCAGATCTCCGAAGCGCGCCGCTTGGGGCTGCCCTACGTCTACCTCGGGTACTGGATCGATGGCTCGCCGAAAATGAGCTACAAGGCGCGCTTCCGGCCGCAAGAGCGGCTGACCCATATGGGCTGGATACGGGGTTAACCCAATGCTCGTTCGGAGTAGTCGCGTGCATTGACCTTGCGACACTTTCGCGGATCAGCAGAAATAAAGTATTCGCCTAAATTTGGTCGCTCACGAAAGCGTAAACCACGCGACATTGTTTCGCGACACTGTTATTGGATGAACACGTTCACAAGCGCCGCAGGATGCCCGATCGTTATGGTGACGATGGGGCTGCCAAGCTGAGCGGCTGTACGTCTTTCGAGAAGGCCCAACATGACCATGACCCGTTTCGCTTTGGCTCTGTCGGCGGTAGTCGCCATTGGCAGCCTCGCGTTGAACGCCAATCCCGCCGCAGCCGCCACCGCCATGGCCGACTGCAACAAACAGTGGAACGATACCAAAGCCGCCAACAAAACCAATGGTGCGACCTACCAGGACTTCCTGAAGACCTGTTTGAAGGCTGCCGCACCTGCCGACGCCAAGGCAACCGACAGCACGGCTGCCGACAAAACCACTGCCGACGCCAAGGCCGCCGAGATGAAGGCCAAGGCTGACGCCAAGGCGAAAGCCGATACCGCCAAGGCCGACACTGCCAAGGCCAAGACCGACACTGCCGCCGCCACCAAGGCAGCCGATCCTGAGGCTGTTGCCAAAAAGGCCTGCGACAAGCAGTGGAAGGCAATCAAGGACGCCGGCACCGAAGGCACGCAGAAGAAGAAGGACTTTGTAGGTGCCTGCCTGGCCAAGGCCGGCATCGTGACGCCTGCCAAGGCTGTCGCAAAAACGACCGATGCCAAGGCGGCGGACGCCAAGATGGCCGACGATCCGACGCCGGACGAGCCGACCTCGGTCGCCGTCGCTACTCCGGCCAAGGCCACCGACGCCAACGGCAAGCTGCGCACACCGGGCCAACTGGCCATGGACAAGCGCATCAAGGAGTGTGGCGTGCTGTGGCAGAAGTCCAAGAGCGCCGACGGCATGGTCAACGGCCTGAAGTGGCCGCAGTACTGGAGCCAGTGCAATACCAAGCTGAAGGCTGCTGGCGGCTAAGCCGCGATCCAGCGGTCACGACCCGATACTCTTCCCGCCCGCGGCCCTGGTCGCGGGCGGAGTTGTTTGTGGCGCCACCGATGCCGCCAAGCCACAGCTCGGGGCCGATTGCGTAGCCCGCCACAGTATCATCCACCATTTGCTCCAATTGGCCGTTCCATAGCCATGGTCCATTGCTTAGGCTCACGCCAGATTGCACGACCAAGGATGATTCCCGCGCCATGACGACTTGCGCCCAAACTTCGAGTGCCGCCAGGCCGCTAGGCTGGACGGTCGCGCTTGCCATGATCGCAGGCCTGGCGCTGGCCGGTTGCGCGGCGCAACCAACGGCTGCCGTGGCGCCGACCACAACCTTCACGTCATCGGCCGCCGATCCGCAAGTCGTGCAGCAGATCATGGCCGACAGCGGTTTTCTGCAGAAGAACCGCTTGCCCAAGCGCCCGGCTGCCGGCAACGAGCCCAAGAACGACGCCACGTGCCCTGAGGAAAAGGTCAAGGATCGGGGCGGGAAGAAGATGGTGTTGCCGGCCGACCTGATGACCACGCTGGTCATGCACGACGCCAAGCCATGGGCCTTTGTGCGCTATGACGTGGATACCGATGGCACGCCGCTGAACATCAAGATCGAGGCCTCGTCCGGACCTCAAATCCTTCGACCGCGCCGCCATCGAGACGGTGACGGGCTGGCGCTTCGACCTCGCCAGCGGGCTGACCAGCGCGGACACGGCTGCGTCAGCGAGTCGTTCGCCGACTCGACGAGTAGTTCGCGGCTCAGCCAGGCGAATGAACATCATCCCCCGGCCCTACTTCGATTCCGCCTTGATCTGCGTTGCCGCCGTGACCATGCAGTCGGCCAGCTTGGCAGCGAGGTCGGCAGCGGGGACTTTGATGCCTTTGGCGCCGAGATCGGCCGTTGCTTTGCGCAACACATCGTCGTCGCCGGCTTCTTTCATATCTTCGATGACGATGGACTTGGCATAGGCGTCGGCCTCGGCGCCGGCCATCCCGAGCTTGTCTGCAAGCCACAAGCCGAACAGCTTGTCGCGGCGCGCAGTGGCGCGGAACAGTTGCTCCTGGTCGAGCGCAAACTTCTTCTCAAAGCCCTTTTCGCGGTCGTCGAACGTCGTCATGGCGTCTCCTTTGCGGCGGCTGCGCCTGCTGATTTCCTGGCTCTAAGGCATAGCCCGCCGGGGATACCAAATCAACGTTCTTGCCTTGGCCCGAAAACCCCGCTTAATGACTTGGAGCCGGGTCGGATTGTCCGCCCCGTAGGCGCTCTACAAAGCCGCGACGTCGGCTCACCGCCAGATGACGCCGTTGAATTGTGCGTCGAAGCATTGGCGCGGCGGACTTCGTGACGACAAGGATCCAAACAGCATGAACCGTCGCCGGCTGGTTTTCGATGGCAAGGGCAAAACCCTCTATGAAGGCCCCGAGCCCGGGACGCTGATTCAGCACTTCAAGGACGACGCCACCGCTGTGGATGTCGATGCCGATCCCAACAAGTCGACCGTGATCGAGGGCAAGGGCGCCCTCAACAACCGCATCACCGAGTATCTGTTCCAGCGCTTGGGCGACATCGGCGTGCCAACGCACTTCATCCGCCGTGTCAACATGCGCGAGCAGCTGATCCGCGAGGTCGAGCCGATCCCGCTCGAGGTGGTGGTGCGCAATGTGGCGGCCGGCGAGTTCGCCAAGCGGCTGGGCCTGACCGAAGGCATGCAGCTGCCGCGCTCGATCGTGGAGTTCCACTTCAAGAGCGAACCCTTGAACAATCCTCTGGTTACGGAAGAACACATCACCGCCTTCGGCTGGGCCGGCCCGCCGGAGATCGATGAATTGCTGGCGCTGTCGCTGCGCATCAACGACTTCATGACCGGGCTGTTCCTCGGCATCGGCATCAAGCTGGTCGAGTTCCACATCGAGTTCGGCCGGCTGTGGGAAAACGACATGATGCGCATCGTTCTGGCTGACGAGATCAGCCCGGACAATTGCCGCTTGTGGGACGCCCGCACCGGCGAACCGCTGGACAAGGACGCGGTGGCTGGCAACGCGGGATCGCTGGTAGAGGCGTACCAGGAAGTCGCGCGCCGGCTGGGTGTGCTGACCGAGGCGCCGAAACCGAAGACGCGCGGCCCAGTGCTGGTGACCAACAACGACAAGCCGAATTGAGACCTGAGGGAGGCAGTACGACGGGGGACAGTGTTACTTGAGTGATCGCCAGTAACAGCTCGCTGTATGGTTGGCGCTTTCGCAGGCGATGTAAGTAAACTGTCCCTCGTCCGGCGCTGAAATGCGCACCTTCCCCAAAGTGGGGAGAAGAAAGTCAATGCACACGGAGCCCTCCTTATGAAACCCGTCCGTTGGGGCATCCTCAGCCCGGCCAAGATCGGCATGGAAAAAGTCATTCCGGCCATGTTGAAGAGCAAGGAACTGGAGGTCTATGCCCTCGCCTCGCGCGATCTCGCGCGCGCGCAAGACGCCTGCAAAAAGCTCGGCATCCCCAAGGCCTATGGCTCCTATGAGGAGATGCTGGCCGATCCCACCATCGAGGCGGTCTACAATCCGACCCCGAACCATCTGCATGTGCCGCTGACGCTGCAAGCGGTGAAAGCCGGCAAGCATGTGCTGTGCGAAAAGCCCATCGCTATCACCGCGAATGAGGCCGAGCAGCTGCGCGGTATTCCGAAAGACATCCTGGTCGGCGAGGCCTTCATGGTGCGCCACCACCCGCAATGGAAGATGGCGCGCGACCTCGTCCGCTCGGGAGCGCTCGGCCGCGTGCATGCCATCCAGGTGCTGTTCGCCTACCACCTCACCGATCCCACAAACGTGCGCAACAAGGCCGATATCGGCGGCGGCGGCATGCTTGACATCGGCTGCTATCCGATCACGGCAGCGCGCTTCGTGTTCGAGGCCGAGCCCCGGCGCGTGATTGCGCTGATCGACCGCGATCCGGAGATGAAGGTCGACCGGCTCTCCAGCGGCATGGCCGATTTCGGCAACGGGCGGCAGCTGTCGTTCATGTGCGGCACGCAGAGCATGAATTTCCAGCGCGTACAGATCGTCGGCACGACCGGCCGTTTCGAGATCGACATCCCGTTCAACGCCCCGCCCGATACCCCGACGCTGGTGCGCCTGCATCAGGAGGGCAAGCCGGTCGAGACCATCTCCATCCCGGTCATCGATCAGTACACAGCCCAGGCCGAGGCCTTTGGGCGCGCCATCCGTGGACTCGAGCCGCTGGTCGGTGACGTCGAGAGCGCGATCGGGAACATGAAGATCATCGACGCCTTCTTCCGCTCCGAGACGAGCGGGAAGTGGGAAAGCGTTTAGACGCCCTGTTTGACAGCCAACATCGGCCGAACCCGGTCCATGAGCGGCCGGGTCAGCAGTTTGTAGACCACCTTGACCCCGTAGTACTGCACGGGGCCGAGATCGCGCCGCAGCTCCTGTTGCCAGGCACGTTGCACGTCCTGCACCTCGCGCTCATGGGCGGCGGCCTGCTCCGGCGTGATGACACGTGAGCGGGTCAAGGAAGTATCGTTGACCCGGTAGTGGCACGCTACGCGGTCGATGTAGGCGGCGCCGAAGCGATACACCGCCTCGCCAAAGTAGCGCAGATCCTCGGTCAGCCTGACGTGCTCGGCAAAGCCGCCCAGCGCGACGGCATGCTGGTGCCGCAGGACGCAGCAGCCGCAGTAAAACATTGGCGGGCCGAACAAAGCGTGGTGGCGGTAGAGGGTGTTCGCCAGCCAGGGCGCGCGCAGGCGGGCGGCGGCGTCGCGGTAGCTGCGGGCGATGGCGGCAGTCTCGTCCAGGATGGGCTGGAAGCTGCGCACGTGGTCCTGCTGCTGAATCTTGAGAGCGGGATCGTCCGAAAAGCGCACAAAGGCCTTCAGGTTGCCGAACACCACGCCAACCCCTGGATTGGCATCGAAAGCCGCTGTGACGGCGGCGTAGTGCCCGTCGGGGACCATATCGTCGTCGTCGAGGTAATGGACGAAGCGCGCCTGGAGGCCCCGGCGCGTGGCCTCGGCGAAACCGAAGTTCCGCACCCGGCTGGGGCCGCCGCTGGACGGGCGCGGGTTGCGCAGATAGGCGACGCGGGGATCATCGAAGGCTTGGACGGCATCGCGGGCCGAGCCGTCCGGGCAATCGTCGACTACCAGGATGGTCTTGGTCGCGCCGTCTTGCGCCAGCGCGCTGCCGATGGCGTCGCCGAGCAACGCCGGGCGGCGGTAGGTCGGGATTATCACCAGGAAATCGAAACTGCCGCTTGCCATGACTTTGTCCCGCGCCGCCCACGTGCCGCGCCGGAAACTCTTCGCACAGCGCGCGCACTAGGCAAACCGGCGGTGTGCAATTGGGTGAAGAGTGGGGACTACGCCCCGTCTTTCATGGTTGTCAGATCCGGCGCGTCCTCGTTCTTCATGCCCTGAACGTGATAGCCGGCATCCACATGGTGTACTTCGCCGGTGACGCCGCTGGACAAATCCGAGAGCAGATACATGCCCGACCCGCCGACATCCTCGATGGTGACGGTGCGGCGCAGGGCCGAGTTGTATTCGTTCCACTTCAGGATGTAGCGGAAATCGGCGATGCCGGATGCCGCCAGCGTCTTGATCGGGCCGGCCGATATGGCGTTGACACGGATGTTCTGTTTGCCGAGGTCGGCCGCCAGATAGCGCACCGAGGCTTCCAGACCCGCTTTGGCCACGCCCATGACGTTGTAATGCGGCATAACCTTTTCGGCGCCATAGTAGGTGAGCGTCAGCATCGAGCCGCCGTTGGTCATCAGCTTTTCGGCGCGCTGGGCGAGCGCGGTGAACGAAAAGCAGCTGATCAGCATGGTCTGGACGAAGTTCTTCTCCGTCGTATCGACATAGCGCCCGTCCAACTCGGCCTTGTCGGAAAAGGCGATGGCGTGGACCAGGAAGTCGAGCCGGCCCCATTTTTCCTTCAGGGCGGCGAACACCGCGTCCATGCTGGCGTTATCCGAAACATCGCAGGGCAGAACGGTAGTGCAGCCGACTTCGGCCGCCAGCGGCTCGACGCGCTTCTTGAGGGCATCGCCCTGATACGTGAGCGCGATCTCGGCGCCCTGGTCGGCGCAGGCCTTGGTGATGCCCCAGGCGATGGATCGGTTGTTGGCCACGCCCATGATCAGGCCGCGCTTGCCGGCCATTACGTTGCCGCGTTCTGTCATGGCGGTTCTTTCCTCAAGTGGACTCGATGTGGCGGGGTCTCAGCCCCGTTCGCGTGCTGGCACGGTTTGCAGCTTGCCAAGCAATTGCGCAAGCCTCTCGGCCTCGCCGGGCGCGAAATGCGAGCCCAGATGCGCCTCGATGGCTTCCGAATAGACCGGCCACATGCGTTTGCGCAGCTCGCGGCCCTTGTCGGTGATGACCAGCAGATTGCTGCGGCCGTCCTCGGGCGAGGGCTGGCGGCGCACCAGATCTTCGCGGCTCAAGCGGTCCACCAGCCGGCACAAGTTGTATTGCGCCAGCATGATGCGGCTCTGCACCTCGGCCTGCGGCAGCACGCCAGCAGGTGCGCGGTCGAGCTCGTAGAGCACATCGTACCATTCCAGCGGTGGGAACCCGGCCTTCTTGAGGTCTTCCTCAACGCGCGCGAACACCAGTTGCTCGGCGCGCACTAGATTGGTCCAAGCCTGAACGGTGTTTTCGGAGATGGTCTGGGTCATGACGAGGACGTTACCTCAGACTGCTTGCAGTTGCATGGAAATTCCTCTAACCGGGCTGTGCGTGCCGAAGCACAACCGCGTTCAGAGCGCCCCTTACCCAGAATTTATAACCCCGGAGTCCCCACCATGAAACTGTATTATTCGCCCGGCGCTTGCTCCTTAGCCCCGCATATCGTGCTGCACGAAGTCGGCGCCAAGTTCGACGCCGTCAAAGTTGATCTGGGCACCAAGATTTCGGCCAATGGCGACGACTACTGGCCGGTCAACGCCAAAGGCGCGGTACCGGCACTGCAGCTGGCCGACGGCAGCGTGCTGACGGAATGCTCGGCGATCATGCAATACATTGGCGACCATGCCGCCGGTTCCAACATCATGCCCAAGGCCGGCACCATGGAGCGCTATCGCGAAATCGAGTGGCTGAACTGGATTGCCAGCGAATTCCACAAGTCCATGGGTTCGCTCTGGAACAAAGAAATGGCTGAGAAGGCCGGTGCTCCCATCAAGGCCAACATCGAGAAGAAGGCGGCCCATCTCGACATGCACCTGTCCAAGAACGAATACCTGGTTGGCGGCCACTTCACGGCGGCGGACGCCTATGCCTTCACGATCCTCAATTGGGCCGCCATGGTCGGCGTCGATCTCTCGGCCCACAAGAACATCGGCGCCTACGCTGGCCGCATTGCCGCGCGCCCTGCCGTGCAGGCCGCGCTGAAGGCCGAGGGGCTGATCAAGTAGCCCTCCCGACCGCCTTCCGGGACTGTCAAGTAATCGTCATAAAGGGGTCGCGCCAGTTCGCGGCCCTTTTTGTCATCTGTGGACAAGTCGCGAGGTTTTTCGAGGTGCAAGGAGAAATGTTACGACGCACTACTTGACGCGAGATGCAGCTGCAAGCGCGGCGTTGCGCCTTGCTCCAATCACCAGAAGCGAGCGTCCGTCGGCACGGTTTTCGCCGGGAGACCGGCTTCATTTGGCATCGCCAGGGCCATTGGAGCTGCCTGGCGCCGCCAAGAAGCGACTCAGCCATCGCGACATTTGGTGCATTTGGGGAAAGTAAGTCTCGTTTGCGATTATGCGACCTAGCAGCATATCGTCAGTATTATTTCTGTGGATAAAAGCTCAAATATCTCAATTTGAGGTTTTTTACTAAACAAAATGTAGATTAGATTGATGAATTCAACCGAAAGTTGTAGTCTCTATACAATACAACCTAATGAACTGTTGATTTCTTACCCTCCGAAGGCTTATAACATCCCCATAGTCGCTTTCTGGTCACATTTGACTTCATTGTGAGCAGAACGCCCGCCGGGACAACAATCGTTGCGATCTGGAGGCGGGCTGAAGGGCGAGTGACTTCGAAGTGGCATCCCTGGGAGCTGCTTTTCCGACTGTCTCCAAGTCGGGTTCCAACTGAGGTTCGCGAGGGAACCGGGAGCCTGTCAACGAGATCTGAAACGGTCGGCAGCCAGCACCTGGACAATTCGGCTCCGCGCCAGATCGGGGAGCAGGATGCGAAGCAGAGAGTGGGGTATCGTGTTGCGTAAAGGTAAAACGAAGGGCGACCTGTCGCCTCGCGAAGTCGAAGCCGCATGGCGGCGCAAGCTCATCGACCGCCTGGCGGGCATTGAGATCGAAACGCCGAGCCAGTTCGACACGCAGCTGCCCGGCGGCGCCGTTCTCGGATCCAATCGCCAGCGCAGCGCGCCGTTGCAACCACGTAGCCTGCGCGACGTCATCAAGCCATCGCTGGTGGCGCGTGGCATCCGCAACGACATCCAGAAGCTCACGGGTGCGCGCCGCAGTGGGGCAACCAAACGCACCGGCGCAAGCCGTGGCGTGCAGATGTTCGCGGTCAGCCTGTCCAGCGCCGTGCTGACGGGCCTGATCTGGGTCTCGGCCTATGCCGTGATCTCCGACAGCGCCCCCGGCATCACCACTCCGATCGAGGCTGCCGTCGCAGCGCTGTTCGCGCCGGAGCAGACCAATCCGGCACCGCCGCGGGTCGCAAGCGCAAACCTGGCGAGCACACCCGTCGAGCTGGCTATACTCGACAATGACGCGGATCTGGCGCCCGCCAAGCCCAATGCGGTTGCCGATGCCGAAGCCTTCCCGACGCCGGGCGTGCCGTCAGCGAGCTTCGCGGCATCGCCCGCCACGCTCTCACCGATCGTTGAGCCGGCTCCTGAGCCTGTTGCTGCGGTCAAGGCGCCAGTGACGTCGGCAGCCATTGCACCGGCTGTTCCCGTTGCCGGCGTTGCGGTCGTCACCGCCAAGGCTACGCCCGGCGCGGCCACCAAAGCGACCCCGCGCGACACCGTCCTGGCCATGATGAAGTCCACCGAGGACACCATAGCCAACACGATTGGCCGTATTGACCCCAAGACCGCGCCGTTGGCCCAGGCCAAAGCACCGGCCCCACTTGCCGCAGCCGCGCCGCTTGGCATCCGGATCGCTACCGTCCGCACACGCATCCGGACGCGGGTGACGCGATCGGTTGCCAGCGACGGCGGCGTGGCCGACCTCAGCCAGGGTCGCATGGCGCTTGGTGCGCCCAGTGCGACCACACAGCTTCCCGGGGTCGTGGCGAAGTCTGCAAACAACATTGTTCCGCCTGAAGTTCTGCCGTGGCGCAAGAAGGCTGCGGCGGCAATGCCCGAAGTCCTGCCCTGGCAGAAGGCGCAGCCCAAGCCCGCGCAGACGACCAAGGCGGCGACCGTCCGTAAGGGACGCTTCAAGACCAAGGTCTACCGCGCCGCTTCGGCAGACAGCAGCGTTGCAATGCCTACCCCCGGTCAGATGGCGTTCGTTGCCCCGAAGCAAGCGCCCAGCCGTAAGAAGGGTGGCCGCGTTGGCGCAAAACCGACCGATTTCCTCGATACCTTGCTGAAGGGCCTCGACGAACTCACCACGGTATCTTCCAAACGAAACTAGATTCCGCGCCATCCAAAAGCGGCAGGCAGTCTTTAGCGGGGTTGCCTGACCGCGGCGCGGATGCCACTTCATCCGATCCCTTTGCTTTTCTGCTTTCGTGCAGCGGGGCGCCACCTGGCGCTTCGCCCCGCACGTCGGCTGCGACGACAGAAAGCCTGACCCATGGACCGCCAACGGCTGCTTGAAAACCCCTATCGCCCGGGCGCTGGCCACGAACCACCGTTGTTCGCAGGCCGTCACGACGAGCAGAAGTTCTTCAAGCGTGTGCTGTTCCAGAATCCGATCATGGAGAACATCCTGATCACGGGCCTGCGCGGCATGGGCAAGACCGTGCTGCTGGATTCCACGCGCAAGGTCGCCGAGGAAGCCGGATGGCTGTGGGTCGGCAACGACCTGTCGGAATCGGCCTCGCTGTCGGAAGAGCGCTTGGCGCTGCGCATCCTCACCGACCTTGCAACGGCCATCGCCGATAAGATGGGCCTTGAAGAGACCGATGCCTCGGACATGACGCAGCGGCTGAGCCAGCGCCTGGACCGCGCCCAACAGGGCGAGAACCAGGCGTTGACGTTCGATTCGCTGAAGGCCCAATTTGAGCGCGCCCCCGGCTTGCCTAGCGACCGCCTGAAGGCCGTCCTGTTGCGCGTCACCACGCTGCTGCAGAAGGCCCGCTTTTCAGGGCTGATCCTGGCCTATGACGAGGCGCAGTGCCTCTCGGACCATGCCGAGCGCAACGAATTCCCGCTCTCGATGCTGATCGAAACCGTCTGTGCCCTGCAAAAGCGCGACGGCGTGTCGAGCTGTCTCTTGATCCTGTCCGGACTGCCGCATGTCTATGACGCGCTGACCGCCACGCGCACCTATACCGAGCGCATGTTCCACGTCATGACATTGGACCGCCTGACCTGGGACGATACGCGCGCCGCGCTGCTGACCCCTTTGGCCAAGCTGATGCCGCCTTTGCGCGCCTCGCGCGAGCTGCTGGCCAAGGCGGTCGAACTCACTGGCGGCTATCCCTACCTCATCCAGTTCGTCGGCAAGGAACTGGTCGAACAGATCCTGGAAAACGGCGGCACGCTGACGGCCGAGGAGTTCCCCTCGTCGGGCACGCTCGACCGGCTCGACGCCGGCATTTTCGCGGCGCGCTGGAACAAGACCACCGATCGCCAGCGCGAGTTCCTGCAGCTGATCGCGAACCGGCCCGACCAGTCCGGCCCCGACTTCTCGGCCAACGAGATCATCCAACAAGGCGATCCCGGCGGGTTCGGCCCAACCGCCAACCAGATGCTGCTGGCGCTGACCGATCGCGGCCTGATCTATCGCACCCGCCATGGCCGCTACGCGTTCACGGTGCCGATGTCGGAGGCGATGATCCACCGCCGCCAGCAGCGCGACGAAGATCTGGCGGCCGGCTGGGGATCGCACCAGCGCGAGTCGCATCTCCATGCATCGCAGGCCGGCTTCGAAGAGCCAGCGGCCGAAGCGCCCAAGCCGAAGAAATCGCGCGGCTGGTTCAGGTAGTCGTTGGTTTACAGTTTTGGGCAGAGCAGCTAGCGGGCCTTGGCTGCAGTTTCAATCTGCGCCAGCAATTCCAGCCACGCGTCTGGAAGGCTGGCGGCTGGATCGACCGGGCAGGCCTTGCGCATTGCTTCGCCCAGGCCATAAGTCACGGCCTCGCGTATCCGCAGATCGGATGGATTTACGTCCGGCATTGCCTGCGCCCTCGTGGTATCCCTAGCGCCACCATAAACTAGCGACGTAAAGGGATCGTAATAAGAACCATTAAATTTACGCCGACCGGATTAATCAATTGATCAACTTTATTACTCCTTAGGGCTTCTTCTCTATTCTCTAGTTCAAGTCACGGACTTGTAACCCGGTAGCCCACAGGACGATGCTCTATGACAACGGCACATACCTACTCGACCATCCTACCCTATCTACGCCGCTACGCGCGCCTGCTTACCGGAAACCAGAAAGCAGGCGACGTGATGGTCGTTTCGACCCTGCAGAACATCGCGGCCGATCCCAAACTGATCGCGTTGCATTCCGATCCGCGCCATGTTCTGTATCGCGTTTTTCTGAGACTTTGGCGCAGTCCGCTCGGCGCGCATTTGAACGAACTTTCTGGGACGATCGAAGCGGCGCTCGAACCCAATACCCATCTCGTCGTCATGCAGGAACTGGCTCGACCGGCCTTTCTGCTGGTCACGATCGAAGGCTTTGCGCCGTCCGAGGCCATGGAGATCCTTGAAGTCGGCGAACAGGAGTTCGCAGGACTAATGGATGCGGCTCATCGCGCTGTTTCCGAGCAGTTGGCCACCGATGTCCTGATCATCGAAGACGAACTTATGATCGCCTTCGAACTTGAGGACCTCATGGTGCAACTTGGGCATCACGTGACCTCGGTGGTTCGCACCAAGCGACAAGCAATCAAGGAAGCGGCGCGGCGGCGCCCCAAACTCATCCTGGCGGATATCCAGCTGGCCGATGGCAGCAGCGGCATCGACGCCGTGAATGAGATTCTCGAATCCGTGAACGTCCCGGTGATTTTCATTACCGCCTACCCCGAGCGTCTCCTGACCGGCCTGCGGCCCGAACCGACATTCCTGGTCACCAAACCGTTCCGGCCCGAACAGATCAGCGCCGTTGTCAGCCAGGCCCTGTTCTTCAACGCAAAAGCGAAGTCGAAGGCGCACGAGGCCTACATCGTCGAGGCCCTAGTATCGGGTCACGGCTACATCTACGCCAACTGACCGTTGTCAGGCTTGCCCAAGGCTTCAGCTCGTTTGGAGGCGCGCATGTATGTCCAGAAGAGGGGTATTGGCCCGATCTTGGACGGCAGGGTCGATCTTATCGCCCTGGTCAATGTCATGAAGCAGGTCGTCTATACGCTCGATGAACATGGCGATGTCATCCACGATTCGCCAAGTTGGCGGGAATTCACCGGGCAAAGTATCGAGGGCTATTTGGGCAATGCCTGGCAACAGGCCATCCACCCCGATGATCGGGACCATTTCAGCCAGGCCTGGAACCGGTTGCTGGCTGGAAAGGTGGAAGGTTCATTCGAGTATCGCATGCGGCACCGCAGCGGGCAGTGGCGCTGGGTATTGGAACGCTCGTCGCCCTATGTCGACGAGGATGGCGAGGTCGCGGGCTGGATCGGGGTCATCATCGACATATCGGACCGCAAGGCAACCGAGGAGTTGCTGGCCAAAACGACCAGAGAAGCGGTGCAACGGGCGGCCGAAGTCGAATCGATCTACCGTCAGGCTCCCATCGGGCTTGGCATGTTCGACCGCGATCTGCGCTATGTGCGCGTCAGCGAAACCCTGTCGCGCATGAACGGCGCCTCGACGGAGTCGCATATCGGCAAGTCGCTGCAGGAAATCTATCCGGCCGGCAGCCTAAAACTGGCGCCGATCTATCAGGAAGTGCTGCAGACTGGCGCTAGCAGCGCTCCGATCGAGCTGGACGATCTGGTGGCGTCGGGCGATGGCGCCCTCATGGCTCGTCATTTTGTTGGGCAGGCCTATCCGCTGCGCGGCATCGACGACTGCATCATCGGCGTCGGCACCATCTGGGAGGACGTCTCAGAAAGAAAACGGGCCGAAGAGACCCAGAAATTACTCAACATGGAACTCATCCATCGCACCAAGAACCTGATCGCGGTGGTGCAGTCCGTGGCCTCGCGCAGCCTGGTCACCGATCAGACGATGGAGCAGGCGCGCAAGTCTCTGTTGCGCCGTCTGGAGGCGATCTCGCGCGCCTACGCCTCGCTGACCGAGACCAACTGGCAGGGCGCGCCGCTCGATAAGATCATCGTGCGCGAGTGCGAGGAGCATCAGGGCGCAATTTCCTTTGGCGGCCCCGCAGTGGTCCTGAACGCTTCGGCGGCTCAGACATTCGCGCTCGTCATCCACGAACTGGCGACCAACGCGGCCAAACACGGCGCCTTGTCGGTGCCCAAGGGGCGCGTTTCAATCCGTTGGCGTCTCGACGGCGGCGAGGAGGGACCACGCTTCCGGCTCTGCTGGCAAGAGCACAATGGCCCGAAAGTCGTCGCGCCCAAACGCACCGGCTTCGGCCATACGCTGTTGCGGCGCATGATGAATGATGGCGATGCCTACATCGCGAATGCCGACTACGCTCCCGATGGTCTGATCTACAGCCTGGACGTCGCGCTCGAAGTATTGCTGGCCAAGTCGCAGGATGACAAATTATTCGAGGCACGCAAATCGGTTGCGCTGGCTGGCTGACGGTGCCGTCACCCCGGCAGGAACGCTGCGAACTGGTCGTCCAGTGTCCGCCGTAATAATGCAGCGTACTGCGCATAGGCTGAATGCCCATCGGCGATGCGGCCGTAGTGCGGCCGGTCGGCCGCCTTGAGCAATTTCAACACGATCGGCATCGAGACCGGGCTCAGGTGCGAGCCCTTGCCCGATTGCAGCGTGGTCAGCAAACCGTGCAACTCGCCGCCGATGGTGGGACGGGCGACCACGATCAGCCGGTGTTGGCCGTGGCGGTTGGTGACCAGATAGATGTGCCCGGATTGATGCGGGACGGCCACGTTGCCGAACTGGGTATAGTCGTGGTCCAGCCGCTCGGCCTCGCGGAACTGCAGCGTGCCCGTCTCTTTCGACCAGGAGAGATCGGTTCGATAGGCGTAGACGGCGTTCTTTTCGCTGAACGACGGCCGCAGCGTCAGGTAGCCGCCCTCCAGCCACGACACGGCGGTCCGGCTGTAGCCGCCCAAATCGTCCGGCGCGCTGGCATCGGCCATGGCGCCGTTTCGCGGTTGTGAAACCGGTCCATCCAGCAACCGCGCGCCCAGGCCTTCTTCCAACCGGATGATGGTAGCCAGCGTGAAAGAGCGCTTGCCCGCCAGCACTTTTTCGAGCGTCGAGATGGAGATTTTGGCGGCATTGGCCAGGCCTTCGCGCGTCATGCGCCGGCGCGCCAGCTCCTCGCGCACGCGCACGGCCAGCTGCCGACTCTCCTCGCCCGACAGTTTCAGCGCCTTGCTTTCGGTCATCGTTCAGCCCGTTTACCGCTACAGGTCCGACCCTCACATATCCGCACAATCAGCCTGCGGCAAGGCGGAAAGGGGCTGGAAATTCAAGGAAATGGCCGTGTCGTTAAGGCGGGGGGCAGCGGACAGTGGTGGCCCAAACCAGGAGCCCACCCATGCCCTACCGCCAACGCACCGCCCTCGACCGCCTGCTGTTCTGCCTCGCACTCATCGCCGCCGCCCGCCACCCGCGCGAGGCCGTGCGCGAACTGGGCCGCCGGCTGATCGCCAAACGCCTTAGGTAGAATGCGGTCATAGGCTGGCCGCAATGGCCCCCGCCGCGGCAATCAGCCAGCCTATGCCAGTCGCCAGCCGGTAAAGAGTAAGCGTGCGCCGGATGTCGGCTGCCGTCAGTTCGGCGCGCCCGTCGCCCATATAGGCAAAGTCGCCCATGACGCCGTGATAGGCGCGCGGGCCGGCAATCTTGAGGCTCAGCGCGCCGGCCATGGCCGCCTCGGGCCAACCGGCGTTGGGCGAGCGGTGGCGGTGAGCATCGCGCCAGACGGCGCGCACAGAATTGGCTGGCGACGCACCAGGCAACACGCAAGCCGCCAGCGCCAGCAGCAGCGCGGACAACCGCGAAGCCGGCAGATTGACCCCATCGTCCAGCCGCGCCGCCGCCCAGCCGAACGCCTCATGGCGCGGAGTGCGGTGCCCGATCATGCTATCGGCGGTGTTGATGGCCTTGTAGGCGAGCATCCCGGGCAGTCCTCCAATGGCGAGCCAGAACAAGGGCGCGACCACGCCATCAGAGAAATTCTCGGCCAGGCTCTCGATGGCGGCGCGCGACACCCCGGCTTCGTCGAGCGCATCTGGATCGCGACCGACGATCATCGAGACGGCCTTGCGCCCCGCGGGCAAGCCCCCGGTTTCAAGCGCGGCCGCCACGGCGGCGACGTGGGTGTCGAGTGAGCGGGCAGCCGAGAGGGTGCTGACGATGAGGGCGAGAGCGGCGAAGCCGAGCCAGCTTGGCGCGAGAACGGACTGAAGCAGCATAGCTGGAAGGATCGTAGCGGCGAGCAGGAGCAGCATCGCCACGAGGCCCGCCAACTTGCGCGCCAGCCGTACCGCGCCTTCGCGGTTAAGCCATCGGTCCAGCGCCGAAATCAGCGCGCCGATCCAGGTCACCGGATGGCCGATGCGGCGATAGAGGGCATCGGGATAGCCGACAGCAGCATCGATCAGGAGCGCGGCGGCAAGCAAGCCAAGGCGCAGACTAAGGTCGGGGAACGTCATGTCCAGATCGACCGTACCATGAGCAACCCCGGTGACGGATGGCCGGGGGCACGCTCCCGGATCTGCATCATCTTACCGCGCATCCTTGAACCAGGTCGTGGCCATGCGCTTGGGCAGATCGTCCGATACGACGAAACGATGCAGCAATTCGGCGTATCGGTCTTCGGTTGTCTTGAAGCCTCCCACCGTGCTTCCAGCCAGGCAATACTCGCCAAACCACTCGTCGGCTAAGCAGAAGCTGGGCCAACTGTCCGGGAACAGACGGTCGCTGAGGCCGAGCACGCAGGGCCGCCGGTAGCTGGCCATCTCGCGATCGCCGGGATCGAGATTGAGACCCCAGAAGCTGCCGCGGCGCGCGTGCAGAACCATGTCGCTGGTCAGCAGCCCGAGGTCGGACAGTAAGGAGAAAGCGATGTCTGGCCCCGCATAGTCCGAGTGGCCGAACCCACGGTCATCCACCAGCCGCCGCTCGAATATGCCAGGGACTTTGGTCCGGAAAAACGTTCCCAGCGCAGTGAGGAACGCGGCGCGCGTCGCATCCTGGTAGGCGTCGCTGGTGTCGACGCCGAAGCCGTGCAGCAGCTCGCGAACCAACTCCAGCCGCCGTGGCGTCTCGGCCAACTGAAACGCCAAATTGGCCTGGCATTGCTCGAGCGTCAGCACGGGAAGCGTCCGTGTCAGGATCGTGCCGTTGTGCAGCTTAAGGGGCCGGTTGGCGGATTTGTGCGTCACCCCGAGGTGCGGGCGCGTGAACGGCGGATAGTCGCGAAGCGCCTCGCCAAGCGGGCTGCGCACCGGTTTCGGTTTGCCCGGGCGGCCGAACAGTGCGCCGATTTTGTCGAACATGCGGAGACCCGTCGGATAGGTGAGTCAGAAAGGCCAGCGCGCCGTTGTCGCCCGAGGCCAATCGCAGCGCAAGAGCAAGACACGGTCATAGTGTGCGCGCCCTTGCCATCGCCCAGCCGATCAGCACCAGCGTCGGGTCGGGCGTGTCCGTGTCCAGCACCGCCGCCTCGACCGTGCCCATAGTCGCCATCACGACCACTTCGTCGGTGCGGGTTGCATTCACCACCACAATGGCTGGCGTTGCGGGATCCATGCCGGCTTCCATCGCCTTCCTGGCCAGCGCGCCAATCGTCCGGCGGGGCATGTAAACCACCGTGGTTGCCTGCGGGTCGGCAATCGCCCGCCAGTCGAGACTGTCCGGCAATCCGCCCTTGTTGTCGTGCCCGGTCACATACTGCAGCCGCCTGGCCTCGTGGCGATGCGTCAGCGATACCGTCAGCCGCGCCGCCGCCCCTTGCGCCGAGGTGATGCCGGGCACGACCTCGACGGGCACGCCAGCCATACGGCAGGCATCAATCTCCTCGCCGGCGCGGCCGAATATGAGTGGGTCGCCGGATTTCAGACGGACCACGCGCTTTCCCGCCAGCGCCAAGCCGACCATGCGGGCGTTGATCTCGTCCTGCGGGCGGGTGTCGCCATAGCCCTTTTTGCCGACGTGGATGCGCTCGGCTTGCGGGCCGATCAGCTCCAGGATGGCCGGCGCCACCAGCGTGTCGAACAGCACGGCGTCGGCGGTTTGTAATTCGCGCAGCGCGCGCACGGTCAAGAGGTCCGGATCGCCAGGGCCGGAGCCGACGAGCAGAACGCGGCCGCGTGTTTGGGGAGCTTGCAACGCGGTCACGATGGTCTAAGACCCCTTCTCCCGGCCTCACGCCGGAAACAATCTAGAATTGAATTGGTTGCGCACGGCCTAGGTCGTGGAACCCCGTTGGTCAAGGAATTCAGGTCACGTGATCGATCTCGCCGCCGCCATGGCTCATCTCGATGCTCTCGCCAAACCCCGCGGCAGTCTTGGCGCGCTGGAGGCTTTGGCCGCGCGTCTGGCTGCGACGCAAGGCACACTGAAACCGCAGACCCGCCCGCGCCGCATCGTGCTGTTCGCTGCTGATCATGGCTGCGTGGCGGCCGGGGTATCGGCCTGGCCGTCGGAGGTGACAGGGCTGATGGTAGCGACGATCGCAGCGGGCAAGGCTGCTAGTTCCGTGCTGGCGCGCAGTTCGGGCACGGATTTGCGGTTGGTGGATGTGGGGACGCTGGGGCCGCAGCTCGATCCCGCGCCGGAGTATTATCGGTATGCGCCGGTCAGGGAGGGAACGGGCAATTTAGCGTTCGAACCTGCAATGACGGTTGCCGAGTTCGACGCGGCCTGGGCGATTGGCGCCATGGAGGCAGAGCGCGCGGTCGCCGATGGCTGCAAAGTTGTAGCGGCCGGCGAGATGGGCATCGGCAACACCACGCCCAGCGCCTGCCTCGCCATGCTGCTCGCCGAAGTGCCGCTAGATCTGGCCGTCGGACCCGGAGCGGGCTGCGACGACAAAGTGATGGCCTCCAAACGCGCGGTGGTGGCGGCTGCCGTCGCGCGCGCCCGTCCCGGAACGGACAAGGCCAGCATCGCCGCCGTCGCCGGCCTGGAACTGGTGGCCATGGCCGGCTTCTACGCCGCCGCAACCGAATTCGGCATGTCCGTGGTTCTGGATGGCTACGTCTCGGGCGCCGCAGCCTTGATGGCTTGCCACTTCGCACCCGCTACCGCCGTGCGGTTGATCGCCGGCCACTGCTCGGCAGAGCCCGGCCATCGCGCCGTGCTGGCCAAGCTCGGTCTTGACCCCGTTTTCGACTGGTCGATGCGGCTGGGCGAAGGGACGGGCGCGCTGCTTGCCATGCCGATGCTGGACGCGGCGGCCGCCGTCATCAGCGAGATGGCGACGCTGGCTGACGTCCTGGGGCCGCCTCCCGCCTGACTTGCACGCCGCTTGCATTGCCCCGGTCGCGACTCCCGAGGCTTGCTACGAACCATCCATGCTCATCACCAAGCACACCGTCATGCGCGCGGCTCTGTCGGCCGTCTACCACTCCGGCAGCCATCGCCTGCTGGCGCCGATCACGCGCGGCCTCGGCGCCGTGTTGATGCTGCATCAGGTCAACCCCGCGCCGCCCCGCCCGTTCGATCCCAACGGCATCTTGCGCGTCACCCCCGACTTCCTCGACGCCGCCATCCATCAGATCAAATCGGAGGGCTACGAGTTCGTCTCCATGGACGAGGCGCAGCGCCGCCTGACCGATCCCGCCGATGCAAAACCGTTCGTGGCCGTGACGCTGGACGACGGCTACCGCGACAACCTGGTCCACGCACAACCCATTTTTGCACGCCACAACGTGCCCTACTGCATCTACGTGCCGACGCGCTTTGCCGACGGCCATGGCAATCTTTGGTGGGAGAACTTCGAGGCGGCGATCGCTGCGGGCCGGCCTCTGACAGTTTTCAAGGATGGCGAGCGGCAGACGTTTCCGTGTGCGACCAAGGACGAAAAGCGCAAGGCCTGGAGCGCGCTCTACTGGTGGCTGCGCGGCCCCGACGAAGATTTGACGCGCGCCCTCACCCGGGACCTTTGTGAGCAAGCTGGCGTCGATCCCATGGCGCCCGGGCGCAACATGATGACCTGGGATGAACTGGCCCAACTCGCCGCCGATCCCTTGTGCACAATTGGGGCGCATACGGTCAATCACTATTCGCTGGCCAAGTTGGACAGTGCCCGCTGCTTCGAGGAGATCGCCTCGGGCAAGCAAGGCCTGGAGGATCGCCTCGGCCGCCCGGTGCGCCACATGAGCTATCCCTACGGCAGTTCAGCCGACTGCGGCCCGCGCGAGTTCGAACTGGCCAGGGAGGCCGGCTTCGAGACCGGCGTGACGACCTACAAGGGCCTGTTGTTCCCCGAGCATCGCGACCACCTGATGGGCTTGCCGCGCCTGTCGCTGAACGGCGAGTTCCAGGACCTGCAGATGCTGACGGTGCTGCTGGGCGGCGCACCGTTCGCGCTGCGCAACGGCTTCCGGCATGTGGCGACGGCGTAGGTCTACTTGCCCATCCACGAAATGATGGCGCCCGCCGGCACGATCCAGATCAGGCCGAAGAAGGCATAGCCGAGCCCGGCCAGCAGACTAGGCTTGTCGCCCAGCCAGATCGACGTCACGGATGTGGCGAGGATGAAGTAGGCAAAGACGAAGACCACCAGCGCGATGCTGCCGACCAGTTTGCGTGTGCGTGTTCCCATCAACCTGCCCATTTGTAACATCCCAATGGACAATCCAATGAATTCGTCATCCCGGCGCAGGCCGGGACCTGCCCAACTTGCGGTTCCTGCGCGCTTTTCGAGTTTGGGCAGATCCGGGCCTGCGCCGGGATGACGATCCGAGTGTCCGGCCTACTTCACTACCCCTTGAACGCTTGGCGTGCGAGCCCGGATGCCGCGCCATCTCGGCGCATTGATGGGGCGGGGCGGCAGGTTCACAGCTCTGCCATGACCGATACCAACGCGAACTTCCGCTGGCTGCGGCTTTGGCTCTACGCGCTGACCGCGCTCGTGCTGTGCATGGTCGTGGTCGGCGGGGCGACGCGGCTGACGCACTCCGGCCTCACCATCACCGAATGGAAGCCGCTGATGGGCGTCATTCCGCCGCTCAGCGAAACCGATTGGCAGGCGCTCTTTGCCAAGTACCAGCAGATCCCGGAGTATAAGCAGATTAACGTCGGCATGACGCTGGCCGAGTTCAAGCCGCTGTTCTGGTGGGAATGGAGCCACCGGGCGCTGGCCCGCTTCGTGGGGCTGGTGGCGGGACTGGGGCTGCTGTGGTTCCTGGCCATTCCGGAGATCCGGCAGCGCTACTGGAAACCGATGGTCGGCATCTTCGCGCTCGGCGCGCTCGAAGGGGCGGCCGGCTGGTACATGGTGGCGAGCGGCTTGTCGGAGCGCACGGACGTGAGCCAGTACCGGCTGACGCTGCATCTCGGGCTCGCCACGCTGATCATGGGGTATACGTTCTGGACGGCGTTGGGAGTGGGTCAGGCGCGTAGGTTGGGTCAAGCGTTTCAGCGCGACCCAACATTGCAGACTCCGCCCGTGGATGTCGGGTCGCGCAAGCGCTTCACCCAACCTACAAACACCGCAACCTTCCCGACGGCAATTGCTGCATTACTGGTTGCCGCCGATCTACGGACAGATCCTGCTCGGCGGCTTTGTTGCCGGTCTCGATGCGGGCCTGACCTACAACACCTGGCCGCTGATGGACGGCCGCTTCATCCCGCGCGGCCTGCACGCCATGAAGCCGTTGTGGGCCAACCCCTTCGAGAACCCTGTGACGGTGCAGTTCGATCATCGCATGGGAGCGTATCTGGTGGCCCTGCTAGCCCTGTTCAATCACCTCGCCACCTGGCGATCTGGCGACGCCCGTCTGCTGCCCAGCGCGGCGCTGGTGCTGACGGCGGTGCTGGCAGAAGTGGCGCTTGGCATCTGGACGCTGCTGGCGGTGGTGCCGCTGCACCTGGGGCTGGCGCATCAGTTTATGGCCATGCTGGTGCTGGCGGCAGCGGTGTTTCATCTGCACCGGGTGGCGCGGGATTAAACGGGTATTAAACGGGGACAGGAGTTAAACGGGGACAGTTTACTTATATCGCGCCGATGGTTGGGCGCAATGGGAGCAGCGGTGACGCGATATAAGTAAACTGTCCCCGTTTAACTCCGATATAAGTAAACTGTCCCCGTTTAACTCCCCATTTAAACTGTCCCCGTTTAACCCAACATCAACCCGATATTCTGCACCGCTGCGCCCGAGGCGCCCTTGCCGAGGTTGTCGAGCCGGGCGACCAGCACCGCGTGGCCTGCCGCCTCGTTGGCGAACACGCGCAGCTCCATGCGGTCGGTGTCGTTGAGGGCGAGGGCGTCCAGCTTGCCGGTTTTGAAGGCGGCATCGTCCGCTGGCACAACATGTACCAGCTTGGCTCCCGCATAACGCTCCGTGAGCGCCTTTTCCAAGTCCGCCGCCGTCGGCCGTCCCGGCAGCGTCTCCAGATGCAGCGGCACGCTCACCAGCATGCCCTGGCGGAAATTGCCGACCGAGGGCACGAACAGCGGGCGCCGCGTCAGGCCGGAATAGGTCTGCAGCTCCGGTACATGCTTGTGCGCGAGCCCGAGCCCGTAGAGCTCGAAGGCCGGCGCCTTGCCCGACTCATAGGCCTCGATCATCGCTTTGCCGCCGCCACTGTAGCCCGAGACGGCATTAACCGTGACCGGATGGTCCTTGGCGATCAGCCCCGCATCGATCAGGGGACGGATGAGCGCGATCGCTCCCGTGGGGTAGCAGCCGGGGTTGGCGACGCGGCGCGATTTGGCGATGATATCAGCCTGATCCGCCGTCAACTCGGCAAAGCCATAGGCCCAGCCCGGCGCTACCCGGTGCGCGGTGGAGGCGTCGAGAATGCGCGGCCCGCCACCCGGCAGCGCATCGGCCAGCGCGACGGTTTCCTTGGCGGCGTCATCCGGCAGGCACAATACCACCAGATCAACCTCGGCCAGCAGCTTGCGCTTGGCCGCCGGGTTCTTGCGGTCCTCGGGCGCGATGCTGACGAGTTGTATGCCCTTGGCGCCTGCCAGCCGCTCGCGGATGCCCAGCCCCGTGGTGCCGGCCTCACCGTCGATGAAGATTTTGTGCGTCGCCATAGTGACCTCAGAGGAAACAGCGATGACGTAGGTTTGGTCAAGCCCTTGCGCGACTCAAGCTACATTGCCTTATCCAAACAGCAAAACGGCCCGCCGATGCAGCGAGCCGTTCCGCAATCCAACATAGTTCGCCGAACTACCGCTTGGAGAACTGGAAGCTGCGGCGCGCCTTGGCGTGGCCGTACTTCTTGCGCTCGACGACGCGGCTGTCGCGGGTGAGGAAGCCGGCCTTCTTCAGCACGCCGCGCAGGTCGGGCTCGAAGTAGGTCAGGGCCTTGGAGATGCCGTGACGCACCGCGCCGGCCTGGCCGGACAAGCCGCCACCCTTGACGGTGACGACGACGTCGAACTCATCGGCGCGGGCCGCCGCGATCAAGGGCTGGCGCAGCACCATCTGCAGCACGGGACGGGCGAAGTACGCCTTGAAGTCCTTGGTGTTGATGGTGATCTTGCCGTGGCCCCGCTTCACCCAGACGCGGGCGATGGCGTTCTTGCGCTTGCCGGTGGCGTAGCTGCGGCCCTGCGCGTCGACCTTGCGAACGCGCACCGGAGCGCCGACCGACACGGCGGCGGCTGCGGCCTCGCCGGCCGGTGTGCCCTTCAGCTGATCGAGACCCGTGAGGGTTGCGGTTTCTGGAGTTGCCATTTGCGTTACGCGCTCCGCTTATTCTTGGAATTCAGGGCGCCGACATCCAGCGCCACCGGCTGCTGAGCGGCATGGGGATGCTGGTCGCCGGCGTAGACCTTGAGGTTGGTCAGCTGCTTGCGGCCGAGCACGCCCTCGGGGAGCATGCGCTCGACGGCCTTCATGATGATGCGGCCGGGGAACTTGCCCTCCATCAGCTTGGCAGGGGTGACGCCCTTGATGCCGCCGGCAAAACCGGTGTGGCGATAGTAGATCTTGTCCGTCATCTTCTTGCCGGTGAACACGACCTTGTCGGCATTGATGACGACGATATTGTCACCGCAATCCATGTGCGGCGTATACGTCGGCTTGTGCTTGCCGCGCAGGATGCGGGCGATGTTGGCGGCGAGACGCCCGACCACCAGGCCCTTGGCGTCAATCAGCACCCACTTCTTGTCGATCTCCGATGCTTTGGCGGAGTAAGTTCGCATGGTGTCAGGCTCCAGTGCCTGTTGTTGTCGATGAGGATTTCAGGGGAAGCAGCCGGGCAAAGCCCAAGGGCCGATCCGTTGCGGCGCAAGATAGTTGCACCGTCGCGCCAAGTCAATGCAATGGTAGCAGATAAAATCATTACAATTCAATGCGTTACGATAGAGGTATCATGTTACCACAATTCCAGTCGTCTATCGGGGCGGCGTCTGCCCTCTAGCAAAATGGTGCGAACTCGTTCATAGCCGATCCCTCAAACGGCGCTGGAGGCCGACCATGTCCGACACCGCATCCCCATCCGGTAACTCAGCGTCCCGCGCGGCCCAGCAGGCGGCCCACGACAAGATCCTGAAACGCGAGCGGCGCGACGACGTCTATATCCTGACGTTGAACGCGCCCGACAACCGCAACGCCCTGTCCGAGCCCATGATCGCGGCCATCGAGCGCGCGCTGGTGGTGATCAAGGTGTGGCTGGAGGTGAAGTCGGTCATCATCACGCACAGCGGGCCGGTGTTCTGCTCGGGGCATGACCTCAAAGCCATCGCCGAACACCGCGAGGACGGCGACAAGGGCAAGGGCTACTATAAGCGGCTGCTGCTGCAATGCACCCGGCTGATGAACACGCTGAACGACTATCCCAAGCCGATCATCGCCTGCATCGAGGGCACGGCTACGGCCGCGGGCGTACAGCTCATCGCGTCCTGCGATCTGGCGGTCGCCTCGGTCACATCGCAGTTCTGCACGCCGGGGGTAAACCTTGGCTTCTTCTGCCATACGCCGGCCGTGCCGCTGGCCCGCAATCTGCCGCGCAAGCATGCGCTGGAGATGCTGCTGACCGGCGAGATGATCGCGGCCCCGCGCGCCGCCGAGATGGGGCTGATCAACCGCGTCACGCCTGAGGGCAAGGCGCTGGACGAGGCGCTGGCCTTCGCCAAGATCATTGGCCAGAAGTCGCCGGTTGCGCTCGCCCAGGGCAAGAAGAGCTTCTACACCCAGATCAACCAGCCGACGGAAGAGGCCTATGCCACCGCCATCGACGCCATGGTCGACAACATGCTGGAGGACGACGCCGCCGAGGGGATCAGCGCGTTCCTTGGCAAGCGCAAACCGGAATGGAAACTGGCATGATGGAACCGCGGATTTCGATTGTGACGATCGGTGTCACCGATATGGTGCGCATGCGGAAATTCTATTCAGATCTGGGTTTTGTGGTTGGCGATGCCAACGACAACGTCACTTTCTTCCAGGCCGGCGGCATGCTCCTCTCGCTCTATGGCCGCAAGGCGCTGGCCGAGGACGCACATGTCAAGGATAGTAAGCCTGGGTTCTCAGGTATTTCGCTGGCCCATAATGTGCGCAGCGAGTCCGAAGTTGATACAGTGTTGGCGCACGCAGTGACGTGTGGTGCCAAGCTGCTGAAGCCCGGCCAGAAAGTGTTCTGGGGCGGCTATTCCGGCTACTTCGCCGATCCCGAGGGCAACCTCTGGGAAGTGGCGCACAATCCGTTCTTCCCGCTCGATACGCACGGAAACATCAAGCTCCCATGAACCACGATGCTTACGACGAGGACTATATCCGCGGCATTCTCACGACGGTAAAGACCGTCGCGATTGTCGGCGCCAGCAACAATGCGGTGCGTCCGTCCTATTTCGTCGTGAAGTACCTGAAGAGCAAAGGCTATACGGTGTATCCGGTCAATCCGGGACTTGCCGGGCAGGAACTCCTGGGTCTGAAGGTCTATGGCAGCCTGAAAGATGTTCCCCAGCCGGTGGACATGGTGGATGTGTTCCGCAATTCGGAAGCCGCGCTTGGCATCACCAGGGAAGCGATCGAGATCGGCGCCAAAGTTGTGTGGATGCAGCTGACGGTCCGCAACGACGAGGCGGCGGCCCTGGCCGAGGCGGCGGGGCTGAAGGTGGTGATGAACCGCTGTCCGAAAATCGAATACGGCCGGTTGTCGGGCGAGATCGGCTGGGCGGGTGTCAATTCGGGGACGATCTCCAATTCGCGTGGACAGTTGGGCGCCGTCGGACTGCAGAACAGGATCCTGGGCAAGCAGTAGCAAACTCGGCAAGGAACAGGAGATCGCGATGCCAATCGCCAAACCAAAAGCGCCGGCAAAACCGAAACCCGAGCCCAGCCCTGCATTTGCGAAACTGATTGCCGCCTTCGCCAAGGATTCGGCGGTCGCGCAAGGCGGCATGTTCGGCGCGATTTCGCTCAACGTCGGTGGCAAGGGCTTTGTCATGCAGACCAAGAAGGGCGAGTTGGTCTTCAAGCTGCCGGCCGAAAAGGTCGCATCCTTGACCGCGACCGGCGGCGGTGTCGCATGGGACCCCGGCCACGGTCGCGCCATGAAGGAGTGGGTATCGGTGCTGCCCGACAAAGTCGACGTGGAGGTGCTGGCGAAAGAGGCCAAGGCGTTTGTGGGAAGAAATCTGTAGACACCTCAATCAACGTCCCTGGTTACGAACCGGTGGTCGAACCAGGAAGCTCTGACGATGAACGACGTACACTGCGGTATCGACTTCGGCACCTCGAATTCGACCATCGGCTGTTTTGCTGGCAATTCGGCGCGACTGGTCCCGCTTGAGGACGAACACGTTACGCTGCCATCGACGCTGTTTTTCGACGCCCACGAGGCCCGCGTGCTCTACGGCCGCGCCGCCATCGCGGCCTATGTGGACGGCGAAGAGGGCCGGCTGATGCGCTCGTTGAAAAGCGTCCTTGGCTCGGCGCTGGTGCACGAGACAACGCGCATCCGGGCCTCGTCGCTGTCGTTCAAGGACATCATCGGGCGCTTTGTCGGGCACTTGAAGAGCCGGCTTGAGACCCAGCTGCGCGCGCCGGTCGACCGGATCGTCCTCGGACGTCCTGTCCGCTTCGTTGAATCCGGAGCCGTCAACGACAACGACGCCCAGGCGACGCTCGAGAGCATCGCGCGGGAGGCCGGCTTCAAGCACATCGCCTTCCAGTACGAGCCGATCGCGGCCGCGCTCGATTACGAGCAGAGCGTGCAGAAAGAAGAACTTGTACTGATCGTCGATATCGGCGGCGGCACCTCGGATTTCTCCGTGGCGCGGCTGTCTCCGGGACATGCACAGAAGGGCGAGCGCAAGAACGATATTCTGGCCAACGCCGGTGTGCGCGTCGGCGGCACGGATTTCGACCGTCTGCTGAGTTTGTCGGCCGTGATGCCGGAGCTGGGCATGGGCACGCTGACGGCCGACGGCAAGCGCAGCCTGCCAGTCGGGCACTACCACGATCTGGCCACCTACCATCGTATCAATGCTCTCTATAAAAAAGAAGTCATGACCGACCTGCGCGCGATCCGCTGGGAAGCGGCGCGGCGCGACCTGGTCGAGCGCATGATCCTGGTGGTGGAAAAGCGCCTCGGCCACAAGCTGGCGCTATCGGTGGAGCGCGCCAAGATAGATCTGACCACGGAGCAACGCACGAGGATCGGGTTCGAAGGTTATGGCGACTGGGGGACGGTGGAGGTGACGCGCAAGCAGTTCGATGCGGCAATCGGCACCGCCATCGCGCGCGTCGTTCAAACCGTCGAGAGCGTCATGGTCGATGCAAAAATTGCCCGCAGCGCCATCCACACCATTTTCATGACCGGCGGCTCCAGCGCGATCCCGTCGCTGCGGGCGGGTATCCTGGGCATGTTCCCCGCCGCCCGCATCGTGGACGGCGACATGTTCGGCAGCGTTGGATTGGGGCTGGCGATCGATGCGAAGCGGAAGTTCGGGTGATCTTGGACAGTCCGGCAACAAGCCGCAGTCCCCACAAACGAAACGGCCCGGTGCGCAGCACACCGGGCCGTCTCTATGATGCCGGGGACTCAGAGATCGCGAGGGGGGCTCAATTCGATCAACCGCCCACCGGCATCAATTCTTTTTCAACTCAACCCGCTGATACCGGCACCAGCACAAAGCGCTGCTCGTCGTTGCGCTTGACCAGGAACAGCGCGCTCTTCTTGCCGCTCGACTTCAGATCGTCCATGGCGGTCTTCAGCTCGGACGAGGAGTTGACCGCCTTGCCGCCGATTTTCAGGATGACGTCGCCGGTGGCAAAGCCCAAGTCAGCACCCTTGCCGCTGGGGTCGACGCTGGTCACCGCCACACCGGCATCGCCGGCGCCGTCGACGCTACCTGCCGGCATCAGCTCAAGGCCGAGCGATCCAAGCTGCTCGCCCTTGTCGGGCTTTATCGACGCCTTCTCGACCTTGCCGTCCTTCAGCTCGCCGAGCGTGATATCCATGGTCTCGGTCTTGCCGTCGCGGAACACGCTGAGCTTGGCCGACACACCGGGCTTCATGCCGCCGATCTTGCGGGAAAGGTCGCGGGCGTCCGCCACCTCGTTGCCATCCACAGCAGTAATTACGTCGCCGGCCTTCAGGCCTGCCTTGGCGCCGGGGCTATCGGCCTGTGGTTGAGCAATCAGCGCACCCTTAGCGACTTTGAGGCCGATCGAGTCGGCGATCTCTTCGGTCACTGGCTGGATCTGCACGCCGAGCCACGCGCGGTTGACTTTGCCACCGTCCTTCAGCTGCGGGATGATCGCAGCCACCGTGGTCGCGGGAATGTCGAACGCGATGCCGACCGACCCGCCCGAGGGCGAGAAGATCGCGGTGTTGACGCCGATCACTTCGCCCTTGAGGTTGAAGGTTGGTCCGCCCGAATTGCCCTTGTTGACGGGCGCATCGATCTGGATGAAATCGTCATAGGGACCCGAGCCGATGTCGCGGCCCATGGCCGAGACGATGCCGGCCGTGACCGTGCTGGCGAGCCCGAACGGATTGCCGACCGCCACCACCCACTCGCCGATGCGCGGCTTGGTCGTGGACAGCTTCAGATAGCCGTGGTCCGTAGTGTCGACCTTGATCAAGGCCAGATCCGTCTTGGGATCGGTACCGATCACTTTGGCGGTCATGGTCTTGCCGTCGTCGGTCAGCACCTCGACTTCGACAGCGTTGTCGACCACGTGGTTGTTCGTGACGATGTAACCGTCGCCCGAAATGAAGAAGCCCGAGCCCTGGGACTGAGCCATCGGGCCACGGCTGCGGCCGCCTTCGTTGGGGCTGCCCTTCTTGCCGTACTTTTTGAAGAAATTCTCGAACGGCGTGCCCTCAAAGGGATTCTGGTCGCCGAACGGGGACTGCTCACCGCCGAAGTTCATGGCGATGTCGCCCCGCCCTTCCGACTTCACACGCACCGAAACGACGGCGGGACGGACCTTTTCGACCAGATCGGCGAAGTCCGGGCCGCCCTGCACGGGGGCGTTCAGTTCGATGGCAGTGTCGGCAGCTGCAATCGTGGGGAAGCTCAAGGTGCCGGCGCCAACGCCCAGCGCCGCCGTCAGAGCCAGCATGCTTGCGCCAGCCAGCAGACGCTTGGTCCAGGTGATTGTGCCCTTGGTGGTGGTCATTCTCGTTTCTCCGCTCATGTGCCCGTTTGGGGATGTTGGGTCAGGCCGGATGCGGCCTATGGAGCGGATATGTGCCGTATCGGGCCTTGCGCCAAGATGGAGGCCACATTGCTTCTTGTTAAGGTGCGGCGAACGCGATCTCAGGCGACGTCTGCGTGGCGCGCTACTGCGCCAAAGCGCCAGCTGCTCCCAGCGCCGTCGCGGCTGCATTCGGATCGACCGATTTATCCGTTACCTTGCGGATCTTACCGCTGGCTGCATCGATGAAGACCTCTTTCTCGGCATCATCGCGGGCCGCCGTGTCGACATCGAACAAATCCTTGCCACCGATGCGCTTGTAGGCGGCAGCAAAACTCTTGCCCTTGGCCGTGGTTTCGGCAGCACGGATGGCGGCCAGCAACGTGCCCTTGATCTTGGTGAAATCCTTCAGCAGGGCTGCGTTCTCGCCGGCAACCGCGGCCTTGCCGGTGAGCTTGCCCGTCTTGGCGTCGATAGTCGCCACGACCGGCTTATCTCCAACCAGAAGTTTGACGGAATAGAGTACCACGTCGCCCGTGAACGACGAGGTGGCAGCGTAGGCCTTGCCTTTCAGATCGCGCTCGGCGGTGGTGACCGCCTGACGCAATCCGGTGCTGCGTCGAACGAACCAGCTTCAGATGCTTTACGTCCAAATCGGCATGGGCAGGCCCCAGCAATGCCAGCGTTGCCAGAAGCATGGCAGTCATGCGCAATACGAAGATATACATGCTCTTAATCCTCAGTCGTGCGCTCTGCGGTCACCGTTGGATAGCATCAGTTGAACGCAACCGGCCTTCGATGCAACGGCCCCAGTGTCGCTGCCTTGGTTTGGCCACCATGGGCGGCGCGCATTGCTTTGCTATGACATCGACCATTGCTATTTGAAACGAGGGTCCGCGCCACATCCCTGTTTCGTGCGTCATGGCGTCGTTTCGGCTTCGCGCCATTTCCCATGTGCTTGAATTGTCAATTGACACGGTGGCCGCCACCTGAAAAGTGCATAGATGGACCCTGAACCCGCGACATCACTCCGGGTTCGCCCGGCCGGTTGGCAGCTAGTGGCGCCAATGGCTTCATTGAAGGGCCGGCCCGGCCTTTGCGTTACCCGCGAGAGGCTGCGACGACTATGACGAAGATCAAGTTCCACACCTGGGCGGCGCTGGCTGTCCTGATTGTTTCGGGACTCTGGGTTGCGACCGGCGAGTTTTCCTCGGTCGGCAGCGCCTTGGGGAAGGCCGAAACAGCAGACAAAAAAGTAGAAGATCCGGTGAAAAAACCGGAGTCTGCGGCGAATGTCACCCCAACGACGGCACTTCAGACGGTGGCCTTCGTCAAGCCGTCCTTTGTCGATCACTTCCGCACCATCCGCATCTCCGGCGTCACGCAGGCCGACAAGCGCGTGATCCTGGCCGCGCGCGCCTCGGGCGTCATCGGCGAGCTGATAATCCGCAAGGGCGACCAGATCAAAGAGGGTTCGGAAGTCCTGAAGTTGGACGCCGAGGACAAGACCGCCATGGTCAAGACCGCCCGCGCCATCCTGGAACAGCGCCAGACCGAGTACGACGCGACGTCCGCGCTGGTGAAACGCGGCACCACGCCCCGTTTGCAGGCCGACACGGCCATGTCGGCGCTGATGACCGCACGCTCGCAGGTGGAGCAAGCCGAGGCTGAGATCAAGCGGCTGGAAGTGAAGGCGCCCTTCTCTGGTCTGGTCGACAGGGTCGACGTCGAGAAAGGCAGCTTTGTGCAGGCCGGCGCGCCACTCGGCGTACTGCTACAGCTCGATCCGATCGTCGCGGTCGGCGAAGTCAGCGAGCGCGACTTGGCGCAGTTGGCCATTGGCTCGGCCGCCGAGATCCATCTGATCTCCGGCGCCGCGGCAACCGGCATTATCCGCCACATCAGCCGCGAAGCCTCGGCACAGACCCGCACCTTCCCGATCGAAGTGGCGATCCCCAACCCGAAGGGGACGATCCCCGCCGGCATGACGGTCGAGCTGATCCTGCGCGGCGAGAGCGCAAGGGCGGTGCAGTTGCCGCGCTCGGTCGTCACCCTGTCGGGCGAAGGCGAGCTCGGTATCCGCATCCTGAAGCCCGACGACACCGTCGACTTCGTCGCCATCGATGTCATAGACGACACCGAGCAAGGACTTGTCCTTGGTGGCGTTCCCACTGATGCGCGCATTATTGTGGCCGGGCAGGAACTGGTGGCCAAGGGCGACAAGGTCAACGCCATGGAAGCCGACGCCGCCGTCATCGGTAAGCTCGCCGGACAGACCGCGGGATCGGTGCAATGACAGGTCTGGTCGGCTACGCCATCCGCAACACGCGCCTGACGCTGGCGATCCTGGCGTTCTTCCTGGTCGCGGGCGCGCTGGCCTACATCGGCATCGCCAAGGAAGCCGAACCGGACATCCAGATTCCGATCATTTTCGTGAACCTGGGCTACAACGGCATCTCGCCGGAAGACAGCGAGCGCCTGCTGCTGCGGCCGATGGAAACCCGGCTGAAATCCATCGCCGGCATCAAGGAGTTGCGCTCCACGGCCTATCAGGGCGGCGGCAATGTGATCGTTGAATTCCAGGCCGGAGCCAACCTGAACAAGGCGCTCGACGATGTGCGCAACAAAGTGTCGGACGCCAAGCGCGACCTGCCCCAAGGCGCCGACGAGCCGAGCGTCAACGAGATCAACCTCTCCGAGTTCCCGGTGCTGGTGGTTACGCTAGCGGGCAGCGTGCCCGAACGAGCCATGACCAAGGCGGCACGCGAGCTGCGCGACCGCATCAAAGAGGTCAAGGGCGTGCTCAACGCCAACCTGCAAGGGGCGCGCGACGAACAACTGGAAGCCATCATCGACCCCGTCAAGCTCGCCTCTTATGGCCTCAAGCTGGACCAGGTGATCGGCGCCATTGCAGCCAACAATTCGCTGGTCGCGGCGGGCGCCATCGAAGGCAAGCAGGGCCGCTACGCCGTGAAAGTGCCGTCCTTGATCGAGTCGGCAAAGGACGTCGGCGAACTTCCAATTGTGGCGGCCGGCAACGCCGTGGTGAAGGCCAAGGACCTTGCCACCGTGCGCTCCACCTTCAAGGACGCCGACACCATCACGCGACTGGGCGGCCAGCCCGCCATCGCCATCGAAGTTTCCAAGCGGACGGGTGCGAACCTCATCGAGACCGTCGATGCAGTAAAGAAGGTTGCCGAGGAGTTCAGGGCGCTGCTGCCGACCGGAGCCATTGTCAGTTTCAGTCAGGACAAGTCCGTCACCATCCGCGGCTTGCTCAGCGATCTGCAGAATTCGGTGCTGACGGCGATCGTCCTGGTCTTCATCGTCATTCTGTTTGCCCTCTCGGGCCGCGCCTCGCTGCTGATTGGCCTTGCCATCCCCGCGTCGTTCCTGATGGGCATCCTGTTCCTGTCCATGGCCGGCTACACGGTCAATCTCGTAGTGCTGTTCAGCCTCATACTGGCTGTCGGCATGCTGGTGGACGACGCCATCATCGTCACCGAGTTCGCCGAGCGGCGCATGACCGAGGGCATGGACAAGAAGGAAGCCTTCGCGCTCGCCGCCAACCGCATGGCCGGCCCCGTGATCTCGGCCACCCTGACGCGCGTCGCCGCCTTCTTGCCGCTGCTGTTCTGGCCCGGCATCGTCGGCGAGTTCATGAAGTACATGCCGATCACGCTGATTGCGACGCTGTCGGCCTCGATGGCCTACGCGCTGATCTTTACGCCAGCGCTCGGCGCCCTGATCTCGAAGCCGCACAAGGAGGATGGTCCCAAGCGGGACGGCCTCTACATGTGGTTCGCCAAGCGCGCCATCAGCCATCCGTTTGTCACCCTGTTGGTAACGCTCGCCATCCTGGTGGCGGTACCGGTGGCCTACGGAAAGTATGGCAAGGGGGTTGAGTTCTTTCCCAACGTCGAACCCGAGTTCGGGCTGCTGTACGTGCATGCGCGCGGCAATCTCTCGCTCGAAGAGAAGGACCACGCCGTCCGCGAGGCGGAAAAGCGCATCCTCGGCTGGCCCGGCATAAAGACCGTGTATGCGCGTGTCGGGCGCGCCGGTGGCGGCGGTGATGGCCAGCAGGTGTCCGAGGATACCATCGGCGTCATCCAATATGAGTTCGTCGATTGGCGCGAGCGCAAGAAGGCCAACGAGATCCTCGACGATCTGCGCAAAGCGATGATCGGCATTCCCGGCGTTGGCATCGAAGTGTCCGTGCCGCAAGGCGGTCCGCCCACTGGCAAGGCGATCCAGTTGCGGCTGTCGGCTGTTGATCCCACCGGTCTCAACGCGGCAGCCCGCGAGGTCGCCAGCGCCTTGAAGGGCGTCGACAACGTCATCGACATCGCCGATGGCCTGCCACCGCCCGGCATCGACTGGGCGCTGAAGGTGGACCGCGCCAGGGCCGCGCAGTATGGCCTGGGCCCGGCTGCCATCGGTACCGTGGTGCAGCTGGTGACGACCGGCCTGAAACTCTCGGAATACCGCCCCGCTGGCGCCGACGACGCCGTCGACATCCGCCTGCGCCTGCCGCAGGACCGGCGCACGCTGTCGATGCTGGACAACCTGCGCATCGAGACGGCGCAGGGCTCGGTGCCGATCGCCAATTTCGTGACGCGCGAGCCTGCCCGCAGCACCGGCGTGCTGAACCGCATCGACGGCGTGCGCAACGTCACGGTCGAGGCCGGCATTGCCGAGAAGGACGGCGTCAAGGCCGACGACGTCCGCACCGCAGTCAAGGCCAAGCTTGAAGCCATGAACCTGACCGCCAAGGGCATCCGCTGGAAAATGGCGGGGGCGGATCAAGAGCAGGCCGAGGCCGGCGCGTTCCTCTCCAAGGCGTTCGGTGCGGCGATCTTCCTGATCTTCGTGGTGCTGCTGGCCCAGTTCAACAAGTTCCTGTCGGTCGGCCTGGTGCTCACCGCCGTGCTGATGTCGACCATCGGCGTGTTCCTCGGCTTGCTGATCATGGGCCAGCCGTTCAGCATCGTGATGACCGGCATCGGCATCATCGCATTGGCCGGCGTGGTGGTGAACAACAACATCGTGCTGATCGACACCTACGATCACTTGCGCAAGGAAGGCTGGGACAAGACCGAGGCCATCCTGCACACCTGCCGCGAGCGCGCGCGCCCAGTCGTGTTGACGGCCGTGACCGCGATCCTCGGTGTGCTGCCGATCGCTTTCGGCTTCAACCTGGAACTGGCCAACCACGAAACCACGCTTGGCGCTCCATCGACGCAATGGTGGATCGCACTCTCCAGCGCCATCGTGTTTGGCCTCGCCTATTCCACCGTGCTGACGCTGATCGTAACGCCCTCGCTGCTGATGATCGTGACACGGAGCAAGAACAGCAAAGTCACGGCTTGGTGGGCGCGGATCAAGAGCTGGTTCGTCCGCCGCCCCACCGCACAGGCACAGCCGGCGGAGTAGGCCCAGGGTATCGGAGCGCAGGGCCAAACTCTCCGTCTTGCTTATGAAATCTGCGCCGCTCTGCTAAGCCGATGCCAGAAAAAAGAGCGGAGAGATCGCATAACTGTGAGAGTTGGACTTATCGGCGTCGGCATCATGGGCGCCGACCATGCCGGGACGTTTGCTTCGCATGTGCCGGGAGCGACCCTGCGCGTCGTTTACGATGCCGATCCTAGAGGGGTTCAGAGTTAGGTGGAAACAGGCGGTTGATTTGTAGGGGCGGCTCGCGTCCGTCCACTTTCGGCGAGCAAGTCGCAAGTGGGCGGCCGCAAGCCGCCCCTACGCTACTGCCATTTGCGTCCACCTAACTCTGAAGGGCTCCAGATTGCTGTGCGGTGGCTGTCACGACTTTGGCGAGAAACAGGTGCCGCTCGCGACCGGTCTCGGGGGCGGCGTGGGCAGGCCAGTCGAGCCGCATGACCGGCGACCCCGGCCCACGACGCGATGGCCAGGCGGGCAGCTGGTCGCCGTTGGGGTTGCCGGTCTTCACGAAGTTGAGCCAATAGCTGGTTGTCAGGTGCGCGACCTGATGATCGGCATCTTCGATCAGCCACGGAAAGACGTGCAGCGTGTCGAAGACATAGGGAATTTCGCCGGAGTGAAAGGCGCCGGCTTCCCGGCTGTCGCGCTGACCGAACCAGCCCTGTGGGGTGAGCGGCGCGCGATCGAACTGGAACTGGAATATTTCGGAGCGGCCGGTGGCCATCTGCGCTGCAATCCAGGCCCAGGCGCCATGCACAATCGTCAGATCACCACCGAGCGTGCTCGCGGACGCAGCGTCCTTCTCGGCTGTTCCCGAGGAATAGTGTGTCAAGGCCTCCGCCGCGCTTGGACCGAATATACTGCGGACATGCTGCTTGAAGGAACGCCACAGGCCTCCGCCCTGCAGCAGCGTGAAATTGAAACCTTCATCCTTGTTCCAACCCGCCATGAGAGGAACGTCATTTTGCACCCCGGCTGCGAAGATATCCGCAGGGGCATGTGGCAGGACATAACCATCGACGATCGGGCGGAAGCCGAGACCCGGAGCCGCGGCGAGAATTGCTTGCGCCGGCAGCGCGCGTAACTGGGCCAAGTTGCGCGCGCCTGCTTTGCGCATGAATTTCAGCCCCGCGATCTCTGCATCGGGCCGCATTGCCGGCACGTTGCCCGGCGAGGCAAACATCGCACCACTCTCTCCGATGGCGCGCGCGAACAGGCCTTTGGCGAGCGGCGAGGCCATCAGGACACTGACAGCCATGGAGCCGGCCGATTCCCCCGCGATCGTCACCTGATCCGGATCGCCGCCAAACGCAGCTATGTTCCGCCGCACCCAGCCCAGCGCAGCAATGAGGTCGAGCATGGCGTAGTGACCGGAAGCGCCGTGTTCGGACTCTTCGGTGAGTTCAGCAAGAGCGAGATAGCCAAGCGCATTGAGGCGATGATTGAGCGTCACGACGACGATCCCGCGGGCAGCAAGGCTGGCGCCGTCATAACGCGGCTCCGCACCTGAACCGACCACGAAGCCGCCGCCGTGGATCCACACCATCACCGGCAATCGATCGCGTGTCGCCAACTCAGCCGGCGTCCAGACATTGAGAAAAAGGCAATCCTCCGAAACTCCGGCGACAGTGGGGTCGATGTCGTCCCAAATGACGCCTTGCAGCGCGTTGGCGCCAAACCTGTCCACCGGCTTGACACCGCTCCAGGCCGGGACCGGCTGCGGCGGGCGCCAGCGCAGATCGCCAAGCGGAGGTGCGGCGTATCGCAGCCCCTTGAAGACCCGCACTCCCTGGTCGGAGCGGGACGGGACGGCAATGGCCCCACCTTCGATCTGCATGGATTGCGTCATGGCGATGCTCCTGTTCACAAGCCTGCCACACGAAAGTCCGCGTGGCTGCGCAGCACCAGGCCGACCGCACCGAGCAACGAGTCGTTCTCAGTCAGTCTGCCAACTTTGATCTGTGTACGCGACTGCGGCGGGACCTGGGCTGACTTGATCAGCGTGTGCGTCTCAAATGAGCGCTGCAGGGGCGCCAGCAGAATCTCGCCGGCCAATGCCATGCGGCCGCCGATCAGGATCAGCGGCGGATTGATGATGGTGCCAATCAGCGCCAGGCCGCGGCCCGCATGCTCAGCGGTATCGGCAATCAGCCGTAGCGCGCCGACGTCCCCTTGCTCGGCCAGCAGTATCGCATCATCCATCGACACGGGTTTGCCGTGCAGCCGGCTCATCTGCTCCAGCGGGCGGGCGAAGCTAGCCGTAAGCTCCAGGCAGCCGCGGTTGCCGCAGCGGCAGAGATCGCCGTTAGGATCGATGGCGATATGGCCGAATTCGCCCGCCCCGCCGGCGATCCCGGTGACAATCCGGCCGCCACTGACGATTGCCCCACCGACGCCGATATCGATCTTGAACAGCACGAAATCGTCGTATCCCAAGGCCGCTCCCCACATCATCTCGGCGATGGCGGCGCAGTTGCTCTCGTTGTCGACCTGCACCGGGCGCTTCAGCACAGGTTCGATCAGTGAGCGGACATTGATGCCGGCCCAGACAGGCAGAATGCTCGAGCGCAGCACTGTCCCATCCGGGGCGACCGGTCCCGAGACCGAGACGCCGGCCCCGATCAGTCCCGACGGCGGCAGGCCATTGTCGCGGTAGATGCGGGCGATACCGTCCCTCAGCGCCCGCACGGTGCGGTCCGGATGGTAGTCGGGTGAGAGCGGAATAATTTGTTCGGCGATGACGGAATGCGAGACGTCCGCCAGCACCATGCGGATTTCCGCCAATCCTAAGTGAATGCCGATGCAGGTGCCGGCATTGGGATTCAACGACAGCTTGGCTGCCGGCCGGCCGACCCCCCGCGCCTCGGCATCGGTGACGCTCTGCTCGACCACGATACCGGATTTCCGCAAGTGCATCAACGCCGTAGAGACGGTGGAGCGCGCCAATCCGGTGGCGCGCGCAATGTCGGCGGCGCTCACGGCGCCACGCGTGCCGATGACGCGCACGATGCGGCTGCCGGGGGAGCCGGAGTGCTGATCGGCGAGCAGTTGGCGCAAACGGCTATCGGACATGGCGGCTTTTGGACATGGCGGTGTTTGGATGGATTGACGGGACGGATAATTTGTTCAAGATAGAAAGAATGCAGCGGCTTGGGAAGGGTTTTGAGTTCGCCCATTCTACGGCCCCGCAAAGCGATCCGGCCAAGAGATCGCAATCAACGCTGACGACGATCATGCGAAGAAACATTCAGGGAGTGAAACGGATGTCCAGGACGAAAATCACCATCGCTGCGGCTGTCGCCAGCGCCATGCTGGCCGGCGTCGCGGTGGCCGAACCCAAGACCAACATGCTGCACCAGTGGTCGTCGGGCAACGACGCCGCCTCGATTGCCAAGCTGGGCGAGATGTTCGCGGCCGCTGGCGGCAAGTGGGAGCAGACCTCGATCGCTGGCCATACCGCTAACACGCTGGCCAAGCTGCGCGTCGACGTGGTGGCCGGCAATGCGCCGCCCGCCGTCCAGCTGAAGGGCCCGGAAATCGCCGAGTGGAACGAGACCGGCGGCACCGCCAATCTCGACGCCCAGGCTGCCGAAGAAGGCTGGGACAAGGTGGTGGCGCCCGAGCTGCTGCCGGTCATGAAGCCGAAGGGCTCGTGGGTTGCCGCGCCCATGAACATCCACCGCATCAACTGGGTGTGGGGTAACAAGAAGGTGATGGACGCCGCCGGCATCAAGGAGATCCCCAAGACCTGGGCCGATTTCAACGCCGCCTGCGACAAGGTCATCGCCATGGGCAAGATCTGCATCGCCCATCTTTCGGCCGACTGGACCGACGCCACCACGTTCGAAAACGTCGTGTACGGATTGGACAACGAATTGTTCCGTAAGGCCTTCATGGAAGGCGATGTGGCCGCGCTCAAGAGCCCCGGCATGGTCAAGGCCTTCGACCAGATGCGCCTGATGGTCTCCAAGTACATGGACAAGGGCATCGCCGGCCGCGACTATGACGCCGCCTCCAACATGATGGCCAAGGGCGACGCCGCCTTCTTCATCATGGGCGATTGGGAGATCGGCACGCTGACCTCGATCGGCCTCAAGGCGGGTACGGACTATGTCTGCGGCCAGACGCCGAACGACAACGGCAAGCCGGGCTTCATTCTGAACTCCGACAGCGTCGTGTTCTTCACCCAGAAAGATCCCGACTTCATCGCCGGCCAGAAGATGCTCGCTCATCTGATCTTGAGCCCCGAGTTCCAGACCGTGTTCAACATCGCCAAGGGCTCGATCCCGGCACGCATGGATGTGGACCTGTCGAAGGGCTTCAACTCCTGCCAGCAGTTGTCGCAAGCCGATCTCAAGGCCTCGATCGCCGCCGGCACGCTGGTGCGCTCGATGGCCCACAACATGACCGTGCTGCAGAAGTACCGCGGCGCCATGATGGAGACGATTACCGAGTTCGTGAACAAGCCGGACATGACCTCCGAGCAAGCCGCGAACACCATGGCCGACGCGGTGGCGGCACAGCAGTAGGCTGGAGGCACGGACACGGGCAGCGCTGCCTTCTCCTCTCCCCCACCTCTTGGCGGGGGAGAGGATGTCGCCCCGAAGCGCGTCAGCGCGAGGGAAACAGCGACAGGTGAGGGGCAGGTACTTGCTCCGCACAGGCGTCTAGAAGGTCCGAGCAAGTACCCGCCCCTCACCGACCGCGCTAGTTCGGAATTCGGTATCAAATGTCCACCATCGCTGAGGATCACTCGACCACCGCCGCCCCGCCCCGTCCCCTTTCGGAGCGGCTCGGGACGTATCTGCCGCAAATCCTGCTCATCCCCTCGATCGTCGCCAGCTTCTTCTACGTCTTCGTCTTTACGGCGTGGACGTTCTATATCTCGCTGTCCAACTCTTCCCTGCTGCCGACCTACAAATTCGTCGGGTTCATCCAATATGTGAACCTGTGGAAGAACGCGCGCTGGAACATCGCCTTCTCCAATCTGTTCCTGTTTTCCTCACTGTACGTCCTGGGCGCATTGCTGATCGGCCTGCTCCTGGCCATCGCCATCGACCAGCGGGTGCGCTTCGAGAGCGGCTGGCGCACCATCTATCTCTATCCGCTGGCCGTCTCGTTCGTGGTCACCGGCACGGTCTGGAGCTGGCTCTACAGCCCTACCTCCGGCATCGAGTTCTTCATGCATGGGCTGGGCTGGACCGGCTTCGAGTTCTCCTGGATCACCAGCCGCAACCTCGCCATGTACCTCGTGGTGATCACCGCGATCTGGCAGTCCTCGGGCTTCGCCATGGCGCTGCTGCTGGCCGGCTTGCGTTCGGTCGACCAGGATCTCGTCAAGGCCGCGCAGATCGACGGCGCCTCGGTGTTCCGCACCTACTGGCGCATCATCCTGCCCAGCATACGTCCCATCTTCATCGCCGTCATCGTGGTGCTGCTGCAGTTCGCCATCAAGACCTTCGATCTGGTTGTGACGCTGACGCAAGGCGGCCCGGGTATCTCAACCACCATGCCGGCCAACTACGTCTACGATCTGATGTTCCAGCGCGGACAGATCGCGCAAGGGGCGGCGGCCGCCATCATGATCCTCTCCGCGCTGGCCTGCGTGCTCGTGCCCTACGCGCTCTGGCAGACCTGGCGCAACCGCCGGGAGGCGACCAATGGCTGAAGCCCGCGCCGGCTACGATCCCTACGCCACCTCGGGGACGGGCGCGCGAACACGCGCCAAACTGGTTGTTTACGCCGTACTCGTCCTGTTCGCGGCCTACTACCTGCTACCGCTGGTGGTGGTGATCCTCAACTCCTTCCGTGACCTGCCCGAGATCGCCCAGAACGGGCTCATCGCCTGGCCGCGCAGTTTCAACCTGAAGGGCTGGTACGAGGCCTGGAACACCTATTGCGTCGGCGGCACCTGCGCCGGGGTGCAAGGCAACTTCTACAACTCGCTGCAGATGACCATTCCCGCCACCATCATCTCGACCGCGATCGGCGCGCTGAACGGCTACATCCTGTCGAAATGGCGCTTCTGGGGATCGGAGGTGCTGTTCGGTTTCATGATGCTCGGCGTCTTTATGCCTGGCCAGATTGCGCTGTTACCCTGGGCCTACATCCTCGGCACCATCGGCCTCACCAATTCCACCTACGGTTTGATCCTGGTGCACACCGTCCAGGGCTTAAGCTTCACCACGCTGTTCTGCCGCAACTTCTACGTCAACATCCCTGACGATCTCATTAAGGCCGCGCGCATCGACGGGGCCGGCTTCTGGCGCATCTTCTGGAAGATCATCCTGCCGCTCTCGCCGCCGATCCTGATCGTCACTGTGATCTGGCAGTTCACCGGCATCTGGAACGAATTCCTCTATGGCGTGGTGTTCACGTCCGGCCGCGAGCAGCCGATTACCGCCTCGCTGGTGGCGCTCTCGACCAACGGCACCAATGTGCGCAACTACGACGTCATGAGCGCGGCCGTGCTGATCGGCGCACTGCCGCCGCTGCTGATCTATTTCTTCGGCGGCAAGTATTTCGTCCGTGGACTGACGCAAGGGCGCGATCAAATGATGGTACACCCATGGCCTCGCTGACTGTCAGGGACATCCGAAAAAGCTTCGGCAACGTTGAGGTGCTGAAGGGCATCAACCTGGAGGCGCGCTCGGGCGAGTTCGTCGCCCTGGTCGGGCCGTCGGGTTGCGGCAAGTCCACGCTGCTGGCCATGATCGCGGGACTGGAGACCATCGGCTCGGGCGAAATCCAGATCGGCGGGCGCATCGTCAACAACGTTCCCCCCAAGGACCGCAACATCGCCATGGTGTTCCAGTCCTACGCGCTCTATCCGACCATGACGGTGCGCCAGAACATGCTGTTCGGCATGGAAGCGCGCAAGGTGCCCAAGCCCGAGCGCGAGGCCGCCCTGAAGCGGGTGTCCGAACTCCTGCAAATCGACCAGCTGATGAACCGCCGGCCCTCGCAACTCTCAGGCGGTCAGCGCCAGCGCGTCGCCATGGGCCGGGCGCTGGTGCGCGATCCCGACCTGTTCCTGTTCGATGAGCCGCTCTCCAACCTCGACGCAAAATTGCGTGTCGACATGCGCATGGAGATCAAGAAGCTGCACGCGCGCGTCGGCAAGACCACGGTCTACGTCACGCACGACCAGGTGGAAGCCATGACGCTGGCCTCGCGCATCGCCGTCATGCACAAGGGAGAATTGCAGCAGTTCGACGAGCCGCAAACCATCTACGACCGTCCGGCCAATCTGTTCGTCGCCGGTTTCATGGGCTCGCCCTCGATGAACTTCCTTCCCGCGATGCTGGGATCAGTCAACGGACGATCTGCCGTCACGATAGCAGGCGCCGACCAAAGCGAGATCGCGCTGCCGGTGCGCTTGGCTGCGGGCGACAGCCAACCGCGCAGGGTCATCCTCGGCATCCGTCCCGAGCATCTGAGCCGCGCCGGTACCAACGGCGCGGGCGGCGACACCCAGGTGCGGCTGACGCTGCCGGTGGAATTGGTCGAGCCTACCGGATCGGAAACCCACGTCGTGCTGCGTCTTGGCGACCATGAGATCACCGCGCGTTTCGCACCCAGTCAGGCCCCAAAGACCGGCGAAACCGTGGCGCTGTCGGTTGATATGACCAAGGCCTGCCTGTTCGACGCCGTCACCGAGATGGCCATCCGATGACGGAGCGTTTCGCCAGCTATCCCAGCCTTGCTGGCCGCACCGTGCTAGTGACGGGCGGCGCCAGCGGCATCGGCGCCGACATTGTGCGCGCCTTCGCGGCCAATCGGGCCAAGGTGGCGGTGCTGGACATCGATACCGCGGCAGGCGAGGCGCTCGCCGCCGAAACGGCGGGCACAGTCTTCCTGCGCTGCGACATGCTCGATATTGCCGCGCTGCAGGCTGCCATCGCAACGGCTGCGCGCCAGTTCGGCCCCATCGGGGTGCTGGTCAACAACGCCGCCAACGACGATCGCCGCAAGGTGGAGGAGGTCGATCCCGCCTATTGGGATTGGTCGCAAGCGGTGAACCTCAAACACCAGTTCTTCGCCGCTCAGGCCGTTCACCCCATGATGAAAGCACTGGGCGGCGGGTCGATCATCAACCTCTCGTCGGTCGCCTGGCGCTACGGCGCCGACGAGATGACGCCCTATGTCACCGCCAAATCAGCCGTGATCGGATTGACGCGCGCGCTCGCCCGCAAGTTCGGCCCCGACAACATCCGCGTCAACGCCATCGAACCAGGCGCGGTGATCACGGAAAAGCAGCGCAAGCTGTGGTACAAAACACAAGGCGACATCGACAATATCACCAGCAAGCAGCTGCTGCGATTGGTCATGAACGGCGGCGATATCGCGCGCATGGCGCTGTTCCTGGCGAGCGACGACGCGCGGGCGATCACCAAGCAGACCTTCATCGTGGATGCGGGACTGGCGGGGTAGTTGCCCCTCTCCCCCGCCTCTTTGCGGGGGAGAGGGTGGCGCCCGAGCCGCCAGAGCGGCGAGGAATGAGCGCCGGGTGAGGGGCAGCCGCTTGCCCCGTACCGGTGGTGAGAGGGACTGAGCAAGTTCCTGCCCATCACCGACCGCGTGGCTCTTGCCGCCGAAAGGGCCTGCTGCGAGACGCGGTCTCCTCTCTCCCAACGCGAAAGAAGCGTTGGGGGAGAGGAGGTCCAAGCCGCAATCGTCTGTATGAGAACTTGAATACCTGAAGGGACATCGCATCTTGCTCCGTACCGGCCTCAATCCCTACGGCCTCACTTACCACCTCGGCTTGCAGGGCCGCGATACGCCGCGCGCCAATCCACGCGGCGCGGGGCTCGACGGCTTCATCGCCATCGCCACCGAGCTGAAAGCCCAGGTGCTGGAAATCTTCGATCCCTGGCTGGCGGCGATGTCGGACGATCAGCTGAAGGCCCTCAAGGACCGGCTCGCAAGCCTCGGCATGACACCCGTCATCAGCGCCGGCTTGACTATGATGGGGCCGGTTGAAAGCGCCCTGCGGTCGGCCAAGCTGCTCGATGCCAAAGTGATCCGGCTCGGCCTGTCGCCGGTGCTGGAAGGCAGTCGGACCGCCTGGGGGCCGAAGTGGTTCGAGCTGAACGCTTCGATCCGCGAGGGACTGGCCAAATACGCTCCGATGGCGCACGATCAGGGCCGCGTGCTGGCCATCGAGAACCATCAGGATTTCACCAGCCGCGAGCTGGTCGGATTTCTGCCAGGATTTCGGCCCCGGTATCGGCATCACTTTCGACACCGGCAACACATTTCCTGTTGGCGAAGCGCCGCTGGATTTCGCGCGCGTCATCGCTCCGCATGTGGCGCATGTCCATCTGAAGGACTACCGCGTTCAGTTCACGGACGAAGGCTACCGGCTGGTGCGCTGTGCGATCGGCGATGGAGCGGTGCCGTTCAAGGAGCTGGTTGCCGTTCTCGGCGCGCACCACGACAGTCTCACTGCCGTGCTGGAGCCCGGCGCGCTGGAGGCCAGGCACATCCGCTTCCTGAAGCCGGACTGGTGGCGCGGCTATGCTCCGATGACGGCGCAATCCTTCGCCGCCACGCTCGCCGCCGCCCGCCGCAACCGCCTTCCCGACGATGCCGACTATCGTACGCCCTGGGAGCGCAACGCCGACCACGACCTTATCGACTACGAACTCGCCATGATCCGCCGCAGCGCCGCCAACATGCGCGCGCTCGGCCTGATGACCTGAAAGGACACGCAATGACCAAAGAACTCGCCGGCAAGATTGCCTTCGTCACCGGCTCGGGACGCGGGCTTGGCAACACTATGGCCAAGCGGCTGGCCGAATTGGGCGCACACGTTGCGGTCCACGATCTGGAAGAAACCGCCACAGCCAAATATGGCGAGGCCTCCAGTCTCGCCGAGGTCGTCAAATCCATCGAGGCCTACGGTGTGCGCTCGGTCGGCGTCACCGGCAACATCGGCGATCCCGCTGCGGTTGCACGCATGAAGGCGACCATCGAGGCAAAACTGGGAGAAGTGCAGATCCTGGTCAACTGCGCCGGTGGCGATATCGGCGCTTCGGGCAACAAACCCAAACCCAACGATGCGCTGAACATCTCGTTCGAGGATATCAAAGTCCTGACCGACAACAACCTCATCGGCACCATGCTGGTATGCCAGGCCTTCGTGCCGCCGATGGTCAAGCGCGGGACGGGTTCCGTCATCAACATCGCCTCGGCCGCCGCCCATCTCGGGTGCTCGCCCGAAGTGGTGTATTCGACCTTGAAGGCCGCCGTCGTTCACTACACGCGCTGCCTGGCAAAGGAGCTGCTGCATGAGGGTGTGCGGATCAATGCCGTCAGCCCAGGCCCGACCAAGACCGCCCGCTTCCAGGCCACCCGCACCGTCGATCCCGTGAAAATGGACGCCACCCGAAAATCCCTCGACCGCTACGCCGAGCCAGACGAAATCGCCGACGCCGTCGCCTTCCTGGCCGGCCCGCGCGCCAAATTCATCAACGGCCAGGTCATCCGCGTCGACGGCGGAATCACTCTGTTTCCGGGGTGAGGTTTCGCACCGAGAAACAGGCCAAAGCCATTGGAACGACTGGTGCCGACTGCAGGAC